>NZ_JADHDU010000009.1 GCF_016820495.1 Planococcus beigongshangi | reverse complement strand
TTCCCCCTGTGAGAGTAGGACGTCGCTGGTCTGTTTTTTTTATGGTCCCGTGGTGTAGCGGTTAACATGCCTGCCTGTCACGCAGGAGATCGCCGGTTCGATCCCGGTCGGGACCGTCATAAGGTAAACACAGCTAATCCGCTGTGTTTATTTTTTTTGCTTAAAAACTTCTGTTTCTATAGAGAAGCAGGTATAAAATAAATGCAGGGATAACTTCAAGATAATATATTTTGATTTACCGGGATATCTCCGATAAACTATGTTAAGACTCAATTGAGGTGACCAACGTAATGACTTATAGAATAGAAGCAATTTCTCCTGAAGAAACACAAATATTCGCAGAGAAGCTGGCAGCCTATCTGTCAGCAGGCGATTTATTGACGCTGGAAGGCGGTCTTGGAGCTGGTAAAACAACATTTACCAAAGGATTGGCAAAAGGGCTTGGCGTCAAAAAAATGGTGAACAGCCCGACATTTACTATTTTAAAGCAGTATTCGGGTGATTTGCAGCTGAATCATCTGGATGTCTATCGTCTGGAAGACAGCGATGAGGATATTGGATTTGATGAATTATTTGGCGGCGATGCAGTTTCGGTCGTGGAATGGGCTCAATTCATAGATGATTATCTGCCTGATGAACGATTGGAAATTATTATTGAACGTGCATCTGAAGAAGGACGGATCATTCGCCTTCATCCAATCGGAGAACGTTATGAAACTCTTTGTAAGGAGCTTATGCCATGATTTACCTGGGGATCGATACATCCAATTCTCCTTTGGCCATTGCCTTGGCGAAGGAAGACACCATTATAATAGAAGAAACTACGAATTTGAAGATCAATCATTCGTTGACTGCTATGCCAGCCGTTGAGGAAATGATGAAAAAGGCGAAGATCGCTCCTGCTAATCTGACCCATATCGCTGTTGCTCAAGGACCGGGTTCCTATACAGGGGTAAGAATCGGATTGACAATCGCCAAAACACTAGCCTGGTCGCTAAAAATACCGCTTCATATGGTATCCAGTCTGAAGGTGTTGGCTGCAAATGGGCAGAATTTCGACGGTATTATCTGTCCGTTGATGGATGCCAGAAGAGGAACCGCTTTTATGGCTGCCTATCAAGGGGAAACCCTGGACTCGGTGATTGCCGATCAACATAGTGAAGTGAAGGATTTTATACTCCGATTAAAAGAATTGGGACGTCCTGTTTTATTTGTAGGAATTGATGTGGAAATCCATAAAGAAGTGATTCATGAGATTTTAGGCGAACAGGCATCCTTTGCGGCTCCCCAGAATCGTTTGCCGCGGGCTTCGAACCTCATTATGCTGGCGAAACAGTCGGAAGAGCAAAACGTTCATCATGCGGTTCCTGAATATCGCCGCATTACGGAAGCCGAAGCGAACTACAATAAAGCGCAGGGCGGCGAAAAGTCATGAGCGATGAAGTGACATTCCGTAAAATGACAGTGGCTGATGTCGAGGCTGTCTATCAGATAGAGGCCGTATCATTCACGTTGCCCTGGACAAAAGAGGCATTCTATTATGAAATGCTTGAAAATCAGCATGCCTATTATGTATTGGCTGAAACAGCAGATGGCATCGTAGGATACTGCGGTTTATGGCTGGTACTGGATGAATGCCATGTCACCAATATCGCTATTCTGCCGGATCAGCGCGGCAAAAAGCTGGGTGAAAAGCTGATGGTGGCAGCAATGGATGCAGCCAAAGAAAATGGTGCTAAAACGATGACGCTGGAAGCGAGAGTCAGCAATACGATTGCGCGAAACCTGTATGAGAAACTTGGATTCAAAAATGGTGGTATCCGAAAGAGCTATTACTCCGATAATTTTGAGGATGCCATAGTGATGTGGGTGAATTTTGATGAGTGAAGATATTTATGTACTGGGAATAGAGACGAGCTGTGATGAAACCGCAGCTTCCGTTGTGAAAAATGGGATAGAAATCATTTCTAATGTGGTCGCTTCGCAAATAGAAAGCCATAAGCGCTTTGGTGGTGTGGTGCCGGAAATCGCATCCAGACATCATGTGGAACAGATTACCCTTGTGATAGAAGAAGCACTAAAAGAAGCAGATATGGTTCCGGCTCAATTAAGTGCAGTCGCGGTAACGGAAGGGCCCGGACTGGTCGGTGCTTTATTGATCGGTGTGAATGCGGCGAAAGCTTTCGCTTTTGCCCACCAATTGCCGATTGTCGGGGTACATCATATTGCCGGCCATATCTATGCCAATCGCCTGGCGCAGGAAATGCAGTTTCCGCTGCTTGCTTTGGTGATTTCAGGCGGCCATACGGAATTGGTCTATATGAACGAACATGGACATTTTGATGTAATCGGGGAAACACGGGATGATGCCGCGGGTGAAGCATACGATAAAGTAGCCCGGACGCTCAATCTGCCTTATCCGGGAGGGCCACATATCGACCGTTTAGCACATGAAAGCAATAAACCTGTTGATTTCCCGCGTGTCTGGCTGGAAGAAGGATCTTATGACTTCAGTTTCAGCGGGTTGAAATCATCTGTCCTGAATTATATGCATAATGCAGCACAGCGCGGAGATCAAGTAGAGCCAGCCGATGTTGCTGCCGGTTTCCAAAACAGTGTAGTGGAAGTCGTAACAGCCAAAACATTGCGTGCTGCGGAGCAATATAAGGTAAAACAGGTTATTGCTGCAGGAGGAGTGGCTGCAAATAAAGGCCTGCGGGCATCTCTTGAAAAGGCATTTGCTGAAAAAGGGACACCGTTCTTTATTCCGCCACTGAGTTTATGCACGGATAATGCGGCTATGATTGCGGCAGCCGGGACTATAATGTATGAAAAAGGGATTCGGGGAAATATGGCGATGAACGGGCGGCCGGGCATGGAAATGGATTCCTGGATTTAAAATGGCATAAAAAATGATAAAAGCTCCTTACCTGAAATAGGTAAGGAGTTTTTTCGATGAAATCGATTGAAAAATGAAATGAATGATCAACGCACATGTGAGAAAAAATCGGATTCTGTCAATAGAGAACATTTGTACTTATGCACAATTTGTTAGTAAGCTGTTTGTAAGTGATGCATAACCTGGTGATTTCCTATATCTTGTGTACCATATGCCAATATATTCTGTGGATAACATTTTTAAGGATTGTGGACAATGTGGATAACACTGTTGATAGCTGATATAAAAGCTATCATTATGTGCACAACTTTGTGGAAATAAATATTTTGAAAAAAGGTATTGACCAAGATGTAGGGCGCAGGAAGCGGGAAGAAAAACCGCACACAGGGTGTATGCGGTCAATTGCTTAACTGTTCAAGTTTTTCCTGTAATTCGAGCCATAAAGCCATCGTTTCTTCGTGCTGTCCTTTGAGTTCTTCCAGCTGCTGCTGAAGTGGAAGCAGCCGCTCGTGATCCTGGAAGATTTCAGGGTCTGCGAATTGTTCTTCCGTTTCGGCAATCTGCAGATCCAGTTTCTCCATGGTTTGTTCGACTTCATCAAGCTGGCGCGTTAATTGGCGTTCCAGTTTTTTTGCCTCTTTGTCGATTTGTGAAGTGGAGGCGGATGTTTCCGGTTTATTGATGACAGCAGGGTTTTCTGCTTCTTCCAATGCCTTCAATTCGGCCGTTTCCAGTTTCTTTTCGACGTAATAATCATAGTCGCCCAGGTATTCCGTGGTGCCTTCCTGCATCAGTTCGACGACCTTCGTTGAGATGCGGTTCATGAAGTAACGGTCATGGGAAACGAACAGGATGGTGCCGGGGTAATCCAGCAGGGCATTTTCAAGGACTTCTTTACTGTCGAGATCCAGGTGGTTGGTCGGCTCATCGAGCAGCAGAACGTTCGCTTTTTGCATCATCAATTTAGCGAGAGCGACACGCGCTTTTTCGCCTCCGGATAGGGAAGAAACGGGTTTCAGCACATCGTCCCCTGTAAAGAGGAAGCGCCCCAATATCCCGCGGATATCCTTTTCGTTGACCAGCGGATAATCATCCCACAGCTCATTCAAGACGGGTTTATTGCCGGACAGATTGGCCTGCTCCTGATCGTAATAGCCGAATTGGATGCCGGTGCCGTAATGGATGGTGCCGTCGAGTGGCGGAATTTCCTTCATCACCGTTTTCAGGAACGTCGATTTACCGACACCGTTCGGGCCGACGAGTGCGAGACTTTCCTGGCGGTACAGCTTAAGGTTGATGTTCTCAGAGACGGGTTTTGCGCTGTAGCCGATTTTCAGCGACTGCACATTCAATACATCATTGCCGCTCTGTTTTGCGATCGTGAATCCGAAGCGGGCAGATTTTTCATTGCCGTCAGGCGCTTCCATCCAATCAGTTTTTTCAAGGATGCGCCGGCGGCTCTGGGCCATTTTGGTTGTCGAGGCACGCACAAGGTTGCGGGCGACGTAATCTTCGAGTTTGGCTTTTTCGCCTTGCTGTTTCTCGAATTGCTTCTGGTCGAGTTCGTATTGCTTCGCTTTTTCGTCCAGGTATCGGCTGTAATTGCCGGTAAACTTTTTGACGCGGTGGCGCGACACTTCATAGACGATTGTGACAACCTGATCAAGAAAGTAACGGTCATGCGAAACGACGAGGATGGCGCCTGGGTAATTCTTCAAATAGTTCTCCAGCCAACTTAAGGTCCCGATATCAAGGTGGTTGGTCGGCTCATCCAGAATCAGCAGCTGCGGCTTTGATAATAGGAGCTTCGCGAGCATCAGGCGTGTTTTCTGGCCCCCCGACAATGAAACCACTTTCTTGCTGTAATCATCGGGATAGAACTTCATGCCGTGAAGGATGGCACGGGTATCGGCTTCGTATTGATAGCCGCCTGCATCTTTGAAATCATGCTGCAGCTTATCGTATTCTTCCATCACTTTTGCGTTAGTTTCCGGATCATTATAAATTGCAGGATCCGCCATCTGTGCTTCGAGCCGGCGCAATTGCTCTTCCTGTTCACGGAAACTGCTGAAAATGGTCATCATCTCATCCCAGATCGTCCTATCGGATTCCAGTTTACTTTGCTGTTCAAGATAGCCGATGGTCAGATCTTTCGGCATCATGATATCGCCGCTGTCATACGATATTTCCCCGGAAATAATTTTCAGGAGCGTCGACTTTCCGGCACCGTTCCGGCCGACAAGCGCGACCCGGTCCCTGTGCTGCACTTCTAATTTAACGCCGGAAAGGATTTCATCCGCTCCGAACGATTTATGGATTTGGTTTACTTGCAGAACAATCATTTTCGGTCACCTCTATTCCTTCTAAGTGTAGCCGATAGAGGCGTGCTTCGCAATCTGACTTGCCTTTACATATCGCGTTTCCTCATGTAAGATAAAGTCGATTTGACACGACCCGGGAGGTACCATTTCATGTTGCAGGAACCAACATCCAAAATTCCGCAAGCCACCACAAAAAGGCTGCCGCTTTATTATCGATTTCTGCAGAATTTCGCAAACGCGGGGCAAAAGAGAATTTCTTCCCAGGAACTGAGCGAAGCAATGAAAATAGATTCTGCAACAATCAGAAGGGATTTTTCCCATCTGGGTGCACTTGGCAAGAAAGGCTATGGTTACGATGTACAGGAACTGCTTGAATTTTTCCGTAAGACGCTGGATCAGGATGAGGCGACAAATGTTGCGTTGATCGGTGTCGGGAGCCTCGGAAGTGCATTCCTGAAATATAATTTCCACCGCAACCATAATACGAAAATCATTCTGGCGTTTGATTCGAATAGTCCGCATGAAGGCGAAAAAGTCAGCGGAATCGACACGTACCATCCGGATCTGATTGAAGAGAAAATCAAGGAATACGGGGTTGAAGTGGTCATTTTGACAGTGCCGTCCCGTTCCGCCCAGGAAGTCACTGACCGCTTAGCGGCTACAGAGATCAAAGGGATATTGAACTTTACGCCGGTGCGAATTTCTGTGCCCGATCATCTCCATGTCCAGACGATCGACTTGTCCGTCGAGCTGCAGACATTGATCTACCTGATCAAGCAAACATGACTCAAAACATTCACAATTGAAGAGTCTGTGTAAATAGCCAAAGTGCAGTATTTGCTGTAAAATAAGACGCATACTACAGGAGGTGTCAATTATGCCAGGTCCAATGAGTTTAATCATTATTGCAATTGTTGCATTGCTGGTTTTCGGTCCGAAGAAATTGCCTGAATTGGGTAAAGCATTCGGTTCTTCACTTCGCGAATTCAAGAATGCCACTAAAGGGCTTGTTGATGATGACGACGATGATATTGCTTCAAAGAAGAAAGAAGAGCAAAAAGAAATACGTTAGGATGTTTATCCGATGACTGAAAAAGATATGACATTAGTCGAACATATAGGTGAACTCAGAAAACGGCTGACGATCATAGCCGTTTTCTTTCTATTGGCTGTCATAGCCAGCTTTTTTCTCGCCCAGCCGCTGATCAATTATCTGCAATTCACGCAGGAAGCGGAAAATCTGACATTGAACGCTTTTAAAATCACGGACCCGTTGAAAATTTATATGCAGGTCATGATGATACTGGCCCTTTTCATCACTTCACCGGTGATCATGTATCATTTCTGGGCATTTATCAGCCCCGGCCTGCATGATAAAGAACGGCGCGTAACCCTTAGCTATATCCCGTTTTCGATGCTTTTATTCGTAGGCGGAATCGCATTTTCCTATTTGATCCTGTTTCCCTATGTAATCGGCTTTATGCTGAATATCTCCGATAACCTTTCGATTCAGGAAACAATCGGAATCAACGAATACTTCCAGTTTCTGTTCCAGATCACTTTGCCATTTGGTTTTATTTTCCAGTTACCGGTGCTGATGCTGTTCCTGACAAGACTGGGAATCATCACACCGATGCTGATGAGCAAATACCGCAAATACTCGTATTTCATACTGGTGGTCATCGCGGCATTCATCACACCGCCCGATATCGTCTCGCATCTGATTGTGACGCTGCCATTGATTTTATTATATGAATTCAGTATCATCATCGCGAAAATCGGTTATCGCAAGTTTTTGAAAGCTGAACAGCAGCAGGCAATCGAAGAGCAGCAACAAGGCCTTCCAGGGGAATGAACCCTGGAAGGTTTTTTTGTTTGGATAAAACTAAAGCCCGGCTGCGAAATTCGCGGCCGGGCTTACGTCATTTACAGGAAGATTTTGTAGATGAACTGCAGTTGTTCCAATTGTTCCATGCGTTCGATAAAGCGGTTAATCTTGTCGATATTGAGCTGGATGAGCATGACGTATCCGTTCAGCAGCATATGCGCGATGATCGGCGCGATGATGCTTTTTGTTTTTTGGTAAAGAAACGCCAGAATCAGGCCGGTTGTAAAGTACAGCAGGAGATGGACGAATTCCCAATGGACCACGGCGAAGACAAGTGCGCTGATGGCAGTGGCGATCCAGAAATTCGTCACCTGATTCAATGTGCCGAAAATGACGCGGCGGAAAACGAGTTCTTCCATGATCGGTCCGAAGAGGACGACTGCAAAAATGGCGACAGGCGCCACTTCAGCGATCGTGACCAGAGTGGAGGTATTCTCAGAACCCGGTTCGATGCCGATAGCCATCTCGAGGAGAGCGGCAAGTGACTGTCCGATGAGCAGCAGCAGGAAGCCAAACAGCCCCCACAGGATGACCCAGCCGATATGTGGCTTTTTGCCCTTCCAGATATTGAAGAATTGCTTATCACGGAAAATGACGATCAGTGCGATCAGAAGCCCGATCCCCATCGTCAGGAAAATGAGCCAGCCGGATGTCGAGGCAAGTGCAGTCTCTTCACTCAAGCCTTGCCCGAGGAAGTACTCGTATGTCGATTGGATAAACAGAATCGGGGACAATTGGATGGCGATGAAAATCAGCAGGATGTAAATGGACGTGTTTTTTGTTTTCTTGCCTTTTTTTGAGCCGCTGTCTTTGAAGAATTTATCCCTAATGGAATTTTTGCTGGATGTCATAAATTATAGATTCCTTTCGTTTGCAGATCTTTCTTCTATTGTAGTGGTTTCAAAAAAATACCGCAAAGATATAGGAAAAGTGACGGCACCCGTTTAGCTCTGACAGGCGTAAGACGGAACAGCAGAGTGGCGCTCTTAGCCACGGCAGCTGGGCCGTCCTACGACCCGAAGAGCTGGGTCGCCCGAGTCTGGACAGGGAAAAGCGACGGCACCCGTTTAGCTCTGACAGGCGTAAGACGGAACAGCAGAGTGGCGCTCTTAGCCACGGCAGCTGGGCCGTCTTACGACCCGAAGAGCTGGGTCGCCGGAGTCTGGACAGGGAAAAGCGCCAACGGCCGTTCAGCTCCGACAGGGTTAAGATGAACTTCCGAAGCGGCGTTCTTTGCCGCACAGGAAGGGCAGCTTAAGACCGAGGAGTTGGCCGGTTGGAGTCTGGACAATAGGAAAAGCGACGGCACCCGCTTCAAAACTATTTAAACTTTCACACCCTATATAGACATATCTTAAAAATTCCGATACCTTCCCGCTTGCAAAACGCTTCCGTTTTTATTAAACTGGGAAATGGGTTAGCACTCGAAGAGTGAGAGTGCTAATAATTGCATTTACTTATTCAGAGGAGGGTGTTTCAATTGTTAAGACCATTAGGAGACCGAGTTATCATTGAACTCATCGAAGCGGAAGAAACTACTTCAAGCGGGATTGTCCTGCCGGGATCGGCTCAGGAAAAACCGCAGGAAGGCAATGTCATCGCGGTAGGAAATGGCTTGATCCGTGAAAACGGTGCGCGTACGGAGCTGGACGTAAAAGAAGGCGACCGCGTAATCTTCTCGAAATATGCAGGATCTGAATTGAAATACGAAGGCAAAGAGTATTTAATCTTGCGTGAAAACGACATTTTAGCAGTTATTGGATAAATAATAAAATTCAAGTTGAAACAGGAGGAAGCTAATCATGGCAAAAGAGATTAAGTTCAGTGAAGATGCACGTACCCTCATGTTGCAGGGTGTAGATAAATTGGCGGATGCGGTAAAAGTTACGCTTGGGCCAAAAGGGCGCAACGTTGTACTTGATAAAAAATTCGGTTCGCCGCTGATCACGAATGATGGTGTGACAATCGCTAAAGAAATCGAACTTGAAAACGCTTTTGAAAACATGGGAGCGAGACTTGTTGCGGAAGTGGCTTCTAAAACGAACGACATCGCCGGTGACGGGACAACAACTGCAACGGTGCTTGCACAGGCAATGATCCGTGAAGGCCTTAAAAACGTTACTGCTGGCGCAAATCCTGTGGGAATCCGCCGTGGTATCGAAATGGCGGTTGAAAAAGCTGTTGAAGGATTGAAATCCGTTTCTCAGCAAATCGAAGGCAAAGAATCGATTGCACAAGTTGCAGCAATTTCGTCCGGAGATGCTGAAGTGGGCCACTTGATCGCTGAAGCGATGGAGCGCGTCGGCAACGACGGCGTCATCACACTGGAAGAATCACGCGGCTTCACAACTGAGCTTGACGTTGTTGAAGGGATGCAGTTCGACCGCGGTTATCAGTCTCCATATATGGTGACTGATTCAGACAAGATGGAAGCGGTTCTTGATAACCCGTTCATACTTGTCACTGACAAGAAAATCGGCAATATCCAGGAAATCCTTCCAGTCCTTGAGCAGGTTGTTCAGCAAAGCAAACCGTTGCTGATCATCGCTGAAGATGTGGAAGGCGAAGCATTGGCAACTCTTGTAGTCAATAAACTCCGCGGCACATTCAACGCTGTAGCGGTCAAAGCTCCTGGTTTCGGTGACCGCCGCAAAGCGATGCTCGAAGATATTGCAGCACTTACTGGCGCAGAAGTCATCACGGAAGAGCTTGGCCTTGACCTGAAGACTACGAATATTGCCCAGCTGGGACGCGCTTCGAAAGTTGTTGTGACGAAAGAAAACACAACGATCGTTGAAGGTGCCGGCGATTCTAAAAATATCGTGGCGCGTGTGGCTCAGATCCGCAGCCAATTGGAAGAAACAACTTCTGAATTCGATAAAGAGAAATTGCAGGAACGTCTGGCGAAACTTGCCGGCGGTGTTGCAGTCATCAAAGTCGGAGCGGCTACTGAAACAGAATTGAAAGAACGCAAACTCCGCATCGAAGACGCGTTGAACGCAACTCGCGCGGCAGTTGAAGAAGGTATTGTCGCAGGCGGTGGTACAGCCTACATCAATGTTTTCAACAACGTTGCAGAAATCCTTGAAACAACGGAAGGTGACGAAGCGACAGGCGTTAAAATCGTTCTTCGCGCACTTGAAGAGCCGGTTCGCCAAATCGCGACGAACGCAGGCCTTGAAGGTTCGATCATCGTTCACCGCCTGAAATCCGAAGAAGTCGGCATCGGCTTCAACGCAGCAAACGGCACATGGGTCAACATGCTTGAAGAAGGCATCGTCGATCCAACGAAAGTATCCCGTTCTGCACTTCAAAACGCAGCATCCGTTGCAGCTATGTTCCTGACAACTGAAGCAGTTGTCGCAGACATTCCTGAACCAGCAGGTGCTGGCGGCGGCATGCCTGACATGGGCGGCATGGGCGGCATGATGTAATAAGGAAACAGATTAAAACGTGAAACCCGATTAATTGGGGTTTCGCGTTTTTTTGCGGAGAAAAAGGTATTTCGCCCTCCGATGTTAAATTACTTCTGTATCAAACATGCGGCTGGTCGATTGAATGTGAAGAGGAGACGTTCAGCAAGGTTGTAGGCCGGCTGCAGGAAGCTAACATCAAATCCTATCACCCGCAGCCAGTTTGGAATGGCTATTGGAGCTATCCGGTCAAAGACCTGGCGGGAAATACGGTTGAAATTACTTGGGCGGACAAGGAGGCGCATTTAAATTTTCCGGTTGAAAGTCTATTGAAAGGACTTATGTTATAATAATCAGAAAGTTCTAATTATTTAACGTGACAGGATTCAGCTGATTCAAAATCACTTAAAGCGAAGGAGCAGTGAGGTATGAAAAAGTATCTGGCAGAATTCATCGGGACTTTCATTTTAGTATTTATCGGAACAGGGACGGCAGTCGTATTAGGCGGTTACACGGGAGGGACGGATGCAGGATTCCTCGGGGTTCTTGCCATTGCATTTGCCTTCGGACTTTCGATTGTAGCGGCCGCATATGCAATCGGGCATATATCGGGTTGCCACGTGAATCCGGCAGTGTCGCTTGCTGTGTGGATGTCCGGCAATCTGACAGCCAAGGAATTCGGCGGCTATGTGATCGCTCAGATTTTAGGTGCAGTTGCAGGGAGTTCATTTCTTGCTTTCATTATTGCCAGTTCCACAAACCTTGAAGGCTACGGGGCAAATGGATACGGCGAGTTGAGTGCGGCAGGCTTGAATCTGGTCGGGGCACTAGGTGTTGAAGTGGTGCTCACGTTCATTTTCGTGCTGGCGATTCTTGGTGTCACATCAAGCAAAGCCACTTCGCATATGGGCGGCATCGTCATCGGATTGACGCTGACGCTTGTGCATATCATCGGTGTTCCGCTGACAGGAACTTCCGTCAACCCGGCAAGAAGCCTGGCTCCCGCTTTTTTCGCTGGCGGGGATGCACTTGCGCAGGTTTGGGTCTTCATCCTGGCTCCGCTTGTCGGGGCGGCACTGGCAGCTGTCGTCTTTAAAACTTTCTTCCACATAAAAGAAGAGACGGGTATCGAAGTGGCGGGCGACTCGGATGTGAGACGCACCCGGCACCGATGAAATAAAAACTGCTTTCCAGAAAAGGAGAGCAGTTTTTTTGTGGGAATGGACAGGCGTTCACTTCGCCGTAGGTTTCGAAACATACGGAAAAATCGGGTCCATCAATTCAAATTCATAGCTCTCGCTGTTCACTTTTCCGACCGTCTTCCCGCTGTCGTAAAGCTCCAGCATGAACTGGGCCATTTCTTTGGCGGTGTGGTATTTTTGGACGTTGTCGCTGTAGCTGAAGTCATCCAGCTCACGGGCGGTTTTGACGAACTCGGTTTCGGTCATGGCCGGGGCCAGTATTTTCACTTTCATGGGAGCAGCCTGCTCGCGCAGTTCCTGGGCCATCCCTTCAGTAAAGGCACTCACGTAGAATTTGGTCGCAGCATAGGATACTGCGTTTGGTGCGAGTCTGTATCCTAAATCAGATGATACGTTGATCAGTTGTGTGCCTTCTTTATTGGAGTAATCCTGTGCATAAAGTGTGGAGAGGGTGGTGAGCGCTTCGATATTCACGCGAAGCATCTTTTCGATTTTCTGGACATCTTGTTCAGCGACGGGTGCACTGTTTCCGAAACCGGCATTGTTGATCCAGGTTTCAATGTCGTATTCTTTCAGGCTGTCGTATAATTCATGGACTTGTTCACTGTCCGACAGATCGGCGGTTTTGATGACGACGTCGAGGTCAGCGTTCATGTCGTGGATTTCATTTTTTAATTCTTGGAGCTGGGCAACGCGCCTTGCGACCAGAATGACGTTTTTGCTGCGTGCTGCAAAAGCTAATGCGGTTTGGTACCCAATGCCTGAGCTGGAGCCTGTAATGACGGTGTATTTCATAAGATTCCTCCACTGAAATTATTTATGATACAGGGCTATCGTACTGTTAACATTAACAAAAAACAAATGATGCTATGAAATATGTTCATATTATGTCGGCCTTCCTGAAGTTTTCTCCTTATATGACAGCTGTCACTGGCTGTGGGGCTGTGCCCTATTATAAATTAGCGGTAGTCGACAGCTGGCTCCTGAAGGGGCTCAGACTGTAAAGGAGATTTTTAATTGAAAAAAATTGCTTGGATCACAGATACAGCTGCACAACTGGATGACGCATTCATCCAAAAATATGATGTCCACGTCCTGCCCCTCAGTGTCGTGTTTGCCGACGGAACCTATCGAGAATCCATCGACCTTACACAGGAAGAGTTTTACGATAAATTGCGTGTGACGAAAGTGTCACCGAAAACGTCCCAGCCGGCAATCGGCGAAATGCTTGCGCTCTATGAGAAATTGGAAGCTGAAGGATATGATCTGGCGATTGCGCTTCACTTGTCGAGCGGTCTTTCCGGTACGATTGAAAGTGCGCGCTCTGCTGCGGAAATGACCGGCTTCAAAGTTTATCCCATCGATTCGAAAATCGGTTCATTCCCGATGGTCAAAATGATCGAAGCCGGGAGTGGAATGCTGGAAAGCGGAAAAGAAATCGAAGAAGTGGTTGCGGTTCTGGAAGAGATGACAGCCAAAAGCCATTTATCTTTTATTCCTTCCAGCCTGAACCAATTGCATAAAAGCGGCCGTGTTTCCGGCACGCAGAATTTCCTCAGTAATCTCCTGAATATCAAGCTGGTCATCACGTTTGTAGACGGGGTGACTGTCATGAAGGAAAAAGTGCGTTCCATCAAGCGCGCTAAAAATAATGTAACGGAAGCGCTTCGTGCGGAAATGGCAGCAGGCACTGTAACCGAAGTGGCAGCAATCCACTGCAATAACGCCAGGGATGCTGAAATCTGGAAGAATGAGCTGCTCCAGGAATTTCCGGATCTGACAGTTGAAGTGGTGCAGCTCAGCGTATGTGTAGGTGTGCATGCAGGCGAAGGCACGACGGGATTAAGCTGGCTGGCGAAATAAAGTAACAAGAGGCGAAACGACAATACTGGATTGTCGTTTCGCTTTTTTATTTCCGTGAAACGCACTGAGAGAATATTCCGTAAATAACTTGATGATATTCAATTTTCAATGACGTAGTATAGAACTAACAGCAGTGGTGAAGGAGAGTGGAGAATGAGGTCTTATGGATTTTGGGTGTTGATGCTGGGTGCGGCCTGGGTGCTCGGGCTCATGCAATTATCGATGGACATCAGCGAATTGACTCTGCGCATTTTCGGGAGCGCATTGTTTTTCGGCCTGTTTTTCCTGATGCCTTTACTGAAAGAGAAAGCGGTTTTAGCCTTTTTGAATCTGGCGGCCCTGTCGGTGTTGGCCATCCTCGTCTTTTGGCCGGATGCAGATGCGGCACTGAATCTTTACCCTTTGCTCATATTCGCAATCATCGCGGGCAAAGCAGTTTACCGGCTCCCGGTAAAAGGGGCTGCCGGAATAGGGGGAATTTTAATAGCGGGTGCATTATTGCACAGCACAGCCGGCGATTCAGGGATTTCATCCCCGTTCACTGTGCTTTTCGGTTTCATTGTTTATGCGGCGTTGGCCTTTTTCAGGAAAAGTTACATACTTGAAGACGAATTGCAGGAGCGGAATGAGGCGCTGCTTAGTGAATACCGCAAGATGAAACGGCGGTTGCTGACGGATGAGCAGGCAGCGCGTCAGGAAGAGCGGACGCAGATTGCCCGGGACATCCATGATTCTGTCGGACATAAACTGACGGCGCTGTTGATGCAGCTGGAAGTTTTCCGGCTGCAGGCGGACGGGGAGACGGCGGACGGGCTCGGCGATTTGAAAGCGTTGGCGAAAGAGAGCCTGGAAGAAACACGCAATGCAGTGAAAACGCTGAAGCATGACGAAGCAGGCGGAGTCACCGCCATCATCGGATTGATCCGGAAATTGGAGGCGGAAAGTTTTCTGCGCATCCAGTTTTCCGTTAAGCACGGAGCTTTGTCTGCACCGCTTGGCAATGAGCAGATGGTGATTGTCTACCGAGGGGTGCAGGAAGCGCTGACGAATGTGATGCGGCACAGTCCGGCACGTGAAGCGGAGATCGTTTTTGAAGCGCCGGGCGCGAGCATCTTCCGTTTTACGGTCAGCAATAAAACTTCTGGAACTGTGCCGTTTCATGAAGGTTTCGGCTTGTCTTCGATGCGGGAGCGGATTGAGCAGGCAGGGGGCGAATTCAGGGCGGGACCGGAAAATGATTTATTCGTCGTCAAAGGCAGTTTGCCATTGACGGTTAAAGGGAGTGACTTGGAATGATCCGTATTTTATTGGCCGAAGACCAGGCGATGGTGCGGCAGGGATTGAAAATGATGATCGAAACGGACAAGGAGATCCAAGTGGCGGCAGAAGCGGTCAACGGCAAAGAAGCTGTGGAATTATGTGAAAGCCATACATTCGATCTGGTCATTATGGATATCCGGATGCCGGTGATGGACGGGCTGGAAGCGACCCGCATCATCCTGTCCCGGCGCTCGGAGACAAAAGTGCTGATGCTGACCACATTCAATGATGATGAATATGCACTGGAGGCATTGAAAAGTGGTGCACGCGGTTATTTATTGAAAGATGCTGATACGTCAGAATTGATCCGTTCAATCCGCAGCTGTCTGGAAGGCGGACTTGTACTGGAGGATCAGGTGGCGGCGAATATCCTTCCGAAGCTGATGAATCATAGGGCTCCGGAAGAAGTGGATGCATCACTGACACCGAGGGAATTGGATATCATCTGCCGTATCGGCGAAGGGCGCAGCAACCGGGAAATTTCTGAAGAGCTCGCGCTGTCAGTGGGAACAGTAAAGAACCATATCAGTATCATCCTGGATAAATTGGCGCTGCGTGACCGGACACAGATTGCGATTTATGCGATCCGGCACGGACTTGTTTAACTCAATATGACGGAGGTCATGTTTTTGGCTGAAAGTTATGACGCAGGACAGTGGGAGCGCTGTCCTTTTTTTCATACACTGGATTTAATGAAACGGAGATCGAAAGGAGAATGGCATCATGCTTGAAACGGAAGAGCTGAAAAAAGTGTTCAAAGGGAAAACGGCAGTGGAAGGAGCGAGCCTCTATATCGATAAAGGCGAATCGGTCGGATTGCTGGGACCGAATGGAGCGGGGAAATCCACCACGATTTCTATGATCTCGACCTTATTGAAGCCGACTGCAGGTGATGTGCGGCTGAACGGGAAAAGTGTCATCAAAAATCCTGCTGAAATGAGAAAAGTGCTGGGCGTCGTGCCGCAGGAAATTGCGCTTTACGCGGAACTCTCCGCCTATGAAAACCTGAAGTTTTTCGGACGCATCTACGGGCTTTCAGGAAAGCAATTGGAGACTGCCATCCAGCAGGCATTGGCATTGGTCGGATTGAAGGAGCGCCAGAAAGAGATTGTCAAAACCTATTCAGGCGGGATGAAGCGCCGCATCAATATTGCGGCCGCCATGATGCATGAACCGGAAGTGATCATCATGGATGAACCGACTGTCGGGATCGACCCGCAATCACGGAGCCATATCCTGGAGATGGTGCGGAAGCTCAATAAGGAAAAAGGGCTGACCGTATTGTATACGAGCCATTATATGGAGGAAGTGGAGCGGCTATGTGACCGGGTTTATATCATGGACCATGGAAAGATCATCGCCAGCGGCACAAAAGATGAATTGAAAAGCATCCTGTCGAGTGAGGAAACGGTCTTGATCGAATTGGACCGCCCCTACCCGGAGTTCTTCAAGGAATTGCAGTCGCTGGACACGATCAAACAGGCAAGCGAAACAGAAAAGGGCATCAAGCTGATCCTACCGAAGGGCAGCCGGGTGCTTGGCCAAGTTTTTCAGGCATCCGAACGCCATCAGGTGCAGATCATCAATGTGAATGTCCAGACGCCGAGTCTTGAAGATGTGTTCCTGCATCTGACCGGGCGTAAACTGAGAGATTGAGGAGGCAGGCTCCATGTTTACCTTTTTGAAAAAAGATATCCTGATCCTGATCAGGGACCGGACGGAACTGGCTATTCTTCTGGGGATGCCGTTCATTCTGATCGCGATTCTGGGGTTTGCACTGAGCGGGGTGCTCAGTGGGAATACTGAGGTCCTGTCGATGGAAGTGGCGGTCGTCCAGGAAGATGATGAACAGCAGGGGCTGGTTCGGTTTGAAGAGAAACTTGCAGATTCCGGTATGCCGGCGCCGGCCCGGCAAGGAATCATGGCATCGGCTGCGGAAAGCAGCCCAGCTTCCTTATTGCAGGAAGTTTTAAACGATGAAGGATTAAAGGAATTGGTCGTTGCCACAGAAATGGACGCGACATCAGCTAAAGCGGCTTTGGAAGAGGAAACGGTCGTAGCGATCCTGACCATTCCGGAGAATTTCACTTTCGATGCTTTGCAGAAAATGATCATGGACGAAGGAAATGGCAGCAGCCTGCAATTGATGATCGCCGAACACGCAGCTACACAGTCAGAAGTCTTCCATAATATCGTGGAAGAATTCGTCTGGTCGCTGAATTTCGAAAGTGCCATTGCCAAAGCGGCAAATGGGGAAAACGTATTGCCGGAAGCGGGGCAAACGCAGGTTGGCGGAGTGGAAAGCGTGTCATCCGTGAATCCGATAAATTCATTCCAATATTATACAATCGGGATGGCAGTCATGTTTGCCCTATTTGTCGCAGCAACCATTTCGGGGATGGCGTATGTGGAAAAAACACAATTCGTCTTCCAGCGTATTTTGTTGTCGAACCATCATCCCCTTGTCTATTTGGGCGGTAAAGCGATTGCGGCAACGCTTGTCACATTTCTTCAATTCTGTATCCTGTTTTTCTTATCTTCATTGATCTTCGGGGCATTCGATTTGAGTGAAGGGCCGTTTTGGCTGGGAATATTATTGATCACTGCCAGTCTTGCCCTATGCGTAGGAGCTTTGACGGCATTATTGACAGCTATGACGATGCGTTTCGGCAATGACACCATAACGACGGTATTTTCCGGGGGAGTGGTCACGATTTTCGCTTTTCTCGGCGGCAGTTTTACACCGACTGCCGGGCTGCCTGCTATCGTTCAGCAATTAGGGGGCTGGACACCGAACGGAGCGGCTTTGAATGCCTTTCTGATTTGGGTGCAGAATCTGGACATGGGCATGCTGTTCGAGCCGCTTGGACGGATTGCGCTGCTGACAGTGGTACTGCTTAGTTTAAGTGTCATGATTCTTCCGAGAAAGGGGGAGGCATAAGCATGAAATCTGTATTTTTACTTCAATGGCAACGGTTTCGGCGCACGCCGGTCATGATTTTATCTTTCTTTATCCTGACCATCGTTTTTGTTGCTGCCCTTGCAGGCAATAACCCTGCAGAGCGCCCGGCTTTCCTCGCTTATACGGATGACTCCTTATCGCCGGAAGAAGCGGAGGACTGGGTCGCTTCGCTCAATAGTGAAGAAGAATTCCAGTTCCAATTGGAAAGTGAAACGGAAGTGCGTGAGGCTGTATCGGCGGGGGATAGATCCTTAGCGGTGCGGCTCATGGCAGATGATTACCGGATCGTCATGGCGGCGGACGATATGAGCCGCTTTGTTCTGGAGGCATTCCTGAACCGGAAATACCGGGAAGAATTGCGTTTTCAACAAATCGAAGAAGAGACAGCTGCCAGTGATATCCGGGCGCAGACAGTTGCCGAATTGGAAGAACCGGTGCTTGGGATCAGTACGGTCACTTTAAATGAAACGGAAGAATTCGTCTATGACAATCAATTACAGCTGCTGTTCGGGATGACGCTGTTCTTCTCGATTTATACGATCATGTTCAGCTTGATGAAAATAGTGGAAGAAAAAAGGTATGGGACGTGGGATCGCCTGATTCTGTCGCCTGTGGCGAAATGGCAGATCTATATGGGGCATCTCGCTTACAGCTTCACCGTGGGGTATGCCCAGATCGTGCTGATTTTCGTCTTGTTCAAATACGTATTCAATTTCGATGTCGGTGACCGGTTTGGATTGATTCTATTGATCATCGCCTGCTATACGTTTGCAATTGTGGCACTCGGCATGCTTGTCATGGGCCTTGTCAGCCGGCCACAGCAGCTGCAGGCGGTCGTACCGATCATCGCAACAGGCATGGCCATGATCGGCGGTGCATTCTGGCCGATCGAACTGGTCAGCAATAATATCCTGTTGACGATTTCCAAAATCCTGCCGATGACATATGGACTCGAGGCGCTGAAAGGCGTCGCGGTTTATAACCGGAGCTGGCAGGAACTCAGCGAACCGGTTTCGATCCTGCTGCTGATCGGCGTGGTCTGCATGGGCATCGGCATCAACCTGATGGAGCGCCGGAGTTATTAGAAGGGACATTCGCCGGAGTTGGAAGTTTTTAAAGGAAAGTCGGGAATAATTAAAGAAAAGGCAATCCATCCAGCCAGGAAAATGGCTTGGCGGATTGCCTTTTTCCATCGGGCAAACAGCTCACTTTCCACAGACGCCCAATTCGTGTAAACTGTATAAGGCTAAGATTGACTGAAATGTATATTGAATTTATCGAATGCAAGTATAGATGCCAAGAGAGTCACGAACGAAAGGATTGGAAAAGGATGTTGAAAGAGAATTTTTGGCAGGATCTGCCGAAGCCGTTTTTTGTGCTGGCGCCGATGGAAGATGTGACGAATGTCGTGTTCCGTCATGTAGTGGCGGCTGCAGCACGGCCTGATGTGTTTTTTACGGAGTTTACGAATACGGAGAGCTATTGCCATCCGGAAGGCATTTTCAGTGTGCGGGGGCGTTTGACGTTCACGGAAGATGAACAGCCGATGGTGGCGCATATCTGGGGCAATAAACCCGAGCATTTCCGCGAGATGAGCATCGGCATGGCGAAACAGGGCTTCAAAGGGATCGATATCAATATGGGATGCCCTGTGCCGAACGTCGCCGCAAAAGGAAAAGGCAGCGGCCTGATCAATTATCCGGATAACGCAGCGGAAATCATCCAGGCGGCGAAAGCGGGTGGCTTGCCGGTCAGCGTCAAGACGCGCCTCGGCTATACGAGCATCGATGAGTGGAGAGGCTGGCTGACACATGTGCTGGAGCAGGATATCGCGAACTTGTCGATCCATCTTCGGACGAAAAAGGAAATGAGTGCCGTGCCGGCTCACTGGGAATTGATTCCGGAGATCAAGGCATTGCGCGATGAAATCGCACCGGATACGCTGCTGACGATCAACGGTGATATTCCGGATTACAAGACGGGCATGGAGCTTGCAGAGAAGTATGGTGTCGACGGCGTCATGATCGGACGCGGGATATTCCACAATCCGTTCGCTTTTGAAAAGGAAGCACGGGAGCACAGTACGGAGGAATTGTTTGATCTGCTGCGTCTGCACCTGGATCTGCATGATAAATATTCGACCGACATCGAACCGATTGCGTTCAAGCCGCTGCGCCGTTTCTTCAAGATCTACGTAAAAGGAGTACGGGGCGCCGGTGAATTGAGAAATCAATTGATGTATACCGAGACGACAGACGAAGTACGCGAGCTGCTCAATAAGTTTGAAGCTTCTGTTGAAATGGAATTGGCAGGAAAACAATAATCACATAAAAATGCGCAATTCCTGACGTTCAGGAATTGCGCATTTTTTTATGACGGGGCGTGCTCCGTCAAAGCCTTTCAATCAGCTTTTCAATCAGTATTTCATTGAGCAGATTTTTTTCACGGGCAATCGGCAAGGCTCTTTTGCCGGTTTCTACGTCTTCTACAAAGATGATCTCGCGCTTTACGGTATTGGAAAAGCAGATCATGTATTTTTTATCATTGAAGTCAATGACGCTGAAGCGAGTCCGATTTGTCAGGAACCAATTGGGAGAAATCACAGGATGTCCGCCTTTGTTGATGGATTTTTTAATAGTATGGCATGTTCGAAAGGGGATGTAAATGAAAAAAACTCCCGCTTATGGGGAGTCAGATTACTTTGATGCGATTTATATGTTTGTCGATGAAGGCTGCCGCTTCTTCCACGCTGTTGTAGAGCGCGATTTCACCGGTTTCGAGGAAGGTGAGCTCCAACGTGGTGGTATCGGGCACACAGCGCACCGAGATCAGGTCGTTGCCTTCTTGTGTAAAAGTCTGTGTGATGCGGACGTTATTGTACTGGCAGATCGTGCTCAATAGGTCTGAAATGTGATTTTTCTTCAAAGAGATTCTCCTCTCCGGTAATGGAAAGTGACTAATAAAAGTCTGAAAGAATCCATGCGGTATTAGTTGTTGATAATACAATTGTAACACGTTTTGCACTTAATTGATAGGAGAAGGGTAAAAATGTCTGAAATTTCTAAAAACAAGAGCGCGGGCAAAAGTGCAAAAATCATGCTATAATAAAATACCTGGGTACTTCAGAAATCTTTAAACCAAGGCCCATCAATATGAATCAGAGGTGCAATCAAATGAATAAACGATGGACGATCGATAAAATACGGGAATTCACAGAGAAGAACTCCGACAGTAAACTGCTGTCGACTGAATACCACGGATTTTCCCAGAAACTGCTGTTCAAATGCGCATGCGGCAATAATTTTGAAAAGACCTTTACGAAATTCAATAAGAACAACCAGCGTAAATGTGATGTTTGCCAGCCGCCGAGAGAACCACGCGGTGCCCAACAGTAACTGGCTGATGCCGATTTCCTTAACAGGAGATCGGCATTTTTTTATGCATTGATAATGGCTATAAATAAAAAAGGGCAAAATAAATTGAATAATCAGTAAATATTGTTTACATCCAGTTCGAACGGGTGTAAAATAGAAGGGAACAAGTGTTCCTTTTGGTTGGGTGAAAAAACACATATGAAGCAGCAGCTCTCTTTTTCACAGACAATCCCTGACAGGAAAGGATGAGAAGAGTGGCAGAGGCAATGCATGAGGCATCTACTGCCGATTTAGCGATCAAAGCAACCGGACTCGTGAAAATATTCGGGAAGCACCGGGCAGTCGATGGAGTGGATCTGGCTATACGAAAAGGAATGGTCTATGGATTTTTGGGACCGAACGGAGCCGGCAAGACGACAACGATCCGGCTGCTTGCGACTTTGTTGAAGCCGGACGGAGGATCGGCCGAAATTTTCGGCCACGATCTCCACAGGGAAGGAGATGAAATCCGCAGCCGCATCAGTTTGACCGGTCAATACGCTTCCATCGATGAAGATTTGACGGGTATGGAGAATCTGGTCATGATAGCGCGATTGATGGGTTATGCGCGCAGGGAGGCCAAAATGCGGGCTGAGGAATTATTGCGGGCATTCGGATTGGAGGACGCGGCAAAACGGCAAGTGAAAAACTATTCAGGCGGTATGCGGAGAAGGGTTGATATTGCGGCTAGCATCGTAGTGACACCGGAACTATTATTTTTGGATGAACCTACAGCGGGACTCGACCCGCGCAGCCGCAACCAGGTTTGGGACATTATACGGGCACTCGTGAAAGCGGGGACTACGGTTCTCCTGACGACCCAGTACCTGGATGAGGCCGATCAGCTGGCTGACCGCATCGCAGTCATCGACCAGGGGAAAATCATTGCGGAAGGAACAAGCAGTGAGTTGAAGGAGTCCGTCGGTTCCGGGACATTGAATGTCCAGTTGCTGAACGGGGAAGACCGGTCGCGCGCAATGGCGATCCTGGAAGAAAAACTTTCGGTGCATGTGCAGTTCGCAGCAGATTCCACTTCGCTGACTGCACAGGTGAACGATTCATTCATGGTGGCAGGGGCGCTGGGTGAGTTGGCGAAGCAGGGGATTGCCGTCACCAGCTTTTCGTTCGGGCGCCCAAGCCTGGATGAAGTGTTCCTGAAACTGACCGGACACGGAACCGCTCAAGAGACGGACCATAAGGAGGAGGCCATATGACCGGCTATATCGAGCAGACAGAAAAGGATGCCAGAGAATTGCGGCTGGACGAATCGATTGCTTCAAGTTCCCGGCCGAAACCGCCAAGTGCGCTTTCTTCGACGATGACTTTTGCTCACCGGGCACTGCTGCGGATCAAGCACGTTCCTGAACAGATGTTTGACGTGACTGTTTTTCCTGTCATTTTCCTGCTGATGTTCACATATTTATTCGGCGGGGCAATTGCGGGGTCTACAGCTGAGTACCTTCAGTTTCTGCTGCCGGGGATTTTAGTGATGACCGTTTCCCAAATCACGATGTATACGGGCATCGATTTGAACAACGATATCCGAAAAGGGATTTTTGACCGGTTCCGCACACTGCCGATCTGGCTGCCTTCAGCACTGATCGGTTCGCTGCTGGTGGATGTGGTCCGGTATTCCCTAGCATCTTTCATTATGATCATTCTCGGCTATGCGCTCGGCTTCCGGCCGGAAGGTGGCATGGCAGGGATACTGGGAGCCATCGGGTTGATCCTGATTTTTTCTTTCAGCCTGTCATGGATCTGGACCGTCTGCGGCTTGATTGTCCGTTCGGAAAAGGCCCTGATGATGATCAGTTTCATGGTGCTGTTTCCCCTGACTTTCGTCAGTAATGTATTTGTGGATCCGAAGACATTGCCAGCGTGGCTGGAAAGCTTTGTCGATGTCAATCCGATTTCGATCCTGGCGACAGCTGTGCGGGGTGCCATGCACGGCACGGTGACATTCCAGCAGGTCGTCATGGTATTGTTCGTGTCGCTGATCATGACGGCCATATTTGCGCCCATCACGATTTACCTGTACCGCAACAAGAAATGACAGTGCCTGCCTGCAAAGTTAATCGCTGGACGGTAATGGACGCTGGTTTCCGATTCCGGAAATCGGCGTTTTTTGTGCATCGCTCAAATTGACTTACGGGAAGGCTTTCTATATATTAAAGTTCGGAGATCATGTTAGGAGTGACACGTTTGAACCCCAATGCTGATTTGGAGAAATTGGATTTGATTGATTTATTGAGTGAGCGGCATAATCTGGTGCGGAAAATTTCAGAAAAAGCATGGAATGACCAGAGTGAAATTTCCATTTCCAATTCAGAATGGTATATCATGTCGAAAATTTATAAAAAGCAGCCGACGATATCCCATGTGAACCGGAATGTCGAAATCTCACGGCAGGCCATCCATAAATTCATCAAGCAGCTTTCCGCAAAAGGACTGGTGGCAGTCGACAATGTGGAAAACAATAAGAAAGACAAATGCATCCGACTTACCGGCTTGGGCGAGGAATGCTTTGAAAAGAACGAAGCACTGAAAAAACAGCTGGAAGACAGAATTATGGAAGCTGTTGGAGAAGAGCGGTTTGCCGTCTTGAAAGATGTTCTGAAACAGGACTGGAAAATATAAAAGAACCCCTATTTCATCGTGAAATAGGGGTTCCATTTATATTAATGGATAAATGCCGGCTCTTTCTCGAGCTGTCCGGCAATCAGCTGGTTCACTTCTTCAAAGGTAATGTCCAGTGCCAGCGCCAATTCCTTGAAAAGAATCGACTGCGCGCTGTTCAAGATCTTATGGTCGCGCTCATAAAGATTTTTGCCTTCCAGCTTCGCATCAATCTTTCTTCTCATCAGCGTATTGACTACCTGGGCAACGCTTTGGCGGTCCCCGGTGTTCAAAATGTCAGAGAAATAATTAAATCGTGCGTTCGGGCTTTCCGCCCATTCGAGTGGAGCTTCTTCAAAAGCTTTGATGATATCAAGAGCCGCATCTTTTTTCATCAGGCTGAGCATGACGACTTTATCGTTGTCCACCGGTGTACGGATTGTGATGCGATGGTGGTTTTCGGTTGGATGCAATAGATAATATTTTCTCGTGACACCGGCAATCGTTTCTTCCCTGATGTCATCGATTATACAAAGGCCGTGAGTCGAATAAATGATCTGGTCCCCAATATTAAACATATTGTCCTCCTAGTGGTGCGTATTTGACACTGAGTAAAGGATAGCATCAATCGTTAAAATTGTCAACTTGGTTGACATTTTGGCGGGCAGACTCCACAAAATCATTTTTTAATATCCATTCCATAATGAAGGGCTTGTTGGAATACGGCTTATGAATTGACGGAAAAGCCTTGCGGTGACTGCTTATGTTATGATGGAATAAATGGAATTCCGTTTGGATAATGGAGGGTATGAAATGGATAATAACGATATTTTGATCCGGCTGCGCTACGCCCTGGATATCAAGAACAGCGATATGGTTGAGATTTTCAAGCTCGGGGGCATCGAGCTGGCGAAGGAAGATGTGCAGAAGGTGCTGACCAAGACCCCGGAGCGCGATGAAGAGGAAGATGACAGCATTTTCACAGAAAGCGCAAACGACGATTATATTCCGGTGGACAATGCGATGCTGGAATCGTTTCTGAACGGTTTTATCATTCATAAACGCGGACGTCAGGAAGGCCAGACGGGAACGCCGCCGCTGACGAATGAGCCGTCGAAGAACCTGCTGTTGAAAAAAGTGAAGATTGCGCTGCAATTGACGAGTGAAGATATGCTCGAGATTCTCAAGCTTGCGGGCGTGACAGTTTCGAAAGGCGAGCTGAGCGGAATACTGCGTAAGCAGGGCCATAAAAACTACAGTTTATGCGGCGATCGCTATGCGCGCAATTTCCTGAAAGGCCTTGCCGTCAAATACAGAAAATAAATGACTCGGACCGCATCTTTTGGTGCGGTTTTTGTTATGGGGAAAATATTTTTCAGCGCTGTATTTATTATTGGCTTGAAGAGATATGATAGAAAAAAGGGGATGAGAATGATGGGGTTTTTGCCGCCGACGTTACAGAAGCTGAAAGAGTTTGATGGATATTTAGGGAAAGAAGGCCTGTCGTTGGATGAAGGCATCGGCCTGCGCTGGACGGATGAATCGATGGCTTATGACCAGACTCCATATGATGTGCTGCCATTTATGGATGCGGGTGTGGACGGGATCCATGTGGGGCTGCTGACGGATTTTGGGAAGGTGACGGACTTGGAGGAAGCGTTCGTCGTTTGTGTGCATCCGATGAACGCACCGGCTTCACTTAAGATATTGGCGCGCAATCCGAAGGAATTCGTCGACTATCTGTACAGTGACCGGAATTTGACGATGTTCTTTAATTTCATGATGATCGAGTCGGAAGAACAGTATCGATCGATGGTGGAAGAAGGGGAAACCGATTTCGAAGAATCCGCGGAGTTCGCGGAAGCGCAAAATTTGGTGCTGACGAAAATGAAGGAATATATGGGCTGTAAAAAAGTCGGGAGTATCTATGAGTTTGTGGAATCGGCGGAAGAAGCGCGCCGAAAGCAAATCGTCCTGCCGACAAAAGACAGTATCGGGATTGCGGGAGAAATCGAAAGCGGTGAGGAGCTGCCGGTGTATCCCGTAGATGAAAATGCAGATATCGGAGTGGCTGAAGCGCAAGGATTTCTGGCATCAGCCCCGCTTGTAAGCAAACTCGCGTTCATCCGGGATGCGCAGTACGCAGGATTGATCGATAATCAGACGCCGCTGAAAGGGGTCATTTTATCGGAGCTGGAGAGCCTGGGATATGCCGCAGAAGTGGCGCGCTTGAAAAGTCTGGACTGGTGATTGGATCCAGAAGGAAGAAGGGCTGCCGGGAATGTCGGCAACTTTTCTTTTTTTGTCCGGGTAGTCATTAAATGGAATTAAGGATTGACTAATAAAAACGAAGAATTTGTACTAGAAACAACTTATAATAGACGGAAAATACTGAATATAAAATCAACTAAGAGAACGGCGAGATGGCAAGGTTTACAGACGCGCGAAAAGTCGAAGAAAAACCTCAGTGGACCGTCTCTCTTTTTTATGGAAAAACTAAAACGTTTTCGGAAACTCAGGCAACTCCAATAAGGGGGAAATCTGTGATGCTGGATCTTTCGTTTAGTCAGGGGAAATCAGGAAAGTGGATAGTGGCGGATACTGCTTTTTCCCCTGATCATCTCGGGAAGAGCGAAGCCGTCATGGTCTTGGGCAATGGATACATGGGGCTGCGTTCTGCAAACGAGGAGCCTTATTTAGGTGAGCGGCGGAATCTCTTCATCAACGGGACATTTAATCAGGCAGACCCGAATGAAGTGACTGAACTGCCGAATGCAGCTGATACGACGCAGCTTGATATCCGGATTGACGGGGAACGTTTCAGTCTCGAGTTTGGGGAGGTCGAGCAATATTCAAAACAGCTGAATCTCAATGAAGCCGAACTCATGCGTTCGTTCAAATGGACGTCCCCGAAAGGGAAAAAGCTTCAATTCTGCTTCAGGCGATTTGTTTCATTGAAGAACCTGCATTTGATCGGCATGCAACTGGAAATCACAAATTTGGGAGCAGCGGTCGATTTATCGATCGGCAGCGGCATCAATGCGCAGATGACAAATTCAGGTGTGCAGCATTTCCAGGAAGGTCATCAGCGGATTGCAGAAAATCGATTTATTCAGCTGACGCAGACAACTGCGCAGAGCGGGATTGATTTCGTCCATACTGCCGTCCATAGTTTCAGGCTCAATGATGAGGAAATCACCGCAGAGGCGGAGCGGAATATGGAGCGCCGAAGGGTATGGATGGTCTTCGGTATTGAGCTGGGTCCGAACGACAGGTTTGAAATGGAGAAGCTGTCAACCGTGCATACAAGCAGGGACAAAGAACTTGCTGCCGAAACATACAGTCTCGAGTCCCTTCAAATGAAAGCGCTTACGGAATTGGAGGAACTCGAACAAAAGGGCTATCAGCTTTCAATGGAAGAACACCGGGCGGTCTGGCAGGAACAGGTGTGGGATACGGGGGATGTCGAAATCGATAGTGAACATCCGGAAGACCAGCTGGCGCTCCGTTCAGCCATCTATCATTTGGCGGCGATGGCTCCGGCACATGATGAGCGCATGGGCATCGGAGCAAAAGCGCTGAGCGGGGAGGGATATAAAGGGCACTCGTTCTGGGATACGGAAATATTCATACTGCCGGTGTTCATCTATTCTAAGCCTGAAGCAGCAAGGTCGCTGCTGCTGTATCGGTATCACGGATTGCCGGGAGCCCGGAAGAAGGCGGATTGAGGGAAGTTTCCGGCATGCCGGGGGAGCATACAATGGAAGAAACGTATATTTTCGCGGGAGCCGGAGAGGTTCATTTCACGAAATACGCCGTTTATACGGATACGATCCGCCACGGCGATGATGTGATCCAAGAAGGGATGAAGATTCTCCATCAGGTGAAGGGAAAAAGTTTCGGTGAATTGGCGGAGGAGCAGAAACGGTACCTGGATGATTTCTGGGAAGTGTCGGATATCATGATCGAAGGCGATCAGCTTGTACAGGAAGGCATCCGTTTCAATCTGTATCACCTGCTCCAATCGGTCGGCAAAGATCCCGCCAGCAATATTGCGGCAAAAGGCTTGTCGGGAGAAGGATATGAAGGGCATTATTTCTGGGATACGGAAATTTACATTTTTCCGGTATTCCTGATGACCCATCCTGAAATAGCGAAGAATCTATTGCTGCATCGCTATTCGATTTTGGAGCATGCAAAAGCCAGGGCCCTTGAAATGGGACATGAAAAAGGCGCGTTATTTCCGTGGCGCACAATTGCCGGTAAAGAGAGCTCTGCATTTTTCCCTGCCGGCACCGCGCAATACCACATCAGTGCGGATATCGCCTACAGTTATATCCAGTATTACCTGGCGACGAAAGATGAAGAGTTCATGAAGGGATACGGCGCTGAAGTGCTGTTTGAAACAGCGAGGCTATGGGCGGATACCGGACATTTGCACAACGGGAAATACCGAATCGACAATGTGACCGGGCCCGATGAATATACGTGCATCGTCAATAATAATTATTATACGAATGTCATGGCGAAGCATAATCTATTATGGGCGGTGAAGATTTACCGGTTATTGAGCAGGACGGACGCTGATCGGCTCCGGGCGCTTGCGGGCCGCCTGGACCTGACCGAAACGGAAGTGGATAATTGGCAGATGGCAGGGGAAAGCATGTATCTGCCGTACGATGAAACCTTGCAGATCAATGCGCAGGACGACAGTTTCCTGCAGAAAGCGAAATGGGACCTGAAAAATACGCCATCGGATAAATTCCCTTTATTGCTCCATTACCACCCGCTGACGCTGTACCGCTATCAGGTATTGAAGCAGGCGGATACGGTACTTGCCCATTTTCTGCTGGAAGATGAGCAGGAACTCGGCACCATCCGCAATTCCTATGATTATTACGAAGCCATCACAACGCATGATTCGTCGCTGTCTTCCTGTGTCTACAGCATCATGGCGTCAAAGCTCGGCTATACGGACAAATCCTATAATTATTTCAATGAAACTGCCCGCCTCGACCTCGACAATACACACGGCAATACGAAAGATGGCCTCCACATGGCGAACATGGGCGGTACGTGGCTCGCCATCGTTTACGGCTTTGCCGGCCTGCGTCTGAAGGAAAACGGCTTGTCATTTTCACCGATGCTCCCGGCTGAATGGAATTTGCTTGAATTCCAGCTGCGCTATCAGGGAAGGAGGCTGAAATTCCAGAAGACCCGTGAGTTCACCGTGTATACGGTGGTGTCGGGGGATGACCTGGAGATTATGCATGACGGGGAAATGCTGCTTTTAGAGAAAGGGAAAGATAGGATTGTGCGGTGAACGGGAGCCTCGGCGGATGCCGGGGCTTTTTCGTATGCTGATTGTTGATTGATGCTTTCCGCAAACAAACCACTCCTGCCCATCCGCATCCCCGTGCTACACTGGGAATATCCAGGAAATAAAGGCGGGAACCACATGATTTCACTCAGTATTCTTGATTATTCACCAATAGATGAAGGAGCGGCAGCAGGAGAAGCGCTCCGCCAGACGACCGCACTCGCGCAGCTGGCGGATGGGCTCGGCTTCAAGCGGTATTGGGTAGCCGAACATCATCAGGTCTTTTCGGTAGCCGGCAGTTCACCCGAGATGCTGATGATGCATCTGGCGGGTGCGACGAAGCGGATCCGTATCGGTTCGGGCGGCGTCATGCTGCCGCATTACAGTTCCTATAAAGTGGCGGAGAATTTCCGGGTGCTCGAAGCGCTGCATCCTGGCCGCATCGATCTTGGCATCGGCCGTTCACGCAGCTACCGCCTCGTCAATAAAGCATTGAATGAATCAAAGGGGATCCCGGTGTCCTACGAGCAGCAAATCGCCGATATCCAGAAATATTTTACGGATGATACCGAATCGGAACATCGTTTCCAAAAACTGCGCGCCACTCCGGTCAGCGAAACGGCACCTGAAATGTGGGTGCTCGGCACAGGGGAAGGCAGCGCCAAAGTGGCGGCAGAAACGGGAGCGGGTTACGTTTATGCACATTTCGCGAAACCGCTCCAGTCGAGTGCCCGGCTGTTCCGTTCGTATGAAGACACGTTCCAGCCGTCGAAGCTGCAGAATGCGCCGAAAACGATGGTCTCGATCTTTGCAGTCATCGGTGAAACCGAAGAAGAAGCGGCAGAACTGGCCAATGCATTTGATCTGTGGCTGCTGTTCATCGAATCGGACACACCGCCGCCGTATTATCCGTCTGTGGAAACGGCGAAGCAGCGGGGGTTCAGCGCGAGTGAAATGGAAAAAGTGGAACGCAACCGGAAACGGATGCTCGTCGGAACAGCAGCAGAAGTGAAACGCCAGATCGAAGAGATCGCTGAAATTTTTCAGACTGATGAAATTTTGGTCATTCCGAATGTGGCGGGCGCCGAAAAGCGCATGAAAGGGATCCGGCTGCTGGCGGAAGCGTTCAGACTGAATGGGTAAACAGCAAACGGCGGAAGAGCCAATCAGCTCTTCCGCCGTTTTTTATGGGCAGTTATTGCTGCCGGCCATCCAGGTTCCGGATAAAGAAAATGATCCGGATATACATATCGGCCATATCAGCAGGCGATTCAGCCAGATCATTCGCCAGCCACTGCTCGATCAATCCGAGAAAAGCGGAAGTGGCGAAAGCTGATAAATAATCTTTCGGCACCGTCACAGCTTTGAAAAAATCTGGATTCGCCAGCATCTTATCGGTGAAATGCCGCACAAAAAAATCTTTCAGCCGCCGGTGGAAACCGGAATGATTGTGCTTTCCCAGAAATACACGGAACCATTCTTCGTGCTGCCTGATGTATCGGAACACTTCGACGGCCTGGAACGAAACCGCCCCTTTTTCGGCTTCCTCCAACAGGGGACCGGGTTCCAGCTGATGCAGATGATTTTCCAGGCCCTCCAACAGGCTCGCTTCCATGCGGTCCAGTAAATCGAATTTATCCAGATAATGAAGATAGAAAGTGCCGCGGTTGACTCCGGCAGCCTGTGCAATGTGTTGGACAGAAATTTTATTGAAATGCCGTTCCTTCAGTAAATGGAGAAAAACAGACTGTATCTTCTCCTTCGTTTTTTCATTCATCTGATCATAGATTTCCGCCACAGGAATCCCTCCAAAGCGCTCAACAGTCGCCGGATTTTTGCCTAGTGCTTTCATTATATCAGCGATTTATACTGGAGATATACCAATCAACACTGTGTTGAGTGGAAATCGGATGAAAGAGTGAAATCATGAAAAAATCAACCATAGCAATGATCGTGTCACTAGCCGCTGTGCTGGTCCTGTTGGGTAAAGCCTTCGTCATGGGAGAAGAAATCAGAATGTATCTGCTCGTCTTTTTTGCAATCGGCAATGGACTTGCCCTGTTGCGCCTGTTCGTCAATAATTCCATCAAGAAAATGAAGGGCAAAAACTGGAAAGTGAAAGTGGCCTTCTTTACGGTGCTGCTTGGCCTGGGCCTGCCGTTCCAGTCCTGGTTCAGAAACGCCGTCCTGTTCAATATGGATTCCGCTTACCTCCTCGGCAGCATCTCCATCATGGTGCTCGGGATGGTCTTCATGACCTTCTTCTTCGGCTTCATGAAAAAGAAACTGGCTTCAGGCGGCACTTTAAAAACGCAGACAATCGAAAAAAGCACAGCCCGGTGATCGGGGCTGTGCTTTTTCTTATTCATTTTCTTTATAGATGAAGTAATCAAAATCAGCCGCTAACCCAGCTCCTGACGTATCTTGGCATTGCATGCCGACGAATGCGCCGGTGAAGAAGCCGCCGCCCTGGATATAGTCATCGGACAATTTATGCGACTCCAATCGAACCGGGATCACATGCCATTCGGAACCGTTGAAGGAGTAAGAATACCGGTAGAAGCCCGTTTGCACCTCGACGCGCATATGCACATATTCCACTTCATCCGGAACCGGGATCTCTTCGCCTTGAAGCGGCTGGTCGAATGAAGTATTATCGCACGTCGTCAATTCGAGGATGCGGCCTTTTTCTTCATTCCATGAAATCTGAAGCGCCGTCCAGTTTTCGGTATTATAGTAATTGACGAGTCCGGCGGCCTGCTGGAAAGTCGTCGGATCGAATGCGACTTTCGTTTCAGCGGTGAAGTTGAAATGCTGCCAGCGGCGCGCGATGAAAGCCTGCGTGAATTTCGAGGTCAGCGATTCACGGCCGTGCAGACGAAGATGGCCCGGCTTTTCTTTCAAAGACGCAATTTCTTCACCGAGCGGAATCCGCAGGCTCTGGAAATGAAGGTTCAATGGTTCGGAATCGAAATCGTCCTTTTCCGGGTAGTCTTCCTCCCACACATGTTCTTCGATGGCCGGCCCTTGTTTATTGCCCGGGAAATAAAAGGGAAAATCCGCATCCTTTTGATGAAAGGATGCGGATTTGAATGGATAGTTTTATTTGGCCGTCTGGCCGCCGTCGATCAGATGTTCAGCGCCAGTGATGAAACGGGCTTCATCTGACGCCAGGAATAATGCCAGATAGGCGACATCTTCCGGTTCGCCGACGATGCCGAGCGGAATATCTTTCAAGGCACCGGCTTTCATTTCTTCGTCATCAAGGACAACAGAAGTCATCGGGGTATTGATGAAACCGGGATGAATCGAGTTGACCCGAATATTATCAGGTCCAAGTTCGACCGCAGCCCCTTTTGTCAGCAAGCGTGTGGCCCCTTTGGAAGCGGTATAATGAACGCCGGCTGCGCCCCCGATCATACCAGCCATTGAGGAAATATTAACGATGGAACCTTTGCCATTTTTCCGCATTTCCGGAACGACTGCTTTGATTCCTAAGAAATTGCTCGTAGCATTCACGGTCATGAACTTATTCCATGCATTCAGGTCGACTGCATCGATCAGACCAAACCCTTCAGCACCGCCAATACCGGCATTATTGACCAGAATATCGATTTTTCCAAACTGGCTGACCGTTTCCTTCACGACCATTTCCCAATCTTCCTCTTTCGTTACGTCATGATTGAAGGACAGTGCTTCACCGCCGTTTGACGTGATTGCTTCAACAATTGCGTTTACTTTATCCGTCTGGATATCCGTTGCGATAACTTTTGCGCCCTCTTCTGCAAATAAGCGAGCTTCTACTGCACCTTGGCCACTTCCTGCACCTGTAATTATGGCAACTTTTCCATCTAATCTGCCCATAAGAATCCTCCTTGTAAGAATGATTGATCATTTAGTCTCTTCCCCATTTACTTTTAGATAAAACAAAAGAACTATAAAATAGGATGAAAAAATGTCTTTCCCAATCAAGGGAAAGACATTTTAAGTTCAATCTGCAATCAAGCCACATTTCTGCAGGCTTCCGCGCACTTGAAGCAGGCTTCTGCACAGCGCTGGCAGTGGTCATGGTCATGGTGTTTGCATTCATTGCCGCAGGCTTCGCAAATTTCCGCACAAACCTGTGCAAGCTGTTTTACAAACGGTGAATTACGGGAAATGGCCTGTTCGAGATAGCCGCACATATCCGCGCATTCGCGGTCGAGCCGGATACATTCCGCCATCATTTTTACATCGTCCTCTTTCAGGCAGGCGTCAAAACAATGGTTGCATTCGGTCATGCACTCGTGCAAAACCTTCAATAATTCTGCATGTTGCTGGTGTGCCATGATAAAACCTCCAGTTTAAGTTTTGTTCCTATTTAGTTATTTAACCTGTTTGAAAAAGCTTAAACGTATAAATCCTGTTGATCTATTTGCCAGGCTTCGACCTTTCATCCAGTCCCCTCAGTTTCTGATGATATTCGTCTTCGGTGATTTCGCCGCGGTCGTATTGGTCCTGCAGTTTATGTGCATCATTATTCGCCGGTAATTCATCGATCTTTTGGGATTTCGGATTATTTTTCGCCATGAAAAACCAATAGAGCGTCAAGACGCCGGCAAGCAGGATCAGAAGGCCGATCAGCAGGCGGAGCGGAATAGGGAACGGAAACGCTGACAGCAGGATGATATCCATTGCTTTCACTCTCCTTACGTATAATATTCGTCATTCCTTTACTTCCCTATTTGCCGGATGCTAACCTGAATTCAACAATGCTTATGTAAAAATCCATTTATAAAAGGGGGTGGCTCTGATGGCCAGACTGCTAATCGAAAATATCCGGCTCGTCCAGGATGACGGGAATTTGGCGGAAGGGATGCTGCTGATTGAAGATGATAAAATTGCCGCTGTTCGGTCTGACGCACCTGCCGGATTCAGCGGTCCCCGTTTTGACGGTGACGGCACGGTTGCGCTTCCCGGTTTTATTGATATCCATATCCACGGTGCGCAAGGTGCAGATTTCATGGACGGCGATATTGCTGCGGTTGGGACGATAGCCGAGGCATTGCCGGCGGAAGGGACGACTTCGTTTCTCGCGACGACGATGACGGCTTCCGGAGAGCAAATCGCAGCCGCCATTCGCCATGGCAGGAAGTTCATGAATAAAAGCGGTGTTGCCGGAGCGGAAATGCTCGGTTTTCATCTCGAAGGGCCGTTCATCCATCCGGATCAGGCGGGGGCACAGTCCAGCGCTTATATCCTGGAACCGTCGATTCGCCAGCTGCAGGACTGGTTCGGTGAAACGCTGGAGGATTTGAAAGTTATTACGATGGCACCGGAACAGGACGCGGGTCATAGAGTGATCCGGGAACTTGCGGAACGCGGCGTTATCGTCTCCGCTGGTCATACGAACGCAGATTATCGAACCATCAAAGAAGCCAGTGCGGCCGGTATGAGCCATCTCACGCACTTTGGCAACGCGATGCGCGGCCTTCACCACCGCGAAATTGGAGTAGTGGGAGCCGGATTGCTGGAGCGTAAATTGTATTGCGAGATCATTGCAGATAAAATCCATCTGAATCCGGATATGCTGGAAGTTGCGCTGCGGTTGATCGGCACAGAACGATTGTTGTTGATCACAGATTCGATGCGTGCCAAAGGGTTGCCGGCCGGTTCCTATAGGCTCGGCGATCAGCAAGTGGCGGTAGCCGGAAAGGAAGCGGTGCTGCCGGACGGTAGACTGGCGGGCAGTGTGCTGAAGATGAATGAAGCCCTGCGCAATCTTCAGCAGATTGCAGCGATTTCATGGTTGGACGCCATTGCCCTCTCGTCCGCAAATGCGGCGAAACGCCTTGGTGTCTGGCACCGGAAAGGCAGCCTCGCCAATGGCAAAGACGCCGATATTGTTCTTGTCACAGAGGATTTCAGCGTCCAGCATACTTTTTGCAGAGGAAGGAAGAGTTTTGGAAATGGTGGATACAAATGAATTCCATTGGATGGTGGTCACTTCTAAAGAAAGAAAGTGATAGCCGCACAGGCGCCACTACTGGGGGGGCGGGTGTAGAGGAGGAGAAAACGAAGTGTAGACGATTTCTATTATTGATTTTGCTCTTGAGCATTTAGCCTCTGCACCTTCTATTAATGGGATACATTGTTTACTTATGATTTAGGGAAGGTATCTTATAGTTTTTGTTTCTACTTTACGGTTTCGCTATCCTATCTTATATTCGTGAATTTCTATCCCCCTATACATAAAGCCGCATCATCAAAAATCTTTAGATCAACCGCTTCGAAGTGATGGAACGTGCTGCATGGATGCCGCTTGTGGCTGCGCCGATTGTGCCGCCGCCCGGGAAGATGTGATCTCCGCAGACATAAAGGCCAGGGATGCCGGAATGATGGGAGATGGAGTTGAACAGTGCTGAATCCAGCGTTTGGGGAAATCCGCCGACGTAGCCATTCGGCCTGCCTGTGTAACGCTCCCATGCTTTTGGCGCGCCTGTTTCGAAATGGACGATCGACTCGCGGAATCCGGGGATTTGCTGTTCGATTGCCTGGAGCATCCGCTCACTTAACGTTTCTCTGGCTGCTTCGTATTTTTCTTTTGTATCCCAATGGCCGGCTTTGGAATGCGTGGAAACCGTCACGGTCTGATAGCCATCAGGCGCACGCAACGTGTCGCCGGGAAGCGAGGCGGACATGAAAAAGTGGGCGCCTTCGGCCATTCCGTCTCCAGTTGAAATTTGCCGGAACGGAGGCAGCGGATGAGACAATTTGCTGGAATCGACAGCCATATACAAAGTCAGGGTGGTCCACGTTTCACTCCCAGCGCCCTCAAGCAAGGGCTTTTTCAATTGGCTTACGAGTTCAGGCGGCAGCATGTCCGGCAACAGGTGGATCGGCGCGTTGACGATGACTGCATCGGCTTCGTATTTATTGCCGCGGTGATCGGTTGCCATCCAGCCCTTTCCGGTTTGCGCCAATTGGGTGATCCTGCGGCGCTTTTTCACCACCCCGCCATTTTCCGTTATGCTTTCGCCCATGAGTCCGGCAAAGCGATACAATCCACCGGGCACATAATATGCGCCTTCATGGTAGATGTCCAGTGCCACTGCAGCCAATAAATAAGAGACATCGTCGGAGCCGGTCTGCATGCTGTCGATCAGAAGTCCATCCAGCATATGGCGGAACGCTGTGAGCGGGCCGAGGCCGTGGTGCTCCAGGCGATTGCCGAGCGTCTTATTGAAATGCGGCAGCAGTTTCACATGGACCGGCCGTATGGCGAAAGCGAGTGATGTCCATTCCTTCGCTGTCGCTGGTGGCAGTGCAGGAAGCGGGCCCATCAATGTTCGGACAATCGATGCAGTAGTATAGATTTCCCGGTAAAAGGAACGGATTTTCGATTCGTAAGCAGGAGGAAAATGACTGATGATGTTGTCCACGTGCTGATTCCGGTCTTTCATAAAGACAAATGAATGATCGGGATGGATCATTTCCATAACGGTTTCGAGCGGTTCAAGCTGCAAGGGCTTTCCGAGGAAACGGAAAACCCGCTCATGGATGCCCCCGTCCTCTAAGCCCATGCCGAGCGTTGCGCCGGCAGGAAACAGGAATTTATGGCGTTTGAATTTTCCGGCGGAGCCGCCAAGTTCCGAGGATGCTTCAAGAACTGTTACGCGTTCCCCGCTTTTCGCCAGCAGCGCACCGGCAGTCAGTCCGCCGATGCCGGCGCCTATCACTAAGATATTTTGCGGCATGCCAATCCTCCTCAAAAATTCGTTTATCAAACGATGATGTACTGTTATCCGAAAGCAGAAAAGAAGCTCGGGAAAATCCGCAGATTCTGGAATAGCCAAATAACTTCGGTGAAATTCAATGTATTTATTAAAATACCATAATTGCTGGCAGCAAGAAAATCTCTGGATTGCAAAGATGCCTAATATTCCATATTCTCACAGCTGGCGGATTATGCTACGCTGAATGTATAAGTGGAGGGGATATAGATGTTCAGTTATAAGATCGATGAAGAGCTGTCGCTGAAGTTGGTTGAAGTAAGGGACTCGGAGCGGATATTTGAGTTGACGGATACATCGCGTGATTATTTGAAGGAATGGCTGCCGTGGCTCGATTATACGAAAACGGTGGAGGATTCGCGCGATTTTATTCGCATGAGCCGCAAGAATTATGCGGACAATAAAACCTTGAATACGGTGATTGTTTATCAGGATGAGATTGTCGGGATGGCCGGCTTCAATGAACTTGGCTGGGTGAATAAGACGGCGAAGATCGGCTATTGGCTCGGGCAGGAGTATCAGGGGAACGGGATCATGACGCGGGTGGCGGAAGCACTGACGGATATTTCGTTCGGGCATTTCGGCATGAACCGGACGGAGATCCGGGTGGCGACGGGCAATGTGAAGAGCCGCGGAATTCCGGAACGGCTAGGGTATACGGAAGAGGGCACGTTGCGCCAGGTGGAATGGCTGTACGACCATTACGTGGATCACGTCGTTTACGGAATGCTTGCATCGGAGTGGAAAAAGTAGGGCGAGCGGGGTGCTGATATGGATCACGTGATCCGGATTGAAGGCTTAAGCAAGAAGTACGGCAGACAGCAGGTATTGACCGATATCAATCTGTCGGTTGGCCAAGGACAGATTTTTGGTTTTATCGGTCCATCCGGTTCCGGCAAGACGACGCTCGTCAAAATGATCGTCGGCATCGATTCACCTGATTCGGGCATGGTGACGGTCATGGACAGACAAGTGCCGAACCTTGGACTGCTTCAGGATATCGGCTATATGGCGCAGTCGGATGCCTTGTATCCGGAATTGACGGGCAAAGAGAATCTGGTTTTTTTTGCTTCGCTGTTCGGTTTGAAGAAGGCGTTTTTAAAAGAACGGATTGAATATGTTGCGGATCTTGTGCAGCTTCAGGAAGCCATGGATAAGAAAGTCTCTGCTTATTCAGGGGGCATGAAGCGGCGTCTGTCGCTCGCGATTGCGCTGGTCCATGACCCGCAATTGCTGATCTTGGATGAGCCGACGGTCGGCATCGACCCTGAACTTCGTCAATCGGTCTGGCATGAGTTGCTCGATTTGATGGGGCAGGGCAAGACGATTGTTCTGACGACCCATGTCATGGACGAAGCGGCAAAATGTGAAGTCATCGCACTTGTGCGGGACGGGGGCATTCTGGCCACAGGGTCACCGGATGAACTGAAGAGGAAATTCGGTGCCTCAGATCTCGAAGGCGTCTTTTTGGCAGCGGGGAGGGATGCGAAGTGAGGATTCAGGCTCTTGTGAAACGCATCATGCTGCAGATGTTCCGTGACAAAAGGACGCTGGCGCTGCTGTTTCTGGCACCACTTCTGGTGCTGACACTGATGTATCTGATCTTTGACGGCAATGACAGTGAATTGCGCCTCGGAATCATCGGCGGCGATGAAAGGCTCGCTGAAGTTTTAGAGAGCCGCGGTATCGAATTGGTGGCGATTGACACGGCAGACGACGAAGCGATTGCTGTGGATGAGCTGAACGGATTGCTCGAAATCACCGGTGCCGGCGCGGATCTGACGCTTGAAAACAGCGATCCTGCCCAAGCGCGGGGGCTCCAGGCGCAGGTATCCCAAGCGCTGTCACAAACTGACGGCTCTTCAAGCACCAACACGGACGGAACGGTTCTTGAAACCGATTACCTTTATGGCAATGAAGAAACGGAACTGTTTGATGTGATCGGTCCGATTCTGGTCGGTTTCTTCGTATTCTTTTTCGTCTTCCTGATTTCGGGTATCGGTTTATTGAAGGAACGGGTTTCCGGTACGCTGGAACGGGTGCTTGCGACTCCCGTCAAACGATGGGAAATTGTGGCGGCGTATTTGATGGGGTTCGGCATATTTGCGGTGATCCAGACAACGATTGTCGTGTTCTTTTCCATTTACGTCCTGGATATGGTGATGGAAGGTTCGATCTGGCATGTCATCGTCATCAATCTGCTGCTGTCGCTTGTTGCGCTGTCGCTCGGGATTTTATTGTCCACGTTTGCAGGATCTGAATTCCAGATGGTGCAGTTCATCCCGCTGGTCATCGTACCGCAGATCTTTTTCTCCGGCATCTTCCCGGTTGAGGGGATGGCTGATTGGCTGCAGAACCTCGGCCGCATCATGCCGCTGTATTACGGGGCTGATGCGCTTAAATCGGTGATGTACAGAGGGGAAGGACTGGGCGATGTCGCCGGGAATCTCAGCATACTGGCACTTTTCGCCTTGGTGTTCATCGTCTTGAATATCCTGGCGCTGAAGCGTCACCGAAAATTATAGTTTATTTTACCGTGTCATCTCGTATATCATGGATAATAGAAGAAACAATAAATTACAGCATGGAGGAAACATACATGAAATTTTTCGGAATCGGAATTGTCACTGCGGCAATCAGTTTGCTGCTTGGCTATTTCCTGGAAGACTGGAATCTGGCGTTTTATATCGCAGGCGCACTTGGCATCATCGGAGTGCTGTGGGCGCTGCTGTTTTCAGGTGTCCTTAAAGGGTCGGGCGGCATGGAGCGCATGACGAGTTCGGAGCGCCGCAAGGAAAGCGCAAGACGCTCAGGCAGAATGAGAAACGGTTTCCTGTTCGCGCTGCCGAATTTACTCGCTGCCATCGCAGCCATGTGGATTTTCTGATAGACAATAAAAAATGGCCATCGAATCTCGAAAAGGATTTGATGGCCATTTTCCCTATTCAAAAATCAGGAGGTGCATATATGCTTAAGAAAATTTTATTGGGTGCTGCCATCCTGTTCATCGGTTTCATCATCAAAATCGTTCGGGGCGGCGAAGGGATCCACTGGGAAGAAATCACGATTTTTGCAGTCGTTGCACTGGCGGCGATTGCGCTGAAGGAATGGACCGATATTCCATATGACTGGAATAAAAGTAAGAAGAAAGATAAAGAAGACGCCGGCTGAATGCCGGACGTCTTCAGGAAGATCAAAAAAGATAATGCATGACCAATTGATACACAGCGACGGCAAATCCGAGAAGGCTTGCTTTCAATTTTGCCGGATGATATCTTTCATTGCCGTACAGATAGAAGCACATCCCGATAAATCCAAGCGGAAACATCAATTCGAAAGTACCTTCGGACGATGTGCGGGTGTAAATCGGGAGGATCCAGGCGCTGATCAGGAAATAAAAGATCAAGGTGAACCGCCTCGTTTCCATTTCTTTGCTCCATCTTGAAAGCAGAAAAATAGCGATAGCTGCAATAATTATAAAAGGTATGGATGGGAGCATAAGGCTAACGCCATTTCCAAGGTCGAATTCCATGTAAATCACCTCCTGCCAAATTTTTTCTGTTATGTTTATTTTAACTTAATATTCCTGTAAAATATTCAGAAACTGGAAATTTTCTTTTGTATATTGTCCCAAAAGTTTTCAAGTAGAAGAAAATAGGCCAAAAGGTTTTCATTTTCAGAAAAAAGGGAATACTTCCGGAATGAAAAATAAGCAAAGGAGGGCATCCGGATGTTGGGCTATTATAGCAAGCTGTCTACAGAAGTCTATGGCGTCGATAAGCCGATCGGCACATCATTCGGTGATGTGGAATTCTATTTGGAAAGGCTCAAAGGAATAGCGGGGAAAATTCTTGAACCGGCTACCGGAACAGGACGAATGCTTGTGCCTTTGCTTGAGAACGGTTTGGATGTGGACGGTTTTGACAGCTCAGAGGAAATGTTGGAAATGTGCAGGAAGAACTGCAAAGTACGCGGATTGAAGCCCGAATTGTTTGAGGCGGATATGGAGACTTTTTCGCTTGACAGGGAATACGAGGCAATCATCATTCCGGCCGGCACGTTCCTGTTGCTCCACGAACGCGAGGCATCGCTCCGCGCACTGAAGAATTTCCATGCACATTTGAAGCCGGGCGGAAAACTGATTGTGGATCTCTATCTGCCGACGGACGATGAGATCGGGCATTCCACGCTGCGTTCATGGGAACTGGACGACGGGGCAGTCATCACGCTTGAAACTACACTCAAAGAAATTGACTTTATCAATCAGTTCAGTATTGCGCATAATCATTATGAACATTGGAAATGTGGGAAACTTTTGGGGACAGAGCTGGAACCTTTTGCGATGCGCTGGTATGGCGTCGAAGAATTCCGGACGATACTCGAAGACCACGGTTTCGGCGACATCGTCATTTCCGCAGATTACGAGCACGGTAAATACCCGGAAAACCGCCAGCAAAGCATTACATTTGAAGCGGTTGCGCGGAAATGAAACCGGAGATATAAAAAAGAGCCAGGAAATTTCCCGGCTCTTTTTATTTTGCATCTAATTGTGTATCATCCCGGTATTCCAGAATGTCGCCTGGTTGGCAGTCGAGAGCTTTGCAGATCGCTTCAAGAGTCGAAAAGCGGATCGCTTTCGCTTTGCCGTTCTTCAAAATCGACAGATTGGCCATCGTAATGCCAACTTTTTCCGTCAATTCGGTCACACTCATTTTCCGTTTTGCCAGCATCACATCAATATTGATAATAATCGCCATTTCCGCCACCTCAGACCGTTAAATCGTTTTCAGATTTTATTTCTATCGCGTTTTCCAACAGCTTCTGGAGCACTGCCGCAAAGACGGCAATGACAAAGGCACCGAATGTGATGACCATGCCGAGTCCGCCGAGTCCAGGCGCATCATCGACCTGTGCCGTGTAAAGAATGGCAGGCAGGCAGAGAATGTAGATGCCGGTGATCGTCAGCGCACAATACTTGATGTTCTTAATCGCTTTGACAGACAGCTCGGAAAAAGCCGTGCCTTTGTCGATGTAGCTGAGCAATTTCAGGGACTGGTACAGCGCAATGAAATAGGCAATCGCCGTGATATAGAGGGCGATCATCAAGATGTATTGCAGCAATGGCCATTCCGGCAGCATGTCGCCCATGAAAGCGCTCATCGGCGGCACGACAAAGATGCAGATTGCCAGCACCGGTAACGCCATCAGTACGATGACGATTTTCAAAAAAATTGTTTCCCGTTTCATATCCAGCACCTCTTTAAGATTTCTTAACTTTAAGATACCATAAAGTTTATCGAATATCAATAAATAATTATTGAATGTAGAAAAACCGGCAAGAGAAGTTTGAAGCTTTTCTCCGCCGGTGTTCACTTTGCATCTATTGTCCAGCATCTTTCAACTGGTGTCGGGCATTGATGTAAAAGAATGTTGCGACGAGGAAAAGAATGACGTTCGCAAACATGGTGATGCCGGCGTAATCATCCGCGAGCCATGTGAAATTGATCAAGTTGATGAACATGATCAAAGTTAGGCATATGTATAATCCTTGCAATCCTTTCATGGAATCACCTCACTTCCTGTTCAAATCGACCGCATCCCAAATCAGGAATTTCAGCTGCTCTTCGTTGATATCAGCTGCTTTCCGGATGCGTACATGGCGCATCTTCTTGCCGTCGCCTTCAAGCAGATGATTACGGTCTTCGAGTTCCGTTCCGCGGTAAAAGCCGAAATTGACATGAGTTTTGGCGGTCTGCATATAACACACGAGACCATCTTTCGAATAGCTCGGCTTCGACCATTTAATCTGTTCTTCGATTTCGGGATATGCCTCAAATACTACGCTTCTCAAATGCTTCACAAGGTCCTGCACCGGTTCGCCCAGGCCATCGATGAAATCGTCCACTTGCGGATCCAGTTTGCTTTGCATGCTGCCGCCCCCTTTTTTCCATTATAACGGTAATGGGGGGAAGAAGGGCTGTTTTCAGAATTCTTCATTAAAATAAAATCTGACAGATTGGTTTTATTTATAAGTAAAAAGGTGTTATGTTTTATTTATAAATAAAATCGGGAGTGTTGAAGAAAATGGATTTTAACGCGAAAAATTTTGGGGGAATTTTGAGGTTTCTGCGGGAACATGACGGTTTGTCGATGCTGTCGCTGGGGAAGAAACTGGGGACGTCGGCGAGTCGGATCAAAAGTTGGGAAAACGGCGATTCCGTGCCGTCCGCAAAATGGATTGTGGCGCTCAGCAGCGTGCTGGAAGTGCCGGTGGATGTATTGCTCACCACGCCGAAAGAGGAAATTATTCATCACAGCGACCAGGAATGGGATGACATGATGAGCGATGTGGCGGAAAAAGGCGATGTGACCTCAGAAGAAAAGGTGGTGGCGGAGATGACGCGGGCGGATTATCTGGAGGGGTTGTCGTCCATAACAGCGACGCTCGGGAAGCAGGATCTGCTCGAATTATATACGCTGGCGAAATTGAAGGCGGAAAAAGCGTAACGGCGGACATAATTTTTTAACGGCGGATATAAATTCTCATCGACGGATATATTCTCTCATCGGCGGATATAATTTTTCAATGACGGATATATTCTCCCATCGACGGATATATCCAAAAACGACGCCACCCTCGGCGAAAAGCCCTGATCAGAGCAGAAAAAAGGGCGCATTTCATATTCGAAATGCATCCCTTCACATGTTGATTTCGTTGATTACAACAGCCGGGTTGCCGCCGACCACCGTGTTCGGCGGGACGTCTTTCACAACGACGGCACCGGAAGCGATGACGGCGTTGTCGCCGATCGTCACGCCCGGATTGATGACGGCGCGGCCGCCGATCCAGACATTATTGCCGATCGTCACCGGCTTGCCGTATTCCTTGCCGGCGGCGCGGTCTTTCGGATGGAGCGGATGAGTGGCCGTGTAGATGTGGACACCCGGCCCGAGCAGGCAATTGTCGCCAAAACGGATTTCACAAACATCCAGCAGGCACGTGTCAAAATTGGCATAGAAATTATCGCCGATGTGAATGTTATAACCATAATCGCAGCGGATATTCGGCTCTACATAAAACGAATCGCCGGTCGACCCGAGCAATTCCTGCAGCCGCAGCTTGCGGTCCATTCCGTCCATCTCGGATAATTTATTGAACAGGCGGCTCAGCCGCCGCGCATTCAGCCGGTCATTCACAAGCGTCTTATCCCGTGGGTCATACAATTCCCCGGCCAGCATTTTCTCTTTTTCCGTCTTCATTCGCTCCACCCCTTCATGAAACTCATTATCGCTATTATAGCAGTTATTTCACGAATAAAAACGGCCGGCTTTTCCATTCCAGCCGGCAGGATCTGATGGAATGAAGGATTTATTCAATTGCCAGCTTACGGATTTCCAATTTTATTGAACAAAAGGATTTATTGCCGGATGGCCCTGCATTTTTCTGAGAAAAGGGGGTATGGATTCCATAAGGAGTGATGGCGGATGGCGTTTGACTACGACTTGGATTATGAAAAGCTGGACTTGCGGAAACATCCCGAGCTGTACCGGGTGGGAAAAGGCGAGCAGGGTGTGCTGCTGGTCGAGCCGTATAAGAGCGAGATTTTGCCGCATTGGCGGTTCAAGACGCCGGAAATTGCGCAGGAATCGTGCGACAAGATTTCGGAAATGTTCGAGGAATACCGCGAACAGGATGATTTCGTCGGCATGGATATGGCGCGGAAATTCATCCAGATGGGCTATACGCGGGCGCGGCGTTATACGAATTACAAAGGCGGCCGTAAATACAATGAAGACCGCACCATCAAAGAGCGGCAGATCGACCCGGTGAAAGCGGAGTCGGCGGCGATTTTCAAGAAGCGCTGGGATGAAATCAGGGAAGACGAAGATTACAACCGGCGCAAGCGGAAGCATCAGAACAAGTACGGCGAGTTAAAATCCAAAAATAAAAAGGCGGATCAATCGATGGGCGAAAATGATTTTCCAAAAGGCGTCGGAAAACCGGCCACCAGGGCGCTGATTGGAGCGGGATACACCAAAGTCGAACAATTGAAGGACGTCACGGAAAAAGAAATCCTGGATCTGCACGGCGTCGGCCCGAAGGCGATTCAGGTGCTGAAGAAAGAGCTCGCTTCAAAAGGATTGGAATTCAAAAAGTGAAAGCTTGCACCTGATATTCCGCAGGTGCAGGCTTTTTCATTAATATGATAGGGCCCATTTTTCAGTTATGCCCAACTTGGGTCTGGATATGCCCAAGTTCGACAAGGTTATGCCCAACTTGGGTCCGGATATGCCCAACTTTCAAAGGAATACGCCCAACTCCAGAAATTCCCCTAAAAAAAGGCATCAGCCACCTGCAATTTGCATCTCCAGTCAAACCCCATATTGAAAAAATCTTCGCAGCTGCGAAGATTTCCGGAAAGAAGGAGTTTTTCGCCATGCGAAAAACGTCCGCTGCGGGATGGGCCTGGGGCTTCCGCTTTTCGGCGGGCTGCAGGCGAAAAGCAACCACCCATCAATTGATTGAACTTCGGCTTTTTAAAAGTTCGTGTACAAAAAAACGCCATTCCAACCGGAACGGCGTTTTAAACTGCAGTCATTTCTTCAACAAGCTTCGCCAGGCGCTCCCGCGTCTCCGGCAATTTCGCTTTCAAATCTCCGTTATCCCAGACCTCATCCGTATAAAAACTGGAGAAGTCCTGATCCTGCATACGCGGCACGACATGCATGTGGAAATGCGTGAGGTCGTCAAACGAGCCGCCATTCTGGCAGATGGAAATGCCGTCTGGCGCGAATTCAGCACGGACCGCACGCGACAGTAATTGCGCCGCGGCCATCAAAGCAGCGGCCGCGTCCGCATCGAATTCGTCGATAAAGCGGAAATGCCCCTTCGGCAGGATCAAGACGTGTCCTTCATTGAACGGATCGTGGTCGAGGATGCAGGTGACAAAATTATCTTCATAGACGACATGCGCGTCCATTTCCATATTGGCGAGTGTGCAGCCGAGGCATTGCGTTTCATGGGCCGTTTTTCTAATCTCCTTCACCATAACGGTTCGTTGTCATCCGACAATTCCACCAGATACGGGTAGGTCACCATGAACGCGGCGAACAGCGCCAGCGCAAACGGCAGGATTGCAGCGATCTGAATATCAAAGAACATGCCTGACAGGATTAAAATCGGAGCCGGGAAAAAATTCAGCACGGCCATCCGTTTCCTTGATTTCTTCGTCAGATATTGGGTGTGCCCGCATTCCGGACATTCCATGCCTTCCCCTAACGTAAACGATTTGCGCAAAGTCGTTCCCCATGACCATTGATGTTTGCAGTGCTGACAGTGCGGCATCTGAGGTCCTCCCTTCTAAAATCTGTATTTCTTCTATTCCAAAGCTGCTGTATTCAGCGAAAGACTTCGATGTCAGTTTGCGGTGCTGCGTTTCTTTTTCCGGTATAGGAAGCGCCAGGTGTAGTAAACCACTAAGCCGCCGCCGAGTACGATGAGGTTAAGGAAAGGAACCTGCCCGTCATTGAGAAAAAGGCCGATAGCACCGATGATAAAGGCCGGCACCATGATCCAGAACCACATCCTCACTTCTTTGTTCCTGAAACTCATCTCAACACGTTCTGCCATATCCATCACCCTTCCGGATTTTTATCATATTCATATCATGCCATAGTATTTATACGAATGAAACAATTGGAAGTTTCAAGGGAATCTTACAGATATATATTTTCAAAACAGCAGTAAATCAAGCAACTTCCGTTGTAAAAATGCGTTTATTTAGAAAGAGTCGAGAATAGAAAGCAGGATGAGACATGGAATGGTTAGATTTACTGAAGGCCCTGATCTTGGGATTTGTGGAAGGCATGACAGAATTTGCGCCTGTGTCATCGACGGGACATTTGATCATCGTGGATGATATGTGGCTGAAATCACAGGAGTTTCTCGGCAAATACCCGGCAAATACGTTTAAGATCGTCATCCAATTGGGATCGATTCTGGCCGTGGTCGTCGTGTTCTGGAAGCGGCTGTTCAGTTTGGTCGGCCTGTATAAAATCGAAGGGCAAACGGCCAATACCAGCTTCAACTTATTGCACGTCATCGTCGGCATGATGCCGGCAGTCATTCTTGGCTTTGCGTTCAAAGAGTTGATCGATGACCACCTGTTCGGCGTCGAGACGGTCATCTACGCATTGATCGCCGGTTCGATCCTGATGATCATTGCTGATAAATTCGGCCCGAAAACGCCGACCGTCAACAGCCTCGATGAGATTACCTATCTCCAGGCATTGAAAGTCGGAATGGTGCAGACGCTGTCGCTTTGGCCAGGGTTCTCACGTTCCGGCGCAACGATTTCCGGAGGGGTGCTGTTCGGACTGAATCATCGTACGGCAGCGGATTTCACATTCATCATGGCCGTGCCGATCATGTTTGGTGCGAGTCTCGTGTCCGTCCTGAAAAACTGGGAATACATGTCGATGGACTATTTCCCGTTCTACGCCGTCGGTTTTGTCAGCTCGTTCATCTTCGCGTTGATTTCGATCCGTTTCTTCCTGAAACTGATTTCGAAGATCAAGCTGATGCCGTTTGCGGTTTACCGCATGGTGCTCGCAGCGGTATTGATTGTCATCATGTATTTTTAGCTAAGGGAAAAGAGGTGCTGCCTAACGTCAAAACGTTAGTGCAACACCTCTTTTTTTGATTTTAAGGAAATGAAGCCGAGAGCGCCGAGCAATAGTTGAAGCATACCGGCCAAAAACAAATAGACGGTCGGCAAATACCATTCGCCGATCAAAAACACCGGCATGAGTGTACAGGCTAAGCAAAAAGCGCCCAGAAAAGCGGCGATTCCGAAAACAGCTCGATGGTCCTTGAACCAGCCGATAGCGGCGGCAGCGGCGTTTCCTCCGCCGAACACGATCATTCCGAAAAGAGCGAGTGCCGCCCAGCTGCCGAACGGCATCACGCCGCTCCATTCGGGCGGGAATTCGGCGAACATCCCTTGGCCGGATAACATTGTTATCCCAAGATAGAATGCGCCGAGCGATAAGAGGAAAGAATAAGTACTGACGATGGTTTTGATCATAGATGGGCCACTCCTTCATTAATTGGTTAAGGAGTATGACTCCTGATTCATGGAAAGGTTTCAGGAGACGGCAAACGCCCACCCGATCTTAGGAAGATCGAATGGGCGCAGGCTATGGGTCGTTTAGTTTTCGTCATGGAAATTACATTCGAACAGTTTAATGTCAAAACCGGATTTCACGACTTTCGGGAAGCCGCCCTGATCGTAGCATTGATCGGATGAAGCCTTCACTTGCTGGTAGCTGAAATAGGACTGGACTGCGAAAACGATGGCGAATAAGAGCAGACAGCCGCTGAGCAATAAAATCGGCATTTTCCATTTGTTCTCTGGCTTTTTCATGGTGTCACTCCCATCTGATGAGCTTATAAATTTTATTGGTATAGTAAAAGATTAACATACTACAGGGATCCGTTCAGCGGAAATTCTAAAGAATGAATGAAATCAGATAAATTTGAGAAAAAGTGAATCTTTTCCAGTTGTTCAAACGTCTAAGAGATACAGAAATAAAACAGAAGGGGTTTTGACATGCTGAAAAAGATTGTGTTGGCGGGCGGTACAGGGTTTATCGGACAATATCTGGAGCGGGCGTATACAAATGATGGGTATATCGTACATATTATTTCGCGGCAGCCGGGCCAGGTTTCATGGAATGATGAAAGGGCGATCGTCGATGCACTGGAAGGTGCGGAGATGCTTGTCAATCTGGCAGGGAAATCGGTGAATTGCCGGTACACGGAAAAGAATAAACGTGAAATTTATGAATCGCGCACGCGTACGACCGAAGCGCTCGGAACAGCAATCCTGAAATGCAAGACTCCGCCCAAATTGTGGATCAACTCGAGCACCGCCACAATTTACCGCCACGCAGAAGACCGCCCGATGACAGAATCGACAGGCGAACTCGGCACCGGTTTTTCAGTGGATGTCGGTAAAGCCTGGGAAGACGTCTTTTTCCGCTTCAAATTGCCGAAAACCCGTCAGGCCGCGCTGCGTATGGCCATTGTCCTCGGGGCAGACGGCGGGGTGATGGAGCCCTATGTGAATATGGTCCGTTTCGGGCTCGGCGGCAAACAAGGTGAAGGCAAGCAGATGTTCAGCTGGGTCCATATCGAAGACGTCTGTCGCATCATCGAATTCCTGAAACAGCGAAAAGACCTGCAGGGAATCTTCAACGTTTCAGCGCCGAATCCTGTCACCAATAAAGAATTGATGGCCCATATGCGCCAGGCAATGGGGCGGCGTGCGGGCTTGCCGGCACAGAAATGGATGCTGGAACTCGGCGCCATGGTCCTCGGCACCGAAACGGAATTGATCCTGAAAAGCCGCTGGGTACTGCCCGAGCGCCTTGAAAAAGAGGGCTTCCGTTTCCAATTCGATCATTTGGACCGCGCATTGTGGCAAATTGTGCAAGAACTGAAACAGGAACAATAATAGCTGCTGTTCCGCTTCATTGCGGAACAGTTTTTGCTTTTTAGCGCCCAAATTCATCATTTTGAAGCCTGAGCTGGGAGAAAGCCGGTGCGCCGGAGACGAAATCGTGCAAATGAGAGCTGAATATAGTGCGATTCGGGATTTGTGATCGGGATACAAGCGTTTGTGATCGGCATACGGCCATTTGTGATCGGGATAACCTGTTTTGTGATCGGCAAGACTTTATTCATGGAAGTAAACCGCGATATACAATGAAGTTGAGATGAAATATATCAGATAAAAATTCATTTCTTAAACAAGAGAGGGTATAATCTCTTTTAAGAAGAGTTTAGGGGGAAGAGGATGAAATACTTTACGAAAGAATGGTATGACGAGATGCAAGTGTCAGGTTTTCTGGCTTTCCCTGAGACAGAAGAAGAATGGGAAAAGAATCTGGCATGGCGCCGTGAAGAAGGAATTGACGCGGGCGAAATACAACGCCGGGACTTGGCGGAAAAGAAAGAAGACCTATTGAAATTCCTGCCTGAATCATTTCATCCCTATATCTATGACGGTACGATAAACTCCACATACCCGACGCCTGAACTGCGTGAGATGACGGCCAAATGGGAAGCGGATTATGAAGCACGCGTTGATGCGCTGCTGGATGATTACAGCAGACATTACGAATCCATCAAAGATTCCCTGCCGGCCGGTGTTGTGCAGCTGACAGAGAAAAGCCTTCATGACTGTGTCATCAAAAGCATCGATCGCGGCGCAGAAGATGAACTGATATTTCTCATCGACTGCAGCGGCGGCTTCCATTATTTCAAAGACATCCGCGTAACATTCACCGGGGTCAAGGAAGCGACGATTCCTGAGAACCTGACGGACGCGGTCTGGCTCTATAACGAAATCTACCTGAACGGCAGCGATTTCGAATTGCACGTACTGTTCGACCGGCCGATGACGGAAATGACGCTGGTGTGCCGGGATGTCCACATTGAGGAAATGGAATAAAGGCATAAAATTCATCAACTCTATATAAAAAGAATGCCCCTGGCGCTCCAAGCCGGGGGCATAATTGTAGATGGAAATAAAAATGGATAATAAAAATTGTAACTTTTTCCCTATTCATCCGTATTACAGACAAGAAGCTTTTTTCAAGACGGTTTTGACGTACAAAAATACTGAACTTACAAGGAGAGGTATCTATGACTATTGGAATTATTGGTTTGCTTTCAATCATTGTCTGGTATATGGCTGTAAAAGAGTTATCCAAACCTGAGAAAAATCAGAGCAACCGAAAAATCATTACATTAACTTCTTCAGGGACATTATTAACCTTAATCTTGACCGTTTCACTTTTCCAGAACTTTAATTTTTTCGGAAATTAACGAGTCAAGGCCAATAGGACATTCCATTCCGTGAGAAAATCTGTTTATACAGAATCTGCGGCTGGAATGTCTTTTTGTTTATCAACGCACCATAAACCAATAAACGCAGACAATGCCAATATCTCCAAGAGCATGCCCGATGATCGTCGCCGTGATCGAACCTGTGCGTTCACGGACATAGCCCCAGAACAAGCCGGCGATCAAAACGGGAATGACGGCGACAAGTGTATACGTCACTTCGAAAAGCTGCATGATCGTCAGCACATGATACAGTGTATAGAACACGCCCGTCACCGCAATGGCTTTGGCCGCATTGCCGGTGTTGCGGACCTTCTCAAACATATAGCCCCGCCAGTACACTTCTTCCAGCACCGGGTTCAATAAAAGCAGCACGAGGATGAGCCAGATCTCAGCCGGTCCGATAAATCCCCAGGCAACGAGCAGCGCCCGCAGCTCTTCGACATCCAGCAAATACTCATGAAAGAAGAGCATGCCGCCGAATATGAAGATGAAAAAGACTAGGCCACTGGCCACCCCGAGAAGGATCCCTTCCTTCGACACGTTCATCCGTTCTTTCGGAAAAGCTTTCCCCAGCAGCGGAACCCCGAGCAGCCAGCCGTAAAACAAAAGAAAAGTCACAGCAACACTCTCAAACAGCTGCAGACCGATGAACATCATAATGGTCGGACCGATGAGCAGTAGAATCATTTTCAATTTCATTGTCTTCACTCCATTGTGTCAGCAGGATAGTGGGCGGCAATCGGCTGCAAAAAGCGGTCGACCGCAGTGTTGAATTGTCCGAACGAACGCGTCGGCACCTGATGGTCACCGCCTTCGATGAATACGACTCTTGTCTGCGGCGCCGCTCTCAGAAACGGGAACCGGTAATGGTGCATCGGCTTTTCAAGCGACCCATAGACGAGAAGGATCGGCATTTTCAAGCGGTGCAGCGAATAGGTCGATCTATAATCCAAGCCGGTGCGGCAGAATTCATAGGCACGCTGCGGATCGGTCTTGCGTGCGAGCCGGTAGATTTTATCTTCGTCTGCCTCATAGTATTTATTCAACTTGGCCTGCAGTTTTGCCGCAACCGGCAGCATCCGGAATTTCGACAGGTACATGACCGTCTTGATGAAGAATTTCGGCGAAAAATTATTTAATTCCGAATAGCCGCCAGAGAGGATGATGGCGATGGTCCGTTCCGGGTATTTCAGCGCGAATTCCTGGGCGACGAGGCCGCCGTGCGAATAGCTGCAGACGACCACTTTATCGACGCCGATCCGGTCGAGCAGCTTTTTCAGATGATCGGCGAGCAGGTCGATGGTCAGCGGCAAGTCGCCGGAAGTGCTGTTGCCGTGGCCCGCCATGTCGAAAAAGATCGTCTGGTAGCGGCCGGCAAGCGCTTCCTGGTGCATGAAGACGCTGTGCGCCATCACGAACGGATGGATGAACACAATCGGCAGCCCAGTGCCTTTCTTTTGATAATAAAGCGTCAGCGAATCGTCGATTTTGGCATAGGGCATCAAATTTTCACTCCTAAACAAATAAATGCATATTTAAGTGGAATACCCTGTGGGCTGGAGAGGTGAAACGTGAAGTTGCGGGAAGGTGGGAGATAAACGGGCGGATCAGTGAGATAAACCGGGTTATCCGTGAGACAAACCATCGTATCCGTTAAACAAATCACGCTATCCGTTAAACAACCTCAGCCGTCTGCGAGGTACCGCCATCCAGTGAGCTTAACTCCGATATCGGCCGAAAGACGGGCGGGCCCAGCCCGCCCTGGCAGTCCGCAGCGGCGGACTGCAATCAAACCGGGACCTCCAAGCGGGAGAAGGCTTTCCAAATAGGGGGAATTAAATAAAAGCGCTTATTCGTGAGATAAACGGGGCTATCCGTGAGATAAACCAGGCTATCCGTGAGATAAACCAGCTTATCCGTTAAACAATACCGATTATCCGTTAAACAACCACCGTTATCCGTGAAATAAGCAACCCCAATCACCCACTTTCACATGCCAAAATAGAGGATTATCAGAATTTGCAGAGAATTTAACTGTATATGGAATTATTGGACGCCCCAGCTGAATAGAATGGAGGGAAACGGATGGACAAGAGGCTTCTCGGGGTTCTTGCATTTATTGTTTTGATCATTCTCCTTGCAGGCTGTCAGGAAGATCCGGAAGAAGAGAGCGTGCCGGACGAAGCGAAAGCGGAAGTGGCTTCGGAAGCTGAGCTGCGTGCGCAGCAGTATGTTGAATTGTGGAGCGGTCAGGAGTTTTCGAAGATGTTCGGGTCGTTCCTGAGTCAGGGGGCGAAAGACATTTATGGTTCGCTCAATTTTGTGACTTGGCAGGAAAACATATTCGAGCAGCTCGGCGTCAGTGATGTCAATGTGTCGTATACGCCGCCGGAAAATGGCGGGGAATATCCGAAAGACATGCCGGCGGATTTTAATGTCCAGGTCGGGATGGAAACGTTGGCTGGGCCGATCGAGTTTGAGCAGACATTGACGCTGGTATATGAAACGCATGCGGAAATGGAAGACTGGTTTGTGGAGTGGAACCCCGGTTTGATTTTGCCGAAACTTGAACTGGGGGATGAGGTCGAAGTCCGGATGACCGAACCGAAGCGCGGGGAGCTCGTCGACCGCCATGACAGACCGGTCGCCATGAACAGCGAGGCGATGATGGTGGGCGTCGTGCCGCAGAATTTCAATACGGCCGAGCAGAAACAAAAATTGGCGCGGGCTCTCGGAATCGATGTGGAAGAGATTAACGCGGCCATGAATAAAAGCTGGGTGCAGCCGCATTATTTTGTGCCGATCAAGCAAGTGCCGAGAAGCGATCAGCTGACGCTTGACCGCGTATTTTCAGTGCCGGGCACGAAACAGGAGCCGTCGGATTTCCGTGAATATCCATATGGTGAAGCGCTGGCGCATCTGGTCGGCTATATCGGACCGATCACGGCGGAGCAATTGGGGGAATTGGAAGACGAAGGCTATGGGCCGAATGATATGATTGGCCGCCAGGGGCTGGAACGCGCGCTGGAAAATCAGCTGCGCGGCAAACCGGGCATGCGGGTCATTGCCCACAAAGCGGGAAGCGCTGAGCCGGTGACACTTTTTGAAAATAACGCGGGTGAAAGCCAGGTCATCAAATTGACGATCGACGCCGAACTGCAGAAATCGCTCTATGAATCGATGGGCGGGGAACCCGGCGCAAGTGCAGCGGTCGATCCGGAAACTGGCGAAACGCTGGCACTCGTCAGCTCGCCCTCCTATAACCCGAACGAATTCGTGAAAGGCATCACGGGCTCCCGCTACAACGAATTGACGAATGCTGCGGGCAATCCGCTGTTCATTCGTTTTGCGGCTTCCTATCCGCCCGGCTCCGCAATAAAACCGGTGACCGCGGCGATCGGATTGGCAGGCGGTGCGATCGATCCGGAAGAAGGCGTCACGATCGAAGGCAAGCAGTGGCAGCTGAACGGCTCCTGGGGCGGTTTCCACATCACGCGGCTTCATGACGATGTCGAAAATCCGATCGACTTGCATAAAGCGATCGTCTACTCCGACAATATATATTTTGCGCAAAAGGGGCTTGAAATCGGACGCGAAGAGTTGGTTGCCGGCTTTGGGGATTTCGGTTTTACGGATGAAATTCCGTTCCTGCTGAATCTGCAGCCGTCACAAGTCAGCAATGAGGGCTCACTCGGTTCTGACGGCCAAACAGCGGACACCGCTTATGGCCAGGGGCAGATGCTCATCAATATCCTCCATCTGGCTTCGATGTACCAGCCGTTCGTGAACGGCGGCACGATGTATGAGCCATTGCTGCTGGATGAAGACGAGCCGGCAATTTGGAAAGAAGGTCTTGTGAGCGACGAGGATGCAGAGCTGCTCCGTGCGGCGATGCGCAGCGTAGTGACGGACGGTTACGCGAAATCCGCCAATATCGGTGAAGTGGCGGTCGCGGGCAAGACGGGCACCGCCGAATACAAGATGCGCACTGGTGAGCGCGGCAGCGAAGACGGCTATTTCGTAGGCTACGATTCGGAGGATCCGGGCGTCATCATCGCGATGATGATCGAAGGAATTGAAGACGAATCAAATGGCAGCGATTATGTCGCGGGGAAAGTTGCAGGTGTGCTGGCGAAGCATAAATAAGGATGAGAGGCGGCTGCGGCTGCCTCTTTTTTTGCGGTTTTTTTGGAGTTGGGCATAAATCGGGTGAAGTTGGGCATATCCGGGCAATAGTTGGGCATAAAACTACGGAACTTGGGCATATCCGGTCCCGAGTTGGGCATAACCGGCACGGACCAAAAAACAGCCGGGACAAAGTTCCTGTCCCGGCTGCCATCCCTAATTCAATTCGCTACAAAATACATAGTGAGGAAAAGCAGGAAAAGTCCGATCATCACAGCTGAGCGAATCCACTGGAACGCACTGCTGACACCATTCTTCTTCTCCAGCGTATAAATATATTGGATCACAAAAGCGAGGCCCACACCGGACAGGGCATAGCTGATCGGATCCATCACGAGGAGGAGCAGCTTGAAGACGCCGGCCATGACCAACAGCAGGCCGCCCATTCCCAAAACCATATGTACCGTAATGCCGTTGTTCTTTTCTTCCTGCATGGCAACCTCCTGGAAAAAATTCAGATTCAACCTATTTCGCTGTATCTGCCCGAGATTCCTCTTTTGATGAAATAAAGGATTTCACCCTTTCCGGAAAGAATAAAGACTAACATCAAATTTTACTGGAGGGCACTCATGAAAATGCTGTTTCATTATAATTGGCAAGTCCGGGAAGAATGGTATAGGTGGTGTGAAGAGGTTAGCGGGGAAGAGTTGCTGAAAAAGCGGACAGGCGGCGTCGGCAGCATCCTGGAGACATTGTTCCATATCATCGACACGGAATGGAGCTGGCTCCGCGTGTTGAGGGGGGAAGAAGATTTCAAGGAGGATTTCGCTGAATACAGCAGCCTTGAAAAAGTGCGCGAATTGGATGCCCGGTTCCGCCCTGAAGTGGAGGCATTTGTTGCGAACTGGAATGATGGCCTGGAACATCGGCTGCTCGTTTCCACCGGCTCAGACGGCACCGAATTCACCGACAGCTGGGGGGAAGTGATGCGCCATGTCATTGGACACGAAATCCATCACATCGGCCAGTTGTCGGTATGGTCGAGGGAACTCGGACGGGAGCCTGTATCCGCCGATCTGCTGGGAAGAGGACTGGGGAACCGGAGATGAAATATTCGCAGCAACTGGAAACGCCTGGACAAAACTGTCCAGGCGTTTCCCATTCACTCAAAAGGATTTTTCTTACATAATTATGTTTAAAATTTACAAATCCAATTGACTAATGATATTGTTTATTTATTCTGATAATTGAAAGGGGGAAGTGAGTCAGCAACACAGGTAATGGAAAAGCAGTCCACAAATAAAAACGAGGAGATGGAATTTTTGAAAAAGATTTCGTACATTTCGGCAGTTTTATTGGTGTTAAGCATGGTGTTTTCATTCAATCCGACATTGGCATCTGCAAAAGTGGAGGGACCTTCTTTGAATCCGAATAAGATTTTAAACGTGGCGCATCGCGGGGCATCCGGACATGCTCCGGAACATACGGTGCCGGCTTATGAACTGGGAGAAGCGATGAAAGGCGATTATATAGAGATTGATCTGCAAATGACGAAAGACGGTGTTCTGATCGCCATGCACGATGAGAAAGTCGACAGAACGACAGATGGCACAGGATTCGTGAAAGATATGACGCTGGCTGAGATTAAACAGCTGGATGCTGGGACATGGTTCAACGAAGCCTATCCCGACAGAGCGAAAGCGGAATATGCCGGATTGACAGTGCCGACGCTGGAAGAAGTTTTTGAAGAATTCGGCAGAGGGGCCCGGTATTATATCGAGACAAAAGCGCCGAATGTCTATCCGGGAATGGAAGAGGAATTGGTAAGAGTTCTCGAGAAATACAAAATGACCGGACCCAACGCGCCTTCAAGCAAAGTGCTGATCCAGTCGTTCAGTCCGGATAGCTTATTGAAAATGCATGCATTGGATCCGCGTATCCCGCTGGTTCAGCTGATTTCCTATTCTTCTCCGGCCGTAATCACGGATGCGGAAGTTGAAGCCATCAAAGAATACGCGATCGGCATCGGCGCAAGCTATACGCGAATCGATCAGGCGTATGTAGAAAAAGTGCGCGGGCATGGCCTGTTGATGCATCCATATACAGTGAACAACCGTGAAGATATGGAAAGGTTGCTGGACTGGGGCGTAACAGGGATGTTCACGAATTTTCCCGACATTTTGAATGATGTAATGAAAAACAGATAAAGCCAATTATTTATTTTCAACTAATTTTAAGAAAGCGGTTGCAATAATCAGACTATATTGTATACTGGAAATTAGTTGAATATTAGGCAGAGACCATGAGATGAAAGCCTGAATGCAGATCCCTACTTACGTGAGGGGTTTGCTTCGGCATTCATCTCTGTTTTTTTGCCACCAACTAATTATTCAAAGGGGGATTAACAGTTATGAAGAAGATGACCGGATTGGCAGCAAGTATGATGCTCGCTGCAGGGATTTTGGCAGGATGTGCTGGAGGAGATTCAGGCGGCGCGAGCGAGGATGGCGAACGCATCACGGTGTATTCACCGGAAACGCCTGAGTTCACGAAAGAACTTGCCAGCAAATACATGGAATTGAACGGCGGCAACGTTGACGTACAATACGCAGGAACGAACGTATTGGTCAACCAGATGCTTGCTGAAAAAGACAATCCGAAAGCGGATGTGTGGTACGGCGGCGGAGGGATCCTTCCTTTCGAAGCGGCAGTTGACCGCGGAATCCTGGCTTCTTATATTCCGGAAGCAGCTGAAGATTGGGAAGAAGTGGAAGATGGCATCAAGATGAAACACGGTGACGGTAAATATGTCGGCGTTGAAGTTTTCGTACTTGGGTTCTCATATAACACAGAAATGGTGACAGAAGAAGAAGCTCCGAAAACTTGGGATGATCTATTGGACCCGAAATGGGAAGGCAAAATCCAATTTCCTAACCCGGCAGCTTCAGGTACGGCAACTCTGATGGTTATGGATCAGTTGATGCAGCGCGGTGAAGAAGAAGGCTGGGCTTATTTCGAGAAATTGGTAGCTCAGGCAAACTCAATGCCTGACTCAGGTTCAGCACCGACAAAAGGCGTTTCGATGGGTGAAGCCCATATCGGAATCGGTTTTGATTTCATGGCATTCGAACAGAAAGCAGCCGGCGAAAGTGTAGATTTCATCTTACCGGACAAAACACCGGTTCTTGTAAACCCGGCATCCCTTATTGAAGGCGGCCCGAACCCTGAAGGCGGGAAAGCGTTCATCGATTACCTGTTAGGTGAAGAAGCACAGCAGATCATGGCTGATTCCTACCACATTCCGATCAACCCGGATGTTGAGTCGAAATCAGATCTTTCATTGGATGAAGTAAAAGCGAACGCTGTGGACCTGGACATCGACTGGGTAAACGAAAACTATGACCGCGTGCGCAATGAATGGAAAGAGAGATTCCAATAAGTAAATTATCAATGCAGATAGGCACGCTCCTTCGCTGGAGTTGATTTTAGAGCAGCCGAGACTCCTTTGAAAAGAAAGAAGTCTCGGATCCACTCGGGCGTTCAGCCCCAGACAGCGCAGCTCACATCGTCAGGAGAGCGGAGCAATTTTGCACAAGATCGATTGGTAAGAATCAGTAATTCAAGTTATATAGAAAAAGGATGGATAGATATGGGTTCAGTAAAAGTAAATAATCTGATCAAGAGTTTTGGAGATTTTACTGCTTTGAAAAATATTGACCTGGATATCAAGGAGGGCGAATTTTTCGCCCTTCTGGGTCCATCTGGTTGTGGAAAAACGACCATGATGCGCTGTATCGCAGGTTTTGAAAAGCCGACTTCGGGCAAGATTTTCATCGGAGACCAGGAAGTGGAAGATGTTCCCGCCAATAAACGGAATACGGGAATGGTGTTCCAAAGTTATGCATTGTTTCCTCATATGAACGTATTTGAAAACGTGGCTTACAGCCTGAACATCAAGCAATTGAATAAAAGCAACCCTTTCAAACAGGCTTCGATTTATGCGCGCCTTTTGAACAAACGACTTGGTAAGACACCGAAAGATATCGAAACAAAAGTGATGGAAATTTTGAAGTATGTTGAACTTGATCAGCATGCACACCGATTGACGAGTGAATTATCCGGCGGACAGCAGCAGCGTGTTGCCCTGGCGCGTGCCCTGGTGATGGAACCGGCTGTGCTATTGATGGATGAGCCGTTGTCGAACCTGGATCAAAAGCTTCGCCATTCCATGCGCAATACCATCCGGAGAATCCAGCAGGAACTTGGCATCACTACGATTTTCGTAACGCACGATCAGGAAGAAGCGATGAGTATGGCAGACCGGGTAGCAGTCATGGATGCCGGAAATATCATTCAGATTGGAACCCCTACTGATCTCTACAGTAATCCCGCCACTCCATTTATCGCCAATTTTGTCGGCACATCCAATATCCTGAAAGGGACAGTTGTGGGCGAAGAAAATGGGCTGTACCACGTTGAAGGTGAAGGATTCAGCCTTAAATCCACTAAGAAATCAACGAAAAAAGAAGTGGACGTCATCATTCGTCCGGAGCATGTCCAAGTGGTCGCTTCAGACAGCATCATTGACACTGCTGATACGAATGTCATTCAAGGAACCGTTTTAATGTCTACATATTTGGGCTCGATCGTTCGATACGACGTCCAGGTCGGTGTATATCAATTGGTGATTGATACGACATACTCTTCAGGCGAAAGCATCTATGAAGCCGGCAAAGAAGTGAAATTGACCGTCGCCCATGAAAGGGTGCTGTTGATATGAAGAAGATGAAAAACGCATTCAGCGGATTAACGCTGATTAAATGGCTGATTATTGCTTTTTTTGCCCTTTTTATGATTTTGCCGCTAATCTCCGTTTTTCTGGTCAGCTTTACAGGTGAACCGATCAACTTGCTCGGCTCGCTCGTCGATCCGGCTATTTTCAGTTCGACCGTCGAAAAGTTCCAGAATGCATCACTTGATAATTACAAGCAGATCTTCAGTAATTCCGGCTATGCCGATGCCCTGAAAAACAGTCTTTTCCTGGCATTCACGGTGACGATCCTTGTTATTTTGATCTGTATTCCACTGGCTTACGGTATTGCCCGTACGAAAATGCCATTCAAGAAAACGATTTCGGCGCTTTGTACAGTACCGCTGATCGTACCGACATTCATCTCTGCCTATGCGTTCATCATCATGTTCGGACGTGCAGGATGGGTTACACAAATCTATAATTTCCTCGGCGGCGAAGGTATGCTGATCGATCCTTATTCCATGGTCGGAATCGTCATGGTTCAAGTGTTCTTCTTCTTCCCGTATGCGCTGTGGCCACTGGTGGCTGCCTTTAAAATCAGTGACGTCAGCCTGGAGGAAGCTTCGCAGAACCTGGGAGCGAAAAGCTGGTTCACCTTCATTTTCGTTACCTTCCCGCTTGCGATTCCGGGGGTCATTTCAAGTGCCCTCCTGATTTTCACTGTCAGCTTCTCGGATTTCGGTACGCCGATCATCCTGGCACCGCAAAACCTTAACCTGCTGGTTGTCGAAGCTTATCGTGAAATCGCCGGATTCTTCAACTGGGGCGGCGCTGCCATCCTGACTGTGGTCATGGTGATCGTGGCCGGATTCTTTTTCTGGCTGCAGCACCTGTTCACGAAAGGAAAGAATTACGGTTCTGTTTCCGGTAAACCGAAACAGCAGAAATTGGTCGAGCACAAAGGCTTGAACACAGTTCTTTCCATCTACTCGTTCATCATCGTACTGGTTCCATTATTCGCGATGCTGTCAGTAGCGCTTCAATCTGTTGCTACAACATGGGGCAGATCGCTCTTGCCGAACGGCTATACGCTGGATCATTACAAGACGATTTTCAACGGATCGCTCGGGAACATCACGAATAGTCTTGTGCTGGCAACCGGTGCGCTTGTACTGAGTGTCATCATTGCGACGTTCGTTTCGTATTTCGTCGTCCGTCAGAATTCTTCTTCACTGGATTTCATGACGTCGATTCCATTGGTCGTGCCGGGCATCGCGTTCGGTATCGCATTGATCCAGACATTCAACGCGGCTCCGCTTCAATTAACGGGAACTGCAGTCCTATTGATCATCGCCTACACCATCCGACGGCTGCCGTATATGGTCCGGTCGACGATGGGCTCGATGCGCGCCATCAAACAGGATATTGAAGAAGCGGCGGTTAACTTGGGCGCCACACCGCTTACTGCTGCAATCACCATCATCGGACCCCTATTATTGCCGGGTATCGCTGCCGGTTCGGTTCTTGTATTCATCACCGTCATCAAGGAAGCCAGCGTTTCGATCCTGTTGGCGCCGCCTGAATGGGCACCGATGAGTCTCGCGATTTTCCAGAATATCCTGCGCGGTGAATTCTACACAGCAGCAGCGATGTCAATCGTCATGATCGTCATTGTACTCGTGCTGCAATATGTAGCCGGTTTGTTTACGCGCAAGCAGCAGTTGTAAATTATAGAAATTATACAGAAATCGATATTCCGCAAATCAGCTTCGAAGACATTAGCCGACGCCAGCGAGGCTAAGTCTTTGCGACGAAGCAGCGCAGCGATGCAGGAGCACAATGGTTTTTTCTGGTGGCTTGCTCGGACCTTTGTCCATAGCGCCGAAGCGATATAAAATACTATTTTAATTCATCGTAATTAATTGGAGTGAAGGTTTATGAAAGGTTTCATCTTTGACTTGGACGGCACCATTTACGTCGGCGAGAACATCATCGACGGTGTCGCAGATGCGATAAAAGAATTGAAGGCGCGGGGAGATAAAGTCGTTTTCCTGACCAATAAATCAATTGCGAAACGTACGGATTATGTAGTGAAGTTAAACAGCCTGGGGATCGATGTGGAATTGGGTGAAGTGATCAATTCGAATTACATCACCGCCCATTATTTGAAGGCGAATATGAAAAAGGGAGATACAGCTTATGTGATCGGAGAGCAGCCGCTCTTCGATGAGCTGGCTGAAGAAGAGATCCCATTGGCGGAGGTGCCGTCCGAAGCGGATTACGTCGTTCTTGGATGGGACCGCCAATTCACCTATGACAAATTGAATCATGCGTTTCAGGCGTGGAAAAACGGAGCGAAGATCATCGCCACCAATCCTGACCGGACCTGTCCGGTCGAGGGCGGAGAAATCCCGGATTGTGGCGCATTGATCGGAGCGATTGAAGGAGCGACCGGGGAACCTGTAACGATGATTACAGGAAAACCGTCGCAGCTGATGGCCGAATATGTCCTGACTGAAGTGCTGGACATGGCGGCAGCGGATTGCTTCATGGTGGGAGACCGCCTGGAGACGGACATCAAGATGGCGAATGATGCCGGGATTCAATCAGTGCTGGTCATGACCGGGATCACGACCGCGCAGATGCTTGAAATGAGTCTGGAATTGCCGAAACACGTGCTCGACAGTGTCAGTTCGATCGCCACTCTATAGGTTGAAATTCCACATTTCGTGGTCACCTGTCGAAACGGCCAAAGCACCGGCCTCCAGCGCGTCATGGACTTCCGAAATGCTGTCGATCAAACCGCCGGCAATGATCGGATAGGGAATGGCGCTTGCCAGCTGGTCGATGATTTTCGGGATGACGGCCGGCATGATTTCAACGGCATCGGGCCTGCACGATTTCACCATTTCAATCCCCTTGGTGACGGCTGCACGATCCAGCAGGAAAATCCGCTGGATGGTTTTCAATCCGGCTTCATTGGCCATTTTCACAATCTGGCTTTTGGTGGTGATGATGCCGGTCGGTTTCCAATTCTCAGCGACATAATTGATCGCATTGCGGGAATTGGACAAACCGTCTATAAAATCCATATGGATGAAAACGTGTTTGCCGGTCCCTTTCAGCTTGTCGATGTAGCCGCTTGCGGTCATCAGATTTCCCGTCAGCAGAAAAACGATATTGACGTTGCTTGCTATTGCGAGTTCCAGATCGTCTTCATTTTTTACTGCTGCAATAATTTGAGATTCTACCATATCCACTAAATTCACACGATCAACCCTTTCGATAAATACCAATGCTAGTTAAGTTTACCATAGACGAAAAATTCCAAGTAATAAAATTTTATAAGGTCAGAGATCAGGAGACAGGGCCATTACAATACTTGCTTAGGCAGGTTTATTGTAATGGCCTTTTTTCGTGAAAGGAGAACGACAATGAGAAAATTTTCATATGCAGAACGCGCGAAAACAATAGAGGGACTGGGGCAAAACGAGTATGACGTCATCGTCATCGGCGGTGGCATCACGGGGACGGGCGTCGCACTCGATGCGGTGACCAGGGGCATGAAGACGCTGCTTGTGGAGATGCAGGATTTTGCTGCCGGTACTTCCAGCCGATCGACGAAACTGGTGCACGGGGGGCTTCGCTATCTGAAGCAATTCGAAGTGCGCATGGTGGCGGAAGTCGGCAAGGAGCGGGAAGTGGTCTATGTGAATGCACCTCATGTCACGACACCGGAATGGATGCTGCTGCCGATTTATAAGAACGGGACATTCGGCAAATACTCCACGTCACTCGGCTTGAAAGTCTACGATTACCTGGCAGGTGTCCGCCGCAGCGAACGCCGGACGATGCTGTCGGCAAAAGAGACGCTTGCGAAAGAGCCGCTGTTGAATAAAGAAGGGCTGCTCGGCGGAGGCTATTACGTCGAATACCGGACGGATGACGCAAGGCTGACGATCGAAGTCGCCAAGAAAGCATTTGAAAAAGGTGCGGACCTGCTGACTTACGTGAAAGTGGCCGGCTTCCATTACGGCCCGCAGGGTAAAGTGTCGGGAGTCCGCTTGGCTGACCAGATAACAGGGGATGATTATTCGGCACGCGGCAAAAAAATTGTGAACGCAGCCGGTCCCTGGGTTGAGAAAGTGATCGGCATGGACCGTGAAATCCGCAATAAGAGCCTGCAGCATACGAAAGGCGTCCATATCGTCATCGATGGCGCCGATTTTCCGCTGGTCCAGCCGGTTTACTTCGATACACCGGATGGCCGTATGGTATTCGCCATCCCGAGAAGCGGAAAAGTCTACGTCGGAACCACCGATACCGTATTCGGGGAAGATCTTGTGCATCCCGTCGCAACAGAAGAGGATAAGGACTATATCCTGAAAAGCATCAAATTCATGTTCCCGGGAGTGAATGTCACGAAGACGGATATCGAATCCTCCTGGGCAGGCGTACGCCCGCTCATCCGCCAGGAAGGGAAAGGGCCATCTGAAATTTCCCGGAAAGATGAAATCTGGACTTCCGAAACCGGTTTGATCACCATTGCCGGCGGTAAGCTGACAGGATACCGGAAGATGGCCGAAACCGTCACGGATATGCTGAGCAGGGAATTCAGCAAAGAAGGCAAAACGTTCAAGCAATCAATTACGAAAAACCTGCGCCTGTCCGGCGGGGAGTTCAATCAGCCGGAAGAATACAAAACCTATATTGCCAAAAGGTCACGGGATATCGAGAAACTCGGCATTTCACCGAAAGACGCACAGGACATCGTCTCCACTTTCGGCACCAATGCGGAAAAGATGCTCCAGCTTGAAAACGAGCTATTGCCTGGTGGCGATCTTCCGAAGTCGATCAAACTGATTCTCCATTACTCGCTGACGCATGAAATGGTCCTCACACCGGTCGATTATTTCATGAGAAGAACAGGGGCGATCCTATTCGATATCAATTGGGTCTATCAATGGAAAAAGGAAATCATCGATTATATGGCTGAATTCTTCAGCTGGTCTCCTGAGCGGAAAGAACAATTGACGCAGGAATTGGATGCAGTGTTGAGACAATCGGAAGGATGAAAAATACCCCCAGACAGCCGTCTGGGGGTATTTAGCTTTTCTATAAAAGGGAATGCTTCACATCATCAAACAATATCCAAGGTCTCTTCCTCCGGCCTGCCTAGACGTTCGGTCAATTTATCATAAATATCCTCGAAATGCCGGGCCTCATAAAACATCTCGTTATACGCTGCCGAGCGGATGATCGCTTTCTTATCGACTTTCACGACTTCGATCTGGACCGAATCGCTCTTGCCCGTCTCGTCCATCTCCTGCCGCTGTTCCTTCGCAAACGCCTCCGCATCGCGCGGTTCATACTGCCGGAACATCGCCACCACTTCATTGAAAACGGTCATTGTATTTTCCTGGCTGTTGAACAGCCAATAATAATCCTTCTTCGCGCTTGCCATATGCAGATTCAGCTGATAATGCATCCGATTTCCTCCTCCGGGAATAAATTCACTTGCCTGGCTTTGTTGTTCTATACCCGAATCTGGAGGGGGCAATCCTGGTACGGTGAGGGCTTTGTTAAATAAAATCGGCTATCGGTGAGGTAAAGGAGGCTATCTGTTAAATAAATCTGGTTATCTGTTAAACAATTGAGCCTATCCGTTAAATAAAACGGGCTAACCGTGAGATAACTGAAATCAGAAGACGAAAACCCCTTATTGCCCCAGAGCGGGCGGGGCAGCGCGTCCCGCCCCGGCAGTCCGCTGCCGGCGGACTGCGACTAACCGATGTTTCCGATCTTAACATCGCTCTTTATATAGAAGCATTAGCTAAAAAAGCAAAACCTTAAGATAAGTGAAACTAAACGGGAGACAGCCTCGTCAAATCATTGGATAGAAACCGCAAAGCATGAGATGCAAAGGGAAAACCGTAAGATGGAAAGTACCACCGTATTTTCACCTTGAAATCCGCTGTTAATAGGATAAAATTGGAAGAAGACATACTGTTTGATTGAACAGCCAGACTTACGGAAAAAGGAGGAAAGATGATGAAAAAAATAATGAAGATATTTTATTTCAGTGCGGCTGTCGCATTGCTCGCGGGCTGCGGGGATGACTCGGATTCTGAAACATTACCGGCAGAAACCACTCCTGCCGAAGAAACTGAAACAGAGGAACAAGACGGAGCGACCATAGACATTGAAGAAGAGGAAGAAACGGATGGAAGCGCTGATTCCACAGATTCAACCGAAACTGCCGGCTCCGCACTCGACGCCTATTCAAGTGAAGAAATCGAATATGCCCGCGTCTGGCTGCAATTAGGGGCGAACCAGGAAATCGACGGCTTGTATGTGAAGAAGATTCCGCTGGGCACGCCGCTGAATCCGGACGATGAAACGAGCGCCGAGTATCCGGAAGAGGTCATCCAATTGGCCGGCTCACGCCTTGTTGATGGTTCGGTCACTTACAGCGGCAACGGCGACGGCACGATCAACGTGTATAATGTCCCGCTCCGCTGGGACGGTGAGAATCCGGCAGGCAAAGATTTCTACAGAGGGCTGATCACCGACACGGAAGTGGTCACCATCGAAGTCGGTGAAGACGAAGAGGTGATCCGGTTGATCGAATTGCTGGAGATGGGATCATAAAATTATTGAAAGAGCTGCGGGGGCGTTCCTGCGGCTCTTTCTATTTATTCATATCACGAAATATTCAGACTCGAACCCTGCCTTCTCTCTCCTTTAATGCTATAATCGTGCTGATATAATTTCCATTTATAAAGAATAGAAGTCTGGTACATAAGAGGAGGGGGAGCATCATGAAAGTAGTGGACCTACATTCCGACCTGTTTACGGATATTGCCTGGCGGAAGAAGCACGGCGAAATGCATGTATTCGACCGGCTGCATTATCCCCGGCTGAAAGCGGGGGGAATCGATACGATGATATGCGTGCTTTGGGTGGAGCCCCAGTTCAGGGAGCAGCCGCTTGAGCGCGTGCGGGAAATCTACAAATACGTCATGGATGATTTTGCGCAGTCGAAGCATGTCAATCTATGCAAGGCCGACACAGACTTCATCGAAGCCCGTCTGGCCGATAAGATCAATATCATCATAGGGCTGGAAGGCATCACTTTTCTGGAAACGGACAAGATGCAGTTGATGGAGCGGTTCGATGAAATGGAGGAAAAAGGCATCGACCATATGATTCTCGTATGGAATGAGACGAACGCTTTTGCGAGCGGCACGGGAGCACCGGTTCCGCCGCGGACGCCGGGGCTGACGAAATGGGGGAAAGAAGCTGTGCGTGAAGCGGAGCGGCTGAACTGGTTGGTCGATGTGTCACATCTTGATGAGAAATCGTTTTGGGACCTTTATTACCATAGCGAAGAACCCCTCATCGCCTCCCACAGCAATGCCCGCGCCATCTGCGATCATGAGCGGAATCTGACGGATGAGCAATTAGAGGCGATCGCTTCGAAAAGAGGCATCGTCGGACTGAACGCCTACTGGGAATTCATTGATCCGAAAAATCCGACTGTGGACCGGTTCATCGACCACGCCATCTACATCGCAGATCGTATCGGCATCGACTCCCTGGGGTTCGGCTTTGATTTTTTGGATTATCTCGCACCTTATGATTTCGGGGACGGCTCGGTCGGCACGACCAGAGGGCTTGAAGATGTCACCATGATTCCGGCGCTGCTGGAGCGGATGGCGAAACGCGGTTTTACGGACGATGAAATCGAAGCCATCAGTTACAGCAATGCGATGCGGGTCATCAAACGAAAATAATCGCTGCTTAGACAAGGGGGAAGTTGATATGGAAAATTCACTGATCAAACCGGATGACCTCGTCACACTTTGGGGCATCATTGTCATAGTCGCCGCTATGAGTATCGTACTGGAGCAGAAATACAGCTGGGCCGGAAAATTGTCCGGCGCAATCATCGCACTCGTTTCCGCGATCATCCTGTCCAACACAGGCATCATTCCGACGGCATCGCCCGTTTACGACGCCATCTGGGCGTTCATCATTCCGCTGGCGATCCCGCTGCTGCTATTCCATGTGAATTTCAAGAAAATCTGGCAGGAAAGCGGCCGCATGCTGCTCATCTTCCTGATCAGTTCCATCGGGACGATTGCCGGAACGATCATCAGTTTCTTCTTATTGAAAGACACCATTCCATTTCTCGACCGCATCGGCGGGATGATGAGTGCTTCGTACGTCGGGGGCGGCGTCAACTTTGCCGCAATGACGGCGAAATTCGATGCACCGGAAGATCTCGTATCCGCGACGGTCGTAGCCGATAACCTGATGATGGCGCTTGTCATCGTCACACTCATGGCAATCCCGACATTCGGGTTTTTCAGAAAACGCTATCCGCATCCGCATGTGCTGCAAGTGGAGAAGGATATGGCGACAGACGGCAGCAAAACGAATGCCGAAAGCTTCTGGAAACGACAGGACATCTCATTGAAAGACATCGCCTTATCGCTCGGGACGGCATTCCTGCTGTTCGTCCTGGCAACGAAAATCTCCGAATTCTTCGCAGGCGTCATTCCGTCCGGAGACGATGTGAATTTCGGCTGGAATTTGCTGAACGGCTTGTTCGGTGACCTCTATCTGATCCTGACGACGCTGACGTTCCTGGCGCTGGCCTTTTTCCCGCGCTTTTTCGACAGCATCAACGGCAGCCAGGAGCTCGGCACATTCCTGATCTACCTGTTCTTCGTCGTCATCGGGATTCCGGCGTCGATTCCGCTGATCATCCAGAACGCGCCGCTGCTCCTGGTCTTCGTCGCCATCATCGTCACCGTCAACCTGCTGGTGTCGCTGACGGCCGGCAAGCTTCTCAAATACGACCTGGAGGAAATCCTGCTCGTCGTCAACGCCAACGTCGGCGGCCCGACGACAGCTGCCGCCATGGCCATCGCCAAAGGCTGGAAGGATCTCATCGGTCCGATTCTCGTCGTCGGCACCATCGGCTACGTCATCGGCAACTATATCGGCACGACGCTAGGTCTGTGGTTCGGGACGTTTATGTAAAATTTATGCAAATCAAATCAAAAATGCCTCCCCGACAATTGAGTTGGGGAGGCATTTCCTGTTTGATTGGGATTAAGGGTTTGTTGACCATAGGCCAGCTGATTTCAATAACACACGCGGGTGCAATTTCAACTGGGCCACCATGATTTCAGCCAGATCTTCCGGCTGCATGACTTTGTCCGGATTGCCGTCTGTCAGGTTCTCGGAAAACGCCAGGTCCGTCGCAACCGTGCTCGGCGTCAATGCGCTGACGCGGATGTTGTGCTTTCTCACTTCCAGCATCAACGATTCCGTCAGACCCAGCACACCGAATTTTGAAGCGCTGTAAGCACTTGTCACCGGCGCGCCTTTTTGACCGGCAGTCGATGAGATGTTGATGATGTCGCCGGATTCGCGTTCGATCATCTGCGGCAGGACTGCGCGTGTTACGTAGTAAACGCCCATCAGGTTCGTGTCGATGATGCCTTTCCATTGTTCAGGCGACAGTTCCAGGAACTTGCCGAATTTGCCGATGCCGGCGTTGTTGATCAGAATATCGATCGGCCCGAATTCGGCCGTAATGTGTTCAACTGCTGCATTGACTGCGTCCATGTCCGCAACGTCCGCTGCGGCAAATACCGTTTTCACGCCGTACTGCTCGAGTTCCGCAGCCACTTTCTCCAAATTCTCAGGCGTGCGCCCAACCAGTCCAACATTGATGCCTTCCGCAGCAAATGCGATCGCTGTTGCGCGTCCGATACCTTTTCCGGCGCCTGTGATCAGCGCGTTTTTTCCTGTTAAGTTCTGCATATGAATCGCTCCTTCTATCTAAAACAGTTTCATTCCATTCATCAGTGTAGCAAAAGAGGGTGGGGGAATGCCAAACCGAGAGCTTGGGAGGCGGGGAATGTGAGATGAATGGGGCTATTTGATAAGAAGAACAGGTGAAATAAATTAAAGAAACGAGATTTAAACTCCGCCCCAGCAGTCCGCTCCGGCGGACTGCGAGCAATCAGCCCTTGTCCCTTTTGTAAGGGGTTAGTAGAAAGTGGGGACTGGCGTTTGCGAGGAGGGAATGTGAANAATGTGAGATGAATGGGGCTATTTGATAAGAAGAACAGGTGAAATAAATTAAAGAAACGAGATTTAAACTCCGCCCCAGCAGTCCGCTCCGGCGGACTGCGAGCAATCAGCCCTTGTCCTTTTTGTAAGGGGTTAGTAGAAAGTGGGGACTGGCGTTTGCGAGGAGGGAATGTGAAATAAACTGGGCTATCTGTTAGATAAAAGCGGCTATCCGTTAAATAAAACATGCTATCTGTGAGATAAACTCAGCTATCTGTTAAACAAAAGGGCGAGGGATAAAACCTGGTCGGATTTTAACGGGCGGGGGCTGCAGCCCCGCCCCAGCAGTCCGCTCCGGCGGACTGCGAGCAATCAAGCTCTTATCCTTTTTGGAGGGGGTTAGTAGAAAGTGGGGACTGGCGTTAACGAGGAGGGAATGTGAGATAAACTGGGCTATCTGTTAGATAAAAGCGGCTATCCGTTAAATAAAACATGCTATCTGTGAGATAAACTCAGCTATCCGTTAAACAAAAGGGCGAGAGATAAAACCTGGTCGGATTTTAACGGGCGGGGGCTGCAGCCCCGCCCCCAGCAGTCCGCTCCGGCGGACTGCGAGCAATCAGCCCTTGTCCTTTTTGTAAGGGGTTAGTAGAAAGTGAGGAATGGCGTTTGCGAGGGCAAATGTGAGATAAACTGGGCTATGTGTTAGATAAAAGCGGCTATCCGTTAAACAAAACAAGCTATCTGTGAGATAAACTCAGCTATCTGGGAGACAAAATCCAACAACTAAGAAATTTTAGCAATAGGAACGAATCGTCCCCACAAGCATTAAACCGCGTACCAAAATACCCCGGTCCAATTTGGACTGGGGTATAAATATTGTTCCGTCAATTCAAAACGGTTTCTTTCTCATAACATCATCATCAAAAACGCAGCCCCGCAGCAAACCGCAATTGCGGCTGAAAGCCCTAGGTAATGCTTCTTCGCATCGGGCCTCTTTTTCATTTCCGTAATGAAAGTGATGATTCCGTAACTGACTCCTGCTATATATAGGATGGGTAATAACAAATCCATATCTTTAGCCTCCTTGCGACAAAATTTATCCCTCCACCACATCAATTAATTCCGTATGTATCTCAACAAAGTACTTCTCCAACAAACCCTGCAGCTTTCCGTCCAACCCGTAATACGCGCCATCCATGAGTTCGATCTTTTTATAATAATCTTCCTCAACCGACTCATCATCTTCCAGCGCCAGGTGCAGCTTCCATAATTCCTCCAAGTGACTCCGTTCGATTGCCGCATACTCATGCGCGCCGATCTTTTGGAGACTGCTTACCAAGTCATTCCTGTATTTCTCTATGCCTACATCTTTGATCCAGTCCTGCGCCCAATTGAGCAGCGCTTCGTGCCCGCCGCTTTCCAGCTCCGAATAATATTGATGTACTATAAAAGCCTCATACACTTTAGCGTCTTCTGTTTGGTAATCCTGTTCACTGAGCATCATATTAACCGCGTTCCAGATGTCGTCGTCACCCATCAAATCTTTCCTATTCATCTTCGGCTTCACTATTTCCCCTCCCATTTTCGAACAATTTTCTGTCACTGAATTAGTTCGACAAGTAGAACGTAATTCCTCTATATGTAAAATCATGATAAACTGAAAATATATAAATTTACAAAAATATTCAATTCTTTCAATACTATACAGGAGGAGATCAATTGCATAAAAAATATTCGTGGAGAAGTTTTGCCTTTTTGGTTTTCAGTTTACTGACGTCTCTTTCCATGGTTCTTTTAGACCCAATCGCTGCTAATACTTCGGAACAGATCGGTGATTTCATTATCATCTTTATGTTTATAACTTTAATCGCTTCCATCATTCTTGCGGTAATAACTTTTTCCAATAAATACGAGAAGAAAGGCATCGCTGTTTTCGCCTTGATCTTAACCGTTTTGAACAGTTCCGTCATCGCTTTCTTTCTTTGGTTCGGGGCGAATTTTGCGTAATCAGGCCATATAGCTTATAGAGTTTTATTAACAATTAAAGGAATTAAAAAGGCTTCCGTAATTGGAAGCCTTTAAATTTATCGTCACCCCACGAATAAAAAAACTCCCTCAACAGAAGGAGTCTCCAAACCATATCCATTAAACAATCAATTCATTCTCCGCTTTCATCCGGATGGCATCACGCACGAGCTTCTGCAGCAGGCTGGCAAAGAGCGCCACCGCCGCTGAGCCGATTGTGATGATGCCGCCGATCGTGATGATATGTGTGATGTCCTCACCTCGTATCAGCACGATTGTCGCCAGTTCACCGAGTGCGATAAACGCGATGATCGCAAACGCACAATGCCGGATCGCCTTCAATGCTTTCACGGCTGCATCCGAAAACGCCTGGCCCCGGTCGATCAGCGTCAGCAATTTGAACATTTGGTACAGCGCGATGAAAAATGGCGTGAAGAAAATATAGGCCGCAATCAGAAACGGATACTGCAGGTACGCTGTCTCCGGATGCAGTTTGGCATCCATTGCAGCCATCCCCGGCAAGCCGAATACGCACAAGGCAAGCGCCACACCGGCCACAAACAACAGCACGGCTTTCAAAAAGATCGTCGAAGCACGTCTAATTGTCATCGTAGCCACTCCGTTCTGGTTTTTATTTAAGTTGAATATAGCACGGTATTTATTGTTTATCAATAAATAAATGTTGATATATAGAAGGGATAGAGATAATAAAGGATTCCGTGTACCACAAAACGAATGAAACAATTCAGAAGACAATCAGTCGTACATAGCAGATTCAAATGGAATTTATTAAAGGGAGGTTTTTAAATGAAGAGACTATTGGTCACCGGCTTTGTTTCACTGACGCTGTTATCAGGTTGTAATCCTTCAGCAACCTATTATATTGACTGGTCTGATACATCAGAAGATCAGATTCAGCGCATGGATGAAGCGAATATAAAATATGACATCAGAGATGGACAAATCTGGATCAGGGAAAGGGATTTGGATAAAGCGGCTGCGTGCTGCTCATGAAGTCGAATATTGCGTCTTTAAAAAGAAAACCCGCGCAACACGCGCGGGTCTCGCTCACTCAATCGATTCCAAAGAAGAAGTCACCTTAAATTCCTCTCCATCTTCCTGCGCAATGTACTCCCGTTTCACTTCGCCGTAGCCTTCAACGAAATACCATCGGTTGATCGCATTCTCAGAGCTTTCGCTTTCAAGGACGATGGCGTCTTCAAACGTTTCATAAGGCGTTTCCACTGTTGCGCCGGTTTGGACTACCGTCCGGTCATCCAACGTATTGCCTTCTTCGAGCGGGAACTCCAGGTAAGTGGAGATGGTCTCCAATGCTTCCAGCTCTTCCGGAGTTGGGTTGTACTCGTCGTAAAACTCAGGCTCTTCTTTGACCAGATCCACGCGGTCATCCGACAGGCGATACACCTTCAAGATGACCGTACCGCCATTATCTTCGTAAAGCGCGATATGATCCTCGTCCAAATGCTCCGTCCGTACCGTAAGCTCAGCAAACTCATTGCCGTCTCCTTTGAAATGCGCAACCGTGCCATCTTCCATGAAAAATGCCAGCGGATCCATTTCTTCACTAACCGGTTCTTCCGGCTGTTCCGCCTGCTCCACATCTTCCGGATCTTCTGCCGTCACATTCGTATCGGACCCCGGAGGAATCTGCACTTCCGGCTCCTGTCCGCCACAGCCACCCAACAGCAGCGCCAACGCCAGACTTCCTGTGCCCAGTAAATGTTTCATAACTACACCCCTTTCTATATGTAATCCGAAATCATCCTATTACTTACTATGTACCCATTAGACGCGAATAAAGGCGATAAGTTGTCCGAAATTAAAAAATATTTGGTAATATGATGGAGTGAAGCATATTCAGCGGAACAACTACACAAAGGGAGAGGCTACTATGCAGCTGCAGCAAAGGATCGAACAATACATAAGCGGAATCGATGCGAAATTCGGCATCTCGATCAAACACCTGAAAACGCAGGAAGAAGTAAATATAGAAGGAGACCGTCTGTTCCAAATGGCCAGCGTCGTGAAAGTGCCGATTATCGTAATATTGTATGACCTAGCGGAGAAGGGCGAAATCGATTTGAACGAGCGGATTGAGATGCTGGACGAAGATCATGTGCCGGGGTCCGGCGTATTCAAGGCGATGGACAGCGGCATCCAGCCGACCATCAAAGACCTCGCAACGATGATGATCATCGTCAGCGACAATCAGGCGACGGATAAACTATTGGATCTGGTCGGCGGAGCAGAAGCAGTCGAAGAGAAAATGAAGAGCACCGGGCTGAACAATATACATATCAAGCATTCCATTTGGGATTTGCTGAGCTGGAGCGCCGGCAAAACGGGACTGCCGCATACAGAAGAAATGGCAGACGAGATCATCCGCGATTTGGAAGAAGGGAAATATGATTGGGAAAGCATTGTTTTCCAGGAAAGCCCCGAAAGCAATACCAGCACAGCGAAGGACATGACGCTGCTGATGGAGAAAATTGCGATGGGTGAGTTTGTTTCCAAAGAATGTTCTTCAGCCATTTATGAAATCCTGTTGAAACAGCACTACCAGCAGCGCATTGGCGGTTCATTGCCGAGAAACACAACAGTAGCGAATAAGACGGGAAGTCTAGGGACCTTATTCAACGATACGGGGATTGTTCAACTGCCGGATGACAAAGGCGCGTTTGTCATTACGGTGTATTCGATAGGCGGTTCTTTGGATTATAAGGGGGATGAGCCGATTGCGGAGATTTCGAGGATGGCTTATGAGTGGTTTGTTGGGGATGAAATTGGCTCTGCTTTATAAATAGCACATTAATGAAGTGTAGGATAAGAGTATACGTAAACAAGCGCACGCCCATGTGAGCTTGTTTTTGTTTTTAAATAAATGACCGGTAGTTGTAAGTACTTAAGAGCTTTCCTCCAAGAGAATAGCCTGATAATTATGTGACGCTAAACTTTCCAAAAGTAGCCAATTCAAAGTTAAATAATGCTAATATTAAGACATTGACACTTGTGTGTGCTTTTTAATTTATTTTTTATTGAATATTGATAGCGCTTTTACATATATTAAATTTCAAATTTAAATTTTTCGCTCCAGAGAGGCTGAATTCATATGGGGATGATCCAATTAAAAACCTGGGATTTTTCTAAAAACTCATTGGAAAGTATCAAGAACGATACTTACTTCGACTATCCGGTCGTTTATTTTCTGAACAACAATACGACGGTATATATAGGAGAGACTGTGGCGTTTAAAAACCGCATGAAATCTCATTTGAATAATATAGAGCGGAAGAAGTTAGAGAAGATGACGCTCATCATCCATGAAGAATTCCACCGGTCCGCTACTTATAATATCGAAACCAAACTCATAAATTATTTCCTGGGCGATGATCGCTACAAGCTGCAGAACAAGAGCCAGACTGCGCAAAGCGTTACGCACAACTATCACAACAAGGAATTTTACGACAAAGAGATATTCAATGATATATGGAAAGAACTCCTGAAAAGAAAGATGGTAGATAACCCTGCCCACGTTATTGAAAACAGGGACCTCTTTAAGCTTTCTCCTTTTAAAGAGCTGACGATGACACAACTTGAGCTCAAAACGAAGATTCTGGAAGTATGCGAAGAGCATATCGATGACGATGAGACATTTGTCTTCATGGTCCAGGGCGAAGCCGGTGTAGGGAAGAGCGTAGTCCTGAGTTCCGTGTTCAACAGCATCCAAGAGCTGGCAGCTGATAAAAACTCTAACCTTCATAATACGAAGAATTATCTGCTAGTCAATCATTCAGAGATGCTGAAAACCTATAAAAACATCGCTGCCAATGTGAAGTTTCTTAAAAAGAATAACTTTGACAAGCCTACAAGCTTCATTAACAAGCAGAAGAATGCTGCTAAAAAAGCAGATGTTGTCCTGGTCGATGAAGCGCATTTATTGCTGAGCAGAGCGGATGCTTTTAATGGATTCAATGAAAACAATCAACTGGAAGAAATCATCAAGCACAGCAAAGTCGTCATCGTCGTCTACGATGAAAAACAGGTCTTAAAACTGAAAAGCTGTTGGGACAAGGAGCGGCTCAAGAAAATAGTGTCAGGCTATCAAAGAGAAGAGCCCTACGTTTTAAGAGAACAGTTCCGCATGAATGCTGGAGATGATGTGATCGACTGGATCGATAATTTTGTAGAGAAGCGGATTCTGGAGTTACCAAAAGATGAGCTGTATGACTTTAAAATATTCGACTCTGCCAAGGAAATGCATGACGCCATAGTGGAAAAGAATAAAGAACACGGCCTCTCCAGAGTGGTTTCGACATTCGACTATGAACATAAAAAAGACGGCGAGCAGTACTACATCAGAGAAGACAGTCTGGAAATCCCCTGGAACTCAACCGACACCAAAAACACCTGGGCCGAAAAGCCGGAGACAATCAAAGAAGCGGGATCCATTTATACGATTCAGGGCTTCGATCTGAATTATGTAGGAGTGATATTGGGACCATCCGTTACATACGATGACCAAAATGATTGCTTGAAGATCCTTACTGAAAGATATAGCGACACCGAAGCTTTCAGAGGTAAAGATGGCATTGAGAATGTTGAAAGAGCGAAAGAACAGATTATATTGAATTCTATAAATGTGTTGATGAAGAGGGGGATAAAGGGGCTTTATATTTATGCGAGTGATGAGGGATTGAGGGAACGGCTTTTAGAGTTATAAGAGAAGAATATAGCAAAATTTGCTTTGGCATTAAAGGGTTTTTTGTAATTTTAATGATTTAGGGGTGGAATAGATGAAAATAAGCGAATATTTCAATTTAAACAGAAAACAAAATGAATTAGATTTTGTAGATATTGATTTTAATAATGATATGCCACTTTTTTTAGATCCGTATTTTCTATCTATTAGAGAGGACAGGTGGTCGCAACAAGCAAATTCTACGCTTGAAAGTTTCTTTCAATATATTTTAGCGCAATTCAGAAATGGAGAAATCGATGAAGTACAAAAGAATTTTAAATTTACAGAGCCTTATGAAACGTGTTTAGGATTATCAAAGGAAGGTGTGCAAGGGAAGAGTATTGGGGACGATGATGCTACAAAGTTATTTCAGTATATTCTAGATAGCAATGCATTAGAGGATGGTTTGATTTCTAGTGTAAATGAAATAAAAATTTTTGTTGAAAATATCTCTCATGACAAAATATCAGATCTATGTACAAATGTAATCCGGAAACACCTTATCGAATATACTAAAAGCCAGTGTGACTTATATGGCATAAAATTAGAAAAAGAGATTGCTACAAGAGAGTATTGGGATTCAGAAAATCTGGAATGGAAAGCGAGTTATGAAGAAATGTTGGTTATAGATGAAAAACCAATACTTCTAGTACCCAAGTCTATTGTATGTAGAAAAAGGGGCTTTTATTACGACTCTGACCATTATGCACGTCATTTTGTTTTACATTTTTTGGTGAGTGAAGAATTACGATTAAACACTAGTTTAGTAAAAAGAAGAACTTTGAAAAGTGGAGAAATAAAAACTACTGTTGTTAAAGAAGAAGTTGCTGATAAGTATAATGCTTATAGTAAAAGTTTTTTAAGAACATTTACCAGAAGACACCCGGATTACTTTGATGCATTCAAAGCTTCAGCAAAAATTAAATTAGCCTCATTATCAAATGAAGAAATACTTGAGAATCACAGTGATGAATTCTACTTGGGTATAATAAATGAACTTATTCAAGGTTTTTCTAAAATTAGAACTGGAACATCGGATGCAAATAGATTTCATGATCATATTATTGCTTGTATGAATTTTTTGTTTTATCCGAGTCTTACAAATCCTGTAAAAGAGCAAGAAATAAACCAAGGAAGAAAGAGAATAGACCTAGCTTACAATAATGCAGCAGAAGGAGGGTTTTTCTTTAATTTACAGACGGTAAAGGATATTCCCTCAGCTTATATTTTTGTTGAATGTAAAAATTATACTAAAGATGTGGCGAATCCTGAACTAGATCAATTGAATGGAAGATTTTCTCCAAATCGAGGAAAAGTAGGTTTCATGGTATTTCGTACTTGTAATAACGAAGAGGTACTCTTTCAGAGATGTGCAGACTATTACAGGGATAATAAGAACTTAATACTTCCAATGCAGGACAAAGATTTTATTTTTATTTTGTCAAAAATGAAAGAAAATCTTTTTGAAAGAACAAACACGCCCCAAGAGAGTTTTTTAGACGAACTGACTCATAAAATCATTTTAGCTTGATAGTCAGTTGTGATGAAATAGAGACTACATCTCAAAAAAACAATTCTGACTATAAAAAAATAATTTATACTACAAACGGTGCATAAATATTGGGGCTATTATTTCGTTGTGATTTTCAATAACGCAAATATTATATAAATATAAAAAACGGGAGTAGAGAATGAGATGAATAAAAAATTAGAAGAAGATAGACACTTCTTAGATATTGCTACTTCAATGGTTAGTGGCTCTCTAACTTTTTTTATAGGTTCTGGATTTAGTAAATATCTAACCGATGGAAATGCTCCAAGTTGGATTGAATTATTGAAGAAAACTGTAGATATAAAAGATGATGAAAGTTTATTTAACACTCTTTTCTACACAACGAAAGATGAAAAAACTTTGGAAAGTCATTTTGACTTGACTGTTACAGCGCAAATTATTCAAGAAGAATATAAAAAAAGAGGATTAAATTTTAGAGAAGAAATATGTAATATAATAGAAAGTAGTGTAAATGAAAATACAATTAATCAAGAAAATTTAGAAACTGTGCAACAATTTTTTCTAGAGAATACCCCAAACATTAATATAGTAACAACTAATTATGATCAACTACTAAATAAGTTTATATTACCTAACAAAAGTAGAGTGTATGTAGAGGGTGCGCCAATTTCAAAGTTACTTGAAACTAGAAATTTGTATCATATTCACGGCTCAATATTATTTCCTGAATCTTTAGTAGTTACACAAGATGATTATTTTAAATTCCAACATAAAGAAACTTATATATCAAGGAAGTTTTATACACTATTGCAAGAAACTACTACGGTAATAATTGGTTATTCATTGAATGATTTTAATTTAAATAGAATTTTAAACGAATCAAAGTATTCTAAACATACTAACTTAAGAAGTAGCGATATATATTATGTATCTCGTGAAAAAGTAGACGACAAATTAAAGATTTATTATTTTAGCACTTTTGGTATCACAGTTATTGATAATGTAGATTTGAATTACTTTTTCAATGAATTAAATATAAAATATATAGATGCTAATAAAATTGTTAAGAGTGCGGCAAAGATAAATGATATTATTTATGGTCAGAGTAAATACAAGGATGAATTTCTTAAGTTAAATAGTTCTTTAAATATAATTTTATCAAGAATAACTTTAACTGGGTTGAGTTTTAATGATGAAGAAGTGCAGAGATTTCTTTTAGAAACATTGGAGCGAAAAAAAGGTTTTACTAAAGAAGACAACGCTTGGAATCAGTACACTAGTTTAGCTCATTGGTTAGTAGAATTTGGAGCTAGTATTTCAATGTCTAGAAAGGATTTTAAAGAAGACTATCTTAAACTAGTGCACTATTCATTTTCGAAAATGAGCGAAGAAAAATATATAGGCTATTCTTGGGAGGCCTTTCAAGTTTGGAGAAATGAATGGGATCGATTAACTAGTGAAAATAAATCTTTAATTAAAGAATATTTCACGGTAGAAGATTTTCGGGAGTATACAGGCGTACCGAAATTTATTGAAGAAATCAATTTTTCTACTCTTTAATAAAATATATTATCTAAAGCGCTACCAAAAGAAAAATAAAAATTATATGGCATTGCCTACCTTTGTCAAATTCAATCCAGTTTATCAACTACAATTGTATCAAAAAAATAAGTGTCGTCTCCCTGTGCCAAACCCAATTCAATTTATTAACTACAATTGCATGATGAAAAAGCCGAATTCATTCACCTCAAGGGTTAACGAATTCGGCTTTCGTATGTTTATCTGAGAAGTTAAGTATTCATAATTGCTCGCGATACAGGACAATCTAGGAACTGCTGGAAAAGGAATGCCCAATTCTCTGGGGAAAGCAACACGCCCTCTTGCCACCCTCGCCAAACCCCGCTACGATGGAAGAAAAGCTGATGAATCGAGGGGATGACATGGTCGGACGAAATGACCCGTGTCCGTGTGGGAGCGGGAAGAAGTATAAGAAATGCTGCGGCCGGGAAGAAGCGGT
>NZ_JADHDU010000008.1 GCF_016820495.1 Planococcus beigongshangi | reverse complement strand
GTTTTGCTGTTCAGTTTTCAAGGTTCATTTGTTCTCGCTGTGTTGAAGCGACTTCTCTAATTTACCATCGCCTGCCGCTGGAGTCAAGCTTTAATTATTATTCTAAAAAACTTAATTTGCCTGAGCGACAAGTAATATCATAATATGGATCTCACCTGATTGTCAACGCCAAAAGGATAAAAATCTCGAGAAATTTTCAAGCTCTATATGGTATTCTCAGAAAATGTTATTCAAAATCATTACCAACAGATCTACTCTAATGAAAGAAACCGGATTGTCCATGGACAATCCGGTTACAGATCTCCTCTTCAATTTTCGCTTCTGACCGAGTAGTACCGGTGGAAAATGCCTTCACTTTTAGTTAATACCCCTTCGACAAAGATTATTTCTTTATCGACAAGGTATTCGATGAAGACTTCGAGATCGGAAGAATAGTTTTTCAACTCTTCCTGTTCATGAAGTTCCTGGATCGTCCAGCTTTTCTTTTGGCCCATTATTTCAATGATATGCTGTGCTCCGTCGGCCGTGCGTGAATGGATCAGGAATTCGCTGGCTAGGAATAAAAGCTCCAGCCGCTTGTCAATCGACTCATCACTCAGCACTAATTCTTCATATAATTTATAAATGGATGGCTCCATCTTTTTAACCTGGGACCAGACAGTCACCTCTGGCGGCAGGCCATTTTCCAAGACAGCCAATCTCGCTAAATGATGCAGCGACTCTATCACGTGACGATAGGCGTCGAGATAATTCTTTTCTTCAAAAAGCATTTTCCCTTCCAAGTATCGTCTGATAAGCTTTGCATATTCGAGACCCATTTTTATCTTTCTCCCGGCAAAAGGATATTCCTTAAGCTCGATGATCAATTTTTCCATAAACTCATTACGATCAAAAATGATGCGTCCATTAAATAGCCAATCGACAATTTTTCTGTTGGTGCCGAGAAGCAGCCATTTTTTCAATTGTTTTTCTGTAACGATATGCATTGCCGCTTTTTTTTCACCGTCGGTATAATGTTTCGAAAATACCGGAGTTTCATTTTCTTTGGTGATGATCAGCAGGATGGCATCGAAAGTATCTGTATTAGGGCTGACTTTTTCCCTTTTTTCAATGAGCATCACCCCAAGCGTACTTTCCTGGCTGGCCCGCTCCTGATAAATCGCTCTTAACTTTTGTTCCATTCCCTCTCACTCCCTGCAGTTTCAGGTATATTAACGGGCATACCCGTTTTTTCATTCATTCAAAATAGGTTTATGCTCCGGCTGGGCAAAGAATCTGTGCTTTTCTCTATTTCGACATATTTCTGCCGATTCCTTCATGAGAAAAGCAATAACGCTTTTTCACTTTGAATATGATATAGTATGATGGATGCAAGGAGGAATTGAACATGAAACCTTATAAAAATAAAATCAACCGAATACGGACTTTTGCGCTGTCGCTGATTTTCATCGGCATCGTTATTATGTATATAGGTATTTTCTTCAGAGAGCAGCCTGTCGTTATGGTCATATTCATGCTGGTTGGAGTTATTGCGATTATTGGAAGCACAGGTGTCTATGCCTGGATCGGGCTTCTTTCCATGAAAACCGTTCCGGTCCAATGCCCTAACTGTAATCGTCATACGAAAATGCTCGGCCGTGTGGACATGTGCATGCACTGCCGCGAGCCGCTCACAATGGACCCCGCTCTTGAAGGCAAAGAGTTCGACGTCGATTATAATAAGAAAAACTCCAAAGTATAAAAAATCCGCCAGCGATTTCGTCGCCGGCGGATTTTATTTTTCAAAATAAAAACGGACATAGAGGATTCTATGCCCGTTTTCTCATTGTGCTTTTGCAGTATCAGCTAGACAGTCCTGGCATGTACCGTAAATTTCAAGGCGGTGGTAATCCACCTGGAATCCGGTAACATGCGACGCCAAATGTTCGACTTCGTCCAAGCCCGGGTAATGGAAATCGACAATTTTCCCGCAGCCGCTACAAATCATATGGTAATGATCATGTGTAACGAAATCGAAACGGCTTGATGAATCGCCATAAGTCAATTCCTTGACCAATCCGGCTTTCTTAAAGACACGCAAATTATTATATACTGTTGCAACACTCATATTAGGAAAAGATTTCTCAAGCGCGCGATAAATGTCATCCGCTGTCGGGTGGGTAGTTGAATGAATCATATACTCCAAAATCGCATTACGTTGAGGAGTGATTCGGACACCCGTAGACTTCAAAGCATCAAGCGCGTCTTTTAATAGACCTTCAGACATCGCCGTGCACCTCACTTCATAAAGATTATTACATTGTAATCGTTATAATCAGTGTACTCAAAATGACCGGCATATGTCAAGAAATCACTATAAGGACGCCAAATGAACGCCTTCTCAATTGCTTTATCGCTCGCTATGGAGTTCGCTTTCCTTGCTTCCCAAACGCTGATTGATGAAACGGCCCGCAACAAACAGGAAATCGGACAAGCGGTTCAGGTATGCCATCACTTCAGGAGAAGTGTCATCCCCGATGGATGATGCGAGGCGTTCCGCTCTTCTGACGACTGTCCGGGCTACATGGAATGCGGCTCCGGCCGGATGCCCGCCAGGAAGGATGAAGTTGTTCAACGCTGTCAGCTCCGCATCGTATTTATCGATCCAATTTTCGAGTTTCACAGTATCTTCCGCATGCAGCTTCCATTTGACTTCTTTACCGGCAGGAGTCGCAAGCTCCGCTCCAACGTGGAATAAAGTCGTTTGGATCTGATGGAAGATATCCATGATTTCATCTTTTTCACTGAAAAACTCGCTGTTCAGATGCGCTAAAGCTAAACCGATCATCGAATTTGCTTCATCACACGTGCCATAAGCTTCCACTAATACATCATTTTTTTTGACCCTGGAACCGTAAACGAGTGAAGTTGTCCCCTTATCACCGGTCTTTGTGTAAATTTTCATCGCTAATACCCCTTTTCCATATTGACGAGATTTGTCGGTTCCTTTTTGCCTTCCAGCCATTGCCGTAAATTGGGCAGGAATATTTCCATTGCCCGTTCAAGATATTTACCGGATTTGCTTGAGACATGTGGGGAGATGATGACATTTTCCAAAGTCCAGAACGGATGGTCATCCGGAAGCGGCTCCTGTTCAAAAACATCCAGGACTGCGTGGGCAATGGATTCATTTTTCATCGCTTCAAAAAGTACTTCTTCATCCACCAGATCTCCGCGGCCGAAATTCATAAAGATTGCATCTTCTTTCATGGCTTTGAAATGCTCTGCGCCTAGGAGATTCCGGGTTTCCGGCGTGCTTGGCAGAACTGAAATGATGACATCGGCCTCCGGCAGTTTCGACAGAAGTTCATCGAAAGAAATCATTTCATTCATATGTTCCGCCTGATTTCCAGAGCGGTTGCAGCCGATGGTCATTACGCCGAACGCCTGCAGCAGCCGGCCGATTTCAGCGCCGATTGCACCTGGCCCAAGAATCAGTGCAGTGGAACCGAAAAGTTCTGTCGATCTGAATTTGCGCTCCCATGTGCGTTTCCGCTGGTTTTCATATATTTCCGGAAGTGAGCGCTTCAACGCAAGCAAATGCCCGAGCACTGATTCACCCATCGGTGTTTTGTGGATGCCCCTCACATTCGATACGGTTATTCCCCGCTGCGCGATTGCTTTATGCGGCATTTTCTCGACACCCGCACTTGCAACCATGATCCATTTCAATTGTCTTGCAGCGGCAATGTCTTCCTCGTCCAGGTCCTCTCCGTAAGTGACCAGTACATCCGCTTCCGGCAACCTGCTTTTATCCTTATAGGCGAAATGGAAATTGACATCAGGAAAATCTTCTATGATGTCCTGCCTCATTTCTTCGGATGGCAAAAAGGTGAATAGTATTTCCATGAATGTTTTCCCCCTATGCGTTGCTAAGCTCTTTCAGAGTTTCCAGCACTTCCCCGATATGGTTCTTAACTTTGACTTTGCGCCACTCTTTGATGACGGTGCCGGTCGGATCGATCAGGAATGTCGAACGTTCAATTCCCATGAACTCTTTCCCGTACATTTTCTTCTCCACCCACACCCCGTATGCTTCCGATACCTGGTGATCTTCGTCTACCAAAAGTGAAAAAGGCAGGCCATGCTTCGTGATGAATTTTGTATGCTGTGCTTCAGAATCTGCGCTGACACCCAGAATCACTGCACCGAGTTCCGAAAAATCCTTTTCGGCATCGCGGAAATCACACGCCTGTGTCGTACAGCCCGGTGTCATATCCCTTGGATAAAAATAAAGGACCACATATTTTTTTCCGGAAAAATCCTTCAAAGAAACCATTTCACCGTTTTCGTTTTTCAGTGAAAAATCCGGTGCATGCAAACCTTCCAATGCTGTCATCACAATCACTCCTCTTCTATAAGTATATCGTACCGAACTGCCGCTGCAGTTTCAATTTCTTTGGCGTTAATGCAAAAACTTGTCTACAATAAAGGAATAGACTTTAAGTAGGAGGAATTCACATCATGAACCATTCCCAATCAATTAAACTTCACGAAGAAGCGCTTCAGCATATCGTCGGCGGGGTCAATAGTCCCTCCAGATCATTCAAAGCGGTCGGCGGCGGTTCACCCGTTGTGATGGAACGCGCAAAAGGTGCATACTTCTGGGATGTCGACGGCAATAAATACATCGATTTCCTGGCAGCCTACGGCCCGATCATCACCGGCCATGGCCACCCTCATATTTCAAAGGCGATTTCGCATGCTGCTGAAACAGGGGTTTTATACGGTACGCCGACGCGCCATGAAATCACGTTTGCAAAAATGCTGAAAGAAGCTATGCCGAATATGGATAAAGTCCGTTTCGTCAATAGCGGAACGGAAGCTGTCATGACAACGATCCGTGTGTCACGCGCTTATACAGGCCGCACGAAAATCATGAAGTTTGCAGGATGCTATCATGGCCATTCTGATTTGGTGCTGGTGGCAGCCGGCTCCGGCCCTGCAACACTCGGTACGCCTGATTCTGCCGGTGTTCCAAAAACAATTGCCGAAGAAGTGATTACGATCCCATTCAATGATCCTGCTGCTTTCGCGGAAGCGATGGAAAAATGGGGCAATGAAATCGCCTGTATCCTGGTCGAGCCGATTGTCGGCAATTTCGGCATTGTCGAGCCGAAAGAAGGGTTTCTGGAAGAAGTGCATCGCATAGCCAAAGAAAAAGGCGCTTTGATCGTATATGATGAAGTGATCACGGCATTCCGTTTCCATTATGGCGGTGCCCAGGACATGCTGGGGTTGACTCCGGATTTGACTGCACTCGGCAAAATCATCGGCGGCGGATTGCCGATCGGTGCATATGGCGGCAAAAAAGAAATCATGGAAACAGTAGCTCCGCTTGGACCTGCTTACCAGGCAGGCACCATGGCTGGAAATCCCGCTTCGATCCAAGCAGGCATCGCATGCCTGGAAGTGCTTCAGGCTGAAGGAGTTTACGAAGAAATGGACAGGCTCGGTAAAATTTTGGAAGAAGGGATTTTACAAGCTGCCAAGGAATTTGATATAACAATAACAGTCAATCGCTTAAAAGGTGCTCTCACCATCTACTTCACGGACGTAACGGTCGAAAACTATGAACAGGCTGAAGCGACTGATGGAGAGACTTTTGGCCGTTTCTTCAAATTGATGCTTGAGCAGGGCATTAATCTGGCCCCTTCTAAATACGAAGCCTGGTTCCTGACAACCGAGCATACAGAAGAAGATATCAACACTGCAATTCAAGCTGTACGAAAAGCTTTCAGCCAATTATAAACTTTACAGCATTACAGGAAGGGGGAATCCGTAAGACATGAAATTAGGGGCACGTATATTGAAAACCGGTGTGGCGATTTCATTGGCCCTCTTTTTAGCCAACTTATTGGAATTGCCTTCTCCTGTATTTGCAGGCGTAGCAGCGATATTCGCCATTCAGCCTTCTATCTACCGCTCCTACATCACACTGCTTGAGCAGGTATATGGAAATCTGGTTGGCGCGACCATTGCGGTCATATTTGTATTGACCATCGGCAGCAACTACCTCACCATCGGACTGGCAGCCATCCTTGCGATCGTGCTGATGCTTAAGTTAAAACTGGACAATCCGGTGCCGCTGACGCTGGTCACCATCATTATCATCATGGATTCTCATACTACGGACTTTCTATCGTTCGCATCCCTGCGTTTTTTGACAATCCTGCTGGGTATCTTTTCAGCTTTTATTGTCAATTTAATCTTTCTTCCCCCGAAGTACGAGGTGCGCTTATTCAAATCCATCCACGAAGTCAGTGAGGAAGTCGTCCGTTGGATCCGTGTTTCGATCCGCCATGCTTCTGATCACGTTTCCGTAAAAGAAGATATCGACCGGCTGGATGAAAAGTTGATAAAGGTGGATCAATGGTATTCCTTCTATAAAGAAGAGCGCAGTTATACGAAAAAACAGCAGTATGTCAAAGCCAGAAAATTGGTGCTGTACCGGCAGATGATTGCCACCTCCAAAAAGAGCCTGGATGTCCTGAAACGCCTGCATCGTTTTGAAAATGAGTTGACGGAGCTGCCTGAACAATTCCATATGATGGTACAGGAACGCCTGGAAAGCCTGGCAAGTTATCATGAACAGCTTTATATGAAATATGTAGGTAAGCTGCGCCCCGAACACAGTGAATCATCGGGAGTAGATGCATCGATCAAGCGCCATGAAGTGATGGCGATTTTTGTAAAAGAAATAAACATTGCATTGGAAGCTGAAGACCGTGATTTTTCCGTTTATCATTTGATGCACGTATTATCCGCTATGGTCGATTACGAGGAACAGCTGGAACACTTGGATTTATTGATCATCGCCTACCTGAATTATCATAGCGATGAAGTCGATGTAGAACTTGAAAATCTGGTGTGATGATTGCAAACGAAAAACATGCAGGGGAATAGATTCCTCTGCACGTTTTTTTAAGATTTCATACGGGGATCGAGTGCATCCCGCAATCCATCTCCCATTAAGTTGAATCCCAGTACTGTGAGCATAATCGCAGCCCCGGGGAAAATCATCGTCCACGGCGCATTGGTCAGGTAAGCCCTTGAATCTGCTAGCATCTTGCCCCATTCGGGCGTCGGTGCCGAAGCGCCAAGACCCAGGAATCCGAGTGCTGCAGCTTCTATGATCGCTGTAGCAATCGCCAATGTTCCTTGCACAATGACCGGAGCCATCGAGTTCGGCAAAATATGCGAAAAGAGAATCCGGTTGTCTTTCATGCCGATCGCTTTGGCGGACATGATGTATTCATCTTCCTTGATACTCAGCACCTTCGATCGGATCAGACGCCCGAAATTGGGCACGTTGATGATCGCGATGGCGATCAAGGCATTTCGAAGTGACGGTCCTAGAACCGATACAACTGCAATCGCCAATAAGATACTCGGGAAAGCAAGCATGATATCGAAAATGCGCGAAATGATGGTATCCACCCATCTGCCGTAATAGCCCGCCAGAATACCGAGGAAACTCCCCACTACGACAGAAGCGACGACAGCCAGGAAACCTACCCACAGGGAAATCCTCGCTCCGTATACTACACGCGAGAAAATATCCCGGCCAAAATCATCTGTTCCCATCCAGTGTTCTGAAGAAGGGGGCAGAAAACGGTGGGTATCCATTTTCTGTTCATTTATTCCTTCCGGTGTAAATAATGGTCCAAAGATGGCCAGTAAAATAAAGAAGGTGACGATACCCATACCGATGACGGCTACTTTACTTTTTCGGAAGCCGCGCCACGCTTCTTTCCATGGTCCGGCAACTTTCTGTATTTCCACTTCATTTTTATTGAGTGTCGTGTCAGCCATTGTTCTCCCCCTTCCTAATCATATTTAATGCGAGGATCGACGAGACTGTATAGAAGATCCACGAACAGATTGATCATGACAAATATGAAAGCGACGATCAGGATGCCCGATTGGATCACCGGATAATCACGGAAGCCGATCGCTTCATAAATGTATCGGCCGATTCCCGGCCACGCAAAGATGGTCTCGGTCAGGATAGCGCCGCCAAGAAGCAGCCCCATTTGAAGACCGATGATTGTCATGACTGGGATGATGGCATTTTTCAATGCATGTTTATAGACGACCCAGAACATTTTCAATCCTTTGGAACGCGCTGTCCGAACATAATCGGAACGCATGACTTCCAGCATGCTTGAACGGGTCATCCGGGCGATGATCGCCATCGGAATCGTCGCAAGGGCCGTTCCAGGAAGGATCAGGTGTTTCAAAATGGTCGCCAGTTGATCGAATTGCCCCGTCATCAGCGTATCAATTATATAAAAACCGGTTATCGATTCAATCGGATCCCGTACATTCATTCGTCCGGAAGTCGGCAATAAGCCAAGTTCAATGGAAAAAATCCATTGGTTTAACAGGCCCAGCCAGAAAATCGGCATCGAAACACCGATAAGTGCGATGATCATGGCAAGGTAATCAAACCAGGAATTCTGGAACCAAGCCGAAATGATCCCCGCATTGATGCCTATGATAACCGCGATAATCACAGCGAATACCGATAATTCGATGGTCGCCGCCAAATATGGCCAGACTTCGTCCACTACCGGAGTTCTGGTACGGAGCGATTGCCCCAGATCTCCTGTAACAAGGCCTTTCAGATAATCAAAATATTGGATATACCATGGGTTATCGAGGCCTAGCGTTGTCCTCAAAGCTTTTATGGCATCCGCAGAAGCCTGCTGGCCGAGAATTACTTGAGCAGGATCTCCAGGAATTGCGCGAATGATCATAAAGACGATAAATGTCATTCCGAGCAGAACCGGAATCAGCTGCAATAGCCGCTTGCCAATATAGCTAAGCATGTCTTCACCTCTCCATCTCCAACATATATGTATAAATCAATTTAAAAAAAGAAGGGAAATCAGTTCGATCTCCCTTCCCGAAAAATCTACTCCATATCTACTGATGCCAATTTGTCAGAACCTGTGGGGTGTGCTTTGAAGTTCACGACATTACTGCCTCCAGCCAATAGCGGTGTTGAGTGGGCAAGCGGAACCCATGGTGCATCTTCATGGATGATTTCCTGTGCTTGCATATACAACTCATTACGGATATCTTCGTCGACTTCTGTCTGAGCTTCTATGAAAATGTCATGCAATTCCTGATTTTCATAATAAGTGTAGTTGTTTGAACCGATGTTATCCTGGTCAAGCAATACATACAGGAAGTTGTCTGCATCTCCGTTGTCACCAGTCCAGCCTAATAGGAAGGCATCGGCTTCACCGTTTGCAGCTTTATCAAGGTACGTTGCCCACTCGTAAGAAACGATAGTGGCAGTGATTCCAACTTCAGCCAGATCACTTTGAATGGCTTCAGCAACTTTTTGGCCGTCCGGCATGTAGGGGCGTGGAACAGGCATTGCCCAAAGCTCCATTTCAAATCCATCGCCAAGACCAGCTTCTTCCAGCAATTCTTTCGCTCTCTCAGGATCGTATTCATAGCCTTCGATATTATCGTTATAACCGCTGATTACCGGCGGCATCGGGTTTTTCGCAACTTCTCCGCGACCTTCGAAGAATGTATCAACGATTGCCTGACGATCGATTGCATGGTTCATCGCCTGGCGCACTAATGGATCGTCAAAAGGTTCACGTGTGTTTGTCAATCCAAGATAGCCTACGTTCATGGATGGACGTTCGAACAATTGAAGGTTATCGTCCCCTTCGATTGTTGCTGCATCAGAAGGGTTGATCCCATCAGCCAGGTCGATTTCACCTGCAAGCAATGCATTCAATCGGCCAGAGTTATCCGGAATCGAACGGAATACGACTTCATCCAGTTTTGGCTCGCCTTCCACCCAATAACCATCGAATTTTTCAATCCGGACAGTGTCATTGCGTTTCCATTCAACAAATTTGAATGGTCCTGTTCCAACAGGATTGTCGCCGAAAGATTCGCCTGCCGCTTCAAAAGCGGTAGGTGAAGCGATACCGAATGGGCTCATTGCCAGGTTTTTAAGGAATGGCGCCATCGGGCGTTTCAATTTAATCGTAACTTCATAATCGCCGGTTGCTTCCACCGATTCGATTATGTGCTCTTCTTCATCACCAAAACCGCCGAACATTGATTTGTAGTAAGGGAATTGATCAGCATCCCCCGCAGCCCAGCGCTCAAAGTTTGCCACGACTGCTTCAGCATTGAAATCCGTGTCATCGTGGAATTTCACGCCTTCTTCAAGTGTGAATGTGTAAGTCAATCCGTCTTCAGCAGCTTCCCAGTCAGAAGCGAGAGCCCCTTCAATTTCTGTATCCTGCTCACCGAAGTTTACCAGCGTATCGAAAATGTTTTTCGTAACTTTAAATGATTCACCATCAGTAACCGTGATAGGGTCAAGTGATACCGAGTCTCCCCCGCGTCCGAAGATCAGGATTTTCTCTTCCGTGGATTCCCCTTCGCCACCAGTTTCACCATTGCTTTCTGAACCTTCATCTGAATCGCCATTACAGCCGTATAGGACTGTGGAGACCAGTAAAAGCATCAAAAAGGCAAGAAACGTGATTTTTTTTCTCTCCAAATTAACCCCTCCGTTTTTGTTTATTATCATTGCGGCCTGCTTTCTTCGTAAAGATGGCAGGCTACAGAATGACCTTTCTCAACCTCCGCAAAAATCGGCACTGTCGTTTCGCAGATATCCATCTTGAATGGGCATCGGGTATGGAAACGGCAGCCGCTTGGAGGATTTGCGGGACTTGGTACGTCCCCTTTGATGACCACTTCCTCCCTTTTGAAAGCCGGATCCGGAACCGGCACTGCAGTAAGCAGCGCCTGCGTATACGGGTGCAGCGGCTTTTCGTAAAGGTCCTCGGTATCGGCCATTTCAGCCATATTCCCGAGATACATCACTCCTACGCGGTCGCTGATATGACGAACCACGCCTAAATCATGGGCGATGAATATATAAGTCAGTTTCAGTTCTTTCTGCAGATCCTGCATCAGGTTGAGCACCTGTGCCTGGATCGAAACATCAAGTGCTGAAACGGGCTCATCAGCGATAATAAGCTTCGGATTTGTCATCAGCGCCCGGGCAATCCCGATGCGCTGCCGCTGTCCACCGCTGAACTGATGGGGATAGCGTTTTGCGTGATAGCTGCTGAGTCCGACAATTTCAAGGAATTCATGGACTTTCTTTTTGCGTTCTTTCGGATCTCCGATGTCATGGACGTTCAAAGGCTCCATGAGAATCTTTTCAATCGTATGCCGGGGATTCAAGGAAGCATAGGGATCTTGGAAAACCATCTGGATGTCACGGCGTGCTTTGCGCATTTCGCCCGGCGAAAGTGAGGTAAGCACCTGCCCGTCAAAAGTCACTGTCCCTTCCGTCGGTTCCAGCAGCCTCATCAGCATTCGCCCAGTCGTCGACTTTCCGCAGCCTGATTCGCCGACGATCCCGAGTGTCTCCCCTTCTTTCACTGAAAACGAGACGTCGTCAACAGCTTTCACATAATTATTAACACGCCCAAAAAGTCCTGATTTAATCGGAAAGTACTTTTTCAGCCCTTCAACTTTTAACAATTGTTCGGTCATGCTTCTCTGCCTCCTTCGGATCAAATAGGAAGCACCGGGTCTGATGCGCTTCTGCCGTCTGGTAAAGCGGCGGATTTTCTGTCAGGCAACGGTCAAATGCAAATTCACATCTTGGTGCAAACCGGCAGCCTGTATTGATGGAGCCCGGTTTCGGCACGTTGCCCGGTATCGAATAAAGCCGTTCTTTCTTGAATCTCATATCCGGCACGGACTCCAGCAGCCCGCGCGTGTATGGATGCTGCGGATCTTTGAAAATTTCTGCTACAGGGCCTTCTTCCACCACTTTCCCTGCATACATGACCACTACCCGTTCGCATGTTTCAGCAACGACTCCCAGGTCATGGGTAATGAGAATTACAGCCGTATTAAGTTCCTGGTTGAGGTTTTTGATCAGTTTCAGGATCTGCGCCTGAATCGTCACATCAAGTGCAGTTGTCGGTTCATCGGCGATCAGCACTTTCGGATCGCACAGCAGCGCCATCGCAATCATGACCCGCTGGCGCATCCCGCCTGACAATTGATGCGGGTAATTTTTCATCAGATCTTCTGCTCGGGGCAGACCGACCATTTTCATCATTTCGACAGCACGGCTGTGGATCTGCTTTTTCGACCAATCCCGTTTATGGACTTTAATCGCTTCCTGCAGCTGATTGCCGATTGTGAACAATGGATTCAATGAAGTCATCGGCTCCTGAAATATCATCGCTATGTCATTGCCGCGGATTTCGCGCATCTTCTTCTCGGGTAACTTAGTCAAATCCTGGTTGCCGAATAAAATTTCACCGCCAGTAATCTTCCCTGGCGGACTTGGAACAAGTCCCATAATCGAAAGAGATGTGACACTCTTGCCACATCCGGATTCCCCCACTATTCCCAGAACTTCCCCTTCACGTACATGGAAGTCAACATTGTCTACTGCCGGAATTTCTCCATCGTCTGTGAAAAAGGTAGTCTGAAGACCCCTGACGTCTAAAACTTTCTCTCTTTCTCTCACTTGGACACCCCTTTTTCCACAAAAATAATTCTGAATATTGTATATCTTTTAATTATACGGGAATTCAGACTATATGCAATAGTTCTTTTTATAGGACTTGCTAGTAATAATTTGTGATAAAAATAAAACCAGCCGGGCATCCCCGGCTGGTCATCCAAAATATAAATATTATAGAAAGATTTTTTTATTTGAAATGCTGGACCTGGAAAAGATTGAAGTAGACTCCCTGTTTTTTCATCAATTCATCATGTGTACCCTGTTCGGCCAACTCTCCGTGGTCGATGACAAGGATTTGATCTGCATGTGTGATGGTCGACAGGCGGTGAGCGACGATCAATGTAGTGCGGTCGCTTGCCAGGCGTTCGAGAGAATCCTGGATAAGTGCCTCACTCTCCAAATCAAGCGCAGATGTCGCTTCATCGAGAATCAGGATCGGAGGATTTTTCAGGAACACACGTGCAATGGCGATACGCTGCTTTTGACCACCTGATAGTTTCACGCCGCGTTCCCCGACTTTCGTGTCGTAGCCTTCCGGCAGCATTTCGATGAAGTCGTGGGCATTGGCTGCTTTGGCGGCTGCCACCACTTCCTCATGGGTCGCGTGCGGTTTCCCCATCAGGATGTTCGCTTTGACCGAGTCGCTGAAGAGGATGGAATCCTGAAGGACAAGGCCGATCTGGTCACGGAGCGTATGGATGCTGACATCTTTGAGATTATGGTCATCCATATAGATGCCGCCTTCCGTTACATCATAGAACCGTGGGATAAGCGACACGATCGTGGATTTCCCACCACCGCTCATGCCCACTAATGCCACCGTTTCCCCCGGTTTCACCGTGAAGTTCATATTCGACAGGACTTCTGTACCACCGTCATTATAATGGAATGAAACGTTGCGGAATTCCAATTTACCGTCCACCACTTTCAGATCGCGTGCACCTTTTTTATCGGTTACATCGTAATCTTCATCGACCAGCTCAAAAACCCGGTCCATCGATGCAAGAGACTGTACGAGCGTCGTTGAAGAATTGACCAAACGGCGAAGCGGATTATAAAGGCGTTCAATATAAGCGATGAACGCCACCATCGTACCAAGGGTCAAATTCTCCTGGATCACTTGATAACCCGCATATCCGATGACCAATAGCGGTGCGACATCTGTAATCGTATTGACGACTGCAAATGCCTTCGCATTCCATTTTGTATGGTCTATGGCTTTTTCCAAAAATTTATCATTGGTGTCGTTGAAAATTTTCTGTTCATGTTTCTCAAGCGCAAAACTCTTGATGATGCTCATGCCCTGTACACGTTCATGGAGATAACTTTGAACATTTGCCAGTGCCTGGGAACGCTCACGCGTAAGATCGCGAAGCCTGCCGAAGAAATACTTCACACTCAGCGCATAGAAAGGAAATGCCAAGAGAGCTACGATTGTAAGCGAGACATCCATCGATAACATGATGCCGATGGCGATGAGAATCGTCGCCAGATCCAGCCAGACATTCATCAATCCGATCATGACAAAGTTCTTCGTCTGCTCCACGTCATTGATGACGCGCGAGATGATTTCCCCTGCACGTGTATTGGCATAATATCTGAGGCTTAGCCGCTGGAGGTGTCCGTATAGATAGCCACGGATGTCATAGAGGATTTTATTGCTGACATACTGCGCGTAATACTGCCGGAAATATTCAATCGGCGGACGCAGCAGAAAGAAGACGATGGCCGTTCCTCCCAGCCATAAATACAATTGCTCCAGTTTTTCCTGGCTTGACAGGGCTTCCGCACCGATAATATCGTCGATGACAATTTTGATGAGCAAGGGAATGAAAAGCGGAATAGCGAATTTAAAAACACCTATCAGAATCGTTAAAGCTATTTGCCAATAATATGGTTTTACAAAATGCATGTACCGTTTCATGGTACTTTGTTTCTTATTGCTCAAATTGATCACTCCAATCTCATTCAAAACGAAAAACCTGTTGACTGGCAACAGGTTTCCATTTTATCAACGAATCCGGTTTTGTCTGTGGAACTCGTACCGGTCCGTCCATACTTCGATGAAGTCCTGGGCAAACGGGCCTCTGCGCTGTTTGATCCAGCCGATCAGCTTTTCAACATTGCGGTAGAGGATCTGGTCGATCACTTCAGGATAACCCATCTGCCGTTTGTGGTCTTCATATTCGTCTTCATCCAGTAATGTGTAAGACATATCCGGAAACACTTTGACATCCAGGTCGTAATCGATGTATTTCAATGAGCCATTATTATAAACGAACGGTGAACTGATATTACAATAATAATAGACCCCATCGTCACGAAGCATGCAAATGATATTGAACCAATGCTCTGCATGAAAATAACAAATCGATGGCTCACGTGTCAGCCACGTCCGCCCATCTGATTCCGTTACCAGGGTGCGTTCATTAGCACCGATTACAATATTATTCGTACCTTTCAAAACAGTTGTTTCCTGCCAGACACGGTGGATTCGGCCGTTATGTTTATAACTGTGGATTTGTATCGTTTCTCCCTCTGCGGGAATCGCCATGTCCATCCCACCTTCTCGTCTAAGCCCTTATATTATCTGCTATTTCAATATTATATCAATCAATTCTGAAAACATACAGCAATACGTCGGCAAAGGAAAATATTACATAACGACCGATCGGCCGCCGTCCACGATAATCGTCTGTCCACGGATCATATCCGAATCATCCGAAATTAGGAACATGGCTGTTTTGACCATATCTTCGATTTCCACCATGCGGCCCGCCGGTGTATTGACACGCGCATCATTCAGCAGCTCTTCCCGGTTCGGGAAATGCTTCAGGGCTTCCGTATCGAGTGCGCCGCCGGACACCGTATTTACCGAAATCCCTTTAGGCGCAAGTTCAACCGCCAAATAACGGGTGATGGATTCGACCGCCGCTTTCGACACACCGATCGTCGTATAGTTTTCGAGATAACGGATTGAGCCGAGTGAACTGATGCCGACTATCTTTCCGCCTTTATCCATCAATTTTGCCGCTTCCTGCGCCCCGAACAGCATCGCTTTGGCATTGATGTTCATCGTCCAGTCCCAGTGGGATTCTTCCAGTTCCATGATCGGGCGAAGCACGCCGGATGCCGCATTGGAAACGAAAACGTCCAACCTGCCGAATTCCTCTTTGATCGTTTCGAACATGCCGCGAAGTTTTTCGACATCACCGACGTTCGCTCTGACAAGCAATGCTTTACGTCCTCTTGCCTCGATTTCTTTCACTGTATCAAGTGCTGCTGTTTTGCTGCGGGCATAGTTGACGACGATGTCATACCCTTCTTCCGCGAGTGCGATTGCCATCGCCTTGCCCAGTCCCCTGCTGCTTCCTGTAACGAGTGCCACTTTTTGTTCAGCCATTTTCATACATCTCCTCTGCTTTTTAAAGCTGTCTTCATTTTTTGAACCGGTCCGGAAATCGGCAGCTCTTCCATTTCTGCCGCATTGACCCATTTCATATCATCGGTAATTTCAAGATTTTGGCCTTCGGCAATAAAGCCTTCCACATTCCATGTTAAATGAGAGAAGACATGTTTGAAAGAAGTAATTTTTTCCGCCTTCTTCACCAGCCCCTTAAATTGCCCGGAAAGGACTTCTTCAACTTCTGAAGCTTCCAGGTGTTGCGGCACTTCGACCAAAGTAAATTGCCACATATTTGCAAGCAGCCCGGTCGACGGACGTTTTTCCATCAAATAGTTTTCACCTTCACGGATTGCCGCCATGACATAATTGACCGCTTTGGTTGATTTAGCTTTTGTTTTTACCGGCAATGCATGCTGACGGCCTTCATGGAACGCCGCACAATGTTCGCGCATAGGACATAACAGGCATTTCGGGGAAGTGGGGGTGCAGATGAGCGCTCCGAGTTCCATCAACCCCTGATTGAATGCAGACGGATCTTCATGGCTGATCAATTCCGTGACCGCCTCTTCGAATGTTTTGCGAGTTTTCGGTTTAGCGATATCTTCTTCGATCAATAGAATTCTCGACAGCACACGCATGACATTGCCATCGACCGCATGCTCCGGCAGGCCATAGGCAATGCTCAGCACCGCTCCGGCCGTATAAGGGCCAACACCTTTCAAAGAAGAAATTTCCTTGCGGTTTTCCGGAACTTTGCCGCCGTATTTTTCCGCCACTTCCCTGACACCTGCCTGAAGGTTGCGGGCGCGCGAATAATAGCCGAGGCCTTCCCACTGCTTCAATAAAACTTCTTCATCTGCTGCCGCGAGGTCATTTAAGGTCGGAAACTTTTCGATGAACCTTTTATAATAAGGAATCACCGTGTCCACCCGTGTTTGCTGCAGCATGATTTCAGATATCCAAATCTGATAGGGATCAGCCGTGCGTCTCCACGGCAGATCTCTTTTTTCTTCGTGGAACCAAGTGATCAAGTCATTTTGAAATTGCTCTTTTTCAATAGTAATAATGTAGCCCTCCATGTATGTAGATTATTTCAGCCGGAATCAGGGTATGTAAAGAGTAATTAAGCGGTTAAAAAAGCAAGATTCCATCGCTGATAAAAAATAGGTAAAGGGGGATGAGACGGTGGATACAGGCACACATCTCGTCATGGGCATCGCGCTCGGCGGCCTCGCCATGGCCGATCCAGCAGTGTCGAACGATACGGTCACCATGACAGCAGTCATCGCCGGCACCATCATCGGCTCGCAAATCCCGGATGTCGATACCGTGCTCAAATTACGGGATAATGCCGTATATATCCGGCATCACAGAGGAGCCACCCACTCCATTCCAGCGGTTCTTTTTTGGCCGATCCTGCTGACTGCGGGCATAGGATTCATATTCCCTGAAGCAAACCTGCTGCACCTTTGGCTATGGACATTCCTGGCCGTCGTGCTTCATGTATTTGTTGATATATTCAATTCCTACGGGACACAGGCGCTGCGGCCTTTTTCGAATCGCTGGATCGCGCTCGGCGTCATCAATACGTTTGACCCGATCATCTTCGGCGCTCATGTCATCGCTTTGATGATTTGGGCATTTGGAGCAAATCCGGTATGGACGGTCAGTATTCTGTACATCGTGCTGCTGTTCTATTATATCTCACGTTTTGTACTGCAGGCCGCCATCAAGCACGCCATCCGCAATACGCTTCCTGACGCCACAGAAATTTTCGTGGCACCGACAATGCGTTATTTCCACTGGCGCATCGCAGCGGATACAGACCGGCATCATTACGTCGGCCGCGCTTACGGCCGCAGTATCAACTTCTATGATAAGTTCATGAAAAAACCGCTTCCTGAAAATGACTTGATCCAAACGGCGCTGAAAGACAAGAATCTATCAGCTTTTGTGTCATTTTCTCCACTTTACCGCTGGGAAATCAATCAATACGGAGACATTTATGAAGTCCGTCTGATCGACCTCCGTTACCGCAGCAATGATTATTATCCTTTTGTGGCAGTTGCCCATCTGGATAAGGATTACAAGATCCTCAATTCCTATACCGGCTGGATTTTCAGCGAAGACAAACTTCGAAAGAAGCTCGATTTCAGCCACAATTAGACAGAATCACAAAACGCACACTCAAAGGTGTGCGTTTTTTCATGCTTCAGCAGTGGTCAGTCTTCCATCAGATGGGCATATTTCGGATTGCTTGCTGCAAATTCATGGATATTCTCACCGTAGCTTTCGATCCACTGACGGACAACCTTTTCGACAACTTCTGTCCCCTGATAATCATATCCCGCTTTTGCATAGGAAGATTCAAAATCGGAAGCAAGCAATTCAATCCATGTACGAGCCTTTTCTTCCGAGATATTCGGATTTTTCGTCTGCAATTCAATGGTCAACTGTTCAATTAATTCTTTCATCCTTTTACTTCCCTTCCTTCAGCGGGCGCAGCATGGAAATTGGCAGCGCTTCTGTAAATTTATTGCCGCCCAGGCGATACCCCCATGCAAATCGGCCTTTCAGATAATCGATTTGGAAATATACATTGGGATCTCCCTCGATGCGGTAGACTTCCCCTTTTTTAAAATCTTTCGGATCGAGCAGATAGGAAGCGGCCATGATGGCTTTACGCTCCAATACGGCAAATTCGTTCACAATGCCCAACTGCTCAGCTTTACGCGCTTTTTCTTTCAAGCGCGCAATTTCGCCGCGCAATTCCTGTTCATCCATTTGACTGTAACGCTTTTCTTCACTCATCTTCGTTCTCCTTTTTCTCCAAGTATTCATTGATGACTTCTGCAGGAAAACCTTTCTGATACAGCCCCTGCTTCACTTTCGTTTTGAGATCGTAGCCCGTCAGCTTGCTGCTGTGCTTGCGCCACAGCTTATCGCCCTGTGCGGCAACGATGTCGGTCCACTCGTCTTCATCTTTTTCCAGGTCCAGATCCGCGACCGCCAGTTTGATCACTGAATAGGAGTAGCCTTTGCGCATCAGGGAATCGCTGATTTTCTGCTCAATCTGTCTGGGAGTCTTCGTTTTTTCCTTATCAGCGATTTTTTCTGCAAGTTCTTTTGCCAGTTCCACTTGTTCTTCTTCCGAATAAGAATCCAGCACATCTTTTTGCATCTGTTTATCAATCCCTTTCTTTTGCATATCCTGCTGGATCGCCTTTGGGCCTTTTTTGGATGTTCTGATCTGAGTCAGCATCAAAGCTTCCGAAAAGGCGCGGTCATCAAGAAAGTTCAATTTATATAATTTTTCAATCGCTTCGTCTATCACGGCATTGCCATATTCTTTTTCCTTCAGTTTCTGGCGCACTTCATTTTCGCTGCGCATCCGGTAGCTGAGGAAGTCGAGAGCCTTATTGAAGGCTTTTCGGACCTCATCTTCAAAATTCATTTCCTCGATGGTCCATTGGTCCAATTCTTTGCCTTTGGTCAGTTGAAACCTGATGAGCACCGTTTCATCGACACTGAAAGCAAACTTTTCCTCCAGGAAAATATTATAGCGCTCCGGATTCTTTTTCCCTTGTGTGATTTTCGTGATAATCGGCATTCACCAGCACCTCACTTCTTTCTCCAGTATACTCTTTTGACGGCTTAAATGCATCGATTCAGGGTACTATAAAGGAAATGGAGGCGATAGCATGAAAATTGCAATTACAGGAGGAACCGGCTTTGCCGGGAAGGAAATGACCCAGCTTTTCCAGCAGCACGGGCATGAAGTTTATATTTTGACCCGGAGCCCGAAACCATCCGGTAACGGTTTGAAGTATGTCCAGTGGCTGACGGAAGGCGCACAGCCTGAAAACGAACTCGAGGGCACCGATGCTTTCGTCAACCTTGCAGGTTCATCGATCAATGATGGCCGCTGGGACGATGAACAAAAAGAATTGATCTACTCCAGCCGTGTCGAGGCGACGAACGAAGTGCTGCGGATTATCCGGGCAATGGATGAAAAACCGAAAGTGCTGGTCAATGCGAGCGCCGTCGGACTTTATCCTGCTTCAACTGAAAAAACCTATACGGAAAAGTCAGCGGAAATCGGAGATGATTTCCTTGCGAAGACTGTTGTTGAATGGGAACGGCTCGCGGAGGAAGCGGAAGAAATGGGCGTCCGTGTAGCAATGGGCCGATTCGGCATCATCCTTGGCAAAAAAGACGGCGCATTGCCGTTGATGGCGCTACCGTATAAACTTTTCGGCGGCGGCACAGTCGGTTCCGGCCGGCAATGGCTGTCCTGGATCCACGTTCACGACGTGGCTCGCGCAATTTTATTTGCCATTGAAACGGATGATCTTGAAGGTCCGTTCAACGTCACCGCGCCCTACCCGAAGCGCATGAAGGATTTCGGCAAGGAAATAGCGCGTGCGCTGGGGCGCCCTCATTGGTTTCCCGTGCCGGAGTTTGCCCTAAAAGCCGTGCTCGGCGATAAAAGCCGCCTCGTACTGGAAGGTCAGCGTGTGCTTCCGGAAGTGTTGCAGCAGCATGGCTTTGAATTCGATTACGCCGATTTAAGATCGGCTCTGGCTGATATTTATAAATAGCGTTATAATGTACGGATGACCAAACGAAGGACGTGTGCTAAATGAATGACAAACCAATTATTGAAACCGGCCAGAAATTCCCGCTGACGATCAAAAGGCTCGGCATCAACGGTGAAGGCATCGGCTTTTTCAAACGCAATGTCATATTTGTGCCGGGTGCATTGCCTGGAGAAGAAATAACGGCGCAAGTCACATCCGTGAAACGGAATTTCGCGGAAGCGCGCATCGTCAAGCTGCGCGAGCCTTCTCCCCATCGGCAGACTCCGCCGTGCCCCGTCTATGACGCTTGTGGCGGCTGCCAATTGCAGCATTTGAAATATGACCAGCAGCTTGTGGAAAAACGGGATCTCGTCGTACAGGCGATGGAACGCTATTTGAAAGGCGTCGATGTCCAGATCGAACCGGCCATTGGCATGGAAGATCCGTGGCATTACCGCAATAAAAGCCAGTTCCAGACCCGCCTGAAAGGATCCAAAGTGATTGCCGGGCTGTTTGCCGAAGGATCCCATCAATTGCTGGATATCGAACAATGCATCGTCCAGCATCCCGACACTACGGTTATCACGAATTCAGTGAAACGGATTCTGGAAGATATGCGCATTCCGATCTATGACGGCAAAACGATGCAGGGCATCATCCGGACAATCGTCGTCCGTACGGGCGTCGAAACCGGTGAAATCCAGTTGGTGCTGGTGACGACCCGGGCAAAAATCCCGAAAAAAGATTTATTGGTCGAGAAACTGAAAGAACTTGATGTCAATCTCGTTTCGATTGTGCAAAATATCAACAGCGAGAAAACTTCCCTTATTTTCGGCGATGAGACCATTACGCTATACGGCAAAGACACTATCCACGAAAAACTCGGAGAGCTGGCGTTCGACCTTTCAGCGCGCGCCTTCTTCCAGCTGAACCCGAAACAGACTGTAAAACTCTACGACGAAATCAAACGTGCCGCCGAACTTACAGGCACTGAAAAAGTGGTCGATGCTTATTGCGGCGTCGGCACAATCGGCTTATGGCTTGCGGACGGTGCCGGCGAACTTCGCGGCATGGACGTTATCCATGACAGTGTGGTCGATGCAAAAGCCAATGCTAAACGCCAGGGCGTGGCAGCGAAATATGTCACAGGCACAGCAGAAAAATGGCTGGATGTCTGGAGCCGCGAAAATTTCGTACCAGATGTGCTGACAGTCGATCCGCCCCGCACCGGTCTTGCCGACTCGCTGTTAAAAACGATTCTGGCTGTAAAACCGAAACGCTTCGTCTATACTTCATGCAATCCATCTACCCTTGCGAAAGATTTGCAGCAACTGACGAAAATCTACCGCATCGAATATATCCAGCCCGTCGATATGTTCCCACAGACGGCTCAGGTGGAATCTGTTACAAAATTGGTATTGAAATAGAAAAAAGACCTTCGGATTTTTTCCGAAGGTCTTTTTTATGTCGGGATACATCATTTGTTTCAATCATTTCACTTCAGGTGGACGCGTTCTGCAGCAGCCTTTTTGATTTGATTGCCACGGAAAGCGATGATCGTGAAAATGAGCAGTAAAACTGCCGCTATCAATAGCAGAAAACTCAGTTCCTCCGTAAGGTCGAGGAATAGGCCGCCCATGATGGGACCGGCGAGGCTTCCGACGCTGAAGGCGATGCCACAGAGCAGATTGCCCGTCGGCAGCAATTCCCTCGGCATCAGATCCGCCATATAGGAAATGCCGAGCGAAAAGGTGGAGCCGACGAACATTCCTGCAAGGACGAAGAACGCCAATGTCACCCAGGCATTGGTCTCAAAGAAACTCGCTGTGCCGAATGCCGCCGCTCCACCGAACAAGGCGAGCAGCAGCACTTTCCTTCTTCCGATACGGTCGCTGAGCTCTCCGAGAGGCAGCTGTGTTGCGATGGCTCCAACTGAAAAAGCCGCCAGCATAAAGGAAACCATCGTGACATCGATCGCTTGCCTTAACGCATAAACCGGGTAAATGGCGTTAAGGGACGCTTCCAAAAAGCCGTAGCCGAGAGGCGGCAAAAAGGCGAACCAGCCGATGACGATTGCCGCTTTAAAGCGTTTCACTGTGCCGCGGGTGGTCATTGCGCTAGTCGTAGTTTCCGGAAAATCATTTTTCAGGAAGAATACCAACACCCATGCTGTCAGGCATAATAATCCTGAAATGATGAATGGCAGTGCCTCAAATATATTTACGAGCGGAACGAATAACGGGCCGGAACCAAAACCGATACTGAACGACATGCCGTATATTGCGATATTTCTGCCCATCCGGTTTTGGGGCGATGTACTGGTGATCCAGGTCTGTGTAGAAAAATGGAGCGCCTGGTCACCGACGCCGATAAGAATTCGCAGGAAAAACCAGAATAGAACGGATTTCCAAAGCGGGAACAGCAATAGGGACAGGATAACCAGTCCACCGCCGAAAATGATGATCGGCTTAAACCCGAAACGCCGCAATTGAGGTTCCATAAACGGGGCAATTATTAAAGTACCTATGTATAATCCCGTGGCGCTCAGGCCATTCAATGCGGAGGACACTCCGTCCTGCTCAAAAATAACCGCTATCAGCGGTAAAAGCATCCCTTGTGAAAACCCTGATATTGAAACGATTGCCACGAGAATCCAAAAACGCCCACTGTCACTTCCCAAGAATTTTTTCATGCTGTCTCCTTCCAGTAAGCACCTTCATATGAATTTTAATTAATTTCAGATACAATTTTAGCATAAGGAGGAGATAGATGATGAAATTTTCAATGACAGAACATGGTTTTTCGGGCGACCTGCCTTTTGGTGAACTTATCGTCTCATCGAAGGATGAACATGGATTCCGTCCGTACCAATTATTGGTGGCATCTTTAGCCGTCTGCAGCGCAGGCGTCATGCGCAAAATCCTGGAAAAGCAGCGGATGCCTGCAGATGATATCCAGGTGGAAGTGAAAGAAGTTGTCCGTATTGATGAAGAAGCGGGACGTGTCGCAAAAGTACATCTCCATTTCCTCATCAAAGGTGCAATCGATGAAGCTAAAATGCCCCGCGTCATGGATCTCACGAGAAAAAATTGCTCGATGGTCCGTTCAGTGGAAGGTTCCATTGAAGTTGTGGAAACTTTTGAACTTGTATAATCAATAAAAGCTCAGTCGTTATCTGAATTTCAGATTCCGGCTGAGCTTTTATGTTTCGTTATCATTTTCAGTTTTTCTCATATAGACCATTTTCGGCGATTGCCGGTGAAATGTTCGAACCCCCTCCTTTTACTTGCAACTTGATGATTGGTTTCGACTATTCATTATGGCCTCCTTTCTTTTGATTAACCTAACGTTAACACAGTATTTTATTTGTGTAAATATTCAAAATAGATAATTTACTAAAATCACTCTTTCTACCTACCCATTATTGAAATTTGTTACAATTTCAGATACGATAGTAGGCGAAATGAAATGAGGTGTATGTTATGGGTAAATCCATTACTGATAAAGAACAGCAAGTGGTTTATATGAAACAGCGCTTGAACATGTTTCTGGAAGTTCTCGACTCCATTGAACCGGAAACGGCTGAACTGGAAGATATCGATCGGCTGATTGCCATGGTGGACGAATTGGACGGTAAAATGCAGCAGTTTAAAAATCGCCCCGAACAGGAAAAGTAAATAGAATGATGAAGACAGATTAAAAAAGCCGGTTTCCCTTGAACGATTTAAGGGAGACCGGCTTTTTTCTCTTTATTGGCATTCCGGCGTATTTGCATGACAGCATTGATCTGCCCGCCGATCATCAGAAGAATTGCCGAGGCGTACAGCCATAGCATCAGCATGATGACGCCGCCGATTCCGCCGTAGGTTGCGGAATAATTGGCGAAATTATTGATGTATACAGAAAAGCCGAATGAAACACCCAGCCAGGCAACCGCTGTGAAAGCCGCTCCAACAAGGACTGACCGGAAATCCAGTTTGATGTTCGGCGCAGCCCAGTAGATGACTGCTGTAATGACAAAGATGATGATTGGCGTTATCGTGAAGCGCAGCATGTTCCACGTCTCCAGGAAGCCGGCTTCAAGTCCGAACAAAGAAAAGATGAATACGCCGATTTGGCGGCCGAATATCGGCAGCGCCAAAGCAATGAGCAGTATGAAGATCATCAGGATTGTCGCAATGATCGACATGCCCCTGGCAATCAATAGCGGGCGATTTTCTTCCACCCCATATGATAGATTCAACGATTTGATAAGTGCATTCATGCCGAGACTTGCCGACCAGATTGTGGCAATCAGGCCAACGGAAAGCAGGCTGCGATTTTCCTGAGTCAAAATTTCATTCAAAGTTTCCTCTATTAAAAGATAGATTTCACCCGGAACAATATCCGCCATCAAATTATAAATCTGCTCTTCTGCAATGTTTAAATATGGAAGAAGCGTAATAAGAAAAATCAATAATGGAAAGATTGACAACAGGAAAAAGAACGCTAATTGCGCTCCCAGTCCTGTGACATCCACATCATTGATCCTTTTCCATAGCTCTTTTAAAAAACCGGACGGACGTGACACATCAAAATGAGCATCCTTTATATCCGACCCTTGAAATTGATTGTCTGATCTGCCTGTTTTGGAAGATTTCAGGGAGTTATTGCTTTTTCCCATATTCCGAATCGCGGTCCGAACTGTTGCCGGTGATTGAGGAAGACGCTGAAGGATTGTCTTCTTTCAATGCAGATTTAACATCTTGTGTTGAATCGACAACAGCTTCTTTTGTATCAACGAACGCCTCTTTCGTATCAAGCGCCATTTCTTTCACTTGAGGAGCCAAGTCTTTCAATTCATTGACTTTTTCTCCTACATAAGACGCATCTTCAGATACGCGCTCGTAAAGGTTCTGGAATTTGGAAGCCTGCTGCTGCACAGCAGATTTCAATTCATCTGTGTTGCTTGCGTAATATTTGGCGTTGTCTGAAACGCTTTTCGATTTCTGTATAACATCATTGCGGGTATTACGGTCAAATAATGAAATGATAACCCCTACTGCCGCACCTACCAATAATCCTGTCATTAATTTGTTTTGGCTCATCATGAATTCCTCCCGAATAAATAGTTAGTTCTATCGTGTCTTTTGAATTTTTCCCTAATCTCCCAAAATTTAAACTTCCATATTTTTAATTATAAAAAAACCTTGACTAAATGGGCAAACTTTCGGAATATTGTATCAACGGGAGGTGTGAAATTATTTCACTAAAATAGAAATACATATAACAGGGGGAGAATTGATGGAACGATTTGAAGAAATATTGGGGACGATCAGCGGCTATGTCTGGGGCATCCCACTCTTAGTCCTGATTGTCGGAACAGGGATTTATCTTACAGTACGTCTTGGATTCCTTCAGTTGCGCTTATTGCCTTATGCACTTAAATTAACTTTTTCTAAAAATATTGATAAAGATTCCAAAGGTGATATCTCACATTTCCAGGCCCTTTCCACGGCAATGGCTGCAACTGTCGGTACCGGTAATATCGTCGGTGTCGCTACAGCCGTCGTGCTCGGTGGTCCAGGAGCGGTCTTCTGGATGTGGCTTTCGGCATTCTTCGGAATGGCGACAAAATACGGCGAAGCTGTTCTTGCCGTCAAATATCGTGTGACGGATGCCAAAGGCCAGATGGCCGGCGGACCGATGTATTACCTGGAACACGGCTTGAAGCAGAAATGGCTCGCTGTCCTGTTCGCTATTTTCGGTGCCATCGCAGCATTCGGAATCGGTAATATGACACAATCCAATTCTGTCGCTTCAATTGTCGACGAAACTTTCGGCCTGACTCCATGGGCTACCGGACTCATTCTGACAGCATTTGCCGGCTTGGTCATTTTGGGCGGCATCAAGACCATCGGTAAAGTAACATCTTTCTTTGTTCCTTTCATGGTTTTATTCTATGTAATTGCAGGTTTGGTTATCATGGTCATGAATTTCGACTTGATCCCAGCGGCTGTCGGCACTATTTTCAGTGCTGCCTTTACAGGTGAAGCAGCTGCCGGCGGTGCAATCGGTGCCGCGATCCGTTACGGGGTCGCCCGCGGGGTATTCTCCAACGAAGCCGGTCTCGGTTCTGCCCCGATTGCCGCTGCTGCTGCAAAAACCGATATGCCTGGACGCCAGGCTTTAGTATCGATGACGCAGGTCCTGTTCGATACATTGATCGTTTGTTCAATTACAGGGATTACCATCGTCATGTCCGGCCTATATCTCGACAGCGGCCTTGAAGGTGCGCCGCTTACAAGTGCAGCATTCGGCCAGTTCCTTGGCGGCGTCGGACCATATGTCGTTGCATTCGGATTGATCTTCTTTGCGACTTCCACAATCATCGGCTGGTCGTATTACGGCGAAAAATGTTTCCAGTACCTGTTCAAGAACCCGAGTCTGCTGATTGTATACCGCATTCTTTTCGTCGCAGCAGTATTCCTGGGCTCGACTGCATCACTTACTGTTGTCTGGACATTCTCTGACGTCATGAACGGTTTAATGGCGATTCCGAACTTAATCGGCCTGTTGGGGCTGTCTGGTGTCATAGTCTTCGAAACGAAAAGAATTGTGGCGAAAGCTAAAGAAGAAAAGGAGGCGAAAGCCGATCTTGCCCGTTCAGGAAATTGACATTCTTTTTGATAAATGAAATGATAAGGCATACCATACCGAAAGGCAGGAACCTATCATGGATTTATCAAAACAATCTCCAGAGAACGTCAACTATATGATTGAGGAAATAAAAACGAAATTGCGGATGGTCAATGTCGATGCGATGAAACCCGAACATTTCAATGCTTCTCAGTATGAAGATTTGCGCGACCTTTACGAAATGGTCAAAAAACGCGACAATATTACGCCGAACGAAATGCAGGCAATCGCGCAGGAACTTGGCTCGTTAAGAAAATAAGCAAAAAGGAAATCCCCCGAAATTTATTCGGGGGATTTTTAGGCTGTCGAGAAACTTCATCTGCTTGAATCATTTTCGCTGTAGGCCGACGCGTTCCGCAGGGAGCTGCCTGAGCCTCCTCGATAGCTTACGCTATCTGCGGGGTCTCAGGACTCGCTCTATTTCCTGCAGGAGTCGCGGCCTTCTGCTCCATTCGAATTCTGTGAAGAATTTATGTACAAGTTTTCTCAGTAAATGCAAATAGTGAAACTCTTTATTTATAAGAACTAGAGTAAAAGAGCGATGCTCCCAGGTGAACAGAAACGGAGACTGCTTTTCAACCCTGTTTCGACGAAGTGCAGATCCACTCGGGCGAAGGACACCGAGGCCGAGTTAGCTCAGCGCAAACCCCAAGGAAAGCGAAGCTGTTTTGCACAGTATCGTTTATTTAGCTTTGCTTCTTGCTCGACAACTTAAAGGAAAGCCCCCGAAGATATATTCGGAGGCTTTTCTTATTGTTCCCATAATTATTATTCCGGTTTCCTGTACTGGGCGATATACCAGCCGCCTTCTTTGATGACGGTATGGATGCCGAGCATCTCGAGACCGGCTGACTCGCCCCATTCACGCAGTTCTTCACGTGTCGGAAGACGGTAAAGGTTGTCGAACGAGGAAAAGAAGCTGTTGAAGACATTGGCGAACGGCGGATCATCGCTGCTGCCAGCAATCGGTGTGACCATGGACAGGATACCGCCAGGATTGACCCAGCCTGCCAATTCATAAATCAGGGCCTCCCGTTTCTCGAGGTCAATATAATGGAGCACATTATTCATCATGACCATGTCATAGGGCTGCTCGGGATTGTAATCCCACAGGTCGGCATTTTCGATCGCAATATTTTCATCTTCTGCTGTCAGTTGTTTTGCGGTTTCTGTAACTTCTTCACTGATTTCGATTCCGGTAAAATGTGTCTCAGGAAATTTGCCCGCCAACTTTTTGATATAGCCCGCTTCACCACAGCCTATATCCAATACTGAACGTATATCATTCTCCCGGATCCGTTTGGCCATTTTCGGCATCGCCAGCACTTCCAGCAACCTGCTCGTTTCTGCAACTGTCGGCGCATGTTTATCTTCATCGAAATGCAGCCGGTCGCTCGTGCGCATCATCTGAGGGTAATTCAGCAGGGTGGGAATATGAAGTTCCATCATCTCCTTCAAAAGGACGCCGGAGGAATTATTGCCTTTCGGTTTCGGAAGCTTCCATTTACTTTTCACCTTATGACGCCCACGCCCCGCTTCCTTCAAATGGCCGATCGAGACGCCGACCGCTACCCATTGATCGAGCAAATTTTCATCAAGGCGATAGGCATCTGCAACATCGGATTTTGCCATTGGGCGTTCAAAGGCACTGAACAAGTCCAATTCGTATCCTACGTAAGCATGCCAACTATATAAAAATGGCTCATTTCTCTTCATATACATTCTTGCTTTGAACATCTTCATCACATCTATCATAGCAATCCCTCAGCTTTCCATGGATAATCATCTTCCTGCGTGTAATATCTCAGCTCTTTTTTTTCATTTGGCAGATTTCTCATCCGCACCGGCATGATGCCGCCCTGGATAAAACGGTCACGGACATTTTCCTTCCACATGCCAAGACCCGAGACGTTGAGCATTTGTTTAAAATGAAGGATTGGATCTTCTTCCATTCGTTCGAAAGTGCGCTGCCGTAAAAAACTTATCGGTTTAAATGGATAGGAATAGGCGAGCGCCGCAAGATGGCTGAGCTGCAGCACATGCTCCGCCCTCTTATAGCGGACCTTCTCGTACCATTTCAGATTCTCCGGATCCGCTTTATGGCGGCTGATCATATCAGCTGTCAGTTCCCCCAGAATATCGGCATCCTGGATCGCCATGTTCATACCTTCACCAGCCATCGGATGGACAGCATGTGCTGCGTCGCCGATGATCGCCTTATTGTCTTTGACGTATGCTGGAGCATGGAACATGACCGGGATCATCAGCTGGATCTTCTTCCAGTCTGTCAGCTGCTGGACATAGCCATCCATAGCCGGGGCCAGATCCGTATACAGTTTATGAAAGTGGCTGATGGGCTTTTCCTTGAGTTCCTTATAATCCCCTTCGGGAATCAAATATACCGAACGGACCTGGTTGTCCGGCAACGGGAACAGCCCTAGAAAACGATTATATGTAGAAATGATTTGGCCATCCGTGAAATTCTCCGGTCTCGGAAATGATACCGTAAGGAAATGGTGATTGTAGGTGCTCTGTTTGATATCAATCTCCATATGCTTTCTAGTAACGGATGCCCGGCCTTCAGCGCCGAAAAAGAAATCAGCTTCGACTTCGAATTGTTCTTTGCCGGCTTTAAGCAAAGCTTTATTGTCGGTGTAGCCTGTACAGGACGTGCCTGGCATATAGTGGAAATTCCTGTATTCCTTCGCAGCGTTCAATAGGATCTCTTTCAGTTCCTCATGATGGACCATGAAAGCGGCATTGTATTTGCCTGGCAGTACGCTGTAATCCATGAAAGACTGATCTTTTACATGCAGTGAACTGGATAACTCGAGCATATCAAGGATTTTTATTTCATTGCCACGGGCTGTGATTTCGTCGTACATGCCGAGGCTGTCAAAGATTTGCATGCTTTTTGGCTGAAGCAATTCCCCTTTATAGGTGGACGCTTTCGCTTTTAATCGTTCCGCCATGATGACATCGACATCCCGCTGAACAAGTTTAAGGGCCAATGCCAGTCCGCCGATGCCGCCGCCGCTGATAAAGACTTGTGTTTTCATCCGACTCAGCTCCTCTCTTCTATATTCCTCATGCTCCCAATCTAAAACCTGATTCACGGCTTCAGCATAAATTCTTCTCTTTTTATGGAAATCACTCCGCCCAAGACTGATTATTTTCAAAATATTTATGCATAAAGACGATTTTCGAAGGGCAGGCATTGCAGACCCTAACTGAAAATTGATACTATATAGAGAGATGAGAGGAGAGATCTATTTGACATCATTAACTGATAAACTGACACGCTATGCGGAATTGGCAGTGAAAGTCGGCGTCAATATCCAGCCGAACCAGCAATTGTATATAGCAGCTTCGATTGAAGCGGCACCGCTTGTAAGACTGATTGTAAAGAAAGCATACGAAACAGGAGCGAAACAGGTTTTCGTCGACTGGAATGATGACGAAGTATCACGTCTGCGCTTTGAAATGGCACCGGAAGATTCGTTTTCGGAGTTTCCTTCGTGGAAAGTCCAGGAACGCGAACAACTGGCTGAACAAGGCGCTGCATTCATGAGCATCGTTTCACAGAGCCCCGACCTTCTGAAAGGCATCGATTCGACACGCATCGCCGCTTCTCAAAAAGCCGCGGGCCAGGCACTGAGCAAATACCGTCAATATGTTCAATCCGATAAAATCAGCTGGACCGTCATCGCCGCGCCATCGAAAGCCTGGGCAGCGAAAGTGTTCCCGGAACTTCCGGAAGAGCAGCAGGTTGACGCATTGTGGGACGCAATCTTCAAAGCGGTCCGCGCAGACCTGGAAGATCCGATCCAGGAGTGGAAAGAGCATGACAGATTGCTCCACACGAAAGTGGATTATCTGAACAATAAAAAATACGCTAAATTACATTACACTTCCCCGTCCACGGACCTGGAAGTCGCTTTGCCAAAAGGCCACCTTTGGTGTGGAGCCGGTTCCATCAATGAAAAAGGCGACGTCTTCATGGCCAACATGCCTACCGAGGAAGTTTTCACAGTTCCGCAGAAAGACGGCGTGAACGGTTATGTCTCAAGCACGAAACCGCTTAGCTATGGCGGCAATATCATCGATGACTTTAAAGTGACCTTCGAAAATGGCCGCATCGTCGACGTTTCTGCAAAACAAGGGGAAGATGTCCTGAAACAGCTTGTTGAAACGGATGAAGGTTCCCACTATTTAGGAGAAGTTGCATTGGTACCGCATCAATCACCAATCTCGGCTTCTGACATCCTTTTCTATAACACCCTGTTTGACGAAAATGCCTCCAACCATTTCGCGATCGGCAGTGCGTATGCTTTCTGCATCGAAGGCGGCAAGAAAATGTCTTCTGAAGAATTGCTGGCACACGGTCTCAACCAAAGTATCACCCACGTTGATTTCATGGTCGGTTCTGAAGTGATGGATATTGACGGCATCCTGGAAGACGGGACCCGTGAACCGATTTTCAGAAACGGCAACTGGGCGTTTTAATACTCAATAATTCGACACTTAATCTTTTATCTCGTATCATGTATACTAAGAGATGACAATAAAGTCGAGAGGAGTTTTTAGCATGCTTGAACAATTAGTTACTGTCCTGGGCTTTATGGTAGTGATCTTCCTGTTCTTCTTTACGCTTCTGCATTTCCTTGGTAAAGAATTGCATACTCATGATGCAGAACATATCGATCCACTTCCAGAGGATAAATATTAAGCAATCCCCGAAAGCAGGCTTTTATCCAAAAGCCTGCTTTTTGATATTTAAAATGTCTGATAGATTACAGTTCCGAATCATTTGCTTTGCAAAACCGTAACATTCCAAATCAATGGTCCCACGAAATTCCGTTTTCAGGAGACAATAGGCCCCCGTTATATTGCAGATAGCTGCTTTTTGAAAAACAAGCGGAATTTGGCGTGTTAAAATTCAAAATGGACTTGTTTTTTATTAGGAGGAGTATAGTTATGTTTTCTTCATCAGATATCGGGATTGACCTTGGAACAGCAAACATTCTCGTTTATACAAAATCAAAAGGCATTATTTTGAATGAGCCATCTGTTGTGGCACTCGATACAAAAACAGGAAAAGTACTCGCCATCGGGGAAGATGCCAAGGCGATGATCGGCAAAACCCCTGCATCCATTCGTGTGGTGCGTCCCTTGAAAGACGGCGTCATCGCAGATTTCAACGTAACGACGGACCTGCTCCGGATGGTGATGCAAAAGGCAGCCAAACAATTGGGCGGCGCTTACCGTAAACCGAATGTGATGATCTGTACGCCTTCCGGGGCAACTTCCGTGGAACGGCGTGCAATTCTTGATGCAGTCAAACAAAGCGGCGCGAAAAGCGTTCACTTGATCGAGGAGCCGGTGGCCGCAGCGATAGGAGCGGACCTTCCCGTCAGCGAACCGATTGCCAGTGTCATTGTTGACATCGGCGGCGGTACGACTGAAGTCGGAATCATTTCGTTTGGCGGCGTAGTGTCTTCAAATACCGTTAAAGTTGCCGGCGACCGCATGGATGATGACATCGTCCAGTATGTGCGCAAGCATTTCAATGTACTGATCGGTGAAATCACTGCCGAAAAGATCAAAAAAGAAATCGGGTATGCATTGATTCCGCATAAAGCGGAATCGATGGAAGTCCGGGGACGCGATATCATGACCGGTCTGCCGAAGACTGTGACATTGACGTCGACGGAAATTCAGGAAACATTGAAAGAACCGTTGCTGGCTATTCTTGAGTGCATCCGTGCGACGCTTGAGAATTGCCCGGCTGAATTGTCCGGAGATATCGTTGACCAGGGAGTGGTGATCACTGGAGGCGGCGCTTTACTGAAAGGCATGCAGCAATGGCTGTCACAGGAAATCTCTGTGCCTGTCCATATGGCGCCTGAGCCGCTGGAGTCTGTTGCTATCGGAACAGGACGTTCGCTTGTCATGATGAGCAAGCTCGATAAGATTTCAAAATAACCATTTACCGGAAGCCTGCGCTTTCGGTTTTTTCGTTGTCCAGACTCCGGCGACCCAGCTCTTCGAGTCGTAAGCCAGCCCAATTACGTGGCAGAAACCGCCACTTCATTGTTCTGTCTTACGCTTGTCAGAGCTTAACGGGTGCCGTCGCTTTTCTATTGTCCAATAGTTGAGAATAGTCAATTGACTGGATTTCGATTAAAATGAAAGACAGCAAACCTTGAGGAGTGAATAATGTGTCGATGTTAAACGAAATATTGGACTACAATAAGAAGTTTGTCGAGGAAGAAAAATACGAAGAATACCGCACCACCAAATTCCCGGATAAAAAGATGGTCATCCTGACGTGTATGGATACACGGTTATTTGAATTGCTGCCGAAATCCATGAACCTGAAAAATGGTGATGTGAAAATCGTCAAGTCGGCAGGTGCTGTGATCAATCACCCATTCGGGGGGATTATGCGGAGCCTGATGGTTGCGATCTATGAATTGAATGCGTCTGAAGTATACATAATCGGCCATCATGACTGCGGCATGTCGGCGATCGAACCTGAAAAGATCCTTGATAAGATGAAAGGCCGCGGCATCAGCGAAGAGACCCTGGATATGATGCGCTATTCCGGCGTCAATCTGGATGAATGGCTCGGCGGATTCGACGATGTGACCGAAAGCATCAAACACAGTGTCAATATGGTGCGCCACCATCCGCTTATGGATAAGGAAGTACCTGTTCACGGCCTTGTCATAGACCCGGCGACAGGCAAACTCGACCTCATCGTCGACGGCAATAAAAATTGAAACCAAAAACCGCCGGGAAACTGTTCCCGGCGGTTTTCTTATGGACTGGCAACTTAAACGGGACGGTTCATTCCCATAGCCACCTTTTCAGATCTTTCCACCATTTTTTATAGGCGGCCTTACCCTTTCAAAATTCGTCTTCCAGAATGGAAAAATGATAGTGATCCTCCCAGATTCCATTGATATGGAGAAACTCCCTCAATAATCCTTCATTGATCAATCCTGCTTTCTCCAGTACCCGGATGGAACCTGTATTGCGGGGTGACACATAAGCTTCGATCCGGTGAAGCCGCAATTTCTCGAAGCCGAATTTGATGAGCAGCTGCACAGCTTCCGTTGAAATGCCGCGTCCACTGTATGTCTCATCAATGGAGTAACCCACTAAAGCGCTCAGGAAAGGCAGGCGCTTGATATTGTACATCGAGATATGGCCGATCAGTTTATGCGACCGGTGTTCGAAAATGCCGAAACTGTATTCCCGGTTCTCCCTTGATTGATAAATGGATTCACGGATTTTTTCACGCTGAACAGCCACTGTAAAATAGCTGTCCGGATGACGCGGTTCGAAAACCGCCCAATAATTCCGGTTGCTGAGGAGCAATTGCACCATTTCTTCAGCATCGTCATCTGTCAGAACCCGGAGGTAGCACAGTCGGCCAGCCAAGACTAAGTTCTTCATATCAGTCAGTGGATGACGTCAGCGATATGAATTCTTCCGCATCTTTCACACAAAGAGCAATTCCTTTTTCCCAGAACGCTTCTTGAGTAATATCTTCCCCGAGATGCTTCAGCGCCAAGTCTTCAGCTGTCATAATAGCCGTATCACGCAGTAACGCCATGTATTTCTCCTCAAATCCTGCCCCTTCTTCCAACGCTTTTGCGTAAACGCTAAGAGAGAACAAATAACCGAACGTATACGGGAAATTATAGAACGGCACATTCGTGATATAAAAATGCAGTTTAGATGCCCAGAAGTGTGGATGCGCTGATTTCAATCCGCCTCCGAAGCCTTCCATCTGTGCTTCTTCCATCAATTCATTCAGGCGCGAAGCCGGAACGACACCTTTTTTACGCTCATCATAAAAACGTGTTTCAAACAGGAAGCGCGAATGGATGTTCATGAAGAAGGCGACACTGCGCTGAACTTTATCTTCCAGCAACGCAATTTTTTCATCAGTCGATGATGCATTTTTCACTGCGGCATCCGCTACGATCATTTCAGCGAACGTCGATGCGGTTTCCGCAACATTCATCGCATACGAGCGGTTGATCTGGTGCACAGGACGAAGCGCATACGAATGGAATGCGTGGCCCAACTCATGGGCAAGCGTTGCGACGTTTGACATCGACCCGCTGTATGTCATGAAAATCCGGGATTCTTCCGTCATCGGCAATCCCGTACAAAAGCCCCCTGGCCGTTTGTTTGGACGGTCTTCCGCTTCGATCCAACCCTTTTCAAAAGCATTGCGGGAGAATTTTTCAAGCTCTGGCCCGAACTTTTTAAAATGCTCAAGGATAAACTCTGCACCTTCCTGGTAAGAAAATGTCTGCGTGCTTTCCGTTACCGGTGCATCCACATCGTACCAGTCGAGTTTATCTTTGCCGAGCAATTTCGCTTTCTGGTCCAGGTAGCTGACAAACGGCTGTTTGTGTTTTGAAATGGCGCTCCACATTGCATCCAGTGTCTTCTGCTCCATGCGGTTCATCTGCAAAGGTTCCTGCAGGGGATTCTCCCAGCCGCGTTTCTTATAGACTTCAAGGCGGAAGCCGCCTATCGAGTTCAGTGTTTTTGCGAAAAACTCTTCTTTTTCTGTCCAAGCTTCTTCCAGCTTATCATAGGATTCTTTTCTGACAGCAGCATCTGCATGGGCGCTTAAATTATTCGCCTGGCCGACTGACATCACTTTTTCTTCACCATCTACAGTGATTTTGACTTTGATCTCTCCGACCAGCATATCGTAAAGCTGGCTCCAGCCGTGATAGCCGTCCATGCTGAGCGCAGTGATCAGGTTTTCCTCTTTTTCAGAAAGGAGGAGTTTCGCTTTTGTACGCCATTCATTCAGGACAAATGTGAATTCCGATAACTCTTCATCTTTCATCAATTCACTCCAGACTGCGTCATCAGTCTTCGTCAGATCCTGCTGGATTTTCTGCAGGGCCGAGCTGAAGCGGGCGCTGAGGCTCGAAGATTCACTTTGCAACAAGGAAGCTTTTTTATCTTCCGTATTCTGCGCCTGAAGGCATCCGATGAATGCGCCTGACTGGCGAAGGTGCAGCATCACATCTTTTACCGCTTCCAACACTTCTGCCACTTGGCGGGCATCCTCCGTTTTTTCAGGGACGCTGAAATTTCTAGATAACTTTTCGAATTCGACCAATTTCGGTCCTGCTTCGTCCATATGTACACGCAATTCGGCGGAATCGCTTCCACCTGGGAATAATACGTCCAAATCCCATACTTCCGGATATTTAACTGTCATGCTGTTTCCTCCCGGTAAACTAAATTTTCTAAAAACAATTCTAAGTATACCATTTTTCTTCGGTTTACGGAATATTCCCTACTATTGATCGAAGTTTTCTTACGCCTTGTCATAATATAGACGATTTCTCGGAATTATTTCCCATGTTCCGCAAACACTTAATTGTTGTGGGAATGAAGGACAGGTATACTGTTAGCGAGGAGGGATTACAGATGTTCCGTTTGATATTGATGACGATCGCTTTTATGGCTATTGTTACAATTAATGCTTTAGCCAATATATTGCCGATCAACGGACAGACGACAGGAGAAATATCCAACAGGCTCCCTGTACTGTTCACACCCGCCGGCTACGTCTTTTCAATCTGGTCAGTCATATACATATTATTGGCCATCTGGATTGCAGGTTTTTGGATTCGCTATAAGAAAAATCATGAAACGCCTGCTGTGGCAATCAGTTTTTATTTCATCCTGAGCGCTGCTGCCAATATCGGCTGGCTGCTGCTGTGGCATTATGAATTCTTTATCTGGTCTATCGCGGCAATGCTGGTTTATCTGGCTGCCCTTATCCTTTTATACCTCCAATACAAGAACAATGAATCGAAATTGACCGAGCGGATGCCCGTTTCAATAAATTTAGCATGGATCAGCGTAGCCACCATCACCAACATCAGCTATGTACTAACCTTTCATAATTGGAGCGGCTGGGGCCTGAGCAACGAATTATGGGCGGTCATCATGCTCACTGTCGCTACGGCACTTGCGCTTCATGTACGTTTCCACCATTCGGATATCCCATTTGCCGCCGTTTTCATCTGGGCGTTCATCGGCATCGCCGTGAAACACGGATTCAGCGAGCTGCTTGTCACCACCGCCTCGCTGTTCCTGAGCGGCGTAATCGTCACCGGCATATTGTTGATAAAGAAAAATGTCAGTATTAATGAAGAAACAGCCCATAAAATGTAAAAAAAGCCTGCGCTATGCAGGCTTTTTTCTATTCCTCTAATTTAGTCAATAAAATCGGTTCACCTTTTGTCACCAGGACCGTGTGCTCGATCTGAGCCACAAGCGACTGGTCAGGGGTGATGAATGTCCATCCGTCGCCTGATTCGATGATGTGTTCCGCTTTTTGTGAGATAAACGGTTCGACAGCAAGAACCATCCCCTCTTTCAGAATCGTCGTTTCCCACGCATCGTAATAATTCAGGATATGCTGCGGCGCTTCATGCAATGATTTACCGATGCCATGGCCAGTCAGGTTTTTGATGACGAACAGTCCCTGGTCTTTTGCTTCCCGCTCCACTGCTTTACCGATCTGGTTCAATTTTGCCCCCGCTTTGACTTTCGTCATCGCCCGGTTGAAAGCCAGTTCAGCCACATCACAGATTTTTTCCTTATCGGCATGGCCTTCACCGACGACAAAAGAGATGCCCGTATCAGAAAAATAGCCTTCGTATGAACCGGAAACATCAATGTTGACGATGTCGCCATCCTGGATGACCCGTTTGCCCGGAATGCCGTGCGCCACTTCTTCGTTGACACTGATGCAGGTATAGCCAGGAAAATCATATTCCGATTTCGGCCCTGATACGCCGCCCAGTTCTTTGAACAGGCGCCCGCCCAGTTCATCAAGCTCTTTAGTTGTAACGCCGGGTTTGGTTGCAGCTTTCATCTCCTCGCGGATCTTGGCAACCATCTGGCCGGCTTTTTTCAGCATTTCAATATCTTTTTCATTTGTAGCAATCATTCAATACCCTTCTTTCAAACTTTTCTATTTAGAAATTATAGCATATTAGAAAAGCGACCGCGCCCGTTAAGCTCCGAAAGTCTGGACAATGAAAAAGAGACTATCCTAAGATAGCCTCCTTCCTTTATTCTTTCACATCGATCAGGCGCGGTGCGGCGATGAACAGGACCGAGCAGATAAATGCCGTCAACAGGAATGCCGGGAACATATATGTAGCGTTATAGCCGAATGAATACAGGTAAACGTTGCCGGTCGCAAATTCCTTGAAAAACAGGATACCTACGATGACATGCACAAGATAGCGCAGGAATGCACCGATAAAGGCACCAGCAACTATTGCGGCTACAACTTGCCCTTTCGTCCCGTTCCGGAGATTCTTCAAATAGAAGGATCTCATCAGCCCTGCAAATCCGACGCTTGCGAAAGCGACAAGATAATCGAGTGTCACTTGCGTGAACGCGAAACCGAATGACAGCGGTACGATATAAACCCGCCCGGTGACGAGCTGAAGCAAACCGACCGCCAGCCCCGTCAGAAGCCCAGCACCCAATCCGCGCCGGAATGCCATCAGTACGATTGGTATCATCACCAGGCTAACCGATCCGCCTTGCGGCATACTGAACGCAATGAAATCCAGGACGTAGCCGAGTGCACCGAAAATCGCTATTTCGAGCATCAGCAATAATTTTCTATTTCTCATGATTTCCTCCCCATGTGTTTGCACATCACCAGAAGGGCCGCTAATAAAAACCATATAAAAGCGGCGCCGGGACAGATCCTGGCGCCGCTTAAAAGGGCAGGTTTCTATCCACATCCCTGCGCAGGCATTAACCTACAGGTTCGAAGGGTAAGAACGGAATCGTTCACTCTCAGCAAAAGCTCCCCTTGTGGTGTATACAGTTATTTTCGTAACACCTGTATTGTAACGGACAAAATGAAGAGATGCAAGTTCGTTTCACCAGCGGATATTAGGGTAAAAATGAAGTAAATGTCTCGGAAAGGCGGTGGAGGCAGCATAAATGGCTGCTTATAAATGATTGAATTGTTAAAAGATCTGATTAAAATTAAAAGTTACACAAAAGAAGGGGCGAACGAAGCACTTCTGTTTTGCGCAAAATGGCTTGAACAAAAAGGGGAAACCGTAAAAGTCCATGACAATGATGGCTATTTGATGCTGACAGCCACAAAAGGCCAGGGCGATGAAAAGCTTATCTGGAATGGACACGTCGATGTGGTGCCAGGACACGCGGATCAATTTACACCAATGGAAGAACAGGACCGCCTGTTTGGCCGCGGTTCAGCGGACATGAAAGCTGGAGTTGCAGCAATGATGCAGGCTTTCATCGAACTTGAGCCGGAAAATCTGAGCCGCCAAGTCGAACTTCATCTTGTCACCGATGAAGAGATCGGTGGGCGCAATACATCGAAATGGCTTGTATCGCAAGGCTACAGTGGAGATTTTGTCATCTGCGGTGAACCGACAGGTCTGAAAGTGGGACTGCAGTCAAAAGGCATCCTTCATATGGACATGGTATTTAAAGGAAAACCTGCGCATGGCAGCAGACCATGGGAAGGGGTCAATGCTATTGAGCAGGCCATGAAATATCATATGGCTATGGCGGAACTGCCTTTCCGAAAAGAATCGACCGAATATTATGATCAGCCATCGGTCAACCTCGCCATTATCAATGCCGGCAAACGCTATAATATGGTGCCGGAAATCTGTGAGATGTCCTATGACATCCGCTTTATGCCGGGTCAGGACCCGGAAGAAATCACCAGACAGATGGTGGATTTGGGAGAAACCCTCAATATCGATTTTGATTATGAATCCAGTTCTGCCTCAACTCCCGCTTTGACCACAACAGAAGAAAATCCCTATATCCAATCACTGGGACAGAGTATCCGCTCCACTACCGGAAACGACGCCATCCTTTTCGGCCAGCATGGCGCTGCCGATACCCGCTATTATGCTGCCGTCAACGGCGGTGAAGGTGCCATTGAGTTCGGTCCGTCTGGCGGCGACTGGCATGGCAATGCGGAATATGTACTGATATCAAGTGTCCACGAATATAAAGATATCCTGCTGAATCACGCATTGAGCTGAACGGCATGTTTAGGCAAAGCGAAAAGAGGGAATTTAAAGAGTACCTTTAAACACGAATGGAGCGATATATATGGCAGTCGGAAGATTACTTAGAACAGCGATTAAATATGGTCCTATAGCTTATCCGATCATACGTAAATTCATGAATAAGAAAAAAGCCAAAGGAAATGTCCAAACGAACACCAGCCAGTATAAAACAAGTAAAACGCGCCGATAAAACAAGTAATCCCTCTTCTGCGTATCAGAAGAGGGATTTTACTTTTAAATGATAGGCAATATGGTGCGCAAGGCGAGATAGCCAGACTTGAGATCCGGCAGTACGCTTGCAGATGACTCATCCTCTACAGTTTCAGCATCCTGTTCAGGAGACTCAGGCCCTGCAGCTGCTCCTGCATCACCTTCAGCCTCGTTGCCAGTTTCCTGGCGTCTCAGGATTTCATCAAAACTGATCGGATTCGGCTGAGGCAATTCCCAGTCTTCAATGACCCATCCTTCACGGTATTGCGCCAGAAACGCATTGGCCATCGCCTGATAGCCTTCGAAGCTTGGATGCACATCCGCAGCGTTCGGCACTTTGGACACTGACTCAAGGCCGAATGCCTCATCGACAGCAATAAATTTCGCTCCCGCTTTTTCTGCTTCATTTTTCAAAATCGCATTCAACATATCCAATTGCGCAGCGACTCCCGACTTTTGGGTGTCCCGGGCATGCGGATAAGCGAAATAATAGCCCATGACATAAATATCGGCTGCAGGGGCGGCCCCTGCCAATTCCTGCAGAATTTCACTGACGTTCTGTCTCGCTTTATTGAGTGCGAAATCTGACTGGATGCGCTCGAAACGTAGCGAGCCATCTGCCGGATTCGCCTGCACCAGACGCAGCAGATCGTTGGCCCCTGCAGACAGCGTGATGATATTCGCTGAAGCGAGGATTTCCTTTGTTTCTTCCTCTCTTATCCGTTCCAGCACATCAGCAGTCGTATATCCGGGAAACGCCAGATCCTTCGAAAAGAAAGCGACTGGCTGATTGCGCCCCAGTTCCTGGGCGATCAGATCGGCGTAACCTGTATCAATCTGGCTGGCTGGTGTCTGACCGGCTGCCAGTGAATCGCCGAGCGCTATATAGACAGCGGGGATTTTCACCTGTGCCGCCGCCGTATTCATCATGCTGAATATGAACACTAAAGCCAGCAATGCTGCTGCTGTTTTTTTCATCTCCATCACCTCTTAGAATGCCCAGTTCCCATTTCTGAAAACAGGAATCTTCGAACCATCTGCTGTAATGCCGTCGATAGCCATTTCAGCACTGCCAATCATAAAGTCTTCGTGGACAATCGACGTATTCAAACCGATTTCTGCAAGTTCATCCCGTTCAAGGTTGCGCGCCCCTTCATAGCAGGTCGGATAGGAATCCCCGATTGCCAGGTGGTTGGATGCATTTTCATCAAACAGTGTATTGAAGAATAATAGCCCTGAATCTGAAATAGGCGACTGGTGCGGCACCAATGCCACTTCACCGAGGTAAGCGGCGCCTTCATCAGAAGCGATCATTTCATTCAATAGTTCCCCGCCTGTTTCAGCTTCCACTTTGACGATTTTCCCGTCCCTGAAAGTAAGGGTGAAACCGTCGATGATATTGCCCTGGTATACTAGCGGTTTTGTATTGCGAACGAAACCATCGGCGCCAGTTTTCAAAGGCACTGTATAAACTTCTTCCGTCGGCATGTTCGCGATGAATGGATTGCCCTGCGGTGTTTTCGAAGCACCCGACATCCAGACATGCTTGTCAGGAAGTGTTATCGTCAAATCCGTTCCCGGAGCTGTATAATGCAATTTGGAAAAACGGTGTTCATTCAACTGTGCTGCACGCCGTTCCAAAAAATCGATATGTTCTTTCCATAAAGAAACGGCATCCCCGTCTCCGATGCGGACGGTTTTGAAGATGGCTTCCCAAAGCGCTTCGATCTGCTGATCCGGCGCAAGGTCCGGAAATACTTTTGCTGCCCATTTTTGAGATGGAATCGCAATGATCGACCAGGCCACTTTATCGGAACCTACAGCCTGGCGGTAACGTGCCAGGGCTTTGCCTGCGGCTTTCTGTGAGTCGGACAGGCGTTTTGCCGGTATGCCGGTCAATAAGTCAGGGTCTTCCGCGTCAATCCACAGGAAGGAACCACCTTTTTCAATGATTTCATCCCGTTGCACTACGGACCATTCCGGGTATTCAGTGAATGCCGCGTCAGGCGCCAGTTCATAATGAGTTCGGCTCTGAATGGGATCCGAATAATTGACATGAACATTTTTGGCGCCGGCTTCATATGCTTTCTTGACGACCAGACGCGTGAAGTCGATCGTGTCTGTTGTGGTGTTGATCAGGACATGCTGATCTTTTTGGACATTCAGTCCAACGTATACGGTCAGCTCCGCATACTGCTCCATTTTTTTTTGAAAATCCATTATTTTTTCCCCTTTGTATTTACTGTCTTGCTCGACCCCTCGATCAGCTCGCCGCCGTGCATGATTTTCTGGACAGGCTTCGACGGCAGGTCTTTTGTGAATTTCTTATAATGTCTTTCATCCTGATAAGCGAGCAGCGTCAACACTTCCCCGTCTGCTCCGGCTCTTCCTGTCCGCCCCGAACGATGCATGTACTGGTCGATCGTCTTCGGTACATCGACATGGATGACATGTGAGACCGAGTCAATATCAAGGCCGCGTGCAGCGACTTCTGTCGCAATCAGAATGGAAACTTCCCCTTTGCGGAACGCATCAAGCGCTCCTTTCCGTTCATCTTTTTTCATCTCGGAATGCAATGTGACGATTTTGGCATCACGGAATTTCAATTTATTCTCTTTCATTAACAGCTGGTCCAAATTATTGACGAACGCCAAAGCCTTCACGCCCTCTATATAGGAGATGCGGCGCAGCAGATCCGTCTTGTCGCGTTCATCCACTTTAATGAATGAATGCGTCACTCTCCCCTGCATCGGCATTTCTTCTGCAGTCACGTGGATACGCGTCGGATTTTTCATCAGGCGATCAGCCACCAATTCCACTTCATCGGTGATCGTCGCTGAAACGAGCACAAGCTGACGGTCCTGCTGGGTTTTTTCGACAAGCGATTTCATGACTTCACGGTGTTCGCGCGCCATCAGCTGGTCACCTTCATCAAGCACTAAAATGCGGATTTCATGCATTTTCAATTTCTTGTTTTTGACGAGTTCATTTAAACGCCCGGGCGTTCCTACAACAATCGTCGGTTTTTTCTTCAGCTTTTCCAATTGGCGCTGCATATTTGCTCCGCCGATCAATTGTGTGACGCTGATATCCGTACCTTCTGTCCACTCGCGCAGCACATTGACGATCTGCATCGACAACTCCTGTGACGGCGCTACGATCATTGCCTGTGTCGCCGCTTTTTCCGGATCGACGCGCTGTAAAATCGGCAGCACATACGCTAATGTCTTGCCTGATCCTGTCGGTGATTGGGCAACGATATCATTGCCGGCCATCATTTCCGGAATCATCTGTTCCTGGATCGGCATGATTGTTTCAAAACCGGTCTTCTTCCATTTTTCCTGCCATACTGGATTCATTTCTTCTATAAAAGTCATTTGGATTCCACCTCTTCTTCAATGTTTTCAGTGTACCATATTTGGCGTCCCACCGCCTTTTTTGGAGGACATCCATGCGAATAAAGCATGTGAAATGCAATAAAAGCCGCACCATCAAAGGTGCGGCTTTCCGGTTATGAGTCTGATACTTCTTTTCGGGAATAGACAATCTCTTTATCCTGTTCGGTCACAGGACGATTCGGCTTTTTGATGAACAGTGCCAGAACAAGCGCAGTCAGCGCAATGAACGTGGAAACAAAGAATGAGAAATTGATGCCTTCAAGCATCGCTAAATTTTCGATGCTCTCAAGTGCGGTTCCCTGCGCCATCAATTCGCCGGCCGCTGATTCTGTCCGTGTATTCATCAGCGTGATAAGAAATGCTGAACCGATTGCCCCAGATACCTGCTGGAGCGTATTATTGATGGCTGTTCCGTGCGGATAGGCTTTCATCGGCAAAGTGTTCAGCCCGTTCGTCATGACCGGCATCATGACGAGTGAAATACCGAGCATCCGGACTGTATAGATCAGCATGATCTGCCAATAGCTCGTATCCAGCGACAATTGGCTGAACAGATAAGTGGTGATGACAACCAGCGACAAGCCGGGAATCGCCAGAACTTTTGCTCCCCATTTATCGAACAGTCGGCCGGTGATCGGCGACATCACACCCATGAGCAGTGCACCCGGAAGCATCAGCAATCCTGAATTGATCGGCGAAATGCCTTTGATCGTCTGGATATAGATCGGCATAAGGATCATGGCCGAGAACATCGACATCGACAGCACCACGGAAATGATGGAAGACAATGCGAACATCGGATATTTATAGATCCGTATTTGAAGCAGCGGTTCATCAAGCTTCAGTTGGCGGCATACGAAAAGAGCCAATGAAACAAGCCCGACGGTGATGGTGACGTAAACGACCGGATTCGACCAGCCTAAAGTACCCGCTGAACTGAAGCCGTACAGAATACCGCCAAACCCGAGACTTGATAAAACAAGGGAAAATCTGTCAAGCGAAATTTCCCGGTTCTGGAACGTTAAATTCTTTAATTTGAAAATCCCTAATAGAAGCGGGATCAGGGCAACCGGCAACACGATGAAAAACAGCACGCGCCAGTCATAGTTTTGAACGATATAGCCCGACAATGTCGGTCCGATTGCAGGGGCAACGACCATGACGAGGCCGAAATAACCCATGGCAGTCCCACGTTTCTCAACTGGAAATGCCACCAGCATGACATTCATAAGAAGCGGCATCATCAAAGCGGCCCCGGAAGCCTGCAGCAGACGGCCTATCAGGAGCATTGAAAATACCGGTGCCAATCCTGCGATCAATGTGCCCAGTGAAAATAGGGACATGGCAACGATAAAGACCGAGCGATTCGAAAATCGCTGGATGAAATAAGCACTTGCCGGGATCAAGATACCGTTCACGAGCATATAGCCGGTAACGAGCCACTGGGCTGTTGCAGCTTTTATACCGAAATCCGCCATGATTTCGGGCAATGCGATATTCAATAATGTCTGATTGAAAAAAGCTACAAATGCGCCGGTAAATAAAATTGCGATTATGCCATAAGGCGGTTTTTTCTGTTCTATCATTCTGTTATTCCTCCGTATTGATCTGGTTGAAATGATCTTCTGAAATCTCCATTTCCCTATTCTATACTCCTGGTATACATTTATCAACAAAATTATACCGGTTGTTCATTTTAATTGCATAAAGCATGATTTATGGTATTCTGGCAATAGATTACAAATAAAAAGGTGAGTAGATGAATCGAAAAAAGCAGAATATCATGGATGCCGCCTACACCTTGTTTATCGGGAACGGCTATAATTCCACTTCCATCCAGGATATCCTGGACGAAGCCGGGATTTCGAAAGGAACATTTTATAATTATTTCACCTCTAAAAGCGAATGCCTCATTGCCATCATGGAATCCATCGGCAATGAAATTCGGCAGAAGCGCATGGAAGCTGCAGCCGGCAGACCGGTGGATGACCCCGAAGTTCTTGCAGAACAATTATGTATCCGGATACGGATGAACCGCGAAAAAAATCTGTTTTCGCTGTATGAAAGCATCTTTTATTCCAGGGACACGGAATTAAAAGGTTTTGCCAAGCATTCCTACCGGGTGGAACTGGACTGGATCACATCACGGATTGTTGATATATACGGCCAGCAAGCAGCACCTTATGCCCTTGATAATGCTGCATCCGTCCATGGCACCATCCAGCAATTGGTCAATATCTGGCAATTGACTACAGATGAAAATCTGCCGACTGAAAAGCTGGCGGCATTTGTCATCAAACGGCTGGAAACGGCAGTCCTTGCCCAAATCGAATCGGGGGAACGGTTTATCCTAGCTCCGACCGTCTATACAGAAAAATCTTCAGCAAATCTTTCGGTGTCTGAACTTTCCCAGCAGCTTGAAAGTTACAGCGAAACGATGCTGGATGATGCCGCTTCCCGGCAGCTGGTGCTTTTTTTATCCCAGGAATTGCTGGCAGAAACACCGCGCCAGACCCTGCTTGAAAGTGTGCTGGGGACCTTGTCGAAAAACCCTGAGCTGGAATCGGAATTGATGATTTTACTCGAACAGGTATGGAAAAAGCTTGCGGCTCTCTGAGCAAATGCATAGGAAAAGGCGGCCCGGAAATTTTCCGGCCGCCTTTTCCTATGGTTTCTTTCTGCCTTTTACAGCCTGCTCGAACGCATAAGCGTATTCGATTAATTTCGGTTCATCAAAAGCCCGGCCATAAAAAGTGATGCCGAACGGCTCTTTTGTTTCCGTGAATCCGTAAGGCACGGTAATGGCAGGGAATCCGGCAGCCGCTCCGACATTGCAGCCGAAATCATGCGGCAGCAGAATCGCATCTGCATCGATTTCCTTTAACGTGGCGTCGATGCCTTGTTCCGCAGCCAGATAGCGGTTGCGTTCCAGCGCCTCCACATATTCCCGCTCCGTCAGCATACCGCTAAGGCTGTTCGCCTGTTCCATCAGATTCTGTCCAAACTTGAGCATCGTTTCCGGGTGTTCATTATTGAAGCTGACCACGTCAGCCATTGTCCGGATCGGATTGAGCGGGTCCGTCTTGGCAAGATAGGCATTCAAGTCAGCTTTGAATTCATGAAGCAATACTGCAAATCCAAGATCTTCCTGATTAGCCCCCAGGTCCACGTCTTCGATGATTTCCGCGCCGCATTCTTTTAACCGTTCTTTTGCCTGTTCAAATAATATCCGCTGCTCATCCGGTATTTCCTTGAACAAATCAGGCGTCACAGCCAGCCGGACCCCTTCGAGTCCATTTTCTTTCAGGTGGGCAAGCCAGTCATATCCTTCAAAATCGGCGGCCATATTGGTGACCGGATCTTCCGGGTCAACCCCGATAAGCGCCGTAAATACAGTGACTGCATCCTCGACTGTCCGGGCGATGGGCCCAGGTATATCCTGGGTATGAGACAGCGGAATGACACCGCTCCTGCTTACCATGCCGATGGTCGGTTTCAGGCCCACCAGATTATTCTGGGCAGCCGGATCAATGATCGATCCGGACGTTTCCGTACCGATGGATGCCGCAGCCAAATTCGCCGCAACAGCTGCGGCCGCTCCGGAACTGGATCCGCCAACATCAAACGGACCATATGGATTTTTCACTTGTCCGCCGCGAGAACTGTAACCGTTCGTCATTTTATCCGACATGAAATTAGCCCATTCGGTCATATTCGTTTTGCCGAGAATGACCGCCCCTGCTCCTCTCAGCTTTTCAGCCAAAGTCGCGTCTTTCAGCGCATAATGATTTTCAAGTGCGAGCGAACCTGCACTGGTATGCATTTTATCACCGGTATCCATATTGTCTTTCAACAGGATCGGAATCCCGTGCAACGGGCCGCGAGCTCCGCTTCGCTTGCGTTCGTAATCGAGGGCCTGGGCGATCTGCAGGGCATCCGGATTAATTTCCAATACCGCGTTGATGTTCTTATCACGCAGTGAAATATTCTCTTTATACATCAGCACCAATTCTTCTGAAGTGACCTTGCCCTCGTGCATTTCCTGCTGCATCTCGGCGATGGTCATCTCATCCAGCCGCCCTTTGCGGTAATCCTCCAATTTTTTCTGGTGCATAGCTTCCCCTCCCTTTCGGTCCAATGTCTGCATTAATCAAAATAAAAAAGCCGCAGCTTACGAGCTTAGGCTTTTCTGCGTATATTCCTTCATTAATTCATATAGACTCAGTTCATATAATTGACGGCCGTTAATCTTGAAGACGTTCTGGGCCACCAATTCCTCAATGACGTTCGAGCGTTTATCTTCGAATTTCGACTCGGGTATGTTCTCCATGTTGATCGTTCTCTCCTTACAGATGTATTCTCTTTTCTTTACCCTCCCTCGCCTAATAATGAAACGTATCTGAAAAATAAAAAAACCGGATGCTCATGCATCCGGTTCGTTTCTATTTTATTGTTCAAGCTTCAGCCATGCGACCGCTTCACAATGCGTCGATTGCGGAAACATATCCACCGGTTGAACTTCCTGCGTCCGGTAGCCGCCGTCTTCGAGAATACGGAGGTCGCGCGCAAGTGTCGCCGGATTGCACGACACATAGACCACCCGTTCTGGCCGCTGTTTCAGGATCGTCTGCAGCAATTGCTCATCGCAGCCTTTTCTTGGCGGATCGACGACCAGCACATCAGCCCGTTCCCCTTCCTTATACCAGCGCGGAATCACCTGTTCGGCTGGCCCTGCTTCGAACAGCGTATTGCTGAATCCGTTCAGTTCGGCATTGCGTTTAGCATCTTCAATCGCAGGCGGTACAATTTCGACGCCCATGACGAATTTCGCTTTTTGTGCAAGGAACAAAGAAATCGTACCGATGCCGCAATAGGCGTCAATGACGGTTTCATTGCCGGTCAGATCGGCATACTGGAGTGCCTGGCCGTACAGCACTTCCGTCTGTCCGGGATTGATCTGATAGAAAGAACGCGCAGAGATTTCAAAACGCACGTCGCCGATGCGGTCTTCGATAATATCGTTGCCCCATAACGTAATCGTTTCATCGCCGAAAATGACGTTGGTTTTTTCTGTATTGATGTTCTGGACGATCGACACCGTTGCCGGCACAAGTTCACGGATTAGTTCCACCGCTCTTTCAGCTTGTGGGAATTTCTTTTTCTTCGTGACCAGGACGACCATGACTTCACCCGTTGCCCGTGCTTTCCGCACGACGACGTGGCGTAGCTGTCCCCGGTGGGTTTCTTCTTCATAAGGTTCGATGCCCATTTCCCTCAGCTTCTGTTTGATACCGGTCATGATGCTGTCCGCTTCGGGCGTCTGGATGATGCAGATATCCGTATCGGCGATTTTGTGGGAACGCGGCGCGTAAAATCCGGCCACCACGCGCCCTTCTTCCATCCCGAAAGGTATCTGGGATTTATTGCGGTAGCGCCACGGGTCTTCCATTCCTTTGACGGGATGAACCGGCACATCCGGCAATTTCCCGATGCGGGTGATGGCATCGCGCACCAGTTTCCGTTTGAATGTCATCTGGCCCTCATAGGACAGATGCTGAACCTGACAGCCGCCGCATGTGTCGAATACGGGACAAGGCGCTTCAACCCGGAACGGCGAGGCATTCTCGATTTGCAGCAGTTTCGCAAAACCGTAGGATTTCAGGGTCTTTAAAACGTGGACATGGACATCTTCTCCCGGCAAAGCGCCGTGGATGAATAAAGGATAACCGTCTATTTTGGCAACTCCGGCGCCGTCATGCGTCAAATCTTCCACATGGACCAGCAGCCGGTCATTTTTCGATACAGGTTTCAATTCGTTCACTCCATTTCAATTTCTTTATTCTACTACAGAAAAGCGCCTGCGACCAACCGGTTTATATCCGTCCATAAAAAAACGCGCCAGGCTAAGCCTGGACGCGTTGGTCAATCACGTTTCTTCGATACCGGTCCGTCTTTCAGCGAAAACCAGAAACCGAAAATGATTGAAGCAATCAATACGATGAACGGTGCATAGAAGATAAAGAAATCCTGCATGGAAATTGCCTCCTTTTATGCATGATAATCCGATTTGCCTTTGACGTAATCTTTATCGAACAGGAACAGACGGAACAATAGATAAAGTGACGGCAACAGTAAGCCGAGGCCCGCGATAAAGGCGATGATCAGGGCGATAGCCATCGATTCGTTTGTGAAGCTGTCATAAATGGTCAGATACGGATACAGCAGATATGGATAATGGGATGCCCCGTAAGCGAAAAATGCTGTGAAGAATTGACCGACGAGCAGGATGAACGCCAATCCATAATTCCGCTTTTTCCAGATCAGATAGACCGTTCCGACGAACAGCAGGAACGAGATACCGAATACCCACCAGATATCCATGATGCGTTCGAAATGTTCAGGTGTATGGTTCCGTAATTCGAAAATGATGCCGGTAGCCGTTATGATTGCGGGTGCTGCCCAGATGAGCGCATATTTGCGCATCAGCTCTGTCGCTTTGGCGTCCCCCGCCTTATTCGCATACCAAGTCAGGAATACAGCCGAGATATACAGCACTGCGGCAATACTGAGCACCACGATGCTCCACATCAATGGACTTGTAAAAAGCGCCCAATAGTCAAGATAAGGCTCTCCGCCGTCCATCTTGATGAATCCGCCTTCCGACATTGCCAGCACCGGGGATAATGATGCCGGCAGCAGCAATCCGGATAATCCGTACATATAAATATAACCGCGGTGATTGATTTTCGCCCCGTAAGTTGCGAAAGCGTAATACGAACCGCGTATCGCGAGCAGGATCAGCGCTATGCTCGCAGGCACGAGCAATGTCGTCCCGTAATAGAAAGCGGTTTGCGGGAAGAATCCGATGATCCCCACAAAAAAGAACACGAAGAACACGTTCGTCACTTCCCATACCGGTGACAGGTAGCGCTGAATGATGCCTGTCAGGATATGCTGCTTATCTGTAAAAGCACTGTAGGCATTGAAAAATCCGGCACCGAAATCGATCGATGCGACAATGACATAAAGGAACAGAAACAGCCAAAGAACTGAAATACCAATAATTTCCAGAGTCATTCTGTGCCACCGCCTTTAGCAGTCTTTTCTCTTTGGGCAAGTTCTTTTTCCACCGGATTGCGTTTGTACATCCGGGTAAGAACGACGATCGTCCCCACGCCCAGGATAAAATAGAGGCCTGCAAACAGGATGATCATCAAGTCGACCTGACCGCTTGTCGTGGCAGCTTCGGAAGTTTTCATGTAGCCGCGCAATATCCACGGCTGTCGGCCGACTTCTGTAAACCACCAGCCCGCTTCGATGGCGATCAAAGCCAGCGGGCCACTCGCCACTGTAAGCCAGCGGAACCATTTCTTCTGGATGATCGGCCATTTGCGCCATGCCCCGATGACATACACGAAGGAGAAGAACGCCAGCCACATGCCGATCGTGACCATCAGATCAAACAGATAATGGATCCAGAGCGGCGGCCGCTCATCTTCCGGAAACTCATTCAATCCGGTCACTTCAGCTCCGGGAACGCCGTGTGCCAATATACTGAGTGCATAAGGGATCTTAATCGCATATTTCGGTTCCTCCCCGTCAAGAACCCCGAAGAGGATCAACTCGGCTTCGCCTTCCGTTTCAAAATGCCATTCAGCGGCGGCTAATTTTTCAGGCTGGTATTCAGCCAGGTATTTTCCTGAAAAATCGCCGATGAGTGCGGTTGCGATTGAAAACACCAAACCAAGTTTCATTGTCAGCAGCAACGCTTTTTTATGGTAGACATGCTTCGAGCCTTGGACGATGCGAAGTGCGGCGATCGATGCGAGCACAAAGGCACTCGTCATGAATGCAGTCGCCATCACGTGCGCAACTTTTGTCGGCACTGCCGGACTGAACATCGCGAGCAGCGGGCTGACATTGACCAGTTCCCCGTTCAAGATATCAAAACCTTGCGGGGCATTCATGAATGCGTTGACGATTGTGATGAAGACGGAAGAAGTAGCTGCACCAAGAGCAACTGGAATCAGCAGCAATAGATGCTTGCGCTGATCTTCAAACCGATCCCATGTATACAGATAAATGCCAAGGAAAATAGCTTCAAAGAAAAATGCAAAAACTTCCATGAACAGCGGCAGTGCTATGACGTTGCCGGCCAACTGCATGAAGTTTGGCCAGAGCAATGATAATTGCAGGCCGATCGCAGTACCGGTCACAACCCCCACCGCTACTGTAATAACAAATCCTCTCGCCCATCTCCGGGCCAGCAGGATATAATGGTCATCATTCTTTTTAATCCCGACCCACTGAGCAATCAAGATCATCAGTGGAACACCGACTCCGATCGTTGCGTAAAGAATGTGAAACGACAGGGTCATCAATGTCAGGATCCGGCTTAAAAGCGCTGTATCTTCAAATCCCATTACCTTATCCCTCCTACGGAATATACTCATCCACAAGTGTTATATTCATTGTACCCTATGCTGCCAGTCTGAATCCTCTGGGACGAATGCGGAAAAGGGAGTTTCTTCATAAACTTTGAATAAGCTGTGACAGGCAAAGGTGAAAACACTTGATATCTTTTAGAAAATTTAGTATTCTGTAAGGAACAAAAATAAAGGGTGATTCATATGGAAACAAGCAGAAAAGTTTTTGCCTACATCACAAGAGGCCCTGACGAAAATCGTGAATTACTGGTTTTTGAGTATAAAGGTGAACCCGAAGTTGGAATTCAGGTTCCTGGAGGAACGATTGCAGAAGGGGAATTGCTCATTGACGCATTGTACCGTGAAGTTCATGAGGAAACAGGACTGCCGCGGGATGTTCTGCATTTTGCGGGTAAAATCCACAAATACAATTATTATCCGGAACACCGCGACAAAGTTTACGAACGCAATATCTTCCATTTCGAATATACGGGAGAAAAAGTCGATGAATGGGAACATACCATCAAAAGCAATGGCCGCGACAATGGCCTGACGCTGCTGTTCCGCTGGGAACCGGTCGATGATTTGCCTAAACTTGCCATGGAACAGGATACGGCGGTCGACTTGCTGTAATGGCAGGTGAAGGCCAAAACAAACCCGGCAGTCAAATGACTGCCGGGTTTGTTTTCATATTATACGAGATCTTTTTCATTGATTGCGTGGATCGGCACCAGCACCTCAATATGCTTTTCGAGGTTTTGGAAAACCGCCGGCAATACACCGCCGTATTCCCCGTCCAGATTCAACATGACCCGCTCCTTGGATGAAACGACGACCTTGCTTGCTTTCGCATAGATTACATGCGGGTCGGAAAGGTGCTCACCGCGAATCGCAAGAGAAGCCAGGCGAATAAACTCAGCCATGTTCACTTCCTTCAGGATCAGCAATGTGAACTTACCATCATTGATGCTGGCATCCGGCGCTAATTTTTCAAAGCCGCCGACTGAGTTTGTCAGACCGATCAGGAACATCATCGCTTTGTCATCAAAAACTTCCCCGTCATATTCAATGCGCACATTGGACGAACGGATGGACGGCAACATCTCGATGCCTTTCAAATAATAGGCCATCTGTCCGAGAACCGTCTTCAGTTTGCTCGGCACTTCATAAGTCAGTTCCGTTATTCTTCCGCCGCCGGCTATATTGATGAAATACCGGTCATTCATCATCCCCACGTCCACAGGTACCGAATCACCCTGGATGATGATATCGACAGCTTTGTTTATATCGCGCGGGATATGTACGGCACGGGCAAAATCATTTGTCGTGCCCATCGGGATCAACCCGATTTTCGGCCGGTCCTCAAATTTGGAAACCCCAGCCACCACTTCGTTCAATGTGCCATCGCCGCCGACTGCCACAATCAAATCGAATTTTCTTTCGACAGCCGAAATGGCGGCTGTCGTCGCATCGCCTTCACAAGTGGTCGCATGGCAGGACGTTTCGTATCCGGCGATTTCCATTTTTTCCAGCACTTCCGGCAAATGCTTACGGAACAATTCCCTGCCGGAAGTCGGATTGTAAATAATTCGTGCTCGCTTCATAAGTTTCAGCCTTTCTTCACATACTCTGGAAAATAAGACATTTCAAGCTGGAAAAGGTTCCCTCTAATCGACCTGCCACATAAATTATTTCAGCGATCTGGTCAAAACATCTTTCAGTTCCTGATACACACTGTCCCAGAATTCCGTTTTGTAAACAAAGCCGTCCGTGATTTCACCAATGACTGTTTTGAAATGCAAATCGTATTGAGGGTCTTCTTTGGCTGGCAATTTCGCTTTCAATCCGTCTACGAATTCCTGGACTGCTGCAGACCTTGGACCCCAGTCCGCCAGTACTTCGCCTTCTTCGGACAGGAAAATGTATTTAGGAATCGAACGGCCGCCGTTCGTCAGGTAACGATCCATCAGTTCCAGGTTTTCATCTCGGTATACACAGCGCACTTCCAGATTGCCCGCTTCTGCGATCTTCCGGAGAATGGCATTGTTCATCATCGCATCTCCACACCAGTCTTCTGTAATCACCAGAATACGGGGATTCTTTTCCTTTAACAGCGTGATGAATTCTTCGTCCTGCGGCATTTCAAACTTCTCATAAACCGAATAGGATTTATCCTGATTCGATTCCATCTGAGCCATATATGTTTCAAGTGTCACTGCATTTTCAAAATATTCCTGTTCCATTGTCATACGTAAACCTCTCCTTTTATTCCAGTTTACTTGTCTTTCGGCAATGCTTCAAATAATAAAGAAATGCAACGGCCAAGCCCCCGATAAAAAAGATGGCCCATAAAGGACCATCCATTATTCTATCGCTTATTTATTTCTTCCAGCAGGATTTTATTCAATAAAGGCGGATTCGCCTGTCCTTTGGTGGCTTTCATGATCAAGCCGATCAGGAAGCCGACAGCGCGGTCCTTGCCATTTTTGAAGTCTTCGATGGATTGCGGGTTGGCATCGAGTGTATTCGTTACATATTCACGCAGCACGCCTTCGTCGGAAATCTGGACGAGACCTTTCGCTTTCACGATGTCATTGGCGTCTCCGCCTTTTTCGATCAGCTCACGGAATACTTTTTTAGCGATTTTAGAAGAAATCGTGCCGTCAGCGATCAACTTGATCATGCCAGCCAAGCCTTCAGGCGTCAAAGCTGTCTCCGAAAGCTCTTTCTGTTCAGCGTTCAGGTAGGCGGAAACCTCACCCATCAGCCAGTTTGAAACGAGCTTCGCGTCTGCGCCTGCAGCCGTGGTCGCTTCGAAAAAGTCGGAAATCGGTTTAGCCAGCGTCAGCACCATTGCATCATACGGTGACAAGCCGAGCTCTGCCACGTAACGGGCTTTACGCGCATCCGGAAGTTCCGGAATTTCTGCACGGACACGTTCGATCCAGGCATCGTCGATTACGATATCGACAAGATCCGGTTCCGGGAAATAACGGTAATCGTCAGATCCTTCTTTCACGCGCATGAGGACGGTTTTGCCGGTTGCTTCATCATAACGGCGTGTTTCCTGTGGAATGATGCCGCCTGACAGCAGCACTTGTTCCTGACGGATCTGTTCATGCTCGATCCCTCTGCGGACATAGTTGAACGAGTTCAGGTTCTTCAATTCCGTTTTCGTGCCGAATTGCTCCTGGCCGAATGGACGAAGTGAAATGTTGGCGTCGCAGCGGAGCGACCCTTCTTCCATGCGGACATCAGAGACTCCTGTGTATTGGATGATCGCTTTGATCTTCTCCAAATAAGCGTATGCTTCATCAGCAGTACGGATATCCGGCTCAGAAACAATCTCGATCAGCGGCGTACCCTGACGATTATAGTCAACCAGCGAATAGCCTTTATCGGTATGAGTCAGTTTGCCCGCATCTTCTTCCATATGAAGACGCGTGATGCCGATGCGTTTTTTCTCACCGTTCACTTCGATTTCAATCCAGCCATTTTCACCGATCGGCTGATCAAATTGAGAAATTTGGTAAGCTTTCGGATTATCCGGATAGAAATAGTTTTTGCGGTCGAATTTTGTATGACGGGTAATTTCGCAATTCAATGCAAGCGCAGCTTTCATTGCCCAGTCGACTGCCGTTTTATTGACTACCGGCAGGACTCCCGGATAGCCGAGGTCGATTTCATTTGTATTCGTATTCGGTTCTGCTCCGAAATGCGCCGGTGAAGGTGAAAACATTTTCGATTCCGTTTTCAGTTCAACGTGCACTTCCAGCCCGATGATCGTTTCAAAGTTCATTGTGCTGCTCCCTCCCATAATTGAGGAGTTTTTTTATGGAAATCTGTCGCCTTTTCAAATACATCGGCTACACGATAAACCGTTTCCTCATCGAAATAATTACCGATGATCTGCATGCCAAGCGGCAGATCGCCTTCAAATCCGCAAGGGATTGAAATTGCCGGAACGCCGGCCAAGTTGACCGGAATCGTCAGGATATCATTGGCATACATCGTTAATGGATCATCGATGATTTCACCGATCTTGAATGCCGGTGTCGGTGTTGTCGGCGAAATGATGACATCATAATTCTGGAATGCTTCATCGAAGTCCTGCTTGATCAATGTGCGGACTTTCTGGGCTTTTTTGTAATAAGCATCATAATAGCCTGAGCTCAGTGCATACGTTCCAAGCATGATGCGGCGTTTCACTTCGTCGCCAAATCCTTCAGCGCGTGTATTCATATAGAAATCCAGCAGGCTGCTCGCTTTATTTGTGCGGTAGCCATAACGGATGCCGTCAAAACGGGACAGGTTGGACGAAGCTTCAGAGGAAGCAAGCAAATAATATGTTGCCAGCGCATATTTGGAATGCGGCAGCGAAATCTCTTCCCATGTCGCGCCTTTTTCTGTCAATACGTCCAGTGCATCATAAACCGCTTTTTTAGCTGTTTCGCTGACTCCTTCGGCGAAGTATTCCTTTGGCACACCGATGCGGAGGCCATTGATGTCACCTGTCAGAGCTGCTGCAAAATCAGGCACTTCAATGTCGGCAGATGTCGAGTCTTTTTCATCATGACCGGAAATGGCCTGCAATAGCAGCGCATTGTCTTTGACGTTCCGTGTCACGGGACCGATCTGGTCAAGAGAAGAAGCGAACGCGATCAAACCGAAACGTGATACACGGCCGTATGTCGGCTTCATGCCAACGACGCCGCAGAATGCTGCCGGCTGGCGGATCGATCCGCCTGTGTCGGAACCGAGCGTGAACGGGACTTCGCCCGCAGCCACAGCAGCAGTCGAACCGCCTGAAGAGCCGCCTGGCACATAATCCAGGTTCCATGGATTTCTTGTCTTTTTATAATAGGAGTTTTCGTTTGATGACCCCATCGCGAATTCATCCATATTCAATTTACCTACGGTAATCATCCCTGCCTGACGCAGTTTTTTAACAACCGTCGCATTATAGATCGGATTGAAACCTTCCAGGATGCGGCTTGATGCCGTCGTAACCAAGCCTTCAGTCATGATATTGTCTTTCACGCCGATCGGCAAACCGAATAACGGTCCACGCTGATCCATCGGCGTGCTGTCCAATTCTTTTGCCGTTTCAAGCGCGCGCTCTTCATTCATTGCCAGAAAAGCATCGACTTTCGGATCAAGTTCAGTGATCCGTTCGATGGTCTGTTTCGTCAATTCCTCGATTGTCGCTTCATTACTATGTATCATTTCCTGTAACTCAGCAGCTGTTTTATCATAGAATTTCATGGTTTTCCCCCCTCGCTATTATTCCAGTATAGTCGGAACTTTTACTTGTCCCGCTTCATGTTCTTTTACATTTTTCAAAACGGTTTCGCGCGGCAAGCCTGCTTCCGCTTTATCTTCACGCAATACGTTGACCAATGGCAATACGTGCGTTGTCGGCACCACATTGTCTGTATCCAGTTCGTTCAGAAGTTCCATCGCATTCGTGATTGCTTCCAGTTGTTCCGCAAAATGAACCGCTTCTTCATCCGTAATCGCGAGACGCGCCAAATGGGCAACTTCGATCACTTCTTCTTTTGTCATTTTCGCCATTTCCTTACACCTCCGAAATCAGTAAACATACGCTATATCATACCATTTAATAGAGAAAAGCGGAAGCGCCTGCTCAGCTCCGGCAAGCGCTGGAGGATTTGGCCGTCGTGGCGGCTTTTGCCATGAAGGTCAAATCCGAAGCGACTCGAGGGGCTAGGCGCTGAAGTCTGGACAATAAAAAGAATAGAGACAGCCGAAGCGGCTGCCTCTTCAATCATCCCAAAATCTTGGACGACTGTTTATTCATAAATATGGACAACCGGCTCGGTTTGGTTGGTTTTTCTCAAAATCAACGCTTCCGCTCCGTTGACTGAATTTATATCAATTTCAACCTGAATGTTTTCCGGAAAGTGGCTCATGACTAAACCTGTCAGATACTGAGTAAAGCCGATCACTTCCGCCGATCCATAAAACTGGATCGGAATTTCAATATTCAGCTTGCGGATGTCCTCTCCCTGATAAAATCCGGTCCCGATGACGCTGGTGAAATTCGAGAAATACTCTTCCACATCCTGCTTGAAATTCCTGAAAGATGTATCCATTTCACGATACTTCTCTTCAGGGTTGGTCGCAGGGAAAATAACGAATTCTTCATCGATTGCATTCCAGTTGCCGATTTCATTCTGGCCGCCGGGAGCTGTTCCGTAAGTGAAATAAGTGCCGGCGGTTATCGTGCTGCGGCTTTTTTGCCTGAACAGACCAACCGTAATCGGTATGTCCACCATCCCCTCTTTCTGGCGCAGGCGGGTGACGATTTCATTCGCCATGCGTTTGCCCTCTGAATCAAGCTGTTCCTGAGAAATGGCCTGTTCGTTAGAAATGCCGTTATTATCCGTATAATAGACCGAGTTCAATGCGAGGCCGACAGATACACCGCCAAGGCGGATCGTATCTTCATTCGTTCTTACCAGATAGTTTTGTTCAATGACATGGGCCAGGATTTCAGGAGGCGGGATTTCACCTTCCCCTCCAGCTGCAGCATTCAAGCCTGTCGGATTGTTTTCTGCATCGAAGCGGTTCAGCCAGGCAGTCACTTCTTCATCTGTTATTTTCTGCCCTTCCTGGAAATAGTAATCATCCGGCGAAAATTGGTTTTGGGACAGACGAAGGAGCCCTTTCTCGGCTTCTTCAATATCATAGCGGGAATTCAGCCGGTTGACGATCTTCCCTCTAGTGGCGCTTTGTTTATAAGGCAACAGAGTCCGGTAAAACTGATCATCCAGCTGCATGCTCGGAATAATTGCTGTTTCCACTTCCTCGGTGCCGATAACTTCCGTTTCGTTCGAAGTTGACGGCACACAGGCTGAAAGCAGCAAAATGCTCGCAGGGATCCACCAAAAGCGTTTCATTTGCATTAATCTCCTCATTTGTTCAATTCTTCGATCAATTGCTGCTCATTCCAGATTTCGATTTTCAGGTCCCTTGCTTTATCCAGCTTGGATCCCGCTTCTTCTCCGGCAATCAGCAGATCGGTCTTCTTGCTGACACTGCCCGTCAGTTTGCCGCCCATCGATTCGATGCGCTCAGTTGCTTCTGAGCGTGTCAGCTGTTCCAATTTACCGGTAAGAACAATCTTTTTGCCGGCAAAGGCATTGGAACCGGCTTCCACCTGCACCCGTTTTCCAGTGTACGTAAGATTGACGTTTTTGCTCTTCAAACGTTCCACTAACCCACGGACTTCCTCGCTGTCGAAATATGTGACGACGGAGTCCGCCATTTTATCACCGATTTCATGGATGGCCGTCAAATCTTCAAGAGAGGCCTCCATTAGCTTATCCATGGAACCGAAATGTTCGGACAGGATCCTGGCCGCCCTTTCACCGACATGGCGGATGCCAAGGCCAAACAGCAGCCTTTCCATGGAATTGCTGCGGGATGCATCGATGGCCGTGATCAGATTTGAAGCTGATTTCTCGCCCATCCGTTCTAGTTCCAGCAGTTCCTCTTTGGTTAATTTATAAATATCGGCGATATCGGCGATCAACCCTTGCTGATAAAGCTGTTCGATGACTTTTTCGCCAAGCCCTTCAATATTCATGGCATTGCGTGATACAAAATGGATCAGGCCTTCCGTGATTTGGGCAGGACATTTCGGGTTGACGCAGCGAAGCACGACTTCCCCTTCAATGCGTACAAGTTCCGCGTCGCATGCCGGGCAATTTTCAGGCATCAGAAACGGCTCTTCATCACCGGTCCTGAGTTCAATGAGCGGGCGCACCACTTCAGGGATGATATCCCCCGCCTTTCGGATGATGACCTGATCACCGATGCGGATATCTTTTTCTTTGATCAGATCTTCATTGTGCAATGAAGCCCGCTGGACAGTCGTCCCGGCCACCGAGACCGGGTCCAGGATGGCAGTTGGTGTGACAGCGCCGGTTCTTCCGACACTGAGTTCGATATCCCGCAGATTCGTCATCACTTCTTCCGCAGGGAATTTATAGGCGGTTGCCCATTTCGGGCTTTTCGCTGTAAAGCCCAGTTCCTGCTGCTGCAGGAAACGGTTGACTTTAATGACGATGCCGTCGATTTCGTAAGACAAGTCATTCCGTTTTTCAGTCCACGCTGCAATGTATTCCATGACTTCTTCGACACTGTGGCATACTTTGCGTTCGTTATTTGTCTTGAAACCGATATCACTCAAATAATTCAATGATTCATCATGGTCAGAGAGTCCGTAATTTTCAGCGTCTCCACCGATGCCGTAGATGAATACATCCAGATTCCGGTTCGCCGCAATTTTCGGGTCCAGTTGCCGAAGTGAACCGGCTGCTGCGTTCCGGGGATTCGCAAAGATCTCTTCCCCTTTTTCCGTGCGCTGTTCATTCAGTTTATGGAATGAACCTTTCGGCATAAAAACTTCACCGCGCACTTCGAGCGATACCGGTTCTTTCAATTTCAGCGGAATGGAGTTGATCGTCCGCAGATTAACGGTGATATCTTCCCCTACCCGTCCATCACCGCGGGTTGCACCGCGGACAAATTTGCCGTCTTCATAAATCAAAGAAACCGCAAGGCCGTCGATTTTCAATTCGCATACATATTCGATCGTCTCACCAGCACCGCTTCTTACCCGCTTATCAAACTCCAGGATGTCCTCTTCCCCGAATACGTTTGACAAGCTGAGCATCGGGCGGTCATGCGTCACTTTTTCAAAATTGGAAATCGGTGCCCCGCCCACCCGTTGAGTCGGCGAATCCGGGAATACCAGATCCGGATACAGGGTTTCCAGTTCGATCAATTCATTCAGCAATTGATCGTATACAGCATCCGGCACCATCGGATTATCCAGCACATAATAGGCATGCCCATAAGTGCCAAGCATTTCATTCAATTCATTTACCCGTTGTTCCGCTTTGATCCGGTCCATATAGTTACCTCCCGATTATACTTTTTCAATCGGCGCGAATTTGGCTAGCAGCCTCTTGATGCCGACAGGGCTTGGGAATGCGATATCAAGTTCAGTCTGCTCCCCGTCGCCTTTGACGCCGACAACTGTGCCGGTGCCCCATTTTTTATGTTTCGCTTTATCGCCAGGTTTCCAGCCGAGCCGGTCTCCGCCGGATTGCTGATAGGCCGGCCGCGTCACCGCAGCACGTTTAGGTGCCTGTTGATAGCTTGTTGCGGCTCCCGCACGGTGGTGGGCAATTGATTGTTCAATCAATTCTTCCGAAATTTCGTTGATGAAACGGGAAGGCATATTCCAATTGCTCTTGCCGAAGAGCGTTCGGGAAGAGGCATGCGTCAAATAAAGGCGTTTTTCCGCTCTCGTGATCCCTACATAGGCAAGGCGCCGCTCTTCTTCCATTTCTTCTTCATCATTATTTGAACGCGAATGCGGAAATACGTTTTCTTCCAGTCCGATGATGAAGACGACTGGAAATTCGAGCCCCTTCGCAGCATGCATCGTCATCAGAATGATCGGACCATCTGCGTCTTCTTCGTCATCAAGTGAATCGATGTCGGAAATCAGCGCAAGATCCGTCAAAAACGCGACAAGTGATTTATCGTCGCTTTGTTTTTCGAACGCCTGGGTAACCGACAGGAATTCGTTCAAGTTTTCAAGTCGGCTTTCGCCTTCGATGGTCTTGTCGTTCTGCAGCATTTGGCGATAGCCGGATTTCTTCAGGACTTCCTCCACGAGTTCCGTGACAGACAAGTATTCCTGCATTTCAGTGAAGCCGGCAATCATGGTCCGGAACTCCAGGGCCGTTTGCGCGATTTTAGCGGAAACGCCCATAAAGTCGACTTCCTGCAACGCATCCATAATGGTGCGGTCATGTTCGATCGCGAATCCGGCAATCCGTTCAAAAGACGTGGCCCCGATGCCGCGTTTCGGTTCGTTGATGATGCGGGCCAGCGACAGATCGTCGTCGTTATTGGCGATCAAACGGAGATATGCGAGCAGATCCTTGATTTCCTTGCGGTCATAGAACTTCGTGCCGCCGACAATCGTGTAGTTCATATTCGATTTAACGAACATTTCCTCCATGATCCGCGACTGGGCATTCGTACGGTACAGAATGGCGAAATCGGAAGTTTTATAATTTTCTTCATCCATCAGCTTCTGGATCGTCTGCACAACAAATTGTGCTTCCTGTCGTTCATCCGAAGCTTTATGAAGCGTAATTGCCGGCCCCTCGTCGTTATCCGTGCGCAATTCTTTCGGATAGCGGCTCGTATTCCGTTTGATGACGTCGTTCGCTGCCTGCAGAATGCGCTTCGTCGAACGGTAATTCTGCTCCAGCATGATGACTTTCGCATCCGGATAATCCTTTTCGAAACTCAGGATATTCGTGATATCCGCTCCGCGCCACCGGTAAATGGACTGGTCCGAATCTCCGACTACACAGATATTCTTGAATTTGCTCGCCAGTTTTTGGACAAGCTGATACTGCGCATTGTTCGTATCCTGATATTCGTCCACATGGATATACTGGAATTTGTTCTGATAGAACTCCAGCACGTCCGGCATTTTATTGAATAAAGTCAGAGTCGTCATGATCAAATCGTCAAAATCGAGCGACTGGTTTTTTTGGAGGCGTTTTTCATAGCCTGCATAAACTTCAGCAATCGTCTTCTCATAAGGGTTATGCTGATTGGCGTTCGCCGCAAACTCCCCTGCTGTGATGCATTCGTTCTTCGCAGACGAAATCGCATTCAGGATCGTTCTCGGTTCATATTTTTTCGGATCGAGATTCTGCTGTTTCAAGACATTTTTAATGACCGATAATTGGTCGGTTGTATCAAGTATCGAGAAGTTCCGCGAAAAGCCAAGCTTATCGATATCCCGTCTAAGGATCCGCACACACATCGAGTGGAACGTGGAAACCCACATGCGCTCCCCTGTTCCATGCCCTAACAGGCCATCGATCCGGTTGCGCATTTCGCGCGCCGCTTTATTCGTGAATGTTATCGCCAGGATGTTTGACGGATAGACCTGTTTTTCCAGCACAAGATATGCGATTCTGTGCGTCAGCACCCGTGTTTTCCCTGACCCGGCACCAGCCATGATCAAGAGGGGCCCTTCTGTCGCTTTTACCGCTTCTTCCTGTTCGGGGTTCATCCCTTTAAGCAGATTCTTTGTTATCAATTCCATTGTGCACCACCTCGAACGTTTGTTCTCATTATAGCGATTGTTTTGTAGTTTCCGCAACCGCCTCGACGGTCCTAATCGCGTTTTCAATATTTGTATAAATGACATTCCCCACGACAATCGTGTCAGCGAGTCTGGCCATTTCCTGTGCTTTTTCCGTTGAATCGATGCCGCCGCCGTAAAACAGGCGCGTATCTGTTAAATGTTCTCTCACCTGGGCCACCAATTCCGGTTTGCCGTATATGCCGCTGTATTCCATATAAAAAATCGGCAGGCGGAAAAAATGTTCGGCAAGCCGGGCATACGCCACCACATCTTCCTCGTCCAGCAAACTGTCAGCGCCGGTGAGCCGGGCCGCTTTGCAATCCGGATTCAGGATGCAATAGCCTTCCGGAACAAGTTCTTCCCAGTCCATCAAGTCACCGTATTCCCGGATCGCTTCATGGTGAAGGCCCTTGATCCATTTCGGATCTCCGCTGTTCAAAACCGTCGGGATGAAATAAAAATCGAATCCTGGCGTCACCGATTCTATTGTTGAAATTTCAAGTACGGCAGGAACTTTAAAGCGACGGACCCTCTCCAGTAAATCCAATACATTGTCGAGTGTGACACCATCGCTTCCGCCTATCAAGATGGCATCAGTCCCGGATTCACAAATTCGTTCCAAATGTCCATCAGAAATTGCCTTGGCCGGGTCCAATTTGAACACATGCCGCCATGATCGATAATCCATTTCGCTTCACCTGACTTCATTTCATTTTCACCTGATTCATTTATTCATTATAACAAAGAAAAGCGCAGGCGCCCATTCAGCCCCGAAAGGCATAATCCAGAACAGCAGAGGGGAATTTTTTGCCACGGCAGCTGGGCTGACTGATGAAACGGGGAGGCCGGGCGCTGGAGTCTGGACAAAAAGAAAAGGCCGTCCACTAAGCCCGAACTCTGACTTAATGGACAGCTTTTGAATTTTCGTTCGCTTCCTACTCTTTAGGCAGCTGAAACGGTTTTTCATCCGGGTACAGTCGTCCGAGCATCTCATCGTAAGCGTCATTGCCGTAATTCAGGCAGCGGCGGACACGGGAAATGGTTGCGGTACTCGCACCGGTTTCATTTTTTATATGTTCATACGTTTTTTTCAGCCGCAGCATGCGTGCCACTTCAAAACGCTGGGATAATGACTGGATTTCGCTGATTGTGGCAAGATCATCAAAAAAGCGGTACGCTTCTTCGCGGTCTTTCAATGCCAAAATCGCATCGATCAATTGATCGGTTTGTGGACCTCGGATTTTATCAACTTGCATCTGGCCTTACCGTCCTTTCCTGCCTAACCGTCGCGGAATCATCTCATGAATGCCGGGAACAGCACTTTTTTATTTTTCACATCATAAATCCCTTGTTGGGTAACACGGACATATGGCAGGTGGGTCGCCTGCAGGAACAGCAAGGTATAGATTGCGTCCCCGTGTTTATAACCCCGTTCTTTCAGTGCCTTTTTCAAAACGGTTTCCTGTTCCATGATCTGTTCCATCGTAAGGTCCGACATGCCGCCGCCGTGGGTCAATGGGATATCACAGATCTTTTCGCCATTCTCCATCAGGACAATGCCGCCTTTCATCCGCTTCAATTCATCGAATGCGAGCCACATCTGTTTGCGGTCTTTGCCGATCAGGATGATGTCCCCTGTGTTCGAATAAGACGAGGCAAAACCTTCAACCGCTGTGGTGAATCCCTTGATCAGTGTATTCACACGCCATTTGCCATGCTTGTCGATCAGCATCAGGAAACTTTCGTTATGATCTTTTGACAATTTCCCGTCGTGTGTATCGATGTTGACTGAATAAGGTTTGATGATAACATCATTCACCATGTCCAGCCCAAACGGCATCGAAAATTGGAAATCGTCTTCTGTCAGTTCGAAATCCATTTCCAGTTTCGGCAGCACGCTCCAGTCGATCGGCGGCAGTTCACGTACTTTTTCGCCGTCCCGCTTCAGCCATTTGCCTTTTGAAATGACACTCGACGGCACCGGATCCTCGATCGAATCGAGAATATTGATGTTCGCATAGCGGCCTGTCGCTATCAACCCGTGCATCGCTGTCATATTATAATAACGCGCTACATTATAGGAAGCCATCATATAGGCATCGATTGCCGGCACTCCAGCATCCAATGCGATCCGGATGCACAGGTCCATGACACCGTCTTTATGGAATGAGGGCGTCGAACCATCTGTTGTCATCATCAATTTTTCGTAGACGTTCAAATCGCGTTCGACGACGCCCTTCAATAATGAGGGCAGGTCAGGCCGGATCGATGAATGGCGAAGTGTTACGCCATAACCGTGCAATAAGCGCATTTCCACTTCGTCGATGGTCATCGCTTCATGATCGCCGTCCGCACCTAATAATTTCATGCGTGCCAATGTCTTTTCAGAGGCGCCCGGAAAATGCCCTTCGATTTTCTTGCGGGTCATTTTCGCTTTCTGGATCCAGTAAAGCATCTGATCGTCTCCCGCCAAAAGTTTCGGCCAGCCGGTCAATTCACCGCCGAGCAGCACTTCCGGCCGATCCAGCCACTCACCGACAGACTTCGAAGTGAACAGCCTGTCTTCTTCCGCAAGTTCTGTCTGCGAATCGAAGCGCGTCCACCAATAGAACGTGAAAGGCAGTTCATTCAATTGATCCAATATAGAAAACGCTTTCTCATTTTCCATCGACAAGAATAAGGTGAGGTTGTCCGAGATGAATGTTGTCGTTCCCAATTGGGCGGAATAATCCGCAAATGATTGAGGGTTATAAAGCTGGAAGGGATGGACGTGCGGTTCTATGTATCCCGGAACGATGAATTTACCGGTCATATCTGCTACTTCTGTCGCCTCGCCAATTTTCGCCATTTCCTGTCCTGCATAGACGATGCGGTCATCATGGATCCAGATATTGCCCGTCATCCATTTCTTATAGATGCCATGCAGGTAATAGGCATTGGTCAGTACCAGATCCGGCGACTCGTCCTTCGTAATGATTTTAAGCTGATTGCGCAATTCTTTATTTTTCCAGAGTGGATTATCCATGATTCCGCCCCTTTCCGCTGCAATGATAATACTTTATATACTAGCATAATAATGCACTGAAAGACAGTCAGGCCGCTATGATAATAGAACATTCTGATAGCTCGGCCGGCTATTGGCAATAGAAAAAACCGGAGTGAATGAAAGTTTTTCTTCCATTCACTCCGTTTCAGGATTTTAGCGCTGTCATCAGTTTTTAATTGGGTTATTGAACGGTTTCAGCACGTCTTTCTTTTCTGTCTCATTGAATGTCAGGACTTCGTCTACGTGTTCATAAGATTCACCGTAGAAATGTTCATCTTTATACGTGTGGATGTCTTCGTACATTTTTTTCATTGCCTCAAAGATTTCTTCTTCGCTTTCATTGTTCGGCGCCCAGTAAAGGATTTCCATCGAATTCGCTTCGCCTGTCGCAAGTGAACGCCGGTTATAGCCGATGGAAGAAGCATGCTCAAACCCTTCACGCGAATAAAAACGAAGGCGTTTTTCCGTATCCGTGTCTTCATAATTCACCGGCTCCACTTCAAGGATAATCGGCTTGTTCTTGTCTTTCAGCATCTGGAGTGTTTTACTGCCAAGCCCCATGCCGCGTGATTCTTTCGATACAAACAGGTAATCCACAAAAGTGAAGTTAGGGAATTCTGCATACATCAATACGTGGTAAGGACCCTCATCCTTATAATAGACACTGCCTTTTTCCTTCAATAACGTGTCCATATGCTCTTTTGACTTCATCTCTTCGATGGGGAAATACTGATTCAACTTTTCGTACCAGTTCATACATATTGCTCCTCTCGAGTTTTGATGCCCTGCTGATTTTGTTTTCGGGGTAGTGATGATCGTGCGATCAGGAGTGTAAATAGAGGTAAACGCGGGCTGTTGAAAATCCTCAGGTCCCTTATCTTTCAGGGATTTATAACAGAAAGAAAAAATGACACAGTTCTTGTCGAATTTGTGTCATTTAAAAGTATATCATTAATTGGGATTGGATGCACGCCATCCGATGTCAGACCGATGCATAAATCCGGACCATGAAAGCGAATTGATCTGTTCGTAAACTTTTTCCTGCGCGGCTTTGACTGTATCGCCTTCAGATGAGATGAGCAGCACACGCCCGCCATTGGCCGCAAACCCTTCACTTGTGGCTGTTGTGCCCGCATGGAAGATATCCACTCCGGACAGTCCCGCCAGATTCGGCAGCAGTTTCCCTTTTTCGGGCTGTTCCGGATAGCCTTCTGCTGCTATGACGACTCCAAGGACCGCCTGTTCCTGCCATTCCAGGTCAAAGGGTTTCCCTTCCATCAAAGCATACATGAAATCACCGAAATCCGATTTCATACGCGGCAGCACCACCTGCGTTTCCGGATCACCGAAACGCGCATTGAATTCGATCACTTTCGGCCCCTCCGCCGTGACAATGACTCCGGCATAGAGGATTCCATTAAAAGGAACCCCTTCTTCGGCCATGGCCTCGATTGCAGGCTTGACGATTTTATGGAACGTTTCATCGACGATGCTTTCTTCGATCTGCGGCACCGGTGAGTAAGCGCCCATGCCTCCGGTATTCGGACCGCGGTCCCCATCGTAGGCCCGTTTGTGATCCTGTGATATGACCATCGGATAAATCCGTCCATTGTAGACGAATGACATGAACGAAAATTCTTCGCCGTCCAGGAATTCTTCAATGACGACCGTTGACCCAGATGCCCCGTATTTGCGGTCTTCCAGCATGTCATGGAGTGCGGCAATTGCATCTTCTTCACTGCCGGCAACAACGACTCCTTTTCCGGCAGCGAGGCCATCCGCTTTTATAACGATCGGCGCACCCTTTTGACGGATGAAATCAATGGCCGGTGCAATTTCAGAAAATGTCGCGTAGGCAGCGGTCGGGATCTGGTATTTTTTCATTAATTCCTTTGCGAATGTTTTGCTTCCTTCAATTTGCGCAGCTGCTTTTGATGGACCGAAAGCCCGCAGGCCCTGGCTTTCGAAAAAGTCGACGATGCCTGCTGAGAGAGGCTGCTCAGGACCTATGAAGGTGCAATCGATCTTTTGTTCTTTGGCGAATTGGGCAAGTGCCTGAAATTCCATCTCTTCGATCGGCACAAGCTCCGCTTCCAGCCTCATACCGTCGTTGCCGGGTGCTGCAAATACCTTTTCTATGAAAGCGGATCTCGCAAACTGGCGGACAATCGCATGTTCCCGTCCGCCTCTGCCAATAACTAGAACTTTCATCTTAATGCTCCCTCCGGCTTAATGTTTAAAGTGGCGAATGCCTGTAAAGACCATCGCAATACCGTATTCATCGGCTTTATCGATGGAATCCTGATCTTTTTTAGATCCGCCCGGCTGAATGATCGCCTTGATGCCGGCTTTCGCGGCAGCTTCCACTGTATCGTTCATCGGGAAAAACGCATCCGAAGCCATGATGGCTCCTTCAGCCCGCTCTCCTGCCTGTTCCAGTGCAATCTTAGCAGCGCCGACACGGTTCATCTGCCCTGCTCCGACGCCCAGCGTCATCTGTGAATCACAGACAACGATAGCATTCGATTTAACGTGTTTTACAACGCTCCAGCCCAATTTCAGCGCTTCGAGCTCCGCTTCCGTCGGCTGGCGTTTGGTAGCTATTGTAATTTCTGCATCTTCATAATTATAGACATCCGGCTGCTGGACAAGCAAACCGCCTTCAACAGTGACCGTATTCCATTTGTCCTGTTTAGCCCCATCAAAGGATATCGTCAGCAAACGGATATTTTTCTTTTTGGTTAAAATTTCCAATGCTACTTCCGAAAATGCCGGTGCAATGATGATTTCCAGGAAAATATCCCCTAATAGCCGTGCTGTTTCAGCATCGACTTCACGGTTAAGGGCAACAATGCCGCCAAAAATCGATGTTGAATCCGCTTCATAGGCTTTACCGAAAGCTGCCGAAATGGTGTCGCCTGTTCCGACGCCGCAAGGATTCATATGCTTCACCGCCACTGCAGCAGGCATCGTGAATTCTTTGATGATCTGCAAAGCGGCGTTTGCATCCTGGATATTATTATAGGAAAGCTCTTTGCCATGCAGCTGATCAGCACTCGCAATCGAAAATTCCGAACCGAGCGGGCTTCGGTAAAATGCCGCTTTCTGGTGCGGGTTCTCGCCGTAGCGCAGCGTCTGCTGAAGCTCGTATGTAAGCGTCAGCTGAGCAGGATATTCTTCTTCCGTAAGATCTGTCAAATAATTGGAGATATAGGAATCATAAGCGGCCGTATGGCGGAACACTTTTGCAGCCAGGCGGCGTCTTGTTTCAGGAGTGGTTGTGCCTTCTTTGCTCTGGAGTTCTTCGAGGACGGCCGGATAATCCTCCGCATCTACGATCACCGTTACATACGCATGATTTTTAGCCGCAGAACGGAGCATCGTCGGACCGCCGATATCGATATTTTCGATGGCATCCTCTACAGGGACATCCGGTTTTGAAATCGTTTCGCGGAATGGATATAAATTGACACAGACCATGTCAATCGGAGAAATGCCGTTATCAGCCATTTCACTTTGATGCGCTGCATCATCATGCTTGGCCAATAAACCGCCGTGGACTAAAGGATGCAGGGTTTTAACGCGTCCACCAAGAATTTCGGGGAATTTCGTAATTTCATCAACAGCGGTAATCGCTACACCATTATCTTCCAAAAAGCGTTTTGTGCCGCCTGTCGACAGGATTTCATAATTCATTCGCTCCAGTTCCTGCGCAAATTCCAGAATACCGGATTTATCGGATACACTCAGTAATGCTCTCTTCTTCAAGATACGTCCTCCTAATAATACTGCAGATGTGTTTTATTGAGCGAATAACCGCTGCAAAGTTGCAGGATATAAGCGGTGTTCGATTTCATGTATTTCTTCCTCGACTTCTTCCCGGCCCCGGTCGCGGACTGCAATTGATTGCTGGGCAATGATTTTGCCGGTATCCATTCCGGCATCGACATAATGCACTGTGACACCTGCTGTCTCCACTCCCGCAGCCAGCGTTTGGCCGATGGCATCCTTACCTGGGAATGCAGGCAGCAGAGACGGATGGATATTGATGATCCGGTTCTCGAATGCCTCCAGCAGCACCGGCCCGATCAGGCGCATATAGCCTGCCAATATGATCCATTCCACATTCAATTGCTCCAGCTTTTCTTTCAGCATTTCTTCATATAATTGTTTTGACTCATAAGCCGACGGGATAAAAGCGAAAGAAGGGATGCCTGCTTGCTGTGCGCGTTCCATCACATATGCCTGCGGACGGTCCGTCACCACCAGCATGATTTCCGCCTGCAGGGCACCTGTTGCTGCCGAATCGGCGATCGCTTGAAAATTAGAGCCGTTTCCAGATGCGAAAACGGCGATTTTGGTTTTATTGGCCATCGAGGGTTCCGTCCTGTTCACCTTTGAATTGGACTCCGGCTGTTTTGGAAACGCGGCCGATGAGATAAGCCTGATCCCCGCTCTTATGGGCGGCACTCATCACCTGTTCTGCATCTTCCGGTTTTACGGCAAGTACAAACCCGATTCCCGCATTGAAAACCGAAAACAGGTCCCGGTCAGTCAGTTTCCCTTTTTCCTGCAGCATTTCAAAAACGCGCAGCACCGGCCAGCTGCCCAGGTCGATTTCCGCCCCTACCCCTTCCGGCATCATGCGCGGCAGGTTCTCGATGAATCCGCCTCCCGTCACATGGGCCATACCATGGATGTCGACAATTTCAGCAATCGCCGCCACTGTCTTGGCATAGATTTTCGTCGGCTTCAGCAATTCATCGCCAAGCGCTCCGAGATCTTCAAAGCCTTCAACTGTTTCGTCCAGCTTCAGCTGATGCTGGTCAATTACGATATTCCGCACGAGCGAATAACCATTTGAATGGATGCCGCTCGAAGCAAGGCCGATCAGCACATCACCCGCTTCAATCTTTTCACCTGTGACAATTTTCGATTTTTCAGCTGCACCCACTGCAAAACCGGCAATATCGTATTCATCCGCTTCATACAGCCCCGGCATTTCCGCAGTCTCTCCGCCGATCAGCGCCGCGCCTGCCTGAACACAGCCATCTGCCACCCCTTTGACAATCTGTTCGATTTTCTCCGGCACCGTTTTGCCGACCGCTAGATAATCAAGGAAAAATAAGGGTTCCGCGCCCTGTGCAACGATGTCATTGACACACATCGCGACACAGTCTATGCCGATCGTATCATGGCGATCCGCCATGAATGCCAATTTCAATTTCGTGCCGACACCATCCGTCCCCGATACAAGAACCGGTTCTTTCAGGTTCAGTTCGGATAGATCGAACATGCCGCCGAAACCGCCGAATGATCCGAGCATCCCAAGCCGCGCTGTACGCTCCACATGGGATTTCATCCGCTCGACCGCCTCATAGCCCGCTTCGATATTGACGCCTGCTTTTTCATATGCTTTAGACACACCGGTTTCCCCCTTATTTCACTTTCTCTTTTTCATGCGGTAAAACTGTATCCGGAAAAATGTTCGTCGGATATTCACCGGTAAAGCATGCCAGGCAATGCCCGCATTTCGAACCCGGGTCCGTTCTGCCGATATTTTGCACCATGCCGTCGAGTGACAGGAACGATAACGAGTCTGCCCCGATGATTTCCCGCATTTCTTCTATCGAATTATTCGCAGCGATCAATTCACCGGAAGTCGAAATATCAATTCCGTAAAAACATGGGCTCTTGATCGGCGGTGAAGAAATGACGACGTGCACCTCGGTCGCTCCTGCCTCTTTCAGCAAGTTGACGATCCGTCGTGAAGTTGTGCCGCGTACGATGGAATCGTCCACCATGATGACGCGCTTTCCATTCACCACCTGGCGTACAGGTGACAATTTCATCTTCACACCTTGTTCCCTAAGGTCTTGTGAAGGCTGAATAAAAGTTCTTCCGACATAGCGGTTCTTGATCAAGCCAAGTTCATATGGAATTCCTGTTGCTTCCGAATAGCCGATGGCTGCTGAAATGCTCGAATCAGGTACACCTGTCACGACATCTGCATCGATGCTTATTTCTTTCGCCAATTGCTTGCCGAGGCGTTTTCGTGCAGCATGGATGTTGATGCCGTCGATATCCGAATCCGGACGTGAAAAGTACACGTATTCCATCGTGCAGATGGAACGTTCCTGCGGATAGGCAAAACGGTCCGCCTGTATTCCTTCATCCGTTATCTTCAAAAATTCCCCCGGTTCAACCGACCGGACATATTCCGCACCGATGATATCAAACGCACACGTTTCTGAAGCAACGACCCAGGCGTCACCCAGTCTGCCAAGAGACAGTGGACGCAGGCCGTTCGGGTCGAGTGCCACATACATCGCATCTTCTTTCAGGATCACGAAAGCAAAAGCACCTTTTAGGAGTGACAACGCATTTTTGGCTTTTTCCTCAAACGTTTCGTAGCCGCTTCTTTTGATCAGGTGTGCCAGTACTTCCGTATCGGAAGTCGTTTGGAAGATGCTTCCTTGCCGCTCCAGATGGCTTTTCAACTGATTGGCATTGACAAGATTCCCGTTATGGGAAATTGCAAGGCTGCCGGTGGTCGAATTGAAAAGCAGCGGCTGGACATTTTCAATGCCGCTGCCGCCCGCTGTCGCATAACGGACATGGCCGATTGCGCCTGTACCGTTCAGCACTTCCATTTTTTCAGGTGTAAAGATTTCATTGACCATGCCTTCGCCTTTGATAGCCTTCAAAAACTGTTTATCTGTCGCAACAATACCTGCGCCTTCCTGTCCACGGTGCTGAAGTGCGTGCAATCCGTAATAGGCCAGCTGCACTGCGTTGGAGTGGCCCCATATTCCAAAGACGCCGCATTCCTCGTTTAAGCTTCTGATTTCAGCAAGCATGGGATTGCCCCTTTCCAGGCTGCGCGGAGCGTCTCAACCGAATCGTCGATCCAGACTGAACCGTCCTCACTTTTTATGGTCAATTGTCCTGTATCAGTGACTGTTCCAATCTGCTTGGCATCTGAAACAAGCTCTTCGAATTCCTTAGCATTGTCCAGCGAAACGGTCAGGATGAAACGTGATTGTGATTCGCTGAAAAGAGCGCTGGTGGCTGAACCTGAAAGTGCAACATCCAGGCCAAATCCTTTGCCGAAAGCTGTTTCCGCGAGTGCGACCGCAACGCCGCCTTCCGCCACATCATGAGCTGACGCCACAAGTCCTTTTTGGATTGCTTCAAGGATTTGTTTCTGACGGATTGCTTCAACTGTAAGATCGATTGCAGGTGCTTTACCGAAAATACGTCCTTCCACCATCTTCTGCAATTCACTGCCGCCGAATTCCGTAAAGCTTTCGCCTACCAGATAGATAAGATCTCCCGCTTTTTTGGCATCCTGCGTCGTGACGTGCGACAAGTCTTCGATTAAGCCTACCAAGCCGATTGTCGGTGTCGGGTAAATGGCCGTTCCGTTAGTTTCATTGTATAAAGAGACGTTTCCGCCGATTACCGGTGCATCCAGGATCGTACATGCTTCGGACATGCCATCTGCCGCTTTCTCCAATTGCCAGAAGATCTCAGGTTTTTCAGGACTGCCGAAATTCAGGCAATCAGTGATGGCCAGGGGTTTTGCCCCTGATACGACTACGTTGCGTGCCGCTTCAGCTACCGCAATTTTGCCTCCCATTTCCGGATCCAGGTAGATATAGCGAGAGTTGCAGTCTGTCGTCATCGCCAAGCCTTTATTCGTGCCTCGCACGCGGATCACTGCTGCATCCGATCCCGGGCTGACGACAGTGCTCGTACGCACCTGATGGTCATACTGCTCATAAACCCATTCTTTCGAAGCGATAGTCGGCTGCTGCAATAGGGCTTTCAGCGTCTCGCTGTAGTTTGCGACTTTCGGCTCGACGTTTTCCATCTGTTGATATTCCGTGAAATAAGCAGGGACCGTTGATGGTTTATGGTAGACAGGAGCATCTTCAGCAAGTGCATCAACCGGCACTTCTGCAACAACTTCTCCCTTATGTTTCAAACGCAGCATCGAATCATCCGTCACAGTTCCGACTGTCACAGCATCAAGGCCATATTTCTCGAACAATTCCACGATTTCAGGCTCCCGGCCTTTTTTTACAACGATCAACATGCGTTCCTGAGATTCCGATAACATCATCTCGTATGCCGTCATACCGGTTTCCCGCTGCGGCACGTGATCCAGTTCCATTTCAATGCCGGATCCTGCCTTTGAAGCCATTTCAGCTGACGAAGAAGTCAGACCTGCTGCGCCCATATCCTGGATGCCGACAAGTGCGTCAGACTTCACGAGTTCGAGGCAAGCTTCCAACAGAAGTTTCTCCATGAACGGATCTCCCACCTGTACCGCCGGACGGTTATCCCCCGACGATTCGGTCAATTCTTCTGAAGCGAATGTTGCTCCGTGGATGCCGTCACGTCCCGTTTTGGCACCGACATACATCACTGGGTTGCCGACTCCAGAAGCCACGCCTTTTTGAATATCTTTATGATCAATCAAACCGACACACATCGCGTTGACCAATGGATTTCCTTCATAGGAAGCATCAAACTGCACTTCGCCGCCCACTGTCGGAATCCCGATGCAATTACCGTATCCAGCGATGCCAGCAACGACTTCCTCAAACAGATATTTCACGCGGGGTGTAGTGAGTTCCCCGAAACGAAGCGAATTCAGCATCGCAATCGGCCGTGCTCCCATCGAAAAGACGTCACGGATAATGCCGCCGACACCCGTTGCTGCTCCCTGATAAGGTTCAATCGCCGATGGATGGTTATGTGATTCCATTTTGAAAACGACTGCCTGGCCATCACCGATATCCACGATTCCAGCGCCTTCTCCCGGCCCCTGCAGGACACGCGGTGCTTTGGTCGGGAATTTCGCCAATACAGGCTTGGAGTTCTTATACGAACAATGTTCCGACCACATGACCGAAAATAATCCGGTTTCCGTATAATTCGGTGTTCTGCCTAAAATATCTTCGACCATGGCAAATTCGGCATCCGACAATCCCATTTGGCGATAGAGCTTCTGTTCTTTAACCTGTTCCGTATTTGGCTCAAGCATGAGTGACATTTGCTTCCCTCCACTGTTTGACGATTGATTTGAATAAAGCCAGCCCGTCGCTGCCGCCGATCAAGTCGGACACAGCCCGTTCCGGATGCGGCATCATGCCAAGGACGTTTCCGCGTTCGTTGATGATTCCTGCAATGTTATTGCGGCTGCCGTTAAAATCATCCGCATAGGAGAAAACGATTTGATTGTTCTGTTTCAGTCCTTCGTATGTCGCATCGTCGCAATAATAATTCCCTTCACCGTGGGCAATCGGAATTTGTATTTCCTGGCCATCAGTATATTCGCTGGTAAACAAAGTAGTGGCATTCTCAACTTTCAAGCCGACAGTTTTGCACATGAATTTCATGTTTTTATTGCGCAGCAATACGCCTGGCAATAAACCTGCTTCTGTTAAAATCTGGAACCCGTTGCAGATGCCCAGAACCGGCTTCCCGGCTTCAGCCGCTTTCCGCACTTCACCCATGATGGCTGAAGACTGTGCAATCGCCCCGCAGCGCAGGTAATCGCCGTAAGAAAAACCGCCAGGCAAAAGAATTCCGTCATAATGACTTAAATCTGTTGCATCATGCCAAACGTATTCAGCTTGTTCACCTAACTCATCTTTGACTGCATGGTACATATCCAAATCACAATTGGACCCAGGAAACACGATTACTGCGAATTTCATTGCGAGACAGCCTCCTCAATTTCGAAACGATAATCTTCAATCACCGTGTTCGTCAACAATTTATGGCACATTTCATTCACTAAAGCGTCGATATCACGTGCTTCATCAGAAATCATCAATTCCAGATATTTGCCGATCCGGACGTCTTTAACTTCACCGTAACCCATTTTATGAAGCGAGCCCATGACCGCAGAGCCTTGTGGATCCAGTACGCTTTCGCGCAAAGTGACATAGATTTTAACTTTTCTCATGAATGTTGTCCTCCCAGTTTCGCTAAAATGAGTTCATATGCTTCCGTTAAATTGCCAAGATCCCGGCGAAATACATCTTTATCGAGTTTCTGTTTCGTCTCTTTGTCCCATAGACGGCAGGTATCCGGCGAAATTTCATCTGCCAACAGGATCTGTCCCTCGTTGCCGCGTCCAAATTCAATCTTGAAATCGACCAGATCGACGCCCACTTCCGAAAAGAAGCCGATCAGCACTTCATTAACTGTCAATGCTTTTTCCCGAAGCTCTGCGACTTCCTCAGCCGATGCCAGGTCCAGCATGTCAATATGGTCTTCTGTAAGGATCGGGTCACCGAGTGCATCATCTTTGAAGTAGAATTCGACAATCGGCCGTTTCAACACCGTGCCTTCCTCCAAACCGAGGCGTTTTGCCATACTCCCGGCAACGATATTCCGCACCACCACTTCGATTGGAATAATCGAAACCTGCCGTACGAGCTGTTCATGGTCAGACAATTGTTCAACAAAATGCGAGGCAATGCCCGCTGTCTGCAATTTCTTGAAGATCAATGATGTGATTTTATTGTTCAGCATGCCCTTACCGGCGATTTCCGCTTTCTTTTCCCCGTTGAAAGCCGTAGCTGAGTCTTTGTATTCCACCCATAAAATATCCTGTTCATCCGTTGCATATAAACGTTTTGCCTTGCCTTCGTACAAAAGCTGACCTTTTTCCATGTGAATAGCCCCCGTTTAGTTTAATCCGAGCCGGTTGAAAATCATGTCCACCTGCTGCAGGTGATGGTTGTAATCGAAGCAATCGTCCAATTCCTCTTTCGACAGCTGGGAAGTGATCGTCTCGTTCGCTTCCACGATCTTGCGGAAATGCGTCTGGTTTTCCCAGGCTTCCATCGCACACGGCTGCACCGTGTCATAAGCCGCTTCCCTCGCCATCCCTTTATCGATCAAGGCGAGCAGGACACGCTGTGAATAAATGAGGCCCAGCGTCGAATCCATATTGCGTTTCATATTCTCCGGGAACACCGTCAAATTCTTCACGATATTGCCGAAACGGTTCAGCATATAATTTAATGCAATCGTCGCATCCGGCAGGATTACGCGCTCTGCAGATGAATGCGAAATATCACGTTCGTGCCAAAGCGATACGTTCTCATAAGCCGTCAGCATATAACCGCGGATCAGGCGTGCAAGACCCGTCATGTTCTCAGAACCGATCGGGTTGCGTTTATGCGGCATTGCCGATGAACCTTTTTGGCCTTTTGCAAAAAACTCTTCCACTTCGCGCGTTTCCGATTTCTGGAGACCGCGGATTTCAGTCGCAAATTTCTCAATCGACGTGCCGATCAAAGCCAAAGCGCTTAAATACTGAGCGTGACGGTCACGCTGCAATGTTTGTGTCGAGATCGGTGAAGCCGCAAGACCCAATTCTCTGCAGACATATTCTTCAACAAACGGATCGATGTTGGCATAAGTCCCAACTGCACCGGACATTTTGCCGGTTTCGATCGATTTAGCAGCTGCTTCGAAACGCTCCAGGTTGCGCTTCATCTCTTCATGCCATAAAGCCAATTTCAAACCGAAAGTTGTCGGCTCTGCATGGACACCGTGCGTCCGGCCCATCATGACCGTCATTTTATGTTCTTTGGCTTTAGTTGCTAAAATCTCGATGAAGTTCGTCAAATCTTTGCGGATGATTTCGTTTGCCTGTTTCAAAAGATATGAAAGCGCCGTATCCACTACATCCGTCGACGTCAATCCATAATGCACCCATTTGCGCTCCTCGCCCAATGTCTCAGACACCGCTCGCGTAAATGCCACCACATCGTGACGTGTCTCTTCTTCAATTTCAAGAATGCGATCTACTGAAAATGAAGCATTCTTCCGGATCAAAGCGACATCTTCCTTAGGGATATCCCCCAATTCCGCCCAAGCTTCACATGCAAGTATTTCCACTTCCAACCATGCATTGTATTTATTTTCCTCTGTCCAGATCTTGCCCATTTCAGGTCTTGTATAACGTGCTATCATCAGTTTTCCTCCAGTTTTTCCGTCCAAATTCCGGACGCGTCTATTTCATTCAGGGCTGATTCCAAATTTTTTGTAAGAATCGTGACATGGCCCATCTTTCGATTATGCTTTGCTTCTTCTTTTCCGTAAAGGTGTATCGACCAATTCGGGTATTGCGCTATTTTGGATGTCAGCGGGGCAACATGCTGTCCAAGTACATTCACCATCACGGTGTCGGACCATAATTCAGGCTTACGCAGCGGCCATCCGCATATCGCGCGAACATGCTGGTGAAACTGTGAACTATTGGTTCCTTCTATAGAATAATGGCCAGAGTTATGGGGACGCGGGGCCAATTCATTCACCATCACACTGCCGTCTTTCAACACGAACATCTCAACTGCGAGTGTGCCGACCATTTCCAGATGCTCAGCAATCGCTTCAGCAGCTTCAGTCGCTTCCGCTATTGTCACTGCGTCTACACGCGCAGGAACAATGGTTTCATGCAGGATATGGTTTTTGTGTATATTTTCACCGATCGGTAAAATAGCTGTTTCTCCGTAACCGTTGCGCTGAATGATGACAGAGATTTCTTTCGTAAAATCAACGAATTGTTCTGCGACACAGACGCCGTTCTCAAACAGCGGTTCTGCCAGCTTTAATTCGGCCTGGCTGGTAATAGTTTGCTGCCCTTTGCCGTCATAACCGCCACGCGCTGTTTTAACGATAAAGGGATAGTCGAGGGATGAGCTTTTTTCCAGCAGTCCGGCATAGCTTTCAGCAACTATATATTTCGCTACCGAAACACCTGCCTTTGTAAGCTCTTCCTTTTCGGCAACCCGGTTCTGCGTGATTCGAATCAAGTCGGAACCTTGAGGTACATACGAAATTTCACATAAACGTTTCAGGCCTTCAACGTCGATATTTTCAAATTCATAAGTGATGACGTCACTTACCGCTGCCAATTCCTCCAGCGCTTCGATATCATTGTACGGGGCGATCAATTGGACATTCGCAATCTGGCCAGCAGGCGAATCCATTGCCGGGTCCAATACCGCAATCTTAAATCCAGCTTCTTTCGCCGCAAGCGCCATCATCCGCCCAAGCTGTCCACCGCCTATGATGCCAATTGTCTGTCCCGGCAAAATCGTCTTCATCATATTAAATCCTCCGTACTTGCCAGAACTTCTTTTTCTGTCCTATCTCTGCGAACCTGAAGTGCTCTGGCGACTTCTTCATCTACCGTACCCAAAATCTGCGCCGCCAATAAACCCGCATTGACTGCACCAGCTTTTCCGATTGCCACCGTAGCAACTGGCACTCCACCAGGCATTTGGACAATCGACAGCAATGAATCCAGTCCATTGAGCGATCTTGAGTGGACAGGTACGCCTATTACCGGCAATGTGGTCTTCGCCGCAACCATACCCGGCAAGTGAGCTGCGCCGCCTGCACCAGCAATAAGTACATGCAGCCCCCGCTGTCTTGCGGTTTCTGCATAGCTGAACATAAGATCAGGTGTGCGATGAGCTGATACTACCTTCTTTTCATAAGCGATATTCAACTCATCCAATACTTCACACGTATTTTTCATAGTTTCCCAGTCACTCGAACTTCCCATGATTACACCGATTCTCGGATTCATCGTATCGCTCCCTTAAAAAAGTAAAAAGCCCTCAAATAAACTGCTCACTTTTACGTGAAAAGCAGTTTACTTAAGGACTTCAAAATCAACGAAATAGAGAATGATGGCATAGCTGCACATCCCTCGCGTCATTTCCATAAGTTGCTTTCCCGCATAGTCCAGACATTCCGGTGTCTTGGTAGAGACGCAGAAGCCAATTCTTCTGCATATATGGGGTTTCCTAGTTAATCATAACAACTCAGTATTTAGGAGTCAACACATAAACACGAACAATAATTTGTCAGAATTTAATATAGTTCGGAAATTTTGTTGACTTGGGTTAATCGCTGGCTTTAATACCTTTGAACTTTACTATTTGCCTTACTGGAACCGGCTGTCCATCCACTTCTTTAAATAGTGGCTCTTCTTTCCTGCCAGCTGCCATATAACCTTCTGACTGCATACGTTTCAGACAATCATCGATGGTTTCATCTTCTCTGACTTCGAACCATATTGTTTTCTTATTCATTTAAACAGCTTTCCTTTCCGGACTTGCTTCACCCAAAACCCACCATGGATCGTCTTCGGTTCGTAGGCGATGATAAATGCTTTCGGATCAATTTCCTTAATAGTGGCATACAGTTTCAATTCCAATTTCCGCGGCGTCAGAATCTGCATCGACTGCCTGTCACCGTCCATGCCATTCGCTGCCCAGTCCGTGACCCCGTACCCTTTTGTACGTAGAGCCTTAGGCAATTCCTGGCTTCGCTCACTGGTAATTACATTCACCGTGATATAGCCCAGCGCCATTTTTTCTTCTATCTTAGATCCTACGATCACACCAGATCCATAGCCGATAGCGTATGCTATCAAGTTTTGAATTTGATCCAGGTTATCCAGCACCAGTCCCAGACCCACTATATAAATAACCGTTTCCACCATACTGACCATTGCTGCCAGGTAACGATAGCCTTTTAAAGTCATGATCATCCGAATCGTAAAGAACGACACATAAACAATATTGATGGAGAAAATGATGATCACCATCAACCATGGATTTATTTCCAATTCGTACACCCTTTCATTTCCTGAACAATTAAATTTCATACTAGTGGAATCCACTCTATAAAGCAAGAGTGAAAAGGCTATTTCCCCCAATGAAATCTGGAAACTGTTTCGGAGTTATTTTTCATCCCTATTTAATTTGTATTTCAGATGCCTAGATTTATAATTATATTCCCACAATTTTGTCTCGATCAGAGAAAGAAAATAAAACTGTTCATTTCCAGCTATATATAATAGAAGGAAATTTTATATACCAATAAAAACGGCAAAAAAGGCCATCACCACTTACGCGGTA
>NZ_JADHDU010000007.1 GCF_016820495.1 Planococcus beigongshangi | reverse complement strand
CGAGTGGCTTTTCGGTGTCTTTTTAAGGAGTCTGCGTGACGGCAAGCCGGCTATGCAACCGGCAGAAGGGCTGATCACAATTCCGGCTTTTCAGCAGACAGTCATTGAAGAACTGGCTGCCCGTCTGAAAAAAGGGGTCAGCGATCCGCTGGACTTGTACCGCTCTTTTGTGGAATCGATTCCAAAGTTGGACCTGACTCCGTTTCAGGAAGAAGTCATGGGGCTGGTCAGCGGGTTTATTGATGACTACGGTTTGAAAAATGAAGCGATCGAAGGCATCGCGTTTGCGTTTCTGAAGGAAGTGCCTGTGAAGGCGCGGAAACCGGAAGGCGTGGCGGCGGGAATACTGCAGGCGGCAAGTGATTTCGGGCTGTTTGAAGAAATTTACTTGACTCAGCAGATCATCGCGGAAGAGCTCGGAACAACCGTTGGCACCCTGTCGAAATACAGAGACATGGTCGGCGAGTTTGTAATGGAATGGGTGGGCCGGGATAAAAATGGTCAACCCAACCATCAAAACCAGCATCGGCAACCGCAGATCATGCCGGAAGTTGTCACAGAGATGGGGACCGATCCGCGTCTGACGGAGCGGGGGCTGTGGGAAACGATGAAGCGTACTGAGAACGCCAAATCAGTAGCTGATGTCAATAAAGTCCTGCAGCAGCCGAATGTGAAGTTCGTGCCGAAAACCGATGCTGAGCGGGCACAGCAGCTTTGCTACGAAGCGTTTGAAAAGGATGGCAAAGAACGCGAACGGCTGGCACGGGAAGCGCTCGAACTGGATCCGAAAAGCGGCGACGCGAATTTGCTGATGGCGGAATTTGCGGAGCACGATGTTGAAAAAGAGCTTCATTATTTAAATGCTTTGAAAACCGGTTACCTGACTTTCGATGACAGTTTTGACGTGCTCTGGGGCTACGTGCCGAACCGGCCGTTCCTACGGGCTTTATTATCATATGGCGCCTGGCTGATGGAGCAGGGCAGATATGACAAGGCAATTGAACAGTTGACTGAGATCATGGATAAGAATCCGCTCGACCATCAGGGTGCGAAATGGCTGCTCCTGAGCGCTTATATCCATGCTGGAAAATGGGAGCAGGCGGGTGAACTTACGGATAGCTTTGCTTTGGAGGACAATACAGGAATCGGCATGTATTTCCACTATCTCTCCGATCTGCATACCGGCGTTCTGAAACCTCACGAAAGGAGCGAAATGAAACAATTCATCAAGAAGCGCAATCCGCATCTTTTTAAACTGCTGAAAGAGGGCAAGAAGCCGGGTGCTTTTCCGAGGCGGCTCAGTCTGCAGGAAGGGAATAAGGATGAGGCGAAGCTGATTTATTGGTTGATTTATGGGATTCCGGAAGTTGATGGGTTTATGGGGTGAGGGTTAGGGGCATGGGTGTAAATCACAAGACTGTGTAAAAACTCTAAAATCGCATCCCTGTATCTACTCCAATTCAATTTATTAGCTACAATTGCTCAAAAAAATTGCCGGATCCATTAACCTCAAGGGTTAATGGATTCGGCTTTTGTATTTTTATCAGAGAAGTTAAATTTCATAATTCTTATTCAGAAATTGCGCTTCTTCCTGGCTGTAATTCTTCACTTTATTGTTAGATTGAGAATCGCGTTTCAGGGAAAGAAAGAATTCTAAACGATTTTGACAATGCACTACAATTTATAATTTATCTATAATCTCATTGTCTACACTAACATTTCAGCTATGATTTTGTAATTTTACTCATTCATATTAATTATTTGGGAATTGTGCGGTTCCGTGGGAAGCGGAGTTACCCAATGAAAATTTGTAGATCCAATATATTTTAAGGTTTTGATATTGACAGATAAATATAAAAAATATATAAATGAATATAAGTGATAATAAATGAATATAAATGATAAGCGATTAGGGGGAAATAAAATGTTTACAAAAAGCCAAAGAGAAATTCTGTTGGGGATCCAAGAAATATCGAGTCGTTACTTTAATCTAGAAGATTTCATAGTGAATGAGTTGCCAATGCAAATAAGAAATAATGATCTCTACACCTTGGAAGAAGTAGCGAAAGTGACTTCAATGTCAATCGTCACAATAAGACAGTACGTAAGGAATGGAAAATTGAATGCAATCAAACAATGGAAAAACTGGATGGTACCTTCGAATGAAGTGGCACGATTACTCTATAAGAGAAGGCATGGTGTGAGTTTGCCAACATCAGAAGTCATGCTTGCAGTTATTGACGCGGATCTATATGAAGAAAACAGTCCCATTAATCATTATCTGCTGGTCACCGCTTCAGATCTATTGAAAAATATTCAAGCAGGTGGATCAATGGAGATTGAACGGTATATTAAGTCAGTGATGCCTAATGATCATGGCCCGACTCTATACGTGGAAGCAGTAAGTAACATTCAAGACTTCTTTCGCAGATCCGGAGATGTGTCCTATATCGACTTTATGCAAATAGAATCCCCTTTGCATGTTTTTATTCCCGAAAATAAAAAAAGGGTTGATCTCATAATTTCTAATGTAAATTCTTTTATAGAAGAAACACCTGCGGAGGCTTTAAAAACTATAAAAGAACATTTCGGTGATCCGGAAGATTCACAGACTGTTCTAAGCGTATATAAGGTTATGCTGGATTTGGCAGAAGCAATAGTCGAAAACAGAAACAATGGAAAGGTGGAGTAAAGATGACTAAGTATTGGGAAGTGGAGAATCCTGTCATTAAAAAATCGGAGAAGAACGTCATTAAAGTTTATCGGGAGCAAGGAAAGGTCCAAGTATTTCCGCGGGTTGAAGGCTCAAAGCACGGAATAGGTAGAGGGGTAACGTTAGATTTAGAAAAGTTCCATCCTAATGAGCTATTCGAGTTGAAAGCTTTAATTGTAGAAGCATTTAACCATCAGATTCATAGGAAGTAATAGATTGAAGTTAAATGTAAATGGAGGTTAAGCGTAATGAAAAGAAATGAATTTAAAGAAGAATTGTTAAAACAAATTAATCAATTTCCTGGCGTTAAGGTGAATGTCAGCCCAACTAACCCAAATAGAGTCAGTATTAATGTAGGAACCGAGAAAAAACGCTGGATGAAAATAGATGAGAACCCGACTAGTTTGTCTGTATCAATGGATCACTTGGAGGGTGAACTACACCTCGACGATATAACCGAATTGGGTATAACATATGGGCATCAAAGAGGAAGGAATGGCGTTAAGGTGACAGATGACCCCAAATTGTTTGCGGCAGTTCATTTCACCTTTCATGAAAATGAGTCATATGACTTTGGGTCAGAAGCATTTAGAAGCTTTTTAAGAAAGCATTTTGATGCATATAAAAAGCGGATAAGTCCGATATAGTTAATAAATTGCTCCCTGTCTCAAACCCAATTCAAATTATTAACCACAATTGCATGAAAAAATTGCCGAATCCCTTAACCTCAAGGGTTAGCGAATTCGGCTTTCGTATTTTTGTGCGGTTCCTTGGGAAACGAAGTTAACCCTCACTACAATTAAAGAAAAGCTGAAAGAACGAGGGGATGGCCATGGTCGGAAGAAATGACCCGTGTCTCTGCTTAAAGTCACTTCGGAGGCTTGGACAAAACACTTTTAGAAAGCTTTCTGGAATCCAACAAAGTGACATTATTAAAATTCACTTCTCAAAAAGCCGAATTTATGGGAAAATGAATTGTTTTTAATAAAAAATGCTCGGAAACTGGTAATTGATTCTCCTGAAATGACTGGGATTTTTGAGCGAAGGATGGAAAAGATGAAACTGAAAGTAGTAGGGCTGGCGATTATACTTCTTCTAGGGGCTTGCAGCGCCGTCGAAGAAGAACCGGAAAAAGCAGTGGAACAAGAGGTATTGGAGTTTAACTTGAATGAGCGGAGCGAAATTGAAAAGGTCACGGCATATGAAGTGATTCATCTTGCAGCCGGTGACCAGATCACGCCACCGAACCCCGGATCTGTCATCACGACATTAGAGGTGGATGATCCAGAATTTACCTACCTAGATATTATAATTGATGTAAAGAACTTGAATACGGCCGAAAAAGTTCCGGAAGAGCTGTTGAATATTACCTATACAATTGGCGATCATGAGTATTCGACGTTTCAGCAGGTTGAATACAGTAATGCGAGTATGCTGAGAACGGGTGAGTTTGAAACGATCGAGCCACTGAAGAGTGCAATTGTCCATTATATTGCTGAAGTTCCGGATTTTGAGCGAACAGAAGAGATTCAGATAGATGTGGAAATTGACGGGAAGGTTTATACAACAACCACTACGATGGATGAGTATGCTAAAAGCCAGCCAGTTCTAGCTATAGGGGAAACGATCGAAGTGCCTCAATATGCGGATTTGACGCTGGATAATGTCTATTATACGGATAAAGTCGCGCCGCCAAATCCAGGGTCATTTTCGACTTATTACGAGCCTGATGCCCAATCAAATATGTACTTGGTGCTGGAAACAACGGTGGAAAACTTAAAGTCGACCGACTTGCCAGCTGATTCTGTTTTCGCTGCTAAAGTGATTTACGAGCAATACTATGAATACAGCGGGTTTCCGACCCTGCTGGAAGCAGATGGTTCCGATTTAGGTTACGCAAACATCACCTCGATTCCTTCTTTAAATGAAGCGGTCGTTTTGTATCTCGTAGAAGTCCCAAAAGAGTTGAAGGAAAAGGAAGGCATTTTATCGGTATGGTTCAATAACGACTATTACCAGCTTGCCATAAATGATCAAATCCAAACCAAGGAGGCTAGTCAAAGTGATGCTGCTTCTGCAGGCGAACAAAATACTGCCTCCAGCCAAAAGAGTGAAAATGAGCAGGAGTCCACTTCTGATGATGCTGCAGATCAACCGGATGAAGAAGTCCAGGACGAAACAGCTGATGGCAGCAGAAAAGGCCATACGGAGATGACGGTTGATGAAACGCTTGATTTGATTTCTTATAATGAAGGAATTGATTTTTCGACACATAGCTACGATATGTCTTTCGATGAAAATGGGTACCTGATTATTGAAGTAGGACAAGGCGAGATGGCTGTTGGTACGTATAAAATCGACTCGGATGGCAGCCTGCTGCAATTGGATGTGGTCAGCGGAAACTATTTGCCAGCGGAACAAGTAACCGATGGTGGGTCATAAGCTGTCTCATTAGACAAATCAAATTTACGAACTACAATTGCGTGAAAAAATTGCTGAATTCATTAACCTTAAGGGTTAGCGGATTCGGCTTTTGTATTTTTATCTGGGAACTTAAGTATTCATAATTACTCGCAACACAGGGAACATCTGGGAGCTGCTGGAAAAGAAATAACCAGAATCATTTTTTTATGTTTTGCGATAGGAAACGGAACCCGTTAATCTAATCCCTCTCTTTTTCTTTGGGATTGTTAATATAAAATAGCTTGACATTAATTACCTCTGCCGGAGAAATGTTACAATGGGTTAAGATGGTAAGTAGGAACAAGTAAAACTAAAGGAGAGAGGCATATGCTCGATATTTCTGCACAAAAATCAATTGATAATTTAAAGAAGATTCTCACCGATGAAGAAATGACCTTTAATGAACAGACAACGAAGCACTTTCTTATTCTTCCCTTCCTCACTTCACTCGGATACGACATAACGGATCCGAATGTCTTGAAGCATGAGTTCAAGCCGGCCAACCTGCGGGGGAACAATGACAAAGTGGATTATGCGCTGGATTTGGGTGACTTTAAAATTATCATTGAGGCCAAGCCTTTAAACACCAATATTAAAAGGCATTACCATCAACTGCAGAAATACTATAATTCCACACCGGAAGTACAACTGGGAATCATTACAGACGGACGAAATTATCACTTTTTTACGGACTTCTACTATGAAAATCTCATGGATATCGAGCCCTTTTACTCCTTAGATGTTTTAAATCTTACGGATTATGATTTTTACTTCTTGAATTTACTCAGTTACACGAAGATATCAGCAAACAGCATTCGAGAAGCCACTGAGGAAATTATCTTCCGGGATAAACTGCTCACCTCATTTAAGAAGACACTTGAAGAACTTCCGCCTGAGTTCATCAAATTGGTTGTCAAAGACTTTTACCCGCATGCTGTTACAAAGAAAGTGATTGAAAAAGCGACGGCAATTGCCAAGCAGGTAGGAGCGAACAGATTGGATTTGAGCATTATCGACGAGTCCATCATTATGTCCAATGAGCGAGTAGAACAATTGGATAACCCAACTACTGTGCCGGCTGAAGAAACAGCACCTGAAACACCAGCCGATTCGGAAGTGAAAGAAGAGAAGTCTTCTGAGAAAGAACCGGAAGTGTCAGCCCTTCAATCAGAAGAACCGGTGACCAAATTAGTGGAAATTGAAACGACACCTGCTCCAATCAAGAGGCCGTCATTACGAAAAGGTGAGCGTGTCTCCTTAACTATGGAGGACACGCCGCTGACGAAACTCAAAGTCGGACTAGGCTGGGATGTCAGCAGCCAGCAAGGAACAGAGTTCGATCTTGACGTTCATGTATTCCTTTTGAATGAAAATCAAAAGGTGCCGAAGGAAGAATTTTTTATATTCTACAACAACCCTCAATCGCCAGATGGCAGCACGAATTTATTGAAGGATAGTCATAATGCAGTAAATAATACTGAAACGGTCTTAGTGGAACTGGATAAAGTATCAAGCGAAGTGGAAAAAATCGTGTTTATTGTAACTATCTACGATGCTTTAAATCGAGAGCAGAATTTCAGCATGGTGAACAATGCCTTTATCCGGATAACGAATGCAGAAACCGGGGAGGAAATGTTCCAGTTTGATTTGGCCAATGGTGGTGGTCCGGAGACTTGTCTGATAGTTGGGGAAATCTATCGTTATAACGAAGATTGGAAGTTCACTGCAGTCGGAAACGGTTATCAGTCTGATATTCAGCAATTATGCACCAATTTTGGAGTTCAATTAGCATGAAAAAACGGAGAACAGGGATTTCCCTGTTCTTTTTAGTTTCTATTAGTAAAATAATTACACCTTGAAAATCGCCTCCCTGATTATTGCATAGCGAATGAGCCACATCTGCGTAAAGTTAAACCATCGATTGCGGAAGATTAAAAAGCGCTTCCCAGGGAAAGAAACAATTCTAAACGATTTTGACAATACACTACAATTTATACTATATGCATAGCCGCTCCCAGCTACATCAACATTTCGGTTGTACTTTTTTCTTTTTATGCATCCTTATAAAGTGTTTGGGAATTGTACGGTTCCCTGGGAAGCGAAGTTACCCACTAGCGTTGCATAGCTTACAAGGAAAGGTTCTCCTGCAAGAACTATCCAAAAAGGAATCAGATTAATATAAAAAAGAAAGCTCCAAGCGTAGAATGAAACTGACGACTAAACCAGTTTTTAATCCTACAGAAAGGAGCTTCCTTATGAGAAGTGAAGACGAAAAGAAAGTCTTTCGTCAATATTTAAAACTCCTGCCCATCAATACTTTGGCTTGCCCGCTGTTCAATTATGACGCGAAAAAGTTAACCGATTTTTCGCTGGTCTAACTCATGATCATGGCGAATATTAGCAAGTGGGAATCCCATCGGGTCATTGTCTTGAACATTGGTCCTGAAAAGTCATTACAACAAGAATTGAACCTGAAATCCATTAGTCATTCACAAGTTAGTCGTCGATTGATCGATTTGAATACGGCTCATCTAGCCGATCTGTTGGGACGTTTAGCCCGCAATTACTGGGTTCTGCAGCGACACGCAGAAGGCATCAACCCCAGGTCGGGATTCTTCGCCTCATTGATGCGACCTGCATCAAATTGCCGGATAGCGCATCGAATTGGACAGCCGTTTCGAAGGTGTCCAGCGGAATCAAGCTGCACATTCGCCTGGTGGTTGTCTCGACGAAGAGCGTCTTTCCGGAAAAAATGATTCCGTCCATTGGCAATATCGCAGACGTGGATGCTGTGAATCACATTATTGATGTCGATAGTGCGCTGTATATTATGGACCGCGGATACGGTCACAAAACAAAGAAGGGCGGTTGGATGGAACAGAATATTGATTTTCTGGTACGTGTTCGTCATGATTTCAAAACAGAAACACTACGGGCTTACACACCGGATCTGCCAAATGTCGTGAAAGATGAACTTGAATCGCTTCCCAGGGAAAGAAAAAATTCTACTCGATTTTGACAATTCACGTCGATTGCATACTAAAGAAACTCCATCCTCATGAACAAAAGGTTTAAGTAGATGGAGTTTTACTATTTATTCAGTAGTTGGGATTATCATGAATTTTACCGCCTTAGGAATGAAAGTAAGTTAAAAGCATATTTTTGAAAGTATAGAACTTCAATGAAGAGTTTAGAATTATTGAGGGTAATTTTATTGGAGCAGTTTCTTTTCAGTGAGATGATGAATCCTCTTTAATAGAGAGTTGAAAGACTCACTTAAACGTTATACTAAACCTGAACCTCCTCTGCCTGGATACAACTCCAATAAACTTTATCACTAAAATTTGATAGATTTCTGAAATATCGCAATATATAATATTGATGGAATTTTTATAATGTGATATTATATATTTCAGTCGACAATGTGTCGACCAAAATAAATTGAATATGTATTGGAGCTATTATCCATATGAGCCATAAAAATCGAGTATATGAATATTTATTAGAAGCAATTCTTTCAAATGAATTGTTACCTGGTACGCCCATTATTGAGTCTGAAGTATCGATTAAAATGAATGTTAGCCGTACTCCAGTCAGGGAAGCTCTGAAAGAACTTGTTGCGAATGGATTGGTTTCTCAATATCATTCTCGGGGGACCTTTGTGTCGCAAATAACTCCTTACGATGTAGAAGAAATCTTTAGTCTAAGAATTATGTTAGAAATATTTGCTTTGCAATCGGCAGGGGATAAAATAACCGAAGAAGAATTAAAAGAAGTAGAAACATTATTTTTAGCATTGAACTCAGATAGCTCAAAGGAAGAATATCATAAAGCTGATACTAGTCTTCATCAACTTATAATGGATAAAGCAGGCAACCGAAGGTTAAAGCAATTTTTAAATACTTTAGGTTACCAAATAGAACGTTTCAGAAGAGTTGCAGCTATTGAACCAACCCGGTTATCAAAGTCTAAAAAAGAACATCTTGATATTATAAACAGTCTAAAAGAACAAGATCTTAAGGCGTGTGAAGACAGTCTTAGAAGCCATTTATTAAATGTGAAGCACAGTACTTTAGAAGCTGCGAAGATGATAAGCATGCGAGACACAAAGTAAAAAAACTTGTGTGTTTATCGTCTTTATTTTTTTGGTGTAGATTGTCGACCGAGTGTATACGAATGGGCGTCACGATTTAGGAGGTAGAAATTTAGCCTGCTCAATAACTTTTTTCATGTAGTAGGTCAATGAAAGGCGCATTTTAATACAGGCAGTAAATAAAAAAGATAAGGGTGATAGCAGTGGAACAGATTATTACTTCTTTTAAAGAATTAGATACTTCTACTATATCGGATGCTCTAGATAAAATTGGTGTATTTGGACAATGTTTTGGAGTTCGTTCGATTAATCCTGAGTGGAAAATAGTTGGAAGGGCTTTCACCGTAAAGTACAGCCCGGTTGACTTAGAACCAGGGACAGTTGGAGATTTTATTGACGATGTTGAACCTGGTGACGTGGTTGTTTTAGATAATAACGGTCGACTTGATTGTACAGTGTGGGGAGATATTTTGACAGGAGTTGCAAAGAGGCGTGGAATTGCTGGAACAGTAATAGATGGCGTATGCCGTGATACACATCGTAGTATCCATTTAGATTATCCGGTATTTAGCACAAACCGGTATATGAGAACGGGGAAAGGACGGGTACAGATTGAGACTGTCGGTGAGACGATTAATATTTCAAACGTCATTGTAAAAAAAGGAGATATTATTGTTGGCGATGCGGACGGCGTAGTCGTAGTTCCTAAAATTATTGAACAGCAAGTACTCGACGAAGCAAAAAGAATTGCAAATGCAGAAGACAGAATAAGAGATGCCATTGAAAATGGGATGCGCTTAGATGAAGCACGAAAACACTTCAATTATCATCATTTACAAAAAGGAGAATGATAGGAATGGCTAATATAGGATATCGCATAAAAAGACAGTTTAAACGACCATCAAAGAATTTATTAGAGGGTTTTGCCGGAATTCCGGTTGCCAATATAGCGGATAACATGAACAGGACCTTTTGTATTAGTTCGAATATTAGACCTTATAACAATATCCCGTTAATTGGAACCGCTTTCACAATTAAAACTCGACCAGGTGATAATTTATTTCTTAATAAAGCAATTGATATGGCACAACCGGGTGATGTAATTATAGTTGATGCTCAAGGTGACACTACTAATTCATTGATCGGGGAGTTAATGATTACTTGGGCGCAGAAACGAGGAATCTCAGGTTTTGTAATTGATGGATCCATTCGTGATGTGGGAGATATCAGAGGAATGTCTATACCAGTTTATGCAGCAGGTGTTACCCCGGCTGGTCCCTATAAAGATGGACCGGGGGAAATAAATTTTCCTATTTCATGTGGAGGAGTGACAGTAAAACCTGGAGATATTATTGTCGGCGATAGTGATGGCGTAGTTGTAATTGATGCCATAGATGCTCTAGAAATATTAAAAATGGCTAAAGAAACTGTAAAAAAAGAAGAAAAAATGATGAAAGATATCAAGAATGGATCTTGGAATAGAACTTGGGTGGATAAAGTGCTTAATGATAAAGGATGTGAGTTTATAGATTGACGAATATTCAATCAAATCAATAATATTTTACTAGTAATAATGTAAGTCAATAAAAAACTGTAAATCTGATTTTATCAATATAAGTGCTTTTCTTTAGCTTGCTGAGTATACATAGTTAAGTTATTCACTAACAACTTTGGAATAGAGCACTTTTTTACACAACTTGATAGCGCTATCATTTTAAGAAGAGTAAATATTTATGACTTAAAGAGGAGAGTGAAGTATGCAGATAACATTTGATATTCTTCAAAGTGTCGGTTTGGCAGTAATCGTATTTTATATTGGAAAATGGATTAAAAGTAGAGTGAAAATTTTACAAAACTTTTTTATACCTGCTCCTGTTATTGGGGGAATTCTATTTAGTTTGTTGGTATTTGCTGGTTATCAGACTAATATAATAAATATAAGTTTAGATGCCTCATTGCAAGATTTTTTTATGAATATCTTTTTTACCTGTATTGGTTTTTCAGTCAGCCTGCCGCTTATTAAGAAAAGTGGAAAACAGGGTGCAATTTTAGCGGTAGTTGCAGTGGTGTTCTTAATAATCCAGAATCTCGTTGGGGTTTCATTAGCTAGCTTGTTCGGCCTTGATAAACTTCTTGGCATTGCTATGGGTTCCATTTCGATGTCAGGAGGAGTTGGATCAGGTGCAGCCTTTGGACCTACGTTAGAAGCTTTAGGAGCAGATGGAGGAACCGTAGTCGGAGTCGCTTCAGCCACATTTGGTTTGATGATTGGATGTGTGGTAGGTGGTCCAGTTGCAAAAAGACTTATCGACAAATATAAACTGAGTAGCACTCAAGCTAGTGGAAAACATTTAGCTGAAGAAAAGGAAGAATCTGTTCTTTTGGTTGAAGCTAACGTTTTAAATAGCGTTCTGTTGGTGCTAATTGCAGCTGCGGGTGGTTCAATAATTTCATATTTATTAAATCTTACGGGTTTAACGTTTCCTTATTATGTAGGATGTTTATTTGGGGGTACTATTGTTCGTATTTTGGCTGATGTCAAACTGATTTCTGTTCGTATGAAAGAAGTTGATATTATTGGAAATATATCTTTAAATTTATTTTTGACAATGGCTTTGATGTCATTGGAAATTTGGAAATTATTTGGATTAGCATTGCCAATGATAATTATTTTATTGGTTCAGACAATTATCATGATGATTTATGCATATTTTGTAACTTTTAGATCAATGGGTAAAAATTATGAAGCAGCGGTAATGGCCGCTGGGCATATAGGAGTTGGGCTTGGGCAGACGCCTAATGCTATAGCGAATATGTCAGCAATCATTGAAAAAAATGGTCCCGCACCTAATGCTTGGTTTGTGTTGCCAGTAATTACAGTCGTTTTTATAAACATTTTTAATCCGATAATAATTACGTTATTTATAAATGTATTTAGCTGAAAATTTAAATTGCGCCCTTGTATCAAAGGGAATTAAGTTTATTAGCGAAACATGTAATTGAAAAAAAGCCTGAACCAATAGGAGTAACCCGTTCAGTTGAGGGACGCAAAACGATAATTAAAGCATCAATTAGACCGTTAATTCGAACCTAAATTAGCGGTCTTTTGAATGCCGTCATATCAAGGTTTGTGCCGAAATCGAATGTATTTTGAAAAATAGCTTCCCAGGGAAAGAAACAATTCTAAACGATTTTGACAATACACTACAATTTATACTATATGCATAGCCGCTCCAGCTACATCAACATTTCGGTTGTACTTTTTTCTTTTTATGCATCCTTATAAATTGTTTGGGAATTGTACGGTTCCCAGGGAAGCGAAGTTCTATGGCGAACGCACTCAAAAAAGACTGGGTTATTTGACGCCGGCCGCTTATTTGAATGCGAAAAAATTAGCTAGCTGATACACAATTAGTTGGTGTCAAAAAAAGAGGGGCTTGACCACTGGGAAGTGAAACTCTTATTTCAGAGAATAGATGATGAAATTTGAGCAGTTATTACTTAGAATTCCATCCATTTCATTACTGAAAAAGAAGAAACGCATTAGTCCTTCTGCAATAGTTACTGCGAGTCTTCCATTGTATGTCTCATCCCTCCTGAGCAGTGAACAAGCTTTAGTGCAAGAAGTTCCTTATAATTAAATTTATCTAAGAAATCTGATTTCTTGGACTAACTATAGAAGCGGAGGAATAGAAAAATGACAACTCAAACATTCGCAGAAAACTTATTTAAAGGACGTACAGCTCTTGTAACGGGCGGTACCTCAGGTATTGGAGAAGCAACCGCACTCTATTTAGCGGAATTGGGAGCAAAGGTATATGCGGCAGGATTGAAATCAGAAGCGTTGAATATACCTAATGAATTGGATATTATTCCGGTTGAACTGGATGTAACTGATGAACCAGCTGTTGAAAAATTCATGGCATCACTTGAGTCATTGGATATCTTGTTTAACGGTGCAGGAGTAAATCTGCCGGATCAATATAATCAGCAAACATTCAAGAAAGTGATTGATATTAATATGAACGCGGTATTCCACTTCAGCACGCTTGCACATCCATTGCTTGCTAAATCAGAGATTGGTTCAATTATCAATGTATCCTCGATGCTAGCAATTTTCGGTGCGGATTATGGCCCAGCCTATAGCGCTTCTAAAGGTGGAGTCGATCAAATTACAAAGTCATTGGCAATCGGCTATGCAAAAGATGGTATCCGAGTTAATGCTGTAGCTCCAGGTTGGATCAACACGCCATTAGTAGCCACTTTGGAAGATGATTTTGTTCAACCAATTATTGATCGCACGCCATTCAAACGTCTCGGAGAACCAGTTGAGGTTGCACAAACAGTCGCATTTTTGGCTTCTCCAGCAGCTTCATTTATAACGGGAGCTATTCTGCCTATTGATGGCGCATATTCGGTACAGTAAAGACCAAATCAATTTATTTATAATATTTTTATTAACAGCCTTGTCTGGTACTCGTTGGAGTACCAGACAAGGCTGTTCGGCTTTTAGTATTTCGATGTCAGGTACATCTTGGAGTTGCTGACTTGGACAGCCCCGCTTTTTATCTTATACATTTCACCCGGACAATTATTTAAAGTAGTTTCAATCGGAGGTTTGCTCTATCTAATTACTTCACAGATGTATTTGTTTTGGGGGCTGCTTTAAGTTTTGGAGGAAGTTTCCAATAGGGAAGAAAGAATTTTAAATGATTTTGACAATACATTTCGATTTATCATCTATACATTGCCACACTCGCTGAATCAACACTGCGGGTGTGATTTTTCATTTTAGTCAGCTGTATAAATCGTGGGGAGTACAGGAAATGTTTAGGAGTTACTGGAAAAGGGCTATCATTCCGGTGGTCAGCAGGTATACTTTTGAAAAAAGAACCATACAGGAGGCGTGTGTGTTGGGTTTATTTGATAAATTAGGTCTCTTCAAAAAAACACTAAAAAGAAGAGAAGTTAAAAAATCGCGTCCCAGAGAAAGAAACAATTCTAAACGATTTTAACAATACACTACAATTTATACTATATGCATAGTCGCCCCAGCTACATCAACATTTCGGTTGTGCTTTTTTCTTTTTATGCATCCTTATAAGTTGTTTGGGAATAGTACGGTTCCCTGGGAAGCGAATATTAAAAATATAAAAAGAAATACACCGGCGATGATGATTGATAACATCGCTGGTGTATTAAGTTTAGCGTTTGTCTTTTGGAGGATTTGGATCGTTTCCATAACTATTTGCTTGCGCTATTTTTCCATCCATATTATGAATACGATGTTCAGTCGAATCTTTTTTCGCTGTTTGTCTTCCTCTATCAACAGCGGTGACTTTTTTGTGATGATGGCTGATTACTTCTCCACCTTGTTTATTATCCCAACCTCCAGTGGGATTCTTAACCGTATGAACTGGTTTATTAGGCATTTTTTCACCTCCTTTCGGAATTTACCATTGGAAATCGCATCCAAGAGAAAGAATAATTCTAAACGATCTTGACAATACTCAACAATTTATGCCTTATCCATGGCCGCACCTTTCGCATCAATAGTTCGGTTTTGGTTTTTTCATTTTATACATCCATATAAATTGTTTGGGAATTATACAGCTCCCTTGGAAGGGATGTTTCAATAGAATTTTCTTTTTAAAGCCGTTACTCGATTAACGGCTTTTATAGTTCATGATAAGTATTTAGCAGATTTATTATAATCGGAAATGGAATGTATTGTTAGTTATATGATTATAAGGTATGGTAATTTTAAAGCTTTAGAGGAGAGGATTACTTTTAAAAAGATGTTTTGGAGCGGAGTTTTGATATGTGCGATTTTAGTAGGATGTAGCAATTCAACAGATAATATCCAATTAGAGAATACACAAGCTTCAAGTGAAGAAGTTGTAAATATAGAAGAAGAATACAAGCAGCTGAACAACGAAGGAATGGCAGATGTCGTTATTTTTAAATATAGTAAGGATTTTATGAAAACAACAAATAGACCAGAAATTAATGACGGCATTGCGAAGGAATATAATCGCGCAGTAGAAGCCCTGTTTCAAAAAGACATGAATAAATTTTATAGCAATACTCATGAGCTGGTAGATTATCTAATTTTGGAGGAAGAACTTTATCAAACAATTTCGAAAGAAAAACATGGTCAAATTACTCAGTTAAAAAATGAAATTAAAAAATTAATAGAAAAAGAAGAATTTCAATTAATTCGCAAAATGAAAACACACGGGTTCGAGAAAGAGGATAGTGAGCTCAATGCCATGGTTGCCTATGCAGATGCCTTATACGCGTTTTCAGTAGGGGGAACAGTCGATTCCTAAGAAATCGCGTCCCCGGGAAAGAAACAATTCTAAACAATTTTGACAATACACTACAACTTATACTTTATGCATGGCCACACCGTCTACATCAACATTTCGTTAGTGGTTTTTTCTTTTTATTCGTTCGTATAAATTGTTTGGGAATTGTGTCGCTCCCTGGGAAGTGATATTATGATGGTTTTCTCCTGGGCATCGAATGCCAGAATTTTATTGTACGGTTTCATATCAAGAAGGATGCCGTCCGGATATTCCGTATGTCCGCCCTGGCTGTGCTGCATGCCGGCAATGGCGATCGGATCTCCTTCCGAATTGGCATCGAGGACCACTTGCTGAATTTCGGACGTGCTGTCGGTCGCTTTTATCGCCTTCATCTTTACAGGCAGCAAGCGGCTTCGGTCTTCTGCGATTGGCCCGGCTGACTGTTCAATAAAATAATGGACCGACAGAAATAAAAGAGCGACGTAGACAAAGAGCATCAAATAGCGTTTCATAATGGTTTTCATCCACTTCCTTTTGGTGCCGTCATGACGCTGCGTTTAATTTTACAATAACAAAGCTTTCTGATAATTACTATAATATTCAAACGGTATTCTTAACAACTAAATAAAAACTGAATTATATTTATCGACATAGGTCCAGGCGAAAAACTGCTGGAAATTGTGCGGCTACTTGAACAGTATAAGAAAATTCTTACAAATCATAAGCTAAATTAGCTATACTGACATTATCCAAGAATTAAATTCAGGCATAACTGATGTGGAACACTTTAAATCATTTTATTAGAAAATAGCGCCCAGTCAACACAGGGCAAGGCAGCGAGGGGATACAAATGAATAGGCAGAATTTATATATGTTTACCCTCTTTATAGTCGCGGCCTCCTTCGCCTTCTTTTCTCAAAGGACTGATATATCTGGCACCGCTTTTTTCATGGCCATTGCCGTGTTCATCTTCTTTTCTGTCGCATACTCACAGATGCGAATGAAGATCAAGTATGGCGATACTGAGCTGGATTACGCAATCAATTATGGAATTGCAGTCGCTTTATTCGCCGGACCGCTCGGAGCATTTATTTATGAAATTGTTTACAATGTATCCGTCCATCTGATTCATAAATGGAGAAAACGGGAGTATAGGAAACCGTTTCTGCATGTCTTCTATAATATTTCAATCTTCAGCTTCGCGAATATCACCTGCTACTATTTATATGGATGGCTGTCGCCTTACTTTGCTGATGTTCCTTTTGGATTCTGGCTGTTGTTCGGCCTCCTTGTGCTAATCACCAATTTCCTGACCGATACGTTTATTCTTGTACATTTTATTTTAGTGAAAAAAATCAGCGCTTTCAAAGAAGTGATGCAGTTCTATAATAATTGGAACGTGCTTGATCTCGGGAAAACAGCTCTGATCAACGGCTTCCTGTTCATCTTTTTGATGGGCGGGGAGTGGGAATTGCTGATCGGGATATTTATGCTGAATTATTTTGTCAGCCAGTCCATTTTTCCAATCATTCAGAATTTGCGGGATAAAGATGACAGGGACAAATATATGGAGCTGGCATACCGGGATGCTTTGACGGGCATCAATAACCGGGCGTTCATGGATTTGAAGATGGAAGAACTCAGCGATCCGGGAGAGACTTTCGGCATTGTGGTGGCGGATATTGACCGTTTCAAAAATGTGAATGATTCATATAACCATGCAGTAGGCGATGAAGTGCTGAGGCATTTCAGTGCATTTCTGAAAAGTTATTTGCGCGAAGATGATCTGCTGTTCCGGAGCGGAGGAGAAGAGTTCACGCTGTTTTTCCGGAACAGCACGTTTGAAGAAATTCATGAACGCCTTGAAAGGTTGAGATCTAAGCTGACGGACAGCTTTGTCATAGCGGATTTCAATGATGAACAAGTGAGGATTGCCTATACCGCTTCGTTCGGCTTGTATTATAAGAAATTCCAGGACCATCCCTCGATTGAAAAAGGCTATATTTTCGCCGACAACCTGCTGTTCCAATCTAAGCGGTTGGGGCGGAACCGCGTTACTGCTGAAAATAGTATGTCTGAAGAAGGCGACCCTGTGTAAAAATCGCGACCCTGTGTTAAAGACGATTCAGTATATTCACTACAATTGAATGTTAAAAAAGCGATGTCCAAGAACCGTGAGGATTTTGGGCATCAACGCTTGTATAATTGTTATAATATTTAAATATTCATAAATATTTGAATCACAGGGACAATCTGGGAGTTGCTGGGTAAATGTAAAATACAGTAATTCATTTGCTGTTACAGTTTATACTTCAAAATGCTGTAAATTGCGAAAACAATGGATCTTGGCACTGCCGTCTATCCATTTCACGCAGCAGGGAGGCAATTTGCAACGTTTGTAAGTACGGGTTTTAGGGAAAAAAGAACCAAATAGCAAAGGAGAGATACTATATGGTTTATGAAAACAAGCAAAATTGGCCGGAAAAGTATGATATCAATAAGCTAATATCCCGTGAGGATGATATCGGGAAGGTTATCGCTGGCAGTAAAACATCAGTTCGAAGAAACGACCGATACGCTGACACCGGCGATGAAATCGCACTGAAAGACTATGTTTTCATTATAGAAGATGTTTATCCGCAACAACTGAAAGAAGTAACTGAGCAAGACGCAAAACAAGAAGGTTATGAAGATTTAGTTGACTATAAAGAAGCACTCACTTCTATCCATCATGGTGCTGTGTGGGACCCTGATCAAGTAGTATGGGTTCATGAACTTAAAGGGAAATAAGAGATTCCACACTCGCTGCATCTGCATCGCGGGTGTGGTTTATTTTTATTTTCCTATAAAAAATGAAACAGCTTTCAACTTGTTCAACTAAAGAGTCGGAAGAGTAAGTTCTGAAATACAGGGAAACTCTCTACTATAGAAGTGTATACGATTTATAGTGAATGAAGGACCAGTTAAAAGCAGCTGGTTAATCGCGTTTGAAAGTTTCGAAACACTCCTTTAGTGGATAAAGTCGGAAAGGGTGGTAAAGTGTCGGAGATAAAAGATGAAATCATTTTAAGAGGTCTTAAGGAAAATAATTTAAAAAACATTGACTTGAATCTATCGAAAGAAAAGATCACTGTATTTACCGGTCTTTCAGGCTCCGGCAAGAGTTCGGTCGTATTTGATACGTTGGCCGCGGAAAGCAGAAGGCAGATGACGATGAATTACCCCCTTTATGTCAGGAACCAGATGCCGCGGTATGAAAGGCCCCGCGCCAATCTGATGCGAAACTTAAGCCCGGTTGTCGTGGTGGAGCAAAGGGCGGTTGGCGGGAATTCCCGATCTACAGTCGGCACGTATATGGATGTGGATCCATTAATCAGGCTCCTGTTTTCACGGATCGGCAATCCATCCATCTATTCCGCCACGGACTTTTCGAGTCAAAGCTCATTTGGCAGATGTCCGGTGTGCAGCGGGTATGGGGAAGTGATTGCGCCGGACCTTAATAAGCTTGTCGATTTCAATAAGTCACTCCGCGATCATGCGGTGAAGTTCAATCCGCTGTCCCCATCAGGATGGCAGGGGAGATGGATGGTGACTGGCGGTTTATTTGATCCCGACAAGCCGATAAAAGATTATTCCGAAGAGGATTTTCATCTTTTTATATACGGGCCTCCGGAAGGCGAAAAAGTCTTTGCGCCGTTCCACACGAAAAACGGGCCGCAGCCCCACGAGTGGGATGGGCTGTTGCCAAGATTCACACGCCTTTATATTAATAGAGACGTTTCAAAGCTCAGTCAGGTATCCCAGGATGACGTCCTGTCCATGTCCACCCATTCACTGTGCCAGGCTTGCCAAGGTTCTGGCCTGAATCCGGAAGTGCTGGAATGCCGGATAAATGGCTTGAATATCTTGGAATACGACCAAATGGAGCTGACAGGATTACTGAAAGAACTTTCTGCGATAACGGATCCTGTCGGAGAATCCATCGCACAGCAGGCAATACCGCACATTCAGCAACTGGCTGAGCTGGGTCTGGATTATTTGAGTTTATCAAGGAAAATGGGGACATTGTCAGGCGGGGAAGCGCAAAGAGTGAAGATTGCCCGCCATTTAGGGAGCAGTTTGAACAATATCACTTACATTTTTGACGAACCGAGCGCAGGACTCCATCCGGAAGAAGTGGAACTGCTCATTCATATGCTCAAGAGTCTAAAAGATCATCATAATACGGTAATCGTCATCGAACACGAACTTTCAGTGATAAAAATTGCGGATGAACTGATTGAGATGGGGCCGGGAGCCGGTGTAAACGGAGGTGAAGTGATCTTTCAAGGAAAACTCGATGGGCTTAAAGGTTCGAAGGTTGCAACAGACCTGGACCACAAGGTGAAAATAAATAAAGATCCAAGGAGAACTGAAACATGGTTTACGTTAAACAAAGCGAACAATAACAACTTGAAAAATATCACCATCGATATCCCCAGAAATGTCTTAGTCTCTATTTGTGGAGTGTCAGGATCGGGTAAAAGCTCGTTATTATTGGAGGCATTCCCTGAAGAGTATCCAGAGACGATCATGGTAGGACAAGGCAGTATTGGAATTTCCAGCCGTTCGACACTCGCCACTTACATGGGAATAATGGATGACATCCGCTCCATACTATCAAAAGAAACGGGTCAGCCTCCAGGTTTATTCAGCTTTAACTCTCTGGGTGCATGTCCAGTCTGCAATGGAAAAGGAGTCACAACTCCGGATGTGGCATTTGCAGACCCAGTGACGGTCCTTTGTGAAGCATGCGGTGGATTAAGATATTCAGACGAAGCATTGTCGCACCGCTACCACCACAAAAACATAGCAGAAATATTGGAATTGACGATAGACGAAGCTGCCGCTTATTTCGAAATGCCGAAAATCCTGAAACGGCTGGAAAAGCTGGAAGAAGTGGGATTGGGCTATCTGACATTGGGGCAGACGACAAGCTCGCTCAGCGGAGGGGAAGTACAGCGCCTGAAATTGGCAAGCCATCTGCAAAAAGAAGGGCAGATTTATGTATTGGATGAACCGTCCTTAGGATTGCATATGAAAGATAATGAAAAACTGCTCGATGTTTTTCAACTTCTTGTAAAGAAAGGAAATTCAGTTATCATCATCGAACATAATCTGGACTTTATCGCAGCGGGTGACTGGGTGATCGAGCTGGGTCCAGGCGGAGGGAAACAAGGTGGCCAGGTAGTATTCGAAGGGACGCCGGAAGAATTGATGAAAGCAGAAACAGTGACAGCGAAGTGGTTGAAGAAAGGGAGTGCGGAAGAAGTCAGTTGAAAATTCGACTTGTGAAAATTGGGATATACGCCAAACACCGCAACACCCGCATGCCGGTTGTGCTTTTTTCTTTTTATTCATCTGTATAAATTGTTTGGGAATATTGCGGTTTCCTGGGAAGCGAAGAGTAATCTGCATCTAATCCAACTTTTAGATATTAACGAGGAGAAGAGGGAAGAAAATGAGACGCTATCACTTTAATGATGTTTTATTTATGAAAAAAGGAAAAGTACTGTCCTTGGAAAATGAAGATAATAAAACGGTCGGATTCATTGAAAAAACGGATATTTCAGGGTGCGAAAAAGGGCACTCATTTTCATTCACTTTGAATGATGGAACTGCAACTATGATAGGGATTAAAAAAAGAGGCATTAAAAATTTCCTTACTGCCACCTATGTTATAAAAATGGAAGACACGACTTACATGCTTAAGGACAAAGCGGGTGATAATCTGCTTTACTTTTGCATTTTAGGCGAAATCGATGGAAAAAGTATAAGAATTGAAGAGAATTGGCAGAACGAAATAGAAGTTAAAATAGAAAAAGCGCATATTGCTACTATTAAAAAGGATGAGTTCAGCCTAAAATCATTCATACTTATCGAAGACGACTTCGATGCATCCTCCACTTTCTTTGCCATTACTGTATTGATGTACTTCATGCACAAGATTTACAAAAATGAATCTTCCTTTATAGAAAGTCTTCTATTTGATTAATAGTTTACAAGTAGAGACCATTTCTTACTGCAAAAAAATCGCTTCCTTTTTAGAAAACCACGTCTCTGTATAAAAAACGATTCAGCCTATTCACTTCAATTGCATACGAAAATATAAGAGCCTGGAACCATAACGATTTCAGGCAAAGACTTCTGTATATTTACTGGAATGGTTAAATAATCACAAGAAGTGGAAGTTAGAGAAGATGGCCAAACATGGATGTGGAAAGAATGGTTTTCATTCGGGGCTCTGATCGGCTTCTTCCTGCTGTTTATTCCGGTTAAAATCGCCTCCCTGTGTCCACCCCAATTCAATTTATTAACTGCAACTGCATGAAAAAACTGCCGAATCCATTAACCTTAAGGGTTAGCGAATTCGGCTTTCGTATTTTTGCTGAGAACTGAAGTATTCATAAACGCGCGCAACACAGGGACAATCTGGGAACCGCTGGAAATGATAACGCGTTTCTTGGAAAACAATCCTTACTTCTGTCCGATTTTAAAACTCCATTTCCACAAATCCCGTTTGTCCACTTTCAAGGAGGGTATACTCTTAACGAATGATAATTTGAGGAGGGATTTTTCCAATGGGCCAAACTTTTGACGCATTGAAAGAAAAAATCAGCAAGGCTGACATGAGCGAAGCGAAAGAAATCATCACTCAAGTCAAGCAGGCATATGACGATGGCAAGATCGATGAAAACGAGAAGAAGGAATTGATGGATTTGGCGAAATCCAAACTGGGCGGAGGGCTCGGTGGCTTATTCTAAGAGCCCGAAGCCTTATTGAAGATAAGTTTTGGCAACCTTTTGACAGGCTGCCGAAGCTTATTTTTTATTTAGAAAATCGACTGCCCATGTCAGAACCAATTTAACTCATCATTGGTCACGACACAGGGGAGATATGGGAACTGTCGGAAAAGAAATGTCCACTTCTCTGTGAACCTCAATATCTCTCCTTGCCACCCCCACCAAACCCCGCTACGATTAAGAAAAGCTGAAGGAACGAGAGGATGACATGGTTGGACGAAATGATCCGTGTCCGTGCGGGAGCGGGAAGAAGTAGAAGAAATGCTGCGGCCGGGAAGAAGCGGTGGATCTGCAGCAGGTGATTGATGCGGAACTAGAAACCATTATGATAGGATTTGCGGAACAGGGGCTGCAGCCGAAGGAGTTTCATGAATTGACTCAGCGTTTCAACATGTGGCAATCGGTTTTATCGGACGTTTTTAACACAGATATGATTGAAGCGATGGCTTTTGAATCGTATGTGTTCCATGACCGGGTGGATATATGGAAAGACTATCTCGGCCGCCAGAAGAAAGCGTAGAAACGACAGCGGGTGCTGGACGTGCTGGAACTGTGGGAAGAGCCGTTCTACATGCTTGTCGAGGTTCAACAAGTCGATAATGGGATTCTGCAGCTCCGGGACAAAGTGACGGGAGAAATCCATCAAATGGTTAATACAGGTGGAGCAAAAAGGGGCGAGTGGCTTTTCGGTGTCTTTTTAAGGACTCTGCGTGACGGCAAGCCGGCTATGCAGCCAGCAGAAGGATTGATTACGATTCCGGCTTTTCAGCAATCAGTCATTGAAGAACTGGCTGCCCGGCTGAAAAAAGGGGTGAGAGATCCGCTGGACTTATACCGGCCATTTGTGGAATCAATTCCAGAGTTGGATCTGACTCCGTTCCAGGAAGAAGTCATGGGACTGATTAACAGATTTGTGGATAACTACGGTTTAAATAGTGAAGTAATTGAAGGCATTTCATTTACGTTTCTGAAGGAAGTGCCTGTGAAGGCGCGGAAACCGGAAGGAGTGGCAGCGGGAATATTGCAAGCCGCAAACGACTTTGGTCTGTTTGAAAAAGTTTTTCTGACACAGCAGATCATCGCCGAAGAGCTCGGAACAACCGTTGGCACCTTGTCGAAATACAGGGACATGGTCGGCGAATTCGTGATGGAGCGGGTGGACCGGGAGGAAAATATTCAACCTGAACATCAAGGTCAATACGTGAAGCCGCAGATAATGCCGGAAGTCGTCACCGAGATGGGCACTGATCCACGGCTGACGGAGCGAGGGCTGTGGGAAATGATGAAGCGTACTGAGAACGCCAAATCGGTGGATGATGTCAATAAAGTCCTGCAGCAGCCGAATCAGAATTTCACGCCGAAAACCGATGCGGAACGCGGGCAGCTGCTTTGCTACGAAGCATTTGAAAAGGATGGTAAAGAACGCGAACGGCTGGCACGGGAAGCGCTCGAACTGAACCCGAAAAGCGGCGATGCGAATTTGCTGATGGCGGAATTTGTGCAGCACGATGTTGAAAAGGAGCTTCATTATTTAAATGCTTTGAAAACCGGTTATCTGACTTTCGATGACAGTTTCGACGTGCTCTGGGGCTATGTGCCGAACCGTCCGTTTCTCCGTGCTTTATTTTCATATGGTGCCTGGCTGATGGAGCGGGGCAGATATGACAAGGCAATTGAGCAGCTCACGGAGATCATGGATAAGAATCCGCTCGACCACCAGGGCGCGAAATGGCTGCTCCTGAGCGCTTATATCCATGCGGGCAAATGGGAGCAGGCGGGTGAACTTACGGATAGCTTTGCTTTGGAGGACAATACAGGAATCGGCATGTATTTCCACTATCTCTCCGATCTGCATACCGGCGTTTTGAACCCTCATGAAAGGAGCCAAATGAAACAATTCATCAAGAAGCGCAATCCGCATCTTTTCAAACTGCTGAAAGAAAGCACGAAGCCGGGTGCTTTTCCGAGGCGGCTCAGTCTGCAGGAGGGGAATAAGGATGAGGCGAAGCTGATTTATTGGTTGATTTATGGGATTCCGGAGGTTGATGGGTTTTTAGTGTGAAAATAGCTCGAAGTCTGTTTTAGTTTAAATGTAATTTTCAATGGCTAGTTGAAAATCTGTAGGAATTGCTTCAGAGGTAAAATAGGTTATTATCCGTGGCAGCTGATTGAAAAGGAGTGAGCAGATGGAGAAGTTAGATAGCTTGGAGGAGTACAAGTGGATTCGGGACGAGACCGTCTATTTCCTGACGGATGAGCGGAAGGGAAGCCGGGTGAAAAACTTCCTGCCAAAACGCTTTGACCATTATTGCAAAATCATCCATCCATTGTTCCGGGATCCACAGGTTGAAGATGAACAGCTCCTGTGGAGAGACTGCACACCGGAACAAACGGATGACATTCAGCTTGGTGAGCGGCTGAGGCTTTTTGGACTCGTTGAGAAATACGGTCTTAAGTTTTCGAAAGAGTTATCAGCGGCATCGTTTATGAATAAGCTGGGCGGATCTCCCCGCTATATCATTTCAGGCGAAGAAGGGGAAATAGAGCCGGAAAGTCTGAAAAGGCTGGTTCATGTGCTGCAGCCCTTTACCGAAGAAGCCAGCTGCTATTTTTACTTTGATCTTCTAAAGACGAAAGATTATGTTAACGCCTTGTACCACGGCAAACTGGCAGAAGTCGAAGAATTAGCAACAAGCGATGACCTGCGTTTAACGCCGACTTATTGGTGGCCGGCGGATAAGTCATGGTGTCTTTATTCGGATATCGATTTGAGTTTTTCATTGATTGGCGGCAGCCGCGAACTGATAGATGCGTTGCTTGCGGATGATTTCCTGGAGTGCATCGAGTGTGATGCGACTACCCGGATCGATAATCTGGCGGATTATACGAATAATGAATCACCTCCCAGGGGAAGAAACAATTCTAAAGGATTTTGACAATACACTACAATTTATACTTTATGCATGGCCACACCGGTTACATCAACATTTCGGTTGTGGTTTTTTCTTTTTATTCAACCGTATAAATTGTTTGGGGATTATATCGTTCCCTGGGAATCGAAGCTTAAACCTCACCGGTTAACGAATTCGGCTTTCGTATTTTTATCTGAGAAGTTAAGTATTCATAAATGAAAAACTAGTAGCGGTTCCAGCCGGATAAAAAGTTCGACAGCCTCTCCCCTGTTTCTGAGAAAAACGGATCGGCGTTGTATGATTCAAAGAGATAGGTTGGACTCTTTATCTATTTTACTGCTATACACCAAAAGGAAGTGAATTATCTGATAAAGTAAACATTATTTCTGAATAAAATGGTAGAATAATATGATAATTGAAAAGGAGGGGTTTAGTTGTTAGCATTACTTGGGTTCTTAACTATTTTTGTTTTTCTGGGATTGATTCTGACTAAAAAGGTATCAGTCATTGTGTCATTGATCATTGTTCCGATTGTTTTTGCACTTATAGGAGGGTTTGCTGGAGAACTGGGGACATTTATGTCTGATGGGATCGCAAGCGTGGCACCTACAGGAATTATGCTCGGATTCGCTATTTTATTCTTCGGTGTCATGAACAACGCGGGGCTATTTGATCCGCTGATTTCCCGGGTGTTGAAATTGGTGAAAGGGGACCCTGTGAAAATCGTGATCGGAACAGTAATCATCGCTATGATTGCCCATCTGGACGGTTCGGGAGCATCCACTTTCCTGATTACGATTCCTGCTTTATTGCCTTTATATGATAAGTTGGGGATGAGCCGGATCGTCTTGGCCGGGATGGTCGCTTTGGGCGCCGGTACGATGAATATGACGCCTTGGGGTGGACCGACTGCAAGAGCGGCAAGTGCGCTCGATGTCAGTGCAGCTGAATTGTTCAACCCGGTAATTCCTGCATTTTTAGCTGGGGTTGTTTGGATTTTATTTGTTGCGTACATAGTAGGTAAGGGTGAGCGGAAACGCTTAGGTGTACAGGATATAGAACATAACCATGATGATGAGTTGACTGAAGCCCAGCGTAATATGAAACGTCCGAAGCTGTTCTGGGTCAATTTATTTTTAACTGTATTGACGATTGTGGCACTGGTTCAAGTGTGGCTGCCGTTGCCTATCGTATTTATGGTAGCGTTTGCAGTTGCTGTGCTTATCAATTATCCAAAACCTGATGATCAGATGGAACAGATTCGCACACAGTCTGTCGGTATGATTACAGTCGTTACCATTATCTTCGCCGCAGGCATATTCACGGGTATTTTGTCAGGTACAGGAATGATTACAGCAATGGCTACGGCCCTTGTCGATATCATCCCGGATAATGTGGGTGGATTTATGGGGATTCTGGTAGCTATCATCGGGATGCCACTAAGCCTTATTTTTACACCAGATGCTTATTATTTCGGTGTTATGCCAATTCTTGCAGAAACTGCGAGTGCTTATGGACTTGATCCGGTTCAAATCGGACAGGCTTCGATACTTGGGCAGATGACGACAGGTTTCCCTTTAAGCCCGCTGACTGCATCGACCTTCTTATTGATCGGACTTGCGGGTGTAGAATTGGCTGATCACCAGAAGTTCGTATTTAAATGGGCATTCGGCACAACGATTGTTATGACAATCGTCGCCGCCATTACAGGTGTTATTATTTAATAGGAATGAAAAAGAGCGGAGGTATACAACATGAAGACTATCAGAATAGGGTCAGGTGCCGGCTATTCAGATGACCGGCTTGAGCCTGCGCTGGAAATTATGGAAAAAGGAAATGTGGATTATATCGTTTTTGAATGTTTGGCTGAACGCACAATCGCAATTGCACAACAACGGAAGATGAAAAATCCGGATGAAGGCTATGACAAATTATTGGCTTATAGAATGGAGCAGGTATTGCCTCTGTGCAGTTCGGAAAAAGTGAAAGTTGTGACCAATATGGGTGCAGCCAATCCAGTGGCTGCAGCAAAACTCATAAAGGAAGTTGCCGAAGCACAAAATATTAAAGGGCTGAAAATTGCAGCAGTGGTCGGAGATAACGTTTTTTCGGAAATCGATCGCTATAGCGAGGAAAGTTTATTGGAAAATGGCCGGAAAATAAAAGATATCCGTTCATCCATTGTATCTGCCAATGCATATATTGGTGCTGCCGGTATTGCAGAAGCTTTTGATAACGGGGCAGATATCGTCATAACCGGCCGCGCATCGGATCCTTCTTTATTCCTGGGACCTCTAATTCACGAATTTGGATGGTCGATGGATGATGCAGAACTGATGGGAATTGGCACGATGGCGGGGCACCTGATGGAATGCGGTGCTCAAGTGACAGGCGGTTATTTTGCGGATCCGGGATATAAAGATGTGCCGGAATTGTGGAATGTAGGCTTCCCGATTTTAGAAATCGACGAAAAAGGAGAACTCCTTCTTTCGAAATTGGACACAGCAGGCGGCATGGTTACCGAATCAACGGTCAAAGAGCAGCTGCTCTATGAAATCCATGATCCGGCCAATTATTTGACGCCGGATGTCATTGCGGATTTTTCGCAGGCGGAAGTGCAGCAAGTTGAAAAAGATGTAGTTAAAGTAAGCGGTGGTTCCGGCAAAGAAAAGAGCGGATATTTTAAAACCAGCATCGGATATAAAGAAGGGTATCTGGCAGAAGCTGAAATCAGTTACGGCGGTTCTGGTTCGGTTGAGAGAGCGAAGCTTGCACAGGATATCGTTTCTAAACGACTGGAGCGGGCTAACGTCAAAATCGACGAAATCCGCTATGATCTTATTGGCCAGAATTCATTGTATAAAGATGATTTGGGGCAAGGAGATTCTGCTAAAGAAGTCCGGCTGCGGGTTGCTGCAAGAACAGTGGAGCCTGAAGATGCAGCGGCAGTTACTAGAGAGGTGGAAGCCCTCTATACCAACGGACCGGCTGGCGGCGGCGGTATCCGTACCAGCATCAAAGATATCGTATCGATTGGCTCTATCCTGATTCCTGAAAAAGACGTTTCAGTCGAAGTTTTTTACAGCGAGGTGCTTTAAATGAAATTAAGGGAAATTGCTCATTCACGGACGGGAGACAAAGGGAACATTTCGAATATCTCCCTGATTGTCTACAAACAAGAAGATTATGCCCTGGTTGAAGAGAAAGTCACAGCCGCTATCGTTAAAGAATGGTTTAGTGAAACAGTCCATGGCGAAGTCATCCGTTATGATTTGCCTAAACTCGGCGCGTTCAATTTTGTCATGCACGATGCGCTGGGGGGCGGCGTAACTAAGTCACTTGCCCAGGACATGCACGGCAAGAGCCTGAGTTCAAAGTTACTGGATTTGGAGATTTAGTTTTAATGTAGTGTTCAACGAGAAACGGGTTGTCAGCGAAGATGCCTCTTATATGAACGGCGCAAGTCTGTTTCTGGTTACCCGGATTTGAGCAAGTTTATGTAATGGGGAAATCAAGTGATTATAACTCAATCAAAAAAAGATACGAGAACTCTCGTATCTTTTTTATTATTTTCTAAATTATCAATAGCAATTTAAACAGTAATTCTCGCTTTTTGAACAGTGAAATCAGTGTCCGGATAATAAGCATCTTTCACCAGCAGATTCGGTCCGAGACATTTTGCTGCCGGACAGTGGCAGCCGATTGTTTTGGCGAGTGGCCGTTCCAGCCAGCGGTCTAGCATAGCCGGAAGTGAATCGCTCTGGATATTGCCCATCGCCGGGGTATCGCCAAAATCGGTGACGATGACTTCGCCGGTGAAGATATTCACATTCAGCCGGGAGCGGCCATCCGGGTCGTTGCGGACAGTGACATTTTTACTGGCGTGGATGCGGTTCAGGAGTTTCGTGTCTTCGTCGTTTTGGCTGCACGGATAAAACGGCAGGGTGCCGAACAGCATCCAGACATTTTCATCGCGGGCATCCAATAATTCGTGGATCGCTGTTCTCGTTTCATCGAGCGACAGCACTTCCAATTGACTCGCAAAATCGCTCGGGTACATTGGATGCACTTCGTGGCGCGCGCATTTCATTTCTTCAATGATCTGCTTATGTATGCTCTTCAGGTGCGGGAGTGTCCGCTTGTTCAGCATCGTTTCCGCTGACACCATGACGCCGGCTTCAGCGAGTGCGCGGCTGTTGTCGATCATGCGCTGGAACTGTTCGGCCCGGCGCTCACGTGACGGCTTACGTTCCATATTGGCAAATCCGCCGTCGACAAAATCATCGATGGTGCCCCAGTTGTGGGAAATGTGCAGGACATCCAGATAAGGGGCGATTTCCATATAGCGGTCGAGCGGCATCGTCAAATTCGAATTCATCTGGGTGCGGACACCGCGTGCATGGGCGTATTTCAAAAGAGGCAGGACATAATTGGCGACCGATTTTTTTGAAAACATCGGCTCTCCGCCCGTTAAGCTGATTGTTCGGAGATGCGGAATTTCATCCAGGCGCGAAAGGAGCAGCTCGATCGGCAGCGCATCCGGATCCTTGTGTTCGAGCATATAGCCGACAGCGCAATGTTCACAGCGCATATTGCATAGATAGGTCGTGGTGAATTCGATGCTGGACAGGGTCAGTTTTCCGTGCTCCTGAATATCCATATACGCTTCCCACGGATCATATTGAGGGGTGATTTTGGTGAGTGTTGTTGCTAGGTTTTTCATATGTACCGAACTCCTAATCATTTTCTCGACTATTAAGTATGCGCTTTTCGAAAAGCTTGCGCAAGGGCGGATTGTAACGCGCAATAAAGGATGTGAACTATTTTTAATCATCCTTTTATCGCTTTATTGGTTGAAATTTATAATTTTTTGATCTTTTGACTGGTAATAGAACATAGGTTCTGTTATAGTAAAAGCATATCACTATGGAATGGGGTGTATTTTGATGGTGCTTGCAATCAGAGAAGTGAACGGATATGAAAGAGGAAAAAAATATACTGAAGATCTCGAGATTTTATCCTGCTTCAAAAACGACGAACATCGGGTAGTCGCTTTAACTGACACGGATGGCAATGTCTTTTACTGGACCACGACAGTGGATTCGCCTGAATATCGAAACTTCCGCAGAAAGGCCACTTATACATTCAAAGTCAGTTATATCTCCACAATAGTTGGCCCTTCCAGTCCCAAGATCGTGATTGCAGAATTGAAAGACGTAACAGCTGAAAACAGTATGTATGGCCAGGCAAAACAATATAAATTATATGCTTAATATATATATAGAAAGAACCTTGACTCGCTCAAGGTTCTTTTTTTTATTCATCCATATAAATTGTATGGTTCCCTGAGAAGTGAAGTGGAAATCGCTGAATGAAAATATGGAATTTTCTGCTTTATTAACTAAATAAATGCTATAGTAATGCTTGTAATAATATTCAAATAAGAAAGCGCTGTTGGTAATTTTGCAAAGGCAGCTGATTGGCCAAGTATATTTCCGTTAAGGTGATAACCAGAAAAAATACCCTAACATAGAAAAGAGGAACTGCGATTTGGCACCGATTATTGGAGTAACTTCGAACGTTGAACTTGATTATTTACATACTGTTTCAAATGCTTATATGCAATCCATTATTCAGGCGGGAGGGATCCCTATCATTTTGCCGATTGGCATAGACAAACATGCACGGCAACTGGCGGAGAAGATTGACGGACTTGTTGTAACCGGCGGAGGAGATATTGATCCGACCTTGTTTGGAGAAGAGCCGATGCCGAATTTGGGTATGATTTCACCTGGCAGGGACAGTTTTGAAATCCTGATGATCCAGGAGATGATGAAGATGGACAAACCGGTTCTTGGGATTTGCCGCGGTATCCAGATTTTGAATATTGCTGTTGGAGGGAACATGTACCAGGATATTTACAGTCAGATCAATGAATCATTGCTGCAGCATGACCAAAAGGCAGTGAACACTCATCTGTCACATTATGTGGACACACCGGAAAACAGCCTATTAGCAAAGATTGCAGGGCAGGCGAGATTTAAAGTAAACAGTTATCACCATCAGGCTGTACGTGATGTGCCGAAGCCGCTTGCAGTTTCCGGCAAGGCGTCAGACGGAATTATTGAAGCTATTGAAAGTACAGAGCATAAATTTGTTCTCGGGGTCCAGTGGCATCCAGAGCCGCTGGCAGTAAAAGGAGACGGCATTTCAATCCGGATTTTCGAACAGTTTATCGAAAACTGCCGCTGACAGAAGGAGAAGTAAATGAAGAATCATCGATATGAACTGTATAGAGATAATGTCGTTCCCAATAAAGCGGGGTTCGATCGGGGCTGCTAAAACAGTGATTTTCTGCATGCAATTTTACAGAGAATCGCTGTTTTTTTATGTGTGTTTCAATTGACCTGAAAACAATCTTGAATATAATTTTAAGTAGAAAGACCATTACAGACAGAAAGGGGGTAGGTGGAAAGTGTGGGCCTTGAAAGTCATAACATGGCAAGCCCGAATTTTAGAAGGCTGGCCATAGGGACGCTATTTGCTTCTAGAGAAAAGTGTTTCGTGTTTTTTGGCTTTTGATTGCTGACATGTACTCGAAAACTAATTGAAAAGGAGAATGTCACCATGAACACTTTGTTTCCAAAAAGACGAACTGAGCTTTTCCCAAGCCTTTTCGGAAGCGGATTGTAAAGCACGTCCCTGGGAAAGAAACAATTCTAAACGATTTTGACTATTAACTGCAATTGTATATAAAAGATACTCTATTCCTATTAATACATGGTTCCAGGGGATAGAGTTTCATTATTTATGCAGAAACTGGAATTGTCATGAATTGTGCCGCTCCCTGGGAGGCGCTTGAAATATAATTCTCGTGAACCGCGCCACTACAAAGTAGCACTTCAAAAATCCGCCTCTCCAACACAGAGCGGATTTTTTCATGCTCACTTGTGTAAGCCCACCCAAAACAGGGAACCCTTTTAATTAGCAGGAAAATTCCTGGTCGAATTTAAAAGGAGGCTTTCACAATGCCGGATAAAAGAGATGAAATCATTTTACGGGGGCTTCGCGAGAATAATTTGAAGAATATCGATTTGAATATCCCGAAAGAAAAGATAAATGTTTTTACCGGCCTGTCGGGTTCGGGGAAAAGCTCGGTCGTATTTGATACGCTGGCGACCGAAAGCAGAAGGCAGATGACGTTGAATTATCCGCTTTATCTCCGGCACCAGATGCCGAGGTATGAACGGCCGCACGCCGACTTGATGCAGAATTTGAGTCCGGTGGTCGTGGTGGAACAGAAACCGGTCCAGGGTAATTCGCGCTCGACGGTCGGCACGTATATGGACATCGATCCGCTGATCCGGCTGTTGTTCTCACGGATTGGCAGCCCGCCGATCGGTTCAGCTACCGAGTTTTCGAGTGACTCATCTTTCGGGAAATGTCCGGAATGCAGCGGATTCGGAGAAATCGTTGCGCCGGATGTCCACAAACTTATCGATCACTCGAAGTCACTCCGGGACCGCGCTGTGAGATTCAAACCGCTGGCGCCGCCTGGATGGCAAGGCAGATGGATGGTGGACGGCGGATTGTTCGATCCTGATCTTCCAATCAAAGATTATCCGGAAGATAAATATAATCTTCTGGTCTACGGGCCGAAGGAAGGGGAGCGGGCATTCAGTAAATATTATTACAAAGTGGGCAATCGGGACATCGAATGGGACGGCATTCTTCCGAGGTTTATCCGCCTGTACATTAACCGGGACCTCACGAAACTGAAAGTAGTTTCACAGGAAGATGTGCTGGCGGTGACGGCAAATACACCGTGCCCGACCTGCGAAGGCTCTGGATTGAATCCAAAAGTACTGGAATGCAAGATCAACGGCCTCAATATCGCCCAGTATGACCGTTTGGAACTGACGGAACTGATGGGTGAACTTGGGAAGATAGAAAATCCGGTCGGCACATCCATCGCGCAGCAGGCCTATCCGAATGTCAAACAGCTGGTGGACCTGGGCTTAGGTTATTTGAGCCTTTCGCGGAAAATGGGGACCTTGTCGGGCGGCGAAGCGCAGCGGGTGAAAATTGCGCGTCACCTCGGCAGCAGCCTGAATAATATAACGTATATCTTCGATGAGCCGAGTGCAGGGCTTCATCCGGAGGAAATAAATATGCTGACGCATATGCTGCAGGATTTACGGGACAATTATAATACGGTCGTCGTGATTGAACACAATTTAGCTGTCATCAAAACGGCGGACGAAATCATTGAACTGGGTCCAGGAGCGGGCACGGGCGGCGGCGAACTGGTCTATCAAGGCGCACAGGAAGGGCTGAAGAAAGCTTCCGCCATCACTGATTTGGATCATAAAGTCACCATCAATAAAAATCCGAGAAGGGCAGAAGACAGTTTCTCAATTAAAAATGCCAATGCCAATAATTTGAAGAATGTAAGTGTGGAAATCCCGAAGAACGCTCTGGTTTCGGTATGCGGTGTTTCCGGTTCTGGCAAGAGCTCTTTATTGTTCGGCGCATTTACAGACAACTATCCCGAAACCATTGCGGTGAGCCAGGGCAGCATCGGAACGTCCAGCCGTTCGACGCTTGCCACCTATATGGGAATCATGGATGACATCCGGTCGATTATGGCAAAAGAAACCGGACAGCCGGTGGGCTTATTCAGCTTTAATTCGACTGGAGCCTGTCCGGTCTGCGAAGGAAAAGGTGTCACAATGCCGGACGTGGCGTTTGCGGATCCCGTGACAGTCACCTGTGAAGCCTGCAGAGGAACCCGGTATTCAGATGAAGCCTTGTCCCATCGCCACTTAGGAAAAAATATCGTGGAAATTTTAGAGCTGTCGATCGACGAAACCAATCAGTACTTAAAAATGCCGAAAATCGTCAAAAAAGTGGATACATTAAAGGATGTGGGGCTGGGCTACCTGACGCTCGGACAGACGACAAGTTCGTTGAGTGGAGGCGAAGTGCAGCGCCTTAAACTCGCCAGCCAGCTGAAAAAAGAAGGGCAGATCTATTTACTGGATGAACCGTCATTGGGTCTCCACACAAGGGATAATGCCCAGCTATTGGACGTTTTCCAGGGGCTCGTCGATGGAGGCAATTCCGTCATCCTCATCGAGCACAACCTGAACTTCATCGCCGCGAGCGACTGGGTCATCGAAATGGGCCCGGGCGGAGGAAAAAGAGGCGGTGAAGTTCTGTTTGAAGGAACACCTGAACAGATGCTGCAGTCGAAAACGTTGACTGCGAAGTGGCTGAGGAAGGGTGTGGAGGGGTGAGAGGGATTCCTGTTTAACTCTCTCTAAATAAAATCGGTTATGATTATATAGAAAACATCTCCAGCTTGTCGTTCGGATTGCAGACGACGTCGGGGATGTTTTTTTCTGGTCTCATTCAGCTCAAATTCGCGGTTTTATTTTAAAATCCCCCCATTTTATGGGAATGTTCTATGTTAAGATATATGTTGGGATATAAAAAAGTGAAAATTTAGGAAATCTGCACGGATTCAAATTATGGAGGTGTCAAAATGGATTTAGTCATCGAAGATTTAAACAAATCGTTTAATGACAAACAGGTATTAAAAGGGATCAACTTAAAGATCAAATCGGGACAGATTTTTGGCTACCTGGGGAGAAACGGCGCCGGGAAAACGACATCCATGCGGATTCTGATGGATGTATTCAAAGCCGACAGCGGATCGATCACGATGGATGGAAAAGAATTTAAAACGACTGACTACCGAATCGGCTACTTGCCCGAAGAACGCGGGATGTACGGGAAATTCAAAGTGAAAGATCAATTGGTTTACTTTGCTGAACTGCGGGGCGCCAGCAAAAAAGAAGCCCAGCATTCCATGAAGAAGTGGGCCGAAGAGTTTGGAATCGATATTTATCTGGATCAAAAGCTGGAGACGCTGTCAAAAGGGAATCAGCAAAAAGTCCAGATTGCACAAGCTTTTATATGCGAACCGGATATTTTGATATTGGACGAACCCTTTTCAGGGCTGGATCCTGTCAATTCGAAGATTTTTCAGGATTCATTATTGAATTACATAAGAGAAGACCGGATCATCATCTTTTCTTCCCACCAAATGGGGTATATCGAATCTTTCTGCGACGATATTGCCATTATCAATAACGGGCAGATTGTGTTGGCTGGAGATTTGAATATCATCAGAAAACAGATGGGTGAAGGCAAGCTCCGTTTGAGATTTGCTGATCAGCAGAGCCGGGATTTCTTGGCTGGCTATGATTATACAATCGAAAAAGAAGACGTCATTTTAACGCTTCCTCCAAGTGAAACGAAAAAATCATTCATCGAAGGTTTATTCAGCCGGGGGATCGAACTGACGATGTTCATGGATTACTTGCCGAGCCTTCAGGAAATATTCATAGAGAAGACAGGTGATAATCATGTTAAAGCTTAAAACCGTTTTTAACTTCGAATTGCTTGGGATGGTCCAAAAGAAAAGCCTGCTCGTGACAACGGCCATCATGTGTGTCATTGCGCTGCTGATCACCACGATCCCCACTTTCATGGTTTGGTTCGGCGGGGATGGATCCGAAGAAGAGTCCGGTGGAGACGGGGGAGCCGCTGAAGAATATACGCTGGTATATGAAAATGATGAGCTTAGGGAATCCCTCAGCCCGATGTTAGGGGAGGAAACTTACTCTTCGGAAGAGGAACTCAGAGAGGCAGTCGAGAATGAGGAAGTGGCTTCCGGATTTGTCGTGGAAGATTATAACCGCTATACCTACATCACCTATGACAGCTCAAATTTCTCATCTGAACAGATGTCTTTTGAGTCGCAATTAAAAACACTCAATGAAAATCGGCTGTTTGACGAAAATGGCATAGACAGCCAGCAGGTCCGGGAAATCATGAATCAGCCCATTGAACAGGAAACTGTGTATCTTGGGAAAGATGCCGGTTCTGGAACAGCCATCGCCTTTGGTGTCCTGATCACCATGTATCTGTTGATCCTTTTGTACGGAGCCAATGTGGCGACTTCCGTAGCAAGGGAAAAAGACTCACGTACGATGGAACTCCTCATCACATCCAGCAACCCGCGGACATTGATCCTGGGGAAAGTCGGCGCAGTCGGATTGACCGGTATTTTACAGGTCGCGGCCATCCTTCTATCTGTCGTGATCGGATTCACGCTCAATAAAGGGAATTATCCGGATGTTCTTCTGGATATGCTGCAAGGAACAATGACGATGGATGTGGTTCTGGTCTATATCCTATTCTCAGTATTAGGTTACATCTTATACTTGTTCATCTATGCTGCTTTAGGAAGTCTGGTTTCGAAGGTGGAAGATGTGAACTCTGCTGTTACACCGATCACCTTCCTGTTTGTCCTGGCTTATTTCGCTGCTACATTTGCGACGAATGCGCCAGACAATACGATCGTGAAAGTCACATCGTTCATCCCGTTCATCTCGTTATTCACGATGCCGATCCGGTATATGCTGACAAGCGTGCCGATCGCATCCCTGTTGATATCAAGCGCGATCATGGTGATCACCGTCGTATTATTTGCGGCGCTATCCATCCACATTTATAAATTCGGGGCCTTGAATTATGGCAACCGCCTCAGATTTAAAGATGTGATCAAGTCATTCAAAAAATAGTTCAGGAGCCTTGCCCGAGCAAGGCTTTTTTAGAAAGCAGGAATACAGATGATTCCACTGGTGTATGACCAAGTAAATGCCTGGGGCAAAGACGATGAATTTTTCCTGGCGCTGCTCAAAAAGAGCGATGTGAAAACGATAGCGGATCTGGGCTGCGGCACAGGCAGGCTGACGACTCATTTTGCAGCGGCAAATTATGAGGTGACGGCAATCGATCCGAACGCCGAAGCGATTGGAGTGGCGAAAGGCAAAGCGTCATCCGGGGCAGTGAAATGGATTGTCGGGGACAGCACGGATTTGCCGGCGAATGCTTTTGACGCCATCATTATGACAGCGAATGTTGCCCAGGTATTCCTGACAGAGGAAAGCTGGGAAGCTGTGGTCGCCGATGCGTACCGCGCCTTGAAGCCCGGCGGACATTTCATCTTTGATACGCGCAACCCGTTGGCTAAAGTTTGGGAGGAATGGGAAAAGGACACGACTCCTGACCTAGCTGAAAACCCGGAAACCGGGGAGCCGCTTGAGATTTGGACGACCTATGACGGTATGGCGGACAATGTTTTTACCTTTTATGAAACGGTGAAGAACGCAAATACCGGAGATATCGTAGTCCGGGAAAAGATGGAACTGAAATTCAGAACCCGGGAAGCAATCCGCGATTCTTTGGAGCAGGCCAACTTTTCACAAGTTCATGTTTACGGGGATTGGGAGTTTGAAGAGGCAGAGCAGGAAGCGCATTCTTTTATATTTCATGGGGTGAAGTAGGGGGGATAGCTTCTCAAGCCAAGAAATCGCCTTTGACAAAACCCTGCATCCAACTTCCACCCAAGAACCACGCCTGCTTCACACAGCAGGCGTGGTTTTTATTCTTTTATTAGCTTTATCATTCTTTGATAAAACTCGTCATTCCGTCCAGAAAATCTTTTGTTTAAATTATTTTCAATTATTGAAACATTATTGTAATCTATACGTTATATTTGTAATGGTGCTAGTTTACTTTATTGCTAAATAAATCCATATAAAGCGCGAGGGACAAGTAACCAAAAAAGAATATATAGATTAGAGAATGCGGGGGAAAGAAATGAAGAAGAAAAAGGCGTGGATTTGGTCATTGGGGATCGTGGCATTGGTAGGGATTTTTGCTGCGGTTTATTTTGGATTTATTGCTGATGGAAGCAGTGAAGAGATCGGCGAAGTGGAAGAAATGCCGGTGATGGTGCAACAAGTGGCAGAGCGGGAACTGGGCGAGTCGATTCTGGTGACGGGGGAAGTGGTCCCGGAAGATGAGCAGAAAGTGTATTTGGATCCTGAAAATGGAGAGGTCTTCGAATATTTAGTGGAAGAAAACCAGCAAGTCAAAGAAGGGGACGTTCTCTTTACCTATGATGTCTCGAAAATCGATGCAGAGTTCGGCAAAGCCGTTCGGGAAAGGGATCTGGTGCAAAAACGGCTGAACATTGAACAGGCGGAAATCACAGAATTCGGGAAACGGCTGACAGAAATGGCGGCGAAAGTGAAGAAGAACGAAGAATTCACGGAGCAGGATGTAACTGCCCTGTCGAAAGAAAAAGTGGAATTTGAGATGCAGCACGAGGGAACAAAATCAGAAGCTGCATCCGCGCAGGAAGCGATCAATGAGCTGGCAGCGATGAAAGAAGGCATGAGCGTCGTCAGCAAGATAAACGGTGTAGTCGTGAAAGTGAATAAAAACGTCGAAAAGTCGGAAACAGGCACAAGCGAACCGGTTATCCACATTATTTCAAGCGAGCCTTTTAATGTGATCGGGACGATGAGCGAATTTGATGCCGTGAAAATCCTGCCTGGCCAGGAAGTCATCATCCGGCCGAAAGTATATAAAGACCGCGAATGGAAAGGCCTTGTCGAGTCAGTATCCCAGTTTCCGGAAGGGGAAAGCGCGGGAGATGATTACGGCGGCGGAGGCAATGTGACGATGTATCCGTTCAAAGTCGGCATTACAGATGAGACCTCGGAACTTCGTCAAGGCTTCCATGTTTCATTGGAAGTAAATCTGTCCGGTGCTGAGAAGAAACTGTCAGTTCCGCATATGGCTCTCATGATGGATGAAGAAGGCGTGGAATATGTCTATGTGCTGGACAGCGGACTGCTGCAGAAACGTCCGATAATGGCTGGAGATATGAACGATGAGTTCCTTGAAATCACAGAAGGTGTTGCCGCAGGTGAACTGGTTGTCATTATGCCGGATGAAATGATGTACGACGGAATGGAAGTGGCTTCTTTTGATGAAATTGAGTGATATTAAAAAAACTTACGGCACAGGCGGACTGATGGTACCGGTCCTGCACGGCATTGATCTGGAAATCGAAGAAGGGGAATTCATTGCCATCATGGGGCCCTCGGGTTCCGGCAAATCGACCCTCATGAACATCATCGGTTTTCTTGATACGCCGAGTTCCGGAAATTATGAACTGAACAGCGAACAGACGGGGCGGGTGAAACAGCGGGAATTGGCGCGTCTCCGCAATGAACATATCGGTTTCGTGTTCCAGCAGTTTTTCCTGATGCCGCGTTTGAATGCACTGAAAAATGTGGAATCGCCGCTCATCTATGCGGGCGTCCCGAAACGTGAAAGGCGGGAACGCGCCAGACAGATGCTTGAAAAAGTGGGGCTGTCAGACCGGATGACCCATCTGCCGAATGAATTATCGGGCGGACAGAAGCAGCGGGTCGCGATTGCGCGTGCCCTGGTCAATCATCCTTCCATCATTCTGGCGGACGAACCGACAGGCGCCCTCGATTCGAAAACGAGCGAACAGATCATGAAACTGCTTGTCGAATTGAACGAGGAAGGCAGGACGGTCATCATCGTCACTCACGAAGAGGAAGTCGCTTCCTATACAAACCGCATCATCACGCTGCATGACGGGCTGATTACGGATGATCGGAGGAACTTGTCGTGAGCATTTGGGAGAGTTTGAAAGTTGCGATGTCTTCGATCTGGGGCCATAAAATCCGCTCCATTCTGACGATGCTCGGAATCATCATCGGCGTCGGCGCTGTCATCATCATCGTGGCGATCGGTGAAGGGGCAAAAAACCAGATTGCCGATGATATGTTCAGCACAGATGAAAACGAAATTCAATTGTATTACGAACAGATTTTTCTGGAAGACGATACGGAAATGATGTGGGTGGAAGAGCCTGAAATCACGGATGAGGATTTGGCTGTCCTGCGGGAAGTGCCGGGTGTCCAGTCGGTTCTTGGTATAAACCAGGGCTGGGGAATGATGGTCCATAACGAAGAACAGTCCGATATGACGATTACCGGTGTGGACGAAGGATACTTCGCCGCTAAAAACATCGAAATGCTCGAAGGCCGTCCGTTTCTTGCACGGGATAACGACAGCATGAATCGGGTCATCCTGATCGACTCGGTGACGCGGGAGAAATTCTTTTCGGACGGGGAAGACGTGATCGGTGAAATCGTAGAAGTGTCCGACAATCCTTATAAAGTGGTCGGTGTTTACAAAAGCACCATTCCTGAAGAATTGCTCCAGTATGATGATTTCGCAAGCGGGGAAATGCTCATGCCAAGGGCGCTTGTTTCCATGATGTTCGGCAACCGGGAAATCGAAAGTGTCTCGGTCATCGCGGAGTCACCGGAAATCGTATCGGAGACAGGACAATTGACGGCGGATGCATTGACGGAGCAAATAGCGCCGGAAGACGGCATGTACATCAGCAATGATTTTACCCAGTATGAAGAAGAGCTGAACAGCTATTTGACGATAATCACGCTATTCATCGGCAGCATCGCCGGAATTTCACTTTTGGTCGGCGGTATCGGCGTCATGAACATCATGCTCGTCTCCGTCACCGAACGTACGCGCGAAATCGGTCTGCGAAAAGCGCTCGGCGCCACACGTGGCCGGATTTTGCTGCAATTCCTGATTGAATCGGTCACGCTGACATCCCTCGGCGGATTGATCGGCATCGGTTTTGCGGTGGCAGCGACATTCGTCGCTTCCCAATTACTGCCTTTCGAAGCGACAATCAGTCCGCTGGTCGTCCTGATCGGTTTTTGTTTCTCGGCGTTTATCGGCATCATTTTCGGTATCCTGCCAGCCAATAAGGCCTCGAAACTAAGCCCGATTGAAGCGCTGCGCTACGAATAAAAACAGTTGAGGAAATGAAGCTCGCAAGGAAACGGTATCCAATAACCATTATTGGGTACCGTTTTTCTATTTCTGGAGAAATGGTTTGGGGCATGTTCGGGTTGAGGAGGAGCGGCTGGTTGAGCGGATATCCGCCGATGAGAAAATATATCCGTCGTCAGGGAATTATATCCGCCGATGAGAGAATATATCCGCGCTCGGCAAATTACATTGCTTATCGGCACAACACACGTTCATTCCGATTCGCTTCAAAATAAAAATGACCCCGCAAAGGAGTCATTTATTCTCGCTGTTAATTTTCCGGACTGCCTGTATTATTGCTGCTTTAGGGATGTCCGGATATTTCTGTTTGATCAGGTCGATGCAGGTGACTAAATTTTCTTTTTGCAACAGGTAGCTAATTTCATATTCGACAGTTGCCGGCAATTTATTGTCCATTGTATCGGCAGCGTCCTGTCCATCGTTTTCCGTTTGGCCTTTATGGAATAAATATACCAATGAGGTATGCAGGAAGACGATCAGCAGTTTAATGACGATCGAAAGAGTTATTGATTGGAATAAAGAATCTAGCACGCTGATTACAATGAAACTGCCGATCAGATCGAAAACGGCAGAAATTAGATGGCTGTTGGTTTTTAAGAAACTGAAATCACTTGTTACTTTCAGCAAACTGTCGATGATGATATTCAGCAGTAAATCGGCTATATAAAATATGATAAGAAATAATACCAGATAGCTCAACGTCGAATACGATCCACCCATAAAATGAATAATGAAGACATCAATCAAGATTAATGGGAGAAACAGGATGGCGAAAATAAGAAGAATCGGGAATAAAGAAAATAGTTGTTTAAACATGATGTTCTCCATTTCTTAAAGAGTATTTCCTTTTTCTTCGCTTTTTTGTAACAGGCCGTCTGCAGGAAGTTCACATTATTTTATAATAAGAATTTTACTATAAAATCGGCGATGGCGTCAGCATATTTATCCGGCACTCCGACTTTGGTTAACGCTTTTGCTATTCCGTACCATGTGTAAGTTTCTGCAGTGTCAATTGCTTTAATGATTTTATTGCCATATTTGTCGACAATATTTCGGAGACTCTTTGAAGGGATGATATCGGAATGGTCCACCATATATTTCACGGCTTTTTTAACGATGGCGCCTTTCCAGAGAGCGTTTACTTCGTCCGTTGTCTGGGCTTTCACAAAATTACCGTATCTGATGAATTGAACTTCAGATAAATTTTCTTTTTGCATTATTTTATCTAATTCTGTAGGGCCGGTTTGCTCCCAACCTGCTTTCTTTTCAATTGCATTTACTGTTTCAGCCGTTCCGGACAAAGAATCAGCACTTGCAAATCCTGGAGCCATAGTCGTCAAAGCCATGATGCCTGCCAGTGTTGTAGCTGTGAATGTTTTCATTGTCTTGTTCATTTCGAATTCCTCCAAATTGGTAATATTTTTAATCGAAAGTAACTTCTTAGGGAAAGGTGCTTATCCAAGCAATTTTGCTAATACATTGTAAATATTCCAGAAATATTGAGGCTTTCATAAAACATGTAATTTTTTTCATATGTAGATGGTTAATTTCCTGTACCTATGAACCAGAGTTCCAAAGTGCTGATAAGAACCTCAATCATGTTTCTCACCTCCTACAATGTCCATACTATAATTAAAATGTCGTATAATGGAAAATAAGTCGTAAACAACTAAAAGGAGTTTGGAGACAGTGGGAAACACAGGTTCAACCGCGAAAGAAATCAGATTGAATAAAGGTTATTCACAACAATATATAGCTCAGCAGGCCATTACGCAAAGCGCCTATTCAAAATTTGAAATTCTGAATTCAGGGATAAAAACGGATATTTTCAAACACATTTTGAACAGGCTGGATATGTCCTACGAGGAATTCGTGTACATAGAAAATGGTTATGGATATGAAGGGAAGGAAGAGATATTCAAAGCCTTTTACAGCTTAAATTATAATAATCTTTTAGAAATGAAGTCTTTATTGGAAAAGGTAAATGGGTATTTAGCTAAAACTGATGACTATATGATCAAAAACATTCGAATAGTTTTGAACGCTCATGTGATTTTAAGGGAATCAAATGATTTTGAATTAGCGAGTGAACCGATAAAGGAAGTATGGAGCAATCTGTCGAAACGGGATTCTTTATACTTGATCGATCTATACTTGATCAACTCGATTCTTTTCTTTTTCCCTTTGGAAACTGCTTTGCATATTAAAAACTTCATGTTTAAAAGTATTGATCGATATAAAGGATTCCACAATGTAAACAACTTGAAAATAAATGTTTATACTAATTTGATGTTGCTGTTCATAAAATCAAAAAAGTTTACAGAGGGTATAGATATGGCTGAATTGCTGATCATGCTTTGTAAAAAACAGCGTGTATACCCACAGCTTGCGGTAGGATACATCAGAAAAGGAGTCTGTATGAATGGGTTGGATCTGAAAAGTGAAGGACAAAAACAGATTGACAAAGGACTGAAAATACTTAGTGCGATCGAAGAAGTCGACCTTTATAAAATAATGAAAAACGAGATTAAAAGGTTCGTCTAGAAATTTTTGAAAAGAAGCGGCATCAAGTAACCTTAATGGTTATTGAATGCCCTTTTTCCATGTCTGGAGAAATGAGCCTCGGGGTCTGATAGGTTGGGCCTGGTGATGGAGTGTTTAAGGTTTTCATCGCTTTTCGCCTGCGAATAGCATCTATTATTGGTTTTGGGTGGTCGGTTTTTATGGGGGAGAGGCTGGTTGGGCGGATATCCGTCGATGAGCGATTATATCCGCCGTCAAAAAAATATATCCGCGCTCAGCAATCTGCTCAGCCTAAATCACGTCCTGAGGGCAATAAAGGAAAGCGATCTTCAGGCAGAGAAAAAATCGTATCCGGAAATCTGCATGATTTCCGGATACGATTTTTTTATTGGCATAACTCAGCAATAAGATTCCAGGTCCGGCGCCTTGCGTTTTCGGGTCGCCTGTTCATATGAATACGCCAGTTCGATCAGACGGGGTTCGCTGAAAGCCTGCGCACTGAACGTGATGCCAACAGGATGGCCATTGCCCGTGTAGCCCGCCGGAACGGTGATGGACGGGTAGCCCGCTTTTGCCGGTAACAGGCAAAATATATGACCGGGTCGGTGCGAAACCGCTGTTCATCGTCGGCTTATTATTCATCATTCCATCGATGTATGTCATCACCGATCTGTCTGCAGAAACAACGTACCAGTTTTTATTGATCCGGACGATTTTCCTGCGCATCGGCTTAAGCTGCATCTCGATGCCATTGAATACTGCGGGGCTGAATGCGCTGCCGAAGCAGCTGATCACCCACGGGACAGCTGTCAACAATACGGTGCGACAACTTTCCGGTTCCATCGGTACGGCGGTTGTCATCACCGTTTTCAGTATGCAGACTATGAAGCGGGCAGGGGAACTCGGTGCTGAGATGCCTGAAGCTTCGAGCGCATCGATTCTTCAATTGGCTACAGCTTACGGTACAGGGACCGCTTATTATTTCATGATGATATTGGCCATTGCGGCGCTCATTCTGTCGTTCTTCTATTCGGGGAAAAATAAGGTTGAAGCGGTAAAATAGATAAGAAATAAGTTCGAAATTCAAAACCACACTCAAGTGTTATCGGGATGTGGTTTTTTCAGGAATACAAAAAGCTCACCCTGGAGGTGAGCTTTTTGCTGTTTATATTAAATGCATAGCTGCAGCGGATACATCGGCATATCGGCTGCATTCTTTTCATTCTAATAAGTTATTCGGAAATTATCCGGCTTCCGGAGGATTGGGATTTTGCCAGCATCAATTCGTAATGGATAAAGTCGAAAAAATGCGCATTGTCCAGTATCCCATTGTTCGCAAGCTGCTGTGTGTGCTCTAGGACTTCAGCTGCGAGTCGCTGTTCTCCAACTTGTATGAAATAAGCATGCAAATAGGAATAGACAGCGAGCGATTCGTACTCGACATTGGGCTTGAAAGATTCCCGGTCGTATCGCCCGTACAGTTTTTGTTCGCTGTCCCATTGTTCTTTGAGCCACTTCAGGAGAACTTCCGAATGGAATCCTCTGATTTCCCGATTCAAAGCGATGAGCAATTGGTCAATCATATGGACTTCATCACCCTGGATATACTGCCCAGATGTGACGTCATAGTATTCTGGAAAAAACACCTGGGAAGCGTCGAGTTGTTCCAATAATACTGCAGATGTCTCTGCAATAATTTCACTGTCGACCAAATAGCTGAGTGTCAGGCGATTGGCAGGAATGTCCATTGACCAATCATAAAAATCAACAATAGCATCATCTTGTTTCTGTAAACTGGATATCGCCAAACTCAGTTGGGATGCCATTTTCTCGTATTCGGGATCGCCGAATGTTTCAGCGGCCTGCTGCAGGGCGGAAATGATGCGAATATCGTCAATCAGCGCATTGACTGTTGCATTTTCGTTCAAGCGCCAGCGGAGGAAGTAAAATTCTTCATCCTGCACAAGAAAGTGCTCTTTCAATAATAATACCTGCTCTGCAAAGGTCTTTTCATCTTCCACAATCAATAAATATTCCATATACAAGCCGATGCTTTCGGATAAATATTCGGAATTCCGATTCGAGGGATAAGCATGGATCAGGCTCTCGTCGTCCATATAACTTTCAGCAACCATTACTTGAACAGACTCCATTTCACTGCATCCCCCTAAAAGGAGCAGGAACAACGAAAGCAACATGATTTCCGTTCTCATCATCCTATCCCTTTAAATCGTTTTGTTTTGTCCCAAGCAATCGTTTTTCCGCGTATGCGGCTCCATATATAAACGGTGAAGCTCCGAATAAGCAGAATGATGAAGAGTTGCGCATAGGTGAAATACATAATGAAAACAAAAAACACATTCTTTAAAGAAACGTTCCGATCAACGACAAGCGCGCTTAATAATTGGCTCGTGTAAACGATATAACTCATAAACCACAGCATCAATAATGGCGCATCCATGTTGGGGAGCTCGAAACCTGCGAGACTCATAATGAAAAAAACATCGGAAAAGAGAAGGACTAGGACGAAAACAAGGTAAGTCAGAACATGCTGGAGGCTGAGGAAAAATGTTTTCCCTTTCCAATGCGACAGGTCCATCAATGATTTTTCAAGCAGATAGATATTGCCAGTCAGCCAGCGCGTACGTTGTTTAATGAAAGTTTTTACGCGTTCCGGCTCCTGTTCCCAAGTTCGGGAAGAAGGAACTACAGGAAGGGTATAACCTTCAGCTGTCAGACGAACTGTCAACTCAGCATCTTCCGCCAGTGCAAATACATCGTAACCGCCGAGCTGTTCCAGCACTGAACGTTTCAGCAGCATATTCGTCCCGGCCAGTGACCCGAGTTTAAATACCTTCCAGCGCCCGCATTGCATAAGAAGCTGAAACACCTGGAATTCCAGAGCAATCATCCGAGTCAATGTATTGGTATGGGCATTTTTCGTTTTGACATAACCGACCGCACCAGCTGCATCTTTTTCAGCCAAAGCCGCTCTCACCAATTTATCTACTGCATCAGGTTCCGGCTCGTTGTCGGCATCGAAGACAATAAAATAATCCGATTCGGAAATACTCAATCCGTAATTCAGCACACGGGATTTTCCGGAAGGCGAACCCGGTGGAACAGGAATATAATGGATCCGCGAGAAAACTTCAGCGAATTCTTGCGCGATCGCTGCTGTTTCATCCTTCGAATTGTCATCCAGCAAATAGACATCGAGTTTTCCTTTATAGTCAAGCCGTCCCATTGCACGGAGCGTATCTTCGATGACAATTCCTTCATTGTGAGCGGGAATCAGTAAGGCGACGCTCGGGTAGCTGCCAGGTTTCGGCGCATCCTTGAATGTAATCCGATACCATACGCCAGAGATTGTCAGGGCCGAGTAGAAAATAAGCAACAACCAGAAAAAAACCATAATGATCATTATCAAGGAAGTCATCAGTTTTTCCCCGACAAACTTACTAGGTGATCTTCATCAACTACGCGTTCTTTTCTTATAGTATATGGAAGCTCGACAAGATTCAGTTCAGCACGGACTCTTTCGCTGAAGCGTTCCAAGACTTTCTGTACCCCGGCGGCTTCTGTGTTTTTCAATAAGAGGTGAATGGTTCCGGAATTGCTCGTGATCAAGTCGAACTTCTGGCGTATTGTCTGGAGAGCCAGCTTTTCAAAGGTCTCCTGCATGTTTAATTTCAGCCGTTTGTTCCGATCAAGAAGCAAGATTTCTACGAACCATACTTCTTCTTGATTACGTGCACTAGAATTCATGAGCCACTGTGCTTGGTCGAAGAACTCCCGTTGAGTCAGCAGTTTAGTGGTGCCATTGTATTTTTGCAGTAATTGCACCTGCTGTTTCAGCTCTGAATTTTCATAACTGACTTTTTTGACGGAGTTCATCAAAATCCAATACAGCAGTAGGAAACCTGTCAGCAAAAGATGCTCATACATATATAATAGTTGAACATCTGAATTCTGCTGCCGGGTAAAGGCGTAGACGGTAAGAAAGCCCCCGAATAAGAGAGAGGCCGTAACGGCATACAGAAAAACGAAGCGTTCATGGATGATGACCATAATAATAGTAGAAACAGCACAGATAACCAGGGATACGGATTGGAAAGGCGCATTCCAGTAGAGCATGGCCCAGCCAGTTGTGAGAATCGCTAAAATAAGCGATCCGAACAATAAATTATTTTTCATTTTATCTCACCCTTACTATAATAATGCGATTGAATACGTTCTTATGTACTATACTTTTGGATGGATAGAGTAAACAAGTGTGGATAGACGGATAATAAATTTAATAATAAATAGTCTAAAGTCACTTATGAAACCGACCATAACAAAGCCCGCGCAGCTACTGCACGGGCAAGCTCTACTCGATCGATTCCAACGAAGAAGTGACGCTAAACTCTTCTTCGCCTTCTTCCTGTGTGACAAATTCACGTTTCACTTCACCATATCCTTCGACGAAATACCAGGTGTTGGTGGTGGTTTCGGATTCCTGTTTTTCAAGGACGATGGCGTCTTCGAAGGTTTCATAGGGCGTTTCAACCGTTGCGCCCGTTTGGATCACCGTTTTGTCACCGACGGCACCGCCTTCTTCAAGCGGGAATTCCAGGTAAGTGGAGATGGCCTCCAATGCGTCCAGCTCTTCAGTAGCAGGGGCGTAGTCATCATAGAATTCGCCTTCTTCTTTGACGAGATCCACCCGGTCATCAGATATGCGGTATACCCTTAAAAAAGTCGTGCCTCCGTTATCCTCGTAAAGAGCGACATAATCTTCTTCCAGGTATTCCGTGCGAACCGTGAGGGCAGCAAACTCATTGCCGGCTCCTTCGAAATGTGCGGTCGTACCGTCAGCCATGAAAAATGACAGCGGATCAAGGGCCTCGTTGTCCGGCTCTTCTTCAGCAGCTTCTTGATCAGAATCAGCCGGCTCTTCAGGCTGCTCCGTTTCTTCCGGATCTTCTCCCGTTACCGTGTCGGAACCCGGAGGACTCTGCACCGCCGGCTCTTCCAGTTCCTCATTGCCGCAAGCTCCCAACAGCAGTAATAGAACCATGGCACCCGAACTCATTAAAATCTTCATCTTGACACCCCTTTTCTCTTTTTTTTTAGCTTCTTCTGTCTGAAAAACTCTGTTGGTATCTTTTACCCTGTTGGCAGTGTTTTAAGTCAAGCCATCAGTCATATTGCAAGGTTACAGGTGCTTTATTTCCACAAAATAGCCGGGTTTTCCAAAATATCTTTCTTCTCCAAATTCTTCTGTCTCCTGAGCCCGGTTTAGCGATACAATAAATGACAGGAGTTCCATTTTTATTGACATGCAGGAGGCACATATGAATATACAAGCAGTGATTGTAAATGGTCAGAAGATAATTCCATCTTTAGAATTCGATGCGCAAAAACGTAAAGTGGTCGGCATCCAAACGAATGTCCAGCGGAAAAAGATCCTGCTGACCCAATTGGCCGAACACCCGGATACCTATTTATCGACAGTGGATCAGGGCGAATACATGCGTTTGACAGTGGAAGAATTGCTGCGGTTCATGAAAAACATCAGTGGACATGGCAAGCCGGTGGGAGTGATGCTCAAAGAATTTCAGCTTGAGGAGCAGAAAAGGATGAAAATTGCCCATCTGACTTCTTCAAAAAAAGCGTATTTGTCGCAACTTCGCATTTTTTATGCAAAACAGCAGACGATTGTCATTGAAGAGCCGTATTTCCAGCTGGAAGAACAGGAGCGCATGCTGTTTGCCCGGATGCTGCAGGAGTTGTCGGAAGATAAAAGAGTCATCATCATGACCGCTAACCTGGAAGATGCCCTGATCAGCTGTGATGAAATTTACCGCTTGGATGACGCCGGGCTGCATCTGCTGGACATAGCCGAATCGGAGAACGAGCCGCCGGTTCCGGTTGAAATCGAAGAGACAGATTTGAAGGTACAGAAAATTCCGACGAAAAAGAATGATAAAGTGATCCTGTTCAATCCGCCAGAAATCGATTACATAGAAAGCGTCAACAGCATGGCGCTGGTACATGTCGGCGGTGAAACCTATAATTGTGCGCTGACATTGGCGGAATTGGAAGAACGTCTGCAGCATTTCGGATTTTTCCGCTGCCACCGTTCGTATATCGTCAATCTGCAGAAGGTGCGGGAATTGGTGACTTGGACCAAAAACAGCTACAGTCTGCGCCTGACAACGGGTCAGGACTCGATTGTGCCACTATCCAGAACCAAACTTGCTGAACTGAAAAAGTTGCTGAACATATAATTTCCCGGGAAATATTCGGACAAATGGGCGCTTTTGGGGTACAGTTCGGCGATTAAATGGTACATTTTAGCCGGATTCTGCGGTGAGCTTTCCTTTTTCTTTATAAGCTTATGCTATCAACGAAAAGGAGTGGCGCATATGAACACGATTTCCGTCAAAAACATTCAGAAGACATTTGCTGACAACCAGGCATTGAAAGATGTCTCATTTGAAATTCCGAAAGGTGAGATCTTCGGTTTCCTCGGGCCAAGCGGTTCCGGAAAAACGACATTGCTTAAAATATTGACTGCTCAACTGGATCCGACGAGCGGAAGTGCCTCGGTGCTGGACAAGCCGGCTAAAATGATGCAGAAAACAGAACAGAAGAAACGGTTCGGAATCCTCACAGACAACAGCGGTTTATATGAACGCCTTACTATAGAAGAAAACCTGGATATGTTCCGCCGGTTATACGAACTTCCAAAATATTCCATTGAAAAGGTGCTTGATTTCGTCAATTTGAATGCTGACCGCAAGAAGCGGATCAGCGTCTTGTCGAAAGGGATGCGCCAGCGTGTCACTCTGGCCTGTGCCATTATCCATGAGCCCGAAATGCTGTTCTTGGATGAACCGACGTCCGCACTCGATCCGGTGAATACGGCTCATATCCATAAAGGGCTGCGCTACCTGAATGAAAAAGGGACGACGATCTTTTTGACGACGCATGACATGACGGAAGCGGAGACGCTGTGTGAACGGGTGGCGATTCTGCACAAGGGTGAAATCCGGGCCATCGGTGCGCCGGCTGAACTGAAAAAGACACATCGCGACGGCACAATGACTGTAGAGTTGACTTCGGGAGAGAAAGAGCGGCTTTCGATGGACGGCGATTCGGCAGCGCAGGTGGCCAACTGGATGAGCCAGGGTCAGATTGAACGCATCTACACGAATGAGCTCAGTTTGGGCGATATCTTCATTAAACTGACAGGGAGTGAATTGGTATGAACGTATCAGTGAAACGTATACAAGCCATTTTAATCAAAGATTACAAAGAATTTTCGAGAAATTACGCAATTTCAGTGATGATTGTGTTCCCGCTGCTTTTTGCTCTGCTATATCGATCTGAAGGCAGTGATCAAGCCGTGATGTACGCGTTTGTCATGAACTTCTCACTGGCGATGCTCACGAGTTTCGTCCAGGCCTGCCTGATTGCTGAGGAAAAAGAGCGCAATACGCTCCGTTCGCTGATGATGACGCCTGCTTCGATGCTGGACGTATTGATCGGTAAAAGCTCGCTTGTCTTCATCATTTCCGCTGCAGTGCTGGCGATTTCCACCTATCTGTTCGGATTCGATACATCGAATATACTTGTGCTGATCGCAGGACTGGCCCTTTCCATCCTGCTCTACACAGCCATCGGAACCATTTGCGGCCTGTATTCCAAGTCATTGATCGAAGCGTCGCTTGCAGTTTTCCCGGTCTTGATCATTTTCACGATGGGACCATTCGCTTTGGTCTTTGAAGAAGATTACCCGATTGTAAAAGTGCTTAACTATTTGCCGAGCAGCCAGTTGAGTGAATTGATGGTTGCACTGGAAACAGGTGCGGCAACCAGCGAATTGACTTCGCCGCTTGTCATCATCGCCATTTGGACGGTTGCGCTGACGGTGATTTCGTTCGTGCTGTATAAAAAACGATTGAAGGATTATTGAGGTCATATCAATTTCATTTTTCCATGGCAATCAACGCAAAAACCCGCAATGGCATCGACTGCCGCTGCGGGTTTATTTATTGGGCCGGTAATTTCACGATTACTGTCGTTCCTTCTCCCAATTCACTTTCAATGATGAATTCGGCTTCGTGGCGCCGGATGATTTCCCCTACGATGGCAAGGCCGAGGCCGCTGCTTTGATTTGAGCGGGAAGGATCCACGCGGTAAAAGCGTTCCTGCACTTTCTGGAGTGCATCTGCCGGAATGCCGATTCCCCGGTCACGGATCGTTACAACGACAGAATCCGATCCGGCATCGCGCGCGCAAGTCACGATGATTTTGCCTTTTGGCTCACTGTAGCGGATCGCATTCGACAATAGATTGTCCCACACCTGCTCCATCAGATACTGATCCGCATAGATTTCGATCGGTTCGAGTTCATAAACGAGCTCCATTTGCTTGTCGTCAAGGATCCAGCGTTTGGCGAACAGCAGCTCTTTCAGCTGCTGATCAAGTGAAAAACGTGTCTTTTCGATCGGCAGATTCTTTTGGTCCAGGGAGCTCAGCAGCAGCAATTGTTTGGTCAAGGCAGACAGCCGCTTCGTTTCCTGTTCGATGACTTCGAGATAGTGGATGCGTTCTTCTTCTGTATTGTCCGCATCTTTCAACACAGTGGCATAGCCCTGGATATTGAGCAGAGGGGACTGGAAATCGTGCGACACATTATTGATGAAGTCTTTTTTGAGTTGATCATTTTCCGCGAGAAGCTGTGCCATTTCCTTGAACCGGGTACCAAGCTGGCCAAGTTCGTCATTGCGCTTGATATTCAACTCGATATCGAAATTCTCCTGGGCAATCTGCTCGGTCGCGAGCTGTAATTGCTTGAGCGGTATTTCGAGCTGGCGGGCAAGGAAGAACATCGCGATGAAGATGATGATGGTGCTGATCAGCAGGAAACCGACGATCAAATAATGCATTTCTGTAAACGCAGTGTCATTATTGAGTCGCATAAAGAGGGCGTAGTCCTGATTTTCGATCTGCAGCGGGACGCCAATGAGCGCCAGGCTCGGACAATGGCCTGGAAAACCCGGTGACAATGATTGCACTGCAAGGTGATTCAATCGAAAGCGAAGAGATCAACAGCAATTACGATGCAGTCGAAACGTTCATGAAATCAGAAGCCGTGATGGGGATGCCGGGATATAAGGAAGAAAGTGCAACAATCTATATGATGCTTGCCTTCCTGTTCGTCATTTCAGCCGTCATCATTGCTGTGTTCTTCTATGTATTCATTCTACAGAAAACACCACAGTTCGGTGTCATGAAAGCGATCGGCGCGTCTGACCGTTTCATCAAAAATTCAATCGTTTCACAAGTATTTGTCTTGTCATTGGTGAGCATCATTGCGGGTATCGCATTGACCTATCTGACAGCACTAGTTTTCCCGGAAGGTATGCCATTTAACCTGGACTTTAAAATGGTCTTGATCTATGGGGCGATTCTGTTGATCGTCTCTGTGCTGGGTTCTGTCATTTCAGCTCGTCAAGTGACGAAAATCGATCCATTAACAGCAATTGGGAGAGTGGAATAAATGACAGGTTTGACTTTAAAAAATGTTACGAAATCATTTAAAGAAGGCGACTTGACAGTAGATGCGCTGAAAAATGTTTCATTGACTGTGAAGCCCGGCGATTTCATCGCGATTATCGGCCCCTCAGGATCCGGTAAAAGTACGCTGCTGTCAATCGCAGGTGCGCTTCTCCAGCCAACTTCGGGTGAAGTGCTGGTGAATGGTACGAATATCGGCGAAATGAAAGAAAAAGATCTTTCATCATTCCGTCTGACAGACATCGGCTTCATCTTGCAGACCGCCAACCTGATTCCTTATTTAAACGTATTGGATCAATTATTGCTGGTGCGTAAGATGAAGGGCAAAGTCACTTCCAAGGAAGTCGGATTTGCAAAAACTTTGCTGACCGATTTGGGTCTGGGGCAGAAATTCAATAAATTCCCGAATGAATTATCCGGTGGTGAACGCCAGCGTGTGGCGATTGCCCGCGCATTCGTCAACAATTCCAACATCATTCTGGCGGATGAGCCGACAGCAAGCCTGGATTCAAACCGCGCATTTGAAGTCGTTAAACAAATTCGCAAAGAAGTGAAAGACCGCAACAAAGCGGCTGTCATGGTAACGCACGATGAACGCATGCTCGAGTTCTGCGATAAAGTATATCGTATGGAAGACGGCGTGTTGACGCTGGAAAGCTGAAACTGAACACAAGCACATCCGCAGAAAAGTTGCGGGTGTGCTTTTTGTTGAAATTTTCATCTGGAAATTTTGAATCTTTTTGGACCGTGTCCCGTATAATATAAGCGATAACGAAAGGTTGGATTTTATGGGCTACACGGCATTTATTATTCTTATTTTTATCGTTCCATACCTTTGGCTGCTTGTTTCTTTACTGAATATAAAAAGCGCCAAGGCAGGGAAGAAACAATGGAAATTGGCGCTTGCTGTTTTTCTGGCAATGGTTGTTGGCAGTTTCCTCGTCAATTATTATCTTTCCGATACATATGAACTTTCATTTTTCCAGAACGGCACGGAAACCATTATTGCCCTGATTCTTGCGGGTGTGCTGCTGGTGGTTGTGGCCATCATCAATATTGTAGTGGGTGTCCTTTTTAAAAACGCCCCAAAATCCGTGCATAATCCGAAAATGGTTTGGCTGCTCGCCGTTGGACTCGGCGGAACCATGCTATTTTTCACGGCATGGGTTTACCCATTTGCGGAAAAAGCTTCTTATATCAATAAAATCGAAACAGCTTTGGCTGCAGCGGAAGAGAAACAGGACAACGAAGATATAACGGTGGTGTTCATGGGTTCTGAAAAGAAATGCATGAGGCCCACTTCATCGAATTGCCATTCAATCCCTTATAGCAATACGTTTTTCGTCAAGAATAATATGGATGCGAAAAAAGAGGTCCAACTGCAAATCCGCGTACAGGATAGGCAACAGAATGAGCTGAAGACAGTGGATTCGGATGTCATGACGCTGGAGGCAGGCGAATTGAAACTGGTGGAGACGGCAGAAACGTCTGACAAGTCGAGCATTTGGAGCCGTTCTTCATTTGAAACCGACGTCCGCACCTACAGTGCTGATTGGCAGTATCATTATCGTGACGTAAAATAGGAAATCCGTCTTCATTCAGATAAAACCAACGAAATTCTAAAGGACAAAAGCCCCGCTGAAAGATTCAGCGGGGCTTTTTCGGTTGAAAGTAAGCTAGGATGAGCGGATATCCGCCATTGGAGGATATCCGCGTTCAGGAGAATATATCCGCCGTTGAGAAATTATATCCGCGTTCAGGAGAATATATCCGTGTTCAAAAAATTATATCCGCGTTCAGCGGATCACGCCTCCGACTTCTGCGCAGCTTTCACGCTATTCGGATCGAAGAAATTATCCACCAGATCGTAAATGGTGATGAGTTCGTAAAGGATCCTGAATTCGGGCGGAAACAGGGTGGGGTGGACGGCATCGCTGGTCGTGATGCCTTTGCTGTCTTCCCAGAAGAAGTCGGTGATGATTTTTAATTGGCGCTGATGGGTTTCATGATCGTAGGCAACGGAATTCTGAAGATCGTCTGCCAATTCAGCCACAGCCTGCATGATGATGTTGCGCTCGGCTTGTGACCACTTCAGGTTATGGAGCGGGATACGGAGCAGGGCATCCAGGTGAAATTCGAGATTATGTAAAAAGAGCAGCTGCCTTTCGGCCATCAGAAGTTCGGCTTCCCGTTTCCGCACCTTTGAATACAGACTGAACTCATCCCGCTGATAATGGATCAGGTTTTCGGTCTTTTGGATTTCCGTCGTGAGCTGCTTCACAAGTTCACGGCCTTCGCGAAGGTCTGCATCGCCTTCGAAGAGCACCGTATGGAAAGTGTGTTCGAGCATCGTGCCTGCGCGTTCACTGATGCTGCGGATACTTTTCAGGATATCGCGCCGGTAATCCGGCGGGAAGATGAGCATGTTCACAGCAGTGGAGACGACGAGGCCGATGGTTGTCGTGCCCAGGCGGATGAAAAATGAAACCAGGAAATGGTCATGGATGACTTCGACCATCGCAACGGCAGTCAATGTAGCAACGAGGAGCCCTGCATGCAGCTTAAGTTTATAACAGACTAAAATCGTAGCTACCGCCGCCAATGTGTATGTAATCGGCGAATTGCCGAATAAGGTGATAAAGAGAACCGCGAATGCTGAACCGATAGCGGATGCCGGAAAACGGACCAGGCCTTTTTTGATGGAATCGCTGACGGTGGGCTCGATCGTCACGATAGCTGTGATGACCGCAAAGACGGGTGGCCAGCCGAACCAGAGACAGATCGAAGCGGTTAGGAAGATGGCTAAACCGGTTTTCAGGATCCGGCTGCCGTTAAAGTGAAAAGATCGGAACATACTTGCGCCACAGTCTCCCTTCTGCTGATATTTTTGTGTAATTCAGTATAGCACCCATTTTCTTCGGAATTCTATAAAAATATGAGTGGAGCTGAAAAAAATGGATGGGAAGACAGCATTACCGAGGCAATTAAAGGAATAAAGGCACCTGCAAAAAAGAAGACTGGAAAGAAAAAGAATTTGTAATCAGATTATTATAAGAATACAGAAAATGTTAATTGACAGTAAATTTTGTAATTGCTACGATTGTTATCGAACTATAATAATGAAAAAGAAATCGGAAGATCCGATGAGGAGGATATGGATGTGGACACGGTAAAGAAAAAGCGTTTTGAAATGCCGGATGCGTTTGTCATCATTTTCGCGATTCTATTGCTGGCGGTATTATTGACATATGTCGTGCCGGCCGGTGAGTTCCAGCGGGAAGAAGTGGATGGACGCAGTATTGTAATCAGTGGTACATACGAACGGATCGAAAATCAGCCGGCTTCGATATTGACGACGTTCACATCGATTCAGCAAGGGCTGGTCGACTCAGCACCGATCATTTTCATGGTGTTGATCATCGGCGGTGCAGTCGGGGTCATTGATCATACAGGTGCCATCAATTCAGGCGTCAACGCCTTGATTGGCAGAGCTAAAAACCAGAAATATATCTTAGTTGCAGCATTTATCATGATTTTTGCGGTGATGGATTTTATCGGCATCAGCGGAAATGCCATCATTGCTTTTATACCGATCGGAATCATTCTTGCGCGGGCATTGAAGCTGGATCCGATTATCGGGGTGGCGATGGTGTACCTCGGCCAGTATGTCGGAGTGGCGACGGGTACGTTTGACCCGGTCATCACCGGACTTGCCCAGTCCATCGCGGAACTGCCGCTGTTTTCCGGCTGGCATCTCCGGCTGATCGCATTCTTTATGCTTTTGGTGATTACGATGACTTATATCCTGCTCTATGTAAAGCGTGTCAGTAAAGACCCGTCGAAGAGCATCGTCAAATTCTCGGATACGGACGGCCTGGATGAGCAGAAAGTGGAAGAGTTCGGACCGTTTACCGGCCGCCATAAATTGGTGCTGCTGACGTCTCTTGCGTTCATGGCTTTCTTTATCTATGGTGTATTCCAATTTGAATGGAGCACAAACGAGCTTGCTGGAATCTTCATCATGATGTCGATCGCAGCAGCGATTGTCGGCCGTTTCCGGATGAACGAATACGTGGAAGTTTTCATCAAAGGCGCACAGGGCATCGTTTACGGAGCGCTGGTCATCGGACTGGCAAGAGCCGTTGTCATTGTTCTGGAAAACGGCAAAGTACTTGATACACTCGTCAATGCCGCTTTCACACCGATGGCCGAATTGCCGCTGTTCCTGGCAGCACAGGCAATGTTCATCTTCAACTTACTGTTCAATCTTATCGTCACTTCAGGCACAGGACAGGCTGCAATCGTCATGCCGTTCATGGTGCCATTGGCAGATATGCTTGATATTTCAAGACAGACGGCTGTTCTTGCATTCAAACTTGGTGATGGAACGACGAATATCATTGCACCGACTTCCGGGATCCTGATGGCTGTTCTGGCTGTCGGTAAAATTCCGTATTCGAAATGGTTCAAATTCGTGCTGCCGCTTGTGGGGCTGTGGGTGGTTGTCGGGATCATCATGATCGGCATCGCCGTTGTCACAGGCTACCAATGATCGAGACAACGAAAAGGGGGCGTCTTTATTGGATAACTTACTGAAGTATATGGAAGAACATCAAAAAGAACTGCTCGAAGATATTCGCCGGATCGTTGAAAGTGATTCACCTTCACTCAATAAAGAATTGACGGATCTCTGCGGAGAGCGCATCTCCGATTTATTGGAACAGCGTCTCGGTCAGCGTCCGGAAGTGATTCCGGAAAAAGCATATGGTGATCATCTGAAGCTGGAGTTCGGTGAAGGGGAGGAGCGCATCCTCATCCTTTCACATTTCGATACAGTATGGGAACCGGATGAACTGGTTTATAAAGTGGAAGGCGATCTTGCGTATGGTCCTGGCATCCTTGATATGAAAGGCGGTCTGGTCCAGGCGATCTGGGCGCTGAAAGCAATCAGGGACCTGGACCTCCCGCTGCAGAAGAAAATCGTCTTCCTGTTCACCAGCGAGGAAGAAGTCAGCAGTCCGGTCTCGCGGCACCTGATCCAAAGGGAGGCGGAAGGGTGCAGCTATGCGCTCGTAACGGAACCGCCTGTTGTTGGCAGCGGGGCACTGAAGACTGCGCGTAAAGGCTCTGCCCGTTATATGATCCGGTTTACTGGAAAATCTGCACATGCCGGCAACAACCATCACGAAGGAGCAAGTGCGATCCGCGCCGCTTCCCGGGCAGTCGAATATCTCGAGTTGCAGACCGATTACGAACTCGGCACGACAGTTAACGTCGGTTTGTTCAAAGGCGGCGGCAAATTGAATGTCGTATCGGACCGGGCGGAAATTGGCGTGGACGTCCGCGTTTCCACCAATGCGGAGCTGGAACGCATCGATGCTTTGATCAAGGCGCTCGAGCCGTTTCTGGAAGGTACGGAATTAACGGTGGAGGGCGGCATCTCGCGTCCGCCGATGGAGCGTACGGAACAAACCGCGCGTTTGTTCGAATTGGCGCAGGCAGCCGGCAAGGAAATCGGACTCGAGCTGACCGAAGAATCGGTCGGCGGCGGCAGTGACGGCAATCTGACGGCAGCGATGGGCATTCCGACACTTGACGGCCTGGGCGCATACGGCCTCGGCATTCACGCACGCAACGAACAGATCACCATTTCAGAGCTGCCGAAACGTGCAGCCCTGTTTGCGAAACTTCTTGTGAGCCTCTAACAGGATCAGCGGACAAAGTGTATTCACTTTGCCCGCTGATTTTTGATTTATGTAAAATCGTACAATTCCGTGTCGCGGCTTCCCTGAAATTGCAAACTGCTGTCCAAGAGGATTAGAATTAGGTGACAGAGTTTTTCAGTATCAGATAAAGAGGAGGAATTATTCATGATTACAGTAACGAACCGCATTCAGGTGAAAAAAGGTTTCGGCATGAAAATGGCACCTGCATTTATCAAGAACGAAGGTCTATTTGAATTTGACGGCTTTGAAAAAGTGGAAGTGAATGTTTCTACACAGCACGAAGATTACGATGAAATGCAAGTGATGATGTACTGGAATTCCAAAGAGCAATTTGATGTATGGCGCAACTCCGATGACTTCAAGAACTCACATAAACGCGATGGCGGCGGCGAAGGTGAATCGCCGGTCATCAAGAGCGAATTGATCGTTGCTGAAGTGGCGGCTGTTTTATCCAAATAAATGAAAAATAAGACCTGCATCCGTTTTCCGGATGCAGGTCTTATTTTTTTGGGCACTTAATGAGTCTCTTCTATCTGACTGTTAAGCTTTTTCCATCTTCAATTCCCGTTTTTTCTCCGTTTCCGCTACATATAAAGCGCATGCGGCGTCGCCGGAAATGTTGATCGCAGTCCGCGACATATCGAGGAGACGGTCAATCCCGATGACTAGACCGATTCCTGCGACCGGCAAGTTGACGCTGCTGAGCACCATCGCGAGCATGATGAGGCCGACGCCAGGAACTCCGGCGGTGCCGATGCTGGCAAGGACGGCAGTCAATACGACCGTGGCCAGTTCCGCGGTTGTGAGTTCAAGCCCGTAAGCCTGTGCGATGAATAATGTCGCGACACCTTGCATGATGGCGGTGCCGTCCATATTGATCGTCGCTCCGAGCGGCTGGACGAATGATGAGATCGGTTTCGGGACATTCAATTTGTTCTGGGCGATATCCATCGATACCGGCAAAGTACCGGTACTGCTCGATGTACTGAATGCGACAGTCATCGCAGGGAAAAATTCCTTAAAGAACCAAACCGGGCTTTTCTTCGCCAGGAAAAAGACGGTTCCGCCATATGTGACAACGGCATGGATCAGCAATGCGGCTAAAATGACGAGCATATAGGAGCCCATCGCCTGCATCGCAGAAAGCCCTTGACTGCCGACCGCCGTGGCAATCAAACCGAAAGTGCCGTATGGGGCAAATTTCATGACGAGGCCGACAAGGTACATCATGATTTCGTTGCCCTGCTCGACAAGGTTCAAAATGCCTTTCGTCTTTTCGCCGAGAGTGGTCAGCGCCAAGCCGATAAAGACGGCAAAGACGATGATTTGCAGCATATTGCCTTCCATCATCGCAGCGAGGGGATTTTTCGGAATGATATTCATCAGCGTCTGGGCGATCGAAGGCGCTTCTTCAGCTTCAAAAGTGGCTGCTTCCAAATCGAAATCGCCCGCAAGTCCCGGCTGCACCACGGCTGCCAGTGACAGCGCGATTAAAATGGCTATCGTTGTCGTCAATAAAAAATATGTAATGGTCTTAATGCCCATTCTCCCCAGTTTGGCAGGGTCGCCAAGACCGGCAACACCAAGAACAAGAGACAGAAATACAAGCGGCACGACGAGCATGCTGATCAACGCAAGGAATATCTGGCCGAGCGGCACAAACAGATAGGGATTCACTATATTAAAAACGTCGGGTGCATATAAATTCAGTAAGAGACCTGCAACAGCACCCAGAAGGAGTGCAGTGATCACTTTAAATGTTAAACCTCTTTTTTTCATCTTATCGATAACCTTCTCTCTCTACTTAAATTGAAAAACAGATAAATTTCAGTTTAACTGATGGGCAAGAATATGGAAAGTTTCAGTAGTCCCGGTTAATGGAGGATATTTTCGGGATTTTTTACAGTGAATATTACGAAAATAAAATGGAAGCAGCTGGAAAAGACTGTTATTCATTACTTCAAGCAGGTATAATTCTCTAAAAGAACATTGCAGGAGGCGTAGATAATGGGTTTATTTGATAAGATTTTTAAAAAGCCGGAAAAAGAAGAAGCGAAAATCAGCGGGATCTCATTGAAGAAAAAAGAGGCAACGATCGTTTTGGAGAAGAAAAAGCTGACTGGCGTGCGGGCCAGAGTCGGCATTGTGCTGGATATCTCCGGTTCCATGCGGAAATTATACAACGATGGAGTCGTGCAGGAAGTGGTGGAGCGGGTGCTGGCGGTCGCAAGCCAGTTCGATGACGACGGCGAGCTGGATGTCTGGGTCTATGACAATGAATTCTCCCGCCTTCCCGGCGCGACCGAAGCGACGTTCATGGGGTACGTGGAGAAAAATATCCTGTCGAACAGCGGTGTCCATAAATTCGGCCGCAACGACGAGCCGAAAGTGATGGAAGATGTCATCCGCAAATATACGAAGCAGGATCCTTCTGGCGAGCCGGTATTTCTGGTATTCATCAATGACGGCGGGTGCAAATCAGGCATCAAGAAGTTCATCGTGGAATCTTCGGACCAGCCGATCTTTTGGCAGTTCGTCGGAATCGGCGACTCAAATTTTGACGTGTTGCGTAAGCTCGATACGATGGGCGGACGTGTCGTCGACAACGCGAATTTCTTCCACGTCGATGACATCAGCAAAATCTCGGACGCGGAATTATACGATCAGCTATTGAACGAATTCCCGATGTGGCTGAAGGAAGCGAAAGAAAAGGGGATTTTAAGGTAACTGCTTGTACCTGTCGTAACCAGCGGAAATTTAATGTCAGGCGACTCCATTCCGGTGAGAAATCCTTTCGGAATGGAGTTTTGAATATGGGGACAATAAAAAATCGATGCAGCAGCTGGAATTTTGGCGGATTGCCGAGTGTGAAAACGCCGAGTGCTCATAGAATGGTCTGAGTGATCATAGAATCGCAAAAAGTGCTCATAGAATCCTGATAACCGTTCACGGAACCCCAGTAAGCTGGAAAATACTATGAAACACATCCGCGCGGATATTTTTTTGACATTTTGTTTCAGAGAAGGCAAAATATTAATGGATATGATTTTCCCCCTATTAATTTTGCGGATGTGGCGGAATTGGCAGACGCGCTAGATTCAGGGTCTAGTGGTGGCAACATCGTGGGGGTTCGAGTCCCTTCATCCGCATCAATAGAAGGCCAGCTTCTTATAGGAGCTGGTTTTTTAAGTTTTTCTAGACTTATTCAACATATAAAAAAGATATGCGAATGATCGCATATCTTTTCGGCAGCTTTATTCCAAATTATCTACAGCGTATTGTGCTTCTTCGGCAGTGAATTTTTCACCGTAATCAGAAACTAGCTGATCGTAAATTGCAGGTGTTGACATGGACATCGTATCGGCATAGGTTTTCGCTTTTTCCAAAGCATTCGCATTCCAGTCATGTTCGATGGTGTCCATTGCATATTGAGCTTCTTCAGCAGTAAATTTCTCGCCGTATTCCGATGTCAACTGCTCGTAAATACCAATCTTGGACATAGACATAGTGCTGGCGTAAGTCTTCGCTTTTTCCAAAGCATTAACATTCCAATCATGTGCAAGGTTATCCATCGCATACTGTGCAGCTTCTTCCGGGAATTTCTCGCCGTACTCAGAAGTCAATTGTTCATAGATGCCCGTTTTGGACATGTGCATCGTCTTGGCATACATTTCCGCTTTTTTCAGAGCAGCTTGATGTTCTCTTGGTGTATCATCTTCTACAACTTCCTCGACTTCTTCCGCCGCTTCTTCCGCCGCTTCTTCCGCGGGTGCTTCGGTTACTTCAGTTTCTTCCGCGACTTCTGACTTGTCAGCAGCTTCAGTTTCAACTGGTGAAACAGCATCAACAGCTTTTTCAGTGTCATCTCCAGGGGAAGCAATGGCAGCAACGATAATAATGGCAATTAACCAAACCCACCATTTTTTATAGACAGGTTTTCTGGATTTCAATTTCTTTTCCAAATGAAACACCCTTTCCAATCTAGTCTTATGTCTTTATAACATGTTATTACAAATATTGACATCTAATTATATAAAATAAAACAATTTATTATGTACATTGTTTTATTATGCAGAAAATAAATTAGTTAAATAGTCTTTATTCAATTTAATGATATATAATAAGATAAAGCCAGAATCCAGGAGGCAGCTCATGAAAGACGAAAACTGCGATTTGAACCAAACGAAAAGTGTGAAAGAAAAGAAAATCGACATCATCGACGGCTACACGATCAAATATCATGCCGGCGGAAAAACCGTCTGGTCAAAAGGGAAAATCGCTGACGGCCAGCCGAAAGGGTATTGGGAATGGTACCGCATAGACGGAACACTCAAGCGGTCCGGGCATTTCGAAAAAGGTGAACCAGTCGGCGAATGGATCACTTATGACAATAAAGGTGAAAAATACAAGACGACGAACCGGGATCAATAAATCCGGAAACCGCCAAAAAACTGAACTCGCTTCAAAACCTAAATCCCATATGCGGCACACTCTCTGGAGAAAAACAGCGGGTGTGTTTTTTATTTCTTACAGGAATTTGAAGTAAAACTGTTTTGTCTCCGAGTGATTAAGGGAAGAGAAGAGGAAGGAGTGGATGGACATGGGAAAATTTAATGCGGTTGTCATAAAAGAACAAGGCGAAGAGTTTACGTATGGTGTGGAACAAATCGGCGAGGACGCGCTGTCAGGCGGAGACGTCCTGATCAAAGTCGCCTATTCGTCGCTCAATTATAAGGATATGCTCGCGGTGCAGAAGAACGGCGGCGTAATCCGGAAATATCCGATGATTCCGGGGATCGATCTGAGCGGTACCGTGGTGAAGTCGGAGGACCCCCGTTTTCAGGAAGGGCAGGAAGTGGTCGTCACCGGATTTGAAATGGGGATGAGCCATACTGGCGGATTCGCGGAATATGCGCGGATTCCGGCGGATTGGATAGTGCCGCTGCCGGAAAGATTGAGTCTGCGGGACGCAATGATTTTCGGGACAGCAGGATTCACAGCTGCTTTGTCGATCATGGCCCTGGAGAAAAACGGCATGAAGCCGGAAAACGATCCGGAAATCCTGGTGACGGGTTCCACCGGAGGCGTCGGGAGTGTCGCCTTGCAGATCCTGTCGAAAATCGGCTATAGGAATATCACAGCGCTTGTCCGCAAAGACCATCAGGTGGAGGTGGCCAAATCGCTCGGCGCAACGAATGTCATTTTCCCGGACGATCTCGGCGAAGTGAAAAAGCCGCTGAACCGTGAAAAATACGATTATGCCTTGGACACAGTCGGCGGGGACGTGGCTTCCGCCATCATCCCGCAGCTTTCATACGGCGGCAGCGTGAGTACATGCGGGATGGCGGGCGGCATTCAGCTGACGGCGACCGTTCTGCCGTTCATCTTGCGTGGCGTCAATCTGCTCGGCATCGATTCGGTGAACGTGCCGATCGATAAACGGCCGGCAATCTGGGGACAGATCGCGGACGACTGGAATATTTCTGCGACGACGCTCGTGAACGAAATCTCACTTGAAGATGTGCCGGCTGTCATCGATGACCTGAAAAACGGCAAGCATCTCGGACGGACAATCGTGAAGATCCAAGAGTTCTCAGCTTAACGGAATAAAATTTTTCGACTGAAAGGATGAAGCCGCTATGTATGATAACAGGTTGAAGAAAGCGAAGATATTCTCGATAGTGAATCTGATTTTATTTTTCGCGACATTGGGTGTGAACTACCTTGGTTCTTTCGGGTTCTTCAACGGCCAGAGCCAGGGAGACATTTCGGATGAATACTTGACGCTGATTTCACCGGCACCCTTCACCTTTTCCATTTGGGGCGTCATTTACACTTTGGTGCTGATTACCCTGGCCTATCAATTCTTTAAACGGAAAGATACGCGCGTGAGTGAATTGATCGTCTTGATCTCACCCTGGTTTATCCTGCTGTCGTTTTGCAATATGGGCTGGATCGTGGCTTTCTCATACGAGCAGCTGTTCATTTCCACGATATTGATCATCGGCATGCTGTTTTCATTGTTCCTCATCATCGGGAAAATCTATACGCATCGTTTTGATTTCCCATCGACATTGGCAGGGATCAGTTTCACGTTCTATTGCGGCTGGGTGACCATCGCGACCGTCGTCAATACCGCACTTCTTTTGGTGCAGCAGGAATGGAACGGGTTCGGCATCTCCTTTTCGATTTGGACGCTGATCATCCTGGCAGTTGCCATTGCTTTTGCCCTTATCTATATCTCGCGCTATAAAAACGCGGCCTATCCGCTTCCGTTGGCGTGGGCGTTCTTCGGCATCTACAGCACGTATAACAGCGGACGCGTCGATCCGGAATTAGCAACCATTATTCAAGGGTTCCTCATTGCCGGCATCGCCATCTTTTTGATCGCGGCAGTGTGGCGGTTCATCAAGAACGGAAATGCGTTGTTCTCGAGGGAAAGTACAAGATATTAAAAGACCGGCATCCTCAAGTGAGGGCGCCGGTTATTTTCATGTAAATCAGTAGTGAAGGAGGCACCCACATGGAAGAATTGCTCCAGCAATTGGCGGACGTGAATTACTCCGGTGCGCCCTTTCTCATAGCTTATGGAATCACCTGGAATATTTGCGGATGGATGTGGCTTCGCTTCGATTCGCGCACTGCGTCACTGGCGACCCTATTCCAGGGGATGTTTGCGTTGCCGCTCGCGCTTGGGATCATGTTTTCGGTCGGTGCCTTCGAAAATCGGCCGGATACAGGAATAGTGGATGAGCTGGTCATCATCATTGCGATGAGCCAGCTGCTGGTCATTCCGCTCCTGATCGCCATCTTCATCCGATCCGATTTTCCACTCATCCCATTCGTTTTCAGCGCAGCCGGAGCGGTTCATTTTCTCATGTACACCTGGCTCTACCAGACCTTTTCGTATCTCGTCATGGCGGTTCTGATCGCAGTGGCCCTGGCAATCGTCTATGGAATAAAAAGAGGAGGGAGCGGGCCGAGTTCTGCCGCAGCTTCATCTGCCTGTTTTGCTACGGGAATCCTATTGCTGCTGCATGCTGTATATCTGGTGATTTCCCATATGGTATAGGAGAGGAAACAAAGAAAAAAGGGCTAATTGCAGAATTAGCCCTTTTTTATCCGTTATTTATTTACTGTTAAAATTTCCATTTCCTTAAGCATCTCATAGGCATATTCCGCATGATTCGAGCAAACTATGAGCGTTAAAGCCTGATCCGGATAATGTACAGAACGATAATTCACGCCAGGGTCATAACCCATTTGGATATATTTCACGACATCCTGTTCGTTTACTTCCATATATCCGCCATAGCCATAGAAGATATCTTCTGTAACATTTTCCCGTGGAGCCAGCAGGAGGCGGGTCATTTCTTCTGATAGCAGTCTGCCGTTCATTAATGCTTCCCAAAATATCCCCATATCAGAGGCAGTGACATAGGCACCGCCATCGGGACCGCCTTTTACAGGAAGGGAATAAATATTTGATTTCCACGTGCCATCCGGTTTTTCGATATACCCGGTTGCTGCGTTCTCAGGCAATTCGTCCATTGAAAAATACCCAGAATGGGTCATACCGGCTGGCTTGAATATATTTGCTTCGATATAGTCCGTATAGCTCATGCCGCTGATATGCTCAATAACAAGGCCTAAAACGATATAGCCGGTATTGTTGTATTCAAATGGGCTGCCGGGTTTGTCCTGCATTTCCTCGTTTTGAAACAAAGGCAAAAAGTCCTTTACACTGCGGATCCGATACATCGGCAGGCTTTCCCAAAGCACTTCATAATCATTCATTTCATCTTCGTCGAAATAATCCGGAACACCGGATGTATGCGTCAATAAATAATGGATGGTGATTTCTTCATCAAAATGCGGAAAATCAATATCCAGGCAATCAGTGAGTTTCGTCTGGAAAGTGATTTTTCCTTCTTCCACCAATTTGCAGATCGCAACCGATGTGAAAATCTTACTGCCGGATGCAATTGAAAATCGAGTGTGGGGCTGATTTAGGATTTTTCCTGGACGGTTTGCATATCCAAAGCTTGCTGACATGATAGTCTTGCCATGTTTACATGCGTGTATGCTCCCCGAAAATTTCAATTCCTGTTGTTTTTTTGCCAGGCTGTTCAAGCTCATTTTTGTAGTCATTTGAAGTTCCTCCTGAATGTGTTTTTGCAAAGATTTTAAATGCCTCTTCCAAAACACATTCAATTAGGTTCTTCAGATTTGATAACGTATCATGCTTCATTCCTCCCCTCTTTTTGAGGATATCATTTAGACTGAATATTTTCAAAAATACAACAGTAATGATAATTAAAATGCCCTGATGGACAAATGATTCAATTTATTTCTTCGGGCAGGCAAGTGCTCCGTTACGAAACAGCCTTCAGCCCAACGACGCCGATGATGATGACGATGAGGCTGATGATGCGGCCGATGTTCCGGGATTCGCCGTAGAAAACCATGTTGACGATGACAGCGGCGGCTGTGCCGATGCCGATCCAGACGGCGTAGGCGATACTGACCTGCAGATGGTTGAAGGAAGCGTAGAGGAAGACGAATGCGCCGCCGAATCCGCCAAAAAACAAGAGCCCATTGAGCACTGATTTTTTCTTGCTGAAATTATTCAAGCCGATGACGCCGGTCAATTCCAGTGCGGCGGCGATGATGACATAGATCCATCCCATCTTATTCCACCTCCATATCTGTCGGCACTGCTGACGGGCCATCTGCCAATTTCAAGGCGATGACGCCGCTCACGATGACGGCGATGAAGAAGCCTTTTGCCCAGCTGAACTCGCCGCCGAAGATGAAGATGTCCATCAACGCTGTGCCGACAGTGCCGATGGCTGCGAAGATGGCATAGACGGTTCCGGTCGGCAGCGTTTCGCAGGCTTTCGACAGGAACAGAAAGTCGAGCAGGATGAGCGGCACGATGATGCCCCAATGCCACCAGGTGCTCGCGACGTTAAAACCAAAAATCCAAAACAATTCAAACAGGCTGGTAAGAGCCACGAAAATCCAAGCTTTGTTCATATAAAAGTGCTCCTTTAAGATGGGCTGTGCATTCACAGCCAATTGATTTGTTTATTGACTGAATGAACGTCATTCAGTTTTGTCGAAAAAAGTACACTATCAGCGCCTGCCAATAGCGTAGGTCACAAATCTCTGCAATTCTTCCCGGTAATCGGAAATGAGGGAAGGGTCCTGGTCGTTGAAGAGGTAGTTCTGTTCGGCCGCAGCTTCGATCATACCGATCAGGATTTTGGCCGAATAGGTGGGATTCAGATCATGCCGCAACGCGCCGGATTGCTGATGGGTGGACAAGAGGTCTTCCATCCACTGGTAGACGGGACCGTAAATGGTCTCCCAGTCTTTTATGTGTTCGGTTTGGGTAAGTCCGCTGTACATCAATTTCGTCAGATCCCGGTATTCCTCCGTAAACGAGAACATGACATCAATCGTTTCAGCCAATTGCTTGTCCAGTTCACTGGCCTTCACGCGGCTTTTGAGCTCTACATGCATTTTTTCCACCAGCACCTCGGCGATGGCTGGCATCAACGCCATTTTGGATGAGAAATACAAATAGAATGTGCCTTGGCCGATGCCGGCTTCGCGCACGATATCCGATACGGTCGTCTTTTCGATGCCTTTTTTATTGAAGATGGCAATTGCTGCTGTAAGTATTTTTTCTCTTTTATCCATTCTGAACCTCCTGCTGAATGAACGTCATTCAGTTTTAATCTTAGCGGATGCTGTCTTGGAAATCAATTAAACGCAATGCATGAAAATGCCGGTGCTCTTGTTGGAAGAGGCACCGGCGGTTATTTCTTCTATTTAAAACAACTCCCGTGCCAATAAACGATAGACGTCGAGGCGCTTTTCCTGAGAATGGGGGATGCTGCAGATCATGGCTTCTTCAAAGCCGTATTCCTGCTGCTCCTGCTGCAATTGTGCAGCGATATCTTTTGCCGAACCGACCAAATGGATCTTGCGGCTTGCCTGGATCTGCATGCGGTCCATTTCGGTCAGCGCAGAGTTTTGGGCTTCTTCCGGTGTCATGAGCGGCATGATGCGGCCGCGCGTCAGCATGAGACGGGAAATGTCCTGAGGAAGTGCTTCGTATTCCGCTTCTTCGGCCGTTTCTGCTGTAGTCACTAAATAGGACACTGAAATTTGCGGTTTCTCCATAAAGGCGGAAGGGGTGAAATTATTCCGGTATGCATTCAGGATTTCTTTCGACATGCTGCCCTGGAAAAACTGGGCGAACGAATAGCCGACGCCCATGCGTCCGGCTTCGATTGCGCTGTTGCCGCTCGAGCCGAGCAGCCACGCTTGCGGCAATTGGATATGCGTCGGAGCCGCGATGGTTTTATTGTACAGATTGCTTTCCGGCGTTTCGTCGTTGATGAGTTTCAGCGCTGTGTCGAATTTCCCATACATATCGTCGGTCATCGCACGGCGTCCTTCAGACAGTGCATAGATGGAATTGTGGTCGCCTCCGGGAGCTCGGCCGACACCGAAATCGATGCGTCCAGGCGCCAGTGCGCTCAGCGTTTTAAAAACTTCGGCAAGTTTCAGCGGCGAATAATGCATCATCATGACACCGCCTGTGCCGATGCGGATCCTGTCCGTTTTCGCGCTTAAATAGGCGGCAGTGACTTCAGGAGCGGAGCTCGAAAACGCGCCTGAACCGTGGTGTTCCGCCATCCACATCCGGCTGTATCCTAAGTCGTCGGCTAGAACGGCGAGTTCCACAGCTTTCTGCAAGGCCGCTTCTCCGGTGTTGCCCGTAGTGACGGGCGCTTGGTCCAATACACTCAATCTCATCTATATAACTTCCTTTCTTTACCTACAGGTTTTCACATAGAGGAGTATAGCAGGCTGGGAAAGCGAAATCATTTTATCTGTTTCAAGCGGGCTATATAGAATGAAACCCGTGGAATTGACAAGTGACAGAGTGTCATATAATATTATAAACAAGGAGATGTGACAAGGTGTCATATCGAGCTGGAAATCTGGCCTTTACATTCACACCAATAAAGCGGCGGCGAGTTAATGGCTGGGAAAAGGAGATTTTAAAATGGAAGCTAAATTGGCAACCGACTTACAAGAGATGAAAAGGCTGAAAAAAGAACTGGTGCGCTTTATGATGGGCTATAAATTTGCGCTGGATGAATTGAATACGAAAATCGATATCCTGAAACAGGAATTTCATTTTATACATGATTATAATCCGATTGAGAATGTCTCTTCACGGGTTAAATCACCGGAAAGCATTTTGAAGAAACTTTATAAAAAAGGGCTGGAAATTTCCCTGCCGGTCATTGAAGAGAATATCAAGGACGTGGCGGGGATCCGCATCACTTGCTCGTTTGAAACCGATATATACAAACTTGCCGAAATGCTGAAAAAGCAAGACGATCTGTATGTGCTGGAAGTTAAGGACTATATCAAAAATCCGAAACCGAATGGCTATCGAAGTCTTCATTTATTGTTGAAAGTGCCGGTTTTCCTGTCCGATCGCGTGCAGGAAGTCTGTGTGGAAGTGCAAATCAGGACAATTTCGATGGATTTCTGGGCAAGTCTGGAACATAAGATCTATTATAAATACCATAAGGAAATCCCGTCTGAAATTTTGGATGAATTGAAGGAAGCAGCTGATTCCGCTGCTCAACTGGACCGCAAAATGGAGAGTATCCATCGGGAAATGAACCGTCTGAAAAATCAGGTGGGTGCAGATGAAGATTTGCATACACTGGAAATAAGCGATGAACGGTTCCAATTGCCGGAGAATTTTCTATTGGCTGGGCTGAACTTTACACACGAGTAGAGAGGAATGAAAAAATTTGCCGAAAGTCACCTTTTATAATTTGCCGGCAGAAAAGCAGCAGAAATTGATTGCTGCTGCTCAATCGGAATTTTCGAGTGCCCCGCTCGCTGTAGCGTCGATTGCTAATATTGTGAAAGCTGCAGGCATTCCGCGAGGAAGCTTTTATCAATACTTCGAGGATAAGGAAGATCTGTATCTATTTTTGCTTGAAGGGATGATGAAAGAAAGGAAGAAACGGCTCGAAGAAATTCTCCTGAACTGCAATCGCAATTTGTTTGAAGCCATTCTCGAATTCTATAAACAGAATTTACAGGAAGAAGAGAATCTGAGCGGTTTCAGAAGAAATGTATTCTTGAATATGACAGATAAGGCGGAGACTACATTCTCCAAAATTCTGATCACGGAAAATATGGGTGAAGCGATGCAGAAAATCGAAGCGCTGATCGATATCGGGCAATTGAATGTGTCGAATGACGAAGAGTTGATCCATCTTTTGAAAATCGTTTTCGCGGTCACGATGCGCAACCAAGTGGAGAAGTTTTCAAAGAATCTGTCGAATGAAGAATCCATTGCCAACTATACAGCCGAGCTGAACCTATTGAAACGAGGGCTTGTACGGCCGACTCAGTGACTTCCATAAACGGAAAAAGCCACACCCGGAGTATCAGCTTCCTGGGTGTGGCTTTTTTTACGCAGTACAAGAAAGTCTGATATCCACAGTCAGTCCCCGCGGCAATAATCCAGGAAGATTTTCTTCAGCACCTGCTGCTGGGTGGATGGCTGGATATCTTCATCCAGATAGGAAATGGACGATTTCAGTGCAACGTTGTTGATAAAGCTCGCATAGCTGTTGATGATGGTGATGAGCAGCGGCTTGGCCGGAATATCACGCCGGATCGAACCGTCTTCCTGTCCTGCTTCGATGAGCGGCGCCAGGCTGGTCATAATATCATTTTGCCGATTGAGGTAATCTTCGATGCCCGGCAAAGGCGCAGTTTGGAAGGAAGCGTAGCTTTCGAAAGCTTCACGGAACCGGCCTGCCTGATAGGAATCGGCCTGCTGGGAGCCGAGCAGCGTGTCGAGCAGCATTTCCAGCCGTTCGAAGGCAGAAAGTGGCAATGCCACAATGCGGCGGAATTCTTCTTCCGTCGTGTCGAGTGACTGGGTGGCCACTGCGACGATCAATTCGTCTTTTTTTGGAAAGTAGCGGAAAACAGTGGCTACTCCGACGCCTGCCCGGGCGGCAACATCTTTCATCTGCACATCTGACAAACCGCATTCATTGAAGCATGCTTTCGCAGCCGCAATGATTTTCTGCCGTTGCAGTTCTTTGTTTTCCTGGCGTTTTGATTTCATGGACGGGTTCACTCCTTATGAACAGTATACCGCTTTTAGGTTCGGATGATTGTAAAATCGAACATGAAGGATTATAATAAAACTATAAAGTGATAGTCTTACTATCAATATTTTTCGAGGGAGTGTTTTGGATGAGACTGGACAATAAAGTAGCGATCATTACAGGTGCGGGATCAGGTATGGGCGAAGCGGCCGCGGGTTTATTTGCTAAAGAAGGTGCAAAAGTAGTAGCGACTGACATCAATTTGGCAGCGGTAGAAGCTGTTGCGGCGAAAATTCGTGAAGCAGGCGGCGAAGCCATTGCGGTAGCACATAATGTTGCGGACAAAAACGAATGGGATAATGTGATTGCAAAGACTGTGGAAGCATATGGCAAGCTTGATATCCTCGTGAACAATGCGGGCATTTCCGTTTCAAAAGATTTCATGGAGCAGACGGAAGAAGATTTCATGAAAGGTTTCGCGATCAACACGAACAGCGTCATGTTCGGCATGCAATCCGTTATTCCACAGATGGAATCAAACGGTGGCGGATCGATTGTCAATATTTCATCAATCGCGGGACTGATCGGCATGTCAGGAGCGGGCGTCTACACAGCATCCAAAGGAGCGGTCCGTGCAATCACGAAAGCGGCGGCAGTCGACTACGGCAAAAAGAATATCCGTGTCAACTCGATCCACCCGGGCTATATCGTTACACCGATGAGCCAGGAATATATGGAAAGCGAGCAGTTCCGTCCTTACTTCCTGTCTCAAATCGCGTTGCCTGAACTTGGCAATGCAATGGAAGTGGCGAATGCCATGCTGTTCCTTGCGTCAGACGATGCGAGCCATATCACAGGAATCGAACTTCCAGTGGACGGCGGCGTAACAGCTAAATAATTTTATATTTCATTTTCCACGCCTGCTTCTCAATGCTGCAGGCGTGGTTTTTGTTTTTATTTACGATTAAATCTCTGGCTAAAGGGAAAACAGTAGAAACAGCGATTTTGCCTAGGAGGAGATTTTATGAGAAAAGATACGCTGGAGTTAATCCTGTATACAGGGGCGACGGCAGTCAGTTTGTACATGTTGGTCAAAACGTATAAGAAGCGCCAGAACACATATTGGGTTTATGAAGACCATGATTTGCGGAACAGTGTGGCGGCAGACGTGCGGGAAAGCCCGAACGCCGAGATGGACCCGGCCGAGAGTGGCCTCAGCGAACTGGACGCCGCGTACCGGTCCGAATGGGTTTCGATGGGCTATCCGCAAACCCACCGTGAACTCGAGAAAAATGAAAACTGGAATAATTGATGAAACAGCTCCATCGCCGGGAATGTACGATTCCGGCGATGGAGTTTTTTAGATGGAAAAACGGGCGAGTGATCATAGAACTGTTTGAGTGATCATAGAATCGTTTGAGTGATCATAGAACGGTTTAAATGATCATAGAATCAAACGAGTGATCATAGAACGGTTTAAATGATCATAGAATCAAACGAGTGATCATAGAACGCCGATGAGTGATCATAGAACCCGCAAAACCGCTCATAGAACCCGCCGCACCCGAAAACGCGGCTCTATTCCCGCTTCGAATTGCGTGTTGGCTCGAATTTCCAGTAGAATGATAACAAAGAAGGGGTGTGGACGGGATATGGAGATGAAAATTTTTGTGGTGGAAGACGATCAGGCAATTTTCGGCTCTTTGAAAGAGGGACTCGAAAAATGGGGGCTGAAAGTGGTCGGACCATCGAATTTCCAGGATGTTGTCGCCGATTTTATTGAAGAAAAGCCGCAGTTGGTCATCATGGATATCCAGCTGCCGGTATATGACGGATTCCACTGGTGCCGCGAAATCCGCGCACATTCCAAAGTGCCGATCATCTTCCTGTCATCGCGCGATCACCCGATGGATATGGTGATGGCGATGCAGATGGGCGCGGATGATTATGTGCAGAAGCCGTTCCATGCAGATGTGCTGCTGGCGAAAATCCAGGCGACGCTCCGCCGGGTCTATTCATACGGAGAAGAAATTTCTGATGTGATGGAATGGAACGGTGCCGCCATCGATTTGAAGCGCGGGCTCATCCGGCGCGACGATAAAGAAGTGGAATTGACAAAAAATGAATTTTTCATCCTGAGCGTGCTGGTGGAAGCACGAGATGAGATTGTGTCACGCGACGAGTTGATCCGCAAATTATGGGACGACGAACGCTTCGTCAACGACAATACGCTGACGGTGAATGTCACGCGCCTGCGGCAGAAACTCGCTGAGCTGGGGCTCGGGGATGCGATCCTGACGAAAAAAGGGCTCGGCTATGTGGCGCTCAGCCTGTAGGAAAGGATGATTCGATGATTATTGGCTTTTTGCGTGATCGGCTGAGCTGGATCCTGTTTGTGCTGCTGTTTTTGGCAGGCATGAATGGATTGCTGTGGCTGGATCCGGGCATTGGAGTGGAATTGTTCTCTCTATTATATATAAATGCGCTGCTCTTCATTTCCTTCAGCTTGTTTCTGATTTGGCGCTACAACAAGGAAACAGCCTATATCCGTGAATTGGCGAAACTTGCAGAGTCGGCCGGGACGGACTGGATCGAAGCGCTGCCGGAGACCCGGTTCAAACAGGACGAAACGGTCAACGAGCTGTTGACGGAAGTGGCTTCAGCCTACTCGCAGCAGCTTCACACGATCCGGCAGAGCAGTATCGTGCAGGGGGATTACACGGCGGCGTGGGTTCACGAGGCGAAAGCGCCGCTCACTGCGATGAAGCTCGTCATCGACTCGAACCGGGATCATCCCGCGATGCGGAAGGTCGAGGCGGAATGGCTGCGCGTCCATTTGCTGATCGACCAGCAATTATACATATCCCGCCTGCCGACGCTGGAGCAGGATTATGCGCTTGAAGAAGCGGAACTGAAGGAAATGGTGATGCCCGAGGTCAGGGAATTGATGTCCTGGTGCCTTGAAAAGAATCTCGCAGTGGAGACGGACGAGCTGGATAAAGCCGTCATCACGGATAAAAAATGGAGCCGCTTCATCTTCCGGCAGATCCTTTCGAATGCCGTGAAGTACAGTCCGGAAGGCGGAACGATTACGATTGCCGCGCGCCGGGAACCGGAAGGGCATCTCATTCTTTCCATTAAAGACGAAGGTCCGGGCATTGCGCCGCACGACCTGCCGCGGATTTTCGATAAAGGCTTCACGGGTTCAACTGGGCGGATCCATAACGCGGCGACGGGCCTCGGCCTTTATTTAGCCAAAATGGTTGCCGACAGAATCGGCGTCACTTTGCACGTAAGCTCAGTACCAGGCGCAGGCACGACGCTGGAAATGGCATTTTCATTAGAAAATGAATTCGATCATATCCGTAAGTGACGACATTGTCACATTGGACTCCCTGTTTGTCATGTAAATCAAACGACCTGAGTATTTTCACGTTATAAGATGGGGGTAACAGAAAACAGGGAGGCATTCAAATGATCACAAAATTAAGAGATGCAGTAAAAGGTAAAAAGTCAGTAAGTGAAGATACCGTATTGCAGGCGTTCAATGTCCGCAAGTCATACGGATCGAGAGCCAATGTGCAGCAAGTGCTGAAAGGCATCGACTTGCGCGTTGAAAAAGGGGAATTCGTCGGCATCATGGGCGCATCCGGCGCAGGGAAAACGACGCTGCTCAACGTGCTGGCCACCATCGACCGCGCGACAGAAGGGTCGATCCTGATCAGCGGCTCGGATATATCGAAGATGAAAGATGCGCAGCTTTCGGCTTTCCGCCGCGACAAACTCGGCTTCATCTTCCAGGATTATAATCTGCTCGATACGCTGACAGTGAAAGAAAATATTCTGCTTCCTGTGTCACTCGGCAAGATGAAAAAGAAAGTGGCGGAAGCGGAATTCCGTTCGATTGCCGATATTCTCGGCATTACAGAACTCGCTGACAAATATCCATATGAAATTTCAGGCGGCCAGAAGCAGCGAACTTCCGCGGCGCGCGCACTGATCAATCAGCCATCGATGGTTTTTGCGGATGAGCCGACCGGGGCACTTGATTCCAAAGCGGCGTCTTCGCTTCTCGGGACACTTGCGGATGTCAATGGAAAACGGGGCGTCACGATCATGATGGTCACACACGATCCGCTCGCTTCCAGTTATTGCAGCCGCGTCGTTTTCCTGAAAGACGGCAATATCTATTCGGAGCTGTATAAAGGGGACAAAACGAGACAGGCCTTTTTCCAGGAGATCCTGAAAGTGCAGGCCGTGCTCGGGGGTGACAGCATTGACGCTCTTTGATCTTGTCCGCCGCAGCATGCGGAAAAACATCAAGCATTATTATCTCTATTTCTTTGCCCTGATCCTCAGTGTTGTGCTGTATTTTGTTTTCGCGACACTTCAGCATGATTCGGCAATCCTGGAACAGGACAATGAAATGCTCGGCACCGGCTTCATGGCGGCAGGAATCCTGCTGCTGGTCATCGCTGGCATCTTCATTGTCTACGCGAACTCGATTTTCCTTCAGCGCAGAAGCCGTGAAATCGGCCTTTATCAATTGATCGGCCTGAAGAAAAGCACGGTTGCCCGCATGCTGATCATTGAAAATACACTGCTCGGCTTCGGGGCTTTGATCATCGGAATCGCGCTCGGCATGCTGATGTCACGCGTGTTCCTGCTGATCCTATTAAAATTAATCGGAGTTGAAACGGCGCTGACAGTATCATTTTCGCTGGTTGCAGTTCTGCAGACCATTGCTGTATTTATCGTCATTTTCGCTTTGACGACCATCCAGATGATCATGACGGTTTACCGCAATACGCTCCTGTCATTGTTCAACTCCGATAAAAAAGCTGAACATCCGGAAAAACCGGGCAATACATCTTCCGCGGTTCTTGCGGTGCTCGGTGTGGGATTGATCGGTTTTGGCTATTGGCTGTCAGGCATCATGTTCGAAAGCAATTTCTTTTTGAGTCTTTTTGCTGTATTGATATCAACGGTTCTCGGAACTTATCTGGTTTTCAAAGTAACGCTCAGCTGGGTTCTGTATCAGATCCGCAAACGGAGCGCAGGGCACCTTGGCCTGAAAAACAGCCTGTCGCTTGCGCCGCTGATGCACCGTCTGAAAGGCAATGCGAATTCGCTGACAATCATCACGGTGCTGTCAGCCATGACTTTGTCGATGATTGCAGGAGCCTATTCCTTCTACTATTCAACGGAATACGAAACGGATGCCAAAATGCCATTCGACTTCATGTTTGAAAATCGGCCGGCTGATGCAGCTGAACTTGCTGGGGAAATGAATGAAAAAGGCATCGGCTATCAGCAGGGTGTGGTGGAAATCCTTTCCGTTTACGGAATCATGGAAGAAGGCAGTCTGCCTGTAGCCAGCCAGGAATTGTTCATTGCCATCATCAGCGACAAGCAATTGCAGGAAGCGGGTCTTGATGTGGAGGCACCGGGCATGAATGAGGCAAGTCTGCATACAACCGCCTCATTATCCATGTTCCTGGATGAAAAATCGCTGCCGGTCAATTTGATCATTCACGGTGATGACAAAACCATGATCAAAGTTGGCGAATTCTCTGACCGCAACGTCCTCAACTGGGAATCTTTCTATACCCAGGTAGTTGTGAAGGATGCCTATTACGAACAGTTGAAGGCGCAGCTCGTGGCAAGTGGAGCAGCGGAAATCAAGCAATTTGACGGTTTCCATATTTTAGAGGAAAAAGACATGGAAACTGCATCGGCTCTTTTCCAGCAGCCCAAATACGCGGAAAGCAGCCTGCACGAAGATTATTATTCAACTTTCAGGGATGCGCTCCAGTCCAATGGATTGATGATTTTCATCGCCGGCTTCCTGGGATTGGTGTTCCTGATTTCCACCGGCAGCATTCTGTATTTCAAACAGATGACGGAAGCGGAGCAGGAAAAACAAAGCTATTCAACTTTGCGACAGCTAGGTTTTTCAGTGAATGACATCATGAAAGGCATCATCCGCAAACAGGCTTTCGTTTTCGGTCTGCCGCTAGCGATCAGCCTGCTGCATTCGGTTTTCGCGCTGAAAGCATTATCGGCGTTCTTCCTGACGAGCATATTCGTGCCCGCAGTGATTGCGATGGGCTTGTTCGCAGCCATTTATCTGCTGTTCGCTCTGCTGACGGTCGGCTATTACCGCAAGACAGTGAAAATGGCGTTAAGATAATAAACGAAGCTTGAAAGAATATAAAAAGCACAGGGAATTCCGCAGACCATTGCTGGGCGGGTTCTCTGTGCTTTTTTGTATAATTCATGTCAGTCAGCGGTTCTTTCTTTTTTCGGCACCAAATAAATGCCGGCTGAAAGCAGCACGAGGCAGAAGACGCCGATTGAAATGCGCGCCAACAATCCGGGCATCATCGTATTCAAATCAAATAGGATATGTACGATCAGCACGGTTGCGGAAAGCATCATGCTGATGATGGCCAGACGGCGCATAGAGGTTGCCTCCCTTTTTAAGACTTTTAGAATGAAATATTTTTTCCGGAATCAGCCGGTTTATACAAGACCATCGCACTGAAGAAAAAGATGGGAGTGGAAAATTTGATGTCGACGATTTCTGCCGAACTGTTCTCCAGAAACTCATTCACTTTGCGGTCTAATCCTGTCTCGCTCCAGCCATAAAAAGTTTTTACTCTCATTTTGGATGACTCCTTTTTTATTTTTCTTACTTATTATACGGGGGAGCGGGGAATTGGTTTCGTGAAAGCACCGTGGAGTAATTTGGTGTTTGAACTAAAGTATTATAATAATTTCATTGGAAATTGAAGAATCGCTGATAAAAGGTAAGAAATCGCTGATAAACGTCTGAAAATCGCTGATAAACCGAAAATAATCGCCGATAAACCTTAAAAAATCGCTGATAAAATTTATTTAACCATAATTCTTAGCGGTCAAAAAATTGTGGATTAAATGGCAGAACGTAGCGTGTCCCGACTATGCCTTTCATTTTACAAAGCACTGCCCGATTGGTATATTGAGCGTGAATGCGATCCCCACAAATACGGATAAGGAAAAGAGGTTGGCACAATGGATGTGAAATTCCCTATTGGAAAATTGGAAGTTCCTGAACACGTAGAACCTGAGCATATTGAAGAATGGCTCGGCAAAATCAGTAGTTATACCGCCCGTTTGCGGGAAGCGGTCGATGGGTTGGACGATGAGCAACTCGGAAAGAAATACCGGGAAGGTGCCTGGACCGTGCGTCAGCTGGTGCATCATATCGCGGACTCGCAGGTGACGATGTATCAGCGTCTGCGACTTGCCTTGACGGATGACAACCCGACAGTACCGGCTTTCGATCAGGAAAAATGGGCAGAGCTGCCGGACAATGAATTGCCGGTGGAAAGTTCGATCCGCATTCTGGAAGGCCTGAATGAACGGATTGTCGCCATCGGGAAGCATGTGAGCGACTCGGACTTGAGCCGCGTTTTCACCCATGAAGTAAACGGGGAAATCAGCGTTGCGACAAAACTGGCAAAACTGTGCTGGCACGAAGAGCATCATCTGGCGCATATCAAGATTGCGTTAGAGAATTGAATTATAAGGAGTGGGCCGCTGCCGGAAATTCCGTCGGCGGTTTTTATGTGGCGACACGAACCCTTGACTATTAAAGGTGACAATTATAAACTTAGTTACATAAAGTAACTAAAAGGAGTGGTTTAATTGTCTCCAACAGAAATGAAGGGCATTGAAATCGGCATCTATTCACTTGCCGATATGGGGCCGGACCCGCTAACCGTGAAAACGATTTCGCCGAAACAGCGGTTGGAAGAAATCATTCAGGCAGGAAAACTGGCCGATGAAGCCGGCCTTGATATATTCGGTGTCGGGGAACATCACCGGCTCGATTACGCGGTGTCGTCACCAGCAGTTGTGCTCGCGGCGATTGCCCGTGAAACAAAAAATATCCGCCTGACGAGTACGACGAGTGTATTGAGTACGCTCGATCCTGTCCGTCTTTACGAAGATTTCGCGACACTTGATCTGATTTCAGATGGCCGCGCCGAAATCCTGGCGGGCCGCGGCGCCTTCATCGATTCGTTTCCGCTGTTCGGCTACAGCACGAATGATTATAACGAGCTGTTCGACGAGCATATGGATTTGCTGCTGCAGTTGAATAAAAACGAAGTGGTGTCATGGAATGGAAATTTCCGTCCTTCATTGAGAAACGCGGAAATCTCGCCGCGTCCTGTGCAAGGCAAATTGCCGATCTGGATCGGGGTTGGCGGAACACCGGAAAGTGCTGTTCGAGCAGGAAGACTCGGAGTCGGCATGGCGTTGGCAATTCTCGGCGGCGACCCGGTGCGGTTCAAGCCGCTTGTGGATATTTACCGCCAGGCGGGAGCAGCGGCGGGACATGCACCGGAAAGCCTGAATGTTGGCGTGACCGGACATACCTATATCCGGGAAACGGCTGAACAGGCAAAAGATGAGTTCTTCCCTTATTACGCCAACTATTGGAATTACGTGAACCGCCAGCGCGGCATGGGTACAAGGATGTCGAGAGCCGATTTCGAACAAATGGCGAGTCCGGAGACGGCATTGTTTGTGGGGAGTCCGCAGCAGATTGTCGACAAAATTCTGCGTCAGCACGAATTGTATGGCCACACCCGTTTCATGGCCCAGGTCGATGTCGGCGGGTTACCGTTCCACCAAGTGGAGAAAAATATTGAAATGCTGGCGACGGAAGTCGTGCCTTTATTGAAGAAATCTCTTTTTGTGCCGGGCCAATGAAGACAGAAAGTGGATGGAGTAGATGAATTGAAAACGGCTGTCTTAAATGCTATAATTTATTAATTAAATGAAATTTCAGAATGTTTTGTCCACGGATTTGGATCCATCCATAGGAGGTGAGAATATGGATATCAGCATCATGGTTGCAGTATTCATCGTTTTCCTGGGAGTATGGGGCAGTGGAGTTATGGAGAAGAAAAAAGGATAGGCAGGTTATTTTCTGCAAGAAGATAAAAAGAGGTAGAGAATTTTCTCCACCTCTTTTTAGTATTGATAAATGCATCGGTTCATTCATAAATTTTTTTATAACGCTTCATGAATTTAAGATCGATGTACTGTTTCACCTTCATCGGCAAACGGCCATGCAGAGTGATTCCGCCGTTGAGCAGAAGGGCTTCACCGTTGCCGGTAGAGAGAATGGAAGTGAACCTTTTTTGCGGCGTGAAGGAAGCCAGTTCTTCAGATGCCAAACGACTCTTTACATTGCTCCAAAGGACCGGTCCTTGCCTGACGGCGTAGACGCCATTTTTCGGAAGTCCGGGATAATGCTCCAAGGTCACGCAATCGCCGGCACCGAAAATTTCAGGATGGCCGACCACGTTCAGCGTATTCGTGACGAGGAGAAAGCCTTTTTCATCTGTCGGCAGACCGGCATCCTCAAAAAGCCTGAAACTCGCCGGACCGGCAGCCCAAAGAAGATCGGAAAAAGGAAATGCCTGTCTCTCACTAGTCACAACTGAACCGCGATCAATCACTTCAACTTGATAGCCTGTGAAAAAATTCAGCGATTTTCGGTAGGCAATCGCTTCAGCGGATTTTATCGCCCGCTCCCCGAGGCCGGAAAGAAGCGGAGAAGAACTCAGCAGAATAGTATTCAACGGCAGCCCCTGCTCTTGCCGCCAGGCGTTGATCGAAAATGCTAGTTCAACACCTGCTGCACCGCCTCCGACAATGATGGGCTGAGCCGATTTCCTGAGTTGGAGCAAACGGTCGGGAAACAGGAAATTCGGTTTATTCGGCGACAAAAGCTCTTTCATTTCTTCCGGTATGGAATCATCCGAACCGATATCGAAAGACACGAGGTCATAATCGTAAATGGCGCCGTTCGCTCCGGTAAGCTGGCCCGCAGCCGGATCGATTGCGACGATCCGATCCATGATGAACCTGGCGCCGGCACTTTCACTTAGACATCGAAGGTCGATCCGGATATCGTCGATGCTGTAAAGCCCTTCTGCAAATCCTGAAAACATGCCGGAATAATACTGGTGGAGCGAAGGGGAAATCAGCACGACCCGGCAATCGGGAAGCGGGTCTTTTTTTATTTGTCCGAGACAATGCAGATGCGCATGTCCGCCGCCAACGAATACCAACGTCTTCATGAAAACGCCCCTTTACTTCAATAATCGTCTCGCTTCAGTCATACGCTGGAAAATCGTGATGATCTGAATCGCTACGAAAAACACCGTGATTGCCGTCAAATACGCTGGCAATAAAATCATCAGCGTGAAAAGAATGAATGTCTCTGTCCGTTCAGCGAGTCCTGCCTGATAATAGAAGGATTTCACGCCTTGTATATCCGATAAAGCGCCGACGGTCAGGAATATGGTCATCGCGATGATGATTGAGACACTGAGCAGGAGCAGCGCCCACATCGAGCCAGGATAGCGGAAGGCAAGTCCCAGGATGACGCCGATTTCCACCGTGCGGTCAAAACTGATGTCGAGCAGCGTGCCCCACGAAGACGGTTTTGTTTTCCGCGCCATGGTGCCGTCGACCACATCGAGAAAGCCCGAAATCCAAAGCGCCGTGAGCGCAAGGATCGGCTGGTCGAGATAAATCAGCACCCCGGCGCTCAGTCCGATGGCGAACGCCGTTTTGGTCACGCCATCAGCCGTAAAGCCCCGTGTCAATAAAAGATCAGCCGACTTTTCGATGACAGGCTGAATATGTTTTCGGGCATGTGTATCAAGCATGGAATCACCTTTTCATATTGAGATGGATTGAAGTGAAGCATCCGGTCTGCACTCCGCTTGGTCGCTGAGGCCTGTTTTTATACTATTAATTGCAAAGAAGATTCCTGTAAGAGCCAGTAATCTGCAGGACATACTCGGGCGACGGAGCGATGGATAGACAGAATCTTTGAATCCGGATGTTCAGATAATAAACAGTATAGACTAACATCCTTTCCAATCCCTCTTATAATGCTTTTGCAAAAATAGCGTGATGCGGATTGTAAAAAGTGAAAACAGGGTAATAAAGAATCATTGCAGTTTTTGGATTCAGACTAACAGGAAAGAAAGGACATGATAGAAATGGTTAGAAAATATGATATCGCAATTATTGGAGCAGGAGCAGCGGGTTTGACCGCCGCATTCACTGCCGCAGGTTTCTCTAAGAAAGTCGTATTGATCGATAAGAATCTTCCCGGGGGAGAATGTACCTGGTCAGGCTGTATTCCAAGTAAATCGCTGATCAATATCGCAGAAGAAGTCCATCATGCAAAAAAATATTCCCCGGATCTGAAAGTCGATACTAAGCAAGTGCTGAAAGACATTCGGGATGTTATCCAAAAAGTATATGAAGGCGAGTCGCCGGAAGTGCTGCAGGAAGCAGGCATTGATTTTATCAATGGCTATGCGAAATTCATCGATGAGCGTGCGGTGGAAGTGGATAATGAACGCATCGAAGCGAAGAAATTCATCCTGTCGACCGGCTCATCACCACTGGTGCCGCCGATTGAAGGGCTAGACAGTGTAGATTATCTGACGAATGATACGATTTTTAACTTGAAGGAATTTCCGAAATCGATGACGATCCTTGGCGGCGGCGCAATCGGCGTCGAGCTCGGCCAGGCGTTGAACCGTCTCGGAGTGGAAGTGACGATTGTCGAGAAGTCCGGCCGTATCCTCGGAAATGACGAAGAAGATCATGCGCACATGATCCAACAGCGGCTTATCGATGAAGGCGTGAAGATCAAAACCTCTTCTGAGGCTGTCAGAGCGGCGAAGAATGGGGAGGAAATCGACCTGATCATCAAAAAAGACGGCAAGGAAGAGACGGTCACGAACGAAGGCTTGATGGTGGCGCTCGGACGTAAAGCCCGAGTGGAAGGCTACGGGCTTGAGAGAGCGGGCGTGACATACGATAAGAAAAGCATCCAGGTGGATGAGCATATGGAGACGACGGCAAAAGGCATTTATGCCATCGGGGATGTCGTCGGACCTTATCAGCTGTCACATATGGCGAATTACCAGGGAATCACGGCTACGCAAAATGCCATTCTGCCGATCAATAAAAAAATCGATTACACCCATGTGACATGGTGCACCTATACAGATCCGGAACTGGGCAGATCCGGTCTGTCGGAAGCGGAAGCGCGCGAGAAATACGGAGACGAGATCCGCGTCTACGAATATGATTATTCGGAGATCGACCGTGCCAATACGAAAAAAGACAGCATCGGCAATGTGAAAGTCATTTTGGATAAAAAAGGATTCATCCTTGGTGCCAGCATTTTAGGCGACCGTGCAGGTGAAATCATCAGCCAGATCCAGACGCTGAAAACCCTCCATATCAATATGGGCAAATTATCGGGCGTCATCCACCCTTATCCGACCTACAGCGAAGTGCTGGTGAAAATCGGCAAGAAAGTCTATGTCGACAACCTATTGAATCAGCCGGTCGTAAAAACATTCAACAAAGCGAGAGCAGGAGAATTGCCTGCTGAAAAAATCGCCCTTTACGGAGGAGCGGCTGCTGCTGGGATCGGCATTGCCAATATGGCGGTGAAGAACAATAAAAAGCCGAAACTTGGCGTGGAAAACGGCCGATTGAAAGAAGTGCCGTCAACACCGAACGCCGTTTCTTCACAGACGGCATCAAAAGGTAAATTCGTACAGGCCTTCCCGTATGTGGGCGACCGCCAGCAATCGGAGAAATGCCTGGTGGGAATGCTGAAAGGCTATCAGGGCGTTGAAATCGTGCAGCATGACGACCGCTACATCCATGCGGTCGCGAAGTCGAACCTGTTCAAGTTCAAAGATGATATCGAGTTTTATTTCAATGATCTGAACCAGCAGATCGAATTCCGTTCGGCATCACGCGTCGGTTATTCGGATAACGGAGTCAACCGCAAGCGCTATGAAGAGATGAAAAACCGTTATATGAGCATCGCCTCCCATAACCGCAGAAGATGACCAGAATTCCTATGAAGCCAGCCGGTAAATGGTTATTGCTGCTGATCGGCATCGGATTGGCCATCTGGCTCGGCAGCCGTTTTTTTGAAACGGACCCTGAAATGATCCGGAACTATATCCTGTCATATGGCATTTGGGCACCGGCCGTCTACATCGGCATCTATACCATAAGGCCGCTGGTCTTTTTCCCGGCGTCGCTGCTGTCGCTGGCGGGCGGACTCATTTTCGGTCCATGGCTCGGTACAATTTATACGATTGCCGGCGCAGTGGCAGGAGCCGTCTTATCCTTTACCGTTGCCGGCAAGCTGGGAAGCCGGTTTTTCACTAAAGAGCAAAACGGGAAAACAGCAAAAATCCAGGAACAGCTGGAGCAGAACGGATTTTGGTATGTGCTGCTGTTCCGGCTCATCCCGGTCATCAATTTCGATCTGATCAGTTATTTGGCCGCATTCGCAAAAGTCCGGCCAGCCGCTTTTGCACTCGCGACGCTGATCGGGGTAATCCCCGGCACATTCGCCTATAATTTTCTCGGCAGCAGTTTTGCAGCGGGAGACCCGGTCGTCTTGCTGGTGGGGCTCGGCGTGTTTATTGTGCTGACCATTGTCCCAATTATTATCCGTAAGCGCTGGGTGAATGTATAATCAGAATAGAATGAAGAAGGAATCTCTTGGTTTAGGACGTGAAAAGATGAAGAATAAATTATTGTTGGCAACTGCTGCGCTGACGCTCTTTCTTTCAGCCTGCTCGGCTCAATCTGAACAGGAGGATGAACAGGGGACAGACGACCTTCTCACCGGCGACTGGCAGGAAATTGCCGAATCGGCCGAAGGGCAGGAAGTGAATATGTACATGTGGGGCGGCAACGATAATATCAACCGCTATCTGGATGATTGGGTGGCTCCGCGTATGGCGGAAGAATATGACGTCAAATTATCGCGTGTGCCGGTGAACGATGCGCAGGATATCATCAATCAATTACTGGATGAAAAGACTGCCGGCAAAACTGATGGCAGCATGGACATTATCTGGATCAACGGTGAAAATTTCAAAGCGGCGAAAGATAACGGCTTGCTATGGGATGATTTTACAGGCCAATTGCCGAACTTCGTTGATTACATAGATCCGGAAGCACCAGAAGTTGCGGAGGATTTCGGTGAGCCCGTCGAAGGTTTGCAGGCACCGTGGGGCAAAGCGCAATTCGTATTCGTCCATGATACCGAAAAAGTGGCGGATCCACCAAAATCGATGGAGGAGCTTTCGGATTGGATAAGGGAAAATCCGGGCCAGTTCACGTATCCGGCATTGCCTGATTTTACCGGCAGCGCTTTTATCCGCCATGTGCTGTATGAAACGACCGGCGGACATGAGCAATATGGCCAGCCTGCTGCAGAAATCGAGGATCTGGAAGAGCACTTCCAGCCTATGTGGGATTATTTGAATGACATCGAACCATATCTATGGCGCGAAGGGTCGACGTATCCTGAAAGCCTTGCGAAACTGGATCAGCTTTATGCCAGCGGCGAAGTCTCCATGACGATGAGCTACGATCCGGCGCTTGCGGCCAGTGAAGTATTGAAGGGGCGTTTCCCTGCCTCAACCCGGACGTTCGTGCTGGATGTGGGGACGTTATCAAACACCCATTTCCTGGCAATCCCGTTCAATTCAACAGATAAAGCAGGGGCGATGGTGGCGATCAATGAATTGATGTCGCCTGAAGCGCAAACCGCTAAATTGTCACCGGAAAACTGGGGTGATTTATCAGCACTGACTTTTGAGAAACTGTCTGCCGACCAGCAACAGGCGATGAATGACGTGGACCTCGGCGAAGCGACACTGCCGCTGGAGGAGCTCGAAAATCACCGTCTGCCTGAATTGTCATCGGATTATATCGAAATAATTGAAAAAGGGTGGATGGAAAATGTGGCAAAAGAGTAAACCTTATCTTTTGCTGCTGCCCGCCACCGGCACCATAGTCCTCCTGTTTTTTGGAGGGCTTTTTGACGGTCTTTTAAAAAGTATGGGCTACTTTCCGGCAATCGGGGAAGTCGGTTTCAGTTTTGACGCCTATACGGATTTATGGAATTCGTCGAGTTTCTGGTCATCGCTTGGCCTGACATTCAGGGTGGCATTCCTGTCATCCATCATTTCCGGCTTACTTGGCGGCGTGCTCGCCATATCATTGTTCATGCTGCATAATTCGGGCAAGAACAAAGGAGCGGGATTATGGCATCGTGTCTTCCAGCTTCCTTTAACCATTCCGCATCTGGTAGGCGCTTATGTCATTGTGTTGCTGTTCATGCAGAGTGGATTGTTTTCGAAATTATTTGCTTCAATGGGCTTGATTGATACGATCAGTGATTTTCCGGTACTGGTCAATGATCCATTTGGCTGGGGCATCATTTTGACTTATGCCTGGAAAGAAGCGCCTTTTGTGTCTTTGATGGTATATCCGGTACTGATGCGGATACACGGTTCCTGGCGCGATGCTTCGCGCGTATTTGGCGCAAACAATCGGCAATTCATCCGTGAAATTGCTTTGCCGGTCATGATGCCGTCTTGGACGATCGCTGTTTTCATCGTCTTCGTCTTCACCTTTTCAGCGTTCGAAGTGCCATTTTTGCTGGGTGTCACGTATCCGAATATGCTGTCTGTCCATTCCTATCAGCTCTATACGAGCGGTACACTCGCCGACAGACCGGAAGCATTGGCTATCAACCTGGTGCTGTCTGGACTGACTGTCATTCTTGGCTTGATCGTCTATTATTTCAGCAAACGCTGGAATGTCCTGAAAGGGTGGCAGTGATATGAAAAAAATCTCTTTTTGGATTCTTCTGCTGCTGTCGCTGCTTTTGATCGGCATTCCGTTTTTTGCGCTGATTTTGACGAGTGTATCAGTCGGTTGGCAATGGCCGAACCTATTGCCTGATTCCCTGAGCTTCCGTTCATGGGATTATGTGTTAAGGGGAAGTTCAGGCACATGGCGGGCAATCGGCATCAGTCTGCTGATCGCATTTATCGTGACGATTGTGAATATCGTTCTGGCAGTGCCGGCAGCCAACGCATTGGTGCGTTACCGCATCAAAGGGAAATGGCTCGCAGAAGCGATTCTGTTTGCGCCGATCATCATTCCGCCTTTCGTTTCGGTCATGGGCATCCACCTGACATTTCTCAGGCTCGGGCTGACAGAAACGGTGTTGGGCGTCGTACTGGCCCATTTGTCGCCGACTCTTCCTTATATGGTCCGCGCATTAATCACCAGTTACAGCACGCTTTCTGTCGACTGGGAAGATCAGGCACGCATGTTGGGTGCGGGGCCGTTCCAGCGCTTTTATGCCGTCGTGCTGCCGCATCTCCTGCCGGGAATTGCGGCAGGGGCATCATTGAGCATCCTCATTTCGCTCAGCCAATACCTGATCACATTCATCATCGGCTCGGGGCAGGTCGTCACACTGCCGGTCCTGCTGTTTCCATTTATCAGCGGCGGTGATCCGGCTGTAGCTTCCGCTTATTCAATCCTGTTTGCCGGAATGGCGATTCTGGCGCTGCTCGGAATGGACTTGTCGCTGAAGAGTTATTATAGAAGAAAAAAATCCGTCAGCGTAAATGGGAGGGGAGCTGGAAACGATGAAGGAACTTCGTTTAGACCAAATTGAAAAGACATACAGTAAGACGGCAGCCAATAAAACGGAATCATTCGGACTCCGGTCCATCGACTTGACGATCCGGGAAGGGGAGTTTTTCTCATTGCTGGGTCCTTCCGGCTGCGGCAAGACGACGCTGTTGAAATTGGCCGCGGGTTTATTGGAGCCGGATTCCGGAAAGGTGTGGTACGGCAATTCGGATCTGACAGCAACGCCGCCTGAAGCGCGCAGATTTTCCATGGTTTTTCAGCAGCCGCTGCTGTTTCCGCATATGACGGTCGCCGACAATACGGCTTTCGGGTTGAAGATGCAAAAAGTCGGTAAAAAAGAGCGTCTCGAAAAAGCCGAAGCGATGTTGGATGGAGTGGGGCTGAAAGGATTTTATCACCGATTCCCCGACGAACTGAGCGGCGGTCAGCAACAGCGTGTCGCACTTGCCAGGGCGCTGGTGGCAAATCCTCGCGTCCTGCTGATGGATGAACCGTTCAGCGCACTCGACCCGGGCCTGCGCGAAGAAATGAGGGAGCTGCTCGGCCGGATCCAGAAAGAACTCGGCGTCACCATTCTGTTTGTAACCCATGACCGGGACGAGGCGTTCGAACTGTCGGACCGGATCGGCATCATGCGCGATGGTCGTTTGCTGCAAGTGGGCGCTGGAACAGAATTATACGAAAAGCCGGTCAGTACCGAAATTGCCGCATTTCTGGGAATAAAAAATATTATCCTGGGCAATATCGGGGAGGGCAGATTTGTTTCTGCGGATGGGGCGATCACGATGGATGTAAAAAATGGGGAACCTGAAGGCGAACGCTTTCTCATCCTGCGGCCGGAAGCACTGCAGGTGGCAGACGGCAATATACAGGTACCGGGCGATGCCATCCGGATCAAAGGCCATGTGCTGAAAGTGAAATTCCTGCAGGGATTCTATACAGCTATCGTTCAGGCAGGCAATCATGAACTCGAATGTCAGTTGTTCCGCGGACAGTCGGAACAACTGGAAGCGGGGCAGCAGGTGGAAGTATTCTTCAGTCAGTGTGACGTGAGGTTTGTGATGGAATAAAAGGTTTCATATTATAATAGAAGGAAGAGGCGCTGATCCGTGGATCAGCGCCTCTTCCTTTACAATTTTATTTCTTCGTATTCTCAACAAAAGATCCGTACTCACGTGGCTTGTGCTGAACAGAAATCCATTTTAGTGTGGTGAATTCCTCGAGCACCCATTCGCCGTTGAAGCGGCCGAGACCGGAATCTTTTTCACCGCCGAACGGCATATGCGCTTCGTCGTTGACCGGCTGGTCGTTGACGTGGATCATGCCCGTGTGGATGCGGTGCGCGATATTCGTCCCATGTTCGATATTGGAGGAATGGACGGCGCCGCTGAGCCCGTATGGATACGCGTTCGCCATTTCCACAACTTCATCGTCATTGCTGAATGGGATCAAAATGGCGACTGGCCCGAAGATTTCATTTTCCGCCATCGTCATGTCATTGGTGACTCCGGTAAGGACGGTCGGCTCCAGGACATTGCCGTCCGCTTTACCACCAAGACGCAATTTTGCACCTTGTTCGACGGTCTCATCGATTTCCTTGAGGATACGATCGACCTGGTCACGGTTGATGAGCGGTCCGACTTGCGTATCTTTTTCAGCCGGGTTACCATATTTCAGCTTTTCGGCACGGGCAATAAATTCATCGGCGAATTGATCATAGATCGATTCGTGGACAAAAATGCGGTTGATCGCCATACAGATCTGGCCCTGATGATAGAATTTACCGAACAGCGCTGAATCGACAGCCTGTTCAAGGTCGGCATCTTCCAGGACGATGAAGTTATTATTGCCGCCGAGCTCAAGTGCGGTCTTTTTCAAAGCGCCGCCCGCAAGTTCGCCGATTCCTTTGCCGACAGGCGTTGAACCGGTAAACGAAATCAGGCGCGGCGTCGGATGTTTGACGATGTCGTCACCGATCTCGGATCCTCGTCCAACAACGACATTCAGTACGCCTTTCGGTAATCCTGCCGCTTCAAAAATGCTTGCGAATAATAATCCGCCAGTTACAGGTGTATCCGTAGCCGGTTTGACGACGACAGCGTTACCTGTCGCAATTGCCGGTGCAATAGAACGGAGCGCCAGATGCAGCGGGAAATTCCACGGGCTGATAATGCCGATGACGCCAAGCGGATTGCGGTAAACGCGGTTTTCTTTGCCGGGATGTTCAGACGGCAGGATTTTTCCTTCCATGCGGTAAGGGAAAGTAGCCGCTTCTTTCATGATATTGACCGAAGCACCGAATTCGACGGTCGCTTTGACCACTGTGCTGCCTGCTTCTTTTACAAGCCAGCCGATGATCAGTTCCTTGTTTTCCTGCATGATTTTCAATGCCTTTTCGATGACTTCGCGTTTCTTCTGCGGCATCTCTGTTGCCCAGGAACTTTGAGCTTCTGCCGCTGCTTTATAAGCTCTGTCCAGATCATTTTTATCAGCGGCCTTGATGGTCACAAGTTCTTCCCCTGTAAACGGGTTCGTGTTTTTCATCTCGCTGTCGCTGGACCCATCGATCCATTCACCATTTATATAAATCTTGGAAAAATCGGTTTTCATGTACTATCTCTCCATTCTGTTCGATTTGTAAATCGTCATTTGTCAGGAAGCATACTTTGCTACTTTACCCGGCAGGACGGTGCGCCTAAACAAATAGAGAAAACAGAAGGGGAATAAAAATTGTTGCGCATGCGTTCCGGCTGCTATTGTATATGGTAGAATAATCTTAATAATGAAATAAAATGTAAAAGCTCATGGAAGATTCAAAGAAGCTGCCGCGCACTGATTTGCGAACATCATAAGACAGGGGTTGGATAATATGTTAGGGGACAGAGATGAAGAAGTATTCACGAAGAAACCGGCGGAAAAGCGCAGGCTCGGTGAACCGACAGGCGCATTCAAAGGTGCGGCGTGGGGCGCATTGCTGATTGGGGTATCGGCATATTTGATCGGGTTGTATAATGCTGCCATGGAATTAAATGAAAAGGGCTATTACATTGTGTTGATCATACTCGGGCTGTATTCGGCGGTTTCGCTCCAAAAAGCAGTGCGTGACCGGGATGAAGGCATCCGTGTCACCAATCTGTATTACGGCATCAGCTGGTTCGCGCTGATTTCCGCAATCGCGCTCATGGGTATCGGCCTGTTCAACGCCGGCAGCATCACGCTGAGTGAAAAAGGGTTTTACGGCATTTCATTCGTATTGAGCCTGTTTGCGGTCGTAACGGTGCAGAAGAACGTGCGGGATACCGAGGAAGCGAAGCAAATGGGAGATTCGTAAGTCTTCCTCAATTTTATGAAGATGTTGTCGCCAAAGCCTTTCCCGTGAGGAAAGGCTTTACTTATTGCTTGATAAGTTTCAGGAAAGGATGAGTAGTTTACCGTGATTATTGTAAAATAATGTATGAATCCGAATACAAGTATACTATTATATAGGAAAGATGAATGAGAAGAGGTGATTTTGCATGGAGAAAGTCACGGCATTTATAAAACGCAGATGGACATATATCTTGGTGGCATTGATCGCTTTAATCATTGGAGCGGGTTTTGGCCCGTCGCAGTCCGAGGTGGATGCCTCGACAGATGAAAACCAGAAGAAAGTTGAAAAGCTCGAGACAGCGAATGCGGATTTGTCTAAAGAAATCGAAGCGCTCGAAGCTGCTGAAGAAGAATCCACTATCAAAATAAAAGAATTGGAGGCGAAAGTAAAAGAGGCAGAACCTTTCTTTTTGCTGGAGGAAAAAGAGAGGGAAGCGAAGGAAGCTGAACTTAAGAAGAAAGAAGATGAAGAAAAAGCCAAGAAAGCTGCAGAAGATGCTGCTGCCAAAGAAAAAGCTGAAGCTGAAGCGAAAGCTAGGGCAGATGCAGAGGCAAAAGAGAAAGAAAAGGCGGATGCCGAAGCGAAAGCAAAAGCGGATGAAGAAGCGAAGGCACAAGCTGCAAAGGATGCCGAATCATTTGAACAGCAACAGGCCATCGCGATGGCAGAGGATTATATCGATTACACGGCATTCTCGAAGAGCGGTCTAGTGGAACAACTCGTTTATGAAGGATTCAGCAATGCCGATGCAACTTATGCAGTCGAACAACTGGGGATCGATTGGACGACTCAAGCGGTTATTATGGCAGAAGATTACCTGGAATATACAGCTTTCTCAAGATCGGGATTGATCGAACAATTAATATATGAAGGATTCAGCAGCGCAGACGCGACTTTTGCCGTCGACGCGGCTGGACTTTAAAAGAGAGATAGGGGTCAATAGAGCGATGGAACTCAACTACAAACTCACTGAAGAAGATTATATCGATTTCAACGTATTTCATGCGAAACATTCACAAGCGGTTCAAAAACAAGTGAAGCTGCAGCGGATATTGGTGCCGCTCATGTACATCGTACTGGCTGTATTGGCTACCAGTTTTCTGGATGTGCCGTTTTTGGTCCTGTTTATCCCGTTGGTTGCTGTAGCCGTTTTGTGGTTCCTGTTTTATCCGGCGTACTTTTATCGCCTGATCAAACGGAATGCGACGAAGATGATGCGGGAAGGCAAAAATGATGCGGTGCTGGGTGAGCATACGATGATTTTCACGGATCAGGGGCTGCGCGAAATCAGCCCGAAAGGTGAAATGAGCGTTTCCTGGAGCGGCATCGAGAATTACGGGGAAGATGATTCCGGTTTTTATTTGTATAACAGCGGCATGTCAGCACTGATCATCCCGAAACGGGAACTCGGAGACAGCGCAGGCGTCGGCAGTTTTCTTGCCGGAAAGATTAAGTAATAAAGACTATTGCTGAAAAATGGGGTGCAGAAGCTGTGGTGAAAGACGCAATCAGAACGCTGTCCATCTTTTTAATAGGTGCAACGATTTTCTTTCTGCTGATGAAATTCAGCTACTTCCTGTCTTTTATTTTAATCAATTCATTCGTGGATACGCTCTATTTTGTAGCGATCATCATCGGGTCGATATGGGCAGCGATTAAATTGGACAGCCTCATCGCAAAATGCCGTTTTGACAGCACAATCCATACTGCTTCGATTCTGCTGCTCATCCTGTTTTTCAGCTACCAGATGTTTCCCTCCCATTTTTACCCGGAGCAATATTTGAAAGAAAACGGACTGGAGAAAGTGGATCAGCTGTTCGAACTGGGCGAAGAAGATCTTAGCCCCAACATCCTCAGGTCGAGGGCTGAAGATATCACTGTAAAAGAGTCGGCTTACGCGATTTCATTGTATGGCACAAATCCCCGCCCGACCGGTTTCGACGAACTGGAAATCCTGGAGTTCGAACGCAAATTCGCGTCATATGAATTGGTGGTCGGCACCGGCGCCAATGGCGAAACCGCCAAATACACCTTTTCACGCGAAGGCCTCGGCTTCAAAATCAGCGGAACCTCGATGCTGGAATAAAGGGCGGATTTCGTTTCCGTTCTGGATTTGAATTCTAAAGTTTATATAGGGACACGCCTGCAGCGATGATGCTGCGGGCGTGTTTTTTGTTATATGTGTCTGGGCTGGGAGCGGGAATCGGCTGAATCCTGGAGAATCGACGATAAACGCTGGAAAATCGACGATAAATCATCAAGAATCGACGATAAAAAATATCACCGCGACCGAAGTGAAAGGAAGCTTCAATTCTTCGCATTTATAGTTATATAGAAGAAGTTTTATCTTCTTAAAAATTTCTGCCGTATACTGTCTGTGAATGATAAGATTAAAGATAGAATAATCTTACAATATTGGATTGTCTTCAACAAAATTTAGGGGAAGGAGTCGTTTCTTTGCTCGCTGAAATGTATAAAAGAAGAGAAAAACACAGCAGGCTGTTCTTGATTTTCACAGTGGCCGTCATGATCGGATTCCTTATCTTGCAAACTCCGGAAACGCTGCGCGAATGGTGGGAGCTGCTGTTCTTCCTGTTTCCGGTCGGACTGATTTTGTCGATTATTTTCATCAGCCGCCAGCAATACAATAAAGTGAAAGACATCCCGATTCTTGAGTCAGAAAAGGAATTGTTTGATGTAACTGAAGTGGTCGTCAAGAAAGACATGGCGCTTCTCCCGAGACTTCTGCTGTTTGAACCAAGCGGGGAGCTGATCGCTGAAGTAAAACCGATCGATGTTGACTGGTGGATGCGTGTCCTCCTTGCGGCAAATTCAGAGCTCATTTCAATTTTTCCGCTGACCTTCGGATTCTTTTCGCAAACCGGCGAAAAACTGATCACCTTCCGGAAAAAAGGCTGGCTGAAACAGGTGGAGCTGAAAATTTTCGAAGGGGACCAGCGAAAAATCGGCACATACATACAGGAAGAACTGAAAGCGTTCATTCATATCAAAGGTGAATTATTCGATGAACTGGGAAATACCCTTCTGGCAATAAAAGTTTCCGGCTTCTCCGGCAATTTCAGCTGGAGCGACGAAGAGGGCAGGCAATGGGCCTCTTTCTCCAAAGGATTCTTCCCCCATGAGTATACGGAGCTTTTCAGTGATTCCCATAATCACATCGTAAAGCTGTCGGATGGGCTTACGGAAGATGACAAAGTTCGTCTTCTGGCGGTCATCGGTTATTTGTTTATGGCACGGATAAAGGATTAGAAGTGAGAAAACAGAAGCAGGTGGGGAATATGACAATAGCCAAAGCTGCAAGGCAGCAAAAAATCGATTATGCCAGGAAAGCGGGTGTGCGGACATTCGCCTTCTTATTACTGGTTTTATTGGCTCATGCAATTTATGAGTTCTATAATAGCTTCACACTCAATGCATCCTTTTATATCCTGATAGGCGGTTTGGTGTTCTTTTTTGTGAATGATTATCTCATAGCGAAATCTGCTAAGAGCTGAACACGAGGGCAAAGAAGTTTTATTATATACAGAAGTGCTGGAATAATAACGAATGGAGTGTTTATGTGTTCAATAAAACAGAAATCTTCAATGACATCATTCAAATCATGAAAACGGATTATGCGGGTGCAGCAGAAAAGCAAGAAGTGAACAGGCCACAGGATTACCGGATTACAGTCGATATGGAGGAGCGGGATTTTATTGAGACGGTGCAGTCCTATCTGCTGGATTTCAAGGATGGCCATTTATCGTTCAATGCCAAAGATGCGGTCATTCCGAACCTTGGATTCAAAGCGCGGCGGCATCAGAACGAATTATATGTGACGGAAGCGATCGAAGAAAAGCGTCTGCAAAAAGGTGATCAAATTGTTGAGATAGATGGATTGACGATTGAGGAGTTTGGAAATCGCCATTCGAAAGTTCTGGAAGACACAGTTCTTGAGCGGCAATTTTGGAATGTGGCTTTGCGCAAAGCGGAGAATATTCTGGTGGCTCGTGATGGTGGGGCGTTCGGGCTGTCACTGGCTAATTATGAACGAAGTCCTTACATACCAAGTTATGAATTGAAAAAACTCAACCCTGATACGGTCTATATGAAACTGACGGATTTTGCACAGGAGAAACCGATCCTTGATTTACTGGAAAAGCATAAAGAGGATTTGAACCATTCCGCCAACCTGATTATTGACGTCCGCGTAAATTATGGCGGCAATGACATGTTTTATTTCCCCATCTTCGACTATGTATTCGACCGGCCGACCTCATTCAAGAGCCTGTTCCAGGCGGATGAAATCATGTATACGAATTATTCGGAGCGGAACTGCAATCTTTGGACGAACGAATTGAAGGGATATCTGGAGCAGGAGCTGGACGCGGAGACTGAGAAGTGGGCTAAGGAAGAAATTGCATTATTTGAAAAGAATAAAGGCAAAGGTTTCCAGACCGTGCAGGAAGATTTGGATTATACGATTCAAGGGCAGGCCGCTCCGCAAAACGTCTATGTCTTAACGGATGTGACGTGTGGGAGTTCAGGCGATACATTCGCGAGCAACGTGAAAAAGTCGGCGAAAGTCCAAGTGGTCGGCCGGCCAACCATGGGAATCGTGGATTTCTGCAACGTGGTCACGATGGATTATGGCGACTATGAATTCGGCTACAGCGTTTCGAAAATGCATGAAAAGTACTATACGAATGAAACGGGCGTGACGCCGCATGTCCATATCCCGTGGACGCCGGGGCATTTGGTGGAGGATGAGGATTTGGAGTGGGTGATGGGGGAGATTGAAGTAAAAGCATCGGTAGTGAAAAGGTCTTGATTAGTTTTTACAGAAGCAGAAAGTGATAAATTGACGATTCGGCAATCGGATTTTTCTTTATAACGGGATGGGGGATCAACGTGATCGTTTTTGAAGTAATAGCAGTTCTGTTAACGTTATTATTGATTTCACTTGGAGTGTATTTTTTGAAAGTGAAAAAATCGAAGAACAGGACCAGCTTTATTGTTGGTTATTTGTATGTGCTCTTCGGTTCCATTGGATTGGTGGTTATGAGATTTCTAATGATTTAGGCTATTATAGATAAATCGCTGATAAACCCGGAAAATCGCTGATAAACCCGGAAAAATCGCTGATAAACCATCAAAAATCGCTGATAAAATGATAATCGACGATAAATCTTCAAATGCATAAAAAAGAAGGCAAGCG
>NZ_JADHDU010000006.1 GCF_016820495.1 Planococcus beigongshangi | reverse complement strand
AAATTTATTGCCGCGCTCATTGGCGACTTTATAAATATAACAGCTGACAAATAAGAAGTCAACAAAAAGATGAAAGTATTTATAGAGAGTCACTAAAATCATTATAACAGAATTTTCAGCAAATTACATTACATTCGCGTAACAAGTTTGAAAGGAATATATTCCTTTACATGCAAAGCTCTGGCGCTGTTATAAATTACTGTAATTCAGAAACAGGTTCTTCCATTGAATAGGACATTTATTTTTTTGAAATCCAAAACCAATTCATCCATTATAGATCCTTCAAAAATAAATGCCTGAATTCTTTTCAGACCTGCTGAAGAAAAATCTCCAGAAGATCCTTCGCCATATTTTATTGCCAGGAAATTTCGGCTTTCTTCTATATAAATATCCATAAAGAAAAACCCGCCGGAAATTCGGCGGGTTTTCTCAATGAATAATTTAGACAAGGAAGATGAAATACAATACGAATATCACGAACAGTCCGTACATGATCGGATGAACCTGTTTCCACTTGCCTGCTGTGATCATTGTAATCGGGTAGAATATAAATCCGATTGCGATTCCGGTTGCGATGCTGTAGCCAAGTGGCATAGCGATGATGGTGAGGAAAGCCGGCACCGCAATTTCAAACCGGTTCCAGTCGATCAAACCAAGCGCCGATACCATCAGTACACCGACTATGATTAATGCCGGCGCTGTAACTGCACTTGTAATCACCTCAAGCAACGGATAGAACAGAATCGCTACCAGGAACAGGACACCTGTTACAACTGACGCAAAACCTGACTTCGCACCAGCAGCAACCCCGGATGTGGATTCGATATAGGACGTGGTGGTTGAAGTCCCGAAAATCGCCCCACCGACGGTTGCAATCGAATCGGCAAGAAGCGCTTTGCCGGCTCTTGGCAGTTTGTTGTCTTTCATCAAGCCCGCCTGATTGGCGACTGCCACCAAAGTTCCAGCTGTATCGAAGAAATCAACGAATAGGAAGGTTAGCACGACTACAAGGAATTGAATATTCATTAACGATCCGAAATCGTTGAAGATCGGTTCAAGTGCCACACCGAATGTCGGTGCCATATCCGGTATATCCAAATCGATGACCGCACTCGGCAGATTGACGATACCAAAGATCATCCCAACGACAGCAGCAATCAGGATCCCGAAGAAAATACCGCCTTTAAAGCCGCGGACCATGAAAATTACCGTAACCACTAAACCGAAAATAGCAAGAAGCGTTGAAGGGTTTGTCAAATCGCCAAGCCCCACCATCGTATCCGGGTTGCCTACGATGATTTCAGCATTCTGTAATCCGATAAATGTGATATAAAGGCCGATACCTGCCCCAACCGCATATTTTAATTCGGCTGGAATCGCATTTATGATCGTTTCCCGTAAACCGGTCAGAGTAAGGGCGATAAAGATAAGACCTGAAAAAAGAACGCCGGTCAATGCAGTCTGCCATGGAATTCCGTATGTCAGGATAACTGTATAGGCGAAAAATGCGTTTAATCCCATACCCGGTGCCAGCGCTATCGGGTATTTGGCTAACACTCCCATTAATATGGACCCTAGAGCCGCAGCCAACGCTGTAGCCATAAAGACTGCACCGTAATCCATTCTCATGGAATCCGGAAGATCAGGTACTGAATCGAGCGTCAGCGTCAGCGGATTGACTACCAGAATATAAGCCATAGCCAAAAACGTCGTTAATCCACCGATGATCTCCCTGCGGTAATTTGTCCCTAACTCTTCGAACTGAAAGAATTTCTTCATTTTCATATTTCCTCCGCGTGCTGCCGTGCATGCGATTAAAACAAAAAGACGCATACAGCCCAATGCCGTATGCGTCCTTCGATTTAATATTTCTGAAAAGACTATTCCAGAAAAGTTCGAGCTCCTTCTAAAAGGCAGCTCAATCTTAAATCGTAGTCGAGTCATTTACGGTAACTCGGTAGAAACTTTCGGGCCATATCCCCGACATTATACGACAGCGTTATTTGATTTCTATTGTAGAATAACACACGTACGGAGATGAAACAAGGCCAATCACGAACATTAATGAATAAAATTCAACTTAAGTTCGTATATGCCTTTAATTTCTATTCCCATTCGATCGTTGCTGGCGGCTTGCTTGTAATATCGTATAAGACGCGGTTGATGTGGTCCACTTCGTTGACGAGTCTCACACTGATTTTCTCAAGCACATCCCACGGGATACGTGCCCAGTCAGAAGTCATTCCATCAATAGACGTTACTGCACGAATTCCGATTGCATAATCGTATGTGCGTGCATCTCCCATAACACCGACGCTGCGGATATCAGGCAACACGGTGAAGTATTGCCAGATGTCGCGGTCTAATCCAGCTTTGCTTATTTCATCACGAAGGATCCAGTCAGATTCACGGACGATTTCTAGCTTCTCTTCAGTCACCGCTCCCATGATACGAATTCCGAGACCAGGTCCCGGGAAAGGCTGGCGCCAGACGATTTCGTCCGGCATGCCAAGTTCACTGCCAAGGACACGAACTTCGTCTTTGAATAAAGTATTCAATGGTTCGATCAGTTTGAACTGCATGTCATCCGGCAGGCCGCCGACATTGTGGTGAGATTTGATCGTCTGCGCAGTAGTTGTGCCGCTTTCGATGATATCCGTGTAAAGCGTTCCTTGAGCAAGGAAATCCATTCCTTCGAGTTTTGATGCTTCATCATCAAAAACGTAAATGAATTCGTTGCCGATGATTTTACGTTTTGTCTCCGGATCCGTAACGCCTTCAAGTTTCTTCATGAAACGGTCGCGTGCATCAATTTTAATGACGTTCATATTGAAGCCGTCAGCGAATGTCTTCATGACACTTTCCGCTTCCCCTTTACGGAGCAGGCCGTGGTCGACAAACATGCATGTCAATTGGTCACCGATCGCTTTATGGATCAGAACAGCTACGACTGACGAGTCGACTCCTCCACTCAAAGCACATAGAACTTTTTTGTCGCCGACTTCTTCACGGATCTTTTCAATTTCAAGTTCGATGAAATTTTCCATCGACCAGTCGGCTTTCATGCCGCAGATATCGAAAACGAATTGACGGAGCAATTCTGTGCCGTATATGGAGTGGCGGACTTCCGGATGGAATTGGACGCCGTAGAATCCTCTTGACTCATCCGCCATCGAAGCGATCGGACAGCTTGCACTTGTTCCGATTACATCGAATCCAGGAGGCGCTTCTGTTACAAGGTCGCCGTGGCTCATCCAGACAATCTGCTCATCCGGCATTCCGGCAAACAGCTTGCTTTCTTTTATCAATGTCAATTCCGCTTTACCGTATTCACGGTTTTGCGCTTTCTTGACGTCGCCTTTCAAATGCAGCGCCATCAATTGCATACCATAACAAATCCCTAAAATCGGGAGACCCATTTCGAATATCGCATCATCGATTGAGAATGCGTTTTTATCGTAGACCGAATTCGGTCCACCGGAGAAAATGATTCCTGTCGCGTTCATTTCTTTGATTTCTTCGGCTGTGACCGTGTGTGGATGGAGCTCACTGTAGATACCAAGTTCACGGATGCGACGTGTGATCAATTGGTTGTACTGACTGCCGAAATCTAAAACGACGATTTTACTTTGCTCTTTCAACATTGGACTGACTGGCAAAACCTTCACCTCTTCTGATCGATTTCAAAGCGCCAAAATAATAAAAGAACGCGAAAAAGCTCCTCGCGTTCTTTTGCTCTACATCAAAAAAGGCGAAGCCCCATGCAAAAATAAGCATGCGGCATCCGCCTTCATAGTCAAGTCATTTCCGGGGACTTGGTAGAGACATCCGATCCATATCACCGGACATATATGAGGGCACCTGTACTTTATAATTTTCTCAATTGTACAAGCTAGCCCGCTCAAAATCAACTGCTTGTGCGATTGATTAAGTTTTCCCAACTTTCCTTCAATTCATGCCAGTCAACAGTTTCGGGCTCTCCGCCGTAGACCGCCTGCTCATAGGAAGCCGTGAGACGGGTCATTTCTTTTGTTCCGAAAAACGCATCGATATAGCGGGCATAGGACATCAAAGTCTGTCCCTCCTGCCGTTTGATGCCGTATAGATCCAATTGCTTCAATAAACGCAGGTACGCTTTTTCAAATGTCTGCTTCCCATTTCTTCTGTTGTAATATGGAACCAATATTTTGGGCAGCCATTTATGCCGCTTGATGAACATCACTGTCGCCAGCAGCAGGAAGGCAATTGCCCCGAATATGAAAGCGCCTTTATTGTCAGCTATAAAATCGCCTGTCCGCTCCCAGAAGCTCGGACCATTGTTATTTGCCGCTGCCGCAGCTTCATCCTGGTCTTCGACTTCCGGTTGTTCCGGACGATCAGGAAGTTCCTGCTCCTCGGGATCGGAAGTTTCGATATCAAGGTCAAAATCTATTTGCGATGTGCCGGTGAATCCGATGGTCGGTTCAAACAGCATCCAGCCGACACCCGGCATATATGCTTCGACCCATGAATGGGCATTATTGTTGGTGACCTGATAGATTTCGCTGTCGCTGTCCGTTTCGACGTCGATCTGCACACCTTCATTGAAACCTTTCACCCAGCGTGCCGGGATATCCAAGCTGCGCAGCAAGACGACCATCGAAGTGGAAAAGTTGTCACAATAACCCCGTTTGGTATCAAAAAGGAATTGATCCACGTAATCCTGGTCTTCTTCCGGCACCGGAATATCAGTCAGGCTGTATTCAAATCCATTTCGTTCGAAATAGTTTTCAATGGCCCGCGCTTGGTCATAAACCGTTTCGGAATTCATCGTAATTTCTGCAGCCAGGTCTCTGACCCGCTGCGGCAATTCTTCCGGCAGCTGTTTATAGCGGTCAAATTCAGGCGGCAATTCCGCCAGCTTCTCTACCGTCGTTTCCCGGAGGCCAGTCAAACTGTAAGTCGGTTCGTTGAATTGGAGTTCCACCCTTTCCGGTTCGACAGGCGCACCGCTCAGCAGTGGCTGGATTTTCTGGTCGGTCGGGGCGTAACTGTAGCTGAATTCCCCGTCCATCTGAATCGTCTCCGTACCGTATGGATAAAGAATGAACGGGAAATCCTGTTCCATATCAAGTACAGCATTTACCGATTCTTCTTCTGTGCCGGGTTCGAATTCTGTCGAGATGCGTTCCCCATTGCCGTATACCACTGGCTCTGCGACCTCTTCACTCAGTTCCCAGCCTTTCGTTGTATAAGTATCTTTCGTTTCCACTTTCCAATATTGCCCGTCTTCCACTTCCACCTGGAAGGCGGGGGTATCATCACCGACGAAAGAGCCGCCGAGCTCCGAATCGTCGACGCCGTAACCGATGCGGCCGACTGTACCCGGACCCGGTCCGCCTTCACCTGAAAAGGATGTGATATAAGGGACCGGATCCGGCCAGATCGGACCTGCTTTCGGCAAATAAAGTGCAATTGCCGTAGACGCGGCCACCATCAGGAATAAGGGGATGATGAAACCTGCAAGCCGGTCCATGGTTTCATTGATGCGGTGGCCTTCGAGCCATCTGGCCAAATGCAGAAGACCTGCCAGCATCAGCCCGACGACCATGATCCGGATAATTGCGGTATCTCCATTATACGGACTGAATGTATCGAGGACTGCAATGAATACGACGGTCAGGATATAAAACAGGAAAATGCTGAGGCGGAAACCCACCCAATAATGGATCAGGTAGACGGCCATCCACAATAAACTGAAGAACAGCACAGTCCTGAAGATATCCGTAGTCATCGCCCAGTCCTGTGCAAATAATGCTTCGAAATTGACGCGCAGATCAGACAGTATGTATGATATTGCGTCGATTGAGAAAAAGGCCGTTTCTGTATAAACATGGATCAGGAACCAGGTTATATAGAGGATTTTTACTCCAGCGGATATAGCCCAATGCACTTGAAGCAGCGCCATGACCAGGCTTATGCCGATAAAAATCAGAAATAAGTTTTTATGGCCGGTATCCGTCAAGGTGATGACCGGGGTCAGCCATTCTGTCAGCAACAGAAATACGAGAATGTATAATATCGCCATGAAGGCCTTATTCTTTCTTACTGAACTCATTTGCGGCTCACCTCCGTAAAGACTGTAGCAAAGTTTTCCGGGGCAACAGATTTCACGAGAAAGCCTTTTGATATCGCAAACTGGCGCGCAGCTTCTTCTGCTTTGCCGAGTTTTTCGTCTTTATTCGTGATTACTAGACACATGCATGTATGAAGGTTCCGCACATTCCGCTGAATGGCTTCGACCATTTCCACCGTCAGTTTCGTCGTAACATAAATCAGCGTCGTAGCGCGGATCTGCTGCAGGTCCCGATTGGCCACTTCCTCAGCGGGGCGGTCCAGGTCAGGAAGCACTTTCGTCAAATGATACATGACACGCTGCAGATGCTCTTCCGAATGAATGACCGGAAAAGAATCCACGGTGCTGCCGATGGACAAATAAGCAGCGCTCGAATTCCCCCTGACGATGGACTGCAATAAGGAGGCAGTGAGTTCTACCTGCGACTCGAATTTATCGGAAGGCTTACGGTCGTCCAGAAGAAATAAATCTTCAGCCTGCCGGTCTTCGAATTCCTTCGTGCGCAGCGTCTGGGTTTTGGCGAACGACTTCCAGTGAATCCAGGAGACACGGTCCCCCGGCTGATAATCGCGTATGCCCGTCGCCATGGTCGTATCTTTCACCAAGGTATGCGGCGCGGCCATTGCGCCCTGATCATAACTCGATTCCAAAGCGCGGTACGGGATATCCACCGTTCTCGGGTACACGAGGATGGTCTGCTTCACAGGAAACAGTTTCGTCTTTTTGGTCCATCCGAAAAAATCGGCGATTTCGATTTCGATGCCTTCAAGCACATGCTCCCCTCTCGGCATATCTTCAATTTCATAATGCCAGGTGTGGGATTTTTTAAAGCCCGGCATGAATAATGTCCGGTTTTCCTTCGGGTTCAATTTACGGAGTGCAACAGAATTCGTTTTTTCGGTTAACACTGTATATAGAAGAGGGAAAGAAAAATTGCGATTGAAATAAACCGTTGCCGAGTAGTTTTGCCCTCTTCGGATCTGTGCTGTGTGAATCTGGCGGCTTAAAGTGATATCTTTCATCGGATAGAAAATCAGCAGCAGGGAATACAGCACAAAAGGGAGCGCCATATAAAAGATGAACCAGCTGACGAAGCCGCCCTGGAACATCGCAAACGAAAAGGTCAACAGTAAAATGAACACCACAAAAATTATTCTCCCCCATGAAGAAAGGGCCTTTTTAACTCTTTTCATTGGCCGACTAGCCTTTGGACAGGCACTTTTGTTTTCGTCAGGATACGTTCCGTGATTTCTTCAGCCGATATCCCATCATACCTGGCCTCGGAACGGAGCATGATGCGGTGGCCAAATACGAATTTCGCCAAATATTGCACATCGTCAGGCGTGACAAAGTCACGTCCTTTCAACAAAGCATATGCTTGAGCAGATTTCATCAAAGCGATCGAGCCACGCGGACTGACGCCAAGATAGACATATGGATCTACGCGGGTCTGCCTCGCCAGATCGACAATATAACTGCGGATCGTTTCATCCACTGTAATGTTTTTGGCCTGGCGCTGCAGTTCCAGCAATTCTTCCAGTGAAATGACCGATTGCAAGTCTTCGATCGGCATCGATAACTGTGAACGGTTCAACACTTCCATTTCCTCTTTCGGTGTCGGGTAGCCCATTTTTATCTTCAGGAGAAAGCGGTCCAGCTGCGCTTCCGGCAGTGGATAAGTTCCTTCATATTCAATCGGGTTCTGTGTCGCCATTACAAAGAAAGGTTTGGGAATGTGCATCGTAACGCCGTCGATGGTAACAGAAGCTTCTTCCATTGCTTCGAGCAGGGAAGACTGTGTTTTCGGGGAGGTACGGTTGATTTCATCAGCCAATATGATATTGCCCATGATCGGGCCCGGGCGGAAATTGAACTCCATGTCTTTCGGGTTATAGATCGAAACCCCGACTACATCGGACGGCAATAAATCCGGTGTAAACTGAATCCGCTTAAAATCGGCACCGACGGATTTCGCCAGTGCCCGGACGAGCATCGTCTTGCCGACGCCGGGAACGTCTTCCAGCAGCACGTGGCCGTGCGACAGCATCGCCACCATGCTCAATTCAACGATATCCCGCTTGCCGATAATGACTTTTTCAATATTATCAATTACTTTACTTAGCTGTTCTTTCGGATTCATCATCATTTCCCCCATCGGGTGACAAAAAATTTTTTGAATTGTCACATTGTTACTCATTAGCATAACGAATAATACGCAATAACTCAACTGTCCCGCAATGAAAGACGGGTATTTTTACATATTGAAAGACCCTTCAAAAGAAGGGTCTTCCGTTAATCTAGATTCACTTCCAGAACTCATCGAAAATCGTGATGGGAAGGGCACGCTTATGTCTTGTCTTCAGATAATAGCCTTCCAATTTTTCACGGGCTTCATCAGGAATTTCCTTGCCTTCCAGGTAATCATCGATCATATCATAAGTGATTCCGAGGGCCACTTCGTCCGGGACAGCCGGCTTATCTTCTTCAAGGTCTGCGGTTGGGACTTTCGTATACAGGTGTTCCGGAGATCCCAATTCTTTAAGCAATTGCTTGCCTTGTCTTTTATTGAGCCGGAAGAGCGGCGTAAGGTCCGCTGCGCCATCGCCGTATTTCGTATAAAAGCCGGTAATCGCTTCGGCTGCATGATCTGTTCCGAGAACCACTGCATTTCTCATCGCAGCAACGGAAAACTGGGCTTTCATCCGCTCCCTCGCTTTTTCATTGCCTTTCGCAAAATCCGTCAGTTCCACACCGGCCTGCTTCAATGCCCGTTCGCTGGCGTCCACTGATTCTTTTATATTGATGGTAAGTGTCTCTGTCGGATTGATGAATTTGAGCGCATCCTGTGCATCATGCTCATCAAATTGTTCACCGTAAGGCAATCTTAACGCATAGAAACTGTATTCATCGCTGCCGGTTTCCTCATTCAATTGATCGACAGCCATCTGAGCCAATTTGCCGGCCAATGTGGAATCCTGGCCGCCTGAAACCCCGAGCACAAATCCTTTCAGGAATGAATGCTTCTTTAAATATTCCTTCAGGAAATTGACGGTCCGTTCGATTTCCTCGCGCGGGTTGATCTCCGGCTGGACTTTCATTTCTTCAATGATTTGCTGTTGTAATTGTGACATGGAAATTCCTCCTATCGATTTGAGAAAGCTTGAATGGATTCCCTGACTTCCTGGATATTCCGCATCTTGTTGTCCCAGCATTTCTGGCTGAGATCGACGGGATATTCCTCTGGGTTCAGCGAACGCTTGTATTCATCCCAAAGTAAATCCAAGCTTTTATTGGCATAACTCTGTATTTCTTGGATTGAAGGAGATTCGTAAACAATTTCCCCATTTTCCACCACCAGTGCATGGATATTCACTGCATCGAAATTGGTGACGAACTTCGATACATAGGTGTGGACCGGATGGAACATCTTCAGGCGTTCCTCCGTTTCTGGATTTTCATCGGCAAGCGTTATATAATCCCCTTCTGATTTCCCGTTTTCCCGGTCTATGATCCGGTAAACTTTTTTCAGCCCCGGCGTCGTCACTTTCTCTGCATTGCCGGAAATTTTAATCGTATCTTCCATCTCTCCGCTGTCGTTTTCAATCGCGACAATTTTGTAGACAGCGCCCAGTGCCGGCTGGTCATAGGCTGTGATCAGTTTTGTACCGATGCCCCAGGAATCCACTTGAGCGCCTTGCGCTTTCAGGTTAAGGATCGTGTATTCATCCAAATCGTTCGACACGACCACTTCCGCATCCGGAAAACCGGCTTCATCAAGCATTTTCCTCGCTTCTTTCGACAGGAAGGCGATGTCGCCGCTGTCGAGTCGGATGCCCTGGAAATTGATCTTATCTCCTAATTCCTTTGCAACTTGAATGGCGATCGGCAGGCCCGATTTCAACGTATCGTATGTATCCACCAGGAAGACGCAATTTTTATGCCGTTTTGCATAGGAATGAAATGCTTCGTATTCGTCTTTATAGGCCTGTACCATCGAATGCGCATGAGTCCCGGCAATCGGGATGCCGAATAATTTTCCGGCACGGACATTGCTCGTGGCCTCAAGGCCTCCGATAAATGCAGCGCGTGACCCCCAAATAGCTGCGTCCATTTCCTGTGCACGCCGGGTACCGAATTCCATGACCCGGTCTTCTTTGACAATTTGCTTGATGCGGCTGGCTTTTGTCGCAATCAAGGTTTGATAATTGACGATATTGAGAAGCGCAGTTTCGATCAATTGAGCTTCTGCCAATGTCGCTTCGATGCGCAGCAGCGGTTCATTCTGAAAAACCAGTTCCCCTTCAACAACCGAATGGACATCACCATTGAAGCGGATGGTTTTAAGGTAATCCAGAAAATCATCCTGATACCCGGCTTCTTTCAGGTATGCCAGATCCGAATCGGTGAACCTGAAATTTTTCAGGTAATCAAGAATCCGTTCAAGCCCTGCAAAAATCGCATAGCCGTTTCCGAATGGGAGTTTGCGGAAAAACAGTTCAAACACAGCTTTCCGTTCATGCATGCCATCTGCCCAGTATGATTCCACCATATTGATCTGGTATAAATCCGTGTGCAGCGCTAAGCTGTCATCCGCATAATTCGTTTTCTGCATAAAATCTCCTTCTTCCGTTTTTCGTAAGTTCAATTAATTATACCCTAATAAAATCAATTCAAAAACGGATGCCTGTCATTAACCAGCTGAATTGTCATCTACTTGACAAACACAATGAATATATGCAATAATTATCTAGTTAACACATAGGTAACGGATAATTTGATAATCTGGCATTCTACATTAATGTTTTTGAGAATACTTATTCACACTGGAGCGATTTGAGGATCGCAAGGACGTAAAAGAAGGTAGGGTTTACGTTGCTTAAGTTAGAAAGCACCCAGTGGAACACTGACCGCGGCACTGAAAGCAAATACTTTCAACGGAAATGATTCCCCTTTTTGAAGGGTTGAAAAATTGAATCAAGCTATATAAATGTTACCTTAAACCAACAAAGGGGCGCCCCGATTCGATATCGGGTGCGTCCCTTTTCCAATTCCCATGAATCTTCTGCTCCCGTCATTTGCCGATGAAAGGATTTTTCCACTCCATCAATAATGCATGATCCCCTGAATCTTCATCTTCCAGGTATCCTTCTATGACAGCTACCGGAGTCCTGCCTGCCCTCATCAGAAAAGTGATCACCGGATCTTTCAGTTCTCCCGCCAGCACCTTTCCAGCGTATTGTTCAGCAGACATTTCACCGGCAAACCTTTTATAGCCCGGCATGCGCCCACCGCCGATCACCCGCTCCAAACGGTCTTCAACTACACGTTCGTAAACGGACTGCAGCAGGAGTCTACCCAGCTCCATTTTGCGGAATGCCGGTTTGATGCCGATATCCACAATATAAAAACTATTGCCGTCCGGTTCATGCGTCGTGATATAGCCGCGGTCCGTCACTTCTTCCCAGGTATGCCGGAGATCCCCGAGATCGTATGTCACCAGCATTCCTGTGAGTGAACCTGCCAATTCGCCATCGATTTCCACACACAGCGCACCTTCCGGATAATATTCCAGATGATTGGATAATTGCTGTTCATTCCATAGCAATTCATTCGGGAACGGCGGTGGAAAACATTCTCTTTGGATGTCGATCATCGCACCAAAATCCTCTTTCCGGTAATTCCGGACAACCGCTTTTTTAACTTCGTCGCCTTTGAAAACAAATTGCTCTTTATAATACAATTTCCTATTCACCTTTCCTTTCATATTTAGTCCAATAAATACACCCTTGCCTCGTAAGGCTGCAGCCTGCCTTCTGTGATTTCCTCATGATTGGCGAGCAGCAGCTGCCCTTTCCCCTTCAGCGACCAGGAGCAGCCATCGCTGTCCAGATGGGACACTATGAGCATTTTCGTGTTTCCATATTCCCGTGTATAGGCATAGACGTCCGGACAATTGACTTCAGCAAGTTCAGTGCTGCCATATAGCAGACACTCGCAGCTCTTCCGCAAAGCAATCATCTTTTTATAGAAGGAAAGAATCGACCGTCCATCGTTTTTCTGCGCTTCCACGTTGAGCCAAGTGTAATTCGGATTCAGACTGATCCACGGTTGCCCTTCCGTAAAGCCGGCCTTTCTGCCGCTGTTCCACTGCATGGGCGTGCGGGCATGGTCACGGCTGATTTTTTTGATCTTCTCCATTATTTCATCCACAGGAACGCCCTGCAATTGCTGGTAGCGGCAGAAATTCAGCGTCTCTACATCCCGGTACATGGAAATATCTTCGAAAGGTGCATTCGTCATGCCGATTTCCTGACCCTGGTAGATGAAAGGCGTACCTTGCATGAAAAAATACATGCAAGCGAGCGCAGTGGCACTTTCTCTCCAATACTCCTTGTCATTGCCCCATGTCGAAACAGTCCTAGGGCGGTCATGGTTTTCAAGGTACAGCGAATTCCACGCAATGCCATGGGCTTTCTTTTGCCACTGGTCAAAAATTTTTTTGACGCGGACAACATTTCGGTCTGCGTCCTGGTCTGTGTTCCAGCTTTCCAGTGCCTCAAAGCTGAATATCATATTGAACTTCCCTTCTTCCTCGCTGATCCATTCGGCCAGATGCTCCGCTTTCACGCTGTTCGCTTCCCCCACAGTCACCACATCATATCTGGCGAAAGTCTCATCCCGCAATTCTGTCAGGAACTCCTGGAGCCCTTCGACATTCGTCATTTTTTCCCATGCAGGGACGTAGTTTTCGCCTTCAGGATTTGGCATATCCGTATAATCCTTTTTCAGATGATTGATGGCATCCACCCGGAAACCGTCGACCCCTTTTTCAATCCACCAGATGACCATATCGTAGATGCTCCGCCGCACTTCCGGGTTTTCCCAATTCAAATCCACCTGATTCTTTGTATAGAGATGAAGATAATATTGATCAGTTTTAGGGTCATATGTCCAGGCCGGCCCGCCGAAGATGCTTTCCCAGTTTGTCGGCTTATCGCGCCAGACATACCAATCCCTTTTCGGATTGTCCCTGGAGGATTTCGATTCGAGAAACCAGGGATGCTGGTCGCTAGTATGATTGATGACCAGGTCAAGTATCAGCTTCATGCCCCGGGAATGGATCCCTTCCAGCATATTGTCAAAATCAGCCATGGTTCCCATTTCGTCCATGATATCCCGGTAATCGCTGACATCGTAGCCATTATCGACGTTCGGCGACTTATACATCGGGCAAAGCCACAGCATATCCACTCCCAGCTCCTGCAGATAATCCAGCTTTTCAGCCACCCCGTTCAAATCACCGACACCGTCCCCGCTTGTATCCTTGAAACTGCGGGTATAAACCTGGTAAATGACCGCTTCCTTCCACCATGTCTTCTTCACATTTTCCTCCTTCTTTCCATTCGGTTGATCAGCCGGCCTTTTTCAATCAATATCTTCATTAACTTAACTATTCTCCAAACGCCCTCAAAAACCTGCTTTCCGAGGCAGATTAATATCATTTCCAGCTGATGCACGAAGAGCCCGATTTTTTTGTCGGGGTATGAAGAATTCAGCACCAGGCCACTGATGTAAGACGGGCATTAATATGATAAACTTGAGAGAAAACGGAAAGGGAGTTTTTGCATGATCGAACTAAGTTATTCAGGTACTTTCGAGACTGTTTTAACTGATGAAAAGAAAGCCGCATTACAGGAAATCCATGCAAATTTAATCAATAAACAAGGGCAGGGTTCCGAATTCCTCGGATGGCTCGATTGGCCAAGTTCCGTTTCACCGGAATTTCTTCGGCGCATCCAGAATGCCGCAGAGTCCATCCAGCAAAAAGCGGAGGTTCTGGTCGTGATCGGCATCGGCGGCTCCTATCTCGGTGCGAAAGCTGCGCTGAGTTCGTTGTCCCCTTATTTCGATCAAGGCGATAAGAAGCCAGAAGTGCTGTTCGCCGGCCATCATGTCAGCGGTGAATATTTGAAACAGCTGCTTTCCTACCTGGACGGCAAAGAAGTAATGGTCAATGTCATTTCAAAGTCCGGCAAAACGACAGAACCGGCACTCGCTTTCAGGTTCCTGAAAAAATATATGGATGAACGTTATGGCGACGCTGCCGCTGAACGCATCATCGTTACGACTGATGCTGAAAAAGGGGCATTGGTGAATCTCGCCATTGAAAATGGCTATGAACGGTTTGTTGTGCCGGAAGACGTGGGCGGCCGCTATTCCGTTTTCACAGCGGTCGGTCTCCTGCCGATCGCTGCCGCCGGATTCTCGATCGAACAATTGATGGCCGGCGCAAAAGATGCAGAAGCTGCCTACAAGGATTTCGATGCTGAAAACAATGCGGCCCTCCGCTATGCCGCTGCCCGCCACCATCTTTATAGTGAAGGATACACGACGGAAGTGATGGCCATCTTTGAACCGAAACTATCGTATATCCAGGAATGGTGGAAGCAACTATTCGGGGAAAGTGAAGGCAAAGAAGGCAAAGGGATCTTCCCTGCTTCGGTTTCATTTACAACGGATCTGCATTCGATGGGACAATATATCCAGGACGGCACGCGCAATCTATTCGAGAGCTTCCTGCTGGTCAGGGAAAGCAATGATGACCTGACAGTGTTTGAAGCGGAAAATGATGGGGACGAATTAAATTACCTGGCAGGCATCACTCTGCAGGAATTCAACCATGTCGCTTATAAAGGCACTTCAGCTGCCCACTTGGAAGGCGGCGTCCCCCAGCTGACCTTGACGATTGAAAAGATGGATGAATTCCATCTTGGCCACCTGTTTTATTTCTATATGATCGCCTGCGCTTACAGCGCTTACCTGCTCGATATCAACCCATTCGACCAGCCGGGCGTTGAAGATTATAAAAATAATATCTTTAAATTATTGAAGAAACCTGGATATTGAATCAAAAAAGGCAGGTCCCAGTGGACCTGCCTTTTTATATGCACTTATTTGATCTGGTAAACTCTTGCCTCGTACGGCCGGATTTCTGCCGGATCGATCAATTCATAATTGGAAATCAGGATACCGCAGTTTTCCGGTTCATTCCATCTGTAGCGCTGCGCCCCCAAATTTGAAACGACAAGGATTTTTGAATTTTCATCTTCGCGCGTATAGGCGTAGACGTCTTCAAATCCAAGTTCCACCAATTCATAGCTGCCGTAGACGAATACTTCCATATTTTTGCGCAACGCAATCATCTGTTTATAGAACGACAGCACAGAATGCGGGTTCTTTTTCTGCGCTTCGACATTCAGCCATTCATGGTTCGGGTTTGTATAGATCCATGGTTCAGCCGTGGAGAATCCTGCATGCGGACTGCTGTCCCATTGCATCGGTGTTCGGGAATGGTCGCGGCTCGTCGCTTTGATCAGCGTCATGACCGCATCATGCTCCATGCCTTCCGCAAGATTATAGAAATACAGATTATGTGTCTGGACATCATTGAATTGCTCGATCTTTTCGAACGGCGCGTTTGTCATGCCGATTTCCTGCCCCTGATAGATGAACGGTGTGCCCTGCATGAAGAAATACATGCAGGCCATCGACGTCGCGCTTTCCCGCCAGTAGATGCCATCGTTGCCCCATGTGGAAACAGAACGGGGCCTGTCATGGTTTTCGATGAAAAGGGCGTTCCAGCCGACACCGTCGACTGCTTTTTGCCAGCGTGTCAGGACGCTCTTCAGCTCAGGGACATTGATGCCTTTTTTCTCATCCGTGTTCCAGAGGCCAAGGTCTTCAAACTGGAAGACCATATTGAACTTGCCGTTTTCTTCACTGATCCATTCCTCGATATCTTCAGCGGACACGCCATTCGCTTCGCCGACCGTCATGATGTCATATTTCGCAAACGTCTCGTCGCGCAATTCTGCGAGGAGCGGCTGGATGCCATCGACATTCATCATCTTCTCCCATGCCGGCAGATACGGTTTCCCTTCTTCTAGCGGAAGGTCTGTGAAATCTTTCTTGATGTGGCTGATAGCATCGACGCGGAATCCATCGACTCCCTTATCAAGCCACCAATTAACCATGCTGTACAGCGCTTTTCGGACTTCAGGATTTTCCCAGTTCAGATCCGGCTGTTTCTTCGAGAAGATATGCAAATAATATTGCCCTGTCTTTTCATCGAATTCCCACGCCGGCCCGCCGAAAATGCTCTGCCAGTTCGTCGGCTTATCCCGCCAGATATACCAGTCGCGCTTCGGGTTATCGAGTGACGAACGTGATTCCTGGAACCAGGGATGCTCATCACTTGTATGGTTGATGACCAGGTCGATGATCAATTTCATGCCGCGCGCATGGACTTCTTCAAGCAGGCGGTCAAAATCTTCCATCGTTCCCAGTTCATCCATAATATCGTGGTAATCGCTGATGTCATAGCCGTTGTCGTCATTCGGTGATTTATACATCGGACAGATCCAGATGACGTCGATTCCCAATTCCTTTAAATAATCCAATTTGGCTGTGACGCCATTGATGTCTCCAATGCCGTCACCATTTGAATCCATGAAGCTGCGAGGATACACTTCGTATGCAACTGCTTCTTTCCACCATTTTTTATTCATATCCATATCCTTTCAAAGACTCCGGCACGATCCTCTCTCGATCAGCCGGGATGGGACGGTGATTCTTCTGACTGGTGCATCCCTGTCTTTTATTTTTTCCAAAACCAATTCAGCCGAATAAAGACCGAGTTCATAAATCGAAATATCGACTGTGCTGAGCGGCGGTTTCAAATGCTCCGACAGCGAGTGATTGTTGAAACTCAATACGGACACGTTGCCCGGCACATCGATTTTCATATCCTGCAGATAACTGATCAGCTCATAAGCGACCAGATCGTCATGAGTGACGATGGCTGTCGGGGGCTGCTCCAATTCCATCAGGCGCTTTACCGACTGCTCTTCCAGGCTTGAGCTGATCGACTGATTGACGATCAATCCGGGATCATAACTGATTCCCGCTTTTTCAAGGGCTTTTCTATATCCTTTCAAACGATCCAGAGACACGACATATTCCAATCCGCCACCCACATAAGCGATGCGTTGATGGCCAAGGCCGATCAGGTAACTGACGACTTCCTCCGAATTGCTGACATTGTCATTATCCACATAGGAAATTGACGCCGTATGCACTTCCGGCCGTCCGACTACTGAAAAAGGAATATTGCTATTGTATAGGTATTCCATGATTTTGTCGCCGATTCGGGAGTATAACAGAATGATGCCGTCAACCCGTTTTCCCTGGGTCATGGAAATGACTTCCTCATGGATTTCCTCAGGGGTCGCCCCTGTCGATAAATACAGGCCATACTGGCTTTCATGCGCTCTGCTCGAAATGCCGCGGAGCACTTCCGGAAAGAACGGATTCTGAAAAGCCAGTGTAGCTGAATCGGCCATGATGACCCCGATGGTCTGGGATTTCTGGATGACAAGGTTGCGTGCCTGGAAGTTCGGATAATAGCCAAGCGTCTTCATCGTTTCACGGACTTTCTTTTTCGTATCTTCACTGATACGCGGATTATCGGCGATTACCCGAGACACGGTTGCCGGTGAGACCGACGCCGCTTTCGCAACATCTTTGATCGTGACTGCCATTCGAATCTCCCCTTTACTTTATGGCACCGTCCGATACGCCTTTGATGATCGAGCGCTGTGCGAAGAAATAAAAGATGATGACCGGCAAGATCGCAAGGGTCAGGCCAGCCAACGCCAGGTGCCATTGTTTCGTATATTCCCCGAAGAAGAAGAACATTTTGAGCGGGATGGTTTCGCTTCCTGTTTTATTGATGACCAGAGACGGCAATAGATAATCGTTCCATATCCAGATAATATTCAGGATAGCGACTGTCACCGTAATCGGCTTCAGCATCGGGAAGATGATATGCCAGAAAATCTGCCATCTGTTGGCGCCGTCAATACGTGCCGCCTCATCCAGCGAACGCGGGATATTATTCAATGCCCCGTGGTAGAGGAAAATCGACAGGCTCGCACCGAATCCGATGTACATGAAGATCAGTCCGCCCCGGTTCAGCATTTCAAACTGGCCAAATACGGTGACCAGCGGAATCATGACCGATTGAAACGGGATCAGCATTGCAGCAACGAACAAGAAAAACAGGACCGTGCTGATCCGGCTTTTCGCGCGTGACAACGCATAAGCCGCCATCGCTGAGAAGAAGATGATCAGCACCACACTTGTTACTGTGATGAATAATGAATTGAACAGCGTCTGCAGAAAATCGAGTTCCTTGAAAGCTGTTATATAGTTATCAAAACTCCATTTCTCCGGCGGACTCGTCACATCCATGAAAATCTCTTTTTTAGTTTTAAATGAGTTGACGAACATCAGATAAAATGGCACGAGCCACAAAATTGCGAGGAGGATGCCGAGAATCTCAATCTTCCAATTCCTCTTGTTTCTCATTATAATTCAACCTCCCGGCGTTTATTCCAATAAACCTGAAACAATGCGACAATTGCAACAATCACAAAGAAAATGATCGCTTTCGCCTGCGCATATGCGAATGTATTCTGGACGAATGCGGTATTGAATATTTCCATAGCAACCATCTCAGTCGAATTATAAGGTCCGCCGCCTGTCAAGGACAGGTTCTGGTCGTATAGTTTGAATGTATTCGATAGCGTCAGGAACATACTTACAGTAAAGGCAGGAGCCACAAGCGGAAAGACGATGTAGCGGAAACGCTGGAATGAATTTGCACCATCGATTTCGGAAGCCTCGATCAGTTCTTTCGGCAAACCTTGCAGATAAGCTATGTAAATGACCATGATATAACCGGCCATCTGCCAGCTCATTAGGATGACAAGCCCCCAGAAGCCTGTTTCTGTCGTAGACAGCCAAACCTGCAGGCTATCCATGCCGATCATTTCACCGACACTCGCAAACACCTTGATGAAGATGAACTGCCAGATAAACCCGAGGATCAACCCGCCGATCAGGTTCGGCATGAAAAATGTTGTGCGCAGAAGGCTGCTCGTTTTGATGCGGGATGTCACGATCAACGCAAGAGACAATCCGATGAAGTTGATCAGGATGACTGAAACGATCGCGAATTTCGTCGTGAACCATAGTGAATCGAGGAAACGTTCATCCTGGAGTAAATTGATGTAGTTTTGGAATCCGACAAATTCCCCCGTGGTGATGCCGTTCCAGCTGGTGAACGAATAATAGACACCCAGCAGCATCGGGACGATAACAACCAGCGTCAAAGCGATCAAAACCGGGGCCAGGAACAACCAATAAGCAAAATCTTTCGTACGCATAGCGACGCCTTCCTTTCTTAGATGAGCGGATTAAACAAAACAAAGCAGCACAGAGGCTGCTTTGTTCTGGTCTCCAGCTTATTTATTTCACTGTTTTATTTTCTGTTAGATTCCCATGCAGCTTTCGCTGAGTCGATTACTTCATCCCATGACGCTTCATCGCTCAAGTATTTCTGGATGCTTGCTCCGACTTCGTCTTCGCCCCATCCAGTCGGATAGCCCATGAATACCCAGCCGATTGTCTCGCCTGCTTCAGAAGCATCGTATACCGCTTTAGACAGCGGATCCGAGATTTTTGAAGTGTCGTAGCCTTCGTATGCAGGGATGAATTTGAAATCTTCCACTACAGCCGTTTTACCTGCATCAGACGTATACAACCAGTCCAGGAAGTCTTTTGAAGCCTCAACCACTTCTTCGTCAAGGTTTTTATTTACTGCCCAGTACATCGGCACGCCAACAGGAAGTCCGCCTTCTTCGTAGCCGTCAACCGGGATCGGCAGCATGTCGATGCCGTTTTCAGCGAATTCAGGATCGATGCCTTCGATCGAACCGTAAGCCCAGTTCCCCTGCTGGATCATCGCTACGCGTTCCAGTGAGAACAATTCTTCAACCTGCTGTGAATAATCCAGGCTCACAGTCGGCTGTTTCGAATATTCATTTTGCAGGTCAACGATTTTCTTGAATGCATCTGAATAAGTGAAATCGATTGTTGCTGAGTCATACGCACCCAACACATTGTGGTCGAATTCAGGTGCGATGAACGTGTTCGACAAATGCAGGCCCGTCACCCATTTCTCTTTGGCTGGCAATGCGAAAACAGATTCTATTTCAAGTTCTTCTTTTTTCGAATCAAGGATTTTCACCGCTTCTTCAAGACTTGCAAAATCCGTGATTGAAGCAGGATCGACTCCGGCTTCTTCAAACAAGCGCGTATTATAGATAAATCCGTAGCCTTCCTGGTTATAAGGCAATCCGAGAACGTCGGAATCCACTGTTACGCCATCAAGCGTGCCGTCCAAAGCAGCTCCTGCTGCCTCAGTGTCTGTCAAAACAGCCAGGCTGTCCTGCCAATCCGCCACATCCTGCGGTCCGCCGATATTGAAGATCGCCGGCTCGTTTCCTGAAGCAAATTTCGAGCGCAACGCCGCCCCGTAATCTTCTCCACCGCCGACAGTCGTAATTTCAATATTCACATCGGGGTTTTCTTTTTCATACACTGCCACTACATCTTCAAATTGGTCTTTAAATTCCACTTTGAACTGAAATACATCAACTGTTACCTGGTCTCCGCTTGCTGCCGAACCTTCTTCATCATCTCCGTTGCCGCATGCTGCAAGTAAACTTGCCGAAACCAATAGTGAAGCCAACAATCCTTTTTTGAATGTGAACTCTTTCATGGATATGTCCCCCTCCGATTTTTGTGCAATCGTTTGCACAATGACTAAAAATAAAAATGGAAACTCCTGAATAAAGCGTTTCCAACTTCCAATTATTTGTATCGTATCATAGTGAAAACGTTTGCACAATATCCAAAAAAATAATTTTTATTTAATTCTTTCTTCGGTGACCGGATCGAAGAATCGCGCTTTTTCCAAATCGAATGCCATCGGGAATACCATACCTGCTTCGAGTTCAATATTCGCTTCGACACGGCCGACAAACGGCTGATCTTCTAGTTTTCCGTAAACCATGTATTCAGATCCCATCAATTCCACGACGTCCAGTTTTACGCTGACTGTCGTTTCATCGACGTGAGCTGTATGGCTGATATGCTCGGGGCGCAGACCGATTACGATTTCTTTTTTGTCCTGGCCTTCAGGCAGCGCTCCTGTCGGAATCCACAATTTTGTCTGTCCGGTAATAAAATAGTCGCCTTCGATGCGGCCCGGGAAGAAATTCATGGCCGGCGAGCCGATAAATCCTGCAACGAACATGTTGACTGGCTGATCGTATACTTCTTTCGGCGTGCCCACTTGCTGGATGACCCCGTCTTTCATGATGACAATCCGAGTAGCCATCGTCATCGCTTCCGTCTGATCATGCGTAACGTAAATCGTCGTCGTTTTCAGGCGCTGGTGAAGTTTTGAAATTTCCGTACGCATCTGGACGCGCAACTTCGAATCGAGATTGGATAATGGTTCATCCATCAGGAATAATTTCGCATCACGCACAATGGCCCGGCCGAGTGCGACGCGTTGGCGCTGACCGCCTGACAGCGCTTTCGGTTTTCTGTTCAGGTAATCCATCAATCCGAGAATTTCGGCTGCATTTTTAACACGCGCCTTGATTTCCGCTTTCGGCATTTTTTTCAGCTTCAGGCTGAATGCCATATTTTCATAGACTGTCATATGCGGATACAAGGCGTAGTTCTGAAACACCATCGCGATGTCGCGGTCTTTCGGTTCCATGTCGTTCATCTTTTTGCCGTCGATCGAAAATGTTCCGGACGTAATATCTTCAAGTCCCGCAATCATGCGAAGGGTTGTCGATTTTCCGCATCCCGACGGTCCGACGAAAACGATGAATTCCCCGTCTTCCACTTCCAGATTAAAATCTTTCACTGCCTGTGTTTTATTGTCATAGCTTTTTGTCAGTTGATCCATCAATAATTTTGCCACGATTTCACTTTCCTTCCAGTACAAGTAATGCAGCGCCAAGTACTCCGGCATCGTTGCCGAATTCCGCTGTAAGGATATTCAATGGGTTGAGCAATAAAGGTTTCAATTCTTCCTGCAATTGCGGCCACCAGTAGTCGGCTGATTCCGATACCCCACCGCCGATGATGACAGCTTGCATATCGAAAACCGCCTGCAATGAACTGATGACGATTGCGAGATCATAAGCGAACCCTTTCATCAATCCGGCAGATTTTTCGTCCGTGGCAGCTGCTTTGAACATTTCAAGCGGGCTCATATCCAGTCCCGCTTCACGGATGCGCCGCTGAATACCTGTGCCGGAAACGTATTGCTCGTAACAGCCCTTACGGCCGCAAGCACATTCCGCGCCGCCCGGATATAAGGTCAGATGTCCAAGTTCCGCTGCGCCGCCGTTCGGACCGCCGCTTAATAATTTACCGTCCCAAAGGATGCCGCCTCCAAGACCTGTGCCAAGCGTCAAGCAGACAACCCGGTCCAGCCCTTTTGCCGCTCCGAACTTCGCTTCTGCCAATGCTGCACAATTGGCGTCGTTTTCTACTTCCACCCGTTTTCCGGTGGCCGCCTCCAATTGCTCTTTGACAGCAGTGCCTGACCAGCCCGGCAAAGCATCCGTCGAAAAGATGATGCGCCCCAGCTTCGGATCGACGAATCCGTGCGTGCCGATGCCGATTGCTTCAACATCCGGAAACTGCTTTAAAAGACGGAGGACATTTTCCTCCAAATACGTATACAGCGGAAATTGCGTCGCTATTTTTTCGTCGTACAGCAGTGTGCCGGCAGTGTCAATGATGCCGAGGCGGATTTTTGTGCCGCCGATATCCACTCCCAAAACATTTGCCATTCTGTCCCTCCTCCATCAGTGAAGTAATCTTATCATAACCGATAATTTTTCATTTTCTAGGATTTTTTATTGAACACGGCTGTTTCATATGGCCGGAGAACCAGTAGTTCGTTGCTTTCCAGCGAATTGTAATTGCCGATCAAAAGTTCACCGTCCGGCAGATCGAATTGCTGTTCGCGGTCTGAAAAATTGCAGTATACAGTCAGTTTTTCATCCTCATATTCACGTGTATAGGCAAATACGCTGTCATCGTCACGGTGCAGTAAAGTGAAATTCCCGTGCGTGATGATCTCCATTTCTTTTCGCATGCGGATCAGTTTTCTATAGAATTGAAAAATCGAATTTCCGTCATCCTTGTTCAATGTATTGATGTCCTTATAGTTCGGATTGACGCCGAGCCACGGAGTTCCTGTTGTAAAACCGCCGTTCGCATCACCGTTCCACTGCATCGGAGTCCGCGCATTGTCGCGGCCTTTTACATAGATCGATCGCATGATGGTATCGTGCGGAACGCCCCCGCTCCGTTTTTCGTCATACATATTCAGCGTTTCGATGTCCCGGTACTCATCGATCGAATCAAAGCGGACATTCGTCATGCCGATTTCTTCACCCTGATAGATATACGGGGTCCCTTGCATGAAATGAAGGCAGGCTGCAAGCATTTTTGCCGATTCGATCCGGTATTTTCCGTCATCACCGAAACGTGAAACGATTCTCGGCTGGTCGTGATTGTTCCAATAGAGGCTGTTCCACCCCTTCTTGTGGAGGGCATGCTGCCAGTGTTCCATATTGTGTTTCAGGTCGGTCAATTTGAGCGGTTTCAAATCCCATTTTTCTCCACCAGTCTGATCGAGCCCCATATGTTCGAAAGTGAAAATCATATTGAGTTCCCTGCGCTCAGGATCCGTATAATTGACGGCATCCGCAACCGACGCCCCAGGCATTTCGCCGACTGTAACGATATCGTACTCCGCAAGCACTTCACGGTTCATCTCCTGCAGATAATCGTGAATTTTCGGGCCATTCATGTAATACGGTCCGCCGTCTCCATCAGGTGCGTCAGGCAACTCGGGATCTTTTGAAATCAGATTGATGACATCCATCCGGAAACCGTCGACACCTTTATCAAGCCACCAGCGCATCATTCCATAAACCGATTCACGCAAGTCGGGATTTTCCCAATTCAGATCCGGCTGCTTTTTCGAGAACAGATGCAGGTAGTATTGTTGCCGCTGTTCGTCGAATTCCCACGCTGAACCGCTGAAGAACGACTTCCAGTTATTCGGCTTGCCACGCCATATGTAATATTCGGGTTTGGAGCTGAACCAGCCATGTTCATCGGACGTGTGATTGACGACCAGATCCATCATCAATTTCATCCCGCGGGCGTGCATCTGCTCGAGCATTTCATCGAAATCCTCCATCGTTCCGAATTCAGCCATGATTTTTTGATAATCACGGATATCGTATCCGTTGTCGTCATTAGGTGAATCATACACCGGCGACAGCCAGACAATATCGATTCCGAGATCCTCCAGGTAATCCAGTTTCTGAATGATCCCTCTTATATCTCCGACACCGTCACCATTCGCATCCATGAAACTTCTCGGATAAATTTGATAGACTGTTCCCTTTTTCCACCATTCTGTCATTCCAACACTCCTCTCATCTCGTAAACATGGAATATTCTAACATGAAGCATTCGGAATTGGGAATGTGGATTAAAAGATGAATTCAATAAAAGCATCATGTGTTAACTCATTTATAATTTATGTTGACTCATTTTCCCTGCTTTATTATACTTTGTTTAATACATAAATTGGAGGACCTCATGACTACCATAACGAAAAGCAGATCTGCAAATCATTCAAAAACATTGAAATTAGTCCATATCGGCATGTTTTCAGCGTTGATGGCGATCGGTGCCAACCTGACATCTTTTCTGATCATCGGCGGCGTGCCGATCACGCTTCAGACATTCTTTGCTATTCTTGCGGGGATCCTGCTCGGCAGTAGGCTCGGTGCTGCCGCTATGGTGGTCTACACTTTTATCGGCCTCGCCGGTGTACCCGTTTTCGCAAAATTTTCAGGCGGCATGGATACCATCATTTCACCGACATTCGGATTTATCCTATCTTTTATCCTGCTTGCCTATGTCGTCGGCTTGATCGCTGAGAAAATTCCGACGCGCAAAGGATTTGCCGCTGCTGCCCTAGCCGGACTCGTCATCAATTATGCCGTCGGGACGAACTGGATGTATGGGGCTTATAAATTATGGTTCGCTGCACCGGAAGGGTTTACGTATGCCCTCGCCTGGGCCTGGATGGTTCCGCCGCTGCCAAAAGACCTGATCCTAGCGGTGCTCGCCGGACTTTTCGGTTTCAGGCTCAAACCGATCATCAAGAAATTCATGTAGCACAGAAAAGCGACAACGGCCGTTCAGCTCCGACAGGCATAAGACGAGCCAGCGAAGTGGCCTTGGCCGCGCAGCTGGATTAGCTTATGACCCGAGGAGTTGGCCCGTTGGAGTCTGGACACCGAAAAGCGATAACGGCCATTCAGCTCCGACAGGCATAAGACTGGACAATGAAAAAAACCGGTACGGGAAAGATCCCCGTACCGGTTTTGCTCGTTATTATCGTTTTGTTCTGACAGGTGCGGCTTTCCACTTTTCATGGAGCCAGTTTTCAAAATCTTCACCTTTGTCGCCTTTATACGTATCATAGATGTCGCTGCGCATTTTTTGCAGCTTCTCTTTGAAATCTTCGTAGCTGTGGTTGGCAGGCAGACTTTTCTTGATGCGGACAAGCACTTTATTGGCATCTTTGATCAGTTCATGTTCGTTGCGTTCCGGCATTTCAACTTCTTCGCCGAAATTCTGCAGCGCATCATACGCTGCTTCCTGCACCTGATAAACCGGGTCATTTTTCAGACGGTTTGTCAGGATGCTGACAGTCTGTTCCGTTTTCCAGTTGGCAAGCTCCTCAACAGCAGCCAAACGTTCCTTCCAGTTGGCCATGCGGTTGACAGCTTTTTTCAAATCATCGTAATTCGGCGGCGTTTCTTCTTTGTATTGATGGTGTGTCAAGTTCATTCTCCTTTTATTCATTCTTCTCTGCGAAGGATGGAGTTCTGCATTTCTTGTTCGAAATTACATCGCTGTTAAGAGTGTACCATTTTTTTCGTCCTCTTTCACTTTTTTCATTTTCTGCCGAAGTTTAAGTTTGGAGGATTAAGGAAATAAAAATAAAGACTTCTAAATGCATCGGAGGAGAACAAATGCAGACAGCATATAAGGCTTTATTGACGAAAGAAGATTTTGAAACACGCAGTGATCTGCCGGAGTGGCTGAGAAACGAATACAGGACCTTTCATCATACCGTCACCGACAAGACATTCCCGTGTTATTTCGGAATGAGCGGTGAACTGAAAGGTGAATTGAGATACGCATACATAAGCCGGGATGACTGGTCGCAGCTTCCTGTTGCAGTCGGAGAATTCCTGTCCCTGTTCAATGACCCGAAACATAAGCGGCACGGACTTTTCGTATTTGTGGAACCATTTGAGACGGAAGGCAGCCTGGAGCAGTACCGGGATGAATTTTGGGCAATCCTGCAATATCTCCACAATGTCGATGAAATGGAGTGGCCGACGGATAAACCGACAGATCCGGATCATTATCTATGGGATTTCGTCTTTAACGGCGAACCGATTTTCGTGTTCGGCAATGCGCCCGCCTATAAACGCCGGAAAACGCGCGACCTTGGCAATGCGATGGTGCTCGGCTTCCAGCCGCGCCGCATCTTCGAAGGGTTGACAGGTACGGAAAAAGGCGGCATCATGTCCCGCGAAAAAGTCCGCCAGCGAGTGGAGAAGTGGGACCAGCTGCCGACGCATCCGGATATCAGCCATTTCGGCGATCCGGAGCACAATGAATGGAAGCAATTCTTTATCGGCGACGACAGTGAACCCATCCAGGGGAAATGTCCGTTTTCACATAAAGCGATGAAATAAGCAAAAAAAGCTTCGCGTTTGCGAAGCTTTTTTTGCTGGAATTCATTTTACAGAGATGCAATGGCAGAGATAAAACGTTCCACCTCTTCTTCGGTATTATAAGGTGCCAGTCCTGCCCGCACCCAGCCGCCGGTTTTATTGACATCCAATACGTCGCCTAACGTCGATGCATAGAAATGGCCCGAAGCAGTGAAAATGCTGTGCTCTTCAGCAAGGAACACGCACACATCCTGCGGCTCATACCCTTCAACCTGAAAAGCGATTGTCGGTGTTTTCGCCACGTCCTCCCCTGCCTGCCATAAAGTCACTTTTTCGATTTCTGCAAGGCCGCTCCGCAGACGCTGCGCCAATTTGTTTTCATACTCCTCGATGACATGGAAACCGGATACGATTTTTTCGCGGCGCGTCTGTCCCTCACCGAATGAAGCGAAAAATTCGATGGCCGGACGGATGCCGGCAATTCCTTCATGGTTCTGAGTCCCCGTCTCGAGTTTATCCGGATAATATGTCGGCGATGTCGTCAATTTATATGGCGCCAGTTTTTCAAAAACATCTTCACGGATTGCCGCAATGCCGATATGCGGCCCGAAGAATTTATAGACAGAGCACAGGAGGATATCGATATCCTGGGAATCACGGTCTATCACAAGATGAGGGGCTGCATGGACTGCGTCCGCCACCACCAGTGCACCGACTTCCCTTGCCCGTTTGACGGCAGGTGCAAGATCCACGACCGTGCCGATGGCGTTCGAAGCCATGCCGAGTGCCACTACCCTTGTTTTATCATTGATCAACGATCCGATATCGCTCATATCGAGCGTAAGCTTTTCTTTGTCTACAGGGATCCAGCGCACTGTCAAACCGCGGTCCTCCGCCATCATCAGCCATGGGTCTACATTTGCGCGGTGGTCCATTTCTGTCACGACGATTTCATCGCCCGTTTTAAAATTTTTACCGAGTGCGTTCGCGATCGCGATGGTAAGTGTCGTCATATTGGCGCCGAATGCAACTTCGTTCGGCTTCACATTCAAAAAGTCAGCGACAGTTTCCCTCGCTTCTGAAATGATTTGCTCCGTCTCCCAGCTCGACGGGAAAGTGCCATGAAGATTTGCACCGCCTCTCAGCATATAACCGGAAATCGCAGTGATTGACTGAAGCAGGACCTGTGATCCTCCCGGGCCGTCAAAATAAGCGGCCGGTTTTTCTTTATACTTTCGTTCGAGTGCCGGAAATTGCATCTGCACCTGCTCGATTGGAAAAACGGTTTCTGTCGATTTCACGTATAACATCCCCTTAGTGTTTTACTGTCCCCTAATAGCTGCAGAAAGGTCCGTTGATCAGGCTTCGGCTGAACGGACAGTCCTTCTTCCACAGTTTATCAAAATATTCTTCATTTCACCTTTTCAGCGTCCAGGCCATTCCGTTTCCCAGTCAAAAAGCTTGCCAGAACAGGGTTAATGTTTTATCCTTCTTTATTGACATCATTATCTATTCCTTAGGAGGCCTTTATGGACCAATTTGAAAAATCGGTTGAAGTTTTCATTGAAAATGCCGGTTGGATGGCCCCTTTTTTCTTCGTACTGCTACATTTGATCAGGCCATTCCTGTTTCTGCCTGTAATCGCCGTATGTGTCGCCGGCGGTGTTGTCTTCGGATTCGTCCATGGTGCGCTGCTATCTTTTGCAGGTTTATTGCTGATGAGCGCCATTACGTATTTCCTGTTGAAACGCCTGCCCCGTTTCTATCATAAAATGACGGATTTAAAAGATCGGATTTTTCCGGACAGAACGCTCACCGTCGGTCAGGTCATGCTTCTTCGCATCATGCCTTTCGTCCATTTCCAGCTGCTTTGTTTCTATCTGATGGATATGACGAAAAGTTTTAAGGAGTACATGTATTATTCCGCCCTCGGCCTGACGCTTCCCGCTGTGGTCTATACAGCATTCGGACAATCAATCACTGAATTCCCGTGGTATCTGACACTCGCTTTCCTGTTTGTGCTGATTGCTTTGTTTCTGGCAATCGACAGATATCATAAAGCCGGCCCTGTCCAACAGTAAATTTCCCCTGCCTGTCATGGCGGGGTTTTTTATTATCCTCGAAAATGGGTATAAAGATGTTACAGCTGTTTTGAAAAGGAGAATCATTATGCCATTTTTCAACAATAAAGGAATCCGCCTGTTTTACGAAGATATGGGGAAAGGAAAACCGCTGATGCTATTGCATGGGCTCAGCAGCAATCATCAGATGTTCTACCGGGAAATGGAGTACTTGAAAGACAAATTCCGGCTTATCGCGCTCGATTCCCGCGGGCACGGGGAATCCGACAAGCCGGAGGAATTTACACTGGAAGACCATATTGAAGATACGGTCGCTTTACTCGACCATCTTAGACTCGATTCGGTTTATGTTCTCGGCATTTCAATGGGCAGCTATATCGCCCAGGGTGTCGCCATCAGACAGCCGAAGCGCGTGGAAAAGCTGATACTCGCTGCCACAAAATCCTTCGGAACACAATCGTCCATGACGGAATTGTTCGAGCGCTATAAAGAAGATTTTGCCGGACTGAGCATTACGGAAAAATTGAATCTTTCGTCGAAATTCATCTTTCATGACCTGAAAACCGTCAATGCCTGGCAAAAAGAGATTTCCAAAAGGAGCCGGATGCTGACAAATAAACAGCAGGGTGCCGCAGCCAACGCTTTAAAAAACTTTGATTTCCGGGGTGACCTGAAAAGGATCACTGCCGAAACACTTGTGATCAGCGGCAAATACGATGGCTTGAATCCTCCTGCAAAAGGGCGGGAAACGGCTGTATTGATCCCGGATGCCGATTATATGGAATTCCAGGATTCCGGACATGCGCCAAATGTTGAACAGGTCCGACTGTTTCTCGGGGTCGTCGAAAAATTTCTTGGTTCGGATTGAAAGATTGAAAAAGAGAGGCGCCCCTCTCCATTCGATATAGTCAGGCTTTCATTTTTTCATCGAGCAGCTGAAATGCCCGTTCCAATTCTTCCTGCGGAACCGTCGGATACAGATCTCCGAGGCTGACTTCAAAATAACAGCTGGCTGCATCGATTTCCTTACATACCCCGATAAGCCCACCCCCGATTCCTGCTGTACCTCAGCAAGGATTCGGGCAGCTTCTTCTGCCGGCTTACGGATATGCACATGGAACATATTCGACACAGGAACTTCCGGCAGTGTCGAAACACCTTCGCAGGAATTGTAAAATGCAGCAAGCTTTTTGGCTGATTCGTAATACTCGCCCATCTTGTCTTTGCGCTTATCGAAATAATAATCTGCCGTGAAAATATAAGGATAAAGTGAAATCAAATCACCGCCGTAACGTTTTTTCCAGACTTTTGACCGGTTGGTAAACGATTCACTTCCGGCCAGGATCGCACCGGCCACTCCGCCGATCCCTTTATACATCGACAGGTAGACGCTGTCGAAGAGACTGCAGATTTCCTCGGCCGTCCGGTTGTAGAAAGGCAATGTTTCCAATATCCGGGCACCGTCCAGATGCAGCCGCACGCCATTTTCCCGGCAGTATTCCGAAATCGCCTCCAGCGTTTTATAATCCGGCAGCTGCCCCCCGATTTCACGCTGCGGCAATTCGAGCAGCACGCAGGAAACCGCCGGTTCCATGGAGCGGATGTCTTCAAGTCCGATCACCTTATTGCGGTCCGTGAGCAGCACGGATTCAATGCCGTGCAGCTCCTTCAAGCCGTCTTCTTCATGAATCTCCAAATGGGATAACGGGTGATAAGCGACTTTTGCTGCCCCCTGTTCATCGCACCAGATTCGCAGTGCAATCTGCTGCGCCATGGTGCCGCTCGGGAAAAACACTGCTTTTTCTTTCCCCAGGAATGTCGCCATCTTCTTTTCGAAATCTTTGATGGCAGCTCCTGTTCCGTAAATATCAGATTTAACTTTCCCCTCAATTTCCTCAAACGCCTTTTTTAATACGCCCGCATTCCTCGGACCATGGCCCGACAGCTGAAAACTTGTTTCATCAAATGATTTTTTGAGCAATTCCATGTTATTCAGTTCACCCACCGCCTTTATCTGAAAAATCTTACTACATCCATCACTATACCATTGATCCGTGAAATCAAAAAAAAAGAAAGCCGGCATTCTGCGCACATTCCTGCGGCCAGCCGGCTTCCTACTCTATCTATTATTGATGTCCTGTAAATCGTGCAGGTCCGCTGCTTTCGGCCGGCAGAAATAATAGCCCTGGCCTTCATTGCATAATTCTTCACTCAAATACTTCAATTGAACAGCATCTTCAATCCCTTCGGCCACCACTTCCATCCCCAGTCTATGCGCCAGCGCAATGATGGTGGCAGTGATGGCTTTGCCGTTCAGGTCATGATTGATATCCTGGACAAAGCTCCGGTCGATCTTTACACGATCAAATGAAAACTGGCGCAAATAATTGAGCGAAGTAAAGCCGGTGCCGAAGTCATCGATTGAGATCGAGATTCCCAACGCTTTCAGATTCGCCAGCCTTTCCTTCAAAACTTCTGTATCTTCAAGCAGGATGCTTTCGGTCACTTCCAATTCCAGCCATTTGGCATCAAGCCCTGTTTCGTCCAACATGTTTTTGACCAATTGGACAAAATCCGGCTGCTGAAGCTGGATGATCGAGATGTTCACGCAGATGCGGAACGGCGGAAAACCTTGGTCCTGCCATTTCTTGTTTTGTAAGCAGGCTGTCCGGAGGACCCATCGGCCGATTTCAATGATTTGCCGGCTGTCCTCCGAAATCGGTATGAACTGATCAGGCGGCACCATTCCCAGTTCAGGATGGTCCCATCTGATAAGTGCCTCCATTGCAGCCAGTTTCCGGGATTTCAAATCCATGATCGGCTGATAATGAATGAGGAATTCGTCATTGGAAAGAGCAGTTTTCAATTCCCGCTCGAGCGTAAGTTTATCCGCATTATCGGTGTTCAATTGCGGTGAAAAAAGAGAATAGCTGTTTTTACTGTGTTTCTTTGTATAAAGCATTGCAGCCTCAGCATGTTTGATCAAATCATCCTGAACTTTTTCTGCAAAGACGATGCCGATACTTGCCGTCAACGACAATTGCTGGCCCAGAATTTCTACAGGTTCAGACAGTTTATCATTCAATTTTTTCGCACAGTCGATTGCCGATTCACGGCTTGCATCCGGCAAGAGGACAGCAAATTCATCTCCCGCAAAACGCCCTACAGTAGCTGATTCTGTCACACATTCCGTCATGCGGATGGCTGTTTCCTTAAGGAAGATATCCCCGTACTCATAACCAAATAAATCATTGATGTATTTGAATCGATCCAGATTTAAGAACAGGACAGCCGGTGATGTACCGGAATTGCCCGAAATTTTCAAAGCCTGCATCAGCCGGTCCTCGAACAATTTACGATTGGGCAGCTTAGTCAAATGATCGAAGAACGTCATTTCTTCCAACAGCCTCTTATGTTCATTTTTATTGGTGATGTCTTTTGCAATGCCGTAGGCCCCTGTAATCTGGCCGGCCTGCTGCATCGGAAAGTTAGTCACTTCGATATTGATGCGCTTGCCGTCTTTTCTGTAAAGATCGATTTCATAGCGGTTCGTATGACCTTTTAAAGCTTCGTGAAAATTATGCACGGCCTTCTCCAAGAACTCCGGTGCAATCATGGGCATGAAGGTCATCTTCCTCAACTCCTGATAAGGATACCCCGATAGCGCCACTGCCCCTGGATTCACATCGATGAAGTTCCCTTCACGATCAAAAGAAAACACGGCGTCCGGATTCTCATAGAAGAGTGAATTGAATCGTTCTTCACTGTCTTTCAAGCTCTTTCTCGCCAGGACTTCTTCCGTAATATTGATGACACTTCCTACAAAAACCTGTTTGCCATCCATTTCGGAAATGGTTGAATGGATTTCAGCATACAGCATACAGCCGTCGCTTTTCATCGCTCTGACCCGGTAACGTGCAGCTTTCGACTTTTTACTGGATAACTCGGAAATCCGCTTTCTTAATTTCGGCATATCTTCTGGATGCACAATATCTTCCAGGGTGATTTTGCCTGTCAAAAAATCATCTTCCGAATACTTAAGCAAGCCACACAGGCAGTCATTGACATAGATGAATTTTTCTTTTTCTATTATATACATGCTTACAGGCACTTTTTGAACAATATATTCAAAAACTTCGTTTCCTATAGGGACATTATCTCTGGTGTTGAATTTTATACTTTGTGGTAAGTTGTCCGGCTTTGGGTGATGCCCGTCCTTCATATATCTGTATCCTCCCAAAGTTATTAGATTGGCAATGAATAAGTTAAAAAATAACAAAAAATTATGCATTGCAATTAATAATACCAAATCCTCCAACACAAAAATAGTATTTGCTTAAAATTTCTATGTTTTATTTTCCACCAACTTCCATGTACCGAATTGTTCCACACCAGCCCCATAACACATTGAAAAAAGCGTTTCCCTTTTACGGAAAACGCTTTTTTCATCTTTATTGTCCAATCAGTTCAGCATAGACAATGAGCCGCTCAGCCCTTGTTCCGCGGTCAGAGTCGTAAGCACCGGAACATGTGATGAGCACCAGTTCAGGAGATGACCTGTAACCGAACACCGACGATACATCCGCCAGCTCCAATTCGACCGATTCCATGGCATAGACTTTAAACACCAGCCGGCTGCCTTCGCCTTCTACAATGATTTCATCACCGGCCGCCAGTTTTGAGAGGTCCCAAAACACAGCCGGGCTGTCGATGCCATCTACATGGCCGGCAATCACCGCCCGTCCATTTCCCCCAGGCTCATAACCGGGTTCGAACCAGCTGACTTCATCGATTGTTGACGGCACAGCCATTTCCCCATTATCGGTGATTCCAAGGTGCAGCACTTCGGCTTCCACTCCAATGGAAGGAATGGCTATCTTTTCTGGAGCAATCCCGTCATTCTTTACTGCATTGATCGGATTTTCAGCCGGTGCCCGAGATGTTTTCACCGGTGTCACGGGTGTCTGTTCTGCGGCAAAGCCGACATTTTCTGTGCGGATACCGACTTCATCTTCTGTATTCTGACATCCGGCAAGCAATAAAACTGCGCCAGTCAAAATAAGGAGAAAATCAGTTCTGAAACCGTTTTTTCACTACAACTCCACCACCGGCAACAACAGCTGCAAGTGCTGCAATCATTAACATCCAATTTGTTTGGTTCTGTTCAGGAATGCCTAGGCCGGTTGATGGCATGCCGTCCGGAGAAGCCGCCATTTCATAATCCACCAAAGCGATCACTTCTAATGAGTCGACTGTATTTACTGCGAACACACTGTATATAGTATTTGCAGCAAGTTCAGTTCCTTCAAGCGGCAATACTTGTGTTCCGTCCGGAAGGCGTATTTCAAGGTCATAAGTACCAGCATCCAATTCAGCATAATCAGTGATTCCCGGGAATTCTGCTCCGCTGAACACTGCGTCGCCGCCAATTACACCTACATCAACTGCAGGAGCATCAGGAGATAGATGGCCAACACGGATTTTCGTTTTTCCTTCAGTTACTTCCATTGAATCCTCAGCAACGACGAATTCAAGCGATTCCACCAAATTTGCTGCTGCCACTGTATAAGCTTTACCGGCTTCTACAGTAAGATCAGCTTGAAGAACAGCAGCACCTTCAGCATATTCTGTTCCTGCTGCAAAAACTTCTACATTATGTGTGCCTGCTGGAACATCCAGATAACCGGAATCCGCTTTAAATGGCACATCTTCCAAAGTCAGGTCGCCATTGACGTATACATCTACCGCAGGCGCGTCAGGTGATGCATGGACCACTCTCAATTTTGCAGTATCGCCTTCTGCCATGACTCCAGCTGCGAGCAGTGAAAATACCAAAGCAAATGCGACGGATACTGAGACGAAAATTTTCTTCATGTTAACCATTCCTTCTTCCTGTTTAATATTTGTATAATTAATATACAACTTATTTATAACTTATGTTTTAATGTATTGCAACAATTAACTCTCGAATTCAAAATATTTTTTAAAACGCTTTCATCCGCCCTTTTTCGGCATATAAAAACCCGGCAGCTGGGCTGCCGGGTCCATCACTTTATTTCTTCAATATATTTTGGATTTCGCTTTCAAATGCCTCCGGCTTGTCTTTCGGTCCGAAGCGTGCGACCAGATTCCCTTCTTTGTCGACGAGGAATTTGGTGAAGTTCCATTTGATGCTGCTGCCAAGAAAGCCTTTGCTGTTTTCAGTCAGGTATTTGAATAGCGGATCCGCTTCACGGCCATTGACTTTCACCATTTCGTGCATGGGGAAAGAAACGCCGTAAGTTGTCCTGCAGGATTGTTCCGCTTCCGCACCGTCCCCAAGTTCCTGGCCGAATTGATCGGACGGAAACCCAAGAACGACAAAATCTTCATCCTGATATTTCTGGTATAACTTTTCAAGTCCATCAAATTGGTCACGCAAACCGCATTTTGTCGCCGTATTAACGATCAGCATCGCCTTTCCTTCATACTCACTCAACGGGTAGGAACTGCCATCCGGTTTTACAGCTGTAAATTCATAGAGTTTGCTCATACGATTTTCACTCCTTTGCTCTTCTCGGACATTTATAGATCCATTTCTTCAAAATTAGCGTTAAGCTGTTTGAGGTTTTTCATCAGCATCAATGCATTGACGTCCAGGAAATTGCAGCTGACCAATTTTTCATACACTGCCTGGCTGATCGGGCCATGTTCCGCTTCCGCTTTTTCTGTCAGGGAAATGATCCACGCCCGCTTATCTTCCGGCGACTGCTTCTTGGAGATTCGGCCGTGTTCAATCATCCGGCTGATGATCGGATTCAGCGTTCCGATTCCAAGTCCGAGACGTTCCCCGATTTCTTTTGTCAGCAAGTGATTTTCTTCCCACAGTACTAGAAGGACCAGATATTGCGGGAAAGTCAGGTTATACGGTTCAAGTACCCGGGCATACATTTTCGTAAAATTACTGGATGCTTTGTAAACTTCAAAACATAATTGCTGTTCCAGCTTTAATCCCAGTTCCATTCTTTTCACGCCCTTCTATTAAAGAACGACAATCTCCACATCCACCGAATCTTTGATGGCTTTGGAATAAGGGCAATATTGATGCGCTTTTTCCACATATTCATGTTTCTTCCCGTCATCCAGGCCCTCGATCGTAACTTCGAGTTTCGCCGCCAATTTTACACCGCCGTTTTCTTTATCGCCCAGCAAGGAGATTGTCGCTCTTACTTCGCTTTTATCAAACTCGACCTTATCACGTTCGAGCACTAATTCCAATGCACTGTTAAAGCAGGAACTGTAGCCGGCAGCGAATAATTGCTCCGGATTTGTCGCAGTCGTCGGTTCTCCGCCAAGCGCCGGCGGCTTAGCCACATCCACATTGAATATATTGTCTTCCGAATAAGCCATGCCTTGTCTGCCGCCTGTATTGATGATCGTCGTTTCATATAGTGCTTTCATATTGAATTCCTCCATTCGATAAGGTTCTTTCAATATCCACTATATTTTATATCGTGTACGATGTAAATCCATATGCTCACCCATTATTGGAAAACAGTTCAAACCAGGCTCGTTCCCGTGATATCAATCCCTTTCAATGCCTGGGTTGCAAGCCTGTCCGCTTCGGCATTGTCCCTTCTTGGAATAAGTGCATATTCAGGTTGTATGCCCATTTGGACAATTTTCTTTTCGATGCGGTCTGCCCAGCTGTTCAATTCCTTTTCCACAACGGGCCATTCCCCGCGCATCCCGTTGATCACAATTTTTGAATCGCCGCTGAAAAGCACCGGCATGTTTTTGACATCCAGATATTCGAGTTCCTGCACACAAAGATGGAGAGCCACATATTCTGCCTCATTATTTGAAACTAATGAGTCGACTTGCGCATTTTGCCTAAGGCGGTAAGTTTTACCATTTTGGCTGTAGTAGATGACACAGCCAAGGCCTGAGCTGCGGTTCTGCACATCAAAACCCCCGTCGAAAAAGACCGTGATATCATGCGGTTCGGTTTCAATGCTTTTCAGATATGCTTTCATTTCTTTCATGGTCCAGACGCTGTCGTCAAAGCTGTCGATAAAAACAAGCTCTTTCACCCGTTTTGTCCGTTCGATGTCTTCTGCGATCAGCACACTTTCACCGGCAGTCAATTCGTCGGAGCGGAAAACGGTATTCAGCCCTTTCGATGATTGGTATTTCCATTCAAGCCTGACTTTCATGGACAATCTCCCCCTTTAACCTATTACTATTTTATTTCCTTTATGCCGGTGGGTAAACAACTGCCGGAAAACACAAAAAAGCTCCCGGGGCCTGAGCCGGGAGCTTTGTAACAAACCTCTATTTTACAGGGGAGGTAAAATAGTTGGAATCGAATATTGTCCTGCGCCGCTGTCAGCGACCATAATATTGGAGTGATCCACCTGCGTAGCAGTGGGAGCCCATGCACCCATAACCATCATTGCCGCAGCCAAGCCGGTCAATAAAATCATTTTGCCTTTTTTCATAATCGATCATCCTCCATTTCTATCGTAATAAGATTGATAATACATCGCCTTCTCCCATTTCTTTTCACGTTGGAAATGTTCGGCGAGTTCCAAAGCAACTTTCTTGCTTTCTCTTATATAACCATTATTTCTGAAAAATGGGAACATTTTTTCTTCTGAATAAGACAAAAGATCTGGTTGGGAAAAATTTCGCTTCTCGAAGTAGTTTAAGTATAACAGGAAGTATTCATCTTCTGGACCGGCAGACAGCTCGCGTAAATCACGAACATATTCCCATGCATCGGCCCCTACTTCGACAGCCGTCTCGATCAAGCTGACGAGTACTGCCTTGTAAAAGTATGTATCATGAGGCAATATGCCATGCAATTCGGTCAGCAGATCGAAAGCCTGATTATGGTCCTCCCTCGTTTTCAGCAGTTCCGCAAAATTATACAGGGTCTGATTGTACAGCTCTTTTTGGCCAGTCAGCCTGGAATTGCGCTTCAGCACTTCGAACAGTCCGCCAGCCTGTACCAGAAGGTTGCGCCTCATGTAATTGATGGCGAGGAGCAGCTGGGCATGAAGCAGGCGGATATAATTGTAGTTGAGCCTGAAATACTGTACGGCCAGCTCCGCATAATGCGCTGACAATTCATATTGCTCATGCATGATCAGCAGACGGGCTTTCTGGTAATACAATTCCCCTTCGAATTTTTGCGGGATGCTGCGGATGCCGCCTTCGAGAGCATTGACATGCTCCATCGCCATCTCTTTTTTATTCGCCATGGAATAATGCAGGGAAAGGAAAAGCTGGTACATCCATGCTTCCGACTCCACAAAAGAATTCTTGATGCGCTCCAGCATCTCTTTTTGACGCTCTGCCCTATTCAGATCGTCAATCAGTAAATAATATCGGAATTTAATTAATTCATATTGATTTACAAGATCTGTCGACTGGATGTATTCATTTTCCTGCAGCAATTTACTGTATTGCCGCTCCATTTCCTCCAAATCGTAATGCAATAAACTCGCAGTGAATTCATTCAGCTGACGTTCCAGCCGGTTTCTTTTCGCCAATTCCGTTTTCCACTGGACCCCCATTTTTGCCAGCAGTGCTTCAATGGTCGATTCGTGCGGGGTATATGTATTCGATTCGATCTTGCTGAGATGAGAAATGGAACAGATGCCATCGGCTAACTGCGATTGCGTCAAATTGTTTTTTGACCGGTAATATTTGATAACTGAACCGATATTCAATAGCCTCACCCTTTTTTCATCGATATGTAAATAATACCATAGAAAAACAGCCCCGGCGCAACACCGGAACTGCCTTTATCGTTTCAATGCCCTTTAACAACTGACAACATCCAGTGGGAAAAACCCCGCCGAATGAAGTTTTCATTTATTGTACAGTTGCAAATCCGAAACCTGATGCATAGTCATCGCCGGTTCCTGCACCTGTACCGGATTTAATATCTTTTGCCTTGGCAAGTCTTTGCAGTTCACCTCTTACAGCTACGTTCGAAGCTGACGGAGATGTCGCCCAGATTTTCGCCGCAAGGCCGGCTACATGCGGTGATGCCATTGAAGTTCCGCTGATTGTCGAATATCCTCCGTTGTACCAAGTGGAGTAGATCGACGCACCAGGTGCTGAAATTTCAACGTCACCTTTTTGGATTACATAATCTCCGTCTGTACGGCTATAGCCGCGTGACGAGAAATCTGCAACTCGTAACGTGCCGTTTTGCACTCTGTTTTCAAGAGCTGCTACCGCTACCGCATTCACCAAAGCACCCGGATATCCGATCGACCCTTGATAAGGCCCTTCGTTACCTGCAGCTGCAATGACAAGTACGCCTTTATTGTATGCATAATTCACTGCATTCGTAATCAGGCTGCTTTCCCCTGAAGACCCCAAAGACATATTGATGACAACTTTTGTATTAAGGGCAGTAGCCTGATCAGCTGCGTGTCGAATAGCTGCCGCGATATCATCGGCATAACCGGAACCGTTATCACCAAGCACTTTATAAGCCCATAAGTCTGCATCCGGCGCAACGCCGTAAACGCCATTTCCAGTGCCTCCGTCAGCTAGAGCTGAACCCGCGACATGCGTCCCGTGGCCCTGGCGATCTGTACAGCTGTTATTTGTGAAGGTTGTGCCGACAGTGAAGTCTTTGCACTGTTCTACATTATTGCGCAGATCCGGGTGGTTGATATTGACGCCTGTGTCAAGAACTGCAATATTGATCCCGCTGCCGCCGCTTGTGCGGGTAAGCGTATTATTATTGTAGATCGCCTTGATGCCCCATGGTGTCGACTGGGAAGCTGCCATTGCATTGTAAGTCGCTTCAGGCTTCGAAGAAGTCGTAGCGATTTCAAGTTCCGGCACTTTTTCTAAATTGAGGTTCTTATTCTTTTTCAGTGCATTATATTGTTTCTCATTCATTTCAGTTGTAAATCCTTCACCGGCGAAGTCCCATTGCACTCCGTATTGTTCTTTGGCATTGCTTAGGTTCTTCTCATTGTTTGATTCAACCAGAACCCGGAATTTTTCGTTATTGCCGTTTTTTGCAACCGAATCTCCGTCGTTTGCGCTGACTCCCATTGCCGGCATCATTAAAGTGATGGCCAACATGGCTGTTGTGAAAATCTTTCCTGATCTCTTCATACATCAATCTCCTATCCCGTGAATTATTTATGGCTATAAATCCGGTGTTGCGGCGTCCCGCTCGACCCCTGCCACACTTAACACGTTATCAGAAAATTAGAGTATCCGTAATTGGGAAATAATCTGTTGAAAACTGGCAATTAACAGGAATCGGGATATAAAATTAGGTACTTATACCCATTTCACTCTTTATTCTTTTATTTGCCCAGAAACTGAACAAGAAATCACTCTTCAAACATAAAAATCTGCCCCGATCAGGGACAGATTTCAGTTTCTTCTATAGGACAGCACGCTTATAAGAGTCGAAATTCTTCTCCAGCCATTCGCCCAGTTGGAACAACGCTTCCTCATTGCCGTTCCTGCTGATCAATTGGATGCCGATCGGCAAGCCTTCCCCGTCTGTTCCTAATGGAACCGTGAGTGCCGGCAGCCCCCAAGTGTTGGCATATGCAACATAAGGCAAATATTGTTTGAATGTCTTCCGGATCGAGAAAATCTCGCTGTAAACGGTGCCATGTTCAGGTGCAGCCTTATGATAGACCGGCATGATCAGAATCCGACCTTTAAAATAATTCTCCAGGATATGATCGCCATGATGCAAGTATTCCCGCATTTTCACCAGCCGCTTACCGGATGGCCTGAAGAGCGAAGCCCCTATCAATGCCCAGGACAAATAGCGATGCACTTCGGATTTTCCTGTCAGCCGCTCCTTTAAATATGAATTGTATAAATTCAGGGATTTTTCTCCATAAACTTCATTGCGGGCGTCACTTGAACCTTCGATGGACATGATCTCTTGCCAGATGCCTGCGGAATCATCAAAATAAGGAGGAATTTCCCCTTCACTTTCAAAAGCCGATGCGATTTTCCGTGCGACGGCATCGAGGAGCTTACGCGTATCGTCCGTTAAAGGATAGTGGGAGGCAGGAATGGTATTCAATATAAACTCGTCAAGCTTTTTCGCTGGCACCGGTTTTTTTGCAATAATCGAGTAGATGGCTCTTGTGTCTTTCACACTTTTCGTCATCGGTCCGATTCCGAGCATCCGGTTCTGAAGATCGTTTTTCACTTCAGGAAAGCTTCCATCCTGGGACACTTGGTCTTTGCCGGATTTAAAACCGACGACCCCATTGAAATGGCTTGGAAACCGGATCGACCCTCCGATATCCGAACCCAGCCCGGCAGCTGCTCCGCCAGCGGCGATCAAGGAGCCTTCACCGCCACTCGATCCGCCTGCAGTCCGCATAAGATTGTGGGGATTATTTGTGCGGCCATATAATTTATTGTCGGTTTCCTGGCAAAAGCACAATTCCGGCGTATTGCTTTTCCCGAGGATGATGGCCCCTTCTGCGCGGAGTCTTCGAACAACTTCAGCATCCTTGTCCATGACAGCATCTTTTCTCTTGAGCAATCCGCCTGTCGTTTTCATTCCTTTGACATCAAAAGCTTCTTTCATACTGATGGGCACCCCGGACAGAAGACCTGTGGCTTGGCCTGTCTCCACCTGATGGTCCGCCCGATCCGCTTCCATCAGTGCTTCTTCGAAACGGTTCTCCACCAGACAATTCAAAGAAGGATTTATTTCATTCAGATGGGCGATATAAATTTCCACAGCTTTCCTGGAAGAGATTTTCTTCTCACGGATCCACTGCGCCAATTCCAAAGCATCCATGTCAAGAACTGCTGCATCAACTATCTCAGGAGTGATAAGCATTCAAACGCCTCCGATTCATTTATTGAATTAAGTATACTACTGATTAACAAATAAAGGTATATTGATTAATCAAAGGTCATGATAAAAACAAAAAATAATAGGACTTATTACTTCAACATTTTAGCTGGTTCTTATACGGACTTTTAAAAGCGTTCTGATTTGTCGTTCCCTCTCCAGGTGTACTACACTTATTTCAGGTAATTATATACCATCCATTATGAAAGGTTGTTATCAATCATGAAACCTGCAGAGAATATCTTAGAATTAATCGGTGACACACCCGTCGTGAAACTGAATCGCATCGTTCCGGAAGGTGCCGCCGATGTATATGTAAAACTGGAAATGTTCAATCCATCAAAAAGCGTCAAGGACCGTGCAGCTTTCAATATGATCCATATGGCTGAAGAACAAGGAATCATTGGAGAAGGCGCAACCATCATTGAGCCGACAAGCGGAAATACCGGCATCGGACTGGCTATGGTTGCAGCTGCAAAAGGTTACCGGGCGATACTCGTGCTGCCTGACAATGCCACGAAAGAACGCATCAATTTATTGAAAGCATTCGGAGCAGAAGTGGTCCTGACGCCAGATCACGAAAAGATGCCAGGAGCTATTAAAAAAGCATTGGAGCTGAAAGCCGAAATTCCGAACAGCTTTATACCGCAGCAGTTTGAGAATGCTTCCAATCCCGATATCCACCGCACTACGACTGCCGTGGAAATTTTTGAGCAGATGGCGGGCAGCCTCGATGCATTTGTCGCTTCAGCTGGAACCGGCGGCACGATTACAGGAACGGGCGAAGCGTTGAAGGAAATGCTACCTGAACTGTTCATAGCAGTCGTGGAACCGAAAGGCTCACCTGTATTATCGGGCGGCAAACCCGGCAAGCACAAATTGGTCGGCACTAGCCCCGGCTTTATTCCGGATATCCTAAATACCGGAATCTATGATGAAATCTTCGCCATCGAAGATGAAGACGCTATCGACATCTTCCGCAGGGCAGCGCGGGAAGAAGGAATTTTTGTCGGTCCTTCTGCCGGTGCCACGATCTATGCTGCCATCGAGATCGCCAAGCGGCTTGGTACTGGAAAAAAAGTTCTGTGCATAGCGCCTGATACCGGTGAACGTTACCTGAGCATGAATCTCTTCGATTGAGGCTGATCCCAAGAAAAAACGCCGAAACCTGCATAAGGTTTCGGCGTTTTGCCGTTAGGGTCCAGTGATGAATTTTACATGTTCATAGACGAGAAGTTTTTTGAACCTGGCCTTTTCATTATCATCCTTGATGAGCTTATCGACGGTGTTGTTCAATGCCAGATATCGCATCACTTTGCGGTTGTTCCAGATCATATGATTATAGCGGAAGTCATCTTCCAGTTCCGCAAACCAGGGCTCTTTTTTCAGCGTCCTGATGTTCTGTTCCAGCCTTTTTCTTGATGTAAAGAAATATGATGTTACATGGACACCCATTTCCATTATGAATTCCACCATATCAGCCCATCCCCCGTCCCTTTCCACTTAAGCCATGACCCGTTTCATTCGATAAGTACAGTATACCAATTTTTCAATAAAATGGAATATGATTTTCTTCCTGACTATATCAGGTGTTAAAAAAAGCCGTTTCTCCTATGAAAGAGAAACGGCTTCGTCCGGTTATGCCACCGGAGTTTTTTTGAAATTATCATCTTTGCGGAAATTCCCCATGACTTCCATCGTTTCACTGATGCTGACGAACGCATTCGGATCGATCGTTTTGATCAGCGGGCGGACAAATGCCAGTTCATAACGCGAAATGACCGTATACAGCACTTTGACTTTATTGCCTGAATAGGCGCCTTCCCCATCCGTCACCGTAATTCCGCGGTAAAGGTTTTCAAGCAATTGCTGTTTGACTTCATCGCCTTTGCCGGTCACCACCATCAGGCTGAGCTTGATATGGCGCGTATGGATCCGGTCAACAACAAGACCAGTGATATAGATGGAAGCCATCGTATACATCGCCAGTTCCCAGTTGAAGATAAAGCCGGAAACGAATACCACCATACTGTTCAGTACAAACACCAGAAAACCGAGTGGGATATCGCGCTTCATCGTGAGCAGCAGGCCGACTACATCAAAGCCACCTGTCGAACCGTAGAAGCGGATGATGAAACCGACACCGATGCCGACTAGCACCCCTCCGAAAACGGAAGATAATAATGCATCTTCCGTCACTTTGATAACAGGGATGTAGAGCATGGAAACCGATGTGACAGCTACTGAAAAAATGCTGTTGGCGATAAACATTTTTCCGAGTTTCATCCAGCCGATGATCAGAATCGGGATGTTCAGGACGAACAGCCAGACACCCGCATTGATGGGTGTCATGAGACTGAAGATCATGGCGATCCCCGTCACCCCGCCTGACAGGATTTCATGCGGAAGCAAAAACATATTGAATGCAAAACCGAGCAGTAAAGATCCGGCAAAAATTATCAGCCAGCTATAAATTTTATCCATTATAATACCTCATTTCCAAATAGAATTCCGGGCCAAAATAAAAAAAGCCGCGCAGATGCATCCGGCCTTTTGAAAGCAAATAGATCTTACCTGTTATTCAGGGCACAATGTTTCAAATTATAGTCGATTGGCAGCTGCGAATGCAAGTTTTATGTTCGGTTTCATGAGATCGTTTAAATCCTTCGGAATCCCTCCTTAAAAGTTTGAAACATCAAAGCCTTCTTCATTGTTTAATCTTTCGCCCAATATGAGTAAGGATGGGTACTAACGCTCCATAAAGGTGGAAATCAAATGCGCATATCATGTATGGGAAGTTTACTTATATCCATTGTTCTGTCGGTCATTTTGACCATCCTGCTCAATCTTCTGTTCTTCTAGCACAAAAGCGCTATCAATCCACGATATAAGATAGAGGAAAAGCTGCCGGATAATGTTTCCGGCAGCTTTTCTGATGCAGTATTCTTACAGCCGGCAACTCTTTGTTTTATTCTTTTCCTTCGTTCTCGAGCTTTTGGATATACTCCTGCAGTTTCCCTAGTTCTTCTTCACTGATGACTGGAAATTGCGGATCCAGCTCTTTCAATAATCCATTCATGACTTCTGAAATGATATAGCGGGAATATTGCTCATCATCTGCCGGCAGAATATACCAAGGCGCATGATCAGTTGATGTGCCGTTCAACATTTCTTCGAAGACTTTCTGATAATCCTCCCAATGCTCGCGTTCTTCGACATCACTGAAAGAAAACTCCCAGTTTTTCTGCGGGTCTTTCATCCGCTCCAATAGCCGTTTCCGTTGCTCTTCTTTTGATACGTTGAAGAAAAACTTAACGACCGGGAATCCATTCTCACTTAAATACCGTTCAAAATCATTGATTTGCCGGAAACGGGTTTCCCAGATTTCTTCATCGATCAATTCTTCCGGCAAGGGTTCGTCCCCCAGAATATCGTGGACACGCGGAGCGATGACTTCCTCATAATGGGAACGGTTCAATATGCCGATTTCCCCTCTCGCCGGCAAACCATCATGGATCCGCCAGAGGTAATCGTGGCTCAATTCCCGATCCGTCGGTTTCCCGAGCGTCAAAACCTTCATTCCCTGCGCATTCAGATTCGAGAAAATATAGGAAATCGCTTCATCCTTACCTGCCGCATCCATGGCTTGCAGGACTACCAATATGCCCTTTTCTTCTTCGGCATTCAATTTCAGGTGAAGATCCTTTAAGGTCCGGACCGCTTCCGGCAGAAGTTTTTCTTCAAGCTCTTTTTCATCAGGTTTAGTATCATCGGATGTATTGAAATCAGCCAATTGGATCGGCCGATCTGATTTTACACGGTATTTTTCAATGTCCATAGTAAATGCCTCCATTTATGAAAGTTTTGTCATGATGACTGCCGCATTCTCTATGCTGATTTCCGCGTCAGGCGCAGTCCGGAACGCAGCAGGTTCCGGATGCCTTTTACCGGTTTTATGCCGTTTCCGGTTTGCCAATTGATCCATTCGAGGGCGATGATGCAAAGCAGCAGCCAAACCAGACCGCCGATAAAGCCTGCCACGACATCACTTGGATAATGGGCACCCAAGTAGACGCGGCTGCCGCCGATGAGCAGCACCAATACGGCTAGGCTGATCGAAATTGTCCACTTGACCCATTCTTTCTGATGGCCCCGGATGACCAGGAAAATCAAAAATCCATACAACGTGATTGCCCCCATCGAATGGCCGCTGGGAAAACTGTAGCCGGTTGCGTCAATCGCTTCATTGATCGATGGCCGCTCCCTCCCGTATAAGTTTTTCAGTGCGCTGTTCAATAATCCGCCACCTGCCACCGTGATGGCAAAAAACAAGGCACTCCACCGGTCTTTTGACTTGAACCAGAGCCATGCTACCCCGATCACGGTCATTGATGCCAGAAACCAGACCGAACCTGTTTCTGTGATAAGAAACATGATGACGTCCATCGTTTCACTTTGATTCACCATTACCAGCCGGATGATGAAATTGTCGAATAATCCAAACTCCTGGCTCATCACTTCATCTGCCAGCTCGGCAAAAAGAATGCTGAAGGCTCCGGCAATCGCCAGTCCGCTGAGCAACAGCAAGACAGCGATGCCGACCTTCTTATTGTCATTAACCATCGTACCGGCTCCCCAATTTTTTTATATCCAGTTATATACCCGAAGAACGGGACCCTTATGCCAATAAAGAATGAATAAAAAAAGATTCGCCGTCACTGCCCTTCTTGAATGCGATATGATTACCGGATGTTTATAATAGAAAGAAATATCGAGCAGCAGGGAGTGCACATAGATGGAAAAACTGATCCGTGCTTTGACAAAAGAAGATTTACCCAGCCTTCAAGCGATGGAAACCGGCATCGAAGATGATTACGTCATCCGCGTATTTGAGCGGATCTCCACCGGCAACAATAAACTTTTCGGACTTTTTTCAAATGATCAGCTTGTCAGCGTCGGCGGGTTAACGGTATTTGCCAAACAATATGCCATGCTCGGCCGTATGCGCAGCGATCTGCGCTTCCGGGGCAATGACCTGTCCACCCACTTGATGAAAAAAGTGATGGAAGAAGCCTTCAAAATGCCCGAGATCAACTGGGTGGGCGCTAACACGCAGGAAGAGAACATCCCTGCCCAGCGCGTACTGAAGAAAATCGGATTGACTGAACATCATATCAGTTATGGTGCCAGCGCCAGAACACTTTCCGGCCTGGAGAAAGGACAGGCTGTCTGGAAACCGGTCGACAGCATCTCTGCTAAAAGGCAATGGCTCAGGCGGCTGTATGTAGAATCTTCCGCTGTTTTTCCTTATGAATGCTATTATCCTTTCCCTGCTACGGAAGAAATGTTCGAAGATGCAAAAGTCGCGGGGTGGCGGTTTTTTGAAAATGATAAAGGCGACCGTGTCCTCATCACCAAACATGATGTGAAGAAATATAATTTCCTGCATGCGATCTACCCTTTTGGAGATGTGATGGAGCAAGATGGCCTTTGGGATACGATTTCTTTTGCGCGGGATGAACTTTCAAAGGAGTTTTCTCCAGGATTGCGGATTTGGATGGACCTGACAAAACAGCAGGCTGCAAGCCTCCCGGACAATCATCCCTTTTCCCTGCCCTCTCCCTGGATCCTATTCGGCAAAAGCCGGTAAGAGCAAATGCTGTTGAATATGAAGAAAGGGGATGCGTCAGATGAAGCTGGGTATTTTCACAACTTTATTCTCCGAACTTAGTTTTGACGAAATGCTGCATTATGTTTCCTCCAAAGGAATTGAAGCGATCGAACTCGGAACAGGCGGCTACCCCGGAGATGCCCATTGCAAACCGGAAGAGTTATTGGGCGATAACGGTAAACTCCAGCGTTTCAGGCAAACGATAGATGCGTACGGGTTGAGCATCAGTTCATTAAGCTGCCACGCTAATCCGCTCCATCCGCAGCAGAAGAGTGCCCGGGAAGCTGATGCATTATTCGATAACACTCTTCGTCTTGCCTCCAGACTCGGCATCCCTGTCGTCAACACATTTTCCGGATGTCCAGGCGATCACGAAAATGCGCTTTACCCGAATTGGCCAGTCGCCGCCTGGCCGGAAGATTTCCAGAAAATCCTGAAATGGCAATGGAATGAAAAATTGATCCCTTACTGGAAAGAAAAAAATGACCTGGCTGTATCCCTCGGGGTAAAGGTCGGCATTGAAATGCATGGCGGTTTTTCTGTCCATACACCTGCGACTTTATTGAAATTACGCCAGGCATGCGGTGCGTCAATCGGCGCCAATTTTGATCCGAGCCATATGTGGTGGCAAGGAATCGATCCGGTTGCTGCGATTCATCTTCTCGGCCGTGAGAACGCCATCCATCATTTCCACGCAAAAGACACGGCTGTCAATTCGGAGAACCTGAACCGCAATGGTTGGACGGACATGACGGAACATACCGCTCCCCGGGAACGCGCCTGGCATTTCCGGACAGTCGGTCTCGGACACGGACAAAAAACCTGGGCCGCTATCATCCACGCCTTGCAGCTGTCCGGTTACGACGATGCTGTAAGCATTGAACACGAAGACGGACTCCTGTCGATTGACGAAGGCGTCGACAAAGCTGTTGAAAACCTGAAGGCAGCCATGGGGAAAGGATAAAGAGCCGGCAACCCGCATCATCTCGGATTGCCTGCTCTTTGGACTGGTTTTTAAAATTCTTTTCGCAGTGTATGTTAACGCATCACACTTCCGCCTGAAATCTTGACGGACTCACCGACGATATTCACCGCCGCATCCGTTAGTAGAAAAGCGATCGTATTCGCGACTTCCTGCGGTGTTGAAATTCGCCCGGAAGGAATGGTGCTTTCCGCTTCCTTCATGCCTTCTTCAAAAGAAATGCCTTTTCGCTCCGCTTTTCTGCGAATGCTGTTGCGCGCCATTTCCGTATCGACATAGCCCGGACACACTGCATTGACGCGGATGCCATGTTCAATCGCTTCAAGCGCCATCGACTGCGTCCAGCCGACCACTGCAAACTTGCTCGCCGCATAGGCAGTGTTGCCATGGGTTCCCCGCAATCCCGAAAGGCTCGCCAAATTGACGATATCCCCTTCTTTTTGCTCCATCATTTTCCTGTAAATTTCCTGTGTCAGCAGGAAGGTACATTTATAATTCAAGTTCATCAGCTTCTCGATGAATTCCTCACCCAACTCTTCCACTGTTTTGCCGCCCGCAACCCCGGCAGAATTGACAAGGCCATTGATGAATCCATGCGCTTCTTCTGCATTTGCGATCAATTTCAATCTGTCTTCGGATTGAGTGAGGTCTGCGGGTTGAACGTAAATTTTATCCTTATCCGTCATTTCCCCCAATTCCTCTGCCAAGGCATTCAGTTTTTCCTCATCTCTTCCGGTAATCGTCACTTTCGCCCCCATAGCGGCCACCACTTTCGCTGTTTCGCGGCCGATGCCGCCAGTCGCTCCCGTGATGAGAACATGTTTATGTGCCAGTGCATCTTCAGCGAATAAAGTCCTCATAAAATCTCCTCCTGTATGGTTTTACGCCTCTTTTCCCTTCAGGAAATGGCTCAAACCTGTGACAATGGGAGTTTCGTTGCGGAGATGCCGAGTGACTGCCGATGAGCAAAAAAAAGAAGATGTCCACTGGCGACATCTCCTTTTGCTTTCAGGCGGATTATGTTTATGCAGATGTCTTCTCTATCAATTGCAGGATTTCTCCGTTTAGGCCTTCAAAAAGGACCATTCTTCCTTCTCCCGCCGGTTTGACTTCCGCCGATACGGCCAAGCTGCTGTTTTCATTGACATAATCGAGGGCATTCTCCAGATTTTCGACACGAAAAGCCAAATGATGCACTACACCGGTCGTATGGTACTCACCAACCGGATCGATGTCCTGGATGAGTTCGATCTCAATTTCCGGGGCATTTTTCATATAGAGAAAAGTCATTTCCCTGTCAGCCCGTTTTTTCCTGAACCGGACTTCAAAACCAAAAACCTGCTCATAGAAGTGAATGGACTCATCCATGTTTTTGACCATGATCGCTACGTGTTCAAATGTGAACATTTGCTGCTCCTCCAATCTATCCTATTCTATCAACCCGCGTAATTCCGGCTGGTTCCTCAATGCCTTATCCGAAAGAATTTCCACTTCCCAATTATTCAAGTCGACAATATCGCGCGTTCCATCGTGATGGACAATCATGTAGCCGTCATAAGGTGTCGCCTCGATGTCATCGACAATCAGATCGAGTTTCGCATAATGTTCCATGATCCGATTGCGAGTTTCCAGCGAAACTGTATCTTCACTTGTTTTCGCCAATGTTCCTCTTCTGGTCGTTTCCGTGTCTTCCACAGGCCGGAATGGTTCGCGCTGATTGAAAAGACCCTGCATCAATAAGATCACTTCCCCGAAGCCGATCAGCAGCATCCCGATGATCAGTCCCTGCAGGAACACGTCAAAGCCGGCACCTCCGCCAAAGTCTCCTATAACCGAGAACGCTCGGAATGTGTAAGCGATAACGATTATGGCTCCAATCACTTGAAGCGCTTTTCCGATTGCATTTTCTTTTCTGGTCATTTTCTCTCCCCCTCCGTGATTCTTATTCGACATTTTCTTTTGATAAACCTGCTCCATTTTCACACAAAAATTCCAGATTACACCTTTCAAATTTCATGCTTATTCTCTATACTCATCTAATGGGAGTGATGGCTATGGAATATTGGGATCTAGTAGATGAAAATAGAAATATGACCGGCAGAACCCATCTCCGCGGAGTTGAATTGACGCCTGGCGACTTTCATATAGTGGTGGAGATCTATACAATCAATGCCGATGGGCGAATCCTTTTGACGAAGCGGGATCCGCTGAAAACCTATCCGTTAATGTGGGAAATTACAGGCGGTTCAATCACTGCCGGCGAAACAAGCGCTGAAGGTGCCGCTCGGGAACTCGAGGAAGAAACCGGACTGGTCGCATCAGCCGGTCAATTGATGAAAATCGGAGAAATCAAGTATGGACATTATTTCCGCGACAGTTATATCTGGCGTTCGCAGGAATTGATCGATCCATCATCCATGAAGCTTCAACCAGGCGAAGTCTGCGATGCGCAATTTGTGACTTTCGAAGAACTTCGCAAAATGGATGAAATGGGGCTGACAGTGCCCAATGTTATGGAAAGATGCCAACTGTATCAGGAAGATCTGCAAAAAATGATCAACGGCTAATCTGCATGACGTTTCCAACCAGGAAGCGTCTTTTTATTTGCCGAACATATCACACCCATCGACCCATTTACTCCCCACCTGAGACAATAGAATATCTTTCTGCCTTTTTTCGCTATATGATATGGGTAATAAGAATACTGCACTTTGACAGGTTTAGATCAAAGCATTTACATCCAACAGAAAACAGGTGATCATCCATGAAACGATTAAAGACTCTCCCCATTTTCATCCTCCTTCTATTCGTGCTGTCTGCCTGTTCTGCCGGCGAAGCCATTTCCGGTGCCGGTCAACTGAACGATGGCAAACCAGCACCGGAGTTTCAACTGATGGATTTGCAGGGCAATACACACGATCTGTCTGACTATGAAGGGCAAAAAGTCTATATTAAATTTTGGGCATCCTGGTGCTCGATTTGTCTCGCCGGCATGGATGAATTGAATCTGCTTGCCGGAGAAGACCCTGAATTTGAGGTTTTGACCATCGTATCACCCGATTCGAATGCAGAGAAAAGCAACGAGTCATTTGCCAAATGGTTTGAAGGCGTCAACAATACAGAAAATATCCAGGTTTTATTGGATGAAGGCGGCCCTGCTTTTGAAGACTACGGCATCATCGGCTACCCGACATCCGTATTTATCGGTTCCGACGGTGTCATGGTGAAAAGCCAGTCCGGCCATATGAGCAATGAACAGATTTATGAAACCTTTGACAACATCCAATAATGAAAGGAGCCCGGCCAGTCATGAAGTCCAAACTCTCACTGCTCCTGCTGTTTCTTCTGCTTCTGTTAACTGCCTGTTCGGTTCCGGGTACAAACAGCACGGCCGGAAACGCGGCAGCGGATCTATCGGAAAGCACGTCCCGTTTCCCGGACAATCCGAATAAGAATCTGGAATTCGAGACGGAGAACCTGAAAGATATCTGGTTTGCAGGCGGCTGCTTCTGGGGAGTCGAAGCTTACATGGAACGTGTTTACGGCGTTTATGACGTAACTTCCGGCTACGCCAACGGCAACACTGAAGACCCGACTTATCAGGAAGTGCTCTATCAAAACACAGGGCATGCAGAAGCGGTCCACGTTCAATACGATCCCGAGCGCATCGATCTGGAAAGTCTAGTCAGCCAATTCTTCATCATCATCGACCCGACGCTGTTGAATCAGCAGGGTAATGATAAAGGGACGCAATATCGTACCGGCGTTTACTACGGGGATGAAGTGGAGCGTGCTGTTATCGAAGGAGTGGTGGCCGCTGAAGCTGAGCGCTACGACAAACCGATCGTGACGGAAGTCGAACCGCTGGAACATTATTATCTTGCGGAAGAATATCATCAGGATTATCTTGAAAAGAATCCGGATGGCTATTGCCACATCGAATTTGATTCGCTTGAAGACCAGGAAATTCCCGCTTTGATCGATCCCGCGGATTATCCGAAGCCGAGTGATGAAGAGCTGAAAGCGACATTGACGGAAGCTCAGTATAATGTGACGCAAAAAGATGATACCGAAACCGCCTATTCCAATGAATACTGGGATAATTACGAACCCGGCCTCTATGTCGATGTCGCAACCGGCGAGCCGCTGTTCTCTTCAGCCGATAAATACGATTCGAAATGCGGCTGGCCAAGTTTTACAAAACCGATCGAACCGGAAGTCGTTACGGAGCATGTCGATACAAGCTTCAATATGAAACGCACCGAAGTCCGCAGCCGGGCCGGCGACAGCCACCTTGGCCACGTGTTCAATGACGGCCCGAAAGACGAAGGCGGCCTGCGTTATTGCATCAACAGTGCATCCATCCTGTTCATCCCTGCTGCTGACATGGAAGCAGAAGGCTATGGCTATTTGAGCAGCCTTGTTGAAAATTAAATGAACAGAAAGAAGCGGCACATTCTGATTGAGTGTGCCGCTTCTTCCTTTGTCTCCTCAGTTGGGGCTACCGCCCTTCATAAGCCTTCCGTAATTCGTTGAGATCCAGTTTCTTCATCTGCAGCATCGCCCGGGTCACGCGTTTTGCCTTATCAATGTCTTTGGATGCCATCATATCGTCCAATTCCCTTGGCACGACTTGCCAGGACACTCCGAACTTGTCTTTCAGCCAGCCGCAGACCTGCGCATTTTCGTCGCCGCCTTCCTTCAGCCTGTCCCAGTAATAATCCACTTCATCCTGTGACTCACAATTGATGAGTAAGGAAACCGCTTCATTGAACTTGAACTGGTCTCCCCCGTTCAATGCAATATACTGTTGGCCCTCCAGTTCAAATTCAACCGTCATGACCGTTCCTTCCGGCATGCCATGAATTTCCCTGCCTTCATCGGTATACCGTGTGATTCTTCCAATGCTCGAATTCTTAAAGACTGAAAGATAAAAATTAACCGCTTCCTCCGCATTCATGTCGAACCAAAAATTAGGCCTGATTTTCTGGATTTCCCCTTCCATTTCATTCTGCCTCCTTGTTTTGTTCAATCATGCATCATGTTGTATTTCGACATCCGGCAATCACGTTCCTTCATAATAAATTGCCCAGTGCCGATGAAATAAATTTTTATTGGTCTGCGTGCTTAATCTCACCGTATTCAGGGAATACGATAGAGAACTTATTCACTTTGATAAAGTCATGATTTCAGGTTTAGCAAGCAAAATGGAATTACAGCAAATCGGAGGATCGAGAATGATGATGAAAAAACAAATCACTGTCGGTGACGTGGATTTAAAATGGGATCTGGAAACAGGTGAAGTATTATTTGATGGTGGCGATGTCGTCTTTTTCTGGACGACGGCCATGGAAACCTTCTTCGAGTCGATACGGGACATTTCAGGAATGGAAGCGACAAAGCTTGTGCTTGAAACGACAGGCTTCCGGCAAGGCGTAGTGGTAGGCAGTGAATTCAAGAAAATGAAGAACATCAACACTTCCAATGTCGTTGACTGGATTTCCAATACATATGCCCCCGCTGGATGGGGGAAAGTGAAAATCGTCGAAATGGATGAGGAAACCAAACATTTCACCCTCCATATCCAGGATGATTGGGAATATAAAATGAATCAGCTGAAGCAAAAAGAGCTGGAAGGGATTTTTGTTCCCTCCCATTATGCCGGCGTATTCACCGGGCTGTTCGGCACCAATTTCTGGTATAAGATTATTCACTATCAAAACAATGAAAACCCCTGCAGCGTCGTGGAATATTACCCTTCAGAAGTAACTGTGCAGTCCAATATCCACGAAATGTCCAGAAAGCAGGAAGCCCAGAAGATCAAGGAACTCGAACGGATGGTGGACGATAAAACCAAGATGCTCCAAAATCTGGTCAAAGAGCTTTCATCACCGATCATCCCGGTGCTTGAAAAAATAGTGGTTGTGCCAATGATCGGCAGTTATGATGAAGACCGGTCTGAAGACCTTATCTTCAATACATTGAGCCAATTGCCGAAACATCAAGCCCAGTTCTTACTGCTGGATCTGACAGGTTTGCATAAACATATTTCCGTTCACACAGCAAGACTCATCGATAAGCTCGGGGCAGCAGCACGCATGCTCGGTATTGAAACGATCCTGGTCGGTGTGTCACCGGAACTCGCGATGGTGATCGTCCAATCCGAAAACAGCCTGAAAAAATTCGAATGCTTGCAAAGTCTCCAGCACGGTATCTATTACGCGCTCGGAAAAAGCGGCAGACAAATTGTCTGAACAATGTTCCAAAAGAAAAAGCGCCTCTTCAGCATTAAGCTGAAGCGGCGCTTTCCTGTTCATCGGTTCAATCCCAAAAATTGAAAATGATTTGACCGATGGTTTCCGGCTTCCAGTATTTGATTTGTTCCAGCTCCCCCTGATTCAGATGATTCGGAGGCAAATATTCCAGGTTTTCAGGAACTTGCGTCTCCAGGGTTGCTGGCCGGAGCACAGTGAAACCATCCGGCACCACTGCATTTCCGGTTGAAAAATCGATAAACTCAATTTTAACCGCATCCACCGCTGCAGCAAATGCAAGAATCGGATAATGTTTATTCATGACAAGTGAGACCGCGCTGGAAGGCAGTTTAAAATCCGCTTTACAGAAATTGGCCGGATACAATGAATCGCTGAACCCCAGTAATTCACCATCCAAACTTCTCGCGAGGCTGTAACAGAATTCCTTGTATTTGCTGATGTCCATTTCCGGCGGTTTTTCCTCTGCTGAATTATAAAAACCGCTTACTCCATAAGGCAAATTCACTCACACCACTCACTTTCACTTAATAGATGAACGGGAGAAGCCTGGCACGCTTCTTCATCCATTCCCGGTATTCCTCGCCAAATTCCGCAATGAGCATAGCCTCTTCACCGTCCATCCGTTTCGTCAGTACCCATGCGACCAAAGCGCCTCCGATAATTGCAGCGGCGATGCTCTGGAAAAACAGAGCCATGCCGACTGCAATCAATAACAGGGCCGTGTATAGCGGATGCCGCAATCTTCGGTATGGGCCTGAACTCACAATGCCATCTCCTTTTTGCACGGTTACGTGACGTGTAAATTGCGCTTTCAGATGAAGGATTCCCCAATACCGCAAAAATACACCAGCCGTAAAAAGAAGTAATCCGAGTGCTTTCAGCCAGGGTTCCGCCTGTTCAATAAATCGCATTTCCCCGATCAACGCCGCTGCTGCAATAGTACCTGCAAGTGCGGAAAAGATTAAGCCGAAAGAGCGTTTTTCCAGTGGATCTTCCGCTGTTGTCCCCCGGTTTCGGAATAAGATGAATTCAAAAACCCAAATTGCTGCCACACCTGTGAAAATCCAGTCCAATACAGTCATGATCAATCTCAGCCTTTCTATTTACATAATCGATTTTATAGATAATTCTGTAATATTACAATTCCTAAGCCTGGCGTTCTTGCGCCTTCTGCGTTTCTTTTTCCATACCCCAATGCCCCCGGATTAATGTTTTCGCTTCGCTGAAAAGAGGTACTTAGTAGATAAGAGTTTCTTATTTGTGTTTGTGGAGGTGCCCCCAGAATGAAATTTATCGATTACGCCATCTATTTGGCGATATCCATGTTTAAATTGTTCCTGTTCAGCGTTTATACGGACACCGGGTTTTCTTTCGGATTTTTCATCGTGAACCTGGCGTCCGTTTTAGTCCTGTCGAGCTGGACGTTAATGCTGAAAGCCAGAACCCGAAGATGGGTGCTGTTGTCCCTGCTGTTTCTTCACAGCACATTGATCGTTTCGAATATCTGGTATTACCGCTACTTCGAAGACCTGCTCAGCGTGATGCTGATTGCCGACATTCCGCAAATGAGCAGTGTTGGCGGTGGATTTATGACACTTGTAGCCTGGAAGGATCTTTTGTTCTTTACAGACCTCATCCTATTTTCATCGGCACTTTTCTTCTTTCGTAAAAAGACCGCAACACTTCCCCTCACGAAAAGATTGCAGCTTGCAGGCAGCGGACTCGCTGCCGGTTTGATCGTTTTTTCCATTCCGCTCGCCTGGAGCTATTGGCAAAAAGAAGAGTGGCTAGTGGATAATCCGATTTCGAACATGCGGGAATATTATCAGCTTGGATTTTGGGGTTATCACGGCGCTGATCTATTGAAGGGAGCTGCACGTCTTACAGGCGGCAGCGGCTTATCTGATGATCAACTGGATTTATTGACCGATGCAGTACCTAAAATAGAAGCGGCGGAAATTCCTGAAACCCTGCCGAATGTCATCGTCGTCCAGCTGGAATCATTCCAGGCTTCGGTCATCGGACAGAAAGTGGCTGGTCAGGAGCTGACTCCTCATCTGAATCGGTTGAAAGATGAAACCCTCTACTTTCCCAATTTTTATCATCAGACTCATGAAGGCCGAACATCCGATGCAGAATTTTTGACACTCACTTCCATGTATCCGGTGAAATCAGGTTCAGTCTATACCCAATACGGCGACAATGACTTCGATGGCCTGCCTGCCCATCTCCAGCGATATGGCTACAATACGGCTGCCATGCATGCCTACGATAAAACTTTCTGGAATCGGGATGTGTTTTATAACAATATCGGCATCGATAAGTTTTACAGCGAGGAAGACTTTACAGATGATGAGAAAATCGGCATGGCATTAAACGACAAGGATTTTCTCGCTGAATCCACTGCATATGCTGCCGGACTTGAAGAACCTTTCTTTGCTTTCATGGTTGCCCTGACCAGCCACACCCCTTATGAATTTCCGGAGGACCTGGAAAAACTGGATCTGAGCGGCTATGAAGATGACTTGGTGAAAGGTTATTACCACACCGTCCATTACGTCGATGAAGCGGTGGGCGAAATGGTCGGCCAGTTAAAAGAAGAGGGATTATGGGATGATTCAATCATCGTTTTCTACGGGGACCACGACAGTGGCTTGACGCATCAAGGAACGGAACTGGCGATAGATGCGGGTGCTGTAAATACTGTCGATCTATTCGAACTGGATCACGGTGTCCCCTTGTTCATCAAAGTCCCAGGTATTGATACGGGTGACATCAATGACAGCGTCGGCGGCCAAATCGATATTGCACCGACCATACTCGATTTGATCGGCATCGACCCACCTTATATGCTTGGCAATTCATTGCTGGATGGTGAGGACAACATCACAGTGTTCAGAAACGGTTCATTCCGCTATGGCGATTATTATTATGAACCCGACCTTACTGAACCGATCGGCAGCGGTGTCTGCCATTCGACCGTCATTGGAAATCCGGCAGCGCTTGAAAATTGTGAAGGCGCAATCGAGGAAGCTTCTGCGCAATTGCGGCTGTCTGATTTAATCATCCACGAAAATGCGCTGGAGCGGATCCGGCAGGAATGAAAAATAATACATTAAAGAGGCCATGAAGAGGATTTCTTCATGGCCTTTCATTATGTCATTCAATTTTTCAAGAAGTCAGGATCGGCAAATGCCGGATTCGGATATTTATAGAAGCCTTCTCCTGATTCACGTCCGATTTTGCCTTTATCCAGGTATTCCGTCTGCAGCATTTCCGCAAGTTTAACAAAATCCTCCCTGCCCGTCGCAGCGGCTTTTGCCTGCACAATATTATGGGCCGTACGGATACCGACGACATCGAGAATGGCAAATGGCCCGAGCGGTGCGCCTGTACCGATCATCCATGTCTTGTCGACTGTCTGAACATCCGCAACTTCCTTCACCAGCAATAATTCCGCAGCCTCCAGGAATGGTACGAGCAATGAATTCAAAATATAGCCCGGCTGCTCTTTATACAGCGGCAACGCCACCATGCCTATAGCTTTCGCAAAACCGATGACGTCATCGAAGACCTTCATATCTGTCCCTGGATGCTTCATGACTTCCGCTGTGTTGTTGATCCAGATGGTATTCGCGAAATGCAGGGCCAGAAATTTTTCCGGCCGTCCAGTCGCTTCCGCAAACTGGCTTGGCAATAAAGTCGATGAATTTGTTACAAAAACCGTATGATCAGGCGCGACTTCACCCAGCTTCTGATAGAACTCCGTTTTAATCGCCACAACTTCCGGAATCGCCTCAATCACTAGATCTGCCTGAGCGGCCGCTTCCGCTAAATCCGTCTGGAATGTCAGCCGCCCATAAGCTGCATCCACATCAGCTTGGCTCGCTTGCAGATCCTTCATGTAATTGTCCTTCAATTTCATCATGCGTTCCTGTGATTTGGCGATCGCTTCATCATTGATATCATAGACCGTTACGTCAAATCCTTTAAAAGCAGTCTGAAAAGCAATCTGGCTGCCAAGTACGCCACTTCCTGCAACTGTAATGTTTTTATAATCCATAATTTGCATGTCTCCTTTTATTCAGTATACTTCTTGTTTTCCCTGTTAAAAATCCTTGAAACATATCCAGTGACCGCCAGTCGTAATCCTTTGTGACTTCTGCAGTTTTCAGCTACCATTTAACTAGACAGAGAAACTGGAGTTGAAAAAATGACGGAACAATCCTTGAGCAGTAAAACTGTAATCATCACAGGCGCCAACAGCGGCATAGGCCTGGAAGCTGCCAAAGTGCTGGCCGGTATAGGCATGCGGCTCGTGATTGCGGTCCGCAACGATACAAAAGGAGCCGCGGCACGCAATGAGATCCTAAGTCTCCATCCCGGCGCCAGTGTCGAGATCCGTTCACTTGATGTAGCGGATCTGTCGAGCGTCCGGTCATTTGCCGAGAGTATTCTGCGCGATTTTTCTGCGCTAGACGTCTTGATCAATAATGCCGGTGTCATGATACCGCCCTATTCCAAAACAAAAGACGGTTTTGAGATGCAATTCGGCAGCAACCATCTCGGCCATTTCGCTTTGACAGCACAGCTCCTGCCCCTCCTTCTACAAACGCCGAAATCACGCATCGTGACAATCGGCAGCCTGGCGCATAACCGCGGCGCCATCGATTTTGACAATCTGGACGGCTCCCGTGGCTACCAGGCGAAAAAGTTCTACAATCAAAGCAAGCTCGCCAATATGCTGTTTGCGCTTGAACTCGACCGCCGCCTGAAAAAACATGGTGCCGAAACGATCAGCGTCGTCTGCCACCCCGGGGTTTCGGGAACGAATATTTTCAAACTCGGTGGACGGGATGCGCCGCTGTTCATTCGCAATCTGGCGAATAAATTCTATCTGCAGCCGCCGGCAATCGGTGCCCTTGCTACCGTACACGCTGCCACTGCCCCTCATTTAACAGGCGGCGAATACATCGGGCCGGATGGTCCAGGCCGCCGCAAAGGCTATCCGGCTTTAGAGACACCCCACCCTTCAGCACTTGATGAAGAAGTGGCGAAGCAACTTTGGGATATATCGGAAGAATTAACTGGAATAAAGTTTAAATTTGGAAGTTGATCTGTTTGGGTTGCGGGTTAGACCGTTTGAGGTGCGGTTATTCGTCTGCGAGGTGCGGAAATCGGCTCGCGAGGTGCGATTTTCTCATGTTGAGGTGCGGTTGGCAATTTTTCATGGCTAATATTGTGAAAAAGGCAATTTGAGTTGAAATATTTTCCATAGATTTATTTTAGTTGCGGAACTGGACCATTTAGTTGCGGAAATCGATGCATTAGTTGCGGTTTTCCCCAGTTTAGGTGCAGTCGCCTATTTTCATTTCCTCTAAAACGGGTAAACCTTATAATAGAAGCATTTATTGCCACAAGCCATTGAAACCAAGTCAGAAGAAAAGGTGATCTTATGAAAAACACGACAAATATTCCGGCTGTCGGCTGGAATTTCGATAATAGCTATACACGCCTGCCGGAGAAATTCTTTACAAAAACGAATCCTGAACCGGCGAAGACGCCCGAGCTCATAATTTTCAACGAAGAGCTCGCTGAAACGCTCGGGTTCGACGCGAAACAGCTGCAATCTGAGGACGGCGTCAAAATTCTCGCAGGTACAGAAATTCCGGAAGGCGCCGAGCCGATCGCCCAGGCATATGCCGGCCACCAGTTCGGCAATTTCACGATGCTTGGAGACGGACGCGCCGTGCTTCTCGGCGAACAAGTCGCGCCAAATGGGCAGCGTTTCGATATCCAGTTGAAAGGCTCCGGCAGAACCGCATATTCCAGAGGCGGCGATGGACGCGCGGCACTCGGGCCGATGCTGCGGGAATATATCATCAGTGAAGCGATGCATGGCCTCGGTATTCCGACGAGCCGCAGCCTCGCAGTAGTCTCCACCGGTATCCCGGTGGTGCGCGAAACTTTCCTGCCCGGCGCTGTGCTGACGCGGATTGCATCGAGCCACCTTCGTTTTGGCACATTCCAATATGCCGCCCAGTGGGGTCAACCTGAAGAGCTGAAATCACTAGCTGATTATGCGATCGACCGGCACTATCCGGAAGTCCGTGACACGGACAACCCTTACCTGGAATTATTGAGGAATGTAATCGCACGCCACGCATCACTCGTTTCAAAATGGCAGCTTGCCGGTTTTATCCACGGCGTCATGAACACGGATAATATGACCATCAGCGGAGAAACGATCGATTACGGACCGTGCGCGTTCCTCGACACTTATGAAACAGGCCGCGTGTTCAGTTCGATTGACCAGTACGGCCGCTATGCATACAATAATCAGCCGAAAATAACCGGCTGGAATCTGGCCCGTTTTGCAGAAACGCTGCTGCCGCTGATCGATGAGGATCAGGCGCAGGCCATCGAAGCTGCTCAGGATCTTCTTGGCGATTTCGGCAATCAATTCCAGCAAAACTGGTCTGCCGGCATGCGGGCGAAACTCGGTTTATTCGGCAAGGAAGAGGAAGACGAATCGCTGATCGATGAGTTATTGAAACTTATGCACGATCATAAAGCGGATTATACCAATACGTTCCGCGCGTTGACATTCGATAAGCCGGAAGAAACACCGCTTGCCGGCAAAGCTGGATTCGCTGAATGGCATGCGGCATGGACCTTGCGCCGTGAAGAGCAAACAGAAAGTCCTGAAGAATCCCATGAGCTGATGCGAAACAGCAATCCTGCCATCATCCCGCGCAACCACCGGGTGGAAGAAGCCATCGAAGCTGCGGTCGATGATCAGGATTTCAGCCTTACCCGTAAATTGGTCGAAGCCGTACGGAATCCGTATGCCTACAGTGACGGGCAGCTTGCCTATACTGAAGCACCGCCTGAAGATGAGGAACGCAATTTCAAGACGTATTGCGGCACATGATCCATACTTCACAAAAACCACCGAAGAATTTTCTTCGGTGGTTTTTCAAATTGCACAGGCGCCGCTCTTTTTTGATGATTGCCTAGTTTATTGTTACAATATTCTATGTACAGTTTTATTCTTTTTGCGTTTCTCAAACTAATCAAAGGAGCTGGGAAAATGAATCAGGAACAATTTGAACTCGTGAAAAATGGAAAAGGGTTTATTGCAGCGCTCGACCAAAGCGGCGGCAGTACACCGAAAGCCCTGGCACAATACGGTGTCTCGGAAGATTCATATTCGAACGAAGATGAAATGTATGATTTGATCCATGAAATGCGCACACGCGTCATGACAGCACCTGCCTTCAACTCCGAGTCGATTCTCGGCGCCATCCTGTTCGAACAGACGATGGACCGCAAAGTGGAAGGGAAATATACACCGGATTACCTTTGGGAGGAAAAAGGTGTCGTGCCATTCCTGAAAGTGGATAAGGGCCTTGCCGATGAAGAAGACGGCGTTCAATTGATGAAGCCGAATCCTGGGCTTGATGATTTGCTGAAACGTGCAAACGAACGAAACGTGTTCGGAACAAAAATGCGTTCCGTGATCAATGGAGCAAATGCTGAGGGCATCAAAAAAGTGGTTGCCCAGCAATTTGAAGTGGCTGAACAGATCCTCGCAGCCGGACTTGTTCCGATCATCGAACCGGAAGTCAATATCCGCATCGATGACAAAGCCGAAGCAGAAGAAATCCTGAAAAAAGAAATTCTGGAAGGCTTGAATACATTGAGCGAAGATAAAAATGTCATGCTTAAACTGTCGATTCCGACAGTCGATAATTTCTATAAGGAATTGATCGATCATCCACGCGTAGTCCGTGTTGTCGCCCTTTCCGGCGGCTATACACGCGATGAAGCCAATTTGAAACTGACTGCGAATGAAGGCTTGATCGCCAGCTTTTCCCGTGGTTTGTCCGAAGGTTTGAATGCCAGCCAGTCGGATGAAGATTTCAACACGATGATTGAAGAATCGGTAAGAACGATTTATCTTGCATCCATCACATGACGCAAAGCAGAAAAGCTCCTTATCAGGGGCTTTTTTGTGAAACTGCCAGTTATTTTCTGTTAATCTGTAACTTTTCCGCCGGTCAGCCGTTCAAATAGGCAACCACATAGAACAGCATGACCCACTTTAACAGACCGGGGAGGAACATTCATGAAAACAGGAAAAGCTTTGGCAGTATTTCTTCTGATGGCATTTACCCTGCTGTTGGCGGCGTGCGGAACTTCGAGTACCGCCGAACCTGAAACGGACACAGACAATGGCTCATCAACAGGAAATGAGGAGATCGAGGTGACTGAAGTGCATGGGACGATTGAACAATTGGATAAGGACCTGTTCCGTTATACGGTGAACAACCCGACGGATGAGACGATATACTACGATTTCTCGAGCGGACAGCGCTTTGACTTTACGCTTTCCAATGATAAAGGTGAAGAGCTTCACCGCGATTCATCCGTTAATATGTACATGCAGGCGTTAGGAGAAGAAACGCTTCAGCCCGACGGCAAACTTGAATACGAATTTGTCATTCCTGAACTGGAGCTGGAAGCTGGTGTTTATGAACTGAAAGCCTGGTTGACACCGACTGACGGTGCGGAGTACGAAGCTGTAACTGAATTCAAAGTTGAATAGCATACCTGGCAGCCCTCTTCGGATGGCTGCTTTTTTATCGGGATGATCCCATGTCCCCTGCTGACTTTCCTCTCCGAAACGAATATAATAGAAGCTGTCTGTTTGTTTCAGACACTTGGATAAGCCGATTCTTTATAAAAGGATGGCTGATGGAGGAACGTTCATGAACGCAAAAGCATTTTCTTTGGCATTATTTTCAGTTGTAATCTGGGGCTCATCCTTTGCAGCGATCCGTGTCGGATTGCAGGGCGGTTATGAGACCGGACAAAATGTACTCGTCCGTTTCCTGATTGCTTCCCTGTTATTTCTTGGATACGCACTGTGGCCGGGTGTAAAATTCAGGCTGCCGCATAAAGGTGATATTCTGCGTCTGCTGATCCTTGGCTGGATCGGCATCAGTGTTTACCACATTTTCGTCACGTTCGGCATGGAAACCATTTCTGCAGGCACTGCCGGCATGCTGGTCGGTTCAGGACCGATTTTCACTGCCCTCATCGCCTCGGTCGTTTTGAAAGAACGATTGACGCGCATCGGCTGGCTTGGAATGGCCATCGGTTTTGTGGGCATCATGCTCATCGCCTTCGGATCCGGCGATGGTTCCGTGACATTGACGAACGGAGCAGTGCTGGTGCTGATTGCGGCTTTTGCCTCAGCCGCATTTTTTGTTTTCCAGAAACCACTTTTGAATAAATATTCGGCAATTGAACTCACAGCTTATTTCACATGGGCCGGCACATTGCCATTTTTCATCTTTTCACCCGGCCTCGTGACCACTCTTCAGAACGCAACATGGGAAGCTCATCTCGCTACGCTCTATGTAGGAATTTTCCCTGCCGCCATTGCCTATGTCACCTGGGCGACCGCATTGTCCATGGCAAACGCGAGCTCGGTATCCAGCCTTATTTATCTGGAACCGGCAGTAGCGATCCTCGTATCCTGGATGTGGCTCCATGAATTGCCGACCGGGATTTCGCTCATCGGCGGTGTCATTGCAATAGCAGGAGTCATCCTGGTCAATGCACTCGGACGGAGGGAACCTTCCCTTGCCCGCAAACTGGCAGAAACTGCTTAAGATTGATCAATCAAAAAGGAAGCACTCCACATCGCGGGAGTACTTCCTTTTTCGCTATTCTTTCAGATATTCCTTCACGACTGTATCTGCGTACAAGTCATGCGGCAACTTGGTTCCTTCATAAAACTCATATTTGCCCCGGTCTTTCAGATAAGAAAACGTGCTGATCGAATCGCGGTGAAGAATTCTTTTAATAATCTGTTCCGAGCTTATAGCGCTGCCATCTGTCGTATCGATGATGATGCCTGCTGCCTTATGTCCGACTGTCTGACCTCTCGCAAGCAGCTGCGCATATTCCAGACCCCAGAATACGGCGGTCGGTACTATCACATCATATGCCGCTTTATTTTTCACCTTGTTTCGGAGCAATGGATCAAGAATAACCGTGACACCTGTGGAAATAGCGAGATCGATTGCCATCGCTTTTAAGCGTTTTTTCATTAATTTATTCATAATTTGCCTCCTTCATCTTACTACCTTTATTATTAGAGTCTAACATGATTCCCGGAAAAACAGTTAAACGGTTGCGCCCCTGCCGTTTTGACTGATACAGTGACTGGTCCGCTTCTTCGATCATTTCTTCAAGAACCGTTCCTCCGCTGCTATAGCCCATCCCCATGGAAACAGTCAGTACACCTTCCGGCTGAAGTTCTTCGCCATCAAAATGATAGTCGAAAATATTTTTCCGAATGCGCTCCGCCATTTTCGCAGCCTCTTCCAGACCAGCCGGTGCCGTGATGCAGCAGATGAATTCCTCTCCGCCGTAACGCGCTACAAAATCTTCTTTCCGAATCAAGTCTGTAAGGATTTGAGCGATGGAACGCAGGACTGCATCGCCTTTCTGATGGCCGTGCGTATCGTTATATACTTTAAAATAGTCTACATCCAGCATGACAATCGCCATCGGTTTATTATTTTCAACGAGCTTTCTTACGTTATTCTTAAAAAATCGGATGTTCGGCAATTGCGTCATCGGATCCCGATTCGAATAAAACTCCAGTTCTTCACGCAGCAGCTTACTCCGGTTTTCACCATTCAATATCAGACCCATCGAAATTACAGCCACAGCCGCAGCGATGAACATCGGCAGGGTTATGCCAAGAGTCATCGGGGTTGATGTGATCACCCATACAGACTTGATCGCTTCATAGATGACGAATGCAATCATCATTCTTTTTATATCCAGAATTCCTGTGAAATGATCTTTCCGCTTCCGGTCATGGAACAGGCTGCCGATGATGATCGGCAATAGGATCGACTGCAGAATCCCATCCAGCATCGTCGGCCCGCCGATGTACATCCTGAAGCCGGTCGGCAGGATCGCGGACAGCAGCCCATATTGCCATCCACCGACATAAGAAATGAAAAATAGCGGAACTTCCCGCAAATCCAATCGCATTTCTTCTATAATGAATGGATGATACATGATTGAAAAAGTAAGGAATCCGATAAAAACGGAGATGATGAGCCGCTGCCTGACCGGATCGGTCCAATCATGGAATACAGCATCTTTCACTTTAAACCCCAAATACATAAGCGCGATGATCAGCGCCATATTCTCTAAAAAGAAAAACAGTAAATCTTCCATATTACACCCCTAAATATATGTTCTTGAACAGTTTACCAGTTATGTAATAAATATTATATCCTGTTATTAATTTTCATTGTATGGCATATCCCATGAAAATAGAAAATTATGTAAAAGTAGCTGCATCAAAATTGCCCTTCTTCAATCAAGAAAAAGAAATCATCCATATTTTTTTAGAACCAGCGCGAGACTTTATTCATCTGCTTCGTTGTATGGAGTAACAAAGGGAGGAAGTGAAGGCGATGGAAGATTTCATCATGCGGCTAAAACGCCAGGAAGAAGAGGCGATCGATTACCTGATCGATGCATACATGCCGTTTCTGAAAGGGATCTGCCAGCATGTATTGCTGAAAAGCTATGGTTTTCATATTGCCGAAGAATGTTTGAACGACGTACTCATGACTATCTGGCAGCGGGCCGGAAAATTTGAAGGAAGCCATGAGGATTTCAGGAAATGGGCCGGCACCCTGGCCAAGTATAAAGCCATCGATGTTTATCGGAAACAGCAAAAACGGCAGCAGAGAGAAGCGCTGACGGATGAAGTGCGCAATGATGGCCAAAGCCATGATACAGAAGATGCCGTTATGAAAAACGAAGCCCGCAATGAAATGCTGTACCGTCTCCACGAGCTCCCGGAAGCCGACCGGGAGTTATTCCTGATGAAATATTATTTGGATCTGTCAAACGGCGAAATAGCGGACGCACTCGGCATAACCTTATCCGCAGTCGATAACCGGCTGTTCCGCGGCAAAAAGAAACTGTTTCATCTGTTCCAGCGAAAGGAGCGATTCATATGAATGACTTTCATAAACTACTGAATACCGATATAGAGGATATTCCCGAAGCGCCGGTTTCAAAACTCGAAAAAAAAGCGATGAAGCGCCGCCTTCTTGGACAAAAGAAAAAAAACGGATGGCTATTGAAAACAGCCGTGGCTGCCGCTTTGCTGATCGGCACTGGAATCACCATGGTCACTGCTTTCCCGACCATCGCTTCCCAGATTCCCGTTCTGCAGGATATCGTTTCCTATTTTGATGAGGAAGAGCTGATCTTCCCTCATTTCAGTGAAGTCGCACAGCCGCTGAATATGACGCAGACGAGCAACGGTTCCACGCTCTCACTGGAAGAAGGGGTATATGATGGAACTTCGGTGACCATCAGTTTCGCGCTGAAGACTGAGACGGACCTCGGTCCAACCCCGCTGCCAAGTGAAATGATCGAAGCATCCGGTTCAAAAGGATACGGTGCATCGATTGATATGCGGAAAGTGGATGATACAACTTATGTGGGTTTCATAAGTCTGGCACCAGATTTCAGAAACTCTCCGCCCAAATCGCTATCACTTTCATGGGAACCGGTCGCGTTCAGTGATGCAATGGACGCCGGAAAAGAAATCACCGGTGACTGGTCATTCAACTTTAAATTGCGTGCACTGGAGGGAGGCAGCTTTGATATCGATGAAACCCTTGCCTTCGAAGGCGGAGAATATTTTGTGGATGACATCTCTTTCAATAAACTATCCACTGTTTTAAGATTTGAATCTGAAGGAATTGATGAAAATCATTACGTGACAGACTGGCAGCTTACTGATAACCTGGGCACTATTTATCCGATGGTATTCGGAACCGGCGGCGCATCCACATTCCACCGGCCATATTACCAGATGACCTTTGAAGCCCTGGACCCGGAAGCGTCCTCGGTTACCATACAGCCGCTGATCAGCTATATTGAAAATCCTGAGGATGAAGGCATACGGGTCGATATCGAACCGATTACCGTAGAGCTGGAATAAGCATGGGCAAGACACAATAATAGGTCACCGGAATCTCTCTCCGGTGACCTTTTATGTTTCATTCCGCTGTTTTTCATATTCGGATCACTTTCGTCCCGCTCAACCGGTCATACAGCGAACGATTTTCTTTCGAGAAAACAGCTGTCAGGATATACGTGAAGATAAGGAGATAGACCAAGCCGCCAATCAGCATGAGATGGAGCGGAAATTCTCCGTCGCCGAGATGGACGAGCCGGTAAACCAGAAAATGTGACAATTCCCACGGTAAAAACTTCAGCAGGATCCTGAAGACAGAACGCATGAAGCCGATTGGTCCCCCTTCCATGTCCACCACTCGGATCCCCATTTTCCGTTTCCCGAAAGTTCCATTCATTAAATTTGAATCTCCTATGGCAAAATATAAAGAAATCGGCAAAGTCACCAAAAGAAATCCGCTCAATTGGGCAATTCCGACTGGACCATTAAAGAAATCCTGCAGCCCGGGCAGCAGCAGAGTCGTCAGCAAAACGATAAAACAGAGATAGATGAACAGCCATATATAATCCCATATGAACGCTTTTATCCTGATCCATATTCCCGCTGCCGGCATCTGTACACGTCCTTTCTTATGTTTTATTATTCTCGTTGCGCACCTCGCTTTCCTGCTTCATAAAGCAGCTGTCCCTCCTTGAGCTACTGCTAAAGGATTCCGTAACAGCCAGTTCAGTATAAAATTCTCCCTGGGAATAAAGATCAACGAGTTATTCTTTTCATATGATGACTGATTTATCTCAATGGCTTCCAGCAGTGAAATCCAAACAGGCGTGTAGTTTTCTTCCAACTCATAATCGATCAGCGCTTGCTCAGTTTTTTCTTTATCCGTCAATCGACATAAATAATAATAAGAATCCATATGGAAACAGGTCCCTGCCATTGAACGATCCGGCCGTAATTCGGAAACGACTCCAAGTTCCTTTAAAGCCTGGCTGTTCAAATAACCGGTCTCTTCCACAACTTCCCGGCTCAAAGCTTCTGTAAGACTTTCACCTGTTTCAGCACCGCCGCCCGGTAATTTATAATAGCCGAGGTTCGAGTGGACCATCAGAATTTTTCCCTGTTCCATGATGATGGCCCGGACTGCTGTTCTACCGATTAATCTTACTGGTTGTGTGGAACTTTCAAGAAAGCTGATGGGTTTGTTGAAATACATGATATTCTCCTATCCGCTAAAATCTGTAATTGCTTCATATTCATTTTAACCTAAAATAATTTTATCTGAATTTTCATTTAACTTTAATGAAAAATCGTTATAATGAGTATAAGAAACCGATCGCTTTTAGGGAAGGAGACTGCTGAAACGGATCGGTTACCTGAGACAGAAGGAGGTTCATCCAATGTCAGCAGGCCAAACCCGAACTCAAACCGTCGGACGTGAATTGATCATGGAACGTGAATTTGATGCACCGAAAGAGCTGGTCTATGCGGCCCATGTCAGCCCTGACCATATTGCGCGCTGGTGGGGACCGGCAGGATGGGATACGCACAGCTATGAAATGACAGTCGAACCCCAAGGAATCTGGCATTATTGCATGCGATCTTCCACAGATGGCCAAGAAGCGTGGGGGAAAGTCACATACTTTGAAGTTGAAGAGAATGAACGGCTCGTTTATGAAGATGCGTTTGCAGACCTTTATGGCAACGAAATTGAAGGGATGCCGAAAATGCTCATCAAACTGTATTTTTCGGAGAATGGAAACAGAACCATATTAACTTCGCGCACTCTCTTCGAATCCGAAGAAGAATTACAGCGAATCATGGACATGCACGCGGTTGAAGGCATGTCGGAAAGTTATGACCGGCTGGAGGAATTTCTGGCGGATCAGCAAAAACCACGGAAAGAAGGGCAGTCATGATCACAAAACTTTTTCCTTATTTGAATTTTGATGGACAAGGCCAGGAAGCCGTCCACTTTTATAAAGATGTACTAAATGGCGAGTTGGTCGGTCTCATGACATACGGCGAGGCAAACGCTGATAATATGGACGGCATTCCGGATGAAGTGAAAGATATGGTGATGAACGCTCAAATCATTTTAGCTAACGGGGATTATCTGATGATTTCAGATGTCCCCCCGGGTATGGGAATGTCCTACCAAAAAGGCAATAGCGTATCGATGACATTGACGCTCAACGATCAGGAGGAAGCGAGAAGAGTTTTCGGGAAACTTGCTGAAGGCGGGACGGTCAGCATGGACCTGCAGGAAACTTTCTGGAGCCCGTTGTATGGCAGCTGCATCGACCGTTTCGGCATTGAATGGCAGATATCGGTGGATGCTGAAAATCAGCCTTAAAATTGAAAAAGCTCCGCCTCTCCGGTAGTTTACCGGTTGGGCGGAGCTTTTTTTATGGTGTATATTTTTTGTCGCTTTCCTCTTTCATTTCTTCCACTTGCTTGTTCAATTTCTCTTTCATTTCTTTTCGGATTGCATCTTTACGGTCCACTTCCTGCCTGAAATGATTCCGAACCGTATCATATCTCAGGTTGACCAATTCAACATACCGCTTCAATGCCTCATCATCTTTGAATTTCCCTAAGTCCTTAAAATCATATTGGAGGGAAATCATGTCATTTTTCGCTGCCAACGACAGGAAGCTGACATCATTATTTGCGGCGAGAAGGTCAAAATAGATATCATTGCTTTGTGAAAGGATTTCCAGTTTCCGGTCATTGCTCCAAGCGAGCCATTCCCAGTAAAGCCGGCTGTATTCCTGTTTGAGGTATTCGTTCAGTTCACTTTCGGAATACACCGATTTGTACTGGCCATTCCCGGCTTTCGCCACTTCTTCCAGCTGTTTTTGCCCTTCATTGTCCACATCGAAGCCGATGATGTTGACTTCGGCCTGTATCTCTGACTCGGTCAATGCTGCTGCGGCCGCAACCGGATCGCCGTCGCATGTTTCGATGCCGTCACTCACGACGTAGATGACATTGCGCACATTGTCTCCTTGCTGTCCGTTCAGATCTGCTTCAGCTGCCTGGATTGCACCGGCAAGTGGCGTCCATCCGGCAGGGGCAAATTCCCTGAGTGACTCTGTGAATTTCTGTTCATCGTACCCGCCGAGTTCATAAACGACTTCGTTGCTTGCGCAGGACATCGCTTTGTCAGCATCTGTGCCGGTTCCTTCATGTCCATACACGCGGAGCATGATGTTCGCGCCTTCCGGAAGGTCGGATGCATAGTTCTGAATCGCCGCTTTCGCCAGCTCCATCTTCTGTCCGCCCGTCACTTCCCCTGCCATGCTGCCGCTCGCATCCAGCAGAAGTGCCACATTGACCGTTTCCGCTTCCGGGATGTCGATTTCGTCTTCAGGTGTAGCGGAATCAATTTTGATCACCGGATCGGTTTCATTGATGATGCGGGCTGCTTCTTCGATATCCGCTGCCAACAAGGAAACCGCGAACAAATAGGCTTCTTCTCCAGTCATGCCTTCAGGAGCCGCTTCCACTTCTTTTTGCAGTTCCTCTTTTTGCTGATCCGTCATTTCATTCGGCACATATTTCCCTTTCTCTTTTACGATTTCTTCAACATTGTGTATCGCAGCTTTAGGAGCCTGACTTTCTTCCGGGCCACTCGCTTCCTTCTCTTCTTCAGGATCAGCTTGTGGCGTTGTTTCCGCTTCCTGTTGTTCTGGAATCTCCTCTTTTTCCGGAGCCGCCGCTTCGTCTTCCGAACAGCCGGCCAGGATCGCAAGAAACAATATCCCGATTAGAAGCAATGTAAGTGATTTCAATTTTTTCATATCATTTCCCACCTCGTGTAATTATTCTAATATCAGCTTACGCCCCATATGGCGCAAGGTTTCATTTCCCATGAATTTCAGTACTTTTGAACTGCCGCATATATGTAATAAATCACAGGGAGTTCGGGAAATCGGGTAATATATAAATAACGAATAGAGAAAGGAAGGCGTTTTGTGGCTTTGCAATCGATACCCGACCATTTATCCCCTAATCTGAAAATCCTTTTCGTCGGCTTCAATCCCAGCATCCGTTCGTCGGAAACCGGCTATCATTACGCAAATCCCAGCAACCGATTTTGGAAAATCCTTTACGAAGCGGGATTGACGCCCCGGAAGATGCTGCCTGAAGAAAACAGTCAGCTTCTGGAGCTTGGTTTCGGCCTGACAAATATTGTTGCAAGGCCGACAAAGGAAGCGGTTGAAATCTCAAAGGACGAATATCAAATCGGCGCTGAAAAATTGAAGAAAAAAATCAGCCGGTATCAGCCGCAAGCTGTCTGCTTTGTCGGCAAGGGCGTGTACCAGCAATACAGCAGGAAGCGTCAAGTATCGTGGGGGGAGCAAGCGGAACCCGTCATTCCGGGGATCGTCGAATTTGTCGCCCCGTCATCGAGTGGACTTGTCCGCATGAAGGTCAATGAAATCGTAGAAATTTACCGGGGGCTGCACAAATATCTGTGATGAATTTCCGCGGCATCAATTAAATAAGAATATTTTTTTATTAATATTCAATAAATTTTGTTGTATCATTTCATTAACAAAACTGATTATTGAGGTGTTTGAAATGGCACGAGGGTTCACAACTGTATTGAAGATTGCGATTTTCCTCGTCGGTGCCCCTGTTCTTGCCGGATGCATTTACGGATTCTCAAGATTCGATCCCAATTCCCCCTACTAGGCGCTGCCGGAACTCGAAAAATTGCAATATCCGCTGTTGATCGGCATGTATGCTGGAATGATCCCTTTCTTTATCGCTCTATATCAGGCCTTAAAACTCCTCGGTTATATTTAGCGCAACCTGGCATTTTCTCTGTATTCGCTTAAAGCGGTGAAAACCATCAAGCTGTGCGCCATTGCCATCATCGCAGTCTATATCGTGGAAATGCCTTTCCTGCACCAGCTTACCATGGCGGATGATGCCCCCGGCACAGTCATCGGGATGGTCGTCATTTCCGTTTCATTCATCGTGGCAGTCGTCGCTGCCGTACTTCAAAAATTGGTGCAGGATGCTCTGCGAATAAAAGCGGAGAACGATCTGACTGTTTAACATCAGATTTTGCCCAATATCCATGGCAGGCCATCAACTCGTGTGACTGAAATACATCCTTATGGAAAATAATAGCCTCCGCTAATGCGGAGGCCATTTTCATTTATATACTAAAAAATTTCTCTTCCAGTTTCCTGCCCTGCGACTCGTAGCCTTTCATGTAATTGATGCGGCGCTGGGCGGAGCTCGCACTTACCTGTTCGTCTGCATGATAGGACGAGCGTACCATCGGACCGGCTTCACAGTGACTGAAGCCTTTTGAAAGAGCGATTTCCTTCAGTTCCGCAAACTCATCGGGATGGTAATAACGCTCCACCTCCAAATGTTTTTTCGTCGGCTGCAGGTATTGCCCGATTGCCATAATATCCACATTATGCGCACGAAGATCGTCCATCACCTGGATGATTTCTTCCTTCGTTTCGCCGAGCCCGACCATGATGCTCGATTTGGTCGGTGTATCCGGAGCGATTTCCTTGACCCGTGCAAGCAATTGAAGCGAGCGGTCATACATCGCACGGGCACGCACGCGTTTTGTCAGGCGTCTCACGGTTTCGATATTATGGTTGAATATATCCGGCGCACTGTCCATCAAGGTATGGAGGCTTTCATAATCACCTTTCATATCGGATGGCAGAATTTCAACGGTCGTGGCAGGCATCCTCCTCCGGATAGCGCGTACAGTTTCCGCAAAGACGGCTGCTCCGCCGTCTTTCAGATCATCACGGGCAACTGCTGTGACCACGACATGCTTCAAGCCCATGATTTCGACGGATTCCGCGACGCGTTCCGGTTCGCCCAGATCGAGCTCATTCGGCAATCCGGTTTTCACCGCACAAAAGCGGCAGCCGCGCGTGCAGGTATCTCCCAGAATCATGAAGGTCGCGGTTTTCCGTTCACTCCAGCATTCGTGGATATTCGGACACCGTGCTTCCTCACACACGGTGTTCAATTTCTTCTCGCGCATTAATTTCTTCAGACCTGTAAACGATTCGTTCGTATTGATCTTCACCTTCAGCCAATCCGGTTTCCGTATGTATTCTTCTTGTTTAGTCATTGTGGACCCTCCTATTTTTCGATTGAAAATTTCAGATCAAGATTTTTATACTTCGTTTCCGCAAGGCGGCCGGCTTCCATCAATTGCGCTTCCGACAGCACCATCGTTTCCAATTGTATGCCGAGCCCCTTTTCGAATCCCTGTTTGAACGCAGCTTTCACTTCGTCAAAATCATGTGGTCTATCCGCCGCTTCATTGATGGAGATGGCTTTCTCTTTGAACGCCTCCAGCGCTCTCCGTTTTATTGCGGCAGATGGGTAGCTGAATAAATCAAATAATTTCATCCTGTCGATTTCAATCGGGATGGAACCGTGCTGCAAGATCATGCCTTTTCTGCGCATCTGTGCGCTTCCAGCCGCTTTTTTGCCATCTACCAATAGTTCGTACCAGGATGATTTGTCAAAACAGACAGCAGAATCCGTTTTTTCCCTGGATGTTTCCGGAATGGCGAATTCTGCATGGATGGCGAGTTCCCGAAAGCCTTCCAATAATCCTTTCGAAATGACCAGATAGGCTTCTTTGACCGAACGCGGCATTGCTGGATGTGTTTCCGGCACCACTACACTATAAGTGAGTTCGTGATCATGCAGCACGGCGCGTCCGCCGGTCTGTCTCCTGACAATTTCCATTCCGTAGACAGCAGCCTGCTGAAAATCGATTTTTTCATCGGCATCCTGGAAACGGCCAATCGATATCCCGGCCGGTGACCAGCCATAAAACCGGATCGTCGGGCCCATCTCCCCTTTGCTCAGCCATTCGAGCATCAATTCATCCAGGGCCATGTTAAAGGCCGGACTGGCATGACCCGAATCGATGAACCCCCATGTTTCCCCCATCGCTTCCCCTCCTAATTTTTGCACAAAAAAATACACAGCTTCCATGAATCGGACAGCAGTGCAGAAGGGTTGCATCATAATGAATGCAACTGCCACTTCCCTACGCCGGCATAATCCAGATCAGGTTCCAAGGGTCCAAGCGATGCTTGTCTCAGCCCAAAAGCGGCTCCCCCAGTGTGTAAATATTTGGTTAATAACAGCGTAGCATAAGGAATCCAAAAATCAAACCCCTTTTTATCTTGTGTAAAGAAAGGGTTTGAAATAGATAAGTCGAATTTATTCCAGTAAGAAGATTTGCAGAGGAGACTGCGCCATGTCAAATACAGCTTTACTGATCATTGATGCACATAACGAAATGTATGATGAAGCAAATCCGGTTCATCAAAGCGAGAAGATGCTGAGGAATCTGAAATCCCTCATCGAAAAAGCGAGGGCAGCGGATGTGCCGGTCATTTATGTGCAGCATAATGACGCCGCCCTTGTGGAAGGAACTGATTTCTGGCAGATCCATCCGTCCATTGCCCCGGAACCGGATGAGCTGATCGTTCAGAAAAAAACACCTGATTCTTTCTATGGGACGCGGCTGCTGGAGGAATTGAAGAATCGGGGCATTCAAAACCTGGTGCTCGCCGGCAACCAGACGGAATACTGCATTGACGCCACGACGCGCAGCGCCAGTCAGCACGGTTTTAACGTGACGCTTGTTAAAGATGCGCATGGCACATGGGATTCGGAAGATAGGAAGGCGAGCCAAATTATTGACCACTACAATGAACAGCTGCGTGACTTTGCCGCTATGCAGGAAACCGGCGAAATTGAATTCAGGGAATGAATTGCGGAAAAGGAAAGTGCCGATTGACGGGCGCTTTCCTTTTTGCCGTTATTGATCGATTCGGATACAGGCGGCTGAGTCATCGTTCAACCCTCTCTCTCAGGTGACAGCGTCGAGTTTTCCTGTCAGTGGATCCACCTTATTCCATCCCTTCATCTTCATTTCCCGGCCTTACCCGCTGAGACTGTTTTCTGGCTGCGGCCAGATCCGCCGATAAAAATAGATATATTCCTTGGTTAGTAAATGTTAATATATAGAAAACCTGAAGACTTTCACCTATGAATGCTGCCAGGTTCAAAAGCAGATCCGAGACGAAAAATAAAAGTTGTAGAGGCTCACGCCAGTAACCTCCTTTTTCATTCGGCACTTGTTTTATATGATCATCAAACATGGAAAGCGGAGGACGACATGAAACTCTTATTCAAATTACTTCTGTTATCGATTTTATTTCTGGGGCTGAGCATCGGGGGGTATTGGCTCATATTCAGCCAGGGGCTCATACTCGGGATCCTTTTTTCGGGAGTGATCCTGATTCTGTGCGTCGGAATGCTTGCTTTCAGCCTTTACGGCATTGAAACTGGCGGGCTCCGAAAAATCGGGTTGACAAGCCGCCTGGAAGTGGCGGCCATGCTTATTTTGACGGTTTATCTCAGTTCTGCAATCGGTGTTTTTGCTGTCGCGAATACGGCGCTCGAAGCCCGTGAGCTGACAAAGGATTTTTCAGCTTCTGAAAAAACGGAAATGCTGGTGGCCTCTTTATGGAACAGCGGTCCGAAAAACAACGCTGCAGGCAGTCTCGAGAAAAACGGTGTAGTTTATTCGTATACATCTTCAACAGAAGATGAGATTCAGAAAATCGATGAATTTTTGGAGCTTGAAAAACAGCGGATCGACGATTTTTTCGGCAATGAAGAGCCCGGTAACCTGACAATCGTCTTCCATGATGATTTCGAGACCCTGTCACAAGCTTCCGGCTATGAGGAAGCGATGGGCTATTATGATTATTACAGCAGGGAAATCCACTTGGTGCCGGACGATTATTCATGGGATATCATTCTCCTGCATGAATATGCCCATCACCAAAGCCATTTGTACAGCGAGAAAGCAGGTTTATCCGAAACGCGTCTTCCTGTCTGGTTTGAAGAAGGAATCGCGGATTACCTGGCAGGCGAGACAAGTGACTGGTATGACCTGGAAGATATCGAAATCACAGATTTTACATTGTTGGATACGGATGCTTCATTCCATGATTCATATTCCCGGAACTTCGATCCATACGTCCAGAGCTTTTTAGCTGTGGAAGCCCTTGCCAATGATTACGGGGAAGGGATTCTGGCCACCCTCCTGTCTGCGGATAAAAAGAGTGAATTCTACGGCATGCTCCAAGAGGCGAGCGGCATGGAACTTGCTGATTTCCAGGAAACTTTCCTGGATGAGCTGATAGCGGAGAGCCAGGCGGAAATGGCCCAATACGACGCAGTTTACGCGGCCATGGACAAGGGGGATTTCGCCGAATCGCTTAGCCTGATCGACGAGTTGAAGAAGGATGCATCCGAGGAAGACCTTTACCACCTTAGCTGGATGGAAACGGATATCTATCTCATGGAAAATCGATTCGATGATGCCATCCGATTGATCGAAGGCCGTCTGGAAAACGGCGATGCCGATTCCCGCGTGGATGATCTGACATCACTTGCCGAGATTTATCTGCTTGTGGATCCAGCGAAATCGCTGGCGCTGATCAGGGACGCGCAGATCGTTGTGGATGACAGTTCGGAGGATTTGGATATGGGCTTCACTTTCTATAATCTGGAGGCGTATGTGGAAGCTTACGAATTGATCAATTCTTCGTCTCCGCTTGAAGGCTACATGATCCTGCTTGATGAGGAACTGCTTTATTATGATGCAGTCATCGAAAAAGTGACGGAGCTCGTGGAAAATGAAATACAGGAAGCTGGATGATGGATCGGTTGAAAACGGATTCGCTTTTGCGCGAATCCTTTTTTATTTTGGTCCATGAATTTACATGGCGATCACAAAACCTCGGATGCCGATCACAAATAGTGGAATGCCGATCATAAAACTCCATATGCCGATCACAAACAGTGGAATGCCGATCATAAAACCACATATGCCGATCACAAACTGATGAAAGTCCGAAAACCGCCTGCTCCAGCCTCCTTTTCAGCAGAGTTTACCATCCCATTTTTCAAATTTCCCTGTAAAAAGACAAATTCACCGCTGAAAATGATAAAAACCGGAAAGGATCCACGCATCCGCGAATCTTTTCCGGCTTTATTGCCATCAGCTCCATCACAAAATTATTACAGATTCTTCCGCTTTATCACGGGGATCCAAATTTCACTCGAGACATTCCGTAAATCCGACATATCGCCGTTAAAAGAGATTTCCGGTCCTTCCGCTATTTCATAATTCGAAGACGGCAGCCATTCGGAGAAAATCTTCGCCATCGTATCCTGCAGCACTTTCGGGAATTCCCCTTCAGCTTTGAAAACTGCCCAGCTTCCTGCAGGAACATCCACCACATCAAACTCACCGAAATCCTGATCCAGCGTCGTGATGGAACCGATCAAATGATCCAGCTCCCCCTTTTCCTCATTGCGTCCATCATCAAAGTTAAAAGATGCGTTCACCACAGTTTTGACATCCGTATTCCGGACCGCCCCAAGCCTGTCACGCTGTTCTGCGGTAATCGATTCCACCATTTTCATGATTTCCGGGTTGATCCCTTCAAAGATGAGGGGCACACGTTTTTGGATGCCCACCAGCCTGAATGCTTCTTTTTCAACAATACGGTAATCCATATCCATTCCTCCTTGAATCGTCAGTTGGAAAGTCAGACGCGGAAACAGCTTCAAAGGGCCGCTGTGCTTCACTTCCGACGGATAGATGCCCGACCACTCGCGGAATGCGCGGCTGAAGCCGTCCGCCGAATCGTAGCCGTATTTGACAGCGACATCCAGCACCCGCCCGTCGTCCTGCTGCAGATCGAATGCCGCCTGCGACAGGCGCCGGTTGCGGATATAGCTGCTCAGCCCCATGCCGGACAAATACGAAAACATCTTCCGGAAATGATATTCCGAAACGCCGGCGATCGCCGCCACTTCCTGAAAATCGATGTCGCCGTCCAATTGTTCTTCAATATAATTCAATGCCTCATTCATGTCCTTCAGCATATTCATCATCTGACCTCCCTTCTTTTTCAATTCTAGTCGGGATCCGTTCCCTTCATCCGATGTATGCTGTACGGAAAATATCGCATTGCTCCTTTCCCCTATTCCTCCTGCAACGCCCCTCTTGCCATATCCAGGTATTCGCCGCTGCCCGATTTGATCGCAAACTCCGCAATATCAATCGGATAGGTCGCAGCAAGTTCCAGAATATGATCCTTCATCTTCGGCCATACCACACCGCCCGCCTCAGCATAAGCCGCGATCAATCGGGCCAGCTCCTCTTCGCCGTGCGTCCTGAGATGTCCGATGAAATCAGTCGATATGTCAGCCACTTTCGCTTCTGTCCAGTCAATAAAGCCGGTTACGCGTTCATCTCCATCGACCAGAATATGCCCCGGATGCAAATCTCCGTGGATAAAACCGGTGTTCTCCGGCCAGAACGAATCATCGCCGATCCAGTTCTGCCAGCGCGTCCACAATTTTTCACTGACGCCAAGTCCGCTCCGCTTCACTCCTTTAATTCATTGATCCACATTCAGTCTTCCCGAAAACCCGTATCCCGCATAACCGCGCCATACGCCCGCCTTGGCAGCGCCTCTTTCAATTCCTGCATCAGGCGGTCGAGTTCCACTGAGAAACTGTTGTATTCCTCTTTTGCCAGCAACATCCTGAGCAAGCCCGCCATCGAATAGACCGTTCCCTTTCCTAGGCTGCCAGCATGCAGACGCAGCAGGGCATCGACATCCCTCAGATCTTCAGGATGCGGCAGCCGGTAGCGGTATAGAACCTCTTCATGCGCCGCTTTATTGCGATACGGAAAAGCGATTCTCAAAATGGCATCCAATTCCGCCGCTCTCAAACTGAGCGGCTCATTTTCCTCACTGAATTCTTCCGCAAAATCCGCCGCAATGCGCTCCCGCAAATCATCATCGATCACGGAATAGAAATTGGTGATCTGACCGAGTGACAGGAAATTGACGAGCACCCACAGCGGGACGTTTCGGTGCTTGTCAAAAAACTCCCGGATCTCCGGGTATTTTACGTGGTCGCGTTTCTTATGGCTTTTGATCAGGTTGGCCAGTGTCGCGATGATGCGATCGCGCTCGTGATGGCGATCCACTTCCAAACTGTAATTGGCCGCCTGCAGAAAACTGTCGGTCTCCTTGAACTTCTCCGAGAACCGGTACGCCACTTTCGACTTGATGTTCTTCTCGAATTTCAGCAATTCACCCAGCATCAGCATGCGCAGTTCCCGGTCGAAACGATACAGCGCGTAGATATGGCCGAACTCGGTGCCCGTCCGGTACTTTTCCTGGCCATAGGGATTCAGCCGCTCATCCCGCTCCAAAAAAGGATCCTTATACCCATCGATCAGCGCATAATAATTCTCGCGCGATAGAACCCGCCGCGCTGTCGCCTTATCCGGCACCAGCAAACCCCGGTTCTGCAAAATCATAATCTGTTCGTCGTGTGACGCAAATACTTTCATCTCTTTCATCCTCTGCAACGGTCTCTTTCCTTTACTGTAAGCGAGATGCCTTAAATAATAAACCCTTTTGACAGCAAGTGAAAAACCCGCAGGCATCAAAATGTCTGCGGGTTTCCGTTGTTTCTTCTATATAATAAAAGCCGGTTAAAATTCCACCGTATCGTTCATCTGCTTCTTATCACCTTCTGTTTCGTTGCCTGTCAGTTTCTTAGCAAAGTTCTTGACCGTTTTCAGCGTGCTGCCGGAATCCCAGTATTCAGCGGAGTCCGCTGTCACTTTGATCAGGATGACATTGGGGTCATCATAAGTCGTACCGAGCAATTTATCGAACACGGGGCTCCAATATTCCTTTTTGCGCTCCAAATCCTCTACGAACTGTGCCTGTCCACTGATCGATACATATGATTTTCCGGCATATGACACGTTGACCGCCGGATTCTCCAGGATTTCCTGATATTTATCCGTATCCTTCAACGTCAGGAACCAAAGCTCGCCGTCGAATTCTGCTTCCTGTGTCTGGAGCGGACGGGATACCGGTTTATTGTCCATGATCGTCGTAAACATCGCCACTTCGATATCCTTGATCAAATCGTTGACGATTTTCAATTCCTCTTTATGAGTAGGTGTATTTTCTGCCATGTGAAATTCCTCCTTGAAATTTATATCTGTCTCATCTTTAGTGAGTCTTCCCATTTTCCCGCTCGATTAAACAGGGGATGCTTTCTCAAATGGACATGAAATGGACACTTACATGGCCGCATCCCTCTTTGATATAGTTAGCATCTGCTTACAGAAAACCAATGTTAAAGGGGAAAAACATCATTATGCAATTAGAGAAACGACTGCCGCGCAACGGCAAAGAAGGATTCTTATACGGTTCCATCATTTCCACATTGACCGTATTATTCATGACGGTATACAGCGCCGTTTATTTTGCCGGAGCATTCGACGGAGACGTCGCTTTGACGATTTTGAAGATGCTGCCGATCATCTGGATCATCGTCATGCTGATCGAACCGCTCATTTTCGGCCGGATCGCCGAAGCCCTGACGGCAAAATTCACGAAGCAATCAGACAGCTTCAATGCGAAGATCCTGTTCCGCATCCTTTTTACCGTAATCGGCATGTCTGCGGCCATGACACTGATCGGCGATATCGTCGGCAACGGCTTCCACGGGAAACTATTGAGCAACTGGCTTCATAACTGGCCGCGAAATTTCGTCATCGTCCTTGCAGCCGAAAGTCTTGTCATCCAGCCGATTGCCCGTTTTGCCATGGTGAAATTGCATGATGCGCAAGATCGAAAAGCCGTATTGGAACAGCAAATCCTATAGGAAAAGCTCCCTGCCGAATTTGGCAGGGAGCTTTTATCTTATCATTTAGGATTTAACTTCTTCTTGCTGCACCATTCGGGAAGCGCCGATCATATTCCACATTAACGTCGGAATTTCAATGTGATCCACCATGTCTTTTGGAATCATTTCATTGATATCGGATTCTTTGCCTTGCTTCACTTTTTCAGTCCATTCGGGGTCAATCAATGCCTGGCGCCCCATCACGACGATGTCTGCACCTTCTTGGAGTGCCGCCACGGCATCTTCCGGCTTTTTGATGCTGCCGACTGCGACAAATGCGACGCGGCCGTTGATAAGCTTGGATAAAATGGAAACGATGCTGCCTTCATCCTTATTGTCATGGGGCTGCTTTTTGAAATCCAATAATGAGACGTGCAGATAATGGATTCCCCCGGCAATCAATTTCTCAGTCAAAACTTTCGTTTCTTCGATCGTATAGCCGACGCCTTCCTGACTGTATTCTTCTGCAGACAGGCGATATCCGATGATGAACTTTTCATCTGCATATTCAGCGGCGACCCGTTTGACTTCCGCAAGCACGGCAAGCGGGAACTTCAAGCGATTCTCCAGGCTGCCACCCCATTCATCAACGCGCTGATTCGTGATTTCCGAAACGAATTGCTGGATCAGATACGTATTGGCACCGTGGATCTCCACACCGTCAAATCCGGCTTCGATTGCCCGGCGTGTCGTTTCGCCGAAATCACGGATGATGTCAGTGATTTCTTCACTTGTCAAAGCACGCGGCGTTGGTTTGCCGGCGGGTGCTTCGACAGCACTCGGCGCTACTGTTTCATTGGCGGCGATCAGGTGCGGCTGGCCCTGCCGGCCGCCGTGCTGCATCTGAAGTATGGCTTTATTGCCATTCGATTTCATGGCCGCTGCCAATTGCGACAGCCGCGGCATGACGTCTTCTTTGAATGCGACAAACTGGTTCGGAAACGCAATGCCGTTTTCGGACACCGCGATACAGGCTGAAACGAATAGACTGCCAATATTGGAGCGGCGGCGGTAATAGATCAGTTCCTCGTCAGAGACGGTGCCGTCCGGATTTCCTGCATATGTCGTCATCGGTGCAACACCTAAACGGTCGCTCAGCACCACACCGTTCGGCAATGTAATTTCTTCGAATAAAGATTTGAATTTCGGGTTCATGGAATTCCTCTTTTCTATGGAGTTTCGTTATTTCAAAATAGCACATGGCTCAAAGGGCTACAACAAAACTGGCTTACAGGCCCAAATTTTTGATTCCATTCTTTGGTAATGTTACGCTTTTTTCGAATGGACATTAAAGGAGGAGTTTAGATGACACCGAAGACTTATAAAGAAATTCACCTGGCTAACCGCCCGGAAGGCACTCCGGAAGATAAGGATTTCGCCTTCATCGAAAGAGAGATGGCGTCCCCTGCTGAAGGCGAAGTGCTGGTTAAAACACTGTATCTATCCGTCGACCCGTACATGCGCGGACGCATGCGGGATGTGAAATCTTATGTGGCTCCATATAAATTGAACGAAGCGATTAGCGGCGGCATCCTGGCCGAAGTCGTGGAATCGAAATCAGACCTGCTCCAAAAAGGCGATATCGTGAATGGCACGATGAAATGGTCCGAGTACAATATCGTAAAAGCGGAGCGTGTCCAGAAAGTGGACCCGACGATCGCACCGATCACTACGCGCCTCGGAATCCTCGGTTTGACCGGCCTGACCGCTTATTTCGGGCTTCTTGATATCGGCAAACCGCAGGAAGGCGAAACCGTTGTCGTATCCGGTGCCGCCGGTGCAGTAGGATCAGTCGTCGGCCAGATTGCGAAACTGAAAGGCGCACGCGCTGTCGGCATCGCGGGCTCCCAGGAAAAAATCGATTACCTGGTAAACGAACTCGGCTTTGATGCTGCCGTGAATTATAAATCCGACAGCTTTAAGGAAGACTTTAAAAAAGCCGTACCTGATGGAGTCGATGTCTATTTCGACAATGTGGGCGGTGAAGTGTCCGATGCAGTGATTCTGGAGCTGAACAATAAATCACGCGTGGTGCTGTGCGGAACGATTTCTTCCTATAATTCCCCTGAAGCGGATTTGGGGCCGCGCATCCAGTGGAAATTCATCACGACGAGTTCGATGATGAAAGGCTTCACGCTTGGCGATTATGCATCCGATTTCGCGACAGGTGCCGCCGATCTCGGCAAATGGCTTCAAGCTGGCAAATTGAAATACGAGGAAACGATTGTGGAAGGCTTCGAAAACACACCACGTGCATTTTTGGAGTTATTTGAAGGTAAAAATCTCGGAAAACAGCTGGTGAAAGTAGCGGATCCGGACTTTGCGGAGCTTTAAGCCGTATTTTAATACGATTTGGCTGATGATTTGGTGAAGATGAGGCTTTTGTGATCGGCATTCCATCATTTGTGATCGGCATGGCGATTCCAGGGTTTATTCTGATAAAGGCTTCTAAAATTTCTGAGCCTTACGATCGATTTTTCCTTTTGTCTGACTTAAGTTTTAATGACCGGGTAAATAGTCAATGTACGAAATAACCGAACGGAAGGATGGAGTAGAATGGCTTTTAACGACAAATTCAACGATGCAAAAGACAAGGCGACGGAAAAAGGCAAAACTCATCTGAACGAACACGGTGACGAGTATAAAGACAAAGGCAAAGACTACGTCAATGAAAACAAAGGCGATTGGCAAGACAGCGTGAAAAGCGGAGATGACGAAGCGAAGGATTAATGTTTGACCCCAGAGCGCTGCGCCACTGAAAACGATGAAAAAACCCGCATCCTGCAAGTCAGGATGCGGGTTTTGTATCGTATTTAACTTTCCGTGTCCAATTCCTCCATCAGTCCGAGCAGCTTCCTGACGGTATTCACGTTGCGGATCGTCATCGATTTATATAATTTCGTGCCAATCACTTTCTGCATCCCGCTCTTCGTGACGAACTCTTTATCGACCGACCAAAGGATGGCACCGGGAACGTAATTCACCCGGTCGTTTTCAGGTTTGACGGACAAGTCCCCAAGCACCGATTCGCTGTCTGCTTCCGGCCACAGGAACCAAACGTCACTTTTCATCTCCTTGTCATTCGTCCAGCTATCCGGGATTTCTGCGGCCACCCTTTTAAAATCTTCAAACGAATAAACAAGGACTTTTATCGCCAAGCCGAAATGAGCCAGGATCGCTGCTTCCAATACCGACGGCAATTCTTCTTTAATATGATCATCATTCACAAAAATGATATTGCCCGAATTGATATACGTTTTGACGGCGGACATACCTGCTTCTTCAAATACGCTCTTCAATAATTTCATATCGATTTTATTGTTTCCGCCGACATTGATGTCCCGCAGCAAAGCCACATAAACCATATCAGCCCACTCCCTCCGGCTCGGATAAATTCTTTATTCCGCCAAAATCACCAGACTGTCCAGACTTTCCACAGCTTCCGCTTCCAGCAGCGCATAGAAACTTGCGGCCAGCGACTGGATGCGCGGCGGCGTCTTGAGAAATTCCTCACGGATACTCTGTGCATGGTCAACTTCCCACGCGCCGTCCTGTAAAAATCCCGCATCGACGACCGCCGTCTGCTGCACCGCCCAGCCCGCTTTTTCAAGCAAGTCCTGCAATTGGAGCGAATCGAATACATGCTGGATATTCCCTTCATTATCAATAAATTCACTGTACAACGCCAGAATGGCAGTCGCTGCAAAGTGATGCCGCTGCTCCATGCGGGTAAAATTGAGATCCCACTCGGCGATACAGATCCGCTTCGCCATTCTTCGCATTTTTTCAAAATAAGCGAGAAGCTGTTCGGGATCGCGGAAATACCAGGAGGAATGGGAGAGGATCGCCACATCAAAATTTTCCTCAGGCAGATCAAGTAAATCAGTCTGCAGTCTAAATTCGATACGGCTGCCCAGTGCAGAAGCAGCGATCGTGTCCGTCGCTTCCCCGAGCGTAATCGGGGCACCATAATCGGGATCTGCTATATCTACAGCCAGCACAAAGCCACTTTCTCCGACGGCATCCGCGAGCACCACTGTCGTATCCCCTTGCCCGCAGCCAATTTCCAGTATGCGCATGCCTTCTTCCAGACCGAACGCCTCGACGAGTGACCGGCGGTGCTTCAGTTGGGACCGTTGAATATGATCGTTTCCAATTATTTTCATGCTTGCCAGTAAATGATCTAAATTATTTTCCTTCAAACCTCTTCCATCCCCTTGTGCTGACGATTAAAGTTCCAGCTGATTAAGCCCCTTGCTGTCCGGGTATAAGAATAAGTGGAAGCTTTTCTACAGTTTAGCACAAACAAAAAAGGAGAGATGATCAATGATTGATTACTCAGAAAAAGTCATAATAATCACGGGCGGCGGTTCCGGACTCGGACGCGCAGCGGCATTGGCGATTGCCAAACAGGGCGGTAAACTTGTTCTGGTTGATATGAATAAAGACGGCCTGGAAGACAGTAAAAAAGAAATCCTTTCTGCAGCGGCGGATGCACAGGTTGAAACTGTCGAAGCCAATGTCACCAATGAAGAAGATGTGAAGAACTATGTCAGTTTCACACTCGAGAAATTCGGCAAAATTGACGGCTTCTTCAATAATGCCGGTATCGAAGGCAAACAGAATCTGACTGAAGACTTCGGCTCGGATGAGTTTGAAAAAGTTGTCAGCGTTAACTTGAACGGTGTTTTCTACGGCATGAAACATGTGCTGAAGGTGATGAAGGAACAAGGGTACGGCTCCATCGTCAACACCGCATCCGTCGGCGGAATCCGCGGCGTCGGCAATCAGTCCGGCTACGCAGCGAGCAAACACGGCGTTGTCGGCCTGACCCGCAACTCCGGCATTGAATACGGCCAGTTCGGCATCAGCATCAACGCCATTGCTCCCGGCGCCATCATGACGCCCATGGTAGAAGGTTCCCTGAAGCAAATGGCTGGCGATGACTGGGAAGCGGCCGGCAAGGAGTTCGTCAGCGTCAATCCGATGAAACGTTTCGGTAAACCGGAAGAAGTCGGCAATCTGGTCGCATTCCTGCTGTCCGATGCAGCGAAATTCATCAACGCATCAGTCATTCCGATCGACGGAGGGCAATCGTATAAATATTAAGAAAGTGCAAAAGAGAAGTGCTGACCTGGCTGGTCAGCACTTCTCTTTTGTGTGTATCCCTATTCGTTTCTGCGCGGATTATTCGTTTCCTCATCCGAAACTTTCTTGGAATACTCTTTGGCATCTTCTTGCTCTTCCCTGCCTTTTTCTTCTTCATAATCTGTAGCTTCGTTTTCTCCGTCAAATGTCTGCTTCACTTTATTGATCGCTTTATCGATACCCGATTCTCGCGCACCAATCTGCTTCTCGGGTGTTTTGCCTGCTGTCCCTTTTCTGGCCATTCAAAATCCCTCCTGAAAATCATTTACTTACAGTTTACCCGCAGGCAGAGATTTTACTCCTTTTTGAAATGCACTTTTAAAGAAATCTCGAGAGATTATCGGAAGGGTGAGCGCCCTTTTTCTCCATCTAAATGCAGCTTTCTTCAATAAACAACAGAAAAGCGTAAAATCGATTGCCAGGATGCCCATGGAAATAAAGGATTTCCAGTTGAAATGTGGTTTGTGATCGGGATAAGTGGTTTTATGATCGGCATCCGGCCTTTTGTGATCGGTATAACCTCTTTTATGATCGGCATTACGCTGTTTGTGATCGCCATTCAGGCTTTTATGATCGGCATCCAAAAAAACGGCCGTGCTCCTCATCACTCGATGAGGGGCATGGCCGTCTTGTTATGTCAATTTCTCTCCGCAGTTCGGGCAGAATTTAGCGCCGCTCACTTTTTCACCGCAATTCGGACAGAAATTCGGACCTTTTCCGCTGCCGGACCCGGATCCGGACCCTGCTGATTCTTTCCCCGAATCCTTCTGATCATCCATCATTTCCTTCGCAATGTTCATACCCATCATCATGCCGGCCATGTCGGATGCCGTGTTCGAACCCGATGACTTGCCCATGGCATCCGCGACGGACATCTGCTGATATCTCGAGATATCGCCCACCATGCCGTGAGATGCGTTTTTATTGATCATATCCTGGATCTCTTTTGGATAATTAAAGCTCATGATCTGGAAGCCGGTGATTTTGAAACCATCGTCCATCACCTGCATGTCGAGATCATCCTGGATGCCTTTCGCGATGTCGGATGCGTTGGCCTGCAGATTGAACATATCCTTGCCTTCTTTGGGAATCCATTTCATCAGCAGCTGATCCAGGACTGCCGTAATGCGGATTTTCACGTCTTCAACCACATAACTTGTGCGTACACCCGCAATTTTATCGATCAGGCTGATGTAATCATTCACCTTGAATTGGAATGTGCCATTCGCCCGGATTGGCATACCGCCGGGCATTCCCGGAGCCGGAATATTGATCGGGTTCTGGGTGCCCCATCTGACGGTGAATTCCTTCGTGTTGACGAACAGCACTTCGACACGCATGCCGCTGTTGAAGCCAAAACGGAAGCCTTTTAATGTCGACAGAAACGGAACGATCTCCGATTCGATATCGTACTCGCCGTCATCCTCGAAAATCCCTTCAATCTTGCCGTTGTTGAGGAAAATCGCATCTTGTCCAGGGCGGATGATCAGGCGACTGCCTTTTTTCACTTCTTTATTGGCCCATTTATAAAAAATCATGTCATCGCGGAATTCATCCCATTCCACTACATCTGCAAATTGATTGCTAAAAAACACCATCTTAGTCATTCCCTTCTCTCGTTGAATCGGTCATCAGAACTTGCGCCAGCCACCACTGAAAGAGCGGCCACCGCCCGTACTGCCGCCTCCACCGCCGAAACTGCCTCCACCGCCGCTGCTTTGTTTCTGCACTTTCCGGCGCGTAACAGTCTTATTGCGGAAGACATCTTTTTTCGTGATCACTTTAGAATTTTGGTCATCAAAATACGTCCGGGCAGTGGTTGTGATTCTGCCGCCTGAATTATAGATCATGATTCCGACAATCAAAGCTCCAAGCAACACTGCTATCAAAATCTGAAACCAGTTTTTGAAAAAGATATGTTCGGGATTGACGCCTGGACGAAATTCCATATAGCGGCTCGCTGTTGTCACTGTTTTATGGAAAGCAGCATCGAAATCATTCGCCCGCATTTCGTTCATGATCCGGTCAAGCACAAGTTCGACGCGCTGGTTGTCGAGAGACCTTTGCGCCGTTCCGAAACCTGCCAGATAAACATCGCGGGTTGCACTATTGATCGTCAATAGCACCGCATTTTCCTGATTGTTCTCTTCCGCCCAGTCATCAAAGAAATCACCCATAAAATTGGTGATGAAAAAAATCTCAGGATCATCGGATGTCAATAACAGGAAATCCACATCATGTTTACGGCTGTGTTCTGCTGCCACTGCCTCCAGCTCAGCTATTTCAGAGTCGCTGAGTAAATTGCCTTCATCATATATATGCCGGTCTGCCACTGCAAAAGCTGTTGATGAAGAAATGAACAGCAAAAACAGCATCAGGCAAAAAAGCAGAGGCGCTTTGAAGTTCACCTTTTTCACCAAAGAACGCCTCCCCATATAAACGATACTGCCTTCATGGCCAGCAGCGCAGAAGCTGCAATGCCTGTAAACCAGCCGGCGACTTTAAAGCCGCTGATGGGTGGTTTGCCCACCACTTTACCAGTTTGGCCATTCATCGCAAAAGTATGTTCTTTTTTTTCGAAATCGTAATAGACCATCCATACCGGAAACAAGGCATAATGGACATTCTTTTTTTGTGTATGGATGTTTTTATTGGAGTAATTCACAGTTGAATAGCCGGAAACAGTCGAACTTATGTATGAATCGATGTAGGGGAGCACTTTCGATTCGACTCTCGAAAACATCGCCTCATCGTCATAATCGTATTTTTCAGCAAGATAACCTGCCAAATACGGCATTTTAAAGTCCTTCAATTCCCCGTAATCATAGGGTTCCAGCTTATCCATCAATTCGTCGTCCATTTTTTCCGAAGCATCGGCAGGCACTTTCAAATAACGGAGATCCAGTTCACGATGGATATCGTAAAAGTCCGTTTCTGTATAGACCGTATCGCCACGTGTATAAGTGCGCACTTTTGTAGCAAGCGCTGTTACGTTTGCGGACCCTTCTATATCATAGAGCCAGAACGGCACATACATGCCGGTCATTTTTTTGATCCTTTCACCGCTCTTGAAACTGGTGGGCGAAAGACGGCCTTTCTTTGTCCACGCCCGGAAAGCTGCCACAGCTTCATCTTTACTGATCTTAAACGGAACGACTTTGGAAGGTGCAAATTCCCCCGTCAGCCGATCGGACAATACGACCGGCGCACTGCAGAAACTGCAATTGGTCGCTGTTGTATTGGCGTCTGTCAGAATAATTGCCCCGCAGTTTTCACAATGGTATTCCTTCACTTCTTCCGAATCGAATTCCTTTATAATATTCTCTTCAGGAAACGATTCGATTTCGTCCTGCCGCCCACAGCTCGGGCAGGACAGATGACCGGATTCACTGTCGAAACTCATATCCGATCCGCAGTTCGGACATTTATAATGAGTGACCAATCCGTCCCCCTCCCTTCAATACTGTATGCAGCGTATGCATGTCAGTCATTATTCTTTATTTTGGATCTGTGATTTTAAGGCTTCCAGTTCATCATCGACATTGATGCCGGATTTCAGCGACTCCAGTTCCGCATCAACATTGGAGGTGTCGTCATATTTTTTCGCAAGATCTTTGACATTGTCTCCCGAACCTCTGTTCAGCTCCGACATTGCCTGCGCTTCGTCCAGCTGCTGGTTGATCTTCTTCTCCATCGCATCAAAAGCGGAAATCCGTTCGCCGGCTCCGTTCATCGATGAACCCATTTCGTTCATGCGGCTTTGTGTTTTGGCAATCGCTGCTTTGCCTTTCAACTCGGCCCGGCGCGATTCGAGTTCACTGATGTCTTCTTCCAGTTTATCATGCATCTGACGCATCTGAATCGTGTTGGCGGCTGCCATTTCAACGGCCGTATGGAGTCCCTGCTCGCGTTCTGTCAGTTCTGCCTTACGCTGCAGGAATTTTCTTGCATCATCTTCGTTGCCTGCTTCGAGTGCTTTGACCGCATACCGCTGCATATCATCCATCTCTTTCTGGACATCTGCAAGTTCGCGGCGCTCGCGTTTTTCGGCCGCCATGATGGCCGCCGTTTCCGACTTCACTTTGCCGAGATCAGTGCTCAAATCGCGCATATATTGGTCGATCATCTTCTCCGGATCCTCTGCCTTATCCAACATCGCATGAATATTGCTTGTCATGATATCCCTGAAGCGTTTTAAAATTTCCATCATCATTCTCCTCTTCATTTTTTCTCATTAGACAGGGTTTGCCTATTCCTTCAAACTACCCTTTTCGGCTGTCTGTTAATCCGAAAGCTTCATTTCATTCAATTGATTTCTCTGATAAAACGGAATACCAAACGTGGAATGTAAATCAGCAGTTCCACAGCTTCAAGCAGCAATTCAAAAATCCACCATCGATCTTTTTTCTCTTCCTTTTTCGCCGCCACTTCCATCGCCAGCCTTTCCTTTTTATTATTGTACGGAAGAGTCTGCAAAAAGTTTCATCTGCTCCCTGTTCGACCGTTATTTTTCCAGACCGTTCAATTCAAGAATGGATTTGTATATACTTGACTTACAGTAAAACAATTAATGAAGGAGGAACTCAACATGGGGAAAAAAGAGTTATCGCCGGAACAGCAAGAAGAATTGATCGGCAGACTGAAAACGCGATTTGACAGCAATATGAATCGCCACGAAGGAATCGATTGGATGGATGTCCAGGTCAAACTGGAAGCGAATCCGGATAAGCTATGGTCTCTATTCCAGATGGAAGAAACAGGCGGCGAACCCGATGTGGCCGTTCTGGAACCACAGGAGGACGTTTATGTCTTTTACGATTTTTCTGCTGAAACGCCGAAGGGCCGCCGCAGCCTTTGTTACGACCGGGAAGCCTGGGAAGCGCGGAAGAAATTCAAACCCGAAAATACCGTGATGGATCTGGCTGCTGAAATGGGGATCGAAGTGATTACGGAAGAAGAGTACCGTGCGCTTCAGACATTCGGAAGTTTCGATAAGAAAACATCCACCTGGGTGCTGACACCGGAAAATATCCGTGAACTCGGCGGCGCCATCTTCTGCGATTACCGCTATGGCCAGGTGTTCACTTATCATAACGGTGCCGATTCGTATTACGGGAGCAGGGCGTTCCGCGGGAAGCTGGAAGTATGATAATAACTAAATAATCATCCTAAAGGCTTCTGCATGTCCGGAAGCCTTTTTACAATGCCAGTATTTTTCAAATCTTCGTTTCTTCCCTTCTTTTCCTTCTATGGTATTATGGCAAAAGCAGAAAGACAGTGAGGAGCTTATTATATGATCCATTTCCGCGAATCGGATATCCAGGACCGGATGGCGGCTCAGCGCAGCCGGCTGAGTTTGAAAAAGAGGATGATCCTTTTGATAGGCCTGCTGATTGCAGCAGTCGTTCTCATCATGGGCATTTTCCTCCATTACTTCATAACCGATACACTTGAAACGCAATTAGGGGAACAGGCATTGGCTGTAGCGGAAAGCATTGCGCTGAATCCGGAGATTGCGGAAGCATTTGGTGAAGACAATCCGGCGTCCATCATCCAGCCGCTTGTCTCTCCCGTGCAGCACTCGACTGACGCTGAGTTCATCGTTGTGGGCAATAAAGAGGAAATACGTTTCTCTCATCCCAATCCATCGCAGATCGGCAAGAAAATGGTCGGCGAAGATAATCAGAGAGCTTTGGTAAACGGCGAATCCTATATTTCCAAAGCGACAGGCACCCTCGGCAATTCGCTGCGTGCGAAAGTTCCCATATTCGATGGCGGGGAAATTGTCGGCGTCGTTTCCGTCGGTTTTCTGGCCGCTGATATCCAGGCTTTGATCGGCAATTACAATCAGGAAATCTGGTTCACACTGCTTTCGATCGGTCTTGGCGCAATCGCAGCTTCCATCGCCATCGCTTCCTATATCAAAAAGAAACTTCACGGACTTGAGCCAGAGGAAATTTCCCATTTGCTGCTGCAGAAAGAGACGATTCTGCAATCGACGCGGGAAGGCATAGTCGCCGTGAACACTCAGGGGAATATAACACTGGCCAATCAGGTGGCGCAGCACCTGCTGATTGGAGATGACAGCAATCCCGACACTCTCATCGGCCAGCCAATCCGCTCCGTGCTCCCTTCTTCCAATCTGCCCGGCATCCTTGAAACGAAGGAAAGTCATTATGATGAAGAGCAACTATACGGAGGTCACCCGGTTTATGTCAATTCCGGTCCGATATTCTATGAGGAGACGTTAGTCGGTGCCGTTTCCACTTTCCGCAATAAAACAGAGATTGACGAACTGACGAAAGAACTCACCCATATAAAACAATATGCCAACGCACTCCGTGCCCAGACACACGAATTTTCGAACAAGCTTTATACCATTTCCGGTCTGCTCCATCTCGGCAATAAGAGTGAAGCGCTTGATTTTATTCGGATGGAGCAGGATGTGCAGCAGGAATGGATCCATCAATTGATCGATAAAGTGGCAGATCCGCTGATCAGCGGCATCCTGCTCGGCAAAATGAATCAGGCGAGTGAGCAGCAGGTCGAACTGTCCATTGACCCCGAGAGCCGGCTGAACACCGCTTTATCCGAACAGCAAAAACAGGCGCTGCTCACGGCCCTCGGCAATTTGATCGATAATGCCATCGACGCCGTAAAAAAACAGGCCCCTGACAAGCGGCAAATTTCGCTGTATTTTACAGATGTAGGTGAAGACATCCTGCTTGAAATCGATGACTCCGGCCCCGGGATTGCCGCTTCACAGGAAAGCAGCCTGTTTGAAGAAGGCTATTCTTCAAAAAACGGTTCTGACCGTGGATATGGCCTCAGCACCACCAGGAAATTCATCCGCTTTGCCGGAGGAGAAGTGCATATGGAAGAAAGTGAACTTGGCGGAGCATGCTTTATCGTTACCCTGCCAAAAAAGGAGCTGAAAATATGAAGCGGAAATTCCGTGTCATGATTATTGAAGATGATTTTCGGATAGCTGCCATCAATCAGCAGCTCGTCGAACAGGTTGACGGTTTTTTGGTTGAAGAAATCGCAAAAACAGGCCAGGAGGCGATGAGTTTTCTGGAATCCGCTGAAGTGCTGCCGGACCTCATCCTGCTGGATGTCTTTATCCCGGACCGGAATGGACTCGATTTGTTCCATGATATCCGCCGGAATTTCCCGCGGATCGACATCATCATGCTGACTGCTGCAGCAGAAGCAGGGACTATCGAAGAAACTGTCCAGGGTGGAATTTTTGATTATATCCTCAAACCCGCCGATTTCGGGCGCTTTGAACTGGCGCTTCGCCGCTATCTGGAACGGAAAGAGCTTTTCGCCGCCAAAGAGGCGATGGGGCAGCACGAAATCGATCAATTGCTGGGCATTCGTTACAATCCGAAAACTGAAGCTGCCAACGGACAAAGCGGTTTGCCAAAAGGCATCGACCCCCTGACGCTGCAGGGTATCCAGGATTTTCTAGCGTCTTCCTCCCCTCCCGGTGTTACCGCCATGGAAACCGGAAAAGCTGTAGGTGTCAGCCGCTCCACGGCCCGACGCTACCTGGAACATCTTGTTTCAGCAGGAGAAGTGCAGGCGCAACTGAATTACGGTGAAATCGGCCGGCCTGAACGCCGCTACAGCCGTGAACAAAATGAACAAAAGAGTCAAAATGCTTTTTAATTGCCTTAATCGAATAATCTTATTTTTCAAATCCCTCTGTGCTAAGTTTATACCTGCAACTTAGAAACAGAGGGATTTGTCGTGTCAACTCCATTTTGTATGCGTTTTCACAAAACCCCTCCGATTTTCAATCTCTGTCTGGAGGAATTTACATGTTAAGCATTATTGGTTTATTGACCATAGTAGTGATAGTCGGTCTGCTCATCAGCAATAAAGTCACACCCATCGCTGCGCTTGTATTGGTGCCGATCGTTGCCGCTTTTGCTGCCGGTTTTAATTTCGGGGAAATCGGTGAATTCTTCAACAGCGGCATAAGCGATGTCATGAGCGTCGTGGTCATGTTCATCTTTGCGATTCTTTTCTTCGGCGTCATGCAGGATGTGGGATTATTCGATCCATTGATCAATAAAATGATCGACATTTCACGTGGAAATATCATTGCGGTTGCCGTCGGGACTGTGATTATAGCGGCCATCGCCCAATTGGACGGATCCGGGGCTTCGACATTCCTGATTTCGATTCCGGCGCTGCTGCCGCTTTATAAACGGCTGAAAATGAACCCGTATCTGCTATTATTATTAGTCGGCCTTGCTGCCAGTATCATGAATATGGTGCCATGGGGCGGTCCGCTTGGCCGGACTGCCGCGGTCCTCGGTATGGATGTCACCGAGTTATGGCGTCCGCTGATTAAAGTTCAGGTAATCGGTCTGGCCCTTTTAATCGGGCTGGCGGTCCTGCTGGCAATCCGTGAAAAGCGACTGATCGCCAAGCGCGGCAATCTGAATGAGGCTATTTATGAAGAAGCGAATCCGTTGGCCGAAGGCGCAGAAGATGAAGCTTCCAAAAAAGCCGCTGCACTGCGCCGCCCAAAATTACTGTGGGTCAATGCTCTGCTGGCGCTTGCCGTCATCGGCATCCTGGTGTGGGGTATCATTCCGGCAGGCTTCGCCTTCATGATCGGTGTCAGCATTGCGCTGCCGCTCAACTATCCGAATATGAAAGACCAGATGGAGCGCATCAAAGATCATGCACCGAACGCACTCCTGATGGCCGCCATCATCCTCGCGGCCGGATCATTTCTCGGTATATTGAACGGCACACTGATGCTCGACTCGATTGCCACTGATCTTGTCACAATTTTACCGGCTTTCATCATTCCTTATTTGCATCTCATCATCGGTTTCTTCGGAGTGCCGTTTGATTTACTGCTCAGCACAGATGCATATTATTTCGCATTGTTCCCGATTGTTGAACAGGTTGTCACCGGCTTCGGCGTTTCTTCGCTGTCTGCAGCCTACGCGATGATCATCGGCAACATCATCGGAACTTTCGTCAGCCCGTTCTCCCCGGCATTGTGGCTGGCACTTGGACTGGCCGGTCTCGAAATGGGACGCCACATCCGCTATTCCCTGCCGATCATGTGGGGCTTCAGCATAGTGCTGCTGATTATTTCAATCTTAATCGGAGTTGTCTAAGTAACATTGCTTCGGAACAATAAAACAAACCGGCTCTCCGCTTAATGCGGCAGAGCCGGTTTTTGGTTTTATCGTTTTAATCAGCTTTTCCTCCGCAAAAATCCGCAACCACTGCTGCCATCGCTTTGGCGCTAATCAGCAGGCTCTTTTCATTGATCACGAATTTCGGATGGTGATGGGGATACGCTTCCCCGTCATCCGGCATTGCACCGACGTAGAAAAAGCAGCCGGGTTTTTCCTGCAGGTAATAGGCAAAATCTTCGGATGGCGGCTGCGGCTCTGTTTCTTGAACAGTATCAACTTCAGAAATATCCGCACCTTCGAGTGCCGTGCGGACACGTCCGGTAATTTCCGGATCATTGTAAAGCACAGGATAATCGTTGGCATAGTCAAGCACTGTCTTCACACCGAACGATGCTACAAGCCCTTCGGCAAAACTGCGGATTTCTTTCTCCACAAGCTCCCGTGATTTTTCTGACATCGTCCGGACGTCACCTTCAAGCGTGACGGAGTCTTTGATGACATTGAATTGCCCTTTGCCGTCGAATGAACCGATCGTCACCACAGCTGTATCGAATGGATTGATTCTGCGGCTGACGATTGTCTGGCAGTTCATGACGAACGAACTGGCTGCGACAATCGCATCATTGGCTGTATGCGGTGATGACCCGTGGCCGCCCCTGCCCTGGACCTTCAACTTGAAGCTTGCTCTGCCGGTTTGCGTATTGCCGCTCCGGTAAAAGATCTTCCCTGCCTCCATCATCGACATGACATGGATCCCGAACACGGCATCGACTCCTTCCAGCACGCCGGCTTTGATCATGCCGAGCGCTCCGCCGGGCGGCATTTCTTCGGCAGGCTGGTGGATGACTTTCACGGTTCCGGCCAAATCGTTTTTCATCTCGGCAAGCGTTTCTGCCAGCACGAGCATGTAGGCAGTGTGCCCATCATGGCCGCAGGCGTGCATGACGCCTTCATTTTTTGAAACATGCGGCAGACCTGTTTCTTCTTTGATCGGCAAGGCGTCAAAGTCGGCGCGGATGGCAATCGTCTTTCCAGGCTTTCCGCCATTAATCGTCACGACGATCCCCCGCTGGCCGCCGAAATTCGTTTCCACTTCATCGACCGGCACTCCATTATAGAAATCGGCTATATAGGCAGCGGTTTGTTCTTCCTCAAATGAAAGCTCCGGATGTTCATGGAGATAGCGGCGAATTTCAATGATACGCTGTTCTTTCTGCTCCAGTTGTTCCATCAGTTTTTCAAGCAGCATCTGAAAAACCTCCTTTTCCTGATTCTACCCTTTTATTCGAAAATCAATGCTTGCAGACTGCAGAATTTTTCATGCCATTCGGCTCACTGTTTTCTATCTATTCTGTTATTTCAGGACTATAATGAAGGTAAGATAAAGGGGGTGCCATTATGGATTTGGAACAAAAGCTGGTTCAGTGGCGCAATGAAGGGCTGCTCGATCAAACGGCAATGGATCGCATCATAGCGTTTGAAAAGAAACAGCCCCAAAAGAAAAAAGTTCCGCTGCTGTTGCTGATCGGATTAATTTTCTTCGCACTGGCGGTCTTCAGTTTTATCGCAGCGAACTGGCAGGCAATTCCGGATTTGCTGAAAGTGGCTCTGGCTGTCGGATTGATGTGGGTGTTCTATGTACTCGCCTACTTCTCTGAAAAGAGAAAAATCGGCCAGCCGCTCCTCTTCCGGCTGCTCGGCCTTGCCATGTTCGGCGCAAGCATTCTGGTAACCGCTCAGACATTTCATTTAAGCCTGTCAAATTCCATTCTGCCATGGGCTATTTTCATCGCAGCTCTCGCCCATTATTTCCAGTGGCGGAACACAGTTTACGCGATTATTGCGTTCATCTTTGGTATAAATACACTCACTTCGTTCCTGCCTGACACAGTCTGGGTTGAATGGATTGTATTTGTTGCCATTGCTCTTGCCTGGTTCTACTTCAGCAAAGATAATGCACCAAAAGTTTTCAGCTGGCTGCTGCTGTTCTTTTCCGGTTTCCTGATGTGGGATCTCGTTACTTACAACAGCCCATTCTGGCCGATCTGGACTTTGTTTGCTCTGGTGCTGCTGCTGTTTCTGGTCCCTGAACGCACACAGAAGCTGCTGTCTCCCCTCTACCTGATTTTTGGTGCCATCATGCTTGTCGTTTACCTGGCTCTCAGAGGAGAAACCGAATTGTCGCTGGTCGATTTGAACTGGCCGGAGTCCGTTGCGCTTGCCGCTGCCGGGTTCGCCGTCCTGTTTATCTCTTACACGAAATTCCGCAGCATCATCTGGATTTCAATTCTGGGGGCTGTCGGGCTGCTGCTATTCGATAATACGGCTCTAGGACTGGCGGCTGTAGCCGAAGTCAGTGCGCTCGCTTATCTGATTTTTGCCCAGCGCCAAAACCGGCCGCTTGCACCCGGCTTCGTCTATTTCATCCTGGTGCAGTTCGTGATTTACGTCATCTACGCATGGGAACGCCTGGATATGTCGCTGTTCTTCCTGATCGGCGCCCTTCTGCTGTTTGCTTTATCGGGAGCCGCCTGGTGGCTGAACCGCAGGAAAGAAGGTGCAGGAACATGAAAATGAAACACTGGATTCTGCCGATTTTGATGACGCTGTTTATCGTCCTATTGGTGGCTTCATTCTATTCGGCTTCGTGGTTTGGTGAACAATACAAATTGCGCGCAGAACCTTTTGATCCGTTCGATCCGTTCTACGGAGAATACGTCATGCTGCAGTATCCCGATCTGAATGAATCGGCCGCCGGCTATCATGGCGATATCTATTTCAGCCTGAAAGAAGGCAATGACGGTTTTGCTGTCGTAGACCGGATCAGCCGGGAACCGTTCTTCGGAGCCATCAGCGGCTATTCGTACGGTGACCGCCTGAGCGCTCCGCAGCTCGAACAGTTTTATGTGGAACAGGGCCGCGGACCGGAATTGGAAAGAGCCGTCCAGCTGCAGGCGACAATAGCCGTTGCGCCGTGGGGTTTTATTCGGCCGCTTGAATTGGACGTACGGGAAGAATAGCTGTATTAACTGGAAAGGCCTTCATCATTAATTGATGAAGGCTTTTTTAAGTAAAAAATATCAGAAAGTTATAAGCAATGGATTGACAGATATCAATTACAGGTATATGGTTATACACATAAGTATATAACCATTTAACCATGCGAATAGGAGGTGCTATTGTTGAGCAGCGTATTTGATTCGAGTAAACCGATTTTTATCCAGGTACGGGAGTCCATCGAAGACCAGATTGTCAATGACCAGCTGAAAGAAGGCGAACAGGCGCCATCGACGAACCAGCTCGTCGATTTCTACAAGATCAACCATGCCACCGTTTCCAAAGGGATCAATCAGCTCGTTGAAGAAGGAATCTTATTCAAGAAAAGAGGGATTGGAATGTTTGTCGCAGAGGGAGCCAAGAAAAAGCTCGTGAGTCAGCGTAAGGAAGCATTCGTGGATAATTATGTCAAAGGGCTTGTCATGGAAGCCGAAAAACTCGGGATTACGGAAGAAGAGATTATCAAGCTGATTAAAACGGAGAAAGGAAGTGGCCGGTAATGAACAGAAAAATCGAGCTACAGAATGTCACGCTGCGATTCAGGAAATTCGAAGCACTGAAAGATATCTCGTTAAGTTTGGATGCAAATAAGATCCACGGCCTGATCGGCCGCAATGGTGCCGGCAAGACCTCCCTGCTGTCATTGCTCGCGGCTTTCCGTGAGCCGACGGACGGTCAGATCACGATTGATGGTGAGCCGGTATTTGAAAATCCGGATAAAATGCAGCAGGTCATGTTCGTCTACGATAAAAAATACGATGAAGAGTACGATAAAATTCCTGCCATGCTGGAGTTCGTGGAACGGCATCGGCCAAATTACGACAAGGACTATGCTGACTACCTGCTGAAACGCTTTAAACTGCCACTCGATAAATCAGTCCATAAATTATCGAAAGGGATGCAGTCGGCGATGAACGCGGTCATCGGACTTGCCAGCCGTGCCCCCATCACAATTTTTGATGAAGCGTATCTCGGGATGGATGCACCCACAAGGGAAATATTCTACCAGGAAATACTGGCGGACCAGGCGGAACATCCCCGCACCTTCATACTTTCCACGCATCTGGTTTCGGAAATGGACTATCTGTTCGACAATGTCGTCATCATCAATCAGGGCCGATTGATTCTTAATGAAGACTACGAAACCCTGACCGCACGCGGCGCTTCGATTACAGGATCCGCTGAACAGGTCGATGCCTTCACTTCCGGCATGAAAATACTGAATGAGCAAAAACTGGGCGGAACAAAAAAGGTCATGGTCTACGGCGTACTGGACGACAATCGGTATGTTAATGCGCGTGAACTGGGACTTGAAATCGGGCCTGTTTCACTGCAGGACCTGTTCATCCACTTAACAGAGGAGGAGCGATAAAATGAAACGGGAAAAGTTGAACGCTAAAGTCGCTTTCGATATCTTTTACGAACAATTCAAATGGAGCATATGGTTTCTCGGCATACTCGCAGCCATCCATGTCAGTGTACTGATTTACTTCGAAAACTCAGGATCGGTGGGAGTCGAGCCGTCAATCGTCGGTTTCTTCGAGTTCTCCCGCTACTCGACAGCGATTTTCATGCTGGTATGCGGCATCATGGCTGTTTATGTGTTCATGACATACCATGTACAGCAAGGCGTTACCAGAAAAGATGCCTATATCGGCATTGCCGGCGGCACTTTCGTTTTATCGCTCTTCCTTACTTTGATGCCGCTTATGCTAAACGGGATCGAGTTCCTGCTCACTGAATATACAGCATTGCCATTGACCTTCACTTCGTTTGGCTCCACTTCGGAGTGGCTGAAGGAAGCGGTCTTCTATCTGCTGAACATTTTCACTTACTACATGGTCGGCTGGCTGATCGGCGTCGGTTATTACCGCTTTGGCTGGATCATCGGCTTCCTTTTTATCGCAGCGGCAATCGTTGCCCTCACCATGAACGGCTATTTCTGGGGGGAGGATGACATCAGTACAGTAATCCCCTGGATCCCGACTATTCAGCCACATGGATCACCCGTCATTTCCATCGTAGGCTCACTGGTCCTGATCAGCGTTTTGCTTGCCGTGATGAGGATGCTGACAAAACGTATGGCAATAAAATTGTAGCCAAGCTAAAAAAATGCCAGCTTCTCTTTAGAGAGGCTGGCATTTCTTTTTGTTTATAATGCTAATTCCTGCCAAAGCGTTGTAAAGTTCGCGTTTGCCGAAATATTGAAATCAATCATCTATTCCAACTAATGTTAGCCTAGGGGGCTGTTCTACTTGATGCAGAGAAATTCTTTTGTATGTTCATACAACCCCAGCTCTTTGTCATTTTCAAACCGAGTCATCGCGGCCTTCCTGCTACTGAATTTCATTTCTTCCCTTAATCAATTTAATTAAGACAATAGCTAATACAGTAATCAGCAGTATATCTGTTAAGACGATGATAGAAGTATTCGTCGTGGCGCTACCAACTGCTGGTACGTCCTGCAAAGTAATTTCTTCTTCGCCAGCAAAATATTCAGCAGCAAGATCTGTGTTATGGGTAGTTGGCGAACACAGAGGATGATACCACTTCTCCCCATCTTTTTTCAGAAAGAACAGATACGTTCCGTTCTCTTGAATTTCCCCCCATGTAATATCTTCGAAAACAGTGACAGTTTTTTTGTTTACGCCTTTAAAACTTTTAGAGACTTCAATCGCCAATTTTTTATTTGTGTTATTGCTTTCAATTCCCACTACTGTGCCTATCAGCACAGCATCATATTCATCGTATTCTACATCCATCGACGAAGGTTCCGAACATGATAAAGCAGAACTTTGATTCGGGACCATGAATAAAGAGGTGAAAAACACAAGAATCATTAATCTTTTCATCAAAAGATTCCCCTTCTCTTTATCTATTTGTCGTATTGGTATCCTGAAAGTTACAGAAGGGCCTTTATTCAGGCTGTGACATGCTTATTCATCCGGTACATGCTCATGATGAATAAGATGACCATCAGAATGGCCACTACTGCAAGAAAGCTGAAGTCATCAAAAACTTCGAACAGAAGCAGGAAAAAAGCGGACAGTCCGAACAATATGCTGAAACAGATTTTGACAAGATACAAGCTAAAACGGAATCCGATCAAGGCGGCAGCTCCCGTTACGAAGACCATCAGCCACAGCATGACTTCACTCGTCACAAATTCAAATGTAATCAGCATATTCAGCAGCACGAATACAAGTGATGCTGTTAAGGCGTCCCGGTGTTTTTGCAGATACACGATCAACAGCAAGCCCATGACCAGGCTGCCGATAAAGATGGGAATATCCTGTACAAAAAAGATGGAGTTAAGCGAAATCAAATAGAATACCGTTACACATATAAGTCCGATGCCATTATGGCCGGTACGGTTCCAACCCCATAAAAACAGGGCAAAAATCCCCACCGTTAAAATACCAAGAACTTTATCACCGTCGTACCACACCCCTGAAATGTAAACCAATATCCCTGCTATTACGAGGGTTGCAGCGTAAAGAAGAATTCGTTTCATATTGCCCGCTCCTTTTCATGCGAAACTATCTACCTAGATAATACTCCTTTATTTCTGAGTTGTCGGCTATTTCCTTCATTTATCTGCATAATTTGTTCAGAAAAGAATTCCATCCATATTAAAAACCCGCACCCCTTTTTCCCGGATGCGGGTTCTAAAATCATGTTCCTTTATTTTCCTTGTCATCTTCATTATCGACGTCAGCCATCCCGCGCAACGGCTGTTCCGGAAGGTTGATTTCTTCTTTATATTCCTGAGTCTCCTGTCTCAACTCCAGATCCCGCTGATTCGTCTGCAATTCATCTTTGTTCTTATCTCGTGCCAATCGAATCCCTCCTCTTTCGTGTTAACCCTCCTATTCCCGATAAGAAAAGAGTGAAACGGGGGATAAAGTTCCATTTAATATATCTCCTCCAATTCCAAATGTTCAAATCCTTGCCATTAAAAATTGATATTGAATTTATATTCGGACGCTACGATAGATGTGAACTATTTTAATAGAGAAAGAGGAGTGACACAAATGCATAAATTTCTAACCCCGATCACCGATTGGGTATCCACGAAACGTGGTATGTGGATCACCATCATCACATGGTTCGTCGTGATGATCGCCCTCAGCATGGGCCCGAGACTGAACGATTATAAAGTGGCAAACTTCCAGTCGCTGCCCGATGATGCACAGTCGATCATCGCAGACCAGAAGCTGAAGGAATACTTCCCGAATGACCAGGGAACTCCAGGCATACTCGTCTTCCATAATAGTGAAGGCGAAGTTGCCAATGACACTGTCGAAGAAATACTGACAGCCATCAATGCTGAAAACATTGATGGCATCGATTCGATCATCGATATCAGCCAGCTCCCTCCGCAAGCGCTGGAAGGTTTCTATTCTGATGATAATTCGACCATGATTGTGCCAATGACGCTTGAAGCCGGCCTTGGCGGCGCGGATTTCTCTGCTATCAATGATCGTGCCAGTGAAATCGGATCTGCTATTGCTGCGGAATCAGGCAATCTTGAATTCTACGTTACTGGCCCAGCCGGCATTGCCGGCGACACTGTAAAACTTTTTGAAGAAGCGGATTTCGTTCTGTTGATTGCGACGGTCCTGATCATCCTGATTCTGCTGATCGTCATCTATCGTTCACCGCTGCTTGCATTCATCCCGCTGCTGGCAACGATCATCGTCTATCAGGTTGTCAACCAGACGCTTGCATTCATGGGATCTGCCGGACTCGAACTGACGAGCCAGACCACATCGATCATGAGTATCCTGCTGTTTGCAGCAGTTATCGATTATTCCTTGTTCGTGTTCTCCCGCTACCGCGAGGAACTGAACCATTATGAAAGCAAATATGAAGCGATGAAATACGCCATGCGCGCTACCGGCGAACCTGTATTCTTTGCAGGTGGTACAGTACTCGCTGCGATGCTGATCCTGTTTTTTGCGGACTTCCGTGATTACGCCAACTTCGCACCGATTTTCGGCACGGCTGTCTTCATCATCATGCTTGCTTCCGTTACACTGATCCCAGCTTTATTCACATTATTCGGCCGTAAAGCATTCTGGCCTAAAGTGCCGAAATACGGAGAAGCCAAAGAATTAAAACATGGCATTTGGGGACCAGTTGCAAAATTCGTCGTCAGCAAGCCCGTCTTTTCCGGCGGAATTATCGCCATTTTCCTGATTGTTTCAGCACTGAATATCTTTAACCTTGAATTTGAATTCGATACGGTGAAATCTTTCCCGGAAGATATGCCTTCCCGTGTCGGTTATGAAATTGTTGAACAGAATTTCGACAAAGGGGAAATTGCCCCTTCTACACTGCTTGTAGTCGGCGACCAGCCGATTGACGAAGAAGCGGCAGCCGCACTTGCTGAAGAACTGACAGCATACGATGAAATCGCATCGGCCCGTCTGTCAGGACAAACAGATGACGGCGAAGCGGTGAAATTCAATATCGCCCTTTCGATGAATCCCTATTCGACGGAAGCCATCGATTTTGTAGAAACACTGCGTTCCGACAGCGACCAATTGCTTGCCGCTGCCTCGATTGAAGGCGAAACCCATTTTGGCGGCATCACACCGAAATTGACGGATGAGCGGGATGTAAACAATTCCGATATCATCAAAATTGTCGTTCTCGAAACCTTGCTCATCCTGGTCCTGTTATTTGCATTGACCCGTTCATGGAAAATGCCGTTCTATATGATGGGAACGATTTTATTGTCATATCTGTCCGCGCTCGGCCTGGGGATTTTCCTCGTGGATGTGCTGTTCGGCTTTGACGCAATCAGCACCCGCGTGCCAGTGTACGCATTCATCTTCCTTGTAGCGCTCGGCATCGATTACAATATAATTCTGGTGTCACGTTTTATCGAAGAACGCAAAACACGCAAAGTCAAAGAGTCATTGGAAACCGCCCTTACGAATACGGGCGGCGTCATTTCTTCCGCTGGTATCATCCTTGCTGCAACATTTGCCGCATTGACGACCATGCCGATCGCCGATTTATTCGTCTTCGGCTTCATGGTTTCGATCGGGATCCTGATCGATACATTCCTTGTCCGCGGCATGCTGCTGCCGGCCCTGATACTGTTTTTTGAAAAAGATAAGTAAACCCTGCATACTGTAATTACCGGAAAGCCGCATCATGTGGCTTCCGCCATTCAGGGAGGAATCAGTATGAAAATACTCGTAGTGGACGATGATTTATATATTCAGCAACTGGTCGCCATCCATCTTGGCAATGAAGGCTATACAGTTTTCAGGGCGACAGACGCTGAACAGGCACTTTTGCTGCTGGAAGACCAGCTTGTCGACCTGGCCATCGTCGATGTCATGATGCCGGGTATGGACGGCTTCGATTTGACGCGCATCCTGACCCGGGATCTGAAAATCCCTGTCATCCTGCTGACTGCCAAAGATCAGCTGGAAGATAAGGAAAAAGGCTTCCTGTCCGGTACGGAGGATTATGTCGTCAAACCATTTGAACCAAAGGAATTGCTGTTCCGAGTTGCGGTCGTCCTACGCCGGTCCGAACGTTCCGTGCAGGAAAATCTGGAAGCCGGCAACGTGAAGATCAACCGCACAAATTTTGAAGTGTCCATCGGCAATGAAACCGTCATCCTGCCGCTGAAGGAATTCGAGATCCTGTCGCTGCTGGTATCTCGGGTAAATCTGGCCACTCCCCGCGGTCTCCTGATGGAATACGTTTGGGGAGAAGACCATGATGTCAGCGAGATGACCCTGAACACCCACATCAACCGGATCCGTGACCGCCTGAAACGCTACGGAGCGACGATTGAACTCCAGACGATGCGCGGCATCGGCTATAAGCTCGAGGCACCGAAATGAAAACTTTATACCGGCAATTCACCGTTGCTACGCTATTCATCCTGGCCATCAGCATTCTGATCGGTTTCAGCATCGCCAATATCTTCTATATAAACGTTACAAAACAGGAGACGATCGAGCAGAATATCGGAATTGCCAAAGAAATCGTCTCCACCGTCCAAAACGTCCCTTATTCAGAAGAAGGCTTTGAAGGCTATCTGCAGGCAGTTGCAAAACTTGGCTACCAGATCGCCCTTGTCGACAGCGATGGTGACATGAAGTTCTTCGGTGAAACGTTTGACGATACTTCGTTACCGCCGGAAGCTGAGCGTGTCCTGACCCGAAACGAAACTTTCACAGGCATCAAAAATTTTTCAAGCCAGATTTTCATGCTTGGCCATTTCACAAACGAATTGCATAATACAGTGGGTGTGCCGTTTGAACGGGAAGGCGAACGCTACGGTTTGTTCATCCGCCCCGATACGAAGCTTGTGGGAACCGATATCCACACCGTATTGATCGGTTTTGTCGCAGCGATCGCCCTTGTCAGCATCATCGGCATGATCTGGATGGCGCGGCAATTGACACGGCCAATCGTGCAATTGACTGAAGCGACCAAACACATCGCACGTGAAAATTACAGCTACCCGCTGGACATCCGGCGCAACGATGAAATCGGCCAGCTGTCGGAAAGTTTCAATTTGATGCAGACGCAGCTGAAGCATAATGATCTGGCGCGCAAATCATTCATCAGCAACGTGTCGCATGATTTCCAGTCACCGCTGATGAACATCCAGGGTTATGCCGAACTATTGAAGTCACCTGAGCTTTCAGAGTCGGACCGACTGGCCTATACTTCAATCATCGATCAGGAAGCGAAACGGCTGTCGAGCCTGACGCGGCAGCTGCTGCTGTTGACGTCTCTCGACCAGGGGGCCTATCCGATGAAAGTGAAGCAATTCCAGCTTGATGAGCAATTGCGCAGTGTCGTCCGAAAATATCGCTGGCGGCTTGAAGAACAGGATATCCAATTGTCCTATCAGCTTGCCCCCACTTTATTCCGCGGCGATCCGGAACTGCTCGATAACGTCTGGGATAATTTACTGACCAATGCCATCAAATACAATAAAACCGGCGGCAGTATAGAAATTCGGCTCGAGTCCGATGATACGAACGCTGTCATCACTTTCAAAGACAGCGGCGTCGGCATTCAGGAAGATGCTGTTCCCCAGCTTTTCGACCGCTTCTACCGGGGCGATGCCGCACGGAAAAAAGATGGAACCGGGCTGGGCCTGTCCATTGTCGAACAGATTGTAACGCTGCATCATGGTACGATTGAAGTTAAAAGTAAAGTCGGGGAAGGCAGTGAGTTTATCCTCGCCTTGCCGTATCCCGATGTGAAACAAACATAATTTGGAGGTTTAAGTATATGGAAAAAACTTGGGGCTTACGCCTGATTCAGTTCTCTGCCATCTTCGGCTTCATCGGCACATATCTTGGTTCGCATATGGCGGGCCAGATGGATTATTCACTCCGTCCGATCCACGCACACATTTTGCTGGTCGGCTGGCTGTCCGTATTCGCATGGGGCATTTTCTACACTAACTTTAAGATTAAATATAAGAAACTCGTTACGATCCAGAGCGTCCTCGGCATGATCGGTGCAATCGGCCTGACCGGCGGCATGTGGTTATACAATTTGAATCCGTTCAACTGGAACGAAACATTCGTGATGATCCTCTTCATCGTCGGCGGATCGCTTCTGCTGCTGGCATTCCTGCTGTTTGCAGTGATTACGTTCATGACGGAAAAGAAATAATGAAAAAAACCCCTTCTGCTGCAGGAAGGGGTTTTTCTTGCTGCTGATAAAGGATTTCTCCCTTCTGTGTGGAATTCTATTAATTATTCCAGTTAAGAAAAGAGGGAAACCCGTGGATATCCTGAATTTCACTGAAGAAATGATTGTTGACGCCGCAAAACTTCTTGCCATGCGCCACCAGGAAGAAAGAAATTCTTTTCCCGAACTGCCTGACCGCTTTGAAGAGGCCGGCCATGCTGAAAAAGCGGTCCGGGGTTTATTGACGAAAGGCGATTATATAGGGATCGCTGCTGTCCGGAATGGCAAACTGGTCGGTTTTATGATCGCCAACACGCTCAATGAACCGCAGCGCGGACGCCATGCCTGGATCGACTATGCCGGTTATGCCATTGCAGCCGACGAGACTCCCGAACTGATCCGCCAGTTATACAGCCATTTAGGTGAAAGATTGATCCGGCTTGGCTATTTCAGCCATTTTGTGATGACGCCCTGCGGCAATGAAAAATGGGTCGAAGCCTGGTTCCGCCTATGCTTTGCCCATGAACAGGTACATGCACTGCTGAGTCTGGAACATGTGGCACCGCCTCCTCCTCTGGATTCTTCCATCCGGCTAGCGACGAAAGCCGATGAAGCTGCAGTGCGTGCGATGTCGAATAAAATCGCTTCACAAGTCGCGGCGGCACCTGTGTGGGGTGCGACACTGCCTGAAATGCTGCCGGATATGAACGACGGCTATGCTGAATTGCTTGATGAAGAAGATGTCAGGTTTTGGGCGGCATTCGGTGACGATGGCTCAATCATCAGCTGTCTCGCGACCTGGCCGGATCCCGAAAGCGAAACGGATATGAAGATTCCAGCAAACTGCAGCACTGTCAGCTGTGTCGCCACCCAGGAAGCCGCCCGCGGCAAAGGTCTTTCCAGCCGGCTCCTGGCAATTGCCCTGTATGAAGCCAAACAATCCGGTTTCAAGTTTTTCGAAACGGATTGGCGGATGGCAAACCTGCCGATTTCAAACTTTCTTCCGAGCCGCGGCTTTAACCCATACGCCTACAGGCTTCACCGCCAGATTGATGAACGCGTGCTGTGGGCGGATGGGATAAATTCGACCCATTAGAAGAGGCTGTCCTGTACAGCTTCTTTTTTTATGGAAAACTTAAGAATTCTTCATTTTTTCATACCGAATTTCTTCATGTTTGCGCATTATACTGAGGCCAATAAGCTTTTAAAGCGACTGGAGGAATTTTGATGAAATCCATTTTACAGGCTTCAAAAATATCAAAAACATACGGCATGAAAGGGGCTGCCACTTATACGGCCATACAGGACCTTTCTTTTTCAATGAACGAAGGTGAATTCATCGGTATCATGGGTCCATCCGGTTCCGGCAAAACGACCTTATTGAACATGGTGGCTACTTTGGATCCAATGACAAGCGGTGAAATTTCGATTGACGGGGTTTCAATTTCTTCCATGAATGAAGATCAGCTGTCGGACTTCCGCTCCGAAAAACTCGGGTTCATCTTTCAGGATTTTAACCTGCTTGAAAATATGACTGTATTTGAAAACATCTCCCTGCCGCTGTCGCTACAAAATACGAAACTGGAAAAAATTCAGGCAAGTGTAAGCCAGGTTTCCCGTCTCCTCGGAATCAGCGACCTTACTGAAAAATATCCGGCGGAACTGTCCGGCGGACAAAAGCAGCGGACGGCTATTGCCCGGGCACTGATTCACCAGCCGGCGCTGCTGCTGGCTGACGAACCGACTGGCGCGCTCGATTCCCGGAATGCCGCAACACTGCTTGAAACGCTGGCGGATCTGAATGAAGATCGGAAAGTTTCCATCATGATGGTGACGCACGATCCGCGGAGCGCCAGCTATTGCAGCCGGCTGCTGTTCATCAAAGACGGCAAGCTCGACCGGGAACTCCGCTCACGCGGCAGCCGTGAGGAGTTTCACCAGGAAATTCTAACAGTTCTCGGCGACCTGGATCGCCGTCCTGTGGCAGGTGTCCGCGCATGATCACAAAACTTGCCTTAAACGGGCTGAAAAGGAAACAGCGCGATTACATCATTCTTTTTACGGGATTGATCATTTCCATTGCCGTCTTTTATATGTTCCTGACGATGTCGCTGAACAAGGAATTCATCACCCAAAATTCCGTCATCAATAATATCCAGTCGGTTTTTCTCGTAGGTACAGTAATGCTTTCAGTCATTACTTTCTTCTATTTGTTCTATACCAATTCGTTTCTGCTGTCTCTCAGGAAAAAAGAATTCGGCCTCTATGAATTGATCGGCGCGAAAAAATTCCAGATCAGGCGTGTATTCCAGATTGAGACGATGGCGATTACGGCCATTTCACTTGTCATTGGCCTCACACTCGGTATCCTTTTATCCCTTCTTGTCTCCTGGCTGCTGATGAACGGTCTGAATGTCGAATTCACTCAATTCAAGATCATCTACCTGCCCGCAGTTTTTTGGACAATGATTTATTTTCTGCTAGTCTCTTTCATTACATCGTCGGTCCATAATATGCGTCTCGCCAAATCATCCATCATCGACTTATTGCGTTCTGAAGTGCAGAACGATATCGTGCCGGAAAAACCGAAAAGTGCTGTGCTGCAGATTTTTCTCGGTGTTTTATTGCTTGGGATCGGCTATTTCGCACTGTACTTCATGGAACAGCTTCGGTTTATCGGACTATTCACCGCACCGGTCGCGACGACGCTCGGAACTTATCTGCTGTTCGTTGCGCTGCTGCCGGTCATCGTCCGGAAATGGAAACGAAATAAAACAGTGAATTTCAAAGGGATCAACTCATTCACTTCCGGACAGCTCAGCTTCCGCCTGTCCAATCTGAAATGGGTGCTTGCCACCATCGCGATGCTCATTGCATTATCTGCGGGTGCCATCGCTGGAGGATTCGCTTTCAAAAATAACGCCTTCACTTCGATTGATGAATACTGGCAATATGATACGACGCTTTATAATCCCGGTGCTGCAGAAACTGAATTATTGAATTCCATACCGCTTGAAGAACAGCTTACTTTCCGTTTCAAACTGGATGATGAAACGATGTATTTCGTCCGGGAAGAACTTGTTGCAACGCCGCCGCTCGTCAAAGACTGGGTAACTTATGACGTCATGCGTCCCGGTTCTTTGCCTGAGAATCTGGAAATTGAAGATGGTTACCAGATTGTGCCGGACACCTGGATGAGCGCGCTTGAAACAGTCAATCCCGCTCTGTTCGGTACAAGAAATTCCCATATCGTTCCGCTCATTGAATATGAACGTGCGGGCGGAGAAGAAATTTCAGTCATGCTCGCAAGAACAAACGACTTTGCTGCTCATATGGAAAAATGGCAGGAGCTCGCCCGGCTGCAGGAATCCACGTACACGGCCCTGTTCGCTGGATTCGATCCTGAAACCGATTCTGTCGCCACCAAGTACGCCCAGTTCGAAACGCAATATGCGATTGCCAGCGGAACTTTTTTCATGGGCTTCTTTCTCGGACTCGCATTTCTGACGATGATGGCCAGCATCCTGATGTTCAAAATTCTATCGGGCGCAAATAATGACATCCGCCGTTACGACAGCCTGCGAAAACTCGGCGTGCGCCGCCGGCTTCTGGAAAATTCCATCCATCGGGAAATTCTGATCGTCTTTCTCTTCCCTGGCGTTTTAGGGCTGCTGCATGTGCTGGTCGGCATGCGGATGTTTTCCTTCATCATGGACGACCCGTATTATCGTTTGTGGGTCTCCCTCCTGATTTTCCTGGCAATCTATGGCGGTTATTATTTCTTTACGGTTCATTTGTACCGGAAGATCGTGCTGCCACGCCAATAAAATCAATGATGCCTGTTCGGAGTCTGTGCTCTGGGCAGGTTTTTCTTATTGTCAAATAAATTAAAATATTTTATTTCAATACCTTGCACTGAACAGTACTGGATGATATATTATTCATTAACCACTACTGTTTATAAAATACTAGTGAGAAAAGGAGGCAGTTCCGGTGAATATTCAATTTAAAAAAGGCGTCCTGAATTTATGTGTGCTGGTACTTTTGGATAAACAGGACCGGTACGGCTATGAGCTGGTCCAGAAAATATCAGACCGCATCGCCATTTCGGAAGGTGCAGTCTATCCGCTGCTTCGCCGCCTGACGAAGGAAGGCTATTTCTCCACTTACCTGCAGGAGTCGACGGAAGGCCCACCGCGTAAATACTATTCGCTGACGGATGCCGGCAGAACGTATCTCCACGAACAGCTGGATGAATGGAAGAGTTTTACGGACGGAGTCAATAAATTAATCGAAGAGGGTGTAGAAAATGACTGAAAATCAATTCATACAGGAACTGGAAACGGCTTTGAATTCCCTTCCAGCTGAAGAACGCACAGATATTCTGCAGGACATCCGCGAGTATTTCGCAAATGGCCGAGCTGATGGCAAGTCGGACAGCGAGATTGCTGCTGAGCTTGGAGAACCGGCAGCGATCGCCAAAGAACTTGTCGATAGTTTTGATTTCAATAAGACAGCGGCACCTTCCCTGGACATCGACATGACGAAAGACAAATTCGATAAAGTGGATATCGAAATTGAGAATGGAATGCTGGTGATCTTCCCTTCGGAAGATGGAAAAATGCATGTGGATATAACGGATAAGAATTACAAACAGCAGCTGGCTGTTGATATTGTAAATCGCACACTTGTCATCTCTTTGAAGGAAGAAAGTACATTATGGGGAATCTTCCGCATCACACGCAGCACCAATACGCCGACACTGAATGTCCGGCTGCCGGACAGACTGTATGAAAGAATACAGATCAGCTCTGAAAATGGGAGCATCACTGGCGAACGCCTTTTCGCCACTCTGCTTGAATTGGAAGCTGAAAATGGACGCATCGATATTTCCGGGATTGGCGCCGGGCGTTTCACGGTGAATTCGGAAAATGGGGATATCCGCCTCAAGTCGGTCCAGGCCAAAAACATCGAAGCTGAAACGGAAAACGGCGAGCTGGTGATGCACGAAATCCAGTGCGGGAATATTGAAGCCAATTCAGCCAACGGAGCTATCACACTGACCGAAATTGATGGGGATGTCCAGGCACGCACGGATAATGGCCGCATCCATCTGCTCACCGGCAATCTCGATCGGGTCATCGAACTGGAAACGGATAACGGCGCCATTTTGCTCGAGACCCGTGCCTACCCTGAAAATGCCACCATTCAGGCAGACGTTGACTGGGGTTCAATTTCCGTCTTCGGATCCAAAAACAGAAAAACCGTCTTCGGCAGCGGTCACCACCCGATCGACCTGCAATCTGATAACGGCAGCATTACAGTCCAACTGATCGACTGAATTGATGGATGGAAAAAGGCTTCGCGGATGCGAAGCCTTCCTTTTTAGGGATTGGAGTTTTTCGCCACCGCGAAAAACGTCCGCTGTTGCGGTTGATGTCCGGTGGGGCGAATATCTTGGATTGTGCGAATGATATCATGTGCAAAAATTTAGTATAAACGGCAAATTATCGGCACTGCGCACATAAAACCTGTTTTCCGCACATAAATCTCTGTCACCGCACATAAATCCATTTCTGCGCACACAATATCCGCTCAGCGCACATAAAGTCCCCTCACCGCACACAACAGCGAAAAAAATTAAAAACCCGCCCTCAATCCAGCTCTTTTACCATGATCCAGTCGATTTGTTCATCATCCCCCATGAAAAAGGAATGTTCGGCCGTTTTGACGAAGCCTTTTTTCTGATAGAACGAGATGGCGTTATCATTATGCTCCCAAACGCCGAGCCAGAGTTTCTTTTTCCCAAGCCCGGCAGCCAATTCCAGCGCCCGCTCCATCAGATGTTTCCCCAATCCATGTTTCTGGAAGGCGCGGCTTATATAAATACGCTCGATTTCAAACGCATCTTCACCCATATCTTCTGTCTGCGCGTCATTTTCATTCACTTTCAGATAACCCGCCACTTGCCCGTCCGCCGTTACGAAAAAGAAACGCGAAAAAGGATTGGCCAATTCTTTTTCCATTTGCGGAATACTGAACGCCTTGTCCAGATAAGCCTTAATATGCTCCTGCGTATTATGTTCTTCGAACGTTTCTGTAAATGTAATTACACTGATCTTCTGCAGCTCCTTCACATCTTCGATCAAACACTTCTTAATTTTAATATCCATCGATTCCACTCCTTCCGCCCACAAGCCCGATAATCCATTATTATTTCACCCAATATGTAGAACCCTCGTTGTTGCGGTCCATGAATCCGTATTCGATCAAATGTCTTCGAAGTGAAACGAAATCTGCGTTTATTTCTTTCAAAATCGCATTCACTTCTTTTTCATTGTATGAATGACCTTTTTCAAATTTTGTCACGATATGCTGCAAAACGATGAGCTTCTTCTTTTCCTTGCTCGGGATCGTTTCAATCGGTCCATCGAGGCCATCCTTGAAATAAGCTTTCAATACTTTTTCCCGTACTTCCTGTTCAATGCCATAGCGTTCGTCCACTTGCCTCGCTCCTTTATGCACCATATATTTATCTTTTTCTTTCAATAATTCCATCAGGGCAATAAACAATTTCGCCTGCCTCTCTTTTTCGCGAAGTTTGAACCGGTGCTGGCGGACAGTTGAAACGCTGTTCACACTGCTGGCTGCCACTGTTTCTGAATCGGATTTTCCCTCAAAAAAATGACTCATCATCTCTGCCTGCACATTTGACAGGCCAGTCAATTTTTTATCCAGTTCCATAATCGCCTGAAATGGAGAACCATGTGCCTCCTGAATATGCCGCTCTATCATCTTCCGCGCAGTTATAAAACGGTTTCCTGTATTGAAAATTTCTTCTTTATCAAATGATTCAGCGCAAAACAGGCATTGATAATAGGCGTGTATGTCCCGATGGCCTTTAACTAATTCTTCAATCGTCGCATCTTCAATTTCCACCTTATCATCTCCATTTGAATATTTGTAAACAATTATAACTTTTGTTTACAAATAATTAAACAGTTTTTAAAAATAGTTTATTATCATACTTAACGTTTCTCCCATGCATTTACTTTAATCAGAAACCCCCCAAGAGCATCAATCGCGCTCTCGGGGGTTTAACTTTCCATCTTTATTAACGTGACATCGAAGCACGCATGCGCGGGAAGTTGGCGATTGTGCCACCGTCTACGCGGAGGTCAATGCCTGTGATATAAGACGCGGCATCGCTCAGCAGGAATTCCATAGCCGATGCGATTTCAGACGGCTCTCCTTCACGGCGGAGCGGCGTGTGGTCCAGCATGACTTTCATCTGTTGCTGCTGGGAAGCTTCCTGACGGCCCATTGGCGTATTGATCGTGCCAGGGGACAATGAGTTCAGGCGAGCACCTTTTTCGCCCCATGCCCAAGCCTGATCTTCAACGATCAGGATGACGCCAAGTTTTGACATGCTGTAAGCTGCGCCTGAATCCCCTTGCGTGAATTGCTCCATTGTTTCCACTGCGTTTTCAGCAAGCGGCTGAGTCAATGCTTCCATGAATGGCCCTTGGCGCGGCACCATATAAGCGCTCATCGATGATACCATGACGGCCGCAGTTCTTTCATTTGCCAGCGGCAGGAATGCATCCAGGATCAGTCCTGTTCCCACCAGGTTGACGGCCGTGATGCGCTTGGAATCGGCCATTGTCGGTGACAGTCCTGCAGTGTGCACAAGCCCTCTCAACGTACCAAGTTCTGCCGATTTTTCAGCAAGTTTTGCCACATCTTCTTTAGATGTGATATCGACTGTCTGGTAATGGACATCTGTGATGCCTTTCGCAGCCAGTTCCTCTTTTGTTTGGGCAAGGCGCTCCTCTGAAATATCCGCCAGCAGAACCGTGCCTTTATGGCCGACCAATTCAGCCGTCGCTTTGCCCATTCCGCCAAATCCGCCTGTAATTACATAAACATCTTTTGTCATATGTTATTCCTCCTGTCATTCTTTATAATTAAGGATAACAGTGTTCAAGAAAATTTCACGAGACATTTTTGTCCGAAATGTCCATGGAGGCGTCATAAATGAAAACAACGAAAGAAACAATAATGGGAGCTTTCTTGCAGCTGCTGGCCGACCGTCAGTTCGATGACTTGTCTGTGAAGGATATTGTGCAAAAAGCGGCAGTGTCCCGCTCTACATTCTATCTGCATTTTACGGATAAATATCAATTGGTAGATGAATTGCGTACAACGCTGAACGGCCAATTCCTCGGCCTTTATTCGGAAGCGGCCGAAGCAAGCCCAGTGACAGAGCAGATATGCAGGCATATCCTCAGCTACTGGTCTTTTTACAGATGGGAGTTTTCTGATGCACACACGATCCATCTTTTGTCCAATCAGCTGGCAGATCGCCTGCACGAGGTTTTCAACGATACGGATTACGCCATTTTTGCCAGTTATGGAACCATTGGCTATTTGAGCGCCTGGGTCACCGGAGGATTCCAGGCGGGTCCTGTCGAAGCAGCAGAGAAGCTGTCGAAAATCGCCTATACCGATTGGACAGAAAAGCTGGTGCAGCCCCTTGATCTGCTGGATCAATAAAACCGGAAAACTGCTTCAGCTCTCACCCGACAACTCCGAATAGCGGATTTCCGTCAATTCATCGGATGTGATATTTGAAAATATGCCGTTTCCTCGCCACTTGTAGAGATGGCGTGACGAATTGGATATATAGTAGACTTTACCGTCGGGGTGGATGAATTTTTTCAGGAACAATAAATAATCCCCCGCCTTCATCGGTTTCATCCCGCGGTCCGATGAATAGTCAGCAGCCCCTATATCTTTCATGCCAATCACCTGATTGACAACAATTTCAGAACCCTTACTGAATCCATGACCGGTAAGGTCTTTGAAAACCTCTCCGATCACCACGTCATAAAATGCCTGTCTCGTGATTTTATCCCCTTCACCAACTTCACGGATATCATAATACAGCGGCACATGTGCACGCACCACCAAATCCGCTTCCGCCCTTATATTCTCAAGCGAGTCGTAGGACTTGGCATGCGTCCATCCGGCTTCCTCCGATTCAGCTTTTCCGAAACATGCATAACCCAGCACACCCAATCCGGCCAGCGCAAAGATGAGCAGCGATCCCATCAACCTTCTTCTCATAGCCCCAACTCCAATGTGTCATTTGAATCTATGGCATCTGCCTGGTAAACCGGCAGAAAACGTCATAATTTGCCTTCATACTCCTGATACTAGCCACCTGTCCCCTTGATATCAACCACTCCCTGATTTTCCCAACATCAAAACTTCCATTTCATTACTTTAGAACCCATATCCTTCACAAACTCTACACATTTAACTAATTAAAAGATATAATTGTCATATTCACATCAAAAACAGAAAAACCATTTCCTGTTTCGCCCGTAAAACCCCCATAATTTTCCCAACCCGTATCATCCAATTAACACTGGACAAAAAAACAGCATCCCCTTTCCAGGGATGCTGTTCAAAATCTTCTTTTATTCGCTTAAATTTAAGGCTGGATCAATTCCAGCTCTACAGGAATCGCTGCTTCCACAGTTTCCCCTTCAAGGAATTGAATGGCTGTTTCCACTCCCGTTTCACCGATCAGTTCCGGTTTTTGGGCAACTGTGCCTGCCAGGCGGCCGTCTTCAACCGCTTTAACCGCATCTTCCGTTGCATCAAATCCGACGACTTGAATGTCTTTTCCTGAAGCTTCGATAGCTTCAAGGGCACCCAATGCCATTTCATCGTTATGTGCGAATACAGCTTTGATGTCCGGATTCGATTGAAGGATATTCTCCATGACCGTCAATCCTTCTCCGCGGTCAAAATTAGCGGTTTGCTGTGCCACGACATCCAGGCTTTCCTGGGCGATGACATTAAAACCTTCTCCGCGTTCACGGGTTGCAGAAGCTCCGGGAACCCCTTGAAGTTCAGCCACTTGCGTTCCTTCCCCGACTAATGACAGCAAGTATTCGCCAGCCATTTCCCCGCCGGCCGCGTTATCTGAAGCGATATGGCTTTTTTGTAGCCGAAAAGTACCTGAGCCACTTCTGTGCGTCCTGCACCCATCAGGCCGGCAATGGAAAGGACTTCGCCTTCCCGCAATTCGAACGAAACATTCTCGAAACAGCCTTTTCTCGTCAAGCCCTTGACCGCGAGTTTCACTTCACCGATTTCAGCATGCCTTTCCGGGAAGCGCTCACCCAGTTCGCGGCCGACCATCAACTGCACGATTTCTTCAAAGGATGTATCTTTTATATATTTCACACCTGCAAATTCGCCGTCCCGCAGCACCGTGATCCGGTCGCAAAGAGAGAAAATCTCTTCCATCCGGTGGGAGATATAGATGAAGGAAACGCCTTTTTTCTGCAGCTCACGAATCGTCTTGAAAAGCGTCTCGATCTCACGGTCTGTCAACGCGGCAGTCGGTTCATCCATAATAATGACTTCCGCCTCGGCTGACAGCGCTTTCGCGATTTCCACGATTTACTGCTTGCCGACCGACAATTCGCTTGCTGGAGATGAAGGATTCACATCAAGACCCAATTCAGCAAGCATCTTTTTCGTTTTGATGTTCATGCTCTTGGTTCTCAGAATGTTCGTTTTGCCGACTGTCTCTTCTTTTCTGAGAAACAGGTTTTCGGCAATCGACAGATGAGGCAGGATATTCAATTCCTGGTGGATTACAGCAATTCCGGCTTTTTCCGCTTCTTTAGGAGAAGAGAAATCCACCTCTTTTCCTTTGACGGCGATCTTTCCGGCATCGCGTTTATGTATTCCGGTCAACACTTTCATCATCGTAGACTTACCTGCCCCGTTTTCTCCCATCAATGCATGGATTTCACCTTTTTCAAGGGAAAAGGAAACGTTTTTCAATACCTGGTTGCAACTGAAAGCTTTCGAAATGCCTGTCATTTCAATCATCGGTTCACACCTGCCTTTTTTAGAAAATCACACCTGAACGCAGCACGATATTCGCGTAGGGGCTTGCTTCCCCGGTCCGGATGATCAGTTTTGCGTCCTTGCTCAATTGCTTCAACTCTTCGTGTGTCATATAGGAAACCGTTACCCGGTCTTTTATCTTCGTTTCAATTACTGGATTTGCCTGTTCTATTTCTTTGGCAATAAACGCGGCTTCCTGCTGGAAGTCCGCCAAGACCGCGTCCAGAATATCGATGAATGACGGTTTGCCCAATTCGTAGGATAAATCGATGCAGCGTACACCGTTGGGTACCGGCAATCCGCAGTCCGCGATCACCAGGTGATCCGTATGGCCGAATTCAGCCAGTGATGCAGCGATGTCGCGGTTGATCATTCCATGCTTCTTCACTCTGCAGCACCGCGCATTCTCCGGAGGACTTCTTCTCTGCCCGGCATTCCGCCTTGAGCTCCCATTTTTTCGACAGACAATGAAGCTGCTGCATTTGCGAAACGGACTGCCTCTTCAAAAGGCATCTGTTCCGACAGTGCCACGCCAAACGCGCCGTTAAAGGTATCACCGGCGCCTGTCGTATCGACTGCTGACGTTTCGTATCCCTCGACTGTCACATGCCGCCCACCGTCGAAATAACGCGCGCCGTTCTTACCCAATGTCACGATCAGGCGGTTCGGAAATTGCTCTAAAGCGTCTTCCCATTGCTCGCCGAAAATTTCTTCCGCTTCTGATTCGTTCGGTGTCAGGTAAGTCCAATAAGGTTCCATTTCCTTGCAGTAACCTGCTGACGGCGCCGGATTCAAAATAGTCGGCGTACCGATGCGCTTACAAATCTCCAATGTCCGCTGCACCACCGGAAGCGGAATTTCCAATTGAAGGATCACCAGATCGCTCGCTTTGAAGAGGGATTCCAGATCGTCCATCCCTTCTTCCTCCAGAAGATGATTCGCCCCCGGCACCACGATGATGCGGTTGTCACCTTCAGAAAGCAGGATGTTGGCGATTCCGCTCATGCCATCCAATTGCTTAACGTGTTCAATCTGAACCCCTTCATTATCCAATCCTTCGGCCAGCACCTGGCCAAATGCATCGGTCCCTACTGCGCCCACCATCTGCACGCCGCTTCCGAGCCTGGCTGCTGCGACTGCCTGATTGGCTCCTTTGCCTCCCGGAATCGTCGTATATAAATTTCCCATCGCCGTTTCCCCTTGTTTCGGGAACCGGTCCGTGCGAACCACGAGATCCATATTGATGCTGCCTACCACTGTAATCATGTCACCGCTCCTTTTGTCGTTCCCCGAACCACGAGACTCACTGGAATCTCGTTCATATATTCATCAATTGCCTGGCCTTCGATCTGCTTGATCAGCACCCTCGTCGCAATCGCGCCCATTTTGTAAATATCCTGGGCGACAGTCGTCAATGCGGGTGTCATCATTTCACCCATCGAAATACCGTCAAAACCGATTATCTGCAAATCTGCCGGCACGGCCAAACCCAGATTATGGGCTGCTTTCAATGCCCCCGCTGCCTGTACATCACTGCTGGCAAATATGCCGTCGATCTCTTTATTGTCCCGCAAAATCCCTTCCACAATTTTTTCCGATTCTGCAAAATGAAATGGGCAGAATGCCGTCTGATGATTGACGCCATTTTGTTCCATCGCCTCGCTGAACCCTGTGAAACGATCATTGGCTGAACCGAAATCTTTCGGTCCTCTCAGAAACAGCAAGTTCCTGCTGCCTCTTTCGACGAGCGCCTGCGCTCCCAAAAACCCGCCCTGCCTGTTATTCGATACGACAGTCGGGATGTTCTTATTGATGACACGGTCAAGCGCTACAATCGGCAGCTTTAAATTGGCATAATGCGGAGCATCAAGCTGATTCGACGTCACAATAAAACCGGCAATATATTTCTTCTTCAATGTTTCTATGTAACTTTTCTCTTTTTTAGGATCTTCATCGGAATTACACAGCACCACCGTGTAGCCGTAAGTTAAAGCCACATCTTCCACTGCACGGGCAAGCTCAGGGAAAAAGGGGTTCGTAATATCCGGCAGGATCAATCCGATCAGATTTGATTTTTTAGTCGAAAGTGAACGGGCGACTGTATTCAACTCATAATTCAGCTCTTCTACGGCAGCCTTCACTGCAATGGCCGCTTCCTGGCTGACATAGCCATTTCCATTCAAGAATCTTGAAACAGTCGCAACAGAAACACCCGCTTTTTTCGCTACATCCCTGATCGTCGTCAACTGCCTCACCCCTAATCTATATATGTAACCGGTTACACATAATATATATTCCGTTTCTCCCGCTGTCAACCAACAACATTTTCCAATTGGGCTATTTTTTGTCCCACTTCCCTTTACAGCGCGTTTTTCGCTAATTAAAAAAAGCTCCCCGTTTTACCGGAGAGCCTTCTCTTACTGTTGCAGCCGCTCCACAAATTCGTGAAGATGCGCCAATTGATCGATATTGCTGTTACATGTTTCATTGTCCTGGCAAATATAATTTCCGCGTTTGACGAAATTATCCTGGCTTGAACCTTTTGTCTTGGCGGTGAACAGACCCACTTCGCTATGGCGGTTGCAGATGGAGCAGATCCCGTGTTTTGCACTTCGATTGAAGCTGCCGTGGATGCCTTCCAGGCGGCCATCTTTTTCAATGACCAAGTACATGAGCGTTGAACTCTCGATCCAGCCGAGATAGGACAGCTTTTTGAAATCAACCAGGTCAAACTTCGGCCCTTTCAGCTTTTTCGCTTTCGGGAATAATTTCTTCAAGCCCTGGTCCGTGACACTTTTGAACGGCAGCAAATACGCCGACACCTGTTCAAGAAATGTTTCGGCTTCAGCCGCTTCCTTCACTGCAGTCAAAGGTTTCAAAACCGCTTTTTGCTCTTCGGTCAAAGAAGGGAATAATCCAAATACCTTTTCCTGTGCCAGATGGCGCAGCACACTCAGCACTTCCGCGTCGCTGCTGCTTGCCTTGCCATTGACCAGGATTTTTGCCTGGCCCTTGATAAAGTTGAACTGGTGGTTCCGGATAAATGCTTCCGGACGTTCTCCAGCTGTTCCTTGGTTATCACTAGTTTCTTTTACATGTATCATTTTGAAACACTCCTTATTGTTTGATCGGATAATTATAAGGACGCCATGTTCGAATGACACATTTACGGGCGAATCAGTTCTTGCTTGCCCCACGCAAAGGATCGCCATTCTGTATTACAGGCTTTGCATGGGTTTTTCCTGACGCTGACATTCGAATGTTGCTTGTCACCTGATATCACCCCTTTCGAAGGTGCTGTTGACTTCTATCTTAAACTAAACCCCGATTTTTTTGTAGGGTATTGCCTTTTATTTTATAATCCTTTTTCATTCCAGTCTTTCAAGACCGCTTTTTCCTTGTCGGGAGCCATACCCGCTTTCTTCTCTGTTACGCTGCGTGCCGATTCGTATTCGAATGTATCCCGGATGGTTTCTTCCAGCGGACGGAATTTCAGTCCGGCAGCGAGCGCTTTTCGGATATCCACGGTATGGAACCCTTTCATATCCATACTGTCAGGAATCCATAAAGGCATTTCCGTCCAGCCCTGCACTTCATGGCCCAGCAGGAATTCCTCTTCCACCCATACAAATTCCGATTCATCACCGACCGTCTTTTTGCATGCCACAAGGAAATTTTCCATGGTCAATTCAGATTCAGGACCTGTGGCGTTGAATGTGCCAGTTGTTTCGGACTCGACGCATCGGATGATCCAGCCGGCAAGATCCCGGACATCGATAAACTGAATTTCTTTGTCGCGGCGTCCGGGAGCGAGCACCTGTCCGCCTTTTGCAACGCGGTTGACCCAATAGCTGAAACGGTCCGTTACATCATAGGGACCGACGATCAATCCTGGCCGAACAATTAAACTGTGTTCCGGAAAAACCCGTTCCACTTCCCGTTCACACAGGTATTTAAGTTCCCCGTAATTTTCACCTATGGCCTTTGCCGGATCCATCCCTTTCAATTCTTCGATCCGTTCCGCAGTAAGCTGCCCCACCGAATGGTTTTCCTCAACTCCGGGTTTTTCCAACTGATTGTAGACAGAGACACTGGAGATGAACGTATAATGGCCAGCTGCACCCGCCAGCAATTCCAGTGAGTCACTGACAATCCAGGGCAAATAGCCGCTCGTGTCGATGACGGCATCCCAGCTGCGTCCGTTCAGCGCCCCCAGATCCCCATCACGGTCCCCGATCAGCTTTTCCACATCCGGAAACAGCCCCGGATCTGATTTGCCTCTATTGAACAGTGTCACTTCATGGCCATTATCTATCGCGCTTTCCACCAAAAAACGTCCAAGAAAACGGGTGCCCCCAAGTATTAATAGCTTCATCTTTTAGCCTCCCTCTTTTTATGCTTGGTTACTGTATTCTGCAAATGTCACCCGCATCCCTTTTTCGCTATTTCATAAAGGAATCGCTACAACCGCAAAGTAAGTACCTTCCAGTTCCTTATAATCGATGCGCTCAAACATCGCTTTAAAACCCGCTTGCTCCAGCAGCCCTTCCCATTCGGGCATTGAAAACAGACCCGATTCATCATGATCGAATTCCCTGAAAACCTGTCCTTGTCCATCCCGCATAACATAGATATATTCCGCTTCAGTCCTGTTATCATCAGGGTCATTGTCATATGTCCACTCCAGATACCGCATACCCCGCCGGCCTTGATCGATGCCGCCGTGGTTCGTCGTCGTCTGGAATGTTTCCTTGAATTGGTCCGGAACAACCAGGAGTATGCCGTCATCATTCAAGTGCTTTTTCGCGTTGTACATGATTTGAAGCAAGTCGCCTTTGTCAGTAAAATGCATGATGGCATCATGGATAAACACAAGATCGAACTTTTTTTCAAGATCCAGGCTCCTCATGTCTCCTTCGATATGTGCACAATCCGGATTCAATCCTCTGCTGACTTTCAGCATTTCCGGTGACAGGTCCGTCAAGGTCATCGGAAAATGCTGTTTCAGATAATAGGCATTGCTGCCGCCGCCCGATCCGAATTCCACTGCGCTTTTAACATTCGGATGATAACGCCGGATGATTTCCAGGTAGAGCCCCGCTTCTTCTTCATATTCCGTATGGGGAGACATCAACGGCCACCATTCAGCCAGTTCACTGTAAAGTTTCATCGCTCGCTTCTCCGCCTTCCGTTTTATTTGCATGGATCCGGTAATGGCTCGATCACCCGATCCAAATGTGCCAAAACCAATCGTTTCGCTTCCGCTTCTGTTGCTCATCCTGTTCCTAATCGGTCCATTGCCTCTACCCTCGTGTTTTCCCGGGCTTCTCTTCCCCGTAAACATTCCTGGCAGAGCTTAACTTTTGACGCTTCGCTGCCGCCGACGTAAAGTGGAATCAATGAGGACAAGGAGGATTTGCATATGAAAAATATTCCATTGATCGTTACGACCGAATGGCTGGCTGAAAGATTGGATGATCCAAAACTGCGCATTGTCGATGCGACCGTATTCATGAAATTCCCCGATGGCGGCGGACCGCCGAATGTCGAGTCCGGCAGATTTTCCTATGGACAGGGACATATCCCAGGAGCCGTATATGCGGATCTGGTTGGTGAATTAACGGATGCTGCATCCGACCTGCCGTTTACAGTACCGGCACGTGATGCGTTCGTCAAAAAAATGACGGAGCTCGGAATCGGCGATGATACCTATACAGTCATTTACGACCAGAATGCGCTGGTCGATGAACCAGTCGCAGCATCCTACTGGGCATCACGCCTGGCCTGGCAATTACGTTATGAAGGTTTCGAACACATCGCTATTCTTGAAGGCGGGTTACAGAAGTGGCAAGCGGAAGGCCGTGAATTATCGACAGAGTCTCCCGGTTATCCACGCGCAAATTACACAGGACACCGCCGTTCTGAAATGCTGGCAACTAAAGAGGACGTCAGAAAAGCGATGGACGATGAGCAGACGGTTCTCATCAACAGCCTGTCACCTGAAGATTTCCAGGCAGCTCATATTCCCGGCAGCAAAAACATCTTTTTCGGCATGCATGCCGATACGGAAACAAAAGCCCTTTACGATGAAGATAAATTACGCGCTTCTTTTGAAAAAAGCGGCGCACTCGATCCCTCTAAAAAAGTCATCACTTATTGCGGCGGGGGCATTGCCGCCACATGGAATGCATTAATGCTGAACAGGCTCGGCCAACCGAATGTAGCAGTCTATGACGGCTCCATGAACGAATGGACGAGCGATCCGAGCTGCCCGGTCATAAAGGGCGCAGATTGAAAAAATCCCCGCAACCTTATCGTGAAGGTTGCGGGGATTTCTTTGGTTTTGCCGGCTTCTCATCTATATTTCAGCGACTGCAGTTCGTTTTCCAATATAAGAATCTCAGTCCAATGCTCTTCATTGTCCGTTGTCTCAAACCTGGCATAAGCCTTCATCAGCCTTTTTTTCTGCCCGGCAACTTTCCAGGAGTTTCTTTCATCGCCGTCCCTGTACATTATCAAATGCGCCTTAAAATTTTCGCCCGCTTCTGCGAGGGAATAATCTCCGTTCGGCCCGCCCCGGACTTCCGCTGCCTGAGCACTGTCCTGGCCATCATCTTCCCAATCGCACAGCAGGCAGATTTCATGATCATTTCTGAATTCCAAAGTCGGATAACCGCAGCACGGACATTTTACCCTGTTCATCTATGGCTTCTCCCCCTTAGAGCAACTCTTACTTTATCGAGTACTTTCTTGCGACAAAGAACTGGAAATAAATTCTAAATCTGGTTTTCTTGAATGTTAGTCGAATGTCGTTAATTCTAATGCTATTGCATGCAAGAACTCCTCATCAAATTCAATATAGAAGGTTTCGTCGATCATCGTATTCTGCATTCCATCACTTAAAGTCAACAGCTGAACAGAAATCTGATCCAGTCCGCTCCAGGATAATTGGTCATCCGGAATGTTGCTTTCCATTTCTGCAGCATATCGCTTCAACTCTTCGGCTGAAAATTCATTGATGGTTTGATCGATGACTGAGTTGATCAGGTTCAATTGATCCTCCGCGCCAAAACTTTTCTCCTCTGTAGCGTCCATCAATAATACCACAACTTCTTCGCCGCTTAAATTCCGTCTCCCTTTTTCCAATTCGAACGCTACTTGCGATATCGCTCTTACGGTTACATCTTCAGGCAAATCATAAACAATTCCGTCCACCGAATCGACTGCTGCTGAAAAAGTTTCCAAGTCCATGACCGCATAATAATCAACCGGCAAATCAAACAGGTCAGAAACTGCAGCTTTCACACTTTCAGCGCCCTTTGAACCATTCAGGTATGCGTGGGATAATTTTTTATACGCATCCGGGTCATCCTGATTCGGCATTTCCATATGTGCATCCCGCATAATGGATAAAATGTTCATCCTTTTTTGCTTTTTATCGTATGCAAGCAACAGATTGAGCGGCACTCTATCCTCTTCATCTTTAATGGAGAACAGAGCCGTGAAATAACCTTCCTCCTTTTCCTGCGGAGCCGCTTCTCCAACCGGTGCCGTTCCAGTAGTTTCAGTTCCCGTACTGTCGAAGAGTGATGGAAAGAATAGAAACAGGCTTAAGCCGACCATCAGCAATGAAATCGTAAGAGGCGCCAGTTTTCTGGAAACCGAAAACAGTGGATGAGCCGCAGTATGCACTTTCTTTTTCTCTGCTTGGCGGATTTTCCGGAACACTTCTTCCCGGTCTTCCTTCAAAAATGTCAATTCTTCATTGGCAGCATCGGTGAAACTGTATTTTGTTTGATCATCTTTCATGCAGCTCAGCCTCCTCCAGCATAGATTCCAACCGCTGTTTCGCTCTTCTCAACCTTGTCTTTACTGTATTTGCCGAAATCATCAGCACTTCAGCTATTTCTTCCGTTTTCAAGGAATCGTAATAATAGAGATAGACGACTTCCCTATATTTTTTCGGAAGGGAAAATACCGTATCTTTCAATTGCCTGTTATCGTATTGATTGATCATGGTCTTTTCGGCTGACGGCAGGATGGAACTTGTTGTTTCGTTTATAAAGCTCTTGACTTGGACCATTCTGCAGTTCCAGCTTTTCAGGTAATCTTTGCATTCGTTGATTACAATCCGGTATAGCCAGGTCTTCATCTGGGCGTCGTTCCGGAAAGTATCGAGGTTCCTGTAACATTTGATGAACGTGTTCTGTACCAGATCCTTCGCTGTTTCGGCATCATGTACATAGGAATATGCCAGCCTCACCAGCTCATTTCCGTATTCGACCATCACTTTTTCCAATATGTAATCTTTCTCTTCTCTGCCCATTCTGCTGCCCTCCCTTTCCCCCTGCTCTGCTATTAGACGAGTGCCGTTTCATTTCAGGTTCAATTTTTAGAAAAACGAATGTGATGAATCTATGCGAATGAAAAACTTTATGTCTGCCAATTAAAAAACAAGGAATTCAGTTCCGAATTCCTTGCCTGTTAAGAATTCAGTTGTCTTTATAGCGCAGCAATTGAAACGGTGCCATTTGCGCGAACGGCTCCTCTTCTTCCGGCTCCTGAAGATCCGCCTGTTTCGCCTGTTCATCTGCCGACAATACACTTTCTAAGCTATTCAACATTGCTTTTGCCGCCAGAATAAGCACCGTAAGGAAAGTGATCGGAATAAAAGCGATCCAGGGAAAGGCTGTCCAGAAATAATCCCACCACATGCCGAGTGTCCCCGCCCATTCACTGGAACGCGAGGTCAGCACATTCCGGCCGAACAGGCTGCCTTTACTGACGACTCCTCCGATAAAGATGCCTAGTATCCCCAGGTGAGCCATCAGGATCAGAACCTGGATAAATTCTCTTATCATAATGATGAACAGCTGAGGAACCAGGTAAGGCCAGATATGTTTCGTAATGATGCGCCAGGTCCCCGCCCCCAAGGTACGCGAACTTTCGATGAACTCTTTGCTGTAGAGCAGTTCCACTTCATTCGCAATCAGTACGGAATTCAGTGGAATAAAGATGAAAGAGAGAACACAGATGTAAATAGCTATCTGAACGCCGAAAGAAGGAACATCTTCCTGCATCAGAATCCCTTCCAGACTGACCCAGTTCAATAACAGAAAAGCCAATAGCGTGATAGGGAAATAATTGATGGAATCGGCAATGGATTTCAACGGCCGCTTAAACCATTTGAGAAAAAACTGCAGGAAAATACCGAAAAAGAGAGCCGGCACTACACGCAGGACCATGATGATCAACGCGGCCCCGATGGTATATTTCGCTCCGACAAGCATGACGATGGCAATGTTCCGCCCGAATTCATCCGTTCCAAGCGGCGGATAGTCCGAACCCTTATACGGAGCAGGCAACGGCTTTCCATTTTCATCGTAGAGCAGCGGAGCAGATGGAATCTGATCGTTGAAAAAAAAGAAATAGCACAGACTTGCCAAAAAGAACCCGCCGATGATACCGAATCCGATGAGAAACACTTTATTCTTCATCAAACGTTTTGCAATTCCCATATCCGTCACCATTCCAATCTCTGGGCAGTCGCTTTTTCAACCCATGCCGTAATCAATGCATATATCAAAAAGATCGGTAAATAGAACAGGATCAACGTAAAGGCGATCACGTTCGGCACCGGATTTTCAATGATGAAGGTGAAAATCCCTCTGATATTAATGATCTGTTCAAAAATCACCATGGAAGACAACAGCAATAGCAGGATGGACTTGCTGTGGCTGACGATTGTAGGAGTGATATTCCGTAAAATATGATGGAAAAAGATATAAGTCTGGCTGAAACCGGTGCTTTTCGCGAAATTCACATAGGTTTTTTTCATTTCTTCTTTGACCAGGAACAGGATCACTTTATAGACCATGATGCTGGGAATCAGCGCCAATGCAATAATTGGGAATATGTAAGTTTTATTGTCGCCTAACGAAACGATGCTGAAAAGCAGCGTGCCGGTTTGTTTATAATAGACAAGGACGCCGAATTGAATGATCATGATGATGAATAGATCAGGTAAAGCTTCCAATAGAGAAACCGTTTTTGCGACTGAATGGATTTTTTTCTCCGGAAGAAGTGATGTTATGTAAGCCAGCACGATTCCCATTGCCAGCGAAAGGATTAGACTGGAAAGAAAAATAATCAGTGAATAGAAGTAATACTCCCAAAAGTGAGGGAAAATGGAATATTCCGCGCCGTTTATGGCCGTAAAGGTTAAATTTTCCGGGATTGCCAGTGATTTGACAATATGAAAAATCTGGGTGATGAACAGACCTGCATCCGGATGTATGCCGTTTACGAACAGCCCTACAACTGCGCTCAGCAGGATCAATCCGATCGCCACAAAGAAAAATCTCATGAAAACATTCAGGATGGCTGTCATGTCATGCTCCACTCCCCTTATGTTCCAGACTACCATTCCTCTCTTTTTTTTCCAATAAAAAATTGTAACATTCCGAACTTTCAGCAGGGTAAAACTATAAGGCGAAACGTCCGTCAATGTCTCATGCCAGTCTCATACCAGCCGAGTGTTTGTTCCCTGCCGCAGACATGATTCATGACAGTTCCGTTGCTTGCGCATGGATCCGGAACATCAATTCCTCGGTGGTGGCGTCTAAGTCTTCAATCGCAAAAAGGTTGCGGGAGTCAGGCTTATTCCAAAAACAATGCGAGTCTCTAAACAAAGAAATTGATGAACTTTACGATCAGCCGGCTGACTTAATCGCTGAAAAACGTCTATCAACTGAAAATGCTGCTACTTTCTCAGATAGGGAAGTTCGCGGTGCAGTCGCAGTTAGGTCCCCCGTTATCGATGAGAAAGACTGGTGGGAGTAATTGTTGTATCAGCTTGAATGGACACTGGATTCAAAGACGACTATGTACAGCTTGATGGGAGCCAAAAGATTTTTGTCGATAAAGCACCTGATCGGATTAAGATGAGAGGAATGGAATCCAGACAACCCCTTCACAGCAATTTGGTAAAATGCAATAAATTGAAAACAAAAAAATGGGTCTTCGAATTATTGTCAGGGAAGATGAAGACACCATTCATCTGATTCAGATTGCGGCACTCGGAAAGCGGGATAAAGAAAAATTTATAAGCTGGCTGAAGAACGGCCAAGCTAACTGAAGACAATCCAGACTTTTAAAAACCCCTGTAACTCAACAAGACTTTTAGTCATGCTGGGTTACAGGGGTCTCTCTATTACTACCTCTCCTTCTATCGCCCACTAGCTATTACTGCCGATAACCACTCATATGTAACCTTCACAAGTAATTCAACAAAAAAGAAGAAGCTCCCGTACAAGCTTCTTCTCTTCAAACACCCGCTCTTCCAATTTGAAGCTAATTACTATAAGCAATACCTCAAATATTCGGTGAATCTATTAATTGCCCCTGTTATTTTTGTTTCGCTAAAAATGCTTCAATCCGTCTGTAATCCACCGGGCCATTTGTTATGGTGTACTGGTTATTATGAAATAGTAGCACATCTCTTTCGATCATAGATGGGACAGTTATACGTTCGTCTGTATATTCAAGTATGAAATGGAATTGCTCATCCGGATATCTGGTCGAGAAATTACTTCCCCCTTCTTTTTTCACTTTGTACTGCCCAAAAAAATCCATCACTTCTTTGATTGTCTCCGGATCTTTAAATGCCGTCTCTTGAAAAAGAACAGCAGTTTCCGTGTTTGGTTCGAGGTAAATGAATTGCTCTATTTCCTCTGCCTCCAGGACATCGACCAAATTTTTCTCCCGGTAGTCATTCCATCGCACGACCAATAGAACAATCCCAATCACCAAAATAAGCACCAACAGACTGCTAGCTTTCCTCTTCATACTCAGCATCCCCCAATTTTCAAAATCTATATTTTTTATTTTTTTGATGCTCAACCGCAACAGTGTTTATAATTTTCCGAAAATGGATGTTTTACTTTTAGAATATCTGCTAACCTGAACTTATTGACATTATAGTCATATTTGACTGAAAGGAAGATGAAATTGTGAATAATGCTGGCACGTTATTTAAGGAAATACGAAGGAATAAAAACTTTTCACAGGAATTTATGGCCAAGGGAGTTCTGACTCAAAGCGCGTATTCGAAATTTGAACTGGGGAAAAACGAAATCTCCTATGCGAGTTACATTCAATTGCTGGAGAAGCTGGAAATGACCCAGGAGGAATTTGCCTATATGCAGAATGATTATAATTATAATCCGCATGAAAAGCTGCTCCTTGATTTCTTCAATCTGCCCTTCAATGATTCAAAACAGCTGGATGCGATTATCAAAACTTCCCGGGAAATATTGAAAAATGCAGAAAATGAAGTGGTCGCTGATATAGCGGTCATCTGTGAAGCGCTGATTCTGCTGGTCGAAACGAATGATATGGAGCAGGCGAGGAAAAAAGCAGAAGTTGTCTGGAGCCGGCTGGCCGATCGCCATTACTGGTATTTGTCGGAAATCAAAATCATCAACTCGATCTTATTTTTATTCCCTTCCGCTGCAGCGAAAGAAATGACAAAGAAAGTGATTACCAATTTGAAAAGATACGGAGATTTCAAAGAGGCGAATAAATTAATCGGGATTGTGAACCTGAATCTGTCGTTCCTGTTAATCAGGGAGCAGGAGTATGCGGAAGCTTTAGGGATTATTGAGCATATGAGCGAAGTGTTCAAAGAATATGCCATGTACAAACACCTGGCGGCTGCCTATGTGCGGAAAGGCATCTGCTTGAGCCAGCTTACACTGTCCGAAGGCAAGGAAGACGCCGATAAAGGAATTCTGATGCTGGAACTTCTCGAAGACTACACGTTGAGGGATATTTTGATTGGTGAAATACAGAATCACGGTAAGTTGCAACAATAGCAGACTCATACATCTACAAAGAATAGAGAAAGAAGAGGTACTGTTATCAGCCTCTTCTCTCCCTATTCAAACAACTTCCGATAAGATCATGATATGTAAACCAATTACCTCATTAGAAAATTGTTTTGGTAAGTAAAAAAATTGCAGTGAATGGCAGTTAAAAATGTCGCTTGCCAAAGCACCTTTTTCTACTTGTTTAATTTTGCAGCAAAGGCCAGTTCACCCGTTGTCTTAGCCATTTAAAAAACAGTTTCTGCCCCCAGTTCAGTCCCTTTAATCTAATTCATCGTGTTAATCCTAAATGCTCACGGAAAGTATGCCCTTCATATTGCTTTCTGAAGATGCCTCTTTTTTGCATTTCAGGAACAACGAGTTCAACAAAGTCCTCTAAACTACCGGGCAGTGTAGGAGGCATAAGGTTAAATCCGTCAGCAACACCCGCCTCAACCCAAATCTCCATCTGATCCACAATTTCCTCAGGCGTACCAATAAGCGTGAAATGCCCACCGCCTGCATTAAGATATCCTAATAGTTCTTTTACTGTAGGTTCGGTATCCTTAATAATTTCAAGTATTGTTTCGTATCGGCCAATTGGACCTGTGAATTCTTCTACAGGAGGCAATGGGGGCACTTTTAGATCAATTTCCCAATTAGAACAATCTTGCTGGAGAAAGAAACTCAACTGTTTTAAAGCGGTTTCCACAGGCAACTTTTCATCTAATGAAGATTTTTTGGCAAGAGCTTCTTCATTCGTACGGCCCACATAAGTGACTAAGCCCGGGAATACTTTGATATGCCGATCACTGGCCTCATTTTGCTTAATCTGTTCATCCAACTTTTTTCGGTACTTCTTTGCTTGATTTAAGTTCCATGACACTGAATAGACTGCATCTGCATATTTCGCAGCTAATGCAATACCTTGTTCAGAGGCTCCTGCTTGCATGGCCACCGGTCTGCCTTGAGGGCTTTTTGGCGTCGTGGATGGTCCCTTCACTTTGAAATAAGTGCCATTATGGTTGACTGGCCGTATATTGTCAGGGTTTATCAACTGTCTTTCTGCTCGATCGTACAGAAACTCATTGCTGTCCCATGATAGAAATAATTTATTCATGAGAGCAGCAAATTCATCAGCCTTTTTATACCGTTCATCACGGGGAGGCAGTTTGCTCATACTGTGATTTAACGCTTCCTCATCCCTCATTGAAGTGACCAGATTCCATCCGACACGGCCTTTAGTAATATGATCCAGACTCAACAGCTGCCTTTAAGCAGTGAAGGGGTTGGAAAAGGTGCTAGAGATTGTTGAAACTAATCCCACGTAATTCGTCACTTGTGAGATGGCTGTTAAATTGACCACTGGATCCAGCCAAAATGCCGGCATTTCATTTGAATCTTTGGCAAGGAACGATTGATTGTCAGCAAAAAACACTGCATCAAAGCACCCTTTTTCAGCCAACTGCGCCAAGGATTGGTAATAAAAAATGTCCCCAACGCGGTCCACACTTGAGTCAGGCATTAACCAAGCAGCCTGATGATGTCCGCATCCATACAGTAAGATTCCTAAATGGAGTTGTTTCCTTTGAGTTTCTTTCATTAGTTATCTCGCTCCCTAAGTCATGGTTGGCTGTTTAAAAAACCTCTTTTTATAAAGCTATCCTTTGTAAGTGAAATTATTAGTTCATTGTCAACCCACCGTCTACTGTTATATTCTGGCCTGTAATACCGTCAGCATTTTCTGAAGATAAATAAGCGACCATATTGGCTACATCTTCAGGCGTTGTTACTTTCTTCAATGGCGTTGATTGAGCAATTAAATCGAATACTTCCGGGGTTGTAACAGAACTTGCATCAGTCGTTTTTAATAAGCCACCTGAAACCACATTTGCTTTTATGCCGTATTGTCCCAGTTCCGAAGCGAGATTACGTGTAAAACCAATTAATCCAGCTTTAGCTGTTGTATATTCATGGTAGGGTACAACAGGGTTTTGATATAAATTGGTGCCGATACTTATAATGCTTCCATTTTGCCGTTCCATAAATTGAGGCATAACGCTTTGAACTACATTAAATGCTGCCTTTAAAGTACCATCCAGCTGTTTTTGATAATCTTCCCAAGTAAGTTCAGTAAAAGATTTCTGTTTGGTTGGATCAAATTTGAAGTCCACCAATGCATTGTTGACTACGACATCTATTTGGCCAAAATATTCTGTTGCTTTTTTTACTAGCGCATCAACTTCTTTGCGGTTTGTGACATCGGCACAAATTGCAATAGCATTATCCTTCCCTAGCCCAAAAACAAGCTCTTCAGCAGCATCTTTGCTCTTATAATAATTGATAACCACTTTAAACCCTTGTTGCACCAATGTTTTTGCAATAGAAGCTCCTAATCCTCTACTACTGCCCGTTACCAATACTGTTCTGTTCATTGTAACCACTCCTTCTTTTTAGTCTTTCTGAATCTTAAATAATTTAGTAAGAGATCAATAAAGAATTTGCAAGCACACTTAAACATTCAGATAAATGCACATTAACCTAGATATCGGTGATATAAAGATTTAGCTTCAGGAATGCTTTTCGTTCCATGAATTAAAACACGGCCATCCTTAAAAATGACAAGGCGATGCTCTGCGGTCGAGAAAGACAGCAGATATGGGTTGCGTGAAACCTTTCCCAGCTGTCTGGACAAGGCTTTATCCAAGCTTTCCAAGTCTCTGTCTATCGGTTGGGAAGGACGGATCTGAACCGTATCCCTACCGCATAAAACGGCGGTTTTTGTTTGGTTTGAGAAAGAAAGATAAGGATAAGAACGCTCCGCTCCGCAAGAAGGGCAATCCTCTCTTTTAATCTTATCGACGTTAATAGATGATTGGTGATTTTCCCATAGATCGAAGGAGATCAGCTTGTTCCTTAAATGAAGTCTATCTTCAACTAAAATTTTTAATGCCTCTGAAATTTGGAAAGACAGGACCATTTGGACAGCAGGGCTGATGATTCCCACCGTATCACATGTAATTCCTCCCATAGGCACCTTCTCTAATAAGCAATTTAGACAAGGGGTTTCACCCGGAAGAATGGTATAACTGATTCCATAACTTCCAACACATGCACTGTAAATCCAAGGGATCTGATATTTTTGGGAAATATCATTGATAATCATCCGGATATCAAAATTATCGCTGGCATCAAGAATCAGATCAACGCCTTCCACCAACCGTTCCATTTCTTCGACTGAGACATCCATGACATGACAGCAAATTTCCACTTCAGAATTAATAGCCGTTAGTCGTTTTTTAGCCGCCACCGCTTTTGGGATTCGCTGTTCTGCCTCCTCTTCGGTATAAAGCTGCTGACGCTGAAGATTGCTCCACTCCACATAGTCCCGATCTGCGATGGTAATTTTGCCGATCCCTGCCCGTACCAGCATTTCGGCACTTCCAGTTCCTAATGCGCCAGCACCGATTATCAAGACATGCTTGTTCCTCAATTTCTCTTGTCCTTTTATCCCTATCGGTGCAAAAAGCTCCTGTCGCGAGTATCGTCCATTCAACCGATGCTCATCCCTTCAAGCGGACTGCTGGCAGTGGCATACCGTTTTTTTGGAATTCGTCCCGCCTCAAATCCCAATCTTCCTGCTTCGATTGCAAGTCTCATGGCTCTAGCCATTTTTACTGGATCGTCCGCTCCAGATACAGCTGTATTTAGCAAAACGCCAGCCGCTCCCATTTCCATTGCAATCGCAGCATCAGATGGCGTTCCAATGCCGGCATCGACAATCACAGGAACATTTGCCTGTTCTATAATGAAAGAAAGATTCAATGGATTGATGATCCCCTGGCCAGAGCCTATGGGAGATGCACCGGGCATTATGGCGTGACAGCCCAGTTCTTCGAGCCGTCTTGCCAAAAGAACATCGTCTGATGTATACGGCAAGACAATAAACCCTTCTTTTAATAGTTGTTCTGATGCTTTTAACGTTTCAATTGGATCCGGCAGCAATGTTTTTTGGCAGCCGATTACTTCCACTTTAATCATGTCACAAAGGCCTGATGCCTTAGCCAGTTTTGCAATCCTTACCGCTTCTTCAGCAGTCTTGGCCCCAGCTGTATTTGGTAGTAAGGTATACTTTGAAATATCCAGGTTTTCTAGGAAATTCGGCTGGCTCGCTTCAAATATATTCATTCGTCGGACTGAGAACGTTAGAATCTCTGTACCCGACACATCTACCGCTGCTTTTTGGATCTCAAAGTCTGGATATTTGCCCGTGCCTAATAATAATCTTGATGAGAATTCATGGTTTCCTATCTTCAACATGTTCATCCGCCTCCTACAAAATGGACTAATTCAATTTTATCTTTATCGGAAATCAGAGTTTCTGCATGCTTTTCCTTCTCCAATATTTCAGCGTTTTTTTCAACAATTACTACTTTATTGTTCAACTCAAAATGCTGCAGCAGTTCGGCTATCGTTTTCACTGTATTGGGTACTTCTACTTGATCTCCATTTACCGTCAATATCATTTTCTTCACCTCATTATTGGATTGTTTTCCTGATTGACCGATCTACACGAAAAGGAGATATATCAATTGAAGGAGATTTTCCTTCAATCAAATCAGCCATCACCTCTCCGGTAATCGGAGACAGCAATATCCCATTTCTAAAATGGCCTGTCGCTATAAACAGCCCTTTGTACTCAGGATGTTCACCTAAATAAGGCAAGCCATCTGCCGTTTGCGGACGAATCCCGGTCCACGCTCTTTCCCACTCGCTCTGTGATATGGAAGGCACCAATTTTTTTGCATTCTCCATTAACGAAAAAATCCCCTCTAAAGTGACTTGTTGATTAAATGTATTCGGTACAGAGGTTGCTCCTATAATGATTCTTCCGTCTTTTTTCGGAACAAGATAGCAACCTGGCGTAAAGATTGTACTTGATAATAAGGGAAACTCTGTCCGTACAGAAAAACACTCACCTTTCACGGGATACATTTTGAGCTGTAAGCCTATCTTCATCAACAGCTTCTCGCTCCAAGCCCCTCCTGTTACTACAATGTTGCTGCTCATAAAATCGCCTTCATTCGTAGCAACGCCATTGACTTTTCCATTTGCAATATGAAAGGAATGTACTTCTACATATTCTATAATCACGCAGCCAAGTGCTGAGGCAGATTTTAAAAATCCTAAAGCCAACTGCGGAGCTTCTACTTGTCCATCTCTCTCAAGATACATTGCGCCAATTACGTCATTGGACAATGCCGGCTCTCTTCTTCTCGCTTCTTCACCTGTAAGCAACTCGGCAAGTTCCCCGTTCTGTTTATGGATTCCACTGATCCGATGGTGTTCCTGCTGCTCCCGATCAGTTAAGGCAACCCTTAGCATTCCCTTTTTCACAAGTTCAATATCAACACCGCTGATCATATTCAGTTCATCTGCCAAGTCGTTAAACAACGCTCTGCTGGTTCTGGCTAATTGAAAAAGCGGCCCCTCTCCATCCAACTCGGCTTGGGCACCCAGCATCCCGGCTGCCGCTCCAGATGCTTTACTTGCAAGCCGGTCTTTTTCCAGCAATAAAACCTTCATTCCTCTTTTCGCCAAATTAAAAGCTATTGCTCCGCCATTGACTCCGCCACCGATTATAATGGCATCATACGGTTTATTCATTTAAATCTCTCCTTAACCATTGCAAGCGAACTATTATTTAGTTAAATAGGAACGATATTGCAGTACCGCCTGCGAAGGGTTTTCTGCTTCCAATATCCCTGACATTACAGCGACTCCTTGTGCTCCCGCTTCGATAACATCCCTACTATTTGTCGGTTTTATTCCACCAATCGCTATAACTGGGATAGAAATTGATTCAGAAATGAACCTCAACTGTTCTAAGCCTTTGGGAATGAGTCCTGATTTGGATTGAGTTGAATATACATGGCCGAATATTACATAATCAGCACCTTGCTGCTCGGCAATTTGAGCTTCTTCAAGGGAATGAACGGAACAGCCAACTGTCAAATCCTCAAATTTTCGTTTTACAATTTCAACAGGCAGCGAATGATAGGCTAAGTGAACTCCTTTCACATTTGAAACACAGGCAACATCCGCCCGGTCATTAATAATTATTTTTGAAAGAGGAACTTTTTTGCTTTTTAAAAGCTCCACCGTCTTATATACTTCTTTTGCTGTTTTCGTTTTTTCACGAAGATGGATGAAATCGATGTCAAAATGAATCCTGCCGATGATATCTGCTAATTGTTCCGGCTCTTGCCTTCCTGTAGAGATAATATGCAACTTTTTAGTTTTCATGTATTTTTTCCTTCACTCCCTTAATGCATAAAAAATACCTGGCAAATAAAAAAACCACTCCAGCGACGGAGTGGTTTCGATCATATTTTAAGAATAGATAAAATACATAGCAACCACTTCCCTACGCTAGTTTCAACTAGATCAGGTTCAAAGGGTCCGGATTGCTCCGTCTCAGTCTCAAAAGACTCCCCTAGTGTTTTTATATTCAGTTTTTTTATGATGCCTAAAAACAGCCTAACATCTCTCCAAATATTTATCTAGTTATTATAGGAAATATGGTAATATATAAGTTAACCAAATTATTTTTTTGGTTAACTTAAAAGGAGAGTGTGACATGACAGAATCAAATGTAAAATTGAGAATGATGATTATTACGGCATTATTTGCGGCAATCATCGGAATCCTGGCGCAGGTAACAATCCCATTGCCGTTAGTTCCCATTACAGGGCAAACACTGGCAATCGGACTGGCCGCAACGATTTTAGGGGCTAAGTACGGAACTTTATCTGTCCTGGTCTACTTGGGGCTGGGGGCAGTTGGAATTCCCGTTTTCGCTCAAATGTCAGGAGGATTAGGCAGCTTATTCGGACCGACTGGCGGCTACCTCTTCGGCTTTATTCCAACTGCTTTTATCATAGGCTATTATCTCGAGAAAACGAGTTACACATTAGCCAATGCCATAATCGCTAATGTCCTTGGCATGTTTGTGGCATTGATGTTTGGAACAGTCTGGTTGAAGATATTCGCTGATCTTTCATGGACAGGTGCGTTAATGGGTGGGTTTGTTCCGTTCATTTTAGTCGGTCTTATTAAAGCCGCGCTGGCTGCGTGGATTGGGATCATAGTAAGAAATCGCTTGAAATCAGCTAATATTTTATATTTGGAAGAGAGAAAGGCTGTTTAAACATAGGCTGGCTGACCATCAACTTACCAATAATAAAAACTGCCGATCTGATTTTAGATCGGCAGTTTTTATTGCTGTAACTATGAATGGTGAACATAAACTCGCTGGAATCTTCGTTTGCACTCACGAGTTTCTTCTATATAAATGTTATCTGTTCAAAAACCGCTTTTCTGATTATGCAGTGTTCTGTCTCAGCTGTTTATTTTGCTAAGTTTAAATCCATTGGCATTTTAGCCAGGCTTTTATAAAGCGGCAATTTTTCAGGGTCTGCATTTCCACCACTGATAATGCAGCCGACCTTTTTTTGGCCAATGGCGATTTTGTTGCATAAAATGGCGGCCAAAGCGGCGGCTCCCGCTCCTTCTGTCAGCATTTTTTCCCTTTCAAGCATAAACATGATCGCATAGGCGATTTCTTCATCAGCCACCGTTACGATATCATCCACATACTTCTCAATGATTGGAAAAGTTACCGCTCCCGGCTCTCTGACTAAAATCCCATCCGCTATCGTGTTGATCGGCAAATATGGTTCCACTTTTTGCCCGGTGAATTTTCGATAGGCAGCAGACGCGCCAGACGCCTGTACACCTATTACCCGTATGGATGGATTGATGGATTTAACAGCAAGAGCAACGCCTGATATCAAACCGCCTCCGCCAACCGGCACAAAGATGATGTCCAATTGGCTGTTTTGCCGAAGCATTTCAAGTGCAATGGTCCCTTGCCCTGCAATTACTTGTTCATCGTCAAATGCATGGACAAACGGGCTGCCGCACCGAATCTTTTCTTCTGCCGCAAATTGATAGGATTCATCATACGTTTCTCCAGCCATTACGATTTCTGCACCGTACTCCTTTGTGGCATTCACTTTCGAAAGCGGAGTGTGCCTCGGCATGTAAATTTTTGACCGGATTCCCTGCAGCGCTGCCGCCAGTGCGACTCCTTGGGCATGGTTGCCGGCAGAAGCTGCTATAATCCCTTTTGCTGCTTCCTGTCCGGTTAAAGAAGTAATTTTGTTCATGGCTCCCCTTACTTTAAAAGAACCCGTTTTCTGCAGATTTTCCAATTTCAAAAAGATCTTCGCATTCGTCAAGTGATTTAATGTTGCACTTTGCTTTAACGGAGTTTGATGAACTTTCCCCGTCAGATTTCCCATCGCTTCACCAATTTTCACACTCGCCAACAAATCCCCAATACGCTCACCTCTGACTTGATATTAGAATCTATAAAAGTTGCATATAAATTACGTTTCCACTAACTCTTTCTTCAGCTTCTGCTGCACGAAAGGCATCATTTTCCGCAAATCTTTGCCGACCACTTCGATCGGATGCTGTTTTTCGCGATTGGCGACTGCATTGAACACAGGGCGGTTTGCCTGGTTTTCAAGGATCCATCCTTTTGCAAATTCACCTGACTGGATATCCGCCAGCACTTCTTTCATACGCGCTTTTGTTTCCGTATTGATCACTTTTGGCCCGGAAACGAAATCTCCCCATTGGGCGGTGTCTGAAATGGAATGGCGCATCCCGTCAAGACCTTGTTCATACATCAAGTCAACGATCAATTTCAGCTCGTGCATACATTCGAAATAAGCCACTTCCTGCTGGTATCCTGCTTCAACCAGCGTTTCGAACCCCGCTTTTACAAGTGACGTCAAGCCGCCGCAAAGAACCGCCTGCTCGCCAAAAAGATCGGTTTCGGTTTCTTCTTTGAAATCTGTTTCCAGCACACCTGCGCGAGCCGAACCGATGCCTTTTGCATAAGCTAAAGCAAGTGCTTTTGCCTGGCCAGTGACGTTTTGATGGACGCCAACCAGCGCCGGGACGCCTGCGCCTTCTTCAAATGTCCGCCGCACCAAGTGGCCGGGACCTTTCGGAGCCACTAAAAAAACATCAACATTGGCAGGCGGAACGACTTGATGGAAGTGAATGTTGAAACCGTGGGTGAACGCAAGCGCTTTTCCTGCGGACAAAGAAGGTTTAATTTCATTTTCATAAACGGCAGGCTGGTTTTCATCCGGCAATAAAACCATGATGACATCCGCTTCTTCGCACGCGGCAGTGACAGGCAATACGCGGAATCCATCCTTTTCTGCCTGAGCCCATGATTTCCCTTGGCGCAATCCGACCACTACCTGATGGCCGCTGTCACGCAAATTCTGCGCATGTGCATGCCCTTGCGAACCATAGCCAATGACCGCCATTGTTTTGCCTTTCAACTCGTCTTCATTCACATCTGCTTCATAATAGACCTTTACCATTCCAGTCATCTCCTCTTTTTTCATTCCTTTAAATGCACCAATACTTTTGCTGAGTTGTGCGCTTTGATCAATTCGAATTGTTCTTCAACCACTTGTAAGTCTGTTCCTTCCATGACGAAAAGCACTTCAATTTGCTTTTCGACTTGTTTCACCAGCTGCCTGAATTTATGGCCAGTCTCTTCTTTAACGATAACCGTCACTTTTGAAACGTCTTCCACTTCGGTGCAGCCGACCCACAGACTTTCGATTTGGAATTGGTGTTTTGCTAACAAAGCCATAAGACGCGTCAGTACAGTGTTCTGGTTTTGCACGAATGCAGTGATTGTTCCTTTTTTCATGTTTTCACCCCGATCATTTCATGCAATCCTTTGCCTGGCGCCACCATTGGATAGACGTTTTCAGCCGGGTTCACACGGCAATCGATCAGAACCGGCTCCCGGTCTGACAGCACTTCCCCGAATAACGTCTCCGCTTCCTGTTCCGTGCTGATGCGGTAAGCTTTTATTCCATAAGATTCTGCGAGCTTCAGAAAGTCAGGCTGGAGGGAAAAGACCGATTGTGAAAATCGTTTGCCGTAGAACGTTTCTTGCCACTGGCGAACCATTCCCAGTGATCCGTTGTTGACAATCAAAACTTTTACAGGCAAGTTCCATTCCTTTAATAGGATCAATTCCTGCAAAGTCATTTGAAAACCGCCGTCTCCAGCCAGCGAAACGACTGCAGCCTCAGGTTCAGCCAATTGCGCTCCGATGGCTGCCGGGAAACCGAACCCCATAGTTCCCAGTCCGCCGGAAGTTACCCAACGGTTCGGGCGTGAAAAAGCGTAATACTGCGCAGCCCACATTTGATGCTGGCCGACATCCGTCGTGACAATCGCATCGCCATTTGTATGCTTGTGCACCAATTCAATCAAACGCTGCGGGGAAAGGAATTCCTCCGTTTCGGTATGCCAATAAGGGTAATCTCTTTTATAGTTTTCCAAATGCTCTAACCAGCTCTGCAAATCCTGATTTTTCGCTCTTTGGTTCAGAATTGCCGTCAACACGGCTTTTGCATCCCCGGCAACCGGCAAATGCGTCTCGACGTTTTTACCGATTTCCGATGGGTCGATGTCGATGTGGGCAACTTTAGCGAATGGCGCAAACGAAGCCAAATTCCCAGTCAACCGGTCATCAAAACGCGCTCCGATATTTATCAATAAGTCACATTCTGAGATAGCCATATTGGCGGTGTAGCAGCCGTGCATTCCGGCCATCCCCAAAAAGAGAGGGTGCTCCGCCGGAAATCCGCCAAGCCCTAAAAGTGTATGGGCCACCGGCAAATTATAACGCTCCGAAAATAAGAGCAATTCTTCGGAAGCTTTTGCATGTAAAACGCCTGCACCCGCTAAAATAAGCGGTTTGCTGGAATTTCCAAGTGCTTCCATCAAATGTTTTACATGCAGCGGATCCGAATCGGAAAGAGGCTGGTATCCCGGGAGATCCACTTCGATTTTCAGCAGCGGAACAGCTGGATCCGCTGCTAAATCTTTGGGTATGTCCACTAATACGGGACCTGGCCTGCCGGTTGATGCTATATGAAAAGCTTCTTTCATGATTCTGGGAAGATCCCCGATTTTTTTCACCTGGTAATTATGTTTGGTGATGGGTGTCGTCATGCCGACCACGTCCGCTTCCTGAAAAGCGTCCGTCCCCAGAACATGAGAAGCCACCTGGCCGGTGAAAATGACAAGCGGCAGCGAGTCCATCATGGCATCGGCGATTCCGGTGACTAAATTGGTCGCGCCCGGACCTGAAGTGGCCAGGACGACACCCGGTTTCCCGGAAACACGGGCATAGCCTTCTGCCGCGTGGATGGCGCCCTGTTCATGGCGGGCAAGAATGTGTTTGATCGGCGACTTATATAACGCATCGTAAATGCCCAATACTGCGCCGCCAGGATAACCGAACAAAATTTCCACGCCTTCCTGTTTCAGGGATTGGATGAAAAGATCCTCCCCATTGCCTGTCACTTCTTCAGTTGCCAATATTGACAATATTGCCAATGCCTCTTTCGCTTCCAAATTTGTCTCCTCCTTTTCATCTAATTAGATTTTCATAACTCCACCCGTGCTCGCAGAAGTTACAAGTTTCGAATAACGGGCTAAATATCCTTTTTTAATTTTTGGCGGCGGCTCCGTCCATCCCACTTTTCTTGCTGCCAGTTCCGCTTCGGAAACAACGAGAGTGATTTCACGGTTCTCCAAATCAATAAAGATCTCATCGCCATTTTTGACGAAAGCGATAGGCCCGCCTTCAGCCGCTTCCGGTGAAATGTGGCCGATGGAAATTCCTCTTGAAGCTCCTGAAAATCGCCCATCCGTGATCAATGCCACTTTCTTTTCAAGCCCTCTTCCCGCAATAGCGGCGGTTGGCGCAAGCATTTCCGGCATTCCGGGTCCGCCTTTTGGCCCTTCAAGCCGAATGACCACCACATGCCCTTCCTGAACATCGCCATTTTCAATTCCGGCCATCACTTTATCTTGAGAATCGAAGACAATCGCTTCGCCCCGGAAAGTTTTGATGGCGGGATCGACTGCGCCCACTTTGATGACACAACCGTCCGGTGCAATATTTCCGAACAGAATCGACAATCCGCCAACAGGGCTGTGCGCTGTTTCCTTGTTGCGGATGACATCATCATTCAAAACTTCCGCATCTTTCACATTTTCATAAAGTGATTTTCCGGTAATCGTGACCCGGTCCGGGTGAACCGCTCCTTCCATTTCACAAAGCTGTTTGATGATGGCGCTGACACCGCCTGCATTATGTACATCCTGCATGGAATAATCGGATGCCGGGCTGATTTTGGACAGATACGGAATGCGCTCCGCCACTTTGTTTATCCGGCTCAGGTCATACTCGATTTCAGCTTCGTGCGCTATCGCAAGCGTATGCAGGACGGTATTCGTCGATCCGCCCATCGCCATATCGAGCGCGAAGGCATCATCAATTGTATCTTTTGTGATGATATCTCTCGGTTTGATGTCTTTTTTTATCAATTCAACCAAATGGCGGGCAGCATCGTAGATCAATTGATGCCGCTCTTTTGAAGTCGCCACAAGCGTTCCGTTGCCCGGCAGCGCAACTCCAAGCATTTCCATGAGCGAGTTCATCGAGTTGGCCGTGAACATCCCGGAACAGGAACCGCATGTCGGGCAGGCATTTTGTTCCACATCCAGCAATTCCGCTTCAGACATTCTTCCCGATTGATAAGCTCCTACCCCTTCAAATACAGAGACAAGCGACAACGGTTCGCCGGCGCTGGAAACGCCGGCTTCCATCGGGCCTCCTGAAACGAATACAGAAGGCACATTCGTCCTTACTGACGCCATCAGCATTCCCGGCGTAATTTTATCGCAGTTCGGAATATAGAAAACTCCGTCAAACCAATGGGCATTGATGACAGTTTCCGCTGAGTCTGCAATAAGCTCCCTGCTTGGCAGCGAATACCGCATGCCGATATGCCCCATCGCAATGCCGTCATCCACTCCGATTGTATTGAATTCAAACGGAATACCTCCGGCTTCCCGGATGGCATCTTTGACGACATCGGCAAATTGCCTCAAGTGCATATGTCCTGGGATAATATCGATATAAGAATTGCAGACCCCGATGAACGGTTTTTCCATATCCTTTAGTGTTACTCCTGTTGCATACAGCAGACTCCTGTGTGGAGCCCGGTCGATGCCTTTTTTGATCATGTCGCTGCGCATACTATTTCCCCCTCATCAAACAACTTGGACATTTTCCTGTCCATATACTTTTGTGCCATTTTCAACGACTGTTTTCCTGAATTCTTCGAGGAGCCGGTTCGTGCAATCGCCTGGTTTGCCATCGCCGATGACTCTGCCATCAACTTTCACGACTGCAATCACTTCTACGGCTGTTCCGGTTAAAAAGACTTCATCCGCGACATAGACATCGTGCCTGGTGAAAACCTGCTCCCGCATCGGGAAGCCCAGCTCATGTGCAATTTCCATGATGGCGTTTCTTGTGATTCCTTCCAGTGCTCCCACATAGCCGGGCGGCGTCAAAATTTCACCGTTCTTGACAATGAATACGTTGTCCGCTGAACCTTCAGCCACATAGCCTTGGTCGTTCAGCATCAACGCTTCGCTGACGCCCGCTAAATTGGCTTCGATCCGGACCAGGATATTGTTTAAATAATTCAATGACTTAACTTTCGGCGACAGCACATCAGCCCGGGTTCTTCTCGTCGCCACAGAAACGATGTCGATTCCCGTCTTGTACAATTCTTTCGGGAACAGCGCCAGTTCTTCTGCAATGACGATGACTTGCGGCCGTGCACAGGAAGATGGATCCAGTCCGAGATTTCCCACTCCTCTTGAAACGACTACGCGGATATAAGCATTCTGCAACTCGTTTTTCCTTAACGTCTCAACGACCAGATCGCTCATTTCCTGTTTGCTGTAAGGAACAGATAACATGATTGATTTCGCGGAATCATACAGCCTGTCAATATGTTCCTGAAGCCGGAAGACATTGCCTTCATAGACGCGTACCCCTTCGAACACACCGTCTCCGTATAAAAAGCCGTGGTCATACACAGAAACAACAGCGTCTTTTTTGCTGACAAACTCACCATTCAAGAAAATCAATTGCTCACTCATCTGTCATTCCTCATTTCTTATTGTTTTTTTATATTCATACAAATTTTGAAAAACAAAAAAACCCGTCCCTTAAAAAAGGGACGAGTTTAGCTCGCGATACCACCCTAGTTCCGTAAATGAATAGTAATATCCACTTACGACACTCGATCAACGTACAATCATACGTTGTTCCTTGTAACGGGGGACAGCCCGACAATGCTTAAACAAAATCTTTCAGCATTGCATCTCGGAGATGATTTTCGGATAAGTTCTGGACATCGGCTCGCACCATCTACCGACTCTCTGTGGAACAGGGCACTTATCTTACTCTTCTCGTCAACGATTTTATTTTTCAAAAATTCTTAATTCCAAAACTATCAGCAATAAACTAAGTTGTCAAACACTTTTTTGCTTTAGTTTTTAAAAGATTGGAAAGTTTTATCAAAAGAAGATTTTATCCCTATACAAATATACGGCTGAAATATGGCTAAAGTAAAAGGCTCCACAAGTATAAACCAAGCTGGCGACTGAGGCTGGATAAAATTATTGCTTCTTTATATGCATTTAAATTTTGCAAGAAAAATGACCATGTAACCTACTGGACAGCTTCAGCGGCCAGAGAGATAATCGCAACTTTTTTGAAAGCAATTTATTATCTCAATATAGTTTTTATTTTTATGCAGATTTTTTACCGCAATAAAATTTTGAACACGATCCTGCCCTCTATTCGTTGCTTCACCTCATTTTTAGCTTTATAGTCAATTTATCGGACGTAGTATAAAAGATATAACGGAGGGATAATTTGATACGGATACTCGCAGTAGATGACGATTTACATATGCTGAATTTTGTTTCAGCCGAACTTCGCCTAAGTGGCTATGAAGTAATTGAGGCCGAATCAGGCGAACAAGCATTAGGGTGCTTGGATTCCAGAAATGTGGATTTAGCGATAGTGGATGTCATGATGCCGGGAATGGATGGTTTTGAACTCACGAAAATATTGCGGAAAGACTACAATCTCCCCGTCATCCTGCTGACTGCCCGGCATCATATTGAAGATAAAGAGCGCGGATTCTTAGCCGGTTCTGATGATTATTTGGTTAAACCTTTTGAATCGAAAGAATTATTGTACCGCGTCAAAGCCATTCTGCGGAGATATGACCAGCCTGCGGATGACACATTGGCCATTGGTACGTTAACCATTGATTTTAAAAGTTACGAAGTCCAATCGGATCAAGGGATTTTAATCATTCCGCTCAAGGAATTTGAATTGCTGACCCTGCTCGCCTCCAAACCCAGACAAGTACTGAGCAGAGATCTGATAATCGAGCGAATTTGGGGAATTGATTTCCAGGGGGATGAACAGACCGTAAATGTTCACATAAAACGGCTGCGCCGGCGATTGGAAAGTTTTGCTCCCGATGTGCAGATTGTCACTGTACGCGGTGTAGGCTATAAACTTGAGGTGAACGCATGAGCCTTTACGTCAAATTTGTCTGGTTCACTTTTGCGACGATGCTGGTCAGCAGCATCATCTCTTTTTTTGCAATGAACACTTATTACGACCAATACCTGAAAGCAGAAAATAATGATAAAAATCTCGCTATCGCCACTTCGATTGCAGAGTTCGCGGAAAGTGTACCGGCGGATCAAATCGAAGCCACATTTCAGATGCTGGGCGATGCGGGTTACCAGCTGTATGTCACAGACGGGGACACTGTCAACCGTTATGGCGCAAAGTTTCGTGACGAAACGATTGATGAGGCAGACATTCAGCAAGTTCTTCAGGGAGACGCCTTTAACGGCATACGCGAATTTCCGCGGGAGACTTTTGTCACCGGATTTTTCGCCAATGAGCTGGAAAATTCCATCGGTGTGCCGTTGGAATTGAATGGTGAAAACCATGCACTCTTTTTGCGTCCGGATATAAAGCTTCTGTTCCAGGAACTTCGCTTCTTATTCGGCGGATTAGCAGTCGGCATCATTATCTTGAGTTTTATTGGCATGCTGCTGGTGGCACGTTTATTGATTCAGCCGATTACCAAATTAACGGAAGCAACGGAAAAAATGGGCACGGAAACCTTCGATGTCCCTCTTTCCATTAACCGAAAAGATGAAATTGGCCGACTGGCCGATCAGTTCGTCACAATGCGCAATCGCGTTGAACAATCCACATTAAAACGCAAAGAATTCGTTCACAATGTTTCACATGACATTCAATCCCCTCTCCATACCATTCAAAGTTATTTATCTCTTCTGCAAAAAATCGGAAGCAACGAAGAAGAGAAAAAAAAATATGCGGACATCATTCAGGAAGAAACGACGCATTTGTCGCTGTTGACCAATCAATTGCTTACGTTGGCATCTTTTGATAAAGAAGTGCAGGAACTCAGTGAAGTGATTTCCATCGACCAGCAAATACGGGACACCCTGTCTCATTTGCGCTACGCGTTTGACGAAAAAGAGCTCGGGATTTCAGCGCAATTGGCATCTGTTAACGTAAAAGGAAATGCCGTCCTTCTTCAGACAGTCTGGGAGAATTTATTGACCAATGCGATTAAATACAGCGAGCCGGGAGGCGCCATTGAACTCAGTTTAAGTTCTTCGCCAAAAGAGATGGTACTGGAAATACGGGATGAAGGGATCGGCATGTCGGCAGAGGAAACTGTCCGTGCATTTGACCGTTTTTACCGGGCGGACCAGGCTCGGGTGCGGTCCGTAAAAGGCTCAGGGTTAGGATTGGCCATTGTTAAAGAAATTGTCGAATTGCATAAAGGGTCGATTGAAATCACCAGTTCTCCCAAAGCCGGAACAACCATACATGTAGTGTTGCCGCGATTGTAATACGCTTTGGCTTTTCATTTCTTCACAGAGGACAGCCTTGTATGAATTTCCTTTCGAAATGTAATGGCTTGTTCACCTTCCGTTCATCTAAGCCCTATAAACTAAGGGTAATAAAGAAATCGGAGGCTTACAGATGAACATTGCATGGAAAGAAATTAAAAAAAGCAAAGTGAAATTTATGATTCTGGGTTCGATTGTGTTTCTTGTCAGTTTTTTGACTTTCATCATATCAGGGCTTGCGAACGGGTTGTCCCAGGACAATGCAGCACTGATCAAAGATTTGCCGGATGGGCAATTTTATATGAATGAAGATGCGGAAGAAACGTATAACCTTTCGCTGATCGACCCGAACACCCAGAAAGCGGCCTTAAATGAACACGATGGGGCTGCTGCGCTATCCATTCAAATGGGATTTTTGAATGATGAAGCAGACAAACAGCGCAGTGTGGCGTTTGTCACTTCAACGGAATCGGAGTTGTTTGAAAACGTCCAAGCAGGCGAAATTGTCCTGGACCGTTCTTTGGAAGAAGAAGGGTTAAAAGTTGGGGATATACTGACCAACAACCAATTCAGCGGCGAATTTACCGTGAAGGGCTTTGTCGATCAGCAAAAATACAGCCACGCCCCAGTCGCTTTCATCAATATGGAAAACTACAAAGAGATGTACCGGGTAAATGAAATGCAATTGATTTTCATTCCAGATGGAGGCGAAACCCCAGTCATTGACGGACTGCAATCGTTTACGAACAGCGAGTTCCTCAATACGATTCCCAGCTACAGTGCAGAACAGCTGTCTCTCAACATGATTGTCTGGTTTCTCGTCGTAATCAGCGGACTGCTTTTCGCCATATTCTTCTATATGATGAATGTGCAAAAAATCGGATTGTATGGCATTTTAAAAGCGATTGGCGTGAAGACGAGTGCATTGTTCAAAATGATGTGGACGCAGATGTTCTTCATCACCGCCATTGCGCTGGCGTTATCGATTGCGCTCAGCCAGAGTTTCAATTTTATCGCACCGGACGGTATGCCTTTCAGCTTAACTGCAGTCACAACGGTCCAATTGTCCATCGTTTTCCTCCTCATCGGTTTTGTCGGCGCTACGCTTTCAGGCATCCAAATCAAAAAAGTCGAACCGCTGCAGGCGATTCAACAAGGAGAAGTGTAATATGACAATTTTTACGATCAATGAACTGAGAAAAACGTTTACAACGGGTGAAGTGGCAGAAGAAATATTAAAGGGAATTGACCTGACGCTTCAACAAGGCGAAATTACCGCACTTGTCGGTGCTTCCGGATCCGGCAAAAGTACTTTGCTGACAATTGCCGCTGGCCTACAGCCGGCATCGGATGGAAAAATCCTGTTCAATGGCAGGAATATGACCAGCATGAACCAGGAGCAAATCCGGAAAATCCGTGCCAGCGATTTCGGCTTTGTCTTCCAGTCAGCGCATCTTGTCCCTTTCCTTACCGTGGAAGAACAACTTTTTCTGATGCTCGAAGTGTCGGAAACGACATTAAACAAAGTGCAGCAAAAAAAGGAGATTGCCGATATCCTGAAACTGATCGGCATGGAACATCGAAAGTCCGCCTACCCCGCGTCCTTATCAGGCGGCGAAAGACAGCGGGTAGCGATTGCCCGGGCTATCATCCACAAACCTCAAATGCTTTTTGCGGACGAACCGACGGCCAGCCTGGATTCAAAACGGTCAAAAGATGTCATGGAGCTGATCCGCGATTTGACGAAAACTTTGAACATCACCACCTTAATGGTGACTCATGACGAGGAAATGCTGGCGTATGCTGACCATATCATCACGATGAAAGATGGTTTGGCCGAGTGACGTGAAGCGCTATTCTTTTAATTTCTCACTTAAGCAGTTGTAACGGTATAGTAGGAGAACCAAAAGAAATAGAAACAAATCCATTTCGAACCAATAAAGTATATTGACTTTTCCGATTAGCATTTGCTAAGTTAAGTTGTATAAATAAGAATCAATGACGAGAAAGAGTAAGAGAAGATAACTGTTCCTCAGAGAGTCGGCGCTTGGTGAAAGCCGATGGACGAATCTTATCCGAAAATCATCTCCGAGATGCAAAGCTGAAAACAGTAAGATTTGCCGGATTTCCACCGTTATCGGGAAGACGTATGATTGTACGTCGACTAAGCGCCGGAATGTTTCTTTTGTATGGAACTTGCGGAATATGGGTGGTATCGCGAGCACAAACTCGTCCCTTTTCAGGGACGGGTTTTTTTATGCAAAAAATTGAGTATGGCGATAACAACGCAGCAGCCACAGTAGTTTTGAAGCTGTGGAAGCTTCGAGTATCCAACTAAAATTCAGGAGGAATTATGATGAGTCGAACCAATGTAGTATTTGCAGGATTTATGCTTTTTTCTTTATTTTTCGGAGCAGGGAATCTTATCTTTCCCCCTCTTCTAGGTTTGGAATCCGGGAGCAGCTTTGGATCAGCGATTGCCGGTTTCCTTATCACGGGTGTTCTATTGCCATTTATGGCCATTATGGCTGTCGCTTTGTCCGATAACGGATTAGTATCCATGGGCAACCGGGTGCATTACGTTTTCGGCATGGCCTTTGCTATTATCATCTATCTCTCGATCGGCGCTTTCTACGGGATACCCCGAGCTTCAAGCGTTGCTTATGAACTGGGCTTCAAACAAGTCTTTCACGTTGACGGCGGATTTGCGCTCGCTGCATTCTCCCTGGTGTTTTTTGGTATTACTTATTTGATCAGTTTAAATCCAAAGAAAATTGTGGATCGCATCGGACAATACCTGACGCCCCTTTTGCTGCTTGTTTTAGCTGTGCTTGTCATAAGGGCTTTCTTTACATTCGGTAATGTCTCTTCGCCCGCTGTTGGAAAATATGCATCATCTCCCTTGGTCACCGGGATCCTGGAAGGGTATTTCACGATGGATGCAGTCGCAGCTCTGGCGTTTGGAATCGTCGTTGTCAATGCATTGAAAGATAAAGGTGCTATATCCAAATCGGAACTGGTGAAAGGCACATTTGGAGCCGCCCTCATCGCCGGCCTGGGATTGGTTGTGGTTTACTTTTCACTGGGCTGGATTGGGCGTGTCATTCCAAATGAGAACGGCTTTGAAAACGGAGCCGAGATTTTAACTTTTGCAGCCAGCCTATTGTTCGGAGGGGGCGGAGCTTTCTTGTTCGGTATCATTGTCATCCTTGCCTGTCTCACCACATGCGTCGGTCTGATCAATGCCTGTTCGAGATTCTTCAACGAGATTAATCCGAAAATAAGTTACCGATCCTACGTAGCTGTTTTTGTAATCGTTGGCTTACTTGTATCTAATTTGGGCTTGAATTTAATATTGAAACTGGCAATCCCTTTATTGGTATTTATTTATCCGATCGCCATTGTCCTGATCATTCTTTCCCTCTTCGAACATATTGCAGGAAAAAGCCGGCTGATGTTCCGGCTTTCGGTAGCCGTGACATCCGTTTATGCGCTATACCAGGTATTGATCAGCATCGGATTTCAACTGGAATTGGCAACTAACTGGATAGGGATTACCCCGTTTTTTGAACAGGGACTTGGATGGATCCTGCCCGCGTTTCTTGCAGCCATGGCTGGGTATGGAATTGATAAGTTCAAGGACAAGTTCACTGAAGAATGGAAAGAAAATTCTTCCCTATAAAAAGATATGGCCAGATAAAGATAAAGAGGAGTGCTAATTGAGCAGCACTCCTCTTTATTTTTTCTAGTTAAACAGTTAGTACTTCCGTTAAGGTATCATATGTTAACTAAAAATAAATATCGTGAAAATTTCATTCTCCCCTTGAACCTCACGTCGGGTAATGTTTTATAGTACAGCTAGCTTACTTTTGCAAAAGGGGGGAATCGTTGTGCAAAATGCCATTGTTAAGGCATTAATTAATGAAGAACAGATTCGTCTATATTTTATCGATAATACCCAGCTGCTTCGCGATATCTTTGCTTTAAACCAAGAACTGCCTGAATCGCTTAAACTGATGTTGGGCAAAACGGTATCCGCGATGAGCATACTTTCCGGCACGCTCAAAGGAAACCAGCGAATGAGCCTCCAGATAACGTTGAGCAATCCTCTCCATAAAATTTTTGCGGAAACCGAAGCGAATGGAAATGTCAGAGGATACCTGAACGA
>NZ_JADHDU010000005.1 GCF_016820495.1 Planococcus beigongshangi | reverse complement strand
TTTGATCTGCATGAGCTGATCAGTAATCTTTTGCTCCGATCGCCCATAGGCGACCCTCGCAAATTTGTTTGTCGCGCCAAGGCGCTCCAAACAAATTCATTGACGTTTTGCTGTTCAGTTTTCAAGGTTCAGTTTAAAATTAATTGCCGCGCTCATTGGCGACTTTATTAATATATCCTGTTTACGTTTCGAAGTCAATACTATTTCAAAATATTTTTTCGTTGCGTCTTAAGGACATGTATTAATATAAACCGTATCCCAAAAAAAATCAAGCAAAACTCTTAAAAAACATTTTCTTTATTTTTTTATAATCAATTATAAAGAATAGAAGCCCTATAATCACAATGCTTCCACCGACGATCTGGCTGATCTCCAAGTGCTCTCCGAGTATATAGAAAGCCAATATCGCCGCTCCTACAGGTTCAAATAGGATGGCTATGGAAATTACATTCGTACTCACCCACTTCAATGCCCAATTAAATAATGTGTGGCCAAATAAGTTCGGAATGAGTGCCAGAAGCAAAAACCACATCCATTCCTGAGCAGTATAAGGACCAAAAGATTCGCCCTTGATAATTATATAGAAGAATAATGTTATTGTACTCACACTATATACTACAAATGTATAAGTCATAAGAGATAAGCGTTTACGAACGTCTTGGCCGAATAGAAGATACGCCGTGATCAACGCACATGCTATCAAAGCTAAAATATCACCGAACAATGCTTGGCCACTTATTTTGAAATCACCATAAGCAATTACAATACTGCCTGTGATCGCAATTAAAGCTGAAACAACTGTTTTTAAAGATAATTTCTCTTTGAAAAAGAAATAAGTACCCGCGAATGCAAATAATGGCTGCAAGGTGACCAAGACAGTTGAACTGGCCACTGATGTATAATTTAATGATTCAAACCATAAAATAAAATGAAATGCTAAGAAAAAACCTGCTATGGCTGTAAACGTCCAGTCGCGTTTGCTTAACTTCTTCAATTCATGGGTATATTTCAGTAAGAACACCGGACTCATGATCAATATGGAAAACAGCATTCTGTAAAAAGCGGTTACACCTGAATCTGCTGTAGTCATTTTAACGAAGATTGCAGACATGGCCACAGAGATAACCCCGATTATAATTGGAATGTATGGATGGATAGCTGGTTTCTCCAAGATGGCACCTCATTTATATGTATTATGCATTACTGTTTAGTTTGCCATTTCATCTTAATAGAAGCAACCAGAAATATGGATTGGGGGAATTAGTATGGAATTCTTCAGTGCACTGCAGATTTCTTCAGTGGAAACATTCTTAAAGCTTTTGATTGCAGCGGCACTCAGTTTAGTGATCGGGTTGGAAAGGGAATTAAAACGAAAACCGGTAGGATTGAAAACAAGTGTCGTCATCTCTACATTCAGCTGCCTGCTAACAATCATTTCGATAGAGTCGGCATACATTGCACAAGGAAGCTCCTACGAAAATGTAAATATAACAATGGATCCTTTGCGTTTAGCGGCTCAAATTGTTTCCGGCATCGGTTTTCTTGGCGCCGGCGTTATTCTGAAGAGAGGCAATGATTCCATTTCGGGATTAACCACAGCTGCGATGATCTGGGGTGCTGGCGGAATCGGCATTGCTGTTGCAGCCGGCTTTTATCTTGAGGCCGCACTGGCAGTACTTATCGTTCTATTGTCCATAGAATTATTGCCGCCACTTATGACTAAGATCGGCCCTTCTCGCCTTCGCCAGGATGAAGCCGACTTGAAGATTTATATTATTGACCGGGAATCCATCAAGCCAGTGATGCTCGAGTTAAAGAAAACGGGATTCACTGTCGAAAATCTTTCCATAACACATCCAAAAAGTGAATCCAGCGATCAGGATGTATATCATGAGCTTGATATCAAAGTATCTTATCTTCAGGAAAAAGATATATTGGATCTGTATCAGGAAATCTACTCCATAAAAAATGTCGAACAGGTTGATATTAATATCACAAATTGAAAACTGCCTGAGCTGCGTGAGCTCAGGCAGTTTTATTATTTTGAAGCTTGAAGTATTTCACGGACGTCCTGCCCGTTCAGTTTATTGAAATTACCGAACTCTCCGTACACCAAAGTCTTCTCGATGATCGAATCAAAATTGGCGTCGTCAATCTTGTAATCTTCAAGACGGGACGGTGCACCCAAAGAGGTCCAGAATGCCGAAAGACGATCGATCCCTTCCAATGCAACCTCTTCGTCAGACTTGCCTTCGGAGTCGACTCCGAAAACACGGGCCGCCATCTGAGCAAAACGTGCGGGATTCACTTTCACATTATGGCGCATCCAATGCGGGAACAGGATCGCAAGACCACCGGCATGCGGAATATCATAGACCGCGGAAACAGCATGCTCGATATTATGAGTCGCCCAGTCTCCGTTGTAACCCATCTGCAGGAAGTTGTTCAGCCCCATAGTCCCTGCGAATAAAATCGTTTCCCTATGCTCATAGCTTTGCAGGTCTTCCATCAGCTTCGGTGCCGTTTCGATCACTGCGCGCAGAACACCTTCGATCATCTGATCTTGAACCGGTGTATTGGTCGCATTATGGAAATATTGTTCGAACATATGGGACATCATATCGACAATCCCGTAAACCGTTTGATCTTCCGGCACTGTCATTGTATATGTAGCATCCAAAATCGAGAACTTTGGAAATGACAATGGGCTCCCCCAACCGAATTTCTCCTGCGTCTCTTCATTCGTGATGACAGAGCCGGCATTCATTTCTGACCCGGTTGCAGCCAGCGTCAAAACAGTTCCGAACGGCAGCGCTTCTGTCGGCTGCGCTTTACGGGAAACGAAATCCCAAGCATCACCATCATACTTAGCACCGGATGCAATGAGTTTAGTACAGTCAATTACAGATCCTCCGCCAACTGCCAGCAAAACATCGATATTTTCTTTTTTGCAGATTTCAATCCCTTTTTTAGCTGTGGATAAGCGCGGGTTGGGTTCTACACCTGCAAGTTCGAATACTTCAAGTCCCGCTTGTGACAATGTCTCCATCACTTCATCGTAAAGGCCATTTCTCTTAATGCTTCCCCCACCGTATACAACAAGAACCTTTTTACCGTATTTAGGAAGTTCTGTTTTAATGGCTTCTATTTGGCCCTTTCCGAAAATCAATTTAACCGGATTGTAAAATGCGAATTTATTCATTAATAGATCAGCCTCCTCTTCTTCAACTATTATGGAGTTTTCTTTTTTTAATTGCAAAAATTTGAATCAGAAAAACCGCCCGGAAATTGGAATCCGGACGGTTTAAAGGTTGAATTATACCCAACCGCGGAAGCGAGCGGCTTCAGCAGTTCTGCGGGCACCTACCATATAAGCGGCAAGGCGCATATCGATATTGCGCGTTGAGGCAACATTATAGATATTTTCAAATGCATCAACTAATTTTTTGTTAAGTTTTTCATCGACTTCTTCCTGAGTCCAGTAATAGCCCTGGTTGTTCTGTACCCATTCAAAATAGGAAACAGTAACTCCACCGGCACTGGCAAGAACATCAGGCACCAATAGGATTCCACGTTCAGTCAGAATTTTCGTAGCTTCAGCTGTAGTTGGTCCATTAGCAGCTTCGACTACGATCGAGGCCTTGATATTAGGGGCGTTTTCAGCTGTAATCTGGTTTGAGATGGCAGCTGGAACGATAATATCGCAATCCAGTTCGAAAAGCTCTTTGTTGGTGATTGTGTTGTCGAAAAGATTCGTAACTGTACCGAAACTGTCACGGCGGTCAAGAAGATAATCGATATCCAAACCGTTTGGATCGTGCAACGCTCCGTATGCATCAGAAATCCCGACTACTTTTGCGCCAGCATCATGAAGGAATTTGGCAAGGAAACTTCCGGCATTACCGAATCCTTGAATGACAACACGGGCACCCTGCATATCAAGTCCGCGTTTTTTGGCTGCTTCATTGATAACGATTGTTACACCCTGGGCAGTCGCTTTATCGCGGCCTTGTGAACCTCCGAGCACAATCGGTTTCCCTGTAATGAAACCAGGTGAATTGAACTCATCGATTTTGCTGTATTCATCGAACATCCAGGCCATGATCTGAGAATTCGTAAAGACGTCCGGAGCTGGAATATCTTTGTTCGGTCCAACTATCTGACTGATGGCACGGACATAGCCGCGGCTCAACTTTTCAATTTCGTGCATCGACATTTCACGCGGGTCACAGATGATCCCGCCTTTACCGCCACCATATGGAAGATCGACAATCCCGCATTTCAGCGTCATCCACATTGAAAGTGCAATAACTTCATCGCGGTTGACATCCGGGTGGAAACGGACGCCACCCTTAGTCGGTCCTACGGCGTCGTTATGCTGTGCACGAAATCCAGTAAACACCTTTGTAACCCCATCATCCATACGAACCGGAATACGGACTTCCATCATTCGCATAGGTTCTTTCAGTAGTTCGTACATCGATTCTTCGTATCCAAGTTTCTCCAAAGCAGTTTTAATAACTTCCTGCGTTGACGTCAACAAGTTCAAGTTTTCAGCCATTTTATCAGTTCGCCTCTTTGTATTTTAGTAATTACTCCGCATACAGTGTAACACAATTCCGAGTTGCTTTGCCAGACAGATATTATTTAGCGAATACTTTCCGGATCCGCTCCAGAGCCCAGTCAAGATCCTCTTTGGCAATAATAAGCGGAGGGGCAAAACGAATGACTGTATCATGCGTCTCTTTGCACAATAAACCAAGTTCCTTCAATTCTTCACAATACGGTCGGGCAGCTTCAGTCAATTCCATTCCGATGAATAGTCCGCGACCGCGAACTTCTTTAATGGAAGGATGTGAGATTCCTCTCAGACGGGACATGAAATACTCTCCCAGTTCCTGAGAACGGTCTGCCAATTTCTCCTCCTGCAGGACTTTCATCGAAGCAAGGGATACGGCACACGCAAGCGGATTTCCGCCGAATGTCGAACCATGTGATCCTGGATTGAAAACGCCAAGAACTTCACTGTCTGCCACCACACACGAAATCGGGAATACCCCGCCTCCAAGCGCTTTTCCAAGAATATACATGTCCGGATCGACATCTTCCCATTCACATGCAAACATTTTACCTGTACGGCCAAGACCGGCCTGAATTTCGTCTGCAATAAACAGGACGTTATTTTCACGGCAAAGTTCTCTTGCCGCTTTCAGGAACCCTTCAGGTGGAATGATGATCCCTGCTTCACCTTGGATCGGTTCAATGAGAAATGCGGCTGTATTAGGTGTAATCGCATTTTTCAATGCTTCCAAATCACCGAAAGGAACAATGTTGATGCCCGGGAGCATCGGTCCGAAACCTTTGCGGTAATCCGGATCTGATGACAATGAAACAGCTGTCATCGTACGGCCATGGAAGTTCCCTTCACAGGCGATGATTTCCGCTTTATTTTCTTCAACGCCTTTTACATCATATGCCCAGCGGCGTGCGGCTTTAATGGCTGTTTCGACCGCTTCTGCTCCGGTGTTCATCGGCAGAGCCATCTCTTTACCTGAAATTTCACAGATCATTTCATACCACGGGGCAAGCTGATCATTATGGAATGCACGTGATGTAAGTGTCACCCGGTCCGCCTGGTCTTTCAGCGCCTGGATGATCTTCGGATGTCTGTGGCCCTGGTTGACAGCTGAATACGCTGACAGCATATCCATGAATTTATTGCCTTCCGGATCTTTTACCCAAACACCTTCCGCTTCAGAGATGACAATCGGCAGCGGATGATAGTTCGGTGCACCGTATTTTTCCGTTTGCTGGATGATTTCCTGAGTTTTTGTCATTTGACTTCCTCCTTTTAAAAAAAGGCAGACCATGCAGTCCGCCTTTTTTTGTGATATGTGGATCCTTTAATGCTGATTAAAACATTTCAGATGTTGTTTTTGCTTGCATATGAAGAGCGATGTAATCCGGTCCGCCCGCTTTTGAGTCGGTACCGGACATATTGAATCCGCCGAATGACTGATAACCTACGATTGCGCCTGTGCATCCGCGGTTGAAGTAAAGGTTTCCTACGTGGAATTCTTTACGAGCGTATTCAAGGTGCTCACGGTTGTTCGTGATGACTCCGCCAGTCAAACCGTATTCTGTATTGTTCGCAATCGCGATCGCTTCTTTGAAGTCTTTCGCTTTCATCAAGCCGACAACCGGCCCGAAGATTTCTTCCTGCATGATGCGAGCTTTCGGATCAAGGTCAGCGAATACAGTCGGGTTCACGAAGAAACCTTTCGAATCGTCGCCGTCTCCACCGGCTACCAGACGGCCTTCGCCTTTGCCGATTTCGATGTAATCCATGATTTTCTGATAAGAGTTGCCGTCGATGACCGGCCCCATGTAATTGTTCTGCTCAGTCGGGTCACCGATCGTCAATTCTTTCGTCAATTCGATTACGCGCTCAAGTACTTCGTCATAAACGTCTTCTACGATAACCGCACGGGATCCTGCAGAACATTTCTGTCCACTGAAGCCGAATGCCGATTTGACGATCGATTGTGCTGCCAGTTCAAGATCCCCTTCTTTATCAACGACCATTGTGTTCTTGCCGCCCATTTCAGCAATCAGGCGCTTCATCCAGATCTGGCCTTCATTCACTTTGGCAGAACGTTCTGCAATGCGAAGTCCGACTTCCTTAGAACCTGTGAATGAAATGAAGCGTGTATTCGGGTGATCCACGAGGTAGTCGCCCACTTCAGAACCTGGTCCTGGAATGTAATTGACTACGCCAGCCGGCATGCCCGCTTCTTCAAGCACTTCGATGAATTTATAAGCCACTACCGGAGTAGTTGAAGCCGGTTTCAACAGGACCGTGTTCCCTGCCACCATCGCAGCAACAGTCGTGCCTGCCATGATCGCGAATGCAAAGTTCCAAGGTGAAATGACCACGCCTACACCCAACGGGATGTAATCATAGCGGTTGTATTCGCCTGGACGGCTTTCCATCGGCATGCCGTCTTTCATCTTGATCATCTGGCGTCCGTAATATTCCAGGAAATCAATTGCTTCAGCTGTGTCTGCATCCGCTTCATTCCACGGCTTGCCCGCTTCTTTCGTCAGCAATGCCGAAAATTCATGCTTGCGGCGGCGAATGATCGCAGCAGCTTTGAATAATACATCTGCGCGAACTTCAGGTTTTACTTTTTTCCATGTCTTAAAAGCTTCATCAGCGCTTTGCATCGCTTTTTCAGCCAATTCTTTATTGGATTTTGAAACGCGGCCGATCAGTTCTTCTTTATTGGCCGGGTTGAATGAAACGATTTTATCTTCAGTCGTAACTCGCTCTCCGCCAATGATCAATGGGTAGTCCTCGCCAAGGTATGCCTCGACGGTTTTCAGGCCTTCCAAGTAATCGTTGCGGTTTTTGTCGATCGAGAAATCTGTAAATGGTTCATGTTTGTAGGGAATCATAGATAAATCCTCCTTGATATCTGTTATAGCGCAAAAAAAATTTGCACTTTTAAAGCGTTTCCATCTATAATAATGCAAAAGATCTCTGCATAATTCAAGTGTTTTCGTTTAAAATATCAAATAATTTTAGAGGTGACTAATGTGAAGCAGACGGAGTTGGATCTGACCCCCTTCTATAAATTCGCTTCAGAGCATGCGGCAGTAGGTCTGCACGCTGTCGATCTCAAAGGGAAAACCATTTTATACAATAAAAAAATGAAAGCTATCGAAGGCTTTGACTTCGAGGAATTGGTGGATCGTTCATTGCTTGAGATGTTCCGGTTCGGCCAGGAAGAAAGCACTTTGCTGAAAGTTTTACAGCATGGGTCTCCTGTGCTGAATGCGAAACAGACTTACTGGAACCATAAAGGCCAGGAAATCACGACAATCAATGATACTTACCCCGTTTACGAAGGCGGCCAGCTGATCGGCGCCATCGAACTGGCGCGTGATGTTACGACGCTGGAGAAAGCTGTTTACCAGCCGCTGAAAAAATACGATGAACCTATCACCTTCTCAAGCATCACTGCCGTTTCCCCGAGCATGAAGAAAGTGATTGCGACTGCTGAAAAAGCGGCATTGGCAAAGCTGCCGGTTTTGCTTGTCGGAGAGTCCGGCACCGGTAAAGAACTGATTGCAGAAGCCATTCACCGTGCGCAAAATAATGCTTCGGAAGAAATGTCCGTTCTTTTTTCACACAGCACCACGAGTGAAGCGATCACCCAATTATCGGAAGAACTGAGAGGAAAATCCGTCGGCACTGTCTATTGTGAACGGATTGATATGCTGTCGATGCCCCTGCAGTCGAAATTGCTGGAAATGGTCGAGGAACATTCGGGAAGCGATATCTATTTCATCGCAAGTGTCGGTGAAGATCCGGTGGAGCTGATTTCGGAGAATAAGCTCATGAAGGAACTCTATTACTTCTTCTCTGCCATGGCGATCCCGATTCAGCCGATCAGAAGAAGGAAAGAAGATATCAAGCCGTTTATCGAAGATTACTTTTCAAGACACCGGATGAAATTCGGCTCCATGGTAAAATGGATGGATGATGTAGTTGAAAATATGCTGCTCACTTATGACTGGCCAGGCAATCTGAAAGAGCTCGAACTGCTCCTGGATGAAATCACTTCCATGCTGACGACCGAAGAAACGATCGGCGTTGATCTTTTGCCGTATCATTTTAAGTTGAAGACAGAAAAAGCGGGCACCGTTAAGCCGGAAGATTTTATCGTTCATTCCAATAAAGGGATGCTGCCACTGGAAGAATATCTTTTCGAAGCTGAGATTTATTATCTGCAAAAAGCGATGGATCTGCATAACGGCAATGTAACGAAAGCGGCTGCTGCGCTCGGCATGAGCCGGCAGAATCTGCAGTACCGATTACGGAAAATAAAAAAAAATGAAGCACAGACGTGATGTCTGTGCTTCATTTTTTGGTTTCAGCAGCTCCAGAGCCTGATCGGCGTTGGCGCTTTTCTATTGTCCAGACTCCGGCGACCCAGCTCTTCGGGTCATAAGCCAGCCTAACTGCGCGGTCAGGACCGCTACGTTATTTTGTCTTATGCCTTTCAGAGCTTGACGGGTGCCGTCGCTTTTCTAGTGTCCAGACTCCAACTGGCCAACTCCTCGGACTTAAGCTGCCCTTCCTGCGCGGCCGAAAAGACGCCGCTTCGGAAGTTCATCTTAAGCCTGTCGGAGCTGAACGGCCGTTGTCGCTTTTCTTACTTACTGGCCTGAACGCTTGATCCACTCTTGCATTTTGTCTTTCAGTGAGTTGAATCCTTCAGAATCATTTTCATTTACATGTGACTGAAGAGATTGTTTCGGTTTTTCAGTGCGCTGAGCTGCTGGTGGCTGCTCCTGCAACGCACGGATTGAAAGGCTGATTTTTTTAGATTTTTCATCAACTTCCAAAACTTTAACGTCAACTTCCTGTCCAACTGACAAATATTCGCTGACTTCTTTCACGTAACCGTGAGTGATTTCTGAGATGTGGACCAAGCCTTGAGTCTGCTCATCAAGTGCTACGAAAGCTCCGTACGGCTGGATTCCTGTTACTTTACCTGATACTGTGTCGCCTGTTTGATATGTTTTTGTCATGTTCTACCCGCTCCTAGTCTTATCTATATTATCCTATACACCTATTGGCATCTGTATATTATAGCACAGATTAGCGGGATACGTAAAATTAATAGCCGAACATATTGCCTATCCTCCAGGTTTCCCCTACTTTTTCCATTGGCAGGTAATGGCTTTGTTCCATCGTTTCGACATTTTTGAAAATATCCACACTGCCTGTCAGCCCTAGCATAGCAAGGTTATACGTATCCGCTCTGAAGGATATCCCTTCCATCTGCGAATAAACAGGAAACTGTCCGGACATCCAATTGTTTTTAAATTCCTCATCATCTGTCGGGGCACCGTCCTCGTTGACCAGCGACCGCATCGTATGGACATCTTCTTTTTCCAGGGCCAGCAGGAAGATACCAGCTGTTTCAGCTGGAGATGCAGACTGCAATGAATCCAATTCACCTGTCTGCGTGAATTCATTGTATAGATTTTTTACGTTCTGGTCGTACTCGGCAAAATCATCTGTGCTGGTATGGAGTTCGTCGATGTTATGCTGGATTTTCCATATCTGGTCCCGTTCGGTGATCATCATGAAGGGTTGGGTGTTATAGTAATTATCCATTTCACCCAGTTTAGTGCCCATCACCATCGTCAGAACTTTTCTGCCTTGGCGCTGGAAGTTCCCTGCATAAACTTCCAATACACGATATTCCTCGGTAAGATCTGGACGTTTTTCCCAGTTCATCAGGTAATCTTCCAGGGAAGGACGCATCCGATCATCTGCAGTGAGATGCCACATCATTTCACCGTCTTCGATCCGGTTGGCATAATAATAAAGCTTTATGATATCCAGCGGCTTGATCCCTGACAGGACCGCTTCATCGTATCCTTTGGAAAATTCTTCATAAAGAGGTTGAACATCACTGTAATCATAATCTTCCACTATAAATACATCATTACTGACTTGTACGTCAGCATTCGGCAATTTTGCAGCAAGTTCCCCGTTCTTCTCCATTTCGACGGCATCCAAAATCGTAGGCAAAGCCAATTTATCGAAATGGGCGGACTCTGTCCAGCCACTTTCCTCAAACTCTTCCAAAATAGGCAGCATGACATATGTGAGCGGATTGATGTCCAGCTGCAGCATGCTTTCCCAAACCATCCGATGCTCCTGATTGACGGCACCATTGCTGTCAAAGATTTCAAAATCCGTTCCGCCTTTCACCATCGCAAAGAAAACATTTGCCAGCTCAGGTTCCACTATACTTTGCAACGCCGGATCAGCTGTTGGTTCAATCAGGAACGAAGCCATTGTCATGATGGAATAGCCCAGTTGCTCGACCGGCCAAAGCAGGCCGGTTTCATCGTAATAAGGGGCAGTCCGAAGAATTTCCAGGTAATAACTTGATTGGAAGTCGGAATTGAACGGATGAACTGCATAAAAAGGATTGATGTCCCGTATCACCCGAAAACGGTTTTCATTTGGGTGCACTGAATACTCCAGCGTCATTTCCCTGAGAGAAGCTGTCAGGTTCTCAATAGCTTCCGGTTGATTTTCCCGGCTGTACATCAGCTTCTCATAAGCTGCTGGGTCATTCATATCCGCTGCTGGCAACTCATCTTTATATTCTTCGAGCAGCGAATCAGCGATGGTCATCAACTGATCCGTTTTATCCGTATAGATCAAAAGGAATCTACCCACTTCTGCAGAAAGCAGCGTGTCTTCTCCTTTTACCGCATCAAGCATGCCTTTCGGCGTCTCGATATTCAGCATCAGGATATCGACCTGCTCCTGCATCCGTTCCGGATCGTCCCGCAATTGTTTGGTGTTCTGGCGGCTGAACGTACGCTCCTTTAGGGCATCCGCTTTTTTGACATATTCCAGCTGCTCGAAGACGTCTGAAGAAATGCCGAGCCGCTCAGGAGCCGATTCCCGGATTTCTTCATATTCCGCTTCCCAGTTTTTGACCATCCCTCTCGTCACCGTTGTCGGGTCCTCTTCTTCAGCGGCTGACTGCCGGTCATTTTCCGGCTGTTCGTTGAACAGGAACGATGTACCGACGACCGCAGCAAGAAACAGGCTTGCCCCTGCCAGGACAGTGATCGTCCGCCGTTTCACGGGCGTTTTTTCTCTCTTTTCTGTTGCAGGAGCAGGTGCAATCATTTGAACTTCTTCTATTAATAAATCATCTTCTTCCGGGACCGTGATGCGATTATAGGATTTCCCCAACAAATCCATGCGTGCCTGCACATCTGCCGGAGATGCCAAATCCAGCTCGCCACGGAGCAAGATCATTGCATCTTCAACGGCGGTTTCGATGAGTTCTTCCGGTTTATTCAGAATGACTGCGGTTTCAGCGATGGGCTTGCCATGAAACTTGTTTAGGATGACGGCAAGTTTATCCCCGAAATCCAGCTTTTGCAACGCCCTATGTGTTTCCCGGTCTTCTTCGAATTTGATGCTGCCGTCTTCAGCTTCAGCACTTGGTGCATCTTCATCATTTTGAAGAACGCGGATCGTTGCTGCCATCACTGTATTTTCAGCGTTGCTGTCATCGATCGCTTCCAGTTTGTTGCTGATCGCAAGCAGCGTCTCATGTTGGAATTTGCCGAATCGTTCTATAGGTAAGCCGGCCTGATAGGCAAGCCGGAAAATCGTCGGTTTATATTGGCGGACCCAGTCTCCCAGCGCTTGGCTGTCTCCGGATCTCGCTTTATCCAATAAATCATCGTCTCTCATTACAAAATCCCCTTTAAAATTGAAATATTCAATCTCTTCCTTTATATGTTTATTATACGCTACCAAATCAATGAAGTTTCATCTTTCTCTATTTTTTTGCAAGTTGCTCGTGTAGAATTAAAAAATCTACTTAAAACAGGAGTGAGGACAATGGAGAAACGTGAGCAATGGGCATCAAAGCTTGGCTTTATCCTGGCGGCGGCGGGAAGCGCCATCGGGTTGGGTGCAATATGGAAATTCCCTTATGAAACAGGGGCAAATGGGGGCAGTGTCTTTATTCTTTTATTCATCATCAGTACTGTTTTCATCGGTTTGCCGATCCTGCTTGCGGAATTCGTGATCGGACGCCGCGGACAGGCCGATGCGGTCACAGGCCTTAAGAGGCAGGCACCGGGGAAACCCTGGTTCCTTATCGGTTGGTCAGGATTCTTCTTTTCATTTCTGATCCTGTCATTCTATAGTGTAGTCGGCGGCTGGATTCTGTCCTATCTGGTAAGGGCGATTTTCTTCCAGCTTTCCGGCTACAGCGACACCGGATTCAATAACCTGTTCACTGATATTATCGCAAATCCGCTTGAAGTGCTGATTGCTCAGGCGGCATTTATGCTGCTGACGGTCTGGATCGTACACGGCGGCATCAAGTCAGGGATTGAACGAGCCAGCAAAATCATGATGCCCGCCTTGCTGATTTTCTTTGTCATCCTGATGGTGCGTTCACTGACTCTGGACGGTGCGATGGAAGGCGTCCGGTTCATGTTCGTGCCGGACTGGGATTTCTTCACATTCGAAACGGCACTTACTGCGCTTGGCCAGGCCTTCTTTTCCCTTAGTGTCGGTGTAGCAGGGATGATCACCTATGCATCCTATCTGCCGAAGACTGAAAACCTTGGCCGTTCTGCAGTAAGCGTCGTGTCGCTGAATATCATCATTTCCATCATGGCGGGGCTGATCATCTTCCCTGCTGTCTTCGCACTTGATTATTTGCCGAATGAAGGACCTGGGCTTGTGTTCATCATCCTGCCGGCGATTTTCAATGAGATGTTCATGGGCCAGTTCCTGATCATCCTGTTTTTCATCCTGCTGCTGTTTGCCACATTGACTTCTTCGATCTCCATGCTGGAAATTACAGTGTCGATTGCAGTGAAGGATAAATATAATCGCCGCGGCAGACTTTCCTGGCTGCTCGGCCTGGCAATTTTCATCGTCGGGATTCCAAGTGCCCTGTCTTACGGAGTCTTCTCGGATGCCATTTTCTTCGGCTATACATTCTTTGACTTCATCGACATCCTGACCAGCAAAATAGGCTTGCCGATGGGCGCCCTGTTCATCTCGCTATTTGCCGGGTACGTGTTGACGAAAAAAGATGCGCATGCCGAAATGTCGGAACAGAAATTGCTTGTGGATATCTGGCGCGTGCTGCTCCGTTATGTAGCACCGGCTGCAATCATCATCGTCTTCATCCAGGGGATCATCGAAGTATTCTAATAAATGTTCAAAAACTGACATAATTCGGATAAACGCAGCGCCATGATTTATGGTATGGTTTATTTAGAAGAAACTACCATCTATCAAAGGAGTGTTGGATATGCGGAAAGATTTACACGCCCAACTAAAGTTTCTGCGTGAAGAACGCAATCTTTCATTGGATGATCTTGCTTTAAAAACCAGAGTAGGAGCAGCCCGGTTGCACGCATATGAAACAGGAGAAGAAATCCCTTCTGTGCAGACGATCATGAAGCTTTCAAATGCACTTGAAGTTCCTGCATCCAATCTGCTGGACGGAATGGAAACAGTAGGACAATAAATACCAAAAAAGAGTTTCCGGTGAAAAAACCGGAAACTCTTTTTTTATATGATGGATTTCGCTTCAAATTTCAACGCCAATAATTTATATGAGACTTCCACACATTTTTCCAGTGGAATCCATTGCGTGAAAGAGCTTTTGTAGATTCTTTGAATCTGTTTCGCCAGGCTGCTCGGATCGTCCAGCAGCTCCAATTGTGCCAATACTCCTGTGATTTCGATCTCATAATGGCCGCTGCCTACAGAAAATGGATCCCATTCATCCATTATGTATGCAGCTTGGCGATTCATTTCACCGGTTCCCATAAGTTTTCCACCTAACATTCTCTTGTGCTAAAGGCTATAATATCATAGAAACCAAAAAAGAAAAGAGGAGATTGTGTTGAGTTTATTCAAAGAGGTTCATGAACGAAGAAAAACCCGCTCAGTCAAATGGGATCTGATGGAGATGCTCTATGAGCTGGAAGATGCATCTGATGTATTGCCGCTCTGGGTAGCGGACATGGATTTCCCTGCTCCTCCGCCTGTTACTGCAGCTTTGAAAAAGCGGCTGGAGCACCCGATACTGGGCTATACGTATATAGATGAAGACGTTAAAAAAGCGATAGCCGGCTGGCAAGCCAGACGCAATGACTGGCACATCGAAGAACAGGAAATCATTTTTCAATCCGGTGTCATACCTGCAATGGCTGCAATTTTACAGGTCTTCACCAATCCAGGTGATGCAATCGTCGTCACTCCACCGGTCTATCCGCCATTCTTTTCAATTCCCCAGAACCAGGGAAGAAAAGTCCTGTTCAGTGAATTGATCGAAAACGACGGTGATTATACGCTCGATTTTGCAGATCTGGAAGATAAATTCTCTAAAGCCACTTTCTTTATCTTCTGCCATCCCCATAACCCGGGAGGAAGAGTATGGAAAGAAGAAGAAATGAAAGAAATACTGCGGCTGGCTGAAAAGCATGATGTGCTGATCATTTCGGATGAGATCCATTCCGATCTGGTATTAAAACCGCATAAGCATATACCGCTGGCCAAACTGGCAGGCAAACAGGCACACCGTATCTTCACTTGCATCGCACCGACAAAAACCTTTAACCTGGCAGGCATCCAGGCATCCATGATGGTCGTCAGCGATCCGAAAAAACGGCTGCGCCTTGAAAACCATGCGGCTGCACACGGGACGGGCATGATGAATGCGTTTGCTCCGGTCGCTTTAAAAGCGGCATATGAAGAAGGAGATGCCTGGCTCGACGAGTTATTGGATGTCCTTTCGTCCAATATGGATTATGTCATCGACAATCTGGGTGCTGAACTGCCGGCGATCAAAGTTCATAAACCACAGTCGACTTATCTGATGTGGCTCGATTGCCGCGGGCTTGGGCTTGAAGAGAAAGAATTGATGGAGAAATTGCTGCATGACGGGAAAGTCGCTTTGGAGCCGGGAACGAAATACGGCGAATCAGGCAATGGCTTTGTGCGCATGAACGTTGCGTGCCCGCGCCCCTTCCTGGAAGATGCCGTAGCCCGGATCATCAAAGCGCTCGGATGAGAAAATCAATTAATTATATAGAAGAAAAAGGAAGATCCGCAATGGATCTTCCTTTTTAGGCTCTAGTGAACTATTATCTGCTTCAATCATTCCGTTTCAGCTGGACGCTTTTCGGGTGGCGGTGAATGGAGCCTCCTCCTGCGCTTCGCACCGTGTGGGGTCTCCATTTACCGCTGATCACCCAGAAAAGATTTGACCGCAGGGAGTNGGCGGTGAATGGAGCCTCCTCCTGCGCTTCGCACCGTGTGGGGTCTCCATTTACCGCTGATCACCCAGAAAAGATTTGACCGCAGGGAGTGAGGGCAAGTCTTTGCGACGAAGCAGCGCAGCAATGCAGGAGCACATCTTTGCCCTTCGCCAGCTGCTACTCCATTCTGATTCTATTAGAAAATAAAAAAATTGCTTTCAACGCAAACATCACTTAATTTTTTCTGTATAAAAAGCAGTACTGAGTTATGTAGCCAATAGCCGATACTCCGTGGTAAGCAGGCGAATACCGAGTGGAGCAATAAAACGAGTGATCCACTCGGCTTATTGTGGAAACCAAGGTGCATTAAAAGTTGATGGCGTCGGCTTTGCGACGAGCGAAGCGGTGGAGCACAATCCTTGTACTGTCCAAAGCGACGAAGCTAAATATGACTGTCCTTTCTTCATTTCAATTTAAATAGAAGAAAAAGGAAGATCCGCCACGGATCTTCCTTTTTCCTGTTCATTTCTATTCCTGGATAATATCGATGGATTCGATGATTACATCTTCCACCGGGCGGTCTGCCTCGCCTACTTCGACTTCAGCGATGGCATCGACGATATCCATTCCTTCGACTACATGGCCGAAAACGGTATGTTTGCCGTCAAGCCAAGGAGTCCCTCCATTTTCCGCATATTCTTCACGGACTTGTTCGGGGACCTCTTCCCCTGGCATCCCTTCAGGCGGAAGTTCAGGCAATTGGACGATGAAGAATTGGCTGCCATTTGTTCCAGGACCTGCGTTGGCCATCGATAACGCACCGCGGAAATTATAGAGGTGATCGGAGAATTCGTCTTCGAACGCTTCACCGTATATGCTTTCGCCGCCGCGGCCAGTGCCTTCAGGATCTCCTCCCTGAATCATGAAATCCCGGATTACACGGTGGAATACAACCCCGTCGTAATAGCCGTCTTTTGCATGAGTCAAGAAGTTTTCCACTGTTTTAGGCGCAAGCTCCGGGAACAATTTTATCTGGATCGTCCCCATCGATGTGTTCATATCGACCAGTGCTTCATTTTCCGCCACTTCCGTCGACAATTGCGGGAAATCGGCAGCTGTTTCAGAGCCGGTAGCCGTTTCCTGCTCTGCCGGTGTATCCTGTTCAGTTATTGAATCTTCTGTTTCCGTATCGCCGCACGCAGCCAACAAGGCTGTCGCCAATAAAATCGGCATCCATAATTTTTTCATGTCGCATTCACCCCGCTTTATTTTAGCATATTAATATTTGGAATTCATCGGTAATTTGTCTTTCTTTCTTCGTGTATCGAAATAATATATAATAGAAACAGATGCACGTTTCAGAAAGAAGGTATCGGTTATGGATGTGCAAAAAAGAAATTTCATCATCATCATGGCCACAAACTTCCTGGTAGCAGGAAGCACCACAATGATCATGCCCTTTTTATCCCTTTATATCGATTCACTCGGCAACTATACGGATGAATATGTCCAGCGCTGGGCAGGACTGGTTTTCGGCGTCACATTCGTCGCCGCCCTGTTCATGTCTCCGATTTGGGGCAGGATAGCGGATCGGTACGGCTATAAGCCCATTTTGATCATCAACGGCTTCGGCATCGCGATCAGCATCTATTTGATGGGGACTGCGGGCTCCGTCCATGAGCTCTTTATGATCCGCCTCTTCATGGGGGTCGTCACAGGCTTCATCCCCACATCACTGGCATTTGTCAGTTCACAGACACCGAAAGAAACCGCAGGAAGAACACTTGGCACCTTGCAGATGGGCAGTGTCTCCGGCACCCTGTTTGGACCAGTGATCGGCGGGTTGATGGCCGACTCATTCGGCTTCGATTATACATTCCTGATCACGGCGGTTGTTATCGGCATCGCCGCGTCACTCGTTGCGTTCGGTATTAAGGAAATGAAAAAGGTTTCCAATAAAGATGCCCATGTCTATGCGCGGAAAACGATTATTCAGGGGATTCTTCATCACCGGCTGCTGATCAACGTCATGATCATCACCTCACTGATCCAAATCGGGAACTTCAGCATCCAGCCGCTGCTGTCCCTGTATGTCGCCGAATTATCACCCGACAGTTCACAGGTTGCATTTCTTGCAGGGGTTACGTTCAGTGCAGCCGGAGTCGGCAACCTGCTGTTTGCCCGCCGGTGGGGACGGCTCGGTGATTCCATCGGCTACGAAAAAGTACTCGGCTTCCTTCTGCTCCTGTCTTTCCTCTTCGTCGTGCCCCAGGCCTTCGTAACGGAACTCTGGCAATTGATGATCCTGCGGCTGCTGTTCGGTATCGCAGTCGGCGGAATGATTCCGACCACCACAGCATTGATGCGCCGGGAAGCGCCGATTGAAATCCAAGGTGAAGTCATGGGCTATAATACGAGTTTCCGTTTCCTCGGCAACATCGTCGGGCCGGTATTCGGAGGAATTGTCAGCGGTTTTATCGGGATTTCGTCCGTTTTCATCGTCACTGGCCTGCTGTTCGTAATGGCATTCACGTTTTTAAGATTCACGCTCAAGAAGCCCGAGCAGGATTTCGAAGATGTGCTGTTGGAGCAAGAGATGAAATCGATGTAATAAATCCCTGAATCAATTCGTCATTTAACAGAGGATTCCACTTTGGAATCCTCTTTTTTCGTTTCAAGGACGTTTCCAAAGAAAAATTATATTCTTTTCAAAACAGTTTCTTCCTATCTTAATAGTCCCGGAAATATGTGGCGAATTCAGTTCAATCAACAGCCCAACAATGCAAAGTGTCTTGAATTACGTTATAATTTTTTTAGCAACCCATCATGTTTATTCACGGAAGGAGGATTCTTTTGTCACTCGTATTATTAATTTTTCTGCCCATAATCGCAGCCTTCTTTATTCCGCTGCTTTACAAAAAACTCGGTCAGATCCATACGGGCTGGTTTGTTTTGCTGCTTCCAGCAGCCCTATTCATCTATTATTCTACTTTGCTTCCCTCAATTGCAGATGGTGGCAGCCGAATCTCTGAATTGCAATGGATTCCTTCGCTCGATATCGCATTCATCGCATATATCGACGGGTTAAGTCTGTTGTTCTCCTTGCTTATCACAGGCATCGGAGCTTTGGTTGTCCTGTATTCCATCTTCTATCTGGATAAGCACCGCGAACAATTACATAATTTCTATGTTTATCTTCTAATGTTCATGACTGCGATGCTGGGAGTTGTTCAATCGGATCATTTGATCTCCCTTTACCTGTTCTGGGAATTGACCTCCATTTCATCATTCCTGCTGATCGGCTACTGGTATACACGCGACCGTTCGAGATTCGGCGCGTTGAAGTCGATGATGATCACCGTTTTTGGCGGATTGATGATGCTCGGAGGTTTTGTGCTGCTCGGAATTATGGGCGGTACTTATTCCATTCGCGAATTGATTGCACAGGCACCTGAACTTGCCGGACACGATTTCTTTGTCTGGGCGCTGATTTTGATCCTTCTTGGCGCATTTACAAAATCGGCACAATTTCCATTCTACATCTGGCTTCCGGATGCAATGGAGGCGCCGACTCCCGTCTCGGCTTATCTGCACTCTGCGACGATGGTTAAAGCAGGGCTCTATCTGGTGGCACGGTTCACTCCAATTTTTGCGGTATCCAGTACATGGGTATGGCTTGTCACCGGCATCGGATTGTTCACGATGGTCTGGGCCTCATTCTGGGCTTTAAAGCAAAAGGACCTGAAAGGGATCCTCGCTTACTCGACCGTCTCTCAACTCGGCTTGATCATGTCGCTGCTCGGGGCTTCGGCGGCGGCATTCCATGTTGAAGATGTAATCGGAACCTATTTCGTTTATGCAGGATTTGCAGCCATCTTCCATCTGATCAACCATGCTGTTTTCAAAGGCAGCCTGTTCATGGTGGCTGGCATCATTGACCACGAAACCGGGACTCGTGACATCCGGAAACTCGGCGGACTGATGAGCCTGATGCCGATCAGTTTCACCATCGCCATGATCGGGGCATTCTCAATGGCAGGGCTTCCCCCGTTCGGCGGATTCCTGAGCAAGGAAATGTTCCTGACGGCCATGGTCACCTTAACCGATTTCAATCTGTTCCAGTTCGATACATGGGGTATTCTATTCCCGGTGATTGCCTGGATCGGTTCGGTATTTACATTCATTTACAGCTTCTATTTCGTATTCCATACATTTGCCGGTAAACATAAGCCGGAAGAATTGCCGAAGAAGGCACATGAAGCGCCGATCGGTATGCTACTGTCCCCTGCTTTCCTGGCAATTCTTGTCTTGATTATTTTCATCATCCCGAATGTCGTGGGTGACTGGCTCGTCAAACCTGCTGTAGCTGCGATCCAGCCGTTCATCTACAGTTCACCGCAGGAAGTTCCGGTGAATGTAGGCTATTGGCACGGCGCCAACACGGAATTCTTCATGACGCTCGGCATTTTCGCCGTCGGGTTCCTGATGTTCTGGACGCTGCGCAAATGGCAGAAGAGCTACGACCTCTATCCGGACGGCCTCACACTGAACCGTCTGTATGATAATTTGATGTTCCTGAGCGATGCAGGAGCAAACCGCTTCTCCAGACTTTATATGACCGGATTCATGCGTTCATATCTGGTCTATATGTTCAGTTTCGTCGTAATAATCGTTTTGGGTACATTTGTATTGAACGATGCATTTGCAATCGATATGAATAACCTGGCACCAGTCGGTCTATACGAAATTGTCATCATGCTGGTGCTGGTCGGGTCGACTTTGACGATCCTGTTTTCAAAATCACGCCTGACCGCCATCATCGCACTCGGTGCGGTGGGTTATACTGTCGCCTTGTTCTTTGTTATTTTCCGTGCGCCTGACCTTGCATTGACCCAATTGGTCATCGAGACCATTTCAGTCGCCCTATTCCTGCTAGCATTCTATTACTTGCCGCAGATCAGCAGGAAGGAAGAAAGAATGCGTTTCCGTTTAGGCAACGCTGTAATCGCCCTTGGCGTCGGGGTGACAATGACGCTTGTGGCACTAGCTGCCCATTCCGGCAAAGCCATCCCTTCAATATCCGAGTTCTATAAGGAGACTGTTTATACGGAAGCAGGCGGCGGTAATATCGTCAACGTCATTCTCGTCGACTATCGCGGCTTTGATACGCTTTTTGAAATTGCTGTTCTCGGAATCGCTGGAATCGGCATCATCACATTGATCAAGCTGCGGCTGACAAAAAAGGAGGGGCAGCATGAAAACAAATGATGTAATGCTTAAAACCGCTACAAAAGTTGTGACGTTCATCATCCTGATGTTCGCTGTCCACATCTTCTTCGCGGGACATTATACGCCGGGCGGCGGATTCATCGGCGGATTGCTGACAACCAGCGCCATCGTATTATTGATGCTGGCTTTCGGAATTGATACGGTGAAGAAGATCCTGCCGATCAATTATGTTGTTTTGTCTGCGGTCGGATTGCTGATAGCCATCGCTACAGCTTCGGCATCCATCGTATTTGACGTACCCTTCTTTACACATGCTTATGATTATTTCGATTTGCCGCTGTTCGGTGAAACTTCCCTGCATTCAGCTCTGCTGTTTGATGTAGGAGTCTATTTGGTTGTTGTCGGCGTTACGATGACCATTATTCAAACGATTGGAGAGGATGAATAATGGAAATTATCATGTCGGTTGTCATCGGCTTTTTATTCATGGCAGCTGTTTATCTTATGCTTTCGAAAAGTTTGATACGCATCATCATTGGTACTGGCCTGCTCAGCCACGGCGCACATTTGCTGCTGTTGACGATGGGCGGACTTGGTGGAAGCGCGCCTCCGGTCGTTGCCGAGGGCGTGGCAGTTTCGGATTACGCAGATCCCCTGCCACAAGCTTTGATCCTGACAGCAATTGTCATTTCATTTGCTGTTACATCTTTTTTTCTCGTTGTCGCATACCGGGCATATCAGGAACTCGGCACAGACAATATGGAATTATTGAAAGGAACTGAAGACCATGAGTAACTTATTATTGTTTCCGATCTTAATTCCCCTGATAGTTGCAACGGTTCTGATGCTGTTCCCGAATAAGATAAAAATGCAACGGATGATTGCACTGATCGGAACAATTGCCACACTGGCAGCTTCGTTTTTCCTGATATATAAAGTGTTCAATGATGGCATCCAAGTGGTTACGCTCGGCAGCTGGCCGGCACCGTTCGGCATTTCGATGGTGTCCGACCTATTTTCTGCCCTGCTGGTGGCCACCACATCTTTGATCGTGCTGTTTGTCATCCTATACAGCTTCCCAACAATCGGCCTGAAGCGTGAACAATCATTCTATTATCCGGCCGTATTGTTCCTGATGACCGGTGTAAACGGTGCATTCACGACTGGCGACATATTCAACTTATTCGTTTTTGTCGAAGTTCTGCTGATGGCTTCCTATATGTTGATATCCCACGGGGGCCAGCGCCAACAGCTTCGTGAATCCATAAAATACCTGCTGGTCAATATCATTTCATCCGCTCTATTCGTAGCGTCTGTCGCACTTCTCTATTCAGTGACCGGGACGCTGAACATGGCAGATCTTGCGGTTAAAATACCGCAGATTGAAGACACGGGCCTATTGACGGTTATTGCTGTGATGTTCCTGGTCGTATTCGGTTTTAAAGCAGCGATTTTTCCTCTGTATTTCTGGCTGCCAGGTTCGTACCACGCACCTCCAATGCCTATACTGGCCTTGTTCGGTGCTTTGCTTACGAAAGTCGGAGTATATGCCATCATGCGTACATACACGCTGTTCTTTACTATGAATATCGGTTTCACCCATGAGTTATTGGCTATAATCGCGATCCTGACCATACTGGCAGGATGTGTAGGCGCCCTTGCATACTTTGACGTCAAGAAAATCATCATTTACAACATCATCATTGCCGTCGGCGTCATTCTGTTCGGGGTCTCCCAGATGAACGAAGCCGGTGTGACCGGTTCGATTTTGTATCTGATCCATGACATGATGATCAAAGCGGCATTATTCTTCCTTGTCGGAATTGTCGCCGTCATTTTCGGTACATCGAACCTCCGTCAAATGGGCGGGCTGATGAAAACATATCCGCTTCTTGGATGGACTTATCTTGTAGCGGCATTCGGCATTGCCGGCATCCCGCCGCTAAGCGGGTTCCCTGGCAAACTGCTCATTGTCCAAGGCGGATTCGAAGGCCCTCAGTTCTGGGGAAGCATCGTCATCCTTGCGACAAGCCTCATTGTGCTATTAAGCGCGGTCCGCATATTCATCTATGCTTTCTGGGGTGAACCCGTTGAAACAAAACCACTTAAAAAATCAGCATACCGGGCTATGCTGATTCCTTCGATTATTCTGGTTGCCATAACAGTAGTATTCGGAGTCGGTGCGGAACTCTTCATGCCATTCATAATGGATGCCACTGAAGTGCTGCTGAATCCATCGCTTTATATCGAAGCGGTATTGAAGGAGTAGATGACAATGTCTTCACAAATCCTATTGAATTTCTTCCTGGCATTCATCTGGATGTTCATGACCGTTTCCTTTACTCCTGCAGGATTCGCCATCGGCTTTCTCGTGGGCTTGGCCATCATCATCCTGATGCGCCGGTTTTTTTCAGGAAGATTGTATCTTACCCGGGTCTGGGCGGTTCTGTCGTTGACGGCCCTGTTCCTGAAGGAATTGGTCTTATCAAGTGTTCAGGTCCTACGGATTGTCCTTCGGCCGAGAATGGATATCAAGCCTGCAATATTTGAAATGGAAACAGAGTTGAAGCGGGATTGGGAAATCACCCTGCTTGCAAGTTTAATCACTTTGACCCCAGGCACACTCGTCGTCGGAATCTCCGATGATCAAACCAGACTTTATATCCATGCATTAGACTTCAAGGATATAGATGAGGCTGTGTCTTCGATAAAAAATACATTTGAACGTGCCATATCGGAGGTGAGCCGGCCATGATGATGTTTTATTGGATTGCGCTGGCAATAGTCAGCCTCGCATTCGCAGGCTTGCTGTTCCGGCTGATTAAAGGGCCTACCGTTGCCGATCGGGTAGTGGCACTGGATGCTATTGGCATCAGCCTTGTGTCGATAGTCGCTCTTCTTTCATTGATCAGCGAAACTGAGTTCTTCCTTGAAATCATTTTGCTGCTGAGTATCCTTTCCTTCATAGGTACAGCAGCCTTTGCTAAATTCATCGAGAGAGGAGAGATTTTCGATCGTGACGACAATCGTTAATATCCTCATTATCGTTCTAATCAGCACAGGTGTCCTTTTCAGTGCCGTTACAGCCCTTGGGCTTGTGAGGCTGCCTGATGTCTATACCCGGACGCATGCTGCTTCAAAAAGTTCTACACTGGGTGTTTTGGCCATATTATTTGGAACCTTCCTTCACTTCTGGCTGGTTGAAGGCATATTCAACACACAAATGGTCATCGCAATCGTCTTCCTGTTCATAACTGCTCCTGTCGGAGGTCATCTGATCGGCCGCGCTGCCTATATTTCAGGCATTAAAGTCGCAGATGAAACAGTTCGTGACGATTTGGGACCTGCCGTGAAGAAAAAGAAAAAAAGATTCGCATCAAAAAAACCTGCAGACGAATAAGACTGCAGGTTTTTTCTATATTCTTTCTTTATTTTTCTTCAGATAAACTTTCCACCATCATCGCCAACGTTCTGACCATGGCACCAGTACCACCTTTTGGACCAAGATCATACGGCGCAGAAGTAAACGAAGTTCCTGCAATATCCAAGTGGATCCACGGCGTGTTCTCGACGAATTCACCGACGAAACCTCCGCCGAAAATCATATGGCCGTCGCGTCCCGGTGAGTTGTTAAGGTCCGCGACATCGCTTTTGCGAAGACGTTTTTTATCATTCTCTGTCAGCGGCAGGCGCCAGACAAATTCCCCGGTCTCTGCAGATGCTTCCAGAAATTCCTCAAAAAATGCTTCATCATTTGTCAATGCCCCCGTTTTATCCATACCTAGAGCGACGATGACGCCGCCAGTCAGCGTTGCCACATCAATAATGCGCGTTGCACCAAGCTGTTTGGCATAAGTGACGGAATCCGCAAGCACCAGACGCCCCTCGGCATCCGTGTTCAAGATCTCGATTGTCTTGCCGCTGAGTGAGGTTATGACATCATCCGGTTTGAACGCGTTGCCTGAAACCATGTTATCCGTCGATGCAATCACAGCAATGACGTTTTTCGCAGGTTTCATCTCACCGATGATTTTCATCGCGCCAAGGACTGCCGCAGCTCCTCCCATATCGCCTTTCATGCCGACAATGCCGTCTTTCGGCTTCAGTGAATAACCGCCTGTATCGAAAGTGATCCCTTTTCCGACAAGTGCCAGTGGATCTTCAAATCCTTCCGTCGCTTTGTATTTCATGACAATCAGACGCGGCTCTTCAACCGATCCCTGATTGACCGCCAGAATCGCGCCCATACCAAGCTCTTCCATTTGCGCTTTGTCGAGGATGTCCATCTCAAAGCCGTATTCTTTGCCCATCTCTGCCGCATAGTCAGCCAGCGCCGTCGCCGTCAGGATATTGCCCGGCATATTGACCAATGTACGGGCTTCGTTTACAGCATCTGCGAAGATGCCTCCGATTTTAGCAGCAGCTTCAATATCACCTTCGGTTTCATCACTCAAAAGTTCAAGATGCTCTAAACGGATATCCGCTTCATTCGATGAAGTTTTATAATCGTCAAAGCTGTAGAGCCCCATGCCAATGCCTTCTGCCGCAAGATAAGCCGCATCTTCCGCACTGATTTGCTCATTCTGGAACGACTCAAGATAGATTGCAGCGTGCTTGACCTTCTTCTTCGCCAATTCCTTCCCTGCCAATCCGAAAGCTGAACGCAAATCCTCTTCGTCCGTTTTTTTGCGGTCGTCCATGCCGATGAACATGACGCGCGGAATATCGCCTGACAGGCTCGGGTATGTAATGATCGCTTTCTTATCGAAAGACAAATCGTTTTTCGTCCATTCCTGCAATTTGCCGTCAAAACGCTGAGAGAATTCTTCCCATCCTTTCGTATTTTCAGGATGGCGCGTAAGGCCGACGATCAAGATTTCTGCGTTGCTCGACTGTCCATTGCTCTGTATTGAAATATTCATAAGTCTCCTCCTCTAAATAGGTTCTTTTTCAGTTTAGCATGTAATTCAGAGACATAGTAGTTCGACAGGCGAAATTGTTTGCTCTCGAAGAAAAAAGCAAATTTATGCTATACTGAAACATAAGATTTCATCTGAGAGGTTGATAGTTGAATGGAACTTTTCTCAAATGCCCCATTAATGATTGCCCTCTTTGCAATCGTCTTTGCCCAGTTTATAAAAATACCGATCCAATATGCCGTTACGAGGGAATTGAATTGGGGACTCTTTACTTCAACCGGTGGAATGCCGAGTTCACATTCCGCAGCAGTGACGTCGCTGACAACCGCTGTCGCTTATGAACACGGTGTCGGTTCAACGATTTTCGCTGTCTCCACCATGTTTGCCGTCATCACGATGTATGACGCCACTGGTGTGAGGTTCCAGGCTGGCCAGCAGGCTTTGACCATCAATAAGCTGCGGAGCGACCTGCAGCTATTCATGAATGAAACAAGAGACTGGTCCAATAAGAAAGAAGAAGAAAAAATCGAGGAATTAAAAACGCTTCTCGGCCATAAGCCGAGCGAAGTCTTTATGGGAGCCTTGACGGGAATTGCGATTTCTGTGCTTGTATACAATTTGATTCTATAAAAAATGTAAGATATGCCGCAAAACCGTTGGGCTTGCGCGGAGCTTGGTCCCCTGCGCGCCTTCGCTGTTTTGCTCCATATTTTAGGATGTTTTCCATAAAGGAATCGATGGTTAATTTTATATAATGAAACCCAATCATATCCTTTTTTGTACTAACCTGATTGATGCGGAAGGCGGCGACTTCTGAGACCCCGCAGGGAGCAAAGCGACTGAGGAGGCTCAGGCCGCTCCCTGCGGAATGCGTCCGCCTAGAGCGAAATGATTAAAGAAGTTAGATCTTGATAGACAACAGAAAAATCCGTACGGTCTGCATAGACCGTACGGATTTTTTGTTAAAACATCTGGTAACCGCTTTTCCGGAGTAATTTCATTACAATACCTGCCGTGATTGCTCCTGCAAATCCTGATAGCAGAACAGCGATATCCGTTCCGGTAAGAGATGTAATCGTATCACCGAGCATCGAGAATGATTCACCCGGATTGGTGAAATAATCAAATACCCCTACATCATCAATAACAAGTAAAATGACAACCGGGTAAACAATCGCCATAAGCCAAGTCATGCGAAGCAGCATATTCAGCAGAAAACCGATACCGAAAAACATTACATAAAATAAAAGCATTGAAATAATCAATTGGACAATAGTGAATGAACTGTTCATAGTATTTTAACCTCCGATATTCCCTACATCAGTTTAACCGAAATACCGAAGCCTTTCAATCCGGCAGGCCATAGTTCATGACATTGACACAAGCCTGCTCTCAGTCAGCGGCTTTAGTATTAGTTGAACTGCTGTTTTTTCCCACCTTGCGGATATCGGCCAAAATTAATGCACCGATCAGCAACAAGCCCAGATAACCGACTACTGGATAAAACCAGTTGACTAAAGTCGTAAAGCCGGCAAAGCTGAGTGCAAAAGCGATGATTCCTGCAATAATGACAAAAATCCGGTACTTCTTGGTGCCGATCTCCGTGAAACGGGCAGAGAACGATAACAGCAGGCTGACCGCTGTATTATAGATCATTGCGAAAATGATGAATGCCATGATAATGCCGATTAACGGTGAAATATTATCGCCGATTGCAAGCATCGGAAGATCTGCTCCTCCGACAACATCTACTTTGGCAAATATCGCCGCATAACTGAGCAGGATAATGAAGCCGAAACCAAGTCCGCCGATCAGTCCGCCACGGGCAGCCACTTTTTCATCTTTTTCCGCGCCGCCCATAACAAGCGACATCGATGCTCCAAGCGCTATTGCAAGCGATACATAGTTGACTGCCGATAATAGCCAGTTTGGCGTTGCAGACAGCTGCTCTTTCGCCACCGGGTCGAGAGAATTGAAACTGCTCTCCATCGTCAGCACACTGTAGATGGCGATGCCTATGACCATCAAGATTAAAAATGGCGTAATACTGGATATGATCGTAATGACTTTTTTCACATTCATCATGATCGTTAAGATGACCAGCACAATCATGATTCCACGCCCAAATGCTGGTGCAAGGCCGAACTGCTGGGAAAAAATTGAGCCGGCTCCGGCAATCATGACGACCAAAATACCGAATAAGGTCAAAATCAATGTATAGTCAATCACTTTGCCAAGCCATTTTCCACTGATGCGGTAGACGACATCTTCATGGGACGTCGTTTGCATACGGCTCCCAAGACGCGTCAGAATCATCCCAATATAACCGAATAGCGCGGTCGCTACAATAACACCGCCAAGCCCCCAATAACCGAAGCTTGTAAAGTACTGCAAAATCTCTTGTCCTGAAGCGAAGCCAGCGCCGACGACAATCCCGATAAAGGCACTGGCTATTTTTAAGCTTCTTTTCATAAAACCCTCTCCTTATTAATGCTGTTCCTTCACCTCGTTGATCCTTCTAGATGCTATTTTACAGACGATTTATTTTACCCTTCCCAGGCGTATACTCAAACAAGTTTTTACTCAGTTGTCCGCTTCCCCCACCTTCAAAATGAAAAACACGGCGCTGAGAGCGCCGTGTTTTTCAGAATGATCCGTATTATTTTTTTCCTGAGCCCGAGCAGCAAGAGCACGTTTCCGATCCGCCCAAACGCAATTGGAAATATCCTTTACCTGCGCAATAAGGGCATTGGTTCGCTGATTTAACCTGTTTGACATTCTTCATCCGAAACACCTCCTCCTGCTGATTGTTATAATATTCTGATAATATATCACGGCTATCAAACTATAGCAACAGTTAAAGCAGAGTGTAAGCGCATACATTTAAAATAATTTATAAAGTTCACAATTTAGACGAAATTTTCTGTCTTTTTCGGATTCCAAAAGAAAAAGCCCCCAACTGGAGGCTTTTATATGCGATCATAGTACGTTGAATTTACCTTTTTTCAAGACTAACTTTGGTCCGCCCATCAACAATAATGCACGGTTATCAATCATTTTCTTCATGAATGAAGCACGTTTACCCGTAACTTTTTTGCCGAAAACAACGCCGATTGCGTCATCTTCACCAAGTGAACATACAGTACCTTTAAGATCAGGAACAAATTCCTGTGTCGTCTGTCCCTGGATCAACGCTTTGATATTGCCTGCCGCAGTCACTGCCTGCTGCATAGCGATCTGAGCCGTTGGCGGGTATGGACGATTTGTTTCTTCATTGATCATCAATGCACAGTCTCCGACGATGAATACATCAGAGAATCCTGGCGCACGAAGATCTTTTTCGACTTTAACGCGAGCACGCATGTTTTCGATCGGCGTAGACTCGATCAGTCTGTTGCCGCGGACGCCTGCTGCCCAAACGACTGTGCCGGCTTTGATGAATTCGAATTCATCATCGCCTTTCTTGATGTTAACGCCTTCTGGAGTAGCTTCAACAACCGGGGTGCCGATTGAGAACTCGATTCCTTTCGACTCAAGATGCCCTACTGCATAGTTCACCAATTCAGGATCGAAACCTGGCAATACCATTGGTGCTGCTTCAACGCAGACAACGCGCACTTTTTCACGCGGAACATCAAATTCTTTGCAAAGTTCAGGTACACGGTTTGCAAGTTCGCCAAGGAACTCGATTCCAGTGAATCCTGCACCGCCTACAACGATCGTCAAACGGCTGTCATCTTTGACTTCCTCAGTCGACCATGTAGCGAATTGGAATTCGATATGTTCACGGATGTAACGGGCCGCTTTTACGTTTGCAATCGACAGCGCGTATTTATCAAGCCCTTCAATACCGAAAGTTTCACCTTCGAAACCAAGGCCAATGACGATGTAATCATATGTATATTCGCCATTATCCGTAAGGACTTTTTTGCCTTCGACATCGATTTTTTCGACAGTCGCCTGTACAAATGTAACTTTACCCGGATCGATCACTTCTTTAACATCATAACGCACCTGTTCCGGAGTCATTGTTCCGGCAGCAGCTTCATGAAGCCAAGTGCTTTCGTAATGGTATTCGTTCTTGTTGATCAACGTGATGTCGACTTCGTCTGTTCCCATGATTTTTTGCAGGTTTACTACAGTGGTCAATCCACCATACCCTGCTCCTAATACTAAAATTGACGGTCTTTTCAATCTAATCGCAACCACCTTCGAGTCATTTTTTAAATCGGAAAATCAGTAAAATCATCTATAGCGCTTTCCAATTTACTCCTACACTCTATATTAGCCCTTTTGCCATGTTATTTCAACTGGATAACACCGGATATTCACTGTCCCGGAGTAAACAGATTATTCCATTTAAAACACAAAAAACCTTCTGCCGCATTCAGAGCGAACAGAAGGTTTCAGAGTACGTATCCAGCTCAGCAGCTTTCCGGAGTCCCCACTTTTTTCGCAGTGCGGAACGAAGTCCCACAGCCGCATGAAGCGATGGCATTGGGATTTTCAATTGTAAATCCGCCGATAACCTTACGCAATATCAAACGTTGATATGACGATGTTTCTATAGAATTGTAGGGCGTTCTAATCGTAATATGGACTGTAAACCTACGACATTCACGGCGGTTAATTTCGCTAACTCGATTGTACCGAAAGTATTAGCGTTATACAAGCGTTATTTATGCGAGTTCCTTCTATATAATACAATTGTTTTCTCTGCACCTGACTACCCGCTTTAATTTCGAATAATATTATGTGTGTACGGTATCCTCGGCCTTCTCTGGCGCCCTAGCTTGGGGGAGCCGGCGCTAATCCAAAAGAACAGGCGTTCGTATAAATGAACCGAAGCGCGAAGCCTCGGCGTTTAATCTTCGATAGCGTTGGTCAAGTCGTCCATGCTCGGCGCGCTGTACCAGGCGATCATATCTGCGCTTGAATGGCCACTCATTGCTTGTATAGTGGCGGTTGGTACGCCTTTATCGACGAGTCGCTTAACGAATGTATGACGCAGCTGATGCGGATTGATACCATATACATTTAACATTGCTTGCACACTTCGCACGCTTAGACGCTTGCCTAATGACGATAAGAATAGCGCTGCATGGTCGTCAGCCCGCTGTGCTAGGTAGTCGCCTATCGCCTTACGTGCCTCGCTGTGCAACGGTATGACACGGGCGCTGCCGTTCTTGCTATTGCGCACCACCACCTGCCCGCCACGCTCGTTTAAGGTTACGTCGGTTCTGTCTAGCGCTACCAGCTCACTTACCCGCAGGCCAGCGTATAGCAGTACGCTCACTAGCGCATGATCCCGTTTGTTCGGCTTGCGATCAGTGCGGCGCAGTAGGTCATTGACGGCATTGCGCTCTAGCCATTCCGGGGCCAGCTGCGTAGCTTTAGGCGGCTTGGTCATACGTAAGCAATCGACAGCGGCCTGCTTGCCGGCATAACGGCTATATGCTTTAATGGCGGCAATATGACGATTCACACCACTGGCGGCACGTTTGGCGGCTTGCATTGTCGCGATGTATTGCTGAACGTCGATACGGCCATACGTTGATAGGTCGGCGTCGCTACCGTCCAAGTAAGCGGCAAACTGCTCTAATGAATAGCGGTACGATTTGACGGTATTGGCGGCCTTTCCTTGCATTGCCTGCGCTATAAACTGTTCGATTCTCCCTGCGTTATCCATACGTTAATACCCCCTAAATAATTATACGCAGGTATTTCCCCGCGTTATGGCCGGCGATTGGCTAATGAAACCGCGTTACTGCGTTTTGCTTATAAGGTAAGTATACGCATAATACTAATTATACGCAAGTATTATACGCAACTTTAGCAAGTTTATTTGCGGGTATGATAACGGATTGCGTGCAGGATTGTAGACGTTGTACAGCGGTTGGTTAAAAAACGTAACATCGTAACATTCCGTATTTATTTATATAGTAAAATAGGACACTTTTAAACGTTGATCCATTGAACGTAGTGAAATGGCGGTCTGCTCTTTAAAGATGTTGCTTCGCCTTACGGCTTGCAAACGAATCTAACTCAAGTTCAATCGCAACCAAGTGCAGGCGAAGAATTAATAAGGTAACGCGGTTCTCTTATAACGCAAGCCCTCGCTATACTATCGCCAGTAACGCCTGACCCCCCACTTTTAAACGCCGGTCGCCCCTGCGCCTTCCAACGGACGTATTCGCGTATTTGACGCAACTTAACGCACACCCTCACGCCTGTTCTAAGCGTGTTTTAAGCGTCGTAGCCAATAGGTAACACGAAGTCGCAACGCCAGCTAACCCGCCTCACACGCGCTCAAAACGGCATAAAAAAAGGACGCATACAGGCGTTAGCCCATACACGTCGGTTACTACTTATTAGCGTCAATAATTCGCTGCAACTCGGCATCACTAACTTGCACGGGCGCCGCATATTGGTGGCTGATTTCGTGCTTCTGCGATTTGCTATATACGCCGGTCATTTCGAGGATCATTTCGAGGGCCTTTATCGAAGGTGTGCCGAAGCTGCCGTCGGCTAATTGGTGTAGGCGGGTTATCGCCATTGGTACGCTACTGCTGACCGCCAGCTGCGCGCCGTCACGTATAAAGCGGCTGAACTCCGGCAATGCCCGGTAGCGCTGTAATGTGTCGTGGCTTATGCCGAGGTCGGCCGCCAGTTGAATGTATGTCTTGCGAGTCACACCGCGCTTTTTCAGCGTCATATCGTTAATTAGTACCGCCTGCGCTGCGTTGAGTTGAATCGGCGTGAGGTCGTAGTCGCGCACGTCGGGCATAGGCGCCTGTATATAATCCGCAACGTCCATCACCTCGGCCAGTTCGTAGTTAGTTTCGTCAATATTCGACAATTCGTTTGTCATAATAAAACCTCCGTTGTATTTGTTATAGCCACGCGGGCTTTTGTTGCAGTTGGATCACGCGTTTTCTGGACGTATTGAACGCCATTTCAATCGCATCGAGTACGTCGACTACGCCGTTTGGATAGTTGCGCAGCTCATTCGTAACCTCTTTATTGGCTTCGTTAAGGATCAGCGATTTGTTGGCAAGCGGTATTTCCAGCGCTTCGATACGGCTGGCTTTCGATTTCATGCCGTGAGTCTTCAGCGTTTCAAGCCGCGTATGGTAAATAGCATTATGACGCATATGCTCGCCTAATTGATCGGCGTAAGCACGATAGGCACCGATGCCCTCGACGACAATCTTATGCGGCTTGTATTCAATTAAGCGCGTCAAGATTTGCGGCATGAACTCGGAAGGTACTTCACGGCTTGCATAAACGTCGATTACAAAGACTAGGCCGCTATCTTTGTGCCGACCAAGCGTGACATAGGCATTTAATGCGCTGCGAGCTTTGCCGGCTAGTGCCGGATCCCAGCACCCGATTTTATCCATATCGCGCAGGTAATAGTACTTGCCCGCATAAACTAGCGCCTCGGCTCGTCCATTGCCGTCAAACACACGTCGAGCATAACCGTAATCGTCCGGCGAGAAATGCTGTTCATCGCTAGCAAACGATTGGTTCATGTATTCCGACGCAAACGCCCGGCCGCCGATTGACGCTTTAACTTCCATAAGCTCGCGGTATGTCCAACGCTTAGGCCACGCTAACTCAACGCCTGCTTCCAGCTGCTCGCGGTTGGTTTCGTAAAACTCATTGATCGTTTCGTCGTCGTTATCCGAGGTATATAAATGCAGATAGTCGCTCCACAGCGTAGGATTGTCCGGCTCGCGCAAGATAGCGCCATGCAGCACGCGCTTATAGGCTCGGCGCTTCATCAAGTCGGCTATCAGCCCGGTCGCTGTAACTTTTGTGCCGACGAACACAAGCGCGGCATCACCGGCAGGCATCGGCTCAATGACGGTATTCCACCAGTTAATTAACTTCTGCCGCTGTTCTTCCGTGGCCTCGTTTTGCAGCGACGATACATCATCGGCAATGACCAGCTGCGGGCGAATGTTATTATACGTTTTGCCTCGCAAAGACTTACCGGCACTCGATGCTTCGACTAGCGCCTTTGTCGTCGTGATAAAGCTATCTTCGTTATCGCGCTCGTTCTTGTTAGCCTGGTCATGTAATAGCTCGCCGAAGTCCTGGCGCAGTTTCTCGTTGTAACGTAGTTGCGTGGCAATTGACGCGAGCAAGCGTTTCGATAGCGTGTCGGTTTCGGAAATAATAATAACGTATTGGCGTTTCTGATAAACCAACTCATGTAGCGTTAAAATGACGCTCATGACGCTAGATTTTGCATGACCGCGCGGGCTACATACGCAGTACTTTCCTTTTCGCTTTGTAGTGATTTCTCCGCATATATCGTAGAAGTCCTGGTGAATGGCGCTTAGTTCGGTGATTGTTTCGTGTGGCGTGCCGTCTTCAGCATGGCGAATAACATTGCCGGCGCCGTTTGCGGGGTTGCGTTCGTCCGAGAAATACTCATAAGCGAACTGTGCTACGTCATGCTCGCACGTTAGTAGCGTTTGAATCTGCCGAGCTTCAGCGTCCATTGAAACTAATTGCTGCTGTTCGCGGTGACTTAATGTATCGCCTTTTTTAGTTTGTGCTGCCATGGCCTTCAGTGCCAGTGTTAAACCTTTTAGGCGCTTGGCCTGTTCTTTCATGTCCACAGATATGCCCCCTTTTTTAATTAGCCTGTCCTTACCCATTAATCAATAGTTAAATGCGCTACAATTGCCGTGAGCAACACGCGCTTACTCCTGCTTTTAGCTATTAAGCAGAAATTCTTTAAATAGAAAAAACCCCGGCAAGTTATCTGCCGAGGCTCAAGTCAGGGATATTATGTCGTGTCGCTCCTGCTGTCTACGGGTTTCCAATCCATTGCAGTTCCTCCGCGAGCTATCTAGTAATTAAACGGCTTCTTCGCTATCAGCTGCCGCTATTTTATCTTCATGCTTTTGCGCCAATTCGATTGAGTTAACCGCTGCGCCAATGTCACGCCCAAACAGCTCCGTTACCGCCTCGGAAGCAACTACACCAAACAGGCGCGTATTGCGGGCGTTGCTGGCACGTTCAAACGACTTGTTCGCCTCTTTGTATTCTTCCGTTTGTGCTGCCGATTGTAGATCGTTATAGGCATCGAATAGACGGTATTTGATTTCGAATAACTTGCGTTCATCGTTCGTCGTAGTCAAGATACTAGCGGCGAAAGTACTGAAGTTCTGAGCAAGATCAGCCGCAAAGGCTGGCTCGTTAGCGTATTTGCCGATAAAGGCTTTTAACGTCGTTTCGGCGTGTTCGTCATTCGTCGCAAGCATAAGTGCTGTTTGTAGCTGCGCTTTCTCGGCTTCGAATAGTTTCGCCTTAACCGGATCGGCTGGCGTTGGCTTAGAATCGGCGAGGGCAAATTCGGCTTTCACCTGCGTTTTAACGGCCAGCTCGGTATACTCGGTATTGAGCGCCTTTGTTTTGCACAAGAACTCCGCGCCTAGCTTATCGGCTTCAGCCTTGGCTTGCTTCTGCTGGCCTGCTGGCGATAGATCGGGGTCAGTGAGTGGCTTGTGTCGTGCCTCGGCAACCTTTTCTTTATATTCAAGGACTAGCTTGTCCGTTTGTGCCTCGATTTCCTGCATACGTGCTTCGTTCGCTTTAATTGCTGTTAGGTATTCGCTCATTGTTATAATCCCCTTTGATTGTTTTTTTTGTATAAAAAAAGCGCCCAATTTGGACGCTACATCTTAGTGATATTTAATTAATATACCGAGTTAGGGTATTCTAGTGTAACGTTTAATGATAGGCATAGCTTTTGATGCTTTGGCGACGACATTATTTCAGGTAAAATTACTGGCTCCGCCTCGATTATTACGCTAGTTTCAACGTTCAATACATTTGCCATCTCAAAAGAGTGAAGTATATTCCTTACAAGGAAAGCGCTACCTCCATCTTCTTCTTTAATCAATATATATTCTCCAACTCGCGGCATATATACAGTATTCTCGGCAAGTCCAATCATATAATTTGTTTCTCCACCGCCTGGTGGTACTACACAAACTTCTACTCTCATTCTATTAACTCCTCCCCTTTATACACCAATATTCTAGAAATAAGGAAAAACCCTTTATTTATTTATAAAGTATTTTAAACAGATGGCTTCTCGGCTGTATCGGTTTCAGATGTTCCAGCGTCCAGTTGTTTTTTCAATCCAGTCGCCCAACCTCGCCCGTCGCTAGGCCGTTTTCTTATTTCGTCAATTCGTGGAGTCCGTAATTTCTTACTAGATTTGCGAGCCATTTTTTCGCCTACTTTCGTGGATTATTGGGCCGATCGAATAAAGTTCCGATAGTACGCAGCAAAAGAATCGTCAAAATCAAACTTACTCGCTAACTTACCGCGTATGCGATTTGATACACGTAAGTCACCTGACTCAATTCGACCGACGGCTCCAGCTGATATAGATAGAAAATCAGCAAATTGACTTTGGCTCATACCGAGGTAATGGCGGCACGCAATGAATTTATCGGTTTCCATCGTTTACACTCCTTTCCTTACTTAATCCCTAAAATAATGCGGAGGGAATAAATTCCCTTTCTACTTTAATATGGAATAATTAAACCTCAACTAGCCTATTTTCTTCACCTTTTCGCGATAATATTCAGCGTTATATCGGCTCTTTAAAGTCAGCTCACAAGCGGATTCTTGCGATATTTCACCGCCAAGCAGTACCCCGATTTGCTGATCGCAGACCTGCCGGCGAACATCGCGCGGATAGAACGCCCCATCGCACACAACGCAGGTTTTAATACGTTCTAACCTCAACGATTTGATACGTCGCAGCACATCCGTTTTGTCGTGGCCATATTCCTCGTCAAAGGTTATCGCATAGAATTCGGCATACATTTTAACGCGGGCCAGTTCGGCGGTCAGCTGCTTTATTGTGACGGGCGCTCGCGGCGTATACATTTGCGCAATGGCTTCAGCGTCTGTCATGGTGCCGTATGGAGTACGCTCGCCAGCTTCAGTGTCGATGTCGTCGGAAAACAGTCCGATTTCACGGTCAGCGCGATTGTCAGCGTGAGCTAATTCGCCTTCTGCGTTTTGTATCGGATATTCTTCGTTGCGTTCGGCTACCATATCGGCGCGAAGTATGAAGTCGGCCAGCACTTCCTGAACGGTTACTTGCGGTTGATCGTAGCGACTCTTGAGGTGTAGCATGGGGTGGTAGATGAAGGGTTTGTCTATTTTTATTTGCGAAGTGTCGAGCCATTCGTCGGTAAAATCCCGCGTTAATTCGAGGCGTTTTTCCAACGTAATCGGCTTCGTGAAAAAATCGAACCATAATTTATACAAGGCTTCTTTTACGCGAATTTCAGCTGTCGTCATTTGGATGATCCCCTTTATTTTCGATTTTTAGATGCTGCCTACCCTTTGAAGATGCGTGTCTTTTCCTTGCGTATATTATTAGCGGCCATAAATTCCGTAGCTTCAGGCGACGTCATGAATATATGAAGCGTATTCCTAGCGATTTCCAAACGCTTATATATTTCCGCCTGCTTAATCGAGTCGCCAGGTTGCAACTCAAGTAGCAACGCCTTAATGTTGTCAGCTGCGGTCTTTTTGCCCGTCAGTTTTTCACCCGTCTTATATTCGACAGTTTTGCAGCCCGGATAAGAGTCCGTTATATGGCCGAGCATTTCGTCGTCTTTCGTAAATACATATAAATTGACTGGCGCCGTCTTCTTATTAGCACGAAGGCGGTTCGTTTCTTGGACGAGGTTCACGGCCATATCCAGTTTTTTATACGATTCGACAATGGCGTCTTTGAATATTAAGCCCGCTTTGGTGTTGACGCTTTCCGGCGACAGGATAAGGCCCTTTGCATCGCCGATGATCGCTTGAGCCGACGCCGGATAATACAGGCCGCCCTTATTCAAGTTGCCGATATAGATAGCCGTATCAAACGAAATATAATCGTTGCTGCCCCGTCCACCGTCGAAGTGCTTCAGGCGAATTTTACCGGCAGTCAACTCGTCTTCAAGCTCGCGGGCCAAGCCGTCAACGAACTCACGGTATGTCACGATTAGCGTTTGCCCTTCGTGTTTCGCGGCAATCAGTCGACATTCATCGGCAATATTCGACAATGCCGTTACATCGTTCCGCACGGCCGTTTTCGACAGTGTGAATTGCGAGCTGACGTTAAACGTGACGTTTGAATAGTCCGGCCTTGTTGGCGGCTCAATTAAGTAAAACTCGTCCGTATGATAGTCGGGGTCGATGCGGCCCGATCCGTCGAGTACAAACGTATTGTATTGCGTCCAGTCGTAGTGCAGCTTTAGCGCGCCTTGTAAGACCGACACGCCTTTATTAACGTATGCAAGGCCCCCGAACTTGATTAAGTGTTCAATGGCGCGCAGTTGGCCGAGTTTCGACACGTCATAAAGAGCGACAAACTGCGCCAGTAACTCGCGCGGCAAAATATAAGACGGGTCAATCGCTGGCAGCCGTTCGGCGTTATGTCCTTCGATTGCCTCGAATTGATCGCGCAATTTAATGATGGCTTTTGTAATGCGGGCATACGCGCGTTTTAGCGAGGCATTTGCATAGGTGTTTGCATAGCGAAGGGCTTCAATGATTTCGTTGACGTTCCGTGAGGTGATGCCATACTGAACGATTAGCGAAGGCTTTTCGTCAATGTAAAGATTTCGGCGCGGGCGCTTGCTGGCGTTATGTTCGCGGCCTTCTCGAAACGCTGAAAACGTGTGCAGGTTGTCTTTCAAGACTTGCAGCTCGAACTGCTTTGTCGTCATAAGCACGATATTAAACTGCGACTGCTTGGTAAATTGCTTTTCGTAGTCTTCGCGCGTGATTTCGTCACTATTGCCGCGAATGTAATAAGCGTATGGCTCAATGACGGTCAGCGGCTCGCCCGGCGTTTCTTCGTTGATGAATTTCGCCAGTTCAATCAAGTCGGCCACGCGTTCTTTAATTACGATGGCCCCGAACTTCGGATCAGCGCGCACCATACTGCGCAGGAACGTCGCCAGCATTGTCGATTTACCGAAGCCAGGCGGCGCGGCTACGATAGCTGGGCGGTCAAGTACGGCGGGATTAAGCCATGTGCCAAACGTTTGCTGCGTAAACATAATATCTTCGTAGGATAGGGACGCAGAACCACGTTGTAGCATTTCGTGTTCCCAGTCGGCGGTAAGTAAGTTTGCCTGCGTAATCGTTACACCGTGATTCTGCTGCGTGTAGATAGTTTTTGCCGGAATGATATTCGTCATTTTTAGTTCCTCCTCGGTTTTGCGTGGATGATGTTAGGTGTTTTATAATCGGTTACTGCGTAAAGATGGGCGATAATTACAATAGCGAAGCCGACCGCCTTTACTTGTATATTCTTCGCCTGCATTTGGTTGCGATTGAACTTGAGTTATACTCGTTTGCAAGCCGTAAGGCGAAGCAACATCTTTAAGAGCAGACCGCCATTTCACTACGTTCAATGGATCAACGTTAAAAGTGTCCTAATTTGCTATATAAATAAATACGGTATGTTACGATGTTACGTTTTTTAAACAACCGCCATAACAACGTCTATACTCCTCCACGCATTAATGTCGATGCTAGGCGCTCAAGTTCCGGCGAAGCAACGAAGTCCCAGACGATATAGCCGTTATCTTCGCAGGTATCTATCGCCGGATAACCTCGCGCCATCAGCTCACGTGCTACCCGCATAGATCGTATTCGCTTTTTGCGCATCATTTACAACGCCCCTTTCTCGTTTAATCTGCGATGAGCTGCGACAATATCGCTGATTTGTTCGTCAGTGACGGGATATGACCGTCTATTCTTTCTGATACAAAAAATCGAGAAGTATACGGTACTTTTAAATCGCAAAAGTTCGTATCTTCTTTAAGACCAACAATTCGGCACTTTTACCACCCCTTTATTATCTTTAAAACGATAAAATAGAAATACATTCCTTTAACAATTAATAAATTATGCTATAATTTAAATTGTAAGAATTTAATAGCAATAAATTTTTATTTGATGCCTGAAAAGGCTTAATAGGGAATCCGTTGAAATCCGGAGCTGTACCCGCAACTGTAAGTGTTGACGAACTATGTATGTATTCCACTGTCCAATGGACGGGAAGGACATAGTGTAGGATGACGCATGAGCCAGGAGACCTGTCAAATACTCATTTTAAGTTTGAGTATTTTTTAGGAAGGGGGATTTTTATGGCTGCGGGCGAACTATTTTTCCGAATTCTTGAACCGGTTTTTGTCATTCTAGCTGCTAATGTAGTTTGGCATATTACTACTAATTACAAGATTGTTAAAAAATAGCATGATTAACCTCGCTGATTATTTAGCGGGGTTTTATTATTGATTAAATAAAAAGCGCCAATCTATCTTAAAGAATGGCGCCGATACTAACGGTTGCCGCCGCAGTATGCAGTTGTATTGTATGTGCTGGACGCCCTTGTAAACTTTTGATGCCCGTTTGTGTTAAGACTTCCGACCGTTGCCGCGGTCATTTGGTTAACAACTCGAAGTATATGCTCACGCAATCGAATAACTGGGAAAATTGACAAAACAAACTTTTTGACGATTTCGTCAATTGCTAGTGATAGTGCATATTATTGTGGTACTAAATCACGCGTCAAACGTTTGATTGGACTACTCGGAGTATATATCGGATAAACTTCAAATCTTGAAAAAGTGACAAAATTCTTTTTTTACGAAAAGTTCACTTTATAATTCTTCAACGTTAGCCGCTAGGGTCGCCAACGCCGTCAAGGCCGCAGGATCGCGCAATAATGCCTCGGTCGCTTCGTTCCACGCCACCGAAATAACTTCCTTGCCGCCATTTTGGAACGCCAGGATTTGCGCGTCGTCGTACAATGCAACGGTAAAGTCGTCGCCTAAGTGAATTTGCGCATAAGTAGCAGACTCCCCGTCACCCATGTCGTGAGATAGCGATGACACGCGGCCAACATCCTTAAATTCGCTGCGGAAAGCGTTAAATACGTCCTGTTCCGTGATTACCTCAAGGTTGTAAATTGAATTTTTCTTCATGATTGATTGCCCCTTTTCGTTTTATAGGTTAAATAAAGTTACTGCTGCGATGATACCTGTTGCTGCCAGTGTTCCGAAGAAGTAAAGCCGATCAGTTACCGTGCCTTCGTCGGGTTCACCGATAAAGTAGGAATCAATCCGTCGAATCAGTTGCATTTGCGTTCGCTCCTTTACGTCTGTCGTAATACTTCTAAAATTATAGTATAACGACTGAAGTAATACGTCAAGCATTTTTACAAAATATTTTAAAATAAAAGTATTACGACTGCCGTTTACGTTGTATACTTGGATTAACGTTGATGTAAGGGGGAAATAGCAATGCCATTTGCGCACAATTTACCGCAGGTACTCGGCGAAATAAACGCGACACGTAACGAAATTGCCGTCGAATCGAAAACGCGACCGGCAACGCTGTTGGATATGCACAACGGCACTACGAAGCGCCTAGAACTCGGCACGATGGAACGCATACTCGACGCGATCAACGCCAAGGCAGCTAAAGAAGGCGTCAATAAGACGTACACGCTAAACGATTTATTTACGTATCAACTGAACGACAAGTAAACGACAAAGAACGCCCCTCGCTACGAAGATAGGGACGTTCTTTTTGTATCTAAAAGTATATTAGAACAGGTTTCAGAATTTTTTTACAAAATAAGATATAATATAGACTAATCATAGAAAGAAGGCGATTTAACTATGGCACGCAGTCAGCTATTAAAAGATATAGTGAGCGGAAAAGAACAATTAGAAAATATTCTAATGAGATTAAAAGTGATTTTATCAGATTTAGATAATGAGATTATAATGAATTGGGTTGACGGAGAGTTGCGAGGATATAAAGATCCCAAAGACATCCCTCCTTACAGAAAACTTAGAGGAATTCCATATGGCACATTCTTGGTAAACTTCCAAACAACGTATACAGAAGCACAGGTTCCGTTAGAGGTATTATTAGATAAAGAAACTATTACTAATTTATGTGTTTTAGAATTTAAAGACGGAATTAAGGCAATCGAAAACATGCTTAATGGTGATAATCGCAATAACATAGCAAAACCAATTTCTACAGCTTTCTGTCACAAAATTTCAGTAGACGAGTTACAAATTGCATCAATGAAAGTAAAGTTTTCGTCAAATCAAGTTGATGGCCTTGTTTCTAATGTGAAATCAAAACTTATTGAAGTGATTATGGAATTGGAAAAACAATTCGATAATATAGAAGACCTAGACATTAAAGAACAAATTGACGATGATAGCACTAAAAAAAGTTCTGTAATCTACAATATCGAAAATATAATTTATGAAGGTTCAATCGATATGGGAGACAAGAATAAGATTAAAGGCTCTCGTATCGGAAACTTGTTATCAAGAGGCGATAAAAATTGAGTATTAAACTAGGTGATAAAAATAAAATTAAGAATTCAAATATTGGACATCAGGTTAATTCGAATAATTATAGCCAATCAAGTCAAAAGAATTCTTTTGCCGCTAATCACCCTATACTCATTTCTGTAGCTGTCACATTCTTATTTGGATTTCTATTTCTTTTTAGCTTTTGGCAAGATATCGTTACTTGGATTGAAAGTATGTTCTGAAAATTAGATGTAGTAACTCTTTATTTCATCGAAGTATAATTTATCGAGCATCCGGTCGAGCGTGCCGTTATAGAACCCGGCTAGGTTGCGTATATCCTTACGCTTAGTCGCCTGCAATGTCACACGCAACGCAGCAATGCCCGTATGTAGCAGCATATCCGCATCGTAGACGTGCTTAATCTTCGACGTATGGGCTAACCACACGCCATACATACGGTTTATGAGTTTACGGCTGCCCGCACCTAATAACGCCTCTGCGGTGGTCAGAAACGTCTTAAACGGCTTGCTATACGTATTAGTACTTAATAATTCTTTTGAGCTTAAAAGAGTTATGGTTTCGTTTTCGATTTCCGGCTGCTCAACGCTTGCTGTCGTAGGCTCCACTGCTTGCTCACGCCCAACCACTGGCGGGCAACCATTAGTAGATTCCGGCGGCAGAATAACGATAATATTAGCGCCATTTCCCCCGCTAACTTTACGCATGAACGCGATCCGTTTTACGATGCCAAGACGCTCAAGCAACGCCAGTATGCGGCGAGTCGTTGTCGCAGATTTGCCGATTAGTCGCGCCAGGGAGTCGATTTTCAGCCAACTAGCGCCGGCGTACTTCACCGCGTGCCGACAGACAACTTCAAATACCTTGATAGCCGTCGCATTTAATTTATACTGATGTTCGCGCAGGTGTAGGCGGATCGCTTCGTTTAAGTCGGCGATTGAATCAAACGTTTTATAATTATCGAGTGTAAGCGTCATTGGATTAGCCCCTTTTCGGCGGCCCATATGTTAGAAGAAAAACGCATACTCAAATAAGCGTTGCAATTGGACGCTTTTTTCGATATACTATCGGTATTGTGAATGATCCGATAAACCGGTTGGCGCCGGTCGGAGTATGCGAGTGCTTCCCTTTATGGGCGGCGCTCTTTTTTATTTTCTATTTAATAGCGATGTAGCTGGCGAATGTAAATCGTGACTCTTGCGCATATCGGCCGTGTCCATTTGGATATAGCGGCGCATCGTGCGTATATCAGACCAGCCGCCAATCTTTTGCAAGGTGAACGGATCGCAACCGTTTAGAATCATGACGCGCGCCCAAGTATGGCGATATACGTGCGCCGTTACCTTCGCAGCTTCAACTCCGCCTTTGTCTGCGTAATACTTAAGACGCTTTGTAAACTGGCGGTCGCCTAAGTTAGCGCCGTAGCACGACAAGAAGATGCGATCAGTTTTGAAATGGCGGTTGTTTTCTTCGATTAATTGCAGTATCAAGCGTATTACATGGCTACTTACGGGCACCAGGCGCATTGTGCGGTTCTTACTGTTTCCGGCAGCTATCGTTATAAAGCGCGTCTTAAAATCAATGTCCGTTATGCGCAACGACAATAACTCGCCTATTCGCAGGCCTGTATCTAGCAGTACGTTCATTCCTACGTAATCGCGAAAGCCTACATAGTCGCGCAGGTTCGGCTGTTTAAATAATATCTTCACCTCGGCGTCCGTAAAACAGTTCGTCAAGTCTACGTCTTGCTTAATTAGCTTTAGCTTGGCAACGGGATTAACGAGCAAGTAATCTTCGCGGTCTAAGTAATTCAGCAACGCTTTCAAACAGCGCAGGTTTATATTCACGGTAGTGTCCGATAAGCCTACGCGCTGCTTCGTCGTGATATACGGGTGATTCCCATAGCGTTCTTTGTCGAAGCGCATATAATTAATGTAGTTACGGAATACGTCCACCGTTAAATCGTTAACGTAAGTAATATCTTCGTAGTTCTCCGCAAGCCAATCCGTGAAGTAGCGCCACATATTCGAATAATCTTCTAGCGTTCGCTCGCGCACCCCTTCGTTTCGCTTTCCCGATATAACGATGTCAACGGCCTGCTGCAACGTTAGTTTCGGCTTACTCAACGCCTCTTGCTCGACTGACATCGCCCGACGTTTCTTTATCCGCATAAAAATAGACCTCCTCAGCGGTTAGATTCCGCCAAGAAGGTCGTAGTTTACTGCCCATATTTGATTAAATCACGGTTCCTAATCTACAGAAACGATACCGCTAACCCGCAATATATGCGCGTGATTAACAGTCCTTGTGTCAATGTCAACGTTTGATATGCCGACTGTAAAACGTCAGCAGCTTTCCGGAGTCCCCACTTTTTTCGCAGTGCGGAACGAAGTCCCACAGCCGCATGAAGCGATGGCATTGGGATTTTCAATTGTAAATCCGCCGCCCATCAAAGACTGTTTATAGTCGACTACTGTGCCTTGTAAAATTGGTGCATCTTCTTTTGCAATCAAAATCGGAATCCCGAATTGCTCATAACGGTCATCTTCTGCAGCCTGTTCTTTTTCAAAGCCCATGCCGTATGTCAATCCGCTGCAGCCACCGCCGTTGACAGCTACCCGCAGAAATGAATCTTCCTCTTCATTGTGCCGCATCATCTCTTTGATCTGAAAAGAAGCGGCTTCTGTAATTTGGACTACTTGTTCCATTCCCCATCACCCTTTCCTTCCATTCTATAATAGCAATAAATTCTGGAACGGTCCAAATATGCGGACTTTCCAAAAAGTGTTTTAAGGACAGAAAAAGGGACCTTCGACAGGTCCCTTGGCTTTAAAATACTTGTTCTACTTCAACGATGCCAGGAACTTCCTCCGTTAATGCACGTTCAATTCCAGCTTTCAATGTAATTGTCGAACTTGGGCAGCTTCCGCATGCACCGAGCAGACGAAGTTTTACGATTCCGTCTTCGATATCGACAAGTTCACAGTCCCCTCCGTCACGTAAAAGGAATGGACGCAATTTATCTAAGACTTCCATTACTTGCTCTTCAACCATAGCTTCAGTCATTTATATCGACTCCTTTCATTATAATCATTATAATGTGATTAGAGACAAAAAGCCACTAATGAATTCACAGGAGGTTATTTTTTATGACAAAGAATATTGCCATTGAAGTATACGGAGCAAATATAATCTGCGCCAGCTGTGTAAATGCCCCATCATCGATCGATACGTACGAGTGGCTGCAGGCTGCCATCCCGCGAAAATATAAAGATCAGCCATTTTCAATTACTTATATAGATATTGAGAAAGAGACGGCCGATGAGCGTCAGAAAGAATATATCAAACGAATACAAGATGATGAATTCTTTTATCCGCTGGTGCTTGTGGAAGATGAAGTTGCTGCGGAAGGCTATGTCCAGTTGAAGCCGATTTATAAGGAACTGGAGAAACATGGTTTTAAGGCGGAGTAAAAAAGCTGATACAAAAAAGCGCTCATAGCTGAGCGCTTTTTTTCGGATCATCTTCTCACCCGTTATGCCATTTGTAAGGGCGCTGTTTTATGCCCCATCGAACTCCTGCAAAAACGTCAATGATTTTCAGGTTTCTTCTATATTATAGGGATATTGCTTTCGAACATAATCCAACTCAGTCCAACTTATAGCGTGCGAGAATTTGTGCGACTTGTAAATAATCAATAAAAACCCTCCACCAATCAAGGCAGCGGGTTCACACCAACACTTTTCGAAAAGTACACGCTGATCAATTTCTCTGTCCGGTCCCGCATTTCCTCGTGCTGATACGCGAGGCGTTCTTCTGTACCACGAAAGGCGCACTGATAAGTTGTGTTCGTCTTGTTCTGTTCGTACTTAACTAACTTGTAATACCGTTTCGAGTTGTAAATCTTGCTGAACCTGTAGTCGGATTCAACCGCCTTTATCGCGTTGTCAATAATCTCTTGGTAGGGCCTGGCAAATTTGAATGACATCTCGACGAAATGCTCACGGTCTTGTTTTAACACAGCGAGGACCATCGGCAGGTAGATCAAGTTTTCATAGTGCATTAATTCTTCTTGCGTCATGGGCATATTGCCGTCTCCTTTCAGGAACATTTGTTCTTATTTTAACTGAAAGTAGTAAGGCATACAAGATTATCGACAAAAATAAGCATGTACCACTGACGGTACATGCTCATTTTTATTTATTCTTCAATTTTTCGATCAAATCACTGACCTGTTTTTTTCGATCAGTCGTTTCTTCTTTTAACACTTCGATTGTGTATCCTTCTTGCTCTTTATCGATTGAAACAATATCTCCTTCGGTTAAAGGAGTGGTGATTTCATATTCGGGAATCAGCAATTGATTTTCTTCGTTGCCTTTTTCCAAAAATACATATATTCCTTCATCCAAGCGGTCAAGCGTATAGCGAGTTTTTTCCATTAAGATTCACACGCCCAGTTGTCTTTATCACGATCGTGTTTGGAAGCGTAGGCTGGATGGCCTTTCTTCACACCTAACGGATAGTAAGCTTTTAATGCAGTACAGTTCTGGAAGCTTGTTGGTGCTCCAGGAATAACATACAATCCTGATCCGAAGTCAGGTTTTGGTGCTGGTGCTGGCGGTTTTGGTGCTGGCGGTTTCGGTGTCGGCGTTGGGTCTGGTTTAGGAGTCACTGGCGCTGCCCACGGTTTTGCAGATACAGCGTGCGTTGCTCCATTTGTCACAACGGTGATATCTCCTGAGTTGACTGTAGAATAGATGTTTGAATTAACCGCTTTTAGATTTGCTACCACTTCCGAATGCGGATGACCATACGAATTATCTTTTCCGTAAGAAAGGATTGTTCCTGCTGGCTTCACTTCATTCAAAAATGCTTTAGAGCTGCTCGTATTTGATCCGTGGTGTCCTGCTTTCAGATAAGTACTTTTCACGTTGTAATTATTCACAAGTTTTTGTTCGATACCCGCATCCGCGTCTCCAGTTAATAGGAAACTAACGGAGCCGTATACAGCATGCAAGACAATTGATGCGTCATTGTTGTCACTTGCAGAAGAATCTGCATGAAGCACTGTTGTCGATAGCAGAGAACCAAGCGTGATTTTATCTCCTGTTGCCGCAACTTTGAATGGAATATTTTTTGTATCAATTAGTTGAAGCAATTCGAGATAGGTGTCTGTCGTATGCGCTTTACCGCTATCAATGAATTGATTGACTTTAAAGTTTTGCAATACGGGAACTAATCCACCAATGTGATCGGCATCAGGATGAGTAGCCACTACAACATCCAGAGTAGTAACTCCTTTTGATTTCAAGAAGCTGACTACTTTTGCTCCGCTACCTTTAGTGCCGGCATCAACTAACATGTTTTTGCCTTCTGGAGATTGAATCAAGATCGAATCGCCTTGTCCCACATCGATAAAGTGGACTTCCATTTGAGGATTCGATTTTGTCCTAAATTTTTCGTCAAGTAATCGCGCCATAAATGCAGCGAAGTGCTGACGTTGCAATTTGTCATTCGGCCTGAACGTGCCATCTAAAAAACCCGTCGTAATGTTTTCGGTTGCCAAGGTACTAATGTAATCCTTAGCCCCGTGACTATCCGATACGTCAAAAAAGGTATAGTCCTTCGTTTTCTTCAGTCCATAACCTTCTGCAAGTATTTTTGCCATCTGTGCACGTGTCAGTGTGCCATTCGGGTCAAAATATTTAGTACCATTAGCAGCTGTTTTCCCTGAGATAAACCCAAGCTGAACAGCTTTGGCCACTTCTTTATAGCCGTGAGTTCCAGGTTTCATATCCGTCAAACCGGGATTGGGGGCTGTAAAATCAGTAATTCCTTTTTCCCGCAGAATCATCTGGACCGCATTCAGCCGTTTCAGATCGGCTGTTGGCTTAAATGTGCCATCGGGATAGCCGGTGATAATTTTTTTATCGACTAAGTAGCCGATTTCTGCTTTGTATGACGAGACATCTTTAAATGTAGCTGCACTGGCTGGTGACACAATCGACAGCAATAACAGAACTGTAAACAATATGCCTACTACTTTCTTCATAATTTTCCCCCTTAGTGTAATTGGTAACATTACAAATTTACCACCTTCTTACTAAGGCTGCAATATAATTACAAAATCTTTATCAAATAGAAAAAAGCCCACTAACTGTTTCCGCAGTCGGTGGGCTTTGCTTTGTATAAATACTATGGTTTGCCCTTATTCAAACCAGTATTATTTTTGATCCAGTGCCCGCATAATCATTAACGTACCTTGCCTGCGTGTCAACGGTTCATTCATTCGCTCGCCATTGACTATGCCTTTTTCAATAGCCTTTTTTATATGCTGCTCGTCCTTCTGTTGCTGTTGCTTCGCTTTTTCATTTGCCAATTTCTCCGCCTCCTTCTTTGCTTGTGCTGCGGGATCTTTATAAGCAGGGTTTCTAACAAACCGCACATACGCAGGTCCAGCTGATACCCATTGATTGCCGCCGAGATTATACAAACCGTTCTTTATCTCATAGGCACGGTACGTTTCGCCGCGCTTAATAGTGTCTTCCACTTTCGCGGTAAAGCTTGCACCATTCCGCACGTTTAGTGAATCGACCAGGACTTCCACAGTTCCCAGGACGTTCGTCGGTAGTGGCGTGGTTGGTTTGGATACTTGCTCGACATCTGTGCTGCTGGAAAGTGGTGGAATCGTCGGACGTTTACCCGCTGCCAGTTGAGCGAGTGATAGCCTTTTTTGCATATCCAGGTGCGGATAATCCACAAAGGATTTCCAGTCACCGCCCCACTGAAAGCCCATGGACTTAGCAATGGCCGCCACGCGCCTCCACTTCGCGTTGACTGTCCACAAAGCCGTATTGCCATCGTCTGACACCAGGAAGTAATCGATCGCGAGACCGTAGTTGTGGATGGATTGACCGGGTTTCGCATTGGTGACGATGTTCCCTGGTGATGTGCGCCCCTGATTGTATAAACGCTGCTGTTCCGCATGGGAACGATAGCCGGAACTGATCTGGACATAGATCCCTTCTTTATAGGCTCGTCTGATCAGTTCGACTGCATATTCTTTCACGCGCGGATGGATGCCGGTACCCATGTTCTTAACACTGCGATCGATTAAGGTTTGTAAGGCTACTACCATCTACCATCCACATCTTTCTTCGGCTCGCTGTATTTCAGCGCTTGCTGCGAGTCGGAAATGCCATCCGTTGTATCATCAATAGGCGCTGATAATGTCAGCAAAGCAATTGCCACCCCGTTCAACCACCGCAATACCTCATTAGTCATAGCATCCGTGATTTCGTAACCAATAGGATAGAATACGTTGATGATGGCAAGTAACGCCTGAACTGCGAATAAAACAAACGGCAAAAATTTACCTACAATAAATATTGGGTTTTTGAAACGTGCTTTCCAGTTGATTTTCATTTGATTTCCTCCTTCTAATTAAATAAATAAGATGCCGCTTGAAAGATCATCGTAATGCCGACGCCGAACAAACCGATAATCGCTACCCAAATCTTCGCGTTATTGGCTTTATCTTCTGCTCGGTACTGTAATTTAATGCCGACTTCTGAGAACTGACCTTCAATGCTTTTGAAAGTGATATCATGTTCTCCGAGTTTCTGATAGAATTTACCGTTCGTTTGTCGCTGTGCCTCTGTAAAACGTTCCATCGACTCTGCTATTTTCCTGGTGTTTTCCGCTGTCTGTTCGGAAGATTGAACCATCGGTAATACGATGTCTCGCAAGTTGTCGACTTTATCATCGACCGCCCCGATTTTCTTATTCAAATCCGATCGCAATTGATTGTGCGACCTTTCCAATTCTAGCGGCGTGACATACTCTTTTTTATCCTCCAAACTTCGATTCCCCCTAACACAGCAATAAGTAAGTTAAAACAAGCCATCACGGCATAGCGCACAGGCACCAAATATGTGGTCGCCCCTTCTGCTGATGCCATTGCGTAAAGTGTGACCATGACTGCCCCGAGCACGCCTCCAGCGATCATAGAAGAATAACGCATCGTTCCGAGCTGGAAAGCTGCTGCACTCAAGAACAAGCCTGCAATCGCCATTACAACACCCCAGGCTTCTAGCGGCATCAAGCCTGTCATTAATTCGTAGGTCGGTGCCGCTGATTTATATCCGTCCGCGATAAAATAATAGCCGCTGATCACCAGGAATAACCCGTTACTCAGCAGCATCATATTGGCCAGAAACTTTTCCTCTGTTTGCCATTTAAAAATTCTCATAGACACACTTCCTTCAATTGTCGATACACAGTAAACATTCTCTCTTTTGTGACATAGAAAAAAGAGCGCCAGTCTGGATGCTCTTTAGATTTCTTATTCGATTGCTATCCAATATATTGTTTCCGCATAGGAATATGGACTCTGTGTAATGACCAAGGCTAGCTCTTCAAACCTCAAGGCATCAATATTCCCTACTCCATTTTTGCCAATAAGATAACCATCTCTTGCAAATTTGCTAAATACCATAGACGAGCCACTGTAGGAGATTAATACAAGACTTGGGTTAAAATCTAACGGAACCGTAACAGGAGGAACCGGAGAAGCGTGTGTGCCTGTGAAACTCCCCTTCACCACTTTAACACCCGTACTGATACTACCAATCTTCCCAGCCAACACCCCAAACGCATCATCGCCACTAGCTACCACTCCCTTGCCAGTAATGGCGTTAGCAAGTAACGTCTTCCCATCACTGGCTGATTGAAAAGCCGCCTGCGCTCGGTCGTATGCCGTTTTAACGGAATTCGCCGTAGCTGCCTGCGTGGTGCTTGTGGATGTGACTGTATTATTCAACGTAACTGCCGCAGGAATCACCGGCTTATTCGACAAATCTGCATACGAACCACTAAAATCAGACTTCCCATTCCAGGCAGCCTTTTCAACATCCGTCACAAACCGATTCGTCGCATTCTGTGTAATCATACTCGCCGGATGACTGGCAGGATGTGCATAATTATTCGCGTTCGGCGCTACCCCGGCTAGTTTTTCTTTCTCGGCGGTCGTGTAATCATTTGCAGACAAGCCTTTTCCTGTTACTTTCAAAACTTTACCGTCCAGTTCCTCCTGCAGACCGTCTACATCAGCGATATGATGGCGGTGGTCGTCGAAATAGGGGTCAGCTGGGTAGGTTTCGAGTAAGGCTGTAACGTCCGCTCGCAGATGCTGTGGCACCCGTTCGATTGTCCAGTCCGTACCGTAATAAATAAAATCCGCATAGATTTTCACCAGCGGATTGGGTTTGGTTTCTTCTAATAATGGATTGACCAATTTGTTTCCTCCTCTCGGGAATAGAAAAAGAGCGCCCAAAAGGACACTCTTCAAACTTCTTCATATGTTCTTCCGTTATCTCTTGAAATCAGATGAAAACGTGGGCCAAGCTCCAAGAATATTCGTCCTTGTGGGTCAATGGCAAAATCGTAGCTCTTGTAATAATTCAACTGACGCTTGTCTTGTTCTGGCGTAAGAAATTTCCTTTTGCCGTACACCTTTGTAATCCCGCGATGATAACATTCGTTAATTGCCGTGCGCATGAGGGCTGAGCCGTAGCCTTTGCCGTATGGCGGTTTGCCTTTCGGAGCATACCCTTCGCCTTCCAGTACACCGACATCCCCGATCAGCAACGCGTCTTTTTCAAATACGCCTTTCAGGTAAGCATGATAAATGCCGGTGCCGTCCATGTAATACATTTTAATATGCAGTACATCGCCTTCTGTGCGTTTCTTGTCCACCAAAATCCATTCGGCAAACTTTGTGGAAGCCAACTCCAAGCTCGTTCCTTCTGCAAATTTCAGGAGCCGTTTTCTTTTAGTGTAAGCGGTCAAACGCGAATCAAATTTCGGTCGTCTCATTCCCATCCCCCTTTTTGGTCTAAATAATAATTCGACAGGTGGAAGGGAATTCCTCTTTTGGGAATGAAAAAAGCACCTCAATAGAGATGCTCTATTTCTTTTAGCGAGAATGGAATTCCTTCTCACAATTTGTGCATTTGTAAATACCGCTGATTGTGCTAACCCTCTTGATTAGTACCCCCAAACAGCCGCACTTCTTGCATTTTGCGTATTTTGCATGCATTGTAATCACCCCCTTATTTTCAGTCTTACTTTATATATACTGTTCAAAAGGAGTGATTTGATACATTGAATAGCAAAAAAATAAAATTAATCAGTTTTAGCGTTTTCCAGGATGGGTCTTAAATGTTCGGTAACCTTAGCTAATAAATCTATCGACTCGTTTATATTTTTATAAAACTCTTCTGTAGTCACATATTCATTTCTTTCTAGCTTTTTTACTTTGACTCCGTCAGACCTGATACTTTGAACATAGTTTAATTTACTCTGATTGACTCGATGGTTATGGGTGATAGCATTACGATAATTTTGAGCTACATTATACACTGGGTCCTTTTTAACTTTTATTAAAAAACTAAGAATATCCTTTTCAGGGATTCTAGAACTAACATTTTTAATAAAGTTAGGGCCTGGCTCCACGTCACAGTCATAAAATATATTGAGTAAATGAAAAATATTATCGACAAGCCCAAAAAAACGATGGTAATAACTCTCTGTATAAAAATTAAACATGTGTTGCATACTATGATGTTTCATTTCGAAATTTGGATAAAGTGATCTTAGACTAGTTACATTTCTTTCATTAGCCCATATATCATCCGCAAGTCCAAGATTATAATAATATTTTAGCAATGAATAAGTAAGAGCCAGATCTACCTTACGAGAGTTGAAATCCATTTGCCAAAAAAGATATTCTTGTTCTTTCATGTGAGACCTCTCAAGTATTTTAAAGCTTGTCGGTATATTGTCTATATAAATCTTCTGAAATTCAACAAGCTTACTTTCAATCAAATCATCAAACTCTTTTTCTGACGGATATTTTGCAATATCAAAAATATGCATAATCTCATCCCCTTTTACGAAAACACTACCAATAAATAAAAGGGGAGGCAACAATTACTCGTCTTCCACCTCCTCCGTAAACTCATCCTCAATCACCCGCTGAAACGCCTCCGAATCAATATCAAACGTCTCCACATTCGGATTTTTGTCAATATCCACGAGCGTCTGAGCGAATTTATCATGGCACATGGCTTTGGTTCCGTCTGTGGATGTGCGCCAGTATTCCGTGTCGAATCCGACGGCTTGCCAGAATGCGATTGTTGCGATGCAAAATCTCATAGGTTCCAGCGCTCCTTTTCCATTGCGTAATTGTGTGCGATTTCTTCAGGCGTTAGGGCTCGGTTGTAGACTTTGGCGCTATAGACGAAACCGTTGAAAAAGTCATATTTATTTCCATTTTGCCCTATTGACACCTTTCCGTTTACTATATTTATTGGTACATTAGCGGTTTGCTGTGTTTTCTTTCCATCTACATAGCAATGCATTACTCTTGATTCCCTTTTCACAAGTACGTGATGTATTTTGTCTATAACTAAAGCGTTAAGACCAATTAGAATACGTCCTCCATTATATATATAAAGAGAATTTTCGTTTTTAGCAATGTATAGCAGTGGAGTAAAATTCCCAAAAGCAACCAAACTTAAACCACTCGTATCTGTACTTTGAAAACTCTTAACTTTAAATAATATATCGCAAGTAAAATTATCCGCTCCTATTCCGTGATTAATAACATCTTTTTGAACATAGTCGTCGGCATGGTCAAACACTAATCCATTTTCATACCCACTACCCTCAGTATAAGCAAAATTCATCAATGTCCCATCATTCCCATTCCCACTCAAATCCTCCGCAACTGTACGCTGGGCATCGCTATTCTTCCTGCCCATAAAGTCATACCAAAGCACAAGGCCATCCATAACTGGCGACGGATGCACAATTTTATCCCCCGTATAAATCCGTGCCACTTTCTCTTCACCGATATATGCATCTCTCAACATGCCATCACTTCCTTACCATATAAACTACAGCTGGATTTTTCGTATCCAGCGCATTGTATTCAGCGAGCGTGCCTGTCCAAAGAGCCAGCTGATTTCCTGTGTTTTGGTCGCTCATGGCTTGACGGACGAACAGACCCGTTTCAGCTACCGATTCCGCAATCCCCGGCAGGAAATCATCCTGGACATATTCCAAAACACCAGCCACATCCGTCATTTGCTCCGCCTGCAAATCCCCTTGCAGTTTGGCGTATTTCCCTTGCTCCTGTGCAAATTCTCCGGCTGCATTAGATTCATCCCGCACCTTCACTGTGGACTGACGGATAGCATCCGTTTCCTGCCGTACTAATTCGGTATTCTCCCGGACTTCCGCAGTTGCTAATCGTTCCGCTTCCGTATTTTCCCGGACAAGCTCCGTCGCGTCCTGCACATCCTGTGTGGCATCTTTAACGTCCACAGTTGATAAACGGACGGCTTCGACTTCGGCAATCTTAGACGTTACATCCGTCGTCAATTGCTGACGTTCGTCGTCCGCATTATCCGCAGCCGTATTCGCTTTCAGGGTAGCGTCTGCCATTTCTTTGAGCGCTGCTGCTTTATCTGCCTGCAAGTTTTCCAGCGCTCCACTGACAGCACCGGTTAAATCATTCATCGCCTTGATCGCATCAGCCGTCGCTTTTTCGGCAGCCGCCATAATTTCAGGACCGCGGATGAGCACCGTTTCGATCAGCGAGCCTTCACGCTCGGATGGCACATATTCACCGGATAAATCTTTTTTGACGGTATAGCGAAACAGCGACGATGTTATGCGTCCTTCTGGGTTATCTGCATCTGGAGGACTGTAAAATTGAATAGATGCCTGCACATTCCCGGTCAGTGTAGTTTCATCGGTACCAAGATGAAATAAGATTTCATTTTCCTTACCTTCTACCGGCTTGCCTAAAATATAAAAACTTTTGCGGTCCGGCCGTTCGCTGGTCATCGTAATCGTTGAGAAATAATCGAGCAGTCCCGGAACCATACGCCCGTCATCCGTTATCCGGACAATAAAAAAAGTCGCCGTGTCCATTTGCGTGACAGACGGGACTTCGTATTGCGTATTCTTTTTTAAATCCACATCAATGTAAAACGGTTCTGGCTTTGCCATGGTATCCCTCCTTTATGCTGCTGGCGTTCCGAGCGCAGTGGTCTCGATGATGAAATCAAAATTCTGTGCCGGGATGATAACCGCTGATTCTGCGTCTCCAACTTTTATGAACTCCCGCTTGTGGTCATTGATACGTCCGACCACTTTGCTGACGGAATCATTTTCCTCTAACTTGACCAGGTATTCCGAGCCGTCGACCGTGTTTAATTTGTAAATGCCGGCTCCCGTTTTTGTAAATGGAACCTTTGGCGCGACAGCTATTATATTCCGTTTATTCATGCCAATATTTGAGAGGGAGACAGCCGTCAACTGCATGTTGTTAAACTGTTCTATAAATGCGTCAAGGTTTGCGTTTTCAGGACTGAGGGTAAAATCAATCCCCTGCTGCGTTTTGATTACATATTCCATTATTAATTCCTCCTAAAATTTTATGTTAGTACAACCGAACCTTTTCTAACTCCTTCGATATCAAAATAAATTCGATTGGATGATGGACTGTATGCGAGTTCGATTTTGGTTGCGACAGGTCCGACAGACTGTACAAGTTTCGGTGCGTTTACATAGCTAATTGACGGTGCTTCGAGTCGGAATCCAGCAAGTTTAAATTCATCCGCGTTAAAGTTAATGGCGGTGGCTGCCCCGTAGTTATAAGCGGTAATGTTTGCCGTATTGAAGAAATACAAGCTCTTCGCCTGTGTTGAAGCTTGATTCCCCAAATAAATACCGTTACCTACTCGGATATCATTCGAAATATTGATATTCCCGGCCCGGATAGTACCCAAGTCATCGGAAAGCTCCGACAGCACGGTGACAGCTCCCCGGAATTCAATGTTTTTCGCCTGAATTTTATAAAGCGACGACGTTTGACTGACGAGAGATATAATTTCACGGCCGTTGTAATCGGTTGAGCTGACTTTCGTGCTGACGACTCCTTCCACGGCATTCAAATCCCACTCGACATTATTGACGCGTGTGCCGAGGGCAGTGAATTGTGTGTAATCAGCTTTTGCGTTGATCCGACCAGCGAGCTGATTAAAATTCGAAGAGGCTTCTTCTCGCACTTTTCCGAGCTCCGCATCCGTGTAGGTGCGAATATGCGAAACCTCACCGCGAATGGCTGTGGCTTCCACCGACCATTCCGCGCGGGCTTGATCCACTTCACCGCCGATCTGTTCGGCGACCAGGCTGATTTTTTCGTTGGTCTGTTCGAAACGAGTGTTGTTCTGTTTGGCGTTTTCATCGATTTTCACATTTTGCTCAGTCAAGATATCTTGTAGTTTTTTGGGTTTCGAGTTTCCGAGCGTCACTGATTTTGTTATCCATTTGCCGTTACGAATAGTGGATTTTTTAGCGATTACACGCGTTTGAAATTTCATCTTCATAATCTCGTAAATTAACCACACGCGTTCGCCAAGTTCTTTGTCGCTTAATTCGATGGCGTCAAGCTCAAATGAAATATCGGGATAATCTTGCAGCTCTCGCATGATTCGCTTTGTTAGATTCTCAGGAATCGTAAATCTTTCATCACGAACAGGCTCTGCTTCTCTGTTCTTTGTTCCGTAAACATCAGCAAGAGGCGAAACATAAGTAACTTTCAATCCATTTGCGCCATATCCAGTGATCCACGTCCGGAGATTGCTGGCATCCACATTTTTTGATAGCGCTTTGACATTGTGGCCGTACCGGTACTGAGCATCATTGTCCCCACCAATTTGTTTGGAAAAATGCACACGATTACCCGGTAGTATTTTGAATTCGCATTCAAACGCAGCGCACAAATTCTGGACTAACTTAATTACATTGCCATCACCGTAATTTGGAATTAACACCGATTCATTAATATCGCTCGTGTATGTCCAATCAGTTCCGCTGAAAACGAAATTCGCAAACTGATCAAATCTTCGAGTGCCTCCGTAAATTTCTTCTTGCCGGTGGCCGATTAAATCGTAAAACGTGGACAAGGCAGTAACGCGTTTTTTCTTGGGCGACTCCGTAAGCTGCATCACCCGGAAATCATAACCATTGGCGGTAATGATGGCCTCTTCTTCTATTAAGTCGTGGCCCGGATTGTTTTCATGAAAAAAAGAAGTAAATGAAACTGTAAAAGTCCCGTTCACTTCTTCGTCCATTTCTAGGATATTATAAGTGTTTATTGCTTCTGTTTGGTTTTTATAAGTGACTGTTAACACATGTCTTCACCCTCTATCTCATGTGAAATAAAAACGGCTTGATATCAAAATTTCAAATCCCTCATCGGCTCCACTTATTTCGAATTCATTGTTTCCGGGAATGAAACTGATTAACTCCTTGTTCGTATTTCTGAATATTGATTGCTTATTTTTAAATGAACGTACGCCGATTAGCTTGATTTCATCTTTGGCCAATGTGGATCCGTTATATTTCCACACTTCACCAGTAGAAAGGTTGGTGATTGCCAGATTGTTGGACGTGCCGCGAAAGATGATTTCGGTTTCGGTTTGCGAGCGCATATTTATTTCTTCAGTGCCCAAATTATTGAATACGAATGATGCTGTATTGAATTTCCGCGAAACTTTAGTGACGGTTTCAGAATATGGGGAAAAAGCAACCAAATGAACTTCTGTTGTTCCAAACCGGGAAACTCGTTGAAGATCGAATGCCCCGTCACATTTCACCTTCCAACGCAAGCTTTCAGCATTTTTGTCCGTCAGATAAAAAGGTTCTTTACTCCGAAATATTCTAAAGATCAAGTCTCTTTTTTTTATCAATTCTGCAATGCTATCACCTTGAACCTTAATTAAACATTTCAGGATTCGAGGGAGTACAGTGGTTTCTAATACAAGCAAGCCGGATAGCCCATCCACTTGAGCTGTCTCATATACATATTCGGGTGATGAAATTGAAAAATCCGAAATTCTTAAACCCATACTTTCTAAATCATAGAATTCTCCATTCATCCTTTCTATCGTAAGCATGACTAAACCCCCTTTACGATGGACTGAATGGACATTTTCCCCGCTTGATCCAAACCAATAGCGTCACTTAATAAGCGTCCCAGCTCTTGACCGTCCATCATCAATATATTTTCGATCGTTATTTTATCAATAGCATTCGACGCAGCATTTGAGTTCTCTTTTGTTCGAGCGCCGTTGTCTCTTAAGGCTCCCGCCGATACGGCGTTTCTAACCATTCCGCCTGTTCCTAAAGCAACTTCAGGCGTTGATGTTAGAATCATTCCTGCAGAAAGCTGGTCTAAAGCATTGTAAACAGAATCTGCGTTGACCTTAATCCCTTCTGCGATACCTGCAGGAATCATTCTGCCGATATCATCTCTCATCAGTCGTGACGGCGAGTGGATCTGAAGAGCTGCCCGCATTGTGCTTGCCACGCTGTTAGCCAAAGCCCTCGCAGTGCTCATGACCTGCGACCGACCGGCATTGAGTCCGGAATTCAGGCCTGCCATAGCGTTCCGCCCAACTGAATTAAATTGCGATGTCGAGCTGTTGAACGGACTGACTAAATCTCTGGATAGATTTCGCATCACGTTAACCTGCTGGGACGCACCCTCTTTCAGCCTGCTTAACATATTACTCATCGCTTTCTGGGCAATGCCCGGCAGCCGGTTCAAAGATCTCTCTATGGCCCGGACCTCTGTATCATAGTCCTGCGCCAGTTTTTTCATATCGACAATTTGCGAACGAGCGCTTGACTTCAGCTGTTCAAGTGCGCTTCTCATGGCTTTTTGTGTAGCAACCGGCAATTTATCAAGCGTTCGTTCGATATCCTTGACTGCCGACTCATAATCTTTCGACATCGTTTTCATGGCATCGACTTGCGTCCGTGCGCTCTCTTTCAATTTGTCGATCGCGTTACGCATGGCTTTTTGTGTAGCAATTGGGAGTTTATCGAGCGCTCTCTCGATCTGTTTAATCGCATCCTCATAGCTCTGGGTTATATCGCCAAAGCTTTTCCGGGATTCGGCTTGAACAGCAGAAAACATTTTCTGAATAGCTTGGAGCACTTTTGCCGTACCGCCGTTGATGCCAAGTGCAAGCCCGTCTGTAACGTCTCCACCGATTCCTTTGAATACTCTGGACGGACTGTGACTGTCGAGCGCTGCCTTTGCAGCTTTTGTGGTATCGTCGGCCATTTTTATGGATGCGTTCGTTGCATCTTTGATGCCTGCATCGATGCCGCCCGCAAAGCCTTTGGTCACGTCTCCGCCGATGCCTGGGAAATCCGCTGCTGCCACATCTGATTTTAAGGAGGTTTCCATTCCAACTACTAAATGCCCGACAGCATCCAGTACGCCGGAGTTTTCAATACCGAGCGATTTGCTAAGGGCATCCGTAGCAACGTCACCGCCCTCAGAAAATGCAGTGCTGAGACGTTCCAATTCAGTATCTGATGCGTTTACAAGCGCATTGACGTGACCGGCAGATTCAGGACCCGCCGCCCGTAAGGTTTCAAGCAAACCTTCATCCACACCGCGTTCTGCAAGTGTGGCGATGTTTTCTGACCATTTCGTGATAATTCGTTGATTTTCTTCGAGGTTCTTCGCCATTTCTCCAACAGACATCTCAGATTTCTCGGTCATTCGATTAAACATATCGGTCGCCGCAGCCGCATAATCTTCCCAGGAAGATTTCATCGAATCTACGGTGGTTTTTTGCGTTTCTGACAATTCATCAAACATCAACTTTTGCCGTCCGACGTCTTGCTCGGCTGCCGCTGCAACCGCTGCAGAAGATTCGACGATTTGCTGATCAATTGCCAGACGCTCTTCGCCAGCCAATTTATTTGTTTCCTTGAGAGAATCTTCTTGCAGCTGCAGTTCTTCGAGGGCCGTCTTGTGCTCTTTGCTTTTCACGGTGCCGTCCGCTAACCTCTGGCCCCACTCTTCTCTTAGCAGATTGATTTCTTCGAGCTGTTTCTGGACTTCAATCTGTTCTTTCATGACCTCGGTCAGCCGTTCTTGTGCAGCGTGCAGTTTTTCTTCTTCTTTCATCAGGTTAATCCGGTTTAATATTTGATCAGAAGAAGCGCTCAATGCATTTGCCTCTTCGCCATAAGCCAGATTCAGCCCGTCAACATTTTGATTCAGTTGATCGATATAGCCGGTCAACTCTTTCTTTTCTTCACCTGACAGCTTTTCCTTCGCCGCTAATTCTTCCGCCTTCGCTGCGAGTTCTGCATAAGCTTCTGCGTTTGTTTCGATACTGGACTGGTTCTTTTCATAGACGGCGGCGTTATCCTCGACGGACGTTTTCAGGGTATCCGTGGATGCGGCCAGTTTTTCAGTTTCCGCACCTAATCGTTCGCCTTCTTCCGTCGCTGCGTTGAACCATTTGATAATGCCGACAACTCCAGCTACCAAAAGGCCGATTCCCGCAACGACCCAGCCGATCGGGCCCATTAAAAATTTAATGGCTGCACCCCAGGCATAAGTCACGGTTGTCGCAATGACAGTAGCTGCGGATTTTAATGAAATCGTTCCTGTCAGCACGCCGATGGCAAAGGTACTTAGCGTGATAGCGCTTGTCTGCGCAACCGTAGCAGCAGCACCAGCTCTGTCGACTGTTGTGGCCGTAATTTGTGCCGCAACTCGGGCATTTGTAGCAATCGTCAGCGCCATTGTTGTTGCTTGCGCCGCAGCAATAGCCGCATTGGCAGCGGTAATCGCTGCGCTAGCTTTGGATATAACGGTATATGCGGCATAGGCTGCCACCAGTCCGATAATTGCTGGAGCCAGCGCTTCGACAACCGGCAAAGCCATTTTTACAGCCGACACAAAAACAAGAACGACCGGTGCGGCAGCTTCAATTGCAGTTCCCATCATCTTAAAGGCGGATCTGACAATTCCTTTTAAAGCATCCAAGTTCTCCGCGATATTTTTTCCTGTTGTTTCTTTCGTCAACTTATCAAAGGAAGTAATGATATTCGCTACACCGACCGTAACCGCGTTTCTCAGGTTTCCGAATGATGTGGCAATCCCGGCACTACCGGACGCTGCCATGTCTGCAAAACCGCCGACGCCGCCGTTCAGTTCGATCAGTTTCGCGTTGAAATCACTGAAAACGATATCTCCATTTTTTAATGCATCATACAAATCATTCTGTGCCGATTGTCCGGTAAAACCGAACTGTGCTGCTGTCTCTTTAAGTGCATAGCCCATCGTCTCCTGCAGGGTGCGCCAAGACATGATATCGACTGTGCCTTTTGAAAGCATCTGGACATATTGCGTCAGACCGCGTTCGGCGTCTCCAGCACTTGCACCAGACGCCAGAAAAGCGTTATTCAACGCTAACGCGGTATCTGTAGCTAAATCCAGGTCACCGGTCAATACTGCTATTCTTTGCGTACTGGAAACGATGCCATCGAGCGTTGTCGGCAAGCCTTGAATGCCATCTGATAATTTATTGATGGATTTCTCTGCTGATTCACTGCTGAACCCCATCCGTTCCATCACAACAGGAAACGCGTTTAGCGTATCGAAACGTGAGATTGCGCCACCTATTGCCGATTTCAGCACGTCCATCGCCTTGGCCGCTATTGCCACCAGCCCAAGTGATGTCGCTAAATCTTTGAAACCTGACGACGTTCTTCCGGCGCCTTGACCTGCTTGAGTGGCCGAAGACTCCAGGCGATTTAAATCACTGCTGGCCCTCCCGACAGTCCGGGAATCCACTTCTACATCAATCCGTATTTGTCCATCTGAAGCCATTTACTCTTCCACCTCCTCTTCCAATGCGTAGGTTCTTTGCAGGTCACGAATCGCTTGTTTCATCTCCTCTGTATCGCCTTTGCTCGGCTCCCATAATCGGATCTGGATGATGCGCTGCATCACCGTGTCACTTGGCAAACCGTTCAGCAAAGCCTTGAACTCGTGCCAGTGGAGTTTGCCTTGCTCTTTATAAAGATTCATATTGTAAGCCTGCCGAAACGATGCAAAGATGTAATCTGCGTCCTTTTCAAAGTCAAGGACCTGCTTTTGTTCTTTTTGGACAGGCAGGGGGTTTCCTTTGCGGTCAAATTCAATCGATTGTTTTTCTTTGGTGTGGATAAACGCTTCATAAATATGATTCCAGAGGCTGAAAATCATTTCTTTGCCACAAGGCTCCTCAAGTAACAGAGAGAGGCAGATTTCTGCTCGCTCATATTCCCGTAGCGATTCGTCAGCCAAGACATCAAATACATCCAAAACGTTGTCGAAGGAAAGATCAACGGAATACATTGCGCCTTCATATTCAAAATCAGTAACTAGCGGGTCATTTAAACGCATGCCCACCACCTACTTCTTTTTAGCTTTTTTGCTTAGGTATTCCGTTTTCTTGGATTGGGCTAATTCGGAGCGTTCGGCTTCCAGTTCAACGATCTTCTCACTGATTGCCTGACCTGCTATTTCCAGTGCGTTTTCAAGAGCTAATACGTCTGGATATGCTTTGTAAAGCTTTTTGAACGTGCCATCCCCAAAAATGATGTCGAACTGAGCCGCAATGAATTCTTTGTTGACATCAAAGGCTGCGTCCACCGATTCCATGTCCACATCTTCCGGATCTATCACTTCAGGAAAATGGATATGCCGTGCTTTTTCCTGCGCTTCTTTTAATTTCTCCTGCGCAATGGCATCTAAGTCGAAAAAGCGGCGTAAATTCTCTAGGGAGCTGTCAAACCACAGTTCAATCGTGCCTATCTTTACCGGAAACCCTGTCCGTTTTATGTCAATGATCAAATCTTTTCCCATGTTCATCCTCCTCAATACAAATAAAAAGATGCCCTGAACGAATCCAAGACATCTTTTTTCATTAATTTATTTTGTGAAATCGTTCACCCTTCAGGTAAAACGGTTTCTTTCGGAATGGTATCGAAGCGGATATTGCAGCTGAATGTTTCGTATGCGCTCGCATCTCCTGCACCAGCCACAATAGCTGTTACCGTTGCGCGGCCGACCCACTCTTTTCTCCCGTCAGCAGAGACAATGCGGTGCCAAATCTTACGACCTTCACCGACTTTGTATTTCAATCCCGCAATCAGCTCCTGCGCCGGGTCTGCCGGGTCGTAATAACCTTCTGGAGTATAGGCGCCTGCAACCGACGTAACAGTTGTTTCCGGCGTTCCATCCCCATCATAGAAAGCCTCGTCTTCCGTCGCTTCCTGTGTATCGTCACCGATTGTTGAAATTTGGTGAGCCAGTTCCAACCATTCTTCTGTTGGCTCCGTTACTCCTGGGACATAAGCTTGCACAAAATGCCCCCGTAATGCGTTCTTTGATTTAGCCATTTATTTTTCCTCCTTGAATACTGTAATTTTTGCTTGCACGTCCAATAAAAAAACGTACCAGCCTTGATCGTCAGCTTGATTGATGAAAGGCATGTTCGTTATAATCAATTCCTCAAATTCAAAGCTGTTGTTCTGGCTTTCGATTTCAGCCAAGTTCGCCAATTCGTTTTGAATCATCCACAGCGTGCCGTTGATTTTGCTTTGCAGCTTCGACCTCATGGCGATTTCATAATTCAGCTGCTGATCTTTTGTGCCGTCCATGTATTCTGTTACTGTTTTGGATCCTGGCAATGGGTACAGCACAAGCGAGTCGCCGGCACCGAGGTAACCGAGCGCACAAGCAATGGGCAGCAGAGGAATTTCATTTATTTTGTCTTTCAGCCGTTCCATAAAATCCATTACCAGTCCGCCCCTCTCACAAATGCGTCAATCCAGTTACTCATAAACATATTCTTTGCCTTTAGGTCCCACCGCGGCCCAGTTCCTGGAGTCGTGTAGTTCCGCTTTGCCATATAAAAAAGATTAGAAGCGTACGGCGCAGTGTAATTGATGCCGGAGCCATCCGAATCAATGTGGGCTTCCATTCTCAGGATGCCCTCTTTCATCGGAACAAGTGGATTCATATCACCTATAGCCTGATTGGCAAGTGCATATCTGCCGCGCCTGATCCGCGCTTCGCTCAATTTCGCTTTTGCCGGCTCCAGATTTATCGTTACCCGAGTCATCAGACCACTTCCAATTCATAGGAATAGAGTACCGGTCGATAGGCTTCGTAAATCGGAATCACTTTCGTGACAGTGTGATCATTTCCGTCGAACCGGATGATGGACTGCGGCTTGAATTTAGGAAGCGGCGACGTAATCCCTTCATAACAGAAAAGCACAGCGTTATAGAGCAACTGCTTTCCCGATGTCGTAGAGGTATAGGAAGCACCGCGGTCTATGCGGCAGTGTTCAATGACAAACGGTCGTGCATATTCAGGTTCTGACCATTCATTTGTGCCGGTATATTCTTTGTATTCAAAGGAATCGACACAAAATTCAGCGGGTGGTTTAGGCATCATGACGGGTTCACCCCACTGTACAAAAGGCCAGTGCCTGATAAATGCATGTAAACTTCTTCGGCCGCAAGCGACTTGCTTTCATTTTTACCCCTCGGATTGAATCGGCTGGCATTTGATACACTGGTGCGACCTGCTTGGAAAGATTGCGGCGTTTTATTGATTTCTTCGAACGTCGTGGATCCTAACACTGCGAAATATTCCATTTGACTGCACAGGGCCTGTTTAAACTGGCGCACTCGCCACGAATTATCTTCTGTAATGTCATGGTGATGATAATAGTAATTGGTGATGTTATCCAGGATAGCCGATGCTTTTGTATACAATTTTTTAAATGAATATTTATCAATATCTAAATGCGTAGCCTCGATAAATTCTTCATACGTAAGATAAGGCATGATATCCCTCCCCCAAAAGGAAAGGCTATTCGCCTTCCCCCTGTTTTTCCTTCTTGCCTTTTACATCATCAATCGGAGGATCTTTCGGCGGATCTTTATCAAGACGCTCATAGCCAAAATCTTCGTATTCTTTATAAACGCCACTTTGGCTTCTGATATTTTTAACGACTTCATCAGCACGCTTGATGGTCATTTCCACTTCTTCACCAGCTTTAACCTCTTGCTTTAATTCTTTGTCCCGGTAGTTCCGGTTAAATTTGAATACTGCCATATTTATCAACCTCACCCTTCTGGCGTGTCATTAAGAACAACCTTAATGACCGCTTTTTTGTTAGCCGGCAAGATGAATTCTCCAGCTTTACCAGCGCCCTGGAACGCTACGCCGTCAAAGTCCTCAGATGGGATTGTACGAGCCGTATTGATACCAGTGAACTGTTTACCAACGCCAGCAATGGACGTGTACGCCACTTCACCTTCTTGGAATTTCGCATCAGGCACCTCTTTGATGCGGAAGCCTTTGAACGTGATGATATTGTTTGCATCAATGTTCGCACCAGAGTGTTTTGCAGACGTCGTGATCGGGTGGTCAACGATAGCGTTATAAAGTTCAGGCTTAACCCACGCCACTTTTTGACCGACAGCTTCCATGTTCACGTAAGCATTGGACAGGTCATTGAACAGCTTCAAGACTGCTGCGCTTGAAAGGTCAGCCAATGTTTCTGTACGATCCGCATTCGCAGAAATGAATGCTCCACCTTTGTTATCGAACATTTGAACTTTTGCTTGTGCATGCAGTTCTGAACGATCTGCGACAGTTGCATCAAAGTTATTGTTCACCGTGTGTCGGTCGATACCTTCATGGAAAGCCCATTCCCAGTCATAAGGAACGTCAGTGTCCGTGTAAATGATCTCAGTACGCGGACCGAAGCGAGTTGAATTTGCTGTGCCCGTGCCAAATGCCACGTTCGGATCTTTATTGTATTCCGTGCCGATAACAACCGGAATATCGCTCGTTTTGATGGAAAATGCCGTTTTATTATGCGTGACGCCGTCCAGTGCTTCGATTCCACCGCCGAAGAACTCCGAGAAATAAGCTTGCTTCTGATAAACAGCCTGCAAAAGCTCCTTGAATTGTTTTTGGTAGCTGCGAACTGCTAGATTGTTGTTTTCTCCTGCCATTTGTACATTACCTCTTTCTGATTTTTATTGGTTTTTTAATTGTATTTCGCCACTTTAGCAGCGAATGGATCTGTTTCAGCAGAACTGCTGCCGCCCTGCGGATTGCCGGGATTCACGAAACTTGGTGTATTCTGGTCCGGATCCGCTTCTTTTTCCGGCTCGAATAAATAAGCATCGCTTTCTTTCAGGTTTTTCAGCTGGTCGTCCAAGCCTTTCAGCGTGTCCCCGTCCAGTTTGATCGTGTCCATGTCCAACAGAGCTTTTAATGCTTTGCTGTTCTTGACCTTGGCACCGGACAACGTGTTTTCGAGCTTATGATCAAATGCCTGCTGCTGCAGTTTCTGCTCATAATCAGACTTTGTAGCTTCATTCTGTTGCTTCAGGTCATCGATTTGAGCAGTTAAGTCTTCATTTCCTTTGGCTTTTTCTCCAAGCTCCTGCAGCTGCGTGTCGCGATCAGCGAGCTGCTGCTTGTAGTCAGCGATTTGGCTTTCAAGGCTATCTGCTTTGTCCGCCTTTTCTTTCGTCTCGTTCAGTGTTTTGCCATGTTCCGCCATGACCTTATCGATTGCGGCATCATCAAGACCCAACCCTTTTAGAAATTCTCTGTTCATCTTTCATTCCTCCTACATTTGGTGACGCGGTATTGTCCGCGATGGATTAGCTATTTGACGCATAACTGCGATTTTATGCAAACAAAAAAAGACGACACCTCGCCGCCTTCATGATTGACCCCAATACGCTTTTGCAAGCGACAGCACCCATTGTCAATCTTCCCTTTGCTCGTAAGCCTGAGCTGGCAGATGATGGATCACGCTCCTATTCTCGAATTTGACATCCAGAATGCACGTTCCATCACCCCTTTCAATCGTAATATTTGAAGTTCTCCAGCAAGGATTTCAGCGGCGTATATACTTTTTCCCGCTTATAATTCCGGCCGAGGTACTTATCATTGGCAGCCAAATGTTCCCGCATGGCTCCCTGGCGCTTTCGGACCATCGACCGCCAGTAATCAGCGCGTGCTGCGGTGCCCAATTGCTCGGAAACCATCAAATTCTTTTTGTATTTCACAATCTCACGCTCGATTCGGCGCTGCTTATCCATCGCTTTGGCGACTTCTGCATTCGTCTCTGAATCAATCTGCGGCTGATTATTCGTATTGACTCCGGGAATGAAGGGAATATGCAAATGCCGGCAATTGACACCCCTATGCCCTCCTGGCGTCCCGTATTCAGCACGCCAATGAGCGTCGTATATAGAACGGTATTCACTGCCAGGTGGAATGTCTGCTGGCTCTCGCAGATCGACTACTTTACCCTGAATTTTAGAGCAAGCCTGACGGGCACCGACGTGACTGGTGACCAGCACCGTATAGATGCCGTATTCGCCCATGCGCTCTTTTCTGACAGCATCATAGGTATTGCCAAGCGTAGACTTTAGAACCGTCCGAGTATAGCGCTCAAGGCTCCAGGTGTGTCCACCTCTATCTGTCAGCACCGTCTGGATTCCTCTTTGTGCCAAGTCCATAACCGATTTCTCGACAGCTTCTTCAAACGTAAACAAGCCAGTATTGAACATGGCGGAGGTTTGATTGAGAACCGTTTGATAAGCCCGCTGAGCCGAGCCCATGCCGTACTGGGTCGTCAGCAAGGTCTGATTCACATAGTTATCAATCTCTGTCCATACCTGACGGTGATAGCCCCGCATAATCATGTCGAGGTTTTCTGGCTGCGGCTTCGTCGGGTAAGGCATCACTTTGTCAATATCATGAATGACGCCGCGTCCCATATCCTGAAACATCTGCAGCAATTCAGGTTCAGCCACCTCGGTCAATTCCGCAATCAATCTCGCCACTTCTTTATTGAACAGCCGCAGTTCACCCATCTTCTGCACTTGCCACTGGGTAATGTCTGAATGGCCATTATTCAGCCGCTTAATGATGATACGGATGATTTCGCCTTCAAGGGCGTTGTACAGATCGGACATGTTGCCGGACCATAAATCTAATTGGGTGGGCGTGATTCTTGGGCGATCCATTTAATCACTCCTCATCACCGAACAAGGACTTTGCCTTTCGCTCACTGATATTCACCGGATCCATATCATTCTGCTCAGACTGGATTTCCTTCAGCCATTCCTCTGCCGTCTCTTTCGGCACCTTGAACACCCGCTGAATAATCTCGGCAGTCGGGATCAGACCGAACATCTTGGCCTGTCCATAAAACTTCAGCAGCGCCGAACGATCTTGGAACACGCCGTCATCAAAATCAACGCCGATATGCTCAAACGTGGGGATTTCTCCATCAAATAGCTTTTTACCGTTCCATGAGATAGCCTTTGCAAGCTCCAGCACCGAGACGATCAAGCCCTTAATGAAATTCTCCACCTCGTAAACGTGGCTGTTCCGGGTCCGGTAGGTCATATCGTTTTCGCTGACAATCTCAGTAGCGGTTTTCATGGATTTCCCATCGAAAGAAAAAGTCCCGACAGAAAGCTTCAGCTCCATTTCTAATGTGCGAAGCGTATTATTGATGGCCGAGATGTATTGCTCTGTCCGAATATCGCTGGTAACATCCTTGACCATTTCTTCGTCCTGCGCCATCTTCATCGCCTTGTAAACGTTTGTGTCCGGGTCGAATACCTGGCGCGGCGGCTTTCCGTCCTCTGTCGGCAGCGTGTTCAACATGAAATCACTGACAAACACGGTACGCTGCCCCATCTTGACCTCCCACCAGAACTGATCGTAAGCGTCGTTAATCTTTCGGAGAGAATCCTTGGCATTATCCGCAATCCCTAAACCTAGAGGGCTGTGTGGATTGATGTTGTTGAAGCCGGCAGGCGTTACATAGTTGAAGATTGGCCGGGTCAAGCCTTTAATCTGTGTCCGTTCTTCCAAGTCTTCGTACAGCTCTTTCAGCGGCACCCGGCTGCCGACTTCTGCCCGGTCATCTGATTTGTACAGCTCATTGGTGATGGTGTAGAGTCCTTCTTCCCAGCCATGAAATTCCAAAAGTGTATAGAAGATTTCCTTACCCTTCTCCATCTTCATCGTGACCGACTTGATCACGCCCTCCGAAATGCCGTTTGGTTTACTTCTGAGGGGATAGAATGCGTTGGCCAGTGCCCAGGAGAATTCAATCTTACCTGTCGTCATATCGACATAAGGCCGAACAGCCAAGCCGCCTGTTGCGAACATTGGCTCTAAATAACGGGAAAGATTCTTGATGAAATCATTGTGTTCAAATACATGACGGATGAAGTCATCAGCTGATTTATAAGTATTTGGCTTTTTCTTTTTTTTATCAGCATCTGATACGACCGTTTTGCACTGCTCGTTGAACACAAGACCCGAAAGCAGATCAGCGCTCAGCTTCATCATGTTGATGCTGACGTAATCACGTTTCCGTATATCTCCTGCAGAGTTGACGTATTCGATTTGCGGATACTTGCCCTTGTAGATGTCGAAACTATTGTCAATCCGTTTTAATTCCGCTGGATCGATATTGATTTTCGGATGATCATTGATGGTTTTCAGTTTTTGCCCGGTCACTGCATATCCTCCCCTCTTGAATAGATTTTTGATGCTTTCGATAATGCCCACTGGCTCACCTCCTAGACTTTCAATCTGAAGTCTCTGGCATTGCTCACACATAGATAAATGAATTGGTCGACGGTATGATCGTCTTCCTTGACGACACGAGGATCATCGGAATCAATCGTTTTCGGGTCCCAGGAGAACTTCTTGTGCTCTTCGATGAAGATTTCATTGCTGTCAGCATGGGGCATCCCGATAGGATATGGATTTTTAAGATAATAAAAACGACCCTGCGCTAAAAGGTCGTGGACGTAATCGATCATATCGACTTTCTTTCCTTTGCTGACGCCGACCAGGTGCTGGCCATAGTCTTTGTAATACTGGTTCTTGATGGCTGCCTCTGCGCTGTCAATAGTTCGTTTTATGATGACCGCCCCCTTCCACATTGCCTGTGTCGCTGTTTTAGTGATGAAATCATTTAAGTCTTTCGACAGCTGGCTCGGCGCTTTCTTCACCGCTTTGCCGGCCGGGCTGTAGTAATAAGTGTTGAGCAGAATCACTTTGCCCTTTGCTGTCAGCCCGTAGCAGCCGAATGTCGTTGCAGAGACGGCATGCCCTCCGTCAATGGAATAAAAGAGGCCGATAACCCTGTCGTCACTCGGCAGCTCGTCTAGCGGCTTGAACAGGTTCATGTTGTAGACGTTCGTTCCAAGTCCGACCGGCTCGCCGAGATAGATATAGCGGTAATAATCAAAATCATTGGTCTTGATCCGATTAATATCCTTCAGCATCTGATCCGTCACAAAGCCAAGCTGATCATCTAAGTAACTCGATTCATGGACCAGGTAATCTTCCTCGCTCTTCATCGTGTCCGCCCATTCATTAATCCAGTGGTAAGGATTGCGAGGTGGGTTATATGACCAAAAGAACTGAACAAATGGGGCAAGTGCATGTTTCTGCCGCATAAACGTAACGTTCGTTTGGTCAAATTCCTCTTCGCTGGCAAACTCTGCAGATTCCTCATACCAGACGGCAATAATGTCCTCAATATCATTCGATTTCAGTTTCTGGAAGTCATCCTGTCCGTAGAAATAAAACGTGCTGCCTGTTTTCTTATGGACGATTTTAAACGGCGACACGGTGGCTTTAAATCGCCCGGACATGCCGAACAGCTTAATGGCCCACTGAATTTTGTTGAAGACGGAATCCCGAATGGTATTGCCTACCTTGCGGATTACGACAACATTCGCTTTTTGGTCCATCGTGATATAGAGAATCATCATGTAGACCAGCTTCAATGCGATGACCGATGATTTAAAAGAGTTCCGGCCGCCTTTCAGGATGTTGTAGGGCTTCCTGGAGCTCCAGACATCCTGAAAGTGCGGATTGACGTTCTTTTGTACATTGAAGACGACTTTCTTTTTCTTTTTAAGCATGGCCGTCACTCCAAGCATCGACGATAACGATTTCTTCTACATCTTCGTTATGATCCTTGCTGATGCGTTCGGCTTCTGCTTTAGCTTTGGCAGTATCAACCTTTATCTTCTCTTCTTGCAAGCGTTTCTTATCGTTATCAGATAAGAGGTCAGTATATTTAGCGAGCATTTCTAACGCTTTCATTTTGTCAGCAAGTTTCACTTTGAACATTCCATCCTTACCTCTTGCAATCTCAGAAATTAGCGTGCCATCAACTTTATCCGAGTGATGCATCGTAAACTTCGTATAGGTATAGGGTACAGTTTCTGTTTTCTCTGATTTCCTAGTACCGTCATCATGGAATTCGGTTGTTTTCTCTGTTACTTCTCCTGTTACCTGAGTGAAGTCAATAAAATCGGTTATATCTGCAAAAGCAATATCTTTATATTTCTGGAGCACATCGTACTTATCGAAATATGCTTCACTCAGTCGCTGTTCTTTCAGCCGTCGAATTTCCGATTTTACTCCATCATTCCCCATCAATCGATAAGCAATAGACTCAGCAGTATTGCGATCTACTTCGTAAGCCTTTTGGTAAGCCTTGGTCGCATTGAAATACTTAATGTAGTAAATGCAAAAAAGCCTCTGCTTGTCGTTTAATTTATCCGACTCCACAAAGACTTCTTTCTTCTTTTTCTCTTTCGGAGTACTCCGTATTTTTGATTGGAGTACTCCATTCGATTCTCCGTTCCATTTATCTTTGGATTTCCATCCGCCGATTGTTTTCTCAGGAACATCTAATTGCTCAGCGATTGCCCGATTAGTAACCTTGCCCTCATGTTGTTTCCAAATCTGAAAAGCTTCATCTCTGCGTGGGTCTCTTTTTCTGGCCATCTACATCAACTCCGCCCCCTAACATTACTCCCATAAATATCATCACTCTCGCGCTATTTGCTTAATCTGACATGTAAATCATTCATCTTTCCTGAATCCCTTCAACCAAAACTGCCTTCAACACCTCTAATTGACCAATCAATTCCGCATCATTGTCTCCAGAGAATCCGAAATCCAATCCACCGTCACGGGTTTTGCCGATGATGATGATCGTTTCGTAATCATCTGCTTTGCTGTTTAAATCAGCAACAGCTTGCTTAACGGAGAATCCGCGTTCCTTGCGTTGTTTGGCATCCACGAAGTTCATTCCATTGCCTCCTTTTTTAAGACATAATAAAAAAGCACCTTCAAAAGGCGCTCCTGGCAATTAATATTTACTTTCACCTGGTTTAAACCAATTGTCTCTTTCGGGCATTTTATTAGCCATATCACTAGCGTTATACCATTCTTCGAAAATAGCGCGACATTCATCATTCTCGCAGATGTATAGAGTTGAGAACCCTCCTGGCTCTGGATCAGTGCCCTCTTGTTTCATATGAGATTGACAGTATTTGCATTCCATAAATTCACCCCCTGCAATCATTCTACTACATAGGGCATTTTATTTTGTGAAAAAACGAGGCTCAATGAGGGATTTGCGTTCTCGAACGCATCCCCTCTCTTTCTCCCCTTCATTTATTAATAATTTGTACGTCAATTGTACGTCAGAACAAATTCATTGTTGAAAATGGACCAATTGTATACAAAGCAACAAACCCAAGTAATGCTCCAAAACGAGAAGCATCTCTACTCCTAAAAATTATATTAGATATAATTGCCGGAAGCCCAATCCATAATATTAGCGGTAGAGCCATCATTGCCACAGTGAAAAAGCCTTCAATAATGCCAGGAACTATCAATTCATTAAAATCAAGGTTCATACCAATTCATCCTCCTTTCCCTATTCTTATAAATTATTACGTTCTTTTAACCTACAAGTTTCATCCTACTTTAACTTTAATTTTCTCACGTGCCCTTTCAATATATTGTTGGACAGTACGCCTTTTTAGACCGATTTCATCTGCTATTTTCCCCATGCTCAACCCGCTGGCTTCATGCAGGATATAGCACTGTCTTTCCCTCAAAGATAATGCTGCAAAGATATCAGCCAGAATAATCTTTTCTTCAGCAGTCATGTAAAGCTGCTTTGGGCCTTCCTCCAATTGCTCGGTAATATCGGGGATAAAATCCATGCTGGCGAATGATTGATGCTGATAGATATTCTTTTTATCAATCCCCTTATAGATACCAGGCTGTCTCCCGGTCTCCATCCATTCCATGGCAAAAGCCATGCTCTCAATCATGCTGTTAATTTGAGTGAGATCCTGCTTATCGTGAAAGTCATTTCTGTTCAATCGGTCACGACGGCGTTCTAAATCCTTTTTTCCAATTTCATATTCATGCAATAATTCATCAGCCCAGATCTTCATGGAGTTGCTCCTCTCGAAATGAAATAAAAAAGAGGACACCAAAACAGCGGTTAAGCTGTAATGATGTCCTCCAGTTTGCTGGTGCGGACTTATTAGATATTATTTAATTCCATTTTCAAATTTTCTAGACCCTCTTCAAAACCTAATATAGAATCAAAAAACGATTCTTTTTCTGTAAAGTAAATATCTGTAGCGTCTTCTGCAACAAACCTTGCCATTAACTTGGTGGAGCTAAGTATAAAGTCTAATAAAGACTTTACTAAAGTAATTCTTAAAAATGGTTTTTCATAAACTTCAGTAAGCTCGATACTTTTTAAATAACTAATTTCTATTTCTAAATGTTCTTGAATTTCAAGAAGAATAGACGTGTCTTTTGAGCTTAAAAAATAATCCTCATTTTCTTCGAAAATTAGTTCCATATCATTCAAAAAAGCGCTCAAACCAGCGCATCGCGTTATAATTTCTTGCATTTTTTTCTTTAAAATTCTTTTTTCTTTTATAATCTCAGAATTTTTTTGATGATCAATTTGTTTTTCAACCGACTTCACTGCGTATTGACCCGCTGTTTTAGCGCCGAAATATGCACCGAAAATAGTACCTAAAACGGTCAAAATTGTTTTCAAGTCGATTATTTCTTTAAAGTTATATTGATATTGATACATATAGAAAATTAAAAGGAACAAACATCCTAAAAGAATCCATGATGACCAAAAATAAAAGTCATGCTTCAATTTCAAAACTCTTCCCCCTCATCAAAATTCACCCGTTTCACTTTCCCTTTGTACGTGACGATGCTGGTCTCCGCATGTACGGGCAGCTCAGCAACTTTCGCCTTGCCATCTGAAATGACGAGAACACAACTTCTAGGTAATTCCATTATATCCAATTCCAGCATACCTGTCTCCGAAATCTTCACTTCTTTCATACGCAAAAAAATGACCCCCACTCTCTCTTTAATGCCCAAAAGGATAGCGAATGCTACCCCTAAGTTAATATGTGATATGCACGACGATCCTCGGCGTCATGCTATAGAATTTCCGTATGTTCATACTGACAACCTGGCTATCATCTTGCCAGATCACTTTATTAAGTCCATCCTTTACACCCTTGATGTAATTATCGACATCCGGCTTTGTGGTTGGGAGCAACAGTCCTTTTTCAATAAGCTCGAGCTTTGGCTTGGTCTGGTATTTCTTCGGAATGGACCGATAAAAGTCAACGTTTAAATGAATTGGCCCTTCAATCAATTCTTTCGGCGCGTGCTGCGCTGCTACCAGTCGGACATAGTGCTTGAAGTTTCTGGATTTTGCTGGATCATAGAGAACCGTTTTGCCGGAAAAAGACTTTCCGGCTCTCGGTCTTCCCTGGGCGACTGGATCTCCCATAATTTCGAATAACAGTTGCATTAACGTTTCACCTTTTCCTGATAAGCTAATTCTTCGTCAATGGTAATCTGGATCCTTAGAAACTCGGCATCGGCTTCTTCCTGCTTTTTCTTACAGGTGGGACCATACCCGTTATCGATGCTCTTTTGAGTCTTCAGTTGCCGATTACATCGTTTGCACTCCATTGCCATCACTCCTTTATGTGCGAAATTTTTTATAGTTTCACACCTCTAAAAACCCTGTCTTTATTATCAAAGTGACACTTATAATATATCTCGCACGCCCGACATTTTAATCTGTCTGAAGGTATATGTTCCGAGCGAATAAACGGTCTATATGCACTTAACCTTCCATCTGTTTTTACATTTAAAATTGCAAATGGATTGCCGATAAATTGTAGGTTATTGCCGCAATCGCAAACAGGTTTTTTATAAGCCATTTTACTTCTCCTTTAATTTAAGGTTCTAAAGTATGGGCGTATTACTCTCTATCCCAACCACCGTCAAGCTGTTCGTCACGCCAATCTAAGTACATTTCCTGTACCTCTTCATCGGTTAAATTGTCCTCTAACTCAATGGTGTCTTCGATATGGCAACCGTTTAATCCAATTGCTACTGAGAAATTAAATTTAGCCATTATATTTTCACTCCTTAAAAGTTCCCCTCAACTGCCAAACATCCGCCATGTCCGATACACCCATACTCCTTCTACAATTCCTAAAGTGATAAATGCAGCTAAAAGGTACGTCATCAGGAATCCACCTCGTTGCCTCTATGGGCCGATACAACAAAATCTCTGAGCTCTGTGTAAGATACCCCCTGCTTTTCTTCCTCCGATGTCCACTGAACAAAAGCAGTACGGAATCCGCAGTGGTATTTCACTGCACGATGGGAAACGAGATGCGAAAGACTTTGCAAAAAAGCTGTTTCATTTTTTACTGGCATTATTTTTCCTCCTTCAATTGTTTTCCATTCGTTCAGGTTTCATTGAACAAGTTAAAAGAAAATATTGACAATGAGACTTTAAATTAAAACGGAAGCGTCGGATCTTCCGTCTCTCGGTAAAATTGATATCCGCAAACATCACCGTATTGAATCGCTTGCCTGGGTATTCTTTGAATTCAACGGTAGAGCTTGAACGCCCGACGTATATTTCTTTGACTGTTAGAACTTTATTTACCGGAATGATGCTCATAGCGTGCTCCAGTTCGGAGGGATATCCATTGTGAGCCAAGAAATAAACTAACCGGCCAGCTGGACTTTCCTCTGACTTGAATCTTTTGTTGAGCTGGTATTCATCGATGCCGCCGATTAATGACATGGGTTTCACGCCGCAACCTCCCCGGCAATATGCATCTGCAACGCCAGTAGCGCCGTTTCTCGTTTCGGATGAATCTCGCCAAGTAAATGAATGAACTTCGCTTCCAGTGCCTCGTCCTTGCATCCTGCTGCCTGCCAGCTTCCGGCTGTAACGACCAACATGTCCAAAATATATGTGCGGTAGTCTTGCGGTGTTTTGTTTAAGATGTATTCCATTGCCCTTCCTCCTAATCTTTCAGTAAGTGATCAAACTTGGATAAACGGTTCTTCGCTACCTCTCGCCGGTAACTGGACGCTTTATTCTCGATTGATTGCGAAATTTCTACGATGCGGTCATAAGAGCGCTTACCAATCTGCCCAGCTAATTCCTTTGGTTCCAAATTAGATGTGGCCATTACCGGTTTATTGCGACGGTAGCGATTGTCGATGATCAGAAAAATGATTTCCTGCACCCATTCGCTCGTCTTCTCTGCGCCGATATCATCGATGATTAACAGGTCGCAGATGTTCAAAGCCTTCAAGATTTTTTCTTCACTTTCCGTATTGCCTTTGCCAAATGTATTTTTAATTTTCTTTAACAGGTCCGGCATCGATACAAAAACCACGACTTTTCCTTCTCTGTGAAGTTGATTGTGGATAGCTGCGGCTAAGTGTGATTTCCCATTGCCGGGGATGCCCCAGAGTAAAATGGATTCAAGTCCGAATTCTTCAAAGTTATTTGCATAGTACCGCGAAATCTTCTCCGCATTTTCAGCGCCGGGACGAGAATCGAAATTTTCGAAATTGGCTTCCTCAAACCGTTTGCCCAAGTCGCTAATGGCGAACAACTCTCGAACTTCGCGTTCACGCTGCGCATTTTTCATCGTCTCAAGTTCGGCTTTCTGGATATCGGCTTCACATTTGCAGATTGGCTGCACCCAACGATTCTTTCCCAAGACTTCGATTTCAAGTGGTGGCACAACTTCTTTGCAATGCGGACATTCCAAGCCTTTAGATTGAGAGTCCGTCATATTCTTCGTCGTGAGGTCCTCCATGATTTTTCGGAGTGGTTCCATTCGAGTTCCCTCGCTTTCGTCTTTCGAATTCTTTGTCTGCAGCAGCGACATCGGCTAAGGTTTTGATTCGCTGGGCACCCCAATCTTTCAGGATCGTGTCAGCAAAATTCATTTTGTTCCGCGCATTTGCTTCCACAGAACGTTTCAATGCCTCATGAACCAACTCCTCAGATGATTCATCAATCATGATAGAAATTCGTTCTGAAATATGTGGGACCAGTGGACCCATGTTTTTTTCGTAGAATCGGAATGCTTTTCCAGCGCTATCATCTACAACAACATCTTTTTCTAGTTCTAGTTCTAAATCTAGTTCTAGTTCTGTTGCGTGATTCGGCGTGACTGTCACGTGACGGTCACGTGACGGGGCAGGGAGTTTCTTTTTTTCGCGTTCTTTTTGCTTACGGATACGGTTCTGTTCACGAATCTTATCGAGCCCGGCAACGTTCTGATGTTTCTCCCAATTCGATATGCTAATAAAATGATTTGAATCTACATCAATCATTCCAAAGTTGCGGAATACCTCTAAAGCCATTCGGACTGTAGATAGCGGACGGTTAAAGATGGTTGCCAGCATTTCATCCGTGTATGGAATATCTTCAGATAAATAAATGTAGCCATTATTGTTTGACCTGCCTGCTTGCGAAAGTAATTTGACCCACACAATAAGAATCGTGTCCGCTTCCGGCATACTTTCTATCAACCGTATTTTTTCATCCTCAAACATTTGTGTGCTTAGCTTGATCCACTTCACTTCGCTCATTGCCAATCCCTCAAATCTTTTTATATTTCTATAATTTTTAAGGGGAGCCCTCACTCCCCTTTTTTAACACTTAGACCAACGACCCTTGTTCGTGCACACTCGGTTTTTTATCCTTTGCAGCATCCGCTGTTTCTTCCACTACTTCTACTTGATCGTCCAGGACTGTGTAGTCTGTTACATCGATAATCTCGCTCATATCACGGCTGATTTCATTTTTGATAGTAGAGTCTGCCTCCACTGTCTTCTGCAGCTCAATCGACTTAGGAGCGTATTTCAGTACTTCTTTCAGGACCGTCTTCTTGGCCATTGCGTCGTAATTGGTTTTCCATGGGCTCGTCCAGCCTTTTTGAACGGCTTGCGAGAACTTGTGAGCGTGGTGATCAATGCGTTCTCTCGTCCAGTAAACGAAATCATAACCACCGTTTTGCAAGTGGTAGACAGCATAATAGCCGATTGGCTCGCCTTGCGGAATGGAAGCAGGTTTATGGACCAAGTCTTTCGTTAAGCCGTATGTGAATTCGAATTCGTCTTCGGCGTATACTTCATGGGCATAAATCGATTTGTACTGCCCACTACGGACTGCTAAGTCAATCAGGCCCTTGTAACCCAACTGGAACTGAACTTGCTTGCCGTAAGGAATTAGGTAAGCCTGACCAAGACCTGTATTCGGTTCAACACCTAGTTGTGCTGACTGCATGATAGCTGCAAGGAAAGAGGTTTGATCACATTCCAGTAATTTCGGTGTGGTACGAACAGCCGTCAGAGCGATCCGAGCAATCCGGTCGGCGTCCATGTGTTTCGGAAGGGCGCGTTGAATTTCTGGGCCCATGCGTTTCAAGAGCGCGTTCAGTGTCTGTTCCGGTGCCGGCGCTTTCTTTTGCACCTGCGTGTTTTTCTGTGCCAATTGGTTTTTGACTGCTTCATTTGTTGCCATGAATGAATTCCTCCTAGTTTTTAATGGATATTGTTGTATTGGAATTAGCCGCCGAGATTTGGCATGATGCAATCCCACTTGTAATTTTCAAATTGAATGACGTCCGATTTGACAAGCTCGCCTTTATGAATCTCGACGTCGTGGTTAAATTCCATGCCTTTCTCGAATACATAAATTTTTTTTTGTCTACTTTAAATTTTTTCGAAAGATGAATGAATGGTTCTGGATCAATGCCCCATGCTTGCTTGAAATCATCAATCACAAGTACAACGATTTCATCATCTTCATAGTCGAGATAGAACTCAATCTCACCATCAACAAACGCCCTTCTTGTGCCATTGACATGCAACCCATGCTTCGATTTAACGGTTATAGAATAATCATTCTCTTCAACTTCGACTTCTTCTTGTTGGGAAAAAAACGCCGACACTCCTCCGAACGCACCTTTTAGAAATGTAACGATTTCTTTTTGCGTACCTCTAACTTTCAAATTACCTTCAGCCCAGTTCGGCATATGTTTTCCTCCTATTTCACGGTGAACCGGCGCGCGGTTGTCGTGTTAATGTATTTTTTGTAAAGATCCGGCTGTTCAGCTTTCAAGCGCTTGGAATCAAGCCGGTTGGTTTCGTAGTTCTTCCAGGTAACCACTCGATTAAGCGTGAAGCCCTTTTCATTCTCGGCCATCAGCGCCTTGATCTGGTTTTCGTATTCCTTCTTTTTGGTTTCGAATTCTTTGATATCTGCAGCTAGCTGATCCATGGCATCCAGCATTTGCTCAACATCACTGCCGAGCTTAATTTCGCTGGTAGGCTCAGCTTCCGGATAAAGAGCTTTCAATAAATCCGTGGAAGCATCAGAGCCATCAAAGGCCGGGGGTACTTCTGCCTGAACGTGATTGACCCAGAAGTCAGTTTCGATATCGATTAAGTACTGAATCAATTCTTCATCCCGTTCAATGCGTTTATGGATGAATTTATTTCCGCCGATCAGTACAGCGATGTGCCAAGCTTGATAACCAGTTACAGCCATATAGTGCTGACACTGCAGCAGATACGATGCCGGAATTTCTTCGTCCTCCCAATCCCCTTTCAGGTATTCAGAAGCTGTCTTGCATTCGAGTCCTTCCTTCTTGCCGACAATCAACCGGTCCACGTTCGCCAGCATGAAATCGTGCTCTGGGTGCCGAAGAATCGCATTACGTTTCCGGACCCTAATGCCGGTTCTAATGGTGAATTCCTGCGCCACGATATCTTCCATGACGTTGCCCCAATAAGCAGCTTCACCAGCTTTATCTTCTTCAGGTGACTGACCTGTTTTGTCCAGGTAAACTCCGATTGGTGATTTCCATTTATTCAAGCCAGCGATGGCAGATACGTCACTGCCACCAATTCCTTTTCTGCGGGCTTCCAGCCAATCTTCACGGCTTAATTCATGAGTCGATACGAGTGATTCTGCACGCATTGCGTTCCCTCCATTTTTTATGCTAAGATAGCTTTAAGATTATTAATTTAGTCGCCCCACGCCACATGGGACGGTGAGTCACTGCCTTTGCAGTGGCTTTTTTTATTGCCATTCAACAAATTCCGGTTCCTTGTATTTGTGCTGGATCATCGTCCAGTCCGCGAACCGGATTCCGTCAGGGCAATACCCTTCTTCTGCCGCCCGGTGCAATTCATCTTCATGGCAGTCATAGCAGCGTTCTTCATATTTCGAAGGTTCAGCAGCAAGAAAAATGCCGCAGTCTTCACAGAATGTTCCTTCCACTTGTCCCACCCCCTCTCACCATTTAACGATGATGACGCCATCGTCCTTTTTGCCATAATTCACGGTATAGCCATGATTCCGCAACAACGTAATGATGAATATCGCTTCCCTCGAATTTCCGAGATTTTCAAAAGAGATGACGCTTGAAGAATTTCCTTCGTTTGCTGAAATCCGCAAAAAGCTCCGGATCTCCATCATTTTTTCGGACTTGTCGAAGGTGTCGAGGTCCGTAGCTGCTTGTCCTTGTGCTTGCATGTGTTCACTTCCTTTCTATAATGGTTGACCGCATATTTTGCATTCGGTACGATCCGGTTGCATGGCGTAATATTCACCTGGAATAAGCGAATAGACTTCTTCTTCAATTGGATGATGGCATTTGCCTAAAAATTCACTGAACCGATGCATATGGCGTTCAGATTGATATTTGCATTTCGGACAAACTAGATGTTCAAAAGCTTCGATACTGCTAAACGAACTAAACACAAAACGTCTTTTGTAATAGACATTTCCTTTTTTAAAATTACATTGGCAATAAACGCATTTTCTTTTCAGCTTCCGAGAAGCCACCAACCTTTTCATATTCTTCACTTCCTTTCTGATGGTTGAATCCCATCAATAAGCCCAGGCATTCTATGGCTAGTAGAGGCGAATACACTTAAGGAGGAGTGATTCATCCTGGGCTTATTGACGGGAGCCAAGGCTCCCAAATAACAGGTATATAATTCTCTTTTGTGGTATAATGAACTAGCTAACATATTTGATTTTCGGCCGACTGACTGGACCTCAGTTCGGTCTATTTTTTTGCGCTTTTTTCGGTTTGTGCAGCATGAGATAAAACAAGAATCCGATGAAGATGATGAAGCAGCAGGACAGATAAATGTGAAGCGGTTCGCCGTATTCGATCATCACTGGACATATCCTTTCGATTTAAGTTCTAAATAATGCCGGCTCCAGGCTTCGTTATAGCTAAGCCCAGCTTCATCGCATAACACAGCCAACGTGTGCTCAAGGGCGGTGATGGCTTCAACGATATGCTCGGCCAGTAAATCCACTTTCGGTCGTTCCCAGTCCGATATGTTCTGAAGCGGTTTAGCGAAGCTGAAATCTTCGAGGGTGCCGAGGACTTCCTTCACTTCTTCGATAGTCTTTTCACGGATCGCCGAGCGATGACCGTCGAAGTTCGGACCATTCAAGCGGATCGGACCGGTTTTGGTGTATTCGTTTCGTAAGGCGATGGCAAACCACGGGTTTTGCTTTTTCTCCATCATTTTCTGTGCAATGTCTGGCGGCAATTTAGCTCTCCCGTTTTCGTAAGCGGAGACAGATTCGCGGGTCACGTTCAGATTCATCGCTACTTGCTGCTGCGTTTCCCCCTCTCTCATTTCCTTCATGACTTGTTTCAGATTCGATTTCACATTAATTCATCCTTTCTCCATTTTTAGTACCGTTTCACCGGCGGGTTTACTTGGGTTTTGCCATCCGTTATGGATGTACGCTTTATACTTAACTTATGGAACGGAAGTATTGGGTATTCTCCTCCACCCAATCAGAGTTTTTACGGATCCATTCAAACAGAAACTCGGTTTCAATCAGCAGCTTCCCTCGGCGAAAGACTCTGAAATCGGGTCGGTCAAAAATCTTTGTGGCGGTTGTCGAACTGACGCGCATAACTTTCATGAACTCCTCACGCGTCAGCATCGGCGGCAACTGTTCAATTCTCCCCTGCAGCTCCAGCTGTTCCGCAATTGCTTTTTGCACTTCTTTGTTTACAACCTCGCTGACGACGTTCCGTAATTCTCCGACGGTTAATGTCACAAGCATGTTTTCGTCCACGGTTTTTCACTCCTCTCTGAGGGCGTCCCTCACGCCCTTTTTCTCTCGTTTTATGTGCGTACTACTCATTGATTGATGCTCTAATTCTTTCCTTTAAATCACTCATATCTCTAAGTTTTTCATAAGATATGTCGGCTTTGGGGTTGTTTAAATGCCCTTGAATAGCTTCAACAATTAGTTTCTTTTCTTTATTAGTTAATTCAAATTCCATTTTCATAACCTCCATTTATGGTTCGACTATTCTACTGCAACGCCAATTAGCTCCCTCTCACATTCATCGCAAAATACAGGATTTGTAGGAAGTCCATAACAGCCACATTCGTAGCCACTACAACAATATTCAGGTTTATAATCTTCGGTCACTTCGATTTCTTTGTGACAAGCATTGCAATTTTCTTCCCTCATCCTCTTCACTCCTGTTCTTTATTGTTCAACTCCTAGATAGCCTTACTTCCTGTTAGCAACTTGTTGATAAAGTAAAACTGGCCTTTGCCTGTCACTTTCGGCGTGTACTTCAAATATGTGCTGCCGTCGCTGGAAGTGTGCAGTCGGGTCGTAACCTCAAACAACTTCATTTCCATTGCTTTCTGCGAAGGCTTATTCCAGTAAGCATTGCTGCTAAGCAAGTAACCCTTCTCTCTTAAAACCTCGAACAATCGATTTTGACCTATATCTAATCCCCTTTGACAAAGGATGGTTGCCAGGTCCTTGATCAACACCGCGTTCTCGCTGACTTGAATGGCTTCTGCGAGGAAGACTTTCTTTTCGTCGGCTTTGACTTTCGCTTCCAATGAAATGATTTTCTGTTGCTGGAAGTCCATTGCTCTTTTAATGACCATTTCGGGACTGTTCCAGAGCTTTTCAATTTGCAGGAAATACTGACGCGCTTCTTTCCCTTTTTCAGAGCGTTGGATCATGGCAATTTCTTTAGCCATGTCGAGTTTGATTTGGTGGTCCATCATTTCGTGTTCTCGGCCATGTGATGTTGTTCTTTTTTGAACGACTTCAACAAAATCAATTTCTTTTTCGAAACCATATTCCGTCATGCGGTTAAACCAAATATCGTATCGAGTACCTACCTCTAAGAATTCATGAAGATCTCGACCGCTTAATGTAATTTCTCCAGTGGCACTTTGCGAAGTTGGAATAAGTTCATTCATTAAAATTCCTCCTTAGTTTTAAATAATTTACAGATGAAGAAATATTCTGATACTTTAAGTTGTTTAATATTTCCTTCCTGAGTCATGGAAGCTCATTAGTTGAGCTTGCCGGGTGGTTATTCGCCACCTTTCTCAGACTGCTGATCGCTTTTCGTTACGCGTTTCGTGTACTTTGTTGTCAAAAAAAATAGTCCACTTGAATTTTAGTGCTCCGGCGATTTTAGCAGCTACTGAAACGCTTGGATCTCTCTCGCCTTGTTCTATCATGGCGTATGTCGTCCGTGCGATGCCAGCTTTTTTAGCTGCTTCCTCTTGAGTAAGTCCAGCTTCTAAACGCTTGGTTTTCAACCATTCTCTCATTCTTACACCTCCTAATTACACGTTTCGTGTACTTCTTATACATAGAATACTACACGTTATGTGACAAGTCAACTATTAATTACGCATTTTGCGTAAACAATTTCATTACACGCTTTGTGTAGGTATAATTTAACTAATTAGGAGGGATTCTATGCTATCCGACCGTCTGAAAAATTTAAGAACCCGTAGAAATATTACTCAATCTGATTTAGCGAAACGGATTGGAGTGGCTAGAACTACATACGCTATGTACGAACAGGGACAACGTGAACCCGATTACGAAACGTTGCAGAGGCTAGCTGACTTTTATGAAGTGAGTGTCGATTATCTTCTAGGCCGTACAGAAACACCGAATGCAACTAATGTTGATGATCAAGCAGATAAGTCTCATTTCATTTCTAAAATTGCTTCAGAATTTCCGGACATTGATTTAATGTTCAAGGACATGGAATCTTTATCTGCAGAGGATATGAAAGAAGTATATGATTATATTAAGTTTAAGAAGAGTCAGAAAAAGGAGGAATGAGATGAGAAAGATATTTATCGTATTTTACATGTTCTTATTGTTGGTTTTAACAGCGTGTACTAATGAAACTGATCAGGTAGTTGAATCAGCTGTAACACAAGAGGAAATGTCTAAAGAAGATGCATTGAAGTACCTTGAAGATATGACTTTTAGACTTGTGGAAGCTACCTTTGAAGAAGACGGATCCTTTGAACAAAAGAGCGTGCTTCATGCAACCACGGCGAAAGTCGAAAGCACAACTGCAGAAATTAAAGAAAAACATGAAACATCTCCCTTGGCAGAAGAAATCATCGAAATCGGATGGAGTGTTGAGTTGGGTGTAGAAAAAGGTTTAGCTGGAGATTTTGGGCTTATGGAGATACATTTGTCGCAAGTTACTGAAGAGGTTAAGGAAATTTCCGCTAAATATCTTGATGAAGAATTGCCGATTTCCATAGGAGTTCTTGAAAATAATAATTAGGTGCACCTATAGCGTGCGCCTAAATTTATACCCATAAACAGAACATATGTTCCAAAAAAGGAGGTCAATTCTTGTACACGCACCTGGAGGACTACATAAGCGAACTGTATAAATCGATTGGCATCACAAAACCCGAAGACTTGAACATGCTACAAATAGCGAAAAAGCTTGGCGTTGAGGTTACATACAGTAACAGAGTGTTTAGGTTCGATAATGAAATCGTTATCCAGAGAGGTACCATCAGTGAAGAATGGATGATGTTCGGCCATGAGCTCTGCCATTACCTCCGGCACAGCGGAAATCAATTAAAGATGGGTAAATGGTTTGTCGAGCTTCAGGAATGGCAAGCGGATAATTTTATGTACCAGTTCTGCGTCCCCTCTTTCATACTGCAGGCTTTGAAGTTGCCGGCACACGAACGAGAAGCCGTCTGGCTGATCATGGAGACGTTTCATGTTGGGCAGGAATTCGCAGAAAAGCGCCTGCAGCATTACATGCAGAATCAAATTTACCGCAGAGGACTGGAGGACTTTAAAACCCTACCGCCAGAAAGTCAGCGCAACAAAAAAATTACCGGCACACCTATCCGCCGGATGCTACGGTGAACCGGAGGAGTGTATGCCATGAAATGCAGAAAATTAAAGAACGGTAAATGGGAATGTTACGCCGAAGGTCCACGGGATCCAGTAACGAATAAGCGCAACCCGGTTCGCCGACAGTCCGAGAAAAAGAACGTGGCCCAACAGAGAGTCAAAGATGCGATGAAGGAATTGGAATCCGGTGTCGACAACAAGGCCGGCATGAATATCGCATTTGAGGAAGTCGCCTGGCAATGGTATGAGATATACAGTGTATCCGGCGTGAAGAACAGCACGATCCGCAGCCGGCGCTCTTCCATCCGGACGCTTTGCAAATACATCGGTGGTGTGGCCATCGGACGGATCACCCACGGAGTTACGCAAAACATACTGGTGGATTTGGATAAACGAGGCCTGTCTCGGTCCTTGTTGGACGGTGTGAAGGTCACAGCCAACTTCATCTTTAAGCACGCCATACGGCACAAGCTGCGGAGCGATAACCCAGCGGCTGAAATTGTAATTCCAAAAAGAAGGTTGACGGTGGAGGAAATCGAGCAGACCGAGATCAATGAGAAGTATTTCGAAGAGGACGAGCTGCAAGCATTTCTGCATGCATCGGTTGCCCGAGGTCTGGAGAACGATATGGAGTGGTTTTATTTAATGGCCTTTACTGGCATGCGTGTCGGCGAAGTTTGTGCCCTGAAGTGGACGGACATAAGTTTCGAGGAGAAAACCATCCGGGTCACGAAGACGATGGACATGCCGAATCATAACATGCGGGAATATGAACTGACGCCGCCGAAGACAAGGAAGGCCATTCGGACTTTTGATGTGGATGATGAGCTTTTGAACATGCTCAAACGACTCAGACTCCGCCAGGCGAAAATCCGGCTGAAGTTCCGGAAGGCTATAACGGACTATCACGATGAAAACTTTGTCTTCTGCCGCGAAAACGGATACCCGTACGCCAGCCGCTTTGTCTATGACCGGACCATCCGGCTGTGCAAGAAATCTGGCGTCTCCAAGGTTGAAGGTCCGCACATTCTCCGGCACACCTATATCACGATGGCGACCGTTGCTGGAATGGATCTCGACACCATCATGAACCGGGTCGGTCATGAGGATTCCAAGACCACCAAAAACATCTACACCCATGTCACGAAGAAAAAGAAAAAAGAGGCCACCGAGCGAGTGCATACTCACTTCGGCGACCTCTATCAGATGACTTTCGAGAAATAATGTGCGAGTTCTGTGCGAGTGGGGTAAAATTCCTCCCTCTTTCCTCGCGTAAACCCTGTCATATCAACGTTTCTGTCGGTTTTTAACCATTATGCCATTTATACATCCACAGCACGCCGGATTTCATCAGGCGGGCAATTCGTCCGGTCACTGTCCGGTCTGCCAGATAAGCGAAGCCTTGCTTTTTACCGAGTGATCCGAGGAAGCCTTTCAGCTTGATCTCGGGCATCGTTTCAGGCAATTCTTCACCTTTCCAGTTCATCTTCAACACTTTGACGATCTGTTCAGCCTGTTCTTCGGCAAGCTGGGCAGAAGGCGCCATCGGTAAAGCCGCGCAGTCCCCAACAACATAGACGTTCGTGTATTCCGGAAGCTGGTGGTATTTATTGATGACCACCCGTCCGCTCGAATCACTTTCAAGACCCAGGTCGCGCACCGGTTTCACAGGCTGGATGCCTGCTGTCCAAACTACAGCATCGACCGGAATCGTTTCTTCGTGATTATATAGAAGACTCGGCTCCACTTTAGTGATATTGGAATTCGAAACCACTTCAACATTATGCGTGTCGAACCACTTCTTCACAAAATTACTTAAACGTTCCGGAAAATCGCGTAAAATACGCGGGCTGCGGTCAAACAGCTTGATCTGCAGATCGTCGCGGCTTTCACGCAATTCACTCGCAAGTTCGATACCGCTGAGCCCCGCTCCGACGATGCCGACCACCGCATTTGACGGCAAGCCGAGCAAAGTCTGATAGGTCTGACGTGATTGTCCGATTGTCTGGATGCTGTAGGTATACTGATCAGCACCCGGAACGTTATGGTATTTATCCTCACAGCCAAGGCCGATCACCAATTCATCGAATGCGATGCGCTGGCCGTTATCCATGAAGATGCATTTTTCTTCCAAGCCAATTTCCAGAATTTCGCCATTAACGACTTTCAGGCGTTCATGCACAGGAAAATCCACTCTGACATCCTGATCCGATTCGGTACCGGCTGCAAGTGCATAGAATTCCGTTTTCATACTATGGAATGGAGTTCGGTCGATCAATGTAATTTCAACATCCTGAGGTAAACTGTTAGGCAATAAACGGAGCAATATCCTCATATTGCCGTAACCGCCGCCCAATAAGACTAATTTTCGCATAAAAATCTCCTTTAACTATCATCTGTCTGCTTCTATCCCATGTAAAGTATATCGGATTGTGATAAGTTTCACAATATGGAAATGCGGCGTTGCCCGCTTAGTCCTGGTTGGCCTAAGATGGATTAATGGAACAATCCCCCATACACACAGGGCTGAATCGGCTTATTACCGAAGAGCCCCGCCCCAGGATTCCGATACCCAGGAAGAGAGCCAAATAATTGACTTTGACACTGAAAAAAGGTAGGATTTCCAAGTAGCGAGGTGACCTTAATGAATCCAATTGTTGAATTTTGCGTCAGCAATATCGTAAATGGAGCTCAGGAATCGTTTGAAAAACTGGAACGGGACCCGAATCTGGATGTATTGGAATATGGCTGTTTAAGTTATTGCACATTGTGCTCCCAAACACTTTTTGCCCTGGTCAATGGGGAAATCGTGGAAGCGGACACCCCTGAAGAACTGACACGCAAGGTGTATGAGTTTATAGAAGAAAATCCGTTATTCTGAGCCATCTTTTTGATGGCTTTTTATAATTCCCAAAAACTGAGGTTTTCAATCGCATGGGTGGGCTGGATGTCTTTTGAAGCCACTTCTTCTGTCGGCGTCACTCCCGTATTTACATGGACCGTATCAATGCCAAAGCGGATACCGGCCAGAATATCCGTATCGTAATTATCGCCGATCATCACCATATCCTCTAATCCAAAGCCAAATTCATATTGGATCGCTTCCAGCATATGCCCTTCCGGTTTGCCGATAAACACCGGCTCTATGCCAGTCGATTCAGACACCACTTTTGTAAATGCCCCGTTGCCGGGTATGAGGCCTCTCTCCGAAGGAAAAGCCAAGTCGCCGTTTGTCGACAAGAAAGCTGCGCCTTTTCTGACTTCCAGACAAGCTGTCGCCAGTTTCTCGAAATTGATATTGCGGTCGATCCCCATCACTACCACATCTGCATTTTCACTGACTCTCTCGATTCCTTCATCATGCAAAGCCTGTTCCACGCCTTCGGAACCGATCATGAAAACCGTCTTTCCCGGATACCAGCGTTTGATGTATTTTGCTGCCGCTATAGAAGAAGCCATGATCCTGCCGTCTGATGCAGCTATTCCGAAAGCCTTCAGTTTTTCCTTAAACTGTATGGCCGTCATGGAGGCATTATTGGTCACATAAAAAGGTTCAATGCCTTTGCCTTGAAGTCTCTTGATGAAATCAGCAGCTTCAGGGATCAATTCGCTGCCTCTGAACACTGTTCCGTCCAGATCCAGACAATACGCTTTATAGGCCTTCATTTTTTACCTCAGGGATAAAAGCGGAGACCGGCCCCAGTTCGTGGACAAGATAATGTTCGACTTTAGGTCCGAAAGCCTTCAGTTCTTCCAGTGCACCATCCAAGACTGTCAAAATATTTTCATGATCCGTTTTCATGAAGTCCCGCACCAATGCTTTACGCAGTCCGATGACACGTTTCAATGGTGCATCCATTTCCGGGGTGATCACTTTTTCGTCCGTCATGATATCAATGATGTCATCATAACTTCCCGGGTCCCGCATGATGAATCCATCGATCATGCTGTTGCCGACATCGATGATCGATTCTACGATATTATGGCTCAGCCGTTCCAGCGCCAATTGATCTTCCAGTGTAACCCAGCTCGTTTTTCCCTCGTATAGATCCAATAAGGAATTCATATAATTGATTGTTTCAGTAATCTTGCTGCGGTCAATAAAATACATGTATAACCCTCCAACAGGTATAGTTTAAACTTTATATATCACTAACTATAATAGCATATCGCCATGAAAAAACCCCGCTGCATCATGATTCTGCAACCGGGGCATCGCCTGTATTTTCCTGTATCGCCATTTCAGCTGGTGCTTCTGCAACCTCTTTTTCGGCAACTGGCGCTTTGCCGACTTTCTTAATGACAAAATATGCACAGCCGAAATTACAGTATTCGTATAAATAATCCTGCAAGGTGCTGATTTTGGTATCATAGCTTGCCTTATGGTTGGTATCTTCGAAGAAACCCTTTAATCTCAGCTGGCCATAGCCCCAGTCTCCAAGGATATAATCATACTTGCCCAGAATTTCACTGTACCGGTTATTCAACGCCTCTTCTTGAAATCCATCACGATAATCCGTTACGATCTCGTAATTCCACTGGTCTATTGTAATCAATACTTTCACCATCCATTTACTGTAACCTGCATTATTCATATTGATCTTACTGTCAGATTCTCTTTTCCAAATGTACCATAAAGACAACCAGCTCACAAGGCGCCGGCATCTCTAAACAGAAGCCAAAATAAAAAATCCGGGAGCATCCGCCCCCGGATTTTTCTGTTACGCCGCTTTTCGTTCTTTGCCTTTTTTTACAGCATGCAGAATACTGGCAGCCAAGCCGCCCCAAATGATCACCATACCGATGATCATAACGATGATTGCTTCGATTGACATAGTATGTCCCCCTTATTTATCTTCCTCGAAAGTGGCGTGATCTTTGTGCCATTTGCCGAGGGAGAGCAGAATTCCAAGAATCAGTGCGGCAGCAGCTACAGCTACACCGCCTGTAAGTGTGAACATATCCGAATATCCTTCGTAGTTCCCTATGATATTGCCTTCACTATCCGTGTGCTCTTTAAGAATATTCAGCTTCAATAATCCGAACATCATATAACCGAGTACGATCGGTGTGATGACGCCAAGGCTGAGTTTCCACCAGCCGCCAAGTTGAATATCGGAAATGTCGTTTGCATGGCCTTTAAGATTATCCGCTTTACGAAGAACCCAAACGACCATAACCACTTCGACAAGGCCAAGAGCCGCAACACCGAATTGGTTGATGTAATAATCTGCAAGATCCAGGAAGAACAAACCGCCCTGAGTCGCAAAAAGAATTGAAACTAAAGCCGCTAAGCCTCCACCGAACGCGACAGCCTTATTGCGTGTAATACCGAATTTCTCAGAAATACCCGCAACATATGTTTCAACAATCGACATCAATGATGTTAATCCGGCCAATGTCAATGACAGGAAGAACAGGACTCCGAATAAGCCATTCATCCCCGGGAACTGATTGATGATCTGCGGGAAGACTACGAATGCCAGCCCTACCCCTGCTGAAGCAACGTTAGCTACAGGCTCACCCACTTGAGTTGCCATGAAACCTAACGCCGCAAAAACACCGATGCCTGCCAGCAACTCGAAACCGGAGTTTGCAAATCCGGTGATAAATGCATTATTTGTAATATCCGATTTTTTCGGCAGATAACTGGAATACGTTATCATGATGGCGAATGCGACCGATAAACTAAAGAATATGTGTCCATATGCCGCTACCCAAACCTGAGGATTCATAATGGCATCAAAATCCGGTTTGAAAAATGCATCAAGACCAAGCATTGCCCCGTCCAAAGTCACAGCACGTATTACAATAATAAGGAAAATGACAACTAGTGCAGGGATGAAAATGCGGTTTGCCATTTCAATACCGCGTTTGACACCGGCGAATAGAATCCCTAAAGTAATGATCCATACGAGCGCCAGCGGGATAAATACACCCCAGACTATACTTCCTGTCTGCCCCGGTTCTACTGTCAGCTGGAGAAAATCATTAAACAGGAAACCTTCCGTGTCTTCTCCCCAAGCCTGATTGAATGAAAAGATTGTGTAGCGCATCGCCCAGGCGATAATCACTGCATAATAGACCGATATGACAAAGGACACTAATACTGCCCACCATCCGATCCATTCTGCCTTTTTTCCTGCCATCCTGAAGAATGACAGTGGAGCTGATCCGCGGTATTTGTGCCCAATGGTGAATTCCAAAATAAGAATTGGTATCCCTGCGGTTAACAGAGCGAATAAGTACGGTATAAAGAATGCTCCTCCACCATTTTCATAGGCTACATACGGAAAGCGCCATATGTTCCCCAAACCTACGGCTGACCCGACAGCGGCCATGATAAAACCGGCTCTTGTCCCCCATGTCGAACGTTCCATAATTTCTCCCCCTCTTTACATCCTTTCCATTCTATTACAGAAAAATGGGAAGAATGTATATTTTCAGATTATTATCTAATCTAAAATCAGTATACCGAGCGGGCAGTTTAATGTAAAGATGATTTCTAAGATTTTTTCGAAAAACTATTCAAACGATAATAAAAAAGCGGAGAATCGAATTCTCCGCTTACGCATTTTCAAGCTTTATTAGTTTTTTCAAGGATAGTTGTCCGTTGAGACCAAACTATGAATAATATTGCCAGAATAGCAATTACAGCCAATAAGGACCATAAGAGCGACCCCGTAAACCCTATGACCAAATACCCGACAGATGCAATACCGGCCGCAGTAAATGCATATGGCAACTGTGTTACGACATGATCCATATGATTACTCCCTGCTCCGGTTGAAGACAGGATCGTCGTATCGGATATCGGTGAACAATGATCCCCAAAAACCGCACCTGCAAGAACAGCTGACAAAGCAGGAAGCAATAATTCAGGAGCCGCTTCTATCATGATCGTTCCGGCAATCGGCAGGAGTATACCGAATGACCCCCACGAGGTTCCCGTTGAAAACGCCATGATTCCGGCAAGAAGGAAAAGCAGTACTGGAAGAACCGTAACCGGCACATTCCCTTCAGTCACTACTGTCGATAAATAAGTACCCGTTCCAAGTCCATCTATTAAGTATGTCAATGACCAGGCGAAGATCAAAATAAGTACAGCACCGATCATCGATTTGAATCCAGCCCAGATCCCTTTTCCGACCCAGCCGGCATTTGCTGTTTTATTTGTCTTCATCTGCATCATATAGAGAACGATCGAAGCCCCTGCACCCAATAATCCACCTGCGAGAAGTGATGCCGGAACATCGGTGTTTTCGAAAATCAGCCAGATATCAAAAACCTGTTCGGCGTTTTGGTAACCTGTCCAAATCATGGTCAACACTGTACCAATCACCAATAGCAGGATCGGCAGCAGTAAATCGATCACGCGTCCATGTGAATGGGCAGGAAATTCCTCTTTCATTTCACCTGGAATCGGCTTTTCCGGATCGAACAATTGCCCATCTTTGATCGCCAGCGTTTCATGTTTTTTCATCTCGCCGAAATCCACATCACGTATCGCCACAAAAAATACGATCGCCAGCGCAGCAAGAACATAGAAGTTCATCGGTGCCATCCAGAGGAAAGCTTCCAGAGCTGAATACTCAACAAAAGTCTGCCCTGCCAGAATCGTCCCGATAATTCCAATGATGGCTGCCCCCCAGCTTGATACCGGTGACACTACACACACCGGTGCAGCAGTAGAATCGATGAAATAAGCCAATTTCGCACGGGAAACCCTATAGCGGTCAGTGATCGGACGCGCCACCTGACCAACAGCCAGTGCATTGAAATAATCATCGATGAAAATGACGATACCCAGTATGACAGTAAGCACTTTCGCCCCTCTTCTGGATTTCACCCGTGTTGAAGCCCAGTCGGCAAAAGCACGGCTGCCTCCAGACAAGCTGACAAACGCTGTTATGACACCCAGCAATAGTAAAAACAGAAGTATGAAGACGTTATATGCGTTAAACCCTTCGTCCCAAAAAATGACAGCAAATGACGTAAATAATTGCTCGAGCGACTCAAGCGGAGCAAAAGATGCCACCAGCAAAGCGGCGGAAATGATTCCGGCTCCAAGTGACAATAGCACTCTGCGCGTCAATAAAACCATGACAATGGCAATAATCGGCGGCAGGATTGAAAAAAGTGTATTTTCCATTGATGATACCCTCCTGTTTTTGATGGGATAGATCAATATGAAGAAAAAAAGCCGGCTCAATCCATAGGGGACGAGCCGGCTTTCTACAATGCTTCTGCATGATGAAACATCAAACAAAACTGTAGCCCTCCATTTATGCTTGCATAAATGACAGTGACATTCTTATTCAGAATGCCCCCAGCCCCATTTTCCGGTGACAACGGAAAATGGACTTCGGCAAAACCACCTTTCACTTATGCTCATCGCTGTCACGCTCACATAGGTTACTGATTAGTTTCGCAGCCTCTACCCATCAATATTTAATTCTTAGTAAGCTTATCCTAAAATTGTTCGAAAATCAAGTACAATTTAATCAGTCTGTACAGAAACATCATCACTTCACAGCATAGCGTGAAAAATATCCGCTGAATACATCACGGATAAACTCAGGCATGAAGTAAGTTTTGGGGGAGCGTTTAAATTCGGGGAAGAAATAACCGAAAGTAAACATGTCGAGGGTGATCAGTTTATAAGTCGTCCCGCTGTCTGCCAATTTCCCATTGATATACAATTGATGATTCTCCATATCCATTCCGGTGCGGATCATTTTACCGAATACCGCTCCTCGGAACCCCAAACCTTTCAATTCCAATTGTGGCCAATCGGAATTCATCGACTGCAGATAAATTTCCTTCAGTTCGGCGCCTGTAAGTTCGATCATGCACGGATTGATCGGATGCGGGAGCATCTGATGAAAATCAAATCGGGTGATTTCACCGAGCGGCAGGTCTTTCATGAACAATCCCGCATTAAAAAGGGCGCAATCCGCATTGGAAAATTCGATCATCGCACGGCCGAACAACTGAGCCATGTCGGATTCCTTGAACCATTCCGCTGTCAGCAGCTTTTCGTTACGGAATACGACCTCGTGCAGTAAACCCTTCCCTTGCTGCCTCAAACTGTCATCGTACCGTTCATCCGGATTGCCAAGTTTTTCAGCCTCGATCAAGTACGCCGACTTCTTTTTCAAATCGTCTTCAATCATGACATGGCCAAGATAGGCTCCGAATTTACCGGCGGCACCGAGCAGTACATCACCAATCAGTTTACCCTCGTGAAAAATATGGTGTGTATGTGCCCCCAGGATGATATCAATATCCGGACAGGTTTCGGCCAGCAATTCATCTTCCCTGACACCAAGGTGCGATAGGCAGATTATCAGATCCGTTTGTCCTTTGATCGATTCCACTGCTTGCAGAATGGATTCCCTTGCTCCGGTCACTTTCCAGCCAAGCCTTTCATAAAAAGGTGTGAATTCTGCCGTAGCGCCGACAAGACCTATCCGCACCCCTTTTCGCGTCTGTATAATGCTGTAAGGTTTCGCCCAATGCGGCCTTGTTCCAGCTTGATCTACAAGATTGGACACAATCACTTCGAAATCCGCTTCCTCATAGAGCGAATCCAGCTCCTCTTTCGACAATGTGATTCCTTCGTTATTGCCGATCGTCACAGCATCATAGGCCGCCCTGTTCAAGAGCTCCACATTACCTTTACCTGCAGTTCCTTCTGTATAGGGATGGGATCTGTCGACATGATCTCCGATGTCCAGAATGAGACAAAAATCCCCTTCTTCTTCATGCCAGCGTTTCCGTTCAGTCAGAAAAGCCTGGATCGCCGACCAATTTTCAAAATGGCTGTGCAGATCGTTAGTATGATAGATATGAATGGTTTCAGCCATTTAAAACACCTCTTTACTGCTTTCCGTTAAAATTCTCCGTCAAATAAATCCATTTGTTTTGGTGCGAGGTCTTCATAGGTCAATTCGTTCATCTTCTGGAACTGCTTGGCATCCCCCGCAGCATGGCCGCCGGAGTTATTATTGAAAATGACGTAGACTTGATCTGCCTGTTCAGCCAGTTTATTCGCGGCACCGCTGATTTCTTTCAGCTCCGCGTCATTGTAATCATATAGATAACGCACTTCCCGCCATTTTTTCGCATTGCCGATATTGACCCAACCGTGGACATTGCGCCCATGCAGGCGGAACAGCACCTTGTCTTTCCGTGTCGAAATCGGCACAAGCGGAATGGAGCCGTCGCCTGCCTGCGGTTCATCGCAGACGGAATGGATCAGATTATTCTCACGCAGAAATTCAATCGTTTTCTCCCGGAATCCTTCGGCATACCAGGATTGGTGGCGAAACTCGATCGCCAAATCGAATTCGCTGAGTTTCGAAGTAATGCGCCTGATTTCATCTACGTTTTCTTTTACACAATCAAACCAAGGAGGAAACTGCAGCAGCACCATCGCTAATTTCCCTGCCTCTTTCAACGGGCGGACCGACTTGATATAAGCCTCGTACATCTCCTCTTCCGTCTCAAATGGATTTTCACCGCGAAGATGCCCGGTCATTGCCTGATACGCTTTGACGATGAATTGAAAAGAATCCGGTGTTTCAGCAATCCATTTACGGATATTTCTTTCCGGCTGCACAGCATAAAAAGAAGAATCCAATTCCACAATCGGGAAATGTCCCGTGTAATCGGTGAGCCTGTCTTTTTGCTTTGAGCCCGGACCATAAACATCGGGGTGGTCTCCCCATCCTGTCAATCCTGCTAAAATCATCGTTCCACCTCCGAAATACTGTTAGTTAAATGATAGCATAGAAAAAATTGAACGTCCTACCTCAACATTACCCAAAAAGTGCATTAAAAAATCTCCGCTGCAAAAAATGCAGCGGAGATTTCCAGTGGGGATCGATTAACCGATCGACCCCTCCATTTCGAATTTGATCAAACGGTTCATTTCAACCGCATATTCCATCGGAAGTTCTTTAGTGAATGGCTCGATGAAGCCCATAACGATCATTTCTGTCGCTTCCTGCTCAGAAACACCACGGCTCATCAAGTAGAACAATTGCTCTTCAGATACTTTCGAAACTTTCGCTTCGTGCTCCAAAGATACGTTGTCATTCAGAATTTCGTTGTATGGAATCGTGTCTGAAGTAGACTCGTTATCCATGATCAACGTATCGCACTCGATGTTTGAACGTGCGCCGTCTGCTTTACGGCCGAAACGGACGATTCCGCGATACGATACTTTACCGCCTTGTTTCGAAATTGATTTCGAAACGATTGAAGATGAAGTATTTGGTGCCAGGTGAATCATTTTAGCCCCAGCATCCTGGTGCTGTCCTTTACCAGCAATCGCGATTGACAAAGTCATGCCGCGAGCGCCTTCACCGCGCAGGTAGACTGCAGGGTATTTCATCGTCAATTTAGAACCGATGTTGCCGTCGATCCATTCCATTGTTCCGTTAGCGTCAACGAATGCACGCTTCGTTACAAGGTTGTAGACGTTGTTTGCCCAGTTCTGGATTGTAGTATAACGGCAATATGCGTCTTTCTTAACGATGATTTCAACTACTGCAGAGTGCAGTGAGTTTGTTGTATATACCGGAGCTGTACAGCCCTCAACATAGTGGACGCTTGCGCCTTCATCGACAATGATCAATGTGCGTTCAAACTGCCCCATGTTTTCCGAGTTGATACGGAAATATGCCTGCAGCGGCGATTCCACTTTAATGCCAGGCGGCACATAGATGAAAGATCCACCTGACCATACAGCCGTATTGAGTGCAGCAAATTTATTGTCAGCTGCCGGAATGACTGTCTGGAAGTATTCTTTGAACAGGTCTTCGTTTTCGCGAAGCGCAGCATCCGTATCTTTAAAGATGATGCCCATGTCCTCAAGTTCCACTTTCATGTTGTGGTAAACAACTTCGGATTCATACTGTGCAGAAACACCCGCAAGGTATTTTTGTTCCGCTTCAGGAATACCAAGTTTATCAAACGTGCGTTTGATCTCTTCCGGTACTTCGTCCCATGAAGTCTGGCTTGCTTCCGAAGGCTTGACGTAATACGTGATTTCGTCAAAGTTCAGCGGTGCAAGATCGCCACCCCATTGCGGCATTGGCATAGAGTAGAACATTTTAAGAGCTTTTAAGCGGGATTCAAGCATCCACTCAGGCTCACTTTTGATATTGGAAATTTCTCTGACGATATCTTCCGTCAATCCGCGTTTCGAGCGGAAAATCGAGACGTCCTTGTCAGAGAACCCATATTTATAATCATCGATTTCGGGCATTTTTTTCGCCATCATCGTTCCTCCATTCTTGTGTTACGATTTTTGTTGCTCGTGCACACCTTTTTCCATGGCTTTCCAGGCGAGTGTCGCACATTTGATGCGCGCCGGGAATTGTGAAACTCCCTGCAGCGCTTCAATATCGCCCAGATCCAGTGAATCATCATAATCTTTGCCAAGCATCATGTCAGAGAAAGTCTGAGAAAGCCCAAGAGCCGTTTCTACCTCTTTCCCTTTGACCGCCTGGGTCATCATGGATGCTGAAGCCATTGAAATGGAGCAGCCTTCCCCGTCGAACTTGGCATCTTTGACAATGCCGTCTTCTACTTGAAGAGTCAAATGAATGCGGTCTCCGCAAGTCGGGTTGTTCATCTCGATATTGATGCTGTCATTTTCAATGGTCCCTTTATTCCGCGGCGTTTTATAATGGTCCATGATCACGGACCGATACAATTGATCTAAGTTTTTAAAAGACATCGTTGAAATACTCCTTTGCAGAGCGCAATCCTTCTACAAGACGGTCGATATCCGATTCGTCATTATAAAGATAGAAGCTCGCCCGGGCTGTTGCCGATACTTCCAGCCATTTCATCAACGGTTGTGCGCAGTGATGTCCTGCTCGGACAGCAATGCCGCTCATATCTAGCACTGTTGCTACGTCATGCGGATGGACATCATTCAGGTTGAATGTGACGATGCCCGCCCGCTTCGAAGGATCTTTCGGCCCGTAAATTTGAAGGCCGTCAATACCATTCATCTTTTCCATGGCGATTGCCGCCATTTCATGTTCATGCTTCTCAATTTCATCCAAGCCGATTTCACTTAAGAAGTCTATAGCAGCGCCAAGACCAACAGCACCGGCGATAATAGGTGTGCCGCCTTCGAATTTCCATGGAAGTTCTTTCCATGTCGAATCGTAAAGTCCGACGAAATCGATCATTTCGCCGCCGAATTCAACCGGCTCCATGTCATTTAAAAGTGCTTTCTTTCCATATAATACACCGATTCCGGTCGGACCGGCCATTTTATGGCCTGAAAACGCAAAGAAATCACAATCCAATTGCTGGACATCAATCTTCAGATGAGGTGCAGCCTGTGCACCATCAACTACCATCACTGCGCCATGGTCATGTGCGATGCGGGCAACTTCCTTCACAGGGTTCATCGTTCCGAGGACGTTTGATACATAGACCATCGAAACGATTTTTGTCCGTTCAGTAATTGCCGCTTTCACTTGCTCCAGTGAAATGGTGCCGTCTTCTTCAAGTTCGATATATTTCAAAATCGCTCCACGCTCTTTGGCCAATTGCTGCCAAGGAATGATATTCGAATGATGCTCCATATAAGTGATGACAATCTCATCGCCTTCACCCACATTAGCCCGCCCGTAGCTTTGCGCTACGAGGTTGATGGCCGTTGTGGTGCCGCGAAGGAAAATGACTTCCTCCGTGGAATTCGCATTGATGAATTTCTGCACTTTTTCACGGGCGCCTTCGTATTTTTCCGTTGCGCGGTTGCCGAGTGTGTGAACGCCGCGGTGCACATTCGAATTATCGAATTTATAATAATTCTCCAATGCCTCAATCACCTGTACCGGTTTTTGAGAAGTCGCCGCGCTGTCCAGGTAGACTAGCGGATGTCCATTGATCTCTTGATCCAATATAGGAAAATAACTTTTTATCTCTTTATTGATCATTAGCGGACTTTCCTTTCGATAACCTCCGTCAATTGCTTTTTAACGCCTTCAATTGGCAGCACATTTACAACTGGTGCCAAGAAACCGTGAATAACAAGACGTTCAGCTTCCTGTTTTGTAATCCCCCGGCTCATCAGATAATACAATTGAAGAGGATCTACACGGCCGACGGATGCTGCGTGACCTGCAGTAACATCATCTTCATCGATCAATAGAATCGGGTTCGCATCACCACGGGCTGTCGGGCTGAGCATCAATACACGCGATTCCTGCTCAGCATTCGATTTAGTCGCACCGTGTTCGATTTTACCGATGCCGTTGAAGATAGATGAAGCGGAATCTTTCATTACTCCGTGCTTCAAGATCTGGCCATCGGAATTCTTGCCCCAGTGGACAACTTTCGTTGTGAAGTTCTGTTTTTGGCTGCCTCGTCCGACTACCACAGTTTTCGTGTCACCGATCGAGTTGTCGCCAACCAGATGTGTCACGTTTTCCGAGATGGTATCGCCGTCATTCATCAGGCCAAGTGCCCATTCGATTTTCGCATCTCTTCCGGCAACGCCGCGGCGGTTGACGTAAGTCGTAAAGCCTTCAGCCAGAACATCCACTGCGCCGTAGATGACCTGTGCATTGTCTTCTGCGAAGACTTCAGAAACGATATTCGCCAAACCATTCGATTTCGCGACAGTCGAGTAATAGTTTTCCACATAAGTTACTTTACTGCTTGTTTCAGCCACAACGATTACGTGGTTGAATAGCGATGCATCTGCATCATCATGATAGAACACGACTTGAACCGGTTCTTCGATCACGACGTTTCTAGGAACGTAAAGGAAAGCTCCTCCGTTCATCAATGCCGCATGAAGTGCAGTCAATTTATGTTCATCCGCTTTTACACCGTTCGTCATGAAATATTTTTTCACCAGGTCGCCGTGTTCACGAAGCGCTGTAAAGATGTCAGTCAAGATGACGCCTTTAGCAGCAAGATCTTCCGAAACGCGTGAGAATGCTGGTGTATTATTGTGCTGAATATAAAGGTTCTTCTGTTCAAGGTCGACAATCGTACGGATATCCTCTGTCAGATCCTCAATCGAATTAAAAGCGGAACTTGTCACTGTGTGGACCGGATAGTCCGTAAAGTTCCAGTTCAGAATTTTTGTTTTATCTGGTTTAGGAAGCGGCAAAGTTTCCGCTTCTGCAAACGAGCGAAGACGCAGCTCAGTAAACCATGAAGGTTCACCATTCATTTCCGAAAAGGAGCGCAGCTCTTGCTCGGTCATTTTTAAATTTGTTTCAACCGTCATGCCAGTCTCTCCCTTCAATTATGCTTGTCCTACTGTCTCGTCTTCGATGCCCAGTTCCTGTTTGATCCAGTCATAGCCTTCCGCTTCCAGTTTGTGCGCAAGTTCAGCACCACCGGATTTAACAACGCGGCCCTGCATCATAACGTGAACGTGGTCTGGTGTGATGTAGTTCAGCAAACGCTGATAGTGAGTGATGATCAGGCAGCCGAATTCTTCGCCCTTCATCTGGTTGATGCCTTCAGAAACGACTTTCAATGCATCGATATCAAGACCGGAGTCGATTTCGTCCAATACAGCGATTGTCGGTTTGATCATCATCATCTGAAGAATCTCGTTGCGTTTCTTTTCCCCGCCCGAGAATCCTTCGTTCAGGTAACGTTGAGCCATGTCCTGATCCATATCAAGGACTTCCATTTTGCTGTCCAGTTCACGGATGAATTTCATCAATGAAATTTCATCGCCTTCTTCACGGCGTGCATTCATCGCGGAGCGCATGAAGTCAGCATTTGTTACGCCTGAGATTTCACTCGGGTACTGCATTGCAAGGAATAGGCCGGCACGAGCGCGCTCGTCCACTTCCATAGCAAGAACATCTTCGCCGTCCAATGTGATGGAACCGGAAGTCACTTCATATTTAGGGTGGCCCATGATGGCTGATGCCAATGTGGATTTACCCGTACCGTTCGGACCCATGATTGCATGGATCTCGCTTGTATTAATAGTTAAGTTTACACCTTTTAAAATCTCTTTACCTTCGATTTCAACGTGTAAATCCTTGATGACCAAAGTTGACATGTAAATACCTCCATATAGTTAATGTTGAATGGTTAACCATTCTAAATTAGTATCATTCTAATCTTAACCGATATCGACTGCTCTGGCAAATCATAAAACCGCTTCTAAATTAAGTCGGAAAACAATTAAAAAGTCTGGATTTCCTAAGTGGTGAGCTTAACATTCAGCTAAAATCCAGCAAAAAATTCATTTTCAATGAAAAGCATATAAATGAGAATAGATTTCATTGAGTAAAGTGCCTATGCCTGTTCTGCCTTGAATACTATAAGGCAGAACAGCGAACCGATCAATACCAGGAACCATAGATCCCCCTTGCCCTTCATCCACCATAAAAAGCCGGTGCACCAGGCACCGGCTTTCAGCATTTCATATTCATCGATTTTATTAATCACGATGTACTTGGCGCTCCATATGAGACACGATCCGTTGACTATTGTTGTAATCACGTTCTCTGCGCTGTTCCACTTCTACAATCTTTTCCGGGTCATTCTGATACTCGTCAATTCCGTATCCATGTGCACTCCTGAATGCCTGTTCCATCTTTTCAGTATGCTCGATACCGTGTGAATCGATAATAAATCATCCCTTTCAGATTTCGTTTCATTATCAATTATACCCCACTCATACCGGCATAAACGTTGATCGGCACATTCTTTCTAAAATGGACCTATTGTCCCAGTTAATGGAAAATATAAGAAAAAGCCCGGCAATTGCATGCCGGGCTTCCTAATCTATTAATTCACTTCATTCTGGAGGCTGGAAGGAATCAATTCATTTTCAACCAAAAGCGCATTGAAAATTTCATCAGCTTCGCTGAACTTCTCATTGGCAGGTTCAAAAGATGTTTCCTCTTCTGCAAGAGCCCCTGCTTTCAGCTTGTATGATTCCGCGATCAAATCCAAAGCGGATTGAATCTTTTCTTCATTGCCGCTGAGCGATTCCGGAATTTCAATTGTTTCTACAACTGCCACAGTTTCTTCAGCAGAAATCCCTGCCGATTCTTTCAGCTCCGCCAGTTCACTGCCTTCAGGAAGCAAATCTTTTTCCTGTTGCTGCTCGAACATATTCAGCTCGCCGTCCACTTCGTTGATCGCGTTCGGCACAGCCATATAGAATCTCATTAACTCTCTTTTCGCTTCAGTTTTATCTGCAGCCGAAGATTCTCCACCATTGCCGGCGTCTTCCGGTGCCTTTGTTTCATCCGACCCGCAGGCGCTCAAGAATAGTAAGGATGATAAGCCGATGGCCAATAATTTCTTCATGGTATTTCCCCCTCTGTCTAAAGTACTTCGATATATTACCATAGCATTAACGAAGCGTATAGAGAGTTGGAAATAACCGGAATGCAATGAATTCAATCAGTATTCTAAACTTTCCGTCCGTTCGTAAAGCGGTCGACAATGTTAGCCAAAGCTCCGTCGCCGGTTACGTTTGCGGCTGTGCCGAAACTGTCCTGAGCCATATAAAGGGCGATCATCAAAGCAACCATCGTCGGATCGAAATCAAGCATTGAAGTCAGCAATCCAATCGCTGCGACTACAGCCCCTCCCGGTACGCCAGGGGCTGCGATCATCGTAACTCCGAGCATCAGGATGAACGGGAAGAAAGATCCGAAGTCAGGAGTCTGGCCTGTCAAAAGCAAGACACCGATGGAGCATGAAACGAGCGTGATTGTACTTCCTGACAGATGAATCGTTGCGAACAATGGTATGGAAAAATCGGTTATCCGTTCGTCCGCCCCTGTCTTTCGTGCCTGGCGAAGTGTGACAGGAATTGTGGCGGCTGAAGATTGGGTCCCAAGTGCCGTGAAATAAGCCGGCAACATCGTTTTAATCATCTGGAATGGGTTCCGTTTCATCAGAGAACCTGCTGCGCTGTATTGCAGCAGCAGCATCAGCCAGTGGAGGACGATGATCAGAACGAACACCACTCCGAATAGTGAAAGGATTTCCATTACTGCGCCGCCATATGCCATATTCGCAAAGATGCCGAATATATAGAAAGGCAATAACGGAATAATCACCACTGAAATCGTCTTTTCAATGATCGCCTGGAATTCATCGAAGAACGAAGCCATCACTTTACTGCCGGTAGCCGCCATGCCGATTCCCAGCAAGAAAGCAAGGATCAATGCTGACATGACGCCAAATAAGGGAGCCATCTCCAGTTCAATGAAGGTTTTGGCCAAAGCATGCTCCGGATCATCCAGGTTCGCAAGCGTGCGCCCTTCCATGAATCCTGGAAGTATGATCATCGCTGCTGCAAAAGCAAAGACACCAGCCAATACAGTAGAACCATAAGCCACCATTGTTGAAACGCCCAGAAGCCTGCCTGAACCTTTTCCAAGTTTCGCTATTCCGGGTGCGATAAAACCCAGGATGATCAGAGGTACGACAAAATTCAGGAAGTTTCCGAATATCGCCGTGAATGTAGCAAAAACCCTCACCAGATTTTCTGGTGCAAACGAACCGATAAGAACTCCCAATGCAATCGCCACTATGATTCTTGGCAATAAACCAAATTTGATTTTCATGTCCTGTCCTCCCTGGATGTACATATGTTTTTCGTAATAGCTATTAAATTACCACAGATAGGACAATAAGATAAGCCTTTCATCAATACACGAAATATTCCGTTTTTTATATTATTGCAGAAAACCTTTTCCTTCCATAACTAAATATGGCTTATCTTTAAAAATAAAAAAGGCACCCCGGAGGATGCCTTTCAGAGCTGAACGGGTGCCGTCGCTTTTCTTTATTCTCCAGACTCCGGCGACCCAGCTCTTCGGGTCAGAAGTCATTCCAGCTGCTCGGCTGTTGCCGCTCCGCCGTTCCGCCTTATGCCTTTCAGAGCTGAACGGGTGCCGTCGCTTTTCTTTATTGTCCAGACTCCGGCGACCCAGCTCCTCGGGTCATAAATCATTCCAGCTGCTCGGCTGTTGCCGCTCCGCTGTTCCGCCTTATGCCTTTCAGAGCTGAACGGGTGCCGTCGCTTTTCTTTATTCCACAGGAACGACAGAGCCGCCCCATTCTTCCATGATGAAATCTTGAATTTCCTGGGAAGTCAATGCTTCCACTAGTGCTTGAACCGCTTCGCTGTCTTCATCGCCAGAACGGACAGCGATGATGTTGACATACGGTGAATCTGAATCTTCAAGTGCGATTGAATCTTCCTGCGGGCTGATGCCGGCATCAATTGCGTAGTTGGAGTTGATCAGAACTGCATCACCTTCACCTTGCTCGTACATTTGCACCAATAGAGCCGCTTCGTAATCTGTTTCAAATTGCAGGTTTTTCGGGTTATCCGTAATATCACTTACTTCAGCTTTTGTTTTGTCGATGCCTTCTGCCAGTGTGATCAAGCCTTGCGCTTCCAGCATGGACAAGATGCGGCCATGATCTGCTACTGAACTGCTCATCAGGATCGTGCCGTTTTCCGGAAGTTCATCCAATGAATCATATTCCTGTGAATAAACCCCGATCGGCTCGATGTGGATCCCTCCAGCATTTGCGAAATCATAGCCGTTTTCCTCAATTTGTGATTCGAAATACGGGATATGCTGGAAGTAGTTTGCATCTATTTCGCCGGATTCAAGATCCTGGTTCGGGAAAATATAATCCTGGTACGTTTCAATTTCAAGTTCGATGCCCTGCTCTTCAAGAATCGGTTGAACCTGTTCCAAAATTTCTGCGTGCGGCACGTTTGATGCACCCACTTTAATGGACGTCGATTCCGTTTCCCCTGAACTGCCCGAAGTCGTATCAGTTCCTGTTTCGTTGCTGTCGGTACCGCATCCTGCCAATGCCAATACTGCGAATAATGTTCCTGCTGCTAATTTCTTCATGTGTGTAATCTCCTTTTTCTCTAGTGATATTTTTTTATGTTAACGGAAGTTCCGTTATCAGCGTTTGTCAGCTTTTCTTGTTACTGCGTCCCCGATGAATTGGATGATGAATACGATGATCAGGATTAATATGGTGGCCATCAATACAACGTCCGGACGGCTGCGCTGGAAACCGTCCAGAAAGGCCAGTGTTCCGAGACCGCCCGCTCCGATTACACCCGCCATCGCCGTATAGCCAACAAGTGCGATTGAGGTCACAGTGATGCCGGAGATCAATGCGGGTTTTGATTCAGGCAACAGAACTTTCCAAATGATCGTCCATGTCGTTGCCCCCATTGAACGGGCTGCTTCAATCACGCCTTTATCGATTTCCTGGAATGCGATCAATACCAAGCGCGCGTAAAATGGAGCCGCTCCGATGATCAATGCCGGCAATGCCGCATTCGGTCCGCGGATCGTTCCGATCAGGAAGCTCGTAAATGGAATCAGCAAAATGATCAGAATGATGAACGGGATGGACCGGAACACGTTGACGAAAACGCCCGTCAGCCAGTTGACGATTCTATTGGCCCATAATTGCTTCGGCGCTGTCAAAAATAGAATGATGCCGAGGACGATGCCGATCACAAAAGTGAAGAGAGTCGACATCGCTGTCATATACAAAGTTTCTACTGTGGCTTCCCACATTTTTTCCCAGTCGACGTTCGGAAATAATGACTCAATCATTTGCCATCACCTCCGTCTGTACTTTCTCTTGTTCCAGGAACAGGAGGGCATCCGAGATTTCCTGTTTCGAACCTTTCAACTGAAGAACGAGCGTGCCGTATGCACCGCGCTGCGTGTGGGAAATATCGCCCTGCACGATGTTGACTTCAACCGGATAGTGACGGATCAATTTCGTCAGGATCGGCTGTTCCGCCTGCTCTCCGACAAAAATCAGTTTCACCAGTTCACCACTCGGGTAAAGTTCACGCAGATTCTTGATCGTTGCCGCGGAATCTTCAGTTTCCGTGACCTGTGCCACAAAACGTTTCGTGATCTGCTCTTTGGGTGCCTGGAAAATGCTGAGTACATCATCAAGTTCCACAACCCGGCCGCCTTCCATGACAGCGACCCGGTGACAGATTTTCCGGATGACATGCATTTCATGCGTAATCAGGACAATCGTCAATCCCAAGCGTTTATTGATATCAACCAATAGATCCAGGATGGCATCTGTCGTTTCCGGATCGAGTGCCGAAGTCGCTTCATCACAAAGCAGTACTTCAGGGTCATTGGCAAGCGCCCGGGCAATTCCTACGCGCTGCTTCTGTCCTCCGGAGAGCTGCGAAGGATACGCATTCTCCCTGCCGTCAAGGCCGACCAGTTCAACAAGCTCCTTCACTTTTGCCGTCCTTTTCTCTTTGGGCACGCCGGCAATTTCAAGCGGAAATTCAATATTCTCCCGCACTGTACGGGACCAGAGCAGATTGAAATGCTGAAAAATCATGCTCACTTTTTGTCTGGCTTTTCGCAGCTCAGCCCCTTTGATCGCAGTGATCACCTGTCCGTTAATATCCACGCTGCCTGAACTTGGTTTTTCAAGTCCATTCAATAGACGGATCAATGTACTTTTTCCGGCCCCGCTATACCCGATGATGCCGAAGATCTCTCCGTCAGCAATTGATAAATTCACATCATCCACTGCCGTTAAGCTGGCTTTACCGGTATCGAATATTTTCGTTAATTGCTTCAACTCAATCATGGATACACACTCCTGTTTCAAAATAAAAAACCCTTCTGCTCAAAAATGAGCAGAAGGGCATGCGTAAAAATATATACGGAAACCGTTCTCTCATCTTCCAAAGCATTTGCTTTGTGTGACTTGGCACCATTTCACTCGCGTGACGGTTGCCGGGCTTCATCGGGTACTCCCCTCCACCTCTCTGCATAAGAGTTACGTTATTAAGTTCGCTGTTCAGGAATTAAATTTAACACGCCTTCTTTTATTCGTCAACTGTTTTCAACTTTTCATATAAATAAGGCACAGAATGGAAAGCGTAAATCTTTTCTTTCAATTTGCCGTCCTCCGTTATCAATAGGCACGGGACACTTTCCACTTCATACAACGAAGCGATTTCCTGCACATAATTCAAATTGGCTTTCCCGATCTTCAAGCCGGGCATTGCCGCCATCACGACATCGAGCATTTTCGATGCCAGCTGGCACGTTCCGCACATGGGAGTATATAAATAATAGGCGGATACCTTATTTGTATTTTTGGCTTTGGTCCAGTCTTTGTGATTCCATTCTTCCATTATTGTTCATCCTTCGGTTAACAGGTTATTGACCCGGACATTGGCTGCAATCAGAACATCCACAAGAATACGGAGAGGTGTAGTCGCTACTTCCTTATAAGTCCGGTCTATATAATAATGCCGTGCTTCAGGAAACTCGCGTTTAACCAGTTTCCTGAGTTTTTCCCCGGATTTATCCGCATCCACCAGGATGATGATGTCCTGCCCTTCGAACGGCAGCAGCAATTCTTCGAGCCTGGTTGCACTTACTGTACCATTTGTGCAGATAATCGTCACGGATTCTGCAATGAGCGGCGCAATTCTATTCTTATCTGAAATCCCTTCCACCACAATCACTTTTCCCATAAACCAACACCCCGCTGATTCTATAGAATGATATAAGCAGGCAAGATCCCAAATGATCCCAGCCAACTTTCAGGAATGAAAAAAGCGCCGAATTGCAGGCGCTTTCCAGGTATTATTCGTTCGTCATTTCTTTATATTGGTCAGCGTCCATCAATTCATTGATCTCATCTTCAGAAGGTGCTTCGATCACAACCATCCAAGCTTGTTCGTATGGAGATTCATTGACGAATTCAGGGCTGTCTTCCAGTTCAGAGTTGACTTCGACAACTTTACCGCTGATAGGCGCATAAAGTTCTGACACTGTTTTAACTGATTCTACACTGCCGAATGGTTCATTTTTTTTCAGTTCATCACCGACCTGCGGCAATTCAACGAAAACGATATCCCCAAGTTCAGCCTGCGCAAAATGCGTGATGCCGATACGTGCTTTACCGTCTTCAACTTTAACCCATTCATGTTCTTTTGAATAACGAAGTTCTTGTGGTGTGCTCATCCAAACGCCTCCAAAATATGTAGTAGCTTCAACTTCAGTTTGACATAATAGTGGCGCAATTACAAGATTCCAAATCCATTAGGACCAAGTGTTTTTATAATCCTCTTCCTTGAATCCGAGTGTCGCCTTTTTCCCGTCCCATGCAAGCGGCCTTTTGATCAGCATGCCGTTCGAAGAGAGCAATTCCAGCTTTTCATCTTCCGACATTTCGGGCAGCTTGTCTTTCAGCTGCAGCTCACGGTACTGCTGGCCGCTGGTATTGAAGAATTTCTTAATATCAATGCCGCTGCCCTCCACAATCTCCTTCAGTTCATCTTTGGACGGTGGGGTATCGACGATATGAATCGCCTCGAAGTCCACTTCGTTCGCTGTCAGCCATTTCTTCGCCTTCTGGCATGTGCTGCATTTCGGGTACCAATAAAAATCAATCATCATCATAGCCTCCTTCATGTCTCCATCTTATCAAAGCCGGTGATTATGGTCGAAGAAAAAGCGCAGCCTTATTGGCTGCGCTCCATATTGTCCATTTATCAAACGACATATTTTTCAGCTTCGACCAACTTCACAGCTGCTTCGCGTTTTTTCGCGATCACATTGTAAGGCGTTGAACGGGTCAATTTGCGTAATGCTGAAAGCATCATGCGCTGATTGTCTCCCTCGATTGCTGCAATCAATGTTTCTTTCGCATCTTTTTCGATTTTGTCGAAAGCTTCCTGGCAATAAATTTGCGTATAAAGAAGTTTTTGTTTCGCTTTTTCCTCACCTGAAGCGGCAATCGCTTTTTCAGTGCGGAGAACTGCAGATTCCATTGCGAACACATTGCTCACGATATCAGCAATATTCACAAGAACTTCCTGCTCCTGCTCCAATTTCGTGCCGTAAGTTTGCGCCGCAAGGCCAGCCGCCAGAATCGCGATTTTCTTCGCGTTAGTGACCAGGTATTTTTCCTGAGCCAAAGCTTCTGTACCGATTTCTTCAGGCATCATCATCAATAATTCTTCCTGAAGTTTCATTGCGTGCTGCAATAGCGGCAATTCGCCTTTCATCGCTTTTCGCAATAGCGTTCCAGGAACAAGCAGACGGTTGATTTCGTTAGTTCCTTCGAAAATACGGTTGATGCGCGAGTCGCGGTAGATGCGCTCGATTTCGTATTCCTGCATGAAGCCGTAACCACCGTGCAATTGAACGCCTTCATCGACGATATAATCCAATGTTTCAGTTCCGAAGAATTTATTCATCGAGCATTCGATTGCGAATTCAGCGATTGAATCAGCTACCAGCTTCCCGTTTGCATGCTCTTCGTCCGTGAATCCGCTCATACGGTCTTCGAACAAACCGACAGTACGGTAAACAGAGCTTTCAAGTGCATACAATTGAGATGCCATCGTCGCCAGTTTTTCACGTGTCAAGTTGAAAGATGAAATTGGCGTCTTGAACTGCTGGCGCTGGTTTGTGTAAGGAATCGTGATCTCCATCGCGCGTTTTGAAGCTCCGATTGTGCCAACTCCCAATTTATAGCGGCCGATATTCAGGATGTTGAAGGCGATGATGTGTCCGCGTCCCGCTTCACCCAACAGGTTTTCAACAGGCACTTCTGCATCTTCAAGGATCAATGTGCGAGTCGAAGATGATTTGATCCCCATTTTCTTCTCTTCCGGTCCAACGGAAACGCCAGCGAATTCGCGCTCAACGATGAATGCAGAGAACTGCTCTCCGTCGATTTTCGCGTAAACAACGAATACGTCAGCGAAACCAGCGTTTGTAATCCATTGTTTTTCACCGTTCAGGATGTAATGAGTTCCTGCTTCGTTCAATTTAGCAGTTGTTTTTGCTCCAAGTGCATCAGAACCGGAACTTGGCTCAGTCAATGCGTAGGCAGCGATCATTTCACCCGTTGCAAGGCGCGGCAGGTAACTTTGTTTCTGCTCTTCGTTACCGAAAAGGACGATCGGCAATGAACCGATACCGACATGTGCTCCGTGAGTGATCGAGAATCCGCCCGCTTTGGACATTTTTTCCGCAATCAAAGCGGAAGCGATTTTATCAAGCCCCAAACCGCCGTATTGTTCAGGAACATCAGCGCCTAATAATCCAAGGTCGCCTGCTGTTTTCAAAAGGCGTACGGAGTGTTCGAATTCGTGGTTTTCAAGGTTTTCGACAACCGGCATCACTTCTGTGTTTACGTAATCCTCAGTTGTCTTAGCAATCATCTTATGTTCTTCCGTGAAATCCTCCGGTGTAAATACGCGTGACAAATCTGCGTCTCCTAGTAAAAAGCTTCCGCCTTTGATCAATGTTTTTGATTCTGACATTTTATATTCCTCCTATTTTTAATCTGCTCGGAAGATTTCGCTGCAGGCGGACGCTTTCCGCGGGGAGCTGCCTGAGCCTCCTCAGTCGCGTTGCTCCTTGCGGGGTCTCAGGACTCGCTCTTGCTCCCGCAGGAGTCGCCGTCTTTCGCTTCATCTTCTTGCAAATCTGCGTTCTGTTATTCAGGTATTGTTATTTGAAAATGTCCTACAGCATTTCAAAGACGCCTGCCGCGCCCATTCCTCCGCCGATACACATTGTGACTACGCCGAATTGTTTGCCCTGGCGCTTCAGTTCACTCATCATGCGGATTGTCAGGATTGAACCGGTTGCACCCAGTGGATGGCCAAGCGCGATCGCTCCGCCGTTCAGGTTCACTTTATCGATATCGAGGTTCAGTTTTCTGATGACCGCAAGTGACTGGGAAGCAAATGCTTCATTCAATTCCCATACATCGATGTCTTCAATTGTGAGTCCCGCAAGCTTCAACGCTTTTGGAATCGCTTCGATCGGCCCGATCCCCATTACTTCCGGCGGTACGCCGCCAGTAGCGAATGAACGGAATTTTGCAATCGGTTTTAATCCCAATGCTTCCGCTTTTTCACGGTCCATGACAAGCAGCGCGCCTGCGCCGTCGGATGTCTGGGAGGAGTTGCCCGCTGTAACAGACCCGCGGGCTGAGAATGCTGAACGTAATTTGTTCAAAGTCTGGATGGAGGTGCCATGACGGACGCCTTCGTCCATTTCGAACATTGTAGTTTTTTCCTGATATTTATTGTTCTCATCGACAAAACGCTTTGTCACTTCAACTGGCACAATCTCGTCCACGAAATGGCCTTTTTCAATGGCCGCTGCCGCTTTCTCATGTGAGCGGACAGAAAAAGCATCCTGGTCTTCACGGCTGACGCCGTATTGGGTCGCGACCTGTTCCGCTGTATGTCCCATGCTCATATAGTATTGAGGAGCCGTTTCCGCCAATTTCGCGTTCGGGCGGATGACATTCCCCATCATCGGCACCATGCTCATCGATTCCACACCGCCGGCGATGATCGCTTCCGCATGGCCCACCATGATGCGTTCCGCTGCGTAGGCGATTGTCTGAAGGCCTGAGGAACAGAAACGGTTGACTGTGACAGCCGGCGTCGTATCTGGCAAGCCTGCCAACGCTCCGATGTTGCGGGCGATATTCATGCCCTGTTCCGCTTCCGGCATGGCACAGCCCATGATCAAATCATCTATCGGGCCGTCGTATCCGCCTGCCCGTTTTAATGTTTCCCGTACAGCGAGTGCACCGAAATCATCCGGCCGCACTGATGCAAGAGAACCTTTTTTCGCTTTTCCGACCGGTGTTCTGGCACTGGCCACGATTACTGCTTCGCGCATATTATTTCCTCCTTTAATATCTTTCCATCAATTGCGCAGCGGTTTGCCTTTTACGAGCATATGCTGCATGCGCTGCTGCGTTTTCGGCTGAGCCACTAAGCTCAGGAATGCCTGGCGCTCAAGGTCCAGCAAATATTGCTCATCCACTTTCGTGCCATAAGGGACCTTTCCTCCTGCCAGTACAAATGCCAGTTTCTGCGCAATTTTCAGATCATATTCGCTGATGTAGCCCGACAGGAACATCCCTTCGGCCCCCAGCAATAAAGTCGCGTATCCCGGTTCACCGGTAACAGGCACTTTTTCACGTTTCGGCGCCTGGTAGCCGTTTTCATATAATGATAAGGCAGCCTGTTTTGCATCATAGATCAGATGGTCGCTGTTGACGCTGATGCCATCCACAAAGTTCAGGAAGTTGTTTTCACGCGCTTCTTCCGCAGAAGTCGAAACTTTTGCCATGGCAATCGATTCGAAAACTTTGCTTGCGACATTCTGCAAATCGAAGTCGATGCCATTCGGCATGCCTTTCAAATGCTTCATATAGAGTTCCTTGTTTCCGCCGCCGCCCGGGATCAGCCCGACGCCTGCTTCCACTAAGCCCATATAAGTTTCCATCGAAGCCTGGATGTGTGCTGCCGGCAACGCCACTTCCGCTCCTCCGCCGAGAGACATGCCGAATGGTGCTGCCACTACCGGCTTAGAGCTGTATTTGATTTTCATCATCGCGTTCTGGAACGTTTTGATCGTGAAGTCGAGTTCAAAAATATTATCATCCTGAGCTTCCATCAGAATCATGCCGAGGTTTGCGCCGACACAGAAATTCTTGCCTTGGTTGCCGATGACAAGCCCTTTATAATTCGCTTCCACTTCATCAATCGCGAAGTTGATCATCTGCATGATATCCAGGCCAATCGCATTTGACTGCGAGTGGAATTCCAGTAATGCGATGCCGTCTCCAAGGTCGATCAGGCTTGCACCTGCATTCGATTTGATGACGCCGTGTTTTTTCTTATAGCGCTTCAGGTCAATCACTTTTTCATTGACCGGCACAGCTGTGTACGCTGAACCGTTGAAGAAATGAAGATCGCCGTCCACTTCTTTATAGAAGGTTTCGTTTCCGCTGTCGATCAAACTCTGGGCGAACGCCGGAATTTCAAGTCCTTCTTCCTTCATTTTTTCAATGGATTTCTTCACTCCGATTGCGTCCCAGATTTCAAAAGGTCCCTGGTTCCAGCCGAAGCCCCATTTCATTGCGTTGTCGATCGCGACGATATCGTCTGCGATTTCACCGTTTAATTGTGCAGAATAACGAAGAACCGGTGCGAGGATATTCCACAATAATTCACCCGTGCGGTCATCAGCATAAACAAGTGTTTTCATCTTCGCTGAAAAGCCTTTTTGGGCTTTCGCCATTTCCTGTGAAGGCGTTTTCAATTTACCGGCAGCGCGGTACTCCAGAGTTGCCGGATCCAGTTCAAGGATTTCCTTATCTTTCTTCAGGAAGAATCCTTGTCCTGACTTAGCTCCCAGCCAGCCATTCTCGACCATCTTCTTCATGAATTCAGGAGCTTCGAAGACCTTTTGCTCTTCGCCTTCCGTTTGGTCGTAGACGTTTTTCGCCACATGCATGAACGTGTCCAGGCCTACCACATCAAGTGTACGGAAAGTCGCTGATTTCGGACGCCCAATCAATGGTCCGGTTACGGAATCCACTTCACCGATCGAATAGCCCCGGTTCTGCATTTCACGTAAAGTCACAAGCAAACCATATGTTCCGATGCGGTTGGCAATGAAGTTCGGCGTGTCTTTTGCGATAACTACACCTTTCCCCAGTACATCTTCGCCGAAAGCCGTCATGAACTCGACCACTTCAGGAGCTGTCGTTGCCGCAGGAATCACTTCCAGAAGCTTCAAATAGCGTGGCGGATTGAAGAAATGAGTGCCGAGGAAATGTCTGCTGAAATCATCTGAACGGCCTTCTGCCATCGCGTCGATCGAAATGCCCGATGTGTTGGAAGATACGATCGTTCCCGGCTTTCTTACAGCATCTATCTTTTCATATAATGATTTTTTCACATCAAGATTTTCGACAACCACTTCAACAATCCAGTCGACATCTGCCAGTTTTTCCATGTCGTCTTCAAGGTTGCCCGCTGTGATAAGATCTAAATTCTTTTTGGCTGTCAGAGGAGCCGGTTTCTGTTTCAGTAATTTTTGGATGGATGTTGAAGCAATTCGGTTGCGAACCGCACGGTCTTCCAATGTCAGACCTTTAGCTTGTTCCGCTTCTGTCATTTCACGTGGAATAATATCCAGTAATAATACCGGAATCCCTATATTTGCAAGATGCGCTGCAATGCCTGAACCCATGACACCGGACCCGATTACAGCTGCTTTTCTAATTTGGTATGCCACTAGCAAACCCTCCTCATATTTTTTGAATGAATCCTCATTCATTTTTATGATAAAAAAAATAGAACGTTCTCTATATCCTTTAGTGTAAGTTATTTTCCTTTTTTTCGCAATATTTAATCGTTATATTTTTTGCCCGCCAGGATTCTTTTCTTTGCGAAATAAGCGATGACAGGTACACTATATATGTTGAGCCTGGTCGCTCATTCACTACTATTATAGAAACAGCAGGGGGAAAATTTATGAAACCGATCCATACAACTGAAGATTTCCAGACAATCATTTCCGGAGATAAACCGGTTATCGTCAAGTTCCAAGCTGGCTGGTGCCCGGATTGCACCCGCATGGATATGTTCATCGATCCGATCATCGAAGAATATAATAATTATCAATGGTTCGATGTGAACCGCGACGAACTTCCTGAAATTGCAGACCAATATGAAGTTATTGGCATCCCGAGCTTGCTGATCTTCAAAAACGGCGAAAAAACGGCGCATCTCCACAGCGCAAATGCAAAATCTCCTGAAGATGTAACGGGCTTTTTAGCAGCACAACCGGAATAGGCTTCTGCCTATTCTTTTTTTATTGTCTAAACCAGGTACCTGTCCGAAACCTCTGATGCTCTTATTCCTCTTCTCTTTTACTTCCCCTGCACGGGCACTTCCGCTCCTCTTATTGTATAATAAAAATATTAAATAGAATGAGGTGTCACCATGGACCATCAGAAAGAAATCAGTGAATTGAAAGACCTTGTAAAATATTATGAGATGGTTATAAAAAATATGTCCGCTCCTATCATTCCTTCGATCGTGCCGAAGACGATCCTGATGCCGATTGCCGGAATCATTTCATCCGAGCGTTTTGAACTGATCCGCAATAAAGCACTTCAGCATGCCGGGGAACACCGGGAAACGGAATGTGTCGTTTTTGACTTTACCGGCGTCCAGTCCGAAGATGTTCAGACTTTCGATTACAATGAGCTGGCGAACGAATTGACAGCGCTGAACAATTCCCTGAAGCTGATGGGCCTTCGCCCGATCTATGTCGGATTCAATCCGCGCTTCGTCCGTGAAATCGTTCACGCCGGCATCCAGGTGGACCTGGAAGTCTATCAGTCCTTCCGTGCCGCTTTGAAAGAATTATTGAATGAAAAAGACGAAAGCCTGTCTTCAAAATAACGCTGACCATGAACGGAGGCGAACGCGTTGAAAGTCCTGCTGCCATTTGAAGGCATGTCCCAGTATGACCTTGCGATTGATGATAAATTACAAGGTTCCGCATGCGGGCCGGTGACGGCGGCAGCCATTCACCGCTTCCATGAAAAGTCCGAACTCGCGGTCAACGCCGTATATAAATTGCTTGGTGCAACTTCGATCGGCCTGTTCACCTGGAGGCTGATGCGTAATTTCCGGAAGCTCGCCGGCAACGATTACCGGCTGGAAAAAACCCGTTCGATTTCCGAAGTGAAACAGGAACTGGTGGAAGGCCGGCCACTGGCAATGAAATTCGACCGCTATTTCACATTCCGCTGGTTTTCCAAACCAATGTTCAACTACCACTGGGTTCCGGTCATCGGCTTTGAAGAAAAGGACGGGGACGTCATCCTGTACTTCCATGACAACGGAAAAAGAAACCGCCCGAGTGAAATCCGGACAGTTTCCTATATGTCTCACCGCTCTTATCTGAGCTTCGTCAAAATCATTCCGGTAAATCCGGATTGATTTTTTTATATGCTTTTTTCCAGCTGGCGTGCCAGCAGATTCAATTGCAGGTCTTCGCACAGGCGGATATGGTCCGGCGTGTATTTTGGAACGGCAATTTGATCCAACGGAATATCAAGTTCGATATCACATTTGATCTCTGCCAATTCTTTGGACAGGAGAAGCATCTGTTTATTCTCTTCGATTTTTTTCCTTTGCGCCGGCTTGAGTTCTTCGATAGCCACAAGCACACCCTCCGTCGAACCGTATTTCTGGATCAGCTGCAATGCCGTCTTCGGCCCGATCCCTTTGACACCCGGGTATCCGTCACTTGCGTCCCCCATAAATGCTTTGACATCTGCAAACTGGGCAGGTGCTATGCCGTATTCTTCGCGGAAACGCGCTTCGGTATACTCATCGTATATATGGAATCCTTTTTTCATGAACGCGATTTTGACGGAAGGCTTCAGCAATTGCAGCATATCCTTATCACCTGTGATGATGGTGAAGTCGACTTCATCTTCCCACTGCTTCGTGAACGAGCCGATGAAATCATCCGCTTCGATCCCTTTCTCCCCGAAGTTTTGCCACCCCAATTGTTCAGATACTGTTTTCGCCAGATCGAATTGGTGGAGCATATCTTCAGGCGGCGCCGGCCGGTTCGCTTTATAGCCATCGAACATATCCGTCCGGAACGTATGCGCACCCATATCCCAGCACACGGCCATATGCGTCGGCTTCATCATGGTTTTCGCAGCGAGCACGTGGCGTGTAAATCCCTGTACCCCATTTGTCGCGAGCCCTTCGCTTGTTCTGAAATACTGGCCGACAGCTGAAGTCGCAAAAAATGACCGGAACAATAAAGCCATGCCATCCACCAATAGTACATGCGGTCTTTCATTCATCTAAATCCTCACCCTTCAATAGACACTCTCTCCATTATACCTCTTTGGAAGCAAAAAAACCGCCGAAGCGGCGGTTTTAGCGTTTGCGTTTTATGGTTTTATATTCCTGATTCAAGGCTTTATAGAACGATCCCATCATCATCAGCATTATGAATGAAAACGGAAACGCAGCAATTATCAGCGCAGTTTGAAGGGCATCGAGTCCGCCGACTGACAGCAGGATCACTGCAATAGTGGACTGTGAAATCCCCCAGACCAGTTTGATCGAGTTGGACGGATGCAGAGAGCCGTTTGTCGACTGCATCCCCAGCACAAATGTTGCTGAGTCGGCTGAAGTGATAAAGAAAATAGCGACCAGCAGGATAGCGATCACCGACAGTATGATACCAAATGGCAACGTTTCAAAGACACCAAATAATGTCTCTGAAGTGAGCAGCCCTGTCAGGTCGACTCCACTGTTTTGTGTATCCATCGCCGTTGTGCCGAAAGCTGAAAACCAGATAAACGAAATGATGGTCGGAATCAACAATACACCAAAAAGGAATTGGCGGATAGTTCTCCCTCTTGAGATACGCGCGATGAAAATACCGACAAATGGTGCCCAGGAAATCCACCATGCCCAGTAGAAAATCGTCCAGCCATCGATCCATGCACGGTTTTCTCCATTAATCGGAGCCGAACGGAAACTCATTCCAACCAGGTTCTGGAAATAACTGCCGAGTGTTTCCGTAAACATATTCAAGATTAGCAATGTCGGCCCAAGGATGAGAACGAGGAAGAACAGGATAACGGCCAACACCATATTCGTATTCGAAAGATACTTTATCCCTTTGCTGAGTCCACTCCATGCAGAAATCAGGAACAGGACGGTTACCACAATGACAATGATGATCTGTACTGTGAAATTGTCACTCGGCACACCAGGGATTAAAAAAGCCAGTCCTTCGTTAATTTGAATGGTACCAAAGCCGAGTGTTGTTGCGACTCCGACTGCTGTGGCGAACACAGCGATCACGTCCACAAGTATCCCCCACGGACCTTTCATGCTGTCGCCGAAAAGCGGTTTTAATGTAGCTGATATCAAGCCGGGTTCACCTTTTCGGAACTGGAAATAAGCGAGAGGCAAGGCCACAACTGCGTATATCGCCCAAGCGTGTATCCCCCAGTGGAAAAATGTATACCGGAGAGATTCTTTAAAAGCTTCTGCAGAGCCCGGTTCTGCAGTGGCAGGATCAATCGCAAAATGGGACAGCGGTTCGGCAGCTCCCCAGAATACAAGGCCGATCCCCATCCCTGCGGAGAATAGCATGGCAACCCATGAGCCGAAAGAAAATTCCGGTTTATCGCTGTCTTTCCCCAATTTCACTTGCCCCATCGGACTGACAAGGAAAAATATACAAAACAATACCATGATGGAAACGATCAATAAATAATACCAGCCGAAGGAAGATGTCAGAGTTTCCACGATATTGCCTGTGACTTTTTCAAAATTGGTCGGTGCCAGCGCACCATAGGCTGACGCCAAAAGGACGAGAACCAGCGCAATCCAAAATACATTGGTAACTTTCTTCATCAAGTTGTCCCCCTTTCGTTTATGTATAAGAACAGTTTACCTCTATCAATACCCTAACCAAATTTCATCAAAACAAAATTTATCACCTGCCGAAGGTGCCCAAGTTTCTTATTAAAACAAAAAAACACAGCAGCGTCAAAGTTCTGAGGCTGCTGTGCTCTTTTTCGGGAAATTCAGTCATCGATCCCCATCGATTTCCTGTATTTTTTCAAGTAATTAATTTCAGATGGGGTCCCCATCTCCGGTGAATTCATCGCACGGTGCCAGTTTGGATAAAGAGGGGCAGGACGCGCAACGGATTCGATCCGGTCATGCTCTTCTTGAGTGAGCTGAATATCGAAAGAGGCGATATTTTCTTTCAGCTGCCCCTCATTTCTTGCAGCAATGACGACCGGGCCGACGTTCGGACGGTCCCGGACCCAGGCGTAAGCAATTTGAGGAACGGAGGCATCATGATTCGCCGCGACTTCTTCCAGCGCCTCGATCACATCATAGAGGCGCTCCTGATCCTGCACCCACGGTTCGCCCCAGCCCGCACCCTGGCGTGTATTTTCCGGCGCCTCTTTTCCTCTGCCGATCTTGCCGTTCAGCAGACCTTCGCCGAGCGGACTCCAGATCATCGAACTGACGCCAAGCTCTGTGCCGGCAGGAAGTAGCTCATATTCCGCTTCCCGCGCTTCCGGCGTATAGTAGATCTGTTGGGTGATGGGCGGAATAAAACCGGCCATCTTCGCGTACGTGTGCGTTTTCGCCAGCGCCCATCCACTGTAATTGGAGACACCCCAATGGCGTATTTTCCCTGATTTGATGAGATTGTCCATCGTTTCCACCGTTTCTTCAACCGGCGTCTGACCGTCCCATAAATGCACAAAATACAGATCCAGGTAATCCGTACCCAGCCGCTCCAGCGATTCATCGATCGACCTCAGGATATTATTGCGCGAAGCTCCCCGGGCGTTCGGGTTGTCACCGATCGGAAACCCAGTCTTCGACGTCAACAGCACCTGATCGCGGCGCCCTTTGATCGCCGCTCCGAGGACTTTTTCCGCATCCCCTTCCGAATAAAGATTTGCGGTATCGAACATATTGATGCCTGCATCAAGCGCCATATCCACCATTCGGCGTGCTTCGTCTTCCTTCACATCACCGGCAGCTTCAAAACCGTTTGTCCCGCTGAACGGGATCGTTCCCAGAATATATTTCGGCACACGCAGGCCTGAATTTCCCAGATAAATAGTATCCATGGAATCCTCCTCAAAAAAATTTTGAAAGTTAGTGTCAACAATGGCTATTTACCCGTCCCGCCCTTCAGTAAAACGAAATAGTTTTTTAGCGGTTCCATGGCTGAATAATGCCTTCAGTGAAAAACTTTGTACCAGATTTCCACTTGTTTCGCAGTTTCGATTGCGCGTATTTTCTCCAATTCGATTTCCAGTTCTTCGAGATGGTCAAAAAAGCGCAGACCCTGCCCCAAAATAACCGGGGCAATCCCAATTTGCAATTCATCCACAAGCCCGGCTTTTACGGCTTGCTGCCCTGTGCCGGCACCCAACACTACCACATTCTTTTCTCCGGCAGCCGCTTTCGCCTGGCGGATGGCGTTTTCGATGCCGTCCGTAATGAAAGTGATTGTAAGATTTTCATTTTCCTTCGGATGCCTGGACGGAGGCACGTGCGTCAGGATAAACAGCGGCACCTGAATTCATAATCGTCAGCATAGCTATCTGTGTCTTCCGCCATCTCAAAGCTATTACGTCCCATGACAACTGCCCCGGTCTTGGCCATCTCTGCATTGATTTCATCGTTCGGTTCAAAACTGGGATAGAGTTTCGAGAGACTTCCTTCCCGGTCACTGATGAATCCATCGACAGACATGACCATGCCCCATACGGTTTTCGCCATCCATTCCACTCCTCTTCACTTTGGTTACGGCCAGCCGATCAAAGCACTCGCAGGAGGCTGCCGCCGCAATCCGCCACCACCGACATTGAATTGCATATTATTTGTAACCAGGCGCATTTCAGCCCGGAGAACATCATTGAAGTCGGCCAGCATGCGCCTGAATTGATCCGGCATCTGTCTCTCCACATCACTTGAAGCGAATAAGGCGACCTGGTCAGCACGGTCACTGACGTATGCTCCGTAATCCTGCAAAGCACGGCCAAGCATCATGCCTTCCGGACTCAGGCCCATCTTATTCAAGTCGATTTCCGGCGGGATGGCGAACAGCGATCCCATTGCAATCGATCCTGTATAATCATCATTCTCCCCGTCCTCGGCAGCTGCTGGCCAGACCCAGCCTTTTTTCAGAGCTGACCCCGGCAGCGCCATGGCCAGAACATGAGGAATGTGCAAGTTCTCCACTTCATATTGGCGGATCAATCCGGCATTCGTACTGAATCGTGCCGCTCGTATCCCGCCTCCAATCCCTGAGCCCAGCAAATCTGTGCGCTCTCCGAAACGGGCACTGTAATTGCCGTCGCCCATTCTTTTCACCACCCAATATTCATAGACATATCTTCCGTCTATGACATTCAGATTTGCATCAGTTCCTTCTGCAATCATGGCGTTTTCTGGGATCCGGTGAACATATAGCCCTTTCCCCTCCGAATGGCTGACTCTGCGAAGAGGATCAGAAGGCTGCGCCACGTTCATCTCTATACCGTATCCGTTGGCACTGTTGATATATGAAGGTCCGGTGCGGAAATCAATATTTCGCCTGCCGGAATATTCCTCAAAACTCGCTCCCGTTCCAAGTGCAGTGTTCCAGACCGAATCCGCACTGAAAGGATGCAAATGAGCCGAGCGTATATTCACTGTTGAGCTTGAAGCATTCCATTGTCCATTAGATACATACGCCTGTATAGGCGAATAAAATAATTTATCCCAGTCAGTATAGGAAATAATGTTGGAATCTCCTTTGTTAAAGAACGCCATATGTAACCCGCCCATCAAGATCAATGATATTGCAGTAAGCCAGAAGAGTTTTATCAAAAGGTCCTGTTTGGAATCTATGGGCGGCATTTATGGCAGCTCCTTTCCTGAATCAATCGGCTTTAATTATCTTAATATTCAGTATAAATTAAGCAGCTCTATTTCACAAAAAAAATTGCATAAAAAAACGCCAAAACCTCCGAAAAGGTCTTGGCGTTCCTATGTAGCTCCATAAAATCTATGGAGACGGCGGGAGTCGAACCCGCGTCCAGAAATTCAGCTACTTGAGCATCTACGCGTGTAGCTTATCCATTTGAATTTCGCGCAGCACTATGCCGATAAGCAGGCGTCATGTGCGCTAACTTGAAAATCTCCTGCCGACAGCTCAAGTTGCACTGCCGACCGTATCCCACTAAAGTTGAGCTCTACACAGCCACATGGGCGATGGATACATAGAGCAGATCCGAGCTTACGCTGCGAATGCTAGGTTTTGGTTTGTTTTGCCTGTTGTTATAAGTGCGTTTATGACGGAGCCGACCCTCCGACGCGCAACCCAAGCCCTGGCCATCCCTGTCGAATCCGTAACGTCCCCTCATTATAAGAAGACACGGAGAGAGTGTGACTCAATCGTGCTTTGGTTCTAAACCTATTATAAGACAAAGATAGTCAGACTTCAAGCTTAACGGCTGCGTTCTTTCATCGCACGGTCAATTTCCCGTTTGGCGTCTTTCCGTTTCAGATCTTCCCGCTTGTCATAGTTTTTCTTCCCTTTACCCACACCGATCAGAATTTTTGCGAAACCGTCCTTCAAGTACATTCTGAGCGGAACGATTGTGACCCCCTGTTCTTTCGAATGGGATTCGAGTTCACGAATCTGTTTTTTATGCAGCAGCAATTTCCGTGATCGGGTCGGGTCGTGGTTAAAGATATTCCCTTGTTCATACGGACTGATGTGCATATTTGAAATCCACGCTTCTCCGCCGCGTATGCGGACGAAAGCATCCTTCAACTGCACTTTGCCGTTTCGTGCAGATTTTATCTCCGTGCCTTGCAGCACAATACCGGCTTCCATCGTTTCTTCGATAAAATAATCAAAGCCGGCTTTTTTGTTCTGGGCAATTACATTGCCTGATCCTTTTGCCATTGCTTCCACCTCAAATTAGTCCAAAAGAGCGGCCCGTGAGCCGCTCCCTGCTCATTTCTTTTTGCGCTTATTCTTCTTCGCTGCGCCTTCATAGAATTTCTTTTTCGGATTCTTGCCCTTGCGGGTCGGTCCTCCGTCTGTTTTCTTGCCGTCACGCCCGACTTTCCCAGCGCCTTCTTTTTTCGATGCGCGGATCACTTTCGGCGCGTCTTTTCTTGTACGGCGGACATTTTGCACCATACCGACAATTTCAAAGTCAATGGCTGATTCTTCCGGTTTGACGCCGATCACTTTGATCTCCACTTCGTCACCGATGCGGAACTGGCGGTTGCTGCGCTCGCCGATCATCATCATCTGGCGGTCGTCGAAACGGTAGAAGTCATCCGTCATATTGGAAACATGGACCAGCCCTTCGATTGTATTCGGCAACTCAATGAATAGGCCGAAGTTCGTCACAGAAGAAACGATCCCTGTAAATTCCTCACCGATCTTATCGGCCATGAACTGGGTTTTCTTGAGAGCATCCGTATCGCGCTCAGCTTCCACCGCACGTCTTTCACGTTCAGAAGTATGCGTCGCGATATCATCCATATTCGCTTCCCAGTGCATAATTGTCGATTTCGAAAGGTCTTTCTCTATCAGATACGTGCGGATCAGCCTATGGATGATCAAATCCGGATAACGGCGGATCGGCGATGTGAAGTGCGTATAGAATTCAGTCGAAAGACCGAAATGCCCCAGGCTTTCCGCTGAATACTTCGCCTGTTGCATGGAACGGAGCATCATCGTTGAAACAACCGGTTCTTCCGGCTTCCCAGCGACAGATTCCACGATTTCCTGTAATGCACGCGGATGGACCTGGTTACCAGTACCTTTTACAACGATACCAAAATTAGTGACGAATTCAAAGAAACGCTGCAGTTTTTCAGGCTTCGGATCTTCGTGGATGCGGTAAAGTGCCGGCACTTCCATACGATGGAAATGTTCAGCCACAGTTTCATTGGCCGCAAGCATGAATTCTTCGATGAGGCGTTCAGAAACTGTACGTTCCCGGACGACCACATCAATCGGATTGCCGTCTTCGTCCACCAGTACTTTCGATTCTTTAAAGTCAAAATCGATGGCACCGCGGCGCATACGTTTCGTACGGAGAATTTCCGCCAATTCCTTCATCTTTTCAAACATCGGCACCAGTGCACTGTATTTCTCTTTCAGCTCCTGATTATCCTGTTCAAGAATTTCATAAACGTCCGTATATGTCATTCTTGCCGAAGTACGGATCACACTCTGGAAAATTTCATGGGACAGGACTTCTCCCTGGTCATTGAAAATCATTTCACAAGATAATGTCAGGCGGTCAACGTTCGGATTCAGTGAACAGATGCCGTTCGACAGGCGGTGAGGAATCATCGGAATAACACGGTCCGTCAAATACACGCTTGTCGCACGGTCATATGCTTCCCGGTCCATTTCCGACCCTTCCTTGATGTAATGGCTGACATCTGCAATATGGACGCCGAGTTTATATGTGCCATCTTCCAGTTTAAGCACCTGCACGGCATCATCCAGGTCTTTCGCGTCGGCACCGTCAATCGTGACGATCGCTTCTTCGCGAAGATCTCTTCTGCCTTCGACGTCCTGCGGATCGATTTCATCCGGCACGGCATTTGCTTCATCAAGCACCGTCTGTGGAAATTCAATTTCAATTCCGTGTTTATGGATGATGGAAAGGATATCCACACCCGGATCATTTTTATGGCCGAGAATCTGTTTGACCATTCCGGTGGCTGATTTTCTGCCTTCTGGCCAGCCTGTGATTTCCACGACCACTTTATGGCCGTCTATCGCGCCGAGCGTATCATCTTTGGCAATAAAAATATCCATATTCATTTTTTTATCATCTGAAACGACAAAACCAAAGCCGCGGTTGTCCTGGAAAGTTCCGACCACCTGCGTCGTGCCGCGTTCCAAAATACGGATGATTGCACCTTCACGGCGGTCACCGCCCGAAGATTCCGCAATTCTTACCATAACCCGGTCACCGTTGATGGCGCCGTTCACTTCTGTCGGCGGAATAAAGATATCATCCTGGCCAGCTTCATCATATGCGACAAAACCGAAGCCGCGTGGATGTCCGATGAACTTGCCGCTCATCAGGTTCATCCGTTCTGGAACCCCATATCGATTCGCACGTGAACGCACCAATAGTCCTTTTTCTTCCAATTTAACCAGTGTTTTTACCAATTCCTTAAATTCGTCTGCATCTTCAAATCCGAACTGTTCTTCAATTTCCTGAACAGTCAGCGGTTTATATGCATCTTCCCGCATAAATGACAGCAGGCGCTGATCCAGCGATATTTCATTGTTTCCCATATCAATTCCTCCTTCTGGCAATCTCACACGCTCCAATCGAGCGATTCGAGAAATTCCAATACATCTTCATGCAATTGTTCTTTTTCCTTATCCAAGGTAATAACATGCCCCGATTTCTCGTACCATTTAATCTTCTTATCGAATGATTCCACTGTATCGTAAATAATATTGGCGGAATCAGTATCAATCACATTATCCAAAGACCCCTGCACTACAAACACCGGTGCATATACGTGGTCGGCATGTGTCCGGACATCCTGCACCAATTCCCGCAGATCCGCCAGTGAAGCCATGCCGTGTTCACGAAGGGCGTTTATCTCTTCTTCGATAACAGCGTCGTCTTTTCCTTCAAGCTTTTTGTAATTCCGGGCGTATTGGATGACTCCTTCAAACAATAAATCCGTCGTTTTCATAATCATCGGAGAGCACATCGTAAACACACCCTTTACAGGGAATGTATACCCGGCTTTCAATGATAATACGCCGCCAAGCGACAATCCGCCGACAGCAATTTCCGAATAGCCTTCGTCTTTCAATGTCTGATAAGCCTTTTCAACTTCGCGCCACCAGCCTTCAGGTCCGCTTTTCACTAATTGTTCCGGTTCCACTCCATGCCCTTCCAGATGAGGGGCAAGCGATGTATAACCTTTTTTTTCCAGAAAACGCCCTAGCATCCGCACATCAGCGGAATTGCCGGTAAAGCCATGCAATAAAAGAACCGCACGTGGTCCCGCTTTGAAGAAAAATGGTTTCGGCGGTGTAATCCTCATACAAATCCCTCCAGTTGTTATTATCCATGTATTGATTTCCGTTTCAGGCGGACGCTTTCTGCGGGAGTCGCCGCCTTCCACTACAATCAATAATCAATATATTTATCCTAACTAGAAATATATATTTTTTATATAGCTGAGATATGGAGCAAAATAGCGAAGACTCCCAAGGGAAAAGAAACGGAGTTGGCTTTCCAACTCTGTTTCGAGCGAAGTGCTGAGATCCACTTGGGTGAAGTGGAACGAGCCCGAGTTAGCTCAGTGCAAGCCCCTAGGAAAGCGAAGCTGTTTTGCGGAATATCGATTATAAAAGAAAACGCCCAACCAGTTTATTGGTCAGGCGATTTAGTCATCTACATTATACTTTCGTTACGGCGATAGCCAAAATAAAGAATAAGGCAGCAAGTACAATCGTTACACGGTGGAGGACAAGATCAAGTCCACGTGCTTTTTGCTTGCCGAAAAGTTGCTCAGCTCCACCGGAGATGGCTCCTGAAAGACCTGCACTTTTCCCTGATTGCAATAGTACGACAACGATTAATGCGAGCGATACGATGACGAGTAACGTCATTAACAACGTATGCATAAATTCCACCTCCTGATTAAAACCTTCACAACAAGAATAAGTTTACCAAAAATTGCGACCTATGACAATAGCAATAGAAAAAAGAGGAAAAATCCTCTTTTCTCTATTATTTATTCAAGTTGTAGAAAGTTTTGACGCCGAGGTATTTAGCCGTGTCATGTAATTGATCTTCGATGCGAAGCAATTGGTTGTATTTCGCAACACGGTCCGTACGCGAAGGAGCCCCTGTTTTGATCTGTCCAGCATTTGTCGCAACTGCGATGTCCGCAATCGTTACATCTTCCGATTCGCCTGAACGGTGGCTGATGACAGCTGTGTAGCCGGCACGTTTCGCCATTTCGATGGCATCGAATGTTTCTGTCAATGTACCGATTTGGTTCACTTTTATCAGGATTGAGTTGCTGATGCCCTGCTCAATTCCCTGTGCCAATTTCTTCGTATTCGTTACGAACAGATCGTCTCCGACTAATTGTACACGGTCGCCGATGCGCTCTGTCAGCAATTTATGGCCGTCCCAGTCGTTTTCATCCAAGCCGTCCTCAATTGAAATGATCGGGTATTTGTTTACAAGCTCTTCGTACCAGTCGACCATCTCGGCAGAAGTTTTCACAAGGTTATCTCCTGCAAGATTGTAAACGCCTTTTTCTTTATCGTAGATTTCAGATGAAGCGACGTCCATTGCAAGCAATACATCTTCCCCTGCTTTGAAACCGGCTTTTTCGATTGCTGTCATGATGGTTTCAAGCGCTTCTTCGTTAGAACCGAGGTTTGGCGCAAAACCGCCTTCGTCACCGACAGAAGTGTTATAGCCTTTTTCTTTCAGAACGCTTTTCAGCTGATGGAAGATTTCAGCGCCCATGCGAAGTGCATGGCGGAAAGTTTCTGCACCAACCGGCATAACCATGAATTCCTGGATATCAACGTTGTTATCGGCATGTTCGCCGCCGTTCAGGATATTCATCATCGGAACAGGCAATTGCTTGGCATTGAAACCGCCCAGGTATTGATAAAGCGGAACGTCCAAATAATCCGCCGCAGCATGAGCTGCTGCCATTGAAACGCCAAGAATCGCATTTGCACCAAGACGGCCTTTGTTTTCCGTGCCGTCAAGTTCGATCAACGCCTGATCGATTGACACCTGATCCAAAACGGAATAGTTTTCTTCAAGTTCTTCAGCGATTTCATTGTTTACAAAATCAACTGCTTTCAAAACGCCTTTGCCCATGTAACGGCCTTTGTCGCCGTCACGCAGCTCGACTGCTTCGTGTTCCCCCGTGGATGCACCAGACGGTACGATTGCGCGGCCGAATGCGCCGCTGTCCGTGAATACTTCCACTTCTACTGTCGGGTTCCCCCGTGAATCAAGAACTTCGCGTGCTAAAATTTGAGTGATAATTGGCAATCTAAACAGCTCCCTTTAATATAGTGGTTTTCCGGTCATTTCTGCCGGTTGTTCGATATCCATCAATTTCAATAGCGTCGGGGCCAAATCTGCAAGAATTCCACCCGGTCTCAGAACGGCGCCTGATTTCGTAACGATCACCGGTACCTGGTTTGTCGTATGCGCCGTCATCGGCAAGCCTTCGGGCGTCAGCACTTCATCCGAATTTCCGTGATCCGCAGTGATGATGGCTGTACCGCCTTTAGCATGCAGAGCATCGACAATTCTGCCGAGGCATTCATCGACTGTCTCAATCGCTTTGATCGTCGGCTCCAGCATGCCGCTGTGGCCGACCATATCCGGATTTGCGAAATTCAGGATGATGGCGTCATGCGCTTCCGCTTCAATCTTTTCAATCAGCCGGTCAGTGACTTCGTAAGCACTCATTTCCGGCTGCAGATCGTAAGTCGCCACTTTCGGTGAATTGACGAGGATCCGTTCTTCACCCTGGAAGACATTTTCACGTCCGCCGCTCATAAAGAAAGTGACATGCGGATATTTTTCTGTCTCTGCAATTCTTAATTGGGTTAAACCATTCGAAGAAATCACTTCACCGACTGTATTTTCGAGATTTAATGTCTCAAAAGCGATACGTGTCGGCAACACATCACTATATGCTGTGAAAGATACAAAAGTGAGTCGGAACGGATGATTCGGGCTTAACGGAAAACTGTCGAAATCCGTCGTCAATAAAGCCGAAGTCAGCTGAATCGCCCGGTCCGGCCGGAAGTTGAAGAAGATGAGTGAATCCTCGGACTTGATCGTCGCCACCGGCTCCCCGTTTTCTTCGATATAAAACGGAACAACGAACTCATCCATGATCCCCTGGTCGTAGGACCTGATGACGCCCTCACTTGGATCTGATGCATGAAGGCCGGTGCCATCAACCAGAACGCGGTAAGCCGTTTCAGCACGGTCCCAGCGTTTATCTCGGTCCATGGCATAATAGCGGCCTGAAATCGAAGCAAATTTACCGATACCGATTTCCGCCATTTTCGCTTCTGTTTCTTCTATATACTGTAAAGCAGTTTGCGGTCCAACATCCCGGCCATCCAAAAAGCCGTGGACATAAACCTGTTCAAGGTCATGCTGTTTCGCCAATTCCAATAGAGCGAATAAATGCTCATAATGGCTGTGCACTCCGCCATCTGATAATAACCCCATCAAATGAAGAGCCGAGTTATTAGCTTTCGCTTTTGAAATTGCTTCCAAAAAAGCTGGATTCTGAAAGAATTCGCGTTCACGGATCGCTTTGTTGATGCGCGTTAAATTCTGATAGACAATCCGGCCCGCACCGATATTCAAATGGCCGACTTCCGAATTCCCCATTTGGCCATCCGGCAGCCCGACAGCTTCTCCTGATGCCGTCAGGAGTTCATGGGGATAATGGTTCCATAAGCGGTCAAAATTCGGTTTGTTGGCCTGGGCAACGGCATTGCCGAATGTTTCTTCGCGGCAGCCGAAACCATCCAAAATGATCAAAGCCACCGGATTTTGCGTATTACGCATTTGCACCAGCCTCCAATAGTTTAAGGAACGACTCCGCTTCCAGACTTGCGCCGCCCACTAGAGCGCCGTCAATGTGCTCCATGCCCAGAAGTTCTTCAATATTGGCCGGTTTGACACTGCCGCCGTATTGGATGCGTACTGCCTGAGCTGTTTCACCAGAAAACAGGGATGCGACTTTGTTACGGATGATGCCGCATACTTCGTTGGCATCTTCTGCCGTCGCCGTTTTACCCGTACCGATAGCCCAGATCGGCTCATAGGCGATGACAAGAGATGCCGCCTGATCCGCTGATAGATTTGCCATTCCTTTTTCAATCTGTGCTTCGACCACTTGACCGGTTTCGCCGCTTTCACGCTGTTCCAAAGATTCACCCACACAAAGAATGGGTGCCAGGCCGTGCTCAAATGCAGACTGGACTTTTCTATTTGCAGACTCGTCTGTTTCATTGAAATACTGACGGCGTTCGGAATGGCCGATAATGACATATTCCACACCCAGATCTTTTAATTGGACTGGACTGGTTTCACCCGTAAAGGCCCCTTCTTTTTCCTCGTGCATCGTCTGCGCCCCGATCTTCAAACCGGTTTGCTCAACGGATGCCGACAGGTTTTGAAGGAATACGGCTGGAGCACAAATAACTGCATCCACTTTTCCCGTGTCAGGCAAAGCCGTCTTCACTTCTTCGATAAAAGCCGATGCCTCCGAAGCGGTTTTATACATTTTCCAGTTTCCGGCAATAATCGGTTTTCTCAAGAAAACACTCCCTTTCCATGATTTGGACAACTCGTTTATTTCTTATCAGTCAGTGCGCTTACACCAGGTAAATCCTTGCCTTCCATGAACTCAAGTGAAGCACCGCCGCCTGTTGAAATATGATCCATCTTGTCCGCTACTTCGAATTTTTCGACCGCAGCTGCAGAATCTCCGCCACCGATGATCGTATATCCTTCAGTTTCAGCCATCGCCTTGGCTATGGAACGCGTGCCGTTCGCAAACGGCTCCATTTCGAAGACGCCCATCGGCCCATTCCAGATGATCAACTTCGAATTTTTGATGACGTCTCTGTATATATCAGCCGTTTCAGGTCCGATGTCAAGACCCATCCAGTCGGAAGGGATTTCTTCGATTTTCACGCTCTTCGTTTCTGCATCAGCTGAAAACTCACTCGCTACTACAGCATCGATCGGCAGGAAGAATTTAACCCCTTTTTCTTCGGCTTTTTCAAGGAAGGTTTTCGCCAGATCCAATTTATCTTCCTCTAACAGAGATTGGCCGATTTCGTGGCCTTGCGCCTTGATAAAGGTATAGGACAAACCGCCGCCGATGATCAGGTTATCGACTTTATCAAGCAAATGATCGATTACGCCGATTTTATCCTTCACTTTCGCACCGCCGATGATGGCTGTAAACGGACGTTCCGGTTCAGACAGCGCTTTACCTAGAACATCCAGCTCTTTTTCAAGAAGCAGTCCGGATACAGCCGGAAGATATGCCGCAATACCGGCTGTCGAAGCGTGTGCACGGTGTGCCGCCCCGAACGCATCATTGACGAAGACATCAGCAAGGCCCGCAAAAGCTTTTGCCAATTCTTCATCATTCTTTTCTTCTCCAGCGTGGAAGCGGACGTTCTCGAGCAGCACGATGCCGCCTTCCTGCATCTCCGCGATTTCATTTTCAACCGTTTCACCGATTGATTCTTTTAGACTTTTTACGTCTTTATGTAACAATTCACTTAAACGGGCTCCTGCCGCAGCAAGCCTCATCTCTTCGTTGACCTCACCCTTAGGGCGGCCCAAATGGCTTGCCAAAATCACTTTTGCGCCTTCGCCGATTAAATACTCAATAGTCGGAACAGCTGCGCGGATCCGTGTATCATCCGTCACTTCCCCGTCTTTCATCGGTACGTTGAAATCGACTCGGCAAAATACGCGCTTTCCTTTCAAATCCAAATCTTTCATGGTCATTTTCTGCAGCATGAAAATACCTCCTATTTGTATTCAAAAAAATAAGGGGTGGGGTAAATCCCCACCCCTTTTACCCTCTTTTATTATAGAGGTTCATCGGTAATTAAGCTATGATTTTGGGATTAAAGCCCCTTGTTGTACATGTAGACAGCCAAGTCTACGCAGCGTGCAGAATAGCCTGATTCGTTGTCGTACCATGCAAGGACTTTGACCATATTTCCGCCAAGAGCCATTGTAGACAATGCGTCAACTGTCGCTGAAGCTGTGTTGCCGTTATAATCGCGTGAAACAAGTGGAAGCTCGCTGTAAGCCAAGTAGCCTTTCAGCTCGTTTTCAGTCGCTTCTTTAAGCGCTTGGTTCACTTCTTCAACAGACGCATCCGTCTCAAGTTCTGCAACCAGGTCGATCAATGAAACGTTCGGTGTTGGCACGCGGATTGCCATGCCATCGATTTTGCCTTCAAGTTCCGGCAATACTTTTGCGACTGATTTCGCTGCGCCAGTAGTTGTCGGGATCATCGACTCTGCTGCTGCACGTGCGCGCCGGTAGTCGGAGTGAGGAGCGTCAAGCAGAGCCTGGTCATTTGTATAAGAGTGGATCGTCGTCATCATCGCTTTCTTGATGCCGAATTTATTGTTCAGGACTTTAGAGATTCCAGACAAGCCGTTTGTTGTGCATGATGCGTTCGACACGACATGGTGTTGTGCAGGATCATAAGATTCTTCGTTAACGCCCATGACAAGCATTTTCATGCCATTTTTGCCGGGTGCTGAAAGGATGACTTTCTTAGCGCCTGCTTCAATGTGCTTCGAAGCTTTTTCTTCAGTTGTGAAAATACCAGTCGACTCAAGGACGATATCGATTCCAAGTTCTTTCCAAGGCAATTGCGCCGGATCTTTTTCAGAGCATACTTTGATCTCTTTGCCGTTCACGACAATATTTTCGCCGTTCGCTGAAACTTCTGCGTCAAGAGTGCCGTGGATTGAATCGAATTTCAAAAGGTGTGCAAGCATTGCTGCATCTGTCAGATCGTTTACTGCCACTACTTCCACTTCAGGATTTGCCAACGCTTCACGGAATACTACACGTCCAATACGGCCAAAGCCGTTAATCGCCATTTTTAAAGTCATATCAATTTCCTCCTAAGTTTTCGTTAAGTTTTAGAATTTCTTTTGCTGCAGCTTCATCTGTGACCAGCACCGTTCGTTCGGGTGCATTTTTGAAATAGGACCGGATAGCATCCGCTTTCGACCTTCCCCCTGCTACTGCAAGGATGGCCGGAGCTTTCTGGACCTGTTCCAATTGGATTCCCGCAGATCTGATGCGATAAACAACATTGCCTTCTTCGTCGAAATAATAACCGAACGCTTCACTGACGGCGCCGCCAGCTGTGATCCGCTCAAGTTCTTCAACTGTCGAACGGCGGCGTATCGCCATTTCCTGTGCATTGCCGATGCCATGCACAACCAGATCCGTTTGATCGTAAAGAGACATCATTTCCTTGATGAGCGGTTCCTTCATCATCATGGTATATGCTTCTTCACTAAGATGATCGGGCAGGTAAAGCGTTTTGAAAGTGCCGCCGGTCTTTTCCGCAAAATCGGAAGCGATGGTATTGGCCTGGTGCAGAACATCTTCCCCGAGACCCCCGCGCGCTGCGATAAACTGCAGAGGCGGATAGGATTTCTCACTCTTCAATTCTTTGGCGATCGCCGCCAGCGAACTGCCGCCGGTTACAGCGATTTTCGTCTCACCCACGAAATGCTTTTCAAGGATGCGGGCCGCTTCTTCCCCGATTTGATTTTTTACAGCAATCGCCTTATCGGAATCCGAAGGAACCACAACCACTTGCGCAATCCCCAAGTGCTTCTTTAATTTATCGGCGAGATCTGTTACTCCCGTCAATTCCTGCATGAATTTTTTCAATGAAGAGAGGACTTCTTCGCCCTGCTCAGTAATGACCATCCCCACGGTTTTCATCTCGATCAATTGCTGATTGCGCAAAAGATCCGTTTCTTTCCGAATATCGCGTTCGGTCATGCCGGAAAATTCACTCAGGGTTCTTCTGCCGATCGGCTGTTCCTGATGAATCGCCTGCAGGATCTGATATCTTTTTTTCAGGAGGTCGGACATTTCCGGCAACAGTTTATTCTGTGCTGAAGATAAAGCATCCATAAATTCACTCCTTCTCTTCAGGACACTTTTTATCCCACTAGTTAAATTTCTGTCCCACTAGTTTCATTCTAACCAATTCACGAATTGATTGCAATAAAAAAGAAGCGTTAAAGTTTCAACGCTTCCAAAAGTTCGGCATAACCGATATTGCCGTATATGAGTATTTCATTTTCCTGCTCCAGTACCGGGATCATGATCATGTATTTTTCATGCAGTACATCGTCTTCTTCTATATTGACTTCGGTGAAGCCGATCGGAAAATCCTCTTGGACAAGCTGCAGCATCAATTTTGCTTCTTCGCATAGGGGGCAATTCGGTCGTGTATAGAGGGTTAGCATGGGTTCGCCTGCTTTCTTTTCGATTTTTTTAATTAATTTGATTATGATATGCCGCTACGTCGCTTTGGACTAAGCTCCCGCAATAAGCCGAGAAGGGCACTCGTCTTATTGCTCCGCTCCGTCCTGGCGCGCTCCTTCGCTGGGGTGCACTTCTGTAAATGAGAGCATTTAAGTGAATTCTTGAATAAGTGTAACAGTCAAATGTACTCGGGCGAATGCCCGAGTGAGCAAGAACTTTCACATTTGCATAAAATAAACTGATTATCTCTACAAAGAACTTCCTTAAGATATGCAGCAGAACAGCGAAAAAAAACCGTACTGCTCCACCAGCGCTTTGCGCTTCGTCGCAAAAGTTCGACCGAATGTTGTTCGGTCGATCTCTTCCTGCGGCTTAGCGACACGACCGATTCACCGCAGGGAGCGCAGCGGACGAGGAGGATTTAGCGGGAGCCAAGACATTGGCCGAAGCTTGCGAAGACAAGTCTTTGCGACGAAGCTAGCGCAGCGATGCCGGAGCATGGGTTCTGGAAAGCGAAGCTGTTATGCGGAATATCAGTTTAACAATTGATTAGATTATAAAGTAACAAAAAACCCGCTCCGCCATCAATTGGCAAAGCGGGTTGGAAATAATATGCCCTCGGAGGGGATCGAACCCCCATTACAAGAATCGGAATCTTGGGTGTTATCCATTACACTACGAGGGCGTTTCTAACTTAGCGACTTTACCAGTATACTAAATAAGGAGACTGAGTTCAAGCTGATTTTTCAAAACGTTAGATTTGACCTTCATTGACCAAAATGTGTATGATATTAATACAGCTGAAATGTATTTCAGTCTTGAATTCAATCACTTACACAAGGAGGATTTTCTATGAATTTAATTCCAACAGTAATTGAACAGACGAGCCGGGGAGAACGCGCTTACGATATTTACTCGCGTCTTTTGAAAGACCGTGTCATCATGCTCGGCAGCGGCATTGATGATAACGTGGCAAACTCCATTGTTGCACAGCTTCTGTTCCTAGAAGCGGAAGATCCTGAAAAAGATATTTCCATCTACATCAACTCACCTGGCGGCAGCATTACAGCCGGTATGGCAATTTATGATACGATGCAGTTCATCCGTCCGGATGTTCAAACAATCTGTATCGGTATGGCAGCATCCATGGGTGCTTTCCTGCTTGCGGCAGGAACAAAAGGAAAACGCTATGCGCTTCCGAACGCTGAAGTCATGATCCACCAGCCACTTGGCGGTGCACAAGGCCAGGCAACGGAGATTGAAATTGCAGCCAAGCGCATTCTTCACCTTCGTGAGAAATTGAACCAGATCTTGGCTGAACGCACAGGCCAGCCGCTGGATGTCATTGCGAAAGATACAGACCGTGATAACTTCATGACAGCTGAACGTGCGATGGAATACGGATTGGTCGACCAGATCATCACGCGCAGCAAAATGCCGGCTGATCACAAGAAAGAAGACATCTAAAGAAAAGTGACGGCACCCGCTAAGCTCTGCCTTGAAGAGCTGGGGCGCCTGATTCTGGACAATGAATGGCATAGACGAACCCCCGCAGCGATCGCTGCGGGGGTTTTCTTATGCCTCTTTTTCAATTAATGCTGATAATGCGCCGACTGCTGACTCTTCGTCAGATCCGTCTGCGGAAATGATAACTTCTGTGCCTTTGCTGATAGCCAGGCTCATAATACCCATGATGCTTTTCGCGTTAACTTTCTTTCCCTCTTTTTCAAGGTAGACATCCGAATTATATCTGTTCGCTTCCTGAACGAATAAAGCAGCCTGTCTCGCCTGTAAACCTGATTTCAATTGAACATTCACTTGTTTTTCAACCATATATATCCTCCTCCGAAAATTGACTGTAATGCAATATATGAAAGAACAGCGGCTACCCGCTGATCGTTTCGCCTTTTCTCAATGATTCAGCGATTTCGTCAATCTTCCGAAGGCGGTGATTGACACCCGATTTGCTGACTTTCCCGGTTGATACCATTTCACCCAGCTCCTTCAGTGTAACATCTTGATACTCAACACGCAGTCTTGCAATTTCCTTTAATCGTTCAGGAAGCTGTTCAACTCCGATGACACTGTCGATGAAGCGGATGTTTTCCACTTGCCGGAGTGCGGCATCAATCGTTTTATTGAGGTTAGCGGTTTCGCAGTTGACGAGCCTGTTTACGCTGTTGCGCATATCCCTGATGATGCGGACATCCTCGAATTTCAGCAGCGCCGAATGTGCACCGGCGACGCTCAGGAAGTCAGAAATCTTTTCCGCTTCCTTTAAATAAGTGATAAAGCCTTTTTTCCGTTCAATCGTCTTGCTGTTCAACTCGAAGAAATTCATCAGCTCTGTCAGGGAATCTGCATGGTCCCGGTCAGAAGAGTAGATTTCGAGATGATAGGAAGAAGTTTCCGGGTTATTAACGGAACCGCCTGCTAAAAATGCACCGCGAAGATAAGCGCGTTTGCAGCAATTCTTTTCGATCAATGCTTTATCGATCTCCTGCTGTGATTGAAAACCTTCCGTAATGATCAGCAAATCTTCCAATATATGCTTCGAACCATCCCGCACCCGGCAGATATAGACGTTATTCTTTTTCAGCCTCATCTTTTTCCGCACCAATAATTCCACCGGATAAGGGAGGTAAAACCGTTTTAATAATGTATAGATTCTGCGTGCAATCGCCGCATTCTCTGTCTGTATATCCACACTCAGCTGTCTGCTGGAAAATGACAGTGTGCCATTCATCCTGATCAAAGCTGAAAGTTCCGCCTTGCCACAGCAATCATCGACTTCGAGCTGGGTCATTTCCTTTTTTGTTTCAGAAGCGAAAGACATTCGATCCTCCCCCTTTCAAGCTTTTAGAAATACCAAAGCTTTCTATCTTCTTTCATTTTTCCGCCTGCATATTCAAAAAGCCATTCAGCAACTTTTCTCGGCTCATGGCGGACAGAGTTCTCAAAAATATTCGCAATATCCGCCTGATGGATTTCGAGGCCGAATTCGGCCATGCGCTCCACGTCGTATGCGACGGGTCTTGCCTTTTCCTGTTTATAAAGTTCAACCACATCCGGCGGCATTTCAGCCTTATCCATCAGCACAGCATCCAGGAACGGCTCGCCGACATGGTCATACAGCGCCTGGATATGGTCTGCCGCCGTGTATTTATAGGTTTCCCCCGCCTGCGTCATGAGGTTGCATATATAGATCTTTTTGGCTTTTGCGGCCAGTAATTCCTTTTTGATATCTTTGACCAATAAATTCGGGAGAATGCTCGTATAAAGAGATCCCGGTCCGATGACGATAATATCCGCCTGTCGTATGGCCGTCACGGTATCCGGTAATGTTTTGACATCCACCGGTTCAATGAAGACGCGTTTGATCGGCTGGCGATATGCTGGAATCTTGGACTCGCCGCTGACGATGGTCCCGTCTTCAAATTCCGCTTTCAGCGTCACCAATTGGTTGGCCGCCGGAATGACCGTGCCATTGACACTCAGCACCCGGCTCATTTCTCTGACGGCATGCGAAAAGTCGCCTGTCAGATCCGTTAAGGCCGCAAGCATCAGATTACCGAGTGAATGGCCGCCCAGATCGATTGATTTGCTGAAACGATATTGGAACATTTCGGCAACCAGCGGTTCAGCATCGGACAACGCTGCCATGACGTTGCGGATATCGCCGGGTGGCGGAATATCCAGATCGTTCCGCAGCCTGCCGGAACTTCCACCGTCATCTGCCACAGTAACAATGGCAGTCAGATCCATCGGCAGTTTTTTCAATCCGCGCAGCAAGGTGGATAACCCGGTGCCGCCACCAATGATCACAAGCTTTTTTCTCTGGCTCAGAGTTTCCATTCACTCAGCCCTTTCTGATTTTGACGTCGCGATGAGTAATAATCGTCTTATTATTTTCAGCGAACAATTTCCCGTAATACTCAGCTAAAGTGACTGATCGATGCTGGCCGCCCGTACAGCCGAAGGCAATGACCAATTGGGCTTTGCCTTCGTTCTTATAGCGGGGGATCATGAACTGCAGAAGATCAGTCAGTTTTTCCATGAGCATCTGGGTTTCATTCCATTGCAGGACATAACTCGACACTTCTTCATCGAGTCCGGAAAGTGGTTTTAACTCTTCAATATAATAGGGGTTTGGCAGGAAGCGGACGTCAAAGACCAGATCGGCGTCAATCGGCATACCATGTTTGAAACCGAACGACAGGACATTGACGGTGAAGACATTGCTTGTGTTCGAAGAGAAGTCTGCGATGATTCGTTCTTTCAGTTCCCGCGGGCTCATGCTGGACGTATTGTAAATATACTTTGCACGTCCCTGCAGGTCATTCAGCATATCCCGCTCTTTTTTGATGCCGCCGAGTACAAGGCCGCCCGGTGATAATGGATGTGACCTCCGGGTTTCTTTATAGCGGCTGACAAGCGTTTGATTGTCTGCATCCAAAAACAGGATGGTGACGGAAACTTTCGGCTCTTTGGCCAAATTATCAATGGCATCGACCAAACTGTCGAAAAAGTCGCCTCCCCGCAAATCCATTACAGCTGCAACACGCTTCATTGATTTCCCCGAATCGCGCATCAACTTGATGAATGTCAAAAGTAACGCCGGCGGCAAATTATCGATAGTGAAAAACCCAAGATCTTCAAAGCTTTGGATCGCCACCGTCTTCCCGGCGCCTGACATTCCGGTGATTACGATCAACTCTGTTTCTTCTGTCTTATTGTCCATGTTGATGCTTCACCTCTTCTGTTGAAGTTTGGATCGTTTCTTTCAGCAATTCGAATTCCTTCGTATAATGGAAAGTTCCGTACTGGATGCCCGGCTGGCTGACTGCATACAGTAAATTCGTACGGTCCCCTTCCGCCATCGGCAATGTCGCAAGGCTTTCAACGGGATGCCATTCCAATACGCCTTCCGGTGTTTCAACAAAAGGGGTTCCGATTAAATCGTCGGCGATAAAAGTGAAGAGCATCCATTCATCGACCGTCTCCCCTTTGTCTTCGATCATCATCGTATAAATGCCTTTGACACGCGTGCCCAAAGGTTTAGCATTCGTTTCTTCCGTAAATTCACGGACCGCCGCTTCATAAATCGATTCGCCGGCTTCCATTTTTCCGCCGGGGGCAACGTACCAACCGCGTCGGGGTTTCTTCAATAATAAGACTTGATCATTTTTCATAACTAATAAATTCGCGATTCGCTGCACTCTCGACACTCCGCATCTATTATAAACTTCTTCTATTATACACATATCCTGGCGTGTCATGCAAAATAAAGAAAAGCGAATGACTATATAGCCAATATTCCGCATAACAGCTTCGCTTTCCAAAACCCATGCTCCTGCATCGCTGCGGTGTATCGGTCGTGTCGCTAAGCCGCAGGAAGAGTTCGACCGAACCACATTCGGTCGAACTTTTACGACGAAGCGCAAAGCGCTGGTGGAGCAGTACGGTTTTCTGCGGTTTTCTGCGGTTTTCTGCGCTGTTCTGCTCCATATCTTTAGAAACTTCTCTCAGAAACGGATTGATAAATAAACTACAATTCAGAGAGACTGTACTTACTCGGGCATTCGCCCGAGTGGTTCACAGCAGGGAGCCTATTCCTGAACTCACTTAGTTTTCTCTCATTTATAGAAGTGTACACCAGCGAAGGAGCGCGCCAGGACGGAGCGGAGCAATAAGACGAGTGCTCTTCTCGGCTTATTGTGTGAGCTTAGTCCAAAGCGACGAAGCGCGTTATAAAACGAATTTCTTTTATGATTCATTTTAAACAGACACAAAAAAAGAGGCTGCCTCCCGAATGATTCGGAAAACAGCCTGTCAAAACTTCTATAAAAAAGGGGGTCAATTTACTATCCTTACTATACCCCCTGTACATGTCAAAAAGATTACAGCTACATTAAGAAAGGATTAAATTAAGCGTTCTGACCGATTTTTTCAACCAGTTCCTCAATATAATGTTGTGCTGCCTGTGCTGCAATGCTTCCATCGCCTGTCGCTGTTACGACCTGACGCAGCGTTTTTTCGCGCAAGTCCCCTGCAGCATAGATGCCAGGAACTGAAGTTTCCATTTTTTCATTGGTTACCACATAGCCTTCATCATTCAGGATACCCAAGTTTTCAAATGGTTTCGTCAACGGCAGCATACCGATATAGATGAATACGCCATCAATCTCTTTTTCCGTTTCCGTGCCGTCTTCAGTGGACACTAACGTCACTCCTGAAACTTTGCCATTGTCGCCTTTGATCTCTTTCACCGTGTGGCTCCAGATAAAGTCGACTTTCTCATTGGCAAAAGCACGGTCCTGAAGGATTTTCTGAGCGCGCAATTCGTCGCGTCTGTGGACGATCGTCACTTTATCCGCGAAACGTGTCAAATAGACCCCTTCTTCAACAGCGGAATCTCCGCCTCCGACAACGATCAGGTTTTTCTGTTTAAAGAAAGCCCCATCACAAACGGCACAATAGCTGACGCCGCGTCCGCCAAGTTCAGATTCACCAGGAATGCCCATTTTTTTATATTCCGCACCAGTAGTCAGGATGACCGCACGCGCTTTATATTCTTTCGTGCCCGCCGTGATCGTTTTGTATTCGTCGCCGTCGACAATGCCTTTGACATCGCCGTAAGCATATTCGGCACCGAATTTCTTCGCGTGTTCGAACATTTTTGTGGAAAGATCCGGTCCGAGAATATGATCGAATCCAGGATAGTTTTCGATTTCTTCCGTATTGGCCATCTGGCCGCCCGGGATCCCCCGCTCGATCATCAATGTGGACAGGTTCGCTCTTGATGTGTAAACAGCAGCCGTCATACCTGCAGGCCCTGCCCCAATAATTATTACATCATAAATCTTTTCAGTTTCAGTCATCGTCGAATCCTCCTAACTTTCAATAGCTAAATCGTATAAGATTCCAGCGCTGGCATCAACTATTATGCCTATGATTCAAATAACGGAAGGAACTCGATCAGCTCATTTATATACTTCGTCAGGGTAGCGGATGAAATGCCGTAAGCTTCTGCTACCGACTTTTTCGTAATGCTGCGGTCCCTCGAAGATCTGACCATATAATCGACCGATGCAGCGAGGGCATTCGGGTTTTTAAATGGATAATTCTTCTGGAAAGCATTGTCGAGCAGCATGAACCACATCTGGAAAGCGTATGAACTTTGCTGGGTCACCATCCCTTCTTTTTCATAGAGGATCTCCGTCGCCTTCATGGCATTGATGAATGCCCGCTCTGCGGGGATATCTTGCTTATAGGGATGACCAAGTGCATAACCCAGCATGAATGTCTCAATTAGCGTAGGCTGGTCGCTCTGGAGCCATTTCGGATGAGAAATGATTTCCTGTTTATGGGAGGATTTGCCGAGAAGAAAAAGGCCGAATAGCCTTTCGCTTCTATGCGCATGATCCAATTTTTCGACAAGAAAGTCCCGATGATGCTCCAATGCATCAGAATGGGGCATTTCGGCGTTATCATGCCACGGTTCGTAGCCTTCCTTGCCGGGATCCATTGCTGTCAGCTGCTTCCAGGCTTGCCGTGCGATATCTTCGTGATTGGAATGGTACGCAGCATGCGACAGCCAGAAGTAAAACGCGGGATCCCCGTCAAATCCACGTTTCTGCAGGCTTCTTAACCAGCGGAATGCTTCTTTGTATTTTCCGACAAGGGCAAACGTCGCACCCAATTTATAACGATGTTCAAAAACATAGGGCTGGATTTTTTTCAGCAGATCCAGCATGTCTTCCAGTTCATCATTTTTCTCATAATAATGGAATACGGCCAAATTGCATAATGCATGCAGATTCCCGGTATTTCTTTTCAGGACGTCATGAAGCAATGCTTTCGCCTTTTCCGTTTCCCCGATATAGAAATAAGCCAGTGCCAGATTATTGTGGGCACCCCAGAAGTCAGGCTTCTCGATAATCAAATCTTCGAGCATGCTGATGGCATCCTTAAAATTTCCCTGTTCCATCAAACGCCGCGCTTTTTCCTGAAGATAGAAATATTCACTGTCCTGCGCTTCTCCTTCATCATCAAGGAGCTGCCAGTCTTCCTGTTCCGCAAAGTCGATGATTTCCATTGCTTCTTCTGCGTATTTTCCATGCACATCGGTTTCCACATATTTTTTTGCATATTTTCTGGCATCAAGAAATAAACCCATATGGGCATGTACTTCTGAAAGGAAAAACAGGATGTCCGTCTCTTCCGGGTCCAGTTTCTGAGCTGTCCGGAGTACGTCCATAGCCTGTTCGAATTCCTGCATTTCCATCAGTACGATGCCAAACTGCATCATGATCAGCGGATCTTCCGGATTCAGCTCGGTTGCACGCTGCAGATACTTATGGGCTTTCGGATAGTTGTCGCGCTTTAATTCTTTGAGCGCTTTTTTATAATAATATTCACCTGTCGGGATGAATGACAGAACATTCTCGTGGTTGATTTTTTTTTTATTCTCCAAAATTAGCCTCCGCAAAAGTAAAAGGGTCGACCGCAATCGCCCTTTGCTTCATTATCATATAATTATATCATATGCGCGGCTTATTTACTCGGTGATTTTGTCTGGTGGCGCTCTTTCAGAACATCCATTACCTGGTCCAAATCGACGCCCTGTTCCTGCAGCAGCACCATTACATGATAAAACAGGTCGGCCGTTTCCATCGACAGTTCTTCAGCGTCCCGGTTTTTCGCAGCAATGATCACTTCTGCCGCTTCTTCGCCGACTTTCTTGCAGATTTTATCCACTCCTTCTTCGAAAAGATAGGTGGTATAAGCGCCTTCCGGCATTTCTTTTTGGCGGTCGCGGATCAAACCTTTCAGTTCATCGAGCATATCCCCTGCCGATTTCCTGTTGTCTCCGTAAATCGTTTCATTGAAGCATGATTGTTCACCCGTATGGCAGGCTGGCCCGTTCGGAACCACTTCATAAATGACCGCATCGCCGTCACAGTCCACACGTACGGAAATCACTTTTTGGGTATTACCGCTCGTCGCCCCTTTATTCCATAATTCCTGGCGGCTTCTGGAAAAGAGCCATGTTTCTCCGTCAGCCATCGTTTTTTCAAGCGCTTCTGCACTGGCGTACGCCAGAGTGAGCACCAGTTTTGTTTCACTGTCCTGGATAATAACCGGAACCAGCCCGTCTTTATCATATTTCAATTCTGTCATCTGACATTCACTCCTTCTGTGCGCAGGTAATCCTTCACTTCTGCAATACTCGTTTCTTTATAATGGAAGATGGAAGCGGCGAGCGCCGCGTCTGCATCCACTTGATCAAAGACTTCCTTGAAATGTTCACGGTTTCCTGCTCCGCCACTGGCGATGACCGGAACTTCCACTGCTTCTCTGACAGCCTTGGTCAATGCCAGGTCAAAACCATCCTTTGAACCGTCTTTATCCATGCTCGTCAGCAGCAATTCGCCGGCACCGAGCTCTACGCACCGTTTCGCCCACTCTACTGCTCCCCAAGCGGTTTTATTGCGGCCGCCGTGCGTATAGACGTCCCAGCCCTCTCCGTTCCATTTGGCATCAATCGCCACGACGATGCACTGGGAGCCGAAAAATTCTGCACCTTCTTTGATCAGTTCCGGACGGTCGAGCGCTGCCGTATTCAATGAAACCTTGTCCGCTCCGGCCCGCAGCATCCGCTTCATGTCGTCGAGTGTGCGAATGCCACCGCCTACTGTAAATGGAATCGACAATTCACTCGCGACGATCTTCACCACTTCGACCATCGTTTCCTTGCCTTCATGCGAAGCGGATATATCAAGGAACACCAGTTCATCGGCCCCTTGCCTGTCATAAAAACGCGCCAGTTCCACCGGGTCTCCGGCGTCTTTCAGGGAAACGAAACTGACGCCTTTGACCACGCGCCCTTCTTTTACATCCAGGCAGGGGATAATGCGTTTTGTCAGCATGACAGCGCCTCCTCTAATGTAAACCGCTCCTCGTAAAGCGCTTTGCCGATGATGACGCCCGCTACCGGACTGTCGACCGCTGCCGCTTTGACGTTCCGCACATCTTCAAGCGTGCCGATGCCGCCGGAGACGATCACTTCCGCAGATCCGCTGTCCACCAATTTACGGTTGGCTTCGATATTCGGCCCTGCCAGCGTGCCGTCTGTCGCAATATCGGTATAGATGAAGTGCTTCGCTCCATTTGCCGTGAAGAATTTCGCGGTTTCTGCAGCTGATTGGCCGGAAGTTTCAATCCATCCTTCAGTCGCGGCCATGCCCTCTTTTGCGTCAATGCCGATGACGATCCGATCACTTCCGAATTCTTCGATGAATGAAATGACCAGCTCCGGCTTCCGTATGGCCATGCTGCCGATGATGACACGCGCCACCCCGTTCTCCAGGTAATATGCGATATCTTCCCGCGTTCGAATGCCGCCGCCAACCTGAACTTTCAAGCCTAATTTCGCCGCTTCGATGACCCATTCACTATTGATGCGCTGTCCATCTTTTGCGCCGTCAAGATCCACCATATGCAGCCATTCGGCTCCGGCGTCCGCAAATTTCTGTGCCATCGCCACCGGTGAATCCCCGTATACCGTTTCCTTGCCGTAATCTCCCTGGAAAAGGCGGACACATTTGCCGCCTCTTAAGTCAATTGCCGGATAGATTTGAAACTTGCTCATTTTTATTCCCCCTGACGTTCGCGATCCATTGTTCCAATAAATAACGGCCGAAATCCCCGGATTTTTCGGGGTGGAATTGCATGCCTGTGATGAGGCCGTCCCCGACAACTCCCGGAACTTCAACATTGCCATACGATGCGGAGGCAAAAACTTCTTCCGCTTTCGTCTCCGTTATATAAAATGAATGCACAAAATAGACATGGGTATCGACTTGAAGATTTTCCAGCCAAAATGGCATTGTACTAAACTCCAGGCGATTCCAGCCCATATGCGGGATCCTGTAGGTGCCTTTTTCAAAGCGTCGCACTTTTCCGGTCAGCAGACCAAGGCCTGCCGTCTGTCTGATTTCCGCACTTTCTTCATATAACAGCTGCATGCCGAGGCAGATGCCGAGCAGTGGAATCCCCTGCCCCGGCAGTGAACGGATAAAATCCGACAAGCCTTTTTCATCCAGCAGTTTCATGGCATCCGGAAATGCTCCGACACCGGGTAGGAGAATCGCTTCCGCTTCCAGCAGCGTCTGCGGATCGTCCGATAAGATGACGGTGCATCCCAGTTTTTTCAGCGCCTGTTCCACACTGAACAGATTTCCCATGCCGTAATCGATGATGCCGACGATCATGTGAGCAACCCCTTTGTCGAAGGAACTCCTTTGACACGCGCATCGATTCCGGTCGCCTCATCCAGCGCACGTGCCAGCGCCTTGAAAACAGCTTCAATGATGTGATGCGTATTTTTGCCGTAATGGATGATGACATGGACATTCATACGGGATTCAAGTGCGAATTTCCACAAGAACTCATAGACCAGCTCCGTATCGAAATCACCGACTTTCGCATTCGGGATTTCTCCCCGGAATTCCAGGTGCGGGCGGTTCGAGCAGTCAATGACAACCTGTGCCAGCGCGTCATCCATCGGAACAAACGCATTGCCATAGCGGCGGATCCCCTTTTTATCACCTAATGCTTCGCGCACGGCCTGACCCAGCACAATACCGATATCCTCTGTCGTGTGGTGGTCATCGATATGTGTATCCCCGTCCGCTTTAATGGTTCCATCAAATAGGCCGTGTTTGATGAATAGGTCGAGCATGTGGTCCATGAAGGGCACACCTGTCTCGATTTCCGCTTTCCCTTCACCATCCAGCGAGAAGGTTACGTCCACTTTCGTTTCATTTGTATTGCGTATCAATTCCGCTCGTCTCATCATTTTTTCTCCTTTTCCCATTGCCGTGATTCCACTGCACGCGCATGCGCTTCAAGTCCTTCAAGCCTGGCCAGGCGGGCAATCTTGTCTTTATTTTCCTGCCATGCCTGTTCACTGTAGTGGATGATGCTCGTTCGTTTCACAAAGTCGTATACGGATAAGGCGCTCGAAAAACGTGCCGTGCTGTTCGTCGGAAGAACGTGATTGGTGCCGGCAAAATAATCACCGACAGGCTCAGATGAATAGCGTCCGATAAAAATGGCGCCTGCATGTTTGATCTGGTCCGCCACACTTTCGGCGTCAGCTGTCATTATTTCAAGATGCTCCGGTGCCAGCTGATTTGCCGCTGTGACCAGTTGTTCCATGGTTTCCCCCAGATAAATTGCGCCAAACCCATCGATTGCCGCTCTTGCAATGGATTGCCTCGGCAATTCCGCGAGCTGTTTTTCAATTTCACGGGTGACATTCTCCGCTAACTTTTCATCATCCGTCAATAACACAGCGCTCGCCATCGGATCATGTTCAGCCTGGGACAATAAGTCCGCAGCTATTTCATCCGGATAAGCGGTGCCGTCAGCAATTATCGCAATTTCGCTTGGCCCTGCAATCATATCGATTGCAACATCCCCGTTCACTTCACTTTTTGCCAGCGCCACATAAATATTGCCGGGACCGGTTATTTTATCCACCGGTGCGATGGATTCCGTACCGTATGCCAATGCCGCAATCGCCTGCGCCCCTCCGGATTTATAAATCTCATCGATGCCCAGGATATGTGCCGCTGCCAGAACGCCGTCCGTTAAACTGCCGTCTTCTGAAGGTGGTGACATCAGAACAATGCGTCCGACACCCGCCGCTTGGGCTGGAATCACATTCATCAGAACAGATGAAGGGTAAGCCGCCGTGCCGCCCGGAACATACAAGCCGGCAGATTCAATGGCAGTCACGCGCTGTCCGACATAGGATCCATTTTCGTGAACGACTCGATAGCCTTCCTGCTTTTGTTCCTCATGATAGCGTCTGATATTATATGCCGCTTCTGTCAGGTCGCTCAATAATTGCGGGTCAAAACGTTCAACCGCCTGCTTTATTTCCTCCTGGCTGACGCGTAAATCGGTAAACTCAGCCTTGTCCCATTTCCTGGCGAAACGGAATAATGCGGCATCCCCATCCTCCCGCACTTCCCGGATGATATCTTTTACTGCCTGCAGCTGTTCATCCGTTGCTGCCGCGGAGCTCCTTCTGATTGATACGTCAGAGGATAATCGTTTAATTCTCATGCCATCACCTACTTTCTCAAACGCTTTACAAGTTCATCGATCCGCTGCTGCTTCAAGCGGTAACTGACAGGATTCGCAATGAGGCGAGAAGTGATATCCGCAATTTTATCGTACTCGACCAGTCCATTTTCCTTCAGGGTTTTACCGGTCGATACGATATCCACAATGCGTTCTGCCAGGCCGATCATCGGCGCAAGTTCAATCGAACCGTTCAATTCAATAATTTCCACCTGTTCTCCGCGGCTCCGGAAAAACTGGGACGCGATTTCGGGATATTTCGTCGCAATGCGCGGCGTCATTTCATCCATTTCCGTATTCGGCAATCCCGCCGTCGCTATATAACAGCGGCTGATCTCCAAATCCAGCAATTCATGGACGTCACGTGCCTGCTCAAGCAGCACATCTTTACCGGCAATCCCGATATCGGCTACGCCATGTTCCACATAAACCGGCACATCCATCGGTTTCGACAGGATGAACCGAAATCCTTCCTGAGGAGCTTCCACGATCAATTTACGGGAATCATCCAGTTCTGCTGGCAGATCGAATCCTGCCTGCAGCAATAATTCATATGCTTCTTCAAAAATCCGCCCTTTCGGCATCGCAATCGTTAATTTATCCATTTTGTCCACCATCCAGTCGGATCACCTGGCTGAAAAGAGAGCTGAATTCATCCAGCGCATTTACCGCCGAAGCGAATTGAAGCGTCGCATTCACGCCACTCTTTCGCAATTCCTTAGCTTTTTCATGTGCCAGGTCTTCGTTGTTTTCATTGAATAAAATGAGGGCATTTTCCGCCTGCTGAACTTCAGCCGGCATCGCTTCCAGCAGGCGATCGACCCGGAGGCCGAAACCGGTGGCGCCGACATGCAGCCCGAATTGTTTCATCAGACCGTCGTAACGTCCTCCGTTGCCAAGCGGAAAGCCGCTGCCTTCCCCGTAGACTTCGAATACCATGCCAGTGTAATACGTCATATGGCTTGTGAAAGACAGGTCGTACGTTACAAATGGCTCCAGTCCGTTGCGGTCAAGGATGGATTTTAAGCGCCGCATCCCTTCATACAACGAAAGTTGAACAGCATCTTTCCGGTCGATCCAAGGTTCCCATTCATCCAGTTTCGTAGCATTCAGAATCGATTTCAGAGATGCTTTTTCTTCTGCCCCGACCGTTAATGCATCAACAAGGTTTTCATAAGCCACTTTGTTTTTGGCGACCATCTCAGCGCGTAATTTTTCAACCATTGCTTCTTCGAGCCCATAGCCCCGGAGCACCTGCTGCAGAAGCTGTGTGTGGCCAATGACAATCTTGCCAGAGCCGATGGAGAGGTCCCGGAGGATTTGAGTTGCGAGCAGGATGACTTCCGCATCGGCGTAAATTGATTCATCCCCGATCAATTCGACACCCATTTGTTCGAACTCCGCAGGGCGCCCGCCTTCACGCAGCTGGGCGCGGAAGACATTCGAATAATAGCCCAGTCGTACGGGCATCTTCTCTTTCAATAATTTCGATGCGGCAACCCGTGCGATCGGTGACGTCATATCCGGGCGCAGCACGAGAGTCTGCCCCTGATTGTCCAGCAGTTTGAAGAGCTGGTTATCAGCGATGGCAGAAATCTTGCCGATGGTTTCGTAATATTCAAGGCTCGGTGTCTGAAGCATTTCGTAGCCGTATTGCTCCATTCTCTTTATACCCGCTGCGCTGAGTTTAGATTTCCTCTTTACTATAGAAGGAAAATCGTCACGCATGCCCAGTGGCTTTTCGAACATTTCTATTAACATAACAGCACTTCCTATTTATGGATATTTTACTTTAGTTCACTAATACAATAAAGTAATTATTATTTTAGCGCAATTGTGGTCCGATGGTCAAGAATAAGGCAAAAAAAATCCCAAGAGCCTATTGCTCTTGGGATTCCTGCTGGCGCTCGGCCATTTGTTCTGCTGTATAAATGAGCTGCATCGGATTGCCGCCGACAAAAGCGCCGGCTGGTACATCTTTGTGCACGAGTGTCGCCGCTGATACGATTGCGCCGTCGCCGATGGTGATGCCGGGCAGTATGGTGCTGTTTGCTCCGATCAATACACGGTCACCGATGATGACATCGCCCAGACGATATTCTTCGATCAGATACTCATGTGCCAGGATCGTCGTGTTATAGCCGATCACTGAATTTTTTCCGACCGAGATACGTTCCGGGAACATGACATCCGGCATGACCATCAAGGCAAAAGAAGACTGCTCCCCCACTTTCATGCCAAGAAAAGTTTTATAAAGCCAGTTTTTCATCGGCAGAAATGGCGTGTAACGGGCCATCTGGATGACGATGAAATTCCTTGCCACTTTCCAGAAAGGGACGGTCTTATAAATATGCCATAACGAGTTCGCTCCAGTAACAAAATGCCGCTCGGTCTTCCTCATGCCGTTTCCTCTTTCACGATTTCCAGTAAATCAGTTATATGCTTCAGCATATAATCCGGATTCAGTGAAGCCAGGTATTCTTCGCCCTTCACCGACCAGGCAACGCCTGCTGTCCGGACGCCGGCATTTTTACCACCTTCGATATCATGGGAATTATCACCGATCATCAGCGATTCGGATGGGCTGGCCGCCAATTCGTTCAACGCTTTCAAAATCGGTTCCGGATTCGGCTTCGGATGTTCAACGTCATCCAGGCTGATGACTGCATCGAATAATTCAGATACACCCATCAGCCGCAAGCCATGAAGAATGGTTTCTTTCCTCTTAGTAGACACGATGGCCATCTTCATGCCCATCTTTTTCAGCAGTTGAAGCGTTTCTCCGACACCTTCATACTCCGTCACCATCTCATCATGCAGCAGAAGATTGAGCTGCCGGTATTCCTTGACCAGCTCTTCTGCCTGCGCGGGCGCAATCAGTTCAAATGTCTGATTCAATGAAGGGCCGATAAATTCCAGTATGTCTTCACGTCCATAGCTGTCCGGGAAATGTTTATCCAGTACAGTTGAAAAAGTATGGATGATCAGTTCATTCGTATTCAATAACGTTCCGTCAAAATCGAATAATAAAGTCGTAATACTCTTGGTCATGCAGAAAACACTTCCTTCCGGTTTTCTTCAGCTCTGCGCCAAAGATAAGAAATGAAGATGGTCAATACCAGTGCCGTAACGACCCGAATTGCCAGAAGCGGCCAGATCGGGATGCCGAGCGGGATGAAAATCAGCGTATCTTCCACGATTGCGTGGCAGGCCACCAGGAATATGAAGACCAGTGTCGCATCTTTTTTGCTGACTCCGTCTTCCTGTACAGCCTGAATCATCACGCCTGCTCCCATCGCAAGGCCGAACACCAGACCTGAAGCCAATGTCAGCGAAGCGTTTTTCTGAACGCCCAGGATGCGTGTCAACGGGCCCATCTTATCGGAAATGCGATACAGATATTTCGTATCTTTTAAAATCTGGATGGCCAGCATCAATGGAATTACAATCATCGCCAATTGGAGAACACCGAAACCTGCTTTTTCCAGACCGAGCAGGAAGATCGCCAGCCACCCTTCCGGTGCAGCTGCTGCTTCAGGAGTGAATCCGTATTGGGCGATTTCACCGCCGCCTGACCACACGAGATTGATGATGATAGCTGACAGGGCCGCGAGTCCGAAACGGACAACCAGCACCACCCATAACTTCACCCCAACTTTGAGTGCGACACCCGTTTCGATGAAGATATTATGGGAAAACGACAGCATGACGGCCAAAATGAACACTTCTTTGACAGTCAACTCCAGCGAGAGAATACCGGCAATCCCGGCATACAGATTCAGCATATTTCCCAATACCAAAGGAATCGCTGCGTCTCCGCTTAATCCGAAAATCCCCATAAAAGGCGCTATCATTTCAATGATGAATGGCAGCACCGGAGTGAATTGAAGTATAGTGACGAGCAAGGTGATCGGGAAAATGATTTTCCCGAGCGACCATGTAGTTTTAAGGCCCGCCTTCAGGCCATTCTTAAGCGTTGACATTCTTACATCGCTACTTTCTATTTAACCTTTTAATGATTTTCCTACTTCTTTTTCTTGTTTTTTTTATTTTTATTCTGATTTACATGACCCTGCTTCTTTTTCGGTTCAGTCGGTGCGTCCAGGTATCTTGCCGGATCCGGCAATGTGATCCTGCGGTAGACGATCAGCACCGCTGCGATGATGATCGCAAGGATTGAAACAAGCTGAGCCGTACGCAGACCTTCTATGCCAAATACGTACAAGCTGTCTGTCCGCATTCCTTCGATGAAGTAGCGGCCGACAGAATACCATATCATATAGAAGAAGAACATTTCGCCGCGCACCAGATTGACCCGGCGCAGCCAAAGCAGGATGATGATGCCAGCAAGACTCCATAGAGACTCATATAAAAACGTCGGATGATAATAAGCTCCATCTATGTACATATGATTGATGATCCAATCTGGGATGAAGAGGCTTTCCAAAAATGATCTCGATACTTCTCCGCCGTGCGCTTCCTGATTCATGAAATTACCCCATCGGCCGACCGCCTGGCCGATCAAAATGCTCGGCGCCAAAATATCCGCCACTTTTAAAAATGGAGTGTTTCGTTTTGATGTAAAAATATAGGCGACGATGATTGACATGATCAAAGCTCCGTGAATGGCGAGCCCCCCGTTCCAGACCGCGATGATCTCGCCCGGATTGTCTTTATACTTGTCCCATTCAAATATTACATAGTAGATTCTTGCCCCCACGATTGCGAGAGGCACTGCCCAAATCAGAAGATCCGTCAAGAAATCAGGATGCATTCCCCTTTTGACCATTTCGCGCTGCCCGACCAAGAATGCGATGACGATCCCGGTAGCGATAATTACGCCATACCAATGGACATCGATTGGCCCTAAGCTGAAGGCAATCGGATCAATCGACCCTAAAACTGATAACATTTACTGCACCTGCCTATTCCTTTAGTTTGTATCCTGCGATATTACATCGTCCAGACGTTTTGAAAATTCTTCCGCTGCATTGACTCCCATCAGCTTCAAGCGGTAATTCATTGCCGCAACTTCAATTATAACTGATAAATTTCGCCCTGGACGGACAGGAATGGTCAGTTTAGTAAGATCCGTGTCGATGATACGCATCTTCTCCTCTTCCAGGCCCAAGCGGTCATATGTTTTTTCAGGATCCCAGATCTCCAGGTCGATGACCAATGAAATCCGTTTAAACGTGCGGACGGCACTTGCTCCGAACAAAGTCATGATGTCGATGATGCCGACACCACGTATTTCAAGCAGATGCTCGATCAGTTTGGGCGGATGCCCGACCAGCGTATTTTCACCTTCCTGATGAATCTCCACACAATCGTCCGCGACCAACCGGTGCCCTTTTTTGACTAATTCAAGCGCAGTCTCGCTTTTCCCGACACCGCTTTTACCAGTGATCAGTACACCTACTCCATATATATCCACTAAGACGCCATGGAGTGCAGTAGTAGGCGCCAGTTTGCTTTCCAGGAAATTCGTCAGTAAACTGGAAAACCTTGTCGTCGACATTTTAGTGCTCAATACAGGCACATGTTTCTTTGAAGACGCATCGATCAATTCCTGCGGCACTTTCTCGTCGTGCGCGATGATAATGGCTGGTGTATCATCCGTGCATAGCTTCAGCATCCGGTCTTTTCGTTCAGCTTCTTCCAGCATGGCGAAAAATGACAATTCAGTTTTGCCGAGCAACTGTACACGGTTTGCCGGATAATGAGTAAAGTACCCCGCCATTTCCAGACCGGGACGTGATATATCACTGATTGGAATATGACGGCCGATTCCTTCTTCACCGCTGATCAATTTTAAATCGAACATTTCCATAACTTGTTTGGTACTTACCTGACCCATCTTCTTCCCTCATCCCTCTTCTGCAAAAGTTCCGAAGCCTTTTGCATTTCTGTTTATTTTACGCATTAATGTAATTATTCTAACATGGATACCTGTAAATAAAAGCAAAGCCGACTCTTTTTGATTCGCCTGCAGTTTGGTGGATCTTAAATTTTTCTTTACCGCAGCCCCTCATCTGGTAAAATGGATTCAAGAATGGATATCGAAATTTTCAAATAAATCAAAAGAGATGAGGGGTCAATTTGTACGAACAGAAAACGACGCAAAACGACGCAGATGTCATCGAATTCATCGAGCAGGTGGAAAATCCGAAGAAGCGTCAGGACGCCTACCGGCTATTGGAGATTTTTGAAGAGCTTTCCGGCCATCCCGCGAAGATGTGGGGACCAAGCATCATCGGTTTCGGCTCTTATCATTATGTCTATGCCACTGGCCATGAAGGCGATGCACCACTCGTCGGATTTTCACCGCGCAAAGCGAAAATAAGCTTGTATATCGGAACAAGCGAGGGTGAGAACGAACCTCTATTGAAGGATCTTGGCAAACACACTTCCGGTAAATCCTGTGTATATGTCAATAAGCTTGCTGACATCGATGAAGAGGCACTGAAAAAAATGATCGTCAAATCCATTGCCGACATCCAAATGCTATATCCTTCATGACTGAAAGCCTGCTGGGCATAATAGGCTAATTATTCATAGCCGGGTCCGATTTTACGAACAGAAAAGAGATACGATAGAGCAATCTAAGCATACGGGGGAATTTTTCTATGGAATTAAATCCATTACTATCGATTTGGACGCAGCCGAAAGAAACGGTGCGTCAACTTATCAACCACAATAAGCTTGGTTTATCCATTATACTGGCATGCATTGCAGGAATCGGCGCCGTCTTGGTCGCCCTGCAGGATTCCGGATGGTTTCAGGACATGTCAACGGCCGGACTCGCTGTCGGCATCATCATCATGGCAATGGTGAGCGGCCTCATAAATGTCGGCGTCAGCACATTGCTCTATACAGTTATCGGAAAATTATACGGCGGGCACGGGAAGATGCGTGAAATGGCGATTGCAGTCGGCCCCATGATGATTCCACAGATTTTCATCTTACCTGTCTACATGATTTATGTATGGATATATGGCCGTCAATTTTTTGCAGCACCCGCTGATTTCAATCTGACTTCCATACCGCTCGGTGCATATCTTATCTTATTGTTGTTCACCCTGACTGCTTCCATGTGGACGATCGTCATTTCTTCTAAAGCGATTGGCGTCGTCCATGGATTCTCAAGCTGGCGCGGTTTCGGTGTCGTCATGACACTAGTCGGCATTTTTATCTTGCTGGGTATGCTGATCGCTATCGGCTTCATCCTGTTTCTGATCTGAAAATAGTCACAATGAAAAAAGAGGCCACAGGATATGTGGCCTCTTATTATATTTTATTCAACTGTCAAATACCGCACCAAGACAGATCCTGTTTTTGTTTCTCCGTATACGAGCATCGGTGCCGCTGCCGGTTCCGTTCCATTTTCTTTTGAAAAACGGGTTGTTTTCTGCATGAATTGTCCCTGTTCATGCGTATGATCCACGTCAGACAGCAAGACATCCATTTTCCCGAGGTTGGAAGAGACCTGGCCTTTTAGCGGCAAATGGGAAGGAATGTATAATTCCACATTGCCGGCCAGCGTTTTCGCTTCGACTTTCCGTGCTTCTTTACAGCGGGAAGTCACGACTACGTTGCCGTTCAGTGATTTCGTTTCAATCGTCTGAACATCCCCGTCCACATAAATGCGGCCATTCAGCGTCTCTGTTTCAAGCACTTTCCCTTTAACATCCTGCACATGGATTGCACCATTTGCAGTTTCCAGTTCAGCATCATCGAATTCGCCATTCTTCAATTCGATTTTGCCGTTTGCCGTCTTCACTTTCAATAAAGCGGCGTCGATGCGTTTCATCGTGAAGCCACCATTGAATAGGCGGACAGTGATCTGATTGAATTCTTCAGCGGGAACGTATAGAACGATATTCACCTGCGTCGTCTTCAATTCGCTGATGATGCGGAGTTTATGATCATCGGCAATAAAGATGAACTTATCATTGAAATCACGTTTCGCATGATCTTCCGATTCAGCGCGGTAGGCTTTCACACTGCATTCAGCACGCAGCGTCCCATCCTGTGAAGGATAGATTTCCAATTGGCCGTTTGCAATATCAGCAATGACTGTGCTGATATCCGCATTTTCTTCAGAAAATGTTTGGTTGAATTGATAAGCTTCACCGAACGGCGAGTCAAATTCCATCGTCTTCAATTTGCCCACAGAAGTCTGCATGAATTGCATCATCCGGTCACCTAATTGATTGATATCACTCGAAGCTTTTCTTGAAAAATCTTTTGAGAAATCTTTTGAGATTTTCTTGACCATATCTTCCGGTCTGAAGAATCCGCGTTTTCCACGTTTATCTCGGCGTCCATAATCTTCACGGCCATATGATGAATCCCGGCCTGAACCGCCTCCACCGTCAATCGCCTTCAGCAATTCAACTGCTTCCCTTGGCGTTATCGTGCCTTTTTCAACCATGTCCAATATGCGTTCTTTTTCGCTCTGCATGTATTGCGGCCTCCTCATCGTTCATTTATAAAGAATTTCTTATTCAATAAATACGTCCGGTGCCTGAAAAGGTTTCATTTTGCCGCTTTTTTTCTGCGGCTGGCCTTGCTGACTTTCGCTTCCATTCTCGCACGGTCACGTTCAAGAATCGGCTTCAGGTATTTTCCGGTATACGATTCTTCCACCGCCGAGATTTCTTCCGGTGTCCCTGTCGCAACAATCGTACCGCCTTTATCGCCACCTTCAGGACCCAGGTCGATCAGGTAATCGGCCGTTTTGATGACATCAAGATTATGTTCGATCGTCAGGACCGTATCGCCGTTATCCACCAGGCGCTGCAACACTTCCAGCAGTCTCGAAATATCGTCTGCATGAAGGCCGGTGGTCGGCTCATCAAGGATATAGAAGGATTTTCCGTTGGAACGCTTGTGAAGTTCCGAAGCCAGTTTCACCCGCTGCGCTTCACCGCCCGACAAGGTTGTAGCCGGCTGACCCATCGTCACATAACCGAGTCCGACATCTACGATTGTCTTCAGTTTGCGGTTGATCTTGGGAACATTTTCGAAAAATGTATAGGCATCTTCCACAGTCATCGCCAATACATCCGCAATGCTTTTATCTTTATATTTCACTTCCAGCGTCTCCCGGTTATAGCGTTTGCCATGGCAAACTTCACATGGCACGTAGACGTCCGGCAGGAAATGCATTTCTATTTTTATAATACCATCTCCGCGGCATGCTTCACAGCGGCCGCCCTTGACGTTAAAACTGAATCTTCCTTTTTGATAGCCGCGCACTTTCGCTTCGTTCGTTTTTGCATAGACGTCGCGGATATCGTCGAACACCCCTGTATAAGTTGCCGGATTCGACCTTGGTGTGCGCCCGATCGGCGATTGGTCGATATCGATGACCTTCTCAAGATCTTCATAGCCTTTGACCGATTCAGTTTTGCCCGGCTTTATCTTCGCGCGGTTCAGCTTGCTTGCCAATGTCTTATAAAGGATTTCATTGACCAGTGTACTTTTGCCGGAACCCGATACGCCGGTTACAGCTGTAAAGACGCCGATCGGGATATCTATATCCACTTTCTTCAAATTATTTTCGCTTGCTCCCCGGATCGAAATCATCCGTCCGTCCGAAACTCTGCGCTCAGCCGGCAGCGGAATGAATTTTTTCCCGCTTAAGTATTGGCCCGTCAATGACTTCCTGTTTTTCATCACTTTTTCAGGAGTCCCGGCGGCAATGATTTCTCCGCCGTGTACGCCGGCGCCTGGCCCGATATCAATCAGATAATCCGCAGCAAGCATCGTATCTTCATCATGTTCGACGACAATCAGCGTATTTCCGATATCCCGCATATTTTTCAATGTCGCGATAAGCCGGTCGTTATCCCGCTGATGCAGCCCGATCGACGGTTCATCCAGTATATAGAGGACTCCGGAAAGCCGTGATCCGATTTGCGTTGCCAGGCGGATCCGCTGCGCTTCACCACCGGACATGGTGCCTGAAGCCCGGTTCAGCGTCAGATAATCAAGTCCGACATTGATCAGGAAGCCAAGCCGCTCTTTGATCTCACGCAGGATCAATAATGAAATCTGCATATCCTTTTCCGAGAGCTCCAGGTTTTTGAAAAATTCATCCGCTTCGGTGATCGAGAATTCCGAAACCTTCCCGATATGCAGACCGTTCACTTTGACTGCCAGCGATTCGGGTTTGAGGCGATGCCCTTCACAAGTTGGACAAGCCTGCTCCGCCATGTATTTCTCCATTTGCTCACGGGTATAATCCGATGAGGTTTCGCGGTAGCGGCGGTCGACGTTCGACAGCACACCTTCGAAATAAATATGGTTGTCCCTTGTTTGGCCATATTCATTCGTGTAGCGGAAACGGATTTTTTGGTCCTTGGAACCTCTTAATACCAGATTGATATGTTCTTCCGGCAATTCGCTGACCGGTGCATCCATATCAATTTTGAAATGTTTGCACATCGCTTTCAGCAATTGCGGGTAATATTGTGAACTTGTCGGTTTCCAAGGCGCAATGGCGTGCTCGTTCAAAGACAGGCTCCACTCCGGAATGACGAGATCCGGATCCACTTCCAGCTTGTGTCCAAGTCCATCACATTCCGGACATGCACCAAAAGGTGAGTTGAATGAAAACATCCGCGGTTCCAGCTCACCGATTGAAAAGCCGCAGATCGGACAGGCATGATGTTCACTGAACAGCAATTCCTCCTGTTCCATGACATCGACAAGAACTCGGCCGTCGCTGAGGCGGAGCGCAGATTCCAGCGAGTCGCTGAGCCGCGGCGCAATTCCCTCTTTCATGACGATGCGGTCGATGACAACTTCGATGGAATGTTTTTTATTTTTATCCAATTCGATGTTGTCATCAAGGTCGATCAGGTCTCCGTTGACCCGGACACGGACATATCCCTGTTTCTTGATGTCTTCAAATAACTTGGCATGCGTGCCTTTTCTGCCTTCGACGAGAGGAGCGAGAATCTGCATTTTCGTGCGCTCCGGGTACACGAGCAGACGGTCGACCATCTGCTCGATGGTCTGCGAAGAAATTTCAATGCCATGGTTCGGACATATCGCTTTTCCGACACGCGCATACATCAACCGCATATAATCATAGATTTCCGTTACGGTCGCAACCGTCGAACGCGGATTTTTACTGGTTGTTTTTTGATCGATGGAAATGGCGGGGGACAATCCCTCGATGAGGTCGACATCCGGCTTGTCCATCTGCCCCAGAAACTGCCGTGCATAAGAGGACAGCGATTCTACATACCGGCGCTGCCCTTCTGCATAGATTGTATCGAAGGCAAGCGACGATTTGCCCGATCCGGATAAGCCGGTCATGACCACCAATTTATCTCGAGGGATTGTTATATCAATATTTTTTAAGTTATGCGCTCGCGCACCTTGTATTTTAATTTCCTGGTTTTTCAATCTGCTCACCCTTCCGCTTTCAGTTCAAGCACTGTATCTCGCAGTTCGGCCGCCTTTTCGAAATCGAGCGCTTTCGCTGCTGCTTTCATTTCCGATTCCAATAAAGCGATCAGCTTCATGCGGTCTTCTTTTTTGAGTTTTTTGCCTGATGTCGCTTTTGATACGTATTCTTCCGCTTCTTCCGAATCCACAGTGGCACGGATGACGTCGCGGATTTTCTTCTGTATGGTAATCGGTGTGATGCCGTGCTCTTCATTATATGCAGCCTGGATCGTCCGCCGGCGCGTCGTTTCATCGATCGCTTTTTGCATTGAATCCGTTATTTTGTCAGCGTACATGATAACTTGGCCATTTGCATTCCTTGCGGCCCGGCCCATCGTCTGGATGAGTGATCGTTCGGACCGCAGGAAGCCTTCTTTGTCGGCATCCAGGATCGTCACCAATGACACTTCCGGAATATCGAGGCCCTCACGCAGCAGGTTGATGCCGACAAGCACATCGTAGACACCCATCCGCAGTTCGCGGATGATTTCGATGCGCTCAAGTGTCTTGATCTCGGAATGGAGATAATTCACTTTGACTCCCGCTTCCTTCAGATAGGCTGTCAGGTCTTCAGACATTTTCTTAGTCAGAGTTGTTACCAATACACGTTCATTCCGCTCCGAGCGGATCCGGATTTCATCCATCAGATCATCAATCTGTCCCTCAATCGGACGGATTTCGATGGTAGGATCCAGGAGTCCTGTCGGCCGGATGATCTGTTCGACCATTTCCGGTGTGTGTTCGAGTTCATAAGGACCTGGGGTTGCTGAAACAAATACGGCTTGTTTGATATGCTTTTCGAATTCCTCGAATGTCAGCGGGCGGTTGTCCATTGCTGAAGGCAGACGGAAACCATGGTCCACCAGCACTTTTTTGCGCGCCTGGTCACCATTGAACATGCCGCGCACCTGCGGCAGGGTCACATGGCTTTCATCGACGACCAGCAGGAAATCATCCGGAAAATAATCGATCAGCGTATAAGGCTGCGCACCCGGAGGTCTCAAGGTCAGGTGGCGCGAATAGTTTTCGATGCCTGAGCAAAAGCCCATTTCCCGCATCATTTCCAGGTCGTAGCGTGTACGCTGTTCTAACCGCTGCGCTTCCAGCAGCTTGTCTTCTGCACGCATTTCCTTCAGCCGTTCTTCAAGTTCCGCTTCAATATTTTCAATCGCCTTGACCATTTTCTCTTCACGCGTAACGAAGTGGGATGCCGGGAAAATCGCGACATGTTCACGTTCGCCGATGATTTCACCTGTCAGCGCGTCCACTTCTCGGATACGGTCAATTTCATCGCCGAAAAATTCGACACGAAGGCATCGTTCATCGCGAGATGCCGGGAAAATCTCTACGACATCCCCGCGCACCCGAAATGTTCCGCGGATAAAATTGATATCGTTCCGCTCGTATTGAACATCCACCAGTTTCCTCAATAATTGATTGCGTTCAATTTCCATCCCTTTGCGCAATGAAACCACCAGTTCCCGGTATTCTTTCGGGGAACCGAGCCCGTAAATGCAAGACACGGAGGCAATGACAATCACATCATCGCGTTCAAACAGCGATGACGTGGCAGAATGGCGAAGCTTATCGATTTCATCATTGATGCTTGCGTCTTTTTCTATATAAGTATCCGATTGCGGCACATACGCTTCCGGCTGATAATAATCATAATAACTGACAAAGTATTCTACAGCATTGTCCGGGAAAAATTCCTTGAATTCGCTGTAAAGCTGTCCCGCCAATGTTTTATTGTGAGCCATGACAAGTGTCGGCTTTTTCACTTGCTGGATAACATTCGACATCGTATACGTCTTTCCTGTCCCGGTTGCACCGAGCAGCGTCTGGTAACGCTTGCCGTTGATGATGCCTTGGGTCAGTTCAGTAATTGCCGCCGGCTGATCGCCGGCTGGTTCATAAGGTGCCTGCAGATTAAATTCCTGTTTCATATTTAAAGTCCTCCCGTTTTTCATACCTTTATTTTATCATATGCCCTAAAATTACCCTAACAAAAAGCGAACGTATGTTTTTCGTTGGTTTTTCTGCATAAAAAAAGAACCGCTCCGGAAGAGCGGTTCTCTTATCATTAGGAATCTTCACATTTCAAAGCCTGCAATTGCCGGCTGTATTCATAGAATGAATCGCGGTCGTTTGAGTCCAGGGCGTCGTCGATCAGTTTCATGAGCTGTTCTTCCTGCTGGGAGCGGTGAACGTGTTTAAGGAAAAGATCCAGATAAATCTCGTTCAATAATTTCTCCGCTTCGGAAACTTTCTTGGTTTGTGCCATCGCCTTCATGAAATCAGCATAAGAATAATAGTTTTCCATTCTACCTCACCCCGAATGCTTTTCATTAGTATACATGATTCATAAAAAAAGAACAACGATTTTTTAGAAAATTCCAACGATAAGGAAACACTTTGGAATTTAAAAATTAAAAAGATTGTATATTTTCCAATTATTATTATAATAGGGAGAACAAAGTAAATTTTGGGGGTGTTTTAGCATGGGTCGTAAGATATATAATCCCTTCTCATATACTATTTCAAACAGTACGTACGCGCTGATTCCACATATTGATGGTACGCGTTTACTGACACGTGTCATTGAAGACCGAAGTGAATTCCTGATAGAACAGACTGCCTATAAAACCATTACCGGCTCCTGTTCGTTTTACCGGGGGTCTCTTGTCAGTGCTACACTTTACGCGCAAAAGGCTATAGGCGTAAAACACAAACCCCCGATTATCGTCGGTGAATATTACGGGAATCCGTTGATCTTTTTCCCAACCCATTCACCGAAGAACAAAGAATCCGTCTGGTTCAATTACGATGCAATCGACCTGATCGAAAGTGATGAGCGCGGCGGCTGCGTCGTCTATCTCAGCAATGGCCAGACTGTGGCCCTGGATGTCTCCGCCATTGCACTTCGCAACCAGCATTCTTTTGCCGGTTCACTGCGGCGCTATTTCAAAAAAGCGCAGAACCAGCATAAACAGCAGCTGACTTATATCACAAAACGGCCGATGCCGGTCCGTCCCAGGCATCCATCCGACTAAGCTTTCAACTCTGCCTGGGAGAAATAAGTGCGGACCAGTTCTTCGACCCGGTTTCGCAGTCGCACATTCAAGTAGCGCCGATGATCTTCAAAACCTTTATGATGTAATACATATTCGGTGAAGGTATCATCAGCGACTCCTTTTTTCAGATTCATCTGATGCGTCCGCATATGTATTTTTGTTTTGTCCAATTCCTTCTGCACTTGTTTGATCGCGCCTTCCAGAATCCCCAGATAAGGGCGCTTCAGTTTAAATGGGCCGTTTTGGATCAGCTCTCTGTCCCGTTCCAGGACGATCAGAACCATCGGAAGGTAAATCATGTTTTCAAAATGCAGCATCTCTTCCTGCGGAATCAAAGGCATCACCTTACCCCCTTCATGAATTGACCATCGATAAATATTCTGTCATCCGAAAAACAAGAACTCTTGTTCTTGTTTTAATTGTACTTCCTATTTCCATAATTGCAATACTTGAAAATCGAGTAGGAGGGAGCGATTAACTCCCGACCTCTCACACCACCGTCCGTACCGTTCGGTATACGGCGGTTCAATTAAGATACGTAACACAAAGTTTCATAACGTGCTACCAGACTTTTGAGCTCTTGGGAACTCCAGTAGGAGTTTCCGAGGGCTCTATGCAATACCGGACTCTTGGAAATCCGCCAATAGCTTTTGCGTGAGTTGCCCCATTCGTACGCCTTTCCTTTCGAAATGCCTAGTCCAGTGAGCTTTCGCACTTTTGTGCTCGACTTCTTCCAATCCTTCCACATGCACATGCGGAGTCTTCTTCGAATCCACGATTCGAGGTCTTTGAATATACTCGGTGTATCTGCCAACGCAAAATAACCGCACCAGCCCGTCAGGTATTGGTTCAGCTTCTCGATTCGAACTTCCACCGAGTACGGTTTCTTTCGTGAGGTAATCTCTCGGACTCTGTCTTTCATCCGGTTGATACTCACTTTGGCAATCCGCACCTTCGGCTCTTTGTGAGGCGTAAAGCTGAATCCAAGGAATTTCCGCTTCCATGGTCGGTCTACAGCTGATTTGCTGGTATTCACTTTCAACTTCAGCTTTCCTTCTATTGATATGCCTCTTTCCGTGAACAACGGTTCTT
>NZ_JADHDU010000004.1 GCF_016820495.1 Planococcus beigongshangi | reverse complement strand
CTCTACCACTGAGCTACTTCGGAATAATAATTCAATTGCGCCGTCAGTACTTGTCGACTTTTCCTATTATAAAGAGCCCTGAAGAAAACGTCAACCTCTTTTCTTGAATTAGTTTTTTTCCACAGATTATTGTTAATTCCGGACAATTAAAAGAGAAGATTCTCAAAATCGAGAATCTCCTCAGCATTCTGGTATTTCGTTTCAGCCTTTATTCTTCGTTCCATAAAATTATAAACCGCCCGCTGCTGATGCGGATTTATTTCATGGCCAATTTGCCTGCGCATCTTCCGCAGCGATATCGCTCCGTGTTCATCCTGATCTTCCGGATGTAATCCGCCTGACACGAAACGCATCGATAAATATAACGCTTCGAGGGCTTCCGGTTCTTCTGTTCAATCAGCGAACAAAAACGGGGAGAGCCCGTTTCCTTTAGAAGGTTTCTGAAATCTGCATCCCGATGTTTATATCCTTTGCCTTCAAGGTGCAGATGATAATGGCACAGTTCATGTTTGATGATGCCTTCCAACTCAGCGTAGCCAAATTTCTTGTAGGAGTTTGGATTGATTTCGATATTATGGGATTTTAGCATGTAGCGCCCGCCTGTTGTTCGCAGCCGAGAATTGAAAAAGCCGCTATGCTTGAACGGTTTACGGAAAACCGTTGCTGAAATCTCTTTGATCATTTCAGTGAGCTCGTAGTCAGTCATAAAGATTCCCCTGTTTGATTAGTTATAGAAAATGGCCGCTCCTGAAACGAAGAACGGCCATCCCTTTAAATCTGTTCTTTCGGCTGAAGCATGGTCAATGCGATCCGCCCTTTTTCTTTTTCCACTTTTTCGACCCAGGCTGTGACGATATCGCCGACAGCCACCACTTCAAGCGGATGTTTTACGAAACCTTTTTTCAATTTCGAGATATGGACAAGCCCATCCTGTTTGACGCCTATGTCGATAAAGGCACCAAAATCCACTACATTCCGGACGGTACCCTGCACTTCCATACCCGGCAGCAAGTCTTCCATCTTCAGAATATCGTTCTTCAATAAAGGCTGCGGGAATTCGTCACGGGGATCCCGGAAAGGTTTTTTCAATGCGTCCAGGATATCCTGCAAAGTGATTTCGCCCACTTCCAGCTTTTCACTGAGTTCTTTGATGTTCAAACCTTCAAGTTTATCTGTTGTTTCAGGTTTTCCGACATCTTTTTTATCCGCCCCTACAAGTTTCAGCAGTTTTTCAGCTACATCGTAACTCTCTGGATGAATGCCGGTAGCGTCCAACGGATTTTTGCCCTCCGGAATACGGAGGAAGCCGATAGCCTGTTCATAGGTTTTTGCGCCCAGCCTCGGAATTTTCTTCAATTGTACGCGTGATGTAAATGCCCCATTTTCATCGCGTACTTTGATGACATTCTCTGCAACAGTCTTGCTGAGGCCTGCCACATACTGCAACAGCGATGAAGATGCCGAATTGACATTGACGCCGACCTGGTTCACCGCTGTTTCGACTACGAACGTCAGCTGATCCGCTAATTTTTTCTGTGATACATCATGCTGATACTGGCCGACGCCCACTGCTTTCGGATCGATTTTCACCAGTTCCGATAATGGATCTTGAAGGCGGCGCGCGATTGAAGCGGCGCTGCGTTCTTCCACTTGGAGATCCGGAAACTCGGCTCTTGCAATGTCTGACGCCGAATAAACACTCGCCCCCGCTTCATTGACGATGACGTACGAGATGCCTGCAGAATTACCTGAAATGAAATCGGCGACAAATTGTTCGGTTTCACGCGAAGCGGTCCCGTTGCCGATTGCCATGATTTCAATCGGATATTTATCCGTCAGGCGTTTCATCGTTTTTTTCGCGCCTTCCTGGTCATTTCGGGGTGCATGCGGGTATATGACTGCAACTTCGAGCAATTTACCCGTTTCATCGATAACAGCCAGTTTACAGCCTGTCCGATAAGCCGGATCTACCCCCAGTACCATTTTATTCTTCATAGGCGGCTGCAGTAACAGGTTACGGAGGTTCTCCGAGAAGATATGGATGGCCTGTGTTTCGCCTTTTTCACTGAGCTCATTTCTGATTTCCCGCTCTACAGAAGGTTGGATCAAACGTTTGTAACCATCTTCAATCGCCTGCTCCAAATAATGGATGGCATGGCCTGAGGCGGGTATCCATTTCCTCTTCATCAATGCGATGATTCGATCTGCCGGGGGATTGATGGAAACTTTCAAAACATTTTCCTTTTCACCCCGGTTGATCGCCAAGATACGGTGTGGAACAATTTTCTGGATGGCTTCTTCGTATTCGTAATACATTTCGAATACTTGCTTCTCATCTTCATTGCCTTTTTTAACCGATGTTGAAATCATCCCGTCTTTTCTCGTCATATAACGGATTTTCTCGCGAATATCAGCATCATCGGCGAAAACTTCAGCCAATATATCCTGCGCCCCTTGGAGCGCTTCTTCAGCATCCGCTACATTTTCTCCTGTAAATTCCGCAGCTTTTTTCATTGCGTCTCCGCTGCCGCCTTCGAACAGCCAATCTGCCAGTGGCTGCAAACCTTTTTCTTTGGCAATGGTGGCTTTCGTCCGGCGTTTTTGTTTGAACGGGCGATAAAGGTCCTCCAGCCGCTGCAATACTGTCGCTCCCTGAATTTCTTTCTCCAATTCCGGAGTCATTTTTTCCTGCTCATCAATTGAACGGATAATTTCTATTTTTCGCTGTTCGAGATTTTGGATATATGTGTACCGGTCATCGATCGCTTTTATCTGCACTTCATCAAGGGAGCCTGTCGCTTCCTTGCGGTAACGGGCTATAAAAGGAACCGTATTGCCGTCTTCGATCAAGCTGATGACCTGTGCAACCTGGTTTGGGCGGACACCCGTCTCTTTTGCAATCAGGCTTTGAATTTGCTGTAATTCCATCAAAACACTCTCCTTTATTCCTATCCCATTTTAACACATTAAGAAAAGCGGCGGCGACGGCTTATGACCCGAAGAGCCGGGCGCTGGAGTCTGGACACAGGAACGCCTTTCTAAGAGCCTGTAGACTAAAAAAGCCAGACTTTCTTTACCATTAAAAAAAGAAGCCATCTCATTTGAGAAGGCTTCCGGTTATGAATGTAGCATCGTCACCCGATTGGATCGTAGTGAGAATATCGTAATATAATTGTTCTGGCAATCCTGAGCGGCGCATCAATGCTTTCGGATTGCGCAGTTCTACACCATCTGAGTGGATGAGGAATAAGTCATCTTCCACGTAAGTGTAAAGCTGGGTATGCAATTTTTGTGGACGGCCGGAAAGATAACCCATCACAGGCAATGGGTAGATCATTTCATCCGTACCCTTGCGATAGAGATAGAAGCGGATGTTTCCGACACAGCTGTATTCCAGGGTCTTATTTTTAAAGTCCACTTTGAAGATGGCTACCGCTGCGCCTCTCTTCTGCACCATTAAATCATTGAAACGATACATCAGCTCATCTATAGACTCGTGGTGATGTTCTCTCAAAATTTCAGGAATGACCTGCGAAGACTCTCTCGCAATCGGCCCACTTCCCAGACCATCGGCTATGGAGCAAATAAAATAATCTTCAGTCAGCACAGTATGATAGCTGTCACCGGATTCAAAATTACCTTTTTTTGCTTCATTGAAGATACAAGCGTCAATATATTGGTGACGGATTTTTTCCACTACGTAACTCCACCCGCCGCTAATATGGCTTCCTGCAGTTTCTTGATGGCTTTGCGTTGAAGACGGGATACGTGCATTTGTGAAATGCCGAGTTTATCCCCCGTCTCTTTTTGGCTCAGCTGCTCTATGTAGGTGTATTGGATAATCTGCTTTTCGCGTTCGGAAAGCACATTCATCGCATTTGCCACCAACATGCGCTGATCCGCTTTTTCATAACCGTCATCTTCTTGACCGACAACGTCAAATAAAGTCACGGTGCTTCCGTCTGAATCGGCTTCCAAAGAGTGGTCCATGGACAAAGCCTGATAACTTTTGCCCATTTCCATCGCTTCCAGTACATCGTCCTCATCAACATCAAGGTATTCAGCGATTTCCCATACCTGGGGAGAACGCTGAAGCTCGCTTGTCAGCACTTCTACAGTTGCCTTGATACGCGGACCCAATTCCTTGATCCTCCGGGGAACATGGATTGCCCAGGTCTTATCACGCAGGAAACGCTTGATCTCCCCGATGATAGTCGGTACGGCAAACGCTTCAAAACTGCGGCCAAATGAGGGATCGTACCTTCTGATGGCACCCAGGAGCCCAAGCATGCCCACTTGCGCAATATCCTCGTGATAGGATTTACCATTCGAATATTTACGGGCGATGGACTCCACTAACCTTTTGTAGTTGTTCACCAGGTGAGTTTGGGCTTCTTCATCCTCATTTTTCTGATAAGCCTCAATCCATTCCAATACCTGCTCTTTGGTAGGCTGATTAGGATGAGATCGTTTCGACATCCTCTTCCACCTGCTCTCCTCCAACATACTTGGTCATGAAGACAGTGACGCCTTCCTGATGATGGACTTTTACTTCATCCATTAACGTTTCGATCAAATACAGGCCTAGGCCTCCTTCACGAAGGAAATCTCCTTCGGCTTGATCATGGTAAGGACCTACTTTCGCTTTCGTTTCTTCGAAATCAAAACTTTGGCCATGGTCAGCAACCATGATTTCGATTTTATCTCCATATAAAGCACAACCGATGACAACTTCGCCGTCTTCATCATCACTGTAGGCATGTTGAACAGCATTTGTTACAGCTTCACTAGAAGCGATTTTCAAATCTTCGATATCATCATAGGAAAAGCCGATTCTGCTGGCCAGTCCTGAGATCGTCAATCGTGCAACACCGACATATTGGGATTTAGCAGGGACACGCATTTCAACATAATCAAAAGGGCGCATGTTAATTACCACCTTTTCCAGCTGATTCGATATCCATGATATCTCCTAAACCGGTAATATCGAACAACCGTTTTAAGCGCGCAGACAAACCACTTAATTTCAAATGGCCTCCCTGGGAATTCACTGATTTATAAAAAGCCACAAATACACCAAGACCGGTACTGTCCATATAATTAACTTCCGAAAGGTTCAATTCTGCATTTAAGGATTCTATATTTTGATAAGGCTCTAATTTCTCGCGCAGAACCGGTGCAGTATGTGCATCAATTTCACCGCTGATATGGCCTTTAAGGACCTTATCCGATTCCTGCAAATCTACTTGAATATTCATCTTTATGACACCCCGTTTTTCTATAATTAGCAAAAATTAAAAAAGCCACTGTACATCTGTTTACCACAAGCGCATGGCAATTAAACATACAATCAGACTTTTTTATAGATAACCAATGTAAAGTCATCGCTAAGCTCAGCATTTTGCATGCGAACCAGCTCATCGTAGACATATTGCACAATGACTTGTGCAGATTCATCTTTTTTCCGGAGAATCAATTCATTGATCACTTCCCGGCCTATGAAGCCTTCTGCCGTCCGGCCTTCTGTCACACCGTCCGTCATCATGATGACCATATCATTCTTTTCCAGTTTGACTTCTTTTTCTTCATAAGTAGCCATGGTGGAAACGCCCAACAACAGGCCTTTGACGGTCAATTCTTCAAATTCACCAGCCTCTGCGCGATAAAGCACTGCCGGTTCATGGCCAGCAGAGCCATATGTCAGAATGCTGGTTTCAGCTTCATATCTTCCATAAAACATGGAAACGAACATGAAATCATCGACACTTTTCTCTACGATGCGGTTGATGGTGCTAAGAACTTCCCTTGGAAATGCCAGTGAATCATTCAAACTGTCCATCCCGAATTTAACCATAGACATGCAAAGGGCCGCCGGAAGGCCTTTGCCGATTACATCAGCCACAGCTATCCCTGCGTGTCCATTATCATCACTGATAAAATATATGTAATCCCCGTTCATCTTGCGAAGGGGCACGGAAAGCAAACCGATGTCCAAGCCTTCGAGTGCAGGCATCTTTGTTTTCAGCAACGTTTCCTGAACATTGGCTGCCAAATCCATCTCCATCCGCAATTCTTCCTGTCTCTGCAGGAGACTTTGACGCTCTTGCAGGGCCAGTCCGTAATTGATCATCATTTCAATCAGGAAGTCGAAAGAATGCCAGACAGTTTCTGGCATCTCTTCGTATAATTCCTGCATCGCCGCTTTATGCATGCTGATGACATCTTCCGGAGCGGTGTTTTCAGAAATAAGCTGGCGGCTGAAGTTTTGGCCGACATATAGATTCTGTTCCGATTGCCGTTGCATATATTGGTTCAATATTTCTTTATATTGACTGCCGATTTTTTGAACCATATGGAATTCCCCCTATCGAAGCCATTTCGTAGCTCTAATATCTGTCCCTTCACCTAGGGTTGTTTCAATTTTAAAGTCATCCATCAAACGTTTGACACCAGGAAGCCCTGCTCCAAGTCCGCCTGAAGTTGAAAAACCGTCTTCCATCACTTTGCGGATATCAGGAATTCCTGGACCGCTGTCTGCAGCAATGATCAAAATACCGTTAATGCCATTTTCTGTCAGACGTTGGATTTCAATCTTGCCTTGTCCGGCATATAAATAGATATTGCGGGCAAGCTCGCTGATTGCCGTTGTGATGCGAGCCTGGTCTACTGTACCGAAACCCAGTTCTTTAGCCACATTGCGGCCAAGTTGTCTGGCGGCTACAATATCCCATTCTGTTTGGATTTCCACTGAGGATTGGTTGCTCATCTTTAAGCCTCCAATTCCATTTGAAGTTTATCCAAACCGTTTTCTAAATCCAGTGCTGTCATGACATCTTCAAGTCGAATTCCTAACTCGATCAAAGTGATAGCAACTGCCGGCTGAATACCAGTTATAACAACTCTCGCTCCCATTAAGCTTGACATGCTGATGACGTCTCCCAAAACTTTTGCGATGAACGAATCGATGAAATCTATGGAAGTCAAATCGATTACGACGCCACGGGCACTTGTTTCATGCAATTTGGCCAATAAATCTTCCTGGAACTGTATAGCAGTCTGATCATCCAATTCCCATTGAATGGAGACGATCAATGTATCTCTCAGTTTTAAAATCGGTATACGGACATTCATGCTTCATCTACCTCCACAATTTTTCGATTTGTCCAAGCCAAAGCTTGTTCAACACCGCGCTGCAAGGTGCTTGTTGTGGTGAATTCATTCAAATTGATGCCGAGCGTTACGATTGTCTGGGCAATTTCTGGCCGTATGCCGACCAGCATGCATTTCGCTCCCACTAACCGTACAGCGTCCGCCGCTTGAATAATGTGATGCGCCACCATTGTATCTACTACCGGGACACCTGTTATATCAAGCAGGACCACTTCGGCACGATGTCTTACTACACCATCCAGAAGGTTTTCCATAATAAGGCGGGCGCGTTCTGTATCAATCGTTCCGACAAGAGGCATGACCGACACTTTATCGAAAACCGGGATCAATGAAGCCGAAAGTTCCTGTAAGGCGATTTTCTGAAGGCTGACAGTGCGTTCCCATGTTCTTGAATATGTATCGATCGTGCTGTCGCGGATAGGTGTGATCCACTTATTGAATTCTTTGGAGAACCCGCGGTAATTGTCATTATTGATGAGCCCGTCTTTTTCCATTCCGTCAAAGACGATATCCCCGAAATGATTGATGGCTTTCGTTACGAAGGTGATCGACCAGCCGTAACGGACCACTTTTTCCGCGAAATCATTCAGACGGCTTTCATAGGCCTGATGGCTTTCCAATAAATTCGATGTCATCAATTCAGCAAATTCCCTGCTTGTCTGATTCATCAATTCTTCAGGCAGCACTTCAAATGAGCGTTCACTCTTTTCATTGCGCATCAGTTCCTGCCAATTCGAAATAATCTCCGTCATGTTCTCCTGAATATATCTAGCCATTTGCTTATTCATGTTTTAAAAGATCCTCCTTAGGCTCAAAACACTCTCTTTAAATTCCCCGCTATCATTTTTAAGTTCTCTATTCTTTATTGTATCGGAAATGTCCAGATTGCACATCTTTTTTATATTCCATTCTCATTATAAAGGGGTATATTGTAAAAAAACACCCGAAGATAAGCCTCTTCGGATGTTTTTTAAAAGGATATGTATGCTTAGAACTTCACGAGGCCGACACTGATTTCAAGTGCTTCATCCACTTTTTCCATCAAGGCTTCATCAAGCTGTGTAATTTTATCCGTCAACCGCGATTTATCGATCGTACGCAATTGTTCGAGCAAAATCACCGAATCTCGTTCAAAACCATATTTCTTGGCGTCAATCTCAACATGCGTTGGAAGTTTGGCTTTCTGGATCTGTGCTGTGATTGCTGCAATGATGACAGTTGGACTGAACCGGTTTCCTATATCATTTTGTATTACCAGCACCGGCCGGGTTCCTCCTTGCTCTGACCCGACCACTGGTGATAATTCCGCAAAAAAAACGTCTCCGCGTTTTACAATCAAGTTGTCACCCTCCGCTTACGAGCCGTACGGTCATATGCTCCGCTTCATACTCAGCATGAGAACATTCACAGGAAATCGACAGATTAATCTGCGACATTTCCACGTAGCCCTTGATCATCGCTTCCCGAATATGATTAGAGTCATACATGTTTTTCATCACACGCTGAGTGGAAACATAGATGAATTCTCCGTCCGCTTGAACCCGCTCATCTGAATGTGTAGTAAGTTCTGAAATCAATTGTTTCGGCAGCTTAACGACTACCTCTTTTGTCTTGGACTTCTCGTACACAGCTGACACCTCCGGAATACCATTGTTCTCTCTGTATCTTTTTCTATTCTACAATCTTAACATCCCTGCATACTTAAAGAAAGACAATTTTCGAAGTTCTTTAGGCCCCCCTGTACAGCCTCGGCACCCGCGCCGTGAGAATACAGGGGATTTCATAAGGGATGGTCCCCAATTTTTCTGCCCATTCTTCTATTGATATAGTGTCATTCAGCTGCGTTCCGAGCAATTGGACTTTTTCGCCGACAGCAATTTTCTCCGGCAGGCGGATCATGCATTGATCCATGCAGATGCGTCCGATGATCGGCATGCGCTGCCCCCCTACCAAGACTTCCTGCCCCTGAAGACCTCGGAGCAATCCGTCCGCATAGCCGATAGGCAATGTCGCAATCCATTCATCTTCATCACTTGTATAGGTAGCGCCGTAACTGACCTTATCCCCTTTTTTCACTTTTTTGACATGGATGATTTCAGTTTCGAGACCCATCGCCTGTTTTAACTCGAGGTGCATTTCATTCTTCACATAACTTGAAGGTGCGATGCCGTAAAGGGAGATGCCGATGCGCACGGCATCAAATGCAAGTTCCGGATTCAGGATGGCCGCAGCGCTGTTGGAAACGTGAAAAAGCAAAGGCCCGCCATTCCATTTTTGTCTGATGGCTTTGATCCTTTCGGCCTGTTCAAGAAATAAAGGATTGGCCGCCTCGTCTGCAGTCGCGAAATGGGTGAACATCCCCGCCACTTCGAAAACCGGATTGGCTGCCACGGCGAACGCCGCTTCCGCCTCCTCCGGTTCAAAGCCGATCCTCCGCATGCCCGTGTCGAATTTGAGGTGGATCTTCAGCGGCGCATCCGTCCCTTCGAGTCCAGCGGCTGCAGCTTCCATCCACTCGAGCGAATAGGCTGTCACGGTGATATTCCGCTTGACCGCTTCTCCAAGAAAACTGACTGGCGATGCACCCAATATGAGAATTTCCGCATCTACTGCATGATCCCTTAAATACAATGCTTCATCCGGAGTTGCCACTGCGAGCATCTCCGCTCCGCTCTTCAGCGCCTGTTTTGCGATTTGCACAATTCCGTGGCCGTATGCATCCGCTTTGACAACGGCCATGACCCTTGCGGCGCCCACTCTTTCTTTCAAGACTTTCATATTGTGATCGATCGCTTCCAGATCAATGATCGCTTTCGTTGGTCGGTATATTATGTCCATTCATTCATTCGCCTGCCTCTATGATTGTAAAAGTATCTGCGCTGCTGCATATTCCTTTGTGTGTGTGATGGAAACCAATCCGTCCGGCTGTTCATGGAAGAAGACGGACGGTTTGCCGCTTGGATCTTTTCTGATTTCAATATCCTTGAAACTGCAGAATTTCCCGATGCCCGTCCCTTTCGCTTTTCCAAAAGCTTCTTTCGCCGCAAACCGGCCAGCAAGGTATTCCGTCTTTCTGCTGTCCGATAATAATTCATATTCCGCCAATTCGCGATCGGTTAGCACGCGTTCACGAAATTTCGCGGACCTGCCGTCAAGTCGCCTGATACGGCCCAATTCGACGATATCCAAGCCAATTCCAGTAATCATAAATGCTTCTCCTTTCATTCACAAACCCGAAAAAGGTATAATGATCAATATGAAACAGAGGTGACGAAATGTTTATTCGCAGAGAAAGCTTTTCCGAGTATTTACGCTTTTATCCCGTTGTATCCACATTGATCGCCATTAATGTTTTGATACATATTTTATCATGGATTCCTTTGCTCGGAGCGTATATCTTCAATTACGGCGTCGGCGCCAACTTCCTGATCGCTGAAGGCGAATGGTGGCGCTTCATCACGCCGATGTTCCTGCACGGGGGCCTGATGCACTTGCTGTTCAATATGTTCTCGCTGTTCCTCTTTGGACCTGAGCTGGAAAAATTGACTGGAAAAGTCCGCTTTATCACGATCTATGCGCTTGCCGGCATTTTCGCCAACATCGCGACTTATTTCCTGCAGCCCCCGAGCTACCTGCACCTGGGTGCCAGCGGAGCAATTTTCGGCGTCTTCGGGGCATACGGCGCATTGCTGTATTACGGAGGACGCGCGCTGCCGCAACTAAGACAGATCCTCCTGCCGATCCTTGTAATCAGCGTCATCATGACATTCCTGACGCCGAACGTCAATGTTACGGCACACATCGCCGGATTGATCACGGGCTTCATCATCGGACTGGGTTTTTTCCATCCGAAGCGAATCGTCAGTTGGCGGAAATAAGAAAAGATCAGCCGGGAATCACTCCGGCTGATCTTTTTGTTTTATTCTGCGGGGAGACGGCTGATACCATTCCAGGATCCGGCTGGCGTCGTCTTTCTCCATATAAGTTAAGCGGGCCGTATAGCCGAGCATCCCTGATTTGATCGTCGCCTGAATAGAAGCGAGCTCTCTTTTACGCTGGAAATAGGTCTGCGAAACATTCACTGCCTGCACCCGTTTTTTCCAGGCATAAAATGTATGTTTACTGAACCCCCTGAATTCCATCGTCAGCTGTTTTCCGGTAAGCGCGTAACCTGCCGTGCGGTGCTGCCAAATCCCGACCGCAATAACCGGCGGTACGATCAACAGCGATAACAGACCGTAAGGATAGAAATAATAACCCAAAGCACCGATGACCGGCAGCATCCAGATAAAATCGAGGCGGTAATAAAAATGGACGCTTCGTTTCGGCGCTTTTGTTAGTTCCGGTTCGAATTCCATATCCGGGAACAATTCACGCAGCACCGGAAGCATGTCGGCAGTTTTCACCAATGGGAACAGACGGATTTTCTCGTCTTTGGCACCCATTGAACCGCCGGCACTTTCGACGGTCACGACACCGTAGCCGAACAATTCACGCAGCGGATTCCTTGAAACTTTTATTCCTTGAATCCGTTTGAACGGCACTGAAACTTTCTTCTTCTCAAGCAGCCCCCTGGTGATATAGATATGATCATCATCGACCTGGATGGTGAACTGGTAATTCGCCAACAGCGTCAAAATGACCGAGATGACCCAGGCGACCAGAAGGCCGGCAAATACCGCAAGGGCGACAATAAGATAACCGAAACGCAGGAAGAGCATGACTTCCTCGTAAATCGCTTCATAAGGAATCAGTTCGCTGAATTGGGATAAAAATACACCGACCGCTGAAATGACGACTCCTATGCCGCCGGAAGTCGTCGCCAGAATCAGCAATTCCTTCATCGACATGCGGTAGAGTGTCTTCAATTCCTTTTTCTGCGGCGCCGCGCTTTCTTCTGCCGTTTCAGTCACGGCTTCGTGCGGCCCCATAGCCGGTACGGCCGGATATTTCGCCTTTTCCATTTCCGTTTCGATGCGGTCTGCATCTGCACGTTTAATCGCTGTAAGTTCCGCTTCCGCTTCCCCTGCTTTACTGGACCCAGCCGTCTCAACCTTTACTTTCACCAAGTCAAAAGGCCGGTGAAAAATTCCTTCCGTATAGTTGAGGCTTTGAATCCGCTCAAACGGGATGTATCTTTTCTTTTTTACGAAAAGGCCGTACTCGATGCGCAATTCCCCATCTTCAAACCAGTAAACGAACCTCTTCCATTTAACAATTCCGATAACCAGCGACATCAGCACCACTGCCAATCCGATTATCAAAGGGAGAAGACCGACCCAGCCCTCATTGAACATCGCGCTGATGCCGCCTTCCCTGAAAATATTGACTCCGAAAATCACAAGAAACGGAATGATTAATTCCTTCAAACTTTTCATGAAATTAATGAACGCCGAGACCGGATGCAATTTATAGCGAACGTTAGACATCATCTTCCGCCACCCTTGCCAATGCTGAAATCATCCCTCGAAGTTCATCCGCTTCAGAGGTGATCAAAGCCGGAATGGTATGTGTAGTGGCCGCAGTGGAAATGGTGATTTCAGCCAAATCATACCGCCGCAGAATCGGCCCCTGTTCCGTATCAACGTGCTGCACACGCACCATCGGCACCAGCGTGCGTTTTACGATGAACAGGCCATGCTGCAATTCAATTTCCTGTTCCCTTACCTCATAACGCCAGCGCTGCCAGCGGATTTTAGGGAAGAGGTAGATGAACAGAAAAGCGAATAAGACGACTATGCCTGCATAAACGGCATAAAGCCATACCGGCCAGTCCAGAAAATAAGTCAATACGCCGGCACCAATTGCCAGCAACGCTAAAATAATGGTTTCAATGATTCCATAGAGCCGCCACACGGTCAGGCCTTTTCGCGAAATTCTGTTTTTCGGCTGATTATCCATTTCCGATTCCCCATTCCTTATTCTCTCTTTAGTCTTTCATATTCTGTTATACGATTCAATAGCAGGAATGTTTCGGGTTGTGATATTTTTTATAGAAGTTGAACAATAAACAGTCTGAATATATCGCTTCAGCGCTATGGACAGTGCAAAGATTATGCTCCTGCGCAAAGGAGGCGCCGCAAGTTCATGGCGCACCTTCGCTTAGGTCCACTTCTGGTTATCGATCGAAGCAGCAAAGATTNGGACAGTGCAAAGATTATGCTCCTGCGCAAAGGAGGCGCCGCAAGTTCATGGCGCACCTTCGCTTAGGTCCACTTCTGGTTATCGATCGAAGCAGCAAAGATTCGGCCTCGCAGGCGTCGGCCAGATCTTCGAAGCTGTTTTGTGCAATATCGATTTTCCACTTTTATCTCTTCCTTACCAAAAAACCCGCCAGCAGTTTCCTGCTGACGGGTTGTGGATTCGTAATTATTAAGATTCGTGACGGCGAGTGCGTCCTGGACGGCCTCCGCCTGCTGCACCGGATCCGCCTTCACGACGGCGGCTTGCGCCTGAACTTGCGCCACTTCTTGCCGGACGGCCTGAGCCTGAAGAACGGTTGCCTTTATAGCCTCCGCCGCTTCCGCTGCGAGATCCGCCGGATTTTCCTTTGTAGCCTCCGCCACCGCGTGACGGCAATGGACGCTCTTCAGAAATTTGAACTGGAACATCTTCCGGTTCTTTAGTCAATGTTTTAAGTGCTGCTGCAATCAAATCGACCGCATCATGCTTTTCAAGCATTTGCGTCGCGAATTCGCGATAGTCGCCAAGATTGTTTTTATCAGTCATTTCAAGCAATTGTTCCATTGCAACACGTTTTTGGCCAAGTACAGCCTCATCCGCAGTCGGTGGCACCAATGCTTCCATTTTCTTCTTGGTAGTACGTTCGACAATTGTCAGGTAGCCCATTTCACGTGGCGTTACAAACGTGACTGCGACTCCTTTTTTGCCTGCGCGGCCAGTACGGCCGATGCGGTGAACATAGCTTTCCGGATCTTGTGGGATATCGAAGTTGTATACGTGCGATACGCCTGAGATATCAAGTCCGCGAGCTGCTACGTCAGTGGCAACCAAAATGTCGACTTTACCAGCTTTGAACTGTTTCAAAACAGACATACGTTTCGCTTGGCTCAAGTCACCGTGAATTCCTTCAGCAACGTAGCCGCGGATATTCAAAGCTTTAGCCAATTCGTCAACGCGGCGTTTTGTGCGACCGAAAATGATCGCAAGTTCCGGCTGTTGTACATTCAAAAGACGTGAAAGAACGTCGAATTTTTCGCGTTCAACAGATTTAACATAGAATTGCTCGATGTTTTCAACTGTCATTTCTTTTGATTTGATTTTCACGATTTCAGGAGTCTTCATGAATTTCTCAGCGATGCGGCGGATTGCATCCGGCATTGTTGCTGAGAACAATAATGTCTGGCGTGTTTCAGGAACACTTGACATGATTGTTTGGATGTCTTCGATAAAGCCCATGTTCAACATTTCGTCTGCTTCATCAAGGATCAATGTGTTTACGTTGTCCAGTTTAAGCGTGCGGCGGTTGATATGGTCCAAAAGACGTCCTGGCGTACCAACGATAATTTGCGGGCGGTTTTTAAGCGCGCGGATTTGACGTCCGATTTCCTGTCCGCCATAAACGGAAAGAATGCGTACGTTTTTGTCCTGCCCGAGTCTGTAAAGCTCTTCAGAAACCTGAATAGCAAGTTCGCGAGTCGGTGCGATGACCAATCCCTGTACGTTACCGTCTTTAGTGTCGATCTTTTCGATCAACGGGATACCGAAGGCAGTAGTTTTACCAGTACCTGTCTGTGCCTGGCCGATGATGTCCTTGCCTTCCATACCAAGACGGATCGTACCTTCCTGGATTGGTGTTGCTTCTTCAAACCCCATGCGTCTTACGGACTTTAAAGTTGTTTCGCTGATATTTAACTCTGAAAATTTTACCAAATTTTTTCAATCTCCTTTTGTCTTCATCTTATTTACAAATGGTACACATTTTAGATGAATTCGTGACAAGGTCGAGCCTTTATGAGGAAGTTTCACGTCGAAAATCATACTCTGTAGTTTTAAGTTCAGAGGAATGTGTGAACAGAAAAAGCTCGGGCTTTGCCGAGCGGTCTGATCGGCGGGTGTTTCATGCCCAAAATATAGAACAAACCGTTTTGCTCAAAAAAATACTCTTCACAGGGAAGAGTGCTTCAAAAATGTATCCATTGCTCTAAATAGAATAACACGCTTCTTTTCCACATGCAATCAATACGCAAAGGTTCCATTAATCAGTTTATTCTTGTTCCTTCTCCATAAATGCCAAAACATGTGCAAACCATTCTTCACGGTCATCGCTGTAGCAGATCAGATGCTGCCCGTTTTCGGAATGGCGGATTTCCTTTTCAACGGAACCGATTTTATTATATATATGCTCTGCCGCCGCAAATGGCACGATGCCATCTTTCTTGCCTTGGACAATGCAGATTGGCAGCGTCAGCTTATCATAATACGGTTCGACCATTTTGACCACCCGAAGAAATTCAAACGCTGAACTGATCGGAGTGTTCAACAATTTGTACTCATACAGGTGGAACAGCGGATTTTGGGCAAGCCTGCCTTTAACGGCATCGCCCGCGGCCACCCGCACCTCTTCGAGAATCTGCCCCGCGCTGATGTATTTGACCGCTGCACTCAACAGCACCAGTTTCTCTATCTTATAGCGCATCGCCAAATACATGGCGATAAGGCCCCCCATCGAAAAGCCGACGATGATGACGCGGTCGACCTGCTTTTTCAAGTCTTTCAAAGCGAGTTCCGCTTCCATCATCCAGGATTCAGCCGTCTTTTTCCGAAGGTCCAGGGTGCCGCCGTGCCCTGGCAATGTCGGCATTTTCACGACCCACGAAGTTTTTTCTTCTATATAATCAGCAAGCGGCTGAACCTCAAAAGGGCCTCCTGTAAAACCATGGATAAGTAAAACACCCGTTTTCAAATTGCTTCCTTCTTTCAATCAGTTCCGGGTAAAAGGTTCGATGATGTTTTCCAGCGCCATCCCACGGGAACCCTTCACCAGGATCAAGGATTTTTCCGTAATCGATTTTTCCAGCACATCAATGACAGGGCAATAATCATCCTTGCTCCAAATCAGTTCCCCGCCAAAGCTTTCCTGCAGTTTCGCATATAGCCATTCCATTCGGGGACCATACAGGCAAACGCCTTTGATCTCATCAGTGATGAAATTCGCAATCGACTCATGATAATCGCGCTCCTTTTCACCAAGCTCGAGCATATCCCCAAGAACCACCCATTTTTCTTCCTTCATGGTCGTTTCCCGGATGAAATTCAATGCCGCTTTCATCGAAGAAGGAGCTGCATTGTAGGCATCATTGATGAATGTGGCCCCGCTTATCGCGTGAATCATCTGCATGCGCATATCCGTCAAAGCCGCATCTTTCAGGGATCTGCGGATATCTTCCTCCGTCAAACCTGCTTCCAGCGCAATCAAAATCGCCGACAGCGTATTTTTTACCTGATGCTCGCCTAGCACAGGAATCGTGAATGTCGCATCTATGATGCCGCTGACCATGAACGTGCTGCCGCTTTCTGTCGCACGGATATCCGTCACCGTCAATTCGTTATTATCATCGAAGCCGAATGAAACCGCCTGCGGGAAATTTTCAACAAATGGCTTCAGCAACGGTTCATCACCGTCATAGAACAATTTGCCGTGTGTTTCCAGACCAGCTGTAATTTCGAATTTCGCCCTTGCGATGCCTTCTCGCGAACCAAGATCCTGCATATGTGCTTCACCGATGTTCGTGATGACCGCATAGTCCGGACGGGCCAGTTCTGACAGGAATTCAATCTGGCCAAAGCCGCTCATCCCCATTTCCAGTACCGCAAACTTCGTATCTTCATCAAGTGACAGGATCGTCAGCGGCAATCCCAGTTCATTGTTGAAATTGCCCTGCGTTTTCTGCACTTTGAAATAAGGCTTCAACACACTCGCAACCAGGTCTTTCGTAGATGTCTTGCCGTTTGAACCGGTGATCCCGATGACTGTCGTGGACAGTTCATCGCGGTAAGCGCGCGCCATTTCCTGGAGCGCTTTCTGGCAGTCATCGACAATCAGCAGCGGCAAATCCTCCGGCGGCGATGGTTCATCACGCTGCCATAATGCGGCAGCTGCCCCCGCTTCGATGGCTTGGCGCACATATTTATGCCCGTTGACCTTTTCGCCGCGGAACGGCACAAACAGGTCACCTTTCTGAAGCGTCCGCGTGTTGATGGAAACCCCGGTGATTTCAATGCCTTTTAAATTCGTTCTTACATCCAGCCATTTGGCTACTTGCTCTATCATTTTCTTCATGCTTTTCTCCACTCAATCCATTTTTACTTGAAGTAATTGTTTTTCCTTGTAGCGTTCCATGGCAAGGTCGATCAGTCTTTCAATCAATGCCGGGTAAGCCAGTCCTGTGTTCTCCCATAATAAAGGGAACATGCTGAACGGCGTGAAGCCCGGAAGCGTATTTACTTCATTGATCAGAATTTCGTGCTCTGCAGTGACGAAGAAGTCAGCGCGCACAAGCCCTGAACAATCCAATATTTTAAACGCCTTTTTGGCAGATTCAACAAGTTCGCCATACACTTCATCCGGAAGATCTGCCGGAATGATCATGGCTGTATTGCCGTCTTTATATTTCGCCTGGTAATCATAGAATGCTTTCAGCGGTTTGATCTCGCCGGCGACCGAACATTCCGGCTCATCGTTGCCGAGGACGGCGATTTCGATTTCGCGGGCGGTCACGCCTTGCTCAACCACGATTTTACGGTCGAACTTCAATGCTTCCTCAACTGCCGCAATCAATTCTTCCTCATTTTCCGCTTTACTGATCCCGACACTTGAGCCAAGATTTGCCGGTTTGACGAATACCGGCCAGCTGAGTTCTGCCGTGATCTTTTCAACAAGACCTGTCTGGCCATTTTTCCAGTCTCTTCTGATGAAATAGACATAAGGCGTCTGTTTCAGGCCCGCGATTTCGAATAATTGTTTCATGACCACTTTATCCATCCCTGCGGAAGAAGCAAGCACGCCATTGCCGACATACGGAAGGTTCATCACTTCAAGCATCCCCTGCACAGTACCGTCTTCTCCGTTCGGCCCGTGAAGCAGCGGAATGATGACGTCGAGGCTGCCGTCCTGCTCAGCCGGAAGGAAACCGGAAATGTCATTCGGAGCTGAAGCGCCCAAGGTGAGCTGCAATTGTTCAATGCCTGCAGCCGGTCCTTCAAGTGCTGCGCCTTTCCGCCATTCCCCTTCCTGTGTGATATAAACCGGATAAACTTCATATTTATCAAAATTCAGCGCTTTCGTCACTGCCTGGGCTGTTGAAAGGGAAACTTCGTGTTCTGCGGATTTGCCGCCATATAATAAACCAATTCTTTTCTTCATGTCTAATTGACCCCATTTCGTTTTCCATTATGCTTTAGTTTATCACGAACCCGGTTCGACGAAAAATCTTTCCTGAACCGGCAATTGAAAAAGCTGCCGAAATTAATCGGCAGCCTGTGATTTGGAGCGGTTTCGCTTTTCCCTGTCGAGTCGTAACGGAAGCCGTCGCTGTCCTCTAGGTCCAACGCTTCAATTTGCGGTCATAAATGACCTTCTGTACAATTTTCTGCTTTGTATAATCCCCGATATCCGAATCGAAATCATCCATGAATGAGATTTCCTCAATTTGGCGAATATGCAATTCAATCGTATTTTTCGTTTTTTCGGGATCTGCCAGCGAGATTAAAATCCCTTCCCGGTAGAGATTCTTCATTGACTTCAAAATCTCCTCAGGCAGTTCCGGAATCATGTCCTTCACTTTGCGCCGCCAGAAATTCTGGCCGTGGTCGACGCGGCGGATCATCTGCATAAAGTAATTGCCGACCAATTCGTTCAGCCGCTCCAGATTGCGGAAATAGATCTTCGTCGTCTGCTCGTCTTCGCTCGACAGATAAATGAATTCATTCAGCAAAGTCGAATAGAAAGGCGAGCGGACCGTTTCTTTCTTATGTCCAATATATAATAATTCCGCCTGTTCCTGCGGCGTCAGGGAATTCACCTGCTTCTCACTCCGAAAATCGATCCAGCAGAATTCCCCCTTGTTTGCTGCGCGTGATTTCCGCAGCTCCGGGTATTCTTCCTGGGAGGCGAATTCCAGCTGCGTGTGCATATTATAAGAAGCATCCTCATAGGAATGCTTCAGCAGCAACAGGTTTCTCGGCATTTTTACAGCATCCATAAACTGAGCGAAGGTAAGGCCACTGAACAGGGCAAATTGATCAGCATCATTTAAGTAAATATATAGATGCTGAACATAATGTTCCGTATTATTCACTTTCTTCACCATTTCCTTCACTCCATTCTCCCCTCATTATACGTGCAGTTCCATTAAATATGAAACATCCGGGCTCGTTATGCGTCATTACTTTTGTAATGCGCATAAACGGCCGGAATAAGTTATAATGTAAACCGACTCTCAATACTAAAAAGTACAGGTGAACGCTAATGCAAACGAATAAAAGCTTTGCCGACCGCATCGACTGGTCGCTCGCTTTCATATTATTTCTTTTTTTCGTCGTCAGTCTCGTGGCAATATCGTCCGCTCAGACTTCCGGTCAATATCTGACCAATTTTGTGCCAAAGCAAGGTCTTTTTTATATCATTTCGATCGTTATGATCGGTGTGCTGATGTATTTCGAACCGGAACAATACAAGAAAATGGCCTATTATCTTTATGGCGCCGGAATCCTGTTGCTGCTGCTATTGATGCTGGCACCTGATGGCCCCGGCCAGATCGGGCGTCCCATCAACGGCGCCAAAGCCTGGTTCCATACCCCATTCGTCAATATTCAGCCGGCTGAGTTTATGAAAACCTTCTATATACTTGGTCTCGCGAAGATGATTTCATCGCATCATGAGAAATTCGCGCTGAAAACCACTAAAACCGATTTGTGGCTGCTTGGCAAAATCGGGATCTTGTTAATGATTCCACTGGCTTTCATCCTTCAGCAGCCTGATATGGGAACTGCTCTCGTCTTCATTGCCATTACACTTGCCATTATTGTTGTGGCAGGCATTTCATGGAAAATCATTCTGCCAAGTTTCGGCAGTGTGGCGCTTCTCGGCGGAACGCTATTATGGATGGCGCTCTACATGCAGGATTTCCTGTCGAACACGTTAGGCATCGGCCAATACGCGTTTGCACGGATTTACACCTGGCTCGATCCCTATTCATATGCCGATGGTGAAGGTTATAACCTGATTGCCGCCTTGAATGCCATCGGTTCCGGTGAAGTTTTCGGTAAAGGCTATCAGGGGCGTGAGGTCTATGTACCTGAAAATCATACCGATTTCATCTTTACCGTCATATCGGAGGATTTCGGCTTTATCGGTGCAAGTGCCGTCATCATCCTGTTCTTCATGCTTATCTATCATTTGACGAAAATCACTTTGCAGCTGAAAGACACATTCAGCACTTACGTCTGTGCGGGAATCATCGCCATGATCACATTCCACGTATTCCAGAACATCGGGATGACCATCCAGCTGCTGCCTATCACCGGTATCCCACTGCCATTCATCAGTTACGGCGGGAGCTCGCTGATCGGGAATATGCTTGCAATCGGGATTGTCTTCAGTTTGAAATTCCATCACAAAACATATATGTTCGGCAATGATAAAGAAGACCAATAAAAACTCCGACGCGCGATGCGTCGGAGTTTTTACATTTCAGATTGTGGTCGAGGGGGTTGCGGCAATGCTAATGCCTTCAATAATTCAGTACGTGATTTTGTGATTTTTGCTTGGATCCCAAGTTTCGTCAAATTTGAAACGATATTGCGAACATCTACTTCCTTCGCCATCCAGATCACCTCTCCGTATTTCACTCATTTATAATAACGTATGTAAAGCCTTTTTGGATTCATACAATTAGTTAAATAGTTGACTTTTCTTTGTCTATGTATATAATACCATCTTTTCAGGGTTTTAAACTTTTCATTTACATTACAATATTGCAGTCGTGTAAATTTATATGCCGCTCGCTTCCGCCTATTTGACCGGTCGTAAAACCGTTAACTTTATACCTTTCATTTACCTTCACGCTGAACAGGAGTAAACTGGTAGCATAGTCTTTTTAGAAAGCGGGAACATATAACATGAAGAAAACCATTTTACTGCTCATGTCGGTCCAATTTTTTGTCTATTTGGGATTCGGCATCATCATTCCGATTTTACCGGAAGTGATCGTCCAGCAAGGATACAGTGAAATCCATGTCGGCGGCCTTATTACGATATACGCACTGGCTTCTTTTTTCACAGCACCGTTATGGGGCAAGTTATCGGACAGCACCGGACGGAAGAAGTTAATCCTGATCGGCCTCGCCGGTTTCAGCCTGAGCTTCTTCCTGTTTTCCCTGTTCCTCGATAACCTTGCGCTCCTGTACATATCCCGCATCATCGGCGGCCTTTTCTCCGGCGCTTTGTATACGGCTGTCACCGGCTATGTCGCGGATATTACAACCAATGAAGAACGCAATAAATATATGGGGCTTCTCGGCATGTCGATTGGCCTTGGCTTTATCTTCGGGCCGGCTATCGGCGGTGTGCTCGGGGCAGTCTCACTGTCGCTGCCTTTTACCGCTTCAGCTGCCCTGACTTTATTGCTGCTGGTTTATGCAGGCGTCATTTTGAAGGAGCCTGTCCGCCAGGGTGAGGCGACAAAACGCGCTTTGCTGCCGAAAGGCGCAAGCACGCTGTGGCAATTCCGGATCCGTTATCTGTTCCTGATGTCTTTCATGGTGACCTTCCTTCTCGCAGGACTGGAATCGACGTTCCAGTTATTCCAGATCGACCAGATCGAAATCACACCGCTGCAGCTCGGTTACCTGTTCATGGCCAGCGGTTTTGTGGATGCCGCCATTCAAGGCGGCGTCGTCCGGCGCATCAAAGACGGAGCCGAAACGAAATGGATCATCGGCGCCCAGGTCATTACAGCTGCCGGGCTTCTGCTCCTGCCGTTTACAAGCAGCCTGATCTTCGCAGGTGTGGCATTGAGTGTTTTCACGGCCGGCAACGCGCTTGCCCGGACGGCACTCGTATCGCTGACATCGAAGGAATCCGGCGGCAAATACGGGACAGCTGCCGGCATGACCTATTCAATGGACAATATGGGGCGCATCATCGGTCCCTTATTCTTTACCTGGCTATTGACGATTCAGGCAGGTTCGATCTATTACCTGTCAGGAGCACTGGCAATTGCCAGCATCCTGTTGATCGTCCTGTTCCGCGGCTCCCTGAAAACGACACCCAAAAAAGAAGGCACTCCAGCATAATGGAGTGCCTTCTTTTCATTTTTTAGAAAGGTGTTCCTCCGTTGATATGCAGGACCTGCCCTGTCACGTAAGAAGAATCGTCGGAAGCGAGATATACATACCCCGGTGCAAGTTCATCCGGCTGCCCCGGTCTGCCAAGCGGCGTCTCCGTTCCGAAACCTTCTACCTGATCGGCCGGGAACGATGCCGGAATGAGCGGTGTCCAGATTGGTCCCGGGGCCACGCCGTTTACGCGGATCCCTTCTTCTGCCAATGACCCTGACAGAGCACGGGTGAATGACAGGATCGCACCTTTTGTCGATGAATAATCGATCAGCGTCGGCATACCCTGGAATGCGGTGATCGAAGTCGTATTGATGATCGAAGCACCGCGTTTCATGTAGTCAAGCGCCGCCTTTGTCATATGGAACATACTAAATACATTCGTGCGGAAAGTCCGTTCCATCTGTTCGGCTGTAATATCTTTCAGCGACGTCTGCACATGCTGTTCACCCGCATTGTTTACGAGAATATCAATTCCGCCGAACTCATCCGCCACTTTCTGCACGCTTTCCCGGCAAAATGATTCGTCGCCGATATCGCCTGCAATCAGAATACATTTCCGGCCTTCCTGCTCGATCAATTTCTTCGTTTCTTCCGCATCCTGATGTTCATCCAGATAAAGAACGGCAACGTCCGCCCCTTCTTTTGCAAAAGCGACGGCAACCGCACGGCCGATTCCGCTGTCGCCTCCGGTGATCAGCGCTTTTTTACCAGGCAGGCGCTGGGCTTTGCCAGCCAGATTCTTATTGAAATCCGGTGCCGGATCCATTTCAGTCTCAAATCCCGGCTGGCGTTCCTGTACCTGTCCGGGCACTTTCTCCACTTTATCTTTATCCATTCCGAATCATCCTTTCCAGATTTTTATGTCTTTCAGGATTTTCCCGTTTTGAATGATCGTAAACATGGGAAAGCTCACAGCCATCAACCGAACCTTGTCCTATTCCTGAAATTTCGGCGTTGCCGGAATCACTTTTTTATCCAGCTCCGGATGCGCTTTTTTCAAAATGGACGGGCGCATCAGATAGCCTGTCAATACGATCAGGCATAGACTGCTTCCGAGCACCACATATTCTGCCGGCAGCAGATCATACAGCAGGCCGAACAATAAATAACCGAGGGGCATCATCGCCATCGCCATCGATTCCAGAATGCCGAAGACGCGGCCGCGATATTCCTCTTCGACATCTTTTTGCATCATGACGCCGATCGGGGTGTTGACGAATACATTGGTGATGCCGAATGTCAGCATAAGCAGCAGGTAATAAATGACGGCTGCCGAATACGTAAATTCAATCACGAGCGGCAAGCCCATCCCCGCCAGCAGGACCGACATTCCAAGGATCCCCCTTTTGGCGAACAGCAAAGGGAATTTCACTTCTTTTCTAACCGAGAAGTAAATGGAAGACGCCAGCATGCCGACAGCGATCATCGCTTCGATAAAGCCGAAATGAGTGGCTTCGATCTTGAGTTCCTGGACGACGATGAACGGCAAACCGATCATCAGCGCGGAAAAGAAGAAATTTACACCGACCGCGACGGTGACAATCACCATCACCACCTGATTCGATTTCAGATACACGAAACCTTCTTTCATGCCCGCAAGCATGGATTGTTTCACTTCCGTTGCCGCGTCAGCAACCCGGTTCGTGAATAATTTGAAATCCATCGTAGCCTCCAGTGCCACCGCCAATAAATACGCAGAAATCTGGATGATCAAAAAGACGTTCATCGACACAAAGCCGAATAGGATCCCCCCCACCACCGGCCCGCCGATTGTAGCGATCGCCATTGCCGACTGGTTGAAGCCCATCGCTTTTTGGATGCGGTCAGTATCGATCAGATTCGCGATGGAGGATGAAAATGTGACACTGGCAAACATTGAACTAACCGATAACAATGCCGTGGCCGTGTAGATGGCCGGCAACGACAAACCGGCGGCCATACTGTAAAGAAGCAGTCCACCAACAGACAATGCGCTGGCAAATTGAGCCAAAATGACAATGGTCTTTTTCGGATAATTATCGGCAAGATAGCCGGCGAAAGGCGCAAGTAACGTCCTCGCCAGAATGCTGCAGATCAAATTGAGCGCAAAACTGGCTGCTGAACCCGTCAAAGCCAAAACATACAAACTGATGCCGAATGTGTAAACCGAACTGCCGAATGTCGAGATGAGCTTACTGATCGTGAATGTGTACAGATGATAAGTGGCGCGCCGAATCTTTGCCGCTTCCGTCATTTTTCCCACTCTCCATTTTCAGAAGTTTAATTTAATTAAACAAAATATATCACGCCTTTACTGGTAATGCAAGAAAAAGTTTAATATAATTAAACTATATTTTAAAGAGGTGAGAAAATGGCTTCATTGGGTGAGCGCATCCGGAAATTGCGCAAAGAAAAAGGCCTGACATTGCAGGCGCTTGCTGGCGCCGAACTCTCCAAAGGCATGCTCAGCCTCATAGAAAACGGCAAAGCAAACCCTTCCATGGAGAGCCTGGCTTATATAGCAGAGCGTCTGGAGATCAATAAAAATGAATTACTGGAAGAAGTATCGCCTTCCGAATTGCGGGAGGTGCTGCAAGAAGTTGAAAATCTGTATTTAAAGATTATGGATGATATGACAGCCGGCTTCATAAAGATCATCGGACTGATCCGGCCGTATATCGAAAAACTGCCTTACCGGTATGAATCAGCACGGCTTCTCGAAATCTACAGCCGCTGTCTCTATTATATGAAAGAAGACGGCTGGGAAGCTTATCTCGCCGAGGCCGAAGAAATGTACGAAGGCCTCCACTTGATGAACAACAGTGCCGACATCCAGCTCTTCCGTGCCATGCTCCAATTCAATGATCATCGATACGCGGAATCCCTGGACATGCTGAAGCAGTCGCGGGAAATGTTTGAAGAACGCGGCGTCGTTCTGGATGCCCTTAAAAAACTGGATTTCGATTTCTCCGAAGCCATCCTGCATTTCGCAATCGGAAAAGATGAGGATGCATTGAAAATCATAGGAGATGCCATCCAGTATTCGAAAGAAAATCAGATTTTCTACAAAATGGATGCCTTGTACAGAGTTTCCGCCTTCCACGCGATCCTCAAGGAAGATGAAGAAAGAAAAGATTATTATGTCAATAAACTGCGGATTTTCGCAGAGTTTACCGATGATTCAAAAATCGATATTGTGCTGGATCTGCTGGAAGCCCATTATTTGAACTCTTTCAAACGTGATTTTGAGCGAGCGCTGGAAATAGTGGATAAAAATATCGAGAAATACAACGAAGAAGAGACTTCCCAGTTCTTCATCGAAAAAGGCAAAGCCCTGTACGGCCTTGGCAGAATGGAAGAAGCGCTGATTTGGCTTGAAAAGCATAGACTCTGGGAATTTATCCATCACCCTTATGACTTGCTGATGAACTATGAAAGAGATGCTTACCTTGCTTTAATCTACGAAGAGCAGGGCAGACACAAACTGGCGCTGAAGCACGCAGAAATCGCCAGAAACAATGCTGCTCCGATGCCCGACCTCCCTTATAAAAAGTTCATCATGGACGTATACAATCAAATCAGCCAACAATAAAACCCGCCAAATGGCGGGTTTTATTGTTGGGCATTAAATTTCCTGAAAAACATCTTCTATTGAATAATCGCCCAAATCGATATCGAGCGCCTCGCCTAATGCCAGTTTCGCAAGCTGCGCACCAAAATAAGGGCCAGCAGTCAGGCCGGATGAGCCGAGTGCGTTCGCTGCAAAAAGATTGTCGTGCCCTGGAACCCGGCCGATGAACGGCAGCGCGCTCAATGTGGTCGGGCGGAATCCCGTGCTTGCGCCCTTCAGTTCAGCTCCCGCTAACCCCGGAACCACATCCAGCACCTTATCAAGAATATGATGGATGCCTCCCGCTGTCAGCTTCGCATCAAATCCTGCGTCATTTTCATGGGTTGCCCCGGCAATGATTCGCCCGTCCGCAAACGGAACGATATATTGGCCATAAGGCACCATGGCGACAGGCCAATCCCCAGTTCCGCCTTCCCCAAGCTGCAATTCAAGAATCTGCGCTTTCTGCGGCACAACGTCCATCCGGAGGCCAAGGGGCCTGAACAATTCAGGCGCCCAAGCCCCGCCGGCCGATATCATGCTGTCGGCATAAAAATTCTGCCGATCCACTGCTGCACCGATCACTCGGCCGTCTTCCCTAATAAATCCGGCATCCCCGTCGATCATTTCCGCTCCCAGTTTACGGGCGGCACTGACCAGCGCATCCCGGACTGCCCGTCCGTCGATGCGGGCGGCGCCACTGACATAGAGGGAGCCGTATTCGGAGCCGGCATGCGGAAACAGAGCTTGGGTCTGTTCCGCATCAAGCCTTTCAATCGTCCCCATCTCCGGAGCCTCTTCTCTCCGCTCGCGCGCTTTCGCTTCCATCTTATCCAATTTGCTGTCTTCATGGATGCTGACGATGCCGACTTTCTTATAGCCTGTTTCCGTTTCGCCAAGCGCTTCCAGCTGTTCTATCAAACGCGGATAATACTTGGCACCGTTTTTCGCCAGATGATACCAGGCTTTATTCCTCCGCTGGGAAATCCACGGGCAGACGATGCCGGCAGCTGCTCCCGTCGCCTGGCCTGAATCCGCCCGGTCGATCAGCGTCACTTTCGCCCCCGCCTTCGCTGCTTCGTATGCAGTCGAAGCACCCAGAATCCCTCCACCGATGATGATCAATGACTTCATATTTTCACCTTTTCCCTGCTTTATCTGTCTTTCATTCTAAAGCACCGCGGCGAGAGACTCAACTTCACCAGAAACTGTGTCCGCCTGATTCAATTTCTGCAATTGGGGGTAAAGCAAGAAATAGAAACGATACGAGAACAGGAGGAACCCATTATGGAAAAAAGCAAAAGCACGGAAGCCATCCTGCCGATGACTTCCGTTAAAAGCGGCTCCGGAGTGGAAGTGGCGCCGGATGTCTACTGCTATACTAATCAGATCGTCAACTTATTTTTCATCGGAAATCCGGATATCAGCAATGATTATATCCTGGTCGATGCCGGCATGCCGCGTTCCGCCGACAAGATTCTGCAGGAAGCGGAAAACCGTTTCGGTCCTGAAGCAAATCTGAAAGCGATCATTTTAACTCACGGGCATTTTGATCATGTCGGCAGCATCGTCGATATTCTCGAGAAATATCCAGTGCCGGTTTATGCACACCCATTGGAATTCACCTATCTGAAAGGAATCACTGATTACCCCCAACCGGATTCATCTGTCGAGGGCGGCCTCGTCGCCAAAATTTCGAAAGCATTCCCGGTGGAATCAATCGATATTTCAAAACACCTGAATGAACTTCCGGCAGACGGCACTGTGCCGGGGATGCCGGGCTGGCGCTGGATTCATACGCCAGGGCATTCAGCAGGCCATATCTCCCTGTTCCGTGATAAAGGGAAATTGCTGATTGCCGGTGATGCTTTCGTGACAGTCAAACAGGACTCCCTCTATAAAGTGCTAACGCAGAAAAAAGAAGTTTGCGGCCCTCCTGTCTACCTGACCACGGACTGGCGCGCCGCTTGGGAATCCGTTGTCAAACTGGCAGACCTTCAGCCATCCATTGCCGTCACGGGACACGGCAAACCGATCCACGGAGCAGCTCTTGCCGAAGGTCTTGTAGACCTGGTGAAGAATTTCCCGGAGAAGGCTGTCCCTTCACACGGAAAATTTGTGGACAATTAAGCAATCGAATTTTTTTAGTAAATCCGTCAATTATTTTGATGGAACCTGACGCCAGCAGCTGCTGGCGTTTTTTTGCCGCTCCCAAAGTTATTAAAAATATATAAATTTTCAGTTTAAAGGTTTTATTTCCCGTAATTCAGGGTAAACAAATAACGGAGTCTCAAATTTTTAATACACTACTTAAATAATGATTTATGCATACAGAAACGGAGATGAGCTCGATGATTAAGAAAGTGCTGTTTGTTTCGGATCATGGAGATCCATTGGCAAAGTTGGGCGGTAAGCAAGCCGGAGGCCAGAATAATTATGTTAAACAATTGGCACTTGCACTGGAAGACAAAGGATTACAGGTCGATGTCGTAACGCATTGGTGCGAAGCTTCAGCCCCTCGTATAGAAGAATTCGGCAATGCCTGCCGTGTCATCCGGATTGAAGCCGGATATAAAGGATTCGTATCGAAAAATGAAATGTATTCGATGCTATCCGATTTTTATAAGGAAATGAAAGAGACATTGCCGCTCGATACTTATGACATTGTCCATACCCATTACTGGTTGTCGGGGTTAATCGGAATGCGGTTGAAGAAGGATTTCAATCTTCCGTTCATCCATACTTCCCACTCTCTCGGCTGGGCGAAAATGGAAGCTACAGGCATCAAGGATGACGTGCGTACCCAAGCTGAAATGGCGATTCTGGAAACAGCCGATCAGGTGCTTGCTACGACTAACAGTGAAAAACAATTGATCAAGAATCATGTTGCTTCTCCTTCTCCCATCCGAGTAATCCCCATTGGCGTCGACGAAGCGTTCAAAGTGCGCGGCAGCCGTACCCATATTCGCAAACGACTTGGCTACTCAAGCCCCCTTTTCGTATTTGCCGGAAGGCTCGAAGAAACGAAAGGTATCTTCACCTTGCTTAATGCATTTAAATTATTGGCCGATAAAACAACGGAAAATTTCCGCCCGCGCCTTGTCATGGCCGGCGGCGAACCGGACGCCATCAACCCGGTGACGAAACTTCCGAAAAACCATAAAATCCTGAAAGCTTTGCGTGGCATTGAAGATCAGGTGGAATTTGTAGGGCCAAAATCGCAGGAAGAATTGGCGCTTCTGTTCAATTCGGCTACAGCTACAATCGTGCCGAGTTTCTACGAATCGTTCGGCATGGTCGCTGCGGAAGCCCAAGCCTGCGGAAGCCCTGTCATCGCCTCCAATGTCGGCGGACTCAAAAACGTCGTACAGGACGGAGTAACCGGACTTCTTGTAGAAACAAAAAATGCAGTGGATCTGGCGGTGGCGATGGAGGTTCTTTCAATCAATCACCTTCTATCCCAGAAACTCAGCCGTCAGGCAGTGGAAGTGGCGAAAAAAGATTTCCACTGGCCATCGATTTCCGAAAGAGTAATGAAAATGTATGAGGTGGTAAGCAGTGAAAAACGCAACACATCTATTGGCAACCGATTTGGATGGAACATTGGTCGGTGACCGGCCAGGCTTGGATGAGCTTCTTGGGTTCTACAAGAACCAGGAATATACAGTTTCCCTGGTCTACATCACCGGGCGGCATTTCCAGTCGGCATTGTCGCTGATCAAAGAAGAAAAACTTCCTGTACCGGAAATACTCATAACGGACGTGGGTACAGAAATTCATGCGGGACCTGAGTTCATAAAAGACGGAGAATGGGAAGAACGGATGCAGCAGCACTGGCATCCGGAGGAAATAGACCGGATTGCAGCCTCTTTTCAAGCCTTGCAGAAACAGCAGCTCCCTGTGACCAATCGCTGTTCCTATTACGTTGAAGACCTCAAAACGGTTGAAGCGTTTGAACGGCAGCTTCTGGCAGCAGATATTCCCCATAAGCTGATATACAGCGGCGGCAGGGACCTCGACATCCTTCCTGCAAAAAGCGGAAAAGGTGCGGCACTCGAGTATATCCTTGATAAATTCGATGCACGCGAATCCAAAATCCTCGTGGCCGGCGATTCAGGAAACGATCTTGAGATGCTGACGCTGGGATTGCCTTCTGTCATAGTAGGAAACGCAATGCCTGAATTGCTGGAAAGCGAAGAACATCCAATGATTTTCCGGGCAAGCAAAGTTTGCGCAGGCGGGATCCAGGAAGCCTGGAGCCATTTTCATCCCAATTGATCATCCCTTTCCAATTATTTCTTTTTGGAAAGGGTTTTTTCAATGTGCCGTGTTTATGACAAAACCGCGTTATTATTTGTTTTTTCTCATATATGGTTTATATTTATATAGAAGGAATCTCATTCTCCGGAATGCTTGAAACTATAAAATCATACATATAATGCAGGATGAACAGCCATTTTAAAAGGAGGAATTTGAGATGAGTAAAGTTGCGAATCTGCAAAAAGAGTCCATGCTCATGTTGAAAGAAACGAGCCGCACCTTTTTCATTCCCATCAGTTTTTTGGAACCCACACTGAAAAAGACTGTCGGTTCCGCTTATCTTTGCATGCGCGCAATCGACGAACTTGAAGATCATCCTGAACTGGACAGCCAGATCAAAAGCCGCTTGCTCAGGGAAACAAGCAAAATGCTGAAGCTGCCTTTCGACCGGGATTCCTATGAAGCGATGCTCAAACCGTATGAGCATATCCTGCCGGAAGTCAGCCTGCGCCTAGCTGACTGGATCAGTATTTGTCCACCTGAAATAACAGCAAAAGTTTTGGAGTCAACTGCCGAGATGGCTGAAGGAATGGCCAAATGGGTTGACCGCGGCTTTGTCATACACACCCGTGAAGACCTCGATGATTATACGTATTACGTGGCGGGCCTGGTGGGTGTCATGCTATCCGACTTATGGAAATGGCATGACGGAACGGAAACCGACCATCAGTTGGCAATCGGCTTCGGCCGCGGACTCCAAGCAGTCAATATGCTGCGGAATCTGGATGAAGACCGCGAACGCGGCGTCAGTTTCGTACCTGAAGGCTGGACACGCGAAGACATGTTCAATTATGCCAATGAAAACCTGGCGCAAGCCGATCTCTACGTCAAGTCCATCAAGAACAAGCGAATTCTGATGTTCTGTAAAGTGCCGCTCGCACTGGCGCACAGTACGTTGAAAGCCCTGAAATCCGGTAAAGAGAAAATGAGCCGGGTGGAAGTGGAAGGCATTGTCGAACAATTGAAGGAGCAGGAACAAATTCAATGAATTCTCTAGTCCGTTTCTTTTGAAGCGGACTTTTGTTCACTTGAAAGGGTATGGTATGGTCAAGTCAATTTTTTCTAAAATAATCCAACAGACTGGGTTATACTGTAAAGATAAGAAATCATTGCGCAAAGGGGAAATAAAATGACCGTCACGATTGTCAGCGTATTATCTGTCGCCATCTTCATACTGAATATTTTTCTTGCAGCCGCTCTGGTATTCCTGGAACGCCGGGATGCTTCTTCAACCTGGGCATGGCTGCTTGTGCTGTTTTTCATTCCGATTGCCGGATTCTTCATTTACCTCCTGCTGGGCAGGAGACTCCGTAAAAAAACTTTGTTCAAATGGGAAGGCCGCACCCGGGTCGGAATCGAGAACCTGATTGCGCATCAGATGAATGAATTGCATGATGATACGTTCTATTACAGACATGAAAATTCAAAGGAATACAAAGATCTCATCTATCTCCACCTCCGCAATAACGGAGCTGTACTGACACAAAATAACGGAGTCGAAATCTTCAATGACGGCCGGGAAAAATTCGAAGCCCTGCTGGAAGATATTGAAAAAGCGAAACATCATATACATATCCAATATTATATCTTCAGGCTTGATCAATTGGGCACGCGCCTGCTCAATGCTTTGATCGATAAAGCGAAGGAAGGCGTCAAGGTCCGGCTTTTATATGATGATATGGGATCCCGGACGCTCCGCAAGAGGCATTTCAAGGAATTGATCAGTTACGGCGGCGAAGTGGAATCTTTCTTCCCTTCCATCCTGCCGCTCATCAATCCCCGGCTGAATTACCGCAACCACAGGAAAATCGTTGTCATCGACGGGTGCATCGGTTATATCGGCGGCTTCAATGTCGGCGACGAGTACATCGGCCTCAGCCGTAAATTCGGTTATTGGCGCGATACCCATCTTCGCATAGAAGGCGGTGCCCTGCACCCGCTGCAAACCCGGTTTATCCGTGACTGGAATCAGGCATCCACCCGCCAGGACATCGAATATGACGAAATCTACTTTCCGGCAACCGTTGAAAAAGGGGAGACCTCCATGCAGATTGTTTCCAGCGGACCTGATGAAGAATGGGAGCAGATCAAAGACGGTTACATGAAGCTGATCAATATGGCTGAAGAATATGTCTATATTCAAACGCCTTATTTCATACCGGATGCAAGTTTCTACGACGCAATCCGTGTGGCCGCCTTATCGGGTATCGATGTGCGTGTCATGATACCGAATAAACCCGATCATCCATTCGTCTACTGGGCAACTTATTCCTACGCCGGCCAATTGCTGCGTGCAGGTGCCCGGGTGTTCATCTACGATAACGGATTCCTGCATACGAAAATGATCGTCGTGGATGATAAAGCTTCGACTGTCGGAACTGCCAATATCGATGTCCGCAGTTTTAAACTGAATTTCGAAGTGAACGCCTTTATCTATGATGAGAAAGTTTCAACTGAACTCGCCGATTTATTCTATCAGGACATGGAATTATCCACCGAACTCACTATGCAGACCTACTACGAAAGAACGCGGATGATCAAAACGAAAGAATCCATCGCGCGGCTCTTGTCACCCATCCTGTAAAATAACAATAAGGCGCCCCGGAGAAAGCATTGTTTTCTCCGGGGCGCCTTATTGTTTTCAATCCACTTCCAAGTATTCTTCCAGCGTGATATCAGCTTCATAAATCTCCGTTGCCGCACCTTTTCCGACATAGCGGAAATGCCAGGATTCATGCATATATCCTGTCAGCTGTTCCTTGCCTTCCGGATATCGCAGGATAAATCCGAAACGGTGGGCATTTTCAGCCAGCCATTTTCCGCCTTCCGTTTCGCCGAAACTGGCAGCGGCCCAGTGCTGTTCCTCACCCGTTTCACCGATATCGAACGCCAGGCCGGTCTGATGTTCTGAAAATCCGGGGCGGGCACTGTAGCGATCCGCTTTTTCCACGCCATCTTTTTCCACGTAGCCTTCGTATAATTCCTGTTGGCGGTTGAAGTCACGGAATGTGCTGAATGCAATCAGATCGATATCCGATTTCAACGCTTCCTCCCGCATCGCATCAAACGAGCTTTTCGCTTCCGGATCGACTCCCGGTGCGTAGTCGGATGGCAGCGGATTCTGTTTATTGGCAATCAGGATGCCATTGATAAAAGTCGGTTCTTCCGGTAACTCGATGGAATCCGGATAAACGGTCGCATCTTTGACCGCCTCTTCCAGTTCCTCATCATCCGCCTCCGGTATCACCGGCAGGTTGTCTGTTACAACATCTTCTTTTTCTTCAGGAATTACGACCGATTCCTCTTGCACTTCTTCGATCTGCTTTTCCCCTTCCCCCGCAGGTTCAGGTGAGGCCAGCTGGTTGATCTCTTCAGTGAGCGCATCCCAGCTCCGCTCTGCATCCCAATCGTGAAGGTACAGCCAGAAAGCGGCGGCTCCCGCTATCAGCAAGGCTCCGATGATCAGAATCCATTTTATATAAGACTTTTTCTTGTTGTTATTATTAAGTGCATAACGGGACTGCATAGTTCTCCTTCTTTCTCTCAAGTTCTATCTCATTCTAACACTTTTATGCGTTAAATTCCCCCTAAAACCATGAACATTGGATATACTGGAAAGGACTTTGAATGATTAGAGGTAACGATATGAACAATCAAAAATGGCTGTCACTCAACTTTTTCGCCTTCTTCTTCACCTGGGGCATATTTCTTCCATATTGGACGGGCTGGCTGACAAACGATAAAGGGCTCAGCGTCTCAGCAGCCAGCATCATCATGGGCGCCGGCATGATTGCACGTTCCCTGTCGACGCTCCTGTTTTTTCCGATGCTGACCAGGCTGTTCTCACTCGGACGCCTCATGCAGATTCTCGCTTTTGCTTCACTCGTCAGCATGGCGCTGTACATACCGGCAAATTCTTATGTATCCTTATTTGCCATCACATTTATCTTCAGTTTGACGTATCCGAACATTTTACCGGCTATGGAAAGCGGTGCGACCGTATTGATGCAGACGGACCGCATCCATTACGGGAAAAGCCGGTCATTCGGCTCAGTCGGCTACATGGTCGCTGTGCTGATTGTCGGCATCGCAACTTCCATTTGGCTGGAAGCGGCGATTCTCTGGGTAATGATAGCTGGGCTGCTGTTCATGGCCATTACCCTGTCGACTGTTTCACCCGCCCCGCTGTCGGTAAAACCTGAGCCGAAAAATAAAGCAAGCAAAGGGGCTGTCAAAGAACTGCTCCGATCAAAGGCGTTCCTGACTGTGCTGCTGGTGTCCATCCTGTTGCAGGGCGCACACGCCGCTTATTACAACTATGGCTTCATCTATTTGCAGGATATCGGCGTAGGTGCTTTCTACATCGGCCTCATCCTGAATGTCGCCATCATTTTTGAAATCGTCATTTTTGCGAAAGCCGATACATGGTTTGATAAATGGAGCGTTTCATCCATGTTCATCCTGGCGGGCATCGGCTCGACACTGCGCTGGGTCCTGATTTTCCTGTTTCCATCGGTGTGGGTCTTCATCTTTTCACAGGCGCTGCACGCCCTTTCATTCGGTATCGCCCATTATGCTTTTATCCGTTACATTTTCAAAAAGCTCGATCCACTGCATATACCCGCTGCACAGGGGATGTATGCCGCAATTGCCATGAGCCTGAGTGTCGCATTGCTGACATTCATCGGTGGTTTCCTTTACGAAATATCGCCTGGCCTGTCATTCCTTGGGATGATCGCTTTCTCGTTCCCGGCAATTATTCTCGTGTTGCTGACAAGAAAGAAATTTTCTTATTAAATTTTGTCCCACCCCCGAAAAGAGCTGCTGCCTGACGAATAACTGGGTAATACGCTACAAGGAGATGGACAAAAGATGAAACAAATTTCACAGAGCGATCTTATCAGCTTGCTCGACCAGCTGGATGTATTGCTTGAAGAATGCGAACAGGATGAACGTCAATCAAACAATACCTCGGCTTCTGCTTAAGAAGACTTCAGGAAAATATAATAGATGAGTTGAAATAAAGGTTTGATAGTAATCGATATTCCACAAAACAGCTTCGCTTTCCATAAACCCGTGCTCCTGGCTCTGCATCGCTAACGCTAGCTTCGAGACATGGTGGGGCGTTGGATCGCTGCGCTAGCTTCGTCGCAGGAGGCTTCGCTGTTTTGCTCCATATCTTAGAAATTCTTCTCGAGCTGAAGTGGTTTCCATAAGCGAACTCGGACCCTCGTCCGAGTGGGTGCACAACGCTGCGCTGAAACTGAAGGAAGTCTTTGCTGCTTCACTCCAACTCTAGAAGTGGACCTAAGCGAAGGCGCGGCACAGGACTGGGTGGAGCAATAAGACGAGTGTTCTTCTCGGCTTATTGTGGGAACCCGGTCCATAGCGCCAAAGCGAAATATAAATGTCGTTTCTTTAATTCATTTTATATAAAAACAGCGCAGCCCTTTTTATATGAGCTCCGCTGTTTTTGATTTGATTAGATTATAATCGTTCCCAGTACCACGAAGAACAGGATGCCGAAGATGACAGCCATCCCCCTCATCCATTTCGCTTCACGATCCATACCCTGCGCTTTCATCTGGCGATACCTGAACATATTCGTCAAGACGAACAGGACCGTCATGAAAAGAACCGCGATATCCATATACCCCATAAACAGAAAGACTACTGCCGCTATACTCAACACGGCGATTGCAATTCCCTGCATCATTTTTGAATTCAACTTTCCCACTCCTCAAAAAGAAAGCCGGCATACGCTGCCGGCAGACTTCCATTATTTTTTCTCTTCTGCTTCTACCGCTTCCAGAGCTTTTTCCGGATGATTCGAATAGAATTTACGTCCGATGAATGTTTGGATGATCAGGAGGATCCCTCCGACTGCCCAATAAACCGGCAGTGCCGCCATCGAAGTAAAGGAGATGAACATGATCATGATCGGCGAGATGTAGATGAATAGCTTCATCTGCTTCTGCTGCTGTTCAGGCATCGTCCAAAGTGAGATTTTTGCCTGGAAGAAATACACAGCACCCGCTATCAGTGTCATCGCGATATCCGGTTCCCCTAAGTTGAACCATAGGAATTCGTGCGTCCGCACTTCCGGTGAATACAGGATCGCAAAATACAGACCCATGACGATCGGCATTTGGATGATGACCGGCAAACAGCCCATATTCAAGGGATTGACTTCATGTTTTTTGTAAAGTCCCATCATTTCCTGCTGAAGTTTCATCTGTTCTTCTTTGTCTTTTGTTTCTTTCAGACGTTTCTGGATATCTTCCATTTCAGGGCGCATTGCATCCATTTTGACTTTCATCCCCTGCTGGCGCTTATATGTACGCAGCATGAACGGCATCAAGACCAGACGGATTATGACCGTGATCGCCACAATGGCAAGTCCGTAGCTGCCGCCGAAAAGATTACCTAAATAATCAAGGGAAAAGTCGAAGGGTGCAACAAAAATGGTGTAGAAGAAACCTTCCTTGTTCTGTACAGCCGCACAGCCGCTCAGGAATAGCACAGCTGTTGCCAGCATCGACATCAATATCAATTTCTTTTTCAAATTAGTCACCTTCACCTTTTTAAACTATAAAGAAGTATACCGCATACGCAGGTCACATTTCAAACCGCTGAAAATAAATGCAGAAAGATTCCGTAAAGGATTTGACAGGAATGTGGCACAGGAAAAGCAGAAACGGCCGTTCAGCTCCGACAAGCGTAAGACATCCTAAAATCTCCATAAAAAAAAGGGAGAATTTCTTCTCCCTACTTAGCGTTCGGCAATGTATATCTGAAATAAGGAATATGCTGGCTGTCGCGGAATTGTTTCGGCGTCACCGTCGTATATTTCTTGAAGATGCGTGTGAAGTAGCTTTGATTACAGAAATGGAATTGCTTCGAGATTTCTGAAATCCCTTTATCTGAATGGCGAAGATAATGTTGAGATTCTTCAACACGGCGCACATTCAAGTATTCCACCAGCGTAATGCCTGCGTGTTCACGGAAAATCCGCGACAAGTGGCTGGTTGAGATATGGAAATGTTTCGCCACATCTTCCACTGACAGATCGCGTTCCACTTCATCATTGATGAACATGACAACTTTATTGACCGTCTGGTGGCCAAATGAAGGCTGTTTGCGTTCTGATATGACGGAAATGAAAAACTCGATCAATTCGTCTGCTACATACAGGAACTCGGAATCGCTCATACGATTGTCCACAAGTTCGATGCATGCGTTATTAAATGCAAATGCTTTTTTCGGCGGCACGCGCATTTCAAATAGCTTCCGTGCCATCACGGAAGAAAGAACTATGTAATAGTTTCGGATTGCCCGAATTGTGTCTTTCCCTGCGTGCAAGGAAATCATATCGATCAAAGCACGAAGGGTTTCTTTCGCTTTGTCTTTTTCCAAATGATGGATTTCATAAATTAATTGGGTTTCGGTTTCGTAAAACTTTTCCAAACCATCATATTGGTTGAGGTTCTCACTTTCAGCCATGAAAATTTTGGAAATCGTTTCTTGAATTGTAGGCACAGCAATAATATTCATCTTTTCCCCGTCTTTCTTTTCACAAGTTTTTGCACTCACTTTACCAACTATATACTGAAACAATAAATAAGAACACAGTTTTGCTTGCAGAATTTAACCTTCTTTAAGCATTATGGTCCATTACCTATTTCCCAATGATAAATTCATTAGGAAATATCTTCCCTAAATGTATACTAAATATACCGCAATTAGTGTAAAAAATCACTAATTTTCTTTAAAAGTAATGAAGTTTTAATATTTCTGCAATGCAATACTTCTTTACCACTTAATATGCAAGCCACTTTTACTCCTGGAGTTCTTCTTTTTCCGGCGGGATAAGCGCTCTGATATGACGCGGCAGCACTTCGATTTTAAACGGCGTCGCACAGCCTTCGTCTCCGTCTATATTACAGACCAGCGGTTCTTTTGTTTTTATGACCACTTTTGTTGTATGGATTGCTTCCACCGCAGGGTCCTCTTCCAGTTTCCCTCTCCACAAAGCTCCCGCCATTCTGACAAAACCAGCGAGTTTCGCGTGTTCCACGATAAACAGATGCAGCAGCCCGTCATCCGTCAATGCCTCAGGCGCCAATTTTTCAAAACCGCCTACGGAATTTGTTAAAGCGACGAGAACCAGTTTCGCATCCCCTTCCCAGACACCGTGGTCATGCTCAATTTCGAAATGCGTTTCCTGATCCGAAGTGATCGCTTTGATCCCTTCTATGAAATAGGCGAGTGCACCCAGACGTGTTTTCTGTTCAGGGGATACTGCTGATGTGGATTCCGCCACATCCCCGATGGCCAAAATGTTCATGAAATAATAATCGCCCACTTTGGCGATATCGACCTTTTTCTCAGTCCCTTTTTTCAATGCGGCAATCGCTTCTTCAGGATCCAGGGAAATTCCAAGTGCACGGGCGAAATCATTGACCGTCCCCAATGGGATCAAAGAAAACAAAGGCTGATGCGGCTGTTCGGCCAGACCTGATACAGCTTCGTTTATCGTTCCGTCCCCTCCCATGGCAACGACGAAGTCGTATTTCTCCTCACAGGCTTCTTTCGCAAAGCGAGTGGCGTCCATTTGTTTCTCTGTCTCTCTAGTATCGACAGTATAACCCATTTCTTTAAGTGTTTCTTCTACATTTCCCTTGTAATCAGCAGCTTTTTCTTTTCCTGCCGAGGGATTCAGGATGAACATGGCCTTTTTCATCTTCTAACCTCCAAATGATATAATGTAGTAGGTGAATAATATTTTTAAAAATAGCTATTCCGCAAAACAGCTCCGAAGGTATTAGCCGTGCCTTCCACGGCTAATACCATTGCGACGAGCTGTGCGCAGGAGCATAATCTTTGCTCTGTCCAAAGCGCCGAAGCGACTTATTTAGTCAAACTTCATTATTTCTATAATACCCTTTAATCAGGAACTCTTAATCCATAAACTTTTTATTATTTCCAGGGAATGGGGATGCGCAGTGCATATCTTTATTTATCTCATCATCTTTTTCTCGTTCTTCGATTTATTTGCCCAATTGCCGATCATCAGCCCATTTGCAGTCGAGCTGCAGGCCACTCCATTTTTGGCGGGGCTCGCGGTCGGGATGTATTCGCTGTCGAATACATTCGGCAATATCCTATCCGGTGTTTTTTCCGACAGGAAAGGGCCGTTCGCCATTCTGGTCACCGGACTGGTGTTGACAGCGTTGTTTCTTTTCACTTATTCATTCGCTGAAGATCCATACAGCCTTCTGATCGTCCGTTTCCTCCATGGGTTAGCCGCGGGATTGATCATTCCTGCCGCATTCACCTATCTGGCCAACCGCACAGAACAGAACCGCCGCGGAAAAGGGGCGGCAGTTTCAGGAGCATTTGTGGGCTTGGCTGCAATCATCGGACCTGCATATGGAGCGATATCTGCAAGCCGTTCGGGTGTTCCGGAGACCATGGCGATTACAGGAGTGATGCTGCTGATCCTTGGGGTTTTTTCTTTTTTCCTGTTGAACCGAAATGTGAAAAGCGGAAAAAAACTGCCTGCTGGACCCCTCTCCTTCATGATGATCCGGCGAAATCCTGGATTATTGCGGGCATTCATGGGCGCTTTTTTCCTGATGTTTTCCCAGGGCGTCCTTGCTTATATGCTGCCGCTGAAAGTCGATTTGCTCGAATTGCCTTCGGAAATGAGCGGATTGCTGCTGAGTGTTTTCGGCATCACCGCCATTCTGATTTTCCTGTTGCCGGTCAACCGCCTTTTTGATCGGGTGAAACCTGTCTATACCTTAATCGCAGGCTTTTCCGTCATGGGCAGCTCACTCTTTTTATTGAGCGCCGTTTCAGCCGCCCCGCTGCTGTATGTGAGCATGATCTGCTACGGCATCGGCTTTGCCTTATTATTCCCATCCATCAACTCGCTGTTGATCGATGCCACTACAGAACGCTCCCGCGGCAGGGCCTACGGTTATTTTTACGCTTTCTTCTCGATCGGCGTTGTGGCAGGCTCTTCCTTCACCGGTGCTTTGGCGCTGACTGCCGACCAGGGTTTCGTCACCAGCGGCGTATTGCTTCTGAGCGCGGCAGCCATTAATCTGGCGACATTAAAAAAATGAAGAAGTAAAGGGTGGTCCGAGGACCACCCTTTTAAATATTCTCTGTGCCTATGCGTGGTTCCGGAGAGACCGAATCGGTGTTTTCCGATTTTTCCTTGCTGCTGTCGTTGGAGGACAATTTTTTATCGTCTTCGTTTTGCTGTTCTTTTTCATTTTGCTGTTCTTCTTCATTGTAATATTGCACGGAAGTCATTGAACCTTCCGATACCATCTTGTTTTCACGCGGTTCTTTCGGATCTGAGCCGTCATGTGGTGTCTTTTTAACGTCATCCAAGTTTTGTGATTCCATATAACTGTTCACCTTCTCTTTCGCATTATTGAAAGCCAATGTCGCTTTTTCACGATTTTCCGGATTTTTGAAATATGCGTAGGCACCTACCGCAAGGCCTGCCAGCAACAGTCCCTTGCCTTTTCCTTTAGCCATTCAACCACTCCTCCGCCAAATAATGTCTTCTATATAATATACCCTTATTCAATGAATTTAATCTTTTTGGACAGTGCATCGAAAGCTCAGATTTTCTCCAGTTTCATATCAAGATGGGGAATGCCGTCTTCATCATATTCGGCTGAAATCGGCTCGAATCCGAACGATTGATAAAAATCCTTCAAATAGACCTGCCCCTGTAATTGAATCGCTTCCGGCTGCCATTCGGCAAAGATGAAATCAATGCATTTGTGCATCAGTTCTTTCGCCAATCCCCTGCCTCTCGCTTCCTGTCTGACAATCACCCGTCCGATGGAAGGGATATCGTATTTCAGGCCGCCCGGAACGAGCCTTGCGTAAGCAAGAACTTTTCCGTCCTTGGTATAGGATAAGTGGGCAGATTCCTGATCCAGACCATCAAGTTCCGGATAAGGGCAATTTTGTTCCACCACAAAGACATCGACACGCAGCTTCAATCGTTCGTAAAGTTCCGCTGCTGTCAGTTCATCAAATTTATGCAGTTCCCAAGTCAAAAGCACTCACTCCTTTTGTCTCTATTATTCCACAACAGTGGCTATTCATGCAGAATTTTGATATGATGACGAAAAGAATTTCTGAGGTGATTGCATGATTCGCACAGGTACTTCCCAAGATATAACCGCTGTCCAGGAAATTGCCCATACCAGCTGGAATGACACTTATCAAAATATTATCCCTTCGAATATACAGCAAAGTTTCTTAGATAAATCCTATTCTGTTCCGATGATGGAAATGCGTTTAAAAAAGACGATTCTTTTATTGGCTGAACATGAGGGAGAGGCTGTCGGATTTGCCAATTTCACAAAACTCGATGATGACGGCGATGCCGAACTCATCGCCCTCTACATGAAACCGGAACATCAGCGCAACGGCTACGGCAAGAAACTGCTCCACAGCGGATTGACGTATCTGCTCGATGGTTCGAATCTATTCGTCTATGTTGAATGTGAAAATATGAAAGGCCGCCGCTTCTATGAAGCGAACGGTTTCGAGTTGGTGGAAGAGTTCGAGGAATTATTTGAAGGCCACCCGCTGCAGACAGCCAAATATGTTTATAATTTGAAAGCACCCGCTCTGTGAGCAGGTGCTTTTTCATTTCCCTATAAAGGACGGCGAGGCGTGTCGTCGTCGGAACGCGCATCTTCTTTGCGAAGCATATCATCTGTCCTTGATCTTCGTGTTTCGTCCCTGCGCTCGACAGGCTCGGTTCTTCTGCCGACCGTTTCTTCGCGGCGAACAGGATCGTCTGTTCTGCCTGCATGATCCTCGCGGTAGACCGGATCTTCATTTCTGTACAGTTCATCTTCACGCAACTGCGGCTTGCGCACGAAGCACATGATCGCTGCGACATAGAAAAGGATCGATGTCGGCGATAGGACGAATGCCAGCAAACCTGCCAGGATGAAGAATACGCCTGCCAGATTCGCACTTCGGGTTTTCTTCAAGTTAAGGATGGCCACAATCGCAAAAATCGTGCTCAATACAAGCATTGCGACAAGGATCCATCCGAATACACTGACACTGCCCGTTATGAAGTCCACCACCATTTGAGCTTCTTCCGGATTTCCTTCAAATGCAGGGTCATTCATGATCTCCTGCTGGAATTGCTCGAACTCCGCTGTCCCTTCCAAGCTGCTGATGGATGTAATCAGCCATGCCAATAAAATAATGCTGAGCACATTAAATACGATACCGATAATACCTAAAACTCTTTCACCTGTCCTGCTGATCATTCCATTATTCACTGAATTCCCTCCTTATTATTAGTAGTAGTCACTATAAAAGCAGCTATTAATACATTGCCTGTAAATAGGATTCCCTAAATAAAATTGCGCAAAACATGTTTAATTGCCTCGGAGCCGGGTATTTATTTAGTAAGAAACAAAAATGCAAACAATTGAAAGGAGTTCTAAAAAATGGAAAAAAACTTAGTTTTTACTCAATCAGATTTCATGGTCGGTCTAGGTGGAGCTTCAATTTTAACTGGTATCGTTTTCTTAATGACATTCCTATAAGAAATTGGAGGCAATTATGAAAAATTACATACGCGAAACGTAGAAAAAGCAATCCAGACCATAATCGGCAGATTGCTTTTTTGTGTTGTTCTTCTATAATAAGCGCATTCAGTCAATCTCCCTGATTACGCCTTTAAGTCTTCATACTCATCCGAGCGTTCAAAAACAGCCGCTACATACGAACAAACCGGTTCTATTTTATAGTCATTTTCACGTGCATATGCTGCTGCACGGTCGACCAGTTTTTTCGCAAGGCCCTGATTGCGCATCTCTTCCTTTACATATGTGTGTTCCACGACCATAAGATCAGCCATCTGAGTCCACGTAATTTCTCCGTTGACGGTTCCGCCGTCTTCATTGCGGAATGCAAATTCTTCCTGCCCAAGTTCGATCAATTTAAATTCCATCTTCCATCCTCCTCGATTACTGCTTATTAATATTCAACGGGCGCAGTGATGCTTCAATCGCATCCCGCTTAGGCTCTAAAAATGGTGGCAAAGCCAATGTCTCCCCTAAACTTTCAAGCGGTTCATCTGTCGCAAAGCCGGGTTCATCTGTCGATAATTCAAACAGGATACCGTTCGGCTCCCGGAAATAGATCGCTTTGAAATAGTAGCGGTCCACTTCCCCGGAAGTCATAAAGCCGTTTTCACGCAGGTAATTATTCCACTTGCTGTATTCTTCGTAGGTTTTAACCCGGAACGCCACGTGATGGACGCTGCCGCGGCCGGGTCTTTCAGGTGGAAGATCCGGACGTTCCTCTACATGTACTTCGCCAGCCGGTCCGCCTTTTCCTGTCGAATAGACAAAAATTTCTTCCATGCCGGCTGTGTCCGACGGGTAGCTGCCAATCAGTTCAAAGCCCATGATCTCCGTCAACACCGCTGCTGTGCGGTCTCTCTTTCTCACCGTCAGCTGTACATTGCCTAATCCAAGAATTGCATACTCTTCCGGTATACCTGATTTTGTCCACGGAATACCAAATTCAATGCCTGTTCCGTCGTCTACCGTAAGCATCAGGCGGGAGCCTTCAAAATCCTGGAAATCCAATGTTTTACGGTTGAACCTGTCCTGTATTTCACCGTGAGGCACTTCAAATTCCTTAAAGCGCTTCAGCCAATACTCCAGCGCTTCTTCATTCCTTACCCGAAAAGCTGTCTTACTGATGCTTGAAACACCTGGATATGTGCGCCCCGCCATCGGGATATCAAAATACGTCATATCCGTTCCCGGTGTTCCAACAGCATCCGCGTAAAATAAATGATAGGATGAGGTCGAATCCTGATTCACGCTTTTCTTCACAAGGCGCATGCCGAGGATGCGTGTAAAAAAGTCATGGTTTTTATCTGCATTGGCTGTAATTGCCGACACATGGTGAATCCCTTCCAGTTTCATGATACCTGCCCCTTTCAATTGTCTCGAATTCGAGATATTAAACAAATAATAACACGCACTGGTATTCGTCGCAAGAATATGGCTTGGGATAAACCAATTTTTTCTATCTTCTTCAATCATTTCACTGCAGCTGGAGTGGAAAGAGAATAAATATAGATGAATAATCGATATGACGCTTCGCTGGGGTTCACTTCTAATGAGAACGTGAAGCACCCATGACTCCTCACAGTTTCAGCGTAGCGTTGAGCACTCACCCGCACGAAAGGTCTGAGTTAGCTCAGCGATGCAGGGACAGAGACAGGAGCACGGGTTTTGGAAGGCAAGCTGTTTTGCGGATTATCGGTTATATAGGTCATAACAAAAAACGGACAGCCTGGGTGGGCTGTCCGTTTTTATCAGTTAAACCAAGATCGAACTGTGTCCGCCAGGTTTCTGAAGAATTCTTTCACGCTGTTCCAAAAGCCTTCATTGTTGACGATCGAACCAAGTTTATCTTCAATCGTTTTGCTTAAATCTTCAAGCTGCGTCGACCATTTGGAGAAATCGATATCCAGCTGGCGGATGCGGTCCATCAGATCCGTCAATAATTTACGGTCTTCCGGGCTCAACTCGATCTGCAGCTTCGATAATTGTTCTTCAACAATTTTTTCGACGTCTTCACGGGAAGCTGGATTTGTTTCAGCAATCTGCTTTTTGATCTCTGTCAGCAATTCGCTGACTTTTGCTTCATCCACGTTTTCAGCAAGCTCCGTTGCAACTTCCAGTTCATCGTTCGCTACGTCTGTACGTTCCGGATCCAGTTGTTCGCCGTTCACTTCATAAGCTTTATAGATTCCCACCAATGCAGAATGGCCAGTGACCGGTTTGGGTGCCGCAACTTCAACTGTGGCATTTTCGATCCCTGCCGTCAGCATGGCATTGGCATACATTTCGGCAGTTACTTGCGTGATGTTATCCGGAGTTACGATTTGGATGACAAGACCCTTGCCTTCATCCTGACGGGTGATTTTTGCGGATGAGAACATGCGCGCACGTGCATCGCCGTCTTTGATATAAGCCACGAGGTCTTCGCCTGTCACTTCGATTTCTTCCACTTCCGCTTCGTCTTCGACACTCAGATCTTCAGAAACGCTCGCTTTTTCAGCTTCTGACAGATTTCCTCCGTACACGACGATCGGCACGCCGAATTTTTCATTGATACCGACATTCGCCATGGCCATGGAAGGCAGGATCATGGATATAGTTAAAATCATTGCAATCGTTGCGATTAGTTTTTTCATCTTTGTAAACCCCTTTCATAGAAATAATACGAATCAATTCCAGAAAGGTTGCATTACTTCTGCTGGAGTTTTGTCCAGCCATCTTCCTGCACAATTCGGCGATCTTTATATAATCTTCCTAAAGCCCGTTTGAATGCAGCTTTGCTCATGCCGAACATTTCCTGTATCTCATCCGGTGAAGATTTATCGCTGAAAGGCATCTGGCCGCCGGATTCCGTTAAATAACGCATGATCGTTTCCGCGTCATCCGACAGGCGTTCCTGTTTGCGCGGCAATAGAGAGCCGTTCAATGTACCATCGTCTTTGACGCCGATGATGCGCACTGTTTTTTCTTCGCCGAGGCGAGGTTCTTCTTCACGCTCTGTTTCGTGGACGAAGATTCTGTACATTTCAGGCACAGAAAGCATGAATGTGCCTACCGGCAGCAGACGGTAAGCCCGCGCTTTCAAATCCTGGTTATAGACGGCTGTTGGCGCATCCACGTATAATTCATTGACTTTTTCTTCTGTCGCGAGCCGCCCGTACAAGTCACCATAACGGTCTGTGCGCAGTGTCATGAAGATATGGTCTCCTTGTTTCGGCCATAATTCCTCAAATTGCGGCAAGTCTGCAGGCAATACATAAACTTCACGCGTCGTGCCGATATCCACGACAGCACCTTCACGTTTTGAAATTTTCAATACTTTTGCCCAGCCGTAGATGCTTGGCAGAATATGCGGGATCATTGGCGTGGCAGAAACACCGCCTTGACGGTTACGGTAAAGGAATACTTCAATTTCTTCCCCGATTTCGCGTCCTTCCTCGATTTCCGATTCGTTCATCAGGACTTCGTCACCTGATCCGTCGGATAAGATCCACTGGGAACCTGAACGGTCTTTAATTTGTAATGTCAATTTTTCACCTGGGTGTAATGCCATAATTGAACCTCCTGTTTCGTTTAACTGTTCTTTTCTTCATTCTTCAGTTTTTCCAGCTTGCTGATAAAATCCGGATTTTCTTCAAGTGCCTGAACAAGGTCCGCGATGCGGTTGATGGAATTCCAGCTTAAATGATGTTCAATTCCTTCTACATCATCATAAATACGCTCTTCCTCAACACCGATCAGGCGCAGGAACTGCTCCAGCAGGTCATGCCGTTTCACAAGGCGCTTCCCTAGCTTCTGGCCTTGCGGTGTCAGCACCAGCCCCCTGTATCGCTCATAAATCAGGTAGCCGTCCTTGTCCAGTTTCTGTACCATCTTCGTGACCGATGACGGTAATACAGACAACGCTTCCGCAATATCCGAAACGCGGGCGTAGCCTTTTTGTTCGATCAAAGAATAGATGATTTCGATATGGTCTTCCATACTTGGAGTAGGCAAATTTCGTTCCTCCCTAACGTAGCTATCCTCAGTTTACTATACCCTCCGCCGGCGAACAACTGAGCTTCCCCGCCTGAATCCGCCTGAAATTCCGCCCCAAGGTTTAGATGGTATTTTTCGAGGGTACTTATTACTATCAAGCAGAAAGGCTGGTGAGAACATATGGCTCGTATTTTATGGATTATTCTCGTAGTTATTTTAGCAATTTGGCTTATTGGATTTTTAATGGACGTAGCAGGAGGATTAATTCACCTTCTATTGATTGTTGCGGCAATCATCCTGATCGTTAACTTGATTTCCGGCAGGAAAGGCGTATAGAAGAAGAGACGGCGAGGACATTCCTCACCGTCTCTTTTTTTGTCGCTTATCGATCTCCTCATTAAACCCTGATTTTCGAATACACACACGTATCCCGCAATTTATTGTCTAAACGCGACAGCGTATCGTTGCGCAGGATGCCTTCCAATGTGAAATCCAGCCTTTCGGCGACAGCACGGCTTCTCACGTTGTCAGGGTCGCACCTGATCTCCACCCGGTTAGCCCCGAGTTCCTCGAATGCAAAGCGTGAAATGCGGTCGACCGCTTCCGTTACAAAGCCTTTTCCTTCAAAGCGGTTATCGACCCAATAGCCGATTTCAAATTTGCGCACATCCCAGTCAATGCGGTGAAGGCCGCTTGAGCCGACGAATTCCCCGGTCTCTTTCAGGAAAAAATGAAGGCGAAGATCTTTGCGCAGCTGGAAATCCGCTGCCGCTTCGATCAAATTCGCTTCAATCTGTTTGAGGTCGGGTTTTTTCTGGGCAAACGGCATCCAGGGCCGCAAAGAATCGATGGAATGCTTGATCGCTTCATAACTGTGGACGGCATCGCTCCGGCGGGGCGCCCGTATCAGCAGGCGCTCCGATTCAAATTCTTCCGGGAAATCGAGCAGCACCGGATTGAATGGAGGTGAAGACGGTTCTGCGATCGTATCTTCCCACAGCACCGGCGTCGTGACGCCCTGCTGCCAGTCTTCGCGTGTCATGCCGTACGTGACCGCATCAAAATAGCGGTTTTCTTTAGTCGAAAACCAGGCCTGCCTCATATGGGCCTCTTTGACGAATCCGGTACGTTCAAATGCTTTACGCATGGCAAAGTTATCATGGCGTGTATGGCCTTCAAGCCGGATTTTCTTTTCAGGCAATGAAAATACGTAATCCGCCGTCATTTTCAACGCTTTCGGACCATAGCCTTTTCCGCGATATGGATCGGCAATCCGCAGATCGAACAGCGGGATATCATCTTGAAGATCGAAAATCTTTACCAGCCCGACCTGCTCGCCTTCGTCATTCTCTACCCAAAAGGTGGTTACCTGATCAGACTGATAACCGCCTTCTTCTATCGTCTTCTGTATCAATGCACGAACAGGGTGTTCCTGCCCATGATACGGCCAGGAGTTCGTCGTCATAAAATGGATCAGCTGTTCCTGCTCTTCCATCGTCCACTCAGTTAATTTCAAAACAAATCCTCCAAGCATGCAGTGTTTACTTTTGGACCCTAACCAGGCGCAGCGCATTCAGGATCACGAGGAGTGTCGCACCCATATCAGCGAAAATCGCTATCCACAGCGTAAGCCATCCGGGAATGATCAACAGCAGCGCAATCACCTTCAACCCTAAAGCAAACATGATATTTTCCTTTATTATACGCAATGTCTTGCGGCTTAGTCGAATAGTATATGGAAGTTTCTCCAGATCATCCGCCATAAGGGCGATATCGGCAGTTTCAAGCGCTGCATCCGTGCCCGCTCCGCCCATTGCGATTCCTATTGTCGACGCAGCGAGTGCAGGTGCATCATTGATGCCATCACCCACCATCGCCACACGGCCGTATTGCTGCTGAAGTTCGCGGATCGCTGATAATTTATCTTCCGGCATCAATCCTGCCCGGATATCACTGACACCGATTTCTTTTCCGATTGCATCCGCTGTAGACGGATGGTCTCCCGTCAGCATGATGGTGGAGCTGATGCCCATTTCCTTCAATCTCCCGATAATGGACGGGCTTTCAGTACGGACGGCGTCAGCGACTGCAATGATGCCCACCAGAACATCTGTCCTGAAGACGGCCATGACCGATTTGCCGATTTGCTGAAGCTCACTGGCATACTGCGGTATCTTCAGTCCATATTCTTCCGCCCACAGCAGGCTGCCGATATGGATTCTTTGCCTTTCTACATCTGCGTATGCCCCTTTGCCTGTAACCGACTGGAAATTTTCGGCCGGCAGGAGCTCACCGTGTGCTTCTTTGATGATCGCCCGTGCGAGTGGATGCTGCGACATCGTTTCGGCTGATGCTGCGAGCTGCACAAGCTGCTGTTTTGTATAGCCGTTTTCCGGAATCGCATCCGTCATTTCCGGATAGCCTTTCGTCAATGTACCGGTTTTATCAAATGCCACCGCATTGATGCGGCCGGTTTCTTCCAAATGGATGCCGCCTTTGATCAGGACCCCTTGTCTCGCTGCGTTACCGATTGCGGTCACGATTGCAACCGGCGTCGAAACGACCAGCGCACAAGGACAGCCGACAACCAGCACGGCCAAGCCCTGATAGATCCAAAGCTGCCAGTCGCCTGTCACATATCCCGGCACCAGAGCCACAAGGAAGGCAATCGCAATAATCGCCGGCGTGTAATATTTCGCGAACCGGTCAACGAATTTTTGGGAAGGCGCTTTTTCAGCTTGCGCTTCTTCAACAAGATGGATGATTTTTGCGATAGTTGTATCTTCCACCCGTTTAGTGACGGTCACTTCAAGTGCGCCTTCTTCGTTCATCGTTCCCGCAAATACTTCATCACCAGCTGTTTTGATGGCCGGAATCGATTCTCCCGTAATCGCTGCCTGATTGACTGCAGACTGCCCGCGTAAAACGGTGCCGTCCATCGCGATCTTCTGACCGGGCTTCACAATCAGCACATCCCCGATGCGCACCTCTTCCGTATCCATTTCAAGCAATTCCCCGTTCCGCTGGATAAGGGCACGCGCCGGCGCAAGATCCATGAGACCCCGGATCGACTGGCGCGCCTTGTTCATGGAGAAGGACTCAAGCGCTTCACTGATCGCGAATAAAAACACGACCACTGCGCCTTCACGCCATTCACCGATAATGGCGGCACCGATGACTGCGATCGTCATCAACGTTTTCATATCGAATTCAAAGCGGCTCAGATTCAGGAGCCCTGTGCGGAACATATGATAGCCGCCGACCAGCATCGAACCGCCAAAGAGACCAATTGCCCATGGGTTATTTTCAGCAGTCTGGAATGAAATGATGACACCCGCCGCCAGCAATAAGAACGAAATCGCCGTTTCAATCGACTGCCGGCGCTTGTAGAAAGGCGTGTGTTCGATCCTCGACTTTTCCGGATAAACACGGATATGGTCGAAAGCTCCAGCCTGTTCAAGCGCTTCAATCGAGACATCGCCGTCGACTGTCAGCTTGGAAGCGCCGAAATTCAATTCGACATTTTTGATATCGGGCAAGTTGCGGACGTTATTCTCGAATTTCGCCGCACAGCTTGTGCAGGACAAATTCTCCAGCCGGTAGGTTTTAACCATTTACCACACCTTCTTTCGCGTGTTCATGGGCGATGGTCACAAGCTGATGTACATGTGTGTCTGACAGCGAATAATAGATCTGCTTCCCTTTCCGCTCGGATTTCGCCAATTTCCTTTCACGGAGATAGCGCAAATGGTGAGAAGCGGTAGCGGTCGAACCGCCGATGACAGCCGCAATATCACAGACACACATTTCTTCTTCGATCGTTAAGGCGTAAGCGATTTTCAGGCGCGTTTCATCTGCCAGCGCTTTGAAAAGAACCGTCACATCAGACAGGTCCGTCATTTGATTTTGGACGTTTTCCACTCGTTCAGGGTGGACTTTCGTAACTTCACAAAGTTCCTTCATCTTACTCCCTCTTTTCATTCAAACAAGCATTTGATTGTTGACTCCATTTTAGCATGCAGCACCAGATAATCAAACCTTTGTTTGAATGTATGGTTCCATCAAAAGAAAAGGACTTTCCCGGTTCTTGTCGAATTGATATCGTTAAGTATATTCAGAGGCAAAAGGGGGAGCTATGCATGTACCGGAAGATTTTATTGGCAGCAGATGGTTCGGACCATTCAAAGCGGGCAGCCGCGGAAGCAGTGAAAATGGCAAAAGTGTTCAGCGGCGCCGCCGTCACTCTGCTCTACGTCGTGGATTATGAAAAGGCTCGGACAGAAGTGCAGCATGACCGGCACAGCGATGAGCCCCATCTGCACCGCAAGCAATTGCTCCTGCCGCTTGAAAATCTCTTCACTTCGGCCGGAGTGCCTGTGGAAACGAAGACGCTGCATGGTGCGCCGGGGCCAACAATCATCCGCTACGCCAATGAAAACGATTATGATATCGTCTTTATCGGCAGCCGCGGACTCAATTCTTTCCAGGAAATGGTGCTCGGCAGCGTCAGCCACAAAGTGGCAAAACGGGTCCAGGCACCTGTAGTCATCGTAAAATAAAGAGAAGAAGGGCAACTGGATGCTGGTCATCTCAGTCGCCCTTCCTCTCTTTAAAATAGTGTATACGCCAGTATAAATAATCCCAGTCCGCCAATCAGGTTGGCCGCCAGATAGGAGATTCCAGCGAACCAGTCGCCATCTTCAAAATCCTTCACGGCATCAAGCGCCATCGTCGAGAAAGTGGTGAAGGCGCCGAGGAAACCCGTCAGCCAGAATACGGATAAATTGCCGCTTCCGATAAAAGCACCGATGATGAATGAACCGAGAACGTTCACCAGAAATGTGGCGATCTTCGGTTGTCTCCAGCGGCTTTCGGCAACCAGATAAAACAGATAACGCGCCATGGCACCAAGAAATCCGCCAAGCGCAATTTCGATTCCTGTCATTCCTTCACACCCTTTCTGCCCAGCCATAATCCGGCAGCGGCCGCAGCAACTGCAGCCGCTGTCATCGCCAAGCCATAGAACGCGCCGATTACGACAGAATTTTCAAGTACCCGGAACCAGTCATTCGAAAAAGCTGAAAAAGTGGTAAAAGAGCCCAGCAGCCCTGTTGATATGAACAGCCGTATCTCGGCGGACTTTTCACTGAGTTTCATTACGGCAAAGCCGATCAGAAAGCTGCCGATGATATTGATCAGCCAAAGACTGACCATACCCGGTACGGCAGCATATATCCATGCGCGCAGCAACGAGCCGGCCATACCGCCGGCCCCCACCGCCAACATCCTTTTCACATGTAACGCCCCTCATCTTTTTTCTCCATTATAACTTACTCCGCTTTGAGAGTTAAAGTTGAACCTTCTGCCGAGCCGTCGATCGGGGTTCTGTGGTAATCCCCTTCTGCCCATTTATCAACCTGGTTATGGAAGAAATTCGATTTCATGTGTCCGCTGATGCCCGGTCCGACAATGTGGTGGGCACCTGACAGATCAGCAAAGTCTGCAACGAAACGCCATGCCGCTCCGTGGTGAACCTTGCCGTCATCCTTAAACGCCGCTGCCTGCACGGTGATATTGGACCCGCCGAGCGGAACCGGATCAGGATTCAGGAATCTTTCGAGAATCGGTGATGCCCCAGCCATCGGATGCGGGAAGGTCAGCTGGTGAAATTCCCCCCATTTCCAGTCGGCCGGGTCTCCCCCGAAATCATCTTCAATCTCTGACATGCTCGTTTCCAGTGCGTCTGTCAGCCATTTCTCCAAACCCCCATATTCGCTGACCCACACGCCGTCATTGCCGGCGAACGATTCGCGCAGCATGGCATCGGTGATATGGTTTTTCCCAGGCATCAAATCATAGACATCTTCCGGAAATTCATCTTCCAGCAGCGTATGCGGCAGCTGCTTCATCCATTTATGGAAAATGAGCGGCGCCGCCTGATCTTCTGCATCAAATTGGTCCCAATCAGTGAGCAACGCGAGGATTTCATCATACTCACCGCTCTCGGATCGCACCGCTTCGATCATGTCATCCAGAAATTCAGCAGCATACAGATTTTTTTGGTCCATCTGAAGCTCCATCATATCTTCCGCCGTCAATTGGTCTGATGCTTCCAGCACTTCCGCAATCCGCTCGTAGCGGTATGGCTGCGCCCAGAAATCCGTGATGTGATATTCATAGGAATCATCCACCACCTGATTATTCGCTGTCGCAATAAAACCGCTTTCCGGATTTACGACGGTCGGCAACTCATCAAACGGCACGTATCCTTCCCATCCGTAATCGGCGGAATCACCGGGAACGGGCAATTGGCCGTCTCCCGTCTTCCGGATCGGGATACGCCCGTTCGCTTTATAGGCGATGGTGCCATCCGTTGCCGCAAAGACAAAATTCTGTGCGGGTGCCTGGAAATCTTCCAGGGCCGTTTCAAAGTCTTCCCAGTTCTCGGCCTTATTGAAACCGAGCACCGCCTGCAGTTCAAGCGTCGGTTCGAGTGCCGTCCACTGCATCGAGAACAGGGCCCCCGGATCTTCTTCTTCGTAGAGAAGATCGGAAATGATCGGTCCGTGGCGTGTCACCAACACTTCAAAATCGACGGTCTCCCCGTCACTTACCCGGATCGGCTCATCGCGGACCTCTGCCTGCTCCCATTCGCCTTCATACAGGAACTGGGTCGGGTCGTCCGGATTCGGCGTCTCGATATAGAGATCCTGTACGTCCGGACCAACATTCGTCACACCCCAGGCAACATTCTCATTGTGCCCGAGAATGATACCGGGAACGCCTGCAAAAATGACGCCTGACACGTTTTGTTCCGGTGACTGCAGATGCATCTGGTACCAGATGGATGGTGTGCTGAGACCCAGATGCGGATCATCGGCGAGAAGCGGCATGCCACTTTCCGTCTTATCGCCCGACACGACCCAGTTATTGCTGCCATTGAATTCACTCGGCACAAGCGATGCATCGAACTCTCCCGCCACTTTTACCTGACTGCCGATATTGGCTTCGATGATCGACGGTGCTTCTTCCGGATATTCAATGAACAATTCCCGTGCTTTGTCTTCAGGAAATTCACCGAGCACCCAGTGCCGAACTGCAAGGGACGACCAATTGCCGCCAAGGTCGTAAGCCATAAATTTCCCGATTGCCAGCGAATCGACCGGCGTCCATTCTTCCGGTGTGTATCCCAGCAGGCTGAATTCATAGCTCAATTTGTCCTCGGCTTTCGCTTCCTCAATAAAAGCATTCACCCCTTCGGCGAACCACTCGAGCACTTGCTTCGACTCGGCGTCATAGCCTTCCCACGATTTTTCAGCAGCATCGCGCAGACTGAACGTACGGAAGAATTTATCCGTATCGACAGCTGCCGCTCCCACGGCTTCTGCCAGACGCCCGCTTGCCTGACGGCGTGACAGGTCCATCTGGAACAGCCGGTCCTGCGCTACGACATAACCCTGGGCACGGTAAAGGTCCGCATCCGACTGCGCTTCAATATGCGGCACGCCGATTTCATCGCGAATCACCTTCACCTCTTTATCCAGGATGGACACAGTCAATTCCCCGCTGATCACCGGTTTCGATTTCCCGATGTAAGCGTTTACAAAAATGAGCGCGATGACTGCAACTGCGAGCAAGACCCCGAACGTACCGAGCATCCATTTGAGCCATTTTCTTTTTTTCGGCTTTTTCACCATTTCACTTTCTCCCCCTTTTCATCCTCTTATTGCATTCGACCCGAAGCCAGATTTTCCCTTCAAGTTAATGGAAGTTATAACCCCAGAGCTTCTTCGGCAATAAAAAAACAGGAACCCTTTTCAAAGGTTCCCGTTCGCATGTCAATTGAGGTCGTCGCCGACGATTTTCACTTCAAGTTCCAAATCGATGCCGAATTTTTCCCGCACCGCCGACTTCACCATTTCGATCGTCTGGATGTAATCGTTGGCTGTCGCATTGTTTTTATTGACAATAAACCCTGCGTGCTTGGTCGAAACTTCTGCACCGCCGAAGCCCTTGCCCTGCAATCCGCTTTCCTGGATCAGCTTGCCGGCAAAATTGCCGGGCGGACGTTTGAATACACTGCCTGCTGAAGGAAACTCAAGCGGCTGCTTCGTTTCACGCTGATGCGTCAAGTCTGCCATTTTGGCATCGATGACGTTCTGATCGCCTTTTTCAAGAGCGAATTCCGCCGAAAGAACGTAATATCCTTCTTTCGTAATGATGCTCTTGCGGTAATCGAGTTCAAGTTCTTCCTTGGATAGGACCAGTTTTTCCCCTTCGGTCGTGAGCACAGTTGCCTGAACGATAATATCTTTGATCTCACCGCCGTAAGCTCCGGCGTTCATCGCCATTGCCCCGCCGACCGATCCTGGAATTCCACAAGCGAACTCAAAGCCGGTCAATCCGCTGACAGCTGCCGCTTTCGACACTTCCTTGATGTTCGCGCCGCCCTGTGCGTAGACATTCAATCCATCGATACGGACCTCTTTAAGGCTTTTCAGGTTCAATACAATCCCCCGCACGCCGCCATCACGCACGACCATATTAGAACCATTGCCCAATAATAGAAGCGGAATATTGTTCTCATATGCATATTTAACTGTATAAGCAGTTTCATCTTCATTGGTTGGTGATACAAAAATATCAGCCGGTCCGCCCATTCTCGTCATCGTATGCAGATGCAGCGGCTCGTCGATTTTCACGTGGCTTTCCGCCACAAACCGGCGAAGGTCTGATAACCATCTTTCTTTCGTCATTCCAAGCAAATCCCTTCTAAACAATATAACTTCTAATAGTATCCGATTTTATCCCCCGATTTACAAGCATTAATCATCATATACGTTCTAAAGTCCAACGAAAATTTTATCTCGAATTCGAGAATAATTAATTAAAGTATATTGACATCATAGTTTTATTGGTTTATAGTCGGTTTAGACATAAAAAATATTGGAGGAAATTACACATGAAAAAATGGACAGTAGACGCAGCGCATTCGGAAATCGGTTTTTCAGTAAAACACATGATGGTATCAAAAGTTAAAGGCTCTTTCGCATCATATGATGCAACAGTGGAAGCAGATGAAACGGATCTTCAAGGCGCTTTGATCGATTTCAAAATCGACGTGGCAAGCATCAACACAAACAATGAAGACCGCGACAACCACTTGCGTTCAGGAGATTTCTTCGACGCTGAAAAATATCCGAACATCACTTTCAAAGCAAGCGAGATCGCTAAAAAAGACGACGGTGAATATGAATTGACTGGCGACTTGACGATCAAAGACGTAACACGTCCAGTGACTTTCGACGTTGAATACGGTGGCAAAGCAACAAACCCTTGGGGCGTTGAAGTTGTAGCGTTCAGCGGCGAAGGCAAAGTAAACCGTAAAGATTTCGGCCTTACATGGAACCAGACGCTTGAAACCGGCGGCGTTCTTGTAGGCGAAGACATCAAGATCACCCTTGAACTTGAAGCTAACCCGGCATAAATTGATAGATACAAAAGGAGCTGCAGTCCATCTGCAGCTCCTTTTTGACTTTATTTGAATGGACTTTATTCCTCGATCCGTTTAAGCGGCTTGACGGCCGGGCCTTCCAGCACTTCGCCTGTATAAGAAAAACGGGAACCGTGGCACGGGCAATCCCATGAACGTTCGGCATCGTTCCATTTCGTTTCGCATCCCATATGGGTGCAGGTCGTATCGACGAGATGCAGCTGACCGTATTCATCACGGTAACCGCCCGCCGCCCCTTTCGACGTTTTGACACTTGCGCCTTCTCCGTTTTCAAGAGCATCCGGCGTTTTCATCGATTTCTTCAATTTGCCTTTGACCAGCTCTTTGGCAACGGATGCATTGTCTTTTACAAAGCTTGCCACATCGACCGCTTTCATCTTCGTGCGGGTCGGATCATATAAGGAAGCAAAGCGGTTTTCATTGCCAAGGACCTGGTCACTCAACAGCAGGCCTGCAACCGCGCCGTGTGCCATTCCCCATTTACGGAAACCGGTTGCGACCAGGATGTTTTCATAGCCGACCGTGCTCGTTCCGATATACGGAATCTTGTCGAGTGTCGACATATCCTGCGCCGACCAGCGGTAAGGGATTTCTTCCACACCGAAATGCTCGTCGCCCCATTTTGCCAGCTTTTCATAATTCTCGATCGTCTCTCCCGAGTGCTTGCCGGAGCCGTGTCCTTCCCCGCCGATCAGCAGGAGCTGCTCGCCGTCATCATTTTTTGCATAGCGCAGAGAGCGCATCGGCATATCGGTGCTGATATACATATGCTTTGGCACAGTGCCTTTCACTTTTGCCGCCACTACATATGAGCGTTCCACCGACATCCTTGCGAAGTACATGCCGTCCGCATCGTTGAATGGATAATGAGTGGCCACGATGACTTTTTCACACGACAGATGTGACATATTCTCTGTTTGGATCACGGGATTTTTTTTGCTGAGAATTTTTACCGCTCGGGTCTTTTCATAGACCGTCCCGCCAAGGCGCTCAAATTCCTTCACCAGCCCGGCCAGGAATTTCACCGGATGGAATTGTGCCTGATTGCGCATGACCACCGCTTCCTTGACTGCAAACGGCAGTTCAACTTCCTCTTTCGCGAGCCCGCCTGGAATGCCGAGCTGCTGATAGGCTTCCGCCTCTTGTTCGATGAGTTTCGCGCCGATTTCCGTATTCGCATAGACGAAGGCATCCTGATGTTCAAAATCGCAGTCGATCCCGAGTTCCTCGGCGGTGTTTTTGATCCATTCCAGCCCTTCTATATTGGCATCATAATATCTTTTTGCATCGATTTCACCCGCCATTTTGATCAGCGGGAAATAAAACAACCCGTGCTGCGCTGAAATTTTAGCCGTCGTATAACCGGTTACGCCGTCCACTAATTTCCCAGCATCGATCAACGTCACACTCTTCCCGGCTTTCGCCAGTAAATAAGCACTGATGATGCCGGCAATACCACCGCCGACAACGCCTATTTCCGTCGACTCATTTTTTTGCAGCTGTGGATAATCCGGTATGTCATCAAATGCACGCCAATAAGATTCTTTTGACGTCGGGATATCATTTTTATCAATTTTCATCGCTGCCAAGTCCTCCTCAAAATTCATTTACCTTTTATGTACCCTTCCTTCCAAAAAATAAGCGTATAGAAAAACCCGGGAACGCTTCAGCGTTTCCGGGTTTTCGGCAATTGTTCCTATACATTCACTTTATCAAATGATTTAGCTGCTTCTTCGACGCGTTTCATGCCGTCTGCAATAATTTCCTGCGCTCTGTCAGGATACATATTGTGGCCTTCGATGATCACTTCTTCGATATCTTCGATGCCGAAGAAATTCATGATCATGCGGACATAGTTGACGCTCATTTCGCTTGGCGCCATTTCCGGAGTGGAGTATACTCCGCCGCGGGCATTCAGGATGATGACTTTCTTTTCAGGGACAAGGCCTTGTGGACCTTCTTCCGTATATTTGAATGTCACGCCTGCACGGTAGATATAATCGATGAAAGTCTGCAGGGGTGCCGGAATCGTTTTATTCCATAACGGGAAGGCGAATACAACAACGTCAGCCTCAAGGAAAGCGTCCATCGCTTTGTTCGCAGCTGTCAAAATGCGCTGTTCGATATCTTCCAATTCCTCAGCCTGTACTGATTTCTGCATAGCGTTAAAGAAATCCTGGCCGAAATACGGCATATCCTCTTTGAATACGTCGAACGTTTTCACGTTCACGTCAGACCCTACATTGTCCATAAATACATCGTACATTTTACTTGAAACGCCCTCTGATGCCGGACGGTTATTGGCTTTTACTACTAAAACATTCATGAAAATTAAAATCTCCTTTTACGTTAATATTAGTTATCCCTAATCAATGACTATCCAATTTTAAGAACTATACTTGCTCCAGTCAATCAAAGTGCCTGACAGGAGTCATTCCGAATGGCAGGAATCCCCTGTGCAATAGCTTGTCTTCTTATTACCGGCAGGTTTGGTAGCCGGCCGGATCCCTTCTTCATCAGCGATCTGTTCGATCGAATCGATGAACGCTTCAAGGGGCTGGGCGCCGGATATGGCGTACTTGCGGTTGATCACGAAAAATGGAACTCCTTGAACACCCAGTTGCCCTGCCTCAGCGATATCCTGATGCACTTCCGTTAAAAAGTCATCCGAATCAAGAACGGCTTTCGCTTCATGGCGCGGCAGACCGATTGCTTCAGCGTTATCAAGCAATACCTGATGCTTGCCGATATGCTCAGCCTTAACGAAATAAGCATTCAGCAATTGTTCGGTCAGCAGGGCCTCCCTGCCATAGGTCGCCGCCCATTTCACCAGTCTGTGGGCAGCAAGTGTATTGGCTTGGACCATATGTTCAAAGTCGTATTCCAAACCGACTTGCCGGGCATGGGCTGCGACGCCTTTTGTTATTTCTTTGGCCTGCCCGACGGAATTGCCGAATTTGGCAGCCAGGCTTTCATAAACGGAAATATCGGAATCCACCGGAGTCGCCGGATCCAATTGATAAGCTTTAAAAGTAACTTCGCATTGATTGTTAAAGCCCGTTTTTACCAGGGCCTGCTCGAGTGTGCGTTTGCCTATGTAACAAAATGGACATACATAGTCGGACCAAATCTCAATTTTGAACATCATCGTTCACCTCGCCCTTTACTATAGCAAGCAAAAATGGAAGGCTCAATATTTCTGCCTGTGGACACTGAAAAGCGACAACGGCCGTTTAGCTCTGAAAGGCATAAGACGGAACAGCAGAGTGGCGTTCTGTGCCACGGCAGCTGGACCGGCTTATGACCGAAGAGCTGGCCCGTTGGAGTCTGGACACGAGAAAAGCGACGGCACCCATCCCATAAAAAAACTGACTCCCCGGAGGGAATCAGCTAAATGCTTCCGTGATGACAGGAACAATTTGTTTTTTGCGTGAAACAACGCCCGGCAAAAGAACGCGGTTATCAACGACACTCGACTTGAATGCCTGTTCAATAATATTCGAATGCTTGCCCAGCACAATCGCTTCGGAATCGTTATTCAAAATATCCGTTACCACGAAGACAAAAAGGTCGAGCCCTTTGCCCGTGATGGCGGCGTTCATCAAAGTTTCCAATTCTTTTTGGCGGTCAAGCACTTCAGAGATATCGATCGCATTGACCTGTGCCACTTCGAACCGGTGATCTCCGGCTTCGAATTCCTTCGAATCCAAAGAAATCAAATCTTCCAATGTTTTATTGCTAAGATCGGCTCCTGCTTTCAGCATCGACAATCCGTAAGCTTCTGCATCAACGCCTGCAATTTCAGCAAGTTCACGCGCTGCGCGGATATCCTGGTCTGTGCAAGTCGGGGATTTGAACAATAACGAATCGGAAATAATGGCCGACAGCAACAATCCTGCGATATTGGCCGGAACTTCCACACCGTTTTCCTTAAATAATTTATGGATGATCGTCGTTGTGCAGCCCACCGGCTCTGCACGGAAATACAATGGATCCGCAGTTTCAAAATTGGCGATCCGGTGATGGTCGATGACTTCAATGACTTGAACGTCATCAATGTCTTCAGCACTTTGCTGACGTTCGTTATGATCTACAAGAATCACTTGGGATGCTTCTTCTGAAACGCGGGTCACAAGGCGCGGTGCCTCGAAGCCGAATTCTTTCAGAGCGAAGATCGTTTCGTTATTCATCTCACCGAGACGGATCGGCTCCGCTTCCATCCCGATTTCATTTTTCAGATACGCATATGAAATTGCTGAGCAAACTGAATCTGTATCCGGGTTTTTATGGCCTAAAACAAAAACTTTTGACATGATTTTGCCTCCTGATCAATGTTGGTTTCTGTGTAATTTTAACATAACTCCCGGTGCAGCTGAACTTTCAGTCTTCATGATTCAAAAATCCTTCTGATCACAAGAGTTCCTCGGCAACTGAAGTCTGTATGCCAAAAAGAAAATTCCTGAACAAGTTATTACTAGCCATATACAACTAAGCCTTAAAACCTATTTTTATCCTATTTTCTGTAATAAAGTTATCCGGTTTGGGAAAAATAAGAAATTCGTATGTAAAATTGAAAAATTTTTTGATTTTACAGAATTTATTTACTAATAAAAGATAAATTTCTATGCGAAACAATAGTACTAATGATATAATAATTCTAATTAATCCATCTGGAAAAGAAGGGAAGTGAAAATAATGACTATTATTCTGGAAAAGAAATACATTCCATTAGCAAATTACTTTTCTTCTGCTACGAATTCGTCAATTAAGCTGAGTTTTACTGAAATTGAACAAATCATGGGCCAGCAATTGCCAAATGCTGCTTATTTAAACAGGAGCTGGTGGAAAAAGACAAAAGCGCCCGCCAAACATTTCCACGCATGGATGGATGCCGGCTATTTCGTCAGCGAAGTGGAAACAGATCGTTACGTCGTTTTTGAACGGATTGACGCTTCTAACGGAAGCAGCGCAAAAGGCGGCAAAGGCGATGGGGATATCCTGCTCATCCGAAACGCTGAACATGGCGACGCTCGGTCGCTGGCTGCCCTTATGAAAACTGTAGAAGCCGAATCCGATTTCATGCTCTACGGCAAGGACGAAAGAAGCCAGTCGACCCAGAAAGTCAGAAAACAAATAATCGAATGGCGCCAAAGCGGCCATTCAACCATCTTCATCGCCATTTTGAATGGCGAGCACGTCGGTTTCCTCACCATCACCGGCAATGACGCTAAACGCGCAGCTCATCGCGCAGAGATTTGCATCGGCGTCCAAGCACATGCCCGCCGCAAAGGAATCGCAACCAAACTTCTCCAAAAAGGGGAAGAATGGGCTGCCTCCAAAAAAATCAGCCGTCTGGAGCTGACAATTGTCGAAAATGATAAGCCCGGCAGAAAACTGTTCGAAAAAGCCGGCTACGTATCCGAAGGCATCCGCCAGGACTCCATGATCATCAACGGTAAACATTACGATGAAATCTACATGGCTAAATTCCTGGACTAAAAGAGACCCGCTTCTGCGAGTCTCTTTTTTCTATCAATCAAGGATTGTCAGCCACAGGTACAAACCGCTCAACGTGACGAGCAGCGTGGGAACCGTCAGGATGATGCCGACTTTTAAATAATACCCCCAACTGATCTGGACACCTTTCACTTTTAACACATGCAGCCAAAGCAGGGTCGCAAGCGAACCGATCGGCGTGATTTTCGGACCGAGGTCGGAACCGATGACATTGGCGTAAATCAAAGCATCCCGCATGGCACCGGCAGCGGCAATTTCTTCAATTGCCAGTGCATTGATCATGACGGTCGGCATATTATTCATCACTGACGACAGCAGCGCCGCGATAAAGCCCATGCCAACCGTTGCCGCATACAATCCGTGCCCTGCCGTCCATTCGATCGCCGTTGCAAGCACGGATGTCAAACCGGCATTGCGTAATCCGTAAACGACGACATACATGCCGATCGAGAAAAAGACAATCGCCCACGGCGCACCCTTCAGCACCGTCATCGTTTCGACTGATTCGCTTCGACGGGCGATCGCTAGGAAAATGATGGCGACCGCTCCCGCGATGAACGATACAGGAATACCCATTGTTTCACTTGTAAAATACCCCACCAACAATACTGCAAGCACCAACCACGACAGGCGGAACATTTTCAGGTCCTTGATTGCGGCAGCCGGCGCTTTCAATGCCCCGGCATCAAAATGGCCTGGAATGTCCTTGCGGAAATAAAGATAAAGCACCAGCATACTCGCGAGTATACTGAACAGATTCGGCACCACCATCTTGATGGCGTATTCAGTGAAGCCGATATTGAAAAAGTCTGCCGAGACGATATTGACCAGGTTACTGATGACAAACGGCAAAGACGCCGTATCCGCAATAAAGCCGGAGGCCATGATAAACGGCAGAATCATCGCATCTTTGAATTTCAGTGCTCTGACCATAGCGAGGACAATCGGCGTCAGAATCAGCGCCGCACCGTCATTCGCAAATAATGCCGCCACGACGGCCCCAAGGATCGTCACGAGGAAAAACATCCGCAGCCCGCTGCCTTTTGCCATGCGGGCCATATGTAAGGCTGCCCATTCAAAGAAGCCGATTTCATCGAGTATCAGGGAAATGATGATGAGGGCGACAAACGTCAATGTCGCATTCCAAACAATGCCGGTCACATCCCATACATCCCCGAAATCTACGACGCCGAACAATAATGCGACAGCCGCTCCGGCAATCGCCGACCAGCCGATCGACAATCCCCGCGGCTGCCAAATAACGAATATCAATGTCACTAAAAATATGAAACCTGCTAATCCAACTTCCATTATCCATTCATCCCCTTAATCACAAACCACTCTTTTTCCTTCTGCTACCAAAGTTTTTACCGTCACCTCAGGCTCCGGCAACAGACTCAAGAGATGGATCAGCATCGGATAGAGGTTGTGGCGGACATTCAACGACCAAATTGTCCAGCGCCCCCGCTTTTCTTCCGTCACCAACTCAGCTGCCTTGAGTTTCCGCATATGCTGGCTGACTGCCGGCTGCGTCATATCCAAAAGCTCCGTAAATTCGCAGATGCACAGCGAATCTGTCGACAAATATTTTAAAATCAGCATCCGGTTATGGTCGCTGATCGCCTTTAAATACGATTCCATGTTCACATAATCCATCTTGTCCCACCTTCTTCAAAGAGATTCGTCATTCATTATATAAGCGTTTGCTTATTTATACAAGATTATTTTGAGCAGAGATGGTTGTTTGCGGGATAGGTTTTACCCAATAAAAAACCCCGGCAATCGAAATCGCCGGGGCACTTACACAATCATTCAATTCGCTGCATATTGTTCCAGCACCCGCAGTGATTCGCGGTTGAATGCCGGGATATCATCCGGCTGGCGGCTTGTCACCAATTGATCCTGGCAGACAGCCACTTCTTCATCAACCAGCTTGGCGCCTGCGTATTCCATATCGACATGGATCGATTTATAGCCTGTCGCTTTGCGGCCCTCGAGCGCTTTTGCCGTAATCAGCAATTGCGGTCCATGGCAGATGGCGAATACAGGTTTTTTCGCATCCATGAATGCTTTCGTAAATTTCACAAAACGGTCATCCGCACGCAACTGGTCGGGAGAAAATCCGCCTGGCAGGAATAATGCGTCGTAATCATCCGGGTTTGCGTCATCGATGCCTTTATCGATCGACACCACCGCTTCCCCTTGTTTACCGGTCACTTCCTTACCGGCTTCCTTTTCAATCGTGAAAACTTCGTGACCCGCATCATTAAATGCTTTCGATGGATCCGTATATTCTACATCCTCGAACATATCAGTAATCAGCGTTGCAATTTTCGCCATTATCTTTCACTCCTTTAGTTTTGGGTTCTCCTGTATTATTCCACGTGCCGGAAATGCTAAACATGGAACTCAGCGGAATTTCGATACAAATGGATTATCCCGTTCCCAAAACCGGTATGGATAATGGACCGCCTCCTGCGAGTTGCCGATCCCGACCCTTGGCCCGACCGCAACGGCATGCACCGGATCCCCCTGCGCAATAAACAATGGCCGTTCCGTAAAATGATGGCCGTAATAATCCATCGTGATGCCCATCGCTTTCGTCAGCTTGCCGGGTCCGCTCGTCCATTGTTTGATGGGCATGTGGCGCCCGCGAAGTTCAGCCATAAGATCGATGCCTTCAACCGGTTCGACCGCCCGTATTAAAATCGCGCGCGGCGTGTCGACCGGTCCGCTGACCACGTTGATCAATGTATGGGTATGCATTTGATACGTATAGACAAGTCCGGCTTTGCCGAACATGATTTCAGTTCGCTTTGTACGGCGGTTTCCGAAACTGTGCGCCGCCCGGTCTTCCGCTCCCATATAGGCTTCTGTCTCGACGATGCGGCCGGCGACGATTCCTTCCGGCAATTCGTGGACCAGGATCTGCCCCAGCAGGTTGCGTGACAGTTCCAAGGTAGGCTTTTCGAAAAAATCAGCTGTGACTGGTTTGAACATCTGACATCCCTCCAGCTCCCATTATACCGGGTATGTCTGGGTCACCGCATGGATGAGGGGCTGAATACCGCTGAATTCACCTTCGTGAAAAGCTTTCACAATTGCCGATCCGACGATGAGCCCATCCACATCGTCCCGCAGCAAATCAACATGTTCCAGTTTCGAAATCCCGAATCCCGCATAGACCGGCACCGGGCTTTTGGCGCGCACCGTTTTCATGAATGCCTTCACTTCTTCTGTGAATTCATCGCGCACACCGGTAATTCCCGTCACCGTAACAGCGTAGACAAAACCTTCCGCCTCCTGCAAAATATCACGGAGGCGGTTTTCGGTTGTGGTGAGCGTCACCAGCTGAATCAACATAATTCCAGCCGCTTTCAAATAAGGCGACACTAACCGTTGATGTTCAAACGGCAAATCCGGAATGATGACGGCAGAGACGCCTGCCTCTTTGCAGGATTCCGCAAAACGCTCGGCACCGTAACAGATCACCGGATTCAAATAAGTCATGATGACGAGCGGAATCTTCACTTCAAAATCCCAGCTCTTCATTTCCAATAAAACTTTGTCGAGCGTCACGCCATTTTTCAGCGCGCGGTTGCCCGCTTCTTCAATCACAGGCCCGTCCGCAACCGGATCGGAAAACGGGATGCCGATTTCAATGGCTGTCACGCCCGAGCGCTGCAGCGTCTCCACCTGGCTCCGCAGTTTATCCAGCCCACCGTCACCTGCCATAATATAGGCAACGAACGCTTTGCTGCCTTTGTCTTTCATTGCCGCTAAACGCTTCATGCCAATCCCTCCAATCTATCGGCATATATGGCCATGTCCTTATCGCCGCGGCCGGATACGCAAATAACCAGGATTTCATCCCGGCCCATGCCGGCAGCCGTTTTTTCCGCTTCCGCTATGGCATGTGCCGATTCGAGTGCGGGAATGATGCCTTCGAGCCGCGACATTCCTATGACGGACGCCAGCGCTTCTTCATCCGTCACCGCTTTATATTCGATCCTCCCGATGTCTTCAAGATGCACATGCTCAGGACCGACGCCCGGATAATCAAGCCCCGCGGAAATCGAATGCGCTTCCTGGACCTGGCCGTTTTCATCCTGCAGCAGTTTCATATAGGAGCCGTGAAGCACCCCTTCCGACCCTTTCGTCAGCGTCGCCGCATGCCTGTCTGTATCGACGCCTTCACCGGCCGCCTCCACTCCAATGAGCCGCACCGATTCGTCCGTTATAAAGGGATGGAACATGCCGATCGCATTCGATCCGCCGCCGACACAGGCAAGAATTACATCAGGCAGACGCCCTTCCTTTTCCAGAATCTGTGTCCGCGTCTCCTTGCCGATGACGCTTTGAAAATCGCGGACCATCGTCGGGAAAGGATGCGGCCCAAGCGCCGAACCGATCAGGTAATGCGTGTCTTCGACATTCGCGACCCAGTAGCGCAGCGCTTCGTTTACTGCGTCTTTCAACGTGGCGCTGCCTTTCGTGACGCTTTCCACTTTCGCTCCGAGCAATTTCATGCGGAACACATTCAATTGCTGCCGCCGGATATCTTCCTCCCCCATGAAAATGACGCAGTCCAAATCCAGGAGCGCGCAGATTGTAGCCGTCGCAACACCGTGCTGCCCGGCTCCGGTTTCCGCGACGATTTTCCGTTTGCCCATCCGGATCGCGAGCAGGGCCTGACCGATTGCATTATTGATCTTATGGGCTCCCGTATGATTCAGGTCTTCTCGTTTCAGGTAAACTTTCGGTCCGCCCCACGCTTCCGTCAGCCTTGCCGCAAAAGTGAGCGGCTGCTCGCGCCCGACATATTCCTTCAAGTAATCATGATAGGTTTTCTGGAATTCCGGATCTTCTTTCGCTTCTGCGTAAGCCGCTTCCAGTTCCTTCACCGCTTTCATCAGCGTCTCCGGCACAAACTGGCCACCGAAACGCCCGAAGAAGCCTGCCTCTACTTTTGTCTCTTTCATGTTCTGCATCGAATCATCCTTTACCAGTGAAATGAATTCCTGTATCTTATGCGAATCTTTTTTCCCGTCAGTTTCTACTCCACTTGAGACATCGACCATGTATGGACCCAGTGCATCGATCGCAGACCTGACATTCCCTGCATCCAGCCCTCCTGCAACAATGAGTCTGCCAGGATCAACCGCTGCTTCAGCCAATAAACTCCAGTCGAATGTTTTGCCGCTGCCTCCCCGGAATCGGGTTCCGGGTGCATCGACCAGGACAAAATCCGCAATCGAGCGATTCAGTTTTTCCACATCTTCCAGTTTACGGATCGAAAACGCCTGAATTGTTTTAACTGGGATTCCGCGAATCAATTCGTCGGACTCATCGCCATGCAATTGCACCATCGTCAGCGGCACTTTTTCAACAGCTTCCAGGATTTCCTCCAGCCCGGAATTGACGAACACACCGATTTTTTCGATGCCTTCTGGGAGCTCAGCTGCGAGCCGCGCTGCTTTTTCAATTGAAATCCTTCTGCGGCTCGGCGCAAAAACGAATCCCGCTGCGTCAGCTCCGTCCAACGCTGTTACATGCTCCACTTCCTGTAATCCGCAAATTTTCACTCGTGTCATTTCGCCAGCTCCTGTGACGTGACATCCTTGATCCATCTTCCTGCATCTTTCGCCCGCATCAGGGCTTCGCCGACTAAAATTCCGGCAGCCCCTTGCGAAAAGGCGTAATGGGCATCGCTCTCTAAAGAAATCCCACTCTCGCTGATCAGCAGCGAGTTGCTATCGGGTGGAAAATAACCAGCAATTTCAGCCGTCCGTTCCAGTGCCACTTCAAAGGTTTTCAAGTCCCGGTTATTGACCCCGATCAATTCCGCCCCTAACCCTAAGGCGATTTCCAGTTCCTCAACATTGTGCACTTCAACAAGCACTTCGAGTTCTTCCGACTGCGCATAAGAATACAGCCTTTTTAGTTCATCCTGTCCGAGGGCTGCAACAATAAGCAGAATAACCGAAGCTCCTGCCTCTTTTGCCCGGTCGATCTGGATTTCATCGACGATGAAATCCTTGCAAAGCACTGGTATGCCGACAAGCTCCGCCACTTTCCGGAGATCCTTAATCGACCCTTTGAAAAAGGTGTTATCCGTCAATACGGAAATCGCGGCAGCCCCGGCTTCTTCGTAAATTCTTGCCTGCTTTACAACATCCACCTCCAGACGGATATCCCCTTTTGAAGGTGAAGCCTTTTTGATCTCCGCGATGACTCCTTTGCTTTCCCTTAAACGATCCGCTAATCCGGGTTTCGGGGGAATCCCCCCAGCCACTCCCGTTTCAACTGTGCCATAGGATTTTATTTCTTCGCGTTTTGCTGCAATGATTCTCTCCAGCAAATTCATACGAGCACCCCCAGCGCCTGGCGGTATGCTTCAAATACCCGGCCCGTTTCACCGGACAAGATCGATTTTCTCGCCAGGTGAACTCCTTCTGCGATTGCACCCGCTTTGCCGGCGGCGAACAATGCAACGCCCGCATTCAGCACAACTGTGTTCAAATGCGCCCCTTCTCTGCCTTCAAGCACTTCCCGGAAAATTTCCGCATTGCGCTTGGCGTCTCCGCCTCTGATCGCTTCGATAGACGCAAGCTCCAGACCCGCTTCTTCCGGATGGAATTGAATCGCTTTTTTGCCGTTTTCGTCAAAAAACAACAAGTCGTTGACGCCCGCCAATGAAAGTTCATCCATGCCTCCCCCTCCGTGAACCATTAAGCCTCGCTTTCTGCCAAGGCGCATCAACGCGTCCGCCATCGGCTCCATCATGTCCCGGCGGTAAACCCCGGTCATCTGCATTTCGATCGGCAGCGGATTTGCGAGCGGCCCCACCAGATTGAAAATCGTCGGTGTTGCCATGCTTTTCCGCACGTCCCGCAGCTTCCCGAGAGCCGGATGGATCGTCGGCGCGAATAAAAACGCAATCCCGGTCTTCTCAATTAAATCCGGGATAAGCGCCGGATCAAGCGTCGTCGATATCCCTAATTCTTCCAGAACATCTGAACTCCCTGTTTTACTCGAAACACTCCGATTGCCATGCTTCGCCACTTTCATGCCGCATCCTGCCAGCACAAAAGCAGTCAATGTGCTGATATTGAAACTGAACGAGCGGTCGCCCCCTGTTCCACACACATCGATCAGCGGCCCTTCCGTTTCAGGCAACGCCACTGATTTTGACCGCATCGCCCTGACCAGGCCCACCAGTTCATCCGCCGTTTCGCCTTTGTCATGCAGCTGTCCCAGGAATAGTTTTATGTCAGCGTCTGCCATTTTGCCTTCCAGCAGCGCCACTGATTTACTGTACATGCTGTGTTCACTTAAATTCTCCGCTCGTCTCATCTTCATCTCTCCTCAGCTCTTTTGAATACAAAAAACCCCGCAACCGGATAGATTTCCGGTTGCGGGGACGGGTTAAAAAACCGCGGTACCACCACGCATTAATGCATTTCTGCACTCACTCAAACAGGCTCTTCGCCTTTCCCTTTAACGCAGGGCATGCGTCTGCCTTACTCATGTCCATTTTCAGGCCAGCTCTCCTAAGTCCATTCGCGCAATGAATCCAATCAGCTCCCACCAGCCGCTGACTCTCTAAATGGATTTCATTGCCTACTCGTCTCAATCCTCGATTTTACACTCTTCTATTCTCATCTTCTCTGGGCTCTTCTCTCAAATAGACTTGCCGCTCTTCCAACAAGTTGAGTTCCACATTAAATTAGTTTGTTTATTCTGTCAAGCGGTCTGCTTCACAACCCCATCCGCTTCGCAATGATCGTTTTCATGATTTCATTGGATCCGGCATAGATGGCCGCCACCGGAATATCCCGGTAGCGCCGGGCAATTTTATATTCTTCCATATAGCCGTAACCGCCGTGGAGCTGCATGCATTCACCTGAAATTTTCTTAGCGGTGTCCGTCAGCCAGTATTTCGCCATCGAAACTTTTGATACGATATCTTTGCCGGCCATGTGCTCTTCGATCAACGATTCAAGAAATGAATGCCCCAATTCCACCTCAGTCGCCATTTCCACAATTTTAAACTGCGTATTCTGGAAAGCGCTGATCGGCTTGCCGAATGCCTGTCTGGACTTCACATAATCGATCGTCATTTCCAGCATATCTTCTGACGCCGTTTGTGCCGCGATCGCCACCACCAGCCGCTCCTGCTGCAATTTCTCCATCAGGTACGTGAATCCTTTGTTTTCTTCGCCGATCAGGTTCGCAGCCGGCACGACGCAATCCTCGAAATACAATTCGGACGTATCCTGCGCGTGAAGTCCGACTTTATCAAGCTTGCGCCCCTTCGTGAAGCCCGACATTCCTTCTTCGATCATCAACAGTGAAATGCCCCGATGCTTCGATTCAGCTTTTGCATCTGTTTTAACAGCGACGACCACATGCGTCGAGTTGATGCCATTCGTGATGAACGTCTTTTGGCCGTTGACGATGTAATTGTCGCCGTCACGGACGGCTGTCGTTGAAATATTCGCGAGATCCGATCCCGCTCCCGGTTCCGTCATCGCGATTGCGGTGATGAAATCACCTGAAATGCAACCGGGCAGCCAGCGCTGTTTCTGCTCATCATTGCCGTACGATTCGATGTACGGCACGGTGATGTCGTTATGCAGCCCGACACCCGTCAGGCTGGCACCGACCCGTTCCATTTCTTCACCGATGATGACGGCATAACGGAAATCAAGGCCCAGGCCACCGTAGCGTTCTTCCACCTGCGGGCACAGGAACCCCATTTCTCCGAGCTTCTTCCAGAATGATTTCGGGATCAGCCTTTCCTTTTCCCACTCTTCATATTGCGGCACCGCTTCTTTTTCAAGGAATTTCCGAAGTGACTTCCGGAACATGACGTGTTCATCTTCTTCAAAACGATATTTCCCCATTTGTATGCCCCCTCATTTCGGCTGCATGCGGATAGCGCCGTCCAGCCGGATCGTTTCTCCGTTCAGCATCGGATTTTCAATGATGCTTTCCACCAATTGCGCGTATTCATCCGGCCGGCCGAGACGCGCCGGGAACGGCACGGATGATTCCAGCGATTTGACGGCCGCTTCCGGCAAACCGTCGAACATCGGTGTTTTCATGAGCCCCGGCGCAATCGCCATGACGCGGATGCCATCCCGTGCAAATTCGCGGGCAATCGGCAACGTCATGGAGACGATGCCGCCTTTTGATGCGCTGTAAGCTGCCTGCCCGATCTGTCCTTCGTATGCGGCAACCGAAGCGGTCGAAATGATGACGCCCCGTTCACCGTTGTCATTCGGTTCATTTTTCTGCATGGCTGCCGCTGCGACGCGCAGCACATTGAAGCTGCCGACCAGATTGATGCGGATGACCCTCTCAAATAGAGCCAGCGGCTGCGGCTCCCCTTTTGAAACGACTTTTGCCGGCGTTCCAATTCCTGCGCAGTTGACGACGAGATTCACGGAGCCAAATCGTTCCACCACTGCCGCTGTCTGCCGTTCGATCTGCGCTGCGTCGGTAACATCGGTTTCTGCATAAAATACCGACTCTTCACCGAGTTCTTCGATAAGTCTGGAAGCTTTTTCTCCATTGAGATCGAAGATAGCGGCTCGGCCTCCGCGCCCCACTAGGCGGCGGACGGTCGCTTCACCGAGACCGGATGCTCCGCCGGTGACGATCGCTTTCACTTTTCCCATTTCCATTTTTATCACCCCCGATTCTTTAAAGTCTTTCAATGATCGTTGCGTTCGCCATACCCATCCCTTCACAGATCGCGAGCAATCCGTAACGTCCACCGCTGCGTTCCAATTCATGCAGCAGCGATACCATCAGCTTCGTGCCCGTCGCACCGAGAGGATGGCCAAGCGCGATTGCGCCGCCGTTGACGTTCAGTTTTTCCGGATCCGCCCCGATATCGTGCAGCCACGCAAGCGGCACAGGCGCAAACGCTTCGTTCACTTCGTAGCGGTCCATATCCCCTATCGCAAGCCCCGCTTTTTCGAGCACTTTAGTCGTAGCCGCGATTGGTCCTGTGAGCATCAAAGTCGGGTCAGATCCGACAACCGCCCGGGCAACGATGCGCGCTTTCGGCTTCAGACCGAGTTCGTCAGCTTTTTCGCGCGACATCAATAGCACCGCGGATGCGCCGTCACTCATCTGGCTGGCGTTGCCTGCTGTGATGACGCCGTTTTCATCGAAAACTGTTTTCAGTCCGCCAAGAATCTCGAGCGTCGATTCAGGACGCGGCCCTTCATCTTTAGTGACCAGCCGTTTTTCTCCGCTTTCATCCGTCACTTCGACAGATACAATTTCCTTGTCATAATGGCCGGCTTCGATGGCTGCGAGTGCTCGCGTGTGGCTCCGCAGCGCAAACTCGTCCAATTGCCTGCGGCTGAAACCCCATTTTTCCGCAATGCGTTCTGCCGATAATCCCTGATTGATGATTTCATATTTCTCCGTCAGCTTCGGGCTCGGCTTTGCCCCCTGCATATTGGAGAACATCGGCACCCGCGTCATGCTTTCGACTCCGCCGGCGATGACAATATCCATATCGCCCGCAAGAATCGCCTGAGCTCCGAAATGGATCGCCTGCTGGCTCGAACCGCACTGGCGGTCAATCGTGACGCCCGGCACAAAATCCGGGAATCCGGCAATCAGCGCTGCCGTCCGGGCAATATTGCCTCCCTGTTCGCCTGACTGCGAGACGCATCCGAGAATAACATCTTCGACCTCGGCTTTATTGACGCCCGCCCGGTCCACCAATTCCGCCAGTACGAGCGCCGCGAGTTCATCCGGACGCGTTTCCGCGAACGCACCTTTTCTCCGTCCTACTGCCGATCTGACCCCTTCAACAATTACCACTTCGCGCATAATCATCCACCCCATCTTTATTTAAAATTAATTTATCGACAAATTTAAATTGAATGACTATTCATTCAACTTAATTGTACTCGAATTCCGGCAATGAAACCATATAAAAACCCCCGCATTTCTGCGGAGGTTTTCATCCTTCATTCTTCTATCAGCCCTTTTTCCATGAGGAAATCCCTCGCCACATCTTCCGGCTTGTCCTGGTCGACATCGACACGCGCATTCATCGCAAGCATCTCTTCTTCGTTGATCTGTCCGGCAAGTTCATTCAGCAGATCCTCCAGTTCCGGATACTGCTCCAGTGTTTCCTGACGGACTACCGGAGCCGCATCATATTTCGGGAAAAATGACAGATCATCCTCTGTCGTCTGCAGATCAAACAATCCAATGCGGCTGTCTGTCGTGAATGCCGGAATGACGTCTACATCACCGCTGTTCACCGCTTCATACATGATCGCTGGATCAAAGCTGTCAGTTGCCGAGAACTCAAACGGATAGGTCGTGATCATATCATCATAGCCGTCACCCTGGCGCTCATAGAACGGATGGGGTGCTCCGAAACTCAAGTCCTGGGATTGGGAGATTTCAGCCAGCTCCGAATAAGTGGCCGCAGTAAAGCCGCTGTCTTTTGAAAATGCCAATGTATAACCGTTTTCAAAACCCAGAGGTTCCAGCCAAGTTGCATCATATTCCGCCTCATACCCTTCGCGGACTAGCTGCAACACTTCTTCCGAAGACTGGCCAGGCTCCGATTCCTGTTTAAGCACATCTTTTAATCCCGTCCCTGTATATTCGACGTACAGATCGATATCCCCCTGCTCAAGGGCAGGCGTTAAGATCGAAACTTCGCCGAGACCTTCTTTGTATTCAACCGTGTAATCCGAATTCGCTTCTATATACTGCCCCAGAATATGCGGCAGAATATACTGCTCCGTCCACGGCTTGCCGCCGATGACGATCGGATCCGTTTCATCTCCACTTCCTGAGCCGCATCCTGCCAGCACGACAGCTCCTGCCGCCAACATCAAAGTCATCCCTTTTTTCATCCTCTATTCCCCCTCTTAATTTTTCAACCCTTTCGGCGTCGCCCGTTTCTCGATCCATTTCAGGATCAGATCAAATCCGATCGCGAGTAAGGCGACCGGCAGCGCACCCGCCAGCACCAGTGAATTATTATAAGACTGCAGGCCGCGGTAAATGATATCCCCGAGGCCGCCCGCTCCCACGAAAGTCGCAAGCGTGGCAATTCCGACAGTCAAAACAGTCGCCGTCCGGATGCCCGCCATGATGAACGGCAACGCGAGCGGCAACTCGATTTGCCTGAGTATCTGCGTACGGGTCATGCCCATGCCGCGACCCGCCTCAATAACAGAACCATCCACTCCCGTTATGCCCGTATACGTATTTCTCAGAATCGGCAATAATGCATAAATGATCAAGGCAATCAAAGCTGTCGTCGATCCGATTCCAAGGATCGGCACCAAAAAACCGAACAGCGCCAGACTCGGTATCGTCTGGAAAATGGCGGTCACGCCGATAACAGGCTCTGCATAGCGGCGGTAACGCGCAATGACGACACCGAGCGGCAATGCGATGGCGATTCCGATCGCTACGGCTACGAAGGATAAATAAATATGTTCCATAAATGCACTTAGAATCATATCTTGGCGACTGGCCAAAGTATCCATGAAATCCCTCATACAGTTGCACCTTCCTCTTTCAGAAGAGCAGCTTTCACCAGATCGCGGTCTCCTGCATAAGCAAAGGCCCGGTCACCGTCCATAATCTTCAAGGTGGAATATCCACTCGTTTCGAGCAGCGCAAATGCATCAGCGATTGTCGATTCACCAGAGATCTCAATGGCATCAGCAGTTTCCCGTCCCTTAAAAACAGTGTAGAATTCTTTTAGTCTCCGCTCCCCGAATGAGCGTTGCCGGTTGATCCTGTCCACTCCGATAAAGCTCTTTACAAAATCATTCGCCGGGTTATTGATCAATTCCTGTGGCGTGCCGATCTGTTCGATCCGCCCTTCGCGCATAAGGACAACCTGATCAGCGAGCTTTAATGCCTCATCCATATCATGCGTAACAAAAACGATCGTCTTCCTGATTTCCTGCTGAAGATCCCGCAGATCTTCCTGCAATTGCTCCCGGCTGATGGGATCGAGCGCAGAAAAAGGTTCATCCATCAGCACGATATTCGGATCTCCCGCCAGCGCCCGCACCACTCCGACGCGCTGCTGCTGGCCGCCGCTCAGTTCCAGTGGATAGCGCTGCTTGTAAACGGCCGGCTCGAGCCCCACAAGTTCCAATAATTCATCCACTCTCCCGGCTGTCCGCTGTTTTGGCCATTCCAATAAACGCGGCACAAGTGACACGTTTTCCTCTATTGTCATGTGGGGAAACAGTCCGATACGCTGGATGACGTAGCCGATTGAACGGCGCAACTGCACTTCATCCAGCCCGGTAATCGATTTTTCATCAATGAACACATCACCTTTGGTCGGCGTTTCCAATTTATTGACCATACGCATCAATGTCGTTTTTCCACAGCCGCTCGGACCGATAAGAACGGTCAATTTATGGGTTGGAAAAGTCACCGAAATATCTTTCAGTGCCTCCGTCCCGTCCGGAAACTGCTTTGTCACTTGTTCAAAACGGATCATTCATTCCGCTCCTTCCTGCACCTTTCCTACTGTCTTTTTTTCAATACCCTGTTTCCGGATCCATTATTCCTGAGTTGTATCCCCGATTGCCTTTTCTTTCAATTAAGCGCAATCAGAAAAAACGGCCGCCCTCCGGCAGCCGTTTTACGTCCATTATTTCTTTGCAGTTCCAAGAGACTGGATGGCAGCAGTCAATTCATTGAACCGCCTGTCCAGCATTTCGTATTCACGGTCGCCCGGTGTCATGAAACTCAATTTCCCCAACACTTCCTGTCTTTCCAGGTCCATTTGCAGCAGGTCAGGCTGTTCGGCAGCCCCTTTGCGGTCGAGCCAATCTGCATATCCGCCTTCGTATTTAGACAGACGGCCATTTTCGAACACGAGTAATCTATCGCTCAGTTTTTCCATGAAATAGCGGTCATGGGTGGCAATCAGCATCGTCCCGTCAAAGTAGCCGAGAGCACGCTCCAACTCTTCCCTGGATGGCAGATCCAAATGGTTGGTCGGTTCATCGAGAAGCAGGACATTGCAATCGGCCAACATGAATTCCATCAGCTTCAGTTTGACCCGCTCGCCCATGCTCATATGCGAAACCGGCTGTTCCCAATGCACCTTTTCAAAACCCAGATGGTCCATTAAATTGCGGATCTTGCCTGTTTCCTCAAAACTCGGGGCCCAAAACAGCTCAGACGGGGTCTTTTCTTCAGGTAAGTCAAAGACATCCTGGCTTAAATAGCCGATTTTCATCCCGTCGCTTAACCAGACCTCCCCTTCATGAGCTTCCATACCCAGCACCATCTTAAGAAGCGTCGTTTTCCCGCTGCCATTGGTGCCCACTAAGCCAACCCGCTCGCCATGCTGTATGGTGAATGTTGCCCGGTCGAACAGCAGTCTGCCTCCAAACCATTTGCATGCGTTTTTCAGCTCGATGACCCTGTTGCCTTTCTTCGCAGCATCATGGATATCAAATGAAACTTGCAATTCTTCTTTCGGCTGTTCAATCCGGTCCTGTTTCAGTTCCGCCTGAAGACGCTGCCGCTTGCTGCGGACCTGCACATCTTTTTTCTTCGCTTTCATACGGAAATATTCTTTTGCCCCATCTTTTTTCGTCGATTCGGCATGCGCTTTGCCAGACCACGATTGGAGTTGAACAATCTGGTTTTCCACTTGCGCAATTTTCGCCTGCTGTTTGTCATATTTGCGTTTTTGCGTAAGCCTCCGGTGTTCCTTTTCGGCTCTGGAAGCAGAATAATTCCCTTCATACTCAATCAAACCCGCGTCTTCAATTTCCCAGACATGCGTGGCTGCCTGGTCGATAAAATGACGGTCATGTGAAACAAAAATCACCGTTCCATCGATTTTTTCAATGCTGTCCGCCAGCATCTCCAGACTTCCCGCATCCAAATGGTTGGTCGGTTCATCCAGCAGGTAGATATCGCCCCTTCGCGCCAAAGCATATGAAAGCCGCAGTTTCATCGTTTCCCCGCCACTCAGCTCTTTCCGTCCGGCCGGAACACGCCACTTCTTTCTCATCGCTGCGGTTTCCGCTTCCACATTCGCCATATCGAAATCCCTGGCTTCCTGTTCCATATAAATAATTTCAGGGTCATTTCCGAGCCAATGGACTCCTTGCCCATTCCGCGCTATCGCTTCAAGGAGACTAGTTTTCCCTGAACCGTTTGCGCCGATCACCGCAATTCTCGATCGCTCATGGATAGCAGCTTTCGCATTTTCTAAAATGATCCGATCTCTATAACGGACGGTCATGTTGTTTAATTTGCCTAAGATGGCCATATCAATCTCTCCCTTTTCGGAGAAATAAAAAAAATTCCTCCGATTGATTTTCGGAAGAATTCGGCAGCCCAAATAACCAGCAATAAAACTGAAATATAAATTGAACCGGATTACAGACCTGAAGCTCACGCTCGAATCAAAGCACAGCCTCCGGGACTTTTTCAATTCAATTCATAAAATGCAAAATGGGCAGACGAATCCTGTTTCTTTTAAGCTGAAAAACTTCAGTTGCTCAGAAAAAGGAATTTATTTCATCGTCCACCCATCACCTCACTTACTTTATTAGTTGAATTTTATCATCCTGCGATTGAAATCGCAAATGCACCGGGTTAGCGATTTTTTCATAACCGATTTCGCTGTATATCTTATTGGATGTCGGATTTTTCAAGTCCGTATAAAGCATGACGAAATCGAATTCCAGGAGCAATTCCTCTGTCACTTCCGCCACCAGTGTCCGGGCGTAACCTTTACGACGGTGCTCTTGCGGTGTAAATACAAAAGAAACCGTTATACCGTTCCTTGAAGGGCGTGATTTCTTCATGCAGGACACGGTTTCTCCATCCACTTCCCAGATATATACTTCTTTATCATCAAGAAATTTATCGATCTTTGCCCCCGCTTCCTTCTGGCTGGAAGCACCGGTTCCCGCATCCTTTTCAAACTGTAAAAACCATTCCGCCAATAAATCAGCGTCCTTCTTATTGGCCACACGCCAGGTGCCCGGGCTCCGTTCGAGACCTTTTACAACTGCATCGATCCGGTAAAGACCTTCATCCATATGCAATTCGATAGTCTGGCCGGTTTCCGCCACCCAAAAATCAGCGAACGACTGCACTGTTTCCTTATCACCGATGACACCCGAGACTCCGATGTCCCGTTGCTTCAAAACTCGTACAAGCTCGAAATCCAGATCCGGAAATTCTGTAAAGACGATCAGCTGCAGCGGATGGGGCGGTGTCATCAATGCCGCCGCCAGCACTTCATCCCCTTCCTCTGCCAGCGCCAGGTAATAATGTTCATAGCGCCCAGCCTTGATCTGATTGATGATACCAAGAAACAGGCTATTTTTATCTTCATTCAGATACAGTAGGTTTTCGGTTTTCTCATAAAATACATTCGGATCTTCGTAGAAATTCCACTTCATATACACTCACTCTTTTCCATTCGATTCATCTACTAAGTATTGGCTGTTTCTTCCTTTTTTCCTGCCAGATTCAGAAAAAAATAAAAAACTGCCGGCAAATTATGCGTTGCCGGCAGCTGCAGCTTCTTTTATTCAAGTTCGATTTGCTTGGTTTCAGTGCCGAGAAACGCGACGGCCAGCGCACCTATGATGATGGCTCCGCAGAAAATCGCGAAGATGACATTGACTCCAAAACCGGCTGTCAGCATGAAGCCGACGAGAAGCGGTCCGAAAATACCGCCGATGCGGCCGAATGATGCCGCCATGCCTGTACCCGTGCCTCTGATGACAGTCGGATACTGCTCAGGCGAATATGCGTACAGCGCACCCCATGCGCCGAGATTGAAGAATGACAGGAAAGCGCCGGCTGTGATCAGCATGGCGAGTGAATCGGCGTTGCCGAAAGCGAGCGCACTCGCAGCCGTTCCGAGAAGATATGTCACCAATACGAATTTCCGGCCGATCCGCTCGATCAGCCACGCAGCGGTGAAATAGCCCGGCAGCTGTGCCAAAGTCATGATCAATACATACTGGAAACTTTTAATGAGCGTGAACCCTTTCAGCGTCATGACACTCGGAAGCCAAAGGAACATGCCGTAATATGAAAATACGACCATGAACCAGACGATCCAAAGCATCAATGTGGCCCTGAAATATTTTTTCGACCAGACATCTTTCACGTTTGTCGAAATCGACCGCAGCACATCCTTCTTTGCGGCGAACTGCGGTGAATCCGGAAGATTGATCCGCAGGTAAAGCGCATAAAGAGCCGGCAGGGCTGTGATCAATAATGCGATGCGCCAGCCATATTCGGAAGCTGGAATAACAAAATAAGAAATGATTGCCGCAAGCAGCCAGCCTGCCGCCCAAAAACTTTCCAGCAATACGACTACGCGACCCCGTTCTTTGGCAGGGACACTTTCTGAAACCAATGTCGATGCAACCGGCAATTCTCCTCCGAGACCCATGCCGATGAAAAACCGCAGAATCATAAAGGCCGCGAGTGTAGTAGTGAGCGCCGAAAGCCCACTTGCCAGCGAAAACAGCAGCAACGTGATGATGAAAATCTTTTTGCGTCCGACCCGGTCCGCGTAGATGCCGAATACGAACGCGCCCACTGCCATCCCGATAGAATTGACGCTTCCGATCCAACCCATCTGATCCGTCGTTAAATTCCAATCCTGCTGAAGCGCCGCAATGATGAATGATAAAATTCCGACATCCATTGCATCGAAGAGCCACCCTAGACCCGCGACCCACAATAATTTATTGCGTGATAATGGCGCTGTATTTTTTTCACTTGCTGTAATTGTAGACATCTGCATTCTCCTTAAGCAATATCCTAAGTGTCTTTACACCTTATTACTATACGCTTAAGGTGAATTTGACACAAGCTTCTCTTTCAGGGAATAAAAGCGAGCGTTTATTGACCGATAAAAAAACGCCTCCACATCCCTGGATTCAGGAAGCTGGAGACGTTTCGATTCGAATCACGTTAATAATACAAGACTTACCGCCATTACCGCCATCCCGGCGACAAGGCCATAAATTGACAGATGCGCTTCATCATAGCGTTTTGCGGCAGGCAGCAATTCATCCAACGAGATGAAGACCATGATTCCGGCGACCGATGCAAAGACGATGCCAAAAAGCGTATCACTCATATACGGCATAAGGAACAGCCAAGCGGCAATCGCGCCGATCGGTTCGGAAATCCCTGAAAGGACACTGTATAGCAACGCTTTTTTCCGGCTGCCGGATGCATAATAGATGGGTACCGAGACCGCTATCCCTTCCGGAATATTATGTATGGCGACAGCTATCGCAATGGCGATGCCAAGCGCCGGATCCTGGATGGCCGACATGAAAGTCGCAATCCCTTCCGGAAAGTTATGGATGCCGATCGCGAGCGCCGTGAAAATCCCCATTTTGCGCAACCGGGCATATTCATCGTTGGTCGGGCCTTCATCCATATCTTCTATTGTCTTGACCTCATGAGGATTTCCGAGCTGCGGAAGAATCCTGTCGAGCAGGGCCATAAAAATCATACCGCCGAAAAAGCCCGCGAGCGTCAGCCAATAGCCATTCGTCTCGCCATGGGCGTCCGTCAGGGAATCTTTCGCTTTAAAGAAAATTTCAATCATCGAAACATATATCATGACACCTGCCGAAAAACCTAAAGAAACAGATAAAAATTTCGTATTGGTCCGGGAGGCGAAAAACGCCAGCAAACTGCCGATGCCGGTGGCTAAACCAGCAAAAAGCGTAAGCCCCAAAGCAAATAAGACCGTACTGTCCATAACCCCGACTTCCTTCCATTCTTGGTGAATAAGGTTATTGTACGCCTAAAGTTTCCTTAGTGCAACATTTTTCAACGAAGAAAGATATTGGATTATTCCCTCACCTTTTTATCTTCAGAATATCTCCTAACGTCCGCCAATCTGCGTCTTTCAACTGTCTGACAGGCGGATTATAGAAGACGCTCGCCGGGTGGAAAGTCGGAAAAACATGATAAGTTTCTTCCGTTTCAATGAACGCCCCAGCTTCCTCGTCCCAACGCAAAATCGGCGTTTCCATCAATACACCATGCAATTCCGTCACTTTTGCCTGCGGGCCGATCAAACGCTGCAGCCCGACATTGCCCAAAGTCACGATGAGCGGCGGATTCACATCTCTGATTTCCGTATCCAGAATCGGAGCATGCGCAATAATCTCTTTTTTCGTCGGGGCACGGTTGTATTTCCTTTCAATCATTTCCCCATTACGCGCTTTTTTCATCCCCCATTTATATGGTCTGCTTCTGACAGCACTTGTAATGTAGACATCTTCCCGGCTAAGACCAACACTCGCCAGTGAAGTCATCAACTCTTTCCCCGCTCTCCCCGTAAAAGGGATGCCTGTTTCCACTTCGTTTTCTCCCGGCGCTTCTCCAACCAGCATAATAGCCGGGTTGAACGGTCCGCTTCCCTTCACAAAACCTTCCACCGGAAATCCTTCTATCCGTTTGAGCCCCAATTCCACAAGTTCATCACTGATTCTATACATCAAAATCACCTCAAATTTAATTGATAATTTTCTATATGTTAACTTTCCTAACATTTATTGAAAAAAGTTCTTGCATTTTCAGAATAATATATTTAATATGTTAACAAACATAACATTAAGGAGGTGCGACATGAAAAAAATTGAAACTATTATCCGTCCTTCCGTTTTCGGAAGTGTGCGCCAGGCGTTGGCCCTCGAAGGAATTGATGGCTTAAGTGTTACGGAAATCGCAGGAATAGGCAAGCAGGAAGGACGGGTCGGCATGTTCCGGGGAAATACTTATAAAATGGAATTCTCACCGAAACTGAAACTGGAAATGGTGGTGGAAGATTCAAAAGTCGAAGCCATCGTGGAAGCTCTGCTGGAATATGCGGCGACAGGCGAAGTCGGAGACGGCAAAATTTTCATTTTCCCAGTCGAAGATGCAATCAGAATCAGAACGAAAGAGCGCGGCGCTGTCGCGGTCGGATAAGGTGAAACTTCATTCAGCAAAGGCGGAATGTTAGTTGAACCAATCGGACTTTTCCGGTCAGTTGCCTTCCGCTCCGAAAAGCGGAAGTCTTACTGCCCGTTAAAGCAGGATAAGGGGGAGATTAAATGGAAGCACTACAAGGCTCAATTGATATGATATGGATTATGCTCGGCGCCATGCTTGTCTTTTTCATGCATGCAGGGTTCGCCATGGTGGAATCAGGATTTACCCGCTCGAAAAACACTTTGAACATCCTAATGAAAAACATCATCACCATTTCAATCGGTTCCATTCTTTATTTCATCGTCGGGTTCGCCTTAATGTTCGGACCATCAGCTTTCGGTCTGATCGGTACGCAAGGTTTCGCCCTTTTGGGTGATGCAGATATCGCATTCTTCGTTTTCCAGGCTGTTTTTGCAGCAACATGCGCAACCATCGTCTCAGGCGCAGTTGCTGAACGCATTAATCTGACAGCCTATATTTTATTGACCGTTGCCATCGTCGCACTCATCTACCCGGTTGTCGGCCATTGGGTCTGGGCTGGCGGATGGCTTGCTGAAATTGGATTCATCGATTTCGCCGGTTCAACTGTTGTCCACTTGACGGGAGCCGTAGCCGCCTTCATCGCAGCATGGAAAATCGGTCCGCGCATCGGAAAATACAGCGGGAAAATCGTCAACTCGATCCCCGGCCATAACATCCCACTCGGCGCATTGGGCGTTTTCATCCTGTGGCTCGGCTGGTTCGGCTTCAACGGCGGCAGCACACTTGCAGCCGACCCTGCACTCGTGCCTTCAGTAATCGCCAATACGCTGCTGGCGGCTTCTGCCGGAGTTCTCGCTACTGCAGGATATACCCGATTTAAATACGGACAAATCGACCCTTCCATTACATTGAATGGCGCTCTGGCAGGTCTTGTCGGCATTACAGCCGGCGCTGCGAACGTGTCGTTCATCGGTGCTATCGCAATCGGATTGGCAGCCGGGATCATCATGACCGAAGCCATCCGTCTGCTGGACTCAAAAATCCGTGTCGATGATCCTGTCGGCGCCATCTCCGTACACGGAATCGCCGGAATCTGGGGTACCGTCGCAATCGGACTGTTCGATACGTCTGGAGGACTGTTATACGGCGGAGGAGCAGAAATTCTCGGCATCCAAGTTGTAGGGGTTCTCGCCGTCATTGCCTGGACCTCCATCACTACAGCCATTGCCCTTGCAGCCATCGGCCTCATCGTCCCGCTTCGTGTATCTGCCGAAGAGGAAGAAAGCGGACTCGATTTTTCAGAACACGGCTCGCAGGCTTATTCCATGGATGAGGTGCTGCAGGGTTCTGCAGGCGCAGGAGATTCTTTCGCCAGCCGCCTCAACCAATTGGGCACGCACCCTGATACCGTAAAATCCTGAAATGAATAAAATACCGGAACATCCAAAAGGCGACCGCTTCTGCGGCCGCCTTTTTCAATCTTCCATCATTCAATATCTTCTCTAAGGATTTTCCTGAATTGCCTTTCGCGCATTTCATACCAAACAGCTGTAGCCACGAACAATGAATATCCGATGAACCAGCCTGCCAGCACATCAGAAAAGAAATGCTCTCCTCCGGCAACCCGGGACAGTCCGGTAAGCACCACCACAAGAACCGCAATCATCCAGATCAGCCAGCCGGCAGATTTGGATACCATATGTTCCGCCAGAAAGTAAGCTAGCGTAAAATACAATAATAACCCAAGCATCGCATGGCTCGACGGGAAAGAGAAAGTTTCAAGTCCACGCGGCAGATCCGGCCGTTCAGTTACAAAAAAGTATTCCATCAGCTCATTCAAGCCATTGCCCACACCAACCGCCAGAAAGACGAAAAGCATCCCTCTGAAATTCTGCATTTTCACCCATAGATAAATGATCAGTCCCAGGCTCAAGATTAAAACCAGCCACCGATCAGCAAATACCGACAGCGCGTCGAGCAAGATGAGGCCATGAAGCCATTCCATTGTACGCAAATCCAATTCCAGAAACCCTTCATTCGTATAACTCGTCAAGATAGCAAAAAAACCGATCAAAGTTGCCATTCCCAGCGGATAGAATAGCCGTTTGATAGTCCCCACCCTCTTTCTTCAGTATATTCAGTCTATCACAGAAGGACTTTCGCTTCATTTTATTGATACAGAAAAGGCGAAACCGAAAACTTTTAACCCTCCAGCAACTGATAGCGTCTACAATCATTTCGCTCCAGGCGGACACTTTCCACAGTCCTGGCCTCTTCGCTCACTGTATTAAAGTGTCCCTTTTTCAATCAAGAGAAAATTAGGACCAGCCCTTTAATAGAAGAGAATCTGAGATATGGAGCAAAACAATGAAGACTCCCTTTCTAGCTCAGCGCGAGCCCCAGGAAAGCGAAGTTGTTTTGCGGAATATAGATTTTACTGGATGTATTTAAGATAAGCAAAAAACCCTCAGCGGTAAGCAGTCCGCTGAGGGTTTTGAGAAATTATTCAAATGCTGATTGGATGTCTGTAACCATCTGGCTGACAGATTGCAGTCCGCCGCCTGACAGGTACCAGTAATCCGGATCAAGATAGATGATTTTGTCTTCCTGGTAAGCAGTCGTTTTTTGCACCAATTCATTTTCAAGTGAATCTTTGGCACTTGCATCAGTACCGACTGCCGCATTGCGGTCGATGACAAAAATCATATCCGGGTTTGTTTCAAGAATATACTCAAACGAGATGCTTTGGCCGTGAGTTGAAGTTTCAATGCCTTCATCAGCTTGCTGAACGCCGAATACATCATGGATGATGCCGAAACGTGAAGCTGCTCCGTACGCACTTACTTTACCTTCATTCGCAAGGACGATCAATGCTTTTTCGTCAGTTGTGCTTGCTTTAACGTCTTCGATCTGAGTTTCAATTGCCGCCAACTCTTCTGCTACTTCATCTTCTTTGCCGAAGATATCACCAAGAGTCGTCATATTGCTTTCAAATGATTCCATGTATTTCGTCGTGTCTACACCAAGGTGGATCGTCGGTGCGATATCGGAAAACTCTTCATACATTGCAGCCTGGCGACCAGAAATGATGATCAGGTCCGGTTTCATCGCGTGGATCGCTTCAAAATCAGCTTCTTTCAATGTACCAGCGTTCACATATTTTTCTGCGTCAGCAAATTTTTCAAGATAGCCCGGGATGTTTCCTTGTGGAACGCCCGCTACCGATTCGATCCCTAATTTATCCATCGAATCAAGAATACCGAAGTCGAATACGACTACTTTTTCAGGATTTTTACCGACCTTCGTTTCACCAAGTTCATGAGTTACCGTGATCGTTTCAACTTCTTTTGTATCTGCTGAAGCTTTGTTTGAATCAGTTGCCTCTTCATCTGCTCCGCAAGCCGCAAGGAAAGCGACCATCATTAATGTAAATGCGATCAATAACCATTTTTTCATCTTTTTCGTGCTCCTCTTTTTTAAGAATTAAAGTATACACAGATCCGGCAATTATCCATCATCTGAATCGGAATATCCATATCGTATATCTCTTTCAATGCTGAACTTTGTATAATTTCTTCAGTCGGTCCGTCTTTTACGACACGGCCGTTTTTAAGTGCGACAATCCGGTCCGAATAGACAGAAGCGAAGTTGATGTCATGCAAAACGATGATGACCGTCTTGCCCAGTTCATCAACGAGGCGGCGCAAAATCTTCATGATTTGGACAGAATGTTTCATATCCAGGTTATTCAACGGCTCATCCAGCAGCACATAATCCGTATCCTGGGCAATGACCATGGCAATGAACGCGCGTTGGCGCTGACCGCCGGACAGTTCATCCAAATAGGAATGCTCCATCTCTTTCAAATCCATATATTCGATCGCCTGGTCCACCATTTTTTCATCTTCATCATTCAGGCGCCCTTTTGAATAAGGGAAACGGCCGAATGATACCAATTCGCGGATCGTAAGGCGGACGTTCATGAAGTTCGACTGTTTGAGGATCGATACTCTTTTCGCCAGCTCATTGGATTTCATTTTCTTCGTATTCGTCGAATCGATCAGTACTTCACCGGTATCTGCATCCAGAAGACGGCTGACCATAGATAAAAGCGTGGATTTCCCTGCTCCGTTCGGTCCGATGAAAGACGTGATCTGACCCCGGCGTATATCGACGTTGACATTTTCTACGACTTGCTTTTTTCCGTAAAGCTTGGACAATTCGCGTACCTGTATCATTTAGCCCGACTCTCCCTTAATAACAGATAGATGAAGTAAACTCCACCGATGAAGTTGATGATGACACTTAATGTAGTATTGAAAGTAAACAGCCTTTCCACTACCCATTGTCCGCCGACCAGGGCGATGATACTGATGACAATGGATCCCGTGAGCAGCACTGAATGCTTATATGATCTGAAAAATTGATAGGACAGGTTGGCCACAATCAGCCCGAAGAATGTAATCGGACCGACCAGCGCTGTCGCGATGGCAATCAAAACCGCTGACAGGATCAGCATATACCGGACAAGCGAGTCGTAATTGACTCCCAGGTTCAATGCGGTATCGCGGCCGAGCGACAACACATCGAGCGAAGCGTTATGCCTCCAGGCAAATGCAATCAGCAGGACGATGATGACCAGCGACAGCCAGACCAGATCGGAATTGACATTATTGAAGCTGGCAAACATCTGGTCCTGGACGATCTGGAATTCATTCGGATCGATCAATACTTGCAGGAAGGTTGAAATACTTCCAAAAAATGTTCCGAATATGATGCCGATCAATAACAGGAAATAAATGGGCTGGTTGCCTTTTTTAAAGAGGAAATGATAGAACAATAAGGCAAAAACCACCATCGCTGCTATTGACAGGATAAAGTTCACTTGTCTGTTCATGATACTGATGTGGTCGGACCCAAGGAAGAAAATCAATAGCGTCTGCAGCAGCATATAAAGTGAATCGAGCCCCATAATGCTCGGCGTCAGGATGCGGTTATGCGTAATGGTTTGGAAAACCACTGTCGCATAGGCAATCGCGATACCGGTAAGCACCATGGCGAACACTTTGACACCGCGCCTTGGCAGCGCATAATCAAAACTTCCGTTCAAGTCATGAAAAAGATAAACTCCACAAGCGGCCAAAGCCAGGCCAGCGAGTATGAGCATCTTGTGTAAATCACGCATACGCCTTCCTCCTAAACAATAAGAAGAGGAAGATAAAGCTTCCGATGACGCCGACCATCAGGCTGATGGAAATTTCATACGGATAAATCAGGACTCTTCCTAAAATATCACACAGCAATAAGAAGATGGCTCCGAGCATTGCTGTATGCGGTAATGTTTTTTGAAGATGGTCACCTTTGAAAATCGACACGATGTTCGGAATGATCAAACCGAGAAACGGGATGATCCCTACCGTCAAAACGACAGTGGCCGTGATCAATGCCACAAGCACCAATCCGATGTTGACGATGCTCCGGTATTTCAGCCCCAGATTTTTGGAGAAATCCTCACCCATGCCGGCAACCGTAAAGCGGTTGGCATACAGGTAAGCGATGATGAAGACCGGAACACTGATATAGAGCAGTTCATAGCTCCCTTTCATCACCATCGAGAAATCACCCTGCAGCCAGGCGGACATATTCTGGATAACATCCGCACGGTAAGCGAAGAAGGTGGTGATGGATGAAAGGATATTCCCGAACATCAAACCGACCAAAGGAATGAAGATCGCATCTTTGAATTTGATGCGGTTGAGAATTTGCATAAAGAGGAACGTACCAGCCAGGGCAAACAAAAACGCTACAGCCATTTTCTCGATCATGGACGCATTCGCGAACAATAACATCGAAACGAGAATCCCAAGCCTTGTAGCATCAAGTGTTCCTGCCGTGGTTGGCGACACAAATTTATTGCGGCTCAACTGCTGCATAATGAGTCCTGCCATACTCATACCTGCACCCGCCAGCAAGATGGCGACCAGCCTTGGCAGCCGGCTGATCAGGAAAATCTGTGTTTCTTCCGATTGGAAATCCAGCAGATCCAAAGGACTGATACTGCTGACTCCGACAAACAGCGAAATGACAGACAGTATGAGTAATGCCGGTATTAAATAACGTTTTTTCATGACTGACCCTCATCCGTGTTCAATAAAAAGTAAATTGACTGAATTTTTGATAGTGATAATCATTATCACTGTCTCACAAATCCTAGTATATCATGCCATTGAGAAGAGTCAACGAATAACTGAGAATAATTTTCATTTAGATGAGAATCAGAAGATTTGTCCTTCTTTTGCCACAATTAAAGGCCTCCTCGTGCATAAAAAAGCTGCGCCCTCTGCCGGATTTCCGGCAAATGGCACAGCTTTTATAGTAGAATCCCTTAAATTTCCTCCGCGTTTTCAAGTATTTCCGCGGGAACCGTGATGGCGTCGATACTGTTGTAGCCACTATATTCAGACTGAATATCGCTCTGGATCGTCATGGATTCACCTTCCATCTCCATCGCAAAATCCATTGTGATATTCATCGTATTCGGCAACAGCGTTTCTTTATCGATGAAAATCTCATAATAGACCTTGTTAATCGTCATTCCAGCCAGAAGCTCCTGAGCGCCCATTTCCATTTCCGCATCGCCCATCATCTGGCCCATTTGTTCAGAAATCAGTTTTTCGTATTCTTCACCGGCTGCATCCAGCGTCAAAATGAATTCATCATCGGTTTGTTCAAAAGTGAAATCATCCTGGAACGCTTCCAATTGTTCCAACTGCCCCGACAAGTCACCGGATTGCTGCTCCATCGACATAATCGCCTCAAGTTCCCCCATTTCGTCTGCCGGCATTTTAAACCACGCATCCATCATCGGATCATAAGTGAACATGCCTTCTGGCGTATAATACATTTCTGTTTCCATGGCCGGCATGCCTTCCATATCTTCAGAGATAAACTCGGATGTACCTGTCTGATAAAATGCCATCGGTTCAAGTGTCACATCCATCGACATATCCATTTTCATGTCCATTTCCATCCCTGGCCCCATCACCATTGTCTGGTTCGTCACCATATCCATATGGAAACTTTCCGCCTCTTCAGATGCTGCTGTCGTTTTTGCAAAAAGCTCTTCCAGAGTCAAGTCACTTTTTTCCGAAGGCTCCGTGTCCTCGGATGGTGTTGCCGTTTCACCGCATCCTGCCAATGTCAGCGCCAATGCACCTGATCCCATCACCGTCAGCCATTTTTTCAAAATAATCATCCTTTCCAGTTTCTGTATTAATACATTATACGACGCAAAGTTCTTTAAGTTTCATAAAATAGGCTGATTTCCGAAATTTCAATCGTTTATTTTCCAGTTATGGACTATACTTTTCTTTGTGGGAAAATTATTTCAGTGATCAGAGCGTCATTCAATGGCCTGTACAATACATATAAGAGGTGGGAATTTTGAATTTAAAGCATTTTTTCAAGTATTATAAGCCGCATAAACGGCTGTTCATCATCGATTTCTCGAGTGCCGTCATCGTGGCAATCCTGGAACTTGCGTTTCCGGTGGCGGTCCAGTGGTTCATCGACGACCTGCTGCCGAGCGGGGAATGGAATTCGATCGTCACCGTCAGTGTCCTGCTGCTGGCCGTATTCCTGCTTAGCACGTTCCTCCAATATATCGTCAGCTATCTCGGACATAAGCTCGGCATCAATATTGAAACCGATATGCGTGAAGAATTGTTCACGCATGTGCAGCGGCAGTCCTTCCGCTTTTTCGACAACATCAAAACCGGCCACATCATGAGCCGCATCACGAATGACTTGTTTGATATCGGAGAGCTGGCACACCATGGGCCGGAAGATTTCTTCATCGCCATCATGACGTTTTTCGGCGCATTCGGCATTATGTTCTGGATCAACCCGAAACTTGCACTTGTCACGCTGATCGTGATTCCATTCCTGGTCTGGCTGATCACGTACTGCAACATCAAGATGAACTCGGCGTGGAGCAATATGTACGGCAAAATCGCCGACGTCAATGGACGGGTCGAAGACAGTGTCTCCGGCGCGCGCGTAGTGCAATCTTTCACGAATGAAGAATTTGAAATCAACCGTTTCAAAAAAGACAACGGCAGCTTCCGTCTTGCCAAACTTGTCGCCTATAAAGTGATGGCCGCTACGCATTCTAGCATCTATATGATGACGCGCCTCCTGACGCTGATCGTCCTCGTTTACGGAGCATGGCTGAACTACCAAGGAGAACTGAGCTACGGGGAACTGGTCAGTTTCGTGTTATTCCTGAACGTGCTGATCAAACCGATCGACAAAATCAGCGCATTGCTCGAATTGTATCCGAAAGGGATGGCCGGTTTTGGCCGGTTCCGCGAGCTGCTCGAACAGGATCCGGATATCGTCGACAAAAAAGGCGCCCAGCCGGTCAGCGGCCTGCAGGGCAATATCACGTTCGACAATGTCCACTTTGGGTATGATGAGCATAAAAAAGTATTGAATGGCATCGACCTGACTTTGCAGGCAGGCGAAACGATCGCATTTGTCGGGCCATCCGGTGCCGGCAAGACGACGATCTGTTCACTGATCCCGAGATTCTATGATATCCAGCAGGGATCCATTGCGATAGACGGCATCGATATCCGCGATATGACGAAGCATTCACTGCGTTCGCACATCGGCATCGTGCAGCAGGATGTGTTCCTGTTCACCGGCACCATCCGCGAAAATATCGCTTACGGCAAACAAGGCGCCAGCGATGAGGAAATTCTAGCTGCTGCCCGCAAAGCCCATCTCGAAGACTTCGTCAGCAAACTGCCGAACGGTTACGAGACACAGATCGGCGAACGCGGACTGAAATTATCAGGCGGACAGAAACAGCGCCTGGCCATTGCACGCATGTTCCTGAAGAATCCGCCGATCCTGATTCTCGACGAAGCCACTTCGGCGCTCGATACCGAAACGGAACGCGTCATCCAGGAAGCTCTTACTGAACTTGCTGAAGACCGCACCACCCTGATCATCGCCCACAGGCTCGCAACGATCCGCGATGCAGACCGCGTCATCGTCGTGACTGAAGACGGCATCGCTGAACAGGGCGGATACAATGAACTGCTGGAACACGACGGCATTTTTGCTAATCTGCACCGGATTCAATTTCAGCAATAGAGAAAAGCGACAGCGCCCGTTAAGCTCTGAAAGGCATAAGAAAGAACAGCAGAGTGGCGTCCTTTGCCACGGCAGTTGGGCTGACTTATGACCCGAAGTGCTGGGCCGCGGGAGTCTGGACAATAGAGAAAAGCGACAGCGCGGCTGGGATTTCCCCGGCCGTGCTTTTTTGCGAGTTGAGCGTATTTGGCCAGAAGTTGATCGGATTCGCACTCAAGTTGATCGGATTTCCAAAAACACCACACCATCAAAAAAGCAGGCTTCCGCGGAAGCCTGCTTTTTAAATTTTATTTACCTACTACAAACTCCTGGTAGCGGTCGTAATCCGCCCGGCTCAATTCCAAGGTCAGCGATGTGCCGTCTTCTTCGTATTCCGTTTCGCGGATTGTCGCACTGTCATTCAGGTAAGCGACGATATCGCCGCGGTCGAACGGGATGACCATCCGGCATGTTACATAAGTGGCGAAGATGCGCTGCTTGACCATCGCCAGCAGTTCATCCAATCCTTTGTCCTCTTTTGCGGAGATCCATAAGCCATCGCCATTCATTTTCGGATACGGGATGCCGGCAAGATCGGATTTATTGTACACATACAGCGTCGGCACATCTTCGACGCCGACTTCCTGAAGGGTACGGTTCGTGACTTCCATCATATGGCGGTATTCTTCGTGGGATACATCGACGACATGCAAAAGCAGGTCGGCGTTCCGCGCTTCTTCAAGCGTCGAACGGAAAGCACGCACCAGGTGATGCGGCAGTTTGCTGACGAATCCCACCGTATCAGTGAGGAGGAAGCTTTTATTGTCGTTGAGTGAAATCTGGCGTACGGATGTTTCCAGGGTAGCGAACAGCATGTCCTTTTCGAAAACCTGTTTTTCTTCTTGGTGCCCTGTTTTTTTCAGAAGTTCATTCATGACCGTGGACTTTCCGGCATTGGTATAACCGACAAGCGACACGACCGGCATGCCTTTTTTCGTACGCTGCTTGCGCTGTGTCACCCGCTGATCTTTGATATGCTCCAATTCTTTATGGAGCTTCGAAATCTGGTCTTCGATTTTCCGGCGGTCAAGTTCCAGTTTCGTTTCACCGGCACCGCGGTTCGCGACACCACCGCCGCTGCTCCCGCCCTGTCTTCCAAGAGAGGCACGAAGTCCGACCAGCCTAGGCATCATATACTGCAATTGAGCCAGTTCAACCTGTACTTGCGCTTCACGCGTTTTGGCTCGCCGGGAGAAAATGTCCAGGATCAGCATCGTGCGGTCGATGACTTTACACTCCAGCTCTTCTTCAAGATTGCGGATTTGCGATGGAGACAGTTCGTCATTGAAAATGATCACATTCGCGTCCAGTTCCTCATAAAGCGCTTTGAGTTCTTCGACTTTGCCTTTTCCGACATAATGGGCCGTATTGATGCGATCAAGATTTTGGGTGAGTTCTGCGAGCACTTCTACGTCACAGGCACTTGCCAAATTTCTCAGTTCATCCATTTCATAAGCGAAATGCGTGTCTTTTTGCAATTGCACTCCGACCAGCACTGCTTTTTCCTTCAATATATCCATATGCACATTCTCCTTTGCAGCCAGTTTAAACGGACCGCTTCTGTTCCCTCCATCTTATCACAGAGGCAGCCCGCCTTTAAATTCGAGGGATTATATAAAATAAACACCTTTTTCAAATTCAATGCGCCGCCCGCCATTTTGATAATGGACTTCTTCCAGACGTTCCTGCCGTCCCTGCAAATCGCGGAATTCAATCCGGCAATTAGGCAGCTGCAATGTGCCGCCCAGCAGCTGTTTCCATCTCGCTTCGGCAGCTTCCACGTCCTCGACGCCAAAAATGCAGCGTTCCAATAAAAGACCGTCACTTTCCGCCGTCACTGCTCCGCTTTCACGAAGTGCCGCATAACGCTGGTCGTCGCTTTCACCCCATTGGATGAAAAACGGATTCGGCAGGCGGGCAGAAGGTTCTTCATCGATGAACAGCATCTTCCACTCGATCAGCTTCCCTTCAGCCGTGCGGCGGCTCCCGTCCAATATGCCACTCGTCTGAAATCCTGAAGCCTTCAACCGTTCATCAAGCGCGACAATCGATTCCGTCCGGAAACACACCGTCCCGAACCCCGCTCCGTTATGCAGCAGCAATTGCGTCAATGGATGATCGGCACCTTCAGCAACTTTCCTTTCTTCAAGAGCCAGCCATTCGATGTAGCTGTCTTTTCCATACAATAAAGCGTTGCGGGTCCCCCATTTTTCATGCCGGCCCCCGGCGACCGCTTTCAACTTTTGACGATTCCAGAATTCGGTTGCACTCTCCGGCGTCTCTTCTATAAAGTGTATGACATGGTCAAATTTCATGGATCCAATCCCTTTCTGTTAATTCGATTTCCTTCTATTTAAATATTTCCTTTTGAAAACATCTCATTATTTTTGCCTTTTTCTTTCCATATTAATCGTATCACCCGGTTATTTTCGTTAAGCTAGGGTATATAGTATTAAATCTTTATATTACATAGGAGGTCAACATGGACAAAAATTTATGGAAAAATCCTGTTTTTATTGTTTCGACAGCAGTGATTTTGCTGTTAGTGCTGCTTGGGGCGCTCGCAAATGAGCAGTTTACGAATGCAGCCAACACGCTTTTCAGCTTCACGACCAGTAATTTCGGCTGGTTCTACCTGCTGGCTGTATTCATCATTACCCTCTTTCTCATTTTTATATCCATCAGCAAATACGGAAGTATCCGCCTCGGGGCCGATTCTGATCGCCCGGAGTTCCCATTCTTCACTTGGATCGGCATGCTGTTTTCAGCCGGTTTCGGTGCAGGGCTCGTGTTCTGGGGAGTAGCCGAACCGATGAGCCACTTCTTCACTACCCCCTTCGGCAATGAAGCACAAACTCCGGAAGCCGCGCGCATTGCGATGGGTTACTCATTTTTCCATTGGGGCGTCAGCCAGTGGTCGGTTTTCGCGATCGTCGGTCTGATCATCGGTTTCCTGCAGTTCCGCAAGAAAAAATCCGGATTGGTATCAACCGCCCTTGAACCCGTAGTCGGTTCGAGGCCTGTGATCAAGCACTCGATCGATTCCCTGGCAGTTATTGCGACAGTCATGGGTATCGCTACATCCCTTGGACTCGGGGTCCTTCAGATGAACGGCGGATTGAATGCTGTTTTCGGCATCGAAAATTCGTTTACGATCCAATTGATCATCATCGGCGTCATGTTCGCCGCTTATACGTTATCGTCATCTACCGGCCTACATAAAGGTATTGCATATCTCAGTAATTTAAACCTCGGCTTAGCTTTAGTATTGATGGTCTTCGTCTTTATCGCAGGGCCGACAGTCTTCATCATGGAAACGTTCACGCTTGCACTTGGTGACTATCTAACAAATTTCATCCAGTACAGCTTGCGGATGCAGCCTTATGCTGACGGCCAATGGGTGAGTGACTGGACGATTTTCTACTGGGCATGGGCAATCGCCTGGTCCCCGTTCGTCGGCGCCTTTGTCGCCCGCGTTTCCCGCGGCCGCACCATCCGTGAATTCGTAATGGGCGTTCTTGTCATCCCGCCGGCCATCGCTTGTGTATGGATTGCCGTATTCGGCGGAACTGCGCTGTTCTATGATTTGAATAATGGAGCCGGCATCGCAGAAGCAGTCGATAACGACTTGACTTCCGCGTTATTCCAGACTTTTGATGTGCTGCCATTGTCGACTATCATGTCTATCGCAGCCATCCTATTGATCTTCACATTCCTGGTCACTTCCGCTGACTCCGCTACTTATATCCTGGCGAGTATGACTAGCTTCGGCAGCCTGAATCCGCCGACGGCCTTCAAAATCATTTGGGGTGTGCTGATGTCCGCGATCGCTGCAGTCCTGCTGTTTGCAGGTGGACTCGAGGCGCTGCAGACTGCCTCACTCATCTCGGCATTGCCATTTACCGTCCTGCTCCTGATGATGGTGTGGGCGTTCGTTAAAATCATACGAACTGAAACACCGCCAATCCGCAAGTCAGATTTGCGCCAGTTCAAAAAAATGGAACGTGAAGCACGTAAAGATCAACGGAAATAAAACAAAAGCACAACCCTTCCATTACGGAAGGGTTGTGCTTTTTCTTATTGCTTATTTATCTTCTTTGATCAAACGCAACGTTTCATCGAATTCTGTTTCGATCTCTGCATTCGGTTTATAGGTGACAAGACTTACTAACCACGCAACCAACAGACAGAGGATGAATCCTGGAATGATTTCATAGACACTGCCGAAAAATTCCTGATTCGGCGTTGGAACTGCCCCTTCCTCGACCTTGCCAAGCAGATCCCAGATGATGACAGTTACGGCACCTACGATCATGCCTGCCAGTGCGCCCATACTCGTAAGCTTGCGCCAGAATAATGCCAAGAGGATCAGTGGACCGAATGCCGCACCGAATCCTGCCCATGCGTAAGCAACCAGATCAAGGATCGTCTGATTTTTTTCCCATGCCAGCCAAGCAGCGACAACCGCGACCAATAGAACGCCCGCACGGCCAAGATTTACAACGACGGCATCGGAAACTTTCTTTTTAAAAGCAATTTTATAGAGATCTTCCACCAACGCCGAAGAACTAACCAGCAATTGAGACGAAATCGTGCTCATGATGGCGGCCAGTACAGCAGCCAACATTAAGCCGGCGATAAATGGATGGAACAGTATCTGTCCAAGCGTGATAAAGATCGCTTCTGAATCTGTCAGTGATGCACTTGGATTCTGCTGGAAATAAGCAATCCCTACAAGAGCTGTAGCAGTGGCACCCAGAAGGCTTAGGATCATCCAGCCGATGCCGATGCGACGGGCCTGCCGGACTTCTTTCAAAGTCTTAATGGCCATAAAACGGACGATGATGTGAGGCTGTCCGAAATATCCCAGCCCCCATGCCACAGCCGAAATGATGCCGATCGCCGAAGCACCCGTAGTGAAGTTCAGTAAAGCCGGATCAACCGAACGGATGCTATCAGCAGTTTCACCGAATCCTCCGGTAACGAAAACGCCGACCGTCGGCACAGCGATCAGCGCCAGGAACATCATGACACCCTGTACAAAATCCGTATAGCTGACGGCCAGGAATCCGCCGAACAAAGTGTACGCTACAACCACTCCAGCCACGACGAGCATACCTGTTTGATAACTCATATTGAATGAGCTTTCAAAGAATACTCCTCCTGCCACCATTCCTGAAGACACATAGAACGTAAAAAAGATCAAAATGATAATTCCGGAAACAATTCGTAATAACCGTGAAGAATCTCTCAAGCGATTTTCTAAAAAGCTGGGAATTGTAATCGAATCTTTTGTGACAAGTGAATAGACGCGCAGACGCGGAGCCACGAAGAACCAGTTCAAATAGGCTCCGATCGTCAATCCGATGGCGATCCAGACTTCCACCAGACCGTTAAGATATATAATTCCTGGAAGCCCCATTAATAACCAGCCTGACATGTCGGATGCCCCTGCACTAAGTGCGGCTACGCCTGGTCCAAGACCGCGTCCCCCGAGCATGTAATCGGATAAATTGACGGTTTTTCGATATGCATAAAAACCAATGCCTAACATAGCGATGAGGTAAATTATTAGCGCAATGATTTGATAAGTTAAATCTGACATCTAATCTCCCCCTTCTTCAACATTGTAACATTCTAAGTCTTTAATACCAGTAATTTTTTGTTTCGCATGCTAATAAAAGGGGGAATTGAGAGTCAAGGAGGCGATGACAGTGCCATGGAATAAAGATGATTATCCGGATTCATTTAAAAATCTGAACACTGATGTACGCAACAAAGCTATTGAAATCGCCAACGCTCTGCTGCGCGATGGCTATGAAGAGGGCCGTGCGATTCCGATTGCCTTGGATCGTGCAAAATCCAGCGTCCACGGCGACGAAGAAAAGCTGATCTACGAAATCCGTTCCCACGATGAAGGATGGCAATTGAAGAAAAAAGACAGCAAGAAAGCGATCCTGATCGAGGAGACAAAAGAAGAGCTGATGGATGATGCCAAACGCTACGTCAACAAACATAACGGCGAACTCCACATCTACACAGAAGAAGGTAAATTAGAAGATACATTATACGAATGACACAGGAAAACCGGCGAAGAAGCAGAATCCCCCTCTTCGCCGGCTTTTGCCGTTTATTTGAACCAGCCTTTTTCCTTGAAGCGCGAAATGGCTTCAATCCGGTTGCCGACATCCAGTTTGTCGAGGATCACCGAGATATAATTTCGTACAGTGCCGGATGTGATGAACATCTCCTTAGCGATTTCGCTGGTGCTTTTCCCCTGCGCAATCAGCTCCATTACTTGCTTCTCCCTTTCTGTCAGCGGATTATCCGCTTCATAGGCAAGGTCCACAAGTTCAGGCGCATAGATGCGGCGGCCGCTCATGATACTCCGGATCGAAGAGGCGAGATCCTCACTCGGACTGTCTTTCAGCAAATAGCCGCTGACGCCTGCGTTGCGTGCCCGCTCAAAATAGCCGGCCCGTGCGAATGTCGTCAGGATGATCACTTTACATGGATGATCTTTCAGCTGCTCTGCTGCATCGAGGCCGCTTTTCAGCGGCATCTCTATATCCATGATGCAAATATCCGGATTCAGCTGTTCAACAAGTTCAATCGCCTCCTGGCCGTTCGGCGCCATGCCGACAACTTCCAGATCTTCCTCCAGATCAAGCAAGGAGCCCAAAGCTCCAAGCATCATACGCTGATCTTCAGCCAAAACTATTCGAATCATGCCATCTCCCCCTTGGAATTATGAAGTATTACGTTAGGCACCCGGATATTCAACGTCATTCCGTCCGATCCTTTGATATCTGCAGAGCCATTGATGAACTCAAGCCGTTCCCTCATGCCGGCCAAACCATTTCCCTGCATGAAGCCTCCTGTCTCAGGCAAGCCGATGCCATCATCCTGCACCTGCACCAGAACTTCCTGCGGCGTCTGTTTGATGAGGATGGTACACCTTGTGGCATGGCTGTGCTTGACGACATTATTGACCGCCTCTTTCAGGCACATGCTCAGGACATTCTCCACCAGCAGAGGCGTATTTTTCAGTTTCGGGCTACCGTACATCACAAAATCGATTTCGCCTGCCTTCAGGATCTGTTGCACCCGCAGCAATTCATCTTCCAGTTTCGTTCCGCGCATATCCGACACCAATTCACGCACTTCCTTTAAAGCCGTGCGGGCAGTCTGCCTGACATCATTGATTTCATTCAATGCAGCTTCCGGATCACGGTACAGCAATTTGCTGGAAAGATCACTTTTCAGGCCGATCAGCGACAGTTTCTGGCCGAGCGTATCGTGAAGGTCCCGCGCAATCCGTTCTCTTTCTTCTATTATAACCAATTGCGAAATCCGCTTGTTTGCATCTTCCAGCTGGCCTTCCAATTTTTCGCGTTTATTGCGGTTAAAGGTGTTGAACGGCAAAAGAATGACGCCGAGAACCGTCAGTACGATAAACGGCAGCTGGGACAGGAACAGATTACTATGAAAAACGATGCCGAGAGCCACCGTTGCGATGGTCGTTCCGATATGAATGCCGTAAACGATATAAAAGCCGACCTTATTGCGTATATTGCCAATGAAGAAAGCAAGGAAAATGGCCAAATAAACGTAGCCGAAAAGGTAGGTCAAGATGATATTGATGGCCATCTCGATGCTTACCCAGAGATAGACGAATCCCGTCCGTGAATTGACGGACAAACGGTATGCCAAAAAGAACAGCCCCAAAAGGGCGATACCGATGCCGATTTCCACCAGCGATGAAGACCGGAAGATGAAGAAGAAAGGTAAAATAACAAAGATGAGCCATGCATACAGGCTGAGCCATGGGTTTTTCGGGAATAATTGATACCAGCTTCGCATAAGCTCCTCCTCGTTAACGCTATTATTATCAATCATACCAAACTCTCTGCAAAAGAAAAAACCATTCCGCCGGGGAATGGTTTTTCTGCTTTTCGATGTCGCTTTTCTTAGTCTTGTGCAGTAGTCTTTGAATCCTGCAGCAAGTGCTTAATGTCACCGAATGTGACGAAGGTTTTATTTTTTGCATCATATACTTTATAGCGCAATGATTTAAGGCTCGATTTAATCGTGATTGTAGTTGCCTGCTGAAGAGGCGGAGTGGATTCATGCGCTTTTTCCAAGTTATAGTTCGGAACGCGCGGGCTCAAGTGATGCACATGGTGGAAACCGATGTTCCCTGTGACCCATTGCAGAACTTTCGGAAGCTGGTAATACGAACTTCCTTCTACAGCCGCTTTCACATAATCCCATTCGCTTTCATCTTCAAAATAAGAATCTTCGAATGTATGCTGTACATAGAACAACCAGATACCAAGTGCTCCAGCGATGAACATCGTTGTGCCCTGGACAATCAGGAATGCCTGCCAGCCGATCGCCCAAATAAGAAGCGAGTAGATAACGACAAGAGAGATATTGATCAAATACGTATTGTTGCGTTCTTTCTTACGTGCATCTTTCCGGTTGAAACGGCTTGAGATCAGTACAAGGAATAATGGTCCAAGACCGAACATGACCAGCGGATTGCGGTACATGCGGTATTTGAAGCGTTCCCACTTCGATGCTTCCACATATTCTTCGATCGTCATGACCCAGATGTCACCGACGCCGCGTTTATCAAGGTTTCCGCTTGAAGCGTGGTGGATCGAATGCTCGCGTTTCCATTTTTCATAAGCGAATAATGTCATGATCCCAGTAATTGTCCCGACTACGGCATTCGCTTTCTTGTCTTTAAAGAAAGAACCATGTGTGCAATCGTGGAAAATGATGAAGGTACGGATTACAAAAGCTGCAGCTACTGCAGATAATGCAATGGTAAGCCAAATCGAAACGTCCAATGCCTGGTAAGCCAGAAACCATGCAATGATAAATGGTGGAATGGTATTCACCAATTGCCGTACACTTGCTCTTACATCAGAGCCTTCAAAAGGTTTCACGAATTTGCGCAATTGTGCTGTTTTCTCTTTACTCATGATCTTCCTCCTTATTCGGACATCCTGTGTCCGGATAACTTATTAATCTAAGAATATACAAAAAAACACCTACGAATAAGTCATAAACGCACGGATTCATACATGACACTTGTCATGTATTTTAAAAAAATCCTTTACCCCTTGCCTGGACAGGATGAAAATGAAATTCTTCCCATTGCCGGTTCCTGGTGTATAATTGAAATAATCAGACATTTCGAAAGAGAGGTGGATGTCATAATCGGGTTTATCGCTGTAGTCATGGTTTTTTCTATCCCCCTCGCGGCCATCATCACATCGCATCTGGAAACACAGACCAAGCTGAAGCATAAGATGATTGAAAGCGAAATAGAACTCGAGCGGCTGAAGCATGAAAACTTTGTCATCGAGACGCAGAAAATGCGTTTGGAGCTGGAACAGATGAAACTGGAAGATATAAAAAGAGAACAGAAATTTTTATCGAAATAACAGCGCAAGCGCCCGGTAAGCCTGGCATAAGCAGGTTCAGCGAAGCAGCGCTCTTTGCTGAGCCTGCTGATCTTTTTTCTTATCCAAAACTAAAAAGCAAAGCCGATTTCAGCTTTGCTCTTCATCATTCAGGCTGCCGGCAAGTGTACGGCAGTTTTTTTACGGGGATTTTGGGATTTGTGCGCGGGAGAGCTATCGTTGTGCGCGGGAGAACCTCGTTTGTGCTCAACTTAGCAATAATCCCTCATTCCAATAAAAAACACCTTCATTAAGAAGGTGTTTTTTCCTCTATTATGCCAGAATTTCTCGCTCCAGTTCTTTCATTCCGTAGAAATAGCCTTTCTGCTCCAGCAATTCCTCATATGTCCCCTGTTCAATCAACCGTCCGTTTTCCATTACAAGGATCTGGTCCATGGCGTGAAGCCCTGATAAATCATGGCTGATGATGATGAAAGTGCCGCCGGGATAGTTGCGGAACAGCCGCTCATAAATAAGTTGTCCTGTAGCAGAATCGACGGAAGACACCGGTTCATCCAGCAGCCACAACTCGCCTGCCTTCAAAATGGCTCTAGCGATTGCAAGCCGCTGCCTTTCCCCTCCGGAGAGGTTCTGCCCTTTTTCTTCAACTTCCATGTCGAGAGAAAAATCAGCCAGCTCCACTTTCTGCAGCGCTTCGGTCAATTGAGCGTCATCTGCCGCTGAGTCGGCTAATTGCAGATTGCTTCGGATCGTTCCGTAGAAAAAGTGATTTTCCTGCAGCACCACGTTCATCCGGCTCCAGATGCTTTCCTGTGAAAACTCTACAGAATCGCGGCCGTTAAAGGTGATTTCTCCTTCGCCAGCCGGAAGCACATCCATCAATACGGATAATAATGTGGATTTTCCGGACCCGCTCGCTCCCACAATGGCGGTTTTACTGCCGGCAGGCAGATTCAGCGAAATGCCGTCCAATGCCGGGCGCTGTTCATCCGGAAATGTATAACTGAGATTTCGCACTGAAATGGACAGCGGGTCCGCCGGAAGTTCCCCAGTTTTCTTATGACGAGGCGCCTCTCCCACAACTTCTTCGAGCCTGGCAGCCGCTTTCCGGCTTTCTTCGAAATGGCCAGGGAAAGCCGCCATCGGGGCGATGTTTTCAAAGACTCCAAACGAAATCATCACGAGCATCGCCAGGAATAAACCATCCAGTTCTCCGGCAGCCGTAAAGTACGCACCCATCGCCAGAATGGCCAGTGAAATCAGGAACGCCACCAGTGCATTAATCGACTGGCTGTAAACTTCTTCTTTTCCTTCCTTACGCTGTTCTTCATTATAGGAATCGATCAATGCCGTCAATTGCTGCTCTTTGCCTGTCAGCTGACGGTATATTTTCAAATCGCGGAATCCATACAGGAATTCAGTCGCTTCCGCTGACAGTGCACCGCGGCTTTCGCGGATGCGCCAGTCATTGCGGCGTCTTCTCCAGGCAAAATATGCCGGCACCGCAACTGTAGTCAAAAGGAATCCGGCTGCCAGTAAAATGGCGGTTTGGATTGAAAAATAAAGGGTGAAAAGAATGGTTCCGGTAAATACCAGCAAAAGCACCACTGGCGGATAGAATACGCGCAGCAAAAAATTCTGCAGACTTTCAACATCACCGATGATCCGCGACAGTAAATCTCCACTTCTGTATTTTCCGTAAAGCTCCGGTGCTACAGGTGACAATCTTTCAAAGAACGATACCCTCAAGTTACCCAGCATGGTAAACGTCGCCCGGTGCGAGAACAGCCGCTCCGAATAACGGCTGAGTGCCGATGCGAGGCCGAATAATTTCAAACAGGCGCCGATCACGATCAAAACCGTCAATTGGCCAGTCAATGCCGCTTTGGAAATCAAATAACCGCTCGAAGCCAGAAGTGCCACGCTTGCTAAACCCGCAAGCATACCGAAGATGATTGCAAGCGTGACATCTTTTTTCTCGCGCAAGGTCAATTTCAGAATTTGTGATAATCCATTCAACGCAGTGCACCTCCCTGCTGAAGCGGCAATAGGTTCCGATAAGTTTCATAATCTGAAGCGAGCTCCTCATGCGTGCCCACTGCGGCCACTTTTCCTTTTTCGAGATAAATAATCTGATCAGAATTACGGATGGTATGCAATCTATGGGCGACCGTAATGACTGTCGCGTAACGTGAGAGTTCTGCGATGGATTGCTGCAGAATCTGCTCCGTCTTAAGATCCAAGCCGGTCGTCGGCTCATCGAACAGGACGACAGCCGGCTTTTTCAAAAAAGCACGCGCAAGTGCAATGCGCTGCTTCTCACCGCCGGACAGACCGCGGCCACCTTCACCCACCTGTGTCCGGTAACCAGCCGGCAAAGATTCGATCAGTTGGGCAAGTCCAGCTTTCATAGCCGCTCTTTCGATTTCTTCCTCACTCGGCACCCCGGTGACACCGATGGCTATATTCTCGCTTATGGTTCCAGCAAAGAGATAAGGTGACTGGGAAATATAGCTTATGTGGCCAAACCAGGACGATTCGCTGATCTCTTCCCGGTTTTTTCCTTCTATTAGAATACGTCCTTCTTTCACCGGCAATAAACCAGCGATAATATGCAAAAGCGTCGTTTTGCCCGAGCCACTTTTCCCGATGATGGCTATTTTTTTGCCAGCTTCTATATCGAATGAAATCTGCTGCAGGGCAAAATTCCGATTATAGGAAAAACCCACATCTTCAAGACGGATATGGGGAATCCGATTTTCCGCCAATTCCGTTTCGCCCCATTTTACCGGTGTCCTTTCTTTCGAAAACTCTTCATCCAGCAATTGCGCCGCAGACAGGCTGCCCCGGGCACTATGGAATGCACTCCCGAAATCCTTCAGCATCATAAAGAAGTCCGGAACAAGGATCATGATGAAGAAAGCGCTGAAAAAGCTGAGGTTATCAAAAACAACCAGACGCAGACCGACTTCAAGAGCAATGATCCCGATACTGAGCATCGATATATATTCAAGGGTCAAAGAAGAAAGAAATGCAGATTTTAGCACGTCCATCGTTGATTCGCGGAAATCCTTACTGCTCTTCTCGATTTTCTCTTTTTGCTTATCGCTTTGCCCAAACAGGCGCAGTGTCGTCAAACCTTGCAGAATATCCAAAAAAGTGCCGGAAAACCGGTTCAGCTGATCCACCTTCTCATCAGCCTTCTCTTTTGTCCGTTTACCGACGATGGCCATGAAGACAGGGATGAACGGCGCAGTCAGCAACAGGATAAGGCCCGTCGTCCAATTCTGCGAGACAATCGCCACTAGAAGAAGCAGAGGGATGACATAACTTTGCATCAATTGCGGAATGTATTTACTGAAAAAACCATCCGTTTCGTCCACGGCATCCATCAGCAAACCGACTTTTTGCCCGGACGGGCTTTCGGCAGAAGACAATAATGGGTCTTCCTTAAACGAATTGACCAATTTCAGGCGCAATTCTTTCTTCACATCCGCTGCCATATTGACACCGGTCCTGCCGATCAGATAGCTCGATGCTGAACGGATGATGATTGTTGCTACAAGCGCATACAGATACGGCACAATCTCTGCAAAACTCTTATCCTGTATAAAAACCCCATCTACTGCGAGAACGAAAAATACTGCCTGGCCGATCATCGATATCCCTTTCAGGACAGACATCGCGATCAGCAGGCTCATTGCTTTTTTCCGTTCGAAAGCGAGTCTTTTCAAGTCTTTCATGAAGCATTCCTCTCCATTCATATACTTCCATTATAAAGCATGGAACTCTAAAATCCGTTCCGTGCGCCTGTCTGAAACCCTATAATCGATGAGATTGTTACAGCCCTGTTAACTTTCCGATTCCAAATTATTTCCCGGGAAATAATCTTTTTACGCATAAAAAAACCCATAAGCTATTCTCCGCTTACAGGTCCTTCATTTTTCCCTATAATTGCTTGGATGTTCTTCTGCGATGCCGATGACTGTTTGCAATAAAGAAATATCCTCTCTAATTTGCTGCCTCATTGAGAGGTTCGTGCATTTTCGATATTCATGGCGTAGTTTATCCAGCTCGTATACGAAAACGACTTTTTCCTCTTCTTTAACCAATTTGGCCACCTCATAGGATTGTAATTTAATAGTTGCGCACCCTTTTACCCATATATAATGATAAAATTATATAACAAATAGTATAAAATAGCTACCTTTTTCTGAATTTTCATATTACGAGAATCAACACTGAATATAAAAGCACACCGAGAGCAAATGATGAGAAGCTGCTTTCGCGGTCTTCCGGCAATTCCTCTTTCAAAACGTTCAAGATAATCCCTCCGGCAAGCAATGCGACGAGAAACGATACAATAAGGTCGGATAATTCCGTAGCAATGCCGACGAGCCATCCGATGACCACGGCTGCTGTTAAAAGCCATCTGCCGTATCGGTCGTAATCTTTTTCATGCAAGTTGCTCAAAGCATTATCATTCGCAATGAAATGAAGGCCCATTGCCGCAAAATAAAAAAAGGTGCCCCAACTGCCGGGGGAATGCTCCTGTACCAGCAAATACCCGATCAATGAGTTATATAAAATGAACGACCCGATATGAATCCAAAATACACCGGCTTCCGTTCCGGCTTTTTTTTCATCCCTCTTCTTCGCTTTCACGACCATCACTTCAAGCCCATAAAATAAGCCGAGCCCCAACATTGCGACTACGTAAATATGGCTTTCGATAAAAGCCCATACGCCGCCATTCAATTCCCCTTCCAATTCACTTTGGAAATGTGCGAGTTCAGGAAGCAGATACAAAAACACATAAGCGACCGAAATTCCGCCTGCCAATGACAAAAAGCGGCTTCTCGGCACGCCATTCAGAAACTTCATCTTTTTCGAATATAAATGGATAAGTACAAACCCGATAATATAAATAAGAGTAGTCCAAACCAATCCCATCGCTCCGTTCGTTTCAACAATAAATAAAGCTGGCCCGCTTTGCCCTGTCCACCCGTTCATTGCCCGCCGCAATATCGCCTCCAGCCTATAAATTTGACCTCACTTTACCACTGTCCCCTCTCGCCTCTCCAATTAAACAAATATCCACTCTTCGACACAAATACCGAAGGCGCTGCAACGGATCACAGCGCCTCTTCTCCAGTTCAAGTTCAATTCCATCAAAACAGTGTTTCCTTTAAGCCTTGCTAGTGCCAGCCAGTTCAGCGGACTGTTCGCGTAATTTGAATTTCTGGATCTTTCCTGAAGCCGTCATCGGGTATTCTTTCGTGAATTCAAAATACCGCGGAATTTTATGACGGGATATTTTGCCCGTACAATACGTTCGCAGCTCCTCCGCACCGAGCTGTTCCCCTTCTTTCAGAATGATCCAGGCCATCAATTCCTCGCCGTATTTCGGATCCGGCACCCCTACCACCTGAACATCCTGGATCGCAGGATGACTGTATAGAAATTCCTCGATTTCCCGCGGATAAATATTCTCGCCTCCGCGGATCACCATATCTTTGATGCGGCCCGTAATTGCGATATAGCCATCTTCATCTTCCACCGCAATATCGCCAGTATGCAGCCAGCCTTCGGAATCGATTGCGTTTCGGGTCGCTTCCTCATTTTTATAATAACCTTTCATGATATGGTAGCCCCGGGTGCACAACTCTCCCGGGACACCGGATGCGGCGGTTTCACCGGTTGCCGGATCAATGATTTTCACTTCAACCTCCGCATGCGGTTTACCGACCGTCGAAACGCGTTTTTCGATTGCATCATCCGCACGGGTCTGCGTGATGACCGGTGAAGATTCAGTCTGTCCGTATGCGATCGTAATCTCTGTTGCGCCCATATCACTGATCACTTTCTTCATCACTTCAATCGGACACGGCGAGCCTGCCATGATACCGGTACGGAGAGTGGATGTGTCGAATGATGCAAAATCGGGATGATTCAATTCTGCAATGAACATTGTCGGCACACCGTGCAAACCGGTGCATTTCTCGTCCTGCACCATCTGCAGCACACGCTTCGGTTCGAATTGTTCAGCGATGACCATCGTCGTCGAATGCGTCACCGCCGCCATCGTCCCAAGCACACAGCCGAAACAATGGAAAAAAGGCACCGGAATGCACAAACGGTCCTGCTCCGTCAGGTTCATCGTATCCCCTACAAGTTTCCCGTTATTGACGACATTGAGATGCGTCAGCATGACCCCTTTCGGAAACCCTGTGGTGCCGGATGTATATTGAATATTGATGACGTCGTCCGGATCCATCGAATGGAAGCGCTCTTCGAGTTGCTCATCTGATACCCTTTCTGCAAAGGATTCAAATTCGCTCCATTTGTAGATGCCAGAGTAACTGTTTTCACCCATGACGATCACGCGTTTAAACCGCGGCAAGTTATCACTCCGGATATCGCCCTTTTCGGAGTCTTTCAGCTCTGGGCATACTGTATTAATAATATCGATATAATTATTCCCTTTGAATTCTTCTCCTAAGATCAGCGTCGCCGCATCCGATTGCTTCAGCAGGTACTCCAGTTCACTCGACTGATAGCTCGTATTCACTGTCACCAGCACGCCACCCATTTTCCCTGTGGCAAACTGGCTCAGCAGCCATTCGCGCTTATTGTCGGACCAGATGGCAATATGCTCGCCTTTTTCTATGCCGATGCCCATAAAAGCCTTGGCGAGCCTGTCTGTTTCCTCATCAAATTCCTTATACGTCCTGCGGATGCCATGCTCCGGGTAAACGTAGGCTTCTGTCGTCGGATGCAGAGCAGCCCGCTCGCGCACCATTTCCCCTACCGTCTGTTTTAAAATCGCCATTAGAATCCCCCCATGATGTAAGCGTTTTCCATTCCCATATTATATTATCATAAAATTCCGATTAATTTAATTTTCAAATAGGTTTTCTGTAAAACAGCTCTCTCCCTCAAGGCACCGAATCCATGATAAACTTGTCTTATTACGGATCAGGAAAGGAAATACCATGGAATTACAAGAAATGCACCGACAATTAATGGCACGCCTCACGAACAGAGGACTGGTGTCAGCGACAATCAGTCAGCCCCGCCAGAAATCGGGTGACTTGAAACGCGTCAGATTAAAACCGGTCGAAATAAAGAATATCTATCATATACAATTCGAATACCAGCATGAACATGTGCTGAAGCATAAGAACCTGACGGTGGAGGAAGCGGCTGCGGAATTAGCGGAGTTATTCGCGGAGTTCCGCCAGGGCCTGTTTCAATTCAATGAAGAGAAAGTCCAGATCCAGCTCTCCAAGAAATTAAAGGTGAGCTGGAAAACGGAACAAACAGAAAAGAAACAGGCGCAGCTGTCCCATAACCGAAAAAAGCGATATCTGCTGGAAGAGGGTGTTCCTTACCCGTTTCTCGTCCGCCTTGGCGTGCAGAATCCGGATGGCAGCGTCAAAAAACAGAAATACGATAAATTCCGCCAGATCAATCGCTTCATCGAGTTCATCGATGATTCGCTGGTTCACCTGCCAAAAGACCGGACCGTCCGCATCCTCGATTTCGGCTCAGGGAAATCGTATCTGACTTTTGCTCTCTATCATTACCTGCGCATCGAAAAAGGCCTCGATCTCCGGGTGACCGGCCTCGATTTGAAAAAAGAAGTGATTGAGGAATGCCGCGGCATCGCAGAAGATCTGGGCTATGAGCAATTGGAGTTTCTGGTCGGGGATATCAATGAATACAACGAGGAATCCGCAGTCGACATGGTCGTAACGCTGCATGCGTGCGACGTGGCGACCGATATGGCTTTATCGCGTGCGGTTAAATGGAATGCGAAAGTCATTCTCAGCGTCCCTTGCTGCCAAAGTGAATTGAACCATCAGATCAATTCGCCGGAACTCGGCATCATGCTGCAGCATGGACTGATCAAAGAACGGTTCAGCGCTCTTGCGACAGATTCCATCCGCGCTGAACTGCTGTCGCTTGTCGGATATGAAACACAATTGATGGAATTCATCGATATGGAGCATACGCCGAAGAATATTTTGATCCGCGCATACAAAACCGGGCGGAAACCCGAAGCCGGACAGCTGGAGCGCTACCGCCAGTTCACTGGCCTATTGTCTGCAAAACCATTTCTTGAAAATGAATTAAAGGAGCTATTATGAAAAGAATCCACATCGTCAACGGCATCATTTTAGCGTTTTCCGTCATACTGGTGCGCTACATCGATGTCCATGTCTATGATATGCACATCATCCTCAACCTGCTGGTCCTGGTCGGCCTGATTGTCGGCGGGATGAAAGTCGCCGAACGCTTTCCTGCACTCGATTACGATGTCAGCAGAAAAGTCGGAATGGTGATCAATACGATTGTCGTACTCACTATTTTCCTGGCGTTTTTCATTTTGGAATTAGGATAATAAAAGAAGCATCCTCCATTTTATGAGGGATGCTTCTTTTATTTGATTACGGAGAGTTTTCGTTCGGCTTTTTCTCCGCCTGTTCCCGGATCACTTCCATTACATACTCTTCGACCGGCTCCAGTGTGAATTCCAGGCGGCTCGTCTCCAAATTATTTTTGAGGTAATCCAATTGATGGTCCTCGACGGATTCCGACTGCAGATTGAGGGTGCTGTTGACGTAGAGCATCCCTTCGTTGGTCGCCATCGGACTCTCGACGCCGTCTTCCCTTTTACGTGCTTCCGCCCTTTCAAGGCCGTAGATCAATCCCTCGTCTTCAAGTTCCTTGACGGCTTTTCTGTACCGCTCTTCCCCTACCGCTTCGGACAGCCGTTCATCGAGTTTTTTGACGTCTTCCAGCGTGGCCCCTTTAAAATACTGGGCATAGTATGCGATCAATATCTGCTCTTTATCCAGTAATTCCTTCATTGTGATTCCTCCCAGATAAAAACTGTATACCTCCCTATTCCCGTTTTAAGGATGCATTAGACATTTATTTGGAATTTGTGTTGCAATTAACATTACAGCGGTGTACTATTTGATTAATACAGTAAGACAAGGAGATGGCACGATGAACCAATTGCGCGGATTGATGATGAAAGATTGGACGATTATCAAAGGCTATATGCTGCTGGCATTTTTGCTGGATATCGTTATCCCACTGGGAGCAGCTTCCCTGTACCGGACTGAATTCTATGAGGGACTCCTGGTCTTTTGCGGAACAATGATGGCGCTGCATATACTGCTGCCGATTATTTTGCTCTCCATCCTTTTTACAAAAGAGATGGACCATCCGGATATCTTTTTCCATTCCACTGCTTCCATCCATAAAATCAATGCCAGTAAATTCGGGATCGCTTTTTTTGTCACATGCCTGTCATTGCTCTGGATGAGTATCCTGACATTTGCATTTACGCTTATTGCACCTGAAGTATTTGATATGGATGAATTGCTCCTCTTTGGAGCTGCTTTCATTGCTGGAATATTATTCTTCTCGGTATTCGTCTCCATCATTTACTATTTTTACTTGACCATGTTCTATACAATGAAACCGAAAATCGGGGGCTTTGCATACATCGTCTCCATCGGGCTGTTCATCTTCGGCCTTGAAATGTGGGACCGTATTGCAGCAACTGAATTATACGCGGCAATTACAGGTTTCTGGGTCATCCAGGTGAGCGAATCCGACTTGCTGACCCGCCTGTCCTACGGGTTGATGGTCTCTTTCGGGGAGCCGCCGACGATTCAAATGGGACAGCTGCTGATCAGTTTGCTGTTATTGTCGGGTCTCTACCTGCTGTCAGCACGATGGTTCGAAAAGAAAGTGAGGGCTTGAGATGGGGCTCGATTTCGAAAAGGATAAGCCGATTTATCAGCAACTGATCGACCTGCTGTCGGGGGATATTATCCGGGGACACAGAAAACCGGGCGATAAATTGCCTTCTGTCCGTGAATATGCGATTGAGGTCGGGGTCAACGCCAATACAGTGCAACGCGTTTACAAGGAGATGGAAGCGATGGAACTTACAGAAACCAGGCGTGGCCAAGGTTCATTCATTACTGACAACGAAGATCGCTTAAATATGCTGCGAGACAGCAAAAAAACCGATTTGGTGAAATCTTTTATCGCCGATGTCGAAGCCTACGGTTTTTCGAAAGATGAAATCGTGGAACTTGTCAGGAGGGAAATCCAATGATCGAATTGAGCAATGTCAAAAAATCATTCGGCTCCGCTAAGGCGCTGCAGGGTGTTAACCTCAAACTAGAAACCGGAAAAATCATCGGGATTGCCGGTGAAAATGGCAGCGGGAAATCCACCTTGCTGAAATCCCTTGCAGGGGTCAGCCCGATTGACCGCGGATCGATCCTTGTCGACGGTGATCCTGTGTCACGGAAGCATGCCGGCCGAATCGCCTATCTTCCCGATACCGATTTGTTCTACCCCTATTTCACCGTCAAACAATTACTTGCGTATTACAATAGCCAGTTCGCCGATTTCAATGAAGCGAAGGCGAAAGAGGTATTGGATTTCCTGGAAGTCCCGCTTGCCTCAAAGATGAAAAATCTTTCCAAAGGGATGCGTGGACGTGCTAAAATGGCAGCAACATTAGGTCGGGAAAGCCGTTATTATTTAATGGACGAACCCTTTTCCGGACTCGATCCGATGGTGCGGGGAGACTTGGTCAAAGGCCTGATCCGGTTTACGGACCTGGAGCGCCAGACTTTGATCCTGTCGACGCATGAAATCCGGGAAGTGGAAGTGCTGCTCGATGAATTGGTCCTGTTGAAAAACGGCCAGGTCCTGGCTCATAGGCAATTGGATGAAATCCGCAGCGAAACCGGAATGGATACGGTGGAATGGATGACAAAAGAAACGAAAGCAGGTGCTTGAAGATGTCTGAACAGGCGTTGGTGCAGATCAGGAATTTATCAAAGACGATCGGCAATAAAAGGATCATCAAGAATCTGAATCTCGACTTGTACAAAGGGCAGATTACCGGCTTCCTCGGACCGAATGGCGCCGGTAAAACCACGACGATCCGGATGATGGTCGGCTTGATGAAGCCGACGGAAGGCGATGTAATCATCGATGGACAGTCAGTAACGAACCATTTCGAGGACAGCATCGAGAAAGTCGGCGTAATTGTTGAAAATCCCGAATTGTATAAATACATGTCGGGTTACAAGAACCTGCTTCACTTTTCAAGAATGCATAAAGGCATCCCGAAGAAACGGATCGACGAAGTGGTACAGCAGGTCGGCATGAAAAACCGCATCAACGAAAAAGTGGGTTCCTACTCACTTGGCATGCGCCAGCGGCTTGGTTTGGCCCAAGCACTTCTTCACAATCCAAAATTCCTGATTCTGGACGAACCAACCAATGGGCTGGACCCCGCAGGAATTCGGGAATTCCGCCTGTATTTGCAGAAAATCGCCCGTGAGAACGGTGTCGCCGTATTTGTTTCCAGTCATTTATTGTCTGAAATTGAACTGTTGTGCGACCGGATCGCCATTATTCAAAACGGTGAATTGATCGATATAAAGAACGTCAAAGAGCTGCAGCTGTCCCGATTCCTTTTCAAAGTCGAACCGCTGGCGGAAGCAGAAGAGATATTGGCGGGCATCGGCTTCCCGGTTTCCCGCCATGACGATGGATTGATCGTGGAAACAGAAGCGGAACACGTACCCGGTGCTGTCAAAATCCTGGTGAATGCGAATATCTCGATTTTCGCCGTGCAGCCGTTCAAAGCGACACTGGAAGATCAATTCCTTGAAATGACAGGAGGCGGAGACATTGCTCAAGCTCATACAAAATGAATGGATGAAATTATGGAGCCGTAAATCCTCCTGGATCATGCTGATTTTGCTGGTCCTGATTCTATTTGGCACTGCCGCGATCACCAAATGGGTGAACACCGCCATGCCGGTCGAAAATCCGGAAACCTGGCAGCAGGTCGAGACCAATGAAATGCTCTACAACCAGAGCATGCTCGAAAATCCTGAGCTCGATCAAGTCCAGCGCGACTATTTCGAAGGAGAAATAGCGATTTCCGAGCACCGTTTGGAAAATGATCTGCCGCCTTATGAATACACAAGTATGCAGCAAGGTGTCATCGAATCACATTTCATGATCTCAATCGTCACATTGTTCACAGTCATAGTCGCCGGTGGCATTGTAGCGGCTGAATTTTCACAGGGAACCATCAAGATGCTGCTGACACGTCCCGTCAAACGCTGGAAGATCCTGACTTCCAAATATCTTGCTGCCATGATCTATGCGGTGCTGCTGACAATTGTGCTGTTCATCTCCACCGCAATGGCCGGACTGATTTTCTTCGGCATCGGTGAAGGAACCTTCCTCACCTGGAACGGCTCCGAAGTTGCCGAAGGGTCCTTCTGGCTCGAAGGCCTCAAGATGCTCGCTTTGAGTTTCGCGGGCGTCTGGATCATCGGCACTTTCGCATTTATGCTGGGCACCGTATTCCGTTCCAGCTCGCTTGCGATCGGCTTGTCGATCTTCCTGATGTTTACAGGGATTCAATTGGTATTCCTGTTGGCGGACTATGAAATCGTCAAATACTACTTGTTTACACACACCGACCTGACACAGTATTACACTGGCTTTTTACCGGTCGAAGGCATCACGATGACCATGTCGGTGATCGTACTGATGGTCTACTTTGTGATTTTCATGGCCGTCAGCTACCTTACTTTCGGGAAAAGGGATGTTACGGCTTAATAAAGAAAAGCGACAGCGAAGAGCTGGACAAATGTAATTTGCGTCATCTCTATGCGACGAAGCTGGCGAAGCGATGCAGGAGCAACTTTTATTCCACAGCAGCTGGGCTGGCTTATGACCCGAAGACCTGGGCCGCTGGAGTCTGGACACAGAACCCCTTTTTCAAAGTATTTTCAGACTATAAATTTAGCCGCGCAGGCAGCAGTTGCCTGCGCGGCTTTTTTGGGTTGAATTGGCGAGTTGATCGTATTTTAGTGGAAGTTGATCGTATTCGGGCCCAAGTTGATCGTATTTTAAAAATGGCCTGAAAACTCCAGGCCATTTCCTCATCAATATGCAATACCCACACGGCTGCCGATAAATTCCGAACTCTCCAGCTGCCGATAAGCGAATTCGGCGGTATCACCGGTGCTGATTTCTTTGCCATCCTCTGGCAGGTAATCCTTCTCCACACGGTAAGCGCCTTTCGCTTCACCATCCGGCAAATAGGTCGGACAGATAATCGTCCAGTCGAGACCGGATTCCGCGAGCATGCGAAAAGCTTTGTCATGCTGTTCTGCTGCAAATGTCAGTTTCCGGTTGGAGTCTCCGCCCTGATAACGCAGCTTCCCTTCTTCCAGGCGGCTGTCCAGGATCCCGGCTGTGCCGATCGTGATGATCCGATTGATGCCGTGGCGTTTCATCGACTCGATAATATAGGGCATCGCGTCTGTCAGCGTCGTCGTTTTATCGGTTCCGAGCGCACTGATGACCACATCCGCCCCTGCAATAGAACGCTCTATATCTTTGCTGTTTCTGACATTGCCGAATATCGTCTCAAGATCAGGATGCGTGTCGAGTTTCGGTGAACGCTGCAGCGCGGTCACTTTATGGCCGTCAGCCAGCGCCCGTTTCAAGATTTCGCTTCCGACTCTTCCGGTTGCTCCGAATAACGTCAGTTTCATCGTGTCTTCCTCCCTGGAATTCATTAGTTAAATTTATAGCCTCTTGCCGCAAGGATGTTCTTGAGGTCCTGGCGATGCGGCTTGTTCAGGAAATGGGCCATTTGCTGCGACCAGGTAGCCGACTTCTGGTTGGATCCGCGGCTGCCGTAATATTCCTGGATGGTTTTATCATAGGCTGGCAGGATTTCTTCGTACTTGTGCTCATCGTACTCATTTTCATGCAAAATCGCTTCCACCGGAAGACGCGGTTTTACATCATTCGTTTTGCTTGGTACACCGACAGTCAGACCGTAAACCGGGAAAACCCCTTCAGGCAATCCCACCAATTGGCTGATCTCTTCCATATTATTGCGGACTCCGCCGATATAGCAGATGCCGTATCCTTTTGATTCGGCTGCGAGAGCCAGATTTTGTGCCAGCAGCGCTACATCCGTAACAGCAACCAGCAGATTCTCCGCCTGATCGAAGATGATTTCTTCCCCGTTCATCTCGACCGCATGCTTCAGCCGGTTGTAATCCGCACACATCAGGAAAACCGCGCCGGCGCCTTCCATCTGCTTGGCGTTCTTCGATAAGTCACCCAGCTTCCGGCGTTTTTCCGGATCTGTTACCCAAACTATCGAATAGGCCTGCACAAAATGGGACGTTGCCGCATATTGCGCCGCTCCGATCAATTCTTCGACTTGCTGCCGCGTCAACTGCTCTTCTGTATAATCGCGCACAGAAGCGTGGGATTTCATCAATTCAAGTACCATATGTATTCCTCCTAAGTATCGTTTCTTCTATCGTATCAAATTCCTTCCGAGGATACTGTTTCCGTGATTTTTGCTAGAATAAAACCATAGAGGTGATAAAGGTTTGAAACAAGCTAAAATGGCAATTACGATTCTTTTCCTGCTGCTGCTCGGCAGTTTTTTATTTATATGGATACAGCGCGAAATTGCATTCCGGGAAGAATTGGCGGCCCGCCCGTTACCCGATTCGCTGCACCCGATCCTTGAAGAGAAGAGCCGTGAACTGGTGGAAGCGGCGGAGGACATCGGCATCACGATCCTGATTACCGACGGGTTCCGGTCGTTCGGTGAACAGGATATCCTGCATCAGCAGGGACGCAGTTCCGGCGGCAATATCGTGACTTATGCAGAAGGGGGCGAATCCTATCATAATTACGGTCTCGCCGTCGATTTTGCGCTGCAGCTTGATGACGGCTCAGTCGTCTGGGACATTGAGCGCGATGATAACGGCAACGGCGAACCCGACTGGTTTGAAGTGGCGGACATCGGCAAAAGCCTCGGTTTCGACTGGGGCGGTGATTGGAACGGTTTCAAGGATTACCCCCATCTCGAAATGACATTCGGCCTGTCGATCCGCGAATTACAGCAGGGCTGGCGGCCGGAGGATACGTTTGACTGACAAAAGACTGATTGGAAAAACATTCGCCGGGGCGAATGTTCCGTGGATGGTTGCCGCCGGGGCGTAAACCATCCGAAAAACCCGCATATTTTATAAAAATGATTGTTATATGTCGTTTTAATCAGGTGTAATTCCCAGTTATTTGGATATACTGTTCACTTTTAAGTCTAAGATTAGGATTTCCAAATTTATTTCCCAATATTTGGCGATACTTTCCGTTTTGACCTAAATACTTTCCAATTTATCATTTAGATCGCAAATAAAAATTATGTATAATATTTCAAAAAAGCTATAACGTCCATCTAAATCTATATTTCCTATTAAAAACTGTAACTCTCCCCTTTCCGCTACGTCTCATTCAGTAAAGAGGGGTGTTTGGAAATGATAGTCCGAAGCAGTCTTTTCTTATTGACAGTGATCCTGCTGCTCGCTGGATGCGGGACGGGAGAAGATACCGCAAATGGCGATTCTTCTTCAAATATCGGCGATTTTACAGTAAAAGCTACAGAAGCTGAAACAACCGATGGCGATTTCATCTACCGGCTTGTATCCGAAAAAGAGGAGTATGCCAGCGGCGGCCCGGTAGAAGTTTACGCAGAACTTGAATATATCGGCGACGAAGAAAGCATCGATATCTTCCACGCCGGATCCGCGTTCTATTTCCCGATGGAAGAAGAAACACGGGATTATGAAATCCATTATCCGATGATCGAACCTCTGTTGATGACAACTCTCACGAAAGGTGAGCCTCTCCGGGAAAAATACAGCGGCAGCGGTGGTTACAGCGATCTGGATGACGCTGCCTATATCGACTTCTCAAAACAAGTGATGGAAAACCAGTTCCCCCAAGGTTATTACACAGTGAACGGCTATGCTGATTTTTTCACGGAATCTCCAAGCGGTGAGAAAACAGATTATCAGATCCATGCAGAAATCGATTTTAAAGTCATCGATTAAAAAAGCGCATCCCCACCCGGGAACGCGCTTTTTTCTATTACATTTCCTGTCTCAAAGCCTGGATCACATCGATCTGTGTCGCTTTCCGTGCGGGGTTCCAGCCAGATACCATCGCCACTCCGATGCTGATGACGGAAGCGATCACGACAAGCTGCCACGGAATTGTGGAGATGATAATTGTGAAGTCTTCCGGCTGATCTTCGCCAAGCGAACTCATGACGATGATCGGAATCAGCCAATTGGACAGCATGCTGATACCATATGAAATCACGACTGCCAATACGGTACCAATCACTCCGATGGCCGCGCTTTCCATCAGGAATAATTTCCGGATAAGCTTCGGCTGTGCGCCGATCGCTTTCATGACGCCGATTTCACGCGTCCTTTCAGTAACCGCCATTGTCATGGTGTTGAAAATACCGATGGAGGCAATCAATACCGCAATCGTCCCGACAAAAATCAGACCGGCTTTCAATGCGTTGAAGAATACATTCACCGTGCCCAACTCTTCCGTTACGGAATAGACGTAGTAACCGTCTTCTTTCAAGGCATTCGTGATGCCGCCGACATTCTGCAGGTCGTCCGCATAGACGAGAATATTCTCATAGCCCGGCTGCATGTTCAGTTCTTCGTTGAAGATTGCTCCCCATGAACTGTCTGCATAGACACCGGTGTCCGTCATCCAGTCTTTGGCCGGTTCTTTGGCGACTCCCGTCACAACGAATTCCCATGCAGCCATTTCCGTCTTTTCGTCTCCTTCATTCATAAAAGGAGTCAGCTGCAATTCAATCGTCTGGCCGATCAAACTGCCCGCAAAACCGCTGACTTCTTCCCCCTTCTCCTGTTTTTCCTGCTCCGCTTCTGTCAGCAGCATGTCTGCCGTGTGATAGCCGATCACGACCTCATTGGCGTTCGCCGGCATCTTTCCTTCCGACAGTCCGAATCCCGCTTTTTGTTCTTCTTCCATACTCGACAGTACGACATTCGAATAAGTGCTGCGCTCACCGATTACGACTTTTGTTTCAGCATCGGGCCGGTTGCGTTCGACGACCGCTGCCACATGCTGCATTTCACGCATCTGCTGAACTTCCGCATCCGGAATTTCCCCCGGTGACAAATCTGTTTCTTCACCTGCTTTTCCGGCCACTTCAATTTCCGTCACCAGATTATTGTTCAGGACATCGTCCGTAAGCGTCTGATGCAGCCCAAAGCCGATGGATGCGAGGACAATCAAAAATGCACAGCCCATCGTTGCCGCCAGGATAGTGGTGGCGACACGTAATTTATTGCGTTTCATATGTTGTCTGATGAAATCGATCTGATCTTTAAACTGCATGGCGCTGTTCCCCTTTCACCAATTCGCCGTCGTGCAGGTGATATTGCCGGTCTGCCACTGCAGCCACTTCTTCGTCGTGGGTAATGATGACAAACGTCAATCCTAATTTCTTATTCAATGATTGGATCAATAACAGGATCTCTTTTTCCGTTTCCGAATCCAGGCTTCCTGTCGGTTCATCCGCCAATATGATAGGCGCATCCGTTATGAGCGCACGCGCAATGCTGACCCGTTGCTGCTGGCCGCCGGAAAGTTCGTTGGGGTAATGGCCGGAAACTTCCTGGAGTCCGACTTTCCCAAGCATCTGCTGTACTTTCTTTTTACGGTCCGCTTCATCCATGCCAAGGATTTTCAATGGCAGCTCCACATTTTCAAATGCGCTGAGCCCTGGCATCAATTGGAAGTTCTGAAAGATGAATCCGAAGTTCGCAAGCCGGAAACTCGCCTGCTCCGATTCTTTCAATGCGGAAGTTTCCTGGCCATTCACCAGTACGGATCCTGCTTCAGGAGACATGAATCCCGCCAATATATGGAGCAATGTCGATTTTCCAGAACCGCTTTTGCCAAGTATGGCCACAATTTCGCCATTCCCGACTTCCAATGTGACGCCTTTTAATACCGGCACAAGCCGTTCATTCCCTTTTTTCCCAATTTTAAAATGATGTTGAAGTTCGCTGATCGTAATCATTTTTATTCCCCTTTCACTGATATCCAAAGTATAAATGGGAAATCTTAATAAAGATGGAGGGGCTTTCTGAAGATTTTCTTAAGATGCCGTGTGAAAAGGGCTGTGCTTGGGTATTCCTATTAATAAGGGCCGATCAATTAACCGTAATTTCACTGAGGTGTCTTGGCGAAAGTTGCTGTCATCTAAACCGGAGAGGAGGTGTCGTGTGAAGCAGCCAGCCATAATTATTCCTGCATATAAACCTGATGAAAAATGTCTGAATGCTGTCGAAACAATCATCCAGTCAGGATTCAAACAGATTTTTATCGTTGATGACGGCAGTGGTCGTGAATTCGCCCATATCTTCGAGGAGCTTGAATCCCATAAAGAAGTCACGCTTTTGAGGCACGCCGTCAATCAAGGGAAAGGACGTGCGCTGAAAACCGCTTTCCACTACATACTCACCCATCAGCTTCCTTTTGAAGCTGTCATCACTGCGGATGCGGATGGCCAGCATTTAGCCGTTGATATGGTGAAATTAGCACAGAAATTGCATGATGCACCGGATAAAGTCGTTCTTGGCGCCCGTGATTTCAAGCAAAAGAATATACCGTTCAGAAGCCGTTTCGGCAACCGCTTCACGCGCATGCTGTTCAAGCTCACCACTGGCACCGTCCTTACGGATACCCAGACAGGGCTGCGGGGAATACCGGTGAAATACCTGCCGCAGCTGCTGACAGTCCTTGGTGAACGTTTTGAGTATGAGATGAACGCCCTCGCTGCACTTCGAAAAAACGAGATTGATATGGTGGAAGTGACGATTGAAACCGTCTATATCGATGACAATAAATCTTCGCATTTCCATCCATTGAGGGATTCTTTACATATCTATAAAATCTTCATTTTCTACGGGTTGTCCGGAGGCGCCTCCTTTGCGCTCGATATCGGCTTATATTGGCTATTCATCCAGCTGCTCAAGGATTCATCGCCTGAAATGTTCATCATACTGGCAACGGTCGCAGCCCGGATCCTGTCTTCATTATTCAATTATTATATAAACCGCAATAAGGTGTTCAAGCAGGGATCCAGCAAATCCCTGGTCCGTTATTATATTCTGGCAGCGTTCATCATGGTGGCTTCGGCTGGGTCCGTCCATCTGCTTTACGCCGAATGGCTCGGACGCGGCGAAGTGATCCTGAAAGTATTCGTCGATACTGTACTTTTCATATTCGGTTTCGTGGCCCAGCGCGCATGGGTTTTCCGAAAAAAATAGACGGCGAACCCCATAAGGCCGGGACAGATTCCCATTCTGTCCCGGCCTTATTATCATGGACGATAAAAACCCATTGCTTTCCTGACAGATACCTTTATTGTAAAAATTAAGTTATACTGGAAATATGAATTAAAGCAAAGGTGTGAAGAAAATGACTACTGTCCATGAATTTTCCTCGTACGTCTCTAAAAACGCACATTTGATATCGGAAGAAGTTGTCGAATATGTAGTAAGTCACACTGAAATGGAAATTCCCCAAGAAGAAAAAAAGATGGCTTTGTACATGTATATCAAGCTGTTGGGCTTCTACAGCGATTCTTTGGAAGATGATCCGGATGATGAAAAATTCGTGCCGGCACACCTGCTCGAATGGAGCAAGAACAATGCTGAAATGCAGGTCTCCCGCGGAGGAAAGCTTTCAGATGTGATAGTGCGCTACCCGCTGACCCGTGATATATTCGCCGACATCATGGCCCGTATCAGCCTTGAAATGGGTCTGTCCGCAGCCTTGACTGCAACAATCATCAAAAGGATCAACTCCATCCTGGATGTCAGCCTCACTGAAACCGTCTTCGCATTTGAACGCCTGTCTGAAGAGTCGAAAAGCAAATTGCAAAAAGAGCTCCTATCACTTTCTGCACCAGTCGTCCCTATCCGTGATGACATTGTGGTGCTGCCTCTTGTCGGTTTTATCGATGAAGCGAGGGTCACATTCATCATGGAAATGGTGATCCCGAAAATTTCCACAATGGAAGTCGAGTATGTCATCCTTGATTTCTCCGGTGTCCTGACAATCGATCACCGTGTTGCGGAGATGCTGGTCCAAGCCGGTAAAATGCTGAGGATGATGGGCATGAGCGTCATGACGACCGGCTTACGGCCAAAACTGGTCCAGGTCGCCATGCACAACGACATCAAATTCACCTCCCCTTTCTCTTTCAGCACCGTGAAACAGGCTCTTGAAAGTATCGAAAAACTAAAAAATGGCACGCAATAAAAGCTTCTCCTTTCAGGAGAGGCTTTTTTCTGTTGGTAAGAAAGATTTATTGAGCAGAATCAAAGAAGATGCTATACTCAAACAGCATTTATTTTAATGCCGACTAAAACTATAAGAATTAGGGGAGATATAGGATGAAGAAATCTTATCTATTGCTTTTGATGTTGTTCGGAGCTGTATTATTGCTTGCGGCTTGCGGAGATTCATCGGAAGACAACACAACTGAAAACCAGCCGGAAGAGGGCTCTTCCGAAGATCTACTGGCAAAAGTCCAGGATGAAGGCGAGTTGCTGATTGGAACGGAAGGCACGTATCCTCCGTTCACTTTCCACGATGAATCCGGAGAACTGACAGGATTTGACGTTGAAATTGCCCGCGAAGTGGCTGAACGCCTTGGTGTTGAAGCTAAATTCCTGGAAACTCAATGGGACGGCATGTTCGCTGGCCTCGATTCCGGCAGATTCGATATGGTGGCGAATCAGGTCGGTATCCGCGAAGACCGCTTGGAGATCTACGATTTTTCTGATCCATACATCACATCTGCGGCTGTATTGGTGACTAGCGCAGATGAAACGGAGATTACCTCATTTGAAGGCCTTGAAGGCAAAAAGTCAGCTCAATCACTGACAAGCAACTACGCTGACATCGCAAAAGAATTCGGCGCTGAACTTACAGGCGTGGAAGGATTCAATCAGGCAATCGAGCTATTGGTTTCAGACCGTGTCGATGCTACAGTGAACGATAAAATTTCCGTACTGGACTTTTTGAAACAGCGTCCGGATGCCCCGATTCAAATTGCCGACGAATCTGATGACGCTTCACAAAGCGGATTGCAGTTCAGAAAAGACAGCGGCGCGATTATCGATGAAGTGAACAAAGCCTTGGCAGAAATGATCGAAGACGGAACATACGAAGAAATTTCACAGAAATGGTTTGGCGAAAATGTACTTGAATAGTATTTTCACAAACCCTGAACGTTTAGAACGGTTACTGGACATTGCCCAGTCATCGTTCCTTCCTTTATTGGAAGGAGCAATCCAGTATACGATTCCACTGACACTGATATCATTCACGATTGGGCTGGTGCTGGCAACATTGACGGCGCTGGCCCGTATTTCAACGATTAAGATCCTTCAGATCGTGGCGCGGATCTATGTCTCCATCATTCGCGGCACGCCGCTGCTCGTCCAGCTGTCGATCCTCTTTTATGGATTGCCGACTGTCGGCATTACATTGGAGCCTTTTACAGCGGCCATCCTCGGATTCTCACTGAATGTCGGGGCATATGCTTCTGAAGTGATCCGGGCAGCGATTCTATCCATTCCAAAAGGGCAATGGGAAGCGGCCAACACCATCGGCATGACCTACAGCCAGTCGCTGAAGCGGATTATCCTGCCGCAGGCATCACGGGTATCCATCCCGCCTTTGTCGAATACATTCATCAGCCTGGTCAAAGACACTTCACTGGCTTCCTTCATCCTGGTGACGGAAATGTTCCGGAGAGCCCAGGAAATTGCAGCTTTCAACTACGAATTCCTGCTCCTGTATGCGCAGGCCGGTCTGCTGTATTGGATCATCTGCTTCCTTCTCTCACTGGTTCAGGGGCGACTGGAAAATCGTTTTGACCGCTATGTAGCAAAAACATGAATTCAATTCTCTATATGAAAGGAGCATTCTATGATTGCAATAAATAATCTGCATAAGAGCTTTGGCGATCTTGAGGTATTGAAAGGCATCGACCTCAATGTGGAAAAAGGCCAGGCTGTCGTTGTCATCGGCCCTTCCGGATCCGGTAAGACGACATTTCTCCGCTGTCTGAACATCCTGGAAACGCCGACTGCCGGGACTGTGGCGATTGACGGACATGTGGCAGATTTCTCAAAACCGTTATCAAAGAAGAAAATAACGGAGTTCAGAAAACAGTCAGCCATGGTTTTTCAGCATTATAATCTCTTCCCTCATATGACTGCCCTTGAAAATGTCATGGAAGGCCCGGTCACCGTCCAAAAAATCGATAAGCAGAAAGCCCGTGCAAAGGCGGAAGATTTACTGGTAAAAGTCGGCCTGAAGGAAAAGATGAACGAATACCCGTTCCAGCTTTCCGGCGGCCAGCAGCAGCGTGTCGGCATTGCACGCGCTTTGGCCCTGGAACCGAAAGTGATGCTTTTCGATGAACCCACTTCAGCGCTGGATCCTGAACTTGTCGGGGAAGTTCTTCAAGTCATGAAAGAATTGGCTTTGGAAGGTATGACCATGGTCGTCGTCACGCATGAAATGCGTTTTGCAAAAGGCGTCGCGGATGAAGTCCTGTTCATGGATGCCGGACGCATCATCGAACGCGGCACACCGCAGGAAATCTTCGACAATCCGAAAGAAGAACGGACGAAGCAATTCCTGAACCTGATCCAAAAAGCGGATACGATTTAAGAAAAGCGACAGCGAGAGATAGCCCAAACTCGTTTGGGCCTATCTCTTGCGACGAAGCAGCGTAGCACTGCAGGAGCAACTGCAGGAGCACTGTAGGAGCAACTGCACTGGCTTATGGCACGAAGAGCTGGGCCGCTGGGGTCTGTACACAAAAAAACCAAGTCCGAAAACGGGCTTGGTTTTTTTGTTCTTAAATATTAATTTTTACATCTGCGCCTTCGCGAAGTTCAGCCACTAATTCCTCAACGGCTGTGTTTTCTTTCTGCATGGCAATCTGTCCTTCAAGTTCAGACTTTATATCTTCCAAAGGAGGCAAGTCTCCGCCACCCATTTCTTCCTGCTGAGCCAATAGCCCATCATAGAATTCCTGGACTTCCTCTTCAGATGGCTGAATATCTCCCGCTTCCTCGGCGATCAATTTATCCATCTTCACTTGTGAGGCCACTTGTTCCATCACTTCTTCTTCCGAAAGCCCCTGCTCTTCAAGCGCAGCCAAAAACTCATCGGAAGAAGCGAGACCGTTCTGTTCTGCCAACGCAGTCAATGTTTCTTCCGTTTCTTCGTCAGTCGCTTCAATTGAACGATTGTCCGTTTCCTGCATCAGCAAACGCTGTCCGACAAGACTTTCGGCAATCTGGGTTTTCAATTGATCCTGATCGACTTCCTGGCCGGACATCTGTGCCTGCATCGCAATTTGCTGGAATTGTGCAACGTAAGCAGACTCGAATTCGGCTTTTTTGATTTCTTCGCCGTTTACTTCAGCTACAAGATCAGGTACTCCTTCAAGATCCGGCTCCGGCATTTCCAGCTGTTCAGTTGCCTCGCCATTTTCTCCTGCCGCTTGTTCCTCTGTGGCTGTTTCTTCTTCATTCGTATTGTCATCCTCATTGCCGCATGCCGCTGTTACCAAAACTGAGGCACCGATCAATAGGCTTAAAAGCATTTTATTAGTCAAATGAATTCCCCTTCCAAATCTTAATGGACGTAATTGTATCACATACAGGTCGTATGTAAACCGAAAACCCTCATGTCCATCGTGGTCAGAAAAGGCATTTTTTCAGGCATTTTCCAAATCCGCCTCAAGAGACACCGCCTTTAATCTTGAAGCTTCACTTCAAGAACACGGTATTGTCCCGCCTCAATTTCATCACCAAATACCAGCGGAATCGGCTCCACAAATATCGGCCCATCTATGATGACTGTATGAAATTCCCCTTCTTCACCGCAAGCATCGATGTCGAGTGTTTCCAGTTCTTCAATCAGTTCGTGCGTAAATTCACGTCCAAGGAATTTCGCATCCATGCGGGCAGTATCCACCACGGTGATGACAGCTTTGAACCCTTCGGCAATCAATTCTTCCAGCAATTCCCGTCGCGGCCGCCCCCATAACGGATGGCTCACCCCGATCCCGGCTTCTGCACTGACTTTCTGCACCCATGCGCGGTGGTCTTCCAGATCGATATCACCGTATACTCCCATATCGATGCCTTCACGTTTGAAATTCTTTAATCGATCGATAAACTCTTTTTCATAGCCATTCCAGTCCGCCTTGCCGATTTCCAGTGGCAGCCCCATCCGTTCAGCCTGCGCTTCCAGAACTTCGAGCGGCAAACCGTGCGAACGTGATTTGGACCCATCTTCTTCAAACATCGTCAGCAGGGCAACCGGAACATTTCCTTCCAGCACTGCACGGTAATAAGCGAGAGCGGAATCTTTCCCGCCGCTCCACGACATCACAAACGTTTTTTGCATGACGCACCTCTTCCGTAAATTCTTTTCCAGCGTAAATACTTCGACACTTCAGCAACGAAACCTCTTCACCTCATAATAAAAGCGGCCGGAACAGGAGTCCGGCCGCTGCGTTCTACTTATTTGCCAACCATATTCTCAGGTTTGACCCACTCATCAAATTGCTCAGCTGTCAGATGTCCGCTCTTCACCGCAGACTCTTTCAATGTCGAGCCTTCGTTATGGGCCTGCTTCGCGATTGCTGCCGCTTTTTCGTAGCCGATATGCGGGTTCAGCGAAGTGACAAGCATCAATGAGTTGTTTACGTGATTCTGGATAACATCGAGGTTCGCTTCGATGCCGACTGCACAGTGATCGTTGAAGCTGATCAAGCTGTCTGCCAACAGGCGAACAGATTGCAGGAAGTTATATGCGATAACCGGTTTGAATACGTTCAACTCGAAGTTCCCCTGGCTCGCAGAGAAACCGATTGTCGCGTCATTCCCCATTACCTGTGCCGCCACCATCGTCAACGCTTCACTTTGCGTCGGATTGACTTTACCAGGCATGATCGAGCTTCCCGGTTCGTTTGCCGGAATCGTGATTTCACCGATGCCGCTGCGTGGACCACTTGCCAGCCAGCGAACATCGTTTGCAATCTTCATTGCGTCTGCCGCCAGCGCTTTGATCGCGCCGTGTGCGTAAACCATTTCGTCATGGCTGGTCAGTGCATGGAATTTATTTTCAGCTGAAGTGAATTCAGAGCCGACCGCTTCCGCGATGAATTCTGCCACATAGCCGCCGAATTTCGGATCTGCGTTGATCCCTGTTCCAACAGCTGTTCCGCCGATAGCGAGTTCACGCATATAGTTGACGCTTTCGCTGATCATGCGCTCGCTCTTTTCAAGCATATGTTTCCAGCCGCTGATTTCCTGGCCAAGCGTAAGCGGTGTCGCATCCTGCAGGTGAGTACGGCCGATTTTGATGATGTCATCAAATTTCTCCGATTTCTCAGCCAGCGTCGCTTTCAATTTCTGAACAGCCGGGATCAATGTCTCAGTCACAGCCAAGACGCCTGCTACGTGCATAGCCGTCGGATACGTGTCATTCGAACTTTGGGACATGTTCACGTCATCGTTCGGGTGCAGTTTCTCTTCCGAATTCTGCTCAGCAAGAATTTCATTGCCGCGGCGTGCGAGTACTTCGTTCATGTTCATGTTCGACTGCGTTCCGCTGCCTGTCTGCCAGACAACCAATGGGAAATGGTCGTTCCATTTGCCTTCGATTACTTCGTTGGCTGCTGTTTCGATCGCTTTCATCTTCGCTTCAGATAATTTCCCAAGCTTATGGTTCGCTTTCGCTGTCGCTTTTTTCAATTGGGCGAACGCCATGACGACTTCATGCGGCATACGCTCCGTGCCGATCGCAAAGTTCTGGACGCTGCGTTGAGTTTGCGCCCCCCACATTTTGTCAGCTTCAACCTGAATTTCACCAATCGTATCTTTTTCTGTACGATATTGCATTTCATTCACTCCAATTCTTATGTCTAATGAAACCTTCTCTTCTATTAAACACAAAATAAGGCAAAAAAGCGACTAATCTATAGAAAAGCGAAAGCGCCCGTGTAGATTCGACGGGCATAAGACGCTCTGCCGAAGCGGCTTGTTTTCAGCCGCACAGCCAGAGTGGCTTATGACACTAGAATCTGGGCGCTGGAGTCTGGACAAGAGGAAAAGCCGCTAGATACCTTATAAATTTTGCTGTAAAAAATACTCCTCTATAATTTCCTCATCCGAATGCGGAATATACTCGCCTTTTACAATCTGCGAGCCGTTGATGCAGCCGCTCGATAAGACAATCAGATCTTCCGGCCCGCTTGCCTTCAATGCTTCGAGTACGGCACCGCGACGCGACGCCGCCCTCCGCACTTCCTGTTTATAAGGGATGGTGAACCCTTTGATCACCTCATCAACGACATCGTCCGGGTCGTTATAACCGGGATGGTCCACAGTCACAACGATCATGTCCGCCTTGCCTTCTGCCGCTCTTGCCATTTTCGGCATCTTGGCAAAATCACGGATGCCGATTCCGGCAACCAATGCGATCAAACGCCGATACGGCAATTTTCTTGCCTCTCTCAACACCAGGTCAATGGCAACCGGTGTATGCGCATAATCGAGGATGATTTTCCTGCCTTCAGGTCCGGCGAGAACCTGAAAACGCCCTTCGACTTGCGGCATATCGGCCATCACACTTAAAATCTCTTCAAATGATTTTCCTGCCAGCAATGCCGCTGCGATCGCCGCCGTCAGGTTGCCGGCATTGTATTCGCCGAACAGCGGGACTTCGACAGGCCGCTTGACGCCTTCATATATCAGTTCAAAAGCCAGCCCATCATCAAGTGTCCGGCAGTTCTGCCAGATCAGGTCGGCTCCGGACGCAATATCCGCGCTATAAGTCAGGACAGGGTACTGGACCACTTCCAAAATTTCTTTCGACATGCCAGCATCATCCAGATTCACGACTGCGGATTTCGCCTGACGGAACAAAGCCAGTTTTGAGTGGAGATAATGTTCGAATGTCTTATGGTATTCCATATGTTCTTCTGAAATATTCGTATGGATGGCCACATCGAACACGATTCCCTCCACTCTTTTCTGATCCAGCGCAATTGAAGAAACTTCCATCGACGCCGCTAGGTCACCCTGGGCAGCAAGCTGGGAAAAGACATTATGGATATCAGATGAAATGGGTGTCGTCGGTGTGCTCTTCCTATAGTCCAGTTTGCTTTTCGAGGACCAGATTCCCGTAGTCCCGAGGAAACCGCAAGGCAGCCCAAGCCGGTTGAAAAGGTTATAAACGTAGGTTGCCGTGGTGGTTTTACCATTTGTCCCCGTTACACCGACTTTAATCAGTCTGTCCTGGGCATTCTTATAAAAATAAATTGAAATATGCGCTAAAGCAGTCCTGGAATCTTCCACATGGAGGAATGTCAATTGAGGATATAAACTAAAAAATTTATCCAAGATATCCTTATTGGTGCCGATGATCGTGCCGGCTCCTTTATCGATCGCTTCCTGGATATACAGATGTCCGTCTGTATTTTCACCGGTCACACAAAAGAAAGCGGATCCTTCTTCGGTATCCACTGAATTATAAACGATGGAAGTAATATCCCGGGCACGCGGCCCGCTTATGGACAGGAGCGGCAATTGGGGGATTTCGTCAAATTTTACGTTCATAGGATACTCCTTAAATTGATGTTTTTTCGTTCAAATGAAAATCTCTTCTATATAAATATGTATCTTCATTCAATTATCATTGTTCAACTCTTAAAAATAGCAGAGGAGCATTTTCCCATCAAAAATGTGATTTTCATACTATCAGCCTATCTTTTCCCCTTATGCTTTCTTCTGAAACCAAAAACAGCCCCAAAAAGCAAAAGCTTTTTGAGGCTGTCTCTTAAATTTCTATTTTCTTTTCATCTACTGCTGTTTCCTTTTCCGCCAATTCATAGCGCAATTGCTCGATTGTGCTGGTGTAATCGTTTTTACCGCTCATGTTCTCAAGCATTTCCCGGACATCGATTCCGGAGGATTCCTTCAGCGTTTCCTGCAACGTGGACATCAAGTTCGTTGCATACGATGTGACTTTATTGGCACCGCCGCCTTCTCCGCCTCCCGTATCCACAACTGTGATCTTGTCGATATTCGAAAGCGGGCTTGCAATCTGTTTCGCGTATTCCGGAAGCATTTTGACGATCATATCCAGAGTGGCTGCCTGGCCGTACATTTCGAATGCTTCGGCGATTTTGCGTTTCGCTTCGGCTTCGGCAAGACCTTTCAGGCGGATGACATCCGCTTCGGATTCACCCTGGGCACGCATGGAATCAGCTTTCGCCATACCATCCAAGCGAACTTTCTCTGCATCGGCTTTGGCCATCGCCTCGACGCGGTATTTCTGTCCGTCTGCATCGGCAAGCTGTTTGGATTTCTCAGCTTCCGCAGCCTGTTCAACAGAATAGCGGTCCGCATCCGCTTTTTTCTTCACTTCAGAATCATACTGGCGCTCACGGCGCTGAATTTCTTTTTCTTCAAGTTCAATCTGTTTTTGACGCTCGATAATCTGGATCTGCATTTCCTGCTCGACAACTTCCTGTTTTGAACGGGCTGTCTCTAGCTCGTACGCCTGATCGGCACGTGCTTTCGCGCTGTCCTGCTCACGCCGGTATTCAGCGACTTTCAATTGATTATCTTTTTCCGCTTCGGCAATTTCAGTAGCGCGCTGAATTTCGGCACGCTGGGCTTCTTTGCCGGCTTCGGCACGTTTGATCCGTGTCTCCATTTCAGATTCGGCTGTTGAGATATCCGCATCACGTTTCACCTGCGCGATCCTTGCTTTACCGAGGGAATCCAAATAACCGTTTTTATCACGTACATCTTTGATCGTGAATGACACGATGATCAAGCCCATTTTTGCCAGGTCATGCGACGCTACACGCTGCACTTCCTGCGAGAATTTATCACGGTTTTTGTAAATCTCTTCGACTGTCATCGACCCGAGGATCGAACGAAGATGCCCTTCCAGCACTTCTTTCGCTTCGTTTTCCCGGTCTTCTTTTGACTTGCCCAGGAATTGCTCGGCTGCTGTTGCGATTTCAGAAATCGAACCGCCGATTTTGATGATGGCCGTTCCGTCTGCCATAACCGGTACACCCTGTTCCGTATAGACTTCAGGTGTCGTCACTTCCAATTTGCTTGATAACAGGCTTAGCGGTGCCGCCTGTTGGAATACCGGCAGCAGGAATGTCCCCCCGCCTCTGATGATCTTAATGCGATTGCCCGAATCATCCGTATGGACGTTTTTCGATCCGAGGTAACTCCCTGTGACAATCAGCGCTTCATCCGGCCCCACCGTCTTATACTTCGTTACGTAGACACCGATGATCGCCAGGATGACAAAAGCGACAATCCCGATTACATACCACAATCCCATTTCCATTCCATTTCCCCCTTATCATTCTATTTTTTATTTCCTATTACAAAAGGCTGGTACTCCCTTACTAGCAACGTGCCGTCTTTTATCTCGATGATCAGCACCTGCTCGTCCTGTGCGATCGGCTCGTTGTCGTAGCCGGTCGCCCGTTTTGAAATCATGCCGCCGTAGGTTTCAAGCACGACTTCACCGTAGCCGTCTGTCGGGATCGGCACAATCACTTTAGCTACCTGGCCGAGCAGCGATTGTTCCGTATAAGCGATGGATGCTTCCGCAGACCTCAACGGCAACAGCACGAAGAAATAAAAGAGGAAATCGAGTATCGCCCCGCCGACTGCCGCAATCCCGATGATGACCCAGCTGTTCAGATCCGTTGCCCGTTCGAGCAGAAATGCGATGGCGAAAAACAGGGTCGAAAATGCCAGGAGCACAGCCGGATTCAGGAACGGAATTCCATCGCCCGCTTCTGCTATGTCAGCGAACAATACATATAATAAGGTCAAGGCACCTGCAATCAGGAGCCCGTACATATAAACCTGGGCAATCTCCATCCCGAACAATTCCATTCCAATCCCTCCCATTCTTTCTGCCTATTTCCATCTTATCTTATTTACGGGAATATGCGGTAAAAGTTTCAGAATAATTTAATTTATTACAAAATAAAAACCCACTCTTTATGAGAGAGTGGGTTTAACAAATTGAATTTCGTGGAAGCCGTCCTTCATCTGAAAATTGACGCCTACATAACCCGCAGCGAGCAGTTCATGCTGCCTCTGAAAATCGTCCAGCTTGGCCGCCGCAGATTCAGTATAGGCAAGTGTCGGTTTCTCAAGGTCTTTGACGCAGACATAGCGTTCTTTGCTGCCGTATTTTTGGGTGAGGGCGACGATATACATATCCTGTGTAAATTTATCTTTCAGGCTGGGGATATTCATCGGTGCGACAGTACAGGCCACGTAATGAAAATTGCCCGGCAACTTTGGAAGTTCATTCATGATGACATCCGCCAATTTCTGCTGAAGGCGATTTCCTCTGTAAGCCGGCAGCACCGCTGATATTTCCTGATAAATCACTTTTGGCAATTCTTCTTCCTGCAAACCGATGTCATAGCCGAGGTGCTCCTCGTCGATTTCAGGAATCAGCAGTGCACGGAAACCGATCAGCTCATCTTCCGCATAAGCGCCGACCATGAGGCCGCGCTCGTTCAGGATGAAGAGGTATTCTTCCGTGCTTAAAGGGTGCAAAGCCGTTTTATCGCGCAAATCGGCGATTACAGCTTCCTGCACGGCTTCGATGGCCGGCAGATCTTCAAGATATAAACGTTTCATGCGCAGAGGCAGTTTTTTGTGAAGCGCCTGATTCGTTATAGTACCTTCATGTAAAACTTTCATCTCTGCGCCTCCCGACATTTTTATATTTTTATCATACCATTTATCTTTTTATATGTAAGTCCGTTTTTCTAGATTTCCAACAATTAAGATAAATTTTTGACCGGCTCCACAGTTAATGCGCTGCCGGTCTGCCTATACTCTCCAAAAAGCTTTCGATTTCTTCCCGGGTCTGCAGGATGATGGATCGGCGACCGGATCCGCTTGCCGAAAAATCGCTGGCGCGCTTGTGCATTTCGACTTTTCTGTCCGCATAAGTTGTAACGATGAATCTCAGGAATTCGATATCCATCTTCTCCGGACACCCCTCTGCCATATCCGGACGAGTTTTCCCGTAATTGGTGATCCAACGTTTCAGCGCCCGGTAAACACAGACGCGTAATGGAAGTTCTAAATAGATGAACGTATCCGCCTCTTTCAATCGGATGTCCATGGTGCTTCCATAATTCCCTTCTATGATCCACGTTTCTTCTGTCACCAGATGCTGCTGAACCGCCTTGAATTCTTCAGGATCCCGCTCCACCCATCCGGCTTTCCAGTAATACGCATCCAGATGGTGCACCGGAATCAATAATTTTTCACTGAGTTGCCGGGCAAATGTGGATTTCCCTGTTCCTGCTGAAACGCCCGCCACGACGACCTTTTTCATCTTTCCACCTCCAAAAACTACCTATTTCATCAGTATAATCAATAAGAAATATATATGCTATTACATCAATTATTCATTAACGCTTGCAATCTGGATAAAGCCGTGTTATTCTTAAGAAGAATTATTTTTGTTCGGATAACTTTTTACAAAGTGTCAGATGTTCATCTGCAAGGTTTGAGCAAGGATAGTAATACAATGTATGCTTACGCATACGAGGAGGAAACACACATGGAACAAGGTAAAGTAAAATGGTTTAACTCAGAAAAAGGATTCGGCTTCATCGAACGCGAAGGCGGAGACGACGTATTCGTACACTTCTCAGCTATCCAAAGCGAAGGATTCAAATCTCTTGACGAAGGCCAAGAAGTAACGTTTGATATCGAGCAAGGCCAACGCGGTCTTCAAGCTACTAACGTACAAAAAGCGTAATCCAACTATAACTATTAATGAGTTCTTCTTCAGAAGAGCTCATTTTTTTGTTTCTATATCCTTTCCATCAAAAGAAGCGATCCCCTTTAAAAGGAATCGCTTCTTTTTCTTTTAACTGCGCAAATTCTATGAATTCATCATAAAATACAGCTGGAAAACAAGGAATATCAGTGCAGCTGCACCAATTGTTCCGAAGACGATGAATAACGCCAATTTTTTTCCGCTCATATTTCTACCCCTTTTATCCCGTATTGACGATCAATTGGACCCTCTGACACCCAGCGGGAACACCGTCCCGCTAAGTGAAGTTTCTCCTCAGCATTTCATTTTGACTTTGCCTCTTCGATCAGCTGGACAACCGCACCGGCACCCGCGCTTTCATTTGATAAGACAGTTAAGATACTGCCGTCAGCCGGATAATAGCCGGAGTGGAAACTGACTCCCGGGTCGTAGCCCATTACGTGATATTTCCGGACTGCATCACCGGTCGTTTCGATCCATACGCCGTAGCCGTAATCATCCTCACCATCCGATGCATGAGTCGTGAACATCGTGCGGGTCATTTTTTCCGAAAGCAGCTTATGGTTCAGCAGCGCTTCCCAGAAAGCGGCCATATCAGTAGCCGTGACATAGGCTCCGCCGTCCGCCCCGCCTTTGATCGGGAGCGAGTACTGATTAGTGCGCCACCCTGCATCCTCGTCGATATAGCCGGTGGCCGTTTCTGCCGGCAGACGGTCCATCTGGAAGTAACCGGAACGTTCCATGCCGGCGCGCTGGAAAATCCGCTCTTCGATAACTTCAGTAAACGGTTTGCCGGTCAATTTTTCGACAACCAGCCCGAGCACAATAAAGCCGGCATTATTGTACTGGAATTTTTCGCCCGGTTCAAACATCATCGGTTTATCTTTGAAAAGAGGGAGGAAATCCCGGGTTGATTTCATCCGGTACATCGGAAACTCCTGCCACAGCTCTTCGTAGTCGTCCATTACCGCTTCGTCGAAATAATCCGGGATGCCGGATGTATGCGTCAGTAATTGGTGGATCGTGGCTGGGTAGTCCGGGAACTCCTCCGGCAGCAGATCCGAAAGCACATCATCAAATGATAATTTCCCTTCTTCCACCAATTGCGCCACAGCGACAGCGGTGAAGATCTTACAGCCTGAAGCTATGCCGAAACGGGTGTCGACTGCATTCGGCCGTTCGTTTGCGCGGTCTGCCATTCCTTTTGCCACTGCCCATACCTCATCCGTTTTCAGCATGGCAGCACCGGAGAACTCCATTTCCTCCAATCCGTCAGATAAAGGGTTTTCGGGAATTGCTGTGCCGTAATTCCCCTCTTCATCGATATCGATTTGGCGGCCATCCATCAATTCGATTGATAATGGATGAACTTCACTTTTCCTTTTCGAGAAATACCAGGTTCTTTTCGGTGGCGTGAGCAGGATGAATGCCGCTCCCCGCCCGAGAAAGTTCAAAGAGTTGGGATCGATGCCTTTATAGCCGCGGACAGGAATCTCCATGTCTTCGATCCGCTTGCCGACTTCCGCCACATGCGGCGTCGTGATGCTCACTTCACTGATGTTCAGCAGTGAATCGACCGTGAAATTGCCCATCCGGTCCGTGTTGCGGCGTCCCAGAAACTCGACGATATTGCCGGCCGGGTCTTCAAAATAAAAAGCGTCGGCATCAAAATTCGCATAATATATTTCATCCATGCCTTCCTGGCGGTTCAATTCGACTTTCGAATTTGCCCAGCCTTTCGCAAGCGAGAACTGGTTGCCTGGAATATTGAATGCAAAATGGTAAAAGGCCGGCCGAATGGTCTGGCGGAAAATCAGCTGCGACTCCCCGATCGCCAGCATGAAGCTCGATTCGTCTTCTTCGATGATCCGGAAACCCAGTTGATATTCATAAAAGCCTTTCATTTCGTTCAGCTTGTTTGTGTATAGAGTCACTTTCTTGAACATGTCATCACTCCCTGCTTCAAGCATACCGAAATTTGCTGTTTTTTTCCTCTTTTAGTTTATTTTCAACCATAAAAAAAAGAGCGCTAAGGCTCTTTTATAAGGCTCCGATAAATTGAAGCTGTGCAACTTCCTGCTGATCTGCCTGACCTCCGAGAATAGCTGCGACGTCTGCCAGTGTCTGTTCAAGCGGCACAGATTGCCCTGCCTGTCCCGTAAGTTCAGCAGCTACATAAAACGGCTGTGTGAAATATGCTTCCAGTCTTTCACCTCTCCGGTAAGTATCCACTTCTGCTGCCGGCAGACGCGCTTCGCCTTGCGACTGTACGATAGACCGAAGTTCCCGGTAGCGGCGGAGCAGACTGCGTGCACGCTGGCGAAGCTGAAAATGCTGTTCATCCACATCTTTCTCGTCCAGTATAGAGGAAGCCGAGTAAAGCGGACTCAGCGCCGGATACTGATGGCGGGCAGCCAAATCGGCATCCAATTGCCAGACCGTTTCAAGCGGGCCGAATGGGAAATCGTCGTCTGAAACTTTGCCTGAAAGGTCAACCAATAATGTAGTGACATCGTGGTCGCCCAACGCTTCCTGCAGTTCGAATAATAATCCCGAGTCTACATGTTCTTTATCCGTGACCAATACCGTCTGATCGCCAAAACGCCCGATTGTTTCTATAGTATCTTCGAAGCCGCGGGTGATGGAATCGGCAAGCTCGATTGTTCCCTCCAGTTCGGGATTTTGTCCTGTCGGGGAAAGAAAAACAGTTTTCAGCTCCGTCTCTTTGAAGCGGTGCAGCAATTCAGCCAGTATGACAAGCTGTCCCATCCCCGGCCTTGCGACCAACCCGGTAGTTCCGCCCTTTACGAATGGAGCAAAAAAATCCAGCGCTTTAATTTTCGTTTCAATCATTTTCCTCTTCTCCCCCCGAATGATTAAGTCATCGATTTTACAATCGGCCAATTCCGCCAAGCCCACCAACGTTCTCACTTCCGCTTTTCCCAAGTCGATTTTACCTGTACAAAGATTCGAGACAGTGGCTGGCCTTATTCCAGCATTTTTAGCCGCGGCCGTTAAATTGGGCACCCGTTTTCTCAATAAGCTGACGTTTAATCTGATTTCTTCCATGCAATCCCTCCTCGTTACTTTATATAGTAATTCATTTTACTTTTAAAAGCAATATTCATTACTTCCAAAAGTAATTATTTTTACTTTCAAATGTTTTATTGAGGGAATATCTTAAGATAAACAGTTTATCGGCGATTCTTCTTTTCCCGATAAAAAAACCCTTCCCCGGAAGGAAGAGTTTCATTTTAAATCGTATAAACCAGCCGGATCATATCCCGGCAGACAATGCCGTTTTCGATGATCGGTTCCGGATAATTCCGTGTAAAGAAATCCCGGTCGATGGAGTCGACCCGGAATCCGCATTTCTGATACAGCGCCAGTTGATCCAGGCTCGAGTTGCCGGTGCCGATTTCGACTTTGCTGAATCCTAACCGTTCCGCTTCAGCCAAAGCGTGGCGGAGCAGCTTTTTGCCATAACCCTGCCCTCTCACACTCTCTGCCACAGCAATATTCTTAACTTCAACTGCCAGCTCCGTCAATGGCAATAAAACATAAACTCCAGCGATATCGCCAGCCAGTTCAGCTGCATAAACAAGCCCGCCCGCGCAGTATTCCACCACCAGCTCCTTTGAAGGATCAGCTTCCAGCAGCAGCTGCATCGGCAACTCTTCATCTCTTCCGAGCAAACGGATCTCCATTATTTCGGCTCTTTAAAACCCTGGTCGATCAAATAGTCTTCGGCGTCACTGAATGTACCGAAGCTTTCTTCCAAATTTTTACCGGTGTAGATATTCCAGAAAGGCTCTTCGTATACCAGATCCAATTTTTCATTTTCGCGGTTCGTCCACGTTTTATCGTAAGGCGGTTCCGGCTCAAGCGACAGATAATCCAGTGAATCGGCGAGGATGCTGCGCAATTCCTTTTCTGAGAAATCGCGGATGTTGACGAAGCCTTTTTTGTCCGCTTCATACTGCGGCAAATTGCCGACATAGACAAAGCCATTGCCTGTCGGATGCAGGTGGTAAACAACGATTTTTTTGTCATAAAGACTTTCTTCGTAATGGAAATTAACACGTTTCATCGACACGTCTTTGCGTGTCAATTCCGGAAATGACTCAATGATTTCCAGCTTTTGTTCAAAAGTTAACATCTTATAACTACCCCGTTTCATCTTTTCATTATGAAGCTATTATAACATGGCTCGTAAAATTCATTCATTAACAGAAAAAAGCCGCTCGAAAGCGGCTTTTATTCCTTAGTTATTTTTCTTTTTGCCGCCGAATGGCCACCAGACGCCGCGGTCAAATGAAACCGAGATCGCCGGGATGAGCAATGGCAATACGACTAAACCGTAAAGCAGAAGGCCTGTAACCACGATGGTCGCGATCTGCAGAAGGCTTAAGACGCCGGAAGGCATCATGGCACTGAATGTACCTGCCAGAATAATGGCAGCCGTAATGATGACGGTACCCATTTTTGCCATCGATGTGTACATCGCCTGCCGCACCGAATCACCGTTGAGGGATTCTTCACGGAACCGGTCGAGCAGGAAGATGGAATAATCGACGCCGAGTGCTACGAGCATCGCAAATCCGAAGAACGGCACTGCCCAGCTGATTCCGTCATAGCCAAGGCCGTTTACGAAGATCAGCTCCGCGATGGCGATCGATGTGTAATAAGTCAGCAATAGCGAACCGATCATATAGAGAGGCATGATCAATGAACGGAACAGGATCGCCAAAACGACAAACAGGCTGACCAGCATGATGATCACTGTCTTAGTGAAATCGCTTGATGAGACGTCCTGCAGATCGCTGTTGATGCTGGCGATTCCGCTGAACGCGATTTCAGCATCTTCAAGCGGTGTCGCCGCTGTGCTCCGATCGACACTGTCTTTGATCTCAGCCACTATATCAATCGCTTCCGGAGAATACGGGTCTTCAGAAAGAATGACTTCCATCATGACGCCTGTTTCTTCAGCAAATGTGTAACGGTCCAGGACCTGCTCGAAGTCCGCCTCATCCAGGGTCCCTTCCGGAATGAACAAGCCGGTCGCGCGCACAGATTCGCTGTCGCTCATCGTCTGCATCATGTCCGTCGCTTCCGTCAGCCCTGCAGAGATTTCAGCAAGACCGTCATTGGCAGCGGTGATTCCGCCTGCAAGCTGCTCAAGCCCTGCACCAAGTTCCCCTGTTTGACCGGCGGCTCCCTGCAATCCTTGTTCAATTTGAGCAAGGCCGCCGCTGATCTGTGTCAGCGCACCCACAGTCTGCTGGATATTGCCGGTCGCCTGAAGGCCCTGGGTCACCTGGCCAAGCTGACCGTTCAGCTGAGCGAGTCCGGCTGCCGCGTCACCCAGTCCGCCAACACCGCCGGCCTGTCCGCCGATGCCGGATAAATTGGTTTCGATTTCTGTAAGACCCGCCTGAACTTCTTCAAGTCCGCCGCGCGCTTCCGTTAAGCCGTCTGCCAATAATCCTATTTGTTCATCCACATATAATTCTTCGATGATATCTCCAGTCGGACGCGTGATAGCACGGACTGATTCGACACCTTCAATTTTTTCAAGTTCACGGCTGATGGATTCAAAATAAGGAATTGTTTCTTCATCCGTTAAAGCATCCGCTGATTTGAAGATGACCTGCACCGGCAAAGATTCACCTTTGCCAAAGCCGTCTTCAATCGCGCGGAGCCCTTTTACCGATTCGTATTCATCACCGATTTCATCGACCGTGTTGAAAGAAAGATCGTTGTCATACGTAAATAACAGCGGGACGGTGATGAGCGCTACAACCAGCATCGACAATAATGGCCGGTTGATCGACAGTTTGCTCATCCAGATCCAGATTTTGCTGTCTGAATGTGAAGCTGATTTCTTCGATGGCCAGAATAATTTCTCTTTCAATAAAGCCATGAAGAACGGCACAACCGTAAACAGGACGATCAATAAGACAAAAATACCCACCGCGACGGCAACAGCTGATTTAAAAATCGGGAATTCAGCGAAACCGATGGCCGAAAAGCCGATGAATACAGCGAGCCCACTGATGAACAGCGTGCGCCCGGCGGTTCTATAGGTGTTGACGATTGCCTGTTCCACATCATGTCCGGATGCAAGTTCTTCCTTGTAACGGCTGAGGAGCAATATACAATAATCGGTCCCGATACCGAACAGAATCGCCACCAGGAAGATTTGCGTATAATTTGAAACCGGGAACCCGAACCAGTCGATGAAGAATGCCACAAGTGACTGGCTGAGCAGATAGGAGATCCCTACCGCCACAAGCGGGATGAATGGTGTAATGATTGAGCGGAAAACCGCCAGCAATAAACCGAAGATCAGTACGACGGTAATGATCTCGGTCCGTTTCAGGCCTTCCTGCGCACTGATATTCACATCATTACTAATGATGGCTTCTCCGGTGACATAAGCCGTCATATCGGAAGGGATCACCGTTTCGCGGATTTCATCCGCCACCCGGTTCACTTCTTCATCCGATCCACCCAGTGTAATCGGGATCAAAACTGTTGATCCATCTTCTGAGATCAGTTGCTCTTCAAGCTCCGGACTTCCCACCGGATTCAGGACACTTTCAACCGGTCCTCCGATCGCTTCAGCATCTGCTGCGATGTCATTCAGCATATCGCGTGCTGAATCATCCAGCTCCGAATCCATCTGAATGACGATCGAGATGGTTTGGGAGGAAGCTCCCGCATCTGATAAGATATTTGCGGCCATTTGGGAAGAGGCTTCTTCAGAAAGCTGGAATGATCCCGCCTCTTCAGCCTGCTCGGTCAAATTCGGCGCCAGTAGGAAAAGAACTGCCGTTACTATGATTAAACCGATCATGATCGGCCATTTGAGTTTCAATATCGTCTTCACATTTTACACTCCATCCATTTTTAGAATCTTTTTCAGTTTGCGGAAAATGATGAGGAATTGATCGATCTCCTCATCTTCAATATGCGCCGACATCAGTTTCTCTATGTATTCCGTCAGCGCTTTTTCGGATTGCTTCAGCACTTCCCTGCCGGCATCCGTGATTTCCAGCATTTTCGTTCGTTTATCGTCCGAATCAGCAATGCGGATCAATTCCTTTTGCAGCAATTTTTTGATCCTGCTGGAAATTGCGGATTTATGCACGGATTGCAGCACAGCTAAACGGCTCGAGGTAACGCGTTCTTCCTTCCTGATCAGCTTGAGCATCTGCATCTGTTCCGGGGAATATTCATTCCAAAGCGGATGATCGATGGATTTGATGACTTTCTCAGTCCCATAAACCATGACATCTGTAAATAGGTCAACGGCTTCTTTTATTCGTTGATCCAAAATAGTCCACCCCCTCAACTAATAAACAGTTTAGGGGGTGGACTATTGTCTGTCAATGATTTTGCATTAAAAACCCCCGTGAATAATCCATTCACGGGAGTGCTGTTAAACATCTTTCGTTGCTGTCTTGCCTATATCCTGACGTCTTGCATAAATATTCTTCACAACTGATTTCACAACGGCATAAACCGGGATCGCAAGAATGATCCCCCATAAGCCGGCGATATTTCCTGCTGCCAATATTAATGTGATGACGGTCAACGGATGAACGTCGAGCGCATTGCCCATGACGTTCGGGGTAATCAGGTTACTTTCAATTTGCTGTGCAACGAGCATTATGACCGCTACCCATACAGCCTGGATCGGATCTGTTACGAGAGCAATGAGCATTGCGGGAATTACGGCGATATACGGCCCGAGGAACGGGATGACGTTTGTCACCATACCGATCAGCGCCAATAACAGGGCGTATTCAAGACCGATGATCCAGTAGCCTATCAACAGCATGATGCCGACAAGGAAACTGACGAATAATTGGCCTTGGATATATGCTCTTAGAGTTTTGTCCACATCCTGGAGTGTTTTGATGATCCAGGATTTCCGTTCTCCTGAAAAGAAACCGGAAACGAACGGCACAAATTTCTTATGGTCGATCAGCAGGTAAATCAGGAAGAATGGTACCAGTACAAGTGATATGACTCCTGACACCAAGCTCATCGTAAACGACAGCAGGACGGATCCGATGTTGGAAGCCAAATTCCCGATGCTACCTGTCATGTCGGAAATCTGTTCCTGGATAGAGTCCGGCAGACGGCTGCGCTGATCCAGCACATATTGGGCATAGCCTTCCACTTCTTCCACAATTTCAGGGAAATTATCCACCAGTGTATTGACCTGTTTTGTCACAGCAGGTCCGATCATGGCATAGAATAGCCAAAATGCCAAAAGAATCGCGAGAATGATGCTGATGATCGAAGCCCATTTCGGAAGGCCCCGCTTTTCAAGGAAATAAAGGATCGGGCGTGTCAGATAGAACAGGACCCCTCCGAGAAGCAGCGGGACGAATACGGTTCCTGCGATGATGAACAGCGGATCGAAAATCCCCTGTACTTCTATGAATAAGCGAATAATGACTAAAGCAAGAATTATTCCGACTCCCGCTTGGAACCAAAGTTTATTTGTCAACATTTTCACTCCTTTTATTTTTCAAGGTATACCCAGTTTATCATTAAATTATGTTATTATTATTCTTTGTGAAAGCGAACTTTATTATTTTGAATGCGTCCCTAGACATGGACTTACAGAATCATATTGAAGGAGTTATTCTAATGGAACAATTATGGCTTACAATAAAATTTTTACTGCTCGGATTATTTCAGGGACTGACGGAACCGATCCCGATTTCATCCAGCGGGCATTTGCTGATCGCACAATATTTCCTTGATGTGGAAATCGAAGGCAGCGTCTCCACTTTTGCGCTGCTCGTCAACACCGCTTCTTTGATCGCAGTGTTGATCATCTACCGTGAAGATATCGTACGGCTGGTCGTAAACGGGCTGCGGTTCTTCAAAGTAAAAGACGAAGAAACGACACGCGACTTCATGTTCATCGTCTACTTGGTGATCGCGACGATTCCTGCCGCTGTCATCGGACTGCTGTTCCAGGATACGATCGATGATTACCTGTCGACAGTTGTGACGGTCGGCGTTACGCTCGTCATCACAGGTTTCGCCCTATGGTTGATCCGCAATATCCATGGTATCCGAAAAGACGGCAATATGACGATGAAAGATGCCATCATCATCGGACTTGCCCAAGCTGTCGCGTTGATCCCGGGAATCAGCCGGAGCGGCGCAACGATTGTTGCCGCCATGTTCCGCGGCATCAACCAGGAAACGGCGTTACGCTTTTCTTTCCTTTTGTTCATCCCGATCAGCCTTGGCGGCGCGGTGCTCAGCTTCTCTGATATCCTGAGCGATGACAACTTGTCCACTCTCGCTGTGCCTTATATCATGGCATTTGCCGGCTCGCTTGTGGCTTCTTACTTCTCCCTTAAGTGGTTCATGAACATCATGGCCAAAGGGCAATTGAAGTATTTCGCGATTTACTGCTTCATCGTCGGACCGCTTGTCGTCCTTGCCTGGTTTTTGTTCCAATAAAACACAGTGCCTCATTGCTGGCCCCTTTTATGGGGGTCAGCTTTTTTATGTATTTTCGGACTCTTCTTATACGGAGCTAGGATGGATTGGTTTCAAAATTCCAAACTTTTTAGGCGATTTTCATTTTATGCCCAACTATCATGGTTTTATGCCCAACTTCGGCTCGTTTATGCCCAACTTCGGCTCGTTTATGCCCAACTTGCCAAAAACTCTAAAAAAGCCGGTCCGCTCAGCGGACCGGCTGTTACTTTTCAGCATCCAGACTCAAGCGGCCCAGCTCTCCGGGTCATAAGCCAGCCCAGCTGCATGGCAAAGAACGCCATTTCGCTGGTCCGTCTTATGCCTTTCAGAGCTAAACGGGCACTTCGCTTTTCTAACTATCTATTAAAGAAGTTGGCCGTATAGAACGGCTGCTTCTCATCATTGAAGGCAGCACCAATACCGAGATAGCCGAAATCAGGCTTGACGATATTTTCACGGTGTCCCGCCGAATTCATCAATCCTTCGTGGGCAAAAATACTGCTGTATTGCCCGTATGCCAAATTTTCACCGGCGACAAAAAAGCTGATGCCGTCGTCAGACATGCGTTCAAACGGCGACTTCCCTTCTTTATTGGTATGGCTGAAATAAGCCTGTTCCGCCATATCCTCACTGTGCTTGCGCGCAGTCAGCATCGTTTGCCCATCCCATTTCAGCAGCGGCAATTCGCGTTGGATGCGGGCTGAATTGGTCAGTTCGAACAGCAAATATTCATAGCCTTCCCGCAAATCATCATCCGGCGCAGCGTAAATCTCCTTCCGCTGCTTTTCGAGATCTTCATGGATGACCTGCAATGCGGTCACCGTATTTTCTTCGTGGATATCATAGAAAACAGTTATATAAAGCGAACCTCTTTTGAACACATCGTATTCATCACGCGTATCGAGAATATATTGGACATTTCCTTTTTGCAGACTCTTCAGCGGCACGCCCAATTTTTCACGCACTTCTTCTTTATCCGAATTCATCGTGATGCCTTCAGTGGAAGAAATGATGTCCTGGTTCGTGAACATCCCGTTCACTGCGCCATTCTGGTCGTAAGCCAATAAAACATAGTTTTGGTAATCGGTATGGTAGCTGTGCCAATCCGTGCCGTACTCATTCTTCATCAGGCGAAGCGGCAGCCCGACTTTCACCTGTGCTTCTTCTTTCGACATGCCGAGCGTCACATTATGGATCGCAAACAGCGAGTCCGTTTCCGACAATTCCGGTTTTCCGACCGCTTCCGGCATACTGTCTGCATCCGTCAAAACGAGCGCCTGCAATTGGCTTGCAAAGCGCGCGGTGAACTCTTTCGCCTCATCGAGTGCAGTCGTCACATCTGCCTTGCCAATAAAACTGTCGATCGCGTTGTCCACCGGATCGAGAAAACTCAAATCCACGTAGTCTCCGACCGGTTCTTCCCAAAGCGGCCGTGCGAAATAGACCAGCACAATTATGATCATCAATGAAAATAATTTCCGCACTTGCCATCACCTCTTCGTTTCAGTTTAAACTGTAGACGGCTTTCTATAAAGCAAAAAGAACTACATAAAAATCAAATTGTTACGACCTATCCAGAACGATCTGTCTGCCTTATTTTATTCCCATATTATTGAATAATATGTCGTGCAGAAAAAATAAAACCCTTCGCCGAAACGGCAAAGGGCTAGTCCTATTCAATGGCATCGATCTGTAAAGTTTTCACCGGCAGGAACATCTCACCGGTATCCGCGTAATTCACGGTTACCGCATCCCCGGCCTCCAGATAAATCGCCAAGGGATTGGTTTCTGACGACACGATATAATTCGATCCATCATTCAACAGGAACGATACGACCGTATAATCTCCCGTTTTTTCCTTGAAGACACGCTCCACTGTACCAGCCGTCTCCGCTTGTGGCGCATTCGACGTGTTGTCTACAATGCTGCCGCCTTTTTGCAGCGCAGTCTGGTAAAGGCGAAGCGCTTCATTCGGCGTATTCGCAAAGACCGAAATTTCCGGATTGGCTGCTGAAACGATGAAATAATTCTGCAGGAAGCCGTTGGAATCCAGAACCGGCGTCAACCAGCTCGCTTCCCCGTAAAAATTGTACAGCACCGGCATTTTACCGGACCATTGCTTTTCGATGAACTGCTTTTCGATGATCTGCAGGTTCCCTTGCGAGTCCATATAGGAATCGTCCAGGCTACCTGTAAAGAATGTCGACTCCCCCGTCCGTGCATGGGTCAAAGAATAGCCGAGCATGGAGTCGACTCCTTCTTTCGGACTCGTGAAATCTGTGAAGTAATACATTTCGCCGTCTGCATCGAAAATCGGGCTGACGTTCGCTTCCGTTCCTTCATCCGACGGCAGCTTCACATCTTTTTTACCGAACTTGCTGTTCCAGAAGCCGTTCGCATAGTTTCCGTAATAGCTGTTTTCAAGACTGACGGATTCAGGCGACACTGCCCCGTCGATAAAGGCCGGAACATCTGCCAATGCATAATTCTCGTTTTCTCCGGTTGCCGGGTCCACGACTACGATCCCTTTCACGTCAAAGCCGTCTCTCGCAGAGATGAAATCTCCGTATGAACGGATGTAGAAAGGCTTTCCATCCTCATCCACTTCGAGCTGCGGTTCGCCGTAGAATACGGCTTCAGGATTTTCCATCCGCATTTGGCGCTCAATGTTTTTACCGAAATAAGAAGACGGTGTATAAATCATTTCCGCCTGGATGAATTTCGGATTGGCGGCTGCATCTGTCGCACTCATCGTGAAATAACCCGGTGTCGAATCCGCATTCCACCATTTGAAGAAGCCGGAAAACTCGACCGGAGCGATATAGACATACTCACCGTTCACTTTCTGGATCTGAAGATTACCAAGTTCATAATAGCTCGTATCCGGAACCTGGCCGAACGCCTTCTTCATTTTATTGCGTGCGAACTGCGGCGGAACACTGGCCGGCGTTTTTGTTTCATCAAAAGCTTCGAGTTCCACTTCCTCTTTCATTTCCGCTGATTCGAACTTTTCTCCTGCATTGAAAAGCGGCGCTGCAAAAATGTAAGCTGTTCCCGCCACTGCAGCAACCGCAAGAAGCGTTTTGGCTTTCTGCTCCAGCCCTGTCGAAATCGTCGTCCCTAAAAGCGCCGCTGCCAGGGCGAATGGCCATAGCGATGAAATATTGCGGTCGACGTTGAAAACGTAATAATATATCGCTATAGCAATGAATGACAATACAAAGAAAATCACAAAAGCCACTGCTATCTCAGCTAACTTCCCTGTTGATTTTTCTTTATCGGATTTCCCTATAGTGAACGGCGTGATGATCACTGCCATTACCAAAGCGCCAATTGCGCTGAATAATAAAATACTGCCCATAATAAAACTTCACGTCCCCATTTAAATTTTGCTTATATAAGGTTATACGGGCCGGAAGGGAAATGGTTTCAAAAAAACAGCCCTCTTTGAAAGAGGGCTGTCCAGGTTTATCAGTTAATCTGTAATGACTGTTTTCTTCGGCGAACTGAACAACAAAGTGAACACAAGGCCGACCGTAAAGGTGATCAGGCTGGTTACGAGCGTTGCCGTATCAGCCGCAAAGCCAGGGAATACGACGAACAATGAACCAAGGATCAAACCGATGATCGCTGCATATGTCACATAGGTGAAGTGTTCAAGCAGATAGCGGATCGCTTTACTGCTGACGATGAATCCGACGATGACACCTGCGCCAATCGCAAGTGCAATGGGAATGTTCAAAGTCGACAAGGCATTGATCGCAGTCGTGTATACCCCTAGCAGCAACAGGATGAACGAACCGCTGATCCCCGGCAGCAGCATCGCCATACTGGCAAGCCAGCCCGAGAAAAAGAGGGTGAAGAATACCGGTACACTCAAGTCGACGATCGGTGCGACATCATCGTTCGTGCCGATGAATGCAGTTGATGCCAACGCGATGCCGATCAGCACCAGGATGGCGATATGGCGCTTGGTGAAATTCTTTTTCACTTCAGCCTGTTTCATGATATACGGAATGACTCCCAGAATCAGACCCATAAAAAAGAATTGTGTCGCTTCATAATGGTTCTCGAGCAAAAATTCGATGACACGGCTGAAAAGAAGCAGCGTTACGCCGATCCCGATTACTAGCGGAATCAGAAAACCAAGATGTTTTTTCCATTCGCGGCTGAAAAATCCGCTGATCGCTTCAAGCAGCCGATCATAGATTCCTAAGATGAACGCGATCGTGCCTCCGCTGACACCGGGAATCAGGTCACTGATGCCCATCAAAATGCCGCGGTATATATTTTTCCATTCCATTTGGTCAATCTCCTCTTCATTAAAAAAATCACATTTATAAGTATAGCATGATGCCGGTCTGAATCCCGCAAAAATATGCTGATGCTAAAGCGCTATCCCTTTAACGTTTTTTGTGCGTTTCGCATGATTTCCTCCAGAATTTGAGCTGCCGGCATCTGATCATTCACGAGTCTTAGCGACTGGCCAGCCCATAACGACATGAACTCACTGTTATTCTGCTGTGCGGCCGCTGTACGGATGTCACGCGTCACTGTGTTATGTGACGGAAACGGCAGGGGCCTGGTTCCCGCTTTTTCAAATTCTTTTATAAAGCGGTTCGAGATTCCGCGCGCCGGTCGCCCCGAAAAAATTTTTGTGATGACCGTCTGTTCTTCATTCGAATCAATGACTTTTTGCTGGTAGGCCGGATGCGTCCCTGCTTCTTCAGCCAGCAGGAAACGTGTACCGATTTGAACCGCCTCAGCGCCGAGCGCAAGAGCTGCAACAAGTCCGCGCCCATCAGCGATGCCGCCAGCTGCGATAACCGGAATCCGGATGGCGTCCACCACTTGCGGAACAAGGGACATCGTGCCGATCTGGGCACCGTCCGGATGAGTGGCCAGCGAGAACGTCCCTCTGTGGCCGCCCGCTTCACTGCCTTGTGCAACAACGGCGTCTGCGCCTGCCTGTTCCGCCAGTTTAGCTTCTTCAACTGTCGTGGTCATAGCGATTATTTTGATGCCGGCGAATTTGGCAGCTTGCATCGATTCGTTATCCAATAAACCAAAAGCGGTGCTGATGATGGGTACTCCCATTTCGATACAGATATCGAATTGCTGACGGCTCCAGTCTGCGGCATTTGAAATTTCGGGTTCATCAATGTTGAGTTCTTTCCGGAAAGGCGCGAGTGCCCGCTGCACTTCCGCGAGACGGGAAAAATCATCTTTCTCTTTTGACACGAAAATATTGACTGCGAAGGGCTTTCGGGTGGCTGACTTTATTGCCGTGATGGCCTTGCGGAGAGCCCCAGGCGCAAGATAGGCGGCTCCCAACGTTCCGAGACCGCCCGCTTCGCTGACGGCCGCAGCCAGCTTCGGCGTGGCCGGGCCGCCGGCCATTCCCGCCTGGATGATAGGATATTCGATGCCGAGTAAATGACAGATTTTCGTTTGCAGGGTCAGCACAGCGATTCCTCCTTATTATGGATACTCTTTACTGTTAGTATCACGCACTAGGCTCGGCACAGCAACCGGGAACCTTTTTTGCCGATCTGCGTTTCATATACTAAGCAAACACTAGAAAGCGGGGTTTCACATGAAGGGATTCCTTTCATTTTTGGGCATCACTTTGATCACCGTGGCATTTGGAGCAATATTACTATCATTCTACGAAAATCCGCTGGAGGATCTGAAAGTCCAGGAACGCCAGCTCGCCTATCAGGAAATGCGCGCAAACAGCACTGCTTCGGCAGATGTTAGTGTCGTTTCCACCATGTCCGGTGCGGATCATGACACCAATTTCACTATCGAAGACGGCCAAAGTTGTGCGCGGCTGTCTTTTGACCAATAAAGAGAAACTTCATTCTCCCCCTCGAAGAAGCGGGCGTCATACTGACCGTTAATGCGGGATAGAAAACCCCGGCTCATTCGCACATGAGCCGGGGTTTTATCTGTTTTATTGAAATTTAGTCCTTTTTATGAGATATTTTGGTTTTTGTGAGTGATTGAGGTAGTTTATCCGCCATTCTACCGGATATTCACTGGAAATAAAAACCATATGCATGCTTTTCGCAGGCGAAAAGCGACAGGACCTCATTTTGTGATCGGCATAAGTGGTTTTATGATCGGCATCTGGCCATTTGTGATCGCTATAACGTCATTTGTGATCGGCATAACGTCATTTGTGATCGGCATAGCGGTTTCTGGATTAATTTGGCATTTTAATATTGTATTTCCGTACTTTTTTCTCTCCGCTCATTTCCATCCGATATTTCACCAGTATCCTGGATGCAGCGTGACGCGATTCCAGCAAGAAGAAATTTCGCAGTTCGGCATTGGAAATCGTGTGGCTGACCAGCGAGAAATATTCGCTCAATGTGCTGCGGATCGCTTCCGCATCGGTGTATCCGCATTTATTGCAGCACCAGCCTGTCTTTTTCATCCTGCCGTTTCCAAAACTTCCGCAACCCAGGCATTGAACTCCTTTCCTTAAAGAGCCAGGATCTATCCGGTAATAATCGCAGAGTGGAATCCGCTTATAAGGCGACTGTTGGCTGTCGATCAGCTTTTTCAGTTTTTTCGGATTGATGGATGGGGCCTGGGGTGCGGCACCGAGCATGCTGTAGAGATATTCATGGAGTTGGTATGTTTTGCAGATGGGGACGTTCTGCGGTTTGGAGATGAATTCGCATTCTTTTGCGGTGAAAACGACGAGGCCTTTCACGACAATATCCAAATTCCTGGATTTCAGCCAGTCATTGAAAAAACGCATATTTCTTTTCAGTTGGATCACCGGATCATCCATCACTGTCTTTTCTCCGCCTTTATCGTACCGATAGAATTCGCCAGTTGCTTCATCAAAATGGATCTTGCCATTGATGTTTTTCGATTCGATGATGATCGCCTGTGAATCGGTCAACAGCAGGCTGTCCATTTGAATCTTCATGTTGCCTCGGCTCATACTGATGTCCAGAACCACTAAAAAGCTTTCCTTCCAATTGAATTCAGCCAGCTTTTTGAGGAGTTTTTCCTCCCCTCGTTTGCCCGCGCTCACTTTGTGCAGTTCCGTTTCCAAAAACTTTTGATAAGGATGCTGCGCCGGCAACCGGCTGATCAATGCTTCAAGCGCTTTTACTTCCGTCATTAAAACTGCAGCTCCCCTTTCCATTACATCCTCCTTTCAATTCGTGACACCCAAAGTATAGCATTTCCACGGAACTATAATCAGAAATTTCAAATAATAAAAAAAGACCCTGGCTCATCTAAAATGAGCCGGGGTCCTTGCATGTATTCATTAAACTGCCAAACGGATGGTAATTCCCGCCGGGTCTTTCGTTTCCCAGTAGCCGTCAGCTTCCGTCACTTCTGCGCCGAGCGCACGCAGGCGATCTGCCATCTCGCTGCGTTTCGCTTCATCCGCAACAACCAACGTGAAGAAATCAAGGCCGGCTTCATTTTCAGGAAGTGCCGGAATGCCCATGCCGTTCCAGATGTTCAAGGCGACGTGGTGATGGTATTTCTGGTCAGAAAGGAATACTGCCTGTCCGCCCATCTGCGTGACCACTTCAAATCCAATGCCTTCCGTGTAGAATTTCTGCGCTTCAGGGAGATTGGACACATGCAGATGCACGTGGCCCATCAATGTGCCGGCCGGCATGCCGCTCCAGCTTTCATTCGCCAGACCCGCTTCACGCAAAATGCCTTCCGCATCGATCGGGTCAACTGCCATCGCAACTTCCCCGCCGCTCCAGCTCCATTCTTCCGGATCGCGGTCGCGGTAAATTTCGATGCCGTTGCCTTCCGGATCCGATAAATACAACGCTTCGCTGACCAGATGATCCGATGAACCGACACGGATTCCATGGTTATGCAAATGCAGCAGAATTTTGCCGAGCTCTTTGCGGTTCGGCAAAAGAATCGCGAAATGATACAATCCCGCATAACGCCCTCTTTTCGGCATAAGCCCCTCTGATGCTGTCAGCCTCAATAAACTGTTGCCATCTTTGCCTAAACGCACTTCGTTGCCTTCTTCGGAAATGACTTCAAATCCGATGATGTCCCGATAGAATTTTTTCATTCCATCCAGATCCAATACTTTTAATCCCACTTCATCTGTATAAGTTATAGGTTTTTGATGAAAATTCATCTTGCAGTCCTCGTTTCGTATGTTAGTTACTTTATGTAACCTATTGTATTTTAGTTATTACGAAGTGTCAAGTAACTTAATTCTTTTATATTAGAGGGAAGCTGTGATATCATATCCATAAAGGAGTGATCAATCATGGATACATCTGTTATCTGCCCGCGTTTTGAATCGGCCATTTCGATACTCAGCCAGCGTTGGACGGGTCTGATCATTTATCAGCTTCTGAACGGTCCGCAGCGTTTCAGCAAATTGACTGAAGTCATCGGCATCAGTGGGCGGCTCCTGTCCGAGCGCCTTAAGAACCTTGAATCCCAAGGTCTTGTCACACGCACTGTTTATCCTGAAACGCCTGTACGTATAGAATATGAACTGACTGAAAAAGGGAAATCCCTGAAATCCGTCATGGATGAAATCCAAACCTGGTCACAGGAATGGATCGAAGCACCTGCAGAAACAAAATAAAGCGGCGCATCTTTTCAGATGGCCGCTTTTTGTTTTTGCATTTTCAGCTGTACGCGATCGATGCACGCTTGGTTTTTGCCGCAGAATAATTTCCTTCAAACCGTTCAATCTGCTGATCATGAAGCCAATACGTCACAGGAAATAATTTATCCAGGAAATAGCGGTCATGGGACACGGCAATGATGGTGCCCGGGAAATCCGCCAGCGCTTCTTCCATGACTTCTTTCGCTTCCAGATCCAGGTGGTTGGTGGGCTCATCCAGCACCAGAAGATTGTGATCCATGTGCATCAGCTGGGCCAGGCGGAGCCTCATGCGTTCACCGCCGCTGAGCTGGCGGACAGGCTGAAACACCATGTTTCCGAAGAATAGGAATTTCGCCAGCAGATGCCGAGCGTCGAATTCGGAGACTGCGACCGCATCCCGGAATTCGTCTATGACGCTCCGGCTATTGTCCATTTCAAGTGTATGCTGCGATAAGTGTCCGATGGATAGATTGCTGCCGGTACGAAGCTCACCGGCATCAATCTGTTCCTTGCCGAGTATGAGATTGAGGAGCGTCGTCTTGCCTGTACCATTGGATCCGACAATTGCGGCCCGCTCGCCGAACCGGATATGAAGCGACGCATCGTGGAATAAGATGCGGTCACCATAGCCTTTCCAGACGTCTTCCATCAACACGACATCACGGCCACTGCGCTCACCCGATTGAAAATCGAGCGCCATCTGTTTTTTGGAAAGTACGGGGCGATCGAGAACTTCGATTCGTGCGAGCGCCTTTTCCATACTTTTCGCTCGCCGGTGCATCCCCGCGTTCGGCGGATTCGCCCGGTTAGCCCACTCCTTCAGGCGCTTGATCGTCTCTTTCATCTTCTGGATCTTTTTCTGCTGATCCTGAAATTGCTGAAACTGGATCAGCAGACGCGCTTCCCGTTCTTTCACATAAGCCGAATAATTCCCGGTATACTGGATCAGATCCCCCTGGTCCAGTTCCCAGATGTGCGTGACGGTCTCATCGAGAAAGTAACGGTCATGCGATACCAGCACCACAGTTCCTTTATAATGTGCAATAAAAGAACCGAGCCACTCGATGGCTTCCAGATCCAAGTGGTTCGTCGGTTCATCCAGCAAAAGGAGATCCGGCTCCTGAAGCAGCAGTTTCGCCAATCCGACTTTGGTCCGTTCCCCACCGCTGAGATGCCCCCAACTCTCCCCTTTCAGGCGACTTATTTTCAAGCCGTTCAGCACCTGGTCAATCCGGACATCGATTTCATAACCTCCACGCTGAATGAAGTCGTCCTGAACACTGCCGTAACGTGACAGTAATTTCTCCAACTCTTCCGGCGGCGCTGTTTCCATGCGCTTTTCCATAGCTTTCAGCTCTTCCTGGGTTTCCGTCAATTCCGCAAATACAGCCGTCAATAATTCTGCGACCGCCAAATCCCCTTGTTCATCCGGTGTCTGTTTCAACAGCCCGATGACGCTGCCTTTCTTCCATGTCACCTGTCCTTCATCCGGTTCCTGGCTGCCGGCCAAAATGTTCAATAACGTGGTTTTCCCTTCACCATTCCGGCCGACCAGACCGATGCGTCTGCCTTCTGCAATGTCCCCTTTGATGTGGTTGAATAATTTATGTGAAGCAAAATGGCATTGTATCTGTTGAAATTGGCTGATGATCATAGTTCTCTTCCTTCCGTTCCGGAAGAGACGCCGGCCAAAACAAAAAAGGCATGCAAAGACGCATGCCTTTCGGTAATTCCGTTTGCAGGCAGATGTCTCTTACTGGTAATTTTCACATGATTCGATTAGCTGAAAAAGGACAGACTCCTCCCTTGCATCGATTCCAGTGAAAGTGACGCCATGCAGAATGTATAGATATTCCTGACACTCCGTCATGCGCTTACCAGTTTGATTCATCATACCCACCTCCTTCGTTCATTTGTTCCATTTTAAATGAAAAACCGGGCAGCGTCAATTGAAATTTCTGAATATTCGCCGTGGAATTTAACCGCCCTCACTTCCGCCGGTTCTTTTGTTCGTTACTGTCTTTCCGGAGTGTTTGTAAAATGTCTCCTGTCCATCCTTTATTTCTTAAGTAGAAATAAAGGAAAGCCGTGGATAATACGATCAGAATCAGGGAACCGGGATAACCGAAAGTCCAGTCCAATTCCGGCATGTATTTGAAATTCATGCCCCACAATGCACCGAATGCCATAACCGGCGTGAAAAGCGTAGTCAATACCGTCAGCGTCTTCATGATTTCGTTCCCCCGGTAATTGGCAACGACATTTTCCATATCCACCATATTATTCACTTCGTTTTCGTAAGCATTGATCAACATTTCCATTCGATCAATGCGGGAAGCGGTCCGGTAATATTCTGGATCCTCGTGAACTCCTTTGCCGAACGTTTCCGGCATGATCATCTTCATCTCGCTGAAACCCAGAATGATATTTTTCCACAGCAGGATTTCGTGGCGGACATTTTCGATTTCCGCCAGTGTATTCCGGTTATTTTTTTCTTTAATCTCCCAGAGCAGATTATTCAGCCGCTCTTCAAATACATCTATTTTATGTAGCAGGGATCCGGTCATCGCCCCGAGCAGAATCATCAGCAATTCTGCTGTCGACCCCGCATGTTCCATATGCGCATGGATTTTCTTCTTATCCATGTCCTCGTCTTCATCATAGTCAAGGCGGTTCGTCAGAAGGATCTCCTTGGACAAATAAAAATGCAGGGTCTTCATGTCCTTTTTATCTTTAGGGTTATGCCTGTATATCAATGAACCCCAGACCTTCTCTTCACCAGGAATTGTCGTATCGGCGTGAAGGATATTGACAGTCATATCCTTCGATTCATCGCGCCAGGAATGCTGCTGGATCTGTTCCGGCAAGAGACGGGCAAACTCGCTTCCCTTCTCTGAATCCTCTTCATGCCAAACTGCATGTCTGAACGTATATTTCGGCACAGTCATCCTCCTCACGTAAGAAATCTGCATAGACAGTTAAAAAAGCAAGCCCGTTAAGACTTGCCTGGAAGCATAAATTTCAATTTTGGTCCCTGTACTTCTCGTTGGAGTTTTCTTTGTACTCCAATTCACGGTCCGGCATGGGATCCATGTCTTTTTCTTTTGGCTTATCGCGTCGGGGTTCGACTTCAGGAATTAATTTTTCACCTTCGTGATTTTCTTTATCCTTCTTCATGCCTGCCCTCCTCTTCGGGTTTATTACTCCATAAAATACCCGTTCCGCCAAAATCTAACCCTTTACTCGATGGAAACGAATCCGGTCCGCTCCACCAATTCCTGCCCTTCTTCCGATAAAATCCAGTCGATGAAGGGCTGGACATTGGGATTATCGGACCCTGCCGTTACGGCATAGAATTCGGATGACAGCGGATATTCATCCGAACGGATCGTTTCAATGGAAGGTTCCACTCCGTCAATCGCGAGTAATTTGATCTTGTCGTTCCGAACCATCTCTGTGGAGAAAAAGCGGAATGTATAGCCGATCGCATTTTTATAGTTCCGGTAGCTCGCCACTTCGCTGATGATGCCGCCCATGCCGGACGCCATCTCTTCGATTTCGGGTTCTTCGATTGGCGTATCACCCATGAATTTGATGAACGTCGTTTGGCTGCCGCTGTCGACCGGCCGCTGGAAGGCACGGATTTCATCATCCTTCCCGCCGAACTCCGACCAATCGGTCACTTCTCCCGAATAAATGCTTCTTATTTCATCACTGCTCAAACCATCCACCGGATTTCGCGCATTGACGAAAAAGACGAAAGCTTCGCGGCCGATCGGCGTCATTTTGAGCTCGAGCCCTTTGGCTTCCGCCCGGTTTTGATGTCCGCTTGAAGGACCCGCCACGAATATGATATCGGTTTCCCCTGCCAGCAGCCGGTCATATGCTTCCGGTGTCGTCGTCGATACGACTTTGCTGAATCCGGGATCATAGACAGGATAATTCCCTTCCGGATAGACCGCTTCGGTAAACGCGGCATACAGCGGATAAAGCGCCGTCGCGCCGTCCAATCTCGGCAGATCGGCTGTCAATTTAAAACTTGCCGGCGCATCCAGTTCCGCCAATTTCCCACTGCCTGTAAAAGCTTCGTATTCGAAAAGGTCCACTTCCCCGTCGACCTGTGCGAAACTTTGTTTGTAATAATGCGGAACGGCAAATGAAGCACCGATCACTAAAATCGCCGCAATGATCCCGGCTGCCATTTTCTTGCCATTCGTTTTTTTATACAGCCCGATGTCCGAGAACAGATACAGCAGCCAGACGGAAATCATTGAGGCAAGTACCAGGCCGATCAAATGGATGTCTCCGGACAACGCAACGATAAACAGGACAGGCAAACCGACAAAACAGACGATAACCCCGATAAAAAGCGCCATCATCACTCTTCCGAACTTCTCCATAACTCCATCCCTCTCCTTCTCCTAGTGTCCGATCAAAGATCTGATCACATTTGCCTCATTCGGGTCGGCCATTTCCAGCGTCTCCAAGTTTTCAATCGGCTGCCAGACGATCGCCTGAATCCACGGATCTTCATCCCATACAGCAAGCTCGCCTCCCACAACTTCCACTTGGAAATAATGCAATTCAACTGATACATCCGCATTATCAAAGCTGTCTCTTTTGATATCTGCGCTTTTCAAGATTCTCACATCGAGGCCCGTCACTTCTGAAAATTCACGGACGCAGCTCTCTTCTAGTGTCTCTCCCGGTTCAGGAGGCCCGGCCGGCACTCCCCATTTCTTCTCATCGTCATCCGGCGGACCCTGCAGTACCATCAATACCTCATTTTGGCTGTTGATGCAGATGCCCGCAGCCCCTTTCCAATTCGCCATTTCCATTTTAAAGACCTCTCTTTCTTCATTGTTGCTCAGTCCAAGCTGCTCTTTTTTCAAGATACCATATATTACCGCTGATTGGATACGCGCTGAAAAATAAAAAGCGGCTGAACCAGGTCAGCCGCTTTCTTTCCATGAAGTTAATTTGCCTCTTTTGAATACTCGTTCTCCAATATGATGTGATGCGTCGCTTCAGGCAGACCTAAGTCTCCGGAAAAACCGTTCGCCCTGTAGAAAGCATCCGCAATCGATGAATCAGTCCGCACCACGATTTCATTGAAATGGCCTTTGCCGTAATCCAAGATTTCCTGGAGTAATTTCGTGCCGATCCCTTGCCGGCGTGCATGTTCAGAGATGTAGAACCTTCTCAATCTGCCGACTCCGCTTTTATCCGAATAGGGGTCCCGGTTCAATCCGCCGATCGCCACCAGTTCACCCGCCGGATCCCAAACACCGTAAAGCACTTCTCCCGCTTTATTGAATGTATTGGTGCCATCTTCGTATTGATTGACGAGGCGCCTCAGAAACCGATACCCTTCCGCTTCACTTTCTTCCACCAATTTCGTAACGTCCACTTGTTTTAAATCGTCGATCACTTTTATATTCATCGGCATACTGCATCCTCCTATGGTACGTATTTTTTCCCATTCATCGGATTACACTTTTCATCATCGTTCTCTTTCAGTGTATAGAATGCCGCAGCCAATTACCAGCAGTTTTCGGAATCTTCTTTCAACTATATAAGCTGAATTAAGGAAATAACAGAAATGTCGCTTTGGCGCTATGGACAGTGCAAAGATTCCCAACAGTTTCAGCGCAGCGCCCGGCACCCACTCGGACGAAGTGAAACGAGTCCGAGTGGGCTCGGCGCAAGCAGCCAGGAAAGCGAAGCTGTTTTGCGGAATATCGATTATTCAATATTATTAATTCAACTTATATAGAAGAAGCTAGACCGTCATGCTTCAAATTTTGGCAATAAAAAAGGCCAAGGGAATGGACACCTCGGCTTTGTAGCTGGTAATTCTTATTTCAGGATTTTGATTGTTACAGTTTTGCGGCCCCATTGAAGAGCTGCATCTCTCGACGGGATGAACACATCGATTTTGTTTCCTTTGATAGCTCCGCCAGTGTCGCCGGCGATTGCTGTACCATAGCCTTCAACCCAGACTGTTGATCCAAGTGGAATAACTGTAGGGTCTACTGCGATAACTTTTTGGTTCGGGTTCGAACGCAAGTCGATGCCTGTTGCCGTGATGCCTGAGCATCCTGCACAGTATGCAGTATAAGCTGTTGCTGAAACTTGCATTTCTTTACCGGATTGCGCTGCTGGTGCCGGTGCTGAAGTTTTTGCCGGTGCAGTTGACTGTGCCGGTGCCGGTGTTGAAGATTGAGCCGGTGCTTTAGGAACTGAGATTGGCGTTCCGCCGCTCACTACCAATTTGTCACCAGGATAGATCAAGTGGCCTGTAATTCCGTTCCAGCTCATCAGCTGGTCCAACGAAATTCCGTGATTGACTGCGATACGGTACAATGTGTCACCGCTTTGGACTGTATAAGATGATGATGCCACTGCTGCTTTTTCTTCTTTTTGCGTTTCTCCCCCAATGCTAAGCTGCTGGTTCGGGAAGATAAGATCTGATGAAAGGTCATTCCAGCCTTTCAAGTCACTTACTGAAACGTTGTTCGCCTGAGAGATGGCCCACAGAGTGTCACCGGATTTAACTGTATAATTTGAGTCTGCGCTTGCTGCTGTTGCTGCGCCTACACTAAGAGCTGCTACTGCCGTTAGTGCAACGATATGTTTTTTCATAAAATGAAATTCCTCCTTTTCACTAACACAAGTCACACTATAACACCTAAACATTTCATTCCAATGACAAAACGACAGTTCAAATTTAACAATTACGTTACGTGAAAGTGTGAAATATTACAGGATGTAATATAACTATGTATTCGGAGTTCGAGATAATTGGAGGAAAGGACCTGGCAATTGAACGGCCACCAAAGTTTATGGGACGATGAAATAGGCTAAAGCAGACTATAAAAGAAATAGGTTTCAATCACTAAACGGAAAGGAGGCGACGATTTGAAAAATGTTACATCCGTTTTCTGGATTTCACTTGCCGCCTGTGTTGCGCTGGTCATCTGGGGAGCTGCTGCCCCGCTGAGTTTCAGCGAACTCAGCGGCGGCCTCACCGCTCAGATATCCAAGACCTTCGGCTGGTACTATCTAATGACCGTTTTCCTGATACTTCTTTTTTGCATTTATCTCATCTTTTCACGCTTTTCTTCTATTAAACTCGGAAAGTCTGAGGATAAACCCGAATTCTCCCTGCTTTCCTGGTTTGCCATGCTTTTCAGTGCCGGAATGGGGATGGGCCTTGTTTTTTGGACCACTTCAGAACCGATTTCCCATGCATTCCTCAGTGCTCCGCGGGCAGAAACAGGTACAAATGAAGCGATAACGGAAGCCATGCAATTTTCATTTTTCCACTGGGGCCTGCATGCCTGGGCTGTCTACGGCCTTGTCGCCCTGGCTCTGGCCTATTCAAAATTCCATAATGATGCGCCCGGCCTCATCAGCGCAACATTGGTTCCGCTGTTCGGAAAAAAACGGATGGCTGGTCCACTCGGCAAATTGATCGACGTGCTGGCGGTCTTTGCCACCATCGTGGGAGTTGCTTCCACTTTAGGATTCGGTTCCGCGCAGATCAATGAAGGAATGCATTTCCTTCTCGGCACCCCGAATACATTTCCATTCCAATTGCTGATATTGGCAGTCGCAACCGTCCTATTCATCTTCTCGGCCTGGTCAGGAATCGGCAAAGGCATCAAATACCTGAGCAATATCAATATGGTGCTCGCTTTCGTCCTGGTGGCCCTCTTATTATTCGCCGGCCCTACGCTTTATATTCTCAATATGTTTACAAATAGCCTGGGCGGTTACCTGTCGAATTTCTTCATGATGAGCTTCCACTTGGAGCCGCTGAATCTGGATCGCCGCGCCTGGGTAAACAGCTGGACAATCTTTTATTGGGCCTGGTGGATTTCATGGGCGCCATTTGTCGGCATTTTCATCGCCCGCATTTCCCGCGGCCGGACGATCAAGGAATTCATTCTCGGCGTCTTATTGGTTCCATCCCTGGTCTGCTTCATCTTCTTCGCGGTATTCGGCGCTTCCGCTTTGAATCTGGAACAATCCGGCATCGCGAAAATTTCGGAATACAGCCTGGAGACCGCCACTTTCGCCGTGCTGCAGAATTATCCGCTCGGGATCCTGATGTCGATCATGACCTTGTTCGTGGTGGCCATCTTCTTTATCACCTCTGCCGACTCCGCGACTTTTGTGCTGGGCATGCAGACTACCGGCGGCATGATCAATCCCCCGAACCTCGTCAAAATCACCTGGGGACTGATTCAATCCGCGGTCGCCGCCATCGTCGTTTTTTCCGGAGGGACAGAAGGGCTGCAGAACATCCTCATTATAGCGGCCCTCCCTTTTTCAGTGGTCATCTTGCTGATGGGCGCTGCATTTATTAAAGCAGCTTCACAGGACCCGCTGGCTAAGAAATCAAAAAGGGGCAGAATTTGAGTCGAATAAAGAGCATTTCCATTTTAAATAGGGAAATGCTCTTTTTGGGGGGATTTTTGAATGATTGTTGCATCGTTGGTTAAGATTTCGTCGTTTGAAGCTGTTTTTTCCGGATTTTATTGTATAAATTTTACAAATAAGGGCTTTAGAGGAATAAAAAAGGGGGCGTGGTTGATTTTGTGATCGGCATAATAGGTTTTATGATCGGCATAGGGTCATTTGTGATCGGCATAATGGGTTTTATGATCGCTATATCCCCATTTGTGATCGGCATGGTTGTTTCCCATTTATATGGGAATAAAAAAAGCATTTCCACTGTCGCCAGCGGAAATGCTTCAACTTATTTGAATACGCTTGTGCTGTGAAGCGGCTGGATTTTGGATTTCGGATCCAGGTATGCTTTTGCGTTGTTGATGGCAGTCGGCGCTTCGCCGAAACCTACAGCAATCAGCTTCACTTTTCCTTCGTAAGTGGCAACGTCTCCGGCTGCATAGATGCCTTCGATGCTCGTCTCCATTTTTGAGTTGACGACAACGGAACTTTTCTCCATCTCAAGGCCCCAGTCTTTCAGTGGCCCAAGCGAAGTTACATTTCCGTAGTTCACGATGACATGATCAACTTCAAGGCGCTCTTCATTTCCTTCTTTATCCATCAATACCAGCTCACGGATTTCGCCGTTCTCTCCGACCAATTCCTTGATGCCATATGGTTTTTTCACATCGACGCTTGATGCCATCAATGTGTCCACGTTGGCTTCGTGCGCTGTCATTTTTTCACGGCGGTGGCTCAATGTAACGTGGGAAGCCACGTTCTCAAGCATCATCGCCCAGTCGACTGCAGAGTCTCCCCCGCCCAGTACGACAACTTTTTTGCCGCTGAACATCGTCAGGTCCTTCACTCCGTAATGCAGTGTTTTCCCTTCAAATGCTTCAGACCCTTCAACCGCAATTTTACGCGGCTGGAACGCTCCGACCCCTGCAGTCAATAAAATCGTCCGCGAATAATGTTCGCCTTTATCGGTACGGATGACAAAATGGTCGCCATGACGTTCTGCAGCTGATACTGTTTCTTCAAGACAAATTGTCGGATCGGCGTATTTAGCCTGTTCCGTCAGATTATCCACCAGATCTTTTGCCAGCACTTTCGGGAATCCGCCGACATCGTAAATATATTTATCAGGATAAAGTTCTGTCAACTGTCCGCCAAGCTGAGGCAGGCTGTCCAAAATCTTCACTTTCATCTTCCGCATACCACCGTAAAAGGAAGCAAACAAGCCCGTTGGCCCGCCGCCGATAATCGTAATATCATAAATCTCGCGTTCTTCCATCTTTAAAACACTCCTATTATAAGCATATTTATATCCTATCATATTTTATCCTATTTCACGCTATTGGACTATTGATGGAGATTTAACAGAAAAGCGACGGCCCCCGCTTAATAAGACGGAGTCTAGACAGGTAAGAAAATTCAGAATGCCGATACCCTTTTACTGCAATCAAGCCGGGCATTCGGTAAACTTGGACATGTAAACCATTCAGAAAGGGTGAAGATAGATGGATTTAGGGTTGAAGGATAAAGTGGTAGCCGTCATGGCATCCAGCAAGGGGCTTGGAAAAGCGGCCGCGATGGAATTTGCAAAAGAAGGTGCGATCGTCTTCATTTCAAGCCGCAGTGAAGAGAAACTGCAGCAGACCGCAGAAGAGATCATAAAGGAATCGGAGAATGAGCAGATATTCCATAAATCCTGCGACATGACGAACGAACAGGATATTGCCGAATTCTTTGCTTTTATTATCGAAAAAGCGGTCCGCATAGATGTGCTGGTCAATAATACCGGCGGACCGAAAGCCGGCGGATTTGACGGCGTCACTGATGAAGACTGGTATAAAGCTTTCGACCAGAATCTGCTGAGCTATATTCGCACTTCGCGTGCAGTGCTGCCTTATATGAAGGAACAGCAATTCGGCCGCATCATCAATATCTCATCGTCTTCGACAAAAGAAGTGCTCGATGGGCTGATCCTGTCCAACACGTTCCGTGCCGGGATGGTCGGTTTTGCGAAAACGCTGGCGCGCGAAGTTGCCGGCGACAATATCATGGTCAATACCGTCGGACCGGGTAAAATTTCGACGGACCGGGTCGCTGAACTCAACCGGATTGCAGCGGATAAACAGAACCTGACGCTTGAACAAGTCATTGAAAATACCGAAAAGCAGATCCCGAGGGGACGCATGGGTGAGCCGGAGGAATTTGCGAAAATCATCGTATTCCTCGCATCTTCCGCCAACTCTTATCTGACCGGCCAGTCACTTGTAGTCGACGGCGGTTTGCTGAAAGCCTTGTAAGGCGGCAAATCATTATACACAACCGCCCAAACTCGCTATACTTGAAATTGTACAAACCGAAAAGGAGATGTTTTAAATGGCAAAAAAAGGCCACATCCACATGGAAAACGGCGAAATCATCAATTTCGAACTTTTCCCGAATGAAGCACCGAATACAGTAGCAAACTTTGAGGAACTGGCAAACTCCGGTTTCTATAATGACGTAACTTTCCACCGCGTCATCCCTGGCTTCGTAAGCCAAGGCGGCGACCCGACCGGCACTGGTGCAGGCGGCAGCGGCAAAACGATCAAATGTGAAACAGACAACAACCCGCACAAGCACCAGGCAGGAAGCCTGTCCATGGCTCATGCAGGTAAAGACACTGGCTCAAGCCAATTCTTTATCGTCCACGAACCGCAGCCGCATCTTGACGGCGTGCACACAGTTTTCGGAAAAGTCGACGCAGCAGGCGTAGACATTGCGCGCGCAATGAAAAATGGCGACAAAATGACGAAAGTCCACGTGTTTGACGAAGAGTAAAGAATAGCGGAAACTGCCGTTCAGCTCAGACTGGCTTATGGCCCGCAGAGCTGGGTCGTCGGAGTCTCCTCAACATGCAATACAAAAAATCCTTACCGGAATGTTTTCCGGTAAGGATTTTTTTCATCACTTCAATTCAATTTCTCAGCCACTTCCCGCTTCCTTCTCAACCTCATGAACAGCCTGAAATTATGGACGAGCGTTTTCACCACCGCATACAGCGGAATGGCGATCAGGATACCGATGAATCCGAACAGCGCCGCAGCCACCATCAATAGCAGGATGATGGTCAGCGGATGGATATTCAGCCTGTTGCCCATGATATTCGGTGTGATGAGATTGCCTTCCAATTGCTGTACTATAATCAATACAACGATCACCTTTATCGCCATGACAGGTTCCCCGTTTACGAGTGCCACAAACAGCGCCGGTAAAATGCCGAGAATCGGTCCCAAAAACGGAATAATAATAAGAAACATTGCAAAAATAGCCAGAGTAAAAGCGTAGTCCAGTCCGATGATGACATAGCCGATGTACATCAGTACACCGACGGTAAGCGCAACCAGCGCCTGGCCGATGATATAGGCCGCTAAAGTTGCATCCATATCCTTCAGCAATTTCCGCCCTTCCGGTTTGCGTTCTTCCGACAGGTATTTCGTGATATGCGGAATCAGTTTTTCGTCATCTTTCAATAAGAAGAAAAGGATAAATGGCACAACGACGATGACGACGGCAATATTCACGATTGTGGTCAACACACCTGCAACGTTATCCAGCAATCCATCAGAAGCGGCTTTAACATATGACAGCGCCCTGGTTCGTATTTCTGTGCCCTGAATTCCCATGAATTCAAAATCGTCCATCGCTGAGGCGGATTCCTCCGTCACCTCTTCCACTCTTTCAGGCGCGAGTTCCATGAAACTCTGTACCTGCTCCTGGACAGTAGGTCCAAACAGATAAACGCCAATTGAAAGGATGATGGCGATTAAGGCAAAAACGATTCCGATACTCGCAATCTTAGGAACTTTACGGCTCAGAAGATTCACAAGTGGACGCAATAGATAATAGAACAGACCCGCTATTAATAATGGCGCAAAAAGTGTTGCAATGATGACTTTGAATGGCCAGAGCGCATAATCGATTTTCCCCAGGAAAAACAGAAAAATGACGATCAATATGGCAGCTGTGGCATATTCGAAAAAGGCTTTTCTAATCCACAAAGCATTCTCTCCTTCCCGGACTCTATCCGTTATTAAAGCGAAAAAAAGAGCGAAAGCGGGGACTTTCTCCACTTTCGCTCTTTTTAAATGCTCTTAGTTGTCTTCTTCCAATTCACGCATTTCTCTGTGCGTCTGTGGAATTGCATTTGCCTGCCATTCGTCGCGGTAAGCAGAATCCAATTGCGTCAGCCCTTTTTCAGCCGGATCCACATCTGCCTTCACACTTTCTTTACGGTCGACATCTGTGCTATTGCGCATGTCTGTATCTTCAGCGACTTTCGGATTGTTCTTTTGCTGGTAAGCTTTAAAGACAAAAACTCCTGCAGCGGCTGCTAATGCACTGCCCATCACTGTATTCATCGTTGATTTTTTCATCGAATCCCTCCAAATAAAAGCTTGATTTCTCTTCATATCTATTTGTATACCCTTAATATGCAATTCTAACTAGCAAATTATAAGATTTTTATTATTCATCCTAATTCTCCAGTTGCTGAAGGGCTTTTTCTTCAGCCGGAATTCGGACGAGCAGGAGCAATAATGCGTTTGCGATCGTAAACACAAGCGCCGTCCGCCAAGCGCCGAAAATCAGCGGCAATGAAAGGATTTCAAGGGCCACGACGATGTAATTGGGATGCGGAATCCAGCGGTATGGCCCTTTTCTGACTTTCTCCGCCCCTGGCAGAACCAGAATCTTGGTATTCCAGAATTGCCCCAATGACGCCAGTGCCCATATGCGCAAAATCTGCGCCACGATGAAAATGACGAGGAACAGCCACCAGATACCTGTCTCCATAATATCCAAGTAGAGCACTTCAACAAGCAAGGCGATGAAGAATAATACATGGAGCAGCACAATCCATTTATAATGTGCAGCACCCGATTCGATCGCCCCTTGCTGCTTCATGCGTTTTTCATTGGATTTCGCATACAGCATTTCTGCGAGCCGCTGCACGATTACAAAGATGAAAATAATAGTAAAAAACCAGGTCATCCGCTCTTCTCCCTCCATTCCAGCCACAGCATTTCTGAGCTGAAACCGGGGCCGAGCGCTGTCAGCAGCCCTTGTTCCCCCGCATTCGGGTGTTGATCGATGAATTCTTTTAGCACATATAAGACGGTCGGTGAAGACATATTGCCGAAATCCCTCAGTACATTTCTCGGATGTTCCGTTTTCCCGGTCCCGATCGACAAGGATTTTTCATAGGCGGACAATACTTTTTTGCCGCCTGGATGCGCGATGAAATGTTCGATATCCTCCGGCTTCCTGTCCAGTTTCTCCAAAAATTGATCCAGATTCGGCTTCAGCTAGCTTTCGATGATTTTCGGGATATCACGTGAAAAAACGACATGCAGCCCTTCGTCTTTCACATCCCATCCCATTACGTCTTCAGAATCGGGCATCAAAGTCGATTGGGTATCGTGTATGAAAAATCCGGTATCGTCGCCGCCAGCCTGTTCGCCTGTAACAAGCGCGCAGGCCGAACCGTCGGCGAACAGCGAAGTACCGATCAGATTGCTCTTGGAAAGATCCGAACGCTGAAAAGTCAGGCTGCATAATTCGAGACACAGCACAAGCACTTTGGCGTCTGGATAAGCCCGGCAATAATCATGGGCACGGCTGAGCCCCGCTGCCCCTCCCGCACACCCCAGGCCCCAGATCGGCATGCGTTTGATATGGGGCGGCATCTTCAGTCCATTCATGATGCGCGCATCGATCGTCGGGGTCGCCATCCCTGAACTCGAAACGAATATGAAAGCATCAATTTCTTCTTTCGCAGTGCCCGTTTCCTCCAGGCAGCGTTCGACTACCCGGCTGCCCATCCGCACAGCTTCTTCTATATAAAGCCGGTTCTTTTCTTCCAGACCGCGCTCTTTTTCAAACCATTCCAGCGGCGCAGCGGAATAACGCCCTTCAATCTGGCCGTTTCCAAAAACCCGCAGCAACCGTTCAATATCATCAAAATGGTCGCCGAATAAATTCCGGACCACCTGGACAATTTCCTGCTGGCCGACATGATAAGGTGCGTTTTCGGTAACCACTTTCCGAATTATGGACATCGCATGTGCTCCTTTCTGTTTCTTTTATGTTTGACCGAGCGCTTCAAGCTCTTTCAGCAGCTTGTATGCCACGCCCCTAGCCGAAGCCGGATTCTGGCCGGTGATGAGGCGTCCGGATATGACTGTGCATGGGGCCATCGGGATGGAGGCTTTTTTGAAAAGCCCGCCCCTCTCCTTCAGCACCTGTTCGAGTGAAAATGGAATATTTTTATACATCCCCATCATTTTCTCTTCCCTGTCCGAAAAACCTGTGACGACATGGCCGGACACCAGCAACCTGCCGTTTGACAGCCGGACATTCTGCAACCCGCTCGGTCCGTGGCAGACGGCCGTCACGTAGCCGCCCTGTTCATAGATCTGCCGCGTCAACGCCTGCAATTCTTCATTGTCCGGAAAATCCATCATCGTGCCGTGGCCGCCGGTAAAGTAAATCGCGGCGTAATCTTCAGCATTCACCTGTGACGGCACCAGCGGTTTCTTCAGCTGCACCATGAAATCGTCATCCATATAATAGTGGCGGGTCTGCCCATGCGTAACAGCACCGATCAGACTCCGCGGGTCGATCGGAACCCTGTCAGGCGATGTACTGATGATGTCCACTGCAAACTGTTTCCGCACCAAATGATAGAAATCCGTCAGTTCCCGGAGCCACAAGCCTGTCTTCTTCCCTTTTTCACCAAGCCGGGAGCTGTTCGTCACCACGATCAATACTTTATCCATGCCAATCCCCTCTCCGTTTTCGTGTTTTTTTCATTATTCCCCATTGAAGGAAGTTTACTCCTTCCATCGGAGCGGAAACTAAATAAACGATGGACACCGCCTTCTGCAGGCAATGTCCATCGTTTATTCGGGTACCGTATTTCGGATCAGCTCTTCCAGCTTCACTTTGAATAATTCATTGTCTTCCGGCTTTCGTTTTTTAGGGCCTTTCAGCCGGCCGCCGCCTGCCCGGATTTTCTTGGCTACATGCCGGCCGTGCAGCAGCTGATCGATATTCTCTTCCGAATAGATCCGGCCGTTCTGGTCAATCGGATAACCTTGTTTGGCAAGGACCATCGCAGCCAGGCCATAATCCTGCGTCACGACGATATCCCCTTTCTTCACACGGTTCACCAGCACAAAATCGACAGCATCCGGTCCTTTCGAAACCGTAATCGTCTCGGCACCTTCCCGGTACATCTCGTGGGAGGTGTCGCATATGAGAATGACGTCGCGCTGAAACTTACGGGCAGCTTCAATGGTTTCACCGACCACCGGGCAGCCGTCTGCATCGATCAAAATTTTCGCCATCAGACATCTTCCCCTTCCGACATGCCATCGACCAGCATTTCAGCCGCTCTTCTGTATAGATTGCTCATATGGGTGAGTGATGCGATGAGCAGCACTTTCTCGGCTTCTTCCTGTCCGCCGGCGGAACTTACCGGGTTTTGCCCCACTCTCTTGACGTGCTGTTCAAAATTGGCTTTGAACAGTTCATCGTCATGCTGCTGGATTTCCAGATACCATTGGTAGAACTCACTGAGGTCCAGTTCTTCCTTCGCCGCCCTGTCATTGATGCCGGCCAAAACTTTTTTCACATCTGCAATCGATAAAACACTTTTCATCTGATAAATCAGGCTGATTAACATGACATGATTGCGGGAATACTTTTTATTGGTTACGGGATAAAACAATTTCCCTTTGGCATAATTATTGATCATGGTCTTCGTGAGAATCTTCTCGTCCGGCTTTCTTTTCATGTCAGAAAAACCATTCTCGAACAATTGTATGACCTGGTCGATATATAGATCGATTTTCGGTATTTCCGACACTGGAATCTGCTTGTCCATCGCCAAGCGGCTAATGATCTCTTTGGCATCCGTCATTTCGGAACGCCCCCTTTGCTAAAGCTATTGCTTTAATTTTATACCATAACCTTAAAACAGCCAAGCTTGACTACCAATTATAATACATATATCATTACAAGTAGTTTCAATAACTACATAACGAAGAGGAGATACGAATATGCATGTATATTTCAGAGAACCTTTCAATGCAATATCCCATTTAATCGGCGCGCTCCTGTCAATCACGGCTCTTTTGGCCATGACAATGAAAGCGGGTACGGAAGGCTTGCCCACCTTGCAGATCGTATCCGTCATCCTGTTCGGGGCAAGTTTGATCTCCCTTTACACGGCTTCGACCGTTTACCATTCCGCAAAAGAAAGACCTGAAACCATCGCGTTCCTCAGAAAATTGGATCATTCGATGATTTTCCTGCTGATCGCCGGATCCTACGCCCCTTTCTGCCTGATTGCACTGGGCGGCACAATCGGCTGGGTCGTCTTCGGATTGGTGGCATTTTTCGGAATGAGCGGCATCCTATTCAAAATGGTGTGGTTCCATTCACCGCGCTGGCTGTCCACCGCCATTTACATCATCATGGGATGGATCATCGTCATTGCCATCGTACCGCTTTCAGAAAGCCTTTCCGCGACTGGCCTCGGCTTACTGATCGGCGGCGGGATCATGTACACGGTCGGTGGCATCATCTACGGTGTGAAACCGAATTTCCTGTCATTCAAATATGCCGGGTTCCATGAAATTTTCCATATCTTCATCCTGCTCGGCAGCCTGTGCCACTTTTTGGCAGTCTATTTCTATGTACTTTGAAAAGGTTGAACAGAATAAACCAAAAACCAGCCGCTGACAATTGTCAGCGGCTGGTTTTTATTGTTCATGGATTAAGCCTGCGTTTCCAATGCGCGCATCAGATTGGCATGGACTTTGATGTTTTTGAAATCGATGCCGAGAGTGATGGCCGTTTGGGCGATTTCCGGACGGATGCCCGACAAGACAGATTCGACGCCGATGATTTTCAATGAAGCCATGACCTGGAAAATCTGCTGTGCCACCATCGTGTCGATAATCGCCACTGCGGATAAATCGATGTAGAGCGTATCCAATTGCTGCTTCACGCTTTGGTCGAGCGCCGTTTCCAAAATGATTTTCGCTCGGTGTGTATCGATATCCCCCACTAACGGAAGGATGCCGATCCCCTTTTTGATTGGAATAACCGGACTGCTCAGTTCATAGATCATTTCCCGCTGGCTGTTAAGGATTCGCTGATCGGCTTCGTAATGGCTGATGGCAAACCGCTCAATTATAAAATCGAACGAGTTATTCAGGGTCTCAGCCCATTCCAGTGCATCCTTGCTGTCGGCTTCAACATTTTCCTCAAAGAATTTCCGCACATAGCTCCAGTAAATCTTTCGGAAGATCCGGATCTGGGCAATGACTTCGTACAATGGAACCGATTGGCGGGCACGGGCAGTTGCAACCATCTCCACCCATTTTTCCAAAGCTTCCCCGGCCCCATCTGTTTCGCTGATGAATACCCCCGTCACAGCTTCGATGAAAGCACCGTTTTGCGCCTTCAACTGATTTTCAATCTGTGGAGATGAATTGCCGGCATACATGGAGCCATCTGTTTTTACACGGCTGGCCAGCCATTCCTCCGTCATTTTTTCTTTATTGCCCATTAGATAGTTATATAATTCTGCTCGTTTATGCGCCATGGAAATAAACCCCTTTTGACTTTATGTCTGTCTCCCCAGTATAAGGCATAGTCTTGATTAAATGAAATTTATACCGCTGTTACATTTTAATGGATCCGGCAGATTTCGAACTGATCCATTTATAATAGATCCCGATCAGGAGCAGGAATACAGCGAGCAAGAGATACAATTTCGAATAGCCGAGCGTGCCGGCCATCACACCGAGCGCCAGCGCTCCAACGGCGATGCCGCTGTCATAGAAGGCGAAGAATGTGCCGGTCGCATAACCGCTCCGGTGTTTATCCGCAGCCTGGATGGCGAGAGTCTGGAAGCAAGGCAGCAATGTGCCGTACCCAAGTCCGATCAGCGCGCCGGACAGGAGAAGCATCCAGGACGTTTCCGTCAGGCTAAGCGTAAACAGGCCGATCGCAAAAATGACGATTGATGGGATGATGACATAATCCGGCCCTTTCCCGTCGAAGATCCTGCCGGTGAACGGACGCACCATGAGCATGGCGACCGCATAGACAACAAAGAAGAAGCTGGCTGTCTGCAATAAACCGAGGGAAGCCGCATAGACGGAGATGAACGTGATGATGCTCGCATAAGCGAAAGAAATTAAAAATCCGACGCTGGCAATCGGCATACTCTTCAATTCCAGGAAATTATGGATGCTCAGTTTTCTTGGAGCCAGCGTTTCTTTTGGAATCTTTTCGACCCGGACCATCAACGCACAAATAAACCCGATGATCATGATTACGCCGAAAACGGTGTAAATCGTTTTTGGAGAGGCAAGCGGCTGCATCGTCAATGCGATGAACGGCCCGGCAACAACTGCCAGGTTCATGGCGATGGCATAATAGCCCATTCCTTCACCCCGCCGTTCCGGTGGAATAATATCAGCTGCGATCGCACCCGCCACCGTCGTCAGCAAACTGAACCAGATGCCGTGGAAAAACCGCAGCAGCAGGAGTGCTGCCAGCGTGCCGACAAATATATACAGAATCGTACTGACAGCAAACATCAGCACAGAAAATACAAGAACTTCCCTGTTGCCGAATTTATCCAGGATCATGCCGGCACCGAGACGCATGATGATGGCACTGACGAGAAACACCGACGTTGCAAGACCGCCTTCCGTCACCGTACCGTTCAAATCCTCGACTACATATAACGGCACATATGTAAGCAATGCATAAAATACCGTAAATACAAAAAATGTACTGACGGATATATTGATAAAACTCTTTGTCCAAATCGGTTTTCTTTTAGTCATCCTAGACATCCTTTTCCGTGCGGGTCCCTGCTTTTATTTTTTTGAGCAGGTCCTGCAATTGTTTCTGTTGCGCCGGACTCAAATCCGACAGCATATCTGTTTCAAGACGGGTCACCCGGTCCTCGATTTCCGCCACTTTCGCTTCCGCTTTCGGCGTCAGGCAGACGATCCGCTGCCTTTTGTCCGTCCCTTCGACCCGTTCGGCCCAACCGCTTTCCTCCAGTTTTGACAACGTCCGCGTGACAGTCGGTGCCTCGACATTCAGGTATTGCCAAATTTCCGTCTGCGTCATTGGCCCGAATTGTTTCAGGCAGAACAGGACGGACCATTGTGCATTATATAAACCATATTCCTTCAGCACCTCGTTGACTTCCTTGATGGCCAAGCGGGATTTCTGATGGATTTCATGAAACAATAAATTCTCCATGGGAACCGCTCCTCTTGAATTACTTACCTAAGTAAGTATATTAGGTTTTGGAGGCCAAGTAAAGCTGACGCACTCTGCTGGCTACGAAAAGTGCTGATTGATGGAATGAAAGAACATTTGTTGGCGCAAATGTTCTCTGGATGGTCTTCGCTTCGCGAAAACCATCCACTGGGGCATGCAAAGCGAGGAAAATGTTGTCGATGAAGAGGATTTGCCGGGCCGAATTTCCAGTTATTTGGATATACTGTCCGGATCGGACATAATACTATCCGGGTTCTGAAAATACTATCCGGATTGGCTAAAATACTATCCGGAAATGAGAAATACTATCCGGACTCATTTCTCACACAAAAAACCAACAGATCATAGAAATGAAAGAACATTTGTTGGCGCAAATGTTCTCTGGATGGTCTTCGCTTCGCGAAAACCATCCACTGGGGCATGCAAAGCGAGGAAAGTGTTGTCGATGGAGAGGATTTGTCGGTCCGAATTTCCAGTTCTTTGGATATACTGTCCACTAAAGGCGAAATACTGTCCACTAGCATCGAAATACTGTCCACTGGAGCTGAAATACTGTCCGTTGCGATTTCCAGCAGTTTCTAAAAGGAAATCAGCCCTGATTTGATACGACCGCGAAATCTTTATTCCCATTATTTGGATATACTTTCCAAAACGGGCGAAATACTTTCCAATTCAGCTCAAATACTTTCCAAAATTCCTCAAATACTTTCTATTTCATTAATTTGACCTACGAAAAATTAATCTGCATAATTTTGTTAACAAAAAAGAGAAGTCCACCGATCCAGCGGCGTGCTTTGCCGCCGCCCGATCCGCTCTATTAATGCGGTTTACTCATATGGATAGAACAATAAATTTTTACCTCAAAAAAACCCGGAAACAGCAGCGCTGTCCCCGGGTCAGGTAAATCTTATGTTAAATGATAATCCCGTTCTTCTTCGCGTCAAACAGCAACTCTTCGCGGAAATTCGGATGTGCGATGCTGATCAGGCGCTTGGCGCGTTCAGAGATGGAGACGCCGTGGAGACGGGCGATGCCGTATTCCGTAACGATATTATCCACGTCGTTTTTGACGGTGGTGACCACTGAGCCCGGCGTCAGATTCAGCTTGATGCGCGACATCGTGTCGCCTTTGACAGTCGAAGCCATGCAGATATAGCCTTTGCCGTTTTCAGCAAAACGCACGCCTCGGGCAAAGTCGATCTGCCCGCCGCTTGATGAATAATATTTGCCGCCGACTGTTTCAGAAGCACATTGGCCGAACAGATCCACTTCCGTCGTGGCATTGATCGAGACAATGTTCTTCTCCAGCGCGATCTCCCTTGGGTCATTGACTTTACTGACCGGCAGGAACTCAACGACCGGATTATTATCAATGAAATCATAGAGCTTCTTCGAACCATAAGCGAAAGTGGCGACCACTTTACCGCGATTTGTAAATTTGCGCGTGCCGTCGACCGCTCCCGCTTTGATCAGATCGACTACTCCGTCCGGCAGCATTTCCGTATGGATGCCCAAATGGCGGTGATCTTTCAGCATGCTGATGACGGCGTTCGGCACTGAACCGATGCCGATCTGCAGCGTATCGCCGTCTTTGATGTCTTCGATGATCGAAGAGGCGATCAACAGGTCCTTATCGCTGATTTCTCCGGCTTTTTCCTCCATCAGCGGTGCATGATGCTCGACAAAACCGGCGATTTGGCTGATGTGGATCTGGTTTTGTCCATAAGTTCTCGGCATGTTCTCATTCACTTCAAGGATAAATGGAACTTCACCGACAAATTCAGCGATATAATCAGCTTGTGTGCCGAAAGTGAAATAACCGTGCTCATCCATAGGGGATGCCACTGTCATGATCATCGACATTTTCGTAACCTTCTTCAGCATCTTCGGCACTTCGTGGAAATTATTCGGGATCAATTCCATCTTAGCCTGCTGATAGACTTTCCGTGTCGCGCCGCTCAGGAAATAGGAAACATGCTTTAATTGTGCCAGCTCGCCTTTAATGTAACTGCGTTCGCGCAATGCCAGCATCTGATGGATCTTCACGTCCTGCAATCGGTCCGCGTTTTCTTCCAGCATATCCAGCAATTGGATCGGTTCACCGTTGGCAATCGGAATGATGATATCCGCGCCTTTATCGATCAATCCTATGACTTCTTCAGGATTCAATTTCTTTGTCATCTTTTTCACTCCCGCTTTTTCTGATAAAAACACTTTATCATACATATTGCCTTCTCCTGTATTTGCAAACTTACCGCTAAATTCACTTTTTTCGAAAAATAAAGAAAAACGCAGACTCATCGTCCGCGTCCCTTTCTATTTCTTGAAATTGAGTAAATCATCCCGCCCAGGCCAAATGCCACCATCAGGCCCCATAATACAAGTAAAACGTATGAACCGGTTCCGGTATCACTGTTCAGTACAGCGTATAGCTGAAGCACAAAGAATGCCAGACTGGCGAGCGCAATCAAGCCGAAATATAATAATCTTGATCGGTAGCTGAATTTATTCATGAGTAGGACCTCTTTCGGATGTTGTATGCTTTGTTTCCAAATGGATCTTCGTCCACACAAGCGAAGTCAGGAGAATCAGTTCGAAAATATTCGTCACAGCGGCACTGTCGACCGGAATCGTCACGCTGCTGCCGATGCCCATGATGACCGCACCGGCGAACATCCACGGCCAGCCTGCCTTCTTCCAGACAATCGCCCCCGCAATCAGTAAAGCGGCTGATACCAATAGGATCATTACCGGCGGTCCGGAAATCTCCTCAGCTGAAGCGTATTTCAAGACGCCATATTCCCTGACCGGCTCCAGTTCCGTCCCCCAGGTCACCTGCCAGATTTCAATCACAATCCCGATGATAAAAAGCGCAATTGCACTGTAGAGCGCCCACGATTTTCTCGCCCAATCGACTCCGGCAGCGCGCAGGGCACCAAGCGAAAACAGCACCAATGCCGGCGTCAGTAAGGCATGGATCCAGAAACGCAGGGCATTGAGCGTTTCCAATAGCGCACCTTCGCCTATGAATTTCCCGAGCGCAATAATGCCATTGTCATAGACCAAACCGAACAGCACCAGATAAACGGCCGCCATCAGCGTCCATTTCTTCTGCCTTGCCACTGCCCAGACAACCAGCCCGATATAGACGGCTGTGAGAATAAAGAATAACACCAAATCCATTCAATCACCTTCCGGAAATTACCTGTTACTTACTCCATTCACGCTCCGGAAGGGTTTTAAACTCTAAATCGGAAATCCTGCTATTTAATATGGAAACTCGTCTTACTGAAGCCTTCCTTCGACTTTCTTACTTCCAGAATCGCCGGTATTGCCGCCTTCAGTTCCTGGACATGTGAAATGACGCCGATCATGCGGCCGGAACGCTGCAGATCAATCAATGTCTCGATCGATTTATTCAGCGATTCTTCATCGAGTGAACCGAATCCTTCATCGATGAACATGGTGTCGATGGAAACATTTCCTTGGAAGCTTTGAATGACGTCAGCCATGCCAAGCGCCAGACAAAGAGAGGCATTGAATTTTTCGCCGCCGGACAAGGTTTTGACGTCGCGTGTCTGCCCCGTATAGGAATCATAGACATCGAGGCCGAGGCCGCTCTGTTTGCCGCGGGCTTCCTGCCTGTCGCTGCGGATCAGATAGAACTGCCCGTTCGACAAATTGCGCAGGCGTTCATTGGCTGCCTGGATAATCTGTTCCAGGTATTCAATCTGCAAATAACGCTCAAACGAAATTTTGAGGCTGTTCTGTCCGCGGATCATATCGTGCAGATCCGCCACCCGGTTCAATTGCGCTTCGGCTTCGGCCGCCCCTTCGACAGCTCCGTTGATCTGTTCCATCAAAGCTTCGCCTTTCGCGCAGCAATCCTTCGAATGATTCAACTTCGATAACGCCTGTTCATAATCGGTTTTCAATTGTTCGAGTTCCGCTTCCACCAGGGACAAGTCTTCATTTTTGCGTCCAGCGAGCAGTTCAGTGAGCTCGCTGATCTGCTGCTCAAGGGTGTGGCGGTCCTGGTTGAAACGCGTGATCTGCTGTTTCATCTCTTCCATGTCCGAATCGCGCATTTTCGCCCGCTGGTACGCGTCTTCCGTTTCAAATTCCGATTTCTCCAACGCATCCTTGAATTCCGCTTCCGCTTTTTGGTGCTTGGCAGTCATTTCGTCAGCAGCCGTTTTCGAATGCTGCAACGCCATTGCTGCTGAAGCCAAACGTTCTTTCGCTCCCTGGAATAAGTCCTGTGCCGCCTTCCAGACTCTCTCCATATCGTCTCTTTCAGCGATTGCCTGGCGAATTCGCCGCTCCAGAACGGCAAGCGAACGCATCTCTTCCGGGATCGACGCCAGTTTTTCAGCCAGCACCGCTTTCGCCGATTCAGCAGCGGATTTCTTATCATTCATTTCCATCAGGAGAAGCGAGCGGCTCTGCTCGGCTGTCTCCGTCTCCTCCACCAAATCCGCAAGCTTCGTTTTCCATTCGCGCAGTTCCGTTTTACAGCGCTGCAATGTTTGCACATCTTCCTCTAATTGCTGTTTGGCTTGCTCCAGCGAAGCTATCTCTTCAGCTGCTTCCGCAATGCCCCGCTCTTTCGCCTCCGCTTTTTTGCGGCTCCACTGCTCATCCAATGAAACAAGGCGCGCCGCAGCATTTCGGTAAGCGTTATCCAGCGTATCCAAACGGGATTTCTCCTGATCCAGCTGCTCTTTTGAAACAGCCGCCCCCCGCGCTCCCTGGTGTTTTACAGGATGCTCATGGCTGCCGCAAACCGGGCAGGCTTCGCCGTCTGTCAATTGCTCAGCAAGAAGATGCGCCTGGTCGGCAAACCAGCTCTCTTCGATCTCTTTATAGTTCGTCAGCGCTTCGCTGTATACCGCTTCTTTTTGATCCCTCACGGCTTGCTGGGCATCCACTTCCGTCTGTACAGCCAGCAATTCACCGGCGACGCGCAGGCGATCCTCTGCCGCTCTGAGTTCTTCGGGCTTGCTGTCAAAGCTGTCGGTCAGTTTCTCCAGTTCATTGACCTTTTCGGCTGCAGCAATTTTCTGCTGTTTTTTAGCGGTTAATTGCTGTTCGATTGCCTGAAAACGCTGTTCGGCGTCCTGAGCGGCGCTGCTCAAAACGGCGACTTCTTTTTCTTTCGCCGCCAACTCCTGCACCTGCGGCAATAATTGCTGAAGACGCAGCACCCGGTCCTGTGCAGCCGACCGCTCGTCGTCGCGGCCCTGCTGCTCGAGGAATTTCCCTTCTGCCGCCAGTTTCGCCTGTTCCGCCTGCTGTGCTTCCTCCACCGCCCGGTCGAGCAATCTGCGTTTTTCCGTCTCATTGACTCCAAGTTCCCGGTAAAGATTTTCGATATTGGCAATAAAACCTGCGCGCTCCGCCTGCTGCACCGCTTTTTCTTTTCCAGCGATTGCCGGCAGCTGTTCCGTCAAGGCTTTGTAGCGCTGCTCTTTTTCAAGCTTTTCATCAAAACGTCCATTCCATTTTTTCGCCTCGTGATAGCTTTCGAGTTTTTCCTGATGCTTTTTATACAGCGTTTCGTGCTGAATTTGGTCATCCGCGATCTTCTCTTTATAAAAGGCTGTTTCCAGCTGGAGTGCCGACAGGATCTGATGGATATTGGGCTGTTCTCTCCCTAGCACTTCGAACAATTCGGATTCCCGTTCCGGAAGCGAAGATCCGATGCTGCGAAGATGCCCGTTCAGCACTTGCGCTTCCAGCATATACGCTTCTTTTGCCGCGTCGCGCTTTTGTTTCAGCCGTTCGCTGATCATTTTATACGGTTCGGTCTTGAAGATGCGGCGCAGGATCTCTTCCTTATTATCCGTTTCAGACGTCAGCAATTTACGGAATTCCCCCTGCGGCAGCATAACAATCTGGCTGAACTGATTTTGCGTCAGCCCCAGGATCTCTTCGACGCGCTGGTTGATCTCCGACACGATCTGCCGTTCCACACATGGCTTTTCGCCGTCTTTATGAATCTCGAAAAATTCATAGCGTTCACCAGTCGGGCTTTTATTCCCCTTTTTGACGTGCGGCATCTGGCGCAGAATCCGGTATCTCTGATTGTGTATCTCGAATTCCATCTCGACACAGGTATGCACGGCATCATCCGCGAAGTCACTCCGCAGATTGCGCGTTTCGCTGCGGTCCGAACCGCTTGCTCCGCCGTACAGCGCAAACGAGATACCGTCAAAAATCGTCGTCTTTCCGGCTCCGGTGCTGCCGGAAATGACGAACAGCCGATTTTCCCGGAGATCATTAAAGTCGATTGTTTCCGTCTCCTTGTAAGGGCCGAATGCTGTCAGCTTCAATTTTAAAGGTCTCATGCTTTCACCTCTTCTTTTTCAGCAGGCTCTTCCTGCAGGAATTCCTGCAGCACTTCTTCGAAAATCGCCGCAGTTTCATCCGTCGCTCTTTCGCCTTTCACTTCTTCGTAAAATGCATGGAATAAAGACAGGGAATCCATCTGACGGCGCGACTCTCCGTCACCTTCCGATGCCTCCCTGACAAAATTCTTCCTTTCGACATGCATTGCGTTCGGGTAAACGGAACGGACCTTCTCCATCGGAAACAGGACCGGCGCATCGTCAAGCAAAGTCACGAAGACAAAATCCTCACTCACTTCGTGACGAAGGATTTCATCAATTGTGCCTTCCACCCGGCGCATATTGCGGCGCGGTTCCAGCAGCCTTTTTTCAATGGTCGCATTTCCGTCGCTATCCAGTTCAACCACCAAGTATCCTTTTTGGTGATGTTCTTCCGAAATTGAATATTTCAAAGGAGACCCCGCGTAACGGATGGTTTCATTCCGCACAAAATGGGCTTTATGCAAATGGCCGAGCGCCGAGTAATGGAACTCTTCCAAATGGGCCGCGCTGACGTGCTCCGCCCCTCCGATCGCCAGTGGACGCTCGGAATCACTTGTATTCTCTTCCTGTTCACCATGGGAAGTCACGAACGCATGACCGACAAAGACGTGGCGCACTGAAGGGTTCCACGACGTTTTGATATGATCAGTGATCGCTTTCAGTGCGTCATCATGTGTCCGGATCGCCGGATCATCGAAAATATAACGGACCATCGATGGATCGGTATACGGCACCAGGTGGAAATGCACTTCGCCATGTTCGTCTTGGAGTACGACCGGCTGCGCATCTTTTTTCACATGCCCCGCAATGTGAATGCCCTTATCTTTCATCAGGCGGCTGCCGAAATTGAGGCGTCCCGGACTGTCATGGTTCCCGGCGACCGCTAGCACTGGAGTCTCAAGTTCCAGAACGATTTTCGCCAATAATTCGTCGAGCAGATTGACTGCATCTGTAGGAGGCACTGCGCGGTCGTACAAGTCCCCCGCAATGATCACCGCATCCGGTTTTTCCGTTTTGATCGCATCTATAAATTGCTGCAGCGCGTATCGCTGTTCCTCCGTCATGTAAATCCCCTGGATGAGCTTTCCTAAATGCCAGTCGGCCGTGTGAAAAATCTTCATGGTTTGGCTCCTCTCTTTGCTCTGAAAAGAATATATGTTCGTTCCATTATACACGATTCTGTTTAGTTGTTTTAGGGGGTAATTAGGTTTATAATGAGAACAAGCGTTCTGTATAAATAAAATATAAATAGATATAACGCTTTGGCGCTATGGACAGTGCAAAGATTATGCTCCACCGCTACGCTCGTCGCAAAGGAGGCGCCATCTTCGTATGGCACACCTTGCCTCCCGCAATAAGCCGAGAAGAACACTCGTCTTATTGCTTCGGCCAATCCGGAACCGCGCCTTTGCTGAAGTTTACTTCTGGAGATGAGACAAGGTGGCAGAGTCCCCTCTTGTGCTGGCGAAGTTCTGAGAGACCCACTCGGACGATGGTCCGAGTTAACTTGGTATCGAAACCGGCGAAGAAGTAATATGTATCAGCAAATTTTTAATCTCATAAATTGAACTAAAGAAATAGCATATTATTTACCTTTTTGTGGCTGAAAGATGTCTCAAGAGGTATGAAGCAAAACAGCGCAGCGATGCAGGAGCATGGGTTTATGGAAAGCGAAGCTGTTTTGCGGAATATCGATTTTCAACACTTTTATTAAATATTGTTAAGGAGGGAAATGAAATGAAAGCACAGATCCTGAAGGCTTTTAAGTACCAGCAGCTGATCGATATGATGTATATGGCAAATGACGGGGACATCAGCAAACGCCGTGTAAAAGTCCTGAAAGTGAGCGGTGAAACGTTCCAGGCGTATTGCTTTTTGCGGAAAGAGAAGCGTACTTTCAAGATGGAGAATGTGCTTTCAGCCGTTCCCATTTTCAAAAAAGAGCGCATGATTGTCTGAAGCCACTCCTTTCGGGAAGTATGATACACTGAAGGAAATGGGTTTTGGAGGGTGAATCATGAGACTGACCGTTTATCTTGCAGGAGAAATTCACAGTACATGGCGTGAAGAAATCAAAAAGAAATCCCTGGCACTCGATCTGCCGGTCGATTTTGTCGGTCCGATGGAAAACCACGACCGTTCTGACAATATCGGCGAAGAGATTCTGGGCGAACAACCGAACGCGATTTCCAAAGATGCCGCTGCATCCAGTTTCAATAATCTGCGGACGACCGTATTGATGCAAAAAGCGGATCTGGTCATAGCGCTGTTCGGCGAACAATACAAGCAATGGAATACGGCGATGGACGCAAGCAGTGCACTGGCATCAGGCAAACCTACTATTATTATCCGGCCGGAGAAACTGCACCATCCACTGAAGGAGCTTTCCGCCAAAGCGAACGCTACAGTGGAAACATGCGACCAGGCGATCAAAGCCCTGTCCTATATTTTCGAATAAGGAAATCATTCACCAACGGAGAAAAAGAGCTCTTAGCCGAGCATCTTCTTCTCCGTTTTTATTTGTCTTTATTTCGGCTTCACCCCTTGGACTTTGGGGTATTGATGAGAAACGATTTCTTATGGCGGGTTTAAAATTCCAGGTTGTGAAAGGAGAATTCGATGGCGACTAAACCGGCAACTTCAAATTCTGCAGGCAAGACCGGCGCCCCTGCCGTGAACAGCAGCCGGAATTTTGGGTCGGGGCTGTTTTTCGGAATCGGGCTGATCGCTTTTATGGATGAAGTGGTGTTCCATCAACTGCTGCAATGGCATCATTTTTATGATCTGGCAACGACCCGGATCGGCATCCTTTCCGATGGGCTGCTGAACTCGTTCGCCTGGTTCGCCGCCATCTTTTCCCTTTTCATGGTCGCGGATCTCCGGCGGAAAAATGCGTTCTGGCTGAAAAAATGGATAGGCGCTTCATTTTTGGGTGCGGGAGCTTTCCAGCTTTTCGATGGACTGATCAACCATAAAGTGCTGAATCTCCATCAGATCAGATACAATGTCGATCTTCTGCCTTATGATCTCATATGGAATATCAGCGCTGTCCTTCTTCTTTTGACCGGCGCCTTCATCCTTTCGAAGGCACGGACTCCGCAGAAGAAAAAAAAGGCAGGCCGATCAGATGCATGAGCAACATCCGGCACAAACCACTCCCGAATTCCTGCCATTTTTTCTGTTCATGCTTTTGTTGGCAATCGTACCTTATGCAGCCGCTGTTTTCATGAGCAACCGGAAATACAGGAAATGGCCTCTGCACCGGTTTGTATTATGGTGCCTCGGCGCCCTGGCCATAGTCGCCGCTTTGACCGGTCCGCTCGCAGAACAGGCTCATCACGATTTTCGGATGCACATGGTGGTCCATCTGCTCCTCGGCATGCTGGCGCCTTTATTGATTGCCATGTCCTGTCCGTTGACCTTACTGCTCCGGACTGCGAGTACAGCGGCAGCCAGGAAATTGACGGCTATCCTGAAAAGCCGTCCGTTCCGGGTACTCGGCAACCCGATTACTGCCGCCATCCTGAATATCGGCGGATTATACCTGCTTTACCTGACAGACCTCTACCACTTGATGCATGAATCCATTCTTCTTTATGCACTCATTCATCTGCATATCTTTTTGGCCGGTTACCTGTTTACGGTTGCCCTTGTCTATTTTGATGTGACACCGCATCGTTTCAGCTTTTTATACCGCTCCAGCGTGCTGATCATCGCTCTTGCGGGACATAAGATCCTGGCAAAAACGCTTTATGCCGATCCTCCAGCAGGTGTCGGGCGGCAAGAAGCCGAAGCCGGCAGCATGCTGATGTATTACGGCGGTGATTTGATCGATGCCTTTCTGATTTTCTTCCTGTGCTGGCACTGGTATAGAGCGGCAGGGAAAGGCATCCGGCATTCTCAAATGACCTGATTGCCATACAATAAATTCAGTGATGTCAAAAGCCCTTGTCCGGGTGCAGACAAGGGCTTTCAACTTTTTTATAAGGAAGCGGTCTTTTTAATCCATTCCACAAATTGTCCACGATTCAGTCCAAGAACTGAGCAATGGCTGGACACAAAGATTTCATTGTCCGGCATGCTAAATGCAGGCATGCCGGGAGAGTGGGGATCTGACGCAGGTGCATCTGCGCGCGCTGTTCCGAGAGCACCACCAAAAGGCAGTATCCATTTAAATCATTCTTCTTCATTGTCTTTAAGTTTTTGGAGCAAGCCGTCTTCCAGCCCATCCAGATATTCGATCTTCACTATCTTGCCTTCTTCCGAAACAGCAGCTGTCCCTTCAAAATCATGGTAGCTCGTTTCGTTATTTCCGTTTCTGTACTCTACCTGGAAACTTAGATCATATACCGACGGCCTGCCTTCAATTTCCTCAATCTCGATATCAGTGGCAGCCAAGTTGTAGTCGTGATTAAAACCTGAGTACATAAAAGCATGCATAACATTTATGAATTCCTCATAGCCGCCTTCTGTAAAATAAGCAGCATAGGTTTCTTCCATATACCCCATTAATGCCTGATACTCCGGCGACTCCAGATAGGCTTCATAATCTTCCATGTATTCTTCTGAAATTTGAGCGTCCATTGCCGCGTCCAATAATTCTTTGTACTTTTCATCCGGTCCATCGAATTCCTTTTCGATAACGGCACGAATCGCTTCTTCACTTCCAGCGGCAGCGGAACCTTGATCTCCTGTTACAGCAGGAGCGGTTTCAGTATCATTTCCTGGATTCGCACTGTCCGTCCCTAAGTTCTGCGAGATGAACAGATAGCCCGCCACTAAAATGATCATGAACAGCATGAAACTGGAAGCCAGTTTAAAACCTCCGGAAAAACGCTTTACGGATTCCTGTTTATCCAGTTTCGATAGGATCCGATGGTGCAGTTTCGCCTGCCGTCTCTCATCCCAAACCAGATCATGATCCAATTGAGTCAATTGGTCATCCAGCAAAGTTCTCTGATTTTCAGTTTTTTTCATAGAAAATCCCCTCCTTGTTCAATTGATCTTCCAGCGCAGGAATTGCCCGGGACAGGGTGTTTTTAACTTTGCTTTCCGGCCAATTCAGAATTTCGGCTGTTTCCTGGATACTGAATTCCCTTATTTTCCTAAGGATGATCACTTCCCGATAAGAACTTTTTAACCGTCCGAGAGCCTTGTAAAGTTCTTTGGAGTTCTCTTTTATCTCCACAGATTCTTCAGGTAATTCGCTGCGGTTTCCTCCAATGAACAGGAGTTCCTTCAACAGTTCCAACGGCTTCTGTTTCCGGATAAAATCGATGGTAAGATTGTGTGCGATGCGAAAGAGCCAGGTTTTAGGATTCGCCTTTCTTTCGAATGTCTCATAATGATTGAATGCTTTGATGAAGGTTTCCTGCGTTAAATCTTCAGCTTGCTGATCATCACGCACCATCAGCAAGATATACCTGAATATGGAACCACTGTGCTGCTCATACCATGCTGAAATTTCCCTCTTCTTTTCAGTGGCCAAAAAATCCCCCCCTTTTTTATGCTTCTATCTATTAGACGGACTCAAAATTCAAAAGTCTTATTTTCTCAAATTTTATCTGAAATCGATGTGTGGCTGCATTATCCTGATCAATCCAGCATATGAATCGAAGTGATCGATTCAATTGCAAGCTGCATGCGGCCGCCCGCCTCTTCACATATAATACGCCCCCGCTCCCAATCGATGTCCCGGACTATGCACCGATGAAAATGGAAATGGCGCTCCTGCCACGACTGGATAAAAACTGTGCATCTGCGGTCGCAGGCTACGAAGAGCATATCCAGGATGGCTTGCTGTTCATCGGCACTGAGCATCGGCTGCGGGTCGCTGCTGTAATCATCCGCGGAACTCCAGGCATGCTCGGATACAAAAAGTCCGTCCCATTGCGTTTGTTTTCTTCCTCTTCTTTTTCCGATCCTGCTTCTTTCCTCCATAATTTACTCCCCCTCAAAAATAGGAACATTTGTTCTTATTATACCCATAAAAAATATGAAATGCTTATTTTTGGAGAAATTTTCTGCTTCAGGGGAATCAATCTATCTCCAGACAGGCTGATTCCCAAATATTCTTGGTTCGTCGCTGTAATCCCTTTATTCTATAAGAATAATAAAATCCCGAAGACCGGTTTTGTATTAACCAGCCGGTCTTCGGGAGTGGAAATTCAGCGTATTCTCTTAGTGCTGCTTCCGGTAATTTGATGATTTGCAAACTCATATTTACTCGGAATTGTTACTTAAAATCCTTACGTAACAACATTTTAATTTCCTACTTTCCAGTAACCTGGTTCGCACTTGTTACTCTTCCCTGAATTCAACAGTTTCTTTTATATACTCAATATCATTTTCTTCAATTTTATAAAAATCAATAAGCAAAACAGAGAAAAGAGACTCACGGATGAGTCTCTTTTCTCCATTTTCATTTAACCTTTTTCATCATTTCTCCAGATAAAAACCTGGAAATCACAGCACGAATTTCGAATCAATTGATGTCCAGCCGATCAGCTTTCTTCCGCCAGCTTGAATGCTCTGCGGCTCCGTATACTCAGCACGAGCCAGAGCAAGGCATTAAAGCCCAGGAAGAATATTCCGAGGATAGAAATGCTCATGATAAATGTTCCGCTTCCATACGCGGAAGACATCGCTTCCCGGAATCCGACAACCGCATAGCTCATCGGAACAAAATCGTGCACACTGCGGAAGAAACCGTTCGTCAACTCTACCGGGAACATGCCTCCACTCGCACCCAATTGCAGGACCAGCAGAATCATGGCAATGAACCGTCCGGGATTTCCGAAAGTCATCCCCAGGAACATGATCAGGAACATATAAGTGAGTGAAGTGACGATGGAAATTGCTATGAACTCGCCTGTATGTTCCACTTGCAGCTGAAAACCGAATAGCATGATAGCGTCAACTATCAATGCAGCTGCAGTTGCCTGAACAAACCCAAGCGAGAATTTGCTTAACCACCATGCAGTGCCCGAAGTGGACCGGCCTGCCGGGGTATTAATTGGGAATACGATGTTGAATGACAAAGCTCCAACAAAAAGACCCAGCGATAAAATATAAGGTGCCAGCGCATGACCATAGTTCGGCACTTCGCTGCGCTGGCTTTCGGTAGCTGTTGCCGGAGCTGCAATCATTTCAAAATTGTCATCTTCGATTTGGACGCCGTCCAAGTCGGCTGCTCCTTCCGACAGACTCGCAGCGAGTTCAAAGGATCCTTCCTCCAAACGGCTGATGCCTTCGCCCAGTTTTCCCGAACCGTTCTGGAGCTCACTTGACCCTTTACGAAGTTCACCTGCGCCGCCGGCAAGTTCATTTACTCCACCGGAAAGTTCCGGAACTGCTTCTGTCAGACGTTTTGTTCCATCCGCCAATTCATCGGCACCCGAATTCAGTTTTGCTGAGTTGGCAGCTAATTGACCGGCTCCTTGTTGAATCTGGCCTGCTCCTTCTGCCGCAGCTGACACTCCGGCGGTATAGGCAGCAGCTCCTTTTTCTAATTTCAATGAGCCCTGTTGCAATGCACCAGCTCCATCAACAAGTTCCATTGAACCTGCTGACAGGGAAGAGACGCCTTCGTTCAGGATGGAACTGCCTTGTGCCAATCCATCGACTGCAGCCGCGAGCTGAGGAAGACTCTCTGCGGCCTGTTCTGCACCTGCCTGCAATTTTGCACTGCCTTGCACAGCTTCCCCTGCTCCTTCACTGAGAGAAACTGCACCCGGTATAAGCTGGCCTGTGAGCGTATTGTGGACAGCCGAATAACCGCCCAGTGCTTGGCTCGCACCGGGATTCACCTGGTCCACCAGGTTTTTCAAGTTCGTGATTTGCTCCGGCAATGAACCCAATGATTCAAAAGCTGGAATAATCTGTTCGTTCAAACCGGATGATACAGCAGCCAGGTTTCCGGCAAGCGCTTCAATCGACGCTTGCTGTAATGTTGATTGTTCTGCAGCACTCCCGCTTACAGCAGCCGACAATTCCGTCTGCTGTTCTTCAGTCAAATTGCCGTAAACTGGTGCCGACTGTAACGCGGTCAATGCGGAAGTCGCGGCAGAGTTCTGCAATTCACTTAAATTTTGCTGGGCCGCCGCCAAATTCGCTTGAAGGTCTGAAGCTTCTTGTCCGCTGTTCGTTACAGAAACTGCGCCGTTCAATTGACTGATGCCTTTTTCAATTCCTGCAAGCCCTTCCTGCAGTATCCCGATTTGTTCAGCCGCAGGGAGACCCTTATCCAATTCCTTCAATCCGTCCTGAAGTGCCGAACTGCCCGCTGCCAAATCAGCCAGACCATCGCCCAGTGCAACTTGGCCCGACACCAACTGCTGGATGCCAGAAGAATCGTCCGCCAACTCGCTGGTTTTCGACTGCAACTCATGCAAACCGTTATCTAATCTGGCACTGCCTTGCTGCGTTTCTGAAAGTCCATCGCTCAATTGCTCAGCTCCCGGTACAAGAGATGCCAGTCCTTCCGACAGAGTTTCCGTACCTTCTACAAGAACTGAACCATTATTATCCAGCTCAGCAGTTCCTTCCAACAAGCCAACTGCCCCGTCCCGCAGGCTGGCCACCCCGTTGGTATACTCAAGAATCCCTTTGGCAAGCTGATCAGCCCCCTGATCCAAAGTTGATATGCCACCCGCAAACTGGCTGACACCGACTTCCAGCTTCTCCGCACCATCCTGGAAACTCAAACTGCCTTTTGAAAGTTCACTCAAACCTGCAGTCAATTCTCTATTTCCTTCTTGCAATCGTACAGATCCATCATTCAGCTGGCCAGCACCATCAGCTGCCTCGCCTATACCATCGCCCAGCGTTTCAATTTGCCCAAAAACCGCTTTTACATATTCTTTGGTCACATTTTCAGCGATTTCTTCTTTTATATTCATTGTTGCCTGGTTGCTGACTGCTTCAATAAAGAAGCCACGCCCGGGATTTGTTTCATACTCTAAATTCATGGCTTTGGGTTCATCACCCATAGCGGAAGCAGCATTTGCCGAAAAATTGGCCGGGATAGTCAAAACCATAAAGTATGTACCATCATCCATTCCTTTTTCAGCTGTTTCGGCATCCGTAAAATGCCATTCGAGCGCTTCATTTTCTTTTAGGTTGTCAACCAACTCATCTCCCACCGCAAATATGCTGCCTTCATATTCGGAAGGGATATCCTCGTTGACGACTGCGACTGGCAACCGCTCTGTTTTACCATATGGGTCCCATGAAGAACCGAGAAAAAACCCAGCATAAATAATCGGTATAAACATCATGACAATCATTGTTCCGAGCAAAAGCGGTTTGGCCAGCAATTGTTTCCATTCCTGTTTCAGCATTTTCACTTAAAATCATCCTGTTCTTTATCTAATACATCACTTAAAGTTTCCCGATTCCAGTTCAATGTCGGCAAATCCGACATTCCCAGCCCTTCTTTCAAAAGGTCGGCCGCCGTCACTTTGGAGAAATATTCAACCAGTAAACGGTCTCCTTGTGAAAAAACACTGCGAAGAAGTTCCTGCCCTTTTTGAGCATATCTGCCTTCATGAAAAGCGAGGCTTATCAAGCCCGTATCCGGGTACATCCGAATTGGACCTTCCATCGCTTCAATAACATCGAGCAGCGTAATATCCGTTGCGGCTTTCGCAAGCGAAATACCGCCATTATTACCTGGAACCGACACGACAACTCCTTGCACAACCAACTTTCTCGTAATCTTTTTCATGTAGGAAGGTGACACACCCAGTCTGCGGCTGATTTCATCTGAAGCAAGCGGAGCACTGCTTTCCTGTGTGGCAAGCAATACAATAATGCAAATTCCCTGTTCGACACCTTTTGTCAATTGCATATGAAGAACCTCTTTTCATCTACTTCTAACATCCATTATGGATATTATATATCCAATTAGAAATTTTACTCCTTTTCCGGGAAAATGCAAGCGGCGGGTCAGATTTATTAAATGACAATAAATAAAAAGACAACACGCAAATTCGCAGCTGCACTCCCCCGTCTCCATACGACGGTAAAGCGCATGAAAAAGCAAACGCAAAAAACAGTATGGACTCAAGTGGTGAAAACGGGAATCATCAAGTCGAATCTGATTCCGATGGCCGCCCGGATTGATCCTGCTGTACATTGCTTCGCCTTTAGCATCCTTGCCCGTGTTCTTAGGCGTGTTTTCCGTATTACGATGCTACACCATCTGGAATATCGAAGTTGGCAGTATTTCAGGGCAAAGCGCACCTATCTCCAAAGCAATATTTATTTGGTTTTACTTGTGCTCTCCGGCTTTTTGTTCCTGCCGCTCAGCCTTTTCCGGCCCCCGTAAATTGAGAATCGAAGCCCGGAATGTTTTTTTCCTTGGTGCATATGATGGGCGTATATTTCACCTTCATCATCTGTGCTTCGCTCGGCTTGAGACTTGCAGCCATTTAACGAACTTACCGATATACAAAAGAAGATCTCCAACCAGTGATTTATCACCGGTCGGAGATCTTCTTTTGATTTTTGAAGTTCTTCTAAAGTATTGGTGTTATAAGAAGATCTCTTATGGGAATGAAGAGTCTGGATACGGATAGAATACAGTCTGATGTTACCTGCTTCCGATAATATGTCATATGTTAACTTTTTTTATATACCGATAAATCTACCTCTATACATTTAAAAATAGGCTGAAAGGCAACTAAGAAAAGCTATCACGTTAGATTTCACAAGGATTTGGAGTGTCTTTCCTTATTGAAACTTTCTTGCCCTACCTCCCCCCTTATGCTATGCTGAAAAACCTTTGCTGTAGACCCACTCGATAAGCGGCTGTTATCATATTCAAGTGACTTTGAAAGTGGGGGAATGAACTATGGAACAAGAAAGATATGATAATTTAAAGCTGGGGGAAAAGGGTGCGATCATTAGTATTACCGCCTATATTATCTTATCTGTACTCAAGCTGTTTATTGGGTACATAGCCGATTCGGCAGCCCTTACAGCAGATGGATTCAATAATGTGACCGATATCGTCGCTTCTATAGCAGTTTTGATTGGATTGAAATTTTCCCAAAAGCCCGCAGATGATAATCATCCGTATGGACATTGGCGAGCTGAAACAATCGCTGCATTAATTGCCTCTTTCATTATGATGGCAATTGGCTTGCAGGTAGTCTATGCGGCTATCACTTCTGTTTTTGCCGGACGCCACGAAGCTCCCGATCTGCTTGCAGCCTGGACGGGCGGTTTTTCTGCAATTATCATGTACTTTGTCTACCGATATAACATAAAGTTGGGTAAAAAAATCAACAGTCAGGCAGTCCGTGCTGCAGCAAAAGATAACCTTTCCGATGCCTGGGTAAGCATCGCGGCAATGGTTGGAATTATCGGTGCTCAATTTCATTTGCCATGGCTTGATACCTTGACAGCCGTACTGGTGGGCTTCTTAATTTGCAAAACCGCATGGGGAATTTTTTGGGATGCCACCCATGATTTAACGGATGGGTTCGACAAAAATTTGATTGAATCATTTAAAGAAACCGTCTTAAGCGTTTATGGTGTCACAGGAGTCAAAGACATCCGAGCCAGAAACTATGGCAATCGTGCGGCAGTGGATATTGTTCTGCTTGTCCGGTCCGATTTGGATATTCGCGTTGCTCATGACATTTCAACAAAGGTGGAAAAAGAATTGATGAAGATGTATGATATCTCTGCTGTTCATGTGCATGTGGAACCAAATTAGTAGAAAAACGCTAAAGATTCTAACTCTCTAAGAGATTTCCTTAATAAAACAACTTTTCGAGAAATCTTAGTATTTCGCTGATTTAAATTGCTGCTTAAGGAGTAGGATTTAAAGAAGGACACTTGAAACATCAAAAAGGAAGAGAAAATGCTCTAATTGGCAGCTTCTCTTCCTTTTTTCTTCATTAGATGTATAGTTTATCTCTGCCGATAATCTGATGATATATAAACTGGAATAAAAGACTAAAAATCTTCTCGAAATACAAATCTTTCAAGTAATTAAAGAAACAAAAAATAGTCATCGACTAATATCGATGACTATTTCAAGTTCCTTATATCAATTGCAACTTCTTATTACTTAGGATGTACTGAATATCTGCTGAATTTCGGATAAAGAACTCATCATGGGAAACAAATACGATGGTGCCTTGATAGGCCTTTACGAACTGCTCTAGTGCTTCAATCGCTTTAATATCTAAAAAGTTAGTTGGTTCGTCCAATAACAGGATATTATGAGAACCTAGAAAGAGTAAACAAAGCTGCAGCCGGATGGCTTCTCCCCCGCTTAAATCTTTCACCTGTTTTAGCAAGTCTGTATCCACAAACTGCATCGAATGAAGGACGCTCCTTAAAAAGCTATCCTCATGTTCCGAACGATTTTTGATGTAATGGAAGACAGTCTCATCACCGCTGAACTGATAACTCATTTGCTGAAAATACCCGATCTTTGCTTTAGGAGAAATGGTCAATTGCTCATCCTTTCTCGCAATTCGTTGAAGCAATGTACTTTTACCACTCCCATTCACACCTGAAATCGCAATCTTTTTACCAAGTGGAAGTTGGAAGTTCACTTCTTCCAATAATATATTATCTCCGGCATATAAAGTGAAACGATTGGCCATGATTGGAAATTTATTGTGCAGCTCCAGTGCTTTCTGATGTGGAAAAACAATCGGCTTCTCAACTTGAACCTCACTCACTTCCTCGAGCTTCTCCATTCGCTGCTCGATTGCCTTGGCCGCACGATGTACCGCTTTCTGGCTTGTGCCTTTGGATTTTGTCTCAAACATTCGATTTGCCATGGCCTTTGATTCCTTCTTCGAATATTTTCCGGCTTGGGCAACCTTCTCTGCTTTCTTCATCTTTTCTTTTGCAGCTTTTTCCAGTCGGTTCTTTTCTTTTAAGAACTGTTCGTGAGCTTGATTTTGTTGTTCCCATTCCAACCTTTTTTGATTCATGTAGTCGCTATAATTTCCCGAATACACATGCACTTGCCCATCCTGGACTTCCCAGATCTTTGTCACAAGTTCATCCAACACGGCCCGGTCATGGCTGATGATCACCAAAGCACCATAGTAATAGCGAAGTTCTTCGAGCAAATACGAAATGCCCTGCTTATCCATATGAGTGGTTGGCTCATCCAGCAATAACGCTTCATAATAATGACTCATTAGCTGAGCGAGCTTTAATTTCGTCTGTTCTCCACCACTCAGTGACTCTAGATTTCGTGGTACCGCTAATTGCCTAAGCAATGCTGGATCAATACCGGCCTCTTCTTTTTTAGGAGTCTCCAGCTGTTTAAAGTATCCTGGATCAACGTAACTCTTCACTTGCCCCACTGTTGGCTGAATTTCTTTCGCTAATAATTTCAGTAATGTGCTTTTTCCTGCACCGTTTTTCCCCACAATGCCAATGCGGTCAAACTGGTGGATAGCTAGATCTTCAATTCGCAAGATTTCTTTATCTAAATAGGACACTTCAATATTTTTTAATTCAAAACAAAGTTTTTCCATTTTGCTACCTCCGAAATTTTTAATTTCGTACCGATAGCCAAGATCGATACGAGCTTCTGCTTCAAGCCCGCATCAATCAATAAAACAATAAAAATTGCATTACGTTCCCCTCCTAATTTAAATTTCAAGTTACCATTTACAGGTGATGGCATTAACAACAATCGAACATCCTGTAACAGCAAATAAAGCAGCTATAGTTGTTGCTTCTGCAACAATTCCTGCATTCGCAACTACACCCTTTGCGTTAAACTGATCGTTAAGCACAGCTAAACGACCAGTCCATTTCATTACATTTCGCTAGCGAGCATGTGTGCAGCTGTTTCGTGCATCTCTTGAAGGCCTGAGATTTCTGCAAATTCAGCTATAGTGATGGCGCTGGTTGTAAGAAGTTCTACAATATGCTCATCCATTCTTGACCACGTTTTTCCACCGGCATTTTCATAAGCATTGATTAACTTTGTTAGTCCATCATTCCCAAAAAGAAGGTGATGGGACAGGAAATCGACAGATACATCAGCAATCCCTACTTCTGTCCAGTCAATTAAGCCCGTTACTTGATAGTTTTTATTAATAAGGATATGACCCGGATGTATGTCCCCGTGTTTCACTCCTACATGGGAGGGCCAAAAAGAGTCTTCGGCAAGCCATGCTTGCCAACGGTCCCATAAAGCTGGATTGATTTCGTATTGTTTCTTTACCCGTTCCATTCGCTGTTTCAAGGAAGTTCTTAACTCATCGGCACGAAGGGTTTCAACCCCGATATGTTTGAATTCTTCCTGAGGCAATGCGTGTAAATCTGCTAGGACTTTTCCTAATGATTGATAATACGCAGGTGGAACATTGGATTCATCAAAACTCCAAACATAGTTCTGTTGCTCCACATCAATCGTCGCTGCAGGAATGCCCTTTAGTTGCTTATAAGCAACTAAATCTTCAGAGAAGATAGACCAATTCGGAACTTGAAAGCTCGCTTGTTGGTGAAGGATATCTAACGCTTTTTTCTCTTGGCCTGCATGTCTCATTGACTCAGGTCTACGCGGAATTCTTAAAATCCATTTATCTCCATGTTGATCTTTGGCGTGGACTACTTGAAAGTCAACACCCGACTCATTGATTTTGATGCTGCTTTCTACAATATCCAATCCTCTATCCGTTGCTAATTGTTTAAGTTTAAGTGTATTCAAGTTTATTTCCTCCAATTGTTTATTCTAATAAATTTTTTTGATTCTATTTTCTTGTATTCTCTCTATGATCTGCCGCACATTTGACAAACTCATGGTGATTCCAGAAAACAAAAAAACTCACAGACGGCTTGTCTGTGAGTAAAAGGGACATTACTAATCAATTAATATCAGGTAAATAAAGATAGATTTCATACAAATTCCTTTAAAATCCTTGTTGAAGAAAGAAAACTACAGAATTATAAAAGGTAGAGTTATACCTCTTCTTTAACTATTTTAATTTTATAGATTGAAGATTATTAAAAAAGGACAGACTTATCCCGTTTACTCTGATTTCACAAACAGAGCCTTTGAACGTATTCAATTACTGATTCAAAGTTGGGAAACGAAGTTTCATTGAGTGTGTCATTTTTTAATAATCCTCCTTATCGAATAAGCGTACATTAATCATTGTATATTACTAAATAAAGTTAGTCAAAAGAGTTGGCTTGTTCCATCTTCATGGAATTCATTTATAGAGATTAATAATTTCATAGGAGTTTAAAGTTCTACTGGATGCACCAATTATTTCCACACATTAATTGACTAAAGAATGTAAATGCATTTCTCATTAATTAGCGTTCGTAAAAGTACACCTTTGCAGACAAAAGGGAGAGTAGATGCTAATCAAAAGTGCATCTACTCTCCGTTTCTATTTATGCAGCTTCCGATAAGCGATCATATGTAAACTGGTTTTTTTGATTATAAATACTTCGTAGAGAATTTCATTAGTTGAAGGAAATAAATAAAACCCTTCACGCAGGTTTTCATGCGTGAAGGCAGAGAATAATCTGATCTTTTTCAGTTAGAATACTTCGTCATAAACGAGAGAAACTCGTCCTCTTGCCTAGTATTAATGGCAACTTTATTTTTTTGTACTTTTCCACACCTATTACATTGATGGATAATTTGATATCCTTTTTTACTTAAATAATCCCATCCTATTGGACGCATCAATCCACGGCAATTACTTGCACGGTCTCCAGGTTGATGGTCCAGATGCTTTGAATGCAAGCAAAATGGACAGTGGTTGCGAAAACTTCCATTTGTCACGGGATTAATTTGAGCTTGGCACTGTTCACATTGGAATTCGGTATTTTCTTTTTTTCTGCTCAACGTATCTTCCTCCAAGATGATTTTTTTCATCTTTGGAGAAAGGGTTCCGTTTAGTTTTTCTGACTAGGTCAGGTCCAGGCTTTCAAGGGGAATGTACAGATTCACCGCGCTGCTCTACAGTGCGATTACTTCTAGTTCCTGCTTCACAAAAGCATTTTTCATCTTTTGATCCGGACCACGATTGACTTTATAGAATTTGTATCAACCACTGTAGGACGGCTTTTACCACCCTCCACTAGTAAGTGTTCCGCCTTAATCACTGGCATTGGCATCCGTCCCCTAGAAGACACGCCGGCAGTTTTTATCGTAGTGCAAAAAATCACTCCAATATTCAAGATAATCAGACTATTCTCTATAACTATTATGCATGAAAATATTTTTCAAAACAAACGCATTCATGTATTCTTTGATTTGTGCCTCTAAACTGGTCAATATTATCTCCCGTATAATGTGCAAAGCTATGTACTACATTTAATTTGGGAACAGAAGTTGATATTATTCCCTCTCCTTCTTTACCGTCAAAGTATAAATGATAATAAGATTCTACAGTCTCGAAGTCCATTTTTTCATACCACTTCTGTACCCAAGGATTATCGCGTGTCCATGCTTCAAACCGATTTAGCCCCAACGGAATGGCACGATTCACTGCTTCTTGGAGCAATTTCTCCCCGATGCCTTGACGACGATAGTCCGGATGAACGGCTATATGCCAGATCATCCCTCCCAATCCTTCACCTCTGGAGCATACACTTCTTTCCACTTGTTCATACTCTACATCTAAAAGCCCGATAATTTGTCCATCTCTCACTGCCACCAATTCAATACTCGGATTCTCATAACTCTCTTTTCGTTGCAACACATTATCGAAGTAGGCTGTATCCAAAAAAGCGAGCACTCTGCATCTAACCCAACCGATCTCATCTGTTTGACGGTATTCTCTAATTTCCATTTCCTCATCCTTTCTTTCATTTAATAACATATCAATCATCAGCACTTTTTGCACTAATTAATTGATTACTCTATTTATTATTATCTTCAGTTTCTCAAAGTTGGTATTACTTAATTTCGAAGCGTTCGTAAAAGTACACCTTTACGAACGGTTTAAAAAAGACCTGATATGGCCAAAAAAACCGTTCGTAAACGTACCAAATGACTTTACGAACGTCCGCTTTATTCCATCCACTTTTACGAACGGTTTTGCTCAAAAAAAAAAGCCCCTAAGGACTTTTGGTGTCTAGACTCCAGCACCTAGCTCTTCGGGATATAAGTCAAACCTACTGCGTGGCAAAAAGCGCCACTCCGCAGGTTCGCCTAAAGCCCTTATTGCTCCTGCATCGCTACGCTAGCTTCGTCGCAAAGAGATGACCCAAATTACATTTGGGTCATCTCTTGCCTATCAGAACTGAACAGGCTGTTCTGCTTTTCTTAATAATACCAGCTGCCGACGATCGGGTAGCTGAAATGTTCGTCGTTCAGGGCTTTGATGATGCCGAGGATCGGGACCACCACTCCGATGATGCCGAATACGATAAGCATCGGGATACCGATCAGGAAGATGACGAGGAAACCTGAAACAGTCAATAGGACACCCATGACGATTTGGAACAGCAGCGCCTGGATCGATAATCTTCTTATATCTTTATCATCCGGATACAGGTAGGTCGCAAAAAGAAAAACGGCAACCGGCACAAGAAACGGAGCAAAAAACGCACTGGCGTGGACGAGAATTTTTAATCCTTTACTTTCCATCATTCATTACCTCCAGTAATGTTGGTTCTTATACTCCTTAATACGGATGAACGGCCATAAGGTTTCAAGATTATTGGTCCATCCGCAAAATAACTTTGCCGAATTGTCTACCGTCCGCCAAATAATCGAATGCGTGCTGTGCCTCGTCCAGCTCGAACACTTTTCCGACAACCGGATGCGTCCCGTATTGAACCATATGAGCGATCATTTCCCGCAATTCATCGCGGCTGCCCATTGTTGAACCGAACAGCTGATATTGGCCGTAGAAGAATTTACGCAGATCGAAATCGATGACATCGTCTGTAGTGGCGCCGAAAATGACGATGCGCCCGCCTTTTTTCAGCACTTCCAATGTCCGGTTGAATGTCGCTGCCCCGACGCTGTCGATGGCAAGGTCAATCGTTTCGCCATCCAATTCCTTTGTCCAGTCGCTGTCGGTCGCGATGGCAAGATCTGCGCCAATTTCTTTCGCATGCGCCAGTTTGTCTTCGCTTCTCGACGTCACAATGACACGGGCGCCGACATTTTTCGCAAACTGAATCAGAAAAGTCGCGACTCCGCTTCCCGCTCCCGGGATGAACAGCGTATCGCCTTCTTTAACCTGGCCTTTAGTAAACAGAGCCCGGTAACCGGTCAACGCCGGCAGCGCCAGGCCGCCAGCTTCTTCCCATGTAAGGTGATGCGGCTTCTTTTCGACCTGTTCAGCGGATAATGCAATTTTCTCTGCAAAGGTCCCGTGATCGGGCATGCCGAGAATATCGAATTCAGGCGGCGGAGCGTCACTGTTGGCGAACCAGCGCAGCGCCGGGTTGATGATGACTTCGTCTCCGACGGCAAAGTTCATAACGCCTTCCCCTACAGCTTCCACAACGCCCGCTCCGTCCGAACCGATGATGAGCGGCTCGGGTTTATTGCCGTGGCGGTTCACTAAATTCAGATCACGGCGGTTGATGCCCGCTGTCTTCAGCGCCACCACCACTTCCCCTTTTTTCGCTTCCGGTTCCGGCATGTCCGTTATTTTCAGTTCCCCTTTTTCGATGACAAATGCTTTCACTTTACTCCTCCTCCGAAATTCCCGCTGAATAATTTCAGCTGGTCCATATTGATAATGTCCTGTGAAAATAATGGAATGAAAATCAGCTCCTGTTTCGGAAACGTCTCCCTGATCAATTCCATGTATTTCTTTTCGTGTTTCTTGCGTTCCATCAGGAATTCGCCGTCCGCTTCTTCCGGCAGCACTTTATTGATGATCAGCGTCTTCACATGCAAATGGTATTTATGCAGCAGTTCCAGCGCTTTTTTCGTTTCAAGGATCGGCAGGCGTTCAGGATTCAATACGAAAATAAAACCGGTTTCGTCCTCATTCAACAGAAGGTCCCGCGCTTTTGAAAATCGCGCCTGGCGTTCCCGCAGCACATCGTAGATCGGATCTTCTCGCGGTTCACCGTCGTTCAGGAGCGCGGAATAATTTTCATTCGTTTTACGCCGCTTATTGAGGAGCCCTTCAATCCAGACCCCCATCAGCTCCGGCAATGTCAGCAGCCGGATGGTATGGCCGGTCGGCGCCGTATCAAATATCAGTTTATCGAAATTCTGCCGCTCTTCCAAAATGATGTGGATCAGTTTATCGAACAATGCCGCTTCGTCTGCACCTGGTGAAGCTTTCGCCGTATCGAGCTGGCGGTTCACTTCTTCCATCATACTTGTATGGACGGTCCCTTTGATATTCTCTTTCACACCTTTGATGTATTTCTCGGTCTCGATTTCGGGATCTATTTCGAGCGCATAAAGATTCTTCGCAATTTCTTTCGTATGTCCGCCGATTTTCTGATTGAAGATATCCCCGACGTTATGGGCGGGGTCCGTCGAGATCAATAAAGTCTTAAAGCCGCTGTCAGCCGCTTTGGAGGCGATGGCCGCAGCAGAAGTCGATTTGCCGACGCCTCCCTTGCCTCCGACAAAAATGATGCTTTTCGATAAAACGTCCATTCCCATTCCTCTTTTCAATGAAATTAACAGCAGCGTATACCGGAAAGGGGTGATTTTTCCATGCCCATCCGCAGGTGCCAATCATGGAATTCTTCTATCATGAAAGGATACAGTTCGAGTGTGTAATAGTAAGCAGGATTCGGAATGCCCAGCATCTCCGAATAGAGCATCAGCAGAAACAAATCATCTTCCGCCCTCAGTTCCCGCGCGATTTCCGTTTTATGAGGATGTTCCAGCACAGCTTCATACCATTTGATCAATCTTTTCAGATTATCGGTGATCAGCATATAAGCACCTCTCTATCGTAAAAATAATTGAAGGGATCACAACTAGTATGATCCCTTCTGTGCAACTATTCTATTTATTCGTCTTCCAGTGTTCCGGTTTTATTCGTGATCAGAACTTGAACAGCTGTAAGGCTGATCCATAGCGCAAAGACGAAGATGATGGAACCGAAGACAAACAGCAGCATGTTGGCTTGGTCAGCATACCAGGCCCATTGCAGAAACACCTGCTGGAACATCGCCCACAGCGTCATGAACATCAGGAAGATCATCGGGATGATGGTGACCATATAATTCCTGCCCTTTTTCCTCAGCCAGATGGAAATGAGCAGCAAACTGATGCCGGCAAGCAACTGGTTCGATGTCCCGAATAATGGCCATAGCAAGTAGCCGCCGGAACCGAAACCGTTCGGCCCTTCCGGAATCAGCACTAATGCGGCACTCGCCACTACAGCGATCGTTGTCGCTACATGCTTCTTCTCCAATGAAGGGATTTTGTATTCGACGCCAAGCTCTGAAATGATATAGCGCATCAAACGGACAGACGTATCAAGTGTCGTTGCCGCAAATGATACGACGATAACCGATACGATGGTGGAGGCGATGGCTGACGGAATCATCAGGCCCGACGCCAATTGCGTCGCTCCCTGGATGAACGAGCCAAGGCCGGCACTGCTGGATGCAGTGAAGCTGCTGTAAGTCGCGAAAAATGCGTCGCGGTCCGGGAATAAGGTGATGACGGCAATAATCGAAACGAGTGCCAGGATCCCTTCCCCGACAGCCCCCAGATAACCGACAAAGCGCGCGTCCGTTTCCTTATCCAGCTGTTTGGACGATGTACCCGAGGAGACGAGTCCGTGGAAACCGGAAATTGCCCCACAGGCAATCGTGATGAACAGCAGCGGGAACCACGAAACATCTGCATCCGGATTCGTCATTGGTGCAGTAATCTCGGGATTCGTAAACAATAGCCCAAGATACAGGATACCGAGTCCGACCACCAATTGGTGCGAATTGATGAAATCGCGCGGCTGGAGCAATTTCCAGACCGGCAATGTCGAAGCGATGTATACATAGATCATCAAGACGATGATCCAGATGAAGAATGCGGTCGAAATCGCACCAAGACCGAATAATCCAGCTCCGTCTTCTCCGCCCATATAGCGCACAAGATCAATTTGCAGGAAATCGTATTGGGCTGAGAAAATGGCTGTTCCATACATGACAGCCAGCGCAATCAACGATGGTACAAGCATTTTGATGTTCTTCTTGTAAACCGAATAACCGATCCAGACCGCAAGTGGAATTTGGATGAATACCGGAAGTACGCTTGCCGGGAATGAAATGAATAAGTTCGCGATGACCCAGGCAAAAACGGCATTGACCATCAATACCAGGATGAGGATGATGAACAGGAAAAGAATTTTTCCACGCTGCCCGATCAAACGGTGGGCGAGCGTTCCGACCGATTGGCCTTTGTTTCGCACAGACAGGGCAAGCGTTCCGAAATCATGCACCCCGGCGGCAAAGACTGTACCGAGCACAACCCATAAGACGGCCGGCAGCCAGCCCCAATAGACGGCTATCGCCGGTCCAAGGATCGGAGCAGCTCCAGCTACTGAAGTAAAATGATGACCCCACAGGACAAATTTATTCGTCGGCACGAAATCGACGTCGTCTCTGAATTTATGGGCAGGGGTTACGTAGTTCGGATCCAACCTGAAAATTTTCTCTCCAAGAAATTTAGAATAAAAGCGGTAACCTAATACAAAGATGAAAATTCCAATGGCAGCGAGAGCTATTGCATTCAAAGTCTTCAACTCCTTTTCTTCTATAATTTGAGCAAGCGCTTTCACACTTGCTCTTTAATGATAGATTAATGAAGCAATTTTGTAAATATTCCGTTAATTTAATCTGGAGTTATTTTTTTACAGCCTGCTCATATAACTTCAGCTTTGTGAAAACCGTTTCAAGCACCGGCACAGCGACTCCCGATTCACGCGCTTTCGCTAACAGAAAGCCCTGCAGATGTTCCGCTTCGATCGGCTTGGATTTTTCTGCGTCCCGCTGCATCGATGATTTCATCTCTTCGCCCAGTCCGTTGATGCGCTCCAATAATTTCTTGGAGATCCCTTTTTCAATCGGCGCACCGTCTGCTTCCATCACAGTCTCAAGTTCTTCCAGCAGCACAGCAATCGTCCGTTGGCCAGATGCCAATTTCCGGATGGGGCCGATGGGCTTTTCAAACAAGGTGGTGATGCCGGACATCGTCGTGATGAAGAGGTATTTATGCCACATTTCCTGATTGATCTTATGGCTCAGCATAAATTCGGCCTTGGTTCCGTCAAACGCTCTTTTCAACTGTCTGATGCGGTCCGTTTCCTCACCGCTGCGTTCGCCGTAAACCAATTGGTTCACCGGACTCGACTGGACAATCGTCCCGTTCTCATCCAATGTCGTTTCCACAAAGCACAAGCCGCCGATGACGGAAGTCTCCCCGAATGCTTCGATCAATTGATCGACATGGGCGATGCCATTCAGCAGCGGCAGCACCATCGTATCCTCTCCGACAAATGGACGCATATCTTCTATGGCGTCCGCAAGCTGATAGGATTTTGTCGATAACAGCACGACGTCATACGGGTGAGGTTCACTGTTTTTTGTAATCAGTTGGGGCGTGAGCCGGCAATTGCCATTGACACTGTCTATATTCAACCCCGTGGACTCTAGTTCTTGCTTCCGTCTTTCCCGCACCAAAAATGTGACGCCCTCCCCTTTTTCGAGCAGACGTCCGCCAAAATAGCCGCCGATCGCACCGGCGCCCACGACAAGAATCTTCATCATCCGTTCCCTCCTTGATATAATCTCCTTCCATCACAGACACTCACCTTAGGTCAAAGTTTCAGCTGTTCTATGGGTTGAGCACCAATTTCCCGATGGTTTTGCGGCTTTGCAGCAATTTATGGACTTCTGCCGCGTCCGCTAGAGGATAGCTTCCACCGATAGTCAATTTCAGCTTGCCGCTGGCCATATAACCCAGCAATTCCTCGAAACTTTTTTGGAACAGCTCCGGTTTGCGCATAATCTGCGGCAGGAAGAAGCCGATGACCGACTGGTTTTTTCGCATTAACTGTCCCGGATGCATCTGGGCCTGTTCTCCGCTCGCAGCTCCGAAAATGACAAGCCGGCCGAACGGTGCCAGGCATTTGAGCGTTTGATTGAACACTTCGCCTCCGACCATTTCCAGTGCCAGATCTACCCCTTTCCCTTCAGTGATCCCTTTGACTTCCTCAACCCAATTGTCCTTCGTATAGTCCACTAAATGAGTGGCGCCCATGGCCTTGGCATGTTCCAGCTTTTCATCGGAACTCGCTGTCGCAATGATTTTACCGGCACCGAATAATTTCGCGAGCTGAACGGCAATTGCACCGACACCGCCCGCTGCTGCATGGATGAGTACCGTTTCCCCCTCTTCAAGACGCCCCATCGTTGTCAGGACATGATACGCACTCAGGCCCTGTAACGGCAATGCCACTGCCTGTTCAAACTCAACAGCGTCCGGCACCGGAATCAGCATATTCTCATCAACTGCCACAAACTCAGCATAAGCGCCGGATTCGATCAATGCCGATACACGCATTCCCGTTTTGAATTTCGTTACGTTATTGCCTACTCCCGCGATTATTCCCGCCACTTCCGAACCCGGCACATAGGGCAGAGGGGTTGGAACCACATATTTCCCTTCCCGTCTCGCTGTATCCGCATAATTGACGCCGATCGCCTTTACTTCAACCAATACTTCATTGTCTGCCGGTTCCGGCCGGGTTTCTTCTATATAACGTAGAACTTCCGGACCACCGTATTTTTCGAATTGGATCAATTTCAATGCTGCTTCCTCCTAGCAAATATAATTTTCCGCTTCCAATACTGCAGAAGCTATATTCCGTTTCGTCTCATTGCTGTGTTCGGCATGAAGCCGGCTCAATTCGCCGCCAGCGAGCACCATGCTGTTTTTCAGCTCACGACCCCCGGCCATGCCCTGCATCAATTTTCTCGCTGACATCTCCACATTCAAAAGGGCGTCATCCAGCAGCGCTTTCGTCAAGTCGACTTTCGGCGTTTCTTTTTCTTCTCCATTTTTCTCTATCGCTTTCTGTGTTCTCAGTACCGCAGATTCTGCAGCATAGAGCTGGATGCCGATATCCGCCAGTTTCATCAATGTTTCCTGCTGTTCTGCGAGTTTTTCACCGAATGTCTCAATCGCCATGCCCGCTGACAGCAGGAAAACCCGGCGGATTGCGTGGACCGCTTCTATTTCCCGGGAAATAATGCCGATGGACCCGACTTTCGGGTTGTTCATTTTAGAGACAGCCTGTGCAATAAACTCACCTAACGGCAGCGTTCCTTTTCCCGCCTGTTTCAATAAACCACCCGGTATCAGCAGGCGATTCACTTCGTTCGTGCCTTCGAAAATGCGATTGATGCGCGAGTCCCGATACATCTGCTCGACTTTATATTCCTTGATATAACCGTAGCCGCCGTGCAATTGCAAAGTTTCATCCGCGACATAATCCAGCGTTTCCGATCCATGCACTTTGCATACAGCGCATTCGGTGGCGTATTCCATCAAGCGGCGGGCAATGAATGAGTGGTCTTCGACATCATAAAGGTCGCCGAGCGCATCTTCAAGATAGCCTGCCGTACGGTATTGCAGGGATTCCGATTCGTAGATGCGGACTGCCATCATCGCAAGTTTTTCCTGTGTCGCCGAGAACTCGGCAATGGATTTCCCGAACTGCTTTCGCTGTTTGGTGTAGGATGCCGACAAATGGAGGCCATATTTAGCTGCCCCCATGCAGGCAGACCCCAGATTGAATCGTCCGAGATTCAGAACGTTCAAGGCAATGATATGGCCTTTCCCGATATCACCCAGCAGGTTTTTCACCGGCACTTCGCAATGATCGAAATTGACGGTGCGTGTGGACGAGCCTTTAATGCCCATCTTTTCTTCTTCTGCTCCAAGCGACAGCCCCGGAAAGTCCTTTTCTACGATAAACGCGGTAAAATCCTTGCCGTCGACTTTTGCATAGACGATGAACGTATCCGAAAAAGAGGCGTTGGTGATGAACATTTTGCTGCCGTTCAGTAAATAATGCGTTCCCGCCCCGTTCAAGACAGCCGTTGTTCTGGCTGATAGTGCATCGGATCCCGCTTCCGGCTCCGTCAGGCAATAGGCGCCGACAAATTCACCGGATGCGAGCTTCGGCAAATAATATTCCTTCTGTTCCGGTGTGCCGAAATACGTGATCGGCAAAGTTGCGATGCATGTGTGATTCGAATGTGCGACGCCGTAGCCGCCGGCGGGACCGAGTGATTCGCCGACAATGCCTTTGCTGATTTTATCGAGCCCGAGACCGCCGTACTTTTCAGGCACACTGTGCGCCAATAAACCGAGGTCCCCCGCTTTTTGCATAAGTCTTCTGACAAGCACGAAATCCTGCTGTTCAAGCTGTTCATTGTTCGGCCGGATTTCCGTTTCCAGAAACCGTTTGGCTGTTTTTGCGATCAGGAAATGTTCTTCTGTCAGATCTTCCGGGGTGAAGACGGCCGACGGTGCGGAATGCTGATAGAAAAATCCGGCACCCGGATAGCTGAGTGTTTCATTGGCCATGCGTTGCCCCCTCCTTTACCAGGTGTTTCTCGAGCATTGACCGGAGAGGGTCCGGTATTCTTTCGGACTTCTGTTCCTTGAAATCGAAATAGACTGCGCTCGCTTCGCCGGCAGCGATGAGCTGGCCGGATTCTTGGTCTTCAATGCGGTGGACTATTGTAAAGCTCGAGTTCCCTATTTTTTTGACTTCCGATACCACTTTCAGCCTTTGATTGTAATAACCCTGACTTACAAAATCGCATTTGGCGGAAGCCATGATGACTTTCCAGTCTTCCAGATCCGCACCAAAGCCCAACTCAACAAAAAAATCGGTCCGCGCTTCTTCCAGATAGATAAAATAGCTGATGTTGCTGATATGCCCGAGTGCATCCGTTTCGCAAAAACGCACTTTCACTGCCGTTTCATAAGCCATTTTTCACCTCATCCTTTCTTCGGTTCATTGATCCCATCCAGTACAATGCTGCTGTAGATTTCAGCAAGTTCATCCGCCGCCAGTTCACCGGTTGTGTTGAACCATTGGTATGTCCAGTTGGTGATGCCAAGTACTGCGAGTGCCGTCATATCCGGTCGCAACTGTGCCCGGAATTCTCCTTTTTCCATGCCGAGGCGAATTGTTTCTTCTATAGTAAGGCGGAATTGTTCCCGGCTCTTTTTGATCTCGATTGCATTTTCTTCGGTCAGATGGCGCATTTCACGGAAAAACACCTTGCCGCTGTCGCCATTTCTCGCGATATCGGAAATCAGCAGATGAATGATTCCTTTCAGTTTTTCTTTCTGATTTACATCGCTGTCAGTGATTTTCCGTTGGCGTTCCAGCAGATCGTCGATATATTCCTCATGAATTTTCATCAGCAGCTGTTCTTTGCTGCTGTAATAATAATAGAACGTGCCTTTCGTGACGTTCAGCGCTTCCACAATATCCTGAATCGATGTTTCACTAAATCCTTTCCTTTCAAAAAGGCGGATGCTCTGTTCTTTAATCCTGTCTTTCATCGCCATTCCTCTCGTTTCTTAAAGGGTATGCATGCCGCCGTCGACGACGATTACATCCCCCGTGATATAATCCGATGCTTTGGAGGCAAGGAATAAAGCCGCGCCCTTCAGATCTTCATCGGTGCCAAATCGGTTCAGCGGTGTCTGCTTCAAGAACTGCTCGCGGCCGCGCTCGATCAGAACCTCTGACATTTTCGTCGGGAAGAAGCCCGGAGCCAGGGCATTGACATTGATATTATGCTGGCCCCATTTTGCTGCGAGGTCTTTCGTGAACGTAATGACGGCGCCTTTACTCGTGTTATAGCCAATCGTATTCATCAACTCGGGATCGATGCCGCCAAGTCCTGCGACTGATGAAATATTGATGATTTTCCCGCTCTTCTGTTTGATCATCACCTGTCCGGCCGCCCGGCTCATCAAGAACGTTCCCGTCACGTTAACGTTCATGACTTTCTGCCAGGCATCGAGCGGCATCTGTTCCACTGGCGCTCCCCATGTCGCCCCGGAGTTATTGACCAGAATATCGACTGTGCCGAATTCTTCCACCGTTTTTCTGATGACATTTTCCACATCCTGCTCACTGGTGACGTCGCATTTGAGGGCGAGCGCTTTAACTCCAAGACCTCTCAATAATTCAGCCGTTTCTTCGCAGGCTTCCATTTTCCTGGAACAGACAACAACATTTGCTCCCGCTTCCGCGAACCCCTGCGCAATTTGAGCGCCAAGCCCGCGCCCCCCTCCGGTCACAATGGCGGTTTTGCCTGTCAGATTAAATAATTCCATTACATGCATACTATTCCCTCCAAGCTTCTTGGTTTCCAACATACTTACCAGTTGGTATGTTCAGAATACTTAAACTTCATTTTACCTGTGTGTTTTAGGGATTGCAATATAGACCGGAAATTTCTTCAGACACAACAAACCCCGGTGACCTGATAGGTCACCGGGGTTTGTTGTTATTTATCACCGTTGTCCTGTTCCTCATTTTCCTGGCGCTGCGCTTCTCCAGCTTTGTCCGCTTTTTTAAAATCATCCGTATAATGGACTTTCTGAGCGGCTTTCAAATCACTTTCTTTGTCCCTCATTTTTTCGTGGGGCTGTTTGTCTTCTGCCATTCCGGTCCTCTCCTTTACTCATAGATGGATTTTATTCTTATCGTTCTTTTCCCGCCACGCGGCCGGCTAAACGTCTATTCAGGCAGACAGCTCCGAAGTTCCAGCAAATCGATATTTCCTCCGGAGAGGACGGCAACGATCCGTTCATCTTGCCCGCCCGCCTTTCCTGCCAGGATGGCAGCGACCGTCACCGCGGCTGATGGTTCAATCAGTTGTTTGGTGCGTTCGATGATGAATTGCAGGGCGGATTTTATTTCTTCTTCCGTCACCACGACGAGATCGTCCAGCTGTTTTTGCAGGATGGGGAAAGTCAGCTCACCCGGCTGTGACGTGCGCAGACCGTCCGCGATGGAAAAATTGCCGGACACGGAGGTGATTTTCCCTGATTTCAAAGACAATTGTGTGTCGTTGCCGGTCTCCGGCTCGACTCCGACGATCCGGACTTCCGGTTTGATGGCTTTGACAGCCGTGAGGATGCCACTAATCAGCCCGCCGCCTCCGACAGGTACGACAATCACATCGACTTCCGGCAATTGTTCCAGGATTTCGAGGCCGATCGTCCCCTGTCCCGCGATGATATGCGGATGGTCGTATGGTGGAATATAGACGCCGCTGTTTTCTGCAGCGAGCTGCATCGCGCGTGGAATCCGGTCGCTCGATGTAAAACCGCAGTATTCCACTTTTCCGCCGTACGCTTCAATTGCTGCAACTTTTGCCCGGTTCGCATCTTGCGGTACCACAATAACGGCAGGTATCCCAAGCTTTCCGGCTATGCAGGCGACTGCTTGCCCATGATTGCCGGAAGAGGCGGCCGTGATGAATTCCGCTCCGTTCCGGACTGCATGTTTTACTGCATTGACAGCGCCTCTGATTTTAAACGACCCTGTTTTCTGCAGATGCTCGGCTTTCAGGAAAATCCGACGGCCGGCTCTTGCATTCAATAATTCCGAGCTCAGCAGCGGCGTTTTATGAATGATATCGCCAATTTCTTCCCGCGCTTTTTTGATGTCCTCCAGATTGACCATCTTCCTCACCCCTTCATGCAAGATATTTTATCACAATGAATATTAATTCACTGACAATTCCATCACTTTATTGCCTGATTAGAAATGACGGAAGGACTAAGGTAAACTGGTGGTATGGAAAATTAACAGCCCGAGGTGAAAGACGATGATAAAACGATTGGTGGTCACAGGCTATAAACAGCATGAGCTCGGAATTTTCGATGATAAAAATCCCGGCGTCCGCTTTATCAAGAAAGCTTTGGAAAACCGGTTCCGCGCGTTGATCGATGAAGAGCTTGAATGGATCATCGTCAGCGGCCAGCTGGGCGTGGAAACGTGGGCTGCAGAAGTCGCGATCGAGTTGAAAGAGGAATTCCCCCAATTGCAGCTGGCGCTCCTCACCCCTTTTCTCGAACAGGAAAACAGATGGAATGAAACGAACCAGGAAAGATATAAAGAAATTCAGAGGCGGGCCGATTTTCACCGGAGCCTGACGAACCGTCCCTACGAAGCCCCTTGGCAATTCATCGAGAAAAATAAATTTTTCCTGCGGAATTCCGACGGCATCCTGATCGTCTATGATGAGGAAACGGACGGTTCGCCGAAGTTCATCAAAAAAGAAGCGGATCATTATGCAGAAAAAGCGGATTACCAGGTCATGCTGATTACAGCCGATGACCTGCGGGTGGTTACGGAAGAGGAACAATACGACAGCTGGGAATAAATGCGCGTGATTATTCTATTTCGGACAGGGTATGGATGTATGGAGATACTAAATTCGGAGGTGCAATGAAATGGAAGAACCGACAAATGCTATTATCCAGAGTTCACTTGATGCGCTATTGGAAAATGAAAGTTTTCTGCCTGACTTGACCGGTGCCGCCCGCGAGCAGGCTTTCACTTCCCTGAGCGCAATCCTGTCAACACCGAACAAAGTACACAAATCTTATTTACGAGTCCCATTGGACAACGGCAAAGTGGTGCGTATCCCGTCATTCCGGATTCAGCACAACGATGCACTCGGACCCTATAAAGGCGGCATCCGCTTCCATGAGAGCGTAAACGAAGAAGAAGTCATGAATCTGGCTTTCCTGATGACGTTGAAGAACGCGCTTCACGGCGTACCGTTCGGCGGCGGCAAAGGCGGCATAGTCATCAATCCCCGAAACTATTCCGAAAAGGAATTGAATTTGATCTCCCGAAAATATGTGAGGTATTTCGCTGATGTCATCGGACCGGATAAGGATATTCCTGCACCTGACGTCGGCTCGGGCGAACGCGAAATGGATTGGATGATGGCCGAATACAAGAAAGTGCATCACGGCTTGCCATATCTGGGCAGTTTCACGGGTAAATCCGTCGTCAATGGCGGCTCGCTCGGACGTCGTGAAGCTACCGGTAAAGGCGTGTATTTTTCATTCCGCTACATGATCCATGATTTCCTGAAGGAAAAAGAAGAGTTGCTGGCTTCGACGGATAATGTGTTTGCCCGGACAACGTTGGCTACAGCGAACCGTCCGCTTAAAGTCGCTGTACAGGGCTTCGGTAATGTCGGCTCCGTCACAGCGCACGAAGCGTATAAATGCCCTTTGGTGGATAATACGGTGGTCGCCGTCAGTGACCGTAACGTAACGTTATACAATGAGGAAGGCCTGAATATCCCGGCATTGATCGCATTTTCATCAAAAAACCAAGGAGATCTTCCGGCAACGGAAGAGCAATTGGCGGAAGCCGGAACGCGAGCGGAGATTCGTGGACGCGATGAGCTGCTGACGCTGGATGTTGATGTGTTATTCCTGGCTGCATTGGAAAATCAGCTGCATGAAGGCAATATGAAGGACATCAAAGCCCGGATTATCGTAGAAGGTGCCAATGCGCCGACAACACAGGAAGCCGATGATTACCTCAGCGCCAATGGCGTCGTCATCATCCCGGATATCCTGGCCAACGCCGGCGGGGTCATCGTTTCTTATTTCGAATGGCTGCAGGGCCGCGAAACACAATACGATTCGGAAGAAGAGATCTATCAGAAACTCATTGCACAGATGAGGAAAACATTCGATCTTATTTTGCCGCAATTTTACGGAGATCCATTTCCACTCCGCCAAAATTGCTTTATCCACGCCGTATCCCGGTTGTCGAATGTTTTGTATAAACAAGGCAAACTGTATTGAACAGGTGAACGCTGGAGTCCGATCGGGACTTCAGCGTTTTTTTGCGCTGGCGGGATCCGATTTTATTGAAATGGATGGGAAAATGGACGATTTCTTCGAAAATCCTTGATGATGCTGAAGATTTCATGCAAATAAAGCACTGGATCCGGGTGATTTTCGGACGTTTTGACTTTTGTGATCGGCATTGGCGGATTTGTGATCGGCATAAGCGGTTTTATGATCGGCATTGGACCTTTTGTGATCGGCATCATTTCAGCGCCGATAAAAAACGCTGGATCCCTTATCCGAATTCAGCGTTTTTCCATATTTCTCCTCTTATAGGAAATGGCATAGGCCGGGTTACGGAAATGCAGGATCGGGTCATCAGTGCACTCAATGCCTTCTGCAAGTTCCGTCGGGTCGAACAGCAGATCCTCCGGTTCAGCACTCCGCTGAATCAGCTTCAAGCGTCCGATTTCCACTTTTTCTCTGTCTTCCGCCCAATCTTTCGTCGGGTCATCCACAGGGTCGCCTTCCTCACCGATTACTGCGATGAGGCGGAATGCCGTTTCGCCTGCAGCCACACGCTTTTCAATCTCTTTTTCAAAATCGCCTTTTTGCACAGACGCCGCTTCGGCCGGATTCAGCGATTCCACGCCAGCTTCCGGTTGCCATTGAAATTTTACCGGTACGTGTTTGCCTGTTCCGTTAACGAGATAAAAAGCGTGGATGGAATGATAAAGTCCGGTCGCAAAGCTCGCAGGACCCTGCATTTTACGGATGATGCGGACAGCGGCTCGGCTTTCCGGATATTTGATGAATAAGGTAATCAGATCCCGCAATCGCGGCCGCCCTTTTTTGAAGGACTTGGCGATATCGAGCATTTCCGTGAAAACCTCCGGCGTCCGCGCAAAGAATATCGAGGATGTGACTCCCACGCTGTTCATTATCTGCCCATCCGGCAATTTGAATTGCACCGCCATCCCTTTGACCGGCGACAGGTTATCCGTCCAAAACGGATCCGGGGCACTATGGGAGAAACGCACCCATGCCTTCGTTGTGCCTTCCCTTAAATACGGCGCCACCGTCCAATTCTTCCCTTCGCCGTTCGCTGTAAATTCCGCTTCATAACCGATTCCTCTCGAATGTGCACGCCTGTATCCCGGATGCTCCCCAAAGATCTTTTCGATTTTATTGACTGCCGTTTCCGCAAGGTTTTCCTGTGCCATCCCGTCACCCCATTCTATTTTCTGTTCTTTTTCCATACCCGCTATTGAATAGTTTTAACAATAACGGGAATACATCTGTATAGACGAAAAGGAGGCTGAACGATGGATATCAAACAAGGCAACAATAAATTCTTTGTCGAAAAGGATTCGGAAGAACTGGCGGCTCTTGAATATATGCCGAATGGCGATGTGCTGACCGTTACGCATACGGAAGTGTCACCGGAACTTTCAGGCCAGGGCGTGGGCAAACAGCTGGTCAGTGAAATTGTCCAGTATGCCCGGAACGAAGGCAAAACGATCGATGCACAATGTTCCTTTGCGCGTGGTGTAATCGAAAAGACTCCGGAATTCCAGGATGTATTGAATAAGTAAGCCAACAGCATATCCGCAGCCGCGGATATGCTGTTTTTCACCTTTGAATATCCACCGAAAGGAAGTGTCTGCATGAAACTTACACTGGAAGTGGCCATCCGAAAATTTGCACAGCCTGTAACTGCCAGCAGTGATTTGGACTTATTGCTGGAAGCTGCGGGTGACGCAAAAATTGTCTTATTGGGCGAAGCCACTCACGGTACGTCAGAGTTTTACCAATGGCGCGCGGCTCTCTCGAAACGGCTGATTCAGGAAAAAGGGTTTTCCCTTATTGCGGTGGAGGGCGACTGGCCGTCGTCATATCAGGTGCACCGCTATATCAATGGCTTTACTGATGGCAATGAAAACGCAGCGGATTTATTGGCACAGTCGTTTACACGCTGGCCGAGATGGATGTGGGCCAACGCGGAAATCGCTGATTTTATTGATTGGCTGAAGGATTTTAATGCCGCGGAGAGTAAAAAGATCGGATTTTACGGCATTGATGTCTACAGTCTATGGGAATCCATGGAAGAAGTGATCCGCTACCTGACGGATGTCGATCCTGCAGGAGGCGATGTGCAGCTGGCGAAACAGGCATTTTCCTGCTTCGATCCGAGCAACCGCGAGCCTGAAAAGTATGCCATTTCCTACGCCACTTTTTCCACATCCTGTGTCGAGGAAGTTACCAGGCTGCTCGCTTCCATACAGAGCAATCCGGAACGTTACGCCAATGAAGAAGAAGCGGACCTCAATCTTCAGATCAACTCACTAGTCGCGAAAAATGCAGAAGAATATTACCGGGCCATGTTGCGGTCCGGTGCGGATTCCTGGAATATCCGGGATGGACATATGGTGGAAACGATAAATGAACTGCGGAAGTACCATGGCCCCGACGCCAGGATCATTATTTGGGAACATAATACGCATATCGGGGATGCCCGGGCGACCGATATGAAAAACGATGGCATGGTCAATGTCGGACAATTGCTCCGGGAACAGAATCCGCCGGAAGATGTCTATGCAATCGGTTTCGGTTCTTATGAAGGCACTGTCATCGCAGCGGAATCCTGGGAAGCCCCGTATGAAGAAATGCCCCTGCCACCGGCCCAAAAGAATTCGTGGGAGGAATTGCTGCACAGGACGGGTGCCCACGATAAACAGCTGATTTTTGACGACAGCAACCGCCAGTTGTTTGACCGCTGGGCAGGCCACCGGGCCGTCGGTGTCGTCTACCATCCGGAACGGGAAGCATACGGCAATTACGTGCCAACGATGATATCGAAACGCTATGACGCTTTTCTGTTCTTCGATCAGACAACCGCGCTCGAGCCGCTATGAAATGAAAAAAAGCCAGCGAAGGATTCATCCATCCTTCGCTGGCTCTGGTTATCATTCTTATAAAATTAACGGAATTCGCCGTCCACTACGTTGTAAAGGAAGTTCCAGTTATCCGCTCTGTACAATTCCTGGAATGTCAGGCGGTCGCCTGTGCCAAGCGTCACTTCTTCACGTGAAATCGCTACGACCATCGCGCTTGTCCCGTTGTCCAGGTTCAGGTAGACATCCCCGATGGATGGACGGATTGCATCGCGCTCACGGATTTTTTCGATCAATTGCTTATCCGCTTCCAGCTGGCTTGCATCGACTTTCGACTTGTCGTAATAGGCGATGTCTTTGCTGCCCTCCGCTTCACCCGGATCCATAATAAAGAATTCCTTGAATTTCACCGTGTTTTGTCTCGTCGTCAGCACGTTCTTGCCTTCAACCGTTTCCACTTTTTCAAATTCATTGAGAGAATAATGGTCCATATAATCAGGATCCGGTTTGCTGATCAGGATATAGCCGCCTTCTTCAGGCACCATATCATCGCGCAGTGTATAACGGCTGCCGAAAAATAAGAAAGAGTCCATATGCTGTGGTTTGTAGAAAGTGATTTCATCCGCTTTCGCATCCACTTGCTCCATGTCCTTGACACGGAACATAAGAACGGATCTTTTCGCGAGCGGTTTAACTGAATAGACTTTGTGCAATTCGTTATTGTAATACACGAATTGACCTTTTCTGACTTGAAGTAATTTCATCTTTTTCCCTCCGATACTATCATGGGTCCTGCTACAAATTCTAGAGGATATTAGGATGGAAGTCCAAGCATCCACCTGTTTTTTTTGGTATGTTACCTATAAGATTGCTTTTAAGGAGCTGAAAGACATGGAATATGAAAATCGTGATGACTATATCATCAAAAAGTATCAGCAGGATGAAGCCACAATGGTCCAGCTTTTCGTCAATTGGTCGCTGAGCAACGACCTGGATCCACTCGAACTTTATAAGCGCGCTTATCCTGTGCAATCAACCAATGAAGTTCTCATCAAGGCATTGGAAGACGCGGATTCTTCCGAAATGGATATCAGCGATGAGACAATCCTCGAGATTCTCCAGATGTTCGGCAACGATGATCTGGCTTTCGTTGTTTCTGAAGAAATGGAGAAGCTAAGGAAACGCAAAGGCGAGAGATGACCCGAAGTGCTGGGCCGACTTGAATTTGGACAATCATAAAACGCGGGACAGCACGCCCCCGTTTTATTTTCTTTTTTTCCTCAATTCTTTCGCCTGATTTTCTATATAACTGGTGCGCAGATTTTCATAACGGTTTGACGCCACATTGCTGTAAATTTTACTGAAGCGGCTGGTTTCATTTTCCTCTTCTGTCTGTTCATCGATTTCCTCGACTTCTTCCGCTTCGGCCGGCGGCGATTCAACCCGTTCCTTTTTCGCCGGCTTCTCCGCTTTCACTTTCGTGGCCGGTTCCGCCGGTGTCTCCGGAATCGGTTCCACTGGTGTCTCCGGAATCGGTTCCACTGGTGTCTCCGGGATCGGTTCCGCCGGCGTTTCGCCTACCCGCTCCGACGTTTCCACCTCAATCGTTTCTTCCTTTTTCATCTTCGGTGTCTCCTCTTTTCTTTCCATTGCTGCTCACTCCTCCCTTTCGATTTCCAAAAATTCATTTCCTATAAAATTCCCCTAAAAATGGGTCCGTTAAACCAACAAAGGACTTCGCCGAGGCGAGGTCCTTTGTTAAGCAAAAATTATTATTCCCATCTGCTGGCCATCCGGTCGATATTCTCCATCGTGATCGACCCTTTTTGAAGCGGCACCGGGCAGGATTGATTGAATTCGTGGATTTTCTCGTTGATTTTCGTAATGAGCAATGGCACGTCCCTGTGCTTTCCTGCTTGGCGTCTTTCCTGTATTGCATGTATCCGGTCCCGGATTTCATGCTGCAATTTAAGCCAATGCGGTTTGTAACCCTGCTCGTTAGCCACCCGCTGGAACTGCTGGAACAAGTCACCCGAGAAGTATTCGGAAGGCAACGGTTTACCGGTTCCCGGCAGATTATCCATGCCTCCGGTCTTTTCATATTCCCTCAAAATATCGCCGATCAGATCATTGCGTATTTCCTGCTTTTCTTCCGCCACTTTCCCAGCCCCTTTGGAATTCTATTTTCCAAATGAGGACGGCATAACGACGGCAACCACTGTTCCTGTTGCACACACCACGCCGTCCGCAGTGACTTCGACAGTCACCTTGAATTTCTTCGGATGGATCTCTTCCACTGCACCTGCAGCTTTTAACGTGACGCCCTGCGGAGTCGGCTTCAGATAATCAACATGCAGGGAAGCCGTCACAAAACGCGGCGGCTCCTCACCACTGCCCGGTTCAAATCCATTCTTCCGGTGCAAAGCCAGCGACGCTGAACCGGTACCGTGGCAATCCACCAACGAAGCGATGACTCCGCCGTAGACAAAACCGGGAATCGCAGTATGTGCATCCGACGGGTTATATTCGGTATACGTCTTCTCCCCCTGCCAAACAGTCCGGAAGTGATGCCCCTCTTCATTCAAACGGCCACAGCCGTAACAATGCGCAAACTCTTCCGCGTATTCATCCTGGATTGCTGTACTAGTCGTCTCATTCATCTTATTCCCTCTTTCTCCGGTGAATTTTGCTTGTAATGCCTTTATTTTAACATAGCATTATGCTGATTACCGTCAATTTTCTGAATTTATTCTTGGCAGGATTTTCTGTAAATGAACACACAGAAAAAGCGCAGCCCTTTTCATCAGGCTGCGCTTTTCCCTGTTGCAACTCCTCCACTCTCAGAGGAGTTAGTGCACGCGGAAAATTTGTTATTCATACTTCTACATTCTTAATAAAGGTTGACGAATGTTCAAATCCCGTCAATACAGCTTCTTGTTCTGTCTGCATCTTTAGATTTACTCGCATATACCTCACAGCGAATCCGATGTTCTGCAGTCAGATATTCAGTTGCACTTACACAAAAAACTTACCAATCTTCGTTTGGAGCACTTTCTTTTAAAACTCTGCAAACGGTGGTACCCGACGAGAAAACAATCGCCAGTAAAGCAAATTTTCCGCCAAGGCTGTGCATGTCCTCGTCTGGAGGCGATTATAAGCTAAGATTCTGCTTACTCGTTTCTCCCTACGGTGGTTCCGCCTTGTATCTTTTATATACCACGCACATTTTAAATTTAAACCTCTTTTTATTCGAATTTTTTAATTTATTCGATAAATCCTTTTTACTTTTTTCTCCTTGCCCGCTATACTTGGAATAGTTCGATACCCGTAATAAAAGAGGAGAGATAGATAAATGGTTAAAAGTTTACCCGCACGCTCAGAAGTGAATGTTGAAGAAACTTGGGATTTACAGTCTTTATTTGCATCAGACGAAGCCTTCCATGAAAGCTTAGGGTCGCTCCAGCAGGAAGTCGATACTTTTGAAGTGAATTATAAAGGCAAAACGGAAGATGCCGCTTCAGTCATCGAATTATTGGAAGCCTACGCGGAACTCACTGAAAAATTTGTTCCAATCGGTACATATGCAAGCCTGAAAATCAGTACAGATCAAACGGACAATGATGCTCAGATGCTGTCGAGCACATTCGGTTCGGCTGCCGCAAAAGTGAACAGCACACTGTCATTCGTAACAAGTGAATTGCTGGCATTGCCCGAAGAGACACTGGTGCAGGCAATGAAAGATTCAGATGAATTCAAGGTCTATCTGGAAAAATTGATCCGCAGAAAAAAACACCAATTGCATCCCGAAGTCGAAAAAACACTCGCCGCCTATTCATCAACATTCAACGCGCCTTACGGACTTTATAATACGACGAAAATGGTCGACATGTCGTTCGAGGATTTCGAAGTGGACGGCGAGAGCTACCCACTCAGCTATGTATCGTTTGAAGGCGACTGGGAAGCGGAAACGGATACAGGGAAACGACGCGCTGCCTTTGATGCATTTTCCGCAAAATTGAAAGACTATCAGCATACGACTGCAAAAACATATGATATGCAGCTGCAGATGGAAAAAACCACATCCGACCTGCGCGGCTACGAGTCGATTTTCGATTACCTCCTGTTCAATCAGGAAGTGGACCGTTCCCTGTACAACCGCCAAATCGACCTGATCACAAGTGAATTGGCACCGCATATGCGCAAATATGCAAAACTGCTGCAAAAAGCGCATGGCCTTGAAAAAATGACTTTTGCTGATCTGAAGATTTCACTGGATCCGACATACGAGCCTGAAATCACAGTCGAAGAATCGAAGAAATACATCAATGACGCACTCGGCATCATGGGCGAAGATTATTTGGAAATGATTGAACGTTCCTACTCGGAACGCTGGATTGATTTTGCGCAGAATAAAGGAAAATCGACTGGGGCTTTCTGTTCGAGCCCTTACGGCAACCACCCGTATATCCTGATTTCCTGGACCGGCCGCATGAACGAAGTGTTTGTCCTGGCACATGAGCTTGGGCACGCCGGCCATTTCTACAACGCGAACCGCGAACAGAATGTGTTCAACGCGCGTCCTTCGCTGTACTTCATCGAAGCGCCTTCGACAATGAACGAAATGCTCGTCGCCAATCACCTGCTGTCGAATTCGAAAGATCCGAAATTCAAACGCTGGGTCATCTCATCGATTGTCGCCCGCACGTATTACCATAATTTCGTGACGCATCTGCTGGAAGCGGCTTATCAGCGTAAAGTATACGAGCGCATCGATTCCGGGCAGAGCGTCAATGCCGGCATTCTGAATAACCTGAAGCGCGGTGTGCTCGAAGAATTCTGGGGAGACGCGGTGGATATCAATGAAGGTGCCGAGCTGACGTGGATGCGCCAGCCACATTATTACATGGGCTTGTATCCGTACACTTACAGCGCGGGGCTGACTATTTCCACGCAAGTGTCGAAACGCATCCTTGAAGAAGGGCAGCCAGCTGTCGATGAATGGCTGGAAGTATTGAAAGCCGGCGGAACGAAATCACCGGTGGAACTGTCGAAAATGGCCGGTATCGACATCACGACCGACCAGCCGCTCCGCGATACTATCGCTTATATCGGCGAACTGATTGATGAACTGGAAAAATTGACAGAGGAAATTGAAGGTAATTAATTTCATTCCGCAATATAAAAAGAGTCCTGAATTTCTTCAGGACTCTTTTTTGTCGTTCTTATTATCAGAAGTGTGCTCCACTTCATCTTTACCCGGCGTACTATCTATAGACAGCGGATCCTCGCTGTTTTTCGTGTCGTAATCAATATAATACTCCTGTTCACCCATTTGCTTAACCTGTTTTTTTGAAGCTTTGACCAGCAGCCAGATGATAAGCATGGATAGAATGAAGATAACAATTACGGAGATAATACCGGGGATATACTCAGACTTATCTTCTGGAAAGTAAAGAAATTCCATCGTGTTTACCCACCTTTATCTTCAAGTTTCATTTCATTATACATGATTCTTTAATGCCCTGAAGAGATGAAGGTGAACGTTTAATGGCAATTGGAAAAGCGACGGCACCCGCTTAGCTCTGATAGGCATAAGACAGAATAGCGAAGCGGCGCCCTTTGCCGCATAGCTGGGCTGGCTTATGACCCGAAGAGCTGGGTCGCCGGAGCCTGGACAATAGAAAAGCGACAACGGCCGTTCAGCTCCGACAGATTTAAGATAAACTTCCGAAGCGGCGTCTTTTCGGCCGCGCAGGAAGGGCGGCTTAAGTCCGAGGAGTTGGCCAGTTGGAGTCTGGACAATAGAAAAGCGACGGCACCCGCTTAGCTCTGATAGGCATAAGACAGAATAGCGAAGCGGCGTCTTTTCGGCCGCGCAGGAAGGGCGGCTTAAGTCCGAGGAGTTGGCCAGTTGGAGTCTGGACAATAGAAAAGCGACGGCACCCGCTTAGCTCTGATAGGCATAAGACAGAATAGCGAAGCGGCGTCTTTTCGGCCGCGCAGGAAGGGCGGCTTAAGTCCGAGGAGTTGGCCAGTTGGAGTCTGGACAATAGAAAAGCGACGGCACCCGCTTAGCTCTGATAGGCATAAGACAGAATAGCGAAGCGGCGTCTTTTCGGCCGCGCAGGAAGGGCGGCTTAAGTCCGAGGAGTTGGCCAGTTGGAGTCTGGACAATAGAAAAGCGACGGCACCCGCTTAGCTCTGATAGGCATAAGACAGAATAGCGAAGCGGCGTCTTTTCGGCCGCGCAGGAAGGGCGGCTTAAGTCCGAGGAGTTGGCCAGTTGGAGTCTGGACAATAGAAAAGCGACGGCACCCGTTCAATGGTCATTCCTTTTCCCCTGCAACCGTAAAGCGTTTATTGATATGCCAGCCATTTTCGATTTCATCGACCATGGCAATCGCGTAATCCGCATAACTGATATAGCTTTTCCCTTTCCTATTCACCAGAAAGGCGTCCTCGCCAATCTGGTATTTACCGGTGCGCTTGCCTTCTGGATCAAAAAATGCCGCCGGGCTAAGGAATGTCCAGCGGATGCCTTCCGACTGTTCAAGGTCAGATAAGTTCTGGGACTGGTTTAATGCGATGGCTTTAAAAGCTTCCGGAAACTCAGGCGTTTCATTCAGGCGGGTAGTTTTCGCCTCATCGACAAACAGGCTCCCTGCTCCGCCGACTACCAGAAGTCTGGTGTCTTTAGCACCTTTCAACGCATCGATGAGCGTCCGGCCTGCCTCCACATGCTGGACCGCTTTTTCAGGAGGCACACCGAAAGCATTGACGACGGCATCAAATTGTTTCAGGTCATCGGCCTCGAGATCGAAGATATCCTTTTCCAGCACAGCGACATCTTTTTCATTCGTAAGCCTCTGGGCGTCCCGGACGATCGCCGTCACTTCGTGCCCTCTGGATTTCGCTTCCTTCATAATCAGACTTCCGGCTTTTCCTGTAGCTCCGATAATTCCGATTTTCAAGACAATCCCTCCATTTATTCCGTCGGTTTCTTAATGACCACCTTTTGCCAGTGAACGATTTCATCGACTTGGTCGAACTCAATGATGATGTCCGTGACATTCGGTACGCGTTTCTTGATCTCCTCAGCAATGAAATCACGGATTTCGTCTGCTTCTTTGACTGTCATATCGGCTTCGACTTCAACTTTCAATTCCACGTGCAGATCGTCGCCTTCACGGATGACATCGAGATCCTGTATATCGTGGATGCGGGGATGTTTCATAATTTCATTGCCCATACGCTCCTGCATCTCGAGATCGGCCACTCCGAGAACGCCAGCAGCATTATCCAGGAAGATGCGCCCGACAACGACGACCAGCATGATCCCGATGATGACCGATGCATAGCCTGTCGCACTGTGGAACGGTGTGAACGTGGCGATGACGATGGCAACCAACGCAAGAACTGCGCCTCCTACTGCAACCATATCCTCTAAAAATACAAGCTTTGTAGCAGGGTTGGCGTATTTCACATTTTTAAAAGCCGCAGGGAAAATTTTCAGCCCTTTTGTCTGTTCTTTCGGAAGCGTATGCGTGATTTCTTTCATCGCTTTATGCAACACGAACATCTCCAGTACGATCGCCACCCCCAGCACGCCGACATTCAGCCAGAACCAATCTTCGGAATGTGCGCCCGATCGGATATGGTGGATCCCTTCCACAATCGTTTCATAAGCCAGAATACCAACAATCAGGACAGCTCCCAAAAGGACCAGATTGACCAATCGGCCAAAACCTCCCGGAAAGCGGTCGGTTGGCTTCTTCTTGCTGAGCCCGGAACCGATAAATACGAAAAACTGATTGGCCGCGTCGCCGAAACTGTGCATCATCTCGGCGAACATGGCCACATTCCCTGTAATCAGATAGGCAGCTGTTTTAATAATGCCAAGAACCGTATTTATAATTGCTGCCCATAAAGCTGATTTGGCTCCGAATTTCATCAAGCCGAATAATTCTCTCATAATAATCCAGGCCCCTTTCATTTTCTACCTATTAATAGCTTCCCTTTTTTTATGAAAAGGAAAACACGTTCCTGGTAAAATTTTCGAAAGGATTTTCAACCGCTATTTCAGATATTATAGGTTTTGCCGATTTGAGCGAATTCAAGCGGCCCTGTATAGGCGTTTTTCGCTGATTCCAGAATTTCTTCCAGGTCCCCGTATTGCGGGAGATGCGTCAACACCATCCTTTTCACACCTGCCTGCTCCGCAAGTTCCCCTGCTTGCCGGCCGCTCATATGCCCTTGGATGATCCCGACATATTTCTCATACAGATTCGATTCGGCCGCGATGAAATCAGCGCCTGCCGAAAACTCGACAAGTTCGTCTTTCCATGCCGTATCAGCTGTAAATACAGCGCTTTTTCCGTTTGAAGTAAATCTCAATGCCAGACAATAAACCGGATGGACCGTTTCACAAAATGAAACTTCCCATGGCCCAAGCTGGACGGGAGTATCGACATGCAGCTCCCTGCCTACCGTGACTCCCTTATAGGAAAGATTTGCAAAACCGGCGGCATCCCGGTTATGCGCATAGATGGGCAGCGGCGTCTCCCATTCCTTCAATTGCATGCCCACCATCGCGGCATGCTGCAAGACGCCGATGTCCGCCACATGATCCGGATGATAATGAGTGATGATCACCGCATCCAGTTCACTCAGTTTCATATAATTCTGCAGCGCGGCAAGTACCCCGCTGCCGCAGTCGACCAAGCAGCGGAAACCGTCCTGTTCGATTAAAAATGAGGAGGTCGCTTCATTTTTATTGGGATAGCCTCCCCAAATGCCAATAGGTGTAATGTTCATCTCCATCGCTCCATTCCGTCTATTTTTCTTCAGTATAACGCAATCCCCCAGCAGCCACTTGTTTGAAGAGCAGAAGATCGTGGTAAACATAGTAGTGGATAGAAAATTTGGGAGGGATTAATTTTGACTATTAAAATGACAGTTGAAAACGCAATCCAGGCTAAAGAAGAAATCGACAAATTAGAATCACAAGGGTACACGCACGATGACATTTACATTTTCGCTCATGATAAAAAACGCCAAAAGCATGTAACGGATGCACTCGATACTGAAAGCGTCGGGATGAAGGAACAAGGTTTCCTGGACAGCATGAAGAATATGACCAGCTCTCGCGGTGATGAATTGCGCGCGAAAATGGCAAGTGCCGGCTTAACGACACAGGAAGCAGAAGAATACGAAGAAGAACTCGACAAAGGAAAACTGGTTATCATTGCCAATAAAAATCAATAAGAATCTCATGAGAACTGGCTGAAGCCGCTAACGGCTTCAGCCAGCTTTTCTTTTTACTTAGAAAACTTCCATTTTATGTTCTTAATATAATTTCATTTACTTACTATTGTAAATCTTTCAAAAGAATTTTTGCGTACGTGCCTGTTTTTTGTTATATTTAAATAAGTTTTCATTCCAGACTCAAACACATCCAGGGGGTACACCATGATTAGAAGTTTGAAGATTGGAAGCGCTTTTATCGGAATCATCGTTGGAGCAGGCTTTGCATCCGGCCAGGAAATCCTGCAATATTTTACAAGTTTCGGTATACCCGGCATTTTTGCTGCAATATTAGCGACTGCCCTTTTCGCTTATATGGGAATGAGTTTAACAAGAATAGGCAGCCGCCTGCAGACCACATCGCATAAAGATGCTCTTTACACCATGGGCGGAAGAATTGGCGGGATCATCATGGATGCCATCATCATTCTGACGTTATTCGGCGTCGGCGTCGTGATGATTGCGGGAGCAGGCTCCATCTTTTCTCAGCAATTCGGATTCCCGGCAGCTTATGGGAATACCGTGATGGCTTTGCTTGTTATGGGAACGATCATGTTGAATATCCAAAAGGTTATTGCGATTATCGGAAGCATCACGCCGTTTCTGATTTTGACAGTTGTCGGTCTTGCCATATACAGCCTGATGACGATGGACTCCACATTCACGGCATTGGAACCGATTGCAAAATCAGCGGATTCCGCTTTATCCAATTGGTTTTATTCAGCGGTGAACTATGTATCATTTAATATAGCGGTCGGCGCTTCCATGTCGATTGTCATGGGCGGCGCAGAGAAAGATGAAAAAGTCGCTGCCCGCGGCGGATTGATCGGCGGGCTTGGACTTGGCATTCTCATCATCCTAAACCATTTGGCGATATTCTCTTCCATCGACCGTGTCGGTGAGGCGGAAATGCCCATTCTTCAGATAGCCAACGATATTGCGCCATTCCTTGGTTTCTTCGTTTCACTGATCTTATTCGCCATGATCTACAATACGGCTGTCAGTATGCTGTTTTCATTCACGGCCCGTTTTGCGGAACAAAACACCAAACGCTTCAGAATCACGGTTGTTGCTGTTGTCGGAATCGCATATGCACTCAGCTTCAGAGGATTCAAAGACCTTGTCAGCGAATTTTATCCGGTCATCGGTTTGCTCGGATTGTTCCTTGTCGTTACGCTAGTGGTGACGAACATCCGTTATTCGCGTGAGAAAAAAATGACCGCCTGAAAAACCGCCAATCCTTTTTTTAGGATGTGGCGGTTTTTTCATGGTAAAGTCAAAGTGAAGAAATTTTGAAAGGCGGTTTTTCCGTGGAGACAATTGTATGGATAGATGAGAAACAAATCGAGGCCACTGATTTCAACTCGGAACGGGTCATAGTTCCCGGTTATGCAAACGATGCACAAAAAATCTCCTTGTCATTTAAAGTCACCAGCGAAGAGTATCATGATGTGGCGGTACTCCTTTACAAAAATGATTTTCTCGTCCGCGTCCCTGAGATGGATCTGGAATTTCCTGCCGTAATCCATAATTACGCGACCGATCGTACAGATTTATATCAGCCTGGGCAAGTGGCGGATTATTACCTTGAATTGCGTGAAAAACTGGATTGAATGCTGATGCCCTGAATCCCAAACCGGATCCAGGGCATTTCTCACTTCATTTCCGTTTGAATTTACTGCCTTGGCTTTTCATCTTTAACTTTCGGGTTATCCGGTTTACCAGCTGTTCCCGGCGGATTCGTTCTTCCTCGTCCAATACGAATGAATAACCGCCATCCCGCTCATAAATTCGGAACCATGATCCTATCCTGCTGCCTTCCGGTAAATGCTGTACAGACAGGATGATTTCAAAACCCTGCTCTTCCAAAATAATAACGGCTTTACCGCCATCTTCAATCCGATCCAAATAGCCCTGCACCCGATCACTCCCCTATACAGGCCAGCCCCTGCTCTTTGATAGCCGTAACAGTTCCCTGGCCGATGCCTTTGATGTCCGCCAATTCGTCAATTGTGTCAAATGGCCGCATTCGCATGATTTCAGCCGCATAGGCCTCCCCCACTCCAGCAATTTGCTGGAGTTCCGCACTTGAAGCGATATTGATATTGATGCAGCGGTTTTCACCCTCCGCTGCCACACCTTCACGTTCAGTCACGATTCGGTAGGAATCTCCATCCGATTCTACGATGACTGTGCCGTTGACATCGGTGCCGTACACTTCCGCTCCTGCATTCTCAGCGGCAGCAAGGACTTCCGCATGTGGATGTCCGTAGGAATTATCTGCTCCGGCACTGTAAATCGCAATTTCAGCCGACACCGCCTCCAGAAAAGCCTTCCCTGTTGATGTATTGGATCCGTGGTGGCCGAGATGCAGGATTTCTGCCTGCAAATCCGTGCCACTGTCGATCATCCATTGTTCCTCTTTTACTCCCGCATCGCCCGTGAAAACAAATCGCACGTCGCCATATGCCAATTTCATCGAAATCGATTCTTCATTGGCCGCACCGGTAATCTCCTCCGGATAAAGGACTTCTATCTCCATCTTCCCTATATCAAAAACTTCTCCTGCACGCGGTTCGTAATAATCCGTTCCACTGGCATCGATCGACTGCATCACATTCAGATACGTATTCGAAGTGCTCGTATTTCCAGGCATCCAGACTTCATCGACATTAAATTCACCGATAACCTGCGCCAGCTGCCCGATATGATCGGCATCGGGATGTGTACCGACCGCCAGATCGATTTCCGTGATGCCGATCTCCTTCAGGTAATCCACCGCCTGGGTCGATTTCCAATGCCCCGCATCAATCAGGATGGCATGGCCATCAAATTCGACCAATGTCGCATCCCCTTGTCCGACGTCAATGTAATGCACCTTTAATGTCGGTTCCATTTTTGCCTGGTCTGTTTTTTCTTCCACCGGCTGTTCAGGTTCCTTGGTTTCCTGGCACCCTGAAATTGCCCATATGACAGCCATTAAAACCAATACGATCCTTTTCAAAAGCTCACTCCCTTATTCACTGTGAATTTTATCACAGCTTCTCCTGCGGTGGATAATCACCGAAAGGAATCAGGTAAAAAACCTCCGTCAGGGATTTCCCTGCTGGAGGTTGGAATTATGTCGACATATAGTCCCCGCCGTTCATATGAAGAAACTGGCCCGTCATATACGAATTTTGCGGATCCGCTAAAAATACATAGGCTTTCACCAACTCAAATGGCTCTCCGGCCCGGCCAGCCGGAACATCTTCTCCAAAGTCATCCGCAACGTCAGGGTTTATGTCCCCGAAAGTCTTGGTGATGAGCGGTGTCCAGATCGGGCCCGGCGCTATGCCATTCACCGCGATTTCCTCCCGGACAAGGCGGCGGGCAAGCGAGCGGGTCATCGCCACCATTGCACCGTTTGCACCGGCGTAGTCGATCAGGTCCGAATGGCCCCGATATGCATTGATCGATGCCGTGTTGATGATGCGCGACCCTTTCTTCAGATGGGGCAACGCTGCCCGCACAAGATAAAACATGGCAAATGCTTTGATCTCGAACGTTTTCAGCATTTGCTCATCTGTTATATCCAGCGGAGAAGTCTGCGGATATTGATAGCCTGCGTTATTAACTAGGATATCTATCTGCCCATATGACTGAAGTGTAAATTGGACGATTTTCTCACATTCTTCCGATTTCCCCAAATCGCCTTGAAACGCTTTTGCATCACCGCCGTATTTTTCGATCAGCTTGATCGTCGTTTCTGCCCCTTCTTCATTGCCTTTATAGCCGATGACAACTTTCGCCCCTTCTTTCGCATAGGCTATTGCGACAGCCTGTCCGATTCCGCTGCTTGCCCCCGTTATGATGGCGACTTTCCCTTCCAGCACCCCGCTTGCTTTGTAATCGGCTAAATCCGTATTATCGAATGATCTTTCTGCCATTGGATCACCATTCCTTTGTTGTTTATTGCGCTGTTACTTGTGGATTTCTCTGTAATTAGTAGAACTGATGATTTGCAGCACCCGATATTCTGCAAAACAGCTCGCTTTCCTGGCTGCTTGCGACGAGCGCAGCGGTGGAGCATAATCTTTGCACTGTCCATAGCGCCGAAGCGGTATATTAAGAATATCTTTTTCACTTACCTTTCAGCCAGCTCTTTATACAATTCCTCATACGATTCCGCCGATGGCTTCCAGGAATAATCCGCATTCATGCCATTTTGTTTGATGGCTCCCCAATGATCAGGTTCCGGATAAAGCGCCAATGCCCGCTCAATTGCATCGCCGAAAAGTGACCCTTGCTTGAAATCGCTCAGGAAGCCGTTGCCCGTTTTAGTATGGACATCATATTCGGTAACCGTGTCTTTCAGGCCGCCTGTCCGATTGACAACAGGAACCGTACCGTAGCGCATCGAAATCAGCTGGCTGAGTCCACACGGTTCGAAATGCGACGGCATAAGGAAAATATCGGCACCCGCGTATAGCTGATGCGCAAGGTTCTCGTCAAATCCGATATATGCCGCCACTTTCCGAGGGAATTTCTCGGCGAGTCCCCGGAAGAAGTTCTCGGATTTCTCTTCTCCGGACCCCAGCAGGATAAATTGCATTTCATTGACTGCCAGCAGCCTCGGCAGGCATTCCTCCAGAACATCGATTCCTTTTTGGCCGGCCAGCCGCGAGATCATGACAGCAAACGGAACGTCCCCTTTGACCGGCAATCCCATCTGCGTCTGAGCCGCACGCTTATTGACCGCTTTTCCTTCCACGGATGTATGGTCAAATTCCATTTCAATCGACAGATCTGTAGCAGGATTATACAATTCTGTATCCAGGCCGTTCAGGATCCCGGTCAAATCATCTTTACGCTGCTGGAGGACCGTCTCCAGCCCTTCGCCATATTCTGCTGTCAGAATTTCATCACGGTAGGAAGGGCTGACAGTCGTGATTTTATCTGCATAAAGAATTCCTGTTTTCAGCATATTATAATCGCCGTTCCAGTCGATCGCCCCTTCGTCAAACCCGCTTTCTTTCAAACCGAAACTGTTTTCAAACAGGGCTTTTGAAAATTTCCCCTGAAACTGCAGATTGTGGATGGTCAAAATCGTCTTAGCTTTTCTCCCTATTTGATTGAATCTGGTGTCTTCTTTCAATAAGAAGGGAATCATGGCAGCATGCCAGTCATGAACATGGATAATATCCGCTTCCAACTCCAGTGCCTGCATGACCGACAGCACCGCAGCATTAAAGAATCCGAACCGTTCTCCATCATCCTGCTGACTGTAGATCTCCGGACCTCCGTAATATTCTTCATTTCCTAAAAATAAATAACGGACCTGATCTTTTTGATATTGAAAGACGGCACATGTTTTCTGTTCTCCGGAAAAAGAGACTGCAATTTCTGCAAGAAGGGTAAATCCAGCGGTGAATCCTTCTGCTATCCCTCCGTATTTAGGCATCATCACGGTGACTTCATGGCCATATTCCGCGAGCTTCGCGGGCAGCGCCCCAATTACATCAGCCAGTCCCCCGGTTTTCGCGAACGGCACACATTCTGCCGCAGCCATCACTATCTTCATACTCCATCACCTTCCGACACGACACTGCCTTTCCGGATGACCACCGGCTTCTCTTTTGTGCCTCGGATTATTGTGCCCGCTTTAATGTGCACATCTTTATCCGCAACAACATAAAGCAGGCTGCACCCTTCCTCTATCACACATTTTTGCATGATGATGCATTTTTCCAGCTTCGAATTTTTGCCGATTTCGACCGCACGGCTCAGGATGCTGTCGCTGATCTCCCCATCGAGCAGACTCCCGTTCGCAACCAGCGAACGTTTGACTTTTGAGCCCTTCAGATATTTCGTCGGCGGTTCATCTTTGACTTTGGTATAGATCGGCCTTTCCGGCAGGAATAATTTACGCCAGTTTTCTGCATCCAACAACGCCATCGATTCATTGAAATAACTTTCCATGGAATTGATCAGCACGAAATAACCTCCGTATTCGTACTGGGCGAAGGTATAGGGTTTCTTCTTCAAGTTCACGATATCTTCCACACTGACAACGCGTTCTTCCCGGAAGCCTTTAATCATCCGGAGCAATAAATCCTTTGACAGGATATAGGATTTCATACAGTTGCCATTATGGACGGCTTCCGTGATATCAGCTCCTGAGGCAATGTGCTTTTCCAGCATATCGTTGTAATTGATCTGGGAAATGGTAAATGCGCTGGTCACCATGACATAGGGCTGCGCACTTTTACGGAAGAAACTGAGATGGTCTTCGAGTGCGGCAAATGAGCCTACACTAAATTGATCGCCTTCCCTTTGTGAAGTCGGCAAAAAGAACAGCCCATTGCGCCGCCTGTCGAGATCCCAACTCTTCCCTTTCCCGACATGGTCCATGAGGGATACGCTTTGCTGACTGGCAAAAACTCCGACTGAACTGATATTGGAGTTGACGATATTGGAAAGGGCAAAATCGATTAACCGGTATCTTCCCGCAAATGGAATGGAAGCGGAAGATCTGTACATCGCCAGTTCCTTCAACCCTGGAATTGTCACTGTTGCATCAATTACCGCTGCTAGCCGCATCATCTTCACGCCCTTCCGGATTATTGATCGTATAATTTGTCAAAAGAGTGATGTCGCGGTCTTTCTTCTTCAAAACGTAGTTGTCCGGTATATGCAGGTCCGGGGTGATGATGGCGCGGCTGACCTTGGCGCCCGCTCCGATCACTGCGCCTGCCATCACTACGCATTCATCCACTTCTGCGCCTTCTTTAATGTGCACATTCTGGGAAATGACCGATTTCCTGACTTTCCCTTCGATGATGCAGCCTTCATTGATAAAAGATTCCTCTATTTCACAGTTCTCCGTCACGACCTGCGGGGGGAGCTGCGGATTCGATGAAAAAATCCGCCAGGCCGGATCATGGATGACCAGTCCGGATTCCAGATTCAATAAATCCATATTCGCTTCCCACAGGCTTTCGACAGTCCCTACGTCTTTCCAGTATCCTTTATACGGATAAGCCACCATTTTTTCGCCGTTTTCCAGCATGGCCGGAATAATATCTTTTCCAAAATCATGGCTGGAATCTTCCTTATCGGCATCCGCTTTCAAATATTCCTTCAATTTTTGATAATTGAAAATGTAGACGCCCATCGACGCCAAATTGCTTTTCGGGTTTTCAGGCTTTTCAACAAAGCGCTTTACCTGCATGTCCCCATCGGTTTCCATCAGCCCGAAGCGGCTCGCTTCTTCCCAGGGAACTTCAATCACTGAAATTGTGGCGTCCGCCTGCTGGTTCTTGTGAAAATCGAGCATCAGCAGATAATTCATCTTATATATATGGTCTCCGGACAGGATCAGCACGTATTCCGGATCGTGCGCTTCCAGGAATTTCAGGTTCTGAAAAATGGCATTTGCCGTTCCGTCATACCATTTAATGCCATCAGCCTCCGCGTAAGGAGGAAGCATCGTCACCCCGCCATTGCGGCGATCAAGGTCCCATGGTGTTCCAAGACCGATATATTGATGCAGAAGATGCGGTTCATATTGTGTCAGTACACCCACTGTGCGAATCTCGGAATTCGTACAATTGGATAATGGAAAATCGATGATGCGGTATTTTCCGCCAAACGGAATGGCGGGCTTGGCAACCGCATTTGTCAGTTCTTTCAGCCGCGTCCCTTGTCCACCGGCCAACAGCATGGCAACCATCTGCTTTTTCAATCTGCTTCGCTCCCTCTCTCCATTAATTTCCAGATGCACATGGTAAACGCCGGCAAATCGATTTGGATGGATTGGTCCCGGCCATCTGCATGTATATCGTCGGCAACAGCTGTTCGGATTGCATCTTCCTGTACGCCTCCGTACTTTGCGGCAGCGCTTGAAAAAACCTGCTCGTATTTACCCGCTCCCGTTACTCCCACACGAAATTCCGAGTATGCGGCATTTGAGAAATTGCACAGCACGATGGCTTCATCTTCCGGATTTTTGCCCCTGCGAATAAAAGAAGCCACGCTTTGTTCGTGATTATCGGCATCAAGCCAGACAAAACCTTTCGGATGATCGTCCAACTGAAATAACGCCTTTTCCTGTTTATAGAATGCAAGAAGCTCTTTTGTATAGCGTGCCATCTGCTGATGCGGTTCTTTCTCAAGCGAGCCCCAGTCCAGCTCGGGCTTGAATTCCCATTCATCAAAATGGCCGAATTCCTGCCCCATGAACAATAATTTCTTACCAGGGTGCGTTGCCCAAAAACCGAGCAGCAGCCGCAATTGGCTAAACTTCTCTTCGAGTGCCCCCGGCAATTTATTCAGCAGCGATTTCTCCCCATGCACCACTTCATCGTGCGAAAACGCCAGAATATAACGTTCATCGTATTGATACATCAATGAGAAATTCATCTTCCCGTGATGTTCAGGCCGTTTTTCAGGCGGTGTTTTCATGTATGCGAGCGTGTCATGCATCCAGCCGAAATTCCATTTATAATCAAAACCGACTCCATTCTGATCGGAGGCATGCGTCACTTTCGGGTGCCCCCATGCATCTTCAGCAATTAAAATCGTCTGCGGAGCCGCCTTTTTCAAACTGGCGGTCAGGCTTGCCAAAAAGCTCTTTCCTTCTTCATTGAAAGGACGGGTTTCCTCATTTGGTATAAAAAGCTGCGTAATGACCGCATCCATCCGAAAGCCGTCGAATTTAAATTCTTCCAGCCAATAATGCGCGCTGGATTTCAGAAAACTGGCGACTTCCCCTTTTTGAATATCGAAATTCAAGGTGCCCCAATCCGGATTCAACCTTCTTTCAAGGCGCGATTCTTCGTAAAGCGGTTTGCCGTTGAACAGGGACAGCGCAAAAGCATCGCTGCAGAAATGGCCTGGCACCCAGTCCAAAAACAGTCCGATGCCTTGCTCTGCACAGGCTGAAACAAAATATTTCAAATCATCCGCAGTCCCGTGCCGGCTTGTCGGCGCAAAATAACCGGTTGTCTGGTATCCCCAGGATTCGTCGAGAGGATGTTCTGTAATCGGCAGGATTTCGATATGTGTGAACCCCATATTTTTGACATAGGGAACGAGTTCGTGGGCAAGTTCCCGGTAACTCAGGAACTCCCCTTGCTTATTCCGTTTCCAGGTGCCGATATGAAGTTCATAAATCGCCATCGGCTTTTCGATATGCTTTTCAGCAATGTCCCCTTTATTGTTCAAAACCGCCTTTGTCCATTCATGCCGGGAGCGTTCAGCAATTACAGATTTTGTATCCGGCCTCATCTGCCCTTGCTTCGCATAGGGATCGGCTTTCATCAGAAGCTCTCCCGTCGACAGCAGAATTTCATACATATAGGAAAAACCGGTCAAATCCTTCGGTACCTGGACTTGCCAAATCGTATCGTCATTCGGTAAGCGGTTCATATTATAGGATTTCCATGGATTATCCGAAGCATCGAACAATACGACGTCCACACTTTCCACATCCGGCACCCACAGGGTAAAGAACGTGTTTCCGCCTTCCACTGTCGCTCCGAAATATTTATGGGCGTCCGTCATGGAACCAGTATGAAAATCCTTCAGCTTTTCTTCCGGGATCATCAAGAGCATACCTCCTCAGCCTTCCCTTAACTGGCTATCTTTAGTAGATTCTACAAACGGAACAAAAATCCTTTGTAAATTAACTTAATATTTTGTAAATGATTGTTAAATCCAATTTCCCCTCTTTCCTGCAGTTCGAAATATATACATATGTTTTTAAGGTCCGGTACTTGTTTGACGGCCGTATATCCACTAACCTTAGGGATGTAGGAAAGTATAGAAAGGAAGGGTACTGTTGCTGAAAATCAAGTGGATGGCCCTGTTGTTATTTTTAAGCCTTGTTCTTGCCGGATGCGGCCAGAGCATCAAAGATTCCGTCAATTGGGAAATAGAAGATTTCCATTTCACCAATCAAGATAATGAAGAAGTCAGTCTGGGCGATCTCAAGGGGGAGGTCTGGCTGGCGGATTTCGTCTTCACTAATTGCACAACTGTCTGTCTGCCGATGATGGCGAATATGACACAGCTGCAGCAGCAATTGGAAGAAGAAGGACTGGATGTACGAATTGTGTCATTCAGTGTCGATCCAGCGGTCGATACACCTGAAGTGTTGAAATCATATGCAGAAAATTACGGTGCGAATCTTGAAAGCTGGGATTTACTGACCGGCTACGTGCCTGAGAAGATCGATCAATTTGCCCTGAAAAATTTCAAGACAGTGGCCAGAAAACCGGATGACTCCGATCAAGTGGTACATGGCACCGACTTTTTCCTGATTGACCGTCAAGGGGTCGTGCGGAAATTCTATAACGGCATCAACCCTCCAACGGATGAAATATTAAGCGATATCGAAATCCTGCTGGCGGAGGATTAAGCGATGAAAAAGAATAAGATCTGGATTCTTGCGGGGGCAGCAGCTGCAGCTGCGCTTCTGGTTTTCCTTTTCATCCCGCGTGACAATACGCCGCCTCCCACTGCGCGGGTGGTGCTGGAACATACTTACCGGACATATATCGCTCCATCCTGTTTCCAAGGGGCGGACGCGACGAACTTTCTTGAAGAGTCGACGCTGCAGCATGCAGAGGAATTGAATTACCCTCCCCATTCCGACTGCACGAAAAAAGCTTTTGCAGGCACTCGTGAAAGCCGGATCACAAGCATTTTAAAAGAATTCGGGATAGTTGAAAAAGAAACAGAGGATTGGTGAGAATGGAAAACAGGCAAAGGATCTCTATCCTTTGCCTTTTTTTTATATGGTCCATGGTAAGAATTTCACACAGACCGGCGATTCTGTTTTTACTTCCTGTGCCATCGCAAGCGGGCGCCCATTTTCAAGTTTCAACACGGCCAGGGAATGTGATTTTTCATTTGCCGCAATGAGCCAGCCTCCCCCTGGAGCGAGTGTGAAATGGCGCGGCCCCTGCCCTCCGCTGCTGGTGAATTCGGGATGATCCAAGCTGCCGTCTTCAGCAATCTCAAACGACACGATGCTGTCATCTCCCCTGTTCGACGCGTACAGGAATTTGCCGTCTTCGGACACAGCGACTTCAGCTGCCGTATTGTCGCCTTCAAATGCCTCGGGCAGCAATGGCAGGCGCTGGATTTTTTCAATCTTATTTTCAGTAAAGGAATAGGCCGTCACCGTAGAGTCCAATTCACCGAGCGAATAAAAAATCGGCAATCGGGGATGGAAGGCGAGATGTCGCGGCCCGCTGCCTTTTTCAGCCTCGATGCCTTGCTTCAGCCGCAGTTTTCCGTTCTCTTCATCCAGCTGATAGCAGGTGATCGTATCCGTTCCGAGATCCGATACCGCAAACAAACCGCCTGCCGGAAATTCGATGACCGAATGCGGATGTGCGGCGTCCTGCCGTTCTGCGTTCGGTCCGCTGCCCTCATGCTGGACAGAATCCGACAGTTCGCCCAGGGTACCGTCGCCATTCAGCCTGAAGACATTCACATTGCCCGCCGAATAATTGACGGACAGCAGCCACTTGCCGCTCCGGTCGATGGCGACGTAGGCAGGATGATCTCCGTTGCCTTTGATGCGGCTCGTTTCGTTGACCGCCGCTTCAGCCAGCGCCACCCGATACGTCGCAATCTCTCCGCCGAAATCCTCGCTGCCGGCTGCGAACATCTTCTTCTCTGGATGGAGAGCCAGAAATGACGGGCGTTCAATTCCACCGACTCCCGCAACTTCCGTTAATTCACCTGCATCGGTATCGAATCGCCAAAGCTTGATGCCTTGATCTTCGCGGCCGGCATAAGATCCTGAAAGCATATGAAGAATCGCCAAACCAATCCCCCCTTTCATCATCGCCGGCTCTTGCTGAAAACCGGCCGTCATTATCTACAGCCTACCAAACCCCGCAGCCCTTAGCCAATGAAAAACCACCCTGCTGCGGGTGGTTAAAATAAGAGACTCGCCTGGATGAAAACTTGTGTCATGAGATAAAAAGCGATGGCGTATTTCCAATTGAAACGGAAGCCATTTCGAATCCCTTTTAATCCGTTCATACTGCTCAGAATAATGACAGGCATAAGGAACGGCGACAGCATAATGGAAATGACACTGCCTGATGTCACGGCAAGAACGACCAATTCGGGTGAATAAGGCAGATTGGCCCCTTCTAAAATACCGGTTACGAGAACGATGACCGGCAACGGCCCCAAACCGATAAACCCGAGGAAAATGAGGAGAAACGGCAATAAAAACAGGATATTCAGGAACGGAACGACCTCAGTCAGCTCATTCATTGCCCCGATGACGTAATTTCCCGTTTCCGATTTATTCAGCGCGTAGATCATCAAACCCGCAGACATAAGAATACTGACTTGCTGAGCCTGCTTCGGAATCGAACCTGAAATATACTTCCTGCCATTAGCCAAGTAATTTTCCGTACGTTTTTTCAGCAGGAAGTAAACGAACGTCCAAACGAGGATCACCAACGGAATCGTCACCAGGAAATCGATACCCCATACTTCATGGATGATGAAAATTGTGCCGAACAATGAAATGAAAAGCAAGGCAAATTCCGCTACATCCCGGTTCCACTTCCCGATATTACGGGATTTCTTCATTGCCAAAGCAATTTCCGTCCGCAGTACCGCAGAAAAATCTTCCCCGCTCCTCCGTTCCTCCCGATAAGCGAAAAACGCAGCCAGCAAACTGCCGCCGACCGCTGCAGTAAATCCGTAAATTACCGATTTCCATAAGGTGGCCCCGAGCGCTTCAACCGCAAAGATGAAACTCGGGATGCTGATGACCCACAAAGTGGACAGCGCAAAACCGCGTAAAATAGCGGTTCCTTTGAACTGCTCCCATGCTGCGCTTTTATGCTCCTTCAGGAATGAATCGATGAAACTGTACATCATCGGCACCGCCCCGAATAACAGGAAATGCGAAATAATCTGCGTCATTCCCGTCAATCCCACATAGAACTTCCGGCTTTCATTGAGAAATTTATGGCCAAAACTCATGATTTCATCAATATAGGGTTCTTCACTGAGCACCCAGCTGATCATCGGCACGACCAGCAACAGCGAAATCAGGCTCCGCATCTGCAAAAAGCCATCAGCCAGGCTGCCGATCAGCGGATCGCCTGACATCACAAGGATCGTTACCGCAATGGACGACAGGAAAATCGGCAACTGCAATTTGCTGCCCCGCAGCTGGAGCAGCCCGAATACAAGCGTCAGCAATCCCAGTACGGAAAGAACTTCGATCAGCACGCTATTATAATAGAAGTAAGTGAAAAAATGCAGAATGGCGTAAAGCGATACCGAAACAATAAAACCTTTTGCTGCGATATCTTTCATAGAACCTCTTCCCTTCGAGTTAAAGTGCTGAGTTGTTAACTATTCTACACCTTTCAGACTAAGCTGAAACTGTCTCCGACTAAAAAAAGACATTAAAATAATTTATTTAAAGAGAATAGTTTTAAATTTTGTTAAGTTAATGATATGCTGACTTCAAACAATCATATATAATAAATTGGGGATACAGGCGCAAAGCGTGTTTCTTCCAGGTTTCCCTTGGCTTACACGAGGGAAGCTGATTCTTTTTTTGACCAATCTACCAGTTTTACAGGATAAAGAGAAACTTCATTCAGCAGGGATTCTGCATCCCGCCGAATGTTAGTTGATCCAATCGGGTTTTTATGGTCAGCTGGCCTTCCGCTTGAAGAAGCTTGAGTCTACTGGCCGTAATACGGGATATATAGAATCGTTTGATAGTATAGGAGGAAACAGAGTGGGTGTAACAAGGGACTTTTTTATTGCTTTATCCAAAAACCAATTGTTGAACACAGGTGCAAAAAAATGGGGTTTAAAACTGGGGGCCGGAAAAGTGGTAGCCGGCACTGATATTGATAGCATGATGAAATCGGTTAAAGAATTAAACAGTATGGGAATCAGCGCAACAATCGACAACCTGGGAGAATTCGTCTACAGCAGAGAAGAAGCGACTGCCGCCAAAGAGAATATCCTGCACACAATAGAAGCTATTCAGGCAAACGGCGTAAATGCCCATATGTCGATCAAGCTTACACAGATCGGCCTTGATGTGGATTATGAGTTCTGCCTCCAAAACATGCGTGAAATCGCACAGGCAGCTGCAAATTACGACATCTTCATCAACCTGGATATGGAGGATTACGCACATCTGCAGCAAACGCTCGATCTATTGCTTGAACTGCGGAAAGATTACCCGAATATCGGGACAGTGATCCAGGCTTACCTGTATCGTTCAGAAAAAGATCTTGACCGTCTTCAGGATGTCCGTCTGCGCCTTGTAAAAGGGGCTTATAAAGAAATTCCGGATGTATCCCTTCAAAGCAAACAGGACATCGATGATAATTACTTGAAATTGATCAAACTTCGCCTTCAGGGGAAAGCGTTTACTTCCATCGCGACGCACGATCACCACATCATCAATGATGTGAAGAAGTTCGTGGAAGAAAACGATATTCCGCGCGACCGCTTCGAATTCCAGATGCTTTACGGTTTCCGGACGGAAATGCAGAAAGAGCTGGCGGACGAAGGATATGCATTTACAACTTACGTGCCTTTCGGTGAAGACTGGTACGGCTATTATATGAGAAGACTTGCCGAGCGCCCGCAGAATATCAATCTTGCCCTGCGCAGCATGGTATCAAAATAAAGCGAATAAAAGAAGGAGCCGCGGATAGAATCCGGGGCTCCTTTCTGGTTAGTTGAGAAAAATTTCTGCTTCAATCATTCCGTTGCAGTCGGACGCTTTCCGCAGGGAGCTGCCTGAGCCTCCTCGCTCGCTTCGCTCACTGCGGGGTCTCAGGACTAGCTCTATATCCTGCAGGAGTCGCCGACTGCCACTTCATTCTGATCGACGAAGTTAGCGAAGCTGCTTTGCGCAATATTGATTTTGATTTTTATCACTTATCCAAATCCCTTACCTGCACCCTCGGCAATTCCTGCGTCAGCCTTTTGCGGACGGATTCATATTGCGGTGGAAGCTTCAGCTCCTGCCCCAGTGAGTCGAGCGGCTCATCAATGGTGAAACCCGGCGGATCGGTGGCGATTTCAAAGAGAATTTCCCCGTACTCGCGGAAATAGATCGAATTGAAATAATTACGGTCCTGGACAGGCGTCACGCCGAGTCGCCAGTTTTCAATCTTTTCTTTCCATGCCAGCTGATCGGCATCGTCTTCAGCGCGCCAGGCAATATGATGCACCGTTCCGACCCCCATCTGCCCGATGCCTTGCCGCTCCGTCATCACTTCTACAATATTGCCGATAGCAGCCGGCGACTGATAACGGGCAACATTGCCTTCCTGGCCCATTTTTTCTAACCCCATCACCGATTCGAGCAATTCGCCGGTCTTTTCGGCATTGGCCGAAAAAAGAAGCGCTCCCGCAAACCCTTTGATGGCGGTTTCTGCAGTGATGTCGCCGAATTCCCAAGAGCTGTTTTTACCCGGCGTCCTCTCAACCAATTCCAAAAGCAACCCGTGCGGATCTTCGAAGCCGATGTACTTTTCGTTGAACCTTTCGCTTTCGGTGAATGGGACGCCGAATTTATTGAGCCGTTCTTTCCAGAATTCCAGACTGTTGTCTGGAATCGCAAAAGCTGTGACCCCTACCTGTCCATCACCAATTTTTCCGCGGTACGCATTGCCCCACGGGAAAAAGGTCATAATCGTGCCGGGCTCCCCTTCTTCATTTCCAAAATAGAGATGATACGTTCCCGGATCATCAAAATTCACCGTTTTCTTCGCTAAGCGCAGGCCTAAAACGCCCGCATAGAAATCGACGTTCTCCTGCGCATTGCCGACGATGGCTGTAATATGATGGATTCCACTAATTCGTTTACTCACTTTTATCCGCTCCTTCAGCTGGCACTTTTGATACCTTCCATTTTAACAGGTTGATGCCGCGAATCCCAGAAGCCGGTCCGCCAATAAACCCGCAGTTGCTATTCAGCTTCTGTCTTCCTGCTCCGCTTTCTCCTGCTCCAATACCCGGTCCAGCTCTTCCAGTTCTTCATTTCTGGATTTTTCGATTTCAGCTTTTTTCTCCTTCTCTTCTTTTTTAGTATCCGCGTTCTCTTCCGCTTCCTCTTTTTGGCGTTCTTTCAGTTCTTCTATTTTCTCCATTTCTTCCTGGTATTCTTCTTCCACTTCTGACGTTCCGGGAATGAAAGGTTCGTCATTATAATCAGTCCTTCTGCCATAGCGCAGCATTTCATAGATGATCAGCCCGTTATTCGGTTTGCCATTCGCCGTTTTCATCGGAACGATATCAAAGAGCACATAATAGAAAGCGTAAAAAATGAATCGATCCCAGAACGTCACATATTCCTGGATCAAATCATTCGCCAGCATAGCGTTTATAATCAGTGCTACGACCAGATTCACTAAGATGGGGCCCGCATACAGCATGACATATGCAAATTTCCCTTCCCTTTTCAAAGAATCATACGAAAACCAGCTGTACAGGTGATAATATTTCCGAATATCGAACATCCCGATTTTTACGATCCTCGGGCCGGATCCCAACGTCAGCCTGGGATTTTTCACCCCAAGCACCAAACTGACCAGGACATATCCGCTCTCCCTCAGGAAAATGACAATCGGAAGAATGATGAAGGCCGAGATGATTAAAGAGATTAAGTCTGCTAAACCGAACATAGGAAGTCCCCCCGATTTCAATCTTTAACTAAACCATACCCAATTCTGCCTCCATTTGATTGTATAATCCCGTGAAATACGAATATTACAGGATTTGGGCAGATAGACTCTTTCTTTATGACAATCATTACAGCTAGGATGATGTTACTAACCTGGAATTACCATAAATGACGTCAGGATGTGCTTTATGAATAAATCCAATAGATTTTTGCGGAATAAGATATGGATTTACCCGATCCTCATCGGTTTATTGGTGATGGCCGTTATTTCAACAATCGAATTACTGACATCTGCAGATGCCGAGGCATCGCGGGAGCCAGGCAGTTCGGCTGTATTTGCGCCTCCACCTCATATAGATGAAATAAGAGCCGAGGTAGTGGTGATTGCCGATATCGTCTATGAAGAAAGTTCCGGTGCCCTCCTTGATATTTACATGCCGGCTGAATTGGATGATTCCGTGCCGGTCATCCTATGGATCCACGGGGGCGGTTTTGTCGGAGGCTCAAAAGACAGCCGCCGAGATTATGCGATGACGCTTGCCCATGACGGGTATGTCGTCGCCAATATGGATTACGGCCTGGCGCCAGAACAGCTGTATCCGGGTCCGGTCGTCCAGGCAAATGCCGCATTGAATTATTTAACGGAGCACGCGTCAGAATTCGGAGGCGATATGGACCGCGTCTTTATCGGCGGCGACTCTGCCGGAGCCCATATAGCAAGCCAACTCAGCGCTGTTTTATCCAACGGGGGACTGGCTGAGGACATGGGCATCCAGCCCGCAATCGAATCCGATAAATTACGCGGCGCTCTGCTGTTCTGCGGATTGTATAATATGGAAACAGTGGCAGCAACCGGATTTCCGAATATCGAATACTTTTTAAACACCTATACGGGTACAGTTGACTTCGAAAAATTTGCGCGCATCCAGGAATTATCGATTGTCCAGCAGGTCATGCCGGATTTCCCCGACAGTTTTATCGCTGTCGGAGATGGAGATCCACTGGCTTCCCAGTCAGTGGAACTTGCCGGCGCAATCAGGGCACAGGGTGCGGCGGTGGAAACAATGTTCTTTGAAGGGACCGGCAAAAACCTTCAACATGAATTCCAATATGCGCTCGACACACTGGATGCCCAGGAAACACTGCGCAGAACCTTGAATTTCCTTTCTATAAAAAGCAGATAAAAAGACTCCAAACCAGCGTAATATCGCTGGTTTGGAGTCTTTTTTCAGTTATGGCCCAATGCATTTTCAGCTGCTTGAGCTTTGTTTGCTTTGGCAGTTACAGTTTTCGGTTTACGCAATGCCGGCAGCATATTGAAGACGATGTTCAGCGCAATCGCTGTCACACTGCCCGCCACAATACCGTTGCTCGTCAGGATCTGGAAACTCGGCGGCACCATCGCGAAAATCTCAGGCACCACTGTAACACCAAGGCCGATTCCGACCGAGCAGGCAACGATCATCGAGTTTTCCGTGGATTCCCCCATCACCTTGCCAAGCATTTTAATCCCTTGCGAAATGACCATGCCGAACATCGCGAGCATCGCTCCGCCCAGCACGGCTGTCGGAATGATGGTCGTCATGGCAGCGATTTTTGGCACAAAGCCGAGCGTGATGAGCATCATTGCAGCGATGAAGATGATTCTCCGGTATTTGACGCCGGACATCTGTATCAAGCCGACGTTCTGCGAAAACGCCGTATATGGAAATGCGTTGAAAATACCGCCGAGCAGAATGGCCAGGCCTTCCGCGCGGTAGCCTTTCGCCAAATCTTTTTGCTCCAATTTCTTTTTTGTAATATCGCTGAGTGCGAAATAGACGCCTGTCGATTCAACGAGTGATACCATGGCCACCAAACACATTGTCAGTATGGCTGATACTTCAAAAGTCGGCATGCCGAAATAGAACGGTTTGACCATATGGAGGTAAGAGGCTTCCGCAATCGGCGCAAAGTTTACGAGACCCATGAATCCTGCCACTACTGTTCCGGTGACAAGTCCAAGAAGAATCGAAATCGCGCGGATAAAGCCCGTCGTAAATTTATAAAGCAAAATGATGAAAAGCAGTGTTCCGAACGCCAATGAAATATTGGTGATGGAACCGAAATCTGCAGCTCCCTGGCCACCGCCCATATTATTGATCGCTACGGGAATTAACGTAATTCCGATGATTGTAACTACAGAACCTGTGACGATCGGCGGGAAGAACCGAACGAGACTGCCGAACACTGTGCTGATCAGGACGACGAAGATACCGGAAACGATGATTGCTCCGTAAATGGCTGAAATACCGAATTCTCCTCCAATTGCAATCATTGGACCCACTGCTGTAAAGGTACATCCGAGAACGACCGGCAGTCCGATTCCGAAAAAGCGGTTGCTGACGATCTGCAGGAGTGTTGCGATACCGCATAATAAAATATCGATGGATACCAGATAAGTCAATTGTTCCGAAGTGAGGCCGAGAGCTCCTCCAACGATCAACGGGACCAAAACAGCTCCAGCGTACATCGCCAGGACATGCTGCAGGCCTAAAGCCGAATCTCCAAGAAATTTTTTCATCGGATAAATTCCTCCTCAAAGAATTCTGCTTTGCCATTTTCCATCGTTCTGATATTTGCGAGCGTTTCTACACGGATGCCGCGGTCGCGAATTTCCTTGCCGCCTGGCTGGAAGCCTTTTTCAATGACGATGCCGACACCGGCGAGCGATGCTCCAGCTTGCTCGATGATATCCAATAACCCCAATACCGCCTGGCCGTTCGCCAGAAAATCATCCAGGATCAGCACCACATCATCTTTATTCAAAAAATCTTTAGAAACAGAAATATCGCTAGTGACATTTTTGGTAAATGAATGGACGCTTGCCGTATATAAATTGTCGGTCAATGTGAGTGACTGGCTTTTGCGTGCAAAAACCGGCTTGATGCCCATCTTCAGCCCCGTCATCATGGCAGGTGCAATCCCTGACGATTCGATCGTCAGTATTTTCGTGATGCCATTGCCTGCAAATCGTGATGCAAATTCTTCCCCGATGGCTTCCATCAGCACCGGATCGATCTGGTGGTTGAGGAATGAATCCACTTTCAGTACCGACTCCGATAAGACTCTTCCTTCAGTTAAAATTTTCTCCTGTAATTGCTTCATGTCGCTTGGTCCCCTTTCGTCACGGCCAAGGGCATAAAAAATAGCCCGCAGAACCGTGCATCCATTCATAACCATGAGCGGAGCAATGTCCTTCGAGCTTAAGTTCGAAAGGAAACGCAAAGAAATATGCACAATAAGGCATAATCCATCGTTTCGTTGCTTCTCATAGTCGGTTTATTTACGGTAAACCGGTAGAAACTCGCGAGCCATATCCCCGCTATTATATGAGTGAATATTATTTTAGAATGGTCCAATTATAGCATGTGCTTTTTATCTTTCAAGCGTTATGAAATTAAAAAAATATTTCGAATTCTAAGGCGTGTACAGACTCTGGTGCCCTGGATCCTGATAAACCAAAGAGATGCCCGGGAGAAACAGCCTCTCCCGGGCATCCGCTTTCCTTACTCTACATTAATGTAAAGTTTTCCTTCTGCAGCTTTGCGTGCTTCATTGCCAAAATTGTCTTTGGCTTTGACTTCAAGCACCGCACCGTTCGCAACTGTGCCATAAGGAACAGTCCAATAGCCTACATAATGGCCATCTGTCTGTTCGATCATCGGCAATTCTGTCGCATTGACCGGCAGGTTCGTCAACGGCATATGGACCATGAATGTCGCTTTCAATCCAGGTTCTGCGTTGAACTCGATTTTAACGCTTCTGCCTGTCGTCAGATGAACATCTTCAGCTGGCGTCAGGTTTTCGATTGTCGGAGCCGTATATTTCGCTGTCAATGTAACGGTTTCAGAAGCTTCGTTACCTGCGGAATCGGTGGCCACAACCGTAATCACGTTCGCACCTTCATCGAGCAAGATGCGTTTCGAATACTTGCCGTCTGCTACTGTCGCTTGCTGCCCGTTTACTGTAACGGATTCAAGATTTGCATCTTCAACCGTTCCCTGTACTGTCACCGTTTCGCGATTCGTTTTGTCCCCATCAGCCGGATTGCTGATCGTGAGCGCTGGTGCCAGTGTATCCAATATAATGGTAACAGCTTCAGATGCACCAGTTTCCCGGCCATCCAAAATGGATACAGCAACCAATTCGTTCGTTCCTTCTTCCAGTTCTGCCGGAATAGAGAACGTGCCGCTTGCGTCAACTTCAACCGATCCCGCTTCTTCACCGTTGTTCTGAAGCTCGATTGTTGAAGTCGGTGAAGCTGTTCCTTCCACCGTCACTGTTGCTTCGTTCGTCACCGATCCCGTTTCAGGAGACACGATCACCGGCGCCTGAACTTCATAGCTGACACGTGCACGGATCATATAATTCCCTTCCGCTGCAGGTGTCGGAGCCCATGCACCGCCGACTTGCTGATAACTTCTCGCAGCATTTTCGCCATTTTCATCTGTTGCAAGACCAGGCGTATTCGGATTTGCAAACGTCTGTCTGTAAACCATATAGAAATCGCCTTGAACTGCAATACTGTGCTCAGACAGATCTACCACGGTCCATTCCCCGTTACGGAGAGCTTCCGCTTCGATCGGTCCTGCGAGCATTTTGCCCGGAGTTCCGTCAGCGCCTGTCGCATCCCAAACTTCAACTGAGAATGCCGTGCCGCCTGGTACTGGCCATTCCGTATCCCAGAAACGGAATACGCCGTCAGTGACAATCCCGGATTCATTGCCATCCGGAAGAGACATTTTCACTGCCCACGCATTGCCTGCATCATTATAAGCGCGTGCGTTTTCAGCAGTTCCATCGTCATAGCCGATTTCTCCGCCCGGATACGTGTAGAATGGCTCAAGTGCGAAATTCAGTTCTGCAGCACCATCGCGGATGTCGACTGCAGCTTCTGCGCCGTGATAGCCGCTTGCCACCACTTTCACTGTATATTCACCTTCATAAGCAGTCAGTTCATAACTGCCGTCTGCCGCTGTTTGGACTGGAGTGATATTAGCATCTTCGACCAACATCACTGTTGCGCCTTCGATCCCTTCTCCTGTCGCTTCATCTGTAATCGTTCCGCTTACCGTATTCTGTGTCACTTCTTCCAAAGTGAAATTCGCACGTGTCGTAGCGTCAGCTTCGATTGTTACAGCCTGCTCTTCAGACTGGAACCCGTATGCTTCCGCTTTGACTGTGAAGTCCCCTGGAGAATGTGACAGTGAATAGCTGCCATCTGCCGGGTTCGAATAAACAGAACGCCCGGATTCAAGCACACTCACTCTTGCACCCAGTGGCAATAGAGTCGGATTAATCGGTGTCTCGACTGCCGGCAATTCTTCTTTTACCGGAACTGTCGGGTGAATTTTCGTTGGATCGACTGGATCTTTCAGCGAGTCCGCACCTTTATCCTTCACCAGGCCAAGTCCGATTCCATTCGATTTGCCGTTGTTGCCGTTGTTGCCGTTTTTATTGCCTTTGCCTTTGCCTTTGCCTTTGCCTTTGCCTTTGTCTTTGTCTTTGTCTTTATCTTTATCTTTATCTTTGTCTTTCCCTTTTCCTTTATTGACTGAAGCTTTGCCGGTTTGGGAAATATCAGCTAAAGCAACATCGTCAATATACCAGCCGTCTCTGACAACACTGCCGTCAGAATAAGCATTGAATCCAAGGTAGACGCGCTGGCCGCTGTAAGCAGTCAGATCGATTTCCTCTGAAGCCCAGTCTCCTGTTTCTCCCTGGAACATTTGCAATTGCTCCCATTGCTCCCGATCCGTCGAGATGAAGACATGACCGTAATCCCATGCTGTGCCTGAAGAAGATTCTTCAAAGCTGTGCCAGTGCTTGAACTGGAGATATGAATTTCCTTCCGGAAGATCAACCGGAGGCATCACCAATGTTGCGTTCATGCCCGAGTCGTACGTGCCAGCGAGATTTGTCGCGTATACATTTTCACCTGAAGCTGCATTGCCCGGCCCTGATGCCGGTGCACCCAGTTCCCAGCTGTTATTATCGCCGAATGAAGTCCAGCCTGCTGCTGCACTTTCAAAATCTTCGAAGTAACCGATCGTAATGGCCGGCTTTACTTCTATTGTATAGTCTTCAGACTCCACTTCATTATTTCCAAAGTCATTGATGATCCAGTTATAAGTGAACGACTGTCCGCCAATCGCTTCACCTGGAACAATCGCTGCAAATTCCCCGGATTTGAAATCACCGGATTTGCGTGCAGCATCGATCGACTGCGGGTTCCCATTTTCATCTTCGTAATTCAATACCACAGAGGAAACGCTGATATTGTCTGTTACTGAGATTGTCAGTTCCAAATCCATTCCTGCATACGTTTCAGCAGGTGCAGCATGTTCGAAAACCGGAGCTTCATTGTCTTCTCCCTGTTTCGTCACTTGCCCTTCAAGTTTGCCGATGCCATCCAGAATAGAGGAAACTGCTGCATACGCATCGACCAGACCGTAACCGTAAGCATGGTTCGGAGATTCCGGATAATTTGCATCCGTTAACGGAGTTGCTGTATCGAGCAGGATCTGCTCCATTTCATCAACCGTCAAGTCTGCATTGACCTGACGCAGCATCGCCGCTACAGCAGAAACTGCCGGACCGGCCATTGATGTACCATTCCAGCCGCCTTCATATCCGCTGCCTGGTACAGCCGAACGGATATTGACACCCGGAGCTGAAATATCCGGTTTGATCTCGCCGTATGGCGATGGGCCTCTTAATGAGAAGCTGCCGACTACGTCGTTGATATCAGTTGCACCTGTCGCAAATGATTCCGGATAGTTTGACGGAGACGCTACCGATCCCGGTCCGCCCGGGTTCGTCATTGTCGTATTCCCTGCCGAGAATTCCGGGAAAATTTCTGCAGCGCGCCAGTTGATGACGACATCGCGATACCATTCGTCAAGCCCTGGTCCACCGCCCCATGAATTGTTGACGACATCGGGTGCCAAATCGACACGCGTGTTGCCTTCCGAATCGGTAGGCGCAAGGATCCATTCAGCCGCTTCCAATAAATCGGCATCTGATCCACCTGAAGCAGTAAATGCCTTAACGCCGATCCATTTCGCTCCCGGTGCCACCCCAACCTGGTTGGAGCCATCGGGTTCGCCGCCGACCATTGTACCGGTGACATGTGTGCCGTGGCCTTGATCGTCATATGGAGTCGTCTGTCCTGCAGTTGCGTCAAACCAGTTGAAGTCATGATCCGCTTCACCTGTCGCCGCATTATAACCGCGATATTTTTCTTTTAACGCCGGGTGATCCCACTGGACTCCGGTATCGATGCTTGCCACAACCGTGCCGGATCCATCAATTCCCATATCCCATGTTTCAGGGGCATTGATGCGGTCAACGTTCCATTCCACGTTGGCGACATCCGATTCAGGAGTGACTGCATTTTTATTTTTCGTTGTAAAAAGCTGGCGTGTTTCGTTGGCCAGGACTTTTTCAACTTCATCGAAAGTCGCAATTTTTTCAGCAATTTCCTTTGTTGCGGTTACCGCCATCCCATTTACGATGAAATAGGAGTCGAATTCTTCGACCTTGCCGGCTTCAACTTGCTGTTCCAAAAACTGCGTTACATTTTGCTGTTCTTCCATCGATGTCGACTTTAACTCGGATACAACCGCAGAACGCTGAGTAATCAAAGATTTTTGAGACGATAAACCTGCTTTTTTCGCACTGTCCTTCGCAGATTCCGCTACTTTTTTGGTATCAGCCTTTTCTTTGAATTTGACCAGGAATGTCACTTTCTCCTCGTCTTTAAAGCTGGTCAGTAAGCGGTCACTGATTTTCTCCGGAGCTGTAACCGACGTATCTTTTGCCGATCGATGCAGCTTATTGGCAGTTTCTGCACTCGCCAAGCCTGGAGCAACCAGTGAGAAAGTCATAAGAAGCGAAGCGGCGACACTAAATGCTTTCTTGGAACTTTTCTTATTCAATGCTTTTCCTCCCTTTTGGATAATACCAATTTTTTCCTTTGATTTACTTCACAAAAAAACACCACTCCCCCTTACCTGAAAATTTCAGAAACCAGCGTCTTGGTGTAAATTCATATTTCTCTGAGTTGTTGTAGTTACTATACAATAAAAAAACAGTAAATTATTTGAAGATTTTGAATTAATAAGAACGAACTATATAATATAATTAGGTAATATTACATATATTTTTTTGTTAATAAATACAAATATTACTTGGTATTGCAAGCTTCACGGTCAAATTAAATTTAATTCAGTCATATGTAAAATTATTCTATTTGATTACAAATACATTAAAACGAATAGATATACCTATGCCATAACTGGAATCACTTTTACCTTTAATAACTTTCGCAAATAATTGTCATTTCGGATATTTGGTGGGAGGAAGAATCACCCGTTTCCATTGCTATATTATTTCTATGCTTTTTTCCCAATGGGTAGTCCGGATAATTTATCTCCCGAAACTTCGCGCACCTTTTGAACCAGGACCACCTTTTCAAATAATAGGAATTGATTTAACTTTTCGAAACTTGTATATTTAGAGAGGCGAAATAACATCTTCAGAAAAGAGTGGATTAAATGAAATCCTGGCTCCTGGAATGGAAAACGAATATCCTTTCCTTCAACCGAAACATCAAACTATTCATGCTCGCCAATGTCCTGATCCAAATTGGGATGGGCGTTTTCATGGTGATGTATAATCTCTATATAAAAGAACTCGGCATGCCGGAAACAGTCAATGGCAAAGTCATTTCCATGACAGCCACAGCTTCCGCCATCGCATTGATCCCCGCCGGCTTCCTGAGCGACAAGCTGGGGCGCAAATGGATCATTATCGCAGGCGCTTTGCTCGGCGCAGTCACTTTGTATTACCGGAGCTTCGCAGTGCTGGAATCTCCGCTTGTCACCGCCGCTTTTTTCACGGGACTTTTTATGGCGTTCGTCCAGGTTTCCGGAGTCCCGCTGCTGGCTGAAAATTCCAAGCCATCCGAACGCGTTCATATGTTCAGTATCTACTTTGCCTTGATGACCGTTGCCAACGTCATCGGAAGCCTGCTCGGCGGCGTTGTATCGGATGTCTTCCAGATCTTTCTCTCGATGGAAGCTGTGGACGCCATCCGCTGGTCGCTTGTATTCGGGGCTATACTTTTCACTGCAGGCATCATCCCTTTGTTTAGATTGGGCAATAAGCCACCGCCGCCATCAGAGAAAGTGGAGACCCGGATCGAGATTGAACCGGATGAACCCGGATTAAAACGCAATTTGATCGTCATCTTCCATTTCTCGTTCGCCAGCCTGCTGATCGGACTCGGTTCGGGTCTTGTGGTGCCTTACTTGAACCTGTATTTCGCAAACCGGTTTGATGCGTCCAATACGTATATCGGTTTGGTGCTGTCCCTGGGATCCGCGATGACAGCGGTCGCTATGCTGATCGGCCCGATGCTCGTACGGCGGATCGGCAAAGTGAAAGCGCTCATCGTTTTCCAGGTACTGTCCATTCCGTTCCTGATTTTAACCGCCTATACGACTTCCCTACTGCTCGCGTCTCTAGGGTTTCTGCTCCGTCAGGCATTGATGAATGCCGGGAATCCGATTCAAAGCGCCATCGCCATGGAAGTGGTCCATGATAAATACAAAGGGCTTGCCAATTCCGTGAATCAGATGGTCTTCAATGTCGGCTGGGCGACCATGGGCCCGGTTGCAGCCGCCCTCGTCATTGCGTTCGGTTCCTATTGGGGCTATGCGTATGCGTTCACGATTACAGCCGCGCTCTACATCGTCTCTTCTGCGTATTATTATTTCATCTTCGGGAGAAGGAAGTTGAGTGAGGAATAACGAAGAGCGAAAAAGCACCGGACCCACGGGGGTCCGGTGCTTTTTCTTAATTGTTGATGTATTTTTCGAAGACGTCTCCGAAATCTTTTATATGATACTGGTTTCTGACAGAAGTGAGCCATGTGAAGCCAAAATCCGTCAGTTTCGAATACTGGTCATCAAGTACAACGTTCGCAGGACGGGAATTTTGCAGAATCATTGCCGCTTTATCGAGGCTTTGATTTGCCATATCGGTCACAATGCCGTTTTCATAAGTGATTTCCGCAATGCGCACCAGCGATTTGTACAGGTCTTTCAATTGTTCGATCTGGTTTTTCTGGACATCGATCTTGAATTGCTCGACTCCCAGTTTGAAAGTGATTTCCACATCAAGATCGATTTTCCCCGCAGTTTCAAGGAATACATCCGTCATTGCAAACTTCGAATAAGGATAGCGTTTCAACGTTCTTTTCGACGACATCGCGCTTTCCCCGTCTACATGGATCAACGCCAGATTCGTGAAGCAATATTCGTCTGCGCGTGTTTTGATGAGGAAATAGATTTTTTCCTGATCTTCATGCATGACATAATCGTCGGAATCCGTCTTATCAAAATCTTTCGGATCGATGATTTTACCGACATCCGATAATCCTAAAGCATCTGAAGCCATTTTCTTGAACATGTATTTTCCTCTTTTCTGTGTGAATTATGATGTATTCCATTTTGATGAATACTAACTCCCGAAGTAATTGCGCAGGTAGTCCACTGTCTCTTCCCGGCAGCTGTCGGTTAACGGCGATCTCCCGGCATGCAGCAGATCTCCGTAAAGCATATCTCCCAGAAACCGGACTTCTTCAGTGAAAGCCGCGTCTTGCTCTGCATCGTAAACTTCCAGCTTTACATAAACGGAAGTTCCCTGTTCAGTAAAATCAATGATCATGACCCGGTTGTCCATATATGCCTCCCCCGAAAACTTCAAACCACTTTTTCATTCTAAGGAAATTCTAGCATTTCCGCATTTTCTTTGCTGAATTTTTCCTCGTTTTTTTAATTTTCCAGGCAAAATAAATAACCAGCAAAGAAAATCAGATTGATTTCTTCACTGGCCATCCTGCTGCGAACTTCAATATCCGGCGCCTTCTCCAATAAGCAGCTCCGGGAAGTCTTTTTCAATATGCTCTATGAGACCGTATTCCTCCAAAATTTCAAGCAGATCGTCTTCGTCCGCTTTATAAATATCCGGCAGTCCATACTGCTCGGACCGTTTAAATTTCAAAATGTATTTACGGCGTCCATTTTTTGTGATGACATAAACATCCATGACTTCGTAATGTTTAATCGTCCGGAATTCCTGATGCTCGATCAAAGTGGCTCCGTCCATTTTGTCCAGATGGGTATAGATGAAAGCTTCCGACCTTTTTTCTTCTGCCGATATAAAGCTCATTTTTGCATGGTGCCTGTTGATGAAGCGCTCAGACAAGCGCTGATGGAAGGTGATCGTTTCCCATTCCACCTTATTTCGGTATTTCTCGATGAACAGCTCGGACAAAACCTGATGGCGTGTAACGGCAATCCAGTCCACGCGGTCCGGATGGCGGTCGATCAGGGACATCGGTAAATGCTGGCAAGCAGATAGCGAGGGCCAGGACAATTCTTCCCGGTATTTTTCGATAAATGCCGGTGACAGGCCCCTCGAATTCAGCAGTTCATTTTTACGGGAGACGATTTCCCAGTACTGCCTGACATTGAAAGGGGTCGCTACATTATCCCATGTCTTTTTCTGCCTTTTGCTCAATAATTCCGGTGTTTGAGCCCATTTCCCCGGATCTGAGAATTCGGCGATGAAAGCTTCAGAAACCTTTTGGGTGCGGATTACTTCATCCCAGTACAGGCGCCCGCTGAATTCACGGATGAACGCTTCGGACAGCTCCTGATGCCCAGACACCAAGTACCAATTCACCAGCATTTCGTTGTCACGCAGGAAATTTTCAGACAGCTGCTCTGTTTCACTTACGGTATTCCACGAAACCGAGCGTTTATCTTTAATCGCCCTCGCTTCCATTAATTCGGCTAACGTATCAAACATTTGAGTCACTCTCTTTTCAAATAGTCTCCCCATAATTCCGCTAATGCGGCCGGGCCGGTCTCTTACCTCAGTATCATCAATTTTATATTATATTAAAAAAATGCGCTTCTAGCTGATGTTACATCTCTTATTCCCTAATGAAAAGGGATAAAACAGAAATGCGTTGTTTTTATCACTTAATTGATGTTCATTTTTCGGATTCAACTGCCCAAAAACACCCTTAAGAAAAAATCCGCTGATATTTCCAGCGGATTTTCTGATTTCTTCTATTAGATGCAGATTTGCACCATATTATTTTTTCTTTACAATGGCCACGGTGCATCTTGATACGCAAATGAGCCGTTCTTCTTCGTCCATGATTTTAATATCCCAGACCATTGTCGTGCGGCCTCTATGCAACGGTGTGCCGATTGCCGTAACAATGCCGTCCCGCTTCCCGCGGATGTGATTGGCGTTAATTTCGAGTCCGACCGCAATTTCATTTTCCTGATCGATAAAATGCCACGTCCCGACACTTGCCACAGTTTCAGCAAGGACGACTGAAGCACCTCCGTGAAGCTGCCCGAACGGCTGATGTGTCGCTGCATGGACCGGCATCGTCGCCGTCACGCGCTCTTCTGAAATCTCACCCATTTCAATCCCCAAAACTCCCGCAATCGTTTCCTCTACAGGTTTCATCTGCATCGCTGTTCCCCCTTTGTCGTTCTCTATCCCATCATGGCAAAAGTTACTACTTTTGGCAATAAACACTCTCTTTCCGGTTTGTTGTAATCAGGAAATTTTCCTTTCCCAGCCTCAAAGCCTTTTAAACCCTGTTTTCATTTCTGTAATCAAAATGTAACAATAAATCATATTGCCTATTCTTTTCGTTGTATATAGAATAGAGAGTACTAAAATTGATGCGTATACTGTATTAGCCAACTACAAATTTCACTATTCCAAGGGAGAGAAAACATGAATAAAATTGCCTTTTCAGTTATTGCTTCCGGATCTTTAGCCCTTTTAATCGGAGTTGCAGATACAGAAGCCAGTTCCACTTATACGATCAAATCGGGTGACAGCCTTTGGAAAATCGCCTCACAGCATAACGTGACGGTAGCTGACCTGAAGCACTGGAATAACCTTACATCAGATGCCATCCATCCGAATCAGGTCATCAAGGTGGCAGCGGCCACAGTAGCCCCTGTTCCTGTTTCCACACCATCACCAGCTGCAACGGTGCAGCCGGCAGGCAATACGGTTGGGACATATACAGTTAAATCCGGCGATACATTATCAAAAATTGCTTCCATACATAAAACCACCGTAAGCAAATTGCAGGAACTGAATAAAATTTCCGGCCATTTGATCTATGCGGGACAAAAGATTAAAGTGACTGCGGCGGCTGTAAATCCGGCCCCTGTCACTGCTGCACCACAAGCGCCTTCGACGGCCCCCGCCCCTGTTTCAACTCCGGCTCCAGCAGCCGGCACAGGCAGAACCCATAAAGTTGTAAGCGGTGATACACTGACGGCCATCGCTTACCGCAACGGCATTTCTGTAACTCAATTGATGAACTGGAACGGCCTGACGTCAAGCATGATCCGCATCGGGCAGGTGCTGAAGATTGAAAATACGGCAACGGCGCCTTCTGTCACTACGCCGGTATCAAATCCTGTTCCACCTGCTGCCGCACCTGCAGCAGCAGATACAGCCGGAAAAATAACGGAAATTGCAAAATCGCTGATCGGAACTCCTTATGTTTGGGGCGGTTCGACTGCCGGCGGATTTGATTGCAGCGGTTTTATCTTCCATGTATACAACCAGGCAGGCATTAAAATTCCACGCACCAGCACGACCGGATACGATGCACGTTCATATGATGTGAATTCACCGGCAATCGGCGACCTCGTATTCTTTGAAAACACGTATCGTGCAGGAATCTCCCATGTGGGTATTTACATCGGCAACAATCAATTCATCCACGCGGGCGGCGATCAAGTCCAAGTCACGAATTTGAATAATAGTTATTGGAGCAAACATTTCTCCGGATTCAAACGCCTTTACGCGATGAACTGAATTCTTTGACGCCCACCTCTTTTCCTGTACTCAGGAAAAGAGGTTTTTATATGTGAGCATATTTAGTAGTTCAATCTTTCTTTATTTATAATGATTATCATTAAGGTTTGATTTTAATTTATAAAATGGTATGATTGTAAGGTAGTGTTTTACAGAAAAAATGAGAATGAGGTGTTCGATCGATGAGTACAGAGAAAAGAACGTTAACTACCAGCTGGGGAGCCCCAGTAGGCGACAACCAGAACTCACAGACAGCCGGGCAACGCGGTCCGGTATTGCTTCAGGATGTTCATCTTCTTGAAAAATTGGCACACTTTAACCGGGAACGTGTTCCTGAACGTGTCGTTCACGCTAAAGGCGCTGGCGCACACGGTTATTTTGAAGTAACACAGGATGTCACTAAATATACAAAAGCGGCTTTCCTTTCTGAAGTCGGCAAAAAGACGGACATGTTTGCCCGCTTCTCGACAGTGGCAGGGGAAAACGGTTCTGCTGATACAGTTCGCGACCCACGCGGATTCGCTTTGAAATTCTATACAGAAGAAGGAAACTACGATCTAGTCGGAAACAACACGCCGATCTTCTTTATCCAGGATGCGATCAAATTCCCTGACTTCATCCATACACAAAAACGCGATCCAAAAACGCATTTGAAAAACCCTAACGCAGTGTGGGACTTCTGGTCATTATCACCTGAATCCTTGCACCAGGTGACTTACTTGATGGGCGACCGCGGGATCCCTGCAACACTTCGCCACATGCACGGTTTTGGAAGCCACACATTCAAATGGACGAACGCTGAAGGCGTTTCCCATTGGGTGAAATACCACTTCCTGACTGAACAGGGCATCAAGAACATCACACAGGAAGTAGCTGACAAGATTGCCGGCGAAAACCCTGACTTCCATACAGAAGACCTGTTCAACGCAATCGAAGAAGGCGACTTCCCGGCATGGAAAATGTATGTGCAGATCATGCCTTTGGAAGATGCGAACACATACCGCTTCGACCCATTCGATGTAACAAAAACATGGTCACACAAAGATTACCCGTTGATCGAAGTTGGCCGCATGGTGCTTGACCGCAACCCTGAGAACTATTTTGCTGAAGTTGAGCAGGCAACATTCTCACCTGGTACACTCGTTCCTGGTATCGACGTATCCCCGGACAAAATGCTTCAGGGCCGTTTGTTCGCATACCATGATGCACACCGCTACCGCGTAGGCGCGAACCACCAGATGCTGCCGATCAACGCAGCGAAAAACCAGGTGAACAACTACCAGCGTGATGGCCAAATGAACTTTGGTAAAAACGGCGGCGGTTCAGTTTACTACGAGCCGAACAGCTTTGGCGGCCCGACTGAAACAGCAGCCGCTAAACCGGCACCGCTTGAAGTGACAGGCGTGACTGATTCAGTGCCATACTTCAAAGAAGATTATTACACGCAGCCAGGCGACCTTTACCGTCTGCAAAGCGCTGAAGAGCAAGAGCGCCTTGTAAACACATTCGTCGGCGGCTTGAGCGCTGTAACTCATGAGCATATCAAACTTCGCATGATCGAGCATTTGTATAAAGCAGATGCAGAATTCGGTTCGCGCGTGGCAGCAGGATTGAATCTTCCTGTGCCGGGTTTGGCAGAAGTATAATAAATTACTGAGAATTTCAGCTTGAGATTCTCAATTAGCAGCCGGTCCTCCTGTATGTGGGCCGGCTATTTTTATGGGGATTTTTGTAAGTTGGGCATATTTGATGTAAAGTTGGGCATAAACTAGTGAAAGTTGGGCATATATCTATTGAAGTTGGGCATATATCTATTGAAGTTGGGCATATCCGAATCGGAGTTGGGCATAAACCGAAAAAGAGGATGCAGGCTCACCGCCCGCATCCTCTTTCCAATTTTTATTCGTGTTCAATTTCTGCGACCAGCGCTGCTGCCAGATCCTTGCCCTTCTGGATGCACGCGCCGATGCCGACACCGTGATAGGACGCGCCTGCCAGGCGGACAGCAGGCATCTGCTCAGCCAGTTTCCGCTCGAGGCCTTCAACCGCCGACTTGTGATTCATATTGTAATTCGGCATATTGCCGTTCCAGCCGGTGACTTCCACCGTCGCCGGCTCCGCCGCAAGCTTCAGGCTCTTGCGGATATCCTCCAGCGCCACGGCCACCAGCTGCTGTTCCGTCATCCCTTTTAACTCATCGAAGCCGGGATTCGAACTCTTATAGAATAAACGCACCAGCAGCTTTCCATCAAAGGAGGTATGCGTCCATTTGCGGCTCGTCCATGTGCAGGCGTTGCACCGGAGATCCGTATTCTTGGAGACGATGAATCCGGTGCCGTCTTCCGGCAATTCCGAATCTGCGACATCGAAGCCCAGATAGATGCTGATGAGAGAGGAATTATGCAATTGGTTAAAATCCGGTTCGAGCTCATCCAGATTCAATAATTGCTGTGCCAGATGATGGGGAGCCGTCAGGATGACACAATCCGCTTCCATGGTCCGGCCATCCGCCAGAATGATGGCCGCTTTCTCTCCGGTTTTCTCAAGAGATGAAACTGCTGCGCCTTTTAAGATGGCCGCATCGGTCAGCGTCTCTTCCAGCCGGTCAATCAAAACGCCCATCCCCTTATCGAATGACAGGAATTTTTTATTGGCTGCTCCCTGGAATTTCGCCCGATTCGCTTCCAGCCCTTTGATGATGCTGCCGTATTCATTCTTATAATCGACCAGATATGGCAATGTCGAGGCCAGCGTCAGGTCATGCAAGTTACCGGAATAGACGCCCGATAATACAGGGGCAATCTGTTTTTCCACCAATTCCTTGCCCAAAAAGCTTTCAAGAAATGCCCCGACTGAACTGTCGCGGGTGAAATGCTCATTCTTCGTGCCGAAGTCCTTCAGTGCTTCCCGTTTGCCTTCTTCAGAAATCAGCGTCGAGCTGAACAGCGCTTCCTCGCTCATCGGAATGCCGAAGACCGTATCTTTTGGAATCGCATGCAAGCCGCTGTCCGTATATAAATAGGAAATGCCCGTGCCGTTATAGACGACGCGGTCTTCAAGGCCCAGCTCCTCCACAAGCGGCCAGACGCTTGCGTGTCTCGCAACGATCGAATCTGCGCCAGTCTCCATGATGAATTCCCCGTCCGTCACCGTACGGATCTTGCCGCCCAGTTCCTGCTCCTTCTCGATCAGCGTCAATTCCAGCCCCAACCCTTGCTGCCTATTCAGCTGCTGTAAATAATGCATGGCGGAAAGGCCTGTGATGCCGCCGCCGATAACTGCCACTTTCTTCATGCCAACCACACTCCTTACTGTTGATTCCATTTTAACAATAAAACCGGCAGCCTGCAGTCAGGGATATTTGTATTCTAAGTGAACGAATAACAGGCAGTTTCATTTGTTAGAAGCCATTCCTTAAACGTGATAGTATGGTAATAAAGTAATACGAGAATGAAGGAGAGTTCATAAATGCCAAACCCTATAGACAAAACGATCATGGAAAGACGTTCCATCACTAATTTCAAGCTTGACCCGGTCGACATCGATGAAATCATCGAGCTTCTCGATATCGCCAAATGGGCTCCGAATCATAAAGTCAACGAACCTTGGCGCTTCCTGCTGTTTGCAGAAGCCGGCAAAGAAAAGTTCGTGGATGCATTTCTTGGCGCCGCTTCAAAAGTAAACGGGGCGCCTTCACCCGCTGCACTCAATAAAGCCGAGTATTTCCGTGACATTCCGCTTCACCTTGTTGTCGTTATTTCTGAAGACCCGCGCCAAAAACAGCGCGATGAAGATATGGGCGCAGTCGCTTCCCTGCTCCAGAACTTCCAGCTGGCAGCGTGGGAACGTGGAATCGGCATGATCTGGCGTTCCAATGACTGGATTTATAAGCCGGAATTCCGCAATGCGCTAGGCGTTCAGCCAGGTGAGAAAATTGTCGCCACGATGATGATCGGCTATCCGCAGACGGTCCCGCAAAAACGTGAGCGGACGCCTATCCGTGAAAAATTGACGATCATTACAGAATAGCCAGCTTGTAGGAGGACTCTAATTGCCAGGGTCCTTTTTGTTTTTTTGAAAAAGGCTTCGCGGACGCGAAGCCTTCCTTTAAGGGATTGGAGTTTTTCGCGCAGCGAAAAACATCCGCTGTTGAACTTGCACTTTGAGTGAGGGCAAGTTATGGGGAATCACGCATTGCATTTGTGTTTTAAATTGCAGATTATTGGCACTTCGCACATATTTTTCTCTCACCGCACACAAATCCTTCTCACCGCACATAAATCTTCGTGTGCGCACACAAACTCCGTTTACCGCACATAAAAGTCAGGAAAACCGAAAATCCGCTTCCCAAGTCAGGCACATCAAAAAAGACGGCGCAGAATCTGCACCATCTTCCTATTTCAAGACCGACATCGCCCCAACTGCACCGGAATATTCCCCGTTTTCGAGGAACAGCGGTACGGCGCCGCGCAATACGGTATAGCTTTCCACCACTTCTTTCAGCAATTGGTTCTGGAAGAACGAAGAGCCGATATAGATGATGGTGGAACTTCTGCAACTTTTTGCCGCCTGCACGCTGATGGTGCTGACGGTTTCCCCGACGAGGCCGATTACAGCAGCGAGCAGTTCTTCTTTTGACAGCTGGTCCGCAATCTCGAAGATTTTATTGCCAAAATTGCTGGCTGTCAGTTCGCCCGAGATCGGCGGCGTCTTGCCTTCGTAGATATGCTTCACTTTCAGGTCGATCCGGTCCCGCGAACCGCGCCGCGCCAAGGTGACCATTTCCTCGTAATCCATGACACCTGTGAGAAGACGGCTTAGGCCGACCAGCGTGCCGCCGCCGATTCCGGTGCCGCCAACGCGTTCCTGCCTGTTATTTTCAATGCAGTGAATCGAAGTGCCGGTGCCGACATTCGTCAGCAGATAGGAATCATCCTGCCGGTCCATCCGTTTCAGCAGAAATTGAACGCCTAAATGAGTCGCTTCAAATTCCACCATCTCTTTGGCTCCCTTTTTCAATAAGGAAAGCAGAACGGCTGACTTTCCTCCGGTGATACAGATTTCCGCATCGCTCAAGCCATTTACCCAGGCAGCCACCTGCCCTATTTCAGCAATCGGGTATTTCATGAAATTGAGTGACCCGTTTTCGGTATACGCCACTTTGATCAGCGTACCCCCGGCATCTATTCCGACAATCATACTTGCACCTGCTCTTTCCCGCATTCCATCTATTAAATGTAAAATGAGTTTTCAGTCATATGATGAAATTCTACCACAATAATGAAATTCTGGGGAATGGGTTGTTTCGTTTTACCGCAATCGATTTGAAAAGCCTGCAAAAATAAAAACCCGGCAGTGGATCCGCCGGGTTTGAAACTTTATTCCATTTATAATTGCTTGAAGCCGCCTGTGTTGGCACGGACTTTGACTTCCGCAAATTGCTTGGCATTGACTTCTTTCGACAGGAGCGTACCCACAAATCCACCGATAAAGCCGAGCGGAATGGAGACGATTGCCGGATTCGTCAATGGGAAGAGCGGATTTCCAGTGAAGATGGCTGCTCCCGCTTCCGGGCTGATGACACTAGGACTTACCGAAACAAGCACCAATGCTGAGATCAGTCCCGTCAAGATGGCTGAAATTGCACCTGTCGTATTGAATTTTTTCCAGAAAATCGTATAGACGATAACCGGTAAATTCGCGCTTGCTGCGATACAGAAAGCGAGTGAGACAAGGAAAGCTACGTTCAAACTTTGTGCGAAAATCGCCAGGATGATGGAGAATACTGCTACTCCAACTGAAGCATAGCGTGCTGCCAACATCTGCTGGCGTTCTGTCGCTTTCCCTTTTTTGATGATTTGGCCATAAATATCATGTGCGAAAGCCGAAGCTCCCGACAGCACGAGACCCGCCACAACTGCAAGAATGGTTGCAAACGCCACAGCCGAGATGAACGACATGAGGATATCGCCGCCAAGTGCCTGGGCCAATAGCGGTGCCGCCATGTTTCCGGCAGGGTTTGTAGAAGTGATCAGGTCAGCACCGACGAATGCCGCTGCGCCGAATCCAAGGAAAATTGTCATCACGTAGAAAATACCGACGATCCATGTTGCCCACATAACTGAACTTCTTGCCGTTTTAGCATCCCGCACCGTGAAGAAACGCATCAGGATATGCGGAAGTCCCGCAGTACCCAGCACCAATGCAAGCATCAATGAAATCGTATCCAGTGGAATTTCATACCTCACACCCGGCTGCAGATACGCTTCTCCGTGCGGTGTAGCTGTTTTCATTTGTGTAAACATTTCAAAAATGTTGAAGTTGAAGTTCTTTAATACCAGGAAGGAGAGAATGACCGTCCCGACCATCAGCAGGACTGCTTTGATGATCTGCACCCAGCTCGTCGCCGTCATGCCTCCGAATAATACGTAGATCGTCATCATGATACCGACGAGGAGCACAGCCCATATGTATTCAATGCCGAACAGCAGCTGGATCAGGGCACCCGCTCCGACCAATTGGGCGATCATATAGAAGATAACGATGGTAATCGAGCTGAGTGCCGCAGCGCCCCGCACTTTCTTGGCATTAAAGCGGGCATTGATCATATCCGCCAGTGTGTATTTCCCAAGATTCCGAAGTGGTTCCGCTACGACGAACAGCACCACCAGATAAGCTACCAAATAGCCGATCGAAAACAGGAATCCATCAAAACCGAAGAGTGCGATCGATCCGGCAATCCCGAGGAACGATGCGGCGGATAAATAATCGCCCGCAATGGCCATACCGTTCTGCCAGCCTGTCAGTCCGCCTCCCGCTGTATAAAAATCACTCGCGGAATTTGTTCTCTTCGCCGCATAGTATGTAATTACCAGCGTCATCAATACAATGAACAAAAAGATAATAATTACCGTGGCATTCATCGGATATCCTCCTTGTCTTCATAACCGAATTCTTTCAGCGTCTCTTCTGCCATCTGGTCAAACTTCGCCGCCCGCTTCATGTAAACGGTTACAAGAATCCACGTCATGGCAAACAGTCCGAAAGCGAACACCCAGACCCAAGGGATGTCTCCCACAAAAGGTGCATCCAGCCAGTTGGTATAGGAAATCACTACATTGAAAAGCAGGTATAACCCCAGAAATAAGATCGTTGTGGGGATAAGGAATTGTTTCTTTTTCTTCATCAGGTCTTTAAAACTCTCCGAACGTTCAATCTCCTCAAAATCCGGAACATGCAGCGGGCCGCCTCTGTCCTGGGGATTTTTCGAAGCCTGTTCACGCTGAGCCGCCTTTTCCAGCGCCAATTCTTCAGCCGTTCTCGCCATGTTTCAACCTCCAATTAATTAAATATTTTTAATATAATGATAATTAAATCATTAACATACCGACCGGTCAATAAACTTCTTCAAGAAACTTGAAAAAAGTTCCTTTTTCATACATTTTATTTAATCTTTCTCTATTATGAGGACTTTCGACACCCACTGAAAAATAAAAAGCTGACCTTTTTTAAGGTCAGCTTTTGTGGATCAATTGCATTCTTTGATTGAATAAAGTCGGATACGACAGGAATCCGAGCATGACGCTCGTCACCGCGGCAGTCGTCAGCAGCAGGAACATGATCAGCAACTGGAACTGGACGGCCTGGATCGGATCCGCTCCGGCGATGATCTGCCCGCTCATCATCCCCGGCAATTGCACAAGCCCCACCGTCTTCTGGCTTTCGATGGTCGGAATCATGCTGGCTTTGATCGACGTGATCAATTGGCGGTGAATCGCCTGTTTCGGTGTCCCTCCGAGCGACAGCACCAATTCCGTTTGATCCTGTTGCGATTCGACTTCCGCCGTAAACCGGTTAAGGAATAAAATCGACAGCACCATCGAGTTGCCAATTACCATGCCGCTGATGGAAATGATGTATTGTGCCGTCGGCGGGGTAATATTGAGGCCGATCAGAATCCCCTGCGTCAACACTTCCACAAAAATCAGCGTCACTGCCACTTTCCAGGTGATGCCTCTGATCGACGCCCCTTTATTTCTTGCATTCTGTGTCGCCGCGACAATCATCAGCGTCACCATCAGGAAAATATAGAGAAGACTCTCTGAATCAAAAACAAATTTCAGGATAAAACCGACCAACAGCAGTTGGATGATCGACCGGACAGTCGCGATGATGGTGTCTCGTTCAAGCCCCAGGTTCAGTGTTTTCGACAGAGCCAGCGGAATCAGGACGAAAATCAGCGTAATGGATAATGTCAAATACGTCATTCCGCTCCCCCCTGTACAAACAATTTCACTCTGTCATGGACCGGGTCACGCAGCAAATCGCTCTCTCCTGTTTCAACCACTTCGCCGTCCATCAGCACCCATGTAAAATCCCCGATATCGAGTGCTTGCTGAAGATTATGCGTGATCCAAATGATGGTTGTTCCGAATTTCCGGTTGATCTGCGTGATCAATTCCTCCACTTCCTTTAAAGACGTGCGGTCGAGTGAAGACGTGATTTCATCCAGCAGCAGGATATCGGGTTTATTGACAAGCGTTCTGGCAATTGAAACTTTTTGCCGCTGGCCGCCTGACAGGTCCGCCACTTTCCGGTTCAGGTATTTCTCATCAAGGCCGACAGCCTGCAGCAAATTGACAGCGGCCTTTTCTCCGAGCTTGTTTCCCTGCAATTCCAGCGGCAACGACAAGTTATCATAAACTGTTCCGCTGACCATCGGCGCACTTTGCAACGCAATGCCGACTTTTCTTCTGAGCGCAACAGGTTCAAAACTGCCGATCGCCTGATCCTTTATGTAAATTTCACCGGAACCAGGAGACAGCAGGCCATTGCACAGTTTCAGCAAAGTCGTCTTGCCGGCACCGGAAGGCCCCACCAATGTCGTAATCCGCCCTTCAGGGAATGAACCCGTGATGTCCCGCAGAATCTGATCGTCCCCTATTGAATAATGCACATGTTTGAAATGGATAGCGGGTTTATAATCCATTGTCATCTCTTTTCCCTCCCTAACAGAAAAACAGCACACAGTCAGCCGTGTGCTGTTCCTTCGCAAATCTTATTCGTCCAGTTTTCTTTCAGCGAATTCATCGTCCATTTTCAGGAAGTATTCGCCGCCTTCTTCGATGCCTCTGACACGTGTAATAATATCGCGGAAAGTTTTTTCTTCTTCCATCTGTTCTTCTATAAACCAATCAAGGAAAGACAAAGTTGCATGTTCCTGGAGCTCATCAGCCAGCGTCACCAGCGCATAGATATTGCTCGTCACTTCTTTTTCCTGAGCCAGTGAACTTTCAAGCACATCGATGGCACTGACAAAATGGTTTTTCGGTTCAGCCAAACTTTGTAAAACCGGTTTTTCGTCCATCACTGTCAAATAATGATAGAACTTCATCGCGTGAAAATGCTCTTCCCGTGACTGCACCAGATAAAAGTTGGCAAATCCGTGATACCCTTTTTTCGAAAAATAAGCGGCCATGGCGGTATAAGCGTGAGCAGCCAGCAATTCATTGTTAAACTGATCGTTCAATGCGTTCGTAAGTTTTTCAGGTAACATCGACCATTCCTCCTTCTAGGTAAATTAAAGAAATAACATTTATATACCGCTTCGGCGCTTTGGACATTGCGAAGATTATGCTCCACCGCTGCGCTCGTCGCAAAGGTGACGCCATCTACGTTTGGCGTACCTTGGTTCCCACAATAAGCCGAGAAGAACACTCGTCTTCTGCACCACTCGGCATTCGCCTGCTCCTGAGCCGCGCCTTTGCTTGGGTCCACTACTGGAGTTGAAGTGAAGCAGCCAAGACTCAAACAATCTCAGCGTAGCGTTGAGCACCCACTCGGACGAAGGTCCGAGTTCGCTTATGAAAACCACTTCAGCACGAGAAGAATTTCTTAGATATGGAGCAAAACAGCGAAGACTTAGCCTCGCGAGCGTCGGCTAATGTCTTCGGTGCTGTTTTGCGGAATATCGACTACTGTAAAGAATTTAGGTCAGCTTATACAGTTAATAATTATTCTAATGTAGACAATATAACACATCTTCAATTAGATTTAAAGTAATTGAGAATCGTTATTTTTAAATGATAATAATAATCATTTAAAACAATGGATAATCCTCTTTAATCAATAATCATTATCATTTACTAAAAATATTCACCCAATCTGATTCTATTTACTTACTTTTAGTAACCGATTGTAGTACCATAACTTTATTATAGTTTTTATGGGGGAATTCTGAATGACGGCAATGAAATTGGAACCGCAGGTATTTGCGGTATTAAAAGATAAAATACAAATGATCAAATTAACGGAAGGAGCCATCTATCTTGTGGGACCGATAAAACTTCCGGTCAATCTGGATGGGGATACGATCATCTTCGATTGGTATTGCTGGCTCAACCTTGATGAAGTGACCGAGGATTACGAGCAGATCATCGAAAAGCTTTCTTCTGCCAACCTGGCGGAATACCAGCAGTCGAGCGTTCTGGTATATGGAGATTTCAAAAACACGGAAGATGCATTGATTCGCATGCATTCGATTTGCCATACCGGAGACATCTTCGGCAGCAAACGCTGTGATTGCGGTTTCCAATTGAAGCAATCCATGAAACGCATTGCCCAGCACGGCAGCGGCGCGCTTTTCTATCTGGCGAATCACGAAGGCCGCGGCATCGGCCTGTTCAGCAAAGCGATGGCTTATGTCCTGCAGGAAAATGGCTACGATACCGTCGAAGCCAATGAAAGCCTCGGTTTTGTCGATGATTCCAGAAGCTACGATGATGCCATCGCCGTCCTTCGCGCATTGCGCACAAAACCGGTGACCTTAATGACGAACAATCCGAAAAAAGTCGCTGCCATTGAAAAAGCCGGCCTCGCGATCGCCGAACGCACGTCACTGTGGGGAGATGAATCCGAATATAATTCCGCCTACCTTGATACGAAAGTAAAACGGTCGGGCCATATAAAAGAGGAGGATCCGCTCCATGCCAAGTCATGAATTCTATATGGACCTCGCGTTGAACAATGCGCGGGCGATGAAAGGCCAGACCGATCCGAATCCTCTCGTGGGCTCGGTAATCGTCAACCGCAACCGGATCGTCGGTGTCGGCACCCATTTGAAAGCGGGTGAACCCCACGCTGAAGTGCATGCACTCCGAATGGCGGGAGAGGCGGCTCGCGGCGGCACGATTTATGTAACGCTGGAACCCTGCTCCCACTTTGGGCGCACAGGCCCCTGCGCGCAGGCAATCATTGATGCGGGATTGGAACAAGTGGTGGTAGCCGCACTGGATCCGAATCCACTCGTTGCCGGCAATGGCATCAAGATGCTGGAAGACGCCGGCATCCGTGTAATAACGGGCATCCGTGAACAGGAATCATTGAAGATGAACGAAGTATTCAATAAATTCATCACCACAAAAACACCCTTTGTCACTTTGAAATCGGCTTCTACGCTCGACGGCAAAATCGCGACCCATGCACTCGACAGCAAATGGATCACATCAGCTGATGCGCGCCGGGATGTCCACGAGTTGAGAAGCGAACATGCAGCAATTCTTGCCGGCGTCGGCACCGTGATCGAAGATGATCCTGAATTGACGGCACGCATCCCGAACGGCCGCAACCCGATCCGCGTCATCATGGATTCTTCACTGCGGCTGCCCCTGGATGCCAAAGTCGTTGTCGACGGCGCTGCTCCCACCTGGATTTTCACGAGCCGTACATATGATCAGGCGAAAAAGGAACAGCTTGAACAGGCGGGAATCCGTGTGTTCGAAACGGGCGGCGAAAACCGGACCGATGTAAATGACATGATGCACATACTCGGCGAAGAAAATGTCTCCAGCCTGTTCATCGAAGGCGGTGGCACCGTCAACGCTGCATTTCTTGAAAATCAGCTGATCGATAAAGTCGTCCTCTACTTTGCCCCTAAACTTGTCGGCGGAAAAAATGCCCCGACATTCCTGGAAGGACTTGGATTCGGCTTGATGAAAGATGCCATCGATTTAACGGATGGTGAATTTACGAAAATCGGAAAAGACTTTAAATTTACCGGTTATCCTGAAAAGCGAGGAATCTCAACAGATGAAATTCGGATTTGATATAGACGACACCCTGATTAATTTGCGGGAATATGCTTTCCATCATTATAATGAACAACTTGGCCGGAACGTGCCGGTCGATTCCTTCCATGCATTGAACCGCGTGGAAATCCACGAAGTGTTCGGCATGACCGACGAAGAAGGCAAAGCCATGTGGAACAGTTCGCTCAATGCCATTTACTATACAGACTGCCCGACTTATCCAGGTGCGGTTGAAGTGCTGCAGCAATTGGATGCCGACGGGCATGAAATCTATTACATCACTGCGCGTTCAGCAGCTCACGGCGAAGGTACGAAGAATTGGCTGAAAAAGCAGGGCTTCCCTGTCCGCGACAATCATTTCTATTGCGGCATGAAAGATGAAGAGAAAGTGAAGATCATCGAAGACCTTGACCTTGATTATTATTTCGACGATAAGCCGGAAGTGCTGGAAACCCTGGCCCGTGATGGATTGAATGTCATTGTCAGAGACCAGTCCTACAACCGGCATATGGACCTTCCCCGCTTCAGCGACTGGAACGAATTGCATGAACTGATCAGGAAAAGCTTATAAAAAACCAAAAGAACCGGCCTGGATTTCAGGCCGGTTCTTTTATGAAAACAGCTGTTTCAGGAAACCCTTTCTTCGGGCGGCAAGGTTTCAAACACCACTAAAGCAAGTGTGGCAATCGGCCCCATCAATAATGACAGCAAAAACCAGTTAATCCCGCTCCGGTTCTTCCCTTGCGCTATCCCGGCATTGATCAATGCAAGCGTCCCCCAGCCAACATAATATTCATTCCCCATTTTCTCTGCCCCCTTTTTTATAAATTTTACCATATAAAAAAGAAGACGGAATTCGCACCGGCTTCTTCAGTAATTGATATTTTTCAGTTTCTTGAAGGTCGAGACGAACCCTTTTGGATCCATTTCCACTTTATAAGTAATGACTCCCCTATGTGTATGAAGATACAGCAAATTTCCTTCGTCCGAAAAAGTTTTATAGGAAATATCCCATACATTCGTCAAATTGAATTTGGTCGTGGAGGCGACAAGTTGATCTTCATATAAATGAAGATCATGCTCTGTTTTGATGATTTTCATCTCACCGGCTTCTATGGAACGTTCCGTATTGACGCAAGTGATGGTGGACAATAAATTCGAATGCGCCATTCCGGCACCTCCTTCGGTTCTTTTATAGCAGTCTACCGTATTTCCAAGCCAGATGGCAACCGATGCGGGCTGCAAAAAGGAGATGGACGACAGGAGGAGATGGATGTTACAATTTTCTAACAAATCACTTTCCGGGAGAGGGTCATGGCGGATGGACAGCTGGTTCGGTTTAACATCGCAGCATTATTTCACCCCTTTTTCAGCGAGTCATCTGATTGTCCTGGGATCAGCCCTGTCCGGAATTTTCCTGCTGATTTTGTTCAGAAAGCGGTTGAGCCGGGGATCCCGAATGTTCACTCCTGTGCGCTGGACGCTGTTCTCTATTCTTTTAGCCTGTGAAATTACGTATCAATATTGGACGATCTCCAACGGAATCTGGAACTTCGCCAGCCACGTCCCCCTTCATCTATGCGGGATGGCTTCAATTACAGCCATGACCGGATTGGTGACGCTGAATAGGCATTGGATCCAAATTTCGTTTTTCATCGGCATCGTGCCTTCTTTTCTTGCCTTGGTCACACCGGATATGCCTTACGACTATCAGCATTACCGCTTCTGGATGTTTTTCATCCAGCATACCGCCATTCCCTGGGCCAGCCTTTTTATGGCTGGATCCAAACCGGAAACCATTACGCTGCATTCAGTTTTTAAGGTATTTTTGCTGCTCGTCGCTTATGCGCTTATTGTCGGCTTTCTCATAAATCCGCTCACCGGCGCCAATTACCTTTACTTATCCCAGCTTCCAACCGCTGATACCCTGCTGAGCTTTTTCGGAGATGGCGTCTGGTATTACCTGAACCTTGGAATCACCGCCCTGCTGATTTTCCTGCTGCAGTTTTTCTTGTGGAACCGCTACATAATAAGACGTCAAAAAAGACTGCCGTAACGGCAGTCTTTTAGTTTATTCCGTATCAAAGTATTCGTTCGTCAGGTCTCCGTTAACACCGATGCCCGCTGCACTCCCTTCCCCTGCTGCAATAACCAGCTGGGACGGGACGATAAGTGAAGCGTCTCCCGCCGCATAGACATTCCAGACATTTGTGCGGCCGTATGCATCGGTCAGGATCCCCCCGTGGTCATTCAGCTTGCAGCCCAATTGCTTCGCAAAAGGAGTCGAATGGCTCCATAGCGGCGTCGTAAACCCTCCGACGCGGTCAACGAGTGTACCATCTTCAAGTCTAACGCTACGTAACTGTCCACTTTCGCCTTCCAACCCATCAATGATATCTTCATAAACCCTAATTCCTTTTGACTCCAATTTGGCTTTTTCACCTTCTTCCAACCTGCCGATCCCATTTGTGAACACGGCAAGATCCTTGCTCCAGGTATATACTTTCTTAGCCAGATCATACACCATTTTATCGGCGATGATGGCCAGAGGCTGATGCTGAAGTTCCCAGCCGTCGCAGTAAGGACAGCTGAACAGGCTCGTGCCATAGAACTTTTCAATATCCGGGATATTGGGCAATTCCTCTTTCAGCCCCGCAGCAATAATGAGCTTGATGCTGTGAAAAGTTTCTCCATCATCCGTGTCCAATCGGTAATGGCTTTCAGAAATGCGTTCAATATTGATGATCTGGTTCTTCTTTAACTGAACGCAATCATATTTCGCCACGTCTTTCCGTCCGAGTTTCTTCAGTTCTGCCGGCTGGATGCCATCCCGTGTCAAGAAGCCGTGTGCTTCCCTCGTCACTAAATTCCTTCCTTCATCGTCGTCAAACAGCAAGGTATTCCGCTTCGAGCGGCCAAGCACCAATGCAGCGCTCAGCCCTGCCGGCCCGCCGCCTATAATGGCACAATCATAGATCATCCTTTTCACCTCTTCCAATCTCCGCTTATCCTTTTCCGGTGGCTTTTCCCGTTCCTCCCAAGCCATAAACGTTCTATGCAAAAATAAAGCCGATTCCCGTGTATCCGGGAATCGGCTGGTGTTTACGTTAATGGTGTTAAAACTTCTGTCAGTGCGTGGATGAAAAATTCATTTTCCTCATCAGTTCCGATTGTCACACGGATATGTTCAGGCAAGCCCCAAATTTTCCCGTAGCGCACAATAATCCCTTTTTTCATCAGCTGCTGGTAAATTTCTTCCCCGTTCCCGCCAATTTGGACCAGGATAAAGTTCGCTGTCGTTTCAGTATAGGACAAGCCCAGCTTTTCGAAACTTCTGTAAAGGAACTCGCGCCCTTTTTTATTGGCATTGAAAGAAGCCGAGACATGCTCGTCGTCCTTGATAGCCGCCGATGCTGCGATTTGCGCCAGCGTGTTGACGTTGAATGGCTCTTTCACTTTCAGGATCGATTTGATGATCCCTTCCGATGCAAGACCGAAACCGATCCGTACACCGGCGATTCCGTAGATTTTAGAGAATGTCTGCAATGCGATCACGGGATGTCCGGATTTTACGAATTCAAGGCCATTCGTATAATCTTCCTTATCGGCAAACTGGCTGTAAGCCCCGTCAAATACTACAAGGACATCGTTCAGCCCTGCCAATAACTGCGACATCTGCTGGCTCGTGATATACGTGCCGGTCGGGTTATTCGGCGAACAGATATAAACGATTTTCGTTTTATCGGTAACGGCTTCCAGGATTTTTTCTGCATTATACTGGAATCCTTCATCGAAAGGCACTTGCTTGACAGTGGCACCCATGATGTGGGCACCGAAATCATATTCGCTGAATGACGGCGCAGGCACGATGATTTCATCCCCCGCTTCAAGGAACGCTTCTGAAATGAGCGTAATCAATTCATCAGCGCCGTTGGTCGTGATGACCTGCTGTTTTTCAACGCCGTATTGTTCTGCAATTGCCTGCCTCAATACGCTCGCGTCAGCATCCGGATAACGGTTCAGGTCGGCCAGGCTCTCCTGAATGGCCTTTACCGCTTTCGGAGATGGTCCGAGCGGGTTTTCATTGGATGCCATTTTGATGACACGCTCAAGACCCAATTCCTTCTGCACTTCCCATATCGGCTTGCCTGGTGAATACGGCTGAATCACATCAAGTGTTTTGCGGGTTTTAATATTGCTGCTTTTCGTCATTCGAATTCCTCCATGATCGTATTGTAAATTGCATCTAATAATTATTTCATCATACCATCTTTTTGCTTGTCCGATAATACAGAAGTATTTGTAACCTTCGCACAAATGTGGTTTACTTTAACGAGAACCATTGGAAGAGGAGAATTTTACGATGTTGAAAAATAAATTATTGGTACTGCCCATATCCCTGCTGTTGTTGCTGGGAGCTTGTTCGGATAATGAAAATGCGGAAACACCGGAAGAAACACCGGCTGAAACAGAAGCAGCTGCTGAAAATGCAGCCGATGCACCGAAAACAGAGCTTGATCTGCCGGCAGGTGAAGATGTGGTCGTCATAGTAAATGGAGAAGAGATCAACGGCACTGTCTACAATAGTGTGGCCCGCCAACTGGAAAGCTCACTGGCGACCCAAGGGAAAAAAGTCTCTGATCCTGAAGTTGCCGAACAGGTGAAAGAGCAGGCAATCTCGGTGATTACAGGCAATAAACTGATTATCCAGGATGCAATCGAAAAAGGACATACAGCAGATGAAAAGGAATTGGAACAGCGTGTGGAAGAATTGAAAAACCAGTTTGAAAACGAAGAGCAGATGAATATCGCGCTGCAAAGAATCGGATTTACGCTGGAAGATATGGAACAGCAATTCCGTGAGCAATTGATCTATGCAAGTTATTTGGAAGATGAGATCGAAGCCGCTGAAGTGACGGAAGAAGAGATGAAAGATTCCTATCAGGGCTACGTGGATTCCACGGAAGGCGAATCACCGGAATTCGAGGAAATGAAGCCGATGATCGAGAAATCACTGGAAGAGCGCAATGTCCAGCAGGCTGTCTATGACCGTATTGCAGAATTGCGCGAAGCGGCTGAGATTGACGTGAAAATCTAAGTGAACGAAAAAAGCTCCAGCCACATAAAGGCTGGAGCTTTTTCTTATAGAGACAATTTTTCGCGGCAATATGCCTGTACATCCGCTTCTTCGTCTTCTTCAAGCGCGAATTCCAATGCCTGGCCAGTTTGCTTGTCCATGAAATTATAATGGGCGATACGTGCTCCATTGTCGTCAGCAGCCATAATGACACGCAGATCCAAACCTGCTTCAGTATAAAGCTCATCGTCTTCATCAACTTCGACCGTCAATAAAAACTCGTACCGGTCACTCTCCATTATTCCTGTTGGATCATTGATTTTGTGAAATGTAAAATCTTTAATTTCCATATGGTCCACCTCCGTCTTGTCTCTATTCTAGCTTGTTTTTGAGGTTTTTGACAGCTTTAAGCGAAACGTTGAAACTCCGCCCTGCCTTTCTGCCGGTTTTATTGTTTATCTGCAGGCCAACAGGGAATAATAGTAAAATCATGATAAAGAGAAACTTCATTCAGCGGGATTTTCTGTATCCCACTGAATGTTAGCTGATCTAATCGGATTTTCACGGTCTGTTGACCTCCCCCTTGAAGAAGCGGGAGTCTTACTACCCGTTGATACGGGATTAAAAAGGAGCGATTTTTCTATGGATGTTTTAGTAATCGGAGCAAATGGACAAGTTGGACGAAATATTGTAAAAGAGTTGGCGGCCCAAAACCATAAGGCGGTGGCCATGGTGCGAAAAGAGGAACAAAAAGCGAAGCTGGAAGAACTCGGTGCTTCAAAAGTTGTTCTGGCTGATTTGGAAGAAGATTTCAGCGATGCTTTCGACAACGTCGACGCTGTTATTTTCGCAGCAGGGTCGGGGCCGAAAACCGGTCCGGATAAAACGCTCACCATCGATTTATGGGGTTCTGTAAAAGCGGCGAAATACGCGGAAGAAAAAGGCGTGAAGCGTTTCGTGCAACTCGGGTCGATGGGCTCTGACAATCCGGATGCAGGCGGAGAAGAGATGAAACCTTATCTTGTCGCGAAACGGACAGCGGATGAAATGCTGCAATCCACAAATCTCAATTATACCATCGTCCGACCGGGTGCTTTGACGGATGAAGACAAAACCGGAAAAGTTGAAGTCTCTGCACAAGGCTTCTCATCGATGGAAGGCCGTTCGATTCCCCGCGCTGATGTAGCGAATGTACTCGTCAATGTGCTTGAAAGGGAAAATACGTACGGCAAGGTATTTGAAATCCTGCAAGGTGAAGAAGATGCTGAAAACCAGCTGGGCACCCTCTGATAAAGCGGTTTGGGAGCGGATGGATTTCCGCTCTCTTTTATGTTAAAATAAGCATTACGATAATAGAGGACGTGATAACATGATCAATATCCAACCACCAAAAGCGGATGTGACGATTACACAGCGCAAACAGGAAATTACAGGCGACGAAGCAGTCATCAAACCTTTATACGGTTTTATCGACCTTCACGAGATCCCGCGCGATAAAGGCGGCATCATCCAATTCTTCAACCACAGCGGCGAATTGCTGTTTGTCGGCAAAGCCCGCAAGCTGCGCCAGCGCGTGAAAAAGCATTTCGAAGACAATGTCTCACCGCTTAAAAACCACCGTGACGAAGTTCACCGCATCACAGTATCCATTGTGGAAGACCCGATGGAACGTGAAATTTACGAAACCTATTTGATTAACGCCCATAAAGCGAAATACAATGTGGATAAAGTCTTCTATAAAGAAGATTAATATGAAAAAAGGACACCCCCGGGTGTCCTTTTTTCATATTCAAAGTGTCCACCCTATTTTTCAATCCGTCAATCGCTTCTCAAAATAATGCTGGCTGTGGCCGGCCGGATGGTCTTCGATTCTGCCGAATTCCCGGAACCCCCTGCTTGCGGTAAAAATCAGGCGCCTGGAAGCTGAAAGTATCCACCGTCATCAGCCTGCATTCCAATTCGCGTGCGTATCGTTCCGCCTTCCCCACCAAGCGGGATGCGATGCCGCTTCCCCGCTGGGCCGGGTCGACCCATAGAAAATCGATGTGGAGCTGCTGCCAATAATATGTACAGGTAATTCCTCCAATGACCCCGTCTTCATCATCCCTGGCGATGAAGCTGATATTGCCATAAGGCCTGTCTTGCAGCTCTGGAAGATTTTTTCTGTTATGTTCCACCACTTTTTGTCTGATCAGATCTCTGTCTTCCTGAATTTCCTGCTGGATGATTTTCATGCTGCCAATCCCCTTCCATTGCTCTTTTGCCATTTCTCTTCCCATCATCCCACTTTTCATGTTTTAACACATCCCATTTGAGGGAATAACTTCATTACCAAGTAGAATTTTTGGAGGAACCGACTATGACAGCATTTACAAAATCATCATCAGCCCGCTGCAGGAGCGAGTACGATTCGCTGCGCCGCGTGTTATTATGCCCACCGGAATATATGGAAATTAAAGACGTTATAAATGATGTGCAGAAAAGATATCTGGAAGAGAATATCGATACGGAAAAAGCGATGCGGCAGCATACGGAATTCATCCAGGCTTTGCAGCGTGAAGGTGTGGAAACTGACTTGCTGAATCCTTCTGAAACTTTTCCTGAACAGGTTTTTACAAGAGATATCGGTTTTACAGTCGGTGAAACTGTCTATATCGCCGAAATGGCTTCGGAAATCCGCCAGGGCGAAGAAAATGTATTGCAGAAATGGCTGAAGCACAATAAATTCCAGTCAGCGACGCTCGGCTGCAACCGGGTTGAAGGCGGCGATGTCCTCGTCGACCAGGACACGGTTTTTGTCGGTGTCAGCAGCCGGACAAGTGAAAAAGCGATTGAAGAATTGCAGCAGAAACTGCCGGATTACATGGTCATCCCGATTTCATTCAACGAAAAATACCTTCATCTGGATTGCGTTTTCAATATTCTGTCCCCCACGGAAGCCCTGATTTACGAGGAGGCACTTGATCCGGACACGGTCGCTATGCTGTCCAAACGCTATACGCTCATACCTGTTGATGCAAAAGAACAATTTGCTCTCGGCACCAACGTCCTTTCGATCGGCAGACGGCGCGTTTTCAGCCAGCCTCAGAATGTTAATGTGAACTCCTTGCTCCGAGCTAATGATTTCCATGTCATCGAAGTGGATTTTTCTGAAATCATCAAGTCCGGCGGCGCATTCCGCTGCTGTACACTCCCTTTAATCAGGGAAGGATGAAGAAAAGAGCACAAGCCCATCAAGCTTGTGTTTTTTCATGTACATATTTCATTACTGCCAAAAACAAACATTCTAATTATTCTGTTATTTTGATCAAATTTACGGTATAACAATAGTAACGATACTTATTATGAAAAAGGAGGACTCCCCATGATCAGTAAAAAAAATTCATTCACGGCATTATCTCTCGCTTCTCTTCTTGCACTGGCAGGCTGCGCCGGTGAAAGTCCGGATGACAGCGGATCGGAAACAGACAGCGGTTCAGGTGACGGTACGCAAATCAGCTTTATCCATTGGCGCGGTGAAGACAAAGCGGTGTTCGATGATATTATTGCGCAATTTGAAGATGAATTCCCTGATATCGATGTCGAGATGAACATCTATCCATCTGAACAATATCAGGCGACCGGCCAGCGGATGCTGACGGATGGCTCAACGGGCGATGTATTCACTTCGTTCCCTGGTGCCCAGTTTGAAGCGATTGCGAGTGCCGGATTTTTTGAAGATCTCAGCGGTGAGGATTTCGTCGGAAATTTTGATGAGAACCTGATTACAGTCGGAGAGAAAGACGGCCAGCAATTGGCTCTGCCTTATCAGCTTGTATTCAATATGCCAGTCTATAACAAAGGCATGTTTGATGAACTTGGTCTGGAAGTCCCGAAAAGCTGGACAGAATTCCAGGAGATGGCCGATACTCTGCTTGAAAATGATATTGTCCCGATCGCCTTCCCGGGTGCCGATATCGGTCCGAACCAATTCATGAACAGCATGATGATGAATAATGCACCGGATGAAGACATTTTCACAAAACTGCAAAGTGGCGAGGAATCTTTGACCAACGAATGGTGGGTGAAAACACTGGAGGATTTCCAGCTTCTGGAGCAAAAAGGTTATATCCAGCCTGATGCCCTCGGTACCAGCCAGGACTCCGCCATGGCCATGGTAGCGAATGAGGAAGCGGCGATGCTTGCTACCGGCTCTTATCATATGGCGTCGCTGCTCGGTCTGAACCCGGACCTTGAACTTGATCTGATGGCGCCGATTACGGTCGAAGAAAGCGAAGCCCAATATGAAGGCATCAATACGGCTACGTTCATGCTGGCGGTGAACAGCAAATCCGAAAAGAAAGAGCAGGCAAAAGAGTTTATCCGATTCCTCAGCAGACCGGAAATCGCTTCACAATATGCCAATGAAACCGGACAGCACTTGACAGTCAACGGTGTTGAATACGAATCGGAAGTGCTGCAGAACACCGCTTATTGGATTGATGAAAGAACAACCAGGTTCCAGCCCCGGTTCCTCATAACAAACGCACAGATTGAAGCAGCTGTTCTAAGTTCGATCGAAAATGTCCTTGGCGGAGCTGAACCGATGGAAGCAGCGGAAGAAGCCCAGCAGATCGTCGATGAAAACAGGGAATGACTGAATGAAGATTTCAAAGATGATCTATCTGTTCTTTATACCGGGGCTGCTTCTCTACAGCATCTTTTTCATCTATCCCACCATCAGTGCCCTGTTTTATTCGTTCACTGACTGGGACGGGCTGAGCGATGCTTATCAATTTGTAGGAACCGGAAATTACGAACGCGCATTGACCGGTGATACCATATTCCGGAAAACAGTAGGGAATAACTTGAAATTCATGCTGGTCGTTGTTATTTTACAAACGATCGTGGCGCTGGCGTTCGCTTTGATTGTTTTGAAGAACACAAAAACCAACCTATTTCTGCGTGCGCTGTATTTTTTTCCGACGATCCTTTCTTCCGTCTCTGTCGCTTTTATCTGGTCGTTCATCTACGATCCGTCTCTCGGGATCCTGAACCAGATCCTTGAATTGCTCGGCCTTGATGTCCTGCGGCAAAATTGGCTCGGCAATGCCGATATCGCGATTTATTCGCTGGCCATCACGCAAGTCTGGTTCCATGCAGGACAGATGCTGATCATTTTCGTGGCGGGCCTTCAGGCGATTCCGGAAGACCTCTATGAAGTGGCTAAAATTGAAGGAGCCAGCAAATGGCAGACGTTCCGCAAAGTTACGTGGCCGCTGCTCGCCCCTTCCGCCACAATCGTCATCGCCTATACGACCATCCAGTCCTTTAAAGCATTTGACCTTGTGTTTGCCATGACTGGCGGCGGGCCCAACAACTCTACACAAATCATTGCCACGTATATTTTCGATGTGGCTTTCCGCAGCTATAATTTCGGCTATGCCAGCTCCATTTCCGTGCTGTTCATGATCATCATCGCGGCAATTACGTTCCTGCAGTTCAAAGCGCTGCGATCTGACCGCATATCTTATTAGAAGGAGGGGATTTTTTGCTATTCCGGAAATTTTCATTGATCATCTATGCCTTATTGATCCTGATTCCTCTGGTGATGGTCGCCCTCACTTCCCTGAAGACGCTGCAGGAAACATTCCGCGATCCTCTCGGGTTGCCTGATGACGGCTTCCAGTGGAGCAATTACAGTGCGATTTTCCAGGAACAGACGATGGCCGGCTATTTCATGAACAGCAGCATCGTGACGCTGTTCTCCGTGGTTCTTACCTTATTTTTCGCTTCCATGATCGCATTCGGCATCACCCGGATGAATAATTGGATCGGCAATCTGCTGTTCGGCTTGTTCACACTCGGAATGATGGTGCCTGCCCAGGTCAACATGGTGCCGCTTTATTCACTGATGCTGGATTTGGATCTGACAAACAGCCTGCTTGGCCTCATCCTTGTCAATATTGCCGTGACACTGCCGATCGCCGTCTTTATCCTGACCGGCTTCATGAAAACTTTGCCGAGGGAATTGTTTGAAGCGTCGACGATCGACGGCGCAGGAAACTGGCAGATCTATATGAAGATCGCCCTGCCGCTTTCACTGCCTTCACTGTCCGCGACAGCCATCTTCCTTTTCGTGATGCATTGGAATGATCTCTTGTATCCGCTGCTGTTCATCACGGATAATGCGTATAAAACATTGCCACTGGCCCTGCTCGAATTCCAGGGCGAGTATTCGACGAACTATCCGATGCTGTTTACGGGCGTCATCCTCGCTTCAGCGCCAATGGTTATCGCCTATGTCTTCCTGCAGCGTTTCTTCGTGGCAGGCATGACAGCCGGTGCAGTAAAAGGTTAACTTTTGATGACAATAAAAACTGGCGGCCGACTCATATTCGAGTCGGCCGCCAGTTTTCGTTTATTGCGTTTATTGCCATAGAGCCGGTTTGTCGACCATGAACCACAGCATCAATAATAACAGCCCGATGTAAATCCATAGCGAGCGCCGCAGTTTATCCGCCAGCGCCAATTGGTCGGCTTCCGGTTCAGTGAATTTTTTCAGCACCGGGGAAAATGCCCGTGCGAGAAAAAAGACAGATGAAAACATGACCGCTACCGTCATTAAAATCCACGGGCTGTTCCATGGCCAGGGCCCCTTCCAGGCCATCAGCACACCGGATACGACCAGCACATGACCTGCATGCATCACCAGCCGGACCGCGGATTTAAATGTAATGAGCAGCGCCTGCAAAGATCCTGCATCGGCCGCTCCGATACGTTTTGTCATGGGCAGCAACACAAAAAATGGCCCGATGGATAAAGCTGCACTCATGATATGTGCATATAAGATTATCGTATACATCCTTTTACCTGCCGCCTTCCATAAGCTCTTCATTCATTATAATTGAGACGATCCGCAAGCAACAGGATTACAGCCGGCCAAAAGGGTTCGGGCGCCTGCGATGCAGAGACAGGAGCACATATTTTGAATCCATTTCGAAGCTATCCCGGCAGTCAGCACCACGACGTCCTGTCCCGCCGATTGTCTGATCTGCGACGACAAAGATCACGTCATCACCCAAGCGAAAGCAGTCTTCTTCAATAAATGGCGGATGCGGGGTCTCTCCATAGAAAAAAGACCACTTCGTGTGGTCTTTTCCGTTTCCATCCGCTTATTCTGCAAAGAAATGACGGCCGATCTGGGTCAGTACTGTCCTGGAGAATATCCAGTCATCGCTGACACCTGCCGGGTTATAATAATAAACTGCTCCCATGGTGGGGTCAGCTCCGTCCATCGCTTCTTTTACGGCGTCATAAGCACTTTTATCCGGCGTCAGCAGGTACTGATCGTCGTTGACGGCTGTAAAGGCGTTCCGCTGGAAAATGACTTCTTCGGTGCTGTCCGGGAAATCCGGAGATGCGATGCGGTTCAATACAACCGCCGCAACACCGACTTTGCCGACAAAGCTTTCACCTCTTGCTTCCCCGTGCACGATTTTTGCCATCATTTCAACATTCTGCAGTTTCGCTCTCGTCATCGGGCCAATAATGCCTGTCGGCGGCAATCCATAGTCTTCCTGAAATCTGGTGACCGCATTATTCGTAATGACATTAAAGTATCCAGTGACATCTTCCTCGTAATAACCCATTCGCCCCAACTGCGCCTGTATCTCATCGCCGTCATCTACGATCGGCCCGGCAATCCTGTTCGGTGCCGCACTCGATTCAGAAGGTGGCAGACATAAAAAAATGACAGCCATTACTGCCCCGCCCATTATATTCTGTTTCAATAAATTCATAGTCCCTCTCCATTCCGCAAACGTTATCGCATGAAAAAACCATCGATAGAAGTTTTGCCCTCTACCTAAAGTTCCCTATGAACCTCTTTTTAAACATTCAATAACAGATACAAGGGAAATCCATGGATGCCCGGCGGCAGGATTTCCCTTGAGTCTGTCCTCTTTTCACTTCATTACGTAATGCAATTGAGCAAATTCACCGTAACGTTTTACTTCTTTTAACTTAAACTCGGTCATAAGATCGGATTTCCGAAATAACGGAATTCCTTTGCCGATGATAACAGGCGCGATGGAAATGATAAATTCATCGATCAGGCCCGCTTCGACAAAATCAGCCAATAATTCAGATCCGCCAATCACCCAAATATCTTTTCCGGGTTGATTTTTCAGTATTTCAGCGAAAATCGGGACTTCCGTATTCGTAAATTCAATGTCCCCTGAAACAGAAGCGGGCACCGAACGTGAAAATATATAGGATTTGAGCCCGGTGTAAGGATATTCGTCTTTTTCCATCTCCATGACCCAATCATATGTCCGCCTGCCCATCACCACCGTATCAATGGTTTCCATGAATTCCGCGTAGCCGGCATCCCCTTCGCCCTCAACTTTAAAAAGCCAATCCAGCGAATCATCTTCAGTGGCTATATATCCGTCCAGACTTGCAGCTATATAGCAGACGATTTTTCTGTTATCCATCTTGTCATGCCTCCTGAAAGTAACGTGGTTCCATTTACTTTCCGTTCTCGAGCTCCGCTATTTTCCGGTGTGTCTGCGGGAAACCATTGGCCTGCCATTCCGAACGGAAAGCGGAATCCAATTGGGTCAAGCCGATTTCTGCATCGTCATAATCTGCATTCACACTTTCTTCGCGGTCGACCGTCACACTATTGCGCATATCGTTGTCTTCATAGACCCATACTCTTTTACCGCTCTTTTTTCTAAGTGACTGAAACAGGATGATACCGCCGGCAAATGCCGATCCTGCAAAAACAAGTTTATTTAAATTCTTCTTATTCATTGATATCCCTCCACTTGATAATACGCTCTTTCTGTCTAACTTCCCTCCATTCGACAATATTAACCCTGCCGGATGTGCAGCCGCACATTTAGACGCGGCCTCCATTCTTTGATAAAGTAAAGGAAATTCAGTTCATCGGAGGCAATTAAATGAAGAAAATCGTCATCTTGTCTGACACCCATATACCCGTGAGAGCAAAACAGCTGCCGGACATTTTGCTGAAAGCCTGTGAAGAAGCGGATTTAATCCTTCATGCCGGTGACTGGCAGACGCTCGACGTCTATTTCGAACTCTCAGCTTATGCCGAAACAATTGGGGTTGCCGGAAACGTCGATCCCTGGGAAATTATCGACCGCTTTGGCAAAAAGAAAATTTTGGCGGTGGATGACGTGAAAATCGGCATCACCCACGGAGACGGCACTGGCAAAACCACCGAACAGCGTGCATTAGCCGCTTTCACAGATGATGACGTGGACCTGGTCATCTTCGGTCATTCGCATATCCCCGTGATGAAAGAGCTGAATGGCGTGACCTTGTTCAATCCTGGCTCACCCACTGATAAACGCAGACAGATTCAATACTCCTTCGGTATGCTGGAAATCGGAGAAACCTGGAAATTGGAGCATATTTTTTTCGACAAGGAGGAGTAAAGCCATCTAAAAACCGGACCGCAGCAGCTGCAGGTCCGGTTTATTTATTGTTTATATTTATATATTGGCAGTCGATCAAGTCATGCCTGGTTTTCTCATTTGGATTTATCCACCGTTACAAGCGGGTGGCCGGAATTTTCGAGGCAGTTTTGAAGAAACGTGATGAACCCTTCTATATTCTCACGAGAAATATAGGCCATTTCCATATAACTTCCATCCGTAAAACGGATCGTCAGGTTCACTGTCCCCTGCAGCTCGTCTTCAATATGTCCGACTTCGGCTAGAGAGGCCTCAAGTACAGATGGGTCTTCCCCGTTGCCGCCTTTGAATAGTAAAAAGCCATCACTCGCTGCAAGCAACCCTTTACTGCCAGTCAGTGTGGTACTGCGGTCTGTATGCAAAACTCCATAAACCCAGTGGTCGATCGAAGCGTTCGGCTTGGTGTTCTTCATCTCGTCGAGCAATTTTGCCGGATGTGCCATGTAAACGCCCCCATTACTGTAAGTATTTCCATTATACCCCTCTCTATGCCGTTTGATTGTTTAGTTTCTGTTACAAATGTTTCATTCTTACTAAACAATGGTTCAATTATCTTGAATACAGGGTATTGAAGAGAAAGTTCAACAGGAAAGGTGGATCAGACATATGCGGCTGGAATTGGATTTGCTTGAACAAACGGATACTTCTATTTTCTTTGTCTGGACGAACACGGGTGATACTTGCCGGGTCGAGAGGGATGGAGAAACTTTATACAAAGGCACAGAAAACTCCTTCAAGGACGAAGGGCTGAATCCTGGTGAATTATATATCTATACGATTGAACGGCTCGATTCAGACGATAAAGCGGTCGAACGCATTAAATTGCAGACAGGCACTGAGAATTATGTGGAAGATTTCGTCAACCGGCTTCAGCAGATTACTGTCAGCACCATCCTTTCAGATTCAAAAATCGCGTTGGCCTGGGGCGAAGTTGGCGGGATTGAAAGCTACGATATCTACCGGGACGGGGAGCCATTGGCAACGACCGATAAAAATCAATATACGGATTTCACAGCTGAAAAAGATGAGCATTATACGTATTGGATACGTGGAAAGCGGCCGCTCGAACGTTCGGAAGAGGACATGCGGACGGAAAAATCACTTATCGCCTCTTTTTTCGGGCTGATCAATTTCCGGTCTTCTCCGGAACAAGCTGCGGAAGAAGAATTTTGGATCATCAAACGGGTGGGCAGCCGGAAAGAGCTTCTGGCCGAAAAGCCGACCAAAAAAGATCAGATCGATCAGCCGGAATGGGAGCTGCGCTATATGACTTTCCTGTCGGATGACATTCTGCCAAATCCAAGTCCGATGTCTCCCAACCGTTTCTTTAAAGGGGACGGCCGCACTTTTGATCCAAATTCAAATGATTTCAGAACCCGTGTCGATTTGAAAGTGCGCTTCACGGAAACCGGTGCTGAAGTCGTTTGCGACAAAGAAGTCGGAACGACCATCGCCTATAATTGGCGGAAGAAATTCCGTAAAGCCGACGTGGCTTCTGCAGAAGGGATTGTATTGAAGGAAGCAAAAGAAGACCGGCATAAAATCGGCATCGATTTAAAGCATTCTGTCGGCAACCCGTTAGTCACTTCCCCCAATATCGACTATCAGCTCGCCGCCACTTTCTACAGAGTCGGTGTATATGATATTATCGGCATCCATGACCAGGCGCCGAACCACGAAGTCTATATGAAAAGTTCCAGCGAGGCCGAATGGGGGCAGATCCACGAAGCAGAAGATAAAGGCTTGTCCTGGATGGCGGATCCCATCGCCTGTCAGTATTGGCGGATATCGAACTTTGAGTAAGAAAAGCGACGGCGCCCGTTAAGCTCTGAAAGGCATAAGACGAACCGGCAGAGTGGCGCTCTTTGCCACGGCAGCCGGGATGGCTTATGACCCGAAGAGCTGGGCAGCCTGAGTCTGGACACGAGAAAAGCGACGGCGCCCGTTAAGCTCTGAAAGGCATAAGACGAACCGGCAGAATGGCGCTCTTTGCCACGGCAGCGCCGGAGTTTGATCACTAAAAAGCCCGTGCCGGAAAACTTATCCGGCACGGGCTCTCATTTTATTTATCCAAAAATCGTTTGCGGATGTGCGGAGGCGGCAGCATGCAGCTGTTCAGCTTGCCGAACACCTTGTAGCGGTTGTTTGCGATGATGTCATATGCCCCATCACGAATTGCAGCTGGGAATGGCCGCAGATGATAAGCCAGTTTCCAGAGGCCTGTCAGGTGATGCGAAATCCGCAGTGCGCCTTCCGATTTTACATAAGCTTCACCATTCTGTATCAAGACCAGACTGTCTACATCGTCCGGGATATTGTATTCGCGGGATAGTTTTTCACCGACTTCACTTTGCAGCGAAGCAAAATGGAAATAACCGGCCGGATCATGATTGATGATGAATTGGACACTCGAATCACAGAAATTGCAGTCGCCGTCAAATAATACTATTGCATGTTCCATCGTCTTTTCCTCCTCTGCAAAAAGTCTCTTCTCTATAAATAGCCTTTCTGATTTCATCCTAAACCCGCCTGCCCCGTTAGCGTACCCTGATGAAAAAATAATTTCCAGCCGGTCGCCCGTTTTTTCCATACCGAACTGCGGTTGCTGTTTCTGCCGGTCGTGCGGTTTTCAATGCGGTAAGTCGTGAGAACTGCTTCATCTCCGAGTAGGTGCATCTGAAAATCCATTATCTCCATATCATCCGGCTCCAAAGCATGGTCTCCGTCATATTCCGCACGCAGAAATATCCTTCCGCTGCTGCCGAACTCGTAAAACTCATCATCCAGCACTTTGCTGAGCTTTTCCTTCGATACGCGGACGTCCGGCCTGATATGGCTGCATTCCAATTCGTAAATCTCCTGTTCCAAATTGCCCATCCGTTGCCCACCTCACTATATTTCCCGGGAAATGTGTTAGTTCGTCCAGTTTAGCCAAGCTATCCAAAAAAAGAAATGTCCCGGCAATTGAATGCCGGACATTTCTTATCAGCCTTTTTCGTCTTCGCCCTCACCATCGTAAAAATCACCCATCTGCTCGTCATCTCCCGGCTGATCCTGCGGGCCATCTGAGGAGCCGAAACCTTCCACATCTTCAAAACTGTCATTATAATCCCGGATTCTGCTGTCTTCTTTTTCAACTGGCTGTCCTGTGGAACTTTCCAGTACGTCTTCTTCGACCGGACGGCTTTCAAGATCCAAATCGCTTTCCGCGTGATCGATGCAAGTCAACGCCGTCGGAAGAGCTTCCATCCGTTCATAAGGGATTTCCTTGCCGCATTCCGCACATTTCCCGTATGTTCCATCTTCAATCGCCGCTAAAGCTGCTTTAAGGTCCGTTATTTCTTCTTCCTTAAACTGCGTCAATGCCATTCCTCTTTCCTGATCAAAAAGATCTGTGGCATTATCCGCCGGGTGGTTGTCGTAATTCGAAAGCTCAGTTGTTTCAAATTCCTCTGTATGCTCCACCCGCTCTTCAAGCTCTGCCAATTGGTCAGTCAATTGCTTTTTCAGTTGTTCCATCTGTTGGTCTGTCATGCCGATTCCTCCTAAAAAACTACTTGTATTGTATATTTCCTAAATCGGAGAAATCAAACCTGCCAGCTCATTCATCAAAACGCTCGAGCAGGGTCAACAGATACTGGTCCAGCCGGTGCCGGATCAATTCATCGGACAAGCCGCTCATGCCGAGCGCCGTCCAGCCGCTATAGACTTTTGGCGGTCCATCGAGGATATCCGTCAGCGATACCAGATCCCAATAAGGATCATAGGCAAAAGCAGGGCCGGCATGACGCATGTAACATTCCAAAAACTCATCAGCTGTCGCAATGCCGTGTGATTGGGCTAAATTGACCCGGCAATGGCCGACATCAACTCCGGCGGGCCCCACACAGGCATTGACCCAATCTACAACTCCCGTAATCCGATTTTCTTCCCAAAGTATATTTGCCGGATGGTAATCACGATGGATGAACCGGAGTGGGGCAGATGGTCTGACCCCTGCCACCACAAAGAATGCCCGCATCCACTCTGCAGGAAGTTTCGACCATAATTGTTTTTCCAGCTTTAGCGCATCGTTATAGGAATAATATTCAAAATTGAAACCTGTTGTTTCCACTGCGTGGATCCCGGCCAGCTGTTGGGCCATTCCGTCCAGCCAGCTATCTAGATCTGCCGCGTTCAAGAGCGGCTCTCCCGGCAGCTTCGACATCAGCACCGCCGGCATACCGCAAAACTCCCCAGACTCATCTCCATCAATAAATTCAGGCGTCGCTATTTTAGAGAAGGCTGCCCGCTTCAGGCTTTCACTTTCATGTCTGACGAGATCCGGTTCCTGCTGCAGCCATTCCTTGTTATGAAATAGCCGCAATATCAGCGCTTCCTGCCCGCTCTCTGCGGTGAACGGAATTTCAAAAACCAGTGAAGACGCACCTCCGGGCATGCTCTTTATTTGATCGGTGTCGATTTTTTGTCCAGTGCTATTTTCAATCCATGCCAGGCTCTGTGGCGTCGGTCTTCCAGAATTGTATAAGTTGATGGAACTCACCGCTTTCTTCATGCATGATTATTTTTTAATTCCCTTTCATCTTATATCACTTCAGCATAGGCGTCGCCTCTCCGCAGCCTGTGTTTAAGCCAAGCCAGTGCGGGTATGGGTTTTTATATAAACCTAATTGTTTTTAGCCAGTTCATATAATCCGAAGGAGGAAATAGATTCATGCGAGTAAAAAAGCCGATTCCGAGAGCAAAAGAATTCGACAGCACCCTGTCTTTGATCAACGAAGGATTCAACTTTCTGCCGAGCCGACGCAAAGAATTGAAATCAGATATCTTCGAAGCACGTTTATTGGGTAAAAAATCCCTTTGCATCGCCGGGGAAGAAGCGGCTGCCGTCTTTTATGACAATAAATACTTCAAACGGGCTGGAGCGGCGCCGAAACCGCTGAAAAAGACCTTACTCGGAGAAGGCGGACTGCACGGGCGTGACGGAGAAGACCACCATCATCAGAAGCGCATGTTTTTGTCCATGATGACGCCAGAGCGTCTTGAGGATATGAAGCGGTTGGCCATTGAGGAGCTGGACCGAAAAGCTTCGCAATGGGAAAGCATGGATGAAATTTTATTGCTGGATGAAATTGAAGAAGTTTTGGCTCGTTCCATCATGAACTGGGCAGGGTTGCCGCTGAAAGAAAGCGAAGTGGAGCAGCGGACCCTGGAACTTGTTGCAATGGTGGATTCTTTTGGCGGTATCAGCCGCTTCAAAGAAGGAGCGGAAGCGCGGAAAAGCCATGAAGCCTGGCTGAAAGGCATTATCCGGGATATCCGGTCCCGGGTTTATTCACCCCCTTCCCATACAGCCGCTTATATTGTGGCAATGCAAAAATCACCGGATGGCGAATTACTCGACCTTGATGTCGCTGCGGTCGATTTGAACAATGCTTACCGGCCGATCATCGCAGCAGCCTATCTGATCGTCTTCGGAGCGTTGGCGATCCATGAATATCCGGACATGAAACCGAAATTGCAGGCCGATGAAAATAATTTCAGCAAGCTTTTCGCCCAGGAAGTGCGCCGTTATTATCCGTTTGCTCCAGCGATGGCGGCAAAAGCGAACCGCGATTTCGTCTGGCATGGCTATCATGTGAAAGAAGGCATGCTGGTCGTATTGGATCTGTTCGGTACGAACAGGCATCCCGACCATTGGGAAAACGCCGATGAATTCATACCGGAACGCTTTGAAAACTGGAAAGGCAGCCCGTTTGCTTTCGTACCGCAGGGCGGCGGCGATGTCCATGCCGGCCACCGCTGCGCAGGCGAGTGGATGACGGTGATGGTCATGCAGGCATTCTTTAAATACTTGACGGAAAACATCACCTACACCGTGCCGGAACAAGATTTAAGTTATGATATGGCGCGGATGCCGACGATGCCGAAGAGCCGTTTCATCATCAGGAATGTCGTGAAAATCCGGCAGTCGCATGATAATATCATCAACCACCGACACAGCCAGACGGTCATGTAAAATAGAAAAGCGAAGCGGGATTGACAGCAATCCCCTGTTCTTATAAGATGAATGAGGAAATTAAATAACCCGGCAACGGGAGAGGTTCATAGCATTTCACCCTCTATAAAAAACTATGGATTTTGAAACTCAGCCGAATCCACATGCGATTCGGCTTTTTCTTTTCCTTTTTTATAGCCTCTTCCGAAGCCCAATTCAAGGAGGCTTTTTTTAATGGCAGGAAGAAACGAAGATACATTGGATCATTTAACGCTGCTCGGCAATCAGGATACCAAATATAAGTACGAGTATGCACCGGAAGTGCTGGAAGCGATCGACAATATGCATACGCGGGATTATTTCGTGAAGTTCAACAATCCGGAATTCACATCGCTGTGCCCACAGACCGGCCAGCCGGATTTTGCGACGATTTACCTGAGCTTCATTCCCGATAAAAAACTGGTTGAAAGCAAATCACTGAAATTGTATTTCTTCAGTTTCCGCAATCACGGCGACTTCCATGAAGATGTCGTCAACATCATCATGAACGATTTGATCGACTTGCTGGATCCCCGTTATATCGAAGTATGGGGCAAGTTCACTCCGCGCGGCGGCTTATCGATCGACCCGTATACGAATTACGGCAGACCTGGAACAAAATATGAGGAAATGGCATCGTACCGGATGATGAATCACGACATGAATCCCGAAACGATCACCAACCGATAAGGGGCCTGGACCATGTTACTTTATTTGAACGGCGCATTTGTCGGTTTATTGATCCTCTCCAACATCCTGGCGGTGAAATTATTCAGCATCAATGAATGGCTCGTACTTCCGGCAGCCGTCATCGTCTATGTTTTTACATTCCCGATAACGGATACGATTGCGGAAGTCTACGGGAAAGAAGCTGCCCGCAAAACGGTTTTTGCCGGATTTATCACCCAGCTTGCCGCGCTGGCGTTTATCTTTTTCGCCATCCATTTGCCGGCAGCTCCATTTTTCGGCGACCAGGCTTCCTTTGAATCCATCTTTTCAGCAGGCTTCCGTGTCACTTTAGCCAGCCTGGTTTCTTATTTCATCAGTCAGAACCTGGATGTGACGATTTTCCACAAATTAAAAGAGCGTCACGGCGAATCCAGGTTATGGGTCCGCAATAACGCTTCGACGATGGTCAGCCAACTCGTTGACACGACGATTTTCATCACCATCGCATTTGTCGGAACCATGCCGACTGGCGCATTGATCGCCATGATCTTCACGCAATACCTGTTCAAATGGGTTGTCGCAGCTGCAGATACACCACTCGTCTATCTGCTCGTCAAAATTTGCCGCCGCGAAAAGACGGCTGGACATGCAGTTTACAGCTGACAAACAAAAGGGAGAGCCCCGATGGCTCTCCCTTTTTAGGCTGTCAAAAAACATAATCTTCTGTAACCATTCCGCTGCAGCCGGACGCTTTCCGCAGGGAGCTGCCTGAGCCTCCTCGTCGCTTCGCTCCTGTGGGGTCTCAGGACTAGCTCTTATTCCTGCAGGAGTCGCCGCCTGCTGCTGCATTCTGGATCTGTAGAAAAAAGCTATATTTTTCTCAGTAAACCCACATATGCAGATTCGCTCTTTATAGAAGATTATTGAGATATGGAGCAAAACAGCGAAGACTCCCTTTCGAGTGAAGTGTAACGAGTCCAAGTTAGCTCAGCGCGAGCCAAGCGCGGCCCAGGCTCCTCCGGCCAGCGCTTTGCGACGAAGCTAGCGTTAGCGATGCAGGGACAGGGACAGAGACAGGAGCACGGGTTTCAGGAAAGCGCAGCTATTTTGCGCAATATCGTTTCCTTACTTCCAACTCTTTCTCAAAAAATAAAAAGAGAGCCCCGATGGCTCTCCCTTTTTACGTCTATATAGAGTCATCAGGCTTTTGCTTTTGAACGTTTTTCTTCCGCCGGCTGACTCTGCTTTGTTCTTGCCAGCACCAAATCCGCCACGATCGGCAAGTGATCGGATACATCGGTTGAAATCGCCGCTGTCTGCATCACTTCCAGCTCCGGGCTGATGAAGATATAATCGATGCGGGTGACCGGTTTTAAATCGACCCCCGTCTTGATGTATGAATAATTCGCTGGATATGTGTAAGCATCCCCGTTCTTCATTGCCAGAAAAGAGTCTGTAAAATGACGGCCCATCTTCTGAATCGGCGCATAAAACGGCGGTGCGTTGAAATCCCCCATGATGATGCATGGAAATTTACTTTTCTCTGTCAGAGCCAAAATTTCGTCGACGCTGACTTTCAGTTCTTCATCTTTCAAGGAAAGATGGGCATTGAACACATTGACCGCCCTGTCATCGATTTCGATGACCGCTTCCAGTACTCCGCGCTGCTCATCATTTCCGTACCATTGTTTTACGGGTGTCATATGATGATTTTTCGTATAAGTTATCGGATATTTACTTAAAATTGCATTACCGTATTGCTGGTTCGGCTGCCCCGGCTCATCTGAGACAAAATCCAGATTCGCTCCGTAAGCGGTATACATGCCAAGCCGTTCCCCCAGCCATTCCACCTGGTCCATAAACGAACTGCGTTCTCCAAAGAATCGATCGACCTCCTGCAGGCCGACGATGGTTGCGCAGGAATCTTCTATAACAGCAGCCGTTCTTTCAATGTCTGTAACTCCATCCATTCCTAATCCGTGGGCGATGTTAAAAGACATGACTTTGACAACCGGCAGTTTCCTGTTTTTCATGAATTGCTCTCCTTTTCTATGGGCAAGCTTTATTTACTGGATTAATTTCGACTTCAGTATAGCAAGTCCCACAGAGAAATACTGTATCAAGGGTGTAAAGTTTTGTAAAGGTTTGTTAAGCTTCCGGAGGAAATTTCAGAATAGCAAGAATTGGCCAATGATCAGATGCTTCTGTTTCGATTCTCTCCATGGACAGGACTTCCCAGTGCCTGCTGCAGAAGATATAGTCGATCTTTTGCCCATGATCCCCTTCTTTTTTATACGTTTCCGGCTGCTCGGCAGCTGTTTCAAAAACATTATTGAGCTCTTCTTCCACCCGTTTGATATGGGGGCTATCCGGTGCTGCATTAAAATCCCCCGTAAGGATTGCCGGCAGCTTTTTCTGGCGGATAATTCCGAGCAGCTCTTCAATATTCAGCTTCAATTGCTTTCGGTTCAATGAAAGATGTGTATTGAAAAACGCAATCGACTCCCCCTCCACTTCTATTGTCGCTTCCAGCAAACCGCGCTGCTCGCTTTCCGACCCCAACTCCAATTTTTCCAGCAGGTGATTCCGGTAACTTTTCACCGGGTGCCGGCTGAAGGTCGCATTGCCGTATGCCTGCAAGGGAAACCGGTCGATCGATGGATACGCAATCAGGTTCGGGCCGAAAGCGGCATGCATGCCGAGCCGGTTCGCCAGCCATTTGACCTGGTCTGTGAAATCGGTGCGATCCGAGAAGTTTTGATCCACTTCTTGCAGTCCTGCGATATCGGCTCCTGACTTTTCGATGACAGATGCAGTCAGTTCCAGATCGAGGCTTTCATCCAATGTCAGACCTGAAGAAATATTAAAGCTCATTACGCTGAGCGTTTTTAATGTCTCCGCCATCGGCACAACTCCTTTTTAACAGCTTTTCCCTGTCAGCTTCAGATGAAACTAACAGGAGCAATTTATTGCAAATAAATAAAAGCCGGTTGCGAACAAGAAGCTCGCAGCCGGATCTTATTGGTCCAAACCTGTATAAATCAGTATGGCGTCCCTTAAAAACTTCGCGCCGCCTTCACACGCTTTCTCGTAATAAGCAGCAAAGCGCTCATCATCGACATACATTTGCGCGAGCCCGGCATGTACTTCCTTGCTGTAGGACGGCCAAGTGAAATTCAGCCATTCTTTATGAAGTGCCGCCGCTTTCCGGGCCAGCTCTCCAGCCGGATCTCCCGCCTTACATGCTTCCGCTAATGTTGACAGCACTTCCTGCTCAAGACGCCGGAACTCTTCATATTTCTCTTCGCTCATATTGAGCATTTTCGCATTCGACTTGTCGACTGCATCGTCGCCGTATTTCCCGCGGATTTCTTCTCCATACTGCCGCTCGTTGTCATCGACCAGTTTTTGCTTGAACCCTTTGAATTTTTCATTGTCAGCCATTGTGCTCTTCCCTTCTGCTGCAGAAATCGTGGATTCCACATTAATGATCAGGAGATCCAGCTGCCGGCGCCGGGCGAGGAGTTTTTCCCGGTGCATCCGGAGTGCCGCCGGTCCGTCGAAGGAAGGATCTGAAATGATTTTCCGGATACTGTCCAGGTCCATCCCGAGTTCACGGTAGAAAAGAATCTGCTGCAGCTTATCGACTTCTTCCCTGCCGTATATCCGGTATCCCGCTGAATTTTTCCTGGCCGGTGCCAATAACCCGATTTCGTCATAATACCGAAGCGTCCTTGTACTGACTCCCGCCAATTTCGCCAGCTTCTGAATGGTATATTCCATCTCCTCACCTCCTGATAAAGTGAAATTTCATTCAGTGGGTGTACTTTTCCACTGAATGTTAGTTGAACCGATCGGGCTTTTACAGCCAGTTGACATCCCACTTCTTAAAGTGGGGTTGTTGTTAATGCGGGATAAGTCCACGTTACACCTTTACGCAACGTCAAGGTCAAGCATAAAATCTACGTCAATTGCTGTTCGGCAAATTCGCGGTAAAGCGAGTGGGATGCAGTCAATTCTCTATGTGTCCCCATTCCGGTCACACGGCCTTTTTCAATAAAGATGATTTTATCGGCATCCACGATGGTGGACAGGCGATGTGCAATCACAAGCGTCGTGCGCCCTTCCATCAGACGGCTGAGCGCCTGTTGGACAATCCCCTCTGACTGGCTGTCGAGGCTTGCCGTCGCTTCATCCATCATCAAAATTTTCGGATCGCGCAGGAATGCCCGTGCAATGGCGATCCGCTGGCGCTGTCCGCCAGACAATTTGACGCCGCGTTCCCCCACTTGTGTATCCAGGCCGTCCGGAAATTCCCTGATGAAATCTTCGGCATATGCCATGCGCGCGACATTCCACAATTCTTCATCCGGAATATTCTCTGCGTCCGGCAGCCCGTACGTCAAGTTGGCGCGGACCGTTCCGCCCATCATTGCCGATTCCTGGGACACGTAACCGATCTGATCACGCCACGCATTCATCGAAAGTTCCTGAATCGGCACATCGCCGATCAGGATCTGTCCCTGTTGCGGTTCATAAAAGCGTTCCAGTAAACCGAACACGGTCGTCTTGCCGCCGCCGCTCGGTCCGGCGAACGCGATCATTTCGCCAGGCTGCGCTTCAAAGCTTACATCCCGCAGCACAGGCTCCCCGGTTTCATAGGAAAATGTCACGCCGGAAACACGCAGCGCCTTGCCGGAAATGTCCATTTCCTTGCCCTTTTGCCCCTCTTCAAGAGGCAACTCCAGAATCCCGATGATCCGCTCCGTCGCCCCTTTCGCTTTTTGAAGTTCCGTAAAGAACATCGCAAACGTCGTAACGGGCATGATGATCTGGAATAAATACAGAAGAAATGCCACAAGTGAACCCGTCGACATCGTGCCTTCCGCTACACGTATCCCGCCGTAGCCGATGATCGTCACAATGACCGCCATCATCACCACATACATGAGCGGCGCAATGATCGCATAGATCTTCGCTTCTCTCATACCCGTCTTGAATAGCTGTTGAATACCATTCAGGCCTTTACGCTCTTCCACCATTTCAGCAGTGGAAGATTTCATCAGACGGACTTCACTGATCGTCTGCTGGACATGGCCTGTGAATTCGGCGGTCTCATCCTGCAGCGTCCGCGAAATTTTAGCCATGCGCCGGCCAAGAGGGATCATGATCAATACAGTGACAGGCACAGCAAGCAGCATGATCAGCGTCATTTTCCAGTCAAGTATCAAAAGAATCGTAACAGCACCGACAATGGACACGATGCCTGTGATGAAGTTCGGGAAATGGTCGGTGATCAGGTTTCTTACTACACCCGTGTCACTGACCACCCGGCTGACCGTCTCACCGCTTGCATGCTGATCAAAATAGCCGACCCGCAAGCGGATCAAGTGAATCCACATCTTGTCGCGCAGACCCGCCACAATCCGCTGCCCCACTTTACTCAGCAAGTAAATCGATACGCCATTGATGATGGCCTGGATGATGAATGCGGCAACAATGCCGATGACCAGCGGGGCACTTAATGATTCAACCGAAAATCCATCGACCAGATTTCTCGTCAATAACGGCACAACAAGGCCGACAAGCGTCGTGATCAAACTTGCGAGCAAACCGAAAATCAAAGCGGCCTTCGGTAGTTTCAATGATAATATCAGGGAAATGAACGGCTTTAAACCGACTTTCTCTTCTTTTTTCTCCATAATTTCAGACCCCTGTCGTTTTTTATTCAGCTTAGATGAAGAAAACGTTCTCTGGATGATAATTTCATTATTGGCATTTGGCGTAGATGCATGTATCCGTCAATCTTTTCCCGTCTACAGACATCTCATCATTCTTCAGAACACCTTCCAGCGTATAGCCCAACTTCTCAGGAACTGCACGGCTTTTCACATTTTCCGCATCACAGCGGATTTCAACCCTCCGGCAGCCGAAACCGGTCAGCGCCAAGTCCGTCAATGCACTTACCGCTTCCATCATATAGCCTTTTCCGCTGTGTACAGTGGAGATCCAGTAGCCGATCTCCATTTTCGGGATTTCCCATTCGATATCATGAAAACCGGTCGTGCCAATAAATTCACCCGTTTCTTTATCAAAAATCAGGTAGCGCAGGTTTTCACGTTTTAAAAACAGGATATGCGACTCCATCGCATTGATTTCAGTATCCTGCGGTGTCGGCTCTTCCTGCGCAAAACCGAGCCATGGCTTCAATTCATCCATTGATGCTTTTATAGCTGCATTGACGGCTTTGCCGTCACCAGCTTTCGGCATACGCAGTTTCAACCGTTCAGTAAAAAATTCCTCCGGCACTTCCGGCAACTCCTGTTTTTTCTTCATCCAACCCTCATCCTTCCCCTTATCAAGCTGCTTTAACTTTTCGATCCTTCGGCAATCCAAGTCCTGCAAGTCCGAGAATCGGCAGGAATGAAACGACGACCATCGTTTCATAAACCCCGATCGAATCCATCAGGATACCAATCGCAACGCCGCCGATCGCACCCATTCCAAAAGCAAGGCCAACCGTGAGGCCCGCCATGGTGCCGATTTTGCTCGGCACGAGTTCCTGTGCGTAAACGACAGTCACAGAAAAGCTGAGCATGATGAAAAATCCGATCAGCCCGAGCAGAAGCAAAACTGCGAACAGCGGTACATACGGGAGAACCAAAGCAAGTGGAATCGGCACAAGCAACGACAGCACGATGACGTTTTTGCGTCCGATCCTATCTGCCAGCGGTCCGCCAAAGAACGTGCCCGCCGCACCCAGACCAAGAAACAGGAAGATATAAAGCTGTCCCTGCCGGATGGTCAGGCCATAAGCCTCCATCAGATGAAAAATATAGAAGCTGGTGATATTCGTCACGTAGAAAGAGCGGGCAAAAATGATGACCAGCAATAAAGCCAGCGCAGTGCCGACCTGTTTCCGCGTCATTTCCGGCAGGGATGACAGCAGTATCCGCTTCACTTTCTGCAATTTCTCCAGTTCCAATTGCTCTTTATACCAACGTGAGATCTTACTCAAAATGAAAATGCCCAGAGCTGCGACGAACAGAAACAACGCAGCACCTGTTTGGCCGAGCGGTACGAGTATGAAAGCGCTGATGAGCGGTGCCAGGGCCTGTCCGGAATTTCCCCCGACCTGGTAAATCGATTGGGCAAGTCCTCTTTTCGGACCCGCCGCCATGTAGGAAACGCGCGAGCCTTCCGGGTGGAAGACAGCTGAGCCGAAACCGAGGAAAACGACGGATACGAGTATCATCCAGTATTCTGTCCCAAAAGCGATGCCAGCGATGCCAGCGAACGAACTCGCCATGCCGATGGGCAAAGCATAAGGCATCGGCTTTTTATCGCTGATATACCCGATGACCGGCTGCATGAATGAAGATATGATATTCAATACAAAAGCGATCAGGCCCAGTTGTGTAAAGGTCAAGCCCATGCTTTCTTCAAGAATCGGGAACATGGCCGGGATGACCGATTGCAGGGAATCATTCAGCAAATGGCAAGCGCCGATTGCGAACATGACCGGATATACCGGATTTCCCGCCATAGATGTCTTTATTGCGTTCGCCATTGCAGATCCTCCGTCACGGGTTTATTTATGTGCAAACACTGATTCTTCTATTATAAAACAGTTGATAAACAAAAAGACACCTGGGGAACTCATCCCCAAGTGTCTTATGCAGCTTTCATTTGCTTCCAGTTTTCAAGTTTTCTGTCCAACACGAAATTACCGAAAGGGATAAATGCCACTGCTATCGCGCCGACAGTAAAGCGGAACGGCCATCTTACGGCAAATGTAGCATAAATCGTGATCAGTACGTAAACAGTAAACAGGCCGCCGTGAACGGCACCTACCACACTGACCACTTCAGGCATACCGAAAAAGTATTTCAACGGCATCGCGATAAATAATAACAGCAGCAGCGAGCCGCCTTCTATGATTCCCATAAAACGAAATTGATTTAATGCATTCTTCAATATCTTCTACTCCTCACTCACTTATATCCCCATTATAGGAGAGAAGCTTCTGGCACCACAAGCGGACGGCATAAAAATGGCACAGAAAAAACCGGCAGGCCTGCAAAGTTTCGCCACATTTACCCTCACGCAACGTAAGAGTCTGGGCTGGCGATTTAGATTCGTTCACCCAGTTTCACAAACAGCACTTTCAAATAATTGCCTTCTGCAAATTTCGGATCAACCCGGAAGTCGGCTGGGAGTGAACGTTCTTCAACGATGCTGTATTTTCTTCCAAGGTCCTTGAACGCTTTATCAATAAACACTTTGAATTTTTTCATGCCGAACGAAGCACTGTTCGTCGAAGCGACGATGATTCCTTTGTCTTCCGTGATGGCAATCGCTTCTTTCATCAGGTTCGTATAATCCTTCGATGTGCTGAACGTATATTTTTTTGAGCGTGCAAAGCTCGGCGGATCGAGGATGACCACATCGAATTTCAGTTCTTTGCGTTTGGCGTATTTGAAGTAGTTGAAAACGTCCATGACGAGAATATCCTGGCTCTCGTAATCGATGGCGTTGACGCTGAATTGCTCAATCGTCTTCGCGGAGCTTCTTTTGGCCAGATCGACGCTTGTCGTCTTACTTGCCCCGCCCATTGCCGCTGCTACAGAAAATGCCCCCGTATACGAGAACGTATTCAGGACCGTCTTTCCGGCTGCATAATTTTCTTTGATCGCCTGCCGGACTTCACGCTGATCCAGGAAAATTCCGGTCATTGCTCCGTCATTCAAATAAACCGCATAATTGACGCCGTTTTCTTTGACGATCAATGGGAATTCTCCGCGCTCACCTGTGACAAAGTCATCATCTTCAATATATTGGCCTTTGGTATCGAAGCGCTTTTTCTCATAGATCCCTCTGAACTCAGCTATATTCTGCAGCGCAGCCACCAGTTGTTCTTTGAACTGATAGACGCCTTCGCTGTACCAGCTGATCAGGAAAAATCCATCATAATAATCGATGATGACTCCCCCGATGCCGTCACCTTCGCCGTTGAACATACGGAACGCTGTCGTTTCCGGATCATCGAACATCCCCGCGCGATGGCGCAGCGCACGCGTCAGTCTCCGTTCGAAGAATGCCTGATTGATCTCTTCGGTTTCATCGCGTGTCAGTACCCAGCCGATGCCTTTGTTTTGATTGCCGTAATAGCCTTTTGCGACAAAACGCCCCTGTCTGTCCTCCAGTTTCAGGATAGCCCCTTCTGTTGTCAACTGGCTGCTATCCTCCAGCGAATCTTTCGTCAATAGCGGATAGCCCGCTTTAATGCCTTCTTTGTATTTATCATTCAATGTAATTGCCAGTTCCTGTTTCATCTATGATCATCCCATCTGCAAAAGCTCTTTTTTATCCCGTCTCAACGGTCAGCGGAAAATGCAGCCCCGCTGAATGGCATTTCTCTTCATCTTATCTTCAGTGTAATACAAAGCTTGCCGCAAAACACTCTTTCCATAGGAAAAGCGCCTCACACTTTTATAGTGTAAGGCGCTTTTCTTATTGTCCAGACTCCGGCGGCCCAGCTCTCCGGATCCTAAGCCGGCTCAGCTGTGCGGCTGAAAAGATGCCGATTCGCTTTTCCGTCTTATGTCTGTCAGAGCTTAACGGGCGCCTTCGCTTTTCTTATTGTCCAGACGCCGGCGGCCCAGCTCTTCGGGTCATAAGCCCGCCCAGCTGCGCGGCTGAAAAGATGCCGCTTCGCTAGCTTCGTCGCAAAGAGATGCCCCAAATTACATTTGGCTCATCTCTTCACTGATCCATTCCCAGCCTGCTTCCATCTGGTCGATGCCGAAATGCTTCGTTTTGACCGAAGGGAGCAGGTCACCCGCTTCGACAAACTTCTCAATCTTTTTATCATCGCTGATGACAGCCAGTTTATTGTACTGACTCCAACGTTTCACATCAATTTTCATCTCTTCCACCAATGCTTTAAAAGAAGGGCCCTCAAAATAATAAAGGATGGCATAGACGTTAAATTCTCCTTTATCGGCAAACTTTTCCTGTATAACTTTATCAAGTTTCAGTAAATCGTCTTCGTTTACCCGACCTTCGATTTCAACAGCAATAGTTTTCATGTCTTTACTCGGCACTAGAGTCAGCATCTTTTTACCCCTTCCTGAATATTATTGTATTATCCTATTCCCTAATCTATCCTCGTCAAACAGGGGTTGGGGAGCAGCATTTCCCCCAAATTAAAAACTGTTTCGGCACCCTCGGGTTACGGAACAGTTTGGATGCACCTTTTTAATGGTTTGGATGGTTTGCTGAGACCGATCCCTCTTTACTGCTGAAACGGGCAATGATGCCAGTGATGAGAATAGCCGCCAAAGCCGGCAGCAGCCAGCCGAGCCCTTCATTGTACAAAGGCAGATTGGCAGCATAAAAGTCGATGATCCCCTGCAGCCAGCCCGGGTTTTCCACTTCAATCGAATCTGTAAGGGCTTTCATGCCATCGATGATGGCGATGAAAAAAGTGACAATGGTAACCGTCGCATACACAAATCTGCGGTGTTTGAATAATGGGGACAGAAAAGCGAGCAGGATCAAAACGATAGCCAGCGGATACAGGAACAGCAGGACGGGAATTGAAAAAGCGATGATATTGGCAAGCCCTGCATTCGCGACAATCAATGAAAAAACAGAAAAAATCACGACAAAGATCTTATAATTGATCCTCGGCATCAGCTTGTTGAAAAATCCGGCATTTGCCACGATCAGTCCGACGGCTGTCGTCAAACAGGCCAGTGTGATGATGACTGCCAACAGCAGCATGCCGAATGTCCCGAAATAATGGGAAGATGCTCCGCTTAACACAGGTCCGCCTGTGTCGAAAAAGCCCAGCGTGTCAGTACTTGTAGCTCCCAGATAAGCGATTCCGCCGTAAACGGTGGCTAATAGCGCAGCCGCAATTATGCCGCTTTTCATCGTCGCCGCCAGGACACCTTTTGCCGAGCTCACTCCGAGTTTACGGACGGAGGAGATTACAATGATGCCAAAAACGAGGGATGCGAGTGCATCCATTGTGTTATAGCCTTCCAGAAATCCGGTCAGGAAAGCATTGTCCATATAATTGTTCTGCGGCGTTCCGATACTCCCCATCGGCATGATAAAAGCGGCCACAAGCAATACCGCTAAAGTTACCAGAATAGCCGGCGACAGGACTTTACCGATCTTATTGACAATTTCCAGGGGATTCAATGACAGCGCCAGCGCAATTGTAAAAAAGATGAGAGAAAAGACAAGCAGCGCAGTTGCACTTGAACCGCTGCCTGTGAACGGCGCGATGCCAATTTCATAGGCCACCGCTCCGGTACGCGGCAAGGCAAAAAACGGGCCGATCGTCAAATACAGCATAGCCGTAAAGATCAACCCATAAATCGGATGGACGCGGCTTGAAAGGTCGCGCAGATCGTCGCTCTTTGAAAATCCGAGCGCTAAAATGCCGAGCAACGGCAGTCCGACTCCGGTAATCAGAAAGCCAAGAATGGCGATACCGACTTCCGTCCCTGCATATTGCCCGAGTTGCGCAGGGAAAATGAGGTTTCCAGCTCCAAAAAATAAAGCGAACAGCATCATGCCGATTATAAGATAAGTTTTAAAGTCCAATTTTGTATCCATCCGGGTTCCTCCTGTGGACGTAAGCATTTAGATTGAACAGTCCTTGCACCTTCTGATTCAATGCATTACATTAGCCATGTTACAAATACTCAAAGTAAAAAGCAACTGATGAAAAGAGCAATTTCAAAAATGTCTGTCTTTTTTAAAAACGGTAAGCTGAATGAATTTACAGATTGTTGATAAGATGTAAAAAGCCGGAGAAATCACAAGCATTTCCCCGGCTTTTTCAATCATTCATTTTATTCCCTCATTTTATCGTGCCGAAACGGATTCAGGAAGAACCGTTTGATGCCGTATACACTTCCTCAAAAGGCTGGACGATGACAAATCCGTCCCCCTGGAATTCCATTTGGATCGATTCCCCGCTGCCGCGTCCGATGAACGTACGGAAACTGACGTCCGTGCGGAATTCCGGTGTCAGATTGCCGGACCAGGCGACTGTTGCGTTCGGATCCGTGATGACAGGCTGCCCCGGCTTCACCAATAATGTCAGCGGTTCATAATGGGACGTGATCGCCACGCGCCCTTTGCCTTTCAAGGTAACGTTGGAAAGACCGCCGGCCATCATCCCTGCCACTTTGCGCATCAGTTTTATCTCCCATTCGATGCCGGGCTCAAAAGCCAGCAGGTCATTGCCGTTCACCGTGATAGTTTCGTTGTTCAATTCGAAAATGGTGATTTTCTTGCCCTGATCCGCCAGATATAAGCGCCCTTGCCCGTTCGCTTTCATCAATGATGTGCCTTCGCCCGTCAGCGCTTTTTTGAACATGGTGCCGAGTCCGTGTTCCATGACACCTTCACGCGCAAATTTAATCTGGCCGGTATAGGAAATCATTGAGCCTGTTTTAGCCCATACCATGCCGTCCAGATTCACTTCCAGGATCCGCTCCGTCTCCAGCTCGAAATAATCGTTTTCACGTTCATCCTGCCTTGTCTTTTCAATAAATTCCCGGATCGTATAATTGCTCATGTCCATTCCTCCATTCGTTTTTCTACTATACGGTTCTAATGAAAGGAAGTTTCAGTCAGAACTCAATTCCCGTTTTCGTTCTATCGCTTTTCAAAGGGAATGGGGTAAAATAGCTTATTAAGGTTATCCATCACTCAGGAAAGGGGCGGCCACTTTGAAACTGCTTGTATTATTGCTGCAGATCGGTTTTCTATACGGTTTTTTCATATTGGGGCAATTGCTGCGCGAATTATTCAGCATCCCGCTGCCAGGCAGCATCCTCGGTTTGATACTGATGTTCACCGCATTATCATTGAAGCTTTTCCCCCTCCGCTGGGTGGATTCGGGAGCCACTTTGCTGCTGGCTTTTTTGCCGCTGTTCTTTATCCCTGCCACAGTCGGTATCGTGGATTACTTCGATGTATTCACCGGCAAAGGGGTCTTACTGATCGTCGTGCTGATTCTGAGCACTATACTGACGATGGCCGGCTCCGGATTGACCAGCCAATATTTAAGCCGGCGCTCTGAAGCAGGAAAGGAGCTCAGCTGATGCAGCCATTCTTACTTGCCGTTTTTTTCATCGCGTTAACTGTCGGCATTTATTTTTTCATGAATCTGCTTTATCTAAAATTCCATTACTCGGTGTTAATGCCGGCGCTGACTGCAACATCCCTCATCATCCTGTTCCTTTCGTTCACAGATGTTTCGTACAATGCCTACATGGTTGGAGGCGAATGGATCGACCGGCTTCTCGGGCCTGCTGTCGTTGCCTTGGCGATCCCTTTATATAAGCAGCGGAAATTGCTGTTCGAGAATCTCATGCCGATTTTCACCGGCACGCTTGCCGGCGTGATGATCGGTCTTACTACGGGCATTACCCTGGCAAAATCATTGGGTTTTTCCGATGTACTCGTTTCGTCCCTGCTGCCTAAATCAATCACTTCACCCGTGGCCATGGAAATAGCCGAGCAAATCGGCGGCATCCCTTCCCTTGCGGCAGTGTTTGTCATGATTGCCGGATTTACGGGCATCATCATCGGCCCCGCTGTTTTACGTTTGCTGCATATTGACACAGCCATCGGCCTCGGCATGGGCTACGGTGCTTCCGCACACGGGATCGGCACCGCGAAAGCGCTGGAATACGGAGCGCGTGAAGCTTCCGTCAGTTCTGTCGCCATGTCGCTGAGCGCGATTTTCGGTTCATTTCTTGCGCCCTTGTTCGCCTGGCTGTTTCACCTGATTTAAATGAACGAAAATTCGCGATATACTGCATATTCGTGACTGCTATTTCTTTTCCTGTAGCGTATAATAAAGAGTAACAGCTGTTTTTAGAAAGGGAAGATTTCGCATGCCGATTCCAATAAACCATTCAAAGCCTGTCCGCATGAATGCCAAAGAAAGTGCTTATTACCAATTGGAGCAATGGATCATCGATGGCACCCTGCAGCCCGGCGAAAAACTGACTGATATCGAGCTTGCCCAGGCGCTGAGTTTGAGCAGGACACCTATCCGTGAAGCGCTTCAGCTGCTCGAAGTGGTGGGCTTCGTGAAAATGATTCCCGGCAAAGCCACCACCGTCACCCAGATCCAAAAAGAAGACATCAAGCACCTGCTGCCTCCTCTTGCTGTATTGCAGGCATTAGCCGCAGAGCTGGCAGCTCCCAATATCAATGAAGAACAGATTGGGCGGCTTGAAGAAGCGAATCGGCGCCTCGCCGAAGCGATCAAACAAAAAGATGGCTTCAATGCGCTGAAAATCGACGAAGAGTTTCACAGGGTCATTATTGAAGCGGCCCAAAACCCTTATATCACGACTATGCTCAGCCGCCTGCAATCCCATGTCAGAAGGCAATTCTTCCATTTTTCATTGGAACTGTCTGATGCTTCGCGGATTGAACATGACCAAATCATCCAGGCTTTCAAGGATAAAGACGTCGAAGGCCTGTCGTTACTGACCAAAAATAATTGGATCCGTTCAATTGAAGAATTGAATGCAAAGAATTGATCTCTGCACAAAAAAGCTGTCCGGGAAGCATCTGCTTCCCGGACAGCTTTTTCATTATCATTTTTAATTTCTTACAGCTTGCACTCTTGCCGCTTTACTGCCCGGAACAATCAGCGCTGTGACGATGATTGTTGCGACAGCCGGCAATAACCACCCAAGCCCTTCATTGTACAATGGAAGAATTGCGCTGTACGTGTCGATGACCGCCTGCAGCCAAGCTGGATTTGCCACTTCAAGCGTGCCAGTCAAAGTTTTCAGTCCATCAACGACGGCGATGAAGAATGTAACCGTAATCGTCGCTACATAAACGGCACGTGCGTGATTGAACAGCGGTGACGTGAATGCCAACAGGATCAGCACGATAGCCAAAGGGTAGAGGAACATCAACACAGGAATCGAGAATGTGATGATATTGGCCAAACCTGCATTCGTAACGACCAGTGCGAAAACAGAGAAAAAGACGACAAATACTTTATAGCTTACTTTAGGGATCAGTTTATGGAAATACTCCGCATTGGCGACAATCAGGCCAATGGCTGTCGTCAAACAGGCAAGTGTAATGATGACAGCGATCAATAACGCACCGAACGTGCCGAAGTAATGAGCGGAAGCGCCGCTGAGAACCGGTCCGCCCGTCTCAAGCAAACCTAGTGTACTTGTGCTCGTCGAACCAAGAACAGCGATTCCCGCATAGACGACTGCCAATAAAACAGCGGCCACAAGCCCGCTTTTCAGTGTCGCGCTGAGAACGCCTTTTGGTGAATTGACGCCCATTTTACGGATAGCCGCGATCACGATGATGCCGAATACCAATGAAGCCAGCGCGTCCATCGTGTTATAACCTTCAAGGAAACCGGTCATGAACGCATTATCGAGATAGCCTCCCTGAGGAGCACCCGCTTCGCCCATTGGCGCGAAGAATGCGGCAACCAGCAGGACCGCCAACGTCACCAGGATCGCCGGCGACAGGAATTTGCCGACACTGTTGACGATTTTGGAAGGATTCAATGAGATAAATAATGCAATGGCAAAGAAAACAAGTGAGAAAATCAGAAGGAATGTGCCGATTGAACCGTCACTGACGAACGGCGCGATTCCCACTTCATAAGCGACTGCTCCCGTTCTTGGAAGTGCGAAGAACGGTCCGATTGTCAAATAGAGCAGTGAAGTGAAAAGAACACCATAGACCGGATGTACACGACTCGACAGATCCTGAAGATCATTGCTTTTCGAATAGCCGATCGCCAGAATTCCCAGAAGCGGCAAACCTACACCTGTGATCAAAAATCCGAGAATCGCCACCCACACCGCAGTTCCTGAATACTGGCCCAATTGTGCCGGGAAAATCAGGTTACCTGCTCCAAAAAATAATGCGAACAACATCATTCCAACAACTGCATACGACTTAAACGATAATTTACTGTCCATCTTCATTCCTCCCGAGTTCTTTTCTCCTTTGCTTGCCTGAATTCCTTTATACGATTTTAGTATAATAAAAGAATTTAGAAAACGTTATGCGATATATTGCATAATGTAATAATACATGCTTTATTTAAAAAATCAATCATTTTTGATCAATTATTTCTACAAATCTGTCTATTCCAACAAATTAGGTACTTAGTTCATATCCAGTTGTAATTTTATTGAAATAATAATAAATAAAAAAGCCGAGTAGCGGTACCCGACCGCTTCTTCAGCTTTTCATTAGCATTTCCACTAATTATTCAATTGTGAAGGATAAAGCGTCATGCCGCCATCCACAAAAAGCGTCGCCCCTGTGACATAATCTGCTTCCGATGAAGCAAGCCAGGCTGCCGCTGCCGCTATCTGCGCCGGCACACCCACTTTTTTCATCGGGATTTTCGCCAGCGTCTTCTCTTTCTCCTCTTCATCTTGTTCATGAACCGGATTCGCCGGCGTATCGATTGTCCCCGGACCGATGGCATTGATCCGGATCCCCTGTGCTGCATATTCCAAAGCCATCGTTTCCGTCAGCATCCGGAGGCCGGCTTTGGTGACGCCGTAATGTGCATTTTCCACTTTCGGAATCGTTTGGTGAACACTGGTGATATTGATGATGCTTCCTTTGATGCTATGGTCCGTCATATACTTGACGGCTTCGCGGCTCGCTATGAAAGCGCCGGTCAGATTGACATCGAGAACGCGCTGCCAGTTTTCCAGCGTCAGCTCTTCTGTCGGGGCACCTTCGCTGAACCCGGCGTTATTGACCAATACATCAAGCGAGCCGAATTCGCTTATGGCGGTCTCCATCAATTTCCGGACTCCTTCTTCTCCGGATACATCCGCCTGCACCGTGACGGCCTTGCCGCCATTAGATTCGATAGTTGCTTTTGTATCTTCCGCACTGGCCGGATCCGATAGATAATCCACGATGACATTCATCCCTTCTTTGCCGAAACGTTCGGCAATCCCTTTGCCAATGCCTTTCGATGCACCTGTGACAATCGCCGTCTTGCCTGCCAAATTCGGATACATACGATCAACTCCTTTGGAATGATGGATTTAATACCTGAGGGCTGCAATGGATTTACTGATGGTAAACCGGCTAATCCCGTTGTTCATCCATACCCGTTTTCAGGCCGGCCATTACCGGTTTATTCCTCTTTTTCCCCCAAAAAATAAAAACTGCCTTGAAACGCAGTTGCGCTTCGTGGCAGCTTCAATTGAACGATTCAATTGCCGATATCCCTTTTATTGTATCCAATGAACCCGGCAACGATCAGCACGGCGGCGACTCCAGTCAGCAGCGCTGCCTGAAGCCAGTCGAAGCCTTCCAGTGGAATAGCGGAAACGTAGCCGAAAGGCGTCCCTTTTTCCACCCACTCAGGCAATTGGAACAAGCTTCCGAGATAGATGACGAAGAAAGAGAAAGTCAGATACAGCCAGATGAAACCGGTGAATTTCGGCAGCCAGCCAATCAGCAGCACAGTCAGCCCGATCATCACCCATACAGCCGGCAGATAAGCGAGGGCCGCCTGAAATGCCATGGCCACATCAAAGCCTTCCTCCATCATGGCATCCGCCACGGTTCCGAGACCTAACCCCGCCAGGGACAGCATCACGAAGCTTGCCATTATCGAAATGAGCAAGTAGCTCCCAAGCAAACGATTTCTCGATACGGCTCTGCCCAAGACATGTTCGATCCGGCCATTTTTCTCTTCGCCTTTCAACTTCAAAATGGCCATAAGAACCGGAATCGTGCCGATGATCGTCATGACAGCCATCAGCGTCGGAACAAATTGCTCAACAAGGGAAAAGCCTTCCATCGGAACAAGCAGATCTTTCATAATTTCAACATCTGCAAAGAAGGATTCCATATCGCCCATCACAGAGCCGTAGGAAGCACCCAGCACATACATGCCGATTGCCCAGGCAATAAAACCGGTGCGCTGAAGCCGGAATGCGAGCCCGAACGGTCCCTGCAAAAACCGGGATGCGTGGACTTTCCCGGCTCTCGCCGGAAGAAAACCGGCACCCAGATCGCGGATGGAATTCAGATACATCGCGAGACCGCCGAGTGCAACCGCTGCTCCCACCGTCAATAAAATCGGCCACCATAAATTATTGACATACACTTCCGACCGGACAATCCAGCCGAGCGGCGAGAACCAGGAAAGGAATCCGTTTCCTACATCGCCGATTCCCCGGATGATATAGGCCGCCAGCAAAAAGCCGATTGACAATCCGAGCGCACTTCTGGCGTTGTGTGAAAGCTGGGCGAAGACCGCCGTCATCGACGCGAAAACCATGCCGGTTGCACCGAGCGCCGCACCGTAAAGAAAGGAGCCTTCCAGATCCATGCTCTCGATATTCAGCGCATACAGACCGATTCCTGTGAGAACCGCCAGCACGATGTTGATCAGAAACAAGACGGCTAATGTCGCTGTGACATTGGCCAGCCGGCCCACCGGCAGCGACCGCACCATTTCAATGCGGCCTTCTTCTTCATCTGTCCGTGTATGGCGGATCACGAGCAGCACGCTCATCAGCCCGACGACCACTGCGGTCATCAGCAGCATCTGGTGCGCCATCATCGCCCCGGCCGTGTAATTGTCGAGACCGTATCCCGGGCCGACCATCGCCGTCATCGCCGGATTTTCCATAGTGGCCGCTATGGTCTGCCGCTCCTGCGCATTTTCATAAAGGCCGATAAAAGCGACCGCAATGACGACCGTCGCGAAGACAAAACTGAAAATCCATATCGGCATGCGGATTCTGTCGCGGCGAAGGATAAAGCGGCTTAAGCTTCCGGTGCCGCTGAAATAATGATTATCCATCAGACTGCGCCTCCCGTTCCTGCCCCTTCATAATGACGCATGAACAATTCTTCCAAAGTCGGCGGCGCGCTTTCCATGCGGACGATACCGAAGCCGCTGACGTAGCGGATGACATGATCCAGCTCCTCCTGATCCACCTGGAACGACAATGCCCCGTCTTTTTGTTCGATGCCCCGGACGCCTTTCAGTTCATGCAATTGCGGCATCGGTTCTTTCGTTTCCACCAGCAGCATGGTGCCCGTCAAATGCCGCAGTTCTTTCAGCGTGCCTGTTTCAATGATTTTTCCTTGCCGGATAATCGCCACTTTGTCGCACAGCTTTTCGACTTCCGATAGGATATGGCTCGACAGCAGGATGCTTTTCCCTTCCGCTTTCGCTTCGCTGATACATTCCTGGAAAACCCTTTCCATCAACGGATCAAGCCCTGAAGTGGGTTCATCCAGAATATACAGATCCGCATCAGAGGCAAGGGCAGCGACGAGCGCAACTTTCTGGCGGTTCCCTTTGGAATACGTCCGGCATTTCTTGCCCGGGTCGAGATCGAATCTGCGAATCAATTCTTCACGACGTGATCCATTGTTGCCGCCGCGCAATTTGATGAACAGGTCGATGACTTCACCGCCCGTCAGGTTCGGCCAGAGATTGACGTCACCCGGAACATAAGCGACGCGCTTGTGAATTTCGACAGCATCCTTCCAGGCATCTTTGCCGAAAATCGTCGCCTGGCCTTCTGTCGCTTTCAAAATGCCGAGCAGCACACGGATGGTCGTCGATTTTCCCGCTCCGTTCGGGCCGATGAAACCGTATACCTCTCCTTCCCCCACTTCGATATCCACCCCGTCAAGCGCAGTGAAATCCCCAAACTTCTTGGTCAAGCCGGCCGTTTTCAAAACAGTCATTGTTCCCGCTCCCCTTCTTTATAGAAACTTTTTTTCAGAATCTCCATATAAGCGTAAAACTCTTCCCAATACGGCGCGAAATCAACCTGAGCCATATTCTGTCCTTGCAGGCTGTGCAGCAGTTCATTCTGGTAGCCTTCTATCGACCAGCGAATCAGCTTGAACGCTTTCTCCACGTTAACGTCATCCCGGAACAATGTCAGGTCAATTCCTTCATAAATCATTCTGTTCCCCATCTCCTGCATATATTCGTATTTCTTCTGCAGACGAGCCGGCACTTTGATTTCTGTTGAAAGCATATACGTACTTAAAAAATTGAAGACATTCCTATTTTCTGTCTGGGCCTTCGTTTTCACCTGCGCCGTTTGTTTCAAACGTTCAATGAAATCGGTCTCGCTGGTATCCACCTGATTAAAGTATTTTTCAACAGTGAAATCCAGGCTGTATTCCACCAAATATTCATAAAGATCTTTTTTGCTGTTGAAATAATAGAACAGCATCCCTTTGCCGATGCCGGCTTCTTTCACCATCCGGTTTGTCGAAGCCTTTTCATATCCATGCTCGGCAAATTCCTTTAAGGAGGCATCCAGGATTTTCTGTTGCTTTTCTTCGTCAAGGCCTTTAAATTTCTCCATTTACTTCACCCGCCTCTTCAGTAGACCACCTTGGTCGACTTCATTATATACCCAGTCGACCAGGGTGGTCAATTTATATTTACAGAAAATACAGATATTTTATTCATATGGAATAAAACCAAGGCCGATTGGCTGCCGATTTTGGATTTACGATCGACTCGGCAAAACAGTAGCAAAAAGATGAACCGGGAGGGCTCCTCTTTTACGGATTTTTTATTTACTCCCAACTCGCCAAAATTAATGAATTTCTTCCTTACTCTTCCTTCCACCTGCTTTCCAATAGCTCTATACTTAAAGAATAGTCAAATAATTTTAGAATGGAGAGTTGCTTAATGGCTTATTCATTTTCCCCACTCGGCGACCAGGCCATTATCATTGAACTCGGCAATGCCATAAATGAAGATACGCATAATCAAATAAAAGCCATCACATCTGTGCTCGAAGCGAATCCACCCCACTGGATGACTGAATTTATTCCAGCGTTTACTACCATAACGATTTTTTATAACCCACTTCTCCTCCTGTACAATGAAGCAGAAACCGATCTGGCAGCGCTTCTGGAGAAAGCTTCCGAAATGAAGCCGCCTTTGTCCCGCACCGTCGAAATCCCCGTCTGCTACGGCGGCAGCTATGGCCCTGACCTTGAATTTGTGGCACAGCATAACGGCTTGAGCGCCGAAGAAGTGATTCGCATTCATCTAGAAGAAACATACACAGTCCATATGATCGGTTTTGCCCCCGGGTTTCCTTATCTCGGCGGCATGTCTGAAAAAATTGCGGCACCGCGCAGGGAAACGCCGAGAATGCAGATTCCCGCGCGCAGCGTCGGAATCGCCGGCAACCAGACAGGCGTCTATCCGATTTCCACTCCTGGCGGCTGGCAGCTGATCGGACGCACACCACTTCCTCTTTTTACGCCGAACAAGAAGAATCCAGGCCTGCTGCGGACTGGAGACAAGATCATTTTCCGGCAAATTTCAGAAGATGTATTCCAGACGATGGAGGCCGATATAAATGCTGACGATACGTAAGGGTGGCTTGCAGACAACTGTACAGGATCTTGGCCGCAGCGGGTTCCAGAAGTACGGAGTCGTAGCAGCCGGCGCAATGGATCCTTTTGCATTCCGAATCGCCAATCTCCTGGTCGGCAATGAAGAAAATGCGGCGGCTATCGAGATCCAATTGATCGGCCCCGAAATCCAGTTTGAAGAAGACACCCTCATTGCCATTTGCGGGGGCAACCTGAGTCCTCAATTAGACGGAGAAACTGCTGATTCATGGCGGCCAGTTGCAGTCGCAAAGGGCCAAACCCTGACGTTCGGTAAGCCAACAGCCGGCAGCAGATGCTATCTGGCTGTTGCCGGAGGCATTGATGTTCCGCTAGTGATGAACAGCCGCTCCACTTATCTGCGGGCGGCAATCGGTGGTTATCAGGGGCGTGCATTAACCCAAGGAGATCGTTTGGCGGTCGGCGGGGAAAATGGCAGAAACGAATCCAGCGACCAAAAAACTGCCTGGTCGGTCCCAGCACCGGTCTATTCTGCAGAACCCGTAATCCGCGTGACCGCTGGCCGCCAATTTGACTTGTTTGCAGCAGACAGCCGGAAATGTTTCTTTTCAGAACCATTTTCTCTAAGTCCCCACTCCGACCGCATGGGTTGCCGGCTCAACGGCTCTCAATTGGCTCTCTCGGAAAAACAGGAACTGGTTTCGGAAGCCGTTGCTTTCGGTTCGATCCAGGTGCCAGCTGACGGCAACCCGATCATCCTGATGGCAGATCGCCAAACGACCGGCGGCTATCCGAAAATCGCAGAAGTCATTACCGCCGATTTGCCGCTCGTCAGCCAGCTGAAGCCGGGCGATTCCATTCGTTTCAAAAAAGTGAGCGTAGAAGAGGCACAACGTCAGCTGCGTTTGCAGGAAAGAAGGATAAGCTGCCTGAAAAGGGCGATTCGATTGAAATGGGAGGCATTGAAATGACCTTTAAAGTGGACTTGAACTGCGATATGGGAGAAAGCTTCGGAGTTTACAAATTGGGGCAAGACGAAGAAATTCTCGATTATGTCACTTCCGCCAACATTGCCTGCGGTTTTCACGCCGGCGACCCGGCGACCATGCGAAAGACTGTCCGGCTGGCGCTTGAAAAGGATGTAGCCATCGGTGCCCATCCCGGATTCCAGGATCTGCCGGGTTTCGGACGCCGCAATTTCCAATTGCCGGCACAGGAAATCTATGACCTCATTGTCTATCAGGTTGGTGCTTTATCCGGATTCGTCGCTGCAGAGGGCGGGCTCATGCAGCACGTCAAAGCCCACGGCGCCCTGTATAATACGGCTGCCCGAGATCCTCTGTACGCCGAAGCCATTGCCGAAGCGGTCTATGACGTGAATCCGGCACTGATTTTATTCGGGCTTGCCGGCAGTGAATTGATTGCAGCTGGCAAGAAAGTCGGATTGCGTACCGTGAGCGAAGTATTTTCCGATCGCAGCTATCAGGCGGACGGCTCATTGACGCCCCGTTCAGAACCCCATGCCCTGATCACCAGTCCAAATGAAGCAATCGACCGAGCCATCCGGATGGTCCGTGAAGGAAAAGTAATGACTACCGCTGGAACAGAAGTTTCCTTAAAGGCCGATACCATCTGCATTCACGGAGACGGTATAAATGCTTTGGCAGTTGCCGAAAAAATAGCCAAATCGCTGCAGGAAGCCGGCATCGTGCCGACGAAGGTTTCGGAAATTGTTTAAGCGCACATGAAATAAGACAGCCCGAATCCCTTTTCCTTGGACCGGGCTGTCTTTCATTTCATCGGTGAATCAGCAGCGCTTTTTGAATCCTGTCGACTACTTCCTTCAAATAAGCCGGTTCGTGCGGCACAAGATCCGACAGTCCGATCTGCCGGCGCAGCAATTTGCCAGCTGCTGAAATCTCGCCTCTGCTTTCAATATGTGCCACGTGGCCACTGCTCAATTCAATAAATTCCAGAAAGTCGAATTTGAACATGCCCGCCACTTCTTCTTTCTGGAACTCATATTTATTGTCCAGCCCTTCTTCCGTCTTATATAAGAAGACATGGCATCTTTCGTTGTCGATGAAATTTTGCACGGTGAGCCGGTCTTTGATGATTCCGAGCGGGATCAGCTCATCAAAGCCCACTTCAATCCCGAGCTCTTCAACGATCTCACGTACGCCGTCTTCAACCGTTTCATGTGCCAGGATATGGCCCGCGGCACTGATATCCAGCAAACCCGGAAAATCCTTTTTGTCGCTGCTTCGCAATTGCAGGTGAATCAAGGGCGCTTCGTCCGTCATTTCCACAATCCAGCAATGGAACGTTTCGTGCCACAAGCCTGTCCTGTGGATTTCATCACGCGACCTCACTCCAATTGCTTTGCCGTTTTCGTCACAGGCGGCAATCCGTTCCATCTCCATTCCATCAGCCTCTTTCTGTTTCAAATCCCGAACGGCTTCAGGAAGCAGTTTCTTTTCTGAGCTTCTTGAAATATTCCAGTGATTCTTTCAAGACCGCCTTGTCAAAGCCTGTTCGGTCATGAATCCGTCCCACCCAGTCATCGACGGTATAGAGGGGCGGATCTTCGTAAAGCCCTTTGCTCGTGCTTAAAAAACTTTTCCAATCATCGAACTCCCAGTGGGCGGTCTCATTTTCCCATGGCAAACGCACTTCCAGCAACGGCTTTGGGTACACGTTATTCTGTGAAATTTCAGCGGCTGCCAGGAAATCTTTCATGGGCACTGGCTCAGACGAATAAACCTGAGTTGAAAATTTGCCGTTCGGCCGGTGATAAATCACTTTGAAATTTTCTTTCCCCGAAATCAGCTGCACTTCTGCCCCGGGGAAAAATCCCGACAATTTCTCATCCGTATAAGCCGGGTCATCGCCGTCAATGAGAATCGGCTGAAGCCACTGGTCACCCAAATCGCACAGGAACCTGCGCCCCTTGCCGTCGACAGCCATAACCGCTGCATGATCATCCCCCGTACCGAGCTCACTGCCGATTGGATACGCCTCGATTCCCCCTTCCTTAAAGGCTTCCAGCAGCCAGATGGCCAAGTCAAAACAATTGCCGGTGATGCCATATTTTTCACGATGCCGCTCCATCGTTTCGACGTCCCGCTGTCCCGGAACCCCTTTTGCATGCGTCCACGCTTTCGTCAGCGTTTCCATTGGAAAATTGTCAAATTGCCGCCATACAACGAGTATATCTCTCGGCGCTTCCATTTCTTCCACCTGCTCTTTGCAATTTATTCCATCAGCCTTTATGGCTTCAGCTATTTTCACCCATCCGGATTTCACCGGTTTCCACCAATTGCTTCAAGTTCTCAAACATCCGGTCCCAGCCTTCTTCCGACGCTCCGCTGAATTCGTTCATCGCATTCTGAAGATCTTCATCTGTCCAGCCGTCTTCATGCGGCACGACGATTTCCTGTTTGAACGTCATTTCGCAGGCATCCTGGACAGGCGAAACCCAGACGATGATCCTGTCCTGCAAGTCATTGAACTGCGGCATTTCAAAACTGAATATGAGACGGTGCGGCGGGTCGATCTCCAGATATTCACCTGTAGCCCGGTATTCCTTGCCTTCCCGGAAATCGACGATCTCCCATCTGCCGCCGATCTTAAAATCATTGCGCGCCATCCGGTTCGTTTCTTCTGCCGTAAACAGCCACTTTTTCATCAGCTCCGGTTTCGTCCAGGCTTTATACACATCTGCCGGACTCGCCTGTAAACGCCTTGCCATCGTCAGCACCACCGTAGATGTCTTCTTCATCACATCTGCCTCCTGAATAGTTGAAAGAATTTTCCGTTAACTCATTTTATCATAATTGCTGTCCCGAAAGACGGGATTACGCATTTTGGCGGATGGCAATGAAACCGATAGAATAAACTCATATTTCCAGACAGCTTAAAATAAATCAACTTAATTTATATTTATTTCTACTCAAATAGTGAAAAAAGCCCATACCTGTGCTATCTTATGTAAGCTAAACACTTCTTAAAAGCAAATAACCATTAGTGCAACTTAAAAACATCCATATTATTCCCAAAAAATCATTAGGTCTTCCATTTGCCATGAATTATATCCTTTAATGCAGAAAGAGTTGTTTATTATCGAGACTTTATCATTTTCATATAATTGGCCACTGGTTTTTTTATCCATCGCTATTGCCATCTTCTCTTCCTTCGTGGCCCTTGATATCAGCAGCCGTTTGGCAATTTCCAAGAATCGCGCGAAATGGAAATGGATAATTTCCGGTGCCCTTGTCATGGGGCTCGGAATTTGGTCTATGCACTTTATCGCCATGCTTGCTTCTCATATGTCGATGGAAGTCACCTATAGTGTACCTGTCGTCATCCTTTCAACTGTACCGGCCTTGGTATCCTGCTGGATTGCTTTTTACCTTGTCAGCCGTCCCCCAGTTTCGGTGAAACGGCTTCTGATCGGTGCAGTATTTATTGGCACGGGGATTATTTCGATGCATTATATCGGGATGGAAGCGATGCAGATAGGGGCTGCCATCACCTATAACCCTGTCCTTTTTTCACTTTCTGCTGTAATTGCCTTTACCGGCTCCCTCGCAGCGCTTTTCTTATTGTTCCGTTTGCGCCAACTCACGGGGTTTCATTGGCAGAAAGTCGGCAGTGCCGTCCTGATGGGATTTGCGGTCATCGGCATGCATTATATCGGAATGGCGGCAGCGACATTCACTCCCCTTGTCGACCACGGGCACAGAGAGGCCTCTTCTATCAACAGCTTATCTCTCGGCTATACTGTCGGACTTGGCACATTGCTACTGCTGATCCTTGCCCACAACAGTGTGCGCATCGACCGTCGGATTTCAGCTCAAACCGATGAATACGAACTGAAATTCCAATCCGTCATCGAATCGGCAAAAGACGCCATCATCGTAACGGATCATAAAGGCCTCATTATCCAATGGAATCAAGGCGCTGAACGCATTTTCGGCCATACCAAAGAAACGGTGATCGGTGAAAGCCTGCAAGTGATCATCCCTGAACGTATCCGTAAAAGACATGAAGCAGGAATGACACGTTATTTCGACATGAAACAACCTCGCGTCATCGGCAAAACATTGGAACTCGAAGGGGTTCGGAAAGACGGGAGCGAATTCCCGATCGAAATGTCCCTCGGCACTTGGGAAACAGAAACAGGTGTGTTCTTCAGCGGCATCATCCGTGATATTACGGAACGGAAACAGGCGGACGAAAAAATCAGCAGCCTTGTCTATCTTGATCCGCTGACCGGCTTGCCGAACCGCCGTCTGTTCAATGACCGTCTAGACACTCTACTTGTCCGGGCAGCCAGAGATCAGCAACTGTTTTCGCTGCTTTATCTGGATATCGACCATTTCAAACTCGTCAATGACATGCTCGGCCATGCAATCGGCGATCAATTACTCAAGGAAATAACCGAACGTCTGCTGCATCAGGCTTCGGAAAAAGACACGATTTCACGTCTTGGCGGAGATGAGTTCATTCTTTTATTGCCTGAAACAGATTATACTCAAGCTTCAAATTATGCACGACAGATTCTGGAATGCTTTAATAAACCCTTCCATTTCAGCGGTGAAGAATTGTTCATCACGCCTTCGATCGGCATAAGCCTGTATCCTTCAGACGGGCAGGATGCGGAGACGCTGATCAAAAACGCCGATCTCGCACTGTACCGGGTGAAAGAGGAAGGCAAGAATAATTTCCAGTTCTTCACAAACAAAATGAACGAAGAAGTGGCGCGCCGGTCGAAAATCGCCATCGGTCTGCGAAAAGGACTTGAACGCGGAGAGTTCACCATCAATTATCAGCCGCAAATCGATATCAACTCAGGTGATATCATCGGTGTTGAAGCCCTTGTCCGATGGCTCCACCCGCATATGGGACCGATTTCTCCGGGTGAATTCATCCCGATTGCAGAAGAATCGGGGACGATTATTCAACTCGGCGAATTCGTGATGCGCAACGCTTGTCTCCAGAACAAAGCTTGGCAGGATGCGGGCCTGCCGAAGTTTCGCGTGGCCATCAATATTTCAGCGCGGCAGTTTTCTCAAGCGAACTTGTGCGGCCTGGTCCAAAGCGCGTTGACGGATTCTGGCCTTGAACCGCAATATCTGGAACTTGAGCTGACAGAAAGCAGCATCCAGGGAGCAGCGAGTGCGGTCAAGACCATGAATGAGCTGAAAGCAATGGGCGTCCATTTAACGATCGATGATTTCGGCACCGGCTATTCGTCGCTCAGCTATCTGAAGCTGTTTCCGATTAACACCTTGAAAATTGACCAATATTTCACGCGCAATATTCATCTCGACATGAAAGATGCCGCTCTTGTCGACACCATCATCCGTATGGCGCATAATCTGGGATTGAATGTTATCGCAGAAGGTGTCGAAACCGATGAACAGCTGAACTTCCTGAAAGAGCGCAGCTGCAATCAGGCGCAAGGCTATCTGTTCAACCGGCCGCTTCCGGCGGCAGATATTGCGCGGCTATACGGGAATCCAGCACCAGCCGGAATATAATAGAACACACGAAAAAGAGGCTGATTCCATTTCGGAATCAGCCTCTTTTTAATCTTTCCGCTTTTTCTCCAAATCCCTTGAAAAAAAGATAAGCATAATCGCTGCCGGAATCGCCGGCACGATTGCCAGCCAGGTTTTTGGTGTATACGTATTATATAGATAGCTCAATGCTACAGTTATGGCGAAAAGGATAATATACTTCAGAATCCCCATTTACCCCTTCTTCACAAACTCAGACTTCAATTTCATCGGTCCGAAGCCGTCGATCTTGCAGTCGATATCGTGGTCACCGTCGACCAGGCGGATACTTTTCACACGTGTCCCCTGTTTCAGCACAGACGAACTGCCTTTCACTTTTAAGTCCTTGATGACCGTGACGGAATCTCCGTCCTGCAGCACGTTGCCATTCGCATCTTTGACGACTTTCGTTTCTTCAGACGCATTTTCTGCTCCCGGTGTCCACTCATGCGCACATTCCGGGCACACTAACAATATTCCATCTTCATAGACATATTCTGAGTTGCATTTCGGGCAATTCGGTAATTCATTCATTGAAATAACCTCCAATTGTTAAATAAACTTGATCCAATAAAAACACTCTCAGGAAAAGCTTATCCCAAGAGTGCCGGAAAGGCCATAGGTGAATCAGTTTTCTTCCTGCTGCAGCCATTTCGGCGGGTACATATCCGCCGGAGCAGCCGCGAACCAGGTGTGATGTTCTTCTTCTTCCCGATCCTGCAGCTCTTTCCACGCCACCCCAAACGGCAGCATGAAATCCTCTCCCGCGGGAATGCCGTCAATCTGCAACGTAATTCCGTGGTCCAAGTATTCCACTTTCGTCAACTCCACTTTCCGCAACACCCGGAGCCAGTCTTCGTCCACCGCTCCCAGACTCCATTTCAAGTTACCGCTGAACCAGCTTTTCAGTTCCAGCGCTTCACCTGTTTCGATGTCTGTATCGGAAATAATCAGAGAAGGCGTGAAACGGATGGTGAAAACATGGCGCTGTGTCTCTTGCGGCGTCATCCGGACTTCAATCAGCCACCGGCCATCCACCGGAAACCGCTCCTCGATTTCTTTTTCTCTAAAAGCAATGTCCGCTTCAATCGGCCGCCAGTCCTCGTCACTCACCAAAACCTGGACCTTTCCAAAAGGGGTTTCCAGCATCCGCCCTTCCTCCTTCAATTCCTTATTTTTCCCATTATCATACCGGAATCCCTTCTTTTATTCCATCATGCACGGATCCATTTCCAGATTTCACCCGGCGTGGCGTTCTTGCCGTACATGAGAATGCCGGTCTGGAAGACTTTACCGGCGAGTTTCATGAAGATCCATACGCTGACGATGAGAACGGCGATGGCGATGATGATTTCCACCCACGGCCATTCCTCAAGCAGCGACAGGCGCAGGATCAGGACGCCCGGCGACGTAAACGGGATATAGCTGCCGAGCTGGGCAAAGAATCCGCTCGGATCGCTGAATACGGGACCGATGAACAGGAATGGGCTGAACGGAAGCATCATGACGAAGCCCTGGAAGTTTCCGGCCGTCGACATGTCGGCCATCGTTGCGCCGATTCCGACAAACAGCGCCGCGTACAGCAGGTAGCCGAGAATCGCAATGAGCAATAGCACCAACAGTTCCGGCACAAGCAGATACTCGATGACCGGAAAGTCGATTTTCCAGATGAGCACCGGCAGCGCGATGACGATAAAGACGACGACTTGCACGAGTCCGAGGACGAAATAGCCGATGATCTTGCCTTGCATCAAGTCCGCCGGTGTCAGCGATGACAGGATGATTTCGGCGATCTTATCTTTTTTCTCCTGGGATGCGCTTTGGAAGATCGCCATTCCTGTGAAGACGATGGACAGCATCACGACTGCGGCGAACGCACCTGGAATCACGCGTTTCAGCATGTTTTCGCTGAACAGGCCTTCGTCGTCCGATGCTACAGCCGCGTCTTCAAAGACGATTCCTTGCGCGACAATCCCTGCTTCTTCAGGGGTCAGGCCCAGCTGTTCAATCTGCAGCATCTGCAATGGACCGCCGAGAATCTGCACTTCGTCCATGAAAGCGGAGCTTGTTTCTTCATTGGTATAGACCGTGACTTGGCCGGTTTCGACCGATTCTTCATCGATGAAGACATAGGCGGCATCTTCTTCGGTACCAAGCGCCGCTTCCGTCTCTTGTTCCGTCACGTCCGTCTGTTCCATCCGCCATTCGGTATTGGCCGCGGCCGCTTCCAATTGCTCGTAAACACCGAGCTCTTCATTGACATAGACTTTCGTTGTTGCCGCTTCCTCGTCTGAGCTGAATAAATCCGGCAGCAACAGGAACGCCAGGAAGATGATCGGCGTCAGGAACATGCCGATAATGAACGATTTGTTTTTGAGGTTCCGTTTGATTTCCCATCTGGCGACTTTCATCGTGTTACGCATGCAGTTCAGCCCCTTCCTTCAGCAAATTTTTATCCGTGGCGATATCGATGAAGATTTCATGCAGTGAAATCCGGTCGATCGACAATTCCTGGATGTCCAGTTCGGCTGGAAGGTTTTTCAGCCAGACAGCAGGCTGGATGTGTTTGGACAGATACAGCACAGCCGATTCACCGTTCTGCTGAACCCGCTCGACTTCCGGCAGGCTTTCGAGCAGCTCCAAGCTGTTGGTCCCGTTGATCGAGCATTTGAAATTGGCGTATTCCTTTTTAACTTCGCTGAGCGGTCCGTAGATGACGCGCGTGCCGCGGTGGATCAGGAACAAGCGGTCCGCCATTTCTTCGACGAGATTCATCTGGTGGGATGACAATAGGATTGCTGTGCCGTTTGCTGCCAGTGAACGGATTTCTTCTTTGAACAGTTCCTGGCTCACCGGGTCGAGCCCTGAAAACGGCTCATCCAGGATCAGCAGTTCCGGCTCATGAATAATGGCTGCGATGAACTGCACTTTCTGCCCCATTCCTTTTGACAGTTCTTCGACCGACACTTTGTCTTTTCCTTCAAGGCCGAACTTCTTCAAATAATCGAGCGCGCGCTGTTTGGCGCGGTCGAGCGGATAATCTTTCAATTCCGCCAGATACAATAAGATATCCATGACTTTGACGTTCTTGTAGAGCCCGCGTTCTTCCGGCAGGTAGCCGATTTTATTCCGCGGGATCCCTTTCCCTTTACTGTTATGGAATGTGATCGATCCTTCATCGGGATACATGATGCCCATGATGTTGCGGATCGTCGTCGATTTGCCCGCTCCGTTCGGCCCGAGCAGCGCCATGATTTCCCCTTTTTTCACTTCGAATGAAATATTCCCGATGATCCGTTTGTCTTTGAACGATTTGCCGAGCCCTTCCACCGTTAACATCGTTTCCATTTTCCTCATCCTCTCCCATTTCTATCTCAGCAGCAGGCTGATGATTTCTTCCAGTTCCAATGGTTTATGGTTTATAACATCAATGCTTTGTTCCAATAAATACTGTTCCGTTGCGTCAGGGTTTCCTGACACCAGCTCACTGCCGCTGCGGGAATGTTCTCCCGGCACCGGTCTCGCCGGCATTTCACTCAGCCAGTAACGGCGGTAGCCCGCAGCAAGCGCATCTTTCTCAAAATGGCCAACCGGCTTGCCGTCCTGCATCAGAAACAAGTAATCAGCCAGTTTCCGCAAATCGTCCGCCTGATGCGTCGTCACGATGACAGCTCGATCTTCCTGCTCCATCCAGTCGACCAGCAGCTCCATGAACTGTGATTTCGAAGGGATGTCAAGAGACGCAGTCGGTTCATCAAGAATCAGGATATCTGTGCAGCGCGGTAATGCGAACGATAAGCTGAGTTTCTGCTGCATGCCGGGTGACAATTTGCCGTAACGTTTATCCAGCGGAATATCAAACAGCCTGATCATCTGCATGAAAAGTTTATCGTCCCATTTCGGATATAACGGCGCGATCAGCCTTTTCAGTTCGTCTCCCGTATAGGCATTCCAGCCAATCTGTTTCTGCGGCTGGAATGTGACATGCTTTTTCCAGCTCTCGTCTTTGCCGTCAACCAGTTTGCCGAGAATATGGATGGCTCCCCCGTCCAGATTCGCCAAATTCATCATCAATTTAAGCAATGTGCTCTTGCCGGAACCATTATTGCCGACAAGTGCCGTAATTGTGCCCGGTTCAATCTTCAAATTGATCGGTCCGAGACGGAATTCGTCAATTTTCTTGCGTACATCCTGTATCTCTATCCATGCAGGCATCTGTCATTCCCCTTTCGTGAGTTTCTTTAAAATCTCTTCAAACACATTTTTTATTTCATCGGCTGTATAGTCGTAGTCAATCGCATTGCGGATGGCGCGTTCGAATTCGGTCTGGACAGAAGCCGTCATCGTCTCTTCTTTTTGGCTGCTGTGCACTTCTTTGACAAAGGTCCCTTTGCCGTGAAGCGTTTCAATAAAGCCTTGTGCTTCCAGGTCCTGATAGGCCCGGCGTATGGTGATAACGCTGATCTCAAGGTCTTTTGAAAGTGCCCTTATCGATGGAAGCGGAGTGCCCGCAGCCAGCTGTCCGCCTGCAATCAGCGCTTTAAGCTGTTTTTCAATCTGATGGTAAATCGGTTCACGCGAATCTTTGGATAAACGAATCGGCAGCAATTTCAGGCCCCCCTCTCACAGATAATCTGTTTTCCGGATCATTTTTCTCATATCGGCCTGCCAGTAGTTCCAACCCGCAACACCGATAACTGCAGCCGCCGCAATCGTCAGCCATGTCCAATCTGCCGCGAGGGTCATCGTCCAGCGGATAAACCCGCCATCTGCAAACAGGAAAAGCAGCACATATACTACCCCGATGCCTGCCAGCATATAAATGAATGACTTGACGAGTGCGCTCGTTTTGTAATTGCCTCCCGCTTCACTCGCCGCCATCATGAATCCGACCGCAATCGACAGCGCCAGCCAAAACAGTACAAGTGCTACATAGGTGAACGGCGACATCATTTCCCGGAAATTCTCTGACATCAGCGGCATAGCCGCAAGCAGGATGAACTGAAGGGGAAATGAACAAACCGCGTGGATAATGAAGCGGCTTTTGATGATGACATCTCTTGGAACCGGCAGCTGTTGCAGCATGACCACCGACGGCACCGTCCACAAATCCCCATCCATTTTCTGCATCTGGAACTCTTTGCTCTTCATCCAAGCCGGGAACAGGAAGAAAATCGCGAGGAACAATAAATCAAAAAGCATAAATCGCTCCTCCAGATAAAGGTCGAACGACATCATGACCACGAGGCTCATGGCAATATAGAAAACCATTATGGCAAGTAGACTTTTCCTCGAAGCTTTCAGCTCAAAAGCCGCCAGCCGGTATGCTTGTTTCCATTCATTCATTTATATACACTCCTTTTTAACTGTTATACTGTTCATACTCATATACACAGTAACAAATCCTTTTTGCAGTTGTCAATAAGTTTGCAGAATATTTTATTCAAAAAGAAGAGCATCCCTTTAACAGCAAGGGATGCTCTTGGTGAGCAATCATGAAATTGATCGAACTCAGTCTCCGAAGTATTCAGATATCGTAACTTTTAACACCTGTGCATCTTCCGACTCCGATCCAGCGGTGACAACATAGCGTATATTCTCCAGCACAAATTCACCGGAAATTACTTCTCTGTTCAAAATGTTATTAAAATAGGCTTCTATCTCAATTTCCTGACCGATCACTTCTTCAATCTGCGAGACAGTCAACTGATTGAAGTCTTTAAGAATGATATGGTTGATCGTCGTTTCAAAGTAACCGTGAATCACTACAAAGCTTCCATAATCGATCAGAAGTCCGCCTTCAACTTCCCCTTTCTCACTCCAATTCGGATAATCGCTTTCAATTTCCGCTACTGCATCTCCGAGTTCAATCCCAGTCTCGAAAAATTCATGATCGAAAAGCTGAATAAGTCCATCTTGCTTTGTCAGCGGCGGACTTTCCACCTCCACATTTTCGTCTTCCATACTTTCATCCGTCTGATTTGACGACTCTTCTGTATCTTCCACATGCTCATCTGCTGCATCTTCCGTCTGTTCCGTATCTTTTTCCAGCTCTTCTTCGATATCCTGTTCTTCATCGACGGGTACCAGCACTTCCGGATCCTCATTATTCCCCTCGGCAGGCAATTCGTTTTCTTCACCCGTTCGAGTCTCTCCTGGAACGTCCGCACCGTCTTCCATCAAATAGGGATAAGCAAGCACACCGGAAATACCGATCACCGCCACACCTGCAAGCGCCGGCAATAATTTCGGCACTCTCGATATTTTGCGACCGCCGCCTCTCTCCTGCGCCGCTCTTAAGATCTGCTGTTTTTTCGCCTCTGACAATGTCACATCTGCCGGCACCGTCTTATCCAGCTCCTGTTTCAAACTCTCACGCATGGTCAATCCCCTCCTCCGTAAATGTGACACCAGCTTGCTGCCGCGCTCTTGCCAGCCGCGTCTTCACCGTATTGGCCGGCACTTTCAATACTTCACTGATTTCTTTCACCGACAGCTCAGCATAGTAATAGAGCCAGATGACTTCCCGATATTTTAGCGGCAGCTTGCTGATCGCTTCTGCCATGTCACTGCTCTGTTCCGAAACCAGCGCCAGATCTTCAGCAGACTTGCCTGTTTGAAGCATCGGAGCCAATTTATCCTTCAATTCGATTTTCCGGTATGCCCAGCTGCGGAAATAATTATGGCATTCGTTTACGGTAATGCGGTAAAGGAATGTCTTAACACTGGAACGTCCTTCAAAATTCTCCAGGTTAATGTAGTAGCGGATGAACACATCCTGCACAATATCCTCTGCTTTCGTCCTTTCCTTCACGAACGAATACGCCAATCGCACCAAATAATGCCCGTATTCATCCATCGCTTCCGTCAGCAGCCGGTCCTTCTCCCTCTTCTCCAAGCCCTCGCCCCCTTTTTCTCTAACCGTTAGACAACGCTGGGATTCTTTTGGTTTCATTTCATCCCGGTTCAATTATTAGAAGTTCTTCGCCTTTTCCTATACCATCAATGATAAACGTATATCTCGAGGAGGAGTATAAAATGGAAAAAGAAATAAAAAATGAATCAGCCAATACACTGCAGAACTTGAGCGGGCTCAAACTGGTGGAGTTCGGCGATTCCACCGGCTTTTCCTGCGATGTCGAAACCGGTTTCTGCGGGCCGATCGATTCCAAAAAGGAGGAAAATGATAAATGAAGATAACCATCTGGTCAGATTTTGTATGTCCATTCTGCTTTATCGGCGAAGCCCATCTGAACGGGGCGCTGGAGAAATTCGAACATGCGGAGGATGTGGAAATTGAATACAAGAGTTTCCAGCTGATGCCGGACGGAGATTATGTGCCTGGCAAAGGGTACGCCGAGACCTTTTCGGCTATGAAAGGCTTGCCTGTGGCACAGGCTGAAGCCATGCTGAAAAATGTCACAGAGTCGGCAAGCCGCTCAGGCGTCGAAATCAATTACGATATCGCGAAACTGGCGAATACATTTGACGCCCACCGTGTTTTCCAATATGCGAAAGAGCAAGGCAAAGGAAATGAATTTTTCCAGCGTGCCTATGTGGCGCATTTCACGGACGGTGAAATTTTGAGTGACACGGACACCATCGTCCGCCTGGCAGAAGAAGTTGGCCTGAACGGCGCTGAAGTCCGTAGCATTGTGGAAAACAAAGCGAACGCTGAAAAAGTCGAGCAGGATATTTCCCAGGCGCGTGCAGTCGGCGTGCAGGGTGTTCCGTTTTTCGTCATCGACAATAAATACGCAGTTTCCGGTGCGCAGCCGGTTGAAGCGTTCAGCCAGGTATTGAATCAGGTATGGGAAGAAGAACACGCGAAAAAGTAAGTAAAGAAAATGCCCTCCCGCTCTTCTGCCGGGAGGGCATTTTCTGTTCTGTTTTCATTGGAAGCTTATTTCCCTTTCGCTTTACCCATCCGCTCATTGCCGCGTTTGAAGTTGCCGGTCGCTTTCGCCAGCAGCAATTGCTCTTTTTTTGGATCGCCTTCAGCCGACAGCAGTTTCGCAGACAGCCGTTCCGCTTCTTTCCCTTTCAGCGTCACCACTGTTTTTCCTTCATAGGCGATCAGTACCGTCCCGCTTTTCGCCAGCTGATAGGCAAACGGTTCTTCGTCCAGCCGGCCATTTTTATCGATTTCGCTCAATATTTCCACTCCTCAATTCAGCTCATCCTTACATTAATTGAAGGTTCTCATAGATTTCAAGCAGGTTGCCCGCCGGATCGCGGAAATGGGCCACTTTAATGCCCCAGGTTTCCTGCACGGTCGGCTCCGTGATAAAATCGACTTTCTTCTGGAGCTCCCGGTATTTCGCTTCCACATCATCGACTTTAAAAATGAGCGCCGCCTTATCCGACCGTTTCCGCAGTATATGGTATTCCGCTCCTATCGCATCAGCCATCTGTTTCCGTTCAAACAGGCTTAAGGTGATTCCCTTAAACTCGAAATCCGCGTAATTGGAATCTTCATCTCCCCAAATAACCTTGAAATCCAGCACATTCCGGTAGAACATAAAACATGCTTTGTAATTGTCCACCAATAAACGAATATTTGTCAGTTCCAATTAAATCCCCTCCCGCCACCGCAATTTACTTTCTTTACCTTTCTCCAGTGATTGCCGATTTTCCTCTATCATAAACAAACAAAAACAGCTCCCGCGAATTTGCGGAAGCTGTTCCATCTTTTATTGCATCAGGCAATATAATCTTCTTTCGGAATCACTGTCGATTCCGCTTTCTGGTAATAACGCCCTTTTGTCGCAAGTGCCAGAACCACGGTCAGAATCGACGCCAGAATCAGTGAGAAGAACGCCGCTGTGCTCTGCAGGAACGTACCCATATAACCGAGAGCGGCAATTGTTCCGATGGCCGTCGGCACTAGCAGCGAAATGACGCCGACCGGATTCCACTTGAACAAGTTCGACTGTTCAGATTCGTAATAGCGCGGACCGATCTTCAGCCACTTCTTGACGATGAGCGCGTCGGTCACCAGAATCGAAGCCCAGCTCATCAAAGCGACACCCTGGAACGTCATCGCCGTATCCAGGTGATCGATGATGCCGCCAAGCATCAACGCCATCGCGACAACACCGGCTACGACTACCCAGAAACGTCTTCCGGGTGTGAATTTGAACATGTTTTCAAAGAAGCTCGACAGGGAAAGCGACGAGCTGTAAATATTCGTGATGTTGATGCGAATCTGTGTCAGCACCGTAAACAGCACACCGCCCAGTCCAAGCAGGACGACGATGTAAACGCCCGGATTTGATTCGGCCATAATAACGCCGAACCAGATGCCAAGGCCGCCCATGACACCGAAACAGAAAATCTGCGGGATGAAACCGATGGCGATCGAACCGATTTTCAGGTCCTTCGGCTTCAGGAAACGCGCGTAATCGGACGCGATCAGCATGGTTAATCCCATGATGCCGTGCTGCATCCCGATGCAGAGAAGCAGCGCCGTGCCGCCGATCTGCACACCTTCCGGCAGATAGCTCCAGAAAGTGCTTCCGTAGACAGACGGCTGATTAAAGGCCATAACGATTGCTGCGATCAGGAAAACCCCGAAAATCGGCAGCGACCATTTTTGAAGCTTGTCCAATTGCTTGATGCCAAACCAGTTTAACGGAATGACGATGGTACCGAAAACGACAATCAGAATCCACAAGGGGATTGCGGGGAAGTATGCATGGATTGCGGATACCAGGATCATGCCTTCGAAGGCACAATACATGATGAAATTCGATGCGTATATCAATGAGGTGAGTGAGGCGCCTATATAGCCGAAGCCTCCGCGGGATAATAGATTGACGTTCATGCCTGATTTGGCGGATAGATAAACAATGATGGAACCAAGGATTCCTGCGACGATAATCGCATAAACAGCTGAAATGATGGCGTTCGCTGCTCCGAATTGAAGCGCCATGACACTGCCCATCTGGAAATAGAAAATTGCGGTGGCGATGCCGAATGTGATATTCGTGATGCTCAGCCAGCCCATTTTCCGTTCTTCCCGCGGCACCCGGTCAAACGTGTAATCATTCGTGGGCTCTGTTACTGTTTGTGTTCTTTCTCGGGGTTTATAATCCTTTTCGCGCTCTCTGTGATCTGCGGTAATCTCAGATCTCATGTTATCCTCTTCTTTCTTATTTAGTTTTCTGCACGCTCGATTTGCAGATATAAAAAAGCAGGTGGCCTTATCCCTGTCGCGGCCAGAAGCCGGAAGGAATAAAAACACTTGCTTTAAAATTATAACATATATTATATTCAAATATTTCGACTGGCGAAAGACTCGTTCTTAAGAGCTGTAATTAAGTAAATAAATGGAATATTTTATTATTTGAAATTTACTGAGAATCACAATTCCGAATCGCCGCCAGCGATCTGTCCTGCTTTAATAGGCAGCACCGGAATCATGCCTTCCTTGCAGGGGAATGATTGATCTTTCTGTCTCCAGTTTCATTTCGTACCAGCTACTCCGCTTCCCGTTTTCTGGTTCAGCGCTTCTTTCAGCACCAATAATGCAATTTCATGGTCATCCATCACATAAGGAACTTCTTCCGGCTCCACCCAGATGCGTGAAAGCGTCTCGTTCTGCCGCATGAAGGGCAGGCATTCGGTGATGTCCATCCGGTAGAACAATTGATAGCCGATGCGCGGGTATTTTCCGCCATCCACGAACTTCTCGTTTTCTGTGTGGTCGACCCGAACTGCGCCAATATACGCAAGTTCCCCCGTAACGTAAGCCTCCTCGTATACTTCCCGGAGCAGCGCCTCTTCCGGGGTTTCACCCGGGTCGATGTGGCCGCCCGGAATGTTGAAGCCCCGGTCCTTTACATGGACGAGCACAATTTTCCCTTCGTAAAAGCAGTAGCTATGGACACTTGTCACCACGTCCGCCGGATCTGCTTTCCGGTGCGGCTCCCACATCAGGCTGATCCTGTGGCCTCTCCAATTTGCATACGCCTGCCGGTTCATTTGGCCGCTCCTTCCGCTCCCGCTTTTGTCACTTTATCCGCTTGTCTGATACCGAAAAACAGCGTCCATAACGCAGCCAATACGAACAGCACCCAATAGCCGTTGTCATTCACTGCAAATATCACTGCCATTACGCTCAATAAAATCGAGAGGATCAATCCTGCCATTGTTTTCTTGCTTTTTAAAACTGCACGATTCATATGTGAAAACCCCCTTTTTTACATTAATCATACCATTCAAAATGACGGAAAGCCGTGAATATTTCAATTTCCTTCCTACCTTTTCAGTATCTGCGTATTAAAAAAACCGGATCTCAAAGGATCCGGTTCCAGTTTATAAATAGCTTCCCGTCACAGAAAGCGGATTATTTTTGATGTCTTCCAGCGCGCCTTCCGCAATCACTCGACCGCCTTTTACTCCGCCTTCCGGCCCCAGATCGATCACCCAGTCGCTTGCACGGATCATGCGGAGATTGTGCTCCACCATAACGACGGAGTTGCCCTGGTCAATCAGTCGATTGAACAATTCCAGCAGGTACTTGATATCATACGGATGCAGTCCTGTCGAAGGTTCATCCAACAGGAACAGTGTCTTCTGCTTCGCCTTCTTCATCAGCGAAGTCGACAGTTTCAGGCGCTGCCCTTCGCCTCCTGACAGCGTCGTCAATGACTGGCCCAGCAGCAGGTAGCCGAGTCCGATCTCTGTCAATAATTGCAGCGTCTTTCGGATTTTCGGCTCTCCCTTGAAAATTTCCGCCGCTTCTTCAATGGAAGCTTCCAGGCAGTCGTTGATCGAATGGCCGGCGTACTCGACGCGCAGCACATTGTCTTTGAAGCGCTTGCCTTTGCACGTCGGGCACACCACTTCCAGGTCATTGAAGAACAGCATATTGCTCATGACGTAACCCAATCCTTCGCACGTCTCACAGCGCCCGCCACTCGTATTGAACGAGAAATGCTTCGACGTCAGCCCCTGCGCTTTGCTGTCATCCAACTTGGCATACAGATTGCGGATGTCGGTGAATAAATTCGTATACGTCGCGACGTTCGACCGCTTCATCCGTGAGATGCTGGTTTGATTGATGGTGATGACTTCTCCAAATTGTTCCAGCCCCGACACATTTTTCGCGCGTTCTCCGACTACATCGAAAATTAATGAAGATTTTCCTGAACCCGAAACACCCGTCACACTGACAAGTGACTCCGCCGGAATGGCGACCGTCACCGAATCGAGGTTGTGATGGGTTGCCGCTTCCACGTGAATCGCGGCGGCCCCGTGATTTCTGACTGCTTTTTTCGGCGCATCTGTCACGGCCACGTATTCCCTGATCAGCGAGCGCTCATTTTTCTGAAGATCTTCCAGCGAACCCGTTCCGATCAGTTCACCACCGAAACGGCCTGCTTTCGGTCCAATTTCAATCAGATGATCCGCCTGCTTCATGACATCGGTATTGTGCTCGATGACGATCACCGTATTGCCTTTGTCTCGCAGCTTTTTCAGGATGTCCATGATGCCTTCCGTGTCTTTGGCATGCAGACTTGCCGTCGGTTCATCGACGATGTAGACGATGTCCGTCAAATCCGAATCGAGAATGGCCGATAAGCGGATCCGCTGGCTTTCGCCTCCGGATAACGTGCTTGTTCCCCGCTCCAGCGTCAGGTAGCCAAGGCCAAGCCGCTTGATGCGTTTCAGTTTCGTTTCGATATCCTGAAGATATACATCGACCACCGCCAGCTCTTTCGGCTCCAGCTCAGCGCGTATCTCATCCACCCAACCCATCAGCTGTTCCAGGTCGAGCGCCGAAATATCCGCAATCGAGCGGCCTTTCACTTGGACGCTGCGGCTTTCTTCATTCAATTTCGTGCCGCTGCAGTCAGGGCAGGTGTCACTGAAGAAAAAAATTCCCTCCCTGCCCATGTCGCCGCTTTTTTCCTGGTACTTGCGCCAAAGGTTTGTCATGACCCCTTCAAATTTGCCGTCGCCGACTGTTTTAGGTTCTTTGATGTCCGTCAGTTCCTGAACTTCCTTGCTTCCTGTGCCGTGGCACAGCAGCGCGTATTGCAGCGGGCTGAACTCTTTCACCGGCTTGTTTTCCTCAAGCGGTTCGCCGTAATGTTTCATTGTATTCCTGAGATTTTCCAGCTGGTAGTCGAGGTATCTTCCCTGCCACAATCCGATGGCACCTGATTCGAGCGTCAAATCCTTATTGCACAGCTCATCTGCATTGATTTGGATGACTTGCCCGATCCCTTTGCATTTCCGGCAGGCGCCGTCGACAGTGTTGTAGGAAAAATAGCTGCGTGTGAGCTTTTTATATTTCTCTGAACAATGCGGACAAATCTGGAATACCGTAAACTCGCCTTCCGCGTGCTCGGTTTCTTCGATGGCCTGTATCGGGTCAACATCTTTACCGCAATGCCGGCAGGGCCGGATGCCGAGTTTTTCATAAATCATCCGCAGCCCCGTATACATCGCCGTCTTTGTGCCGACCGTCGATCGCGGATTCGACGACGTCTCCTGCTGCCGCAGGCTGATTGCCGGAGATGCCCCGCTGATCTGTTCGACTTTCGGCTTTTCGATGCCCTGCAGCCCCATCGCCTCCAGGTATTGCCGCTGGGATTCATTGAACAGGATATCGTGCGCAAGCGTCGACTTTCCTGATCCAGATATCCCTGTGATCACCGTCAATTTGCGCTTCGGAATCTTCACACTGATGTCTTTCAGATTGTGTTCATTGGCGTCTTCGATACTGATCCATTCTGCCATTTCAACCGCCCCCTTCATTGACTAGAGCCATACTATACAGTTAATCATAAACACAGGCAAGCTTAGTTCCAATAAAAAAAGCCGGACCCCGGAGGATCCAGCTTCTGAATTATAGAATGTTTTATTCAACCGTAACCGATTTCGCCAGGTTGCGCGGCTTGTCGACGTCACAGTCTCTGTGAAGCGCTGCGTAATAGCTGATCAATTGCAGCGGAATGACCGATACAAGCGGCGTCAACAGTTCATGAACCGTTGGCAGCACATGGCTGTCGCCGTCTTCGCTTTGGCCTTCCATTGAAATGATCATCGGGTTCGCTCCGCGCGCCGCCACTTCCTTGACGTTGCCGCGGATGTTCAGGTTGACGGATTCCTGCGTCGCAAGTGCGATAACAGGCGTGCCTTCTTCGATCAATGCGATTGTCCCGTGCTTCAGCTCGCCGCCGGCAAAGCCTTCAGCCTGGATGTACGAAATCTCTTTCAGTTTCAACGCGCCTTCAAGGCCGACGAAATAATCCATCAAACGGCCGATAAAGAAGCAATTGCGTGTTGTTGAAAGGAAGTCGGAAGCCAATTTCTCGATTTCTTCCTTCATGTCCACCTGTGACTGAATAGCGTTCGCCACGATGCCCATTTCCTGGATCAGGTCGAAACCAAGATCACGGCCGCGCGCTTCAGCCGTTACAGCTGCCAAAATAGCAAGAACCGCCAATTGGGCTGTGTAAGCTTTTGTTGAAGCAACAGCGATTTCAGGACCCGCATGCAGCAGAAGTGTATGATTCGCTTCACGCGACAGCGTAGATCCCGCTACGTTCGTGATCGTCAATGACGGGAAGCCAAGTTCTTTGATGCGCACCAATACCTGGCGGCTATCCGCCGTTTCCCCTGACTGGGAAATGAAGATGAACATCGGACGCTCTGATAATAGTGGCATATTATAGCCGAATTCGCTCGCTACATGCACTTCCACCGGAATGCCCGCCATTTTCTCCAGATATTCCTTACCGATCAGTCCTGCATGGTAGCTTGTTCCGGCTGCGATGATGTACAGGCGGTCAGCTATCTGCAAAGCATCCAGAATTTCCGGTTTGATGGTCAATTTCTCATCTTCCCCTTGATATGCCTGGATGATTTTGCGCATTACTGCCGGCTGTTCATCGATTTCCTTCAGCATATAATGCGGGTACGTACCTTTGTCGATGTCGCTCATGTCGATTTCAGCAGTGAATGGCGCACGTTCCACCGTTTCTCCTTCAAGCGTCAGGATTTCAACGCTGTCTTTGCGGACAATGACGATTTCCTTGTCCATCAATTCGACGAACTGGTCGGTCACCTGCAGCATCGCCATAGCATCAGACGCTACAACATTGAAGTCTTCTCCAAGACCGACAAGCAGCGGGCTCTTGTTTTTTGCAACGAAAATTGTTTGTGCTTCTTCAGCGTCAAGCAATGCAATCGCGTAAGAACCTTTCATCAATTTCAAAGCTTTACTGAATGCTTCCTGTGTCGACAAACCTTCTTCAACGAATCTGCCGATCAATTGCACGATGATCTCCGTATCCGTATCCGATTCCATTTCCACGCCCGCTAAATAATCGCGCTGCAAGTGGTGATAGTTTTCGATGACGCCGTTGTGCACAAGCGTGAAACGATCAGATGTATTCTGGTGCGGGTGCGCATTTACGCGGCTTGGTTTACCATGTGTCGCCCAGCGCGTATGCCCGATTCCCGTATTTCCTTTCACATCTCCGTCAACTGCGCCGCGCAGGTCCGCAATGCGGCCTTTTTCCTTGAAAACAGTGATGCCATCGCCATTGCGAACAGCAATTCCCGCTGAATCATAGCCGCGGTATTCCAAACGCTCAAGGCCTTTCAATAGGATCTCTTTTGAATCTTTTTCTCCAATATAACCAACAATTCCACACATAATTAATGTTCCTCCAATTTTCAACAATATTAAAATAAGCGTTCGCTTTTGCGCGGACGCATTCACGAGCCCGTTCACCTTGTTGTCCAGCCGATCACTCACCTGTTTTGCAGGCAAACATAACGACCGGGCTTCGCGGCCGGGAGGTATCCGCCGAAATCTCGATACTCCTCCTCCTCGTCTACTGGAAAATGACTTGTCCGTCCGATTTCCCCAGTACAGGCGCTTCAACTAGTTTCCTTTTACGCTTTATCTATCCCCCTTTATCAGCGGTCCTAAACAGACATACCTATCATACCCTGCCGCATATAAAAGAGCAACTGCATCAAAGGACTCATTCGAATTAAAACTATTCTCTTTTTTCAGTTAAAAATGTCCGCGAACAAAAGAGTTCGCGGACAATTAATTATTATAAGGCTAAATTATTTAGTTCATGCCCATTTCTGCACGAACAACTTCTGCGATGCGCTCCACATAGTTTTCACAGTCTTCTTCAGAAGCTGCTTCCACCATTACGCGCACCAATGGTTCTGTACCGGACGGACGCACAAGTACGCGGCCGTTGCCGTTCATTTCATTTTCAACTTCAGCGATTTCAGCTGCCACTTTTTCATTGTCCGTCACCGCGTGTTTGTCTGTGACACGGATGTTGACAAGCTTTTGAGGGAAAATCGTCATTTCACCTGCAAGTTCAGACAATTTTTTGCCTGTCACTTTCATGATGTTGACCAATTGAAGGCCTGTCAATAACCCGTCGCCAGTTGTGTTGTAGTCAAGGAAGATAATATGGCCGGATTGCTCGCCGCCCAGATTATAACCGTTTTTACGCATTTCTTCCACGACATAGCGGTCGCCCACTGCTGTTTTGACACTTGTCATGCCGTGGGTTTCCAGCGCTTTATAGAAGCCCATATTACTCATGACAGTTGATACGACCGTATCTTTATTCAAGCGGCCTTCAGACTTCAAATATTTTCCGCAAATATACATGATCTGGTCGCCGTCGACGATTTGGCCTTTTTCATCAACTGCAATCAGGCGGTCACCATCACCGTCAAACGCAAGACCGATATCGGCATTTTTTTCATTAACCAATTCCGCCAGCTTTTGAGGATGTGTCGATCCGACCTGGTCGTTGATATTCAAACCGTTCGGCGAAGCACCCATTGACGTGATATCCGCATCCAGGTCGGCAAATACGTGTGTCGCCAGTGTAGATGTGGCACCATGTGCACAATCCAGCGCCACATGGATGCCGACGAAATCTTCATCGACCGTCTGTTTTAAATACTGGAGATACTTCTGGCCGCCTTCATAATAACTTGTGATGGCTCCAAGATCTCCGCCAGTCGGGCGCGGCAATGTATCTTCTTCCATATCCAGCAATGCTTCGATCTCAGCTTCCTGGTCGTCTGATAATTTGTAACCATCCGAACCGAAGAATTTGATGCCGTTGTCTTCAACCGGATTATGCGATGCTGAAATCATGACGCCTGCTTGCGCACTCATGACACGTGTCAGGTAAGAAACCCCTGGCGTGCTGATGACGCCGAGACGCATTACTTCCGCTCCTACACTCAGAAGCCCTGCTGCCAATGCGCCTTCAAGCATCTCACCTGAAATACGCGTGTCGCGTCCGATCAAGACTTTCGGTTTATCTTTTGAACTTTTCGTTAATACGTATCCGCCGAAGCGGCCCAATTTAAATGCCAGTTCCGGTGTCAACTCACTGTTTGCAACTCCGCGGACACCGTCTGTACCAAAATATTTACCCATGCTGTTATTCTCTCCTTAAATCCAATTCACTTATCGGATATTTATGCCTATCTTATATGAACAATTGCATTGATGGACGAAATCAGCCAATCGGCTTCATCCGGCCCTTCAACTTCGACAGCCAATTCATGCTGCCCCAATTTTTCCGCTGCATCTACATATACCACAAAATCTTTTATGTTCAAACTTTCGAGTACCTTTTCAGCCCCATAAGCGACCAACGCCACCGTTCCTTCTTCAGGATTCAGGAAATCGGCTTCATTGCCATTCGGCAGCCCCCGCACTTCAATCGGAATACTGCTGAAAATCCGTTTGTTCGCATCCTCTCCGGAAGCGGCAACGGCTGCACTGATGTTTTCAGGAGCCAGCACTGTTTCGTCCACGCTGATTTCAGCATCGACAATTATATTCTCAGGATCGACCGAACTCGTCCCTTCCGGTGCCGGAAGTTCAACTTCAATCGCCGTGTCCGTCATCGTGACGCCGCTGACATTCACTTCCACTTCGTATTCCGTGATCGCATCCACGACACTGCGCGGCCCAAAAATCTTGACCGTCGAATTCTTGCTTTCAATTTCGTCCACCGTGATGCCTTCACGAGCAGTGCCCGTTTGAATGAGCGTTAATGGAACTTCTTTGCTGTATTCTTCAATGACAGCTTCGACTTCCACCACTTCCGGCTCAATGGTTACATTATCAAGTTTCGTCAGGTCATTGGCCAGTACACGGACGCGCGCTTCTTTCGTGACAGAAGAATTCAATCCTGGCTCTTCCGTAACCGTCGCTTTCACAAAGCTGATGGCATCAATGACGCTCTTCGGCCCGCTCACTGTTACGGTGTCCGGATCTGCAGAAATGCTCTTCAGCACATAGCCTTCCGCAAGCAGACGCTCGTTCAGCTCAGGGTCAATCTTGAATTCCTGCGACACCCGTTCTTCGATTGTGACATCCAGGAACGTCGGATCGATCCGGACACCCAGCTGTTCGGAAATATTCTCCGTTTGCACACGGACGCGGTGTTCTCCAAGCGCCAGGTTGCGCAAATCCACAAAGACTGTAAAATCCTTGATCTGGCGTGTCGTCTGGACCATGCTGTTAGGTCCCGTAATATGAACGTCAACGGTATCAGGCACTCCGCTGACCATTAAACTTGTATCATCGTAATAGACTTCCAGCGGCACATCTTCGATAACCTCGGTCATCGTATTGCTTGCCGCTGAATTGGCATTCTCTTCATCCGCCTTCACGGAAAAGAACATAAGAAAGGCAAGCAACAGGGCTGTAATCCTTAAAAACCAGGGATTATCCATCATTTTATCCATTCTTTTTTCCCCTCCAGTTCCACCAGGAAGAAGTTTGGTTCTGTTGTTCTTCACCAAACCAGATACGGCGAAGTTTCACTTCAAAATCCTCGAGCGACAAATTGCGATGCAAATCACCGTTGGCCGTCAGACTGATTGCTCCAGTCTCTTCGGAAACGACAATGGTAATGGCATCGGTCACTTCACTGATTCCAAGCGCTGCACGGTGACGGGTCCCCAATTCCTTTGAAATGAACGGACTTTCCGATAACGGAAGATAACAAGCCGCCGCCGCAATTTTATTTTTCTGTACAATAACAGCTCCATCATGGAGTGGCGTATTCGGGATAAACAGGTTGATCATCAACTCTGACGTAATGTCTGAGTTCATCGGAATTCCGGTTTCGATATATTCACTCAGCCCGGTCTCACGCTCTATCGATACCAATGCACCGATACGCCTTTTCGCCATATAACTGACGGATTTCGTCATGGCTTCGATCAGTCGATTGCGCTCTGATTCCTCATTTAAAGTACTGCTCGAAAACAACTTTCCGCGCCCCAGTTGTTCAAGCGCACGCCGAAGTTCCGGCTGAAAGATGATGATGATTGCAAGGAAACCCCAATTGAGCACTTCCTGCATGATCCAGCCGAGCGTCTGCAGATTCAATGCCTGCGTAATCAGCTGGGCAATGACAATGACAAAGATCCCTTTTAATAACTGAACCGCTTTTGTTCCTTTGATGATCGTGATCAATTTATATAAAACGAACCAAACAAGTAATATATCAGCTAAATTAATGATAAGTTCAAGTGGTGTTAAGTCAGTGAAGTTCTCCAAAAACGGCATCTGCAACCCTCGCTTTTCTACATCTGCATGAAATAAGTATATCATAATCAGGTGGCTATTACCTTTATCGAAAAGCGACCGTGCCCGTTAAACTCTGAAAGGCATAAGACAGAACAGCAAAGTGGAATTTTCCACGCAGATGAGCTGGCTTATGACCCGAAGAGCCGGGCCACAGGAGTCTCGACATCGAAAAGCGGGGACAACCGTCAAAACCTGCCATTAAAAAAATCCGCCCCCCAAGGGACGGATCTTTTACTCGTTCGTTGTCGGATTATCCTTGTTGAAGATGGAGGCCGCATCTTTGAATACGCCTTTGATGCTGTACCATAGCCAATCAAAGACCTGGTCTATTTCTTCAACTTCACCGGTGATGACACCGCTTGAGGCCATATATTGCCCGTTCACTACAGTCACGTCTCCGTGGATTTCACCATCAACCCGTAAGTCGCCGTTCCGGACTTTGATGTCCCCGGTCACCACTTCACCTTCAGGCACAATGACCGTATTTCCTTCAACAACCATATTCGGCTGCTTTGTAAACGAGAATTGCTGGTCGTTATTGAAATCGGAGAATAATACAGCGCTCATCATCACGACAAAAATAGCGGCTGCCGACAGCAATGGGTGCTGTCTGAACCAGCGCTTCGCACCTGTCCGCTGCGTTTGTTTCGGCAATTTCTTCATCGTAGCCTCCACAAAACCTTCCGGCGCTTCTATATGAGATGCACTCTGGACGAATGCAATGGTCTTGGTCAATTCATGATATGTTTTCCGACAATCTTCGCAGGTCGCCAGATTTTCTTTCAACACCCGTTCTTTGGATGGTTCAAGGTCACCGTCTAAATAATCGTTCATGTACTGGACGATGTAATCCGGACACGTCTTCATCCTGCTCGCCTCCTACAAATTGCTTAATTGCTTCCGCAAGGCTTCCCGCCCGCGGTGTATGCGTGTTTTCACAGTCCCAAGGGGCAAATCAAGAATTTCGCTGATCTCTGCCAGCGGCAATTCTTCTATATACTTCAATACAATCGCTGCCCGGTACTTATCCGGCAAACGGCTGATTTCATACTGTACCCGCTCCTGGACTTCCATCTTCACCAATTCATCTTCGGGAAGTTCGTCGTCATTGGGAATACTCGAGTACATAGTCAAACCTTCCGCCCCGCGCACTTCCGCATCTAAATGATAATCCGGCTTTTTCTTTCTGATCCGGTCGATGCAGAGATTTGTAGCAATACGATAAAGCCAGGTGGAAAATTTCCGTTTTTGATCGAATGTATGAATATTGACGTAAGCACGCATAAAGGCTTCCTGCGCTATGTCTTCAGCCTCGTGTTTATTGCCGAGCATACGATAGCAAATTTGATACAGCTTATGCTGATACAATTCCACGATCTCTGCGAATGCGTCCTGGTCGCCCTTCATGACTTTAGCTATTCTCTTGTTCACTAACGCATCCATGATCTCATTTCCCTCCGCCTATGCGGCTATGTTTTATATACGAATGACTCAATGAAAGGTTTCATTATTTTTCTCCTTTCTATCGTATCAAATTTCAGCCAAATAAATCCATCTTATTTTTATTTGAAAAATTCTTAGGTTTTATAATTTTTTGGGAAAAATAAAAAACAGGCTTTCGCCTGTCTTAAAGTAATTTCTCGCCGAGCAATGAACCGATAAGCGCAACAGCAACATCCGCCGTGCGGTTCTTTTCATCCAGGATCGGATTGACTTCGACGAATTCGGCAGATGTGATCATGCCCGAATCGTGCAGCATCTCCATCGCCAAATGGCTTTCGCGGTAGCTGATGCCGCCCGGAACCGGCGTTCCGACGCCTGGTGTGTAAAGCGGATCGATGCCGTCCAGGTCGAGTGACAGATGGACGCCGTCCGTATTCCGTTCTTCAGTCAAATAACGGATGGTATCTTCAATTACAAAATTCATCCCCATCTTATCGATTTCGTGCATACTGTAAACTTTTATACCGCGTTCGCGGATCAATTCGCGTTCACCCGGGTCCACTGAACGTGCGCCGATGATGACAATATTCTCCGGTTTCACTTTCGGTGCGAATCCGCGGATATGCGTCAATTTCTCATGTCCGTGCCCAAAACTCGCAGCAAGCGGCATACCATGGATATTTCCTGAAGGCGATGTTTCACTCGTATTCATATCGGCGTGCGCATCATACCAGATGACCCCAAGATTTTCATGATTTGGTGAAATGCCTGCCAGTGTTCCAATCGCAATACTGTGATCTCCACCCAGTACAAGCGGAAAGTTGCCTGTTTTCGTCACTGCCTGCACTTTTTCACCCAATGCTTCCATCGCTTCCGTAATGACTGTCAGATTACGCAGGTTATTATCCGTCTCCACTGTACCGTCTGCCTGGCCGACTTGGATGTCCCCTTCATCCTTGACGGTATGTCCCAGATTTTCAATCCGCTCGACAACTCCTGCGTAACGGATGGCGCTCGGTCCCATATCAACACCCCGGCGGTTTTGGCCATGATCCATTGGTACCCCTATAATTGACACATTTAATTTATTCATTTTTTATGCCCCCTTGTTTGATTAAACCTATTGTAACCGCTAACAAAGTGCTGGCTCAACCGTACAAGATTACGTATTTTTATTCATCCGTTTTAGCAATACCCCTTTTACCTCCAACCATTCACTGTCGATAATCGAGTAGACTGCTGCATCTCTCGCTTTGCCGGTGGAGCGAATGCGTTCATTGCGCAGAACCCCTTCTTTTACTGCTCCGATTCCTTCAAGCGCCCGCTGCGAACGCAGATTTTCTGCATCCGTTTTGAACTGCACCCGGATCATTCCCCGTTCTTCGAAACAATAGGCGAGCAGGGCATATTTCACTCGGCTGTTCAATCCGCTGCCATGCAGATCTTCCGCATAAAATGTCGAACCGATCTCACAGCTTCGATTCGTTTCATCGATTCCATAAATCCGCGTCGTGCCGACAATCCGACCTGTACCCGGCTGCTCCACAGCGAACATCAATACATTCGATCGATTCAGCCCGGCCTCCAGCCAGTCCGTCAACTGCTCGAATGTCTCCACTTTCGTCAGCATATGTTCGAAAATCCCGGGCGTATACAGTCCCCATAAAGCTTCAAAGTCCTCCCGTTTCATCAACCGCAATCGGACACCTGGCTGTTCAAGAATCATTTTTTCTCCTCCTCAACTAAAGTAAACGGCCTGCATCCGGCCCAGGAACTCTTTTTCAAGCTCCCCCATCTCTCTACACACAAAATAATTGACCACCTTCGGCAACGGAAACAGATCGAATGGTGCCTCCAAGAGACGCCCTTCCGTCAATTCCCGGCGCACTATCGATTTCGGCAAAAAAGAGATCCCTAAACCTTCCTGGATGAACCGCTTCGCAATATGTGCCTGAGTCACTTTCATTGTCCGCAGCCCCTTTTCTTTCATCCGCAGCCTAACCAGCAGTTCTTCCCAGAATACCGGATGATGATGCGTAAACAGATAATGCGACCGCAGCATCCCTTCCGCAGAAATAACGGGTCCTGATTCATCGTCATAAGCATCGATCGGCACCACGAAAACAAGCGGGTCTTCATAGACGATTTCACTTTGCAGGGTCCGGCTTATCGGCCGCATAGCCGAAATGCCGGCAGCCACTTCCCCTTTTTCAACCAGCGCTTCGATTTTCTCTGAATCTTCCACGCGGATGACCAGCTCCAAATCTGGATGATGGCTTGTGAATGCTTTTAAAAGATACGGCAAAACGGTCTCTGCCATCAATGGAGATATTGCGAGTACCCATTTTCTCCGGTAGCCTTGCGCAAAAGCATGTACACTTTCCACACTCTTCTCCAATTGCCGCAGCAAGTTAGCCGCCTCTCTTTTGAATAGCTTGCCTTCTTCCGTCAATGTCACCCGATTTTTATTGCGCTGGAATAAAACAATCCCCAGGCTTTCTTCCAATAAGCGAATGTGAACAGTTACATTTGGCTGCGACATCAGCAGCCTTTCCGCGGTCATACGGAAATTCAATGTTTCCGATGCATCTGCAAAAGTTTTCAGCCACGCCAGATCGATCGCAATCACCTTCTTATCAATTAATTTTTTGAATTGATTTAATTATAAATCATTAATTTTCATAATCAATACCGGCGGGTAAACTAAAGAAAAAGGAGGAGTCACCATGTTCCGAAAAGGATTGAAAGATGTTGTAGCCGTACAGACTGCCATTGCTTCTGTAGAGGGAGATACAGGGGAACTGCGCTACCGTGGGAAATTGGTGGATGGAGCCATTGAAAACCGCAGCTTTGAAGAAACGGCTTACTTCTTGTGGAATGGGGAGTTTCCGGCAAAGTCGCAATACGCGGAATTGAAAGCCGAATTCACAAAGTATCGGAAGCTTCCTGGTTATATAGAAGGGATTGCTCAGGAACTGCCGAAAGATATGCTGCTCATGGACGCTATGCGCACGCTGATTTCCGCATATGCCACTAAAGAATTTTCAGCTTTACCAGTCATTAAGCAAGCTGCTGCAATTACAGCCGCCTTGCCTGTAATAACAGCCATGCTTTATCGGATCCAGACCGGCCAGCAAATTATCGCCCCTGCCGACCATCTTTCCCATACCGCCAATTATCTGTGGATGCTGACGGGCAAAGAACCGGCTCCTGCTCAAACCGAAGCGCTGGAAACGTATTTAAAATTAACGATGGAACATGGTATGAACGCTTCCACTTTCGCAGCACGCGTGACTGTTTCAACTGAATCCGATATGGTGGCCGCGGTTACATCCGCACTTGGCACCATGAAAGGGCCCCTGCACGGCGGTGCTCCGTCCGGAGTAATCGACTTGCTTAATGAAATCAGGACTGCAAATAACTTGGACCGTGTCATCCTTACTAAACTCGATAACGGCGAAAAAATTATGGGCTTCGGACACCGCATTTACAGAACGGAAGATCCACGCTCCATCCTATTGCGGCAAAAATGCCTCGAACTGCAAGGACATGACGATTGGCTTGACCTCGCAGTGGATGCTGAAAAGCGGATCGTCCATCTGCTGAACGAACGAAAACCCGGCCGCGCCCTCTACACGAATGTCGAATTCTACGCAGCGGCCATCATGCGTTCTATCGAGATGCCGCCTGAATTGTTCACACCGACTTTCAGCATCGCCCGAATTGTTGGATGGACGGCGCACATTATGGAACAGCAATCCGATAACGTCATTTTCCGTCCACAATCGGAATACGTTAAAAACTAAAAAAATCCCGTATCCAATTGAATGGATACGGGATTTTTACACATGGATAGTACTAATACACATGGAACAATGGAGCCTAGGGGGCTCGAACCCCTGACCTCGTCACTGCCAGCGACGCGCTCTCCCAGCTGAGCTAAGGCCCCGCGCTGAACAGGCGCAAGGAAATTAAAGATGAGCCATGAAGGATTCGAACCTTCGACCCTCTGATTAAAAGTCAGATGCTCTACCAACTGAGCTAATGGCTCATAAAAAATGGCTGGGGTACCTGGATTCGAACCAGGGCATGACGGGATGAAAACCCGTTGCCTTACCGCTTGGCTATACCCCAATATTATCTAAAAAAACTGGTGGTGGGGGGCAGATTCGAACTGCCGAACCCGAAGGAGCGGATTTACAGTCCGCCGCGTTTAGCCACTTCGCTACCCCACCGATATGAATTTTGAAATTACATGGTGGAGGATGACGGGATCGAACCGCCGACCCTCTGCTTGTAAGGCAGATGCTCTCCCAGCTGAGCTAATCCTCCATTTATTTTAAAAATATCATCTGGTATGATTTGCAGACTGCGCTTTTCAGAAGTTAAAGGAAATGCTCCTTCCTCTCTTCGCTGCGTCGTCGCAAATTACCTATCTTCGTTTGGTAATTTGGTGACCCCTACGGGATTCGAACCCGTGTTACCGCCGTGAAAGGGCGGTGTCTTAACCGCTTGACCAAGGGGCCTTGATAATTTTATTCCTGCAACCCATATCGAGAAACTTCATTTAAAAAATAAAAGCTTCCAACCGGGTTCGAACCGGTGACCTCTTCCTTACCATGGAAGCACTCTACCTGCTGAGCTATGGAAGCAAGGCAAAAGAATCTCGGAACAAAAATAAAACATAGAATAGCCCAGCGACGTCCTACTCTCACAGGGGG
>NZ_JADHDU010000032.1 GCF_016820495.1 Planococcus beigongshangi | reverse complement strand
CAGGTTACCAAGGGTACTTGGCGTTCCAACCAGACCTCCCCGGGTAAGAACGCAATCTTTCCCTCCACCTACCTGCTTCATTTACTGCATGCGACCTTCGGCAGAAAGGGCTTTGCCTTGTTTGGCAGACTCACCCAATCGCATATAGCCTTCTATGAAGTTCGTGTTCCTCAGACCGGAGGTTTGCCGCCCGCTTCCTTCAGATTCCACGTCGCCGTGGACACCCTTGCGCTTGGCTAACTGTTACTTCTGCCTTCACAGTTCGGGACTTGCACCCTATAGATTACGCCCATGCCGGGCACACCA
>NZ_JADHDU010000031.1 GCF_016820495.1 Planococcus beigongshangi | reverse complement strand
GACAACAGAAGTTGTATTTCTTCTAACGACATGCCCATCTGCTTTAAGGACAAAATTGGCTGAAGACGGACCAAATCTGCTTTCGTGTAAAGCCGATGCCCTGACTCCGTATACTGAGAAGGTGAAAATAAACAGATTTGATCGTAATAGCGTAAAGTTCGAATCGTTAAACCCGCCAATTCGGCAACTTCTCCGACTTTCCAATGTTCCTTCATTCGCTTAGCCTCCATTTAACAACATTTCTATTCACCAACTAAAACCGAGAAATTCGAAGTTAGAAGAGTTGCTGCATCTCCTTTTGCTCAAACGTGTAGGTTTTCCCGCAAATATGGCAAAAAGCTTCAATGT
>NZ_JADHDU010000030.1 GCF_016820495.1 Planococcus beigongshangi | reverse complement strand
GAGCAGCCTGAAGAGAAACCGAAATTCCAGATTGTCGACGGATTCGATGATCCGATCATCGCGAAATATGAAGAATTCCTGCGCCGGAACGACATCGCCGTGGCAGGCATCGAATTCATCCGCAACGCTGCAGGAGAAATCTTCACATACGACGTCAACACCAATACGAATTACAATTCGGACGCAGAAGCAGCTGCCGGGAAATACGGCATGCTGGAATTGGCGAAATTGCTAGGCCAGGAATTGAAGAAGACGGTTGCTGTCGGTTAACAGGCTCTTCGCCAATTGACTTGAATCGTAAAATCTCCAAAATAATAAACCGTATCCCTGCAGCTTCCGGGATACGGTTTATTTGTTTT
>NZ_JADHDU010000003.1 GCF_016820495.1 Planococcus beigongshangi | reverse complement strand
GAGATAGAGGTTCAGCAAAAACTAGTAGCCGAGTTGGAAAATGCGTTATAGGCTGCACGCAGCAATCGGACCCTCTCGATTTCAGAACTTACTAAATTAATGGAGGCGCTGAAAATGAATAAGGAAAAATACTTTTCGAAGCAGCAATTGGCTACCATGGAAAGCCGATATGAAAATGCCGACAAACAACTTTTAAAGCAGGCAGAGCAAGAATTTAACGGTCTTATCAAGGAAATTCGTTTGGAAAAAGAAAAAGGCGCTTCTCCTTCCGATGAAAAAGTACAAGGTTTAACGAAAAAATGGAATGACATCGTGAATGCCTTTTCCGAAGACGATAGGACTTTCCGCAAGCAAGCCGAACATTTCCACGCCGAAAACCCCGGTAACGAACTGCAATATGAAATAGATGGCGAGCTATACCAATTTATCAACCAAGCATTAAACCATAAGTGATTTTATATGAAAGGAAGAGGAAAAGCTGATAAGTTGGCTTTCCCTCTTCCTTTCTTGTAGTTGTTTTTAGAGAGCTGCCGATAATCCCTCATATATAAACTTAAGAAACATTTAGCAGCGGAGAATTCCTCTTCCACACATTTTCTGCTTTTTTCTTTTTCTTACATCATGATTTCTCTAAAACTCTTTGTTGCTTCTTAACAAATCTATGAAAACAGAAAATGCTTTGGTTTGAAACGGCGAGTTGGTAATAATGGCGAATTCCCTTAAATGCGGCATTCCTTTGACATCCAGCACTTTCAAATCAACGGATTTCAGTTCTTTTTGAATGGCCCACTCGGATAAAAGACTAATGCCGTCCCCTGCTTCAACCATTGTTTTAATGGATTGGTTACTGCTGAATTCCATGATATTTTCCGGGTGAAAGTTGTGCTGTTGGAAAACATTTTCTGCTGCCTCTCTTGTCCCGGAGCCATCTTCTCTTAAAATCCATGGCTGTGCTGCAAGTTGATCGATAGTGATTGCCTTCTTGCTTTGCGTCAAGGGGTTTTTTAGAGAGGCAAAGATCACCATTCGATCTTCTGCGAATATTTCTGTCTGAAGTTTTGGCTTTTCTTTAAACCGTCCTTCTACAATGCCGATATCCAATTGGTGATTTGCGACCATTTCAGCAATAACAGCCGTATTGGCGATTGTAACTGCGGCTTTAATATTTGGATAGCTGACCTTTAATTTAGCGATAATCCCCGGAAGAATATATTCCCCAAATGTATAGCTGGCGCCCACTGATAGCTTTCCAGCAGCCTGACTGCTCAAATCTTCCACCAGGTGTTGCATCTTCTCGTAAAGTTCTGTCATTTCTTTCGCATGATGATAAACGATTTCTCCTGCTTTATTCAACCGCACATATTTGTTCGTTCTCTCCAGAAGTTTCACTCCCATTTCAGTTTCGAGCGAACGGATATGCTGGCTGACAGCCGGCTGCGTCATGTGCAATTGCTTTGCGGCCTTAGAAAAATTTTGCTCTTCCACGACTTTAACAAACACTTCAAGCGCTTGATTCATAGTTATCCCCCCGAAAACATTTTCTACAATAAGTTTTACTTATTATTATACACTTAATTATTTATTTTACTTATATCATAATCCTTCTTATAATGACTGCAGAGGTGAACTTATGTCATCAATTAATTCTAAATTTCCCAACTCATCAAATATGAAAGCTTGGATAAGCGGTGTGTTTTTCACATTTCTTATAGCTCTTTCAGGTTACTTACTTGCGAAAATTCCTGGTTTTGATTACATCGGTCAAATGGCATGCGCCATTATCATAGCTGTCTTCTATCGGCAAGCTTTCGGATACCCTTCCAATATACGCACTGGAATAACTTTCTCCTCTAAGCATTTGCTGAGGACCGCGATTATTTTATATGGGCTGAAGCTTAACATCGATATTGTGCTGAGCGATGGCATCGGCTTATTGGTAAGAGACGCAGGAGTCATTGTGTTCGCTATCGTCGGAACAATCTTGCTCGCTAAACTCTTTAAGGCGGATAAAAATATATCCTTATTGCTGGGTGTAGGAACAGGTATATGTGGAGCCGCCGCAATTGCCGCCGTAGCTCCCATAATTAAAGCGAAAGATGAAGATACAGCTATCGGGGTTGGCATTATTGCGTTGATGGGAACAGTTTTCGCCATCTCCTACATCATCCTTCGGCCATTCTTGCCAATCGGCGATATCGAATATGGCATATGGACAGGAACGAGCTTGCACGAGGTAGCTCATGTAGCGTTGGCCGGCGCTCCAGCCGGAGAAGACGGATTGGCTATGGCTTTGCTCGCAAAGTTGGGTCGCGTCTTTCTTCTTGTACCAGTTTGCTTCATTTTCATTGTTCTCATGAAGCGAAAAAATAAGGGCTCGGAAGAAACAAACAGTAAGATTGAATTTCCCTGGTTTCTTCTTGGATTTATTGCAATGAGTATTCTTGGCAGCTATGTACTGGGTCCCGTCATTTCCATACCAAACTACTTCATGGAGTTTGTTTCTGTTTTAACGACTTGGCTGTTAACTGCTGCTATGGTAGGTTTGGGACTGAACGTAAGTTTACGGGATTTACGGGAACGTGCTATGCTTCCTTTAGCTGCAATGACCATCGTTTCTGTTGCATTATCGGTATTGACGTACTTCATAATTTAAGGAGGATAAAGTGAACCAGAAAACTTTTTTATGGCTTTTGTCACTATTCTTATTTGGGGTTCCACTTTCGCAGCAATCGGTTCCAGTTTAGAAGGAGGATATGAAGCCGGCCATTTAGTATTGGTCCGTTATCTTATCGCATCTTTACTATTTTTAATTTATGCTCTTCTCAACAGAAAACAGTTTAAAAAACCCACTAAAAATGACTTGTTGAAAATTATAATTTTGGGCTGGGTTGGGATCAGTGTATACCACATAGGCGTAACTTTTGGCATACAAACTATCCCTGCTGGAACTGCCGGCATGCTTATTGGTGCAGCGCCGATTTTCACAGCGGTTATTGCGATGCTTGTATTAAAAGAACGATTAACCGTATTAGGATGGGTTGGCTTGGGAGTGGGCTTTGTCGGCATAGTTTTAATCGCTGTCGGTTCCAGTGGATCATCCTTTTCTTTAGCCAGCGGAGCCTTATTTGTATTAGGCGCCGCCATAGCAACTTCTATTTTCTTTGTATTTCAAAAGCCATTGCTTAAAAGATATAACCCGATTGAACTTACCGCCTATTTTACATGGGCAGGAACGCTTCCCTTTTTCATATTCTCGCCTGGCCTGTTGGATACGCTCCAACAATCTACTGATGAAGCGCATCTATCCGCTATATACGTGGGTGTCTTTCCAGCTTGTATTGCTTATGTAACTTGGGCAAAGGCCCTTTCTTCCGGAAATGCCAGTGCGGTAGCGAGTATGATGTACTTGGAACCCGCCATTGCTATAGCTGTTGCATGGGTTTGGTTAAAAGAATGGCCTGAAACTCTTTCAATTACAGGTGGAAACGTTGCTCTTGCTGGGGTTATTATTATCAATGCGCTGGGAAGAAATAAAGCTGGCAGTAAACTCGGATTAAATGAGTAAAATTGAATTTTAAAGAGGAAAGATAAAATGAATTCATTTGAAGAAATATATGACCGTAAAAATAGCCGATCCGTCAAATGGGATGCAATGGGCGAAATTTATAATTTAGATGAGACTTCTGATGTTTTGCCTATGTGGATCGCTGATATGGATTTTCCTGCTCCTTCACAAGTTCTAATGGCTTTACAAAAAAGACTCGATCACTCTATTTTTGGTTATTCTCTTATGTGCGATGAGTGCCGGGAAGCCGTCATCAACTGGCAAGCTAAACGAAATGATTGGCAAATCAACCCTGAATGGCTACTGTTCCATCACGGCATCATTCCGGCTATCGCCTCAATCATCGAGACTTATACAGAGAAAGACGACAAAATATTAGTCACGCCACCTGTCTATCCTCCATTTTTTCAATTAGCCCAAAATCAGGACAGGAAAGTGCTGTATTCGAATCTTGTCGAACAAGACGGTCACTATACCATCGATTTCACAGACTTTGAGGAGAAATTAAAAGAATCCTCTCTTTTCATTCTTTGTAATCCGCATAACCCCGGAGGCAGAGTCTGGTCGATTGAAGAATTGCAGAAAGTCATCAAACTTTGCAGCAAATACGATGTCCTCATTATTTCAGATGAAATTCATGGAGATTTAATTGTTGGTCCCGAACGGTATACCCCTTTAGCTAAAATTGCTGGAGAAGAAAGCAATCGGATCTTCACTTGCCTCGCCCCTACCAAAACATTTAACCTGGCAGGCATCCAAGTTGCTGCCGTTGTGGCAACCGACAAAGAAAAACGCTTAAAACTGGAAAAACATGCATTAGCTCATGGTTCTGGCATGCTGAACTCTTTTGCTTCAACTGCATTAATTGCAGCATATAACGAAAGTGAATCCTGGCTCGAACAAATGCTGTCAGTAATTTCCGGAAACATGGATTACGCCATTAAAGAATTAAAGCGTCAAGTTCCTGGAATTGAAGTCACAAAACCTCAAGCGACTTATTTGTTATGGATCAATTATCGGTCTTTGCATTTATCGGAGAAAGAAGTAATGGATCTTCTGCTTACGCACGGAAAAGTTGCTTTGGAACCTGGCAGTAAATACGGAGAAGCCGGATTGGGATACCTCCGTTTAAATGTTGCCTGCCCCCGTCCAATTTTGGAAGATGGCGTGAACAGAATAGCATTCGCATTAACCAAAGAGAAAAAATAAATGATGGAAACGAAAGAAGATGTGCTTTGAACAACCAGTGCTTGTACCCAGTCAATGCTCTAAAACCTATTGAAACTGGAACTGCAAGATTCGCGGGATTAAAATGTAGGATAATATAGAGAATGCATTGTAAATTTTTTAAGAAAAATAGAGGATGGAAGGCTTGTTCAAGCTATCCATCCTCTTATTGATATTTTAAACTCCTATAATAAAAGTATTTGTTATTTACGAACTTCCGATAACTCTTGGTATGTAAACCTGGAGCCATTAGTAAAGAAATAACTTTAAATTCCCCTACTTTTCTAGTAATGGCAACAACATTCAATACGAAATCTTTCTGATCAATAAATTTTGCTATGAGTACAATTGAGACTTTTATCATTTAGTGCCTTTTCTTTGTTTTAGTATAGAGTGTTTACATTATTCAAAAAAGGGAATTTTTAGTATAAAGAGTTATGAGAAAGGAGATTCCCATGTTTGAGTCAAGTATAGAGGTAGGAATTGTGCTGTTTCTATTTATTTACTCTGTCGTTGTTTCTTTTATGTTGCTGTCTCAGAAAAGAAAAAAATCTACTCATTGATGAACTGAGCTCCATTTAATGGACAATCTAATAAAAGGATAGCTTAAGTTGGATTGAGATAAGATGATTTCGATGTTTTGCGGAGTCATCTTTTTTAAATTCCATTGTTTACAAACCTCCGTTGTAACAATCCATGTAGTCATCCACAAGTCCCTTCAATTTAAATTATTAATTGTCTATTTAAAATCGATATCATTTGTAATTCGAACTTGAATAGTGAACTGCTGGAATAAGTGCAAAGTAAACCACTTCTCTATAGAAGTAACCGTTCGTAAAAGTACACTTTTGCAGACAAAAGGGGAAAAGCATTGCTGATTAGCAGCGCTCTCCCCCTTTGTAGGTTGCTATTAAAATAATTACTACTTCTGATAATCCCTCATATGTAAACCGTTCTTCACTCAATTTCCATCTTCGATTAAATAAAAAGGCTATAAGAAGTTGACATCTTCCAGATATAATGTAATATATAAATTGCATATGTTAGATATATATTGCAAAGAGCAGGTGGATCAATGAAAAATAATGTGAAAATAACTCGGATGAAACTATCCATCACTCAAGAACAGTTAGCCAACAGAGTTGGAGCAACAAGGCAAACAATCGGATTAATTGAAAAAGGACAATATAACCCCAGCCTTCATCTTTGTGTGTCTATCGCAAAAGAACTGGGCAAAACCTTGGACGAATTATTTTGGGAGGTCGAGTAATCATGAAATCTTGGATATCCTTTTTATTACCAGATGACGAATACAAAGAGAAAAAGTTGTTGCATTTCCTCTCGGAAGGGGCAATCATCCTTTTCTTATCCCTTCTTGTCACACTCATTAGCAGCAGGTTCATTAACTTTGACACAGAAACAGTTCTCTTTCTGCACGTTGTTCTGTTCGTGATTTACGTTTTAGGAAGATATATCATATCGGGCATCGAATTTACGAATATTGCAACTGAACAGGAATATAAAAAAGAATTAAAAGTGATTGTTGTGAAATCAGCCGGATTTACGGCTATGTTTATTTTAGTATATCCATTTATAAGTGGGTTGCCAGCCAGTATCAGTGAATGGCTTGGAACTTTAGGTTTCTCAACATTGGCAGGATTGATGATGTTTTTCATTAATTTCATTTCTTTGAAGCGTTCCTATAACAGAAACAAGGAATTGATGTAAATCGGAGCGTTAGATAAAAAAGGAAGGGACTGTCCCTGAGAGTCATAATTTTCATGACCTTTTGGAGCAGTCCCTTTTTGTTTTAGTTATATGAGATACAACTGATTACTTCCGATAACATCATGATATGTAAACTAAAAATTCCAACCAAAGATATTTAAGACTTCTAAATTATCTGCATTTCGAATATCGCTTTTTTAGAAACAATTGGAAATTTACTAATCTATTAGTACTGCATAAGCATTAATTTTTTCAAAGCTCATATCATTTGAATTCCTGACTAATAAAAACAGTTATTTCAGTTCTATCCATCCATTCTTTATCGCCGTTACAACTGCTTGTGTCCGATCATGAACGTCCATCTTTCGTAAGATAGCAGAAACATGACCTTTTACCGTCTTCTCGTTAATCTCTAAAACTTTACTTAAGTTTTTGTTGCTATAACCTTCTGCTAATAATTGTAATACCTCCGTTTCACGGCGGGTAAGGAGATGATATGGTCGCATGACAGCTTTCTGATAAAATTTTCCATCACTTTCTCTTTTCTTCAATTGCCTGAATTCGGATATAAAATCCCCTGTTAACTCCGGATGTAAATAGACTTCCCCCCTAAAAACCGTTTTAATCGCATCCACAATAGCAGGAACATCCATTTTCTTTAACATGTATCCGGAGGCACCCTTTTTAAGGACTAAGGACACGAAATAAGAATCGACCGTACTAGTAAAAATAAGCACCTTCGAGTGAGGCTGCACGGTAGTGAGTTCCTCTAACGTATCGATGCCACTTTTTTTATGAAAATCTACATCCATGATCACGACGTGGGGAAGATATTTCTGATATAAAAACTTAAGTTGCTCTTCCGTGTCTCCTTCTGCCAACACTTGAAACTCCATATCCCTTTCTAATTCCCTTTTTAGCCCTTCACGAAAAAGAGAATTTTCATCAATGAGCAACAAATTAATTGTACGAACTCTATTTGGAGCCATTGTTCACCTCTATTCCTTAAATCTAGATGAGTACTCGTGTTTGAAATAGCATTTATTTAACTTCAACGGTATTTTAACATCCCCCAAAAAACACTATCTGCAAAGAATAAACTTCGTATCGAATAATACTTAATTGCCAATAAACCGGCTTTTTATACTTCCCTTTTTATCGAAGTGAGTTTTTCCATTTTAAAAAAGAATTCTTCGCACAGAACCGTTTTTTCAGGATAGATACTTAAATTTGAACATTCGAGAGTTACGCTAATTTTAAGAACTGAAAAAACTGAAATCCATATTTACCCGGCGTTGCGCTAAACGAGTCACGAAACTTTTTATTCGTCCCGATATTGTTCTTCGTATTTATTGTAGTAGAATAATACGTCTTTGACATACTCATCGCTATGGTTATAAGTCAAAATAGCCTGTTCCAAATCACCTTCTGATGCCCCATGCTGGGATAAATAATTTGCTGCACTGTATAAAGCATCTTGTAAATCGTAAGGATCCGCTACCCCGTCATTATTGCCATCTACACCGTATCCTCCGTATTTACGAATTGCTGCAGGATCTGTTTTTTCGCTTTCGTCAATATCGCCTTTTCCAAGATCCGTACAAGTCGGGTGGCTCCAGCCAACAAATGTACACGGCATAAATTGCATATGCCCTTCTGCACCTGCTGGTGATGTAAGAGGATCCATCGTAGAGAATTTTGTTTCCACACGATGATGGGCAGCCAATAAGGTCCACGGGATATCGTATGCACTTGCCGCTTTTTGGTAGAGTGGAATGTTTTCTTCTGGCATCTTCGGTTCGAACATCTGCTGGGCGAATTTTTTTACTGGATTTTCACTTACCAGGTTAAAAGCGATAACTAGTGCAACGATAGCGAATACTATTGCGATTGCTCCAATTGTTTTTAAAACACCACCCCGTTTATTCGTCTCCTCATTCGATTGCCTTCTGTTTTTTGTTTTAATTCTCCCCAAACCTGACACCACATTTTCGCTTAGTCTACTCACCAACTAAAAATTCTTCTTTTACATCTTTTGTGCGCCTTCATTCTTACAAAGACTACATAACGTCGTTCGGCCGGGCAATTGAACCGGCCATATGGAGTAAGGTGCTTCTCCTAACTGTCAAACGATTTTTCTTTTAGTGACCCAAGCAAAAGCTCTCCATTTTCAAGTTAGCGTCCACCAATTTTAAAATCCTGTGAATCCACCTGTAAATTGCGATAAAAAGGCAATAATTTCTGTCATCATATCAAAATACAATAAAATACCCATGACAATCATCAAGGCTCCGCCCACTGACATGAAAAGAGCACTCTTCTTTTTCAAGAAACTCATCTTTTCTATGAATAATGACATCAAGAGAAAAGGAATGGAGAAACCCAAAACGTAAAACAGCATGTACAGGAGACCCCGGTCCGGATCTGCTACCCCGAGCGCAATCACGCCCGCGAGTATGGGGCCGGTACATGGCGTCCATCCAGCCGCAAAACCGATGCCGATGAGGACCGAACCGGCGTATCCGGAGGGCCTCTTCTGAAAGTGAATTTTCTTATCTGAAAGCAGGAAATCAAATTTCAAAACGCCTGTTAGGACCAACCCGAAGAATACCATTAAAATGGCACCAAGCTGACGTAAAAGGACTTGATATTCCAAGAAAAAATTTCCGATCAGCGACGTTGACAAGCCCAACGCTAAAAAGATGATCGAAAACCCGATCAGAAATAAAATTGTGTGGATCAACGCGGTGCTTCTCATCATTCCCTTGCCCTCTTTTAGTTCATTGACCGAAACTCCGGTAATATAGGACAGGAAGGCCGGATATAACGGCAATGCACAAGGCGAGAGGAACGATAATAGTCCAGCACCGAACGCCAACAGTAAACTTACTTCAGCCATAGAATGATCTCCTTTTTGATGAATTTCAATTGTTCGGCCAAACTAGCTGTACCAAATACCTTTTTTTCAAAAAGGTAATGTGATCATTAATTAGGGCAACTATATTAATCCGTTCTTTCCACTCTTACTTCTTCGCAAAGGGCCTCGTTTAAATTTTGTAGTAAAAAATAACCCAGTCTGCAGTAACCCCGCTACACGTCTTTCATCTGCCAGTTGAATAAAGTTTGACAGAGTCAAATTCGCTGGATTCTATTTGCGCTCAGCACTCATTCATCCTAACAAACCTATCTCCACATTAAAACAATCATTTGAACGTATAATTGACAATTTAACGAAAACTTTATAAACTCGCTTTAACCCAGCCCTTTTTCGACTATTCTTATAACCATAAAGCTAATTTGCAAAGGAGCCGATATATCTGATTACCACAATTTTTTCTGCTGTTGCAGCGTACATTGCCACAAGTATTGATTATGTCATCATTTTACTTATCCTTTTTTCTCGAACGATGAAAAAAGGACAGTTAAAGTCCATTGTCATTGGGCAGTATTTGGGGACAGCCATATTGGTGGGTGCCAGTCTATTGGCCGCATACGGTCTTACCTTCGTGCCTGGACACTGGGTTGGCCTGCTAGGTCTTATCCCGATTTATCTGGGATTGCGAGTCTGGAAAAAAGAAAAGGAAGAAAATGAAGAAGATCTTCTATCCCGCTTGTCTTCCGGCAAACCCGAGCGCTTATCTATAACCATCACCGCCATTACACTCGCTGCCGGCGGCGATAACATCGGTGTCTACATACCATACTTTTCAACCTTGAATCTGAGTGAAACCATTGTGATGCTGGTTGTCTTTGCCATTATGACAGCTGTTTTGTGCTACCTCAGTTACCGCTTGGCATCCGTTAAATCAATTTCTAAAACGATTGAAAAATGGGAACGCTGGATAGTGCCGATTGTCTTTATCGGACTGGGTATCTTGATTCTGGTGGAAAATGGGACACTTCGTTTTCTTTGGAGTTTAATGAATTAAAAAATCCCCTGAAGAAAAGAATTAAAGTGAAGATCGCCTGTAAGCGAAGTCAAAAAATGAGAAAAAATCGCTGTAAAGTGAGAGAGTCGACTCGAGGGGCAAAAAAATAGTAGGTGATCTATAACTATGAAAGTGATTACTCCTTCTTGAAAGCACTACATAGAAAGGGGTAATTTCTATATTTTCCAAAAAATATAAAGGAACAGAAAATTGAACCAATTTTCTGCTCCTTTCGATGTATGATCTTAAACTGCTGAAAAAGCTGCTTTGTCCTTCGAATCAACCCGGTTTGATTTGCTCCATATAGCTTATAATATCTTCTTCAGACATTTCGCCTGTAATGATTTTCACGATGTTACCTTCTGGATTGACCAGTATGGTGGTGGGGAGAGGCCGGATGTTGTAAGTATTCATAACACTTTTGTCTTTGTCGATGACAATCGGAAATGTTAAGTTTTTCTGTTCGGCATATTGTTCTACTTCATAATCCGACTGGGCAATATTAACAGCCAAAATTTGCACACCCTGGTCTTTGTAGACTTGATACTGCTCTTCCATCAAGGGAAACTCTTTTTCACACGGTTTGCACCACGTCCCCCAAAAGTTCACGAACACCCCTTGTCCTTTGTATTCAGACAACTGATGCCGTTCGCCATTCAAATCAGTCAGGGCAAAGTCTGGTGCCTCATCTCCAACTTTCAATAAGTCACTTTTCTCTTGTGTTACCCCATTATAAATGGTGAAAATGATAGCCCCTGCCATGACAATTAAAATAGTGGTCCTCAATATCAATCGATTCTTCTTTTTCGCTGCCATTAACTGTAACCTCCTTCTTCATAACTGAATTGCAGATCTCCTTAAACTAACTCCTCAAAAAGAGTGTCTTGAATCCGGATTTGTTGTACCGATGATCTTTTAATAATAGATCAACGATCCTTCGTCTTAAATGTAATTATCAGCATCGCAATGGAAATCAACAGGAAAGCTGTAAATGCCAAAAAGGGAATGGTAATGAATCCCAGCCAATTGATATACTCCGAACTGCAAGGTACACCGTTTACACAAGGTTTAATCCCTCCAAATCCCGGAACTTTCTGCTCCAGGTAATGCAAGATAGAGATACTTCCCCCTAAAAGAGACAAAGGCAATACATAACGAGGGACCATCAGGTCATTTTTGAATGTCGCCATGCCTAAAATCAGAACCAATGGATACATGGAAATCCGTTGATACCAACAAAGTTCACATGGTATAAAACCTTTAATTTCACTAAAGTACAGACTGCCAAGCATTGCGATGAGCGAGACAAACCATGCCCCGTAAAGCAACAGGCTACTTATTCGAGATTCCGTCTTTGTTTCTTCCATTATTCTTCACCTGCCAATTCCTGTTCAATTAGGGCTTTAATTGCGTCGTAATCGAACGGATCTTCTAGCGTCTTCCCATTGATGACAATGGTAGGCGTTTGGGAAACACCGGCTTCTTCCACCAATGCTTCATCCGTTTCGAGTGCTTCTTGCTGTGCCACTTGCTCTATGTCTCCCTGCAATTGTGATTGATCTATGGCAGGTAATGCAGATGCCACTTCCAATACTTTTTCCGGTGTAATCCAAGCGGCGTCATGATCTACAACCGGTTGTGCCGCAAACAGTGCTTTGTGGAAATCCCAATATGCTTCCGGACTATGCTCGAGAACAGATTCCGCAGCCAAAGCGCCTAAAATCGATTCGTTTCCGTGAAAGAAGACGTTGATATAAGCGAATTCCACTTCTCCTGTATTGACGAAGTCCTCGACCAATTGAGGGTAAATCATTTCTCCCCAAGCTTTACAAGATGGACATTTAAAGTCACCAAATTCGACAACCGTCACAGGCGCATCACTTTCACCCAGAGTCGGCTGACCGGTTATATCCGTTTGTGCTGTTTCCACAACCGGCGTTTCTTGCTGATTCATTACAACTACGATGACCGCAACAAGACCAAAAATCAAAACGGTAGCTAAAACCGCCCACTTCATTCCTTCGTTAGTGTTGCGCTTACTTTTCTTTTCCATTGTCATCCTCTTTTCTGTAATTGATTGATTATCCAATGCTTGTCATTAATCCGGCATAAATCGCTAAGACACAGAATATCCCCATTAATACCGAGAGATAAGCAGGTGCCTTCTGCTTGAAGCAGAAAACGACAAGAACGCCGAAAGCGCACCCCAGCACCATAAACAAAAGACCCAGCAAATTAAAATCAAATTGCAGCTGCATGGCAGGAAAAATCTCCCCGGCATAAAAATAGTTAAAAATTTCGGAGACCCCTGTTCCTCTCAAGTAAGCTTCAATGGAATGAGGAGGTTCTTGCTGACCCAATATACCAGTGGCCGCAAAAATAAGAAGCAGGACCACACTTTCTGCTTTTGCCCACGGAATTGGATTGATCATATCTCCACACTGCAACTTACGTCTGATCAGAATGCCATTAATATACGCAAACAGCAACAATGGGAGGATAATCAAATGCTTAATCAAAATTGTTTGACCGTAAGGCATCAACCAGGCATTCTGGTAGTCCTCCACCTCAACAGCCAATGTCATAATGAAAAGTCCAGTGGCGCTGATGGTTGCCAGGCAAAAGAGAGCGACCGGCGTAAACCACTTGAGAAACGGCAGCCAGTTCTGGGACGAAATTGAAAACCAACTCACCATAAGCAATATTCCCACCCAAATAGTTGCTGCGGTAAAGTGCACAGTATGAAAAACAAAGCCACTCCAGTCCGTCAAGGAAGCGGCATGGCTTGCCCACCCTAAGCACAGCAGCAGCATGAAAGTGAAAAGAAGCGAGATTCCGATCAGCACCTTGCTTTTAAAGACAGGAGCAATAGAAACAAAAAGATAGAAGAAGATTGAAATAATCAGCGTTATCGACCAAGCTTGTCCTACTTCGAACTCTCCGAGGACATTTTGTATGGTCAGTATAAGTCCAACGTCTTCGTATAAAAACAAAATCAAACGAATGACAGGTGCCGCTGATAAGAGAGCGATTCCCAAAATGGAAAGTTGCAGAACACGCTTGCTGACTTTCACCTCCGGTTTTCGGCGGCTAGGAATCAGATGGATCAGCAACGAACCCATTAAGAGTGAAAAACAAAGATAAAGCAGCATCTCCGTCGTGTAAATCCAAATCATTTAGTCCCCTCTTCTCTTCACTACCCAAATAAGGGTTCCAACAGCAATTACTGCCAGTATCATTAACACGATTACCATAACATATGGTGCGTTGGAAGATTCTTCTTGATCCGGTTGCTGTCCTTCAAGCAGAGATCCTGTTTCCTGTTCCGAATCTTCGGATACAGAACCGTTTGTTTCTTCATCCTCTGCTGAGGAAACCAGTTCTTCTTCCTTCTTCACCGTAAAGGCATATGTCCCTTCAATCGGATGTCCGTCGGCTCCAATTATTTTCCAGTTGACGGTATACTCACCATCTGCCATGGAAGACCCCGGTGTCCCAATCATTTTTTGTTCTTCAAGTGCAATGCCAAAAGGAATTTCCTCTCCTTCAGTATTTTCTACAGTAAAAGAGCTCGTTTTCTCCAAGTCCGTATTGAATTTCAGGACAATTTCCTGAGGTTCCTCAGCTACTGTCTCTCCATTAGCTGGTGAACTTTCTTCCAAGGCCGTGTGGGCGGAAACGACAGCAGATGACCACAATAAAATAACTAGCGTTAATAACAAACTTTTCTGCATTGTAGTACTCCTCTCTTTATTCCTCTCTTTATGATTGCCTAATTGAAAAATAATGTAATGAGTATTCATTCAGTGTTGCCGGTAATTTTATACCTTGTTCATTTTATCAAGTATTCGTTAACATTAAAACAATGATTTGAATATTAGAATTGACAAAGCAATGAATTTTTTCTAAACTGATTATAATCAAACGAACATTTGAATGAGGTGGAAATGATGGAAGAAATAGAAACTAGTAAAAAGCACGATGCTTGCCAGACCTTTTGTTATGACGAAGAAGTAATTGAACGAGTTCAGCCCAAGCTCGTCGGTATCCGCGGGGCAGAATTGATTTTCAAGGCCCTTTCAGATGCAACGCGCTTAAAAATCGCCTATGCGCTAACACTGGAACCCGAACTTTGTGTGTGTGATGTAGCGAATATCCTGGGAACGACTACCGCTACCGCTTCACATCATCTCCGCTATTTGCGGAATATGGGATTGGCGGACTATGAGAAGAGAGGCAAGCTGGTCTTTTACTCACTAACGGACGACCATGTGCACCAGCTTGTCCGAATTGCATGTGAACATGCTGAGGAGGATCGGTACAAATGAGTGAAAATCAAAATGTTTATCAACTGCAAAACTTGTCTTGCACAAATTGTGCTGCTAAATTCGAAAAGAATATCCGTGAAATTCCTACGGTCGAAGATGTAAAACTAAACTTTGGCGCTTCGAAAATTACGGTCGCTGGTGAAGCTTCAATAGCACAATTGGAACAAGCGGGATCTTTTGACGGTATTCGGGTGTATCCGGAAAAGCAGCGAGTTATCGATAAAAAAGAGCCTTTTTGGAAAAAGAGGGAAAACCAAACAACAATGATTTCGTTTCTTTTTCTTATATTCGGGTACATTTCTTCCACCCAGGTTGGCGAAGAGCATGCAATGACCATCGGGCTTTTCGCTTTGGCGATTCTCATTGGGGGTTTCAGCCTTTTTAAAGAAGGATTAAGAAATCTGGTGAAACTGCAATTCGATATGGCGACTTTAATGACCGTTGCCGTTATCGGTGCAGCCGTTATCGGTGAGTGGGGTGAAGGTGCAGTTGTCGTCTTCCTGTTTGCAATCAGCGAGGCATTGGAAACGTATTCGATGGACAAGGCGCGAAACTCCATCCGGTCACTCATGGACATTGCACCCAATACAGCCATCATTAAACGTGGATCGCAAGAGTTGGAAGTTGATGTGGACGACATTCAAATCGGTGACATCATGGTCATTAAACCCGGTCAAAAACTGGCTATGGATGGAGAAGTGGTCAAAGGTGCTTCGTCAATCAATCAAGCGGCCATCACCGGGGAGTCCGTTCCTGTCCATAAAGCAGTCGGCGATGAAGTGTTCGCCGGCACGCTCAATGAAGAAGGCGCTTTGGAAGTACGGGTGACGAAAAGATCTGAAGATACTACAATCGCCAAGATTATTCATTTAGTGGAGGAAGCGCAGGCAGAACGTGCACCTTCCCAGCAATTTGTAGATAAATTCGCCAAATATTATACACCTGCTATACTTGTAATTTCCTTGTTGGTTGCCGTGCTCCCTCCTCTTCTTTTTGGAGGCGAATGGAGTGAATGGGTTTACCGCGGACTTGCGGTGTTGGTGGTAGGCTGCCCTTGTGCCTTGGTCATTTCGACTCCTGTCGCCATTGTGACAGCAATCGGAAATGCTGCAAGAAATGGTGTTTTGATCAAAGGCGGCATTCATTTGGAAGAAACCGGCCGTTTAAATGTCATTGCTTTCGATAAAACCGGGACACTTACACAAGGAACACCTGAAGTCACTGACATCATCTCTTTGTCGGATATGAGTGTTGATGAAGTTTTGGAAACCGCAGCATCTATCGAAAAATTGTCTCAGCACCCCTTAGCTTCTGCTATCTTGCGCAAAGCAGAAAATTCCAATATCAATTTAACCGAAGTGGAGAATTTCCAATCAATTACCGGAAAAGGTGCAAAAGCAGAGATTCATAATCAAACTTACTATATCGGCAGCCCGAATCTTTTTGCAGAAACCTTGAAGATGTCCAGTGATATCCAAAAAGAAGTGGAAGCTCTTCAGGCTGTCGGCAAAACAGTTATGCTATTAGGATCAAGCGATGAAGTCAAAGGCTATATTGCAGTAGCAGACCAAATCCGACCAAGCAGTTCCACCATCATCCAAAAACTGTATGACTTAGGTATTCAAAAGACAATCATGTTGACAGGCGACAATCAACTTGCCGCAAATGCCATCGGAAATCAACTCAATATAAGCGAAGTCCAATCAGATTTGATGCCCGAAGATAAACTGGCAACCATCAAATCTCTTCGTGAAAAGTTCGGCAAGGTCGCTATGGTTGGCGATGGAGTAAATGACGCACCGGCATTAGCAAGCTCTACGGTGGGTATTGCCATGGGCGGTGCAGGCACCGATACGGCACTTGAAACGGCTGATATTGCCCTAATGGCAGATGATTTGGACAAGTTGCCTTACACGATTGGTCTAAGCAGAAAAACATTGACGATTATTTACCAAAACGTTGCGTTTGCATTAGGTTTAAAAGTACTGGCCTTATTGCTGATCATTCCAGGCTGGTTGACCCTTTGGATGGCCATTTTTGCAGATATGGGAGCTACATTAATCGTCGTGCTCAATTCCCTGCGTCTGATGAAAAGCAAGTATTAATGAGAAGTAAAACTTTGAGATGCACAATAACATGAACGAAAAGCCGCTGATTCGAGTACAGAATCGGCGGCCTTTTATATTTTCAGCAAAGAACTTAGAGTAAACTTTCCCATATTGGTACTCCCCAACTTAAACTCACTTCACCTTATGAAAAGACCCCTTTCCTTTCAACAGAAGCGACATTAGCATTGGCATTGTCTTTCAATTTTCCGAAGATTTTAAAGCTTGAATTGAGTGGGTTCGTTTTTATTTATAGCTACTACCTTTGTTGCTACAAGAGCGTTTATGGCATTCTAAATTCAATATCCAAACAGTTTCTTATTTTCATTTAGTCGATTAAAATTAAAAGCCGACACCTCGAAGGTTGCCGACTTTTTATGAATTATCCACCGATGTAATTGAAAGGATTTACAGCATTTGAACGTGCGCCGTTCCACGAGCCAATATGGATTTCGAAATGTAGATGCGGACCTGTAGAACGCCCTGTGTTTCCGGATGCCGCAACTTTTTGTCCTTGAGAAACGGATTGTCCTTGAGAAACACTGACGGAACTCAAGTGTGCATAAACAGTTGTAAACGTTTGGCCATTGATCGAATGGGTCAGCATGACGACATTTCCGTATGTTCCCATTGGTCCTGCATACGATACGTAACCTGAAGCAGATGCAGAGACTTGCGTTCCGGTTGGAACCGCAGCATCGATGCCTTTATGGCTCTCCAGACCAGCTCCGATATCCCGTCCGCCAAAGCTTGAAGTCAAGCGACCATTAATTGGTGCAATGAACCCAGAATTACTCGCCGGTGCTGTATAAGAAGCTACAGCCGAGCTTGTTGACTTTTGTGGAGTTGATTTTTGAGAAGTTGATTTTTGGCTTGCCGCCTTTTCACTGGCCGCTTTTTGTGCAGCTGCCGCTCTTTCTGCCGCTAACTTGCGTTGTCGCTCTTCTTCTGCTTTTTTGGCTAATTCAGCCAGACGCGCCTGCTCTTTGCCAATCTCTTTTTCCAATTCTGCACTGATATCTACAGTTTCGGCCTGTTCACTTTCCAGATTTGTTTTTTCTTTAGCCAAACGGGTTTGTTCAGCTTCTAACTCTTTTTGCAGACCCGCCTGCTCTTTCTTCTGGCCATCAAGAGATTCTTTTAATGTCACAAGTTCTGTCCGGCGCTTTTCTTGTTCAGCAAGCTTGGTTTCAACTTCCGCCTTTTGTTCCGCTAGAAGTTGCTTATCTTCCGCCTGTTCTTTCATAATTTCCCGATCTGCTTCTATTAAAGTACTAACCGCTGAAAAGCGATCAATAAAATCAATAAAACTGTTGGCGCCCAATAAAACGTCAATGTAGTCAACGGATCCACCGCTCAATTGGATGGCACGCGCACGGTCCTGCAGCAATTCTGTCCGCTCAGCAATCTTGCGTTCCAGTTCCTCAATGGAACCTTTCAATTCCTCGATTTCCACTTTCGTTTGGTCGATATCAGCTTGTACGCTGTTCATTTTAGCTTCTGTCTCTTGTATTTTAGTATTCAGCTCTGTGATTTTAGTCATGATTTTTTCCAGTTCAGACTGATTTATACTGATTTCATTCGATTTTTCCTGAATACCGGAATTCAATTCACTTTGTCTTTGTTCAATTTCCTGTTTCTTTTGTTCAAGTTCAGTCAGTTTGTCTGCATTCGCTGTCGGGACTAAAATCGACAAAGCCAATACTGATGACAAACCCGTCAATATCATTTTTGATTTCAAGTTCATGTTCCCCTCTCAATTTGTATCTCTATCTCTCTATTTATATCTCTATTTCTCTATTTTCATACTTTAAAATAACAATTTTTTGCAATAAGGTTCGCTTGATTTGAATGCATTGTTAAATTTCAACTATTGTATTGTATCACTTGAAACGCATCGTTCTGTTACAATAACTTTACAGTTTGACTTTGTCACTGAAATTTTTTTGGCTATAATATCCATTTATATAAATATTTACTTGCCGATGCAGTTCCCTTCCGCCAAATCCTCTAGTTTCGTCTATTAGCCAGACATCACATTCCCCAAAATAAAAGCCCGAATATGCAGATGCATATCCAGGCTATGTTCTCCAGAAATGTTGGAGTGGGGACAATTTAATTGTTGACTAGTGTAGTTCTTGGCGATTAATAATTTTGTAGCAGCACATCTTTTCACTACCTCAAAGTTTTCTCTTCCCATTTGTTGACCTTTTCTTGCCTTTCCGCCATGCAAACCACAAGAAAATCATAAACGTAAAATACAAAACGATCAATGCAGCAATATAAGCTTTGTTTAAACCTCTTTGCTCAATTATAGTGAACGCTTCGCCGACTTCTCTATCCAATGTAATTTGATAATTGCCTTCATCATTTTCGCGGATAATGTCATTTTCAAATAATCCGCGCATCTCTTTCCCTGAGCCAATTACATTTGCTGGAATGGCGAAAGTTTTAGTGGAAGAAGAATTATTGATCGCAATTATCCAAGTGTCCTTTTCATCGGAACGCTTATAGACGAGCCACCCTTCTTTATCATACAATATCTCCATTTCACCTGTGCGGAGCGCTTCTGATTCGTTTCGAAGGGAAGTTAAGTTGGTAATATGATCAATTAATTCCTCCCCTACCCCCATATCTAAAATTGGGTGGGAATCCGGAGCCGCAGCTCCATTTACGGCAATTTCTGAACCGTACTGAACCACGGGGGTGCCCGGCATCGTCAATAATTGAAACATCAGTAAGTTCCATCTTGTTGGGGGGAACCCTCTTTCTTCAATTACATCAGATGTAAAACGGGAACTTAGCAGGGAATCCACTTGAGTCAGATTGCCCTTCGCCTGCTCCCAATAGTCGGAAGGAACTTTTGAATCGGGATCAAAATTTTTATAGCTGTTCCGGAGTGCTTCTTCAATCCCTGGCATCATAACTGCATCCATCCCGGAGACAGAATCCATCGCAACGTCACTCAATATATACATATCCCGAAGATCTTTCATGCTTTTTGAGAAGCGTTCGATAAAAGCGGGATCCAATTTATCAGCCGTCTGCAACCGAATTCCATCCACCTCAAATTCAGTGACAAACGAGCTGAAACGCTCAATCAACTGATCTTGTACTTCCCGAATGCTGGTATTGAGCGCAACCGTTCCATCTTCATTTTCAGTGAACCATTCAGGGTTACTTGCCCTCCATAAATGATTCTTGCTGATTTTTTGAGTGGGGAGATCGATAATTATTTTCATGTCCAGTTCATGTGCTTTTGCAATTACTTCCTGCCATTCTTCCTCTGTTCCAAAACTTGGTTCAAGCTGCTCGTAGTCCAACACTTCTTTTCCGTCATAAGTCGCACTGGAGAATATAGAGCCGACTGAGAGCGCTGTAAAACCCATGTCTTTGATATACTGCATTTCACTGCTGAGACCTGCGAAGTCCCCGCCATTAAATGCAGTGGGATCCACAGAATTCACCTTACTATCATTTTGGATTACTTTATTAAAATAACGGTCGACCAGCAGATCGTATATTATTTCTTCTTGTAAAGATTGTTTTTCTGCAGCCATGTTTGGGGTAACCAAAAAAATGGATAATAATCCAGTTAACACAGCTGAAATCAATTTCAGTTTCACTTCGGCTTCCTCCTTCAGAATGCCGAATTCCATTCCTGCATTCGGTTCAGTTTATCAGAATCATTGCTTTACTTCTATGCGACCTCGCATCAATTCGGGAATCTGTCGCAAATTTCCAACGATATTGTGAATGCCGAACAATAAAACCTGCCGATTTAATAAAAACAAACTCTAACAAGAATTAATTAACTTTTTCTTTCTTTAAAAAGACATAAAAGTTGGTTGATTTTCAATTTCTGTAGATTAAAGTTAAGTAGTATGCAGAGCGAAAGCACCCATGAAACTATAGGTGGCTGTTTATTACTGTAGCAGTACTTGCGCAATACTAACTACACAACCAATCGCTTAAAATGAGGGGAGAACCACATGAATCAAAAGAAGAAAGTACTGAAGGATAATGCTTCAATTTATGGATTCATTTTTTATTTTGCAGCGTTGCTGCTTTGGGCTATTTACGATTTCTTCGTTAATGACACAATCGGTTTGCAATTGCCAATCCTGTTCATTGGCTTTGCGCTTTTTTTATGGACGAAGTTTTTCTACCAGCAAAAAAAAGCGAAAGAATCATCTTGAATTTGCATTCCTAAAATATTATAAATTAAAAGAAGAGGAACGGATTTTCCGTTCCTCTTCTTCGTTATGGCAGGATTTATCTGCATCAGACTAGTGATGATTGCGATCAGCACTGTTTGTTTCTGAATTGGCTTGGCACGTAATGGATTCTTTATGTGGATGTTCCGCGGTTTCAAGCTGCACTGTGACATGTCCGATCATATGGGCAGCCATAGTTTTTTCAATTTCCCTTAGGATGAGTTGACTTTCTTCAAACGAAATTCCTTTTACAATGACCACATGCCCTGACAATGCATTCTGCCCGCTGGTAATACTCCATATATGCAAATCGTGTATATTTATTACACCTGGAATGTTTTCAATAGTTGCAGTCACTTCATCGATATGCACATTCTTTGGTGTCCCTTCCATTAATACATGAACGGCTTCTTTTGTAACACGCCAGCCGCTGATTAATACGAGTACTGCTACTACTACACTCGCTAATGGATCTGCCCATGCCCAGCCAAAGAACATAATAAGGAGCGCGGCTGTGACGGCGCCGACAGATCCAAGTAAATCGCTCATGACATGAAGGAACGCAGCCCGAAGGTTTAAATTATCTTTGGTATCGCCACCCCGCATCAGGATCCACGCAACCAAAATGTTCACCAGTAACCCGATAACCGCAATAATTAACATGCCCGTTGTCGCAACTTCTGGCGGATCGGAAAACCGGTGATAAGCCTCATAAAAAATATAAAGGGATACCAAAACAAGTGTGACACCATTAAAGACAGCAGCCAATATTTCAAATCGCTTATACCCATAGGTTTTGAATTGATCCGCTGCCTTTTCGCCGATTGTAAAAGCCAGTATACCAATTCCCAACGAAATGGAATCACTTAACATATGTCCTGCATCAGCAATCAATGCCAGACTATTCGTCAGAAAGCCTCCGATCGCCTCTACAAACATATAGATTGTAATAATTACAAAAGAAATCAATAATGCTTTTTTATTACTGCCATGAGAATGGCCATGTTCACTTCCCAACTGCAACGCCTCCTTTTTGAAAGTCTGATTAAAACAACCAATTAGTAATCTATAGTTCCGTACTAAAAATCACACGCATTAAAAGGAAGGTTTTTAACGGTCTTTCCATTCCAGTTCAATGGCAGAATGGGCAATTTTTAGGTCAGAAGTGACCTTTCTTACTTTTTCTTTTATAACGTTTGAATCCGCAAGGCTATCTCCCTCGACAGAAAGATGTAGATTCAATGCATTCTCTTCTCCATCGATCGACCAAATGTTTAAATCCCCGACAGACAATACCCCTGGAATTTTCTCGATTTTCGTCTGTATTTCATTTATATCAATTCCTTCTGGTACGCCTTCTAACAGAATTTTCATGGTTTTAGTAAGATTACGCACAACATTCACCAAAATAAACAGTGCAATTGCAAGGGATAAAATCGGATCGAGGATGTGGATATCCTTGAAAAGCAGAACAATGCCGACAATCAGCACTGCCACCCATCCTAAAACATCTTCGAGCATATGCCAGGATAGGACTCCTTCATTTACTGATTTTCCTTTATGTAACTTGAAAGCTGCATAACCATTTAAAAGAACACCTACAATGGCAAACCAAATCATCCCTTGGGCATTGGAATGTTCCGGATTAAACAGCAAAGGGATGGCTTGAGTAAAAATATAAATAGAGCCAGCAATCAAAACAGCTGCATTAATTAATGCGCCCAAAAGAGAAAAACGTTTATAACCGAACGAAAACTTCTCATCCCCTTCTTTATTTGAAAATTTTTGTAGAAACCAGGAAATCCCTAAAGCAATGGCATCTCCTAAATCATGAATGGCATCAGACATGATTGCGACGCTGTTAATTAAAAAGCCCCCAATGAGTTCGCCTATTGAAAATAGAAGGTTGATCACGAAAGCCAACTTAATATTCTTGGTGGATTTATGAGCTTTTGCCATAATACATCCCTCTCCTGTTTCAGTTTTGATTTTAGAAAAACTACACGGATTCTAAATACACAACAGAAGCATCTGTCTATTTTGCTAACGTTCTTTCTGTCCTTTAGTCGTCTATTCCCTGGAAACGTCATAATATGCACAGCAGTTGAAGGAACCACGCAAAAAGCATTGCGCAAAATGGCGATGAACTAATAGACGGACAGTGAAGATATGTTAAATACAGTTTCTTATATTAAGTGAGCTCTTTAAAAAGCGTTCGTAAAAGTACACTTTTACGAACAGTTTAAAAACAACTGAAAATGACCAAAAATAGCGTTCGTAAACGTGTCAAATGACTTTACGAACGTTCACCGTCAAGCATACACGTTTACGAACGCTTTTCACCTATGATTTAATAGGACAATCTTTTTCAACAAGTGAAAAATGGGTCACCATTAATTTGCTGCTCATGGTAAGCACCTATAATTAAAATTATTTTAAGCCGACCAGAAATGATTTGGGCAAACTAAAAGCGCTGCAATATACAGCGCTTTTTCATATTTCATTCGTAAAACAGCGAATTCAATGAGCTTGAAAGTATTTAGAATGCGCAGGTTGTCTTTTCAGGAAACAACACTTTTTTTAACTCCGAGATAAGCCTCTTCGAAAAGGAATGCCGCAATCCGTTCGATGTCCGGGCTGAACACACGATCTTCATCGATTGGCCCCGCTACATTGCGGATTGCTGTCAAACGTTCGGCCGTTCTCGGCGACATTCTTTCCGCTCCGCGGTATTCAACGGCCTGCGCCGCACAGAATGCTTCAATGGCCAATACGCGGCGGGCATTTTCTGTAATATCGCGCGCATGGCGTGAACCGATCGTCCCCATGCTGACGTGGTCTTCCTGATTGGCGGAAGATGGAATCGAATCGACCGATGCCGGATGAGCCAGGGTTTTATTTTCTGAGACAAGGCTTGCCGCTGCATATTGCAGAATCATCGCTCCCGACTGAAGACCCGGTTCCGGGCTGAGGAAAGGCGGCAGCCCTTCGTTCAACGCCGGATTGACGAGGCGCTCAATGCGGCGCTCCGAGATATTGGCCAGTTCAGCAACTGCAACTTTTAGAAAATCCATCGCAAACGCGATCGGCTGTCCGTGGAAATTCCCTCCGGAAATAACGACATCGCCATTTTCAAAGATCAGTGGATTATCAGTTGCTGCGTTCATTTCGATTTCAAGCTTTTCTTTTACATAAGCAAGCGTTTGCCAGCTGGCGCCGTGAACCTGTGGAATACAGCGCAGCGAATAGGCGTCCTGGACGCGTTTCTCTCCCTGCACTGTGGACAGACGGCTGCCGTCGAGCCACCAGCGCATGCGTTCTGCCACCGCCATCTGCTCTTTATAACCACGCGCTTCGTGGACTGCCGGATGAAAAGCATCCATGACTCCAAACAGCGATTCGAAAGTCATTGCCGCAATCCATTCGCTTTGCAATGCCAAAGTTTCTGCTTCTATATAAGTGACTGCGCCTTGTGCCGTCATCGTCTGTGTGCCGTTGATCAGCGCAAGCCCTTCTTTCGCCGCCAGTTCGACGGGATCCAGGCCAAATTGCTGCCATACAGATGAAGCATTCACAGCCTCACCGTCTTTCCAGTATTCGCCTTCTCCGATCAGTACAAGCGCCAAATGGGAAAGCGGCGCAAGGTCACCTGAAGCGCCAAGCGAACCCTGCTGCGGAATGACCGGATGAATCTTTTCGTTGACCATCATCGCCAGCCGTTCTGCGACGAGCGGACGAATTCCAGAGAACCCTTTCAATAACGCATTAAGGCGCAGCACGACCATCGCACGTGAAACGGATTCCGAAAACGGTTTGCCGATTCCGCAGGCATGCGAGCGGATCAGATGAAGCTGCAGCGGATTCACGTCTTCTTCAGCAATGCTGACGTCACTGAATTTGCCGAATCCCGTGTTAATGCCGTACACTGTCTTTTTCTCCGCTACGATCCGTTCGACAGCTGCTCTGCTGTTGCGGACACGTTCCATGGCACCTGCGTCCAGTTCAATGGCTTCGCCTTCAAATAAAATTCTTCTTAATTGTTCAATCGTTAAATCGTTCCCTGTCAAAGTAATCATGATACTTCCCATCCCTTCGAAAAAAGATGCGATAGCAGCCGCCATCGCATCTTGAGTTACCCTCAGTATAAATTTCATTAACCTAAATCTCAAGGATTAATTACCATATTTTAACAAGATACAGCGGTAACGCGTTAGCATACTAAAGGATGAGGTAGGCGATCTGCTGTTTATGTTCTCATTGCTACCCCTGTCATCCATTGCAGCCACGCATACACCCCTGTTTTGACTGTGGCTGACACATGATCATCTTTTTGCGGATCCAGGCAGACAAAATCGATATGCCGAACTTTCTCCGATTTGCCTATTTCCAATAAAGCCTCGAACAATTCTTCCGATTTCATGCCGCCCGGTGTCGAAGCCGGGACGCCGGGAGCGACAGCAATGTCCAAAACGTCCATATCGATTGTGGCGTATATGCGATCGACATCACCAAGTGCCTGGATGGCTTCCTGGATGGTTTCAGTGAGGCCTTTTTTTCTTGTCTGACGCATCGTCACCATTTGGATGCCTTTTTCATCCGCATAATCCACCAGCTCTTTCGTATTGAAATAGCCATGGAGGCCAATGTTCACGACATCTTCCCCGCGGACCGTATCTCCATCTATCAGCTGGCGGATCGGCGTGCCGTTTGCCGGACCCAATTCTTTCGGGTCCCGGACATCAAGATGGGTATCGAGCTGCAGGATGCCGATCCGTTCATAGGGAAATGCTTTCTTAAAACCTCTCACTGCACAGGCGGTCGTCGAATGGTCGCCCCCGATCATGCAGGTCAGTTTGCCGTTCGCGAGACTTTCTGCCGTGTCTTCAATGCGGCGGTGCGACTCTTTGATGTTCGTCGTATGCATGGCGACGTCACCTGCATCCCGTACAGAAACCTTCGTCAGATCGATTCGTTCATCCAGGTTATACGCGGCGAAACCTTTCCACATTTTCCGGAACGCTTCCGGGTATTCGGAAGCCGCAGAAGCGGAAATAGAGGAACGGGACAGCGGCGCGCCAAACAGAATGACGTCCGCTTCCCCTTCCTGTTTCACCCAATGATGCACATGCGTTACCCGCTCCGCAGGCTGCCAGCTCCATTCCGGTTTCTTCAGATAAATCATCCAACCACCCTCTCACCGTTTTTCCAGACACGCTGCACATGATTCACGCCGAATAAATACTGAAGTTCCTGATAGGATTTCACTTTCCATAAAACGATATCCGCCTGTTTTCCGACTTCAATCGATCCTGCACGGTCTTCGCGTTTGATGGCGCAGGCAGCATTATAAGTGGCGGCCACCAGGGCTTCCGCCGGTGTCAGGCGCATTGAAATGCAGGCCAGGTTCATGACGAGCGGCATGGAAACAGTCGGCGATGAACCGGGATTGCAGTCGGTTGAAATCGCGACAGCCACTCCCGAATCGATCATTTTGCGGCCTTGCGCTGCGTCTTCCCGAAGGTAAAGGGCCGTCGCCGGCAGCAGACAGGCAATGACGCCCGCAGCTGCCATCGCTTTGATGCCTTCGTCGGATGCTTTCAGTAAATGCTCGGCTGAAATGGCGCCGACTTTCGCAGCCAGTTCCGCTCCGCCATAGGAGACAATTTCATCAGCGTGGATTTTCGGAGTCAGGCCATATTTTTTACCGGCTTCCAAAATGCGCTCGGACTGTTCCGGCGTGTAAACATTTTTTTCGCAGAATACGTCATTGAATTCAGCGAGTTCCGCCGCTTCCGGCAGCATCGTTTCTATTAAATAATCGACAAATTCGTCTTCTTTCCCTTTATATTCGGAAGGTACCGCATGCGCGCCCATGAACGTCGGAACAAGATCGATCGGGTGTTCTGCGTTCAACCGTTGCATGACTTTCAATTGCTTCAATTCAGTTTCCAGGTTCATGCCATAGCCGCTTTTGCCTTCGACTGTCGTGACGCCATGTTCGAGGAAAGAATCGAGCCGTTTCGTCGTCTGTTCAACAAGTTCCTCTTCCGTCGCTTCACGCGTCATGCGCATCGTGGCATGGATTCCACCGCCTGCATTCATGATATCCATATAGGAAGTTCCCTGAAGGCGTTTTTCGAATTCACCTTCACGGCTGCCCCCATAAGCGACGTGTGTATGCGGATCGACCAGCCCGGGTGTCACGAGTTGCCCGCCTGCATCGATGACTTCCGCTTCAGCTGCACGGTCTGCAAATTGCTGCTCCAGTTCCGTCGTCGTGCCGACCGCTTTGATCCTGCCGTCTTCCAGCCAGACGCTGCCGTCTTCGATCAAGCCGAGTTCGCTCATCGCTTCTTTTGACCTCGGTCCATTTTGTCCTTTTATCGTCGCTAACTGTGCATGTTTGATCCAAACCGCTTTAACCATTTTTCTGGTTTCCACCTTTCATCATCGGAATATTGACGCCTTTTTCACGTGCTGTTTTTTCAGCAATGTCATAGCCGGCATCCACGTGGCGCGCTACGCCCATTCCCGGATCTGTCGTCAATACTCTTTCCAAACGCGCTTCGGCATCTTTCGTGCCATCCGCAACTATGACCATACCGGAGTGTATCGAATACCCCATCCCGACTCCGCCGCCGTGGTGAAGTGATACCCACGTCGCGCCGCCCACTGCATTGACCATCGCGTTCAAAATCGGCCAGTCAGCGACCACATCTGAACCATCCTTCATTGATTCTGTTTCACGGTTCGGTGAGGCAACTGAACCGGAATCCAGATGATCGCGGCCGATAACGATCGGTGCACTCAATTCGCCGCTCGCCACCATATCGTTGATGATTTTCCCGAACCTTGCACGCTCGCCGTATCCTAACCAGCAGATGCGGGCTGGCAGCCCCTGGAACTGGATCCGCTCCTGCGCCATTTTGATCCAATTGCAGAGATGTGTGTTGTAGCTGAATTCACGCAGGATCACTTCGTCCGTTTTACGGATATCTTCCGGATCACCGGATAACGCCACCCAGCGGAACGGACCTTTTCCTTCGCAGAATTGCGGACGGATATATGCAGGTACAAATCCCGGGAAATCGAAGGCATTTTCAACACCCTCATCTTTCGCGACCTGACGGATGTTATTGCCGTAATCGAATGTGATGGCGCCTTTTTCCTGCATGTCGAGCATAGCTTGTACGTGCTGCGCCATCGATGCTTTCGACAGTTTCATATACGCAGCCGGATCCGATTCGCGGAGAGATGCTGCATCTTCAAGTGACATTTTCGATGGGATATAGCCGTTCAGTGGATCATGTGCGGAAGTCTGGTCTGTCAGCACATCCGGTATAAAACCTCTTTCGAGCATTTCCGGCAGTACATCCGATGCATTGCCGAGCAACCCGATCGACACGGCACGCCCTTCCGCTTTCGCTTCTTCTGCGAGACGAATCGCTTCATCGAGCGAATCGGTTTTGATATCTGTATAGCGTGTAGCAATGCGCCGGTCGATTCTCGTCTCATCGACTTCAATGCCGATGCAGATGCCGCCCGCCATCGTAACTGCAAGTGGCTGCGCACCGCCCATGCCGCCAAGTCCCGCAGTCAGCGTAATCGTCCCTTTCAGCGATTCGCCGAAATGCTGTTTTGCAAGTTCTGCGAACGTTTCATATGTCCCTTGGACGATGCCCTGCGAACCGATATAGATCCAGCTTCCCGCAGTCATCTGCCCATACATCATCAACCCTTTTTTATCGAGTTCGTGGAACGTTTCCCAATTGGCATAGGCCGGCACGATATTCGAATTGGCAATCAACACCCGCGGCGCGTTTTCATGCGTTTTGAAAATAGCGACCGGCTTGCCCGATTGCACCATCAGCGTCTCATCATTTTCAAGTTCCTTCAGCGAACGGACGATGGCATCGAAACTTTCCCAGTTCCGTGCCGCTTTGCCGATTCCTCCGTATACAACCAGATCTTCCGGACGTTCTGCCACATCAGGATCCAAATTATTCATCAGCATCCGCAAAGCTGCTTCCTGCTGCCAGCCTTTCGTATTGAGTTTTGTGCCTCTGTATTGGATGACCTTTTGTTCTGAAACCGTTTTCATTTTCAAACTCCTCCTTTGTCTATATTTTCATTCTATAGGAAAAATTCTGTTATTTAGTTTTAATATATTTTATTTTTATCGCTTTGTTTCATTTTTTATCATAAAATTTAAAAATTTTTTAAATTATTTTATACTTATCATTTTTCTGCTGATTTTTTGATAAAATAAAAACGGCATCATCCGGGATGCCGTTCTTTTTCTATAGATGAAGTTTGCCTTGCCGGTATTGGGAAGGCGTCAGGTTTTCATGTTTTTTGTAGACGGAACTGAAATAGGACGCGGTGCCGAAACCGCTAAGCCGCGCCACTTCATCGAGAGGCACTTCCGTTTCCTTCATCAGCCGTTTGGCTTCACGGATCCGGAGCTGTATCAGCAATTCACTGAATTTCCGGCCATTCTGCTGCTGGAACCGGCGGCTAAGCGTGCTTTTACTCATCCCCAGCTGCTCCGCGCATGCTGCCAGATTCCAATTCGGATTCCAGTAATTCGCTTCCATCAGCGCGCGGACTTCCTCTGACATCGCCGATTCCCCGATTTCCGCTTTTTTAACGGCTGCCGACACTACGGTGACAATGAAGTTCAGCGTCGACTGGGCGATGCGGTAGACAACCGGATCTTTGACGATGATTTCGAAAACTTCATGATAGCTCTTTTCCCAGTGTCCATCCTCAAGATGGACGGATTTCATATAGCGGCGGGCCTGTGCCAGCACGCTGGTCAATCGCACACGGATCATTTCGGGATCAGGATAGGGACGGGAATAGGAAAGAAACTCATTTTGCATCCAGGCATGGATGGCAGCTGTATCTTTACTTTCAAGCATCTCGATCCATTGCCGCTGCTCCACCGGCGTCAAAAATGGATCGACCGGCAGCCACGCAATGGGTTCGTGTTCAATCACCGAAATATCATAGCCCTCGTAAAAAACCAGCGAAGTCATATCGCGGGTATCCTGATAATAATCCTTCAGTTTGTTCCGCCGGCGGGCATTGACGAAAATCGACAGGTCCTCTTTTATTTCCCGTTTCCATAATTCATGGAACATGCGGCTTTCTTCGATGCAGGCTTGCTCATCATTCGTCAGAAATGCGGCAAGAACGAAATCCGAGAAGGCGAAAATCTCCGCTCCTTTATGGAAAGGATATTGCTTCAGCTGTTTACTCAATAATGGATAATTTGTTTTATCCGGCAAGACGAAAGCCGCGAGAGTGATTGGCGGAGACAGCACATCCGCATCGAAGAAATCTTCGTATCTGAGGTATGCGGGCTCTTCACTTTTCTGCCCTGATTTTTCATTGCGGAGCTGGAAACGGATCTGCTGAAGCTGCTTCACCAACAGCAAAGGATCAAACGGCCGAAACAATAGATCGGCGGCTTTCCCCTTCAACGCCCGGTAAGCGGTCAAGAACGTCCGATCGGATGACAGGCCGATCCAAGGGACATTCCGCTGAGAAAAATCCTTTTCCAGCTCTTCATCCCATAATTCCATATCGACAATAAAACAGTCGGCGTCGCCCTCTTTGGAAAACGAGACCTCCACCCTGTTCAGATGTGATTCTGCAACCCATTTCAGCCCTTGTGCTTCCAGGTCATTTTGCGACATCACGACAATTTTCACAAAATCCCCCTCTTTCTCCCCAATGTTATTTCACCGGTCCGATATGCTCCAGCGGGGACAGCCTGAATTTCACTTCCCCCATCACCCGGTCTTTTTTGATAAACCCAAGTATCCGCGAATCTACGCTGTTCAACCGATTGTCACCCAGCACAAAATAATAGCCTGTAGGCACGGTCACGGCGGGAAAGTCAGCCGTCAGGAGCTGATAGCCCATCTGCTCGGCTGCCATCCTGTTTTCTTCGAGATACGGTTCTTCAGTTTCAACCCCGTTGATGTACAGACGGTCATCTTCCATTTTCACTACATCTCCCGGAATTCCGATTACACGTTTCAGGTAATTCTTTTCGTTATTCACCTCAAACACAATCATATCGAAGCGTTCGATTTTGCTTATTTTCATCAAAATGATCCGATCATTTTCTTCAAAAGTCGGCAGCATGGATTTGCCGTGGACTTCCACCGGCTCATAAATGAATTGGCGTGAAGCCAAAATGACGATCGCCCCTAAAATAATCATTTTCATCCAGGCGATCAGCACCTGGGAAGGTTCGTTAGGCAAGAAAACCGCCTCCTTAAGGAATAGTTAAGTTGAACTAATAATTTTCAATAACCGATATACCGTAAAACAGCTCCGAAGACATTAGCCGACGTTCGCGAGGCCGAGTCTTCGCTGTTTTGCTCCATATGTAAGAAATCCTTTTCCTACTGATGTGGTTACCGTAAGCTAACTCGGACCTTCGTCCGAGTGGGTGCTAAACCTGGCGCCGAAGCGATATTTCTTTTATTTCTTTAGTTCAAATTATATAGTTGTTTTTTATCATCATACTATACTGCCGATCCAGGTGCATCCGGACGCTTTGCCATTTAAACTCCCCCTTGCTACAATTGTTTAAATAGTATGAAAAGGAGTTGGAATCCATGCATGAATTGTCCACAAAAGATGTGATTTATTCATTTTCAAGAAAGAACTCTCCTGTCCTGCACGTGCAATCAGGCGATACCGTCCGCATCGAAACTTTCGACTGCTTCACAAACCAGATCCAGTCGGCGGACCAGGAAGTGTCAGCGATCGACTGGGACCGCATCAATCCGGCAACCGGCCCTGTTTATGTCGAAGGCGCAGTTTCCGGAGACTTGCTGAAAGTGACGATCGATAAACTGGAAATCGGAGATCAGGGTGTCATGGTGACCGGGCCGGACCTCGGTGTGATGGGACACCGGTTGGAGACGATGGAATCCAAAATCATTCCGATCGAAAACAATAAAGCCCTCTTCAATGAAAAATTGCATCTCCCGCTGAACCCGATGATCGGAGTTATCGGTGTAGCCCCTGAAGGTGAGCCCGTTTCCTGCGGAACACCGGGTGCCCACGGCGGAAATATGGATACGAAATTCATCGCTGAAGGCGCGACGCTGTATTTCCCGGTATTTGCGGAAGGCGCCTTGTTTGCGCTCGGCGATTTCCATGCTGCAATGGGGGACGGCGAAGTCAGCGTCTCCGGAATTGAAGTGCCGGGACGCGCCACCGTTACACTCGAAGTGATCAAAGGCTTCCATTCGAAGTTCCCGGTGCTCGTTAATAAGGAAGGCGCAGCCATTCTGGTTTCCGCCATGACCCTCGACGAAGCTGTGAAAACGGCAACTGAAGAAATGATCGATCTTTTACTGCCATTCACCGATCTCAGTGTCAGCGGAATGACCATGCTGATGAGCGCAGCCGGCGAAGCGCAAATCAGCCAGGTTGTCGATCCACTGGTGACTGCTCGCTTTTTTGTTCCGCAATATGTGTTGGACGCTCTTGGGATTCACTTATTCACGGAGAATGGATGAAAATGGCGTCAGAATCGTCGGACTTTTGAGCGAAACTGCCATGTATGGTACACTGAAGAAAAAATGTAGGTGATTAGAATGGTAGGAAGAAATGACCCATGCCCATGCGGCAGCGGAAAGAAATACAAGAAATGCCACGGAAAAGAACAAACTGTGTCGATTAATGACCTGGTGAACGATGAACTATTCAAAGTGCGCCAATTGTTCTTTTCAGAAAACCCGAACCAGGATAACATTGCGGAATTCCGCGAATTACAGCAGGAATGGCAGCCTCGTCTGATGCAGACGATGGCAGAAAACGATGCCCAAGCATTTGTCATCGAAAATTTCCTGTTCATGAAAAAACCTGAACTTTGGGAGCAGCACCTGAACAAGCAGATCGAAATCTCCCAGCGTCCGACCACTCAGGAAGTGCTGGAAGACTGGACGAACGTCAAGATCTTCGTCGGCCAGTATCTGAAAGGCGATGAAAGTTCCGCGCAGTTCAAAGATGCCTTCACAGGAGAAACATACACAATGGCAGATCAGCCTCCGACGGATATGGAAGATGGCCAGGGCCTCCTTGCCATTCTTTTACCGGATTCCCGTGCAGGAAAAGACGGCGCATTGTTCCTGAATGGCTATTTGACTATCGTGGGTGAATTCGCACCATTCTTTGAGCAGCTGAAAGCCGAGATGGCGAAAGCGAACGAAACTGACGGCGAACAATATGTACGTGACAATTATTTGGCAGTTGTTGAAAGCATCGTCAAGTATTCGACTGGCACAGTCGACGACAGCATCGAACTTTCTCCGGAACACCAATCCGTCATGGACGAATTACAGAAGCACATTAAAGATGCTGAAATGGATGAGGAAACTGTCGAAAACGTGACGAGTATCCTGAACAGCTATCTTGTAAGCCAGCAGCCAAGCGTCCAAAAGCCTGAAGCACTTGTCGGCGGTTACTGGAGATTCCTGCAGGACCACGAATTGATCAAAGGCCCAATGCTTGCACCGAAACAATTAAGCGAGAAATTCGACGTGTCTTCAAGCACAATCCTGAAACGCTCGAAGGAATTCGGCGCTTATTTCGAGGAATTGCTGGCGAAGAAATAAGGAAAGATGAAGACAAGGCTTTGCGACGAAGCTAGCGTTAGCGATGCAGCGCACTTTCATGTCCCGAAGCTAGCGCAGCGATGCAGGGACAGAGACAGGAGCAAAGGTTTTAGAATTCACTTCTTTATCATGAAAAAAGAGCCGCTCTTTAGCGGCTCTTTTTTCATTCCCTTCTTCTGAACGTGACCAATATATAGGCAAGGATTCCCGTGACCGCAAGAAACAGATAAAGCCGCATGAATAACGGTTGCATCCAGATCACATCAGTGAACGACACCAAATAATTGAGTATGGCGGCAAGCAGCAGCAGGATACCCACTCCGAAAACCACGAGTCCCGTGTAACGGACGGCATTCAGAAAACCGTTCATGACTATCTCCCCTCTTCTAGTAATTACCTTATTACTCTATATACCCATTTTCCCTTTTCTATTCGGCGGAAGGAAAATCACAGGGAATCAGTTTGTCTGCTCATAGGCAGGGAAAAGGTGAAAGAAAGGAGTTGAGCAGATGTTTGAAATCACAATGAGCAGTTTCATAAGAATTGTCACTGTCGGGCTGCTCGCTTATATCGGACTGGTCGTATTCCTGCGGATTTCCGGAAAGCGGACGCTGACCAAATTGAATGCATTCGATCTCGTCGTCACGGTGGCACTCGGTTCAACACTGGCCACGATTCTATTGGACAGCAACATCAGCCTCCTGGAAGGGCTGACTGCCTTTGCACTGCTGATCGCCATGCAATACAGCATCACTTTCCTGGCGATGCGCTCGGATGCCTTCAATAAAATCATCAAATCCGAGCCCAGATTGCTTTATCTGAACGGCAGGTTTATGACGGATGCCATGAAAAAGGAACGCATCAATAAAATCGAGATTCTGCAGGCTGTCCGCAATCAGGGCAAGGGCAGCATGGAAGAAGTGCAGGCTGTGGTGCTGGAAACGGACGGCAGTATGTCAATCATCCAAGGCGAAGCGGGAGATGCGCTTGCCAATGTGAAAGGTGCAGAAGACCTTTAAAATCAAAAAGGCTCCGGACACACTTCCGGAGCCTTTCTTTATCTCGGCGTTTTCGCTCTCATTTTGCGGTATTCCCTCCGTGCCGGCGCCGTTTCGAAGAACTTCTTCTCCCCTTCCGATTCCGGGATGACCGCTGGAACCGGCGTCGGCTTACCGTCTTCGCCCATCGCCACCATCGTCAGGAAAGATTCCGTCGTGAGCCTCTCTTCACCCGTCTGCAGGTTTATCGATTTCACCCTGACGTAAACTTCCATTGAGGTACGGCCGGTTGACGTGACATTGGCTTCCAGCTCGAGTATATCCCCCACATGTGCAGATGACAGGAAATCGACCGAATCGATGGAAGCTGTCACCACCACTTGCCTGCGGGCATGTTTCATTGCTGTGATACCGGCAATTTCATCGATATAGGCAAGCACGACTCCTCCAAAAATCGAATTCATGTGATTCGTATCCGGCGGCAGAACCAACTTTGTCTGGATCGTTCTTGATTCTTTCATCAGCCTTGCTTCCATGACCTTCACTCCATTTCAATTAAAATAGCATTGCCGTTTATTCCATGCTAACCATAAATGATCGAAGCGGCAACTTTCAGCATTATGGTATATTGAAAATACAGGAGGTGCCTTATGACAGAATTGATGAGTATTTTAAACACTCCCGAATTCCAATCAAAGAAGACGGTAAAGAAGCAATTGGCGGAACTCGGCATTCAAAAAGGCGACCAGGTCATGATCCATTCTTCGCTGAAATCAATGGGCTGGATTGCCGGAGGCGCGCAGGCCGTGGTTGAAGCGCTGATGGAAACCGTTACAGAAAGCGGCACAATCGTGATGCCGGCACAATCTGCGGATAATTCGGATCCGATCTATTGGATGGAACCCCCGATTCCGAAAAACTGGCACCTCGAGCTGCGGGAAAATTTCCCGGCATATGACCCCCACCTGACTCCGCTTCGGGGGATGGGGAAAATCGCAGAATGTTTTCATCGCCATCCGGACACCATCCGAAGCCCGCATCCTGCGCATTCCTTCATGGCTTGGGGTGAAAATGCCGCAGACTGGATGAGTGAGCAGCCACTGGAAGATTCTTTCGGCAAAAAATCGCCGCTGCAAAAAATGATGCATGCTGACGTCAAAATCCTTTTGATCGGCGTTGGTTTCGACACATGCACGGCTCTGCATTATGCCGAATTCGCGCAGGATGACCGCACCACTTCTCCGCAGGGGGCAGCTATCATGCTGAACGGCGAAAGAGTCTGGCAGCATTATGAGTGTGTGGATATGGATTCGGACCGCTTTCCGGAAATCGCCAAGGATTACCCGGGGGACATTAAAATTGGCCTGCTTGGACAGGCAGAATGCCGCCTCACAGAAATGCGGCCGCTGGTGAATTTCGGAATGGAGTGGCTAAAAGAAAACACAAAAAAATAAAACCATAGGATCGCCGCATTGTCTTTGCGTGATCCTATGGTTTTATCATTTCATCGAGAATATTTTCCAGCCTGTCGTTGGTGGCATTAAAAGAGTCCACGAACGCATTGATGATTTCAGCGGGACCGGCAATTTTCTCCCAATCCAATTCGTAGCCGGCGTTGCTCATCAGCTGGCGTGCGAATTCGCGGACCGTGCGCCCGTTGCCTTCACGGAATGGGTGCAGCGCATTAAGCTCCGCCAAATAATGGGCCAGGCGCTTGATCATCTTGTCCCGCGGCAGATCTTTAAGGTAATTCTCTTCTTTCAATTCGTTGAAGACCCGGTTCAATTGCGTCTCTATGTGATCAGGATGGGCAAAAGAAGAAGATCCTTTTGAAATCATCTCTTTCCGCAATTCACCTGCAAACGGATAGACATCCTGCAGAATACACCGGTGGATTTCGATAAATGCTTTTGAATCAAGCGGATCCGCCGGCTGTTTCAATTGCAATTCGGAAAGCCGGAACAGCGTGTAGACCTTTTCGACTTCTTTCAGCTTTTCATCATCCATGATCGAGAAATGGTTGATCAGAACATCCGTGTCCGGATAACAATACATCGAAGAATGCTTGTATCTAGACATCAAATCGGTTTCGAATGGCCTTGTGGAATTGAGCTTCCGTCTTTTCTCCAGTCAGAACTGAACGGACAAAATCACAGTCCTCGTGTGTCACATCAAAGCCCTCGATATGGAGGGAATGTGAAGCATAGGAAAGGGCGTGTTCCGCCTGTTCAAAAGAAATACGGCTACCTAATTTCGTCAAATTGATGACCACCTTTCATTCTCTCATTATACCATTTCTCTGTTGGTATATCCATTGACAGCAAGGCTTTTTCCAATGAAAAAATGATTGATTCCACTAGTTTCCTGCTTGGATTTCCATGCGTTTTCAAACTTCTGATTCTGGTTCGTTTTTCTTTTCAAATTCTTTACAGAAATAATTATTTACAGGTCTTTTCCGATGAAAAACTGCCGTATTGCCGGCAGTTTTGAGGGAATTTCGAGGATGTATTTTTGAGTGGATTTTTGTGATCGGCATTGGGCCATTTGTAATCGGCATTTCACCATTTGTGATCGCCATTTCACCATTTGTGATCGGCATCGCGCCATTTGTGATCGGCATTTGACCATTTGTGATCGCCATCTTTTTATTCCCATCTATCTGGAAATAATTTTATTTAATGAATATAAAAAAGGCGGGATAGCATCCCGCCTTTTACTCAAATCTGTTCCTGCAATTCCTTCGTTTCATCTGCCGTGAATGCGCGGGAGCGGGTCAAAAAACGCTTCCCTTCGACGCCTTCGAGCGAAAACATCCCGCCCCGGCCATCCACCACGTCAATGATCAGCTGGGTATGGCTCCAATAATTGAATTGGTTTTTATGCATGTAAAACTTAGCTCCACCAATTTCGCCCATGTACATATCCTGGTCGCCGATAAACAGGTCGCCTTCCGGATAGCACATCGGCGAGCTGCCGTCACAGCAGCCCCCAGACTGGTGGAACATCAAAGGCCCATGCTTGTCCTTTAAAAACTCAATCAATTCAAGGGCAGCATCCGTAGCTACGACACGTTCAACCATTGAGATCCCTTCCTTTCCATGAAGAAAAGTGACGGCGCCCGCTTAGCTCTGAACGGCATATGACGGATCAGCGAAGTGGCGCTTCTTGCCACGCAGCTGAGCTGGCTTATGATGACCCGAAGAGCTGGGCCGCCGGAGTCTGGACACTAAAGAAGAAACCTTCTCTAGATCAAAAGAACCCTTGCTTGTCCTGGCTGTAGCTGACGAGCATGTTTTTCGTGTTTTGGTAATGGTCAAGCATCATTTTATGGTTTTCACGGCCGAAACCGGACATTTTGTAACCGCCGAATGCAGCGTGAGCCGGATACTGGTGATAGCAGTTTGTCCAGACGCGTCCCGCCTGGATGCCGCGGCCGAAACGGTAGGCTGTGTGCGTATCGCGCGTCCAGATGCCAGCTCCCAGTCCATACAGCGTGTCATTGGCGAGTTCAAGCGCCTCTTCTTTCGTCTTGAATGTCGTCACCGACACCACCGGTCCGAAAATCTCCTCTTGGAAAATCCGCATTTTATTGTTTCCTTTAAAGACGGTCGGTTTGATATAGAAGCCTTCTGCGAGATCGCCTTCCAGCATGTTCCGTTCGCCGCCGGCAAGGACTTCCGCACCTTCCTGTTTGCCGATATCCAGATAGGACATGATTTTCTCCATCTGCTCTTGAGACGCCTGTGCGCCCATCATCGTTTCCGGATCAAGCGGATTTCCGAGTTTAATCGCTTCGACGCGCTTCAGCGCACGTTCCATGAATTCTTCGTAAATATCTTCCTGAATCAAAACGCGGGATGGGCAAGTACAAACTTCTCCTTGATTCAGTGCGAACATGACGAAGCCTTCAATGGCTTTATCGAGGAACGCGTCATCCTGGTCCATAATATCCTTGAAGAAGATGTTCGGGGATTTTCCGCCCAGCTCCAATGTGACAGGGATCAAGTTTTGTGATGCATACTGCATGATCATCCGGCCAGTCGTCGTTTCACCTGTGAATGCGACTTTTGCGACACGCGGGCTGGAGGCAAGCGGCTTCCCTGCTTCAAGGCCGAAACCATTGACGATATTCAGGACGCCTGGCGGCAGCAGGTCGCCGACCAGTTCAGCCCATACCAGGATGCTGGCGGGAGTCTGCTCTGCCGGTTTCAACACGACACAGTTGCCTGCTGCCAGCGCCGGCGCCAGCTTCCAGGTCGCCATCAGCAATGGGAAGTTCCATGGAATAATTTGCGCCACTACTCCCAGCGGCTCATGGAAATGATAGGCGACCGTATCTTCATCCAATTGGCTGAGTGAGCCTTCCTGCGCACGGATGACCCCTGCAAAATAGCGGTAATGGTCGATTGCCAGCGGAATATCGGCATTCAGGGTTTCACGGACTGCCTTCCCGTTGTCCCAGGTTTCCGCGACTGCCAGCATTTCCAGATTTTGTTCCATCCGGTCTGCGATCTTTAAAAGAATGTTGGCACGTTCCGTAACTGATGTCTTGCCCCAGGCATCTTTCGCTGCATGGGCCGCATCCAGCGCAGCTTCAATATCTTCGGCGGTCGAACGTGCAACTTCTGTGAATTTTTTTCCGTTTACAGGAGAAACATTGTCAAAATACTGTCCTTTTGCCGGTGCTCTCCACTCACCGTTAATATAATTTTCGTACCTTTCCTTAAATGAACTCTTAGCACCGGCCGTATTCGGAATTGCGTATTCCATTACCATTCTGTTTCCTCCCCTTACATGAATTGCCGTTTTGTATGCGCTTTCATTAAATGCGATACCTTGACTGCACATAATTAAACAGCTTACCTCCTATATTGTCAAATTAATCGGAAAATTGCAATAGATTAATCTCTTCTTTTTAATAATCTGCATAACCAGCAGACCGTTTTGTTCTCCTTGCTTTGAGGGTATAATGGAAATATAGGGTACATTCTACAGAACGAAGGGATTTTATTATGCGAATCAATAAATTTTTAAGTGAAACAGGGATCACCTCACGCCGCGGCGCTGATAAATATATTGAAGGCGGACGCGTCACGATCAACGGTGCGCCGGCAGAACTCGGCAGTAAAGTGCAGCCGGGTGATGAAGTCCGGGTTGACGGCCGGGTGATCGAACAGCCGGAGCGGGAATATGTATACATTGCCTTGAATAAACCCGTCGGCATAACCAGTACGACGGAACGCCACATCAAAGGGAATATCGTCGACTTCGTCAATCATTCGGAGCGGATTTTCCACGTCGGCCGTCTCGACAAGGATTCCGAGGGTCTGATCCTTCTTACCAATGACGGCGATATCGTCAATGAAATCCTGCGGGCTGAAAATGAACATGAAAAAGAGTATATCGTCAGAGTTGATATGCCGATCACCGACTCCTTCCTGAAGAAAATGGAAGAGGGCGTTGAAATACTGGATACGGTGACGCTCCCTGCCAAAGCGGAAAAGCTCACAAAATATATTTTCAAATTGACGATACGTCAGGGATTGAACCGGCAGATCCGCCGCATGTGCTCCGCACTCGGATACGAAGTTCGGAGCCTGCAGCGGGTGCGCATCATGAATATCCGCCTGGATGACCTGCCTGTCGGCGAATGGCGTGACCTGGCCGATGATGAACGCAATGAATTATTCAGGCAGCTCGACTATAAACCGAAACGCTGAGGAGGATTTTGCATGCTGACAATGATGAGCACCCCGAATCACACCGGAGTTAAAATCAGCGGTGATTATTTTGATCTCGATGAGCTGAACCAGGCGATTTATAAAGTAATCGGAGATGAGGGCCAGTACCATGGCTATGAAGGGACGCGCATGCGGATTCTTGCTGTGTCCTATGAAATCCGCCACGCTGCCCAAGGCGACCGCAATGTCGATTTTGTCTTTAACGGTCTCCATGACCATACAATGAAAGAACATGGTTTTATTGCGCCGGATAAAAACATTTATTTCTCCGTGGAAGTCCTGTGGCCTGAGTTGATCTTCGCAGCAATTGCATTGAAAGATTTTGTCGGCCTTTATCAGAAAAAGGTATCGAAATCTGTTTGGGATATCCACCTCCCCGTGATTTACCGGTTCCAGTCACTCGTTCTTGACTGCCTCCGCGGGCATATCCCCGATGAGGAATACGGGACGGTGCTCGCTGCATTCGACCAGCCGCTGACGATGGATGATTATGCCATCCAATACGTGGATCTTTTAAATCTGAAGTGGATCGAGATGGCAAAACAGCAGCGCCAACAAAGCCTGTCGACGGTCGCCATGAAACTTGCTGTCCCGGATAAGGAATACCAGGCATTCCGCAAGCAGGTTCTTTCTGCTGCAGCCCCGGCAAAAAAACAGATCCATCAAATTGAAGTTTCTGCAGAGTATCCCGAGGACTTCGAATGGTGAGTTGCAGGGAATTTAAAAGCCCAAGTCTTTATCGGACTTGGGCTTTTACTATGGCTGGATCTGAATGACCAGGAAATTTGAATCTTCAATGGCTTTGAGGCTGTGCTTTTCTTTCGGCGCCATCCTCATCATGACATCCGGTGATACTTCAGCCGTTTCCCCTTCCACTGTAAGCTCGACTTTACCAGTGATTACAATGATCAATACATCCGCGCTGGAATTATGTGTAGGGATTTCTTCACCTGCAGCCAGTTGCATATTGACGATGTTGGTTTTTTCAAACTTTACGAGTTTTTGCACATGCTTGTTTTTACCCTTCAAGTGATCAGGCAGTTTAAACAGTTCCATTCTGCACCTCTTTTCTTCTCCTCCCCTTGTCAATTCGACAACAGACAGCGACTACCCTGCACCGTTTTAAAAAACCGGGAAGAAGGGTATATTTCCTGTAACTACTAAATTCTGATGCACTGGAGTGATCAACGATGAAAAAATGGTACTTGCCGCTTGTCCTTGTCCTTGTCCTTGTCCTTATGCTTTCTGCCTGCGGCGGAGAAGATACACCCCCTTTGGAAGAAGAATCCCAAACTGAAGTGTCGGCACCTGAAGGCGATGAACTTGACCCCACCGATCCCGTAGAAGTGGAGAATGCAGAAACCGTGACTGCTGCTGAACTCGCAGATGGCGCCATTGAGGACGGCGCCCCCGTCAAAATATCAGGGACTGTGGAAGAACTGGTGGATGAAGTCGGCTTCCCTTCTTTTATCCTTACCCATGAAGATCAGCAGATCTACATCCGCAATATGGCTGAAACTCCTGTAGAGACAGGTGATAACGTTCAGGTTGAAGGAATATATGACGGCAACGCCGAAGAAGACGTGCCACTCATATCAGCTTCCATCATCACTGTCCAATAAACGAAAAAACCGGCCATTTGATGGGCCGGTTTTTCAATATGCGGGTTTCGGATCATTTATCAGGCTCAGCTGGTTCCGAAACTTCATCAAGCGCAATGTCCGCATTGCCATAAGATTTATCTTTAACCACAATATCACCGAGCGACACCATTCCAACGACATTATCATTTTCGACAATCGGCAAACGGCGAATCTGGTTGTCCGCCATCAATTCAGCTGCGTCTTCGACTGACATGTCCTTGCTGCCTGTCACCATGTTCTCCGTAAGAATTTCAGAAACTGCTGCATCCAATGAAATATTTTCTGCAATTCCCCGCACAACAATATCCCGGTCAGTGATGATGCCGACGAGCTTGTCATTATCGACGACGGGAATGGATCCGACATCGATTTCCTTCATTTTTGCTGCCACTTCCTGGAGGGACGCCTGCGGTGTGCAAGTATCGACTTCACTCGTCATGATGTCTGTCACTTTCATCGAAAAAGCCTCCTTATTTTTATGGTATTCCTTGTTTAGCCGTTTTAACGGCAATAAAACATTTCCTCAACATAAAAAAACGATTCCGCTTTCTTCTGCGGAATCGCTTTCCTGGTTATTCAACCAATTGGATAAATTGTTTCGTTCGTTCATTCTGAGGATTCTCAAAAAAGTTTTTCGGATCCGCTGATTCAATGATTTTCCCTTGGTCGATCATTATGACCCGGTCCGCAACTTCTTTTGCGAATTTCATCTCGTGGGTGACGACAACCATCGTCATCCCTTCTTCAGCAAGCTGCTTCATGACCTGCAGCACTTCTCCGACCAGTTCCGGATCGAGTGCTGAAGTCGGCTCATCGAACAGCATGACTTTCGGTTCCATTGCAAGCGCCCTTGCAATGGCGACCCGCTGTTTTTGCCCTCCCGACAATTTGCTCGGATACACATCCGCCTTGTCTTCAAGACCGACTTTCCTCAGCAATGCCATCCCCAGTTTCTTCGCTTCTTCTTTATTCATCTTCTTCACCGTGACCGGTGCTTCGATGACATTTTCCAGAACGTTCTTATGAGGAAACAGGTTGAAGTGCTGGAACACCATTCCAACCTCCGCACGGACTTTAGCCAAATTCTCTTTTTTCGGATTGATCGTATGGCCATCAATGGTTATTTCACCGCTGTTGATCATTTCCAAAAAATTAAAGCATCTGAGAAGCGTACTTTTCCCTGATCCACTGACACCGACGAGAACGACCACCTCTTGAGGTTGCACATGCAAATCCACACCTTTAAGTACCTCAAGATCGCCGAAGGATTTGTGTATATTCTTTCCGATAATCATGTCTTGCCCTCCTTAGGCTTTGTCCACATCGAGTTTATTCTCATACCATCTGACGATATAAGTGAAAATCATGACCAGCACTAAATAGTAAAAGCCCACGACTATAAAAGTTTCGAACTGTTTGAATGAAGCGGCGGCGGACCGGTTCGCCACCGAAAACAGCTCTGCTACTCCGATCATCCACACAAGGGAAGAATCTTTCAATGCGATGATGAACTGGTTGCCAAGCGGCGGAATTGAACGTTTCAACGCCTGCGGAAAGACAATTCTCTTCATCGCCTGGTTGTTCGTCATACCAAGCGCCCGGCTCGCTTCTGTTTGGCCGATATCAATGCCCTGGATGGCGCCGCGGAAAATTTCAGCGATATAAGCGCCATTATGGATTCCGAGAGCGATTGCCCCTGCCCAGAAGTTATCGAGAATGATAATCTGCGTGATCCCGAAATACAGGAACATGATCTGTACCAATAACGGCGTACCCCGTATAAGTGTAATATACAGATTGGCGATGCCCTGAAGAATTTTGGATTTTGATATCTTCATCAACGCGAAGATCAATCCCAGGATTGTACCGAGAACAATTGAGATCGCTGTCAGCTGCAGCGTAATGACTACCGCTTCCAAAAAACCGGGATATGTGGTGATAAAAATATCATATATGGTTCTAATGGTCTCCATGGCAATTCCCCTCTCTCCGTTTAGCGCAGAATTTCAATTCCTTCTGTCTCCACTTCGAGAAGGTTAGTGCCGAACCATTTCTCGGAAATTTCAGCATATGTTCCGTTATCGATAATTGCCTGCAGCGCTCTGTTCACTTCTTCCAATAATGCCGTATCTTCCTGACGCACTGCGATGGCAGCTTCTTCAATCCACAGGTTTTCACCGATGTCCTTGATTTCCAGTCCCGCATTTTGTGCTTCAAACCCGACAACGTCAGCTGTAATGACAGCGTCCACTCGGCCTGGCACTAAATCCTGCAGGGCAACGACGTCGCTATTGTAATATTGGATATCGTCCGTATATTCTTTTGCTGCCGGTTCATATGTTGTTTGGGCTACAATACCGATTTTCTTGCCTTCCAGGTCCGCTGCTTCTGTAATATCCGTGTTGTCGGCTGAAACCCAGATTTTACCCCCTGACAGATAGTAGGGTTCCGAAAACGCAACCGTTTCGGCACGTTCATCCGTTATGGCCATCGATCCGAGGATCGCATCGAATTTATTGCCGATCAACCCCTGGATGATCGTTTCGAAAGGATTCGTAACCGGATTATGCTCCAGTCCCATCTCTTCGGCCAAGGCAGCCCCGATTTCGATGTCAAATCCAGTCAGTTCTCCACCTTCTTCATAGTTAAAAGGTTTATAAAGTCCGCTTGCAGCCGTTGTAAACTGGCCTTCATTCAATAAATTCAAATCGCTTCCTGCCCCTTCAGATCCTGTATCATCCGAACCGTTCGACGTGTCGTCATCGCCACAAGCTGCAAGGATCAAACCTGCCGATAAAACAATTCCTAATAATGAATACTTCTTTTTCATGTTGTTCTCCCCTTTTCAATTTATGAGTGACCAAAACGCAAAGGCATTTCGGGACTTACCGTGTAATGGGTGCCGATCAGATAAAGACATCTTTCTCCGAATAAATCGCTTCCACCTTTTCCAGATTCCGCTTAACTTTCGAATGTTCCTTTACATAGACGAAGCGCATGATGGAAGCGATCAGCGCATGCACTGCCGTATAGGAATCGATGTTCAGGTTCGAATTCACATATACTTTCAGTGAAATGTCGGCGTAAGTTATGGCAGGCGAAATTTCCGAATCGGTAATCAGCACAATTCTAGCGCCTTGTTTCCTGGCAGTCATCAGCGTATCAATGACCGATTTTGAGTACCTCGGAAAGACAAAGGCGATGACGGTATCTTCCTCCGTCAAAGCTGATAATTGCCTGTAATATTGGCCATCCCCGTGCATCAGGAGTTCAGCGTGATCAAGTGTGAGGTTCAGCCAGGACGTCATGAAATGCGCGAGACCGTAATCAAAGAAATTGCTGGTGACATATAAACGTCTTGCCTGGCCAATGATCTCGACTGCCTGAAGCAATTGGTCCTCATCCATCGTTTGTTTCAACTGGACGATGCTTGCGATATCCGCATCCAGCAGATTTGCCAGGAACGATTGCTCGACTGCGGGCTGTGCATCCGATTCTTCGACCTGTTCAAACCGCTCTTCCGCCAGTTTCCGCTGCAGGACATGCTGAAACTCTGCATAACCCCGGTACCCCAATTTCTGCGACCACCGAATGACAGTCGATTCACTGACATTCACTCTTCTTCCGACTTCGAGAGCTGAAGAAAAAGCCAGGAAAATAGGCTCTTTGAAAAACAGGTCTCCAATCTTTTTCTGTCCGGAACTGAAATCTTTGTATGAATTCGACACATTTCGCAGTAAATCCTGCATTTTTTCAGCCCCCAGGTGAAAAATCTTCTTAATTTATACTAATAAGTATACATTAATGCAGGATTTCCTTCAATAGTTATTCGAATATTCTTCTTAAATGAAAAAAATAAATAATTTCTTACCTCTTTTTCCCCACCTGTCATGCCCCTAAACTACCAAGGAATATTTCCTTGAATTCCTTATTCTGTGAGTTCGGAAATTTTTCAAGTATACTATTTGTATAACTTAGCTATTGGAGTGTTGTCAGTGAAATGGGATCACAGGATTTATCGTTTATTCATCTTTTGGTACATAGTCGGAATCATTTTATTGGGGTTTGATATCCTGCCTTCGTGGCTAGAATGGGCCAATGCCGTATTCCTGATACTCGCTGGTACAATCGGCTTCCTTTATTTTTTGCGAAGGTTTGGAACGGTTACCGGCACAATTATCGGCCTGGTCATCTTCTTTTCAACATTCATCGTTGAAGGCGCCGGCGCCAATTCCGGTTTCCTGTTCGGTTCCTACGATTATACCGACCGGTTCGCACCCAACCTCTTCGGTGTGCCCATTGCCATCGGATTTGCCTGGCTGATGGTCGTTGCGACTTCGCACGTAATTGCCAGGTGGATCTTCCCTGACAACACGCTCGGCTATGCCTTCATCGGCGGAATTGGTGCCGTCATCATGGACTTGATCATCGACCCTGTCGCCTATCACATCAAGGGCTATTGGATCTGGGAAGACACCGGCTGGTATTACGACATTCCGTGGACGAATTTCTTCGGCTGGTTCGTCGTCTCTTTTGTGCTGCACCTTATGATCGATGTCATCATGCGCCGCAAATCCATGATGATTGAAAATGATCTGTATGAACGGCGCCTGGTGCTGCTCTATCTCCTGATGATCGGTATGTTCGCGATGCTCGGAGCCCTTGGCGGATTATGGCTGGCGGTTGCGGCAAGCACCCTGCCGGCAATCATCTTGACGGCAATCGCCTGGAGAATGAAACCGTTATGATACAGGCAAAGAAAAGCCGTTTATTTGAAAAAGGTTTTGGTATGTATCTTGCGCCTTTGCTGCGCCGCTCTTTCTCCTATCTTCTGGGTTCCGGTGTCCGGGAAATCCCTCAGCGGCCCGTCATTTTCATCGCCAATCACAGCTCCTGGTGGGATGGACTGCTGTTTTTCCAGCTGAACCATAAGGTTTGGAAACATGATATCCACATGATGATGCACGAAAAGAATCTGAAGAATTATATCTTCTTCCGTTACTTGGGAGCTTTTTCGATCGACAAGCGAAACCCGAAAGACATTATCCGCTCCCTTCAATATGCGGAAGAATTGCTGAATAACGGAAAATCGGTCGTCCTGTTTCCACAGGGTGACGAATTCCATCAGGAAATCCGTCCCCTCGATTTTCACAGCGGCATCGGCTACCTCTTGGAAAAGCATCCTGAAATTCCGGTCGTTCCGATTACGTTCTATTATTCATTCAGGCATGAACAGAAGCCGGAAGTATGGATCCGTCAAGGCGATCCTGTTTCCATTGAAGAGATTCCGGGCAATTCCCGTAAAGAGAAGAGCCGCTCACTGCAGCAGACGCTCACGGCGCAATTGGATGATTTAAGAAATGAAGCCATTGCGGAAAATACGGATGCCTTCACAGATCTATTGAAAAAGGGGTGAGAAAAGTATGGCGTTATGGATTTTCATCTTATGCCTTGGAGCCTTCCTCGTCTGGACGGTTTTCAACGGCTTCTTCATGCCCCGCTTGCCGGACTCTCCCTCAGTCGATGGCAGCCCATTACTCTCTGTAATGGTGCCGATGCGCAATGAAGAGCGGAACGTCAAAGCGCTTATCGCTTCCTTGAAAAGAAGCACTTATCCGAATTGTGAATTCATCATCCTGAATGACCAGTCCACAGACCGGACACAGGAATTGCTGGAGTCGCAAACTGCCGGCGACAGCCGTTTCACTCTGTTGCAGGGCGCTGAACTCTCTGACGGCTGGGTGGGGAAAGTACATGCATGCCATCAGCTTCAACGGGCGGCAACCGGAGAATATCTGCTGTTTGTGGATGCGGATATCAGTTTCAGCGCTGATGCGTTTGGGCAGTCCCTCGCTTTATTGCAGAAGAAAAAGGCTCAGGCACTATCCGGTTTTCCGGCTTTCGAAGTAGCGCCTTTTCTCAGCAAACTGCTTGTACCCATGCAGCACTTTGTCGTCTTTTTCCACTTGCCTCTCCCACTGGCGAATTATGCTTTATTTCCGGCTGCAACTGCCGCCCACGGCGCATGGATGCTCTTTGAACGGACTGCATACGATGCAATCGGCGGACATCTCTCTGTGCGGAACTCGCTCGTCGAAGATGTTCATATTTCCCGGGAAATAAAAAAAGCGGGCTACAGGATGCTGCTGGCAAACGTCACTAAATCCGTCAGCAGCAAAATGTACGAAACCAACCCTGAAGTATGGGAAGGGTTTCTGAAAAACAGCTACACCGGCATCGGCCGCTCACCTATAATGGCGCTTGGCCTGACAGTTTTCTACACGATCTTTTACATAGCTCCTCTCTTCATCGCTGTAACCGGAATTTTTACATGGAATTGGCTCTTCTTTATTCCGTACATCCTGACTTGCCTCCAGCAGTTCTATATCATGATTCGGACACGGCAAAATCCTGCTTTGGCATTTCTCATGCCGCTTCAGGCAGGAGCGATGATTGCCGTCCTGCTGCACGCAATGAAAAAGGCATGGAGCAAGCAGGCCTATTCGTGGAAAGGCAGGAATTACTCATGAAAAAAGCGATTATCATCGGCGGCGGCCTGGGCGGCTTATCGGCGGCAGTCACGCTGGCAAACGCGGGTATGGCTGTGGAGCTGTATGAAAAAAACAGCCATCTCGGCGGCAAATTGATGCCGGTCCGGCTTGGAACCCATACGTTCGACTTCGGCCCGAATACCATCACCATGCCCGAAGTTTTCAATTCAGTCATTGAACAGACGGGTGAAAGGGCCGGGGATTATTTCGAATTAATTCCTTTGGTTGCCCATACACGCAACCATTTCCCCGATGGCAGCCATCTGGATTTTTCGTCTGACCAAGAGGCGATGCTGGAAGAACTCCGGCGTGTGGCACCTGGAGATGCAGCGAATTTCAAATCGTTCCTGACTGAAATCACCCGCATCTATAATCTGTCCGAACGCTATTTCTTCCCTTCCAGTTTCCAATCATGGCGGGATTATCTGTCTCCTGCCTTAGGTAAGGCTTTGATGCAGGTCCGTCCGTTGGAGACGATGGAGCATTTCTATAAACGCTATTTCCAGAATCCTAAATTGCTGCAGGCGTTCGGCCGCTATGCAACTTATATCGGCTCATCCCCTTATAAAGCGCCCGCCACTTTTTCATTGATCGCCTGCCTGGAATTGGTGGGAGGAGTTTATTACGCAAGGGGCGGAAACGTCCGCATCGCTGAAGGCTTTGCCGCGGTTGCGAGAAAGCAGGGAGCTCAGCTGCAGACAGATACAGCGGTGAACAGGATCCTTGTCCGTGACGGACAGGCTGTCGGCGTGGAACTCGAAGACGGCAGTGTGTCTGAAGGGGATGCCGTGATTTTGAATGGTGATTTGCTTACGGCGTTCCCTCAACTGACGGCAGAAAGCGAGCGCCCTTCTTTCAGCGATAAAAGGAGTGTCTCTTATGAACCGTCGATTTCCGCTTTCGTCATTCTGGCTGGTTTGGACACCCATCTTCCTGGGCTGAAACACCATAATGTCTATTTTTCGGATGATTACGCCAGTGAGTTTGAAGATCTCTTCAATAAGAACCGCTATTCCGATCAGCCGACCGTCTACATCAGCAACTCTTCTTTCACTGATCCAGAAGTGTCGCCCGACGGGGATAACCTGTTCATCCTTGTGAATGCACCGGCGTTGACCGCTGATGGGAAATTGCAGATTGACGCCGATGCCTATAAGGACCGGATCTATGATTTTCTTGAGACTTACGGCATCGATATACGAAGCCATCTGGTTGAGGAAAAAACCTTTACTCCGTCTTTTATTGCGGAGAATTTCAATGCATACCGCGGCGCTTTATATGGCCCGTCATCGCATAAGAAAAAGGACGCATTTCTGCGTCCGCCCAATTGGAGCAAAGATATCAAAAGCCTTTATTTCGTCGGAGGCAGCACCCATCCCGGCGGCGGTTCGCCCATGGTGACGATGAGCGGCCATAATGTCGCACTGCGGATATTGAAGAAGTTTGGAATTTGACACTTTTTTGAACCGGCGGCTTTGTTTAGGCAGGATTCATGCTGTTTTTTCGAAAAGCCTCTTCCATTGCGAATAAATTCAAGTTTCGGCAAGCCGAAACAGGGTTAATTCGAGCCATTTATTCATTTGTGATCGGCATTACGCCTTTTGTGATCGGCATAATGACTTTTATGATCGCCATTTGCACTTTTGTGATCGCTATAACGATGTTTATGATCGGCATCGAATTTCTGCTGCAAAACACTCAAAAAAGGTATGCCCCAATGAACTGGGAACAGTTCATCTCGGGGCATACCTTTTTTATGAATTCCACTCTACCTGTCAGAGACCTTTTGTTTCATTTCATAAGCAAGCTAAAATCTGCTGCTTTGATTGATCCGGCACGAAATGCTTCTGGCCGAATACATTATGGTCTTTCTTCCGAATTGTGGTCAGGATCTCGCGGTATACCAAGCCTGCGCCTTTTACCGGAATCCGTGAACTCACAGGATATTCGTTGATCGTTTCAAATGCCTTCCGATAATAATATTCCGCCTTGATCGCCATCTCTTCCCATACGGCTACAAAAGTCGGAGTCACTGTTTTATTGTGCAGATCCTGCTCACTTAAATTGTATTTAGTCATGAGTTCAGACGGCAGATAGATCCGCCCCATCCCCAGATCCTCGTCGATATCCCGCAGGATATTCGTAATTTGCATTGCGTAGCCGAGGGCAATGGCGCCATCTTTCAATAGGGCCGTTTTGCCGGGAGCGAGCACCGGCAGCAGCATCAACCCCACCGAACTTGCTACATGATAGCTGTAATCCAGCACTTCTTCAAAAGTCTGATAACGTTTTATCAATAAATCCATTTCCTGTCCCGCAATCATGCTCGCAAACGCTTCATCATCCATATCGTAATTCTTGAAGACATCGGAAAGAGCGAGCCACATTGGGTTCCGGGCATCGTAATTACCTGCTAAAAAATCCCTGAACACCTGTTTGAAGAGGGCTAATTGCCGGATCGGGTCGTTTCCTTCGTCAACAATATCATCCACTGTCCGGCAAAATGCATAAATAGCCCACACAGCTTTCCGCTTCTCTTTGGGGAGGAGCGAAAAACTTTTGTAGAAACTTTTTGAATTGGCTGCGATGACTTCTTCACAAAAACGATAAGCCTCTTTTAATTCCATCAAGAACCTCTCCTCTCACTTAGAAGATCACGCTCGATTTGTTCAGCAAGCAATTTGGCTCCCTGCATGACGATCGGTATACCGCCGCCCGGATGGACGGACGCGCCCACCGCATAGAGCCCTTTCGTATCAAATGGCTTCACTTGCGGACGGAATACACCTGATTGGAACAGCGTCGGCCCGATGCCGAAACTCCCTCCCTTGAACAGGCCGAACGCCTCTGCGTCGGTGGGAGTTCTCACTTCCATCCATTGAATGGCATCACGCAGCCCTGGAAACGACAGCTCTTCCATCCGGTCGATGATGCCGTCAATCCACTCCTGCTCAGAAGCCCAATCGACTTCAGAACCGGCTGGCACAGGGATCAGCGTGTATAATACCCCTTTTCCCCCCGGCGCCAAAGTTTTATCGATCTTCGACGGATGAAACGTATAAAATGCCGGGTCATCCGGTTTTTCCCTGTCTGTAAATACCGCTTTCATATGTTTCGCGTAATCATTTCCGATGAAGAATTGATGCACATTCACTTCGTCGTAGATACGGTCCAAGCCGAAATACAATAAAACACAGGCAGATGACGGTGTGAATTTCTTGCTCTTGCGGTCAGCCACTAAACCGGAAATTGCAGGGAAATCACCATTGAATACGACAGCATCATACTCTTCCCTGCCGTTCTCCAACTCCAGCCCTTTCGCTGTGCCGTTTTCTGTCATGATCCGTTTTACCGTCTGCCCTTTTCGGATCGCCACATTTGGCAAGGACTCCAGTTTCCCTTCAAGCAGCGGCACGATGCTTGCATAACCGCCTTTTAAATAATGTACCCCGTGTTCATGCTCACTGAACGGCACGAGTGAATACATGCCAGGCGCGTTGAACGGGTCGCCTCCGATATACAAAGCCTGCAGCGTATAAGCCAATTGCAGCCTCTCATCTGTAAAATAGCGGGACATCAGCTGTTTGACAGACAGCTGCGGCTTCAGCGCTAACAGATTTTTAACATTGCCGGGTGTAAAAAAATCTTTTTTCCGAACAAAGGAATTTTCCAGAAAAGCGGATTTCCCGATTGCGAAACGCTGATTGCCTTCCTCCATGAATCGGCGGAACCCTTCTTCCTGTCCCGGAAAAACTTTGGCGACTTCTTCAATTTGCCGCTCGGTGCCCGGATATTTTGTATAAACTTTTCCATCGTTGAATCGGATCGTATAGAGCGGATCGCACAGCAGCAATTCATACTCATCTTCCGAAATTCCAGCATTTGCCAGCAGTTCCTTGAACATTTCAGGCAATAAAACGATTGTCGGGCCTTCATCTATTTTAAACCCGTCCCTTTCGACGAAGTTCATCCGGCCGCCAAGCCGATTTTCTTTCTCAATAATCGTCACTTCATGCCCTTCTTTGCTTAAATACAAGGCACCCATCATACCGCCGATGCCCCCGCCGATGATTGCGATTTTCATGCAAATCCCTCCAATGCAGGCAAAGGAAGAATCGGGATCCCTTCGTTGCCATCTTTTTTCAGAATTCCATTGGCAGTGATCCGCGCAGATTCCAGAATAGTTGGCAAACCGCTTCCCGGGTGGGTCCCACCGCCGACCAGCCAGCAATGATCCAGCTCTTCGAATTCATTGTGCGGACGGAATACCATCATCTGGGACAATTGATGGCCCAGATTGAACGTTGCCCCTTTATAAACCGAGTAATCTTCCTCCCAGCCAAACGGAGTCAAAACTTTTTCCACTTCAATGTGGTCGCGGAGATTTTTGAACTCTGTTTTCTCTTCTATAATATTCAATACAAGCTCCCGGAATTCCTGCTGTTCATTGTCCCAGCCGATGTCACTGAAGTTATTCGGTACAGGGGCCAATATGTAAAGAGCCGATTTCCCTTCAGGTGCCAAAGTCGGATCTGTGACACTCGCATTCTGGATATAGATGGATGGATCCGCTGACAGAAGCTTGGATTCAGTGATTTCTTCCACGTTTTTCTTATAATCTTTCGAAAAGACGATCGTATGGTGCGACAGGTCGTATTTTTTATCCAGACCTAAGTAAATCATGAATGTTGAACATGAATACTTTTTCTTTGCCAGTTTTTCCGGTGTATATTTCTTCAAAATACCTGGTTCAACGAGCTTTGTCATCACATGCGCGAAATCTCCGTTGATGATGACTTCATCCGCCGCTTCCCTGCTGCCGTCTTCCAGGTCGACACCTTTTACTGTCCGGTTTTCAATCCATAATTTCTTGACACCCGTGCCTGTGTGGATCGTCCCGCCCAGCTCCCTGATCACTTTTGCCATCGATTCCGAAAGCTGATTGACGCCGCCAATCGGGTGGTAGATGCCATAAGCATGCTCCATATAGGACAGGATCGTAAACGCGCCTGGACATTCCCAAGGTGACATTCCGAGATACTTCGACTGGAAAGCAAAAGCCAGCTTCAGCCTTTCATCCTTGAAATAACGGGAAAGCACGTCATAGAGGCTCTTATTGACTTCGAGTTCCGGCAACGCTTTCAGCACTTTCGGCTGAACCATATGCTGCAGTTTATCCATCCGGTTCTGCAGGAGCGGAGATAACACTCTCAGCTTGCGGTCCGTATCTTTCATGAAACGGATGTAGCCCTCGCCGCTGCCGTTAAAATCTCTGTCGATTTTCGCTTTCATTTCTTCCGCATTGCGCGTCATGACCATTTTCTGATCTTCGAAAATCAGTTCATACATGGGATCCAGTTCGACAGGTTCCATATAATCAAAGAGGTTGCGTCCTGCAACTTCAAAAAGCTCTTCCACTATATGAAGCATACTGAGGAATGTGGGACCTGTATCGAATGTGAAATCCCCCAGCTTCAGCGCCGCATTCCGTCCGCCGACCCGCTCATTCTTCTCATAAATATCCACTTTATAGCCTTTGGCTGCCATCAGCATGCCTGCTGCAAGACCTCCGGGCCCGGCTCCGATTATAATTATCCGTTTCGTCATTTGAATCCCCCGCTTATTCCGTATTGACATTCACTGGGAGGTTTAGAACAATCCCCTCTGAATGAAGCATCTTTTATAATTCTTTAGTTATACATTACTTGTATAAAAATTATACATTAACGATTCTAAAAAGACTAATATTATGTATCAGACACTTTATCACAGTAAAGTAAATTCTATATAAACATACCCTGTTTTGAGTGAGCAGTAACTTTGAATTACAAAATAGGGAGAATCATGAAGAAATAATAAGAAAAGATTAGAATTTAAACATAAAAACCGCCTCGAATGAGACGGTTTTTAAAATACTATTTATTGGCTTTGTGTACTTTCAAAGTTTTGCCTTTGACAGTTTTGTTCTTCATCTCTTTCAGCACCATCGGCCCTTTGCCGTTCAGGATATCGATATAGGTGACGGTATCCTGGATTTTGATGATGCCGATGTCTTCAGCGGTAACTCCCGGGATGCTCGTCAAAGTGCCGACAAAGTCAAAGGCGCGTAATTTTTTCTTTTTACCGCCATTAAAATAGAGTTTCATGATGTCTTTGTTCACTTGCTCGTTCTTGTTGCGCTTGAGCTTCGGACGGCTCTCGAGTTTTTCGGTGAAAGCCTCTTCAGCCGCGAACACTTCTTCAGGAGTTGGAGCCGCTTTTTCCGGAATCGCGAAGCCGATATACTTTTCTATTTCCTGCAGGAATTTATCTTCGTACGGGGTTACAAAGCTGATCGCTTTACCCGTTTTACCGGCGCGTCCCGTACGTCCTGCCCGGTGCACATAACTTTCTTTTTCAAGAGGTATGTCATAGTTGATGACGTGCGTAATGCTGTCGATGTCAATGCCTCTTGCCGCAACATCCGTCGCCACCAGGTAACGGAACTCGCCACGTTTGAAATCATTCATCACCGCGAAACGGTCTTCCTGGACCATGCCGCCATGTAATTCATCGCAGGTGTAATAATGCTTTTCAAGCTGCTCCATGACAAAATCGACATTGTCTTTCGTCCGGCAGAAAATAATGCAGCTATCCGGATTTTCGACGATCGTCACATCACGAAGCAAGGAGAATTTCTGTTTTTCGGCAACTCGGATCAGTTCATGCTCAATCTGGTTCTTCAATGTTTCAGTGGAAGCGATTTCGATATGCTCCGGCTCGTTCATGTACTTTTGCTGAAGCTTTTCAACGTTTTCCGGCAATGTTGCCGAGAACAGCATCGTCATCCGCTGTTTCGGCAATTTATTGATGATCGCTTCGACTTGTTCAATAAAGCCCATATTCAGCATTTCATCCGCTTCATCGAGTACCAGAAACTCGATACGCTCCAATTTCAGCGTACCGCGTTCGATGTGGTCGAGGACACGGCCCGGCGTACCGACTACCACGTGGCATTTCTGTTTCAGTTCCGCCTGTTGATAGGCAAAAGGCTGTTTGCCGTAAACCGCTGCCGCTTTGATGCGTTTGAAACGGCCGATATTGGTGATGTCTTCTTTTACCTGGTCGGCAAGTTCACGTGTAGGCGTCAGGATCAGCGCCTGCGGTTTATTTTCTTCCCAGTCCACCATTTCACAGACCGGAATACCGAAAGCTGCAGTTTTACCGCTCCCCGTCTGCGATTTTACTGCGATATCAGTCTTCTGCAATGCGACCGGAATCACCTTTTCCTGCACTTCTGTCGGCTGCTTATAGCCTAAGCCTTCAAGCGCCCGCAGGATGGGTTCACTGATTTTGTAATCTCTGAATTGCGTTGTATCCATGTATGATTCTCCTTCTCCGTCCAAAAGCTTATATAAGTTGAAACAAAGAAATGACATTTATATACCGCTTCGGCGCTTTGGACAGTGCGAAGATTATGCTCCACCGCTGCGCTCGTCGCAAAGGTAACGCCATCTACGTTTGGCGTACCTTGGTTCCCGCAATAAGCCGAGAAGAGCACTCGTCTTATTGCTCCACCCAGTCCCGAGCCGCGCCTTTGCTGAGGTCGACTTCTAGATTTGAAGTGAAGCAGTAAAGACTCCCTGCCATCTCAGTATAGTGTTGAGCACCCACTCGGACAAAGGTCCGAGTTAGTTTATGGCATTCACTTTAGTAATAGGGAAATTTCTAAGATATGGAGCAAAACAGCGTTTGCGGAATATCGACTCTGTAGACTATTTAGTTCAACTTATATAGATAGTTTTATTATGGCACGGAATTCCGGCAATCTCCATTAAAGAGAAACTTCAGTCAAAGGGAGTTTCATCTCCCTTTGACTGGTAGTTGATCCAAAACGATTGATAAGTTTTATTGATCCAGCAGACTCACTGACACTTTGACATCAAGCGACTGGCTGCCGCCGCGGTAAACGCCTTGGACCGGACTGACATCGTTATAATCCCGGCCGACTCCGACGCGGATATGATTTTCAAGCGCTTCGACATTATTCGTCGGATCGAGCCCTACCCAGCCGACACCCGGCACCATCACTTCCACCCAAGCATGGCTCGCAGCGTCCCCGACCAGCGCGGAGTTTTCACCGACATATAAATAACCGCTGACGTAGCGCGCCGGGATGTGCTTGCTGCGCAGGATTCCGAGCATAACATGCGTGATATCCTGGCATACGCCTTTCCGGAGATCGAATGATTCGGAAGCTTTTGTTGAAACATCCGTCGATTCGCCGTCATACGTAAAGTGGTCATGGATATAGCCCATTACATCAATGGCATATTTCACCGGATTTTCCATCGGCCCCAGTTCACGGTCCACCTGATCCATCTGAACGGTTGTCAAATACGTATATGCTGTATTACTTAAATAGGCCAGATAATGTTCACCGAATAATTTGGAATGGAAAATATTGCTCATTTCCGGAGAGTAGTCGACCTGATGGATAAATGGGCTCTTCTGGATGCTGACGATGGATGTAGTTTTCACTTCCAGATGCTGATGGTGTTCAGCGATAAAGAATGTCTCCACGTTATTGCCCCAGATATCGATATGCTCTTTCGTCAAAGAAGCAGGTGTAATTTCTGCGCGGTAGGACAGTAAACGCTGAACTTCATCCGTTCTGGGTTTCAAGCGGATCGAATTCATACTCTGGTCGACGACTGTATCATATTTAAAAATGTTTGTATGCTCAATTTTATATTTCATGGAAGTAATTCCTTTCGCATCCCCTGTCTGACTTTGGGTGCTCGTGTTGTTTGCCATGGCAGGGTCAATAAGATAATAGGTTTTCGAGAATAGATGGCCGATTTCGTTGCAGCCATTCTGAAAATCATTCAAAAAGTTCAGCATGTCTTCAGGTTCAAGCTCCTGAAAGTTCAGCCCATCAAAATCTGCTGTCAATTGATCGATTTTCGCAAACAATTCCCATGAGTAATGGGAGATCTTCCCATCCTCCAACCGCGTAATCCCGTCACGCATATGATCCAGGCAATAGCGGATCGAGCGCGGAAAATCGGGATTCGAGACAAGAAAAGACAGGACCAGGGACGGATCCATTTTCGGTGGATTCGCCTTCAGGTAGGCATCGTAACCGTTGGTCATCCGGAGAGCCGATAGCCAGTAATAATAATCTTCCGACTGCTGGGCTTTCGCCCGGGCGATGGTCCGCTCGCATACGACATTGAGGATGCGCGCAGTCTTTTCAGCCCGTTCCAGCCACTTGCCGATCTTGATCATCTGGTATTCGACTCCGCGGGCCATCGCTGACTCCACGATCCCCTGTGAAGTCAGCGCCGTGTTTTTCACCTTATCCAAAAACGCCTGCATCTCCCGGACGGAAAGTTTTTCATCATTCAGATCCTGCAGCGACAAATAACATCTATTCCAGATTTCCCAGTAATCATCCGTAATATGGTCACGGCTGACCCGGGCATTTTCACGAATGAAACGGACACAGCTTGCAACAGAATTCAGGTTGTCCGCTTCCATTGCAAGATAATGCACCAGCTGGTCTTCATTATATTCCGGAAGGGATTTTATATACTCCATCATATCCGTTGAAGCACAAATTTCATAGATAAGTTTCCAATCATCCGCACGGACCAGTTCTTCATCGGATGCTTCAATCATCTGCAGCAATTGCACATCCAGAATGCGCGCATTATTTTCTGCCCGCTCCGCATTTCTCGACATCCAGTACAAGGAATTCGCCACTCGGCTCAGCATTCAGGATTCGCCCCTTTCTTCTTTTTTCCTGAAGACCCATGTATCTTTTCCGCCGCCGCCCTGAGAAGAGTTGACGACTAATGAACCTTCTTTTAATGCAACGCGCGACAAGCCGCCCGGCAAGACATTCGTTTCTTTGCCGCGCATGACGAACACCCTCAAGTCAACGTGGCAGGGATAGAATTTTTCTCCCTGATAAGCAGGCGCACGTGATAATTTGATCGTCGGCTGGGCGATATACTGATGAGGCGATTCGATGATCTTCTCGCGGAAAATCTCGATCATTTCCTTCGAAGCATGCGGCCCGACCAGCATATCGTAACCGCCGGAAGCCCCGACATTCTTTACGACAAGTTCATCCAGATGGTCGAGCACCCATGCCCGTTCTTCTTCATTTCCCAAAAGATAGGTCTTCACATTATCTATCAGCGGTTCTTCGCCGAGGTAATAGCGGATCATTTCAGGTACATAAGCGTAAATCGCCTTATCATCCGCCACGCCGTTGCCGATGCCGTTCAGTATGGCAACATTGCCGTTTCTGTATGCCTGAAGGAGTCCCGGGACCCCAAGCCCCGAGTCTTCCTTGAATGCTTCCGGATCCAGGTAATCATCGTCTATGCGTCTGTAGATGATATCAACCCGCCTCAATCCCCGGATGGATTTCATATAAACGATATTCTTTTTGACGATAAGGTCCCTTCCTTCAACGAGATCGATACCCATCTGCTGGGCCAGGAAGAGGTGATCGTAATAGGCTGAATTGTACATGCCCGGCGTCAATAAAACGGCAAATGGTTTGCCTTTCTGGGAAGCCGGCGCATGGTCAAGAATGGCCTGATGCATGTGGGTCATCTGATGTTCGAGGTTTTGAACGGAATGTTTGGCAAAGAATTCAGGATAAACCTGCCTCATCACGTAACGGTTCTGATAGACATAGGACATTCCCGAAGGATTGCGGAGATTATCTTCAAGCACATGATACTTTCCATTTTCATCCCGTATCAGGTCAATGCCTGCGAGGAAAATATGATTATTCAAAGGGATCCCGATGCCCTTCACCTGTTCTGCATAATAATAGGGATTCTCTTCGACCAGATTTCTCGGCACGATTCCGGCTTCAAGGATCCGCTGCTCGCCGTAGACATCTTCAAGGAAAAGATTCAAGGCCTCGGCTCGCTGGATCATCCCCTTTTCTACCACTTCCCATTCTTCCGGAGGAATGATGATCGGAATAAAATCGAATGGCATCGTGCGTTCCGTCCCAACGTTATTGTCATAGACAGTGAACGTGATCCCTTGCCTGAGAAAGGACAATTGGGCTGTCTCATGCTTTTCCCGCAATTCGTCTTCACTGAAATGCTGGAGCAGTTTGAAGAAGTTCCTGTAATGAGGTTTGGGCTGTTTATCTTCATTGAACATTTCATCAAAAAATGGCTTGACCGAATACGACTGGAACATATTCACCCTCCTCACGGATTTATAATATTCAGATATTTTTTGGTAAAAAAACTACCACTCACTGTTTGCGAGTGGTAGCCGGGTGCTGAAGTTCGGGCGCAGATCATTTATCGAACGTCTTATCGCTCTTATCATTTTTCTCTGCGTCTTTATCAAGATCCTTTTTCAGGGAATCGGTGTAATCGGTGCTGCCGCCGAAAGCGCCGCCGCTTGGAGTCGAGTCGTTGAACGGACTGCCTGTTCCTGATCCGCCGGAAGTGCCTGCCTTATCCGTGGAATCCGAACCCTTTGCTGAGCCCGACTCGCTGTCCGACTTCTTGCCGACTTCATCCTGCAACGTTTTATCGGCTTTATCCAACATATCTTTTTCCTTGTCCATCATCTTTTGCTGGCTGTCGATTGCACTTTTGACAGATTCAACCGCTTTCGAAACGTACGGCTTGGCTTTATCGACCATGCCTCCTGATTGTTCATTGAAGCGTTCAAGGCCTTTTTTGACGTTTTCTTTCATATTATCGGTTTGGGAACCGCCCGTCGAGCTGGTTGAAGTGCCATTAGAATCGACTTTTTTCTGTGCCATAGCGGAACCGATCGCCGCACCAATACCTAATAATACTAATTTACCGAACATGCCGCCTGAGCGTTTTGCCATTTGAATCTCTCCTTCTCAGTAATTAAATACACTGTGTCCTTATTATTTACTTTTTCTGCATATTCTAAACATTTTCCGTGAAAAAAGACACCTGTATATTTTATACGGGTGTCTTGCAAAGGATTTAATCCCTATTTAATTAATTCTTCCTGCTGCAGCACTTCTTCAAATGCCCGGACCACTTCCGGATCATACTGGATTCCTGAAAGGCGCCGTATTTCTTCCATAGCATATTCCGAGGTGAAGGCTTTCCGGTAAGAACGGTCTTCCGTCATTGCGTCAAATGTGTCGCAGACCCCAATAATTCTTGCCTCCAACAGGATCTCCTCCCCCTTCAGACCGAAAGGGTAACCGTTTCCGCTTATGCGCTCATGATGCTGTTCGACAATATCAGCCAATTTTTTATAAGCTGTTTTCCGGAGCATCTCTGCACCGTCTCCGGGATGCTTTTTTATCATCTCGAATTCTTCATCCGTCAGTTTTCCCGGCTTGTTCAAAACGTCTTCCGGAATATTGATTTTGCCGATATCGTGGAGGATGGATGCAAGAAATAAATCCTCAATCCGTTCCCTCGTCATTCCAATTCTCGCAGCTACCTTTAAAGCATATCTTGAAACACGGGAACTGTGTTTATACGTATAGTAATCCTTTTTTTCTACTTTTTCTCCGATTTTACGCAATTCCTTAATTTCTTCACTTAATGAATGAAATACCAGACTATTTGAAATCGATAAAAAGGCTACATCAGTTATTGCTGTAATATGAATAGGTTCTTCCAAGCCTCTGACCGAAAAAAAATCGGAATCAGTCAGTATTGTTCTAGTATCGTCCACCATTAATTCCATTTCACCATTTAATATGTAAAAAAATTCTTGTATATCTTCATCGCCAGGAAAAAGAATCATATATTTATCTTTTAAAACCGTTTGCTTCATGATTTCCATTCCTCCACCTCGCCCAAGGAGACTGAGATTTGTGGAACCATTTTGAACTGTTTCTAAGTATTTACCTTTTAGTATCTCTAAGCCCTTCACAAATACACATCCTTCCAAAAAAAAAGCACTATGGAGTATAGATTTCTTATACTCTCATAGTACTCTATTTAATTCTATTTACACAATAACAATTACCAATCCATCACTTTAATCGGATCGATCATTGCCGTCCGGTCTGCAAATTGTACAGAGACCCATTCGACCTCTACAGTAAGTCCGGCTTTTTTTGCTTTTTCAATGCCTTTTCGGGTCATTTTCTGAGTTTTTTTATCCAGTTTCGCAATCAGCTCAGTGATTTCCTCTTCATACTTCATTTCAATTCTTAAAATCTTTTCAGCATCTTTTTCCTTTTCGATATCGCTTACTTTTTTATCGTACATCTTAGAAGATTTTTCCTGTGCTTTTTCGATTTCTTTGTAGATTTCATCATTTGTCTTTGCAACTTGCTCTAAAGCTTTTTCAATGTCAGCACTCATTGCCGATTCTGCTGCAAAAGCCCCTGTTGTGCCCAAAATCAAAGCAAAAATCATCGAAAATAGTACAGCAACCATACTTTTCTTCATCATGCAAATTCCCCCCGACTTATAAAATAGTAGCGAAAAATGTGCCCTCTGCCCACACCTCAGAAATTTTTTGAATTTTCCTATGCAATAAGGGCTATGGAATTTTCTTCCGACTCACTTTTAAAGTATATACAAACCAGGAAGAAAGAACAACTTTTTAAATAACTAAATTTTCTATCAACTCGGAAAAGCTTTATGCGGATATTATACCGCATGAAAAAACCGGGAGAGTTCTCCCGGTTTCCGGATTAAGGCAATACGGTGCTGCCCATCAAATAACGGTCACACTCCCTTGCCGCTTCACGCCCTTCATTGATGGCCCAGACGATCAGGCTCTGCCCGCGGCGCATATCGCCGGCCGCAAATATTCCTTCAGCATCCGTGGCGTATTTTCCATACTCCGCTTTCACGCATGAATTCGCTCCAGTTGCGAGATCCAATTGCTGGATCAGCCCCTGCTCCGGCCCGCTGAAACCGATGGCGATCAGGACAAGATCCGCTTTCCAGACTTTTTCAGTTCCCGGAATTTCTTCGCGGATGCGGTTGCCTTCCTCGTCTATACGCAGTTTCACATTAACGGTATGGACTTCTTTCACTTTGCCGTTTTCATCTCCCACGAATTTCTTCGTCATCACGGCATAAGCGCGCGGGTCATCACCGAATGCAGCCGCAGCTTCCTTATGGCCATATTCAATGCGGTGAATCTTAGGATACTGCGGCCAAGGGTTGCCACGCTCATCCCGTATCGCACCTTTTTTATCATAGACATCAAATTGAACAAGGCTTCTGCAGCCGTGGCGGACGGCGGTAGCCAGACAGTCCGTACCGGTATCTCCGCCTCCGATGACAATTACGTCTTTGTCTTTGGCCGAAATATACTTGCCGTCTTCGAAATTCGAATCGAGCAGGCTCTTTGTACTGGCATGCAGAAAATCCATCGCGTAATGGATGCCGCCGAGCTCGCGCCCTTCCACTTGAAGATCGCGGTGAACCGTCGAACCTGTACACATGATAATCGAATCAAAATCCTCTTTCAGCGTTTCAGCGGCATAATCCTTGCCGATTTCAATATTGGTTTTAAAGGTGATGCCTTCCTGTTTCAGAATTTCCACCCGGCGGACAACCATCTCATAAGGCAGTTTCATTTCCGGGATGCCGTAAGTCAGGAGTCCACCCACACGGTCATTCTTTTCAAACACGGTGACCCAATGCCCCGCTTTGTTCAACTGCGCAGCGGCTGCAAGGCCGGCAGGGCCCGAGCCGATGACGGCAACATGTTTGCCCGTCCGCGTCTCCGGTGGCTCAGGCACAACCCAGCCTTCGGCGAAACCGCGTTCAATGATCGAACGTTCGACTGTCCGAATCGCCACGGGCGGATCCGTTATCCCGAGGACGCACGAACCTTCACATGGTGCCGGGCAGGCAGTCCCTGTAAATTCAGGGAAATTGTTCTTCAGATGTTCACGCCGCAGTGCTTCTTTCCATTGGCCTCTGTAAACCAGATCATTCCATTCGGGAATCAAATGGTTAACGGGGCAACCCGTGGTGACATTATCCAGCTCCATCCCGGTATGGCATGTCGGCACACCGCAATCCATACAGCGGGCCCCTTGCTTCTGAACTTCTGCGTCAGACAGCGGAATGGTGTAATCGTTCCAGTCATGCGTCCGTTCTGCCGGGTCGCGCTCTTTCATCGTCTGTCTATTGTATTCCATGAATCCTGTACTTTTGCCCATCAGATCCCTCCTAGATTCGATTTTCAGCACAAATTCCTATTTTACGCTTTCGCTCATTTTACTTTCTTCAAAAGCCGCCATTTCCGCTTCGAACTTCGTCATGCCGCCATCCTGCAGCTTGGTGATCCGGTCGTTGATCTGCAAATAGGCTTTCGGGATGACGCGTACAAATTTGGCCGAGTAGATTTCCCAATGATCCAAGATCCGTTTGGCATTCGAACTTCCTGTGTAGCCGTGATGCTTGACGATCATCTGGCGCAGATCTTCAATTTCCTGCGGCTCTGCCAGCGGCTGCAAGTAAACCATATCCGCATTGCAATAATCACTGAAATCTTCGGCTTCATCCAAGACGTATGCAATGCCGCCGGACATGCCGGCTGCAAAGTTTTTACCTGTTGGCCCGAGAATGACGACCCGTCCGCCCGTCATATATTCGCAGCCGTGATCACCTGCGCCTTCGACCACAATATCGGCTCCGCTGTTGCGCACGGCAAAGCGTTCGCCCGCCACACCGTGGATATACGCTTCACCCGCCGATGCACCGTAGAAGGATACATTCCCGATGATGATATTCTTCTCCGGTATGAAAGTGGAGTCCGCTGCCGGCTTCACAATGATTTTTCCGCCGGACAACCCTTTTCCGACGAAATCATTGGAATCACCGATCAGCGTCATCGTCATTCCGCGGGGGATGAATGCCCCGAAACTCTGGCCCGCTGATCCCTGGAAATTCAGTTTGATCGTATCTTCCGGCAGCCCTTCTGCACCGTAATGCCTTGAAATCGCGCTGCCGGTTATGGTGCCGGTTGCCCGGTGGATATTGCGGATGGCCGTCGTCACTTCGACCGGCTCCCCGGTTTTGATGGCATTGCTGCACCGCGGCAGCAGTTCCTGATAATCCAGCGTCTGCAATAATCCATGATCTTGTTTTACAGTGGCAAAACGCCCAACTTTCTCGGGCAGATCCGGCTGATACAAGAGCGCTGAGAAGTCGATTCCTTTCGCTTTCCAGTGGTCGACTGCATCGTTCACTTCGAGTACATCGGTTCTGCCGATCATTTCATTGATGGTCCGGAAACCGAGCTGTGCCATTAATTCGCGTGCTTCCTGCGCAATAAAGCGCATGAAATTCACGACGTGCTCCGGATCTCCGCCATATTTCTTCCGAAGTTCAGGATTTTGTGTGGCGATGCCGACCGGACAGGTATCCATATGGCAAACCCGCATCATGACACAGCCCAGCACTACAAGAGGTGCGGTGGAAAAACCGTATTCCTCCGCTCCGAGCAAGGCTGCCATGACGACATCCCGTCCAGTCATCATTTTGCCGTCCGTCTCCACGACGATCCGGTCGCGCAGACCATTCAGAAGAAGTGTCTGGTGGGTTTCCGCCAAACCGATTTCCCATGGCAAGCCTGTATGTTTCAAGCTGGTTTTCGGTGCAGCGCCCGTACCGCCGTCGTATCCGCTGATCAATACAAGATCGGCGCGCCCTTTGGCGACGCCAGCAGCTATCGTCCCGACACCGACCGCTGATACAAGTTTGACGCTGATGCGCGCGAACGGATTGGTGTTTTTCAGATTAAAGATCAATTCAGCTAAATCTTCAATTGAATAGATATCGTGATGCGGCGGAGGCGAGATGAGTTCAACACCCGTTGTCGAGCCGCGGACTTCCGCAATCCATGGGTACACTTTCTTGCCCGGCAAATGGCCGCCTTCACCCGGTTTTGCCCCTTGCGCCACTTTGATCTGAATCTCATCCGCATTGACGAGGTAATGGCTTGTCACACCAAAACGGCCGGAAGCCACTTGTTTGATCGCGCTTCTGCGATTGGTGCCGTCTTCATCCGGGATGAAGCGCGAAATTTCTTCCCCGCCTTCCCCTGAATTGCTGCGGCCCCCAATTTTATTCATGGCGACAGCCAGCGCTTCATGTGCTTCTTTACTGATCGAACCGTACGACATCGCACCTGTCTTAAATCGGGCACATATTTCTTCGATGCTTTCCACTTCTTCGATCGGCACCGGAGACCGGCCCTTAAATTTCAGCAATCCACGCAAGGATTGGAGATTCGCTTTTTCATCGGTAAGCAGAGCCGAATATTTTTTGAAGACATCATAATTATTCGTTCTGCATGCTTGCTGCAGTGTGTGGATCGTCTTCGGATTGTATTGATGATCCTCCCCGTTTTCACGGTATTGATAATCATCGCCTGACTCAAGTTCACCGTCGCTTCCTTCACGTTCAGGGTAGGCCTTGGCATGGCGCATAAGGGTTTCTATAGCGATCACATCAAGACCGATGCCGCCGAGACGCGACGAAGTCCGGGTGAAATAACGGTCGATGACATCGGAACGGATCCCCACGGCTTCGAAAATTTGTGCCCCCCGGTAACTTTGAATGGTTGAAATGCCCATTTTGGATAGTACTTTGATGATGCCATCGGTAACGGCTTTAACATAGCCATTTTCACTTTCCAGATAATCTTTCCCTTCTATTTCATCCGTTTCGACTAAGTGGCGTATAGTGTCAAATGCCAGATAGGGATTGATGCCTTCTGCCCCGTACCCGAGAAGCGCCGCAAAATGGTGCACTTCCCGCGGTTCGCCCGATTCCAGCAAAATACTCATTTTCGTGCGTAAATTTTCGCGGATCAAATGATGGTGAAGGCCAGATACAGCCAATAAAGCCGGAATCGCCGCATGATCCTTGTCCGTTCCCCTGTCGGAAAGGATGATGAGTGAAGCTCCATTGTCATAAGCCTGGACCGCTTCTGTGAACAATTCTTCCAAGCGCTTCTCCATTGCTTCTGCACCTGCTGCTGCCGGGAACAGCATCGACAGCGTCACAGCCTTGAATTCAGGCAGCGGATTTTCGCGTAATTTCTCTAGCTGGCCATTCGTCAAAAGCGGTGTTTCCAACCGGATATGACGGCTGCTTTCAGGAGTCGGCTGTACCAGATTCCCTTCCGCGCCTATGGTCGTCCGCGCTGACGTAATGATTTGTTCGCGGATGGCATCAATCGGCGGGTTCGTCACCTGGGCGAATAATTGTTTGAAGTAGTTATACAGGAGCTGCGGTTTTTTCGATAATACGGCCAGCGGCGAATCATATCCCATGGACCCGACCGGATCTTTGCCGTCAGTCGCCAGCGGCTTGATGATTTTTTGGACTTCTTCCATTGTATAGCCGAAAGTCAATTGCTGTTTGACCAACGATTCCGTAACATCAGTGTTTGGTTGATCCACCGGCTCCGGCAAATCTTCCAGGTCCAGCAGATTGTTTTCGATCCAGTCTTTATAGGGTAATTCTCCTGCAATCTGCATTTTTATCTCTTCATCCGGGATAATTTTCCCTTCTTCGAGATCGACCAGCAGCATCTTGCCGGGGCGCAGGCGGTTTTTATAGATGATATCGTCCGAGAAGATATCCAGTGCGCCCACTTCCGAACCCAAAACAATCATGCCTGTCTTTGTCACATAATAACGCGCCGGACGCAGTCCATTGCGGTCGAGGCAAGCGGCAATCAGCTTGCCGTCTGTGAAGACCAAAGCTGCCGGCCCATCCCACGGCTCCATCAATGTACTGTGATATTCGTAGAAATCCTTTTTCTCTTTTTTGATGGTCGGATCATTGACCCACGGCTCCGGCACCATCATCATCGCTGTATGCGCAAGCGAACGTCCCGATAAATGAAGGAACTCAAAGCAATTGTCGAACATCGATGAATCACTCCCGCTCTCATCGATGACCGGCAATATCTTATTCAGATCTTCTTCATTGAAATAAGGGGAAGTGCAGAGTGCCTGGCGCGCCCGCATCCAGTTGACATTTCCGCGAAGCGTATTGAATTCGCCATTATGTATGGAATAGCGGTTCGGGTGCGACCGCTGCCAGCTTGGAAATGTATTGGTGCTGAAACGGGAGTGGACAAGGGCCAATGCCGATTTGAATTCGGGATGGTTGAGGTCGATATAAAAGGAATCCAGCTGTTCCGGGATAAGCATGCCTTTGTAGACGATGGTGCCTGCAGATAAACTGCTGAAATAAACATCTTTAAATTCCGGGTCAGCTCCCATTTCCTGTTCGATCCTTCTGCGGATGATATAGAGCCGCCTTTCAAGGTCCATGCGTGTTTCCAGTTCCGCCGCCGCTTCGATGAACACCTGCCTGATAACAGGCTTCGATTTTGCAGCCACTTTTCCGACAAACGAATCGTTGATAGGCACTGGCCGCCAGCCAAGCGTCTGCTGGCCTTCTTCATCGATGATCCGTTGAATAATTTCCTTTGCTTTCAAGCGGATATCATAATCCTGCGGCATGAAAACCATTCCGACACCGTATCTTCCTTCTGCCGGCAAGTTAATCCCTTCTTTTTCGCATTGCTTCAAGAAAAAACGATGCGGGATCTGCGTCAGGATTCCGGCACCATCTCCCGTACTCGTATCAGAAGACTGTCCTCCCCTATGCTCGAGATTACACAGGATATTAACTGCATTTTGGACAATTGAATGTGATTTCTCACCATTTATATTCGCTATCATGCCTATTCCACAAGCTTCATGTTCCTGCTCAGGGCTATATAGCCCTTGCGCTTTCGGGTATTCTTTTTTGCTCATAGTCTTCCCCCCACTAACACAGTAAAGTGTCATAATATTATGATAGTATATCATAAATTTTTAATTAATATAATATTAAGACTAAATGGAATAGTCCTTTTAATTGAAAACGCTTACAATTATAGAGTCTTCTGACGGAGACTTTGAACACTCAGGGAAGTTTGCCAAGCTTTACTTTTTATAATGCGATACCGTTTTTACTGATGATGCACATATAAAAAAGCCCCTGTCCGAAGACAGGAACTTTCATTGATTGATGGTTTCAAATTGGCGTATTGCGGACAGGAATGCTTCGCCGTATTTCTCGAGTTTATTGGCACCGACCCCGTTGACCTCCAGAAATTCCTCAGGTGTCTTCGGTCTTCTCGCACACATATCCTGCAGTGATTTATCGGAAAAAATAACGAATGGCGGAACACCGGCCACGTCTGCCAGCTCTTTTCGGATTATACGCAATTCTTCAAACAGCGGATCGTTTTCTGCAATTTGTTTGGTGGCTACGGCTCCCTTACGGAGAACCTGGCGTTTACCGAGCAGAACGTCTCTCCCGCCGTCCGGCACATAGATCGTCGGAAATGAACCCTGTTCGACCGCCAGCAATTCCTGTGAAATCATGAATTCGATCAAATTGGAGACTTCTTTTGCACTTTGATGCTTCAGGATTCCGTAAGTCGATAATTTATCAAATCCGAAATCCAGGATCTTCTTATTGCGCGAGCCTGTCAGCACCTGCGCCGTCATCATCTTGCCGAATTTTTGCCCCATGCGAATGACACATGACAGGACCATTTGGACATCTTTTGTGACATCCAGGCTTTCCCGGTCATCGACGCAATTGCCGCAATGGCCGCATTCACCGGCTGCATGGTCGCCGAAATAATGGATGATGAATTGCTGCAGGCAGTTTTCAGTATGGCAATAATCGACCATACCCTGCAATTTTACCAGTTCGCCTGGAATCCGGCTTGGATCCTGCGCCTGGTCGATCAGGAAACGCTGCGTCTGCACATCCTGTGAAGCGTAAAGGACGATGCATTCACTCGGCAGGCCATCCCTTCCGGCGCGTCCCGCTTCCTGATAATAGCTTTCCATGTTTTTCGGCAGCTGATAATGGATGACGTACCTGATGTTACTTTTATCGATACCCATTCCAAAGGCATTCGTCGCCACCATGACCGTCACTTCGTCATTCAGGAATTGTTCCTGCCCTGCCCGGCGCTGGTCATCCGGCATACCGGCATGGTACTTCGCTGCCCGAATGCCTTTCTTCAGGAGCATTTCATAAACTGAATCTACGGTTTTACGGGTGGCCGCGTAAATGATCCCCGCTTCTTTATCGTTTTTTTGTACGTAATCTTTAAGGAACTTCTCCCGGTCCTGGCCGCGGATCACGGAAAATGTCAGGTTCGCCCGTTCAAAACCGGTCATGACTGTATGGCGTTCTTCTATATGAAGGATGCGGCAGATATCTTCACGCACCTGAGGTGTTGCAGTTGCAGTAAGCGCCAATACAGTCGGATTGTTCGGAAACAATTCCATCATGCGGCTGATCAACCGGTAGCTTGGCCGGAAATCATGGCCCCACTGGGAAATACAGTGTGCTTCGTCGACTGCGATCAATGGCACATGGACGCCCTGCAATTCATTTAGAAACATTTCCGAATCCAGGCGTTCCGGTGCAATATATAATAATTTCACTGCGCCGCGCTGGACGTCGTAAAGTGTTTCACGGACTTCGTCGAAATCCATCGAACTATTTATATAAGCAGCAGGAATGCCGGCTGCAAGGAGTGAATCCACTTGGTCTTTCATCAATGATATCAAGGGGGACACGACGATGGTCGTCCCTTCCATAACCATGGCTGGAATCTGATAGCACATTGATTTCCCGCCGCCTGTCGGCATGACACAAATCGAATTGGAGCCTTCAAAGACTTGTGAAATCGCCTGTTCCTGACCTGTCCGGAATGTTTCGTAGCCAAAATAGGTCTGCAATAATTCTCTTGCTTTTTCCAACAATACAAACACTCCTATAACTCGTTTCGTATTGCTTAGCTTACCATATTTCGGCCCCTTTTTCTTTTTCCGGAATCGGAAAAGCAAAAGCGCCCGTTAAGCTCCGAAAGGCATAAGACGGATTAGCGAAGCGATCCTGATCGCGCAGCTGAGCCGGCTTATGACCCGAGGAGCTGAGCCGCTGGAGTCTGGACAAAGAAACGCCGAAAGCGATTGCTTCCGGCGCAGACGTTCTTATATTCATTTCTTCTGCAATATAAAAAAATAAGGGGCTGCGGCTGTTTTTTCGTCCATCATGCCGAGCAGTGTGCCGTCTTCCACTTTTCTGAAATGGTCAATGATCGGCAGGTTATCATAAATCATCGCCGCACTGATTTTTCCGCGGTGAAGCATCATCCGCATCCGTGCCTTGCCGCCAGCAGCTTTGACCAGCTTCCTGCCATCCATCAACGGCGCCGGATCCACCGGGAAGATTTCGCCTCCGGGACCTTCAAACAACAGCGGGTCAACATTTTCGGCATCATGAAAAGCTTTGCCGTACCAGTTTAACTTTTTCAGCATCCCATCCAGCGGGTGGCCGGTGCGAAATTCCATCCCCTGCCACGTGCCCGACAGCTCCTCCAGACCCACTTCACCAAATTCATCAAACAGACGGCAAGCTGTATGCGTATCGGTTTCGCCTTCGCCGAGGATTGCCAGGAATTCTTTGCGGGCATCCATGACACCACTCCTTCAAATTTCAAGATCCCAAAGCTTCGCTTCTTCGTCTTTCATCTGCTGTTCAGTTTCAGGCGGAAATGCTGTACGGAATTTATGGTGATCCTGAGGAATCACTTCTACCATCTTATCGATCATATCCTGTGGATCAAACTGGTCTTCCAGCGCCTGGTCAGCTTCTTCCATATCTTCTTTTCTAGTGAAATGGATTTTCTCGTCATACCATTTCCACTTGGCTTCTGCACTCCTGTCATTAAAGCCGGTCGCGAATGCACCTGGGTTAATCGTGGCAACCTGCACACCGTGGCCTTCCAGTTCTTTTTTCATCGTTTTGGCGATGGCTTCGATGGCATGTTTCGTTGCAGTATAGGGCCCGACGTATGGCGTTGACATGATGCCCGCCATCGAAGACATGAAGATGATTTTCCCTTTTCCTTTTTCGACAAATTTCCGTGCCGCTATTTGAGCGGTTTCAAGCGTGCTGAAAACATTCACTTCAAAAAGTTCGCGGAAATTCATCAGCGGAACTTCTCCAAGCGGTCCGCCTTCATTTACTGCCGCATTGGCCACAAAGATATCAAAATCATGATCAAGCATCTGCGCGACATCCTGCGGGTTCTTGATATCCATCTTGAATATTTCAAGCTCTACATTTTCCGCTTCTGCCGCTTCCATCAAAGAAGTTACCTGAGGTGCTGTTTCAACCGGTGCGATGACTTTATGGCCTTTTTTCGCGAGACCGATAGCAGTCCCTTTCGCCAGGCCGCTTCCGGCTCCGGTTATAAAAATCGTTTTCGCCATTAGAGATTCCTCCTGAAGTTTATTTTCTAGTGGCTATCTTCCCTTCCAGAAATGAAATAAACAAAAATGGCAGGAATCTTCCTGCCATTTCTCCTCCAGCGATTCTTTTTTCCATTAAAAAACTCATTCCAAACAACGGAATGAGCAACTTTGGCTATAGCTGACCTTTATGAAGTTACCACGCCATAGCTTCCCATGCGCCGTTTCACTTTGATGTAAGATGCGGCTTCTGCGATCTCATCCGGATTCAGCGGTTTATTGTCCAGCAGCAATTTATAATCCGTTAAGCCCGCTGAATTTTGCAGATCCAGATCGATGGTGCGTTCTTCCCGGTTCAGCAAACTATCCACCGATACATCGAAATAATCAGCCAGCCTTGTCAAATGGCTGACGGACACTTGTTTTTTGCCGCTTTCATAAGCCCAGACCGTACTTTTGGCGAAACCGATCTCTTCTGCAAGCTTTTCTGGTGAAACCCCTCTTTCTTCTCTTAATTGTTTTATCTTATTGCTTAATTCTACCATTTCGCAATAGCTCCTTCTTTATTAAATTCTAACTATTTAAAATATACTGTACATTGAGCCCTTTTACAATATCTTTGTATAATATTTTTAAATATTTTTGAATATTGTGTGAACAGTTGATGTTAATTTTTTCGTTAAAACAAAGACTAATAAGACCAAAGATCCAGATAAATATACATTCACTAGTTAATTTTTATCAATAAAAAATTATATCAATAAAAAATAATTGAATTTGCCTGCATTTCAATATTTTTCATTAATGTTTAATATATACGTTTTTGGATACAAAAAAACGATAGCTTCCGCTACCGCTCCTTTAATGCTTTTTATTCAGTATCACTGATCCGCATTCCAAGCTGCCTTGCAAACGCCATCGCCTGATTAGGCGATACGGTGCAGCCGGCCATTTTTTCGATTGTCACCTGGATCGATTCGAAACGGTTTGAGCTGAGATCGACTCCGGCCATATTTGTTTCCGAAAAATTGATTTCTTCCATATCACAGGCGGAGAATTCCGCGGCCTGGAGCTCTGATTCATAAAAGTCGGCTTGGCGCAGCGACGAGTTTTCAAAGTGTACAAATTTGCACAGCGAAAAGCCGAATGTCGCATAATTCAAGACGCAGTCTGAAAACAGTGTATGACGGACTCCCGCTTCGGCAAAATTGACGCCGAGTAATTTGGAGTTGCGGAATTCGGTCCGGTGGAAAACAGATCTGCTGAAATCCGCATTGGAGAGATCACAATTGATGAAAACCACGTCGACGAATTCACTGCGCGGCCAGTTGATCTCTGTAAAGCTTACATTTTCAAAAATCACGCCATCTACGTGCAGCGTCCCTGCCGGCTCGTAATCGATCGTCTCCTGAGTGATCCGGCAGCCATTAAGGTATTCTTCATCCAGCCCCTCAAGAAAGGATGTCTCCGGCAATTGTTCCTGAATGATCGGCGTTTCCCTCTGTTTTTTCTTCATGAACTCACCTTCCTGTGCCAAAAAAGCGGCTGCCCCGTGTTCAAGGCAGCCGCTTCAGTAATTCCGCACTGTTATTTACTAACCGTCTCGTTGCCGACGCACTCATCAACCACTTCCGGTTTCACGATGAGGTCATCCGTCACTTCAAGCTGATAGATTTTATTGTCTTTCATGAATTTAAAGATCCCGTTATTAAAATCAGTGCCGATTTCCTTAAAGAAGATGCCTTCTACCTGACAATCTTTTCTTTGGGCAAAACTGATTTTATAATCGTCATTTTCTCTGACTAGGTAGCAGCGCACCCCAGTTTCAAACTCTTCATCTTCAGCGCCGATATTCCGGGCGACTGAGACAACATGGAAGTCCGCAAAAGGGATTTCACGAAGCAGCATGTTCAAGAAAGAACCTTTGGTAATTTCCTCCCAACGGCTGCGGGCGGTCTGGCCAATGACGATCTGGGTGATATTCAGTTCTTTGGCGACTTCTGAAATAACTTTCGGAGAAGGGCGTTTCTCGTTATCACGGATGATGAATTCATCCGCATCGAGTTCGTCGGCCAACTCTTCCCAGCGTTCGATGTAAGAAGACTTTTCCGCATCAAAATCGTCCAAAGGCAGTGGGTCTACAGTTAATATATATAATGGACAGTCCAGCATGCTGGCTAATTTATGTCCCCTTCTGATGAGGCGTTCACCATTCGGGCCATAAAATACACAAACCAGGATGCTTTCATCCATGCGTCCTTTGACAGTTTTCATATCATTTCACCTCTCCAGGGATTTTTCACAAGCCGGCACTTCAAAACTATGAAATTATACTGCTAATAAACATTAAAATCAAGGTCTAAAAAATTCAGTCGGATGAACCTTCCTGATATCCTCTATTTTGCAGACACCTTAATGAGTGAAAAAAAACATTAAAACCTATATAATTAATTAAGTATGCACTTATTCTGTGCGTTTTAATTTTTATTGCCATAGAAACCCCGGCAATTTACATTTCAATCAGTAAATCCCCTCTTTAGCTAACAGCCAACAAACTTCGCTGACACTTAACAATAAATCCAGACCAGAAACAGGAGGTTACCACGTGTATTTGATCATTTCGGCAATCTTACTTCCTTTCATAGCAGCAGCTGTAATTCCCTTAATACATAATAGGCTTGGCCGGCTGAATATCGGCTGGCTGGCATTAGCCATCCCTTTGGCGCTGTTCGCATTTTTCATCTACCATATTCCTGCGATATCAGCAGGCGACACGTTTACAGAGACGCTCAAGTGGCTGCCTACCGTCGGCATCGACATGACCGTCTATCTTGATGGGCTCAGCCTGATCATGGCTTTGCTCATTACAGGGATGGGAAGCCTCGTCATCATCTATTCCATCTATTATTTATCCTCTACAGACTCACTGCCCCATTTCTATGCTTACCTTCTGCTGTTCATGGGGGCAATGCTTGGAGTCGTGTTATCCGATAACTTAATGGTACTTTATGTTTTCTGGGAACTTACCAGCATATCATCTTTCCTGTTGATCGCTTTCTGGTATCACCGGAAAAACTCTCGTGCAGGCGCCCAGAAATCATTATTGATCACTGTTTTTGGCGGTTTCGCCATGCTGGCCGGCTTTTTGATGCTGCATTCGATGACTGGCACCTTCAGTGTACGCCAAATCGCCGTAGAACTCACCCAATATGCCAATCATGAGCTCTTTTACCCAGCCATGTTCCTGGTTTTGCTTGGAGCTTTTACGAAATCGGCTCAATTTCCGTTCCATATCTGGCTGCCGGATGCGATGGAAGCACCGACCCCTGTCAGTGCCTATTTGCATTCGGCAACCATGGTCAAAGCCGGCATTTATCTTGTCGCCCGTTTTACACCTGTATTCGGCGGAAATTCCGCCTGGTTCTGGACGGTCACGCTTGTCGGCCTCGTCACCTTATTCTGGGGGGCTTTCAATGCCATCCGGCAAACCGACCTGAAAGCATTGCTCGCTTATTCCACCATCAGCCAGCTCGGCTTGATCATGAGCCTGCTCGGCCTCGGTTCTGCCGCCATGTATTCCGGCAATTCCGCCGAAGCAACCGCTGCTTTCGGGCTTGCCTCCTTCGCCGCACTGTTTCATATGGTCAACCACTCCACCTTTAAAGGTGCGTTGTTCATGGCCGTCGGAATTGTCGATCACCAGGTCGGGACCCGCGATATTCGCCGGCTCGGCGGATTGATGGCATTCCTGCCGTTTACGTTTACCATCGCCGTCATCGGCAGCATGTCGATGGCCGGTCTCCCATTCGTCAATGGCTTCCTGAGCAAGGAAATGTTCTTCACTGCTTCACTTCAGGCTTTGGACATGGAGTTATTCGGAACCGGCACATGGGGATGGATCATCCCGGTCATCGCCTGGACAGCAAGTGTGCTGACATTCGTCTATAGTGCCATCATCATATTCCGGACGTTCTTCGGAGCCCATAAACCGGAGAAATTGGATAAAATCCCTGTGGAACCACCTGCTGGAATGCTGGTTCCTCCTGCAATCCTGTCATTTTTGATCATCGCGCTCTTTTTCTTCCCGAACCTTTTGGGAGATCATTTGCTGCGGCCCGCCCTCAGCGGAATCGTGCCGGGCATAGACGGCGGTGCACCTCATATTAAAGCATGGCACGGTTTCATCCCTGAACTCTGGATGACTGTCGCGATCATTGTCTTTGGTACCATTCTATTCATTACGCTTAGAAAATGGAAGAGTATTTACAGTTTATTCCCAAGTAACTGGACATTCAATATGCTTTACACCAATTCTTTGAAGAATTTGGAAAACACATCCAGCTACTTGACGAATTCCTATATGACCGGCCATCTGCCGCATTATTTCGCGTATATCTTCAGTTTCTTCGTCTTTGTGGCAGGCGGAACGCTGGTCTGGTCCGGTGCTTTGAACATCAACCTGTCGAATGATTCACCTCTGAGTGTCTATGAAGTCCTACTCGTCGTGGTAATGGCGCTGGCAGCTATTGCGATTCTATTCACGAAATCGCGGGTGTCGGCTATCCTGTTGAACGGCGTTCTCGGCTTCTCCATCGCGATGTTCTTTGTACTTTTCCGGGCGCCTGACTTGGCACTTACCCAATTAGTCATCGAAACAGTGACTACCGTCCTGTTTTTAGTCTGCTTTAATTATCTGCCGGATTGGAAAAAAGAAATTTCACCGAAGCATGTCAAAGTACGCAATGCCATCATAGCCGCCACGGGCGGGCTGACGATCACGCTGATCGGGCTGTCCGTCAACAGTGTCGATTTATACGAATCAATTTCCGGTTACTTCGAGGATTCCTATGAACTGGCCGGCGGAAGAAATATCGTCAACGCAATCCTTGGTGATTTCCGGGCTTTAGATACATTGCTTGAAGGCCTCGTCCTGTTTATCGCAGGCATCGGCGTCTTCTCACTGATCCGGCTCAAAGTAAGAAAGGAGCCGAACGATAATGAAAATTAATGACGTCATCTTGAAGACTGTGGCAAAAGCTGTAGTCCTCGTTATCCTGACTTTCGGTCTTTACCTGTTCTTCTCCGGGCATCACACCCCCGGCGGCGGATTTATCGGCGGTCTCGTTTTGGCATCCGGCTTTGTTCTGCTGTTTCTGTCATATGATGTCGAGACAGTCAGTGAAGGGATCCCTATTTCCTTTAAAAAATTATCTGCAGTGGGCGTTTTGATCTCAATGAGCAGCGCCCTGGTGCCTGTGTTTTTCGGACAGCCTTTCCTCAGCCAGAGTTTCGGCTATTTCGATCTGCCGCTATTGGGGAAAACCGAACTGGCAACCGTCACAATTTTTGAAGCCGGCATCGCCCTCACAGTTGTCGGAGTTGTCGTCAACATTATCCTGAGCATAAGTGAGGGGACGAAATAATGGAGACATTGATCATCATTTTAGTCGGCATATTGACTGCCGTTGCCATTTACCTGATTCTTTCCAGAAACCTGATCCGTCTCATACTCGGGACAGCTATCCTGTCACATGCTGTACATTTGCTGATTTTGACGATGGGCGGATTGAAAAACGGAACAGTTCCTCTGCTCGGCGAAGATGCCACAGTCTATGTGGATGCTTTGCCACAGGCGCTTATTCTGACTGCAATCGTCATCAGTTTTGCCGTTACCGCCTTTATCCTTGTCCTGGCTTACCGTGCGTATCAGGAACTTGGCACCGATGACTTAGAAGAAATGCGAGGTGCCGATGATGAATAATATACTGATCTTTCCGATGCTGCTGCCGATTCTCGCAGGGATCATCCTGATCTTTTTCCGCACCAACAGAAGACTGCAGATCGTAGTCAGTCTGGGAGCCATGATAGCCGTAGCCGTCGTTTCCATCTATATCCTGCACACGATTCAAACCGAAGGCATCCTGCGCCTTGACTTCGGCGGCTGGATACCGCCTTTCGGCATCCTGTTCGTAGCGGATTCCTTCGCGATGATCCTGGTTGTAACGACCAGCATCGTGACGTTCATCTGCCTGCTTTATGCGGTGATCGCGGCGGGCAAGCAGATGAACACGCTTTATTTCCATCCCGCCGTATTGTTCCTGAATGCCGGGGTCATCGGGTCATTCATGACAGGCGATATGTTCAACCTGTTCGTCTGTTTTGAAGTGATGCTGCTGTCTTCATACGTTCTCCTTACACTCGGTGGATCGAAACGCCAACTGCGTGAGGCGATCAAATATGTATCGATAAATATTGTATCTTCCTGGTTCTTCCTGGTGGCACTTGCCTACCTTTACGGATCGGTCGGTACACTCAACATGGCGCATATCGCGATGCGTGTTGCTGAAGATGGGCAGGGGCCGATGCTGACAACGGTAAGCATCCTGTTCCTTATCGTATTCAGTTTAAAAGCCGGTCTGCTTCTTTACTTCTGGCTGCCGGGTTCCTACAGCACGCCGCCCGCAGTCACTTCCGCCCTATTCGGCGCCTTGTTGACGAAGGTCGGAATTTACGCGCTGTTCAGGGTCTTTTCGCTGATTTTTCCTCATCATCCTGAACTGACGCTGTCACTGATCGGCTTCATGGCAGCGATCACGCTGATCGGCGGAAGTCTCGGAGCTGTGTCGTCCAATGATATCCGTAAAATCGCCGCGTACAATGTCGTGATTGCGGTCGGATTCATCCTGGTCGGCCTTGCCATATCAACGCCGCTTGCCATGGAAGGATCCATCTATTACCTGATCCACGACATGGTCGTGAAAGCTTTGCTGTTCCTTGTCATCGGGGCTATGATTTCGCTGACAGGCACTTCAAAGATAGAGGAAATGAGCGGGATCATGAAAAACTATCCGTTGCTCGGCTGGTCATTCTTCATCGCCATGCTGTCGCTTGCCGGTGTGCCGCCTTTCAGCGGATTTATCGGCAAGGTCCTCGTGTCGGAAGGTGCCATCCAGAACGGCAACCTGGTGCTTCTGGCGCTCGCGCTGCTGTCGAGCCTTTTCGTTCTCTATTCGCTCCTGCGGATTTTCAGAAACTGTTTCTGGGGAGAGACGATCATCAGTAAAGATGAACAGCTGCCCTTGCATAAAGGCATCCTGGTCCCTTGTCTGATCCTGGTGCTTCTGACAGCAGGAATCGGGCTTGGCGGAGAAGGGCTTGCCATTTACGTCACCGATGCAGCCAACACTTTGCTCCATCCGGAAATTTATATCGATGCAGTTTTCAGCAATCAGCAATAAGAAACTGTGTCTGTTGACTATAAGTGCTGAAAAGAGAATCCGGTTATATCCCGCTTTGGCGCTTTGGACAGTGCAAAGAATTATGCTCTACCGCTACGCTGCTTCGTCGCAAAGACATTACCCTCGCAAGCGTCGACTGGTGTCTTCGAAGCTGTTTTGCGGAATATCGATTTCTGCAGAGTATTTAGTTCGACTTATATAATTGAAAGGAGTGACTGCGAATGCCGGCCCAATTTCTGATAAATATCACGATCGCCTTTCTATGGACGCTGCTCATGGATGAAGAAGCTTTCTATTTATCGACGTTTATAACAGGTTATCTGATCGGTATCGGAATCGTTCTGATAATGCAGCGCTTTTTCGGTTCCCAGTTCTACCTGCTCAGGGTTTATTCGGCAATCAAGCTGCTTCTGATCTTCATATCCGAACTGTTCCAATCGAGCATTCTGATCCTGAAGCAAATCCTGAGCCCCAAGCTGAATATCAAGCCGGGGATCATCACTTACGAACATAATATGGAAGGCGATTATGAGCTGACGACTCTGGCCTTGCTGCTGACATTGACGCCAGGGTCGGTCGTAATGGAAGTCTCACCAGACGGCAAAATTTTTTATATCCACGCAATGGATGTCGAAGAATCCAGAGAAGCCCTTCTTCGTTCCATTAAAACTTTTGAGAAAGCAATTATGGAGGTGACGAGAAATTGATCCAGACGATATTGGCCATCTCTTTGTCCCTTTATATCATTGCCATACTTCTCGCACTGTACCGCATTATCAGAGGCCCCTCCATGCCAGACCGTGTAGTGGCGCTCGATATGATCGGCGTCAACCTGATTTCCGCAGTGGCCGTCTTTTCCGTTGCCCTCGGTACCCACGCTTTCCTGGAGGTCATACTGATCGTCGGGATTCTCGCCTTCATCAGTACAATTGCCCTAGCCCGCTTTGTTGAGAGAGGAGAGATTGTCGAACATGATCCAGATCGTTGAATACGCCGGAGTCCTCCTCATCCTGCTCGGCGGTATCATGGCTGTCATCAGTGCCTTTGGCATCTTGCGGCTGCCGGACGTCTATACACGTTCCCACGCAGCTACGAAAAGCTCGACACTCGCCGTACTGTTATCGCTGTCCGGAACTTTCATCTACTTCTGGGCATCCGAGAATTTCATCAGTGTCCGCCTCCTGCTGGGGATTACGTTTGTTTTCCTGACGGCACCGGTTGCAGGCCATTTGATTACGAGAGCGGCCTACCGCTCCCGCGTAAAACTTGCAGACTCTTCGACTGAAGATGCATTGGAGGAAGTTTTAAGGAAAACAGAAGAAAAAATGGATGATATGCTTGATGACCTAACAGAAGATGATACCGATCCAGACCAGCCGCGAAAATGAGCGGCTGGTTTTTTGTTAGTATTCAGGTAATTTTTCAGCTAGAATAAGATTAGTCTCAATATTCTGAAAGGAGAAATTATGGAAAATGTGAGAGAAACTTTCAAAGAAGTTGCCGCTGCCATTCTCCCAGTCACTATTGTGGTTCTCATAATACAGATTGCATTGATCCGACTGCCGCTGGAATCGATTCTTCAATTTCTTATAGGTGCTTTATTCGTCAGTATCGGTTTCTTTTTGTTCCTGCTTGGCGTGAATGCCGGTTTGCTCCCGGTTGGTGAACTGATCGGGAAAACGCTGCCGAAAACCAAAAAGCCTATGCTGATCGTTCTCACCGGATTTTTTCTCGGCTTTTCAGCTACAGTAGCTGAACCGGATCTGCGGGTCCTGGCCAGGCAGATCGATCTGGTTTCCGGTGGTGAAATTCCTTCAGGGATCCTTGTATTTACAGTCTCACTTGGACTTGCCATCTTCGTGGCACTCGCCCTTATCAGAATCATTTTTTCAATTCCTATACACGCCATGATGATAGGCAGTTATTCACTTATTTTTCTTCTTTCAATATTTGTTCCTGAAGATTTCATGCCGATTGCGTTTGATGCAGGCGGTGTGACGACCGGACCCATGGCTGTACCTTTTGTATTAGCGCTCGGAATCGGCATCGCCTCTTCCCTTAGAAAGAATTCAACCCGTTCAGGTGAAGGCTTCGGACTGATCGGACTGGCTTCAGTAGGACCGATTTTTGCCATCATGATCCTGGGGGTGCTGTTCAGATGAACCTCCATGTTTTTGAAGGTTTCCCCACCTTATTATTGGAAATCGGCATTGCGCTCATTCCCTTATTTCTCTTTTTCACTGTTTTCCAAGTATTCATGTTAAAGCTTCCTTTCAAGCAAGTATTGCGTATCATCTATGGTTTCATACTTACATTTTTTGGATTATCCTTTTTCCTTCAAGGGGTTCATATCGGTTTTATGCCTGTCGGGGAAATCATGGGGAAATCACTCGGGGAATTATCCTATACGTGGATCCTTATCCCAATAGGTTTTGTACTTGGGTTTGTCGCCACTTTCGCGGAACCTGCCGTAAGTGTCATGAATGCGGAAGTAGATAAAGCAACCGGCGGCTTCATCTCAGAAAAATTGATGCTTTATACGTTATCGACTGGAGTCGGCGTTTCCATAGCGCTAGCCATGTTCCGGATCCTATCAGGGTTTTCTCTCTGGTTTTTTATAATTCCCGGATATCTTGTTATCCTGGTTCTTCTTTTTTTCTCCAATAAAATATTCGTCGGCATCGCATTTGATTCGGGTGGAGTTGCGACTGGCCCCATGACCGTCACCTTCATCGTCTCTGTCGCTGTAGGAATTGCTTCTGTTACAGAAGGCAGAGACCCATTAACAGAAGGCTTTGGCATGATTGCCATCGTAGCCATGGCACCTATCATTGCCGTGCTGATCCTTGGATTGATTTTCGCGAAAAAAGGAGGGGCAGAATCCAATGACGCTTAATCACAGACTGATGATTGCTATTGTTAAACGGGGACATTCCCGCCATGTTATAGCAGCCGCAAAAAAGGCTGGAGCAGACGGCGCTACTACTGTATACGGGGAAGGAGTCGGCAGAAACGAAAGACCTACTTTTTTTGGTCTGCCTGCTACCCATGAAAAAGATGTCATTTTCATCGCTGTGGACGGCACGAACGAAAAAGCGATTGCCACCGCGGTCAATGAAGCGGGCAAACTGGGAAAACCGGGCTATGGCCTCGGTTTTACGATTCATCTGGACAAGCTCCTGGGTGTCCCGCATTTAAAAGATAAAACCGGCCTTCTGAAAGGGGAAAATGACATGAAAAAGGGTTATGAAGACTTTCAATTGATCGTTACCATCGTCAATAGCGGAGATTCACAAAAAGTGATTAAAGCAGCGGCAGATGCCGGCGCTGAAGGCGGCACAATCTTGAATGGCCGTGGTACAGGGGTCAATGAACAGCGCACTTTCATGAATTTCACCATCGATCCCGAAAAAGACGTCATTTTAACTCTCGTGCCTTCCAGCTATACCGAAAAAGTGGTCGGCAATATTGAACAGGCAGTGGATTTGAACGCACCCGGTCGCGGTATCGCCTTTCTCATCGATGTCGAGAATGTTTTCGGGGTGAACCATTCGTCTTTGGATTTTAAATAGGAAAAGCGATAGTGCCCGTTTAGCTTCGACAGGCATAAGACGGATCAGCAAACAGATATCCCAAATTCCATTTGGGATATCTATTTGCGACGAAGCGCGAAGCGCTGGTGGAGCAAAGGGGTTTTCTTAAAGATTCACCTAGTGGCACAGACTGGCTTATGTCCGAGAAGCTGGGCCGCTAGAGTCTGGACACCGAAAAGCGAAAAATCTGCATAAAAAAATCCGGCAAACCGTCGAAACGGCTTGCCGGATTTTTTTGTTTATCAATATGGATCGGCTTCGTGCCCTTTGCTTGCGGCACCCTGCGCCATTTTGTTCGAAGCCGGCTGACCCATCAATTTCGGTTCAGCGCCTTCGGTTTCTTTCATTGCTTTCAGTTTTTCTTCCATATTCTCACGTACACGACGGCCATAATCTTCGTCCGCTTGTGTGAAGTGATGGATCATTTCTTCCTGGATGCGCGGATCGCAAACGGATAATGCATCGCCCAGATTATTGATCAGTTCGTCACGTTCCCAATCTTCGAAGCTGCGGTAAGTTTCACCAGCTTGTCCGTAATTGTTCGTGCGGTCGATCGGCGCTTTCATCAGGCGGTCGTTATAAGCCGGCTCATGATCAGGTGTGCCGGTTTTATCCGCTTCCTTGTAGCCGCCAAGAACTGATGGCTCATAGTTGATCGACGGATTCGACGGATTTTCATGCGGGTTCTTGACATCCATCTGACCGCGCTGCTGGTTGGTTGCAACACGTTTCTTCGGTGCGTTGACCGGAAGTTTAAGGTAGTTGGCACCCAAACGGTAACGCTGTGTATCCGAATAAGAGAATGTGCGGCCCTGCAGCATTTTATCGTCAGAGAAGTCCAAACCATCGACAAGGACCCCAGTTCCGAATGCTGCCTGCTCGATTTCAGCATGGTGATCGACCGGGTTACGGTTCAATACCATTTTACCGACAGGCAGGAATGGGAATTTATCCTGTGGCCATAATTTTGTATCATCAAGCGGATCGAAATCGAGTTCCGTATGTTCATCATCGCTCATGATCTGAACGAATAATTCCCATTCCGGGTAATCGCCTCTTTCTATCGCTTCATAAAGGTCCTGCGTCGCATGTCCGACGTTTTGAGCCTGGATTTCACTGGCTTCCTTCTGCGTCAGATTACGGATGCCCTGTTTCGGCTCCCAGTGGTATTTGACGAGGACCGCTTCCCCTTGTTCATTGACCCATTTATAAGTATTTACGCCGGACCCCTGCATGTGGCGGTAAGTCGCAGGGATGCCCCACGGAGAAAACAGGAAAGTGATCATATGGGTCGCTTCCGGTGTACGCGCTACAAAGTCAAACATGCGCTCCGGATTGGCAATGTTCGAAGCCGGATCTGTTTTAAAAGCATGGATCATATCCGGGAATTTCATCGCATCGCGGATAAAGAAAATTTTAAGGTTGTTCCCGACCAAATCCCAGTTGCCGTCTTCTGTGTACATCTTAACTGCAAAACCGCGCGGATCCCGGTCCGTTTCCGAAGAATGACGTGATCCCGCCACTGTCGAAAAGCGCACCATCAAAGGCGTCTGTTTGCCTGCGCCTGAAAATACTTTGGCACGTGTATATTTTTCCACCGGCTCATCGCCGACTTTGCCATAAGTTTCGAAATAGCCGAAAGCCCCTGTTCCACGGGCATGAACAATCCGCTCAGGAATTTCTTCACGGTCGAAATGAGAGATTTTTTCTATGAAATGATAGTTTTCCAATGTAGCCGGACCTCTGTTGCCCACAGTCCGTATATTCTGATTGTCTTTTACCGGATGGCCTTGCCGGGTCGTCAGAGTTTCTTCATCTTCTCCCGTTCCCATTTTCCGGTGCAATTCTTCATTGTTTTCCTTCATACTGAATCCTCCTTCTCATTCTTGTATCACCTTATAATCTTCCCATTTCCCCGGACAATTAAACCTTTATTCCTTTGGAAAGCGAAAAATTGTCTGCAGTTGGACAAAGTGACACCAGTATGGAAAAATCAGTATCAGAACAATCTTTAGAAAGCAGGGCTGAACATGAGTGTCGAGTTAAAAGAAAAAGGGCGATTCGATCCCCTGAAAGTATTTTTGAAAGTTTCCGCGGCGTACTTACTTTCTTTCCTGAACCCCAATAAGGACAAGAAAATCGTACTGGTCGGCGGCAATCTTGGTGAAAAATATGAAGATAATGCATCCGTCTTCCATAAATACCTGATTGAAAACCACATGGATAAATTGGCGATCCACTGGCTCTACGACCCGAAGAAATCGACTGCGGAAGGCAGACAGCTTCCGAATGCAGTCGCCCTCGGAAGTTTCCGTAATTATCTGCTGTTCTTCAAAGCTGATTATACATTCCACGGTCATTCGCTGATGTACGATATTGCCCCGTCGGTCGACAAGTTTTTATACCTGAACCGCAAAACTAAAATCACGCATATCAGCCACGGCATTGAAGGATTCAAAAAAATACTCATCCAAAAAGAAGATGTCCCCTTATTGGAGCGGACAGATTTTTTTAATTGTGCATCCGAATACGAAAAAGAACTGAAGCTCAATGAATGGAAAATTCCTGAGCACAAACTGATCGTCACCGGCTTCCCGCGTTTCGACCGCTTCGAAGCAAACGAACCCTCTCCGAAAGTCAAAAAAATACTTATGTTGATGACGTGGCGCGAGTGGCTTTTCGATTTGACTGAAGCACAATTCGTTGAAAGCGATTACTTCAAGAACACCATCGGACTGGTCAGTCACGAAGGCATCAGGAAGCTGATTGCCGACAACAATCTACATATGAATGTCGCGCTCCATCCGTTCATGCGGAAATTCGAAAAGCATTTCACCGGCCTTGACCACCCCGAGAGCGGCATCGAATTCCAGGATTTCAATACTTACTCCATTGAAAATGCGATTGTAGAAAACGATATGCTGCTCACCGATATCTCCAGCATATCCTGGGATTTCCTCTATCTCAATAAACCGATCATCTTCAATATGTTCGATAAAGAGGAATATCTGGCGAGACGCGGAAGCTATTTGAATCTGGATACGGATCTCTACGGCTATAAAGCGGATTCAATAGAAGAAGTTTATCAATATCTGAAGAAAATCATCGATGACAATATCACGGTCAATGAATGGTACCCGAAAGCACCTGAATTCATCGATTATTTCGACCGGAACAATTGTGAGCGACTCGCGAAACGGGTCATGGGTGTTTGACAAAGAAAAGCGAGGGCGCCCGTTTAGCTACGAAAATCATAAGACGGAACGGCAGAGTGGCGCACTTTGCCACGGCAGCCGGGCCGGTTTATGATCGAGGAGCTGGGCAGCCGGAGTCTGGACAAAGAACAGCGAGGGCGCCCGTTAGTTAAGCTCCGAAAAGCGAATGAAAAGAGCGCCTGGAAATCTCCAGGCGCTCTTTTCTAATGCAGTTCCAGTTCAATCGGACAATGGTCGGAGCCTTCAACGTATCGATGGATGCCGGCGTCCTTCATGTTCGGGGCCAGCCGATCGGAGACGATGAAATAATCTATGCGCCACCCGATATTCCGCGGCCGGCAATTGGTGCGGTAGGACCACCACGTATAGGCGCCGCTCACTTCCGGATGGAAATGGCGGAACGAATCAGTGAATCCGCTTGCCAGGAAGTCCGTCATCTTGCCGCGCTCTTCCGGCGTGAAACCGGAATTTTTCATATTGGCCTTCGGATTCTTCAAATCGATTTCCTGATGGGCCACATTCAGATCGCCGCAAAGGATGACGGGTTTAATGGAGTCAAGCCGATTTACGTATTCGAGCACTGCGTCTTCCCATTCGAGCCGGTAACCGAGCCTCAGTAAACCGTGCTGCGAATTTGGCGTATAGACATTCACCAGGTAGAAATCTTCAAACTCGAGCGTGATGGCCCGCCCTTCCGCAGCATGATTAGCATGGTCGATGCCGTAGTGGACGGACAGCGGCTCCTGTTTGGTGAATACGGCCGTTCCGGAATAGCCTTTCTTCTCCGCATAATTCCAGTAAAGATGATAGCCCGGCAGATCCATTTCAATCTGCCCTTCCTGCAATTTTATCTCCTGCAGGCAAAATATATCGGCATCGGACGCCTTGAAAAAATCCATGAACCCTTTCTTCATGACCGCCCGCAGGCCGTTGACATTCCATGAAATCAATTTCAAAATGTTTCCCTCTTTTCGCTGTCTTCCCTCAGTTTAACGGAACTCGCAGGACGGCTCAAACGATTGTGTTTTATTGCCATCACGGTTCTAATTATGTAAAATTTCAGTAATTTTTTTAAAAATCCTTTTTTTCCCTGCCAGTTCTTGTACAATGAATTTATAATGCTCGAAGGGGAATCAATAGATGAAAAAGTTTACGAAGACAGAGAAAAGCTGGGCGCTATACGACTGGGGAAATTCAGCCTACTCGATCATCATCACCACTGCTGTATTTCCGCTCTATTACAAAGCCGCGGCGACGGACGCCGGCGTAAGTTTATCCGATTCGACCGCCTATCTTGGCTATACAATCGCCATCTTCACGTTCATCCTGGCCATGATCGGCCCAATTATGGGAACGATCGCCGATTATGAAGGCCTGAAAAAGAAATTCTTCACCGGATTTTTCCTGCTCGGCACCGTGTCGACAGCAATGCTTGCGTTTGTGCCAAGCGATAATTGGCTGCTCATGCTCATCTGCTATGTATTCGCAGCACTCGGGGCAACGGGATCCAACCTGTTCTACGACGCCTTCATCGTCGATGTCACGACTGAAAAACGCATGAACCGCGTGTCGTCTTTCGGTTACGGCCTGGGTTATATCGGTTCAACGATTCCATTCATCATTGCAATTGCCATCATCCTGCTCGCACAAAACGGAATCATCCCATTGTCCGTCACCGGCGCCAGCCGCGTCGCGTTTCTGATCACGGCCATCTGGTGGATCTGCTTCTCGATTCCAATGTTCCGGCACGTCCATCAGCGCTATTACATTAAACGGGAACCGAATCCAGTGGCGCAAAGCTTCAAGCGCCTCGGCAAAACCATGAAAGAAATCGGCCAGTACCGGGCGATCGTCATTTTCCTGGTCGCTTATTTCTTCTATATTGACGGAGTCGGCACGATCATCTCGATGTCTACCGCTTACGGAACTGATTTAGGACTGTCTTCGACCAGCCTGCTCATCGTGCTGTTCGCAACGCAGGTCGTCGCCGCCCCGTTCGCTCTTCTTTACGGGCGCCTCGCCGATCGTTTCACCGGCAAAAAGATGCTGTATGTCGGCATCTGCGTCTACATCGTCGTCTGTATCTATGCAATGTTCATGGAAACCATATTCGATTTCTGGGTGCTCGCGATGCTGGTCGCTTCCAGCCAGGGCGGCATCCAGGCACTGAGCCGCTCATACTTCGGCAAGCTCGTGCCGAAAGAAAACTCCAACGAGTTCTTCGGTTTCTATAACGTATTCGGCAAATTCGCCGCCATCATGGGACCGATTTTAGTGGCTGTCACAGCTCAGCTGACCGGCGATTCACGCTTCGGCGTTTTCAGCCTCGTCATCCTCTTCATCATCGGACTGATCGTGTTGTCACGGGTTCCTGAACCGGTGCCGCATGAGCCGGTCGATGAAGTGGCAGCGGAATCTTAAAATTTTCAGTGTAATGCTCCTGCCGGTTGGCGGGAGCTTTTTATATTGTGCCAAATTCGGGTTTTGGCGCCTATCGGGCGTTCAAATTTTTATTTTGAATGAAAGTATGGGCATGGACTGATTTGAGTGCTATGGTCAATTTAAAAAGAGGGATGCCGGTGATCTGGAAAAGTCGGGACGTTTCGCGGAATAAAGAGGAGTTGGAGGTGCTGCTGCGGCGTCTGCCGAAATGGCATGCGGCATACGGTCAAGTGGAGAAGGATACTTATACGGAAACGGCCGGCCAGGGTGGCGAAGAGCGCTTCGACCATTATTTCGCGGCGAGTCCGGTGGCGTTCTCACATCTTATGCTGCATAACGTCACGCTGCGCTCATTCCGCATCTTCCAATTGGATTCGGTGATGATTACGCCGTGGTGTGTTTACATATTTGAGATTAAGAATATGAATGGCCGCATGGAATTTAGGGACGGCCCTGTGCAGATGCTGCAGACAAGAGACGATGGCACGGTGATCGGCCGCAAATCACCCATCGAGCAGATTGCCGAAAACGAGTGGCTGCTCGGCGAGTGGCTTGGGATGCGACAGATTTCATTGCCGGTACGCTCGGTCCTGGTCTTATCCTATACGAAACAGATCGCCGAAAATGTGCCGGCTTCGCAGCCCGTCATCTTCTCTCACCAGCTGCCGCGGTTCCTGAACCAGCTGTCTGTGGAACCCGCCATTTTCAGCATGGTTGAAATGAAGTCGCTGGCTCAGGCACTCGTGAAGGGGCTGGTGATTTTCCAGCCGCGGCCGATCTGCTCAAATCCACGGTATCCGATTGATGTGATGCTGCGGGGCGTCTGGTGTGCCGGCTGCAATCGCCTCGGCATGGAGAGGCGCTACGGCAGCTGGGTCTGCCCGGGCTGCGGCGTCTCTTCGAAAGATGCACATCTGCGGACGATCCGCGACTGGCTGCTGCTGACCGGCGAGCCGATGACGAATAAGAAGTGCCGGGAAGTTTTGGGGGTGGATGACCGGAGATTGGTGACCCGGTTACTAAGTGACGCGGATTTGAAGAGAACTGGTACTCATAAAGGAGCAAAATACCTTTTATAAGCTACTTGGGCATATATATGGAAAGTTGGGCATATAACATTCAAAGTTGGGCATAAACTTTTTTGAGCTGTCCCATTATAAAAAAACCGGCCTCCCCTCCCAGGGACGCCGGTTTCACTCTTATTTCTTCTCTTTGCCAGCAGGATGGATGTTGACTTCGCCGCTGTCTTTCTTGTCAACAGCTGATGAGCCGAATTCGACGACTTCGATGCCGCCACTTTCCTTCTTGGCTTCTTTGTCAGCTTTCTTCTCTTCTTTTTCAGCTTGCTTCGCTGCTTTTTCGTGTTCTTTTTTAGCTTTTTCTTCATCTTTCATGCTTTTTGCAACTTCTTTTTGCTGCTTCGCCAATTCTTTATCTTCTTTCTTCTCTTCGCGTTTCGCTTTTAATTCGTCGGCTTTGCCTTTAGCCATTTCTGTAACATCAGTGGCTTTACCTTTGGCTTTTTCCGTCACGCCACTGGCTTTTTCTTTAACCTGGCTGACTTTTTCCTTCACCTGATCCATCTTTCCTGGACCGGAATTTTCTTCGGCTTTCTTTTCTTTCTTTTCTTTCATTTCTGCGGCTTTGTCTTTCACGGTCTGCTGCAGCTCTTTACCGCTCTTCGGTGCGAGCATCAATCCGGCTGCCGCTCCGATCAAAGCGCCTGTAGCCGCTCCGGCGATAAATCCGCCACCGCCTGATTTGTTGTCCGATACGATTGGAGTTGGCGGCATGATTTTTCCGCTGCGCACAAGCCGTTCTTCCACTTCTTCAACGATTTCGAACAACGTGCGGCCTTTGGCTTCCACCAATGGTACATTCATATGGAAATCCACAAGATCTTCTTTATCGCGCACAACGACGCAATCATAATCCGGGGCATCGGTCTTATCTTTAAGCATCACCGCTTTATACCCTTTTTTCACCAATGCCTGCTGTACGGATGTAAACGGTTCTTCGACTGCAATTTTCACCATCAATCCAACCACTCCTTTTCAAAAATGTCTATTATTCTATTTTCCCTAATACGGAAAATCTAAACTCCTTTCGCTCGAACTATATTGAAGATTCCCAAAACAATAAAAGATCCCTATAAATAAAACCGCCCCCATACCGGGAGCGGCTGCTGAATTTATTCACATGGATTTTGCGGCAGCCTGCAGTTCTTCCGCTTTCAGCCGGTCTCCGGTTTCAATATCGAAGAAATGAACATGGGACATGTCGAACGCAAGCGTCGCAGTATGGCCGGCTTCGATCAATGTATCGGCATCCACCCGGGCGATGAATTCCTGATCCGCGTAAACGGCATAAAGAATCGTCTCTGCCCCCGTCAATTCGGCGACTGTTATTTCCGCTTCGAATTCACTTGCCGGGACACCGGAAAGATCCTCGTTATTGACGTGGATATGTTCCGGCCGGATGCCGAGCGCGATCGGTTTGCCGTCATAGCCGAGGTCTTTCAAGACAGCCGCAGTGTCAGCGGGAATCGTCACCGATTTATCACCAACGATAAAATTGCCGTTCGAAATGGTGCCTTCGAAGAAGTTCATGGCAGGTGAGCCGATAAAGCCGCCGACAAAGCGGTTGGCCGGAAAATCATACACTTCCTTCGGCGTGCCGACCTGTTGAATGATGCCCGCTTTCATGATGACGATGCGCGTCGCCATCGTCATCGCTTCCGTCTGGTCATGTGTTACATAAATCGTCGTCGTTTTCAGGCGCTGGTGCAGTTTGGCGATTTCTGCCCGCATCTGCACACGCAGTTTTGCATCCAGATTCGATAAAGGTTCATCCATCAGGAACACCTTTGCATCGCGGACGATTGCGCGGCCTAAGGCAACACGCTGGCGCTGCCCTCCTGACAGGGCTTTCGGCTTCCGGTTCAAGTATTCCTCAAGGCCGAGAATCTTCGCCGCTTCTTCAACGCGCCTTTTGATTTCGGGCTTCTTGAATTTCCTTAATTTTAGTCCGAAAGCCATGTTTTCATAAACGGTCATATGGGGATATAAAGCGTAGTTCTGAAAAACCATCGCGATGTCCCGTTCTTTCGGTTCGACATCATTCATGCGCTTGCCGTCGATGAAAAATTCGCCCTCACTGATTTCTTCCAGGCCAGCGATCATCCGAAGCGTCGTGGATTTCCCGCAACCCGATGGACCGACAAATACAATGAACTCTTCGTCTTTAATATGGAGATTAAAATCGGTGACTGCCAACGCACCCTTATCATATCTTTTGCCAAGATTATTGATTTTGATCTCTGCCATGTCCGACTCCCCTTTATCCGTTTTCTTCTAATTATAAAGAGTTATCTGTAAATTACAAATCCATACTGTAAACCATCACCATCACGACACTTGTCGTCATCGGCAGCGTGCTCGCCAATTCCTTCATCGCTTACGGTTTTGCGAAAATTCCGTTCCGCGGCAAAGGCATCTGGTTCGCCATTGTGCTGTCGACAATGATGATCCCAGGCTTTGTGACACTCATTCCGCAATATGTGCTGTTTTCGAAACTGGGCTGGGTCAATACCTATTACCCGCTCATCGTACCGCATTTCTTCGGAAGCGCATTTTACATTTTCCTGCTGCGTCAATTCTATATGACGATCCCGACGGAATTAATCGAAGCAGCGAAAATCGAAGGTGCCAATCATTTCTACATCTGGTGGAAAATCGGCTTGCCTTTGACGAAACCGGCTCTGGCTACTGTTGCCATTTTCTCGTTCAACGGCGCATGGAATCATTTTCTCGGCCCGCTTCTTTACTTGAATGATGAAAATCTCTATACGCTCCAGCTTGGGCTCGCTGTTTTCAAAGGACAGCTCAATACCCAGTGGAATTACCTGATGGCCGGCTCGCTTCTTGTGCTCTTACCCGTCATCCTGCTGTTCTTCTTCTTCCAGAAATACTTTATTCAGGGAATCAATTTGTCTTCTGGAGGGAAATAGCGAAATAGTTCTTATTCTGCATACTAATCAAAAACAGCCCCCGAAAAATATTCGGGGGCTGTTTCGCTGTTTTATGAAACTGTTGCTGTCTTTTTCTCTTTTTTGATCTGCTTGCTTCGAAGCTGGCCGCAAGCTGCGTCGATGTCCGCGCCTTGTTCCTGGCGGACGCCGCAATTGATGCCTTTTTTCTTCAACGCATCGAAGAAGGCAGAAATCGCTTCCGGCGTGCTTTGCTGATACTGGTCGTGTTCGCTGACCGAGTTGTACGGGATCAAATTGACATACGAAAGATGGCGTTTGTCTTCAAGGAGTTTCGCCAGTTTATTGGCTTCCTCGACATGGTCATTGACATCACGCAGCAAGATGTATTCAAACGTGATGCGGCGATTTGATTTCTCCAGATAGTAGTCGATGGCATCCATCAACTTCTCGATCGGATATGCTTTGTTGATCTTCATGATGCGCGAACGCAATTCGTTCGTCGGTGCATGGATCGAGATGGCCAGGTTGACCTGCAGACCTTCATCCGCATAATCGTAGATTTTCGGCACGATGCCGCTTGTTGAAACTGTGATGTGGCGAGCGCCGATGGCAAGGCCTTTCTGTGAATTGACGACAGTAAGGAAGTCCATCAGGTTCTTGTAGTTATCAAACGGTTCGCCGATACCCATGACCACGATGTGGCTGACGCGCTCGTCTTTTTGCTGTGCATCGAAATGCGCCTGCACCTGCATGATCTGCTCCACGATTTCACCCGCGTTTAAATCGCGGCTTTTTTTCAAAAGTCCGCTGGCGCAGAAACTGCAGCCGATGTTACAGCCGACCTGTGTCGTTACACAGACGGAATTTCCGTATTTGAAGCGCATTAAAACAGTTTCGATCAAGTTGCCATCCTGCAGACGGAAAAGGAATTTGATCGTGCCGTCGGCGGATTCCTGCTTGACTGCCTCTTCCAATGTGCGGATCGCGAAATTGTCCTCCAATAATTGAATAACTTCTTTGCTCAGGTTATTCATCTCAGAGAATTGGGTTACGCGTTTAATATATAACCAGTCCCATACCTGTTCAGCACGGTACTTTTTCTGTCCATTTTCAAGAAACCATTCTTTTAGCTGGTCTATCGTTAGTCCATAGATGGAATTTTTCATTTTTTAGTACCCTCATTTCAGAATTTCACAATTGCTTATTATAATACTAAAAATATCAATTGACAACAACTATTTTTGATTACACAGAAAACTCTGCTTTTTAACAGGCTTAAAAGCCTATAGCCGCGGGTATCCCAATGAATAGAGGAGGTTTTACATATGAGTTCAACAATCACGCACATCGGGTTGGCGGTGCCTGATCTGGATAAGGCCATCGACTGGTACACGAAAGTTTTCGATTTCTATATATTAGCCGGGCCCTATGAATTCGATGAAAAGAATGAACAGCTCTTTTCCATGACCCAGGATCTGCAGGGCTCGGAGGTCAAAAAAATGCGCAATGTCCATTTGATGAGCCACAGCGGTGTCGGCATCGAACTGTTCGAATTTCAAAGACCGGATTTCACTGAAGAAAAACCATCTCCGCACGCAGGCTTCTTCCATATTTGCCTCATCGTTGAAGATATTGTGGAATCGATTGAAAAAGTCGTCCTGTATGGTGGCCGGCAACGCAGCAAAATCTGGAATCTCAATAAAGGCAAACCGCATTATCTCGTATATGCCGAAGACCCGTTCGGCCACATCATCGAACTTTATACGCGCAGTACTGCGGAAGTATACGGGCAAAAATAAGAAAAGCGACAACGAAGAGATGGCCAAAGGTTTTTGGCCAATCTCTTTGCGACGAAGCAGCGCAGCGATACAGGAGCAGCCTTTATGCCAAATAGCTGATTTGGCTTATGACCCGAAGAGCTGGCCCGCCGGAGCCTGGACACAAGGAAAAGCGACGGCGCCCGTTAAGCTCTGAAAGGCATAAGACGGAATAGCGGCGCGGTCCTGACCGCAGAGCTAGGCCGGCTTATGACCCGAAGAGCTGGGCCGCCGGAGTCTGGACACAAGGAAAAGCGATGGCGCCCGCTACACAAATTAAAACCAGCTCTCTTCTATATATAGAAAGGAACTGGTTTTTAGATTGATTGGAATTCAGGTTGTTTCCTTTACACCAGCTGCTCTTCCTCCTGCAGCATCGTACCTTTTTCGGCAAGCGCCGCGTGCCAGGAGAACGCTTTTTCAAGAACATGCGGTGTCTGGCCGCCGCGAGTCAAAGCTTCTTCATAATACGCGCGCATCTGGGCTTTATAATCCGGATGGATGCAGTTTTCAAGAATGACTTCCACGCGCTGGCGGGGTGCCAGGCCGCGAAGGTCCGCATAGCCCTGCTCCGTCACGAGTACATCAACGTCGTGTTCTGTATGGTCGACATGTGATACAAATGGCACGACACTGGAGATCTTGCCGCCTTTAGCTGTCGACTTCGTCACGAAAATCGCAAGACGCGCGTTGCGGGCAAAGTCGCCTGAGCCGCCGATGCCGTTCATCATTTTCGTACCCGACACATGCGTCGAGTTGACGTTGCCGTAAATATCGAATTCAAGCGCCGTGTTGATGGAGATCAAACCGAGGCGGCGGATAAGCTCCGGATGGTTTGAGATTTCCTGCGGGCGCATAACAACTTTATCGCGGTATTTTTCGAAATTGCCGAAGACCTGCTCCATTTTCGGTTCAGACAATGTAATCGAACAGCATGAAGCGAAATCCACTTTGCCGGCATCGATCAAATCGAATACGGCATCCTGCAGCACTTCCGAGTAAACTTCCAGGTTTTCGAATTCTGAGTCGAGCATGCCGTGAAGCACCGCATTCGCTACTGAACCGATACCCGACTGCAGAGGCGCTAGCTTTTCAGTCAGACGTCCCGCACGGATCTCCGAACGGAAAAATTCCAATAGATGATCGGCCATGATTTTCGTTTCCGCATCCGGCGCAACGATGTTCGAAGGTGAGTCTTTCTGTTCCGTAAAGACGATGCCGCGGATTTTTTCCATATCCACCGGAATACCGATTGTCCCGATGCGGTCATCAACAGCTGTCAATGGAATCGGATCGCGCTCGCCCTGTTTGCCTGTATCGTAGATATCATGCAGTCCTTCAAACAATTCCGGCTGCGCTGTGTTGATTTCCACGATGATGTTGCGGGCATGTTTCACGAAAACTGCCGAGTTGCCCACAGAAGTCGTCGGAATGATCATGCCGTCTGCAGTGATGGACAGCGCTTCGATGATCGCAAAATCGATCGGTTCAATGACATTCGTTCGCACCCATTCCGCCGTATGCGATAAATGGTGGTCAACAAACAGCATTTCCCCGCTGTTGATTTTATTGCGCATCGCCGGTTCTGCCTGGAACGGCAAGCGTTTGCCGACAATTCCCGCTTCCGCAAACAGCCGGTCGATATCCGAACCGAGTGAAGCGCCTGTGAATACATTGACTTTAAACGTTTCTGTTGCCGCACGTCCCACTAATGCGAAAGGCACCGCTTTCACGTCGCCAGCACGTGTAAATCCGCTAAGGCCGAGTGTCATGCCGTCCTGAATCCACGAAGCCGCCTCTTGTGGTGACACTACGCGCTCCTGTAATTCTGCTGCTTTGATCCTGTTTGTATTATTTGTCATTTCATTCACTCTCTTTCTCGAAGGTTTTATCTGAATAAAGTCCGGCTGCCTGTAAAAATAAAGCGTTTTCATTCGGTTGATAACAAATAAGGGCAGTTTCCGGCGGTAATTATTAGATAATTTTAAACGATTACGACAGCGCAACGAGCGAAAGGTGACCGGAAGAGTGTTTTCTTCCTCTGAAACAGAAAATCCCCTGCGTTAAGCAGGGGATTTCACCTATTCCTTTAGTTGTCAGAATCCCAATAACTTCCTGAAATAGCTGGAATAGGACTGGCTGACCGGTATTCGACTGCCGTTGTCCATTGCCAGCACAAAAGTCGAATGGGTATCCGGATGGATTTCTTCTATATGATGCACATTCACGATGAATGACCGGTGGCAGCGGATGAAAGTCTCCCGCGGCAGCAGGTATTCGAATTCCTGCAGCGAACTTTTACTGGTACCCGAAAAATCTGCCGCATGGACGTGCGTCTTACGTTCTTTCACTTCAAGTGATACGACGTCGTCAAACGGAATCGGCTTCCAGCCATCCGGGCTCTTGACCGTGACCACCGATTTCCCTTCCGTATAGGACGGGTAGATGGCCATCACGCTGCCCTGGACTTCACCGTTCTCCTCAAACGGCACGGCCATGCCGTGATAAGGCACACCAAAAACTTCCCGGTCGATGAATTCAGAAGCTTTCTGATTAGTCGATAGCGCTTTATGTGCAATGGTCCCTTGTTTTACCGGGTCGCCCGCTTTGATCTTCAAATCCACCCGTTTGCTCGGCCTGTAGTAGACGTACTTTTCCTTGTCCGACACCGCAATGGAAATTTCATCGGAAAACAATTCCCCGACCACATCGAGCAATGAGCCGAATGTAAGTTTCTCCATAAGAATCCTCCTGTATATGCTGATGGCTTTATTATAATGTATTTTCAATGTTTACAGGTGAATTCTCCGCCGGAATCGCTCAGTCTTCGAGCATGCTGCCCGTATTCGCCAGGCGCTGATGCCACGAAAATGCCTTTTCAAGGACGTGTGGCGTCTGGCCGCCGCGTGTCAGTGCTTCGGCATAATAATCCCGCAATTGTTCACGGTAAGCCGGATCGGCGCAATTTTCAATGATGAGTGCGGCCCGCTCCCTCGGTGCCAGACCGCGCAGGTCCGCGTAGCCGAATTCGGTGATGAGCACATCCACATCATGTTCGGTATGATCCACATGGGTCACAAACGGCACGACACTTGAAATGGTCCCGTTTTTAGCTGTCGCTTTCGTAACAAATATCGACAGGCGCGCATTGCGGGCAAAGTCGCCGGAGCCGCCGATGCCATTCATCATTTTCGTGCCCGACACGTGCGTCGAGTTGACGTTGCCGTAAATATCAAATTCGAGGGCCGTATTGACCGCAATCAAACCCAGCCGCCGGATGATGCCGGGATGATTCGTGATTTCCTGCGGGCGCAGCACAATTTTATCTTCATATTTGCCGAAATTCGAATAGACCTGCTTCATCTTTTCAGGCGACAGCGTGATGGCTGAGCCCGAGGCAAACCGCAGTTTATCCGCATCGATCAAATCGAACACGGCATCCTGCAGCACTTCCGAATACATCTCAAGGTCGTGGAATTCTGAATCGATCAGCCCATGCAGCGCCGAGTTGGCGACTGAACCGACACCTGACTGGAGCGGTGCCAGCTTTTCCGACAATCTGCCTGCCCGTATTTCCGACCGCAGCAATTCAAGCAGATGGGAGGCGATGGCCTCTGTTCCTCCATCAGGCGGCATGATTTTGGACGGCGAATCGACCTGGTCCGTAAAGACGATGCCCCGGATTTTATCCGGATCCACGGGAATCCCGGTCGTTCCCACGCGATCGGCCACGTGCGTCAGATAAATCGGCTGCCTGCCTTCGTGTTTGCCGGTATCGTATATATCATGGAGGCGGTAAAGGCGCTCCGGCTGTTCCGTATTGATCTCCACAATGACATTTCTCGCGTGTTTGACGAAGATTGCCGAATTGCCGACAGAGGTTGTCGGGATGATCATGCCGTCTTTTGTGATGGAAATCGCTTCGATGATGGCAAAATCGATCGGCGTCAGTAAGCCATCGCGAATCCATTCAGCCGTATGCGATAAATGGTGATCCGTGTAAAAGATTTCACCCGCATTGATCTTCCGCCTCATCACCGGATCCGATTGGAACGGCAGACGTTTACGGACAATACCCGCTTCGGCAAAAACCGTATCGATATTGGAACCGAGAGAAGCCCCGGTAAAGACATTCACTTTAAATGTTTCCGTTTCAGCGCGTTTTGCGAGTGCAAGCGGCACTGCTTTGGCATCGCCTGCCTGAGTAAATCCGCTGAGCCCAAGCGTCATGCCGTCCCCTATCCAGGACGCCGCCTCTTCGGCACTTACCACACGCTCCTGCAGATCCTCCGCTTTGATGCGATCAAACCGTTTATCCATCTAACCCACACCTTCCCTGCCATTATTTTCCGCTGCTTTCTTTTCCTATACCCCAAAAATGCTCACTTTAATAAATTCCTTCAACGTGACTCACCAGACCCTTACCCTTCACAAATTCGCCATTCCTTTTCAGTATCCTCCAATAATTAAAAGCCCTGAACAAATAATAAACCCCTCTATATCAAGCTTTCTAAAATTATGCGAAAATTCCTTTTATACTATAATATTTCATTTTGATTTCAGGATAAAAATATAGGATTTAACCATTGACTTTAACAGGTTCCTATCATAATATATGAAAAGTTGTCAAACCGATTCGTGTTTGTACAATAACTTCCTATTGAAAGAAGGATTTTTTAATTGTCTAAGAACCAACGTAAAAAAATGTCTATATTGATGATCAATATGTTTATTGCTATAGCAAGTTTCGGAATTGTCGTCCCTATTCTTCCCGCTTATCTCGTATCAATCGGACAGGGCGGCACGGCTGCCGGCCTCTTAATCGCTATCTTTGCAGGGGCGCAGCTCTTATTCTCACCGCTCGGCGGCAGCTGGGCCGATAAATACGGTCCCCGCAAAGTGATCATTCTCGGTCTCGCACTCCTTACAATTTCCATGCTGATGTTCTACTCCACGGATTCCATCTGGGTCATTTATGCATCGCGGGTAGTCGGCGGGATCGGCGACGCTTTCCTGATTCCCGGCGTCTTCACCTATGTAGCAGGTATCACGACAGCAGCCCAGCGCGCGAAAGGAACCGGCCTCGTGACGGCTTCCATGTCGCTCGGTCTCGTAATCGGACCCGGGTTCGGCGGATTCCTGGCAGACATCAGTCTGAAATTGCCTTTTTTGATCGCTGCAGGAGTGACATTCAGCGCCATGGTTTTCTCTTTGATCATGCTGAAGGAAATCAGCTCTACAGCTGAAAGCCAAAAACAGGCAGCAGAATTTTCAAAAGACGAGTCGATGCTGGAGCAGATCGGCCGCTCGACCCGCATGCCTTACTTCATTCCGTTGCTGATCATTTTCATCATGAGTTTCGGACTTGTCGCGTATGAATCCGTCATCGGCATGTATTTGACCACCCAATACGGCTCGACCTCGTCCGATATCGCGATGATGATAACCGCAACAGGCATCGTCAGTGTCACAGTGCAATTCTTCGTCGTCGACCGCCTCGTCCGCCGATTCGGTGAAGTCAAGACGATGATCGCATTTTTAGGTTTAGCGACGGCCGGTTTCCTGTTGTCCCTTGCAGCCGGCAGCTACGGCGCCTTCTTCGGTGTATCCCTTGTCATTTTCCTGGCAATGGCGATTCTCCGTCCGGTGCTCAATATTCTCGTCTCTAAAATGGCCGCCGGTGAAATCGGTTTTGCCATGGGTATGGCCACTGCATACATGAGCCTTGGAAACGTCCTTGGCCCGATTTCTGCAGGTATGCTGTTTGATGTCAACATCAACTATCCATTCATCCTTGGCCTCGGCTTACTAGTGGTGACATTGTCCATCGCGATGGCTTGGCGCAAGACCAATAACGCAAAATCAATGGCGCCTTCAAGTGCCGTTGAAAACCCTGAAACTGAACCTTTAACTTAAAGGTTCAGTTTTTCATTTGTTTGAAGTTCAAGTAATTGACAACGAAAGAACCCCGACATAATATGGAAATCTGAGTGTAAATCGTTTCGGGTCATGAAATAGTTGAAGCACGTGTCAGCTTGCTCCATAACATCAGAAAACCGACCGATTCCAGATTCATCCCCTTCATAATCAATTTGCCGGATTATATAGAAGAAACTCATACAGGCAACAACTAACACAATCAGAAAAGAGGATTACCATGTCTGCAGATCAACGCAAAAAAATCATCATCCTGATGATCAATATGTTTATTGCCATCGCCAGTTTCGGGATCATCATCCCGATTCTTCCTTCGTACCTGGAATCGATCAACCAGGGAGGGACGGCTGCCGGTCTTATGATCGCCATTTTCGCTGCCGCCCAGTTCTTCTTCTCGCCGATCGCCGGCAAATGGGCGGATCAATATGGCCGCCGCAAAATGATCATCTACGGACTGGCCGGATTAACGCTATCCATGTTCGTTTTCTATGCTTCTGATTCAATCTGGATCCTCTACTTCTCACGTGTTATCGGCGGAATCGGTGCAGCGATGCTCGTACCGGCCATTTTCGCCTATATCGCCGACATTACGACTTTCGATCAGCGGGCAAAAGGCACAAGCCTTGTATCAGCAGCGATGTCCCTGGGTATCGTGGTCGGTCCGGGAATCGGCGGATTCCTTGCTGATTACAGCCTGAAATTGCCGTTTCTGGTGTCAGCCCTCGTGTCGCTTGGGGCGGTCGTCTTCTCGCTTGTCCTTTTGAAAGACAGCGATGCCGAAAAAGCGGATCCGGATCTCGCAATCGATATGGACCCGTCCGAATCAATGCTTGCGAAAATTGCTTCTTCCACGAAAAAGCAGTATTTCATCCCCTTGATCATCACGCTTGTTATGAGTTTCGGCCTGCTCGCTTATGAATCCGTTGTCGGCCTGTATCTGGACAATCAATTCGCGTCCACTGCAAAAGATATCGCATTCATGATCACAGCAACCGGCATCGTCAGTGTCATCGTACAATTGTTCATCGTTGACCGCATTGTCCGCCGCTTTGGTGAAGTAGCGATTCTCGTCTCCTTCCTCGGCGTTGCGGCTCTCGGTTTCCTGCTGTCCCTGTTTGCAGGCAGCTACGCAATGTTCTTCGGTGTTTCTTTGATCATCTTCCTGGCGACGTCGATTCTTCGTCCGGTGCTGAACACGCTGATATCCAAAATGGCGGAAGGCGAAGTCGGATTCGCCATGGGTATGAACAATGCCTATATGAGTATCGGGAACGTCGCGGGTCCATTGCTCGCAGGCATGCTGTACGATATCAACATCATTTTCCCGTTCATCCTCGGGTTGATCATGCTGATCATCACCATCTTCATCACGCTGGCATGGAGCCGTATACGCGGAGCCAAAATTGTCCAAGCATAATGTTAAAGCAGGAAGAGCCTCAGCTCCTCCTGCTTTTTGTTTCGGGATGAACGAATTTATTTGTATGAAGGCATATATAGCAGTACCTGACCCTAAAGCTTTACGTGCGGTATAGGTACTTGTATAATAAATATACAACTAACTTATAGAAATGTGGGTCATGCCATGTACAATATAAAAGCTGCTGCCAAGATCCTCGATATGCCGAAAGTGACGATCCGTTCGTGGGAAACCCGGTATAATGCAATTACTCCAGCCCGGACAGAATCAGGCCACCGCCTGTATTCAGACCAGAATCTGGAGGACTTGAAGTGGCTGAAAATCCAGGTCCAGGACAACGGCATCAAAATCAGCGAAGCGGTCAAGCAATTACACGCATCGCGCAAGAAGTTCGTCAAATCCGCCGCAGAATTCCCTCCGTCGGCTGAAGGTTCCGATCAATACCAAAAACAGATTGAAGAACTGTATAATGCAGGTGCGGAAATGGACAGCGAACGTTTCCAGTATTTAATGGACCTGAATTTTTCAATGTTCCATTACCGGACAGTGTTCTTCTCCATATTGGCACCGTTTATGGTCCGTATCGGGGAAGAATGGGAAAACGGCACCATCACTGTGGCACACGAGCATATGCTGAGCCATATGATGCTGCAGCGGTTCACGCAATTTTTCCGTGTTTTCCCGACCAACGATGCGCTGCCGAAAACGCTGGCGTTCTGCCCAAGCGGCGAACATCATCAGCTCGGCCTCCTGCTGTTCACGTTATTCCTACGGGAAAACGGTTATCCAGTAGCTTATATCGGCCCGGACACACCGCTCGAAGGCCTGGGTGAACTGGTCGAAAAACAGGATTTCGAATTGGTCTGCATGTCGATCGGCCACGAACGATTGCTGCCGACAGCCGAAAAATATATCAGCACCTTAACTGAAGCTAAGCCTGATCTGCAGTTTGCGATCGGCGGCCGCGGCTTTGGCTGCACAGAAAATACAGCGCATAAACACTATATCGGCACCACCTATGAAGACTGGCAGCACTGGCTGGATGCACAGGCGGCGAGAAGATAGTGGAACCTCCCAGATGACTTTGTCTGGGATGTTTTTATTTACTTTATTATATTTCTAAATAAGTAACCTAAAGAAATAATAGAAATATCGCTTCGGCGCTATGGACAGTGCAAAGATTATGCTCCACCGCTGCGCTCGTCGCAAAGGTACGCCATCCGTGTTTGGCGTACCTTGCTTCCCACAATAAGCCGAGAACGGCACTCGTCTTATTGCTCCAGTCGGCATTCGCCTGCTCCTGAGCCGCACCTTTGCTTAAGGTCCACTTCTTTAATTTGAAGTGAAGGAAAAAAGTCTCCTTACAGTTTCAGCGTAGCGCCCGGCACCAACTCGGACGAAGGTTCGTCCGAGTTCGCTTTTGGAAACCACTTCAACGCGAGAAGAATTTCTCAAATATGGATGATGAAGAGATTTTCAGTACTTGAGCTGGTAATGGACTTTTACTCTATAAAAAAAGACCCACTCCTTAGAGCAAGTCGAGGTCCTGATAGGCTGATTGATAGGGGCCATTATCCGTCACTTCAGAATGATAAAGTGCTTTCAGGGCAAAATTCTTTTCGAGTTCCATATCCTTCATAAGTGTTTTCAAACGTTTCTTCAGTTCAGGATTTTCACTGACAAGAGTCTCCATCTTTGATTTGGTATATTTCATACTGTATCCGTTCCTTTCAGTTGCTGTTGATACTAGTATAGCACGCCTGGCGCCATGAAAAAACGCACTTGCTATCCGGCAAGTGCGTTTCTTTATTGCCATCGGTCAGCCGATGATCTGGAAAATGTAATTCAGCAGGAACAACGCGGCGATGATGTAGAGCGTCGGTGTGACTTCGCGCCATTTGCCGAGACCGGCCTTCAGAACCGGATACACGATAAAGCCGATGGCAATGCCGTCAGCGATACTGTATGTGAACGGAATGAGGACGATGATCAGCAAAGCCGGAAAACTTTCGCTCATGTCTTTCATATCAAGATCCTTGATGTTCTGCAGCATCAGCCCGCCAATGATGATCAGGATCGGCGCAATTGCGCTGTCCGGGATCAATTTGATGACAGGAATAAAAAATGCGGCGGCAACAAACAGGGAGCCGGTCGTGAGCGCAGTCAGTCCGGTACGGCCTCCTGCAGCCATGCCGGAAAGCGTTTCTACACTTGCGACAGTCGGGCTCGTGCCGAACAGGCCAGATGCCATCGAACTGATGGAAGTCGCTTGGAATGCGCGGCTGTATTTCTCGGGACGATCGATGAAATTGACCTGCCCATGGACGAGGCCGATGTTCTCAAACACTAAGACCATCGTCAGCGAGAATACAGCAACCCAGAACCCCATCGTCAGGAAACTTGAGAAACTCAACGCACCGAATCCGGCAAACGCTTCTGAAGCGCTCATCGCAGGTTCATCCAACTGACTGAAGTCAATCATGCCAAAAGAAATGGCGATGACTGTTCCGGCCACGATCGTGATCAGAAAATTCCCCGGCACGTTGCGGATAAACAGGATGATCGCGATGATGAATGTCAGCGCAGTCGCAAGCACCTGCGGATCGGAAAGCGAACCGAGCGCCAGGATTGCGCCTTCGCCGTTGATGACGATTCCGCCTTTTTCAAGGCCCAACAGCATCAGGAAAAGCCCAAGCCCGATCGTTATCGCTTCCTTCAGCGAATGCGGCACTGCATCGTTCAGCATTTTCGCAAAACGTGTAAATGCGACGATTACAAAAATCGCACCCGACACAAAGACGACCGCGAGCGCTTCCTGCCATGTGAGCCCCATCGCCTGCACCAAAGTATACGAAAACAGCGCGTTGATGCCCATACCCGGAATCAGCAGGATCGGGACATTCGCCCAAAATCCCATGACCAGTGCACCGAAAACTGACGCCGCAATCGTTGCGATGATCGCCGCTTCGATCGGCATACCGGATTCCGACAGGATCAGCGAATTGACCGCGATGATATAAACCACCGTAAAGAAGCCGATCAAGCCTGCCAATAACTCGGTTTTTACCGATGTGCCATTTTCTTTAAGACCGAAAAACCGGTCCATCCATTTATGCATATAGATAACCTTCTATTAAATTAGCCCTCTCCCTACCCGCTCTTTCTGAATAAATTCAGGTGAGCCAAGATAGAAGTGTAATCCAAATAGGCTGCTGCGTCAAGGGTGGAGGATTGACTTGTGAAGACAAAACACACTAGTCGGTTTTATCGCATTTCGCTGCATCGAAATGCCAGGCATTCTGAGGTTTTGATTAGCTTTAAAATATATTTTGGAGAAGGCGATTCCGGAACGCCGGCTAATGCTATACTTCAAGTATTACTTGAAATGAGGTGTTATATGGGCAAAGAACAATTAGAACTGCTAAGCGCGGAAGAAGCACTCGGTTCATTGATTGACCGTTTGCCACCCGTCCATTCGCAGCGAAATTACCTGCAAGACGAACGGCGGCGAATTGGTGCCGGTATTCGCGGGGAAGACCGGATGCGAAAACGTTTCGTTGAATTTCATCCTGATGAAGAATTTCATGTGCTGTGGGATGTCAGCTTGGCGATCGGTTCCTGGAAAGTTCAAATGGACGGCCTGCTGCTGACCGAGCGCTGCGCCATCATCATCGATTCCAAGAACATCAGCGGCCAGATCCATTTCGACGAAAAGACCGGCGAGTTCTACCGTTTCGACGACCGCAACGTAAAAGCGGTGATGGAAGATCCCCGCATCCAGTTAAACAAGAATACCCGTTTCCTGTCGAAATGGCTCGGTCAGAAAAAGATCAACCTGCCCGTCAGCGGCTTAATCGTGTTCACAGCAAAGAACTGCGAATTTATTGTCAGGCCCAAAAGCAACTACCTCTGCAAAGTCTACCAGATGCCTGAGTATTTATTTCATATTCTAAAGGCTTTCCCCCTCGAAGCCGATCCGCCGAAACTGCTGAAAATAAAAAAGCAGATTCTCAGCGGCCAAGTCCCCTACCAGAAAACTCCCATTTGTGGTAAATACTATACTGACCCGAGTGAAATCCAAACCGGCATCCAATGCTCCGAGTACCAGATGTATGGAATGAAACGAATCAAGAAGAGCTGGCAATGTCCCGGCTGCAGGCACCGGGACCGGCAGGCACATAAATTCGCCCTCCGTGAATATTTCTCGCTGATCGACACCCATATCACGAATTAGGTGTTTCGTGATTGGACGGGGGTGGAATCGAGATCCGTCGCTACCAGACTGTTATCGCAATTTGAATTTGAGACTTCTGGAGAGTCCAAAGCCAGAAAATATAGTTTAAAGAAGAGAGATTGATGCGTCTCTCTTCTTTTTTTCGGCTTTTTACCGGAACGTGCATAAATTTTTTTAATCGCGCGCAAAATTTTATAATCGCGCATATTTCTTTCTAATCGCGCATATAAATTTTTAATCGCGCGTATTTTTTTCTAATCGCGCATACCCCATTCCCCCACTCCAATTCCACCTCTCACCGACCCCGAAAACCACAAAAAGAAGCTTTTCGCCGCGCGAAAAGCCTCCTCCCCCCCTTTAGCATCACATCTAACAAGAAACGACGCCTTCACTCGCCCATTTCCCGTCAAAAGGTCATTCTCCCTCACCAAGCTCCGCCCTTCACGCATTTCGCACCAGCGAAATGCAATCCAGCAAAAGGTTTTCAGCACCATACAAATTCAAAAGCTAATAATGCATGCTTTTCGCCACAGCGAAAAGCGACAGCGAAAAGCGACAGCCCTAAACCCCAGAACAAAACCGAAAAAAACCACCCGCAAAAACGCGAGTGGCTTTCCCGTTATTATTTTTAGAAGAACATACCTGCAATTGAGGCACTCAAAAGTGAAGCCAGGGCTCCGGCAGCTACTGCCTTCATACCAAGTTTCGCGATTTGAGGACGACGGCTCGGCGCCATGGCACCAAGTCCGCCCAGCAGAATTGCCAACGAGCTCAAGTTTGCGAATCCGCAAAGTGCAAAGCTGACAATAAGGACTGTTTTAGGTGACAGGTCTGCCATTTCTGCAGTAAACGATACATAAGCGACAAACTCGTTAAGAACAAGTTTTTGGCCGATGAAGCTGCCTGCTTGAACTGCTTCAACCCATGGAACACCGATGGCAAAGGCAAGAGGGGCAAAGACGAATCCAAGGATGCTTTGAATCGTCAATCCTTCAAAGCCAAAAACACCGCCAGCCCAGCCAAGTGCTCCGTTCAATAAAGCGATCAATGCGATGAACGCCAATAGCATGGCACCGACATTCAAAGCCAATTGCAGACCGTCGGATGCACCGCGTGCGGCTGCATCGACAACGTTAGCCGATTTATCGTCTTTTTCCATCACGAATTCTTTTTCTTCCACTTCCTCTTGTTCCGGGATCATGATTTTCGCCATGATCAACCCGGCAGGCGCCGCCATGAAGCTCGCAGCCAGAAGATATTCAAGTGGAACACCGAGAAGTGCATAACCCGCGAGCGTCGAACCGGCTACAGAAGCAAGTCCGCCCGTCATGACTGCGAACAATTCGGATTTCGTCATTCCTGCAAGGAACGGACGCACAACAAGCGGCGCTTCCGTCTGTCCGACGAAAATATTCGCCGATGCAGAAACCGATTCAGCTTTACTTGTTCCGAGCAATTTAGAAAGCGCGCCGCCAAGGATGCGGATGATGAATTGCATGATACCCAGGTAATAGAGTACAGAGATCAATGAAGAAAAGAAGATGATGATCGTCAAAACCTGGAACGCAAACACGAAACCGAAGTTATTCGTATCCGCTGCAGGACCGAAGACAAACGCAATCCCCTCGCCCGCGAAACCGATTACACTATTGACCACATCAGATAACCAAAGCAAAGCTTTACGTCCAGTTTCCCATTCAAGAACCATAAACGCGAAGCCGATTTGAATCGCTAAACCGCCTATAATTGTCCGTGGCTTGATGGATTTTTTTCCGTCAGATAAAAGGAACGCAAGTCCCATAACAACGAAAATGCCGAAGATGCCCCATAATATATTCACTACTTCACCTCATAGATTAGTATTTTCTCAGAAAATTAGGCTAATTTCACGTCTAACTCATCCGTCGTCAGACATCTTATCAAAGCATTTCAGTCATGTAAATGAACATTGTGTTACAAATCCGCTTTTTTACCGTATTTCTAATCGGATGAAAATTCATAATAGAAATGATATTTCAGAAAAGCTTTTATTACAGTGTTTTCTATGGTTTACCAATAAATTCATGCAGCAGAAATAGATAGATTTAATTTCAAAATAGTTTTAGGTTTTATTCGTCTTCAGCCATAGGTTCTGCCTTTTTCAGGAAAAAGGAAAGGATTACGCCGATCAGACTCAAGATTCCTGCGACGATAAATGAAATATTGACTCCACGGATCAATCCTTCCACTCCATATTCTACCGGATCGAGCGCAGTGGTAGTCATGATGGTGACCAGAAGCGCTGTGCCGATCGAACCTGAAACCTGGCGCATCGTGTTGCTCATCGCTGTGCCATGCGGAATCAGGCGCTCCGGCAGCTGGTTGAGTCCGGCCGTTGTGACCGGCATCATGACCATCGCAACCCCGAACATGCGGATGGCGTGCATCACCGCGAGATAAGTGAACGAGGTATCTGCCGTCAGCACTGTAAATTGGAACGTGCTGATGGTGACGATCGACAATCCGATAATAGCCAGCCATTTGCCGCCGAACAGATCAAAAACTTTGCCCGTGACCGGGTTCATGATGCCCATGATAATGGCTCCGGGCAATAGCATAAGGCCTGATTCAAGCGCCGTAAAGCCGTGCATGTTCTGCATATAGATCGGCAGAATCGTGGCGCTGCCGATCATGGAAATGAAAACGATGACACTGAGAATCGTCGATAATGTAAAAATCCCGTATTTGAAAACCCTGAATTCAAGCAACGGCTCTTTCAAGATCGACTGGCGGTGGATGAAGAAGACAAGTGATACCGCTCCGACCGCAATCGACAGGATGACCGGCAGGCTGCTCCAGCCCATCGAACCGGCACTTGAAAAACCGTAAAGTATTCCGCCGAAACCGACAGTCGACAGCATCACCGACAGAATATCGAGTTTCGGGAAGGTCTGTTTCGTGACATTCTTCAGGAAAAAATAAGCGAAGATCAAATCGATCACGGCAATCGGAATGACGATGTAGAACAAGGCGCGCCATGGATACTGTCCCACAACCCAGCCGGATAACGTCGGTCCGATTGCCGGCGCAAAGGAAATGACGAGGCCAAACAAACCCATTGCCTGCCCCCTCTTTTCGATGGGGAAAATGACAAAGAAAATAGTCTGTGTCAACGGCATCATAATTCCGGCGCCGGAGGCCTGGATGATACGCCCGATCATCAATACGCCAAACCCAGGTGCGAGAGCCGCCACAATGGTACCGATTGTGAACAGGCCCATCGCCGTCAGAAAAAGAGTACGTGTAGAAAATTTGCCGATTAAAAAAGCGGTTACCGGAATCATCACGCCGTTGACCAGCATGAATACCGTCGTCAGCCATTGGGCCGTATTCGCCGTAATCTGTAAATCTTCCATTATATGAGGCAATGCTGTGGCCAGGAGCGTCTGATTCAAAATGGCTACGAATACGCCCGCCATCAATACTGCGAGCAGCGGCCCCCGTTTAATATCTTGTTTATCGTGGACGTCATGCTTACTTGCCAATGACTTCACCCCACTGAGATTAAGCGTTATTAAAGCTTTATTATCATAGTTACCCTTCCTTCTTCTGACTAATCCGGATATTATCATTCTCCGAAAAAACAGCACAGCCGGCTAAAGGCTGTGCTGCAGGATGATCATGCTTCCGCTTTTTCTTTTCGATGTCTGATACGGTAAAACACCAGGTAAAGGGCAGGGATCATCACCAAGGTGAACAGGCTTGAGAATGCCAGTCCAGCAATGATCGTGATTGCCAGCGGTTCAAATAACGGGTCGCCCGATAAGGCTACCGGGATCAAAGCGACAATCGACGTGATCGTCGTCAAAATGATCGGTTTCAGACGTGCATAACCGGATTCCATAATCGCTTCTTTGATCGAGAAGTTACCTGACAGACGACGCGCTTCCACAAAGTCGATGAGGACGACTGCGTTACGGACAACTATCCCCGTAAGCGACACAATTCCCATGACACCAAGGAAGCTGAGAGGTGTCTGCGTGATGAACAGGCCGAGAATCGCACCGGAAATCCCCAGATAAACAGCGATCAGCACCAGGAACGGCAGACTGAACGATTTAAATTGGAATGCGATGACAAGATAAACCAATAATAATACGACCAGGAATAAAATTCCGATTTCAGCAAAGAATGCCTGCTGATCGTCATTTTCGCCGCCTGTCGAGATTTCGTAGCCTTCTGCAAGGCCGTCTCTTTCTGCATCGACGGCTTCAAGCATCGCCACTTCAAAATCATCGGTGCTGCCAAAAGCACGCAGCGTAATGGCGCGGTCACCGTCTTCATGCGGAACTTGGGCAATGACGCTGGTTTCTTCTTCATCCAAAAGCTCGTTCAACGGGATCAATTGCGGCGGTCCTTGCTGGCCTGCAGTTGGATCTCCCGTCGGCGGACCTTGCGTATCGTCCGGCGCGCCGGCAGCAGGACTCGCTGCTGGCACAGCAAACAAGGACAGGTCGATGTCTTCGCCTTCCTGGATGCCTGCCTGTTTCAGCACGACATCATAGAATTGATTGTCTTCAAAAATACTGTAGAGCGGAATGCCCTGCGTCAGCAATTGAAGCTGACTCGTCACTGTACTGAGGGCAATGCCGTTGCTTTCAAGTGCTTCCGTATTTGGTGCGTATTCAATCGCTGGAACCTCTTCGCCGAGATTATCAGTGACAATATCCGCACCCTTATCGAGCATGCGCTGTTTCAGGGAATCACGCAATGCCGTCAATTCATCCAAATCTTCCCCCAGCACAGTTACAGTTACCGGCGCGCCCACTGGCGGCCCTTGAACGATCGTGTTCAGGAATATTTCAGCATCCGGATAGCGTTCACGAAGCTCCGGCTCCCATTTATCGATAAAGGCCGAAGCCGACGTTACGTCACGGTCTATCCGGATGGCTGCCTGGCCGGTGTTCGAACCGGTATTGTCCATCGATGACGCAAACAGGTTCGGCAGGCCATCACCTGTGAAGATCGCCAGTTCTCTGACATTTTCATCTTCTTCCGCGATTTCTTCCGTGATCTGTGCCATGAATTCATCCGTTTCTTCAATCGGCGTCCCTTCCGCCAAACGGACATCCATCGTCACTTCTTCACGGTCAGCTTCCGGGAAGAATTCGAACGGTGTAAAAAGGGCAAGCGACAATAGCCCAGTCGCCACCAGCAAGCCGCCGATCCCTACCCATAACGGACGTTTCAATACGCCGCGCAAAACTTTTTCCGAATAAAACACGGCAAGCTTTTCAAGCGGTTTACCCAGGAATCCTGGCGTATCGGAAATCTTTTTCGCATTTCGTTTCGTCTTCAGATATTGCATCATCGGCACAAGTGTAATGGAAAGAACAGTTGAAGCGATGATTGTCGTGATCAAAATACTTGGCAATGCCTTGATAAATGCTCCGTTGCCACCAGACAGCAGCAATAACGGAGAAAACGTTACGACTATCGCCAAACTGGATGAAATGATGGATGGGTAAACTTCCCGGACCCCTCTGACGGCGCCTTCCCGGGCCGAATCCCCCAGTTTGTAGCGGCGCTGGATATTGTCATTGACGACGATGCTGTCATCGACCAATATCCCGATGGCGATGATGAGGCCGATGACCGAAATCTGGTTCAAGTCGACGCCCATATACGGAATCGGGATCAGACCGATCAGAACGGAAGCAAGCACCGTCAACGCAACGGCGAACGCACCGAATAAGGTCAGTCCGGCTGTGGTGACGACCAGTACAGCCAATACCGCAATCAACAAGGAAACATATAGCCCACTGAAGATTTCATTCACGTTATCCGCCTGGGATTCGTATTTCTCAGCTTCTACCCCAGCCGGTAAATCTGCCGTGAATGCTTCGATCACTTCGGTAACTTTTTCGTCGACCGACGGAACATCCTGGGCAGTCTTCAAAAATACCGTATAGGAAATGGCATCTTCACCTTCAAACGTCACGATATCTTCAGTTTCCTGATCGATCATTTCAATGGAAGCGACCTCACTTAAAGGCACAGCCGATTGGCCCACCTGCAGCTGGCTAAGCTTTTCGATCCCTTCTTCCTGATTCACCGTCAGGACCAGCCGTTCTTCTCCGTTATCATGCGTGCCGAGAGATAAAGGCTGGTTGGCCTGTTGGAGCGATTCAAGCACGGCGAATGGCTGCAGACTGTTTTCAGCAAGGGCATCGCCGTCCAGCTCAATCAGAACCTGTTGTTCGTTCAAGCCTTTCACCGTCGTTCCTGCAACACCGGAAACAGCCTCCACATCTTCCGACAGCGTGGCAAGCGCATCTTCCATGCCATCAAGTTCAGTCCGGTCGCCGTAGAACATATAAGAGACGAGCGGGAACGTCAGATCAAGCTTCTGCACAGAAGTTTCCTGCGCCTGATCCGGGAAATTCGCGGATGCGCTTTGCGCTTCCTGCTGAATGGAGTTGATCAGCGAATCGGGATCCAACCCGTCCTCAAGCTCCAATGTAATGATCGAAGCCGAATTGGACGAAATGGATTGTACGGATGAAATGCCGTCGACCTGACGGATTTCATTTTCAAGCGGCGTCGTAATCGACTGCTCGACTTCTTCCGGTCCTGCACCCGGCAGAATCGTCGACACCAGGACAAGCCCTGGCGGCGTCTCGGGGATCTCACGCTGCGGCAATGTCAGAAATGTATATACACCAACAAGCATGAGGATGAGAATGAGGAAAATAAACAATTTACTTCGTTCAAGTATGTAATTCATCGGGATAACCTTCTTTCTATTTTGTATAAGTATTGTATAACTCTGTCATCCTATTTGTCCAATTTGAAGATTCGTTTTGAAAAGAAATATCCGCCACGAATTTTTTATCATGATTTCTGCCAGTTTTCATAATAGCAGATTCGCTTCTTTTCTCCTTCTCGCTTATTGAATGCTTTCTGTATGCCCTAATATTCCCCATAAAAGCCGAACCAAATTAAAGTTTTTGTCAAAATTATGACTCTGCTGTGAAAACTAAAAGAAACCCGCCCAGCTTCCGCTGGACGGGCAATGAACAAGCTATTACAGATTCTCAAAGAACAGGCGGAGAACATCCGCACCGCCAATGAATGTCCCAAGTGAACTTCCAAGGTTCGTGAGGACGACCACCAGCAGGACACGCGTGACTTTATTGTCCCAGAATCCCTTGAGTGTAAATACATCTTTGGATAAAGTTTCAAAATCTCCGACATTCGGCTTTCGGATCGATGCCTGTGTCAGTCCGGAGAACCAGCCCGCCGCGACAAGCGGATTGAGCGAGGAAATCGGGGCTGCGACAAAGGCCGTCAGAATGGCGAGCGGATGCCCAAATGCGATGGTTGCGCCGATTGCTGCAAGCGTACCATTCCACAGGATCCAGCTGATCGTCTGATCGATTCCCGCGGCCGGGTTGGAGATGAATGTATAGGCGATGATCGCGATGATCAGCAGCGGAATCGTCCAGCCGATGATTTTCGGCCACTTCGATTTCGGCGGCACTTCGGAAAGTTTTTCAAGGTCATGCTCATTATGGATCTCTTTTGTAATTCCCGGAATATGCGCGGCGCCGAGCACGGCGACGATCTTCTTGCCTGGTGCTTCTTTGATCTTCTGCGCGAGATACTGGTCGCGTTCGTCGATCAACGGGGTTTTCAGGCGGGGAAAGGCTTTCGTGAAATCATCCATGACCGCACTCAGCGTGTCCTGTGATTTCATCTTTTCCAGGTCCTCTTCGGAAATTGTCTCTTTTGAAAAGATGCTGAAAAAGACGGACGTCAACAGCTGCGCTTTCCCCATGAAGCCGATATTGCCCCAAATCCGCGAAAACGTCACTTGGATATTGCGGTCAGCAAGCACCAATTCAGCGTTATGTTCTTTTGCCGACTCGATCCCCTGAATCATCTCCTGCCCCGGTTTGATCCCGAACTGGTCGGCCAGTCTGTTCTGGAACGAAGAAATGGCCAGGTTCATCAGCAACAGGCTTGATTTTTTCTCTTTTATGACTTTGAATATATCCGTTTCTTTCCATTTACTGTTTTCGGTTACAGACTGGAAGCGCTGGGCATCCAGTTCAATGCAGACACTGTCTGGCTGTTCCGTTTCGATGACCTCTTTCACCTGCTCAGCGCTCAGTTTGGAAACGTGCGCAGTACCGATCAGGATCAGCTCTTTATCACCATATTGCAGACGCGTAATATTTTCTTCTTGCATGAGGTTTACTTCCTTCATAGAACAAATTTTCTTCCCATAAAATTTTGAGAAGACTGTCTATTCTATATAATGAATTACTGAAGCAAAAATATCAATCCTGTGCCCCCGATTTCCTGCAGTTTCACAAAAGCTCCTCATATTCCGTCCGCGCTGAAGGTGTCCCCGCCGTCCAGATTACCGGCTTCAAAGCCTTTATAGAACCATTCCCGGCGTTGTTCACTCGTACCGTGCGTGAAACTTTCCGGCACGACATAACCGCGGGAACGCATCTGGATGGTGTCATCCCCGACCGCCGATGCAGCCGTAAGCGCCTCTTCCAGGTCTCCTTCTTCCAGGTAGCCCATGTCCTGTGCATGATGCGCCCAGACACCGGACAGATAATCCGCCTGCAATTCGAGGCGGACCTGGAGTTTATTGTATTCCTCTTCACTTAAACGGTTGCGCTGCGGCTGCACTTCCTGCATCACACCGAGAAGATTCTGCACATGATGACCGACTTCATGGGCGATGACATAGGCCATCGCAAAATCGCCGGGCGCATTGAACTGGCGCTGCAGCTCTTCATAGAAGTCCAAGTCGATGTATAATTTATAATCAGCCGGGCAATAAAACGGGCCGACCGACGAACCGGCTACGCCGCAAGCCGATTGGACGCTGTCCGTAAACAGCACCAGTGTCGGCTCTTCATACTGCATGCCTTCTTCGGCAAAGATTTCTGTCCATATTTCTTCCGTATCCGCCAGTACGACTGATACGAACTCGGCCAGTTCCTCTTCCTGTCCGGTCGCCTGGTAAGGGGTGCCCGAATTGCCGCCGGACCCTGTGCCGCCCATCCCCTCAAGCAGCACGCCCGGGTCTCCGCCAAGAAAAGCAAAAATCAGCACCAGCACAAGGCCGCCGAGGCCGCCCCCGACAGCGAGCCCTTTGCCGCCGCCTCTCCTGTCCTCTACATTTGAACTGGCCCTCCGTCCTCTCCATTTCATATGCCCACATCCATTTCCGTTTCATCTATAAAATGCCCAGAGTCAAACCGGCTCTGGTACGTGCCGGTAAATCAGGAATTTCTCAGCAGGATCTTTATGGATACCCGGCAAGTCGATCGCTTCGTTTAATTCGAATGCCGTATTGCGCTCCAGATATTCGATATAATCGAGGGATGGATAATAGAGGATAAGGTCCATCCTTCTCGGGTACGTTTCCGCTGACCGCAGGATATTATCGGTGACTTTCATGAAAAGCTGCACCGAAAAAGGATTAAAGAAATAAAACACATTATCTTCCGGCTGAATATCATACCCCTGGGCCATACCGCAATCGAACCGGATCAATTCCTGTGCATCCCGGTGTCTGCTGTTACGCCGATACTCTTCGAGGTTCCGCTGTGCTTCATTGAAAAAATTGGTATTCATCTCAATCCCTGCAGTCTTGCATCCGAAGCGGTCATGCACATAAAAGTTCAGGCGCCCCTTGCCGCTGCCGAAATCAATCAGGCTGTCATCCGGATGGAGCGGATGGCGGTTGAACAATTCTTTCAAATGCATATACGGCGTCGGCTCATAGCGGTTATGATGGAGTGATGCTTCCGCAATCCATTGTGTTCCGGTTGTCTGGATATTCAAATAGTGATCGCCTTCCTGTTCTTCCATCTCCGCACCCTCCGCTTCCACTCGCTGTATTTGACTATCAATACCCGTTTCTCCTTGCAATTAAAAGCGGAATTTGATAAAGTCTAGCTAATTCAATATTTCTTGCTCCCCGACGAGGGAGTGAGGATAGAGGCGCAATCATCATCAGTAAGCAGGCCTAGGAGCTAGGGCTCCGGAGACTTCTGCCGAAAGGGATCATTGCCGAAGCGTTTGGAACCCCTGATTCCAAATTGCTGGTCCTGCATTTAATAGATGCCGGACTGTCATGCGGTTTTACCGTATGGAGGGCTATCTGGCGCACGGCAACTCAACGCTTTTGTGTTGCTGCAGCAGCAGTGGATCTCTCCGCTGCTGCTTTTTTTATGGAAAAAATCTGTGACGCGTACCGGAAATCGGCTGACAGCAAATGAACCTCTTGGACTTGGATTTTATTAGAATAAACAATCTAAACTAAAAGGATGGGATCTTATGAACTTCGGAAAAATCATTACAGCTATGGTGACTCCTTTCGACACGAATGGCGACATCGATTTCGCCGCAACAGGCGAACTGATTGAACACCTGATTGCAAATGGCACGGACGGCCTCGTTGTTGCCGGGACCACGGGTGAATCACCGACCTTAAGCGCAGCGGAGAAATTGGCGCTGTTCAAGTTCACAGCGGAACAAGTGAACGGCCGCATCCCGGTCATCGCCGGAACCGGCTCGAACGATACCCGTTCATCGATAGCCTTGACGGTTCAAGCGGAACAAACCGGCGTCGATGCGATAATGCTGGTCACGCCTTATTACAATAAGCCGTCTCAGGAAGGGATGTTCCAGCATTTCAAAGCGATTGCCGAAGCCACTCATCTGCCGATTATGCTTTACAATATTCCAGGCCGCAGCGCCGTCAATATGACACCTGAAACCATCATCCGCCTGTCGGCTGTCGACAATATCGTCTCCGTCAAAGAGGCGAGCGGCAACCTTGACGCTGCGTCATCGATCATTGAAAACACGCCGGACGACTTTACGTTATACAGCGGAGACGACGGATTGACGCTGCCGTTGATGGCAATCGGAGCTGACGGCATCGTTTCCGTCGCCTCCCATATCATCGGTGATGAAATGCAGGCCATGATTGCGGACTTCGTGTCCGGCAATACCACGGAAGCGGGGGCGCGCCACCGGAGATTACTGCCCGTCATGAACGGATTGTTCGCTGCACCGAATCCGGTGCCGGTGAAAACTGCCCTTCAGTTGCTGGGAATCCAGACCGGCACTGTCCGCCTGCCCATGATTCCGCTAAACGAAGAAGAAACCGCTACGTTACGTGAGCTTTTGGAAACTGCCCAGATTAAGGTTTCTGTCTGATTTAGAAAAGAAAAAACGCTGAAGCCCCAGGCTCCAGCGTTTTTTCTATGATTGGCTGTTATAGTTTTGAAAAGTGTAGTTTCTCCAAAGTCTGTTTCAGGCTTCCTCCGATTACGAGCGAACGGGTATCGATGCCGAGCTGCGTCAGCGTCAAGGCGATTTCCGAACGGATTCCTGTCAGAATCGCTTTGACCCCGACCATGTTCAGCGCCTGCGCAATCTTAATGAGCTGTTGTGCCACCATGGCGTCCACCCGCACGACACCTGACAAGTCGATGACCAGAACAGAGATCTTCAATCTATTGGCGGCAGTCAATGTTTTCTCAAGAATGTAACGGGCACGGTCAATTTCGAGATCTCCGACCAGTGGCAGGATCGCCACCTTATCAGCTATCGGTACCACCGGAGCGGAAAATTCAAAGAATTCACGGCGCGCCTCAGTCAAATTTGCTTGATAAGCACTGATATAAGCATTGCTGTAGGAGTACATGGCGTGATCCAGCAGTGAATTGAAGAAGTCCATTACATCAAAGAAAGCATCGATTGTAATAGCCATCCGCTTTCCTTCCGACTTGATCAATTTCGAAATGTGCTTCCGGTAAAGAGATGACTCAGCAAGTGCTGAATCGAGCATCATATTCGCTTCGAGGAAATAATGACCTGTTGTGAGCCCCCAGGAATCGATATCTGCATACACTTGTTTCACATCACAAGAATTCTTCAGTGAATTGCCAAGAAGTTCGATAAAACCTGCTCTTTTCTCGTTGACCTGCCGGATGAATTGCTGATGTTCGGCAATCTCTTCCTCGCTGGCATTTTTCATGACTTCTTCGCTGATCAATTCTGCAATCAGATCTTTATCTTCAATGATGCGCTGTCCCAAAATCTCGAATTCTTTTTCCATGAGGACCTCCATGAGTATGCATTCAGGTTTATTTGAATTCATTATACCTGTAGAATGCAGTTCAGTGTATGGCTTTTTGAAAAATAAGATTTTTCATTTTCAGACAGCCGAAAGATACTCCGCTATTTTACTGATGGTTTCTTCGGCATCACTGACGTGCGGGCTATGGCCTTCCGCCTCCATCAGCTTGTATTCGCTGTTTTGAAGCTGGCTATGGACATATTCGCCGACCGATTCAGGCGCCACCGCGTCATTTCGCGTTTGCAGAATGAGCGTGGGCACAGTGACTTTCGCCAGGTCTTCCCGGACGTCTGATAAAAAAGTGGCTTCTGCAAAATCGCTGATGATATCCGGATCATTCTGGCATAACAAACGCTCAAAATCAGCAGCCAGATGCGGACGTGACGCATTTTGCATAACAACCGGCGACAAAAAGCGTGCGAATTCATTGTAGTCGCCTTTGATCATTTGAAGCATGCCTTCGATATCTTCCTTTTCGAATCCGCCCTTATAGCCTTCCCCGTTCAGAAAATGTGGGGACGGTCCGATCATTATCAGATTCTTCATCAGTCCCGGACGTTCAACGGCAGCAAGCGCACCGATCATGCTGCTGACGGAATGGCCGATAAATACTATATTTTCAAGGGACAGTGCGTCGCATAATTCAAGTAGATCCTCTTTATAACCATGCAGCGAACGGTACCGCTCTTTACTGTAAGCTGATTTATCACTTCTGCCGGAGCCGACATAATCGAACAGCACGACCCGGTATTTTGACTCGAAAGCCGGGGCAATCCGATTCCAGACGTATTGATCACACCCAAAACCATGTGCAAAAACCAGAACTTTTTGTCCCTGCCCCCCGATTCTGACGTTATTCCGCTTAAGTATGCCTTCTTTATTCCCCATTGTCACTGTCATTTATGTCATCACCCCTTGCATAAAAATCGCACTTTTATAATTCGAATGCTGGTTTCATACTAACATTCTTGAGACCTAATTCCTAAGTATTCCCCTTATTAGTTATATTTTTTCCGTCAATTTCTGGAGGCTATTTTCACATTCAGCATTATTTATCCTTATTGCGTGATGGCTCCTGCCGATTTGGCAGGGCTTTTTTTAACCTCTTCATTTTTGATATCGATATATTCCATATTAAACTTTAAAATATTTTAAAATTTTTTTATTTCTTCCTGATATTGATGCATCAACGATGAAATCGCTTCCAAGTTCACACTCAATTTATATTATTCGAATTTTTCTAAAAACAGTATTGCTTTTTCAAAAAAGCACTCATATAATTCACCTAATACTTGTTAGGTGGTGGAACCGTGAAAAAGGAAGAGATACTCCAGGCAGCCATACTTCAATATGCAAATCATGGTTATCAAGGCGCAACTATGAAGCGCATTGCCGATGAAGTCGGCATAAAACCCGCTTCCATTTATTTCTTTTATGAAAACAAAGAAAGGCTTTTTATCGCCGCCTTTCAGCAAATCCTTGAAAATCATCATCATGCGATGAAGAAAGTACTTGCTGAAAATATAGAAAAACCGGTGGAACAGATTTTTTCAGCCATGCTCCAAGGAATCGTGGATCATCACACCTCCAATATGGCAGAGACATCCGCTTACCTTTCACTGGTGACGGCGCCGGTTCCTGAAATAAAAAGCCATATACAGAATTACCTGATCAATTTCAATAATTGGATGATGGATGCGCTGGAAAGTGCTGTTTATAAAGATTATCCCTCCATAGTCCCCGAGGATGTCGACCGCATCATCAAACAATATGTACTTCTTGGGAACGGTATTTTCTGGGGCATCAATATTTACGAGTCGGTCTATTTGAAGGAACAGGTCCAGCTGGCTGAGCAGATTTTCCAGTCCCTGTTCCACCAATTGGATAGGCAGTACAATTGATGACCCGGTGAAATAAATATAGAAAGAAACAAAAGGAGGAAATGGAATGGCTAAAAGATTCGATGAAAAGTTGACCCAGGATTTTGAACGTGAACCGGTTCCGCAAGATAAACGTAAAGGATGGTTAAAACTATCCCTCGTCTGGATGGGCGCCATTGTCGCCCTTTCCGCCATTGTACTCGGCGGATCACTAGGCAACGGATTAACGATGCCACAGGCTGTCGTCGCTACCTTGATCGGCTGTTTCCTGCTATCCGTTGTCAGTGCCCTTTGTTCGATGGTCGGTGCACAGACCGGTTTGTCCACTGCCTTTGTTTCGCGGTTTTCTTTAGGCAAATACGGTTCCTACGCTGTATCCGCCGTTATCGCCATCGCCTTATTCGGCTGGTTCGGTGTACAGGTGGATCTGTTCGGAGCAAGTCTCCATAATATTCTTTTGGATGTCTTCAATGTCAGCGTTCCTACAAAATTATTGGTTGTCCTGGGCGGCATTTTAATGACCTCCACTGCCTTTTTCGGCTATAAAGCGATTGAAAAACTTAGTTTTCTGGCAGTGCCGCTCCTTGGTATCCTGCTCATCGCCTCACTGGTCCGCGTGTTGAGCGGCCAGTCAATGAGTGAAGTCCTTGCAGTACCGCCAACCGGCGATCCATTGACGATCGGAGTATCCATATCGCTGATCATCGGTTCCCTTGCTGTCGGGGCAATCATCGGACCTGATATCGCACGCTATGCAAAAACACCCAAAGATGCAGTCGTTTCATCTTTTGTCGGCTTCTTCGGCGGATTCAGTGTAGTCCTGCTGATTGCAGCAGTATTGGCTAAAGCGACTTCACAAACTGACATCGTCTCCATCATGCTTGGCCTTGGCTGGGGCACTGGCGCTATGCTGATTTTAATCCTTGCCCAGTGGACCACAAATGATAATAACCTTTACTCATCCGCACTTGGATTTTCGGTTATTTTCAAAAATACACCAAAATCCGTTCTGACGATCACTGCCGGTTTTATCGGTACAGCTATGGCTGTCGGGGGCATCTATCAGTATTTCATTCCTTTCCTGACTTTCCTGAGCGCTTTGATCCCACCGATCGGCGGCATCTATGTAGCCGATTATCTGATGAACCGTAAAAAATACACGTTCGCCAACTTGGCGTCATTGCCTAATATCAATTACGTCGGTGTGTCGATTTGGGCTGTTGCGTCACTTATCGCATTCATGACGACTCCGGCTCCAACCGGTTTCGGCTTCTTCACATTGACTGGAGCCTCCGGTTTCGACGCTTTCATCGTTGCATTCGTACTTCAGGCTGTTGCAAGTAAAGTTCTCCAAAGCAATAAACAACCAGAATTGATTTTGAACCAGAGGGGGAATACTCAATGAGATTGCTTGGAAAAGAAGAAATTGAGAACATCGCCATCGGAGCCGCTTTGCTCGGCACCGGAGGCGGAGGAGATCCATACATCGGCAAATTGATGGCCTTGCAGGCAATCGAAGAACATGGCCCCATCCAATTGCTGGATCCGGAAGAAGTGCCGGATGACGCATTGATCGTTCCTTCCGCGATGATGGGGGCACCCACGGTCATGATTGAAAAAATCCCGAATGGTGAAGAAGCCATCGAAGCTTTCAAATCATTGGAAGAATATCTGGGCAAAGACATCTATGCCACAATGCCGATCGAGGCAGGCGGCGTCAATTCGCTGCTACCTCTTGCACTCGCTGCAAATCTCGGCCTCCCGGTTGTGGATGCGGATGGCATGGGCCGTGCGTTTCCCGAACTTCAGATGGTGACGTTTTATCTTGACGGCGTTTCGGCCACGCCGATGGTCCTGTCTGATGAGAAAAAGAACAGCTTATTATTGAATACGATCGATAGTGTATGGGCAGAGCGCATCGCTCGGACGGCGACCATTGAAATGGGCGGTTCCGTGATGCTCGCCATCTATCCGATGGACGGCGCAACGGTGAAGAAATCCGCCATTAAAAATATTCTGACGCTCGAAGAAAAAATCGGCTCCGAAATTCGCGCCGCGATGAAAAACAACGAAAATCCTATAGACGGCGTTCTCGCTCTAACGAATGGCCGGGTTTTATTCCAGGGTAAAATTACGGATATTGACCGGAAGACACAGGATGGTTTCGCAAAAGGTACCGCTTCCATCGAAGGATTGAACGATTGCAGATCCGAATCGTGCACATTATTCTTCCAGAACGAACACCTGCTGGCTGAAGTGGATGGCCGCGCAGTCTGCATGACACCGGATCTGATCAGCGTAATCGATTCGGATACCGGCATGCCCATCACGACGGAAGGGCTGCGCTACGGATCCCGCTGCACAGTCATCGGAATGCCTTGTGATGCCAAATGGCGCACCCCGAAAGGCATCGAAGTCACTGGTCCCCGTTATTTCGGCTATGATATCGATTTCCAGCCGCTTGAAGAGCTGCAGTTGACAAAGGAGGAAATTTAATATGGCAAGCTACCGCATTGGCATCGATGTCGGAGGCACACACACGGATGCTGTCCTCCTCGATGAAAACTATAAGGTTCTGGCAGAAAAAAAATCCACCACTACCGAAGATGTAAGTTCCGGGATTTATCAGGCAATGAAACAAGTCGTCTTGGCTTCAGGAGTACCAGTTGAAGAAATCCATCATGCAATGCTCGGCACTACCCATTGCACAAATGCCATCGTAGAGCGGAAACGCCTGAACAAAGTAGCTGCAATCCGGATCGGTGCTCCTGCTGCAATGGCGATCAAACCGCTTGTCGGCGTGCCGGACGATCTCCGGAACATTCTTGGAAAACATTTATACATCGTCCGCGGAGGTAATGAATTCGATGGCCGTGAAATTGTGCCGCTTGATGAAGAAAGAATCCGCGAAATCGCGGAAGAACTGGAAGGCCAGGTGGATTCAGTTGCCATCACTTCTGTTTTTTCACCGGTTTCAAATGAGCATGAAACAAGAGCAGCAGCCATCGTAAATGAAGTGCTCGGAGACGATGTTGCTTTATCATTATCCAGCGAAATCGGCAACGTCGGCTTGCTTGAACGGGAAAACGCTACAATCCTCAACGCAGCCATTGTCGATGTCGCCCGTTCAACTGCGGAAGGCTTCACCAAAGCACTCGAACAGGAAGGGATTCATGCAGATGTATTCTTCGGCCAGAACGATGGCACCTTAATGTCAGTGGAATATACAGTAAAATATCCGATTCTGACGATTGCCTGCGGTCCGACCAACAGTTTGCGTGGAGCGGCTTATCTGACGGAACATCCGGATGCCCTTGTTGTGGATGTCGGTGGCACCACAACGGACGTCGGTGTCCTGGTCGCTTCTTTCCCGCGCCAGTCTTCCCTCGCCGTCGAAATCGGCGGCGTCCGTACCAATTTCCGGATGCCCGACATCTCATCCATCGGCCTCGGCGGCGGAACCGTTGTCACGCTGCATGAAGACGGCAGTTTCCAGATCGGGCCCGAAAGTGTCGGTTACCGGTTAGCCGAAAAAGGCCTTGTCTTCGGTGGCGATACACTGACTGCAACCGATGTCGCCGTGGCTCTCGGCATTGCTCAACTTGGAGACCCCGCTCTTGTATCCCATCTGGACGAAGCGGTTCTGAAAAACGTCTACACCAAAATGGTCGAAATGGTGGAAGAAACAATCGACCGGATGAAGACGAGCGCCGATGAAGTACCTGTGATCCTGGTCGGCGGCGGCAGCATCCTCTTCCCTGCCGAATTGAAAGGTGCTTCCCAGGTCATAAAACCGGTAAACTCAGGAGTTGCAAATGCAATCGGTTCTGCCATCTCCCAAGTCAGCGGCCAAATCGAAAAAATCTTCAAAACCGATGAACTCGGACGCGAAAAAAAACTCGAACTGGCAAAACAGCTGGCATTCGATGAAGCCATTACAGCTGGTGCAGATCCCGATGACCTGGTGATTGTCGATCTCGAAGAAGTTCCGTTATCGTATCTGCCGGGCAATGCCTCCAAAATACGCGTCAAGGCTGCCGGCGGTCTGCTGAGTGATCGGAAAATAGCGGAAACCAACATACTATAGAAGCAATCAAAAAACCCTGCCGCTCCGGCAGGGTTTTTCAAGTAGCAACCGTCACACGATTGCGTCCATTATTTTTTGATTCGTATAAAGCAGCATCTGCCCGATTCAGCAAGCCAGCAAGCGTATCATTGCCGTTATGTACAGAAACACCGATGCTGATGGTAATCGGCCGGTAAGGCCAAGCATGATGTTCCACTCTTTGGCGAACCTCTTCCGCTATCTCTGAAGCTTCCGCCACATCCATCGCCGTCAGCACTGCCACAAATTCTTCGCCTCCGAGGCGTGCCGCAAATCCGGCAGTCCCAATTGCTTCTTCCAGCACTGCAGCCAGCTGCTTCAGCATTATATCTCCCGCATGGTGTCCATATGTATCGTTTATACCCTTGAAAAAATCAATGTCGATCATCAAGAGCGACAGACTGCCTGCAGTCATCAGTTCCGGCAAAAACTCTTCCAGATAGCGGCGATTTTTCAAACCGGTCAAAGCATCTGTAACAGTCAATTCTTTTAGTCGCCCGTTCAGGACATTCAATTCTGCCTGCTTCGCTTCTACTTCACCCAGCAGCAATTTAAGCTGACTGTTCGCTTCCGCAGTCGCTTTACTGACTTCTTCCGCTTCCCGTTTTGCATTCAGCAGCTCGGTCTCGTATTCATTTCTTATTGACACCTGCATAATGGCACATTCAAAAAGGCCGTTGCGCTTTTTCGTATTCATCAGCACTGGAACCGAGCCGGCTGGGTTTTTGAATTTCAAATACATTTCACTTACAGTGCCATGGGTGATGATGGCAGGGATGAAATACGTCTGGAAATAGACTCTGGAAGCGATCGTCAGTATATCATGGATGTGGACAGGCACTGTTTCAACAGCCACGATGTCCCTCATCATCCCATTCATTTCCAAAATTTTCATGTTCTCATCCATCACCAGATAACCCACCGGCGCCAAATCCAGTTGCACGTCCATAAACCTACTCCCCCTGACCGGACAAATAGTCTTTGATGACAGCCGCCGTTTCCGCTGCATCGCTGATATGCGGATTGTGCCCCAATGCTTCCATCACTGCGAGCCGGCTGCCTGGAATCTGCGTATGGACATAGCGTCCGATTTCCATCGGTGCAATCGCATCATCCTGTGTCAGCATGATCAAAGTTGGAACCGTAACTTTTTCCAGGTCTGCGCGCACATCGGACATGAATGTCACTTCGGCGAACTGACGTGCAATTTTAGGGTCATTCGAACAAAGCAGCTTCTCAAAGTTTGCTGCCAGTTCAGGACGGTCTTCGTTGCTCATGACAACCGGTGCCAGGTATTTTGCCCACTCTTTATAATTCACTTCCATCATATCGAGCAGCTCATTGATATCTGAGCGTTCGAAACCGCCCTGATAACCATCAGGCTCATTCAAATAATGCGGAGACGGCCCGATCATGACCATTTTTTTGAACAGATCCGGACGCTCGTTTGAAGCAAGCATTCCAATCATGCTGCTCACAGAATGACCGACATAAAGGAAACTTTCTTCTTCCAGTGCTTCGCAAACCTCGAGAAGATCCTGCTTATAGCCGTGAAGCGTGCCATAACGTTCCAGCGAGTAAGCGCTCTTATCACTCTGGCCACAACCGACATAGTCGAACGTCACCACCTGGTAATCCTTGGTGAAGGCTTCAATCACTTCTTTCCATACCAATTGATCACAGCCGAAGCCGTGTCCGAAAATGATTGTCTCTTTCCCGCTTCCTGTTTTCTTCACATTGTTCCGTTTAATGATATTTGTCATTCCAAATCACCTGTGCCTTTTCTGTCAATAAATTCCTAGTATTCCCTTAATGTCTCTATCTTACCAAATTGTATATTTTTTGTATAACAAATCTACAATTTATCAGTCAGGAGAGATGTTATAAGAAAAAACAAAGCCTCTTTCCGTATTTCCGGAAAAAGGCTCATAGGAACTTATGAAAAGACCGCAGAAATAATGAACAGCAGCCCGATAATGGCTATAATCACCAGCGGAATGAAAATGACGGCAGCGCCTTTCCAGGCAGAAAACCCATGCGCTTCGCCGATCGCTTTACTCTGCACCACAAATGTCCAGACGGATACCACAGATAAAATTGAGGATAGGATAAGATTCAATACCAGATCGCCGCCACTGTATTCATCTATTGATACTGTAAAATAACTCGATGGCGATAGGAAAATCCACAGCAGCAGAACTGGAATCATCCAGATCTGAGGAATCTGTCCGGCAAGCAATGCCCGGAACATTTCTTCAAAAGTGGAGGTCCCTTTAAAGATCCTGCCGATCCATACCGATAAGCCAGCTCCCAATAGATTCCCGAACAGTGCAATGAGCGGGCCCGCGATCAATCCGCCTATTACAATGGACCATACACCTAAAGTTTCGTTTGAATTCGTGTCAATTACACTAACCAGTACAGCCGAATATCCCGCCAGCAACAGCAGCAGAAAAATAAATTTCGAGTTATTTTCATCAATGACCTGCCGCAAAGTCTGCCGCGGTTTGGTCCAGATAGAGAAGAACGGGTTCAGTCTTTCACTCCTTGACTCTTTAGAGTAATTCATCGGTTGCCACTCGTATTAGACGTAATTGCCTGGTTGTTTTCTCTCTTCATCTTGTCATCTCCCTTGTTTCCATTATTTAGAAAATAAAATTATTTGTCAATAGAAGGGAGATGTTTCCTTTATTATTCCTCGATCGATTTCTGCATTAAAAAAACCGGCCATTTACTGGCCGGTGCATTAATTTCCCACTTATTGTTTACGTGCTCTGAACGCCAGCGTCGAAGTCACTGCCGCAAGCATCAGGCCGGCGAAAATCCACAAGTACGGAAGGGTTCCGGATTGTGCTCCGCCAAGTCCTGTGGCAGGCATTTTATCCGGCATTTCAGCGCCGCCGAATTGTTCAGGGAACTGGTCTGTGATGGCTGCTGCCAGACCGGCTGACGGCATAGTCATATGCATGTAAGCTTCACGCATCGATTTGTAGGCTGCGTCGTAATCACCCGCAACATAAGAATCGAATGATGCCAGCAATTGGCTGACGTGGGCCGATAATCCTTCTTCCAGCGCATCAGCCGGAACGCGTCCTTCTGTGGCTGCATCCAGGAATGCCGCCTGTTCAGCAATATACGCATCCAGATTCACTTTAGCCTGTTCTTGCGCTTCCATGTCTTCCGCTCCAGTCGCTTTCACATAATCAACAAAGTAGCCGATATGCGAACCCCAGATTTCAGCGAATTGTGCACCCGCTTCTTCACCGTAGACAGATGCCACTGCTGCAGAAAGATCATCAGCATTCGCCATCAATGCGCCAGCCGCCTGATCAAAGCTCTCCGCTCCGTCAGCGCCGTCCTGCATCGCCATTACTGCAAGCCCTGCATGTTCAGTGAATGTATAATTCAGCTGTGCACGCAAATCGATGGCTGGAGTATCAGGGTTCGTTCCTTCAACTACGTCAGGGAATTGATCAGCAATCGCAATCGATAAAGTTTCCGCAAACATACTCATATGATGAATTGATTCGCGTTCAAGTGCATAAGAGGTTTCGAAATCCCCTTCAACATAGGCGTCAAATGACTGGACCAGCTGATCAACATGCATGTCCAGCCCTTCTTGGACAGCTGCTGCAGGCAAACGTCCTTCCGTTGCCGAATCAAAGAAAGCTGATTGTTCCGCTTTGTATTCTTCCAGTGCTGTCAATGCTGCGTCTTTCGCTGCCTGGTCACCTTCACCTGTCGCGACTACATAATCGACGAAATAACCGATATGTGAATTCCAGATTTCCTGAAATGCCGCGCCGCCTTCTTCACCGTAGACCGAAGAAACTGCCGCTGCCAGATCGTCCGAGTTTGCAAGAAGTGCCGCAGATGCTTGATCGAAATCAGCTGCACCATCCGCTCCTTTTCTCATCGCTTCAACTGCCAGGAAAGCATGTTCCGTCAAAATCGTATCCAGCAAGATGCGGAGCTCTGCCGCTGCTGTATCCGTCGCTATTTCTGCTGTCTGAACCGATTCATGCGAGTTACCTGAATGTCCTCCGTGACTGTCGGCAAGCGCCGCCGTCGGTACGAGCATTGCAAGCGTTAATGGAAGTGCCACTAATAGTTTGTTCATTTTCATCATGAACCTCTCCTTTTTCGTGGGGTATTTTTTATTGTTCTGACTGGATAACGCAGGAAGGATCCGATTAGATCACATTTTTAAAAATAAATTCAGAGGAGAGGTTTTAGTGGCGTAGGTTCTATCTTACGTTTTGCTCATTTTGACCATAAAAAAACAGCCTTTCTTCTATTAGAAAGGCTGTCCGCATTATTTAAAATTTCTCAACCGACTCACTGCACCGGCAATTTCCCCTCGTCCCGCCGATAAACGGCCAGCCCCTCGATCAGCTTCCGGCTGCCTGCATCAAGACCGATAATGTCGACATCGTTGCCGCTTTCCCGGAATTTCAAGACGACGCGGTCGACAGCACCGACCCCCGAATCATCCCAGATGTGGGCATCGGTGAAATCGATGACCACTTTTTCATTTTCAATATCATAATCGAATTTCTCCAGAAAATCTTCAACCGATGCGAAGAACAATTGGCCTTCGACTCGATAATGCGTCGCATCCAGCAAACGCTTTTCCACTTTGATCTTCGAAATCTTGGCAACGAAGAAAATGGCACTCAAGAGAACGCCCGCAAGGACACCTTTAGACAAATCATGCGTATAAACGACAATCACGACTGTCGCCAGCATGACGATGGCGTCTCCTTTTGGCGCATTCTTCATATAACTGAACGATTTCCAGTCGAACGTCCCGATACAGACCATGATCATGATGCCGACCAGCACCGGCATCGGAATCTGCACCACGACATTGCCGAGCACAATAATCAGGAACATCAGGAAAGCACCGGCGACAAAAGCGGATAACCGCCCTCTCCCCCCAGACTTCACGTTGATGACCGATTGTCCGATCATGGCACAACCAGCCATCCCGCCGAAGAATCCAGTGACGAAATTGGCGATGCCCTGGCCGCGCGCTTCTTTATTTTTATCGCTTTCCGTGTCTGTCATGTCATCGACGATATTGGCCGTCAATAAAGTCTCAAGCAGGCCGACAATCGACAGGGCAAATGAAAACGGCAGGATGATCATCAGCGTTTCCAGATTGAACGGCACATCCGGCAACAGGAACGCAGGCAATGTCTGGCTGATGGTTCCGAGATCGCCAACCGTCCGCATGTCGAATCCGGAATAGACAGCAATCGCCGTCAGCAGCACCAATGCAATCAGCGGCGCCGGAATCGCCTTGAAAAATCTTGGCACGATATAGACGATAGCCAGCGTTACTGCTACGAATACATACGTAATCGTGCCGACACCGATCAAATGCGGCACTTGCGCCATGAAAATCAGGATGGCCAACGCATTGACGAAGCCGATCATGACGGCGCGCGGGATGAATTTCATGACCCGTGCGACTTTAAAGACACCGAACAGGATTTGGATGACCCCCGTTAAAATGGTCGCCGCCAGCAGATATTCCAGACCGTGGTCGCGGACAAGCGGCACCATCAACAGCGCCATCGCACCCGTCGCTGCCGAAATCATCCCCGGCCGTCCGCCGACAAATGCGATGATGACGGCAATACTGAATGATGCATACAGGCCGACCATGGGATCGACGCCCGCTATGATTGAAAAGGCGATGGCCTCCGGAATCAATGCAAGTGCCACCACGATTCCCGAAAGGATATCGCCGCGTATATTTCCGAACCATTGTTGTTTTAATGTTGTTCCCACAATAACTTACTCCTCTTGTTGTCCAATTTTCACAATGAAATCAGTGTATCACCTGAAATCCTGAAATGGAACCTTTTTGGTCCTTTTATTCAAATAATTTATGATACAATGGATGCAATAGATGAGACAGGGAGTTTTAAACGTGCTTATTGGCTATGCGAGACCCATCGACGGGGATTTGACCTGTGAACAACAAAAAACACTCCTGACAGAACAGGGGTGCAAAGAAATTTTTGCCGAAAGCCATGCCGACCCTAAAAAGCGGGATGAACTGGAACGGATGCTTTCGCGGCTGGAAACAGGAGACCGCGTCATTGTGCGCAATTTGCATGCGCTGGCTGATTCGACGCGCCATCTGGTCGAGCTGCTGGAAGGGTTCGAGCAAAGAGGCGCAACGTTTTATGCCGTCAGCGAGAAAATCGATACCGCCCCGGACCGGACGTTTTCGTTCCAGAAAATTGTCCAATGCCTCGCCGAGTTCCAAAGCGACGCCATCAGCGCCAAAACGAAAGCAGGCCTATTGGAAGCCAAGGAAAAAGGCATGCATGCGGGACGTCCGCGAAAGCCGGACGCCAATGTGAAAAAGGCGATTGCCATGTACAGAAGTAAACAGTATAACCTGGCTGAGATCAAAGAACAGACCGGCATCAGCAAATCAACGCTGTATCGTTATCTGGAAAACTGAAATTCAGGCCCGTACAATGGAGAATCCCTGCATCTGCAGGGATTTTCTTTGTCTGTAATCGGCTTTCCGTCAAAGATGCGGCGAAAAATTTCCAAATAAAGGATTTACTATCCGGAAATGCTCAAATACTATCCGGGTTTTAAAAATACTATCCGGAATCGCCCGAATACTATCCGGATATCGAAAATACTGTCCGGAATCGATTTCCAATAAAAGAGCGCTATTATTTCACGATCAGCACCGGGCAATTGGCACGCTTGACCACTTTATGGCTGACACTGCCGAGCACCATTTCCTGCAGCGAGTTCAAACCGCGGCTGCCGATGACGAGGATGTCGAACCCTTCCTGATTGGCATATTCCACAATTGCCGGCCCTGGAATGCCGTGAAGGATTTCGACGCGGCAGCTGATATTCTCCGCAGCAATCGCCTCTTCCACCGGCTTCAGCTTTTTGCGGCGCTGCAGATCCAGTTCTACAGGACTGCCGCTGTGCAGCACATCGTTTTTCGCGTTATCGTGGTCCGCCACATAGACGACCGTAATCTGTGATTCGGGATTCGCCCCCGCAATCGTAATTGCTTCTTTTGCCGAGCGGAGAGAATGATCCGATCCGTCCACCGCCAGTAAAATTTTGCTGTACATATACCGACACTCCTTTTTCTCCAATTTTGATAGTTAAAGTGTACCATCCAATCCTCTTATATATAGCTCACCGAATACTTGATGGCCATAGTATGATAAAATAAACAGAATAATCAGTTTATAAGGAAGCGGAGGGACGGCTATGGATGAGAGTGGTTTAATCCTGGAAGGCGGTGGCATGAAAGGCGTTTATACCGCGGGTGTGCTGGAATATTTTATGGAAAAGGACCGCTATTTCCCTTATGTCGTGGGTGTATCCGCTGGCGCATGCAATGCAGCTTCGTATCTATCCCGGCAGCCCGGACGCAATAAGACGGTCATGATCGATTATGTCCGGCATCCCGACTACATTTCGTTCCGCAATCTCATGCAGAAAAGGGAATTGTTCGGCATGGACCTGATATTCGATCAAATTCCAAATCAGCTCATCCCGTTTGATTTCCAGACGTTTCATGCGGCACCGGAGAAATGCTTTATTGGTACAACGGATTGCCTTACGGGACAGTCCGTCTACTTTGAAAAAAATGAAAACCCGGAGGATGCTCTGACAATAGTCCGCGCATCGAGTTCACTGCCGTTCATGTCAAAAGGAGTTTCCTATAAGGGGCGCCTGCTGATGGACGGCGGCATTGCAGATCCGATTCCAGTAAGGAAGGCGCTGGCCGATGGCGTGGAGAAGCCGGTAGTGGTGCTGACGAAACAACGGGGCTATCGTAAAAAACCATCCCGTATCTCCAAGACGAGCCGCTATTTCTACAAGGAATATAGGGGGCTTACCCAAGCGCTCGACATGCACTGGCTCGTCTATAATTATCAGCTTGAAGTACTCGAACAGCTCGAGCAGGAAGAAAAAGTCTTCGTCATCCGGCCTTCTGCAGATTTGAAAGTCGGCAATGCCGAGCGGGATCAGGACAAGCTCGAGCAATTTTACCATCAGGGCTATTCTGATGCACTGCATGCCTTCGAAGCGATGGAGAACTGGCTGCGGGTGCCGGCGACTAACGTGTAATATCAATTTTATAGAGGGAGAAAACGGGTTGCCTCAAAGCTTCCCGTTTTTTTATTCCGTCCAAAGAGTTGGCGATCCGCTGAATTTATTGACTTCATATAGAAGAGAGATTATCATATTTAGATATTCCTGACTAAATTAATAGGAAAAGGATGATATAGATTTGACCACCACTCGCGTTCAATCCATCAACGAAGCACAGGATCCTGTCGTCAGAAAAGGACTCGCTTTAAACCCGCCTCAGAAGGGGCTCATTATGGGCGGAGTTATCGTTGCCTTTATACTCGCTGTTTACCTGTTGGCAACCCAGCACGTCTCTCAGACAATGCTGCTCGTAATCGGCCTGATGCTCGGCTACACGTTATTCCATGCCCGGTTCGGCTTCACTTCCGCATTCCGGCGCATGATGTCAGTCGGCAACGGACAGGCGATGCGTTCACATATGCTGATGCTCGCTGTCGCCGTGTCGCTATTCGCACCCATTCTGGCATATGGCTCGACTTTTTTCGGAGGCCCTGTTGCCGGTTACGTTTCACCGGTCGGCGTCAGCCTCATCGTCGGCGCTTTCATCTTCGGCATCGGCATGCAGCTCGGCGGCGGCTGTGCTTCCGGTACGCTCTATTCCATCGGCGGCGGAAGTTCCGTCATGTTTGTGACACTGATTTTCTTCATCATCGGTACGACGGTCGGCGCTTATCACCTGCCGTTCTGGACAGATGAAATGCCCGCTTTTGAACCGTTCTCACTTGCCACTTCCACCGGCCTTGGCTACGGCGGCGCCTGGCTCGTATCGATTGTGCTTTTTGCTGTGATCGCCTGGGTTACAATTATCATCGAAAAGAAAAGGAAAGCACCTAAAATGGCGCCCGTCCCTTCTGAAAAAGGCTGGAAACGGATCCTTCGCGGCTCATGGCCCCTGTTTGCAGCGGCAATCGTGCTGGCAGTACTTAACGCGCTGACACTGATGACACGCGGCACGCCATGGGGCATCACGTCCGCTTTCGCATTATGGGGTTCTAAAATCGCCGGCGCTTTCGGCGTCGACGTCGCAAGCTGGGGTTATTGGCAAGGCACCAATGCCGCCGCTCTTGAGGCATCCATCTTTGCTGATTCCACAACCATTTTGAACCTCGGCGTCATCATCGGTGCGTTTCTCGCTTCCGCTGCCGGCGGTCTGTTCAAATTCACGCAAGTCAAAGCCGGCAACTTCGCCGCTTCCGTCATCGGCGGCCTGATGATGGGCTACGGCGCACGCCTTGCGTTCGGCTGCAACATCGGCGCGTACTTCGGCGGCATCGCATCATTCAGCCTGCACGGCTACATCTGGGGAATCCTGGCGCTTGCCGGCACATTCCTCGCGCTGTATCTGCGTCCGCTGTTCGGGCTGTCGGTGCCGAAGTCGAATGATTCGGTGTGCTGACGAACTGCACAGATAAGTGATCGAGCGTCCAAATGCGGCGCTCGATCTTTTTTTAATTTCAAGCGAATAAAACCAGACATCAACTCTCCTTAATTATCTGATAATCAGTAACTGTATGCCTCTGAAAAGGGCTATAATGGAAATGAGTAAGTTATCTGAAAATAAATTGACTTGAAGCCGCAGCAAATTACAGGGAGATGAGTGTGTGAAAAATTGGAGAACGCATATTGAATTGATTGCCGCTATTCTGTCCGGTGTTTTAATCATCATCGCTTATATTCTTGAAACCCAGTCCATCGAGTTGTGGTCAGTCATTACCTATTTGGCGGCTTTTTTGATCGGCGGTTACGCCAAAGCGAGATACGGCATCCTCAAGACGATCGAAAACCGGAAACCGAATGTAGAATTATTGATGGTGTTGGCTGCAATCGGCGCTTCTGTAATCGGCTACTGGACGGAAGGCGCCATCCTGATTTTCATCTTCTCCCTCAGCGGAGCGCTTGAAACATATACCATGAATAAAAGCCGCAGGGAAGTATCGGCATTGATGCAAATCCAGCCGGAAGAAGCATGGCTGCTGAAAGACGGTGACACGACCCGTGTGTCTGTTTCTTCCCTGCAGCCCGGTGACCGGCTTGTCGTCAAACCGGGGGAACGCATTCCGGCGGACGGCCGTATGCTGATTGGCCATACGGTAGTCGATGAATCCGCCATCAGCGGTGAATCGGTGCCGGTCTCCAAAGATATTGATGACGAATTATTCGCTTCAACGGTCAATATGAGCGGCGCCATCACGATGGAAATGATCAAGCCGAATTCAGACTCGCTGGTCCAGAAAATCATCGACCTTGTGCAATCCGCACACAGTGAAAAACCTCCTTCCCAGCAATTTGTCGAGCGCTTTGAAGGGCAATATGTAAATATCGCTTTGATCGTTTTTTCATTGCTGCTGTTCGTTCCGCATTATCTTGTGGGGTGGGATTGGGAGACGACGATTTATCGAGCCATCCTGTTCCTGGTTGTCGCTTCCCCTTGTGCACTCGTCGCATCAATCATGCCGGCGACGCTCGCAGCGATTTCGAACGGTGCCAAAAGCGGCATCATCTTCAAAGGCGGCGTCCATCTCCAGAACCTGGGTGAAATCCGGGCCATCGCTTTTGACAAGACCGGCACCATCACACGCGGCCGGCCGGAAGTCACTGACTTCACCTTGCGCGAAGGTCTCGACCATGACCGAATAATGGCCATCATCGCCGGCATCGAGATGCAGTCAAATCACCCGCTCGCCAAGGCAATCACTGAATTCATCCGATCCAAAGGCATTGCTCCTTTACGAAATCTGCAGATCACCGATGTGCCCGGCAACGGACTGAAGTCGATCATCGACGGCGAGGAATTCCGCATCGGCAAACCCGATTTCGTTAACCTTGACGACGCGGAAGGGTTCCAGGGCGGTGTATTGAATACCTGGGCCAATGAAGGGAAAACCGTTACCTTCGTCCGCGACAGCCAAGGAATCGCTGCCGCAATATCGTTAATGGATACCATGCGGGACGATGCGAAAGAAACGATTGAGAAGCTGCAGAAAGCCGGCATCAATTGCATTATGCTGACAGGTGACAACAAGAAAACCGCAAAAGCCATTGCCGAAGAAAGCGGCATGGACGCTTACATCGGCAGCTGCATGCCCGGCGATAAAGTGGAAGAATTGAAAAAGCTGATGGATAAATACGGGAATGTGGCCATGATCGGTGACGGGATCAATGATGCACCCGCCCTCGCCATTGCGACCACCGGTATTGCGATGGGTGAAGGCACCGATGTCGCACTCGAAACGGCGGATGTCATCCTGATGAAGAACGATCTTTCTCGCATCTCCTACTCCATCCAGCTCGCTCGGAAAATGCAGCGCATCATCAAACAGAACATCTTCTTTTCCGTCAGTGTCATCATCGTGCTGCTGTTCCTGAACTTCATGCAGTCAATCACGATTCCCATCGGCGTCGTGGGCCATGAAGGCAGCACCATTCTCGTTATCCTGAACGGACTGCGCATGCTGAAACGGAATATCTGAATACAAAAAACCGTGAAGAAAATTTCTTCACGGTTTTTTCCAGCTTTCATTTTTACAGAATATCCATCCAAATTTTAATGGCTGTGCCGAGAATCAGCAATGCCAAGATCCATTGAAGGTATTTCGTGTTCATCTTCTGGCCAAGTTTGGCGCCAAGGGGTGCGGCGATAATACTTGCCACAACCATGACTGCCGCGGGGCCGTACAAAATCTGGTCCGTGACAATCTTACCGAACGTCGACCCGATGGACGAAATGAACGTGATGGCAAGCGACGTCGCGATCGTCATCCGCGTCGGGATCTTCAGGACGACCAGCATGATCGGCACGAGGATGAAAGCACCCGCCGCTCCGACGATGCCGGCCGCGATTCCGACGATGAACGCCAGTCCGGCCGCCAGCCATTTATTGAATGTCACCCCTTCCAAAGGAATGTCGTCGACTCCTCCTTTTGGCAGGAACATCATGACAACCGCAATTGTCGCCAGAATGGCATAGACGAAATTGATGGCCGCTTCCGACAGCAGCGTCGAGCCGTAGCCGCCGATGAAACTCCCGATCAGGATAGCGCCACCCATATAAGAGATCAATGTTTTATTCAAATAACCGCTGCCACGGTATGCCCAAACACCGGCGATGGTGGCGAAAAATACCTGAATCGCGCTGATGCCGGATACTTCATGGGCGCTGAACGCCGTGTAGCCAAGCATGACCGGAATATACAGCAGCATCGGGTATTTGATGATCGAACCGCCAATCCCCACCATTCCGGAGATGAAGGAACCGATGAAGCCGATCAGGAATATGATGATAATAAAATCAAAACTCATCTTTTGTCACCTCTTCGAAAAGCGGAAAGGGTATCACAGCGATACCCTCTTACAGCTTTCAGCCTTTCCTGATCCAGAATTTAAGGACGCCGTCTTCTTCTATTGTATCCAATAGTTCATGGCCGCCTGATTTTGCCCAGGCTGTCATGTCGGCTTTTGCACCTTTATCCGTTGCAAGGATTTCCAGGATTTGTCCGGACTCCAGTTCTTTCATTTCTTTTCTTGTTTTCACGATCGGCATTGGGCATGCCAGGCCTTTTGCGTCCAATACTTTATCTGCGTTCATCAAAATCTCTCCTTTGGGGTTTGTGTTGTTTTAATTCCAATAAAAATAACTTTTACTTAACGCTTCGGCGCTTAAGACAGTGCAAAGATTATGCTCCTGCGCACTGCTCCGTCGGCATTCGCCTGCTCCATGTGCGCGCCGGCGCTGAGAGAAGTCTCTAAAGATATGGAGCAAAACAGCGCAGACAGATCCTTGTAAGAGCACAACTTTAAGAAACGTGCTCCTGTCTCTGCATCGCTGCGCTAGCTTCGAGACATGAAAGTGCGTTGCATCGCTTCGCTGCTTCGTCGCAAAGACTTAGCCTCGCTAGCTTCGGCTAATGTCTTCAGAGCTGTTTTGCGGAATATCGATTACTTTGGATTACTACTTACCGCACCGCACAACGGTTCGGCCCAATTTCCATTTCACGCTGAACTTCTTCGTCCGGCGTGATTTTGCCCATGTTCGTTTTGCGGATGTCCTGATAAGCGTTTGGCTGCGGCGGCAGGTTTTTCGTCACCATGTCACGGAACTCCTGCTCATCTTCGATATTCAATCCGTGGTTTTCTTTGAACAGGTCGCCCAATTTCTTCGCGACGCTTCCGTCCGCGTTCAACTCCTCCATGATCATGAAGTGAGCCGGCAAGCCGATCAGTTCATTAGCGAGTTCCGCATAGCGGCTGTAAAGCGATTCACGAAGGTCGCCTACCCAGTCTTCTGCAAGGCCGGCAAGATCAGGGCGTCCGATGGAATCGATGAACAGGATGTCGCCTGTCATCAGGTACCTGTCGTCAACGATGAATGATGTTGAACCGATTGTGTGGCCCGGTGAGTATAATGCTTCGATTTCAATCTTCGCGTTGCCAATGGAAACTTCCAGTCCATCCACCAATTCTGCATAGTCGAATACGACTTCTTCAGCGTCAGCCGGCGGCAGGTAGTACGTTGCGCCTGTTGCTTCAGCGATCCCGCGTCCTCCGGAAATGTGGTCCGCGTGCAAGTGCGTGTCGAATACGTACTTGATCTCAGCACCTTTTTCCTGCGCGAAATCCAGGAATATATCAGTCATGCGTGTTGCATCGATAATAGCGGCTTCACCGTCTGAGATTGCCATGTAAGAAAGACAGCCTTTTCCGATACGGACGAATTGATACAATTCCCCGCCACCCTTCAAATCGCCGACTTTCACTGGTTCCAGGTGTTCACTCCACGCTTTCATGCCGCCTTCAAGGTACTCCGCATCGACGCCTTCTTCAGCAAGCATTTCCGCCACCATCACAGAAGAGCCTTCTTTCGCGCAAACAACGAGGATGTCTCTGTCTTTCGGAAGCTCTGAAACCATATCTTCGACACCGTCCAATAAATCAAAATAAGGTGTGTTCAGATACTGAATGTTGCCGCCTTCGATTTTCCAGTCGGCGAAAGCATCGCCGTTTCGGACATCAAGGATGAATAAAGGCTCGTTATCGATCACTTTGCGCGCCACTTCTTTTGCGGTCATTGCTGTTACAGTCAATTTAAAAACCTCCTGTTTGTTCGGTTGCGCCGTCCCATTGCGTCATGCCTTCGACAGCATTTTTCACACGAGTGAATCCTTTATCAGCCAGCTGTTTCGCTGCAAAATCACTGCGGTTGCCTGTGCGGCAGATGACAATCACTTCTTTGTCAGCGTCGAGTTCTGCACTGCGCTTTTCCAGTTCGCCAAGCGGGATGGAAACTGCGCCTTCGATATGGCCGAATGCATATTCCGCAGGTTCGCGGACATCCAGTACGATGACATCATCCCGATTTAATTCCTGTTTCAATTCAGCGTTCGTTACGGTATGCGGGAATTTAATTTCTTCTTTTTCTTCACTTTGATCCGCTTTGCGCAAATAATGCTTCAGCACATCGCCTTCTTCAGATGAACCAAGATATTGGTTGCCGCTGCTTTTCGCCCAGGCCTTCATGTCAGCCAGAGAGCCTTTGTCAGTTGCCTGTACTTCAATCACCTGTCCCGGTTCCATCTCATTCATCGCTTTTTTCGTGCGGACGATCGGCATCGGGCATGCAAGCCCTTTTGCATCCAATAATTTATCTGTTCGAATCATTCTAATTCCTCCTGCTTTACCCTCGGGGGTATAATTAAAGTTAAAATTTTTTATAAATAAACCATCTAACGTTGGTATTTCTCTAAGCGCCGAAGCGAAATATAGTTGTAACCTATTTCTTTCAAAAATTATTCAGTCGGCCCGTCCCAGTCCAGCATACCGCCTTCCATATTGATGACGTTGTAGCCGCGGCTATCCAGAATTCCTGCTGCCATCCCGCTGCGTCCGCCTGAACGGCATACCATGATGTGTTCTTTCGATTTATCGATATCCTGCAGGCGGAACTCGATCAGTCCGAGCGGAATATTCACTGCGCCTGGAATTTTCCCGGCTTTCACTTCTTCAATTTCACGCACATCAATGATGGATGCGTCTTTATGTGTATTCATATATTCTTGCACTTCTTTTACAGTCATTGTTTTCATGTCGTATTCCTCCTCCAGTTTACGGGCGGTAGCTTCCCATGCCGCCTCGGACGTTGATCACATTTTCAAAACCGTTTCTTTTCAGGATTGCTGCTGCCTTACTGCTTCTCATGCCGCTTTGGCAGATGACAAACGTTTCTTTATTCTTATCAAGTTGACCGATGCGTGCCGGCAGCTCATTCAATGGAATGTTCTTGAATTCCTTGAGGCGGTTGGCTTTGAACTCGCCAGGCGTCCGGACATCGATGAATTGCTTATCCCTCTTCTTCAATTGCGTTTTCAATTCGTCAGTGGAAATGGATGTTACACCTTTTGCCGGCGCCATGGCGCGGTAAGCGATAAAAACGATTACCGCTCCGATTAAAACGACTAACCAAGTATCCATTGTTTCCCTCTTTTCCTTCTATTTAAATGAACAAGTTGACGTTGCCGTCTTCTGCATCTGCAAGATATGCGGCTACACCAGCGTAAGTCACGTCATCCAGCAATTCTTCCTGCTTCAATCCAAGGAGATCCATCGTCATCGTGCACGCTACAAGGTTAATCTCTTGTTCCTGCGCCATTTCGATCAGTTGCGGCATTGTCATTGCATTATGTTCTTTTATAACGTGTTTGATCATTTTCGGCCCCATGCCCGCCATGTTCATGTTGGAAAGTCCGAGTTTATCCGCACCGCGCGGCATCATCTTCGCAAACATTTTCTCCAGCATATTCTTCTTCACTGCCGGCGGGTTGTCTTTCCGGAGCGCGTTCAATCCCCAGAATGTATGGAAAATCGTCACTTCGTGATCATAGGCTGCTGCCCCGTTCGCAATAATGTAGGCCGCCATCGCCTTGTCGTAGTCTCCGCTGAATAATATGATGTTCGTTGATTTTTTCTGTTCCAATCAAAATCTCTCCTCTATTTACCCCCTGGGGTATAAAAATTATTAAATAAAAAAAGTTCACCGGCTTGAGTAACTAAGGAATAAAATACCTCCAGGGGTATATTAACATCCGAAATGAAAATTCGTCAACTCGAAAGTTTGACGAACTTTCTTAGCGGCTTTTTACAAGCAAGCTGACTGCATCTTTTACAAGCTGATCCGTGCTTTCGCCTTTGTTGACACTGTCGCGTACACATTGTTCCAGGTTTTCACTGACGATTACGCCGATTGCGCGGTCAACGGCACTCCGGACAGCAGACAATTGCGTTACCACATCGCGGCAGTCGTCGTTTTCCTCCACCATGCGCAGCACGCCTTTCAGCTGTCCTTCAATTCGCTTCAGGCGATTCTGGACTTGTTTATCGTACTCCATTATTTTTGCCTCCCTGTATGGAATCTCTTAACTTTATGTCCCGATTATATACCCCTCAGGGTATGAATTCAAGCATTTGGCTCATCCATTAAAAAACGGACAATCCATCCGCCTGCAGTCAGTTTAAAATCCCAGCTTGCCAGCGTCAAGAATTATCCGTGCCTTCTATATTATACTGCGCAATTATTCGGACCTGTTTCCATTTCTTTCTCTTCATCTGCCGGCGGATGGATTTTGCCCATATTCGTCTGCCGGATATCTTCATAGGCATTCGGCTGGTCTTTCAAACCTTCCGTCACCCGTTTGATAAACTTCGCTTCGTCTTTTATCTGCAGGCCCTCATTCTCTTTATAAAGGACAGACAGCTTTTCGGATACACTGCCCTCTTCATTCAGTTCACTGATTTCCGCATAATGGGCAGGGAGCACCAGTAAATCGTCAGCTAACTTTTTATAGCGGCTGTACAGGGTTTCATACAAATCGTTGGCCCAGTCGGCAGCTTTGCCGGCAAGATCGGGGCGCCCGATCGATTTAACGAATAAAATATCACCAGTCAGCAGATACTTATCGTCAACAACGAATGTCGTGCTGCCGATCGTATGCCCCGGAGAGTATACGGCTTCAATCACAGCGCTGCCGACTTCAAGTTTCAGGCCATCTGTCACCGGTTCATAGCTGAAAACGACTTCTTCAGCATCATCCGGCGGGAGGTAATATGCGGCACCGCTTGCATCCGTCAGCTTTTTGCCCCCTGAAATATGGTCGGCATGCAAATGCGAATCGATGACGTATTTAATGTTCAGGCTTTTCTCACGCGCAAATTGCTCGTAATTCTCCGTCATGCGGCTGGCGTCGACCACGGCCGCTTCCCCGTCTGATTCGACCAGGTACGACAGGCAGCCTTTGCCCAGACGGACGAACTGGTAGATTGCGCCGCCTTTCACATCGCCGATCTTGACCGTTTCCAGCTGTTCACTCCAGGCAGCCATCCCGCCTTCGACCGAGTACACATTGTCAAAACCATTATCCTGTAAATAAGCGGCCGCTCTTTGCGAAGTGTTCCCTTTTGCGCAAACTGTATAAAGCGTCCGATCCTCCGGCAGCTGTTTCAAATCAGAACCATTCAACTCTTTGAAAGGTATATTGATCAATTGAACATGATCGCCTTCGATTTTCCAGTCTTCCGCTTCCTCTTTACTGCGGACATCGAGTACATAAATCGGCTCGTTCTGAAAAACCTCTTGCGCCACTTTCTTCGGTGATACGGATTTCACTGTCATATACACAATTCCTCCCTGCGAATGGATCGTTTATTACCGTGCGGGGTATATCGAGAGCTAAAATTTTTAGTTCAGACCGTCTTGTCGATACAGCCAATCAATCTTTTCTCAATATCCACAGCGATTTCTTTGATGGCATCATTTTCAACCATTTGAATCAGCGCACTCGGTTTCGGCATGCCGATTTTCGTCGTCCCTTTTTCTTCGTAAACGACAATCTTGCAGGGCAGAAAATAGCCGACAAGCAGATCTTCCGACAGTACCCGGTTCGCTTCCTGCGGGTTGCATACTTCCAAAATCGTATACGGCGTACTGAAATCGGTCCCTTTTTCCTGCAGCTTCGCCGTCAAATCGAAATTCCACAGCACCCCGAATTTCTCTTCCTTCAGGTTCTCTTCCAGGTCCCGCACCGCTTCGTCCCGGCTTTTATTCGTTTCCACTGTGTAGTCAAACATCATCATGCTCCTCTCTGAATGTGGTTTATCATCTTCCTTCTAAATTCCCTGATGAAAGCGAATAAAACATGTTCACCCCGGATTGCCGTGACTCCGGCCCGTTTCCATATTTCTGGACAAGCGGCAGCTGCTGTCTGTAAACTTAACGTTGAAGATACACTGAATAATTCGACTCCATGCCGCTGACAAATATTCTTATACGGAGGCACCAATATTCCCGACTCTCCGGTCAATTTTTTTGCAATCCTACTATTATAAAAAGACTGGAGAATAATGCGATGAAACATTTAAGTCCCGACACTCAATCCGCCCTTTTTGAGGCGATGCTCGACGGCAGCCAGGTTGCCACTGCGGTGACAGACCCGCAGCAGCCTGACAATCCCATCATTTACACCAACCACACATTTGAAAAATTAACCGGCTATGGCCGGGAAGAAATCATGGGGAAGAATTGCCGCTTTCTGCAAGGCGATGAAACCCAGCAGGATGCCGTCCGCCAAATACGGGAGGCCATCTCCAATACGGAGCCGGTCACTGTCGTATTACGGAATTTCCGCAAAGACGGCACACCGTTCTGGAACCGTTTGAATATCGAACCGGTCACCATCGAAGATCATCTTTATTTCATCGGCACCCAGACCGATATATCGGTTGAGGAAAACCAGCGGCTTCTGCTGATCGAGCAGGAAGACGAGATCAACCGCCTGATGCTGCCGATTTTGCCCATCAACGATAACCTCGGCGCTGTGACGCTTGTCGGCAAGATGAACGACGAACGTTTTTCAGTGCTGACCGACAAACTGAGTGAATACGTCCAAAAAAATGCGGTGCACCACATCATCATCGACATCTCAGGCGTGTTGTGGGAAGGCAGCTCTTTCATCCACCGACTGCTGATGATCCAGGACGTCCTGCGTCTGATGGGCGGAAAACTTTACGTCACCGGCATCAATGCGAAAGCCGCGATGGAAATTTCCAGCCTGCCGTTCGACAGCCAATCACTGACAACTTTTTCGACAGTCCGCCAGGCGATCGAACACTCCATCGGCATCAGCTTGGATGCAGACAAATAAGAATGGACCCCTCTCCTCCCGGAACTCGTTTCCGGGAGGACTTTTCAGGTTCAGGGGTTGCCGAGCGAAAACCCTTCGAACAGGCTGCCGCCGTACGGTTCCATAACGGCATCGGCCAGCCGGATAACTTTGTCTTTATCGTCAGTTCGGTAGTAGGCATCAAATGCTCGGACGAAACGCTCCGCGAAATCTTCATCATGCTGCTTTAATGCCCGGACGATCCATTTCGATGCGCCGATCCATTTGCCATGCGTCCTGAGTTCGAACTCCGCAACCAGTTCCGCCAGTGTTCCGGCAATGAACATCCCTTCCGAACGCTCCGTGCAGCCGATGAAATCATCCAGCATATCGGTCAGAAAATAGCGTTTGGTGCGGATGGTTTCCGGCGTCCAAAGGGCAGGCCCTTCTGCAAGCAATTGCGCCGCTTCTTCTTTAATGGCATCGACTACACCGCTGTCCCGCAAAACGGCTCCTTCCGCCACCATCCGCGGCAGCGACGGCCTTGCCCGTTCCGCGTCCTGCTGAAAATAGGCTTTATAGGACGTCAGGTTATGGACAAATACTTCAATCTGCCAGTCGAACGCCACCAGTGATTCCCGGTAGGAAGCCAAAGTATTCCCGTCAAACACGACAATATCCAGGTCTGACGTTGCGGTAGCTTCCCCTCTCACCACACTTCCGGCAAGCAGCGCTGCGTCGCAATCAGGAAAATACCTTTCGATGAACTTCTGCGCCGCTTCGAGCGGTGCTGTTTTATTGTATGCCGTCATTTCTTTTGTCTCCCTTTTGGCGGTCCGCCGGCAATTGTGATCCGATTAATTCCGGACAATCAAATCCGCACGTGTCTGCGGTTCTTCCACCTTTTCGTAATATTCCTCCGCTGGCCAATAGCGATTCTCGAATTTTTCCCGGTTGTGCTGAACAACCTCCGCCTCCCGCTCAATGCGCCTTTGCCGCGGACTGTCCACATAAATCACATAATCGCAAAAGCCCCGCCACTCCGGGCGCTGCAGAAAAACGCCCTCGATAATGATGACACCGGAATCTGGAAGAGAGATTTCCCGGCACTCATGCCGGTCCGCCTGCCCGTCGTAAAACGGCAGCGTCAGCTCATCTTCAGTTTTCAGCCGTTTGAAAAAATGTTCCCGCAGCCAACCGGTTTCCCATTGCAGCCCGTAGTATTCCAGCCACTCTTCTTCGCCTGTGCCGTAGCGCCGGGCTCTTTCGACGATCAAATCATCAAGATGGAAAATGACGGCCCGCACCCCCTCATTTTCAAACTGCCGCTTCAATTCGCCGGCAAGCGTCGTCTTGCCCGACCGGCTCATGCCGTCGATGCCGATAATCAGCCGCCTGCCGTTTTCAATCGGCGATAAATTGTCTATGATCCGCTTCATCATGTCTTTCATTTCATCTTCCTTTCAATCCATCCAAATTACCTTCTTTAATATTTCGCCTGGGCTTTGCACATTCCCTCTAAAATTTTTGATTGATGCAAATAAAACAGGCTCTTCTGCTGGAAGAGTCTGAAATTATTACCGGGGTGCCACCACATAAATTTTAATAATAGGGGCTTTAATAATGAAAAAGGCTTCGCGGATGCGAAGTCTTCCTTTAAGGGATTGGAGTTTTTCGCAAGGCGAAAAACGTCCGCTGTTGTTCTTGAATTTGGGGTTGGGGGTTATGTGGGCGAAAAAATTAACATTCATATCACAAATATATTGAGTTGAGCACAAAAGATGTTTTCCCGCGCATAAACATGTGTCTCCCGCGCATAAGTATGGTTCTCCCGCGCACAAACATCCCTCTCCCGCCCACAACCTCCACATTCAGCCCCCAGCAATAAAAAAACCGGCTGCACCCGGCAGCCGGTCTTCCTAAAAGTTTATAGTCCCGCGCTCAGCACCACTTGGCCCTGTGGCGATTCGTTGCCAGGCTGCGGTTCGAGTGTGATCGCGATGGTATCCCATTCTTCGGTGTTGTTTTCAATATTAAACAAAGCAGCGCCTTCTCCGTTGGCATTCGCCGTGAATGCGCCGGCCGGAATCGGATTGTCGCCTTCGATCAGCCAGACCTGATAGATCTGCTCGCCCTCAAGCGCAGCCAATTGTTCTGCCGTCACGACGAGATTCAAAGCGCCGTCAGCCTGCTCGATCACCGCGGCTGTCGCACCGCCGCCAAAACCTTCGCTCGGCTGCAGATCGATCGACTGGAACGCCGTCTGCGGCTCGGCCGGTGCCGGCTGTTCGTTCTGCAATTGCATGAAAGTATAAGCATTGCCGAGCAGTGACACCAATAGAGCGGCGGCAATCAGGGGTGTCCACCAGACCCGTTTGCGTTTCCGGTCAGTCACCGGAGTCACCGTCAATTCCGGATTGGCCGGTGCGCGGCCCATTTCGATGTCAGTCTTGCCCGGTTCTACAGCGGAAACGACCGGTACGGGTTCCTCTTCTTCCTCAAAAACATTCGCGAGAATCCGTGATTTCATGCCCGCCGGCGGTTCTTCCTGGTCTGACAGGTAAGGGAGCTGTCCGGTTGCGTCGACAATTTCCCGGCAGTCTTCGCATGTTTTCAAGTGTTCTTCAAATTCACGGGTTTCTTCTATAGAAAGTGTACCATTTAAATAATCCACCAATCCATCGCATAATTCGTTATTCATCGTAAGCCCCCTTTCCCTGCATTCCGTGCAGTGTTTTCTTTAATTTGCCGAGCGCCAGACGGATCCTGCTCTTGACGGTTCCGAGCGGCAGTCCGGACAGTTCGGCGATTTTTTCGTGTGTGTGGCCTTTAAAGTAAAATAATTGGATCATCTCCTGCTGTTCGGCGGATAATTGCGACACCGCCGCCTGGATGTGTTCTTTCTCTTCCTGCCATTCGGCCGTCCCTTCGACGCTTCGTTCCGCACTCGGCATTTCTGCAATTTCCTCCAGCCCCACGGTCGGCTTTTTGCGTTTGCGGATCAGGTCGATCGCCGAATTCTGCGCCATGCGGAACAGCCAGGAACTGAATTTCCCTTTGCTGTCGTCGTAATCGCCGACGCCCCGCCAGATTTTAATGAACACTTCCTGCAGCGCTTCCTCTGCGAGCTCACGGTCCTGCGTCATTTTATAAAGAAACGAAAAGAGGATCTTCTCATAGCGGTCGTACAGATCTTCCAGCGCATCCTTATCTTTTTCCCGGATGCGCGTGTAAAGCAACGTATCGGAACTTTTCTCCATCGCTGTTCTCCTTCGATTCTTGTGGCATAGTACAAGCTTACTACACCGGAGCATTCCGGAGAAAGAGGGACCGGTTTTATTTTCGTAAGCTTACCTATATAACGTACAAAGAGCCATTTTAGATCAGCCATGGCAATAAAATCAGCGGCTTATCAAAAGGTTTATTCCAATAAAAAATCTTTTTTCAAAAAAAGGTGATCTAAACCGGAAACCCGCCCGTTATGCCTGTAGAAACAAAAAAAGGAGTGTTGACGATGAAATTCAGAAAAGTTTTGGCACCGATATTGGGTACGGCATTATTGGTTCCGGGTATGGGCATGGCAGTAAGCGCGGAGGAAGGTTCTCCGGTGGAAACAACCGGGGTGGAACTTCGGGCAACACTGGATTCCCTGTTATCGGAGCATTACACACTGGCAGTCGATTCGATGATGAAAATCTACGAAGGTGACGCGGCAGCTGAAGCAGCCATGGCGGCACTTGATGCCAACACAGCGGACATGGAACCGGTCATCGCTTCCGTCTACGGTGAAGAAGGCGGAGCCGCTTTCGCAGAAATTTTCGATAAGCACAACACCGGGACCGATGAATATGCGATGGCCGTGAAAGCGGGAGACGAAATGGCACAGGAAGAAGCATTGGACACAGTGCAGTCGTTCGTAGATGAAATGGGTGCTTTCCTTGGATCCGCCACTGAAGGCAACCTGCCGGCAGAAGGTGCGACTGAAGCACTCCGCGCGCATGAAGATTTCGTCCAGAACACGTTCGACCTTTATGTAGATGGTGAATACGAAGCTTCCTACATGGCTTATCTTGACGGCTTCAAACAGATTTTCGGAGCAGGCAGTGCCATCAGTGGCGCCATTGCAGCACAATTCCCGGACCAGTTTTCCGATCCGAACACAGCAGCCGGCGACTTCCGTTCGACCGTCAGCCGCATTGCAGCAGAGCATTTCGCACTTTCACAATTGAGCATGGCAAAAGGCTTTAACGGAGCGGAAGATTTTGACTTTGCTGATTGGGCGCAAGACCAGAACACGGCAGAATTCAGTGCAGCCATCGCCTCTTTCTACGGAGATGATGCAGCTACTGCCTTCGCGGAATTATGGAATAACGAACATATCTCCATCCAAAGTGACCTGGCAGCTGCACAGGCAGATGGCAATGAAGAAGCGATCATGCAGGCACAATCCGCTTTGATTGAAACATTCGCCACTGACCTTGGAACTTTCCTAAGCACAGCAACAGAAGAACGTCTGCCGATGGACGAAACAATCGCGAATGTGGCAGCTCATGAACAATCGGTAGTGGACACATTCACACAATATGCATCTGGTGATTTCGACGCTTCATACAATACGTACCGTGAGGGTTACACAATCGTCTTCGCAATCGGTAAAGCATTGAGCGGAGCCATCGTTGACCAGTTCCCTGAAAAATTCGAAACAGCTGTACCAGAAAAAATGCCGGCTACAGGGCTTGGCGGCACAGCGAATGAATCCAGCACAATGATGATCTGGATTGCACTCAGCACACTTGTACTTGCAGGAGCGGGAACTATGACGTTTCGTCAGAGAAGACAGCAATAAGCAAACTGGAAAGGAGCATGGGCGATGAGACAATTTTGGACAATGGCAACAGCAATCCTCCTTTGCGGAGTGCTGTTTGTCATCCTCAAGCCGATGGCCGGGGAACCGACTTTTGAAGAAGACATCGCTCAGCTCAACCTTCCTGAAACGCTGGAACAAACACCGGCTGAGCAATTGGCCACCAATGAAAAAGTCGACAAAATCGCTGAATTCCCGATTCTTCCTGCACAGCGCGAAAAATTGCAGGAATTACAGAAACAGCGTCAGCAAAGCATCCAAGGCATGATTCCGGCACGGATCACCATTCCATCCATCGGCGTCGACGCATCCATTGAAGCGACCGGCGTACTCGACAACGGTGAAATGGGTGTACCTGAAGACATCAATCAGGCCGGCTGGTTCGAACCCGGCTTCAAAGTTGGCGCAAAAGGCCATGCCGTTCTTGCCGGACATGTCGATAGCCTGACTGGACCGGCCATCTTCTATCACCTGTCGAATGTCGAACCCGGTGAAACAGTCATCATCACAGATGGGGATGGCCGGAAAATGATCTTCAAGATCAATGAAAAAAACAGCTATCCGACCGATGAAGCCCCGATCGCCGATATCTTCGGCGCCTCGGACGGCCGGATGATCAATCTGATCACCTGCACCGGCACTTTTGACCGAAACACCGGTTCACATGAAGAACGCCTGGTCGTGACAGCGGAACTTGTATCCGATTCGAGCGTTCAGCTCCAGCAGCCGGAAGCACCGACAAACGTCACCGTAACGGCGTTCAATCTGTCATGGCATGCGGTCCGCGACGACGCCATCATCGGCTACCGCGTCTACGAAGAAGACATCGAAAGCGGCCAGATGACGAAAATCGCCACCGTCTCGCTGTTCGACCGGAAGAAAGTCGAGCTCGCAGCAGATCCAGCAAAACGCTATTACGTTTCATCGGTTGATGTGGATTTGAATGAATCGGAGAAGACGGCGGCTGGCGAATGACGGATATCCGCCGTTGGGGGAATATATCCGTCATTGAGCGATTATATCCGCCGTTGAGAAATTATATCCGTCATTGAGCGATTATATCCGCCGTTGAGAAATTATATCCGCCGTTGGGCGATTATATCCGCCGTCAGCTAATAAAACCGTGAAATCTGCGTCTCCCAAACTACAAGAGGGCTCCCCGCCATTCATCAGAATGGCGGGGAGCCCTCTTTCTTTATTTCAGTTGTCCAAGACGAGCTGCCATTAATTCTTCGAAGTCAGTCGCTGTGACCGGTTTCGAGAACAGATAACCCTGGCCGATTGTGCAGCCGTGTCCGAGCAGGACATTCACCTGATTTTCGGATTCGATTCCTTCAGCGACAAGCGTCATGTTCAGGTTTAATCCGAGGTCGACGATGGCTTTCACCATTGGGTTCAACGGATCCGCGTCCAGCTCATCCACAAAGGACTTGTCGATTTTCAATGTGTCGATCGGCAGTTTCTGCAAAACATGCAGAGAAGAATAGCCGGTTCCAAAATCGTCGATGGAAGCTTTGATACCCATCTGATGAAGGCCATCCAGAATGATGATGCTTTCTTTGATGTTTTGCATGATGCTTTCAGTAATCTCCAGCTCCAGATATTGCGAATCCAGAGCCGTTTCATCCAGAATCTGCTGGACAGTCCCCAAAAAATCCGAATGCCTGAACTGCAGAACGGAAACGTTGACCGATACCGTCAATGGCGGAAAGCCCATGTCCTGCCAAGCTCTGTTCTGCCGGCACGCTTCCCGCAGCACCCATTCGCCGATCGAAACAATTTGTCCGGTCTCTTCAGCGACAGGGATGAATTCGTCCGGGGACACCCATCCGAGAGACGGATGCTGCCAGCGCAGCAACGCTTCCATGCCGATGGTTTTATTGTTCCGAAGATCCACTTTCGGCTGATAATACAGCTGCAGCTGTTTTTTGGAGATCGCTTTTTTCAATTCAATCTCGATCGTCATTTTCCGTACATTGTCCTGGCTCATTTCAGCATTAAAAATACTGTAGCCATTTTTGCCGTTTTCTTTCGACAGGTACATCGCGGCGTCCGCATTCTTCATCAGCTCTTCCGCCGTATGGCCATGATTCGGAAATTTACTGATGCCGATACTCGGCGTAACATCCACTTCATATTCATCGATGGGCATGGACTCCCGGAAAAGAGCCAGCAAATTCTCGGCTGTCGCCACGCTTTGATTGTCTGTATCACCGATGATGACGATGACGAACTCGTCTCCGCCCATGCGGAACAGCAGCATATTGTCTTCGATGACCGTCTGCAGCCGTGCAGCCGTCTGCTCGAGTACTTTATCGCCGACATGGTGGCCGAGCGTATCGTTGATCACTTTAAACTGATCCAGGTCAATCAGCAGCAAAGCCGTCTCCCTCGTGGAATTCTCCGTTAGGACGCACTCGATCTCTTCCACAAAACTGCCTCTGTTGCGCAGATTCGTCAGCGGATCATGATAAGCGAGATACCGGTACTCATTCATCAAATGGCGGTTCTTCTGCTGAATATGCAGCTGCCTGCCGAGCACGAGGAAGAAAGTGAGCAATAATCCCAGACTGAGCGCATTGAAGTCAAAATCATAACTATTGGCAACCATCACCAGCAGGACGAGGATACTGTAATATGGAAAAGTTTCCTCCTGACCCCTGACCGGATTCTTTAAAAGCCAGACATCTTTCGTATCTCCCATCTTGCCGAAATAGCCTGCTAACCCGATATACATCGTCGACAGCAGCCACAGCAGATCGATCAGATGGCCCTGCTCGTAACTGCCATTGAATCCTGCATAGGCGAAAAGAAAATCAGCTGTGATCTGAAGGAAAAACGCAGCCACCAGGATCAGCAGCCAATCCCGTTTCCGGTCTTTCAGCATCTGATAGTACAAAATTGTGGCAATCAAGATGATCGACAAGTCGATGATCGGATAGACAACCGCCGTTGCGACGGAAATCCAGGTAGTTCCCGGCACGTCAACCGCTGGATTTATCAAGTATTGAAAACAGACGGCAATGACGGTAATCATAAAGACCGTGATATTGAAAATATAGGACGGCCCTGGGGATTCTTTCCGCAATTCGATCGCCTTAGCGATCAAGGCAGCCAGGAAAAAAAGATAACCCATCATCCAAATCAGATAAGAGGCGTCTGAAAAGTCCGGCGACCCGCGGAATAATTGATCATACAGCCATATCCAATTGGCGGCGATATAGATAATAAGACCAGTCAACAGCAGCACCCAAAAACTCCTTTGCCTGGGAATGGCGCCTCGATAGGCCTGAAAAATCCAGAAGATACCGGCCATCCCGACAAGGATTTCAAGCACATTGATGCCAGTGGCGACGAGCAATAGATTCCCTTCAAAATAGGAGGTCCAGCCGTAAAATCCGCCAATGACAAATATGAATAGTGAAATCGGAAAAACATTATTCTTAACCATCTCTATTCTTCCTTTCGCATCAAAAATACAGCCTATCAATAATTTTCGGCTGCCTTTTTTATATAAGAAGAATAATATTCAACTCTAAAACCCAGGCACTCAAATCTTTACCGGGTTATAATCGTCCAATTCCATTATCTTCATATAATTTATATTAACTTCTCCATTCAAATCAAGTAGTTATTTTATCACTTTACACCCGAACAGTTAAACGGTCTTTTTACCCATTTAAATATATGCATTGATAAATTCATGCAAATGGACAAATAAAAGACAAAAAAATTAGCCTACCTTATTCAGCGGGAAGTCCGACAAAAATCTGTTACACCCCTCCGCCCACCGGGTATACCAAAAGAAATGAGGTGACAAAATGGTCTTCCTGCTAATCTGGATCCTATTAATCCTATACGCCCGCTACCTGGCACCCGGTACCGGCGCCAACAACCCGATTTTTCCCGAGCTGTTCAACGGCAGCATCGGCGCGATCGATCCGCTCGTCCTGGCCGTGTTCAACTCGCTCGGCATCTTTCCGCTGGTCTTTCTTACCCTCCTGCTCCTGAACGATAAACAGCGCTGGCCCGCATGGCCGTTCGCCTTATTGTCCTTCGGCATCGGGGCGTTTTCGCTGCTGCCTTATTTCGCTTTCGGCATAAAAAAATCGGACAGGAAACTGCGCACGCCGCGCTGGCTTTTCCGTTTCCTGCGTTCACGTTTCTGGCTCATCGTGCTCATCATCATGTGGGCCGGCAATTTGCTGACGCTGCTGCAGGGCTTTTCGTTCGCTGACTACGCCGACTCCTTTTTCGCTTCCAGTCTCGTATCGGTCATGACCGTCGACTGGCTGGTGCTCTACGGCTTGTCCATCTACACCGTCCACCGCTTTTATCCCGATGCACGCGCCAAAGGACTGGCGTGGATCCCGATCATCGGGCCCGTCCTGGTGCTGCTGCGGAACAGGCCGTTGACCGAGCGGCCGAGGTCCAGCTCCGGACAATAAAACCGGATATAAAAAGGAGCACATCCGAAAAAACGGTGTGCTCCTTTATTCATCCTCATCCCTCTACAGAAAAAACCAGATCTCCCGCGAGGACTTTCCGCCCGTCCTGGTTCACAGCTTCAACGGCAAAAACCATTCCATCGCTCCGCTTTTCCTCCAGTGTCGCCGTCAGCGAAACCACATCCCCCAAAAACACCATCCCTTTAAAGCGGATCGAATATCTCCGAATAAACCCTTCCCCCAGATAAGGAGTGAAGAGTTTCGCAAGGTTCCCCATCGTCCACATGCCGTGTGCGATAATGCCGGGGAGCCCTGCATTTTCCGCTTCTTCGTCAATCGTATGTATGGAATTGAAATCGCCGGATGCACCGGCATACCGGATCAAATCCAGGCGGGACACCGGCTGCAGCCGAATCACCGGCAGCGCCTCCCCGATTTCCATCTGTGCCATCGCCGTCATCGCTCCATCTCCTTCCGGGCAGCTTCGTTGATGATGATTACGCGCTCTTCCGAAAAAAGCAGCTCACCGGAATCGGCTTCCCCGTAAAGAACTACGATGAGAAAGCCCATCCTGCCGAAATTTCCGGCTTTCTCGTAATAATCCTTCACTTCCATCCAGCAATACACTTCTTCCCCGATAAAAAGCGGACGCGCATACTCGTATTTCTGCTCTCCGTGGATGAGCCCTTTATCCGGCAGATCCAGCCCCGGAATCGAACCGCCGTCGAACGTCACCGGAAATGTCACCGGCGCGATATTGCGCCCGTATCCCGACCGTTTGCCGGCTTCCTCGTCCGTGAAAAGCGGTGACGCGTCTCCCAGCGCTTCCGCGAATTTCTTCACCGCGCCGCGTTCAATGACATTTTTCGTCTTCTCTGATTTCCTGCCGATCATCGCTTTCAGCATTCACCCAGCCCCCTCAGTTTCTCGGTCCGCCGGCAACATACAGCACCTGGCCGGACACAAAAGAGGACCGTTCATCCGCAAAAAAAGCCACGGCATTCGCAATGTCTTCCGGCTTGCCGCTCCTGCCGACGGGAATCATCGCCACATTCGCCTGGACGAAACCGTCAAACGGCACACCCATGCGCTCGGCCGTCGCTTTCGTCATGTCCGTCTCGATAAAGCCCGGCGCCACCGCATTCGCCGTCACGCCGAACTTCCCTAACTCGATCGCGAGCGTTTTCGTAAAGCCCTGCAGCCCCGCTTTCGCCGTCGCATAATTCGCCTGGCCTCTATTGCCGAGCGCTGAAGTGGAAGAAATATTGATGATTCTTCCGTATTTATTCTCGATCATGTACTTCTGCACCGCGCGCGTAGCGTAAAACGCACCTTTCAGATGCACATCCATAACCGTCGTCCAGTCGTCATCGCTCATCTTGAAGAGCATATTGTCGCGGATGACACCGGCATTATTCACCAGAATATCGACGGAGCCGAAATGCCCGTTCACTTCCGCCACTGCCCCCTCGACCTGCTCTTTTTCCGTCACGCTCGCCACTTTCGTATAAACCGAATAGCCCTTTGCCTCCAGTTCAAGCTTCGCCGCCTCCAGCGCTTCCGCATTGATATCGATAATCGCGACACTCGCCCCTTCTTCCGCAAACCGTTCGGCGATTTGCCTGCCGATTCCCCTGCTTCCCCCTGTAACCAGCGCTGTCCTGCCTTCAAAATTCTTTGCCATGCCCCTTTTCCCCTTTCATCCCGTATGTGCTTTTAAAACCGATTTATGCCAATGAAACCCGGCATCTCCTACTCCGACACCTTCTCTGCCTCTTCCTTCTTCCACATCCGGTAGTTATAACCCGCTTCCAGCGCATAGACCATCAGTATAATTGCCAGGATGACGAGGAATACATCAAACGAAAAAAATTCAAAATAATAAAGCAGGAAAAACACAAGAATCGCGAACGGTACCCCGCTCAGGCTCCTGATCATTCTTCGCCGGTAACTCAAGCGGAAGAAATTCACTTTAAAGCCCTTATCCACCTTTTCTTTATCTTTATAGATGAAGGTCATAGCGGTGAAGAAAATAATTATGATGATCAACGGTATAATCAGTGCTGTATAGTCCATGTCGGCTCCCCTCTCTTTCCTTCTGATTTTCATGCGCCAATATTCACCTATAATTCTGACTACTTTCACTTTACCATAATTTTCATGTTTTTCTTACCCATTAAAAAAAGATGTCCCGCCCAATCAAAACGATTGCCGGCAACATCCCTTCCCTGACTTTATTTCATCAATCAATCAACATAACTGCCACAATCTCATCCAGACTCAGCCGGTGCGTGCCGAACGGGCTCTCGTAGACCAGTTCGCGGCGTGCCACTTGAATCTCTTCGATAACGCCGCGGTGCTTGGAGATCTGCTTGTCCTTCCACGTCTCGATCAGCACTTCGCATTTCCGCTTCAACGCGATGTCCAATTCCTCCTGGATCAGCTGAAGATCGTATTCATCCAGGTCCGGTCTCGGCACATGATGATCTTCCTCATACCACTCACGCAGCATCTCGATATGTTCCGGCAGCATCAGCCCCTGCCACTTGATGTTCCCGCGGTCCTTGATGTCGCCCCGCATCTTGAATTCCCTGTTCAACTTCTTCATGTGAGCCACCTCCTAAAAAATAAGAACATTTGTTCTTATTCTATACCACGTTTGCAAGGCCGGCAATCCTTTCCGGCAAATAAAAACCGCTGACGCACATGCTTCAGCGGTTTTCCGGCATCAGCATGAAGCCCGAAAAAGATTGGCAGGCTGAATCCGCTTGTATATACTGAGGAAAATGACTTTGGAATGGGGATCCTATGAGCCAAGTGCCGACTGCCCAAAAAAAACCGAAAAAAGACAATCCCGTCAAAGAATTCTTTGCTGAGTTCCGTATGGGCCACATGATTGAAATGGTTCTCAGCATCGTCTGGAACGTCGTCTTATTCATCCCGCGAGTGATGATCCGCATGATCAGCAATATGCAGTAACCCCAAATGCCCTCATCTTTCACAGCTGGGGGTTTTCGTTTATTCCCTGTTCAAAATACGTACGGATCAGCTCCTCCGTGCGGTTCCGCATCTGGTAATGCAGATACTTCCGGTGATCCTCGTAGCCCCTGTAGTAGAAAACATATTCGGTGAACAATTTATCCCGGCTGCCCTGCAGCACTTTATACATCTGTTTCCGCAGGAAGATCCGGCTCGTGCGGAGATCCCTTTCAGCGCATTTAATGGCGTCGTCGATCAGCTGCTGATATGGCCGCTTCAGCTTGAACGGCATCGTGTCGACCAGTTCCCGGTCTCTATGCAGGATGGTCAGCACCATCGGGAGATAGATCAGATTTTCGAAGTGGGTGATATCTTCCTGTGTCATTAAACGCCCCATCGCAAAAACCCCTTTCAAGAACATATGTTCCTATTCTATACCACGATTGCAGGAACGGCAATCCTTTATGGCAATAAAAAACCCGCTCATCCGGAAATGAGCGGGTGTCAAGCAGCTATAGACGTCATGATTTCAGATAAATCTTCGCACCCGTCGACGCCGCGACGTAAATATTGCGTTTGCCTCTGCCCGTTAGAATCATCACCACATCGGTTTGCGGCCGGCCCAGAATTTCATATTCCAATCCCCCGAACCGGGCAGGCGCCAGACTCCAGTCACTGTTTTTCGCAACCGGCGCCACGCCAAGCGGATACGTCTTCCAAGCCGCCACTGTCTTTGGCAATAAAACAAATTCCTTCATCGCCAGCTGCTTCTCCGGAACAGATGACGGCTTCGTTTTCGCAGACGTTTTCAGCGCCGCCCCTTTCGCATCCCCCAGCCGGATCACCTGCCCGATCTGCAAAGCGTTCGCATTGATTCCGGGATTCGCCGCCAGCAGATCCGCGACCCGGATGCCGTCCATATTATTCGCGATATTCCAGAACGTGTCGCCTTCCTGGATCACATACGTCGCCGGAACCGCTTTGACGAGTGATTTCTGGTCCAGGAAGTTGAACGCCCCTTTATAATCGAACACGCAGCACGCCTTCCAGCCGTAGCCCGGCATTTCATGATGCGATTTGTCTTCACGGCCGATGCCGTCCGCCACCAGTGCCGCCTGTAATTCGTTGATCGTCTCCTTCACATAATCCTGCATCCGCTCATTGCGGTAATCGCCCGCCACGCAGATGCCGAGCCCGTAATCATTGGCGTTGCCCGCATGATACGTGCGCCGGTCAAAATCATGCGCCCAGACGATCCGCGCCCGTTTGCCGCGCGGCGTCTGCACCCTATTTTTCGGCTCGACCACAATCGCATAAGCGACGCCCGGCCAGCCGTTCACATCCATATGATACTTTGCAAAACTTGCCGCATCCGATCCCGTCAGATGCGACAGCGTCAGCGAATGATGCCAGACACGCGTACTGATCTTTTTATTGCGCGCGGGATAATCCTGCTTTTTCGGCAACTGGTGACGCAGATCCACTAAATTCGGCAATGCTAAAAAATTCTTCATCAACTAACCCCCACAGTTTTAATTTTGAATTCATCAAGCATTGCCTTTTTTCGTCTCTTTCCAGTCATGCGGCCCTTTGCCCCAGCCGCCAATCACCGTGCCCATGGCAGTACCCGGCGTATCGAATTCAAAATCCTCCAGCAGGAACAACTGGTTATGCAGCGGAATGAGCAGGCCTTCCAATATCAGCTTCTCCCGCAGCTTCACATATTTCTTTGGGCATTTCGCCGTAGTCGACGCCGCAAACTTCGACCCTTTCTGAACGATAAATTTCTCTCCCATATAATAGCCACTCGCATCCGCTCCCCGTTTTGATGTAATCGCCAGGATCTCCGGCAGCTCCTCTTCCGTCGCCAGCATCAGCAGCCCCGCATCGAATGGATCCACAAACACCTCTTTCTGCGTCTCCTCATCCACTTCATAAAACTGATAGACCTGGCCGTAATCGGGATGGGTGATTCTTTTTACGAATTGTGTTTTGGTCATTTTTTTGTCTCCTTTTATATAGTAGGTTTCGGAAATTGGTTCCTTACTGGCTATATAGGGAGTTTTTGGAGAAAAGGATACATTTTTATAAATTTTAGTAATAAGAAAACTTCCAGAACTAATAAACAGATTTAAGTGACTCTGAATAGCCCACCTGTCCCTTTTTAATGGCAATATACTTAAACAGCTCCAACGCAAAAAACGGACTGAAAAAGAAATTTCTTTTTCAAAGTCCGCCTTACTTTGGGGGATTTATTGAGTATTTCTGTTAATTCCGATTAACTTTAGAGAGCGTATGAATGGGGAAAACGATAATTAGTGGTATGTGCCACATACTACTTACCGTATAAAACTTTAACATTTGGATGGTGATGCAAGATACTTGCTGGAAAATCTTCAGTAACAGTCCCAGCCTGTAATCTTGCAATTGCCCCAGCCTTCTCTTCCCCAAATGCCAAGAGAATTATTTGTTTCGCCTTCATGATAGTTCTCAATCCCATCGTAATTGCTTGGGCAGGAACTTCTGCTTCCGAAGAAAAATATTTGGAATTTTTATTGCGCGTTTCTTCTGTGAGATCAATTACCTGAGTTTTGGATTGAAACGCAGTTCCCGGTTCGTTAAATCCAATATGGCCATTTACCCCAATTCCTAGCAGCTGCAAATCTATCCAGCCGCTCTCTTCAATTGCCTGCTCATACAATTGGCATTCCAGCAACAAATCATCCGCTAAACCATTGGGCAAATGCTGCTGCGAAACAGGGATATCCACAAAGTCGAAAAAGCTGCGCTTCATGTAATGATGATAGCTTGTTTCATCGTCAGGCCCGAGACCAATATATTCATCTAAATTGAAAGTGTTCACCTTTTTAAATGAAAATCCTCCATTTATATACCTCTTTACCAGAGAAACGTAAAACCCCTGAGGGCTTCCTCCTGTAGCAAGACCTAAAGTACTATCCGGTTTCCTCAGTAATTGCTGCTCAAAAATGGAGGCAGCAAGCTCGCTCATTTCATCATAGTCACCAACCTGAATCCAGTGAATCGACTTTGTTGACATCATACGCATAACTCAATCTCCCTCTGCAAATTGTATATCGTACATCAAATGCTTCGTTCAGTATGACGATGTCAGCATCCTTCCCCTCTTCAATACTCCCTTTTCGATCAAAGATGCCTAATCTTTTTGCCGCGTTAACTGAAGACATCTTCATTACTTCATGTAAAGACAGATCAGACAAGAGGCGCAGCCGCTTTATACCTTCATTCATCTTTAGAAGGCTGCCTGCCAATGAATCATCTTCGAGCGTAGCTTTGTCTCCCGAAACTTTAACTTGCTGGTCTGCAAGGGTATATATACCATCCGCCAAACCTTTTGCTCTCATCGAATCTGTGATGAGCAGAAGACGATCCGGACCTATTACTTTCATCATCAGTTTCATCATATCGTCTGACACATGAATACCATCTGCTATTAACTCACAATATAATTGGTCATGCAGCAAGCCTGCTCCTATGACTCCGATTTCCCTCTGATGTAAGCCTCTCATGGCATTACCAAAATGAGTGAGATGAGTTAGCCCGTGCTCAATGGCTGTCTGAATCTCTTGTTGAGTCGCTATGGTATGCCCGGCTGACATGATGATACCTTTGTCGGCTAAGTGCTTGATGACCAGGTTTTGTGAATCTCTTTCAGGAGCTAAAGTCACTATTTTAAGGTGTTCTAACTTTTTTCCAAACCATTGTTCAATCGACTCTACAGAAGGTTTCTGAATAAAATCCCTTGGTTGTGCCCCAGCTTTTTCAGGAGCAATGAATGGCCCTTCCAAATGATATCCAAGAAATTCGGCACCCTTGCCACATTGCGTTTTACTCAAATAACGAAAGCCGGCATCTATTGCCTGTTGTATTTTCCCGGTTGCCTGTGTCATGGTTGTAGCCAGAAAAGAAGTCGTCCCTTCTCGGGGGAGTGCTTGGGCTATTTTGGCAAACGCACTCTCACTACCGTCCATAAAGTCGGCACCATCTGCTCCATGAATATGGATATCGATAAATCCGGGGAGAGCAATTGATCCTCGTCCATCGATCCGCTCGCCATCAAAATCGTTAATCGGAAAATCCGATATCTGATTAATCTTGCCCTCTTTAATCAGAATTTCTCCATTCATCAGCTTCCCATCCGGAAGTGCAATACGGATGTTATAGATAAGCATAGTCGTCTTCATAAACACCTTCCTCAATCAGCTGAAGATTTTCTCTTCTTATTGTCCCGCTGGTTCTGAATATTTTCAATGGCTTCGCGCGTAGCATCTAAGTAAGTGATTGTTGTGTCGAATTGTCTGGAAGCAACAGACATAAACAAGACATCTATCACGTGTAATTGCGCAAGCCGGGAAGAAGTGGCACCACTCCGAAAATTTGCTTCACGGGACGGCGAAGTACAGAGTTGGATTTGGGATATTTTAGAGACTGCAGATTGTCCATACTTTGTTAAGCTGATTGTTGTCGCTCCTCTGGCGTTTGCCAGTTCTATGATTTTTTTAACTTCAAACGTTTCCCCTGAAAAAGAAATACCGACCACTACGTCCTCTGGACCAACGTTCGCCACAATTGTTGCACCTAAATGCAAGTCTGTGCTGACTGTCGAAGATTTATGGATACGCAGAAATTTTTGCTGGGCATCCATAGCCGGAATACTGGAAGCACCCACACCGAAAAAATGAATGTTTTTAGCTGCTACTACAGCATCTACAGCCTGTTCAAGCTGATTGCTCTCTAATAGTTCTGCTGTTTCGAGCAATGTTCGCACTGCATGATCCGTCACTTTTTGAATGGTTTCCGACACCGGTTCATTTGGTTGTATATCCCGGTTGGTCGACTCGGATTTCCGGCCGATATCTCCGTGTATGCGGAGTTTGAGATCCTGAAACCCTTTTAAGTTCAGTGACTTGCATAATCTGGTAACAGCCGCCCCGCTTGTCTGGCTCGCATCTCCCAACTCAGATACTGTCATCACAATTATTTTCTCCGGATTACTTAAAATAAAGTCAGCAAGTTTTTTTTCAGACGACGGCAATACATCCCGCATCTCTTTTAGTAAAACTAATCCCCCACGTGCCATTGTCATAATCACCAACTCCTCATACTTGCTGCACTATTTGCTGATATTACTGGGTGTATAAGTGGCAAGCTACCCAATGACCTTCTTCCTGCTCCAAAAATTCCGGTTTATCAACTATACATCTTTCGTGAGCCATTGGACATCTTAATCTGAAGGGACAACCTGACGGGGGATTGGACGGATCGGGTATGTCTCCCTTCAATATGATTCTCTCTTTCTTTTCATATGGATCAAGTGATGGAATAGCTGACAAAAGCGCCTTCGTGTATGGGTGCAGGGGATTTGTATATAACCTGTCTGTTTCAGTCATCTCCATTATTTGTCCCAAATACATTACTGCAGTCCGGTCACTTACGTGTTTAACAACATTTAAATCATGTGAAATAAAGATGTATGTCAGATTGAATTCCTTTTGGAGTTTTATAAGCAAGTTTAAAATTTGAGATTGAATGGAAACATCTAATGCGGAAACGGATTCATCCAGAATTACCACTTTAGGTTTTACAATTAACGCTCTGGCAATACTTATTCTTTGCCTTTGGCCACCACTGAATTCATGGGGATAGCTGGTTAATTGTTCATTTGAAAGTCCCACTTTTTCCATCATCTCAATAACTAATCGATTTCTCTCTGCCGAGTCGCCAATTTTATGCGTGGCCAATGGTTCAATTAATAATTCCTTTACTGTCATCCGCGGATTTAATGAGCTGAACGGATCCTGGAATATCATCTGGATATCTTTTCTCATATGGCGGAATTGGCTTTTTGAAATTTTCATTATGTCTTCGCCATTAAAGAAAACTTCCCCTGCAGTGGAATCATATAATTTCAGAATGGTTCTGCCCGTAGTCGATTTACCGCATCCGCTTTCTCCTACCAACGCCAAGGTTTCATTGCTTTTTATCTTAAAGCTGATGTCATCGACCGCTTTTATATGACCGGTGGTTCTCTTGAATACACCTGTTTTTACCGGAAAATACTTTTTCAGATTATTGACTTCCAACACGTAAGTATTGCTCATCGTTTAAATTTACCTCCTCTGCATGAAGCCAGCACTTGCTTTTATGATCTCCTTCAATTTGGTACATAGCTGGCTCAGTTTTACAAATACTCATCGCATGAGGGCAACGGCTGGCAAAACGACATCCCATTTCCTGATAGTTAAAGGGTGTAGGAACATTTCCAGGAATGGAATACAAATCTCTTTCTTTGTCTCCCAGAGATTTGATTGATTCCAGTAATCCTTTTGTATAAGGGTGGGAAGGGTTGGTGAATAATTGTTTTACTGTCGTTTCCTCTACTATCTGTCCTGCATACATCACTGCCACTCTATCACATGTTTCTGCAATTACTCCCAGATCGTGCGTAATCAGCAGGATTGAAGTATCATGTTCTTCCGACAGGTCGTTCATTAAATCCAATATTTGTGCTTGAATCGTTACGTCCAAAGCTGTGGTTGGTTCATCTGCTATAAGCAGTTTAGGTTTGCAGATTAAAGCCATCGCGATCATTACACGTTGCCTCATTCCTCCTGAAAGCTGGTGCGGATAACTTTTAAGAGTTTCAGCCGGACGTGAAATTCCGACTTTCTTCAACATTTCTAAACCTAAATCGCTCATTTCTTTTTTGCTGCTTTTGGTATGTATGCGCAGCACTTCCACCAATTGGTGCTCTATTGTATACAAAGGGTCCAAAGCAGTCATTGGCTCCTGAAAAATCATGGCGATATCTTTACCTCTGACCTTCCGCATTTCTTTGGGTGAAAGTTTTGTTAAGTCGATTTTCTCCTTAGTTTGCATCGTAATACTGCCTTCACTTATATTTAATACTTCAGGAAGAAGATTCATGATTGCAAGAGAAGTAAGACTTTTACCGCTTCCGGATTCGCCGACTATTCCGTATTTCATTCTTTTGTCTATCCGCAGATTAAATTCTTTTACAATATTATATGTCTTTTTTTTTGAAGCAAAGTCTATGGATAAGTTTTTTATATCTAATACAGAGCTCAATTTATATCTCTCCTTAATCTAACAAATTGCATGTTTAATTCCTGGTCCATTACCGTATAAAAATATGGAGTGAAATATTTTTGGCTAAGTCAGGACTTCAGCTTTGGATCCAGTAAATCCCGCAGACTGTCTCCCAACAGGTTAAAGCAAAGAATGGTCATTACAATGGCTGTGACAGGAAATAAAATGGTCCAAGGTGCAAATTCCATGTAAGCTCTGCTGGCATTGAGCATGACTCCCCATGAAGGATCTGGCGGCTGAACTCCCAACCCCAGAAAGCTGAGAGCAGCTTCCGTTAAAATTGCACCTGATAATGCCAGCGTAACTTGAACAATAAATGGTGCCATAATATTTGGAGTGACATGCTTAGCGATAATTTTTAGTGGATGGACTCCTACAGCAACCGCGCTGGTTAAATACTCATTTTCCTTTACCGACATAACAGCAGATCGTACCAATCTTGTAAAGACAGGTATAAAGACTATCCCGATGGCAATCATTGTATTTGTCAAACTTGGCCCTAAAACAGCAATAATCGTTAATGCAAGAAGAATATCAGGAAAAGCAAAAAAGACGTCCATTACCCGCATGATAATTTGATCGATTTTCCCTTGAAAATACCCACTGATTAAACCAAGAACAAGCCCTCCAATTGCCCCTATCCCCACAGCAGTCAAACTAACCTGCAGCGAAACCTGTGCTCCAAATACGACTCTCGAGAAAATATCTCTGCCGAGTTCATCTGTTCCAAATAGGAATTGAGCGTTTGGCCCTTGCAGAATATGTTCGTTGAATATTTCACTGGGACTATGAGGTGCAATCACTGGGGCCAGTATAGCAACGATAACGACCAATAAAATCCCAATGAATCCGATAAAACCGACTTTGTCATTTTTCAAGCTCTGCATGAAAGCTTTCATCTAGATTGCACTTCCTTATATAAGTATCTTATTTGTACGTAATTCTTGGATCCAGATATGAATAAAGCAAATCTACCAGCAAGTTTATAAGCACAAAAACAAATGCTATAAATAAAACAGCTCCCTGAACAACTGTAAAATCCCGTTGATTTATTCCTGTCAAAACGAGTTGTCCAAGACCTGGCAGTGAAAAGATCTGTTCGATGATTACAGTTCCACCCAACAGAACACCGACCTGAAGGCCAATAATTGTCAAAATGGGAATCATTGCATTTTTCAATGCATGATCGAAAATAACAATTTTCTCTTTGGCGCCCTTGGCCCGAATGGTCCGAATAAAATCTTGCCTTAAAATTTCCAATATGGAAGACCGGGTCATCCGCATGACAGCACCCGCCATGGACGTACCCATAACAAGGGCCGGCAAAAATAAGATTTGCAGGTTTCTGATCGGATCTTCCCAAAACCCCACATAACCAACAGGTGGGCTATATGAGAAAGAAAGAGAAAGCACCAGTATAAGTACTGTGGCTAAAGCGAAATTGGGCACCGATACACCGAGCAAGGAAATAACTCGAACAGAAAAATCTGTTTTGGAATTGCGTTTGATGCCTGCTAATATTCCCATTGGGATTGCAATAATCCAGGAAATAATTGCGGCAAGGATCGTCAACTCAAAAGTTATAGCGAAACGATCGAGAATATCCGGTAAAACTTCTTTACCCGTGCGCATCGATTCCCCAAAATCTCCAGTCAGGACTCCTCCTATCCACTGCAGATATTGTTCATAAATCGGCAGATCAAGGCCGAAATTTTTTCTTAACTGAGCAAGTGTTTCAGGTGTAGCATCCGTTCCTAAAATAGTGGCAGCTACATCTCCCGGTATAACCCTTAATGCAATAAATATAACGATGGAGACTCCGAATAAAACAGGAATTAACATCAATAATCTTCTCAGTATATACGAAAGCATGCTACTCACCCTTTATAAGTTTAAGAAGCTGCCGAAGCAGCTTCAATTGAGTTATTGTTTAGTTACTTCGAGAATATCTTCGCCGTTATGAGGATATGGGGTAAATCCTTCTACCGACTTGCTGGCCGCCACATAACTCATTGGTGAAACCAGGAACAGGTTTGGCGACAAGTTCAGTAATACTTCTTGCGCTTCTGTGTAGATTTCTTTTCGATCTGCTTGTTCAAGTGTCGTTTCCCCTGTTTCAGTCAATTGATCAAATTCTTCATCAGAGAATCCCCAAACATTAGCAGATCCATCTGTATGGAAAAAGTACTGCAAAGCACGATCCGGATCTGTACCAGAGCCATTCCGCCCTATAAGAACATCAGCAGATGTATTCGACCATGTATCAATGTATGCGCCCCATTCGATCTGACTGATCTCAGCGTCTACTCCAATTTCAGCCCACTGCTGCTGAAGCACTTGCGCAGTATTGACCATGTCCGGGTAAGTCGATGCTGTTGTGATTGTAATTTCGAATCCATCAGGATATCCTGCTTCTTCAAGTAATTGCTTGGCTTTTTCGATATCATTTGCATAAAGCTCATGTGCAGTTACATCAATTGCCCAATCTCCCATTGATGGGGCTACTGGACCGGAAACTACTGCATCTCCATTCCAAACGATGTCTGCAACAGCTTCGCGATTTGTTGCCAGACTTAAAGCTTGTCGGACTTTAACGTCACTCAACAGTTCCGAATTTACATTGAAACCTACATAGCTGTACTCCAGAGATTGATAATTCTTGATATCTAAGTTTTCTTCATTTTCCAGCAATGAGGCAGATTTAGCAGTCAACGAAGTCAAATCTACTTCTCCAGTGCGAATTGCGGACATTCGAGCTGCTTCATCTTTCATCGTAAAGTAGATGACTTCATCCAATTTTGGCAAGCCTTCTTCGTAATAGTTCTCATTCTTAACTAACACAACCTGGTTATCCGGAACCCACTCCTGAAATTTGAAAGGTCCAGTACCAACCGCAACCTGTTGAAGATCTCCACCATTTTCTTCGACAACCTCCTGTGCTACAACCACAGCACTGGCATTCGTGAGGTTCGATAAAAACGTCGCATCCGGGGCAGTCAAATTAAACTGGATTTCATAATCCCCCAGCACTTCGATGCTTTCCACATTTGCAAAGTAGGAAGCAATATGTGATGCAGTTTCTTCATCCAAAATACGCTCAAAGCTGTACTTCACATCTTCCGCAGTCATTTCCCGATCATTATGGAAAGTTACACCTTCACGGAGTTTAAAAACATAGCTTTGATCATCCGGCTGTTCCCAGCTTTCCGCCAAATCACCCTCCAGATTCATTTTTTCATCCAATTGAACCAACCCGCTGTAAACCTGTGAGTATATACGGACTGAAGAATGTGCCGGTGTTTTATGCGGGTCTAATCCGGCAGGTTCCTGATCATTTGCAATTTTCAATACTTGTTCTGCCTGGTTTTCTCCATCACTTGTATTCTCATCAGTTCCTTCGTTTTCGGCTGCTTCATTGGAGCAAGCGACCATAATCGCAACTACAGCAAACAAAATAAAAGTCAATAAATATTCTTTTTTCATCATTATTTCCTCTCCTTCTCAATTTAAGATATGCCTGATAAAATTTCCTTGTGCAACTCTTCTCTAAACTGGTTGATATTTTTAGGCTCTTCAACATGAAGTCTGTTGGTAAGTAATACTACGTTCAATCCTTTTTCGGGAACAATCCATAACGAAGTTCCTGTAAATCCTGTATGTCCCACGCCAATTGGGAACGGCTTCCCGCTATGCCATCCAAGCCCTCTATCCGCTACCTGATTCTGGACAGATTCCTTAGCCAGACCAGAATCCAGAATGAGACTGTCTCCAGCTATTGCCTGCAGATATTCCTCAATAATTACGGATAAGTCTTCAGCTGTTCCGAACAAACCTGCATGTCCTGATTGTCCTTTAAAAAAATAAAAAGCGTTGCCATCATTAACTTCTCCGGATATAGGCTGTTCAGTATTTCGCCAACCGGAAAATGTTTTTCCTCTTTGTCTGCACATCTCCATCTCAATCCGATTTCCAAATTCAGTGGCAGCTATATTGCTGTCAATCAGCGGGCCATAAGTCAGCCTAGCCAGTTGTAAAGGTGAATTCAATTCTATTTGAAGAATATCTTGAAGCTCGGAGTGATAATGTTCTTTAAGGACTTCACCCAGTAATATGTAATTTAAATCACTGTAGAGAACTTTATTGCTCTCTTGATGAAACAGGCTAATTTCCTTTATGGCGTCGATAAAATCTCCTGGTGATGAGACAACGGTATACAACGGATGCCAGGCTATTAATCCAGAGGAGTGAGTCAGTAACTGCCGAATTGTTAAAGATGCTAATTTTTCTTGATCATCCGCGATTGCCGGGAGACATTCTTTTAATGTCGTATCCAGGGCTAACTGCCTTTTACTGATCAATCGAAGGATTAAAGTGGATGTAATTATTTTCGTTAAGCTTGCCAAGTCAAAAATTGAATCCGCTTTCATTTTTTCGTCCAACATGGTATTTCTTTTTCCATACGCTTTAGAGAAGATTAACTTTCCGTTCTGCTGAATATGGCAAACTCCTCCAACAAAATATTTTTGGGCTAAATATTTCTCGAAAATACTATCAATCTTTGTTTCTACTATGCGCATACTCAGTGACCTCCTTTCTTTAAAAGATTCTTTTGTTAACTTTGAAAGAAATTAAAAGAAAAAACTTAACCTAATTTATCATTTTGTTCTTTTTTATCGCTTCTCTGACAAATCCCTTTGCGTTTTCCAGTAACTTTAGGGAATCCGAAAAACTCACATCTGCCAGAAGCATTACAATAGCAGGCTTGACAGCGTGATCAGTCTCTTGCAAAACTTGACTTGCCGTTTTATAATCCACCCCCGTCGCTTCCTGAACAATCTTATTAGCTCTTTCACGGAGTTTGACATTAGAGGCATTCACATCAACCATCAAATTTCTATATGTCTTTCCCATCATTACCATGGAAGTTGTCGAAATCATATTCAAGACCATTTTGTGAGCAGTCGCAGCTTTTAATCTAGTTGATCCAGTCAATACCTCAGGTCCTGTGACAACCTCAATCCGTATATCCGCGTAATGACTTATTTCGGAATTTGCATTACTTGTTAAGCTAACCGCAACAGCGCCGATAGCCTGCGCATATTGAAGTGCCCCTTTTACGTAGGGAGTTCGCCCGCTTGCCGCTATACCAACGACAACATCGTCAGGAGTCAGACTTCGATTTCTCAAATCCTCTTTCCCGGATTGCTCATCGTCTTCCGCTCCCTCAACCGCTACCATTAAAGCCCCATTGCCGCCTGCTAAAACCGCTTGTACCAGCTCGGCATCCGTGCTGAATGTCGGAGGACATTCCACTGCATCCAATAACCCGATGCGACCGCTTGTGCCAGCACCCACATAAAATAATCGTCCACCTTTTGAAAAGGAATTACAAATAACTTCCACTGTTTTTTCGATTTCAGGCAGCACTTCATTAATCGCTTTCGGTAACATTAGATTTTCCTCATTCATCAGAGTCAGTATCTCCCCAACAGACATCTGATCAAGTTCCATTGTTTTCGGATTATGCTTTTCTGTCACGAGTTTTGTAATATCATTCATTTTGGCAACCATCCTAATTTTTTATAAAACATTTCAAATATTATATTCAGTATTAATGCTCTTTTGAAATTTTCAATCCTCGTCATCTTCGCTGCTGATGGTTTCAGCTTCGCCCCAAGAGATTTTTCCCATCATCACGGTTTTACCTGCACCTGTAGCCGCTGGTAAATTATTCGGTTGTTTATGAAAGCCCAAATACCCGAACAGCGCAAATGCTATGGCTTCTTTTGCATCACCGTCTATACCCAATTCTTTTGAAGAACTGATTCTCACATTTTTCGGCAGGTAAGCTTTCAGCAGTTTCATCATGGTTTGGTTATGCCAACCGCCGCCACTGATGTATATCTCTTCAATTCTGTCTTCTTTTAAATGATCTTCTAACGTTTTCCCTAAAGTAATGGCAGTTAACGAAGTCAATGTCGCGATTCTATTTAATTGCGGAATATCCCTCTTTTCAGCTTCCTCCCATAGTTCTCTCGCATACTCCGTTCCAAATTGCTCCCGTCCAGTGGTTTTCGGCGGTTTTTTTTCATAATAGGGATGCTTCAATAAATCTTCCAGCCATTCTTCATCTGTCGTTCCTTTACTAGCTAAAGTCCCGCTATCGTCATAACTTTCATTACCTTTGGTATGCCAGAATACAAAAGCATCCAGTAGCATATTCCCTGGTCCCGTATCATAAGCAACCACTTTCGTATTGTCTGAATTTTTCGGAATCACAGTAATATTTGCTATACCTCCAATATTTACTAAAACTCTTCCCTTTTCTTCAGATTTGAACAAATGGTAATCCAGGAAAGGAACTAAAGGAGCCCCTTGGCCTCCCACAGCCATATCACGCGTACGGAAGTCACCTATTGTTGTAATTCCTGTTCTTTCTGCAATAACACTTATATCACCAATCTGTAAAGTATTTGGTCGATGACTTGGTGCATCTTTTCTAATTACAGAATCATGAAAAATTGTCTGTCCATGTGAACTGATCAGTTTTATATCAGAGATTTGTATTCCAGAATCTTCGATGGTCTGCAGAATGCCCTCAGCAAATACTTCTCCAAGCAACATGTTCATCGAGGAAATTTCTGGTGAAGCGGCACTAGGTACTACGATTTTTTCCAATTGATTTTTAATTTCATGTTCATACGGAATAGTTTTAAAATAGCGGAGTTCCAAGTCAATGTTTTCTTTTCTTTTTTGAAGATCGACTATGGCAATGTCCATTCCATCCAAAGAGGTTCCAGACATCAAGCCAACCACTGTCATTTTAGGAATTTGCAATTTTTCACTTCCCTTTTTAGGCATAAGAAAGAATAGTTAGAATCTTTCATAAATAAATTATAAAGTTTATGATATAAAATATCAATATATTTATAAATTATTAAAATTATATATCATTATTGATTTTTTTGGTGCTCAGCTCACTATAAACTGTCTCTGGATTTTTCGTACACTTACTTTTGGCTTCATTTTTGTAACCTTCTTTTAATCTTTTAAAATTACATCATATAAAAAATCGACGATATGCACTGCCTGAATTTCCTGTTCCAATCCTTCCTTCTGTATGCCAATCTGCATCTGCATCAAACAGCCTGGATTTGAAGTAACAATTTTAGTCGGCTGCAATTTTTTCACTTCTTTCATCTTCGAAGTCAGAATCTTGCCTGCCATTTCCGGTTGGAGCAAATTATAGATGCCAGCCGATCCGCAGCAACTGCCGGCATCTTTTAATTCTTTATATTCAAAACCCGGAGCATCTTCCAGGAGCGAGCGGGGCTCTAAGAATACTTGGTTTACATTTCTTAAATGACAGGAATCCTGATAAGTCACAATAGACTTTTCTTCCGCCTCCATTGCTTTCAATCTGAGGTTCATGCCCAGTTTGACGAAAAGAGAAGAGATATCAATCGTCTTCCGGGAAAACCTCTCTGCTTTTTTCATGTATCTTTTATCATTTTGCAAATGCTTGCCGTACTCGGAAAGAAAAGCACCGCAGCCTCCTGCATTATTGACAATATAATCAAAGTCATCCGAGTCGAAAGCATCAATATTAGCTCTGGCATTCCGCAAGCCTTTATCCATTTCTCCGCTGTGGCCATGGAGAGCACCGCAACATTGCTGTTCTTTCGGCAGAATCACTTCGGCCCCCAGCCACTCAAGCATTTCAATGGTTTTGCGGTTTGTGTTTTGAAACAAGGTATCCATTAAACAGCCTGTAAAAAATGCAACTCGAGCCGTTTGCGGTTTTTTCAATGATGCCCGCTTTCTTTTGCTCTCCACTTTCGGTAAAACACCCTCCATTTCTTTCATAAAAGGAGGAAAGAGATTTAAGAAACCAATTTTTCGAGTAGCCGCCTGCAATCCTGAGCGCTGATAAAATTGCACCAATTTTACTGCCGTTGCCATTTTTTTCTGATCAGCAAAAATTCCGTCAAATGCTGTCTTACGGACCGTTTTTTCAAGCCTTCCCTGCGGCTTAGCCTGCTGGACCGCCACACGCGTTTCTTCAATTAGAACCCCGTATTGCACACCAGCCGGACAAGCAGGTTCACAAGCTCTGCATCCCAAGCACATATCAAAAGCCTCTTCTACAGACCCATCCCAGACAACATCTCCATCCCTCATCGCTTTCATCAATGAAATTCTTCCGCGTGGCGAATGTGTTTCATCCTGATTTGTGGCTAAGTAAGTCGGACAGGCCGGCAGGCAAAAACCACACCGCATACAGTCCATAAGATACTCTTCACTGACGTTTTCCTGAAATGATTTCTGCATCCGCTGCTGTAATTCACTGACCATTATGAATCACCAGCCTTTTCTTGGTTTCTTTTGCGAAAATTTTACCCGGATTCATGATATTTTTCGGGTCAATAGATTGTTTGATACTGCGCATCAAATTCATACCGGAGGCTCCAAGTTTCCATTCAAGATAAGGAGCCTTCATTTCTCCTACACCATGCTCACCGGTAATGGTTCCCCCCAATTCAATTGCTATATGAAATATTTCATCCAAAGCTCTCTCGACCCGGTCCATCTCTTCTCTGTCACGGATATCCGTTAAACAGGTAGGATGCAGATTGCCGTCTCCGGCGTGTCCAAAAGTGCTGATTTCAACATCATATTTTAAGGCGATATCCTGAATCGCCCGGACCATCTTGGCAATTTCAGAACGAGGCACTGTGGCATCTTCCAGAATTGTTGTGGGGCGTTTCCGAGACAAAGCGGAAAGGGCAACGCGTCTGCCCGCCTTTAAACTTGCAGCTTCTTTTTCTGAAGCTGCAAGAATTGCTGAAGTAGCTCCCATTTCTTCTGCTATTGCTATCATTTGCCGGATATCTTCATCCACCTGCTCTTTATTGCCGTCCTGTTCCATCAGAAGCATCGCCTCTGCTTCCCTTGGCAAACCGATTTTCATGAAGTCTTCCACAGCACCAATAGTACCTTTATCCATAAATTCAAGTGTTACCGGAATAATTCTGTTTGAAATGATCGCCGATACAGTTTTTGCCGCATCTTCCAATGAATTAAAGTAGGCAATTCCAGTTTTCTTCACAGCCGGCAGCGGAATCAGTTTCAGAGTGATTTCCGTGATTATACCAAGCGTACCTTCACCTCCGATCAATAGAGACATCAAATCATAGCCCGCTACGTCTTTAGCGAGTTTTCCTCCCAGTTTCACAATTCCTCCATCAGGGGTCACTAAAGTCAGCGCCTTCACATAATCCTTGGTTACACCATATTTCAATCCTCGCAGTCCCCCAGAGTTCTCACTGACATTCCCTCCGATGGTTGAAATTTTCATTGAACTTGGGTCTGGAGGATAAAACAAGCCGTTTTGCTCAACGTATATACTTAAATCCTGAGTAATGACCCCAGGCTGTACAGTCACCGTTAAATTCTCTTTATCCAACTCCAAAATCTTGTTCATATTATTGAACAGAAGCACAATTCCTCCTTTGGTCGGGACCGTGCCGGCAGCCAAATTCGTTCCGGAGCCTCTCGGTACAATCGGGATTTGTTCTTTATCACAAATTTTCACTATCTCCTGGACTTCTTCTGTATTTTTAGGTGAAAGAACTAAATCAGGCAGTGCCTGAAAATTTGCTGTTGCATCATATGAGTAAGCAAATAACTGTGCTTTTGAGTCTTTTACATATTCCGCTCCAACCACTGACTTGAAAGAATTTTTTATTTCGCTTTCCAATTGTATCCCTGCTTTCATGAAGCTCTTTCAGCAATTATAATATTCCAACTATTACTCCCGCTATGTACTAAACGAACAAATCACGACAGGAATACAATCTTTTTTTATGACGAAAAACTAAATGACCCTCTGGAATCCAGAGGGTCATTTCTTTCTGTACAGTCGAATTGCTGTGTACAGGGTCATCAAATCATCCGTGTTATGTAAATCCATATTCAGGATAGATTGTATATTGTTAAGTCTGTAGATTAATGTGTTTTTATGAATATGGAGTTCATCCGCCACAACTTGTAGTGATTTCTTCATCTTTATCCAGGTTTCTAAACTTCGCAGCAATTCTTCCTTTTTATATAAAGGCGCCAGCGTCCGATTTAAAAATTCTTCCTGGATCTCATCGGGGATTGAGTAGTACAGCAGCTCCAATTTCAGATCTTCTTCGAATACAATCCCTTCCCTTCTTTCAGCAACGGCCAGCGCTGTTTCCGCCTGTTGATAAGGTCTTTTCAATTCATGGATGTCGTTAATATTTCCAACGCCTACCGGCAACTCCTGTTTTTTCTTGCCTTGAATTTTGACCAGCAATTCCCCTATCCCATCCACCAATTTTTCTTTTTTAATATCCGGTATGAGAAGAATCAGCTTTTTCATCCCCCAACGGATGATTTTCAGTTCGGGATGAATTTTCTGAATGCGCAGCAAGCTCTCCACATCTGTAATTTCCAATTGATGATATGTTTGGATTACGGCAATCCGCCGATATAGTGAAATGTCTATATTGATCATTTTTGCCCGATTTTCGATAATCTCAACAGAAGGGGATGCAGTTATCAAATCGAAGAAAAAGAATTCAATTTCACGGATATGTCTCTCTTTTTCTTGGCGTGAAATAGAATCTGTTATAAAAAGTTCTGTAACTTTTCTTACGAGTTTTGCATATTTATCTACCTGGTCCGGCTTGCCTGTAACCCCAATCACCCCAATAGGTGCCCCTAATACTATAAGAGGCATCACAATGCCGGGACGTACTCCATCCAGTTTTTCACACATTTCTTTGGTCATACGGATTTCTTGCTGTTTTTCCATTGCAAGGGTTGCCCCTTCATGAAAAGTCTCTAAGCGCTGCGGATCTGTACTCGCAATGATAAAACCGTTTTTGTCTGTTACAATCACGTTCTCATCGATCAATGAAGTGAGCTCATTTACAATTTGAGAACTCAGGGATTCAAAATCGAACATTGCCTCACCACCTTTTCACTTACTATAAACTAAAACCTCAATTCCAGACTATATTTATCCCGCTATCATTTTGTGACATGGAATGTTAAATTGGGCTCTCAACTGCCATATTTCATATTTCCATTAGCTTATTCCGGCAAAACGACTACGTAACAGGACGCGCGACACAGAGGAACAAGCCTTCAAAATTAGTCAATGTACCGGGTTTACTAATTGGATTCAGCCTTTATTTCCCTGCAAGAACAGTTATTGATGGAACGGAACCAGCAAACCTCCCAAAATTACCCCCTATGAAGCTGTAGATATTTTTTGAACATTTCGGCGTGGTACTGGCAGCAAACTTTGAGCCATTTCGCACTAAGAACTTTTTGCTCTGGTAAAACCCGCTGGCGTATACTCCACGTATTAAATTGATTTGAAGATTCCCGGCAGTTCTTCCAACGCCATCATCAGGAGTCCCGCATCGAATGGGTCTACTGGGGTCTTTGCACGCGTCGCCTCATCCACTTCGTAAAACTCATAAAGCTCGCCGTAATCTGGTAGGATGATTCTTTTGTCATAATGTGTTTTAGTCATTTTTTTCATCTTCTTTTATATAGCAGGCTCCTTACTTGCTATATAGAGAGATGAGGGGAGAAAAAGTAGATATTTTGCTGAAATTAATAAAGGACTGGAAAAAGCAGACTGCCAAGTATTAGGCAATCCGCTGTCTTCCATCATATTAATAATGAATAACTCGCTCATTTTTTTTAAATTAAACTTCGCAGCCAATTCCGTCCCCATCCCGATCCAGTTTCTTGGAATATCCAGGTTCACCGACTCGAATAGGAGCTGCGCCGGCCGCGCGAACAGCATCACAATTTTTATAATAGACATTCGAAGCTTGAGCTTCAACAGCTGCCGCTGCAGCCGCTTCTTGCTGCTGTCTTTGTTCTTCGGCTACACGCGCTGCTTCTTCCTGCTGTCTTTGTTCTTCGGCTGCGCGTGCTACCTCTTCTTGCTGTCTTTGTTCCTCAGCTATACGCGCTGCCTCTTCCTGTTTCTTTTGTTCCTCGGCTATACGCGCCGCTTCTGCTTCTTCCTGTTTCTTTTGCTCTTCAGCTAAACGCACAGCCTCTTCCTCTTTTTCCTTTTCTTCAGCCAGACGCGCTGCTTCTTCTTGCTCCTGTTGTTCTTCAGCCCCTGCTGCTTCTTCCTGGCTTTCATTTGTTGAAATCGCCGAAGCTTCGTCAGCTGCTTCAATACTTTCTGAATCAGAAGTTGTGTCGCCAAATGAAAACATAATAATCAGGAAGAAAACTGAAAGATAAATCAAAGAAGCAGCTACCTTTTTCCATAATTTATTGCTCCGGAAACCTATTGTCTTCTGATATAACTTCCGTTCTTTCTTCGTATACGTAACTTTTTCTTTGGAAAGAAACTCTTCGAAGGCTTTACCTGATCCCTGTAAGACAAGTTTTCCTTCTTCAGTGCTGACCTCTGTCTTAATAGCGAAATGATCTATGATTGAATTCGCGAAAAAAGCGATCGGCCATTGATGAAGCAGCTTTACTTTTCTCTCACTGTCACTGTATTCGTAAACAAAAACATTCTTATCCACTACGATAAAATCGTTGGTTTTCTTCTTTTCCTTGAAGTACCCCTCAATGATTAAGCCTGCACCTTTATGACGTTCCTTTAAAAGCCGCTGGCCATTTTTACTGAATCCTAAATCATCCCGTTTATTAAGGAAGTGAGTGATTTTTATGTTTTTATTCTTTAAATCCATCAGTTTATCAGCATGCAAAAAATAATCGAAATCATGTGTCACCGTAGTCAATACTTCCTGAGCAGGATCAGCCGATTTTATCTCAAGAACTTCTATGAGCTCCTGCGCATCTTCATTTTTGCTGATATCAAAAGCTGCCATTCCGCCCTGGCTGAACCTCACTACCAGCTGCTGCTTGTCTGCAACCACTTTCTCTTCTTTTACTTTATTTACTTCTTTAATTTCTTTAACTTCTTTTATTTCTATCTTAAAAATTAAAGAATAATCTTTTGTAAGATTTTTTCCTGCAGACACAAAAATCAATGAATTTGAAGTAAGTAATAAAAGCCCGGTGCTCTCTCCTGCTTTTTTCTTGTCCAGTTCAGCTTTAATGACTTTTAATATTTTCTCCTCTGAAGGCAGAATGATTCCCTGAGCCTGGTTTAATAACTTTTTGTTCATGGAAGCCAACATTTTCTGATCTGAAGTTGGTCTTTTCCCAATATACTTTTCCATCTCTTTCCCCCTAAATATTTCTAATCCTAGAGTATTATAACCTTACATTTTCCAATAGGGAACAGTTTTTTAACTTTATTATCAAATTATTATTTCACATGAAATTAACATTTTTATTAAATAAAAAACCTTTAAATTAGACTTCAAAACAGCAAGTCTAATTTAAAGGATACGTTTTATTTTTATTGAAGATGCCCTTTTCTTTCAAAATAGGCATGTAGACGATAACGGGATATATCTCTAGTCCATTCATAAACAATTTCATTTTCTAAAGAGGTCAAAGGCAGATTGATTTGAAAAACTTCTCCATCAAAACTAACTAATCCATCCTTCGCACTCCCGCTCCACTTCGTCATCGGCATCCGCGCAATCAAATCAGCAATTGCCTTCTCATTGTACTCCCGCAGTCTCTTGCCTTGTTCATCACTAAAATCCGTATTTAAACGGTAATCTTTCTCCGTCAGGTATTGATGGAAAAACGGAGCAGCTTCCTGCGGCGTAATCGGTTCCAGCCAACGATCAGCACCTTTTGACAGCATATAACTAAGAACTACCATCTTATAACTCTTCGTCATTCCCGTTCTTTCCACTTCCATCAACCAGTCTTTATGCTTCAGCCAGACTTCCTGCTCCACTTCATCCAATTCACCCGCATAGGCGAGCAGACCGAACCAGCTCTTGAATTCCTGCTTTACAATTTTAGAATCGGTATTCGCATGCAAATGGAATTCCAAATAAGTCGGCCTTCTGCCAAATTCCCGCTTCAGTTCTCTATAAGCCATAACGACCATTTCTTTTCGCGGTGCCCGCTTTTTGTTCAGCTCTTTCAACAGGTCGATTACCTGAATATCCAAATTGAATTCGCATGCTACTGGAACAAGTGGTTCTATTGGATTACTCGCACCAGCTTTCCTGGTTTTATCGAATACCGAAAGTTTCAGATCGGCATTTCGGTAATTTCCGATGAAATCGATGACGACACAATGTGACTTGCCATCGGCGATTCGGAGTCCTCGTCCGATTTGCTGCGTATAAACCGTCAGCGACTCCGTTGGCCGAATAAACAGCAGCGTATCGACTTTAGGAATGTCAACGCCTTCATTGAATAAATCGACAGTAAAAATAACTTCCAACTCGCCAGAATTCAGTTTCGCTCTGGCAGCTTTCCGCTGATCCGGCGGAGAACCACCGTGCAGCGCTATCGCCCGAACTCCGTTTTTTCTGTAAAACTCACTCATATAGACCGCTTGTCTGACAGATGAACAAAAAACAATCGTCCTCGTTTGCTTATGCTCTTTCCAGGCCGTTAAAATCTTTCCGGCGAAATCTTCCTGGAGCTGAGCCTGCATCAGTTCTTCCTCGTCATATCTCGTACCTAACCAGCGGATAGCCGAATAATCAGTGTCATCATAGACACCATAATACTGGAACGGCGAAAGCCAATTCCGCTCGATGGCATCGAGGAAGTGAATCGAAATCGCCACATTGCCATCGCATAACGCATAGACATCTTTATTGTCCATCCGGTCTGGCGTTGCGGTTATCCCCAGCAGAAACTTCGGATCGAAATGATCCAGCAGCCGTTCATAAGTCGGTGCTGCCGCATGATGAAATTCATCCACCACAATCAAATCGAATGTATCCGGTTTAAATCGGTCCAGATGGTACTGACTTCCTAATGTATAAATAGAAGCAAAAATAAAATCTGCATCTGTCTTTTTTTCAGAGGCATTGTAAAAAGCACTTGTTCTGTTCGGATGAACATGCTGAAACGACTGCTTCGCCTGGAACAGGATTTCTTCCCGGTGCGCCACAAATAATACCCTCTTAAACTTCTCGGCGAAGAAAGCGGCGAGATATGTTTTGCCGAGTCCTGTCGCCAAAACGACCATCGCCCGGCTATAGTCTTCGGCCATTGCATTTTCCAGCGCTTCAAGCGCTTCCTGCTGAGCGGGTCTTGGAGAAATTTCAGTTGTGTAAGCCGCTGGCGGATCTTCTATCTCCTGTGGTTGCGCCGGACCAACTGTCATTTCCACTTCCTCTGCTTCGGACCATACCGGGCTGATTGGTCTTTGAAGGTTTGCTTTTCTATGTAAGTCTGTATATTCTTCAAGCGTTTCTCGATTCAGCGGAATTGTCTGTTCACCATAAAAATAGTAATGGAACTGCTCCACTGCTTCTTCGAAAACTTCATTGTCCACTGAAGTCGGCGCGATCAGGTTCCATTCTACTCCGCGCGTCAGCGCTGAAGCGGATAGATTTGAAGATCCGACGATCAAGTGAGAATTTTCGATGCCGCGGAACAAATACGATTTCGGATGAAATGAAACTCCGCCGCTTTTCCAAAGCCGCACTTCAGCTTCTGGCAATTGCTCTAATAGCATTTCCAATGCGCCAGGTTGAGTAACAAATAAATAATCTCCAATCAACAATTTAATCGGCACTTTCCGCGCAGCGGCTTCCTGAAGAAACGGAAGAATTAACCTGATTCCTGATTTCATGGCAAAAGCCGTAATCCAATGGATCTCCTTTGCTTCTTTTGAAAGTTTCTCCAAATGTCCGACAAGCTCAGAAGTAACCAATTCCAGCTTAGTCATCTTCAACCTCGATCAGGAAAATTCTTTTCTCAAAACCGCCGCGTTTTTCAGCTTTTGCCCGCCGTACTTCTTCCAGCTGTTCAAGTGTTGCCCCATGGATTGTCGCAGCGGCATGGATCAGTTCAAGAATGTCAGCCAGTTCTTCTACTGCTTCTTCGTTGGTTTCTGCTTCTTGGTACTCTTTGAGTTCTTCATTCAATTTCTTTTTTAGTTCGATCAAGTAATCTTCTTTCGTTAAAATTCGAGTTGAGAATTGTTTATTTGTTTTTTCAATTACTTGAGGGATATTGTCTCGGACGAGTTTGTTGTAGATTGACATTTTATGATTCCTTTCTTCAAGCATTATTTTGATAAATCCAATCTATACTTTCATACTATTCATTATAACTCTTTCTCACTTTTCAAAATGTTAAATTATTCAAGAATTCACTTTCCATTAATGTACACTTTTACGAACGCTTTGAAAAGGGCTGAAAATGGCCAAAAAAAGCGTTCGTAAACGTATCAAATGACTTTACGAACGTTCGCCGATTTGCATACACTTTTACGAACGCTTTTCAGGTATAATGAGAGAAAAGAATCGTTTACCGAGGTGAATTATGAAACATCGCAAATTTGGCTACATACGTGTCAGCAGCAAAGACCAAAATGAAGGTCGTCAGTTAGAAGCCATGAGAAAAATCGGCATCAAAGAACGAGACATTTATTTGGACAAACAAAGTGGCAAAAACTTTGAACGAACGGACTATCAATTACTAAAACGGATGATTCGAAAAGGAGACATTTTGTACATCCACTCTTTGGACCGGTTTGGCCGGAACAAAGAAGAGATCCTCCTGGAATGGAATGACCTCACGAAAAATATCGAAGCTGATATTGTGGTGCTAGATATGCCGTTATTGGATACGACCCAATACAAAGACAGTATGGGGACATTCATTGCAGATTTGGTTTTGCAGATTCTTTCGTGGATGGCGGAAGAGGAAAGAGAGCGCATCCGGAAACGGCAGCGCGAAGGAATCGACTTGGCTCTACAAAATGGCATTCAGTTCGGCAGGACGCCTGTTCTTGTTTCAGATGAATTTAAAGAGGTTTATAGAAAATGGAAAGCTAGAGAACTTACAGCAGTAGAAGCCATGCAAGAAGCCGGAGTCAAGAAGACCACTTTTTATAAATTGGTAAAAGCACTCGAAGAAGAGACGGCTAACATATTATAATAGAAGAAACTCAAAATAGAACTGGAGAGATTGAGGAAAATCATCTCTAGTTCTATTTTTTTGTGCATACAATTTCAAGGGCTAAATACCATCATTTTAACCAAAGGATTCGTTATTTAATAAGAATCTAATTCGAAACTGTATACTTCCTCTTTACAATTGACACAATATCCTTTTCCGTTGGTTAATGGCACTGGGCAGCCACATTCACAACGTCCAAGTACATTATCAGATTGAACTAATGGAACAAATCGATTTCCACAGTACTTACATTTTTTCATGTAGCTATTATTTTCCTTCTCACATTTAGAACATTTCAACTTTTAATCTCCCTTCATTCTGTACACTTCACTTTTTCAACTTTTTATAATGAAGCTACTTTTCACCTTCAAATCCTTTTTCAATGATTTTTGGTAGACCATAAGAAAATCTTTAATGGGTACTTTTAAAATCTCTTCACGGTTTTCGGTAAATTCAACATTCGCATTTTTTAAAACGTCTCTTAGTAATTGCACAGAAACCGTCCAGTTTTCTAAATAATAATTCTCTTCTAGCCATTTTAGAATAATCGGTCTCCAAACATGATTTGAGGACAAGATATAACTAGCGCCCTCTATTCGTGTTGTTGTCATTCTTTCCAGAAACTCTTTATATTTCTTTTCAGGAACATGTGAGGCTAAGTTTTGGACTTTTCCTCTATTCAGTTCATAAAAATATTGGCGAAAACGAGCATCCAATTCTTTTTCCTGTGGACTCATGGCAGTGGATACTGAAGTTGCTTGAGATAAGGATACAGATGACTGGATCTGCGGAATAGGTTCTTGCAGTTCTTCTACCTTCTCTACCACTACTGGGGTGACTGCAGCTTGTTTCTCATCTTCTCTAATTCTTTGAAGAAGTTCCTTTTGTTGCGCTTGCTCTTCAAGAATCCATTTCTCCCTTTCCCTTTTTCTCTCCACAGCTTCCAAGACGCTCTCTTTGAACGTCTTCCGGAAAGAAAGCTCTTGTTCCGGATCCCTTAGCATGAATGCCTCGTTCTCGATATGAAGTGCTTGGCTAAATGGAACTCTTGAGGTTTCGCCAATCAGAAAGCCTCTATAGATTTCATCTTTTGCGTCATCAATAAAGCGAAAGACACGAATATAGTTTTTATCTTCGATCTGAGAAATGTAGTAAATGCTTTTCATGTCTATTTTCCGTTTTGAACTCAGGGCTGAAGTAGTATAACCCATTACATCAAACAGCTCTTCTCTGTCAGTATAGGTAGCAATCTCATTCTTCCAGGCATGATCCTCTTTGCTGATATGTGAACTCAACCATTCAATTTCCCACATCAGAATACTGCTCTTCACCGTTTCAGCTGCAAAGTTCGCTTTATCAATCAACCAAAGTGGTATTAAGCCATTTTCCTTGAAGTATTGATGCCGTGCTCTGAAGTTCCGACTATATTCCAAGCTTTCATGTTCTGTCATATCTGTTAATACCGTAATCGCCCATTCTTTGCTGCCTATTTGGACATATAAATCCGGAAAGTGTTTCTTAAATCGTGGTACACGATAACCTTCATTAATCTCAACTAAATCTCTTCCGGCTGCTGCTGCTGTGTCTAATTCATCCTTTATCATACTGACCAGTACCGGATGCCGAAAAGATTCTCGTTGAATTTGTTTTTTATACTGGTGATACGCACGTTCAACTTGCTTAGATTCTAAGCAAGCCAAGTTTGAAGGATGAGCAAAATAGGTTCCCCTGTCATCCCCTGACCTGACTCGCAGAGATACTTGGCAGTATGGACAAATATATAAGTTCTTTTTTGCGAGTTGCTTTAATTGATCGATGGTATAAAGCTCTTTTAATGAATCAATAAATTCCTCTGTATTATCCCCTTTGTTTATAGCAAAATTCATCTTTTCTCCTTCTCTACTTTTTCTTTCAGTAAATTCTTAGTTGCTCCATATTTAGTGTACCTTAAATTACCAAAAAATTTCGACTACATAATTTCAAGTTCCGAATTGAAACACAGAATAATTGCTAGGTGTGTTGTCTTTTCGAAAATCAGCTTGATTCCTTCCTTTTATATTCGTCCACGTTTACCATGCTCTTTGCTTGGTCGTATCAGTGCGTTGGAGACTGACTGATCGCGTCCAATCGTTAGACTAAAATCAAAAGCGAGACAGTGTTATACTTTAAATGGAAGAAAAGCTGTTTTTAATCTAACCTTACGTTTCTTGAATTGTCGAAAGTACTTTTTATAAAACATTTTTAGAAAGAAGGGAATCACATGAAAAGTAAAATGAACCAGCTTTTTGAAGACCAAAGAAATACGCATGTGCTATACGCGTACAGCGGTATGGAAAACTACATCAAACAGATAGTAGATTTTATAGAAGATGGTATTTCAGTTGGCGACCATATCCTTGTCGTCGAAAATGACCGTCTTGTTCCGATAATCCAGCAAGAACTACATGCAAGGCTTTCAACACAAGAAATGGAGTTTGTTCACTTTGTCAACAGCTTTCATTTCTATTGGTCAAGCGGAAGCTATCATCCGCCTGCAATCCATGAGTACTTTACTAAAATGGTGCAACCTTACTTGGAAAGCGAACAGCCTTTTCGGTCATGGGCTCATGTGGAATGGGCCAGTATGACAGAGCCGCTGCACCTCATAGAAGACTTCGAAAAAATAGTGGACGATGCTGTGAACCAATTATTTTTCCCATTGATCTGTGCCTATGAACGAAAGCAGATGCCAGATCATCTTAAAACAATGTTGATGGAAACGCATCCTTATGTGCTGCTGGAAGACAATTTCGTTGTTTCCGATCAATACCAGCCAGCCAATATAGCAAAATGACAAGGATTAAGGAATTTCCTAATCCTTTTTTAATCGCTCTAGTGGCTCATTTTTCAGTTGCGGCACACACAAAATAAAGCTCAACAGTAGTGCAGAACATTTCTTAAAGGCAGATGTATAACTACCGGTAGTTATATAAATGAGTGGAAACCTTGGTTATAAAATCGGAAAGGATTGGTGAAAAACCCCTGCTGCCCTTCCGATTTTGAATTTCTTTACTTCATGGCGATTCTGCTTCTACAAATACTTGTCTATGGTTGTTTCAGATACTGTGAGATAATGTTGAACTAATGTTTCAAGCGATTTATGACCTGTTTGTTGCGCTATAGTCGGTAAATCTGCGCCTGCTGCATGCATGAACACCACTTGGCTTTTTCTAAAATTGTATCCGGTAAGCCCTGTCCATCGCTGCAGAGCTTTGCAATAACCTATTTCAGTAATAGCAGTACTTTCATAGCGTCCATTTTTATAGACTCTCCCTACGAAGTAATCTTCAGATTTAAGGCCGTATTTGCATATATAAAGATCGATTGCATTGATGACGTCTTGCGTGAGCCGTTTCGTATGCCATCTTTTTTGCTTCTTCAAATAAACATAGACTGACTTGTTTTTCAGATCAAAATCCCGTATTTTTAAACGGACCATTTCATTGGGTCTGTTGGCTGTTACTAGATTAACTAAACAAATCGCCTTTGCTCTTACCGGAAGATTATTAAGAATACTCATCAATTCTTTTTTATCAATGGCTGACTTTCCTCGAACCTGAATCAAGTGCGCGTATTGATCTTCAAGATACATTTTCCTCATCGCTGAAAGCTCATATGCAACTCTAACCTCTCCTTTGAATTCTATTCTATAAATGACATTTAAGTACTTTTTAATAGCTGCCAACCGTCGTTCCCACGTCGTTTTTTTAATCTTGTAATCGGTCAAAGAGATATATAAATAATCAAGCATAGCCTCAGTTCCAACCATTTGATTCGTGCTGCAGCAATATTCCTTGTACCTACGGATACCCCCTTCATACTGGCTTGGAATCTTCTCCATCTTTTGTTCAAGATGAATTCTTCTGTTGTGGTAACGTTTCTGGGTCTCTAGGGCATCTTGGTGAACTACTAATTCAAAATCCGACATTCTTCATCCTCCTCATTTCTTTTCAAAATTATTGTGAGACAACATTTATGATAGTTTGAATTTGAAAAGAGTTATGAGGCAACACAAAAGAGGCAGAGAAGAAAATTGAAATCTTCTTCTCTGCCTCTTATAAACCATCGTTTTTGAGAGTTAGTATAACTTAAAAATTAAACATTAAAAAAGCTTAAACTAGTACTGTTATTATATTAATTTATACAAATCTCTTGAGTACTACATATTAATTTTAAATTAATGACAGTGCTTAATGGTAGTGTGCCTTTTAAATAGAGAATAAGGATTTAAACAGAAGTTGTAAATCAACCTCATACAACCCTAAAATATCTGGTTGTTGCATTTAAGCACTCGTTAACTGAAAAAATTAATCATTATGATGTAGCTTAAAAGCTTCCATCTATTCTGTAGACCAATATATCATCTTTTCTAACGTTTTCTTCAAATAACCAGGTATCTCCATCGAAATTTTTACGAAAAACTTCATTGTTTCGGCTCGGTTAAATGAATATTCGGATGGTTAGGAATTTCAAAAAGGCGAGCTCCAGTCCTAACTCCGAAATCTTTCTTCATCCGGGGAGATGCTGCTAAAACGACACTTCCCCTTCTCTCTAAATTCCCGACAACGCAAATAACTTCTTTCATCGCATTTTGGTCGGCATCAACTGCTGCTGCGCAGCTTGCATTAAACCTACTCATATCAATACAAGCGATTATTTGTTTGGGCAATTTTGTGATCTTCATTTAAATCCGCCTCCCAAAAGAACGTTCGTTCTTATAATATACCATCAATTACCTCCAATAATTAGTAGTTACAAAATATCAGGTTGAAAAGCGAAAGAATTTTCGATTTATCCAAAACATGTTTTGATAACAAATAAATACCTTTATTTAGGTATAAATTATGTATAATTACATATTTTGAACAAGATTATTCTGTTAGATTTAAATTATACAAAAGAAAGGAGGACAACAAATGAAGAGTACAGTTGGAAAAATATTAACGGTTTTTACCTTTTCTCTACTTTTTTCTATTTCAATGGAGGCGGCTGGAAACGGATCTGGAACAGCAGGAGCAGAGAACGGTTCATCGACTACTTATTTAGCATATGATAACCCTTCTGACATTAAATTGCCTTTTGAGTTTTAAAATTTTATACTGCTAGATAAACTGATTTTTCTTCTTCTAAAATCTGCTTATACAGCGTAAGGTTGAGCATTTCAAAAACAAATTGAGATTTTTTGAAAATTGGTGCGATTTCTTCAAACGAATAAGTTAATTCTTCCATGAGTGAAGCCTTTAAATAATATAGTTGGCCCAGCATCGATATATCTCGTAGCTTAATGGATAAATCGATTCCTGCATCAGCTTGTTTGAGGGCAAGCAATACATCCCGTTTAATGTAAAGTAGTTTTCCGTAGTTGAATAGAATTTTAATTTTTAGCATTTCTGAATCTTTAGTGCTGATATCATCAATTAAAATCTCTTCATAAATAATCATACTTTCATTATACCGGCGATTTTCAGCCAAGATATTAGCGATTGAATTTTTTATTTGGTGGTTTAATAGTATATCCATACCTACAATGTCTTTTCTTAACAAGAGAAACAATTCAGTTAAACAATAATCGGTACTAATCTTATTTAGGCAATAACCAGCTACGAATTTTTGCCATAAGAGATATTTTTCAATTTCAGGATGTGAAGCCCGGCCATTCTTAACAAGCCATTCAATATAATCGTAAAGCATTTGATAGTCTTTATTCCTTGATAATGTTGTCACTCTTTCTTGAATTTCATTTTTCTCTTCCACTTCTTCGTGGGCCAAAACTTCAAAAAAGAAAGTGATTGGTAGTTTTAGCTTGTTAGCCAGTGCATATAACACATCTATACTTGGAAAAAAATCTCCCGCTTCAATTCTACTTATTTCTGACTGATTGCAAATTCCCGCAGCCAACTGATTCTGTGTCAATTTCTTCATTTTTCGACGTCTCTTTAACTCAGTACCTAGCCTTTTTTTATCAAGCATTTTTAGCACCTTCCTTTAGTAAAATTAAAAAAATATAACTAATCGATTCACACGAATAGACATGACTAAACCCTCTTCATCTAACGTTACCGTTTATTGAAAAGGGTGAAGTAAAAGAAACATTTTATTATTCTGCACTAACGTGGTTTATAATTTCCCTTCTCTCAGCCATTCTATGATCTTAAAAGTTTGATATACAGCAACTAAAAAAGTTAAAAAGATAGACACTATAATAATGGAGAAAGTCGGTCTATCTATATTAGAAGGCAAAATGTAGAGGCCTATCGCAAGAGCGATAGATATGCAATAAATGAATGCGTTTGATAAGAACCAGTACGCTCTGAGATAAGAGTTTTTCATAATAATCCTCCTAAATTGATTTAATTTTACTTTAATGTAATTTTAAGTATTTAGAAAGCTTTTTCTGAAAAATCTAATTAATTTTTAGTTGAAGAAAGGTTTTTTTAAAAAAATTCAAGGAAGTGATTAAATGAAGATTATATCTTCTATATTGTCCATCTTATTGATCTTTACTTTAGTAGCCCCTAATATGGCATTCGCAAACAAGGAAAACTTAGAAAAAGAGCATACAACTGTTGAATCCTATGAAATTGAAACATTAGCAGATGATTTGAACGATGACTATATTTATGAAAATACAGGTACAAAAAAGGTTCAAGCCATCACGACCATTATCGAAAAACCGAATAAAGTAGAGTCGGAAATTACTTCCATTCAAGATTTTTACGACCTTGAAGGAAACTTCCTGAAATCAGTAGTATTAGTCGAAAAGTTTTCCAATAACTATAAAACAGGCGAAGCCACCTACAAACAAAAAGAAAAAGAATATAAAACTCCTCAAATTTTAAGTAAACAAGTTTTTAACACTCCTGCAGATGAAAAGTTCAAAGAAGAAGCCCTGACAACTGATAAAATAGAAAAAATTAAGTCTGGACTGTCAGCAAAGTCGCAAGAAAAGGGCTTTAAAGAAAAAGAAGAAAAAATTAAAGGACTAACATTTGAAGATATAGTAACAATCAAAGAGTATGTAGCGGAACAATATGAAGCTGGAACTGCTTCAACAACTGATTCCGATTCCGCTGAAGCTCAAGGATTACGCCCGGATGTTAAAGATTATGAATCCACTTTAAAACTTGAAGAACCAACGTACTCAGCCCTTTATGTCGAGAGAAACGGCGCTTTTGATACCTATTACAATCACGATACAACAACAGGGAAGTTCACGGCGCAAGCTTTAAGTGCTACTCCTCGTAAGTATGTCAAAACTACCGGTACAACGCTTGGAAATACAAAAAATGCCGGAACACTTGCTAAGTTCAAAAACGCAACAACCAACTGGAAATATTACGTAGAACAGAAAATGAGATATAATGCTTTCCCAGAAGTTGCTGGTTGGGTTAGCGCTTTAATGGGCCTAGGAGTTTTAGTGGCCGGTTTTGGAGTGGGTCCAGCAGGTTGGGTATCCATCGTTCTTAACTCAGCTAGTGCTTTCAGTGTTTTTCTCGGATTTACTTCTTCATATTACGCAACCGCTTCACGTCTGGATATGAGCAGAGTAGGAGCTCAATATAATCAAAATGCTCGAAACTTAATGTATTATACAAATTGGAGCGGGGTTAGTAGAGTTTTAGTTTGGGGTTATTAATGGCTTTGAGTATTCATTTAATAATTTCCTAGAGACATAAGGAATGTTTTGGAAATAAGAAATAAAAACATACTAAGATTAGTGAACTGAATCCAATTTATTGGATAATTAAATAAAAGTACCCTCCAGCTAAGTTGCGATAAGATGACACCGGTATTGTGCCGGCGTCATCTTTTTAAATTTCATTGCTTGCGTGTTCCATTTCTAATCAGAAAAAGAGTCTTAAAATTTAAAAAGAACTAAACCTTAATAATAAACATTTAATAAAAGTCGTTTTTTTTAGTTTAATTCAAAAGATTATACTCTTAGTACAGACAATCCTCTATTATCATAATCTATGTTTAATATAAAATATTTTTTAAAGAAGATATACTTTATTTTGAATTATAATAAGTTCTTATTTTTAGTAAGCTTTATATACAAAACCCAGCAAACTAATTGCTGGGTCAATTTATATTATCTATACAAGTAAAGGAGTAAAAACAGAATCCACTTTACTCCTCACTCCCAATATAATAAAACAACTTACTCTCCACACTATTCTCCAGCATCAAATTCATATGCACGACTGGAATCGTCTTGTCATTCTTATCTTGCATGGTTGATTGCTCAATTGCATTTTGATCCGGCACCGCTTTCCCCAGATAATAAAAGTCTCCACCTTCATCGTTATCCTTCTTGATAAAGAGATGCAGATCGATATTATTTTTCTCGGCATTAATAATCGTTTGGACTTCCGGCGACTGCAGCGTGCGGTTGCTGCGAGTCGACCATTTGAAAATTTCCTGATTGATAAATTCTTCGTTATAGGCGACGCTCGATTCGACTTCGTCGTTTTTGTGGTAAGTGACGAAGATCGGACATGAGCCGTGTTTCGTTTTATAGCCGTACATGGTAGAGCTTTCATCGTTATGCCAATTTAATAAGCGACAAGCGTCTTTTCGCGTGTATTTCTTATACAATGTCATCGGTTCTTCGCATGTATATTGCTTATTTAATTCGAAAGAACTCGCAATAAGATCCAAAACCATTCCTGTGAAAACAAGATTCGACTCCAAGCGATTTTTCAGTTGCTCATGGAATCTGAAATTAGTTTCTCCGTCTGTTACGACTAAAGGTTTTTCTCCATATTTCTTCTGTGAACCAATATTATAGAAACTTAAATCCAAAATCCGTTTCACAGATGCAATGGTTTCATTGTCTATATAACAATCATTCTCTTTTAAGCATTCTTTATATTCTTCTAGAGAAACAACAGGCTGCTTCATCAATAAATCGAGCAATAAAATTTCGTGCTTCCTCTTGCCGTTTAGGATTTCCAATGACAGCATCGTAATCACTTGTTCCTCGTAAGCTGAGAGCATTAGGTCTATTTCTTTTAGCTTTAATAAGAAACGATAGTAATTAGGGTATTTCTGCACAATCACTAATGGATCAATCGAGTTGTGATGAATAAAATCCTGCAATTGCGGAACATGGCCAATTCGATTTTTCAGTTCGATATAAGCATCTCGCAATAATTTCATATCCGTTAAATTGCTGCGTTTGATCGCGCTGAAGACGCGGTTTTTCGCAATCATTTCAAAGTTCACCGTTGAAATCCCTTTAATATAGCTTGTATCTTTCATATGACGGCGGATATTATCTTTGTTCTGCGAGCGGTCACCGGACAATGCTACAGGAATGAGGTAATTGTTCTTGTAGTTCCCAATAAAGTCGATGATTGTTACAAATTCTTTCGAATTATGCTTGCGCAAACCTCGGCCGAGTTGCTGTATGAAGATAATGCTCGATTGCGTCTGGCGTAGCATGACTACTTGGTTAACGCTCGGAATATCAATTCCTTCATTGAATATATCGACTGTTAAAATATAATCGAGCTGCTCACTCTCGAGTAGTTCCACTTGGCGCAGCCGCTCTTCTTGTGAATGATCGCCCGTTAACGCTGTTGTGCGCAACCCTCTTTTATTGAACTCCATCGAAAGCTGTAGGGCTTCCTCTTTCCGGCTGCAAAACATCAGCCCGCGAACTTTTTCGCCAGAATAACCATAATACAAAATTTTATCGAGAATATGATCGACGCGTTCGTTCGTTACTAGTTTCGCAAAAGCCGTCGCTTCGTCGATCATGCCTTCTTCGTATTCCACATCCGTCACGCCGTAATAATGGAACGGACACAGCATGTCTTCTTCCATTGCTTCCTGCAGACGGATTTCATACGCGATATTATAATCAAACAGCTCGTAAATATTGAAATCGTCCGTTCGTTCTGGTGTCGCCGTCATGCCCATTAAAAATTTCGGCTTGAAATGTTCAATTACTTTTAAGTAGGATTTCGCTCCAGCTTTATGCACTTCATCGATTAAAATATAATCGAAAGCTTCCGGATCTAGTTGCTGCAGCGTTGAGTGTTTTGAAATGGTTTGAATGGTCGCAAACAAGTAGCGGGCATCTGTTTGTCGACTCGAACCGGAAAGAATACCAAAATCTTTTTCCATACCGCCTAAGATCCGCATGAAATCCGATTTGGCTTTTTGCAAAATTTGTTCTCTATGTACGATAAATAACATGCGTTTTGGCGCAACGGTTCTCACATCAAATGCTGACAAATAAGTTTTACCTGTTCCTGTTGCTGAGACAACTAAGCCTTTATCATGTCCCGCTTCGCGCACTGCTTGAATTTCTCGCAACGCTACTTGCTGCATTTTATTGGGTTTCACTTCGAGCGCTTCTTGAATCGGATTCTTTTGATACGCTTCTGGAAGTTCTGCTACTTTACTTGCTTCTCTTCTAAAATCCGTTGGCACATATGTCTTTTCATATTCTTCAATCCACCCAGGAGTTAACGCTTCGGATTCCGCCCATACTTCTTCGAATTGATCCTTGAAATGATGAACTAAATCACCATTTTCATGCGAACTGAGCTTCACGTTCCATTCGTAATTCACTTTTAATGCTTGGGCCGTCAAATTTGAACTCCCGACGATCAATGTTTGATGCGTCTTATGCGAAAAGATATAGCCTTTTGAATGGAAGCCTTTCATTCCCGACAAACGCACTTCCACATTCGTTAACTTCAATAGTTCTTTAAAAACTTTGGGTTGATTGAAATTCAAAAAAGTCGAAGTCAGAATCCGCCCTTTAATGCCTTTCTGATGCAAATCCAGAAAATGCGATTTGAGCGTAGCCAAACCACTTTCCGTGATAAATGCCACCGAAAAGATAAATGACTCGCAGTGGTCGAGTTCTTCTACAAGCGAATTCAACACATGCTCATTCGTCTTGGCATTATTGATCAAAAGCGTCGGCTTGTAGCGCTCGCTGCTGGATTTGTTGTGATCAATAAAACCTTTATATAGGGAATCCTCTAAGTTCTGCAAAAAATTCATGGTTCTCCCGCCCATCATCTTCTAATAAGGTAGCTGCTCTAGATTCTGCGCTAACTTTTCAATTGCTGGTATATCTGCTGGAGCCCATTGGAGTTGCTCCAACTCCGCTGGCTCTAACCACTGGATTGCGACATGTTCCGTTAATATCGGCGTCCCTTGGACTAAGCGGCAGTAAAACGTGGTAAGGTGCACAATGCCAAAATCATATTCATAAACCGTGTGCTCGACTTGCTCACCTATTTCTATCTCACAATGCATTTCTTCTTGAATTTCACGCTGCAACGCCGCTTGTGGCGATTCACCTTGTTCGATCTTGCCGCCCGGAAATTCCCAAAGGCCAGGTAATGATTTCTCGTGACCTCGCTGTGCGCAAAGGATTTTCCCATTATTTGTGATGACTGCTCCGACTACGTGGATGTTTTTCTTCACCGTCCATACTCTCCTCTTCAAAAATTACTTATATTTCACTTTCCGCGCGCCTTTGAATTCTTCATCGCTTAATTCTGAAAAAGTACTTCTCCAAAGTTGGTATACGTTAAAGTTAGAAGAAACCCCTTCCTTACTAAGTTTCACTATATGAAATCCATATTCATCATTTTTTCTTGTTAAATATCTTTTTCTGGCGTAAGAGTATATTCTCCCAGAAGAAGTTATATCATAGAACTTTTCATAATTTCTTATTGCTCTTCGCTCTCCCTTCATCGCTCTACTCCTTAGCATAAAGTGTATTGTAAATGAGGTTTCAAATGGGTTAGTAAATAGTTCAAACAATATTACCTTCTATTATAACTGCTACAGTCCCAAATTAATTAACGAATCTAAATATTCCCAAACAATTTCTTATTATAACCTAGAATTTGTCTTTAATTTCGCATTGAATTCCATTCCATATAACCCCCTCAACAAAAAAACTGCCAGTTAAAATTAACTGGCAGTCCTCTCATTTCACTCTTCCCCCACCACATACCTCAACAAATCCCCAAAGATAATCTTATCCGACAGCTTCAGCTCTTCCCTCACCGTTTCCAGGTAAGGCTCACAGTACTGAACGTCCAGCGCTTCCCCGCTTTCCTTGCTGTAACAGACATTATCCTTGTAGATGTAATCCTGTGAGACAAAGCTGCCGTCCCGGAAAATGACGGGGTGGTCGCTGTCCCGGGTGAACAGGTTATGGCCGAACGAATAGCGGGTTTCGATCTTGATGCCGAGCAGATGCAGCAGCGTCGGGCGGATGTCGATCGCGCCGCCCGGGGTTGGGATGATCTCGCCTTCCTGGCCCGGGATGTGGATGATCAGCGGCACTTGTTTGTGCTTCATCCCGCTCGCCGGCGTCGCTTCTTTGCCCAACAGCTCATTCAGGCCTTCTTCGTATTTTTCGGAAATGCCGTAATGGTCACCGGCCAGGATGAAGATCGTGTCTTCGTACATGCCTTCTTCTTTCAAGGTGCCGAAGAATCTTTCGAGCGATTCGTCCAGGTAGCGCACGGTGGTGACATAGCGATTGACCACGTCTTCCTGCGTCTGCGCCTCGTCAATGAACACATCTTCCTCTTCCAGCAGGAACGGGAAATGATTCGTCAAGGTCAGGAATTTCGCATAATACGGCTCCGGCAGGTTTTTCATGAACGCCGCGGACTGTTTAAAGAACGGAATGTCCTTCAAGCCGTAGTTGACCGAGTTGTTTTCGGTTACCTTGTAATCCTCTTTCGAGAAATAACGGTCGTATCCGAGTGTTTCGTACATGACATCACGGTTCCAGAACGTATCGACGTTGCCGTGGAAAGTGGCCGCGTAATAATCATTTTCTTCCTTTAATATCTGCGGAAGGCTGTGGAACGTATTGTCCGGCCGCCTCACAAATACAGAACCGCTCGGCAGCGGATAGAGGCTCGTGTCCATCATGAATTCCGCATCGGACGTTTTGCCCTGTGCTGTCTGGTCATAGATTTGATTGAAATAAAAGCTGTCCTGGATCAGCTCATTCAGGAACGGCGTCACTTCCTCGCCGTTCACTTTTTTGTTGATGACGAAATCCTGTGTGGATTCGAGACTGATCAGCACAATGTTTTTGCCTTCCGCAATGCCGAACAGCTCCGTGCGGCCGGGATCCTGCTGCTGCAGGTATTCGATGGATTCAACCGCTTCCGCCTCCGTCATCATCAGACGCTGCAGCGGGGCACCCAACCCTAACGCAATGTCATACACATGATAATTCAACGGACCGAGCGATTTCACCACTTGTTCCCGGTCATAGGAATCGGAAAACAAGTGAACGGATTGGACCAGTCCCAGACTAACGGCCAGCACGACAAGTGCCGCGCCGCTTGCGATATATTTTTTCTTTATTTCTTTCGAGACCTTGAAGTCGGTTTTCGTCTTGAACAGCAGCCAGCCGACGACGAACAAATCGATGAACAGCAGGATATCCCACAGGCTCATCAATTCGACGGTGCTGGCGCTCAGGCCGCCGACATTGGCGAATTGGAACAGGACGGGCGCTGAGACGAAGTCGTTGTAGAAACGGTAATACAGCAGGTCGCCGTAAAGGACGCCTGTGCCCGCCACGAACAACCCGAACAATACGTAAGGGTTCACTCTTTCACCGAAATAAAAGCTCAAACCCATCACGAGTATCAGTGATCCGATCGAACCGGTCAGGATTAGCACAACGTCAAAGAAGGACTGGATGTTGAGGTTGAATCCGGCGAAACAGACGATGACCGTCTTGAGCCACAGGATTCCCGTAATCAGCAATGTCAGTCCAATGCCTGGTGAATTTTTAAAGTGTTCTGTTAAACGTTTCATCTCAAACCAACTCGGCTTTCCGGCGTATCGTTTTCCGGAGAACGGCCAGTGCGTTTCCGAAATCCGCCAATGTCAGCTCGCCCATCAAGGCGAACTGGATCCAGTTCCGCTCCAACAGGTAATCACTTTCATAACTGACGATGATGCCTTCTTCCTTCAGCTGCGTCCCGATTTCATCCGAGGAAATCAGTGCCGGCAGCGGAATCGTCAGGATGCCCGGTGAATAGCTGTTATCCCCGAGAACAGTGAATCCCGCATTGCCGAGCATCTCCCTCGCGGCATGTCCGGTCTGCTGCCTGGTGTCCAAATCGATCCGGTTCAATGCCGTGTGAAGCGCAGCGACCAGATTGGACGAATGCGTATAGGGAATACTGTCGGCCACAGCGTATTGCCCCAGATCCAGATAACGCGGGATCGAAGTGTCCGGCCAAACCGGCTCCTGGTGGAAGACGACCGCAAGTCCCGGATAAGCGCCTAAGCCTTTGCCGCTGACGTTGCTTGCCAGATGGACCCCCTTCAGGTCGACCGGCACGATGCCGACAGAACTGCAGGCATCCACGCATAACTTGACTCCATGGCTCTTCGTGAGCGCTTTAAGACTGTCCAGATCGTAAAGGGCGCCTGTCGACGTTTCGCAGTGCACGGTCCAAAGCCAGGTGATGTCCCTGTCCAGTTTGAGCAGATGCTCGACTTCCTGGATCGAAATGGGGTCGTTCCACGATTTCGCCAGCGTTTCGAACGGCAGGTCGAATCTCGTTGCGTGATCGATCAGGCGATAGCCGAACTCGCCGTTCGCGAGGATCAGCCCTTTTCCCGGCAGCTTCCTGATCTGTGCAGCCACCAGATCATTCGCCATCGTGCCTGTTCCGACGGCAATCCCGGCATGCTCCGCGTTCACAAGCGTGCACAGTTTGTGCCGGACAGTCTTCATCTCTTCGATGAACGCCTCTGAACGGTGTGAAATCGCCGGCTGTCCGAATGCCGCTTCAACTTCCCTGTGGATCGCCACCGGTCCCGGCAGAAAATTCAGCGGCTTCGCAGGGCTCTTCCTTTGCATCATTTTCGAGAATGCGATGGACGTCGTTTCGAATTTCGCTTTCGTCAGATACATCGGCTGGAACATCGCGCCTTCCGTGCCGACCATGTCGCCGAACGGTTCGAAACCGATCCGCTTATACAGCTTGATCTGGCGGTCCGTCCCTGAAATCAGCGCCAGATCGAAATCCGCTGCCAGGCAATAGCTCACCAGTTCATTCACGAGCTGGTAAAATACCAGCGTCCGCCGGTAACTCTTCTTCACCGATAATAGCCGCACTTCGCAAGGCTTCGCTCCTTCCGGCAAATACCGGTCCAGATCATCCAGTTTCTGGTCAAGCGAAAATGGACGGGTGATGCGGAGCGCAATCATCCCGACGACTTCCTCCCCGTCTTTGGCAATGATGTAGATGTTTTCCTGATCGAACTTATCAACCAGCCGTCTGTCCTGATTCTGCTGATGCTGCGGAATCTCTTCGACAAACGTCTCGTAATTCAATTGATGGATCTGGTTCATTTCGTCCGGTTCCGACGCAATCCTGTACGTTAACTTACGCTGTTCCATTTGTATGCCCTCCCCCAGCCAAAATGGATGTGGATTTAGAGAAATAAAGGTTATGTATCTCTTTAAATAAATCAAATTAAAGAAGCCTGTAAACATGCCGCTTCGGCGCTATGGACAAGACTCCCACAATAAGCCGAGAAGAACACTCGTCTTATTGCTCCGTCCAGTCCGGAGCCGCGCCGGTGCTGAGATAAATTTCTAAACATATGGAGCAAAACAGCGCATTCTCGCCGGAAAGCAAACTGTTTTACGGAATATCAGATACGATAGGCTCTTTAGTTAACTTATTATGTATGTTTACTCTTACTGTATGTGATTTCAGACAGAATAGACAGGATTAAAGCCTTAATTCTGTCATTTTTTTCGCTCGAATCAATGCAGTATATTTACCCGTTCCTCCTTAAACTCTACTATAGATAAACGCACAGGAATATGAAAAGTTTCAAAATTGGTTCATTTTCCCATAATCGAATTCGCATTAGACAGGCAAAGGATATTGAAAAGATAGAGCAAAGAATTTTGAGTAAAAAATTCCCAAAGAAATTTTACTGTCAAATGACATTTTTCTCTCAGTCCATGTTATATTTTGATATGGAAATCAGCATTCTGTATAAGTTCATCTTATATAGAAAGAAAAACATCAATGTTTATAGAGGAGTAATGAAATGAAAAAGAAATTGACTTATTTAATCCTGCTTTTGACTGCCATCTTCATGGCCGGCTGCACCAGTGTGGAAGAAGCAGCCGATACAGATGTGGAAACCGCTGTACAGGAAGAAACGAAAGCTGAATCAGCAGAAAAAGAAGCCGAAGAAGAAGCTGCAGCTCAAAAAGCAGCGGAAGAAAAAGCGGAACAGGAACGCCTGGCGCAGGCGCAAGCGGCTGAAGAGGAAGCTGCAGCCAAAGCAAAAGATGAGCTATTTTCAGGTTACACCCTGATTGAAGTGGACGGCGGCGATTTGTCCGGCCACCGCGAAGCCAATGTCGTCGTTGATATCGGATTCGGGGACCGGGAATACTGGGCCTTCACGAATGAGCACGGCCAGCTGGTGCGCGTCGTCGCAGCGGAAATCATTCTGCAGGACGACGACAGCGAACCGGTCACATCGGACGGCAGATATTACCCGGACGAAGCCAAAGTCCCCGATGTTGAAAGTGACCGCTTAGACGAAGGCCACATCATCGCCGATGCACTCGGCGGAGTGGCGAACGCCTACAACATCACGCCGCAGGAAAGCACGCTGAACCGCCACGGTGACCAGGCGTATATGGAAGACGTCATCCGTGACGCGGGCGGCGCGGATGATTTCGAAGCGATTATCACTTATCCGGATACAGAAACGCAGGTTCCATCGAGGTACCAGTATACGTATACCGTAAGAGGCAATAAAGTCACTGACAAATTCGATAACCTGAACCCGGACGAAGTCAACGCATCCCTCGGTTTGACGGGCAGCAGCTCTCCGGATTCAGGCACGTCAAGCAGCACACCTGCACCACCTGCTTCCACTCCGGCTCCAGCCGCTCCAGGCGGTGACGTCTCCAGCGTCGATACGAACGGCAACGGACAGGTGACGATCAAGGAAGCAAAAGCGGCAGGTTTCAGCATGCCGATCCACAGCGATCACTGGCTGTATCCGTATATGGATGACAGAGATGGTGATGGGATGGTTGGGGAATAAACATCTGGAATTTTGACGTAAGATAAATGAGTGAGAGGACAGGTTCCTTGTTGGGCGATCTGTGACAGGTTGCGAGTGGGTAGCTGTACAGGAACAACTTAAGTTAATGGTCGTATCATCTGCAAATGTCCTAGATTGAAAAACTAATATTTTTCACTAACTGTTGCGATAGTCCTCGAAGGATTATCGCTTTTTTTTAAGTCATCGTATTGTCATGAAGCAGGTTAACGGATTGAGAACTTGTATGAATCAGAGACGTGTCTCTTGTAGAAAAATAGCGAGACATTAGGAAGATGGTAATGATACTACTTAATAATGACAAATAGATTTATTTGCGAAATATTGTTGGGCTCTTTACCGCAATTGCTGGCTTAATTTTCTGCGTAGATATTAAAGGCAAACAATACGATGAAGCAATCGGTGTCGGTGGGAAAGCGTTTGTCTTTGTTTTAACCGCTCTTTTCTTGAAGCCTTTATATTATGCGCTATTTCATTACGCGTTTAGAATAAGAAAACCCCGGTGTTTACAAAAACACTGGGGTTTGTTTTGTATGCAATGAGATAGTTCTCTAATTTCTTTCACAACTGCTTCTGTTTTCAATGGTTGCTAATATCAGATTTCTACTTATTATATCGCTAAATTTTATTTCTTAGAAACCAAAAAATTCTCCTTTACTCTGGTAAAAGTATTTTTTAGAACACCGATTTCTTTTATCTCACATTCAATACTATCCCCTGCTCCCACAAATTCAGCTCCTACAGGACTACCTGTCAAAATAACATCTCCAGGTTTAAGCGTCATCACGGTCGAGAGATAGGAAATCATTTTTCGAATCGGAACAATCATCAACTCTGTGGAACTGTTCTGTTTTACAATTCCGTTCACTACAGCTCTGACACTGATTTGTGAAGCTACAAGTTCCGTTTCTATAACAGGTCCTAACGGAGTAAATGTATCAAACGATTTCCCGACCATCCAATGCCCATTTTCATGGAAAAATTGTGGAGCAGTTACATCATTTCCGACAGTGTATCCAAAAATATAGTCATTAACTTCTGATTCTAAAATATTTTTTGCTTCTTTCCCAATCACAACAGCGAGTTCAGACTCGAATTTCACCTCTTCTATACCAGCCGGGATAATAACTTCTTCTTCGGGTCCGATTACAGATGAAGTCGGTTTAAAGAAAAAGACTGGAATTTCAGGCAGTTCTTTTGGCAACTCTTCCAATTTCGAAACGTAATTCGCACCTATTCCAATGATTTGATTTGGCTCTATTGGCGCTTGGAAAGTAACTTCATCGACTGAAAAAACATTTCCGGTATATGACCATTCCCCAAAAATATCACCAGCAATTTCTTCTATTGTTTCATCTTTGATAATTCCCATATAAATTACGGAATCAATTTTGAATCTGGCTAACTTCATTTTCGGCACCTCTCAAAGGAATTTTTTGAAATAAATTCATATATTTTCAGTTACTTAAAGCAAATTTGGATTTTGCTTCTTTTCGGCGTCGATGTAAAATCGGTTCCGTATATCCGCTCGGTTGTTCTTGCCCTTTAAATATTAAATCACAAGCTGTCTGAAACGCTATAGAGCTATCATAGCCGTCTCCAATTGCATGATAATCCGGATCTCCGTCATTTTGGGTGTCCACAACTTTTGCCATCTTTTTTAATGCTTCCCATACTTGTTCTTCAGAACAGATTCCATGATGCAGCCAGTTGGCCAAATGCTGGCTTGATATTCGCAGAGTTGCACGATCTTCCATGAGTCCTGTGTTGTTAATATCCTGTACTTTGGAACAACCAATACCCTGATCTATCCATCGAACGACATAGCCTAAGATTCCTTGGACATTGTTTTCAATCTCCTGCTGAACTTCTTCTGGCGACCATTCGGGAATGTTCACTACAGGAATAGATAATATTTCATCTCTTAATAAATTCTTCTCATTCAACAATTCTCTCTGTACTTTATCTACATCCACCTTATGATAGTGCAGTGCATGCAAAGTCGCTGCCGTAGGCGATGGTACCCAAGCCGTATTGGCACCTGCATGGAGATGGCCAATTTTTTCTTCCATCATCTCTGCCATTAAATCAGGCATGGCCCACATCCCTTTTCCAATTTGAGCTCGTCCTTTTAAGCCACTGGCAAGTCCGTTTAAAACATTTGATTTCTCATAAGCTTTCAGCCATTCAGCTGCTTTCATATCACCTTTTCGAATCATCGGACCAACTTCCATTGATGTATGGATTTCATCACCCGTTCTGTCTAAGAACCCTGTATTAATAAAAACTACTCTATCTTTTACTTCCAGAATACATGCTCTTAAATTCAAAGAGGTCCTGCGTTCTTCGTCCATTACACCTATTTTTAGAGTATGCCGTGCCAATCCTAGCAAATCTTCGACTCTATCGAAAAGCTTATTGGAAAAGGCAACTTCTTTTGGTCCATGCATTTTCGGTTTTACAATGTAAACCGATTTTTGCGAAGAGTTCTGGAATTCATTTTCATCGGATAAAGAATGTATAGCCGCGAGACTTGTAAAAACAGCATCAAGTATACCTTCTGGAACTTCCTGGCCATCTTGATCCAATACTGTATCGCTCTTCATCAAGTGTCCCACATTGCGCACAAACATTAGAGATCGGCCTTTCAAAGAAAAAGATTCTCCTTGCGGGGAAAGATAAAAGCGATCTGGGTTTAATCTTCGCGTCACTGTTTTATTGTCTTTTGTAAAGGAGGCTTCCAAATTTCCTTTCATTAACCCAAGCCAATTACGATACACTGCGACCTTGTCTTCAGCATCTACTGCAGCGACGGAATCCTCACAGTCCATAATTGTGGTCAATGCCGACTCTATAAGAATGTCCTTTACTCCTGCCCTGTCTGTCTTCCCTACCGGATGCTGGTGATCAATCTGAATTTCAAAATAGAGATTATTATTTTGAAGCAAAATAGCTGTTGGATTTGCAGCTTCCCCTGTATAACCGGCCAGTTTATTTTCTTCCTGGAGTCCGGTCGTCACACCGTTACTGAATAATACTTTTAACTTTCCCTTTTCAATACTATATTTACTTACTTCTTCATGAGAAGAATGCTTTAAAGGTGCCGAATGGTTTAAAAAGCTTTTTCCATATTCTATCACTTTGTTTCCTCTGAATGAGTTATAACCCTTAGTCCTGCGAGTTTCCCCTTCTTCGGCAATTGTGTTTGTTCCATATAGCGCATCGTAAAGACTGCCCCATCTAGCATTTGCTGCATTCAAAGCAAAACGAGCATTATCAACCGGGACCACCAATTGTGGCCCTGACTTAATAGCCACTTCTTCGTCCACACTTTTCGGTGCTATTTCAAAGGCTGTTGGTTCAGTTTCCAGATAACCGATTTTTTCCAGAAACGTTTTATACTCTTTCAATTCTGCATTTTTATTTTCTTGATGCCAGCTATTAATGCTTTGTTGCAGCGACTCTCGAACCGCCAAAAGTTTTTCATTTTCACGGGTAAATTCTTTTACGAGTTTTTCAAAATCAATCCAAAACTTCTCTTGATTTAATCCCGTTCCCGGAATGGCTTCCTTATTTACAAAATCATAAAGTATATCCGAAATTTGCAACTCACCTATTTTTGTATAACTAGCCAACTTTATCTGCCTCCTCTTCATATCAACAGTCACTCTAACTTCTGCTAAGCTATTATCTGTCAGATTATTGCACTACAGCTCCATTACTCTTCTTTTCAAATCGATCAAGACTCAATCTCCCTAAATCAATTGAGGTTTCACCTTCCAATAATAGTTCAGCCATCAATGTGCCTACTAAAGGCGATAAGGTGACTCCACTATGCATTACAGCAAGATAGGCATTTTTTATGTTTGAAATTTCTCCTACTATAGGGAATCCATCTTCCGGAATTACTCTGACACCCGAAAAAGATCGGACTAAATTTGCATTTGCTAAAGCCGGGATATAATCAACTGCCATTTTCGCAGTATCTTGAATAACCTCCATTGTGGTTCTCCGGTCGTAGCCGACTTCTTCTTTCGAATAGCCAATTAAAACTTCTCCATTATCCGTTTGTCGCATTCCGGCTATTGTATGGCGAAAAAGTGGTGCGAGCGGCTCTGTAACCAAAATCTGCCCTCTTACTTGTTTTACGGGAATGTCTATACCCAAAAAGGAGCCAAGTTCCTTTGTCCATGGACCTCCCGCCAGAATTATTTTTTCAGCAGTATAAGTCCCTTCATTTTTTGTAGTAATTCTAAAAAAACCACTTTCTTTTTTAATATCGATAACCGGGTTATAAAAAGAAAATTTAACATCGTTTTTTTTTGCAGCTTTAATATAAAGTTCCACCAATCGAAACGGATTTACATTACCGTCGATACTGCTGTAGGTAGCGCCAGCTATCTTGGAAGATAGGACGGGCTCTTTTTCCAATACTTGATTCCTGTTCAATACTTCTACTTTAATTCCTACTTCCGCTTGTTTTTCCGCTAACTTTAACGCTTTTTCTCTATCTTCTTCATCAAAAAAAGGGGCAATCCCCCCAGTTCTTTTGTATTCAACATCTCCAATTTTCTTTTCTAAAAAAGGATATAGTTCAGCACTGTACATGCTTAATTCACCATACCAAGAGGGTGATTTATTATGCACCCACACCCACGCTTGAGTAGATCCTGATGTTCCTGACAAAGGAAATCCTTTATCGATTACAATTATTTCCTTTTGGCGGCTTTCAGAAAGGTGATAAGCTATACTGCTCCCCACAACTCCGCTCCCTATAATGGCTATATCAACGTATTTATCCATTAGTATCCACCTCGGAAACCGATTCTTTAAATACAGAAACAACGCTTGATGTTTCTTGATTTGCCACTAGGACTCCCAATCGAGTAATTTTAATAGGCATTCTATTTTTAGGATATTCTATGTGTTCCATCGGCTCTCCCGTGTAAGCTGCAATTATTTCCCTTACCATATTTGTACAAACTTTTGACTGGCAGGGTCCCATTCCGCATCTGGTAAGTCTTTTTATATCATCAAATTGACAGGCTCCCGCCTTTAAGGCTGTTTCAATTTCATCTATATTTATCTCTTCGCATTTACAGACGATCGTTGACTTATCCATTCACTCCCTCCTTCTTTTTTGTATAATCAGCTACAGCTAAATCTCTTTCGGTAAAAAATCATTTACAAGGCTAATTCGAGCATCATGAACTTTACTGTATCGACCCGTTTCAGCTTTCAAAAGTTCGGTCCATAAAATTTCTTTTTGCTTCTTCGCTTCAATATTATTTAAAATAGCCAAATCTTCCAAAATACCCGTTACCGCAATTGAAGCGGTCACTAATATTCCTTCGATACAAGTTATTCCAGCGGCGTTTCCTGCCACATATACAGATGAATTACTTGTTGTAAAAGAACTACCGTATTTCGGAATCCTTCCGCCAAGATTTTCGATATAAGTAAATTCACAATCCAATAGTTCAAGGGGTTCTGTTACAGGATATAAGCCATTACTGATACATACCAAATCAATTTCTCGTTCTTTTTTTAGGACATCGTTGTCAATCCAAACTTTTTCTACATGCTGTTTGCCTGCAGCTTTTTCAATATTACTATGAAAAAAAACTTCTATATTTTCACTTTCGAATTTTTCAATCAGTTCCTTGTCAATCTCATCAATACTCTTTTTTTCGATAATTCCCTGTACATTTACTCCACATGCTCTCAATTGTTTAGCAATATCATATGAAATAGAATTACATCCAAGCACAACTGCTTCTTTCCCCGGCAATACTCTTTCACGGTTCAGCAGTATTTGAGCAGCTCCTATCGTCATCACTCCCGGCAAGGTCCAACCTGGGAAAAGAGCCGCCTGTTCGGCAGCACCTGTGGTCACCAGAATTTTTTTCGCATATATCGGGAAAGTATCCTTGCCATTTGACACACCTATTGTGCCATTTCTATAGGTCCCTATCATCGTATGACCAAGTAGGGCCGTTACACCTATGGACGATACTTTGTTGCTAAAAAATTTAGCCAAAGCAATACCAGATTGTTTACCAAATTCTTTTGGAAGGTTCTCTAATACTTGCGCCTGTTGTCTTAACTGTCCTCCAAGCGCAAAAGATTCTTCAACAATTGCAGTCTTTACTCCTTTTTCAGCTGCTGTCAACGCCGCCATCAATCCTGCTGGACCACCACCAATTATAACTAGTTCAAATTCCACTTCCTCCCCTCCCGACCACTGGATCTCCACCATTGAAAAAAACTTGCATGCCTTCCTCAATACGGGTCATGCAACTAAGTGTGTGATCAAGGCCATCAATTGTAACGAAACAGCTGCAGCATCTTCCGTTTGCACAGAAGACGCCTCTTGGCTGCTGAAGCTTCCTGCTGACGCCAAACACTTTTATGCCATTGCCCATTAATGCTGCAGCTACTGTTTGGCCTGATTTTGCTATTAACTGCTTTCCTTCATAGAAAAAAGTAATTTCTTCAAGAAATTCACTTTCCAGTAACGGGTGATCATTAATATACATAAGCTTCTCCTTATAATATAATATTATAATCTTTATACTGATTTTATAATCTTGTTACTTATTAACTATCCATTTTTTCTTCTATATGTTTCAATCTAAATCATTTCTTTCATTGAAATGGAGCGCATAGGATTATATGCAGCCAAGTCCATATCTTGTTCAGCATTTCTTACTATCGATGCTGCTAATTTACCAACGTAAGGGCCCATGGTCAGTCCTGAAGCACCTAGACCTGTCGCTAAAACCAGGCCTTCATATCCTTCGATTTCTCCAAGCAAAGGCAAGATATCTTGCCCCATAGGACGGAAACCAATTCTTACTTCCTCTAAAGTTCCAGATGACAAGCCAGGTGCGACATTCAACGCTTCCGTCATCACTTCGTGGACTCCTCCCGCCGTCAGTCGATAGTCAAACCCTGCCCCTGTTTCTCTTGTCGCTCCAGCCACTACTCTTGAATCGTCAAATGCCAGCATATAATGACTGCTTTGTGGTAAAACAACTGGCCAATCCGACGTATCTTCACCAGGCAATTTGATATGTGCAATCTGGCCACGTTGAGGCTCTACTTTCAAACTTAACCCTAATGGTTCCAGTAATGATGGCGCCCAAGCGCCTGCAGTCACCAAAACGGAATCAGCGTAAATATCTTCTCCATTCACATGGACACCGATTACTTTCTCATTGTCATGTAAAATATTCGCATCACCATAAATCATATTCGCTCCATTTTTTTGCGCAGCGCGTTTCAACGCATCACGAATTAATCGACCATCAACACGGGCAGCTCCAGATACATGAACCGCCTCCAACTCCTCATTTAATGGGGGAAACAGATTTCGTGCTTCTTCAGAAGTCAGCCTCGAAATATCACCTAATTCTGGAGCTTCTTCCTTCTTTAAACGTACACTTGCTTCGATAACATCTAGTTCTTCTGGCGAAGCGCTTACACACAAAACACCTACTTTTTTATATCCAACCGAGGTTTCTCCATCTTCTTTTAAATCGGCAATCAGAGAAGGATAAAACTTTGCTCCTCCTTTCGCAACTCTATACCAATCGTCATCTTTCACTTTTGAAACCCAGGGACAAACTATTCCTGCCCCTGCGGAAGTTGCTTTCCCATCTTGTTCTTTGTCTATCATTATTACTTCAACATTATTTTTAATTAAATTATATGCGGCACTGGCACCGACAATGCCACTTCCTATTACGATCGCTTTCATCTAAACACTCCCTTTAGTTTTCAGTTCTAATCCCTTTGTTATTCAAGTTAAAGGATAATGACATGCTACAAAATGTTCTTCTTCCACTTCAATTAAAGAAGGTTTTTCTGTCTTACACTTATCAGTTCCAAAAGGACAGCGCGAATAAAATCTGCACCCTTCTTTGACATTAATTTGATCGGGGATATCATTTTCAATAATAATCCGTTCTCTTGCGTCTCTTAAAGTTGGGTCAGGAACAGGTACAGCATTAATCAACCCCAATGTATAAGGATGCTTTGTACTACTGAATAATTTTTCTTTTGATGCCATTTCTACAATTTCACCCATATACATAACAGCAATGCGGTCGCTGATGTATTTTACTGCAGGTATCCCATGGCCGATGAAAATATAAGTCAGTTGCAGCTCTTTCTGAAGCTTGATAAGCAAGTTCAGAACCTGTGCTTGAATAGAGACATCCAACGCGGAAACGGGCTCATCGCAGATTATTAGTTTGGGATGTAAAGCTATGGCACGAGCAATTCCAATTCTTTGCCGTTGCCCTCCACTGAATTCATGGGGAAATCGGTCTGCTTGTGAGCGATCTAGACCTACTGTCTCCAGTAAGCCATAAATCATTTCTTCAAGTTCTTTTCCCTTTGAAATTCCATGGGTTCTCAACGGTTCTGCAATTACATCAAAAACTCGCATCCGAGGATTCAAAGAAGAAAATGGGTCTTGAAAAACCATTTGAATATCTCTTCTCACTTTTTGCATTTCTTTCGGGGATAGTTTTAATAAATCCCTTCCTTCAAAAATTATCTTTCCTTCAGTAGGCTCTATTAAGCGGAGAATCGTATTTCCCATTGTGGATTTCCCACATCCGGATTCACCAACTATACCAAGTGTTTCCCCTTTTTTTACGTAAAGGTTTACTTCGTCAACTGCTTTTACACTTTTAGTTGTTTTGCCAAAAATATTTGCGGATAAAGCAAAGTGTTTTTTTAAACCTTCAATCTTTAATAAGTAGTTTTCTTTTACCTCTACTTCTGCAATCTTCATGAACTTACCGCCTCCTTTTCAAGATGGAGCCAACACCTTACTTCTGATCCATTGTCAGCATCAATCAGCGGTGGTTGTTCTTCTCTGCATTTATTCATTACAAATGGACATCTCGTATTAAATTTACATCCATGAGGCATATTAGCTGGAGTAGGAACATTTCCTTCGATAGATTCCAGAGAATCATCAAGCTGATGAATTTTAGGTGTACTGTTTAACAAACCTTTAGTATATGGATGTTTTGGGTCAGAAAATAAATCGAAGACATTATTTTGCTCAACAATTTCTCCGCCATACATCACAACAACCCGATCTGCCATCTCTGCTACAACACCTAAATCGTGTGTAATGAGTACAATAGAGGTTTGCAGTTCTTCGCTTAAGTCTCTCAGTAACCTTAATACTTGAACTTGTATTGTCACATCCAGCGCTGTTGTAGGCTCATCCGCTATCAATAATTCCGGGTTGCATGATAAAGCCATCGCAATCATTACTCGCTGCCGCATTCCACCACTCAATAAGTGAGGGAATGAATAATATTGTTTCTCAGGATTCGGCATCCCGACTTTCTTGAGGACTTCGAGGGTCTTCATTTTTGCTTGATTCTTATTGACATTCTGATGTAATCGAATTGTCTCGGAAATTTGATTACCTATAGTAAAAACAGGGTTGAGAGAAGTTAAAGGCTCCTGAAAAATCATAGAAATTTTGTTTCCTCTAATTTTTCGAATCTCTCTTTCCGATAACTTAGTTAAATCTGTTCCTTTAAACAGAATTTCACCATTGACGATTCTTCCGGGTTTGTTGATTAATTGTAAAATCGATAAAGAAGTGACACTTTTTCCACAGCCTGATTCACCTACAACACAAACAATCTCACCTTTGTTGACATCAAATGACACATTGTTAACAGAGGGCACAACACCATTCTCTGTAAAAAAATGAGTTGATAAACCTTTTATCTCAAGCAATTTCTCACTCATTATTTAGGCCCTCCTTTTGCATTTACTTGTGTTTTCGGGTCCAATACATCGCGCAGCCAATCCCCAAGGAAAATTATTCCTAAAACTGTAATGACAATCGCTATCCCAGGAAACGTAGCAATCCACCAATTTGTCGCTAGATAATTCCGTCCATCTGTCAACATAGCCCCCCATGATACATCCGGCGGCTGAATTCCCAGCCCCAGAAAGCTGAGGGAAGCTTCAAGAATAATAGTAGTAGCAACACTTAATGCCGAAATAACAATAAATGAAGATAATATATTTGGTAGAATATGCTGCTTCATAATCTTAATATTCTTTGAACCTATTGATCTGGATGCCTTAACATATTCTCTTTCTTTTATACTTAATACTTCGCCTCGGACGACCCGGGCATATGTCACCCAATTTGTCAGTCCTATTACAATGATTAATACCATGATGCTGGGTTCAAAAACTGCTAAAAATACCAGAATGAATAAGATACTCGGAATTGCTAAAAATGAATCGACAAAACGCATTAATACACTGTCTATCCATCCTCCATAAAAGCCTGCAATAATTCCAACGATCAATCCGATAACACCAGCCAATACGACAGAAAAAACACCCACTAATAACGAAACCCTGGTCCCTATCAAGATACGGCTCAAAATATCCCTTCCCAGGTTATCGGTACCTAATATGAATTCCCAAGAACCACCCTCCAACCAGGCCGGAGGCTTCAACATGTTCGTCAGATTATTCTCTGCTGGGGGATGTGGAACGATTAAGTCTGCAAAAATTGCTATGAAAACTACACTTATCACAATTAACAAACCGGCTGTTCCTGTTTTGCTTTGAAATAATAAGTTTGTCCACCTTTTCACTTTTCCGGAAAAGCTTCTATTTAAAGCTACTGGACGAGTTAAAGGCAGATCTGCTTTTGTATTAACTTGCACATATACCCCTCCTATGAATAGTGAATTCTCGGGTCCAATAGCCGATAAATCAAATCAGTAATTAAGTTCACTACTATTACAAGAATTGCGATAACAAAAACTGCAGCCTGAACAACAGCCATATCTCTTCCGTTCACAGCCTGGACTAATAATTGCCCGATTCCCGGCCATGCAAATACACTTTCTGTTATCAATGCCCCGCTTACCAAATGAGAAATTTGCAACCCCATAATTGTTACAACAGGAATTAAAGAATTTCGAAAAGCATGTTTGTATACAAGGACAGAATTGCTAACACCTTTACTTTTAGCTGTCCGGATATAATCCTGATTTAAGATTTCAAGCATATTCGACCGAATTAACCTTGTCATTTCAGCAGCAATTCCCGTGCCGAGAGTGATAGCTGGCAAGATGATATGCATAAAACTCCCCCTTCCAGATACAGGGAATATTGTAATGTTTACTGCAAAAAACAAAATCAAAATAATTCCTAACCAAAAGTTTGGCATAGCCTTTCCTAAAACCGATCCACCGGTGATAAAAAGGTCACCGAATGTATTTTGTTTCTTTGCAGAATAGATTCCCAGAGGAATTGAAATAACTGTTGCTACAACCATAGATGCAAACGCCAGTTCAAGTGTGGCTGGGAGCCTTTCGAGTACTAGAGGTAATGCTTCCTGATTGTATCGAAATGAAGTTCCAAAGTTACCCTGCATCAAATCCATTACAAATCCAAAATACTGGACAATAAATGGGTCATTCAATCCTAGCGCCTGCCGCAATGCTTCCCGATCACTTTCTGACGAATCTTCGGGCAACATAAGTGCTACTGGATCTCCAGCAACATAGACCAAACAAAAAACCACAAAAGTAATAATAATTAGTACAGGGATAATTTGAAGTAATCTTTTTAGAATATATTTCTTCATTTCAAACCTCCTTATTAAACAGACCCTGAACAGGGTCTGTTTAAATCATTAATTCTTCGAAATATCATCAAAGAGAATCACTTCATTCAAATTTGGGGTAAATTCAACATTTTCTCTTATTGCATAATCAGATCCTTGCTGAAATAAGAAAATATGCGGACGTTCTTCTGCAACGATTTCTTGAATTCGCTGATATTGTTTGGAACGTTCCTCCATATCAAGATTACGTCCTGCCTCATGGAATAACTCTTCCACTTCTTCATTGTAGTAATCTGTTTGACCAGCAGCACGCTCTTTTGTGTAATGGACAAGTGAGTAAGAGGCATCCAACAAGCCGTCTGCCAAACCAATCATCAATAATTCTTCATTGGCTTTTGAATTATAATCATCGATGAAGGCACTAGATTCAAGTAATTTCAGGTTTACTTTAATTCCGACTTCCCCAAGCATGGCAGTAATCAATTCAGCTACTTCACCGTCTAAAGGATATCTTCCTTTGGACGCAGTAAAAGTAATTTCCACCCCATCTGCGTATCCCGCTTCTGCAAGCAACTCTTTGGCTTTTTCAATATCAAATACTCGCGTATCATATAAGTCAGGGTTTGAACCGAATACCCCTTCTGGAACACGAGATCTGACAGGAACTGCCGTCCCTCTGAATAGTGCATCAACAATTGCTTGCTGATCAATCGCCAAATCTATCGCTTCTCTTACTCTCGGATCTGCTGTAACGCTACCTTCAGTTGTCCTTACCATTAGAAGGCTTACACGTGTAGATTCTCCATCAACCAATTTCACACTGCTTTCACCTTCAATTCTTTCCCATTCATTCGGTGGGATATCTGTCGCAAGATCTACCCCCCCTGTTAATATTTCTCCGACACGGGTAGAGCTTTCGGGTATAGAACGGACAGTGACTTTTTCCCATTTCGGTTCTCCACCAAAATAATCTGTATATGGTTCAAGTACAACTTTATCGTCTCTTAACCATTCAACATATTTATAAGGGCCTGAACCGATTGGATTTTTTTGAAATTCCTCTAAACCTACTTCTTCAAAATAATTCTTCGGCATTATATCGGACCCACTTTTCGCGAGTACATTAAGGAGTGTAGGCATAGGACCATCTGTGATAATTTCAACTTGTAACTCATCCAAAACGTTGACCTCACTGATTTGCTGAAAGTATGAATATTCTTTTAACGTGTCATCCGTCATTACACGTTCCAAACTGAACTTCACATCTTCAGCTGTCACTGGATCTCCATTATGGAAAGTCATTCCTTCTTTTAAATTGAATGTCCAAGTGGTGTCATCCAGCTGTTCATAACTTTCTGCCGCTTCTGTTTGGAGTTCCATGTTTTTGTCCCAGTAGAACAGGCGGCTGAACATATTTCTAAAGACTCTGTCTCCAGTAGTGCTCAAAGAATTTTGAGGATCCATTGTCGTCAAATCAGAAGCTTGTGCAATTACTAAACTTTTATTTTCATCATCGCCAGAAGCTGCTGACCCATCTGAGGAAGCATCTCCGCCGCAACCAGCTATTGCCAGTAATAAAATTAGTCCTACAACCATTAGTAATACGTTTAATTTTTTCATAATACTCCTCCTGTTTTTCGATAGTTTTTTATATTCAGTTATTTTTTTAGAAATTTTTCACTACAGCTGCGGTTACTTTAATACCTTGGATGAAATCATCAACGAATATATTTTCATTTGGAGCATGATATTTTGACTGTGTGTTTGCTACACCTATTTGTACTGCTGGAATTCCAGTATCTACTAACATTTTGCTCATGGGACTGGATCCTGCTAAATTCCTTAAAATGATTGGAGGTTCTTTATATACTTCTTTCACACTTTTTAAGACTTTGTCTACAAACAGATCATTAGGATCTGTATTAAATGGAGCAAGTCCATGAGATTGTTTTATTTCTATGTCCTGGAAACCATGTGCATCCAAGTGATTTCTTAATAGTTCAGCTATCTTATCCGGATGTTGATCGGGTACTAACCTGAAATCCAGTTTCACTTTAGCTATTGACGGAAGAACAGTCTTCGCACCCTCATCTGTATAACCAGATTCGATTCCGCAAACCGTGCATGTCGGAGCTGTAGTTAATGCGTCCTTTAAATCATAGCCGGATAAGTTTTTGATGAACCTATCAATTCCATATAGCTCTTTTGTCTCTTCTTCATTAAAATCCATAGTTCCAATAAATTCTTTTTCTTTTTCTTCTAATGGTTTTATATCGCTATAAAAATCCTTTATTAGTATTTCTTCATTTTCATTTTTAATCGTATTTAAAGCCCAAATCAATCGCCAAGCAGGATTTTCGATTATTGCCGCTTCTGATGAATGCAAATCGGAATTCGCTCCTTTGCAAACCAATTCCACATAACAAATCCCCTTTACACCTAATCCAATATGCAGCCGTTTATCGTTTGCTCCTCTTGTACCACCTTCCCAAATAATTCCGTCTGTTAACAACTTTTCAGGGTGGTTTGTTGCGAAAAACTCTAGATTGGGACTTCCAACTTCCTCCTCTCCCTCGAAAATAAATTTCACATTTATCGGAAGCTCTTTATAGACTTCCAGAAAAGCATGAAGAGCACAGATCCTAGCAATTAAATTCCCTTTATTATCAGCCACTCCTCTTGCAAATATTTGTCCTTCTCGGATGTCGGTTTCAAAAGGTTCACTGTCCCATTCCCCTATAGGATCAACTGGCTGAACATCATAATGATTATAAAAAGTTAGTGTTTTTTCTTTTCCATTATTAATCTCTCCGTAAATAATGGGATAACCATTCGTTTCAATCTCAGTTATTTCTGCTCCTATTTTGTTTAAAAAGAATTTTACTAACTCTTTCATTTCTGACATTCCTTCGTTTAGAACTGAAACACTGGGTTGGTTACAGGCTTCTTTTAACCAGCCTATGTACATTTGAGAATTCTCTTCGATTAATTCATATACATCAGCAATGTTGACATTTCTTCCTTCATAAATATTTGGCAATAGAAGTTCCACCTTTCTATATACTAGATTCATTATAATATTATAAAGTTATAATCTTATAATTTATCTTGTTGCTCAAATCATACTGGTTAAACTAAATTTAAATTTTTATCTCAACGAAATACTTCGTTTGATCCGGCTTCATAACAAACTGAGAATATTCTATTACTTTTCCATCCGTGGTTAAGGTGTGACGCTCAATTACAAATAACTGTTCACCAACGGGAACATTCAATATGTCAGCTTCAATTTTTTCCGCTAAGACTAACGAAAAGTATACTTTAGCTTTATCCAGTTTCATCTGATATTTCTTTATGAATAAGTTGTAAAGTAAGTCGTTTTCAAACGTTTTCGGGTCTAAATCCGGAAATTTGTCAGTTGGAATATATGAATACTCCAAGGCCATAGGTTTTTCTTCTTCTAATTTTACACGGACAATTTTGTAGACAGGATCATTGGTTTTAATTTCGAATATACTAGCAATTTTTTTTGTAGCTTTTTCTTTCTTAAAACTCAGTGTTTTGTGAGGGTGATGTTTATTTTCCCCAGATTCACTTTTTAAAGATACTAATTGTGAGAGATTTTTTTCTTCCTTTTTTATTACAAAGGTTCCTTTGCCACTTTGTCGATATAATAAGCCTTCATTCACTAATTCATGTACCGCCCTTTTAATAGTTATGCTGCTTACGCTAAACTGGGCTGCTAATTCTTTTTCTGTTGGTAACCGATGTCCCACTCCCCATTCTTCAGATAGAATTTTTTCTTCCAAATAGTTTTTCACTTGGTGGTAAAGAGGGACTAAAAGATTTTTGTTTAAATCCATGCCAGTTCTCCTTTTGTAGGATATAGAATATAAAATTATAACTTTATAATTTAAAGTTAGTTTATTATAGTTTTAATTTAAAATTAAGTCAACAAAATATTTAAAAAATTTGAACTATTGATTTTATTTGATAAAAGTCATGTAGAGATAGACTGACATAGCGATATGAGACACATATAAAACACCTTCATTAGGCTGCTTGCTTCCCAAATTCTTTGGGTGCCAGGTAGCCTAATTTTTCTAGAATCCGATCCTCGTTATAGTACCGGATGTATTCCTTTACTTTCTCTGCGACTTGAAGATTATTCAGGGAGTTGAATTTGGTGTATTGAAATTCCTCTGACTTGATATTCGAGTGGAACGATTCAATCACCGCGTTGTCCCAACAGTTGCCACGCCGTGACATGCTGCTTACCCCATGCTTCTCCTTGATTAAATTCTGGTAGGCATACGACGTATAAACACTGCCTTGATCGGAATGGATAATGATCCCCTCAGGATAGCCCCGCAGTTCCAGCGCCTCATTCAAGGTATCGATGACGAGTGGCGTCTGCTGATGATCATAGAGTTTGTATGCAACGATTTCGTTGTTGTACAGGTCCATGATTGACGAAAGATAGAGGGTCGAGCTCCCATACTGGATATACGTGATATCCGTTACCCATTTCTTGTTCGGAGCCGTGGCCGTAAAGTTTCGTTCCAACAAGTTGGGTGCGACAATCACTGATTCGCCTTGCGATTTCCATTTCCGTTTCTTCTTCACCCGGCATTGTGTAGTGCAAAATAAAAGTACATAGTATTGCAATGAAAAAATACATAACTCCGCAGAGCAATCTGCTGGAAATAAAAATGGACTTGATAGTCACCCAAGTCGCCTCTAGTGTTAGTGGTGCTAACCATCTAACTACTGGAGGAATAAAAGGATGCTATCAATGTCCGATATCAATACTATCAAAAAACTAAGAAACGAGAAAGACCTATCGATCAACCGGATCGCTGAAATAATGAAGATCGACTGGAGAACCGCAGATAAGTACGCCGATGGCGCTATTGAAAAACCAACTATTATTAAAAAGAAAAGCGGCATGATGTATGAAGAAAAATGGGGCGAAATTGTCGGAGATTGGCTGTTTGAGGATAGTCGTGAAAAGAAGAAGCATAGACGGAACAACTTACAGATCTTCAGGCAGCTTCAGAAGATGGACTTTCCAGGATCGTATCGTACGGTCTGTAACTTCATTGCAGAATGGAAAGCTAATCATAGTGAAGAGACCAAGGATAAAGGATCGGAAAGACTTTTGCATCCCGCAGGAGAGGCTCAGTTAGACTTCGGAATCATGCAGGCTGTACAAGAAGGCAAGATGCTGGATATCTATCTTCTCATTCTTTCCTACCCCTTTAGCAACCAAGCGTTTTATCAACCATTGCCATCTGAGAACCAAGAATGTCTTCTTGAAGGAATGAAGAAACTATTTGATAAATCAGCTGGTGTGCCTATGGCTGTAAGGATTGATAATATGACCACGGCCGTGAAAAAAACCCGAGAAAAAAATGAAGAAGCAGTATTGACTGACGAGTTCTTGCGATTCCAGCTGCATCATGGTTTTAATACACAGGTTTGTAACACTGCAAGCGGTAATGAGAAAGGGCATGTGGAGCGTAGAGTCGGATACATAAGATACACAACATCTTTAGCGTTCCTCCAGTAATCACAGGTCTTGACGACCTTTCACGACAACTCGATGCATTCTCACAAGAAGACCAAGATCGACTGCATTACGAAAAGGAACTGCCGATTCAGGAGCTTTGGGAAGAAGAGCAGAAGCACCTTCTCAAATTACCAAAAGAACCGTTCAACGTACGGAAGGAATCGAGCATCAAAGCCAATAAATACAATGAGGTCGTGATTGACAACGTGAAGGTCCATGTACCGAAGGCGCGAAATCACTCAAGACTTTTCAGCGTCTTGACGTGGAATCATTTTCAAATTCTCTCAGGCAATAGTGAAGTCTTGCTTGAAGGTCCACGACCTTATATGGAAAAACGAATGGAACTCCCTTGGAAAATGGTATTCCTCGGCTGGAGAGAGAAACCTCGTGCATTGGAACATTCACGTTACCGTCCGTATCTGCCATCTCGTTTAGCAGAATTCCTATTGGTTCCATCGCTTGAACTGAAACGGGCGCGTATCGAGTTTGTACTTTCACTTTTACCTAATCATTCGGTGCTTGAGATTGATGCCAACCTGTATGAGTTGATCAGCAGGTTAGACGAGAATGAAATTGCCCACCCCTTTGAAGTGAACTGGGACAACTATGATAATTTAGGGCAATCGGAGGGAGTCATCTCATGACGGCGATGGATCTAAGAACAATCTGTAAGAGTCTACGACTCGCTCATGTGGCGGATATCGCGGAAAGAAATATCATCCATACGGATGACCCGGCCACTTACCTGACGGAAGTGCTTGTAAAAGAAATGGAACTACGCGAAAGTACCAGGATTGAACGTAACCTGAAAAAAGCCAGGTTCCTTGAAGAGAAATATCTCGAGGATTATCAATGGAATCACGCTGTCCGGCTTCCGTCGACAATCAGTAAGGAAGGATTAGAAGAGTTGGAGTTTATTCAACAACATCAAAATCTCGTCCTAGTCGGCGCCCCTGGAACTGGAAAGACGCATCTCGCCTCCTCTTTAGGACGGCGGGCCTGTGAGAAAGGATATGAGGTTCGTTTTTACCGGGTTTCACATCTTGTGGAGGAACTGGAGAGCGCCTACAGAAATGGCCGTATTGCGGCCTATCGCAAGAAGTTTGAGACGGTCGATCTATTGATTTTAGATGAGATGGGATACGTACCATTCAGCAAAGAAGGTGCTGAAATCCTCTTTCAGCTAATTACGGATTTCTATGAACAAAAGAGCCTGATTGTGACATCAAATCTTGAATTCAGTCAATGGAATCGCATCTTTTCAGATAGCCGATTGACCGCTGCATTAGTGGATCGACTGATCCACCACGCCCATGTAATTACGTATGTCGGAGAAAGTTTCCGATTGACGAACGCTCTATCAAGAACAAAATAATTAGAAATTATTATCGGTGACTAAGTTATGTAGAAAAACGTTGCAATCTTATGTATTTTTCTCTTGCAATATACAAACGCCGAAAGCATTCCACAATGGCCTATCTTTCCCCAAACAAAGTGGAGCTGGAATTCCGGGTGAGCAACATGAAAAATGTCTATTAATCTTCGCAAAAGCTGCCGAAATAGGGAGGCGTCTTTTTCGGTTTCCTGTTTTGGCAGCTTGACAAACGAAGTGCGCTAGGCCATGAAGAAAAATAGTTTGTAGAAATTACTGTCCACTTTCTTGACCCATGTCCTGTTATAATGAGAGACGATTATTATATTTTTATGGATGACGTCTCCCCTCGAGCTACCGGTAATAGCCGACACTAATGGAGACGTCTTTCCCTTTCTCCAGGATTCTTAAGGACATTTATCCGTCAATTCCTAGACAGACAATGCCGTAGAATTCTGTAAATTATAAAATAGTATTAATACGTATCGTGTTATTCAGTGGTACATTCTTTGGCATTCCGTGGTAAAAAAGATGGCAAGAGTGGCTCATTTTAGTGGTTGTAATCACTGAACATTGATCATATCGTGCATGATCGATGGTACTGCTAACAGAGTTTTGTAGCCAAAAGAAAAAATTTAAAATGCCTTTCCGACAAAGAATCAGAAAGGCATTTTCTTCTCTAAGAAACTAGGTGTTCGTTATTGAACGCTTACTCAATTTCTAGACAAAACCAAGAGACAATATTAAGAAACACGCAGCGAGCATTATGTCAAGCCCTAGAAATTGTTGGAATGACGCGGACAGTGAATCCTTTCATTCCAATATGATAAATTCTATTCGACGCACAATATTTAAATCATGGAGAACGTGAATGAATACATGGATTTCTACAACAAAGACCAAATCTAAAAAATTATGCTACCTTACATCCAAAAAATTTGGTTAGCAAATAGTTTAAAAAGGTTTTTAATAAGCGCATCAAATTATTATGTCAGTTTAAAAAGAGCTTAAACTTATTTATAGAGCGATTTGAGAGAATCATATTACATAGTAAGAAAATCAATTTCTTTTTTTAGTAAATTGTATATTGGTCCTACTTCATACTTTTGTTTATTAATTTCTCTAAGAGGAAGAATATCAATGTATGTACCTGTAATAAACACTTCATCCGCATTCAATAAAAAATTGACATCGAATTCTTCTTGTTTAACACTAATATTTTTATCTTGACAAATTTCTAGAATAGTTCTTCTAGTTATTCCGTTGAGTATTTTATTTGTTGCCGGATGTGTAAACACTATCTCATTAGAAACAACAAATAAATTAGTTGAGCTTCCTTCAGTTACAATTCCATCTCTCTGAAGAATCGCTTCATATGAACCTGTTTTTACTGCTTTTTCTTTCGCCAATACATTTGGTAACAAATTCAAACTTTTAATGTCACATCTTAGCCATCTAATATCTTCAGTTATAAGTGCTTTAACACCCTTCTGATACATCTCGCTTGTCGGCCTTGGCACTTCTAATGTATAAGCTATAAATTTCGGCAGAACTTCTTTAGGAGGAAAGGAATGATTTCTATTAGAAATTCCACGACTAACTTGCAAATAAATATGACCATTTTGTAATTTGTTTTTTTCTTTTAATTCTAATAACTTATCTTCTAAGTCCGATATACTTTCAGTGAAACTAATATCAATTTCATTGCAACTGTATTGCAAACGAGTTAGGTGTTCTTTAATCTTAAAAGGTTTTCCTTCATAAACACCTATTACTTCATATACACCGTCCCCAAATTGATAAGCTCTATCTTCATGATTGATTGATAACTTCTCTCTTAACGTTATATTGCCATCTTCGATAATATAATTCACTAGTTATCCCCCCAACGCTAATTTTTTAAATCTATTAAGAATAATGATAGATCTGGCCATACGATAACAATAAAAAGGGAAAAAATCATTGCTATAAAATACGGTAATATTGCCTTAGATAAAGTTACTATCGATAAGCCAGATAATCCCGACCCAATAAATAAGTTCACTCCTAAAGGCGGTGTTATAAAGCCTATTGCTAAGTTAACAATCATCATAATTCCAAAATGAACGGGATCGTATCCTAAGCCAACTGCTATAGGCAGAAAAATAGGTGCAAGGATGATTATCGCAGCGACAGTCTCCATAAAAGTACCAACTATTAACAACATCACATTAATTAATAAAAGTATAACTAACGGGTTTTCAGATATATTAGATAAGGAAACAGCCATTTTTTGTGGAACTTGTTCAATGGTAAGTATTTTTCCAAAAGTGGTAGCTGTAGTAAGAATAAAAAATATCGTTGCGGAAGTTATAGCAGCTTTAACTAAGACAGAAGGAATACTGCTAATTTTCAATTCTTTATAAAAGAATGCTCCAATTATTAATCCTACTACCACTGCAATTACTGCTGCTTCAGTGGGGGTAAAGATTCCACCATAAATTCCTCCCAAAATAATAACGGGTATTAATAGAGCCCATTTTGCTTCATAGCCTTCTTTTAAAATATTTTTAATAGAAATTTTTCCTTCCGCGCCTTTATATCCTTTGATATTAGAGTAAATAACTGCCCATACTATTAAACACAACCCTATAAAAATACCTGGGAGAATTCCTGCTATGAACATATCCCCTATGGATGTATTTGTAGAGACCCCAAACATTATCATATCGATACTGGGTGGGATTATGACACCTAGAGAGCCTGCTGCTGCAACCGTGGCTGTTGCAAATTTCAAGTCATATCCTCTATTCACCATGGCAGGAATCATAATACTACCTATAGCAGCAACGGTTGCAGGGCCAGATCCAGAAATAGAAGCAAAAAACATACAAGTGACTATTGTAGCAACAGCGAAACCTCCAGTTTGATATCCAACAATTGAATTAGCAAAACGAAATAAACGATCAGAGATCCCCCCTTTACTCATCAATTCTCCAGCTAAAATAAAAAATGGAACAGCCATTAAGGGGAAAGAATCTATTGATGTCACTAAATTAGTAATAAAAAAATCAATTGTAGTGGCTCCACTAAATAATATACTTAATACAGTAGCAATCCCTAAAGAAACAGCAATAGGAATATTTAATAAAAGAAGAAGGAAAAATGTTCCAAACAGAATCCATAATATCATATTTATTCTTCCTTACTATATATATTTTTATTTATCTAATCTAAAACTTTTAAAATCACCAAATAGTTTTTGAAGCAACCTTATTGTTGTTAGCCCTAAGCCTAGAGGAATGATAGAATACAAAAATCCAACTGGTATATGTAATGCTGGAGAAGTTTGTCCTAAAGAAAACATCTTTTGGGCTACTCCAGCTCCATAGAATGTCAAATATAATGTAAACAACATAAAAATTATCGTTGAAAATATTTCTAAAATCTTTTTTTTCTTATCGTTTAATATATTCATTATTAAGTCAATTTTTATATGTTTATTAAGCTTAACTGCGTAACTAATACCAAAAAACACCATTAGTATGAAGCAATATCTCGTCAATTCTTCAGACCACGATATAGAGTCATTAAAGAGCGCTCTTAAAATTATTTGAGAAAAAGTAGAAACAATCATTATAGAGAAAAGAATTGAAATTAATATTACCTCTAAATATTGGTCAAGAAACTTTAGCACTTTCAAAAGTTCACTTCCTTTTATTACTTTCCTATTATTTTCGCAAGAAATATTTGTACACTTTTGAAAAAATTGACTATAGAGTGGAGTTTTATCCCCTTCTATAGTCAATAAAATTGTAAAATATTACTGGGCATCTTCTAAAGCCTTGTTTAAAAGTTCCAGCATTTCTTTATCAAATTCTTTTGAGTATTCGTCTAGTACAGGTTGGATAGTGTCTTTCATTTCTTGTAACGCTTCTGGACTTACAGTATTATATTCAATTCCTTCTTCTTGTAATTTTTCTACATATTCTTGTTCGCTATTTCTAGTTTCTTGTCTCTCAAAATCTCTAGCATTCATAGAAGCGTCTTTAATTATTTTTTGCTGCTCTTCATTCAAGCCTTCATAGAATTCTTTACTAACCAAGAAAACCCAAACTCCATAAAAATCATTCGTGGCTGACATATATTTTTGAGTTTCGTGGAACTTTGCTTCATAAATTTGCGAAGGTGGATTTGTTTGTCCATCAACAACACCTTGCTGTAACGATGAATATACTTCCCCAAATGCCATTGGAGTAGGATTAGCTCCCAATTCTTTGAAAACATCCAGAAGTATTTTATTCTCCATAGTTCGAATTTTTAACCCTTTTAAGTCTTCGACAGATTCGATTGGTCTTTCATTATTTGTTATATTATAAAATCCTTCCTCCCAATAGTTCAAACCTACTAGGTTAGATTCGTCTAATTTGGTTAACAAATTAGTTCCAAATTCACCATCTAATACTGAGTCCGCAACTTCTGTATTAGGAAATAAAAAAGGAAAGTTAAATATATTAAATTCTGGAACAAAGTTTGCTAAAGGAGCAGTCGATGGAATCGTAATTTCTTGTGAACCTAACTGCAAATTCTCAATCATTTGTTTGTCGTCGCCAAGTTGACCACTGTGATATGTTTCTACTATCATTTGTCCATTACTATTTTTTTCTACTTCTTCTTTAAATTTTAATAAAGCTTTATATTGTGGATGTTGATCGTTTAGTCCAACGCCAGCTTTCATTGTTATCACTTTTTCGCTTGCACTTCCAGTATTACCGTCACTATTATTTCCACAAGCTGAAGTAATTAGGAATACTAGTATAAGTATAAACAAGCCAAATATTTTCCTCATTTTTCAAGCCCCCTATTTTTTATATTGAAATGATTTCTATATCTTATCGATTCTTTCCACGGGCTTCGACAGAAATAATTCTTTCAAATTCGTTGTTCCTAAAGCCAAATAAGTTATCTGTCAAATTGACTACTGGACAAACATGATTTGGAATAATCTCCACTACATCGCCGATTTCCAAATTAGTATGACCCGTTACTTCCACAAATCCATGTTCTTCAGAAAGATTGTTTATTGTAAGGTTTTCATGACCTTTAATATATCCATATCCACCTCCTTTAAATGAATCATATGTCAAAGTCTTACTACCTGCATCAATTAACATACGATTATTGTTTGGTTTTGATACAATCGTTGCCCATATTGTCAAGGCACAATCGTTGATATTAGCTCCTCCAGCCCCCATTACCATTCGATCATTAAAAACGTACATACCCGCTCTTACTTCAGTAATAAAAGGTATATCTTTTATAAATCTTGCCGTGGCCGAGGCGCCTACGCTTATTTCCTTTATTATTATGTCTTTCTCTTTTAATCGATTTTTAACATCATTTAATTTAGTTGCTTCTTCTATTGCTATCTTTCTCATTTCTTCTTCGTTTTGCGCTTTATAAGCATGTCCTGTATGGCTCATCAAACCAATTACATCAATAAATGGTAATTCTGAAGTTTTATATATATGTTCTATACTTTCTTCAGGCATTCTGCCCATCCGTCCTAAACCTGTATCTATATCGAAGTATATGGGAACTTTTTTATTAAGCCTTGAGCCAACTTCATTAAGTCCTATTGCAATCTTGTAATCATCTAAACCCACAATTAGATTATTGTTTTCAAAAAGTTTCTGAAACCTCTCTAACTTTTTAGCACCAATTATCGGAAATGCGATTAATATATCTTTTATTCCGGAATTCGCCATAACTTCAGCTTCGCCTAGTGTTGCAGTAGTAATGCCACTTGCTCCAGCTTTTAATTGTTCATGAGCTATAAATGGACTTTTATGGGTTTTAGTATGAGGTCTTAACTTAACATTTGCTTCTTTGGCAAGTTGAGCTAACCATCGAATATTATCTTCCATTTTTTCTAAATTTACTTTTACTATCGGTGTATCTCCCATTAAATCTTGTTTTGACATTAGAATATCTTTCATCTCCCATCAAATTAATTATTTTTTATTCTCCACCAAACTTCGTTCATATGTTTCAAAAATAATTCTTTTATTTCTCTCTCTTCTCCTTTTTCAATTGCCTCAATTAAAACAATATGAGTGTCCGCTACAGTATCCAAATCCGGAAAATAGACCGTGTTAGTTTTAGCAGTAAAACGCATAATTTTTACTTTGATTTTATTCCATATTTCTAAAATAACTAGATTATTACAGTTCTCGTAAAAAAAACTATGGAATTTAATATCTAAGCTTATTAATTTGTAAATGTCATTAATTTCTGCCGCTTCTTTCATGCCTATATATAGACTTTTTAAGTAACTAATATTTGCTTCATTAATAGTTCTAAGCGTCTTTTCTACTGCGTAAGATTCTATTAATCTTCTTAATTCATATATCTCTTCTATTTCTTCTATTTTTACATCAGAAACCATAGATCCTTTGTTTGGTTTACTAATTACTAAATCTTCTTGTTTTAATCTTTCTAAGGCTTCCCTTACAGGTGCTTGACTAATTGAAAAATGTTCCGCTATATCACGCACCAATAATCTTTCTCCTACATTTAATTCTCCTTTAATAATTGCTTCTCTAAGGGAAAGATAAACTTTGTTACTTAAGGACGAATCTAAAGAAAATAGATTTAGTACTTCGAATCTACTCATTCATTTTCTTTCCTCCTTTTAAATTATCGATAATATGAGTATATACTTAAATAAATTAACTAGCAATAAAATTTTGAATTAATAGTAAATTTAACTTCATTCTTTTATACTGATTTTTTTTTATAAAATGAATCAATAGTGTTACGTTAGTTGAATGTTGATATCATTAAATTATTAAATATTCAAAATTTTTAAAACTAAAAAATGAAGCCCTTGTAATGGAAAGTTCAAGTGATTCCTGTCCAAATCCAATAAAAATGAGCTATATATGGCCGAGAATATATATATAATGATTTTACAAATGGGTTAGCCCCATAAACTCTTATAGAAACAAACGAAACTATGCCGATTCGCAAACTAGATTTTCAGATAAATAAAATAGTGACTCAGGCCTCTACACTGTTCTAGGTTACATGCCTAGCTCATAAAAATGGACATGCTTCAGGCGCTTAACGCCGTACTCGTGAGCTGCGACCTTATCTAAGGAGCCAAAATACGGGTTTGGCAACATGAAACATGTTACTTACCCTCCGTTAAATATTCCAAAAAAAGGAAGTATCCTTGTCTTACTTCCCGTTTTTGGAAGCTCGACTTATCAAGTGCGGTAGGCCTTGAAGAAAAATAGTTTGGAGAAATTACTGTCCACTTTCTCGAATTATGTCCAGTGCTCCTTACATATAATGCAGGCAACTTGTAAACTATTCTTAACTTTTCCGACATTACTTTCCGTTTACAGCTCCGCCATCAATATACAAAGGCGCCCCCATCATAAACTTCGACTCATCTGACGCTAAATACAGTGCAGCATAGGCGACATCTATCGGTTCTCCAAGTTCATCACTCAATTGCCGTTTTTTGATTGAATTTATAGTCTCTTTCGGATCCTTAGAATCTTTTACATATTTCTCCACAAAAGGTGTATAAATTGTTCCAGGCAACAAAGCATTTACACGCACATTATATTTGGCGTAATCTACTTGCATTGATTTAGTCAGGGATAAAATCGCACCTTTAGAAGCTGCATAAGAAGCTCGATTAGCTAATCCTATTTCCGCAATGCAAGAAGACATATTAATAATCGAACCAGCTCTTTGTTCAAGCATATAAGGGATAACAGATTTCGTAACTAAAAAAACGCCTGTTACATTAACATTAATTACCTTGTTCCAAGTATCCAATTCCACTTCATGGAGTTGACCTACGCCACTTATTCCAGCATTGTTAAATAGAATATCAATTCGTCCGTGCTTCTTAACCACCTCTTTTACTAAAAATTCTACATCTTCTACTTTAGTGACATCACCTTGAACGAATGAAGCATGCCCTTTATTTGAAGTGATTTCATTCACCGTTTTCTTCCCGTCTTCTAGATTCAAATCATTTAGAATCACAATGGCGCCTTCTTTGGCGAATAAAATAGCCGTTTCTTTTCCGATTCCTGATCCTGCTCCTGTAATAATAACGATTTTATCTTTTAATCTCATATTAATCCCCTCACTATTTTAATATCAGGAATACACCCTCTACTTAAATTTTTAAAACAAAGAGCTTGCTTTTTTGATCTGTCTAGACGAAACTTTGCAATTCCTTTATCACATTTTAAGCCGCTTTCATCACTATGATAGTGGTGTTTTATCAGTCGCCGAACCTATAGTGACATCGGTACAACTTGAGACATCTTTAGTAGCGGATTATCGATTAGAAGCGAATCCATGTCACGGTAGATTATGCCGTATTTTTCTTCAATCTCTGATTTAGGTTTGTTGCTGTTATAAAGAATACTCATTTTTAAAACTAAAACAGCCAGTCTGGTTTTCTTCTCTTCGATAATACCCATTGTTGCGTGGTGTACGTTTTTGTCGCGTAGATCGCTTGCCTATATATTGTACTCTTACCTTGTTTCACATAACCTTTTAGTTCCATGGCTCTCGTACCGCAACCAGGACTAAAGTGAATAACAAGTCTGGCAATGATTCGTTTAAAATTTATCTTGGATGAGTGCCTAAAAAAAATTAGATCTCAATAACTTCAAGATTTAAAGTTTTATCCTCTACGTAAGAAATGCTGATATATTTCGTTTACGGAACCTCTTCTATAAAGTCTTCGATAATTTTAGTATGCTAAACAAGTAACCATCAACAACTTTTTCTTCTAAGAGGATTTCATGTGAAGTTGGTATACATTGTTCGAAATTTGTATCCACATTGCTACTCTATGTAGCTTCACTCTCAGGTTGAAATGGTAGCCCATTATATATTTTCGGTTTCATAAAATCCCTCATATTATTTAGAATTAAACTTTCAAGCCCTTAGTCCATCAATAAGCCGCCGTTCACTTCGATAATTTCCCCAGTAACATAACTTGCCAAATCTGAAGCTAAATATAGGGCGGCACCTGCCACCTCTTCTGCTGTCCCTTCACGGCCAAGCGGTATATTAGAAGCCATTTTTTCGCGAAGTGCGACCGTCGAATACCGGTCATGAAGAGGTGTATTGATAACTCCAGGAGCTATCCCGTTAACGCGAATATTGTTTTCTATCATCTCTTTTGCCAGTCCTCTTGTAAACGTGCTGACTGCTCCTTTTGCTGCTGCATAAAGCACTCCTCCAGGACCCCCACCAGTTCTCGCCGCGATGGAGGTCATATTGATTATCACTCCCTTTCTCTGTTCTTTCATGAGAGGCAAAACAGATTGTGTCACATGAATAACTGAAGTGAAATTAACATTGAGAATTTTTTCCAGAGTATCAATTTCAATTTCTTCAATTTTCACTCTCTTTATCATCGTGCCGGCATTATTAATTAAGACATCAATGCGGCCAAACTTATTTCTGATTTCTTCTGTCATACGGTTAACTTGATTCCTGTCAGTGAGATCTCCTATGACTAAAAGGCTATTGCCTCCTTTTCTACTGACCTCTTCACGGGTTTTTTCTGCTTCCACCTTATTAGTATTGCCATGGACAACTACATGTGCCCCATTTTCTGCAAATTTTACTGCAATTGCTCTACCTATACCTGTACTGCTTCCTGTCACCCATACTACTTTGTTATCAAATGAAAACATATTTCATCCTCCTTAAATTAATGTGCTGTTCTTTATTTTTTGTATATTTAGCCTAGAACGGAATTGGTTAGCGTACCAATCTTTTCGATAGTTACACTCATCTTATCTCCATCTTTCAGCCAAACTTTTGGTTTCCTGCCCATTCCTACACCTGGAGGAGTTCCGGTAGCAATTAAATCACCTGGCTTTAATGTTATCGATTGTGTTAAATATGATATTATCTGAGGGATGGTGAAAATCAGATTACTAGTGTTCGAATTTTGCATCACTACACCATTAAGCTCTAAACTTATTGCGAGCTCATAAGGATTATCCACTTCATCTCTCGTCACGATTATCGGGCCGGTTGGTGCAAAGGTATCAGCCGTTTTTCCGCGTGACCACTGACCGTCAGCAAATTGTTGATCGCGAGCGCTGATGTCGTTTATTATTGTATAGCCAAATACATAATCGTTTGCATCAGCTTCTGACACGTATTTAGCTTCTTTTCCTATAACAATCGCCAATTCAGCTTCAAAATCTACTTCATTTGAATTACTTGGGATTTCAACTGTGTCATTATGACCGATAATGGCATTTGCATATTTCGAGAAAATGACTGGAGATTTGGGCGGGTCCATGCCCGTTTCTTTACAATGGTCCAAATAATTCAACCCAACACAGATAATTTTCTCTGGTTCCGGAATTGGGGCAAGATAAGTAATATCTGACAGTGCAAATCGGAAATTTTTATTCTTACCTTCTATAATCAGCTGTGCTGCTTTCTGTTGCAAAGCACCCCCCCTTTATGAATGTTTTAAGACATGGCGGGAATTCATCTGGGCTAAGCGCCGTCAAACTAATGATTTCTTCTTCTTCCACTACACCTATATGCTGTTCTGCCTGATATGAGAATGCCGCTATTTTCATCTATAATCTCTCCTTTTTTATTTTTCCTATTTCTTTTAATCCTCTTAGTACTATGAACCGGCTATTAAACAGACTGAGTTTGAAATGCGAAAACAGCTTGATGAATCATCGATGATTGCTCCAACCATTAACCTTCTTAAACAAACCTAATTGACATTTTTAATTCACTTTAAAAAAACCTAAAATGCTAATTTACCCGTTATGCTATACATATTCTACGCCCAAAACCCGTAAAACATTAAGTTCTATGGTCGTAATAAAAGCTGGCTGAATTCCGTACGGCGTTTGGTTTGAATAGGATAAATCTTTCCTTATCTACTAAGGTAATTTCTTTATAAGGTCGACAAAATTAAAACATTCTTAAAGGAGCCAAACCATACCACTCATATTTTAAGATTAACTGTAAAGCTAGTGCTTGAGAAACGAAAAATAATCTTGTATCGGATAAAATAAGAATTGTTTTAATATTTCTTTACTTTCTATGGTTTCGACTCCTTAACCAGAAAAACATCGCTAGATTTTCTCCGATGATACCTTTACTTCAGTTGGCCGATTAGGTATCACCCCTCATATGCCTTATTACAATGGATTACAGCTCCAGAAGAAGAATATTCCGGTGCTAGTCGGTACAGCATGGAAGTAACATTCACCCTTAAATTTAGCGGAATATTTTGAAAAAGAAATTCGTAACTATCCCAGAGAACAATAGGTAGATATATTAGTTTTCATCGGTGTATAGATACGCATTAAAATTTTCTGCGCTATGCTATCAATTATTCGAAATTTAGTAAAAAAGCCTCCAGTCGTTTACTAGAATCTATAGCTACTTTTTGTTTAAAAAACTCTTCTTAAATAGAAAAATTATAAGCATTCCAGCCGAAACCTTTGATACTTATGTATTTTTGAATTTCTGATTAACAGATACTTTTAGTCTCCTCTGTAAAGATTTAAAAACCCGAAATCTTAAAAAAACTTTTAAACAAACAGGTTTTTACTTAGTTTTTTTTGTAAACCGTTTTATTAGATTAAAGAATAAAAGACTTCTAAACTTGGAAATCTCTTATTTCAATCTGCTTATCTGCCTTTTATGAAAACCGTTTTGATGACAGTTTAAACTTCTTTCGCCGCTTCGCCTTGCTCGCGTGAACTCGAACTCAATCCTTTCATGTCTCCGAAAGGAGCTTGCAGTTCAACACCACAACAGAGTACGTTAACTACTCAACTAATAACAAAAAGAACCTATTTGACGTATACTTAACACAAGGTGCATATCCCCCTGCCTGTTGACTATTCTCATATCTCGAGATGCTGCAAGAAGAACCTTTTTTATATGAAGAACAATAAGACAGAAAGATCCACCCTAATAAGATTCGCATTCTTGTAAAAGGTAGAATATCGAATAAGGTGGTGTTTAAAGTGGTACAAGAAATGAGATGTGTTCGCTGTCATATTGAACTACGTAAATAACATTATTTTCGGCTGAAGGCTGAGCGACAATAAAGATTAAAATCCTAGCTTATGCCGAAACTTAATATCGAAGAAATATATTAAAATCATATGCAAAACTAACAAGGAAACTGCATATTAACGCTTCTTTACTGTAAGCGCATAATAGCATCGGATTTTCATTATTTTCGGAATTTATGGAAGCTATCGACAAAATAAGACTATTTCATTCGATCAAATTTAAATTAATAAAACGTTTAAAAAATCAATATAGGTATGTAAATGTAATTTGCCATGGTCGAAAGAGGCTTTTTACTAGGCCTTTCCCAATTTTTCCAGTACAAAATTTATTAAGACGTATGCAAGACAAGAAGAACTACTTGGATGGAAATTGTCGTTTTTACATTTCTGTAAGCTACCCCTTTTTGCCATCGTTTTTTCTCAAATGATATCTTTAATATTCTTAACAAATATGAAAACTTTCGTTTACTTAATCCCAGTATCAGAAAAAGCATTTTACTTTTTAGCTTCTTCCTTTTTGTATTCTCTTGATAAACTCTTTGGAAATTTCGGTCAAAACGTCATAACGTTCTTCCGCAATCGCATTGCTGTCAACCAGTGAACCACCTACGCCCACCGCTACTGCACCACCTTTAATAAATGATTCAACGTTATCAAGATTCACTCCGCCGGTCGGCATCATCGGGATATGGCCTAAAGGTCCTTGTAAATCCTTAATATAACTTTCTCCTAACGCAGCGCCAGGAAAAATTTTTAACAAATCTGCACCTGCTGAATATGCTTGAACGATTTCAGTAGGCGTCATGACACCTGGAATGGAAATCTTGCCATGACGATTGGTTATTTGAATCGTTTCAACATCAAAACTTGGACAGAAAATAAAATCCGATCCTGCGTCTATTGCACTTTTCGCTGAAACCGCATCTAATACTGTCCCTGCACCCACTAGTATTCGATTCTTGTATTTCTTCTTTAAATCTCTAATCATTTCCAAAGCCCCCGGCGTGTCCAATGTAATTTCCAGCGCTCCTGTCCCACCTTCAACAAGCGCTTCTGAAATATATTCTATTTGGGGTTGCTTTGGTCTACGGATAACCGCAATAAGTCCAGATTCTTTCAATTGAATTAAATTTTCCCATTTTTTCATTATTCGGGTCCTCCTTAAGTTAACGCTTTACATCAGGTACGTTCTCCGTTGGTTTCATAAATTTTTCGACAGCTTCAAAAGTTGGCAAGCCTTCAATATCTCCGCTCACTCCAATTACCATCGCTCCTATAGCATTTGCCCGTCTGACGACTTGCTGCATAGGTTCCTGACGTAGGATGCCACTGATAATGCCGGCTGCAAATCCATCACCCGCACCTACTGGATCAACAACTTTATCAACTTTGAATCCATCAATGTATATTTTTTCTGACATTGAACGCAGATAAGCGCCTTTATGACCCAGTTTAATAACAATGATTTTATCGCTGTCTTTAATTAATGCTTCTGCTATCGCTTCGGCGCCTGTCTCACCTGTCATTAATTGCCCTTCATCGAGGCCTGGAAGGACTACATCGGCCTTTTCGGCGATCTCATTGAATACTTCTTTTGCACGTTCAGCAGACCAGAGTTTCAATCGGAGATTCGGATCAAAGACAATCATCGTGCTATTTTGTTTTGCGACTTCAATGGCTTTCATAACTGTGCGATAACTGCTTGTACTCAATGCAGGAGTTATCCCGCTAATATGGAGAATTTTGGAGCGAGCAATAGCTGTTATATCTAAATCAGCAGGTTCCATCAAACTGGCAGCAGAGTCTTTACGATAGTAATGGATATTCATATTTTCCGGTGACAATTGTTCTTTAAAAAACAAACCGGTAGGAGCTTTGTCAGTAAATTGGCAAGAAGATGTATCAACTCCTTCTCCACGGATACTTTTTAGGATAAAACGGCCGAAAGGGTCATTTCCTAATTTGCTAAACCATCCTACAGAGTGACCCAACCGAGTTAATCCAATGGCTACATTCGATTCCGCGCCTCCAATTTTTTTAGGAAACTGATGCACATATTCAAGAGGAATCATTTGCTCCGGCTGAAAAAGAACCATAGTTTCACCAAAAGTAAATACATCTAATTTCTTCATCATACACAACCTTATATATATATTCCTTACTTTCAATACCTAAATGCATGACTATATTCAAAAAAGGTAAAACAGCGCACCAATCTTCAATCGACATAATAAAAGATTTAAATTCCAAATGTATTCCACTGTATACTCGAGCTCTTGTCTTCTATTTTCTCCTGAAATTTCAAATAGTTTTCTTACAAATGTTATTCGGAAGACGCTTTTATAGCTGTGCTCTAAGTAATTATCATATCCACTTTTCGACAAACGCGCTTCCGCAAAATTTATAGCAAATTGATACAATCATTTACTCGCAAAAGTGTCACCTTCGAGAGAACGAGGACGCATCAATGGTGATCTAATATTGAACGTAAAGAAGGAATTTGAAGTATTACACGTCTTGTTTTCAATTTAGGAGAAAATTTCATAGCCAGCTTTAACATTTCCACGCCCATCACTGTAAAATGCGGCAATTCCCTGTTTTTACCACCGCGTCTTGGCCGAAAGATATGCACGAGGGTTCATATAAGACCAGATTAATCATCTGATCATGCAGGCTTTCCTAAGATCATGAAAAACTAGCAGTAAGAATTCCGAAATTGCCAGCCTCCCCATTTCACGAAAGTAGCGGTGGGAGGTAAGACTAATAATATTAAGGCTCTACAGCTCCGACATTACTCTACATAGAATCAAATCCGAAGCATCTTTGTAAACAACGAATTCTACAGGCATATGACGAGGAGCTTATATTTTCAATGGCTCTTTCCAATCCCATTGTTCAAAATCTTCAATAAAGTTAACAATCTCGTTGCAAATGTAATCGAATAATTCTTGACCTCTCTCTTTAGAAGCTTTACTTGGTTCGCCGATTACTCCTTCTTCACTTATCTCTGAAAAATCAAAAGCTGTTAGAACAGTACCACTGTTAGCTATGTCATTACTTATATTTTTGGAAGCAGGACTCCAGATATTATCCTTAATAAGATTTTTATGAACAAGTTTTTCCGATAAATATAACATTAAAGCTGTTTCCATTTCGCAACCATGGTTAATTCCACCGAAATTAGATTTTCGCCATTTATTAATGTATTCTAGAGCAAAATCCCAATAAGAAGCTGTCACTGTGCGAATGCTAAGAGAAAAAGTCATATCTGCAACCACACTCTTTAGCAGGTTAGCGTTACCTCCATGCCCGTTCAACAATATTATTTTTCTGAAACCATGATGCCACAAGCTTTCACAAGTATCCCGAATCACTGCATTAAAGGTATCCATTTTAAGAGTAATACTTCCTTCAAATTGCATATGATGAGGAGAAAAACCTGTCCATATAGTTGGAGTAATCACAACAGGACTGTTTAAAGATTCACATCGTTTACATACCTCCTCAGCAATAAACGTTACTAACCTCATATCTGTATCTAAAGGAAGGTGATTACCATGCTGTTCAAACGCTGCGGTAGGAACTATTACAATTGCATTACTTTCGACTAATTCTTTTGCATCTTCCCATCTTTTTTCACCAAGTAAAATTGTCAATTAAATCCCTCCAATACATTGAGTCTTTGAAATAAACGCATCTAGAAAGCTATATAGTTTTCTTTTTAATTTTTTGCAACTAAGTTTGGTTCGCTCGAGCTTACCACAGCACCTCAGTTTTTTAATCGAAACATTATCGATTAACTTTCTAGGCAAAAGCATTTCAGCTAATTAAAGATGTTGCTGTTTATCAAACTTTCGTCACAACTTTTCACCTTCCTTTCAGCAAAGTTCAATCACCGCATCTCTTGTATTCAATTCAATAGAGAGTGCGCTTAGTTCTCTTAGAACAGCTATAATTTTGTCAACTATTTTAATTTGTGCACACTTTCACAAACATAGTCTCATAACCAGCGCATGTTACCTCCCTATTTGAGATTTAGTATTTTTAGAGTTTTCTTTATTTCATGGGTTGTGATTTTACTTGTCCTTATTTAAATAAAGACTTAAATTATGAATTTCGAAACAAAGAGAGACATCACTCTCTTTGCTTCATAAAAAAGTACTTTATGGTCTATCTAAAAGACTATTTAAGAGATGCTTTCCAGGATATTTCCCAGTCGTCTTCCCAATTTCAACTACTTGTTCACCATTAATATAAACAAATTTTATACCTTCTGGATAAACACGTGGTTTTTCAAATGTTGCTAAATCTTTAATATTATTACTTGAAAAAACAACTAAATCAGAAACATAACCAGTCTGAATGCGCCCCCTCTTTTTTAAGTTAAATCTTTCTGAAGGTAACGAAGTCATTTTTCTAACGCCTTCTTCTAACGAAAACAAATCTTTGTCTCTTGAATAATGGCCAAGCACTCTTGGAAAAGTTCCGTAATGTCGAGGGTGAATAATTTTAGAATCCAAAGGTAATCCATCGGATCCTATCATAGACCATTTCCAACTCAATGCTTCTTGGACGTCTTCTTCAGCCATTTGAAAAAGAATAATACTCGCTTTCCCTTCTTCCTCCTCTATTAGTTGAAGTAAGCATTCATCCAAAGGTTCATTTTTTCTCTCTGCTATTTGACTTAAACTCATACCCTCATAAATTAAATTTGAAATATTGCGTAACCCACAAACTCGAATTCTTTCATAACCAATACCTAAAAGGTTATTCTCCATCTGTCCCCAAGGCTTCTTTAACTCAAATTTAATTTGCTTTCTCAACGCGGGATTTTGAAGTCTACGAAGTAATTGTTGAGTACCTCCCTCGATAGCCCATAATGGGATGAGGGAAACTATTGTTGTACTCCCTGCTGGATAAGGGTAAACATCACAAGTAATATCTACTCCTTCCGATCGCTTTCTATCGAGTTTCTCTATTATACTTGGTAACTTCCCAAAATTACTTAAGCCTACAGATTTCAGGTGACTAATATGGAGTGACACCTCTGCCTCTTCTCCTATTGTAAAAAACTCATCCATTGATTCTATAAGACTATTTCCCTCACTTCGCAAATGACAATTAAGAACTCCCCCGAACTTTCCTACAACTTTACCAAGCGCTACCAGTTCTTCTTTGTCTGCATAACTCCCTGGGGCATACATAAGACCTAAGGATAATCCCACAGCTCCTGCTTCCATTGCTTCACTTACAATACCCACCATTAGATCAATCTCTTTTTTAGTAGCTGACCTTCCATCAAACCCCATCACAGCTGACCGAACAGCACCATGTGCCACTTGACTAACAGTATTAACTGTCTTTGGTGCTTTTATTAAACGTTCAATATAATCATCAAAACTTTTCCAATCCCATTTACCAGTAAATCGTCCAAGAACAGGTTCTGAATAATTACGTAATGCATCTAGATCGTTACCAACTGGAGCACAGCCGTGTCCACAATTCCCTAACACTGCCGTAGTTACACCCTGAAACAATTTCGGAGCATGACTTCCATCCTCTAAGATTGCTAAATCATCATGCGTGTGTGCATCTATAAACCCTGGACTAACACAAGATCCCTCTACATTAACCGTTGTTAAACTCTCTTCTTCTATAACAGGAGAAACTTTTACAATTTTATTATCTTTAATTGCAATTGATCCAATATATGACTTAGCGCCACTACCATCTATTATTCTTCCATTAGTAAGTAATAAATCATACATGTTAATAACACCTCCAAAAAGGCGTTGGAACCTATCACTTAGATATAATAGGTTCCAATTCCTCTTAGTTTCTACCAAATGGATATTTTTCACTTGAAATGAAAGATTTGTTTAATCCTCCAACTACAATTCATTATTGGGCCAGCAAACTCGAAATCCAGATATTTTTTATGTTAAGTAGGAATGTTTAGAATTCGGCGAACCGAATCTATATCATTCACGTTATCGATATAATGTATATTATTATCCATTTTCTGATATATATTCATATCTTTAAAACCATGACCTGTAATTAAACAAACAACGCGACTGTTAGGGTCAATCATATTTTTTTCATATAATTTTTTCAATGCTGCTAATGGGGCTGCACCTGTGGGTTCCGCAAATATTCCTTCAAGTTGAGATAAATCTTGCATTGCTTTCTTTATTTCTTCATCTGTAACTGAAATGGCGACACCTTTACTCTCCCTAATTAATTTCAAGGTATACGTCCCATCTTTTTCATATCCAATTAATGGGTCTGAAATACCAGAAGCTATTGTATTTGACCCTTCCCATGCTGAAACAATTTCTTGATCAGATTCAAAGGCAGATACTATTGGTGAACAACCTTCAGCTTGTACCCCGATAAGTTTCGGAATGGTTGCTCCAACACTTTTTAATGATTTATTTAGTTCACTGTAGCCTTGATATAACCCTTTTAATAATGGTCCCGCGCCAACAGGAATTAATACATAGTCTGGCATCTCACCTTTAAGTTGATTATCCAATTCATATGCTACAGTTTTCAATGCATCTGTTCCGTATGGATTAAGAAATGTTGTGCTCAAATTACAAAACCCATAGTTTTCTGACAAGTCTTTCGCTAACTTGTAAGAGTCACTATAATGTCCTTTAACAAGGAGAACTGTTGCGCCATAAGATAATATTTGTACTATCTTTTCTTTTGGAGTGCTCTGCGGAGCCAAAATCACAACCTCAATCCCACTTTTTGCTGCATAAGCAGCTGCAGATGCACCTGCATTACCACTTGATGCACAGACTACTTTTTCATAGCCAAATTCTTTCGCTTTACTTATGGCTGTACTAATCAATCTATCTTTAAAAGACCCTGTTGGATTAACAGTCTCATCTTTAAAATAGAGCTCCCCTTGAAAGCCATCTAATTCTTTCTTATACCTGTCAGAAAAATGTAGTGGTGTTCCACCTTCATGTAAGCTAATAATATTATCGTGATGTTCAACTGATAACTGGGACGAGTACCGCCACATAGTATTTGACAAGTTTGCATTGAAAGAATTAGAGTCATTCTTGACAAAATCTTTTTCATAGTATACTTCTAATATTCCGTCACACTTAATACAGGAATATAGCATTTCTGGGGGATAGGTTTCAGCACAATTAATACACTTCAGTTTCATACTATTGACCCCTCCTTTACAACTATTAACATCGGTCCTAACACATCTCTTAATTCAGCAAAATATAAATGTCACTTAATATCTAAGAACTTCACCCTTACCCTCACTAGTAATCTCTCCATTTTCTACTGTTAAATGCCCATTAACAATTACATAATTTATTCCAACAGGTTCTTGAAGCGGGTCTTCGAACGTAGCTTTATCTTCAATCTTTTCAGGGTCAAACACGACGATGTCAGCAAAATAATTTTCGCGAAGAAGACCTCTATCTTTTAAACGTAGTAACTGAGCTGCCTTACCCGTCATACTATGAATTGCATTTGATAAAGATATAGTTTCTAATTCTCGAACATAACGCCCCAATACTCGCGGGAAGGATCCATATAGTCTGGGGTGCGGTTTCCCACCAAAAATCCCATCAGAACCTACGATATACAAAGGACTTTTCATGGCCTTGACAATATCAATCTCTCTCCCCCAATGGAGTACCATCGTAGCATTCCCTTCCTCTTCTAATAGGAGGTCCATAGCTGCATCTGCAGGTTCTTTGTTTTTCAAGTTAGCTATTTCTAAGACACTCTTTCCTTCTACAGATTTATTTCTCTCTGTCCCTGTTGCTGATATAATAATATTTTCCCACCCACAACTATAAATAGGATTTTCATAGTTTATGTTGTTTTCAAAATCATATTTAATTTTTTCTCTAGACTCAGGATCCCTGAGCCTATCAAGCATTTTTTCAGCCCCACCTGCATGCACCCAAGGAGGAAGAATAGAATGGAGAACAGTTGATGCAGCTGTATATGGATATTGATCAAATGTAACTTCAATGCCTTCAAAACGTGCTAAATCCAATTTTTGTAAGGCTATTTCATATTTATAACTGTTTTTTAAACCGACACTTTTAAAATGTGATACATGGAGTCTTACACCAGTCTGTCTTGCCACATCAATTACTTCATCTAGCGAGTCAAGCAAAGTAGTACTTTCATTTCGGATATGTACTACGAAGCACCCATCATATTTTGCTGCTCCTTTACATATTTCAATGAGTTCTTGTTTGTTTGAATATGAATTTGGAGGATAAATCAAACCTGTTGAAACACCATATGCTCCTTGTCGCATACCTTCTTCTACTAGTTCACGCATTTTTGTCATTTCTTTTTTTGTACTTTCACGGCCTTCAAAGCCCATAGCAAGTGTTCTTACTGCTCCATGTGGCACTAAATATGTGACATTCCCTAATAGATGATGTTCTTCAAGAAATTTTAAATATTCTGAGATACTGTTCCATTTCCAATCGCCTATTGTACCGTTTAACCCTTCTAATTGTTTCTGCCATAAGGGCTTCGTTTCTTCTGATACAGGTGCAACTGAAATCCCGTCTTGTCCTAATAGCTCAGTAGTAACGCCTTGTAAAACTTTGATTTTATGCACATCAGGTTTTGTACATAATAAATCAGAGTGCACGTGTGTATCAATAAATCCAGGTGCAACTGCTAATCCTTCTGCGTCTATTTCCTTCTTAGCAGATTCAGTATTTAATTTCCCTATTTTTACAATCTTTCCATCTTTAACAGCAATGTCTAAATTTGTCCAAGGATTTCCACTGCCATCAAATAATCTTCCATTTCTTATAATAATATCGTACATACATAACACTCCTTTTGATAAATTGACAAAAATTCGTTTTAATTAATCTTTATCTTTAAATAATTTACAAATTTATTATTACTAAATAATATGACATCTTAGTCTCTCCTAACGAAACATTTCTACTAGTCCTGTAGACAAAATTGGTATGAAAATAATTACTAAATATAACAGGATCATCGTCAAATAAAATGGTGCCATCGATTTTGTTAAACGCTCAATTGAGACTCCTGATATACCTGACGCAACAAATAAATTAACTCCAACAGGTGGTGTCATCATGCCAATTACTGCACCTATAATCAAAATGATTCCAAAATGAACTGGATCTACCCCCAATGGAATAACAACAGGTATAAAAATTGGTGTGAGAATAATAACTAGGGAAAGCGCTTCCATAAATGTCCCTAAAACTATCATTATTCCTGCAATTAATAATAATATAATATAAGGTGATTCAGTTATACTTAATAGAGCATCACTTAGTATTTGCGGAACTTGTTGAAGTGTAAATACACGACCAAGAGTAGTTGCTGTACTTAAAATAATCAGGACTGCACCCGTCATAATACCTGCGTCAATTAACACTTTCGGTATGTCTTTCCACTTCAATTCTTTGTACACAAATAGACCGATTATTAGACCATAAACCACTGCAATTACACCTGATTCTGTTGGAGTGAATACGCCACTATATATCCCCCCTAAAATAATAACTGGTGCCATTAAAGCCCACTTCGCTGCCCAAAATGTTCTTAAAACTTCCTTAACTGCTATTTGGTTTCCATCTCCAGGAATACCTGTCTTTTTGGCGATCAAGAATACAGTTAAACATATAAAAATAACCGTAACAATTCCTGGCACAATACCAGATAAGAACATATCTGAAACTGATACATCTGCTATAACAGCATATACAATCATGGTTATGGATGGCGGAATTATTACTCCTAATCCTCCTGCTGTAGCTGTAATTGAAGAAGCGAATCCTTTTGAATATCCATTTTTAACCATCATTGGTATCATGATTGTACCTATTGCCGCTACCGTAGCAGGACTGGATCCACTAATTGCTGCAAAGAACCCACAAGCTATTACGGTTACTATTCCAAATCCACCTGTTACATTACCTACGATACTCTTAGCAAAGTCAATCAATCTTTTTGATAAACCACCAGACTCCATTATCATACCTGTTAAAATGAAAAAAGGAACTGCCATAATGGCATAATTATTCAATGCAGTAAATGCCCCTTGTCCTAACAGTTCAGTGGGTATTCCACCAATTAGTAATCCGACAAACGTACCAATACCAATAGAGAAAGCAATTGGCACTCCCAAAATTAGTGAAACAGCTAAAGCTATAAGCATAATCCAAACGATTTCCATTAATCCACCTCCTAAATCAGGGTTTCGGCCGAGGAAGTATCCTCATCATTTTTCTGGTTTTTTATTTTTTGTATAATTTTTTGTATGATTCGGAAAGACATTAACGTAAAACAAATCGGTATAACTCCATATACATAACCCATTGTAAATCCTAGAACCGGAGATTGTTGCCCAGAGGCAAGTACAGTCATTGTTGAGATGAAACTCAATCTAACCATTAATAGAGTAAAAGCAAGCCAAATAACATCTGAAAGGATTTTGACCCATTTTTTCACTTTATAAGGTAGCATTTCTACGAACCCCTCTGTTCGTAAGTGTTTGCTTCTTTTCACAGCAACAATAGCTGAAAAATACACAAGGACAATAAATGTATATCTAGCTGTTTCTTCACCCCAATGTAATGAAAATTGAAATATGTAACGAAAGATAACTTGTAAAAAGACTACTATAATTAAGATTGCAAACAGAATAAACGTAACCGACTCTTCGAAGTGATCATCTAGCTTCTTCAACCATTTCAATTTTTTTCCCCCTTTTCAAATGATGAGAAAGATGAGTGTAAAACACTCATCTTTTTTCATTGTTGTTATTTTTGAGCATCTTCAACAGCTTGATAGAATTCATTAACAAAGTCTTTGCCAATTTCTTCTGAATACTTCTCAATTACTGGTTGAGCTAGCTCACGCATTCTATCAATTTCTGAATCATCTAATTCAGTAATGGTCATACCATACTCCTCTACTTCTTGTAACTGCGCTGCATTTTGTTCCCTCATTACTCTTTTCGCTTCTGTATTACCAGCTTTAATGGCTTTATCAACTAGCTGTTGCTCTTCTTCTGAAAGCTTGTTCCAAAAAATTTCACTAACCAAGAAGATAGATGGTCCATAATGATGGTTCGTAATTGTTAGGTAGTCTTGTACTTCGTAGAATTTGGCTGAATGAATATTCGCAATTGGATTTTGTTGTCCATCTACTACTCCTTGTTGCATAGCTGTAAATAGTTCACCCCAAGGCATCGGGGTCGGGTTCGCACCAAGGGCGCGCAATGTATCTACCTGAATCTCATTTTCAATTGTACGAATTGATAAGCCTTTCAAGTCTTCAAGAGTCTTAACCTCACGTGAACTATTTGTTAGAAGAAAGAAGCCTTGCTCCCAATAATCCATACCAAGAACACCTTGACCTTGTTCTTGTAATCGATCTAATATCTGCTGACCTGTTGGCCCGCCTAATACTTCATCTGCTACTTCCTCATTAGGAAATAGAAATGGAAAATTAAATATTTCAAAGTCAGTAACGAAATTAGATACGACTCCTACAGCAGGTATTGTCGCGTCTAAAGTCCCCATTTGAAGTCCTTCTATCATTTCTCGATCATCGCCAACAGTAGAATTAAGGAAGAACTTTACATCGAATCTATCCCCACCTTCTTCTTCTAGTACCTCTTTCAATTTAACCATCCCGTGATAATGTGGGTGTGATTCATTATTCCCCGTTCCGATACGAAATTCTATAGTTTCCGATGAGTTTGACTCTTGACTATTATTTGATGTCCCCCCAGAACCAGCACCCTCATTTGAACATCCAACTACAAAAAAAACAATTAAACTTGTAAGTAGCATTAATAGTTTTCTCATATACAAAAACCTCCGTTTTTTAATTTTTATTTAGTTATTTCTTACAATTGATAGATCTACTGTCCAAAAAATTAGTATGTCTAATTGTCAATTTCTACAATCATTTCTATTTCAATAGGAGTATTAAAAGGAAGCTCATTAGTACCTATAGCGGAGCGAGCATGCTTGCCTTTCTCTTGAAATACTTCTCCCAACAAATCAGAAGCACCGTTCATTACATAAGGTTGATCTACAAAACCGCTTGCACTATTGACAAACCCTAACAACTTCACAATTTTACTTACTCTCTCCAAATCCCCTAAATAATCATGAAGAACAGATAAACCATTTATAATAACCTGTCGAGCTGCTTCTTGACCTTGTTCAATTGTTAAATCTTTTCCAAGCTTCCCTTCAAAAATCAGTTCACCATTTTTTCTACAATCTAACCCAGATAAATAAAGTAGATTTCCAACTTGATTCACAGAAACATAACTGAACTTTGGGTTTGATGGCTTTGATAATTCTATTCCTAATTTATCTAGTCGCTTTTGAACTGCTGACATAAGAATCACCTCATATTTTTATTTTTAGCAGGGAACAATATTCCAATTCTTAAATGGTTTTAAATTGCAAACAGAAAATACTTAAAAGCTTATTTCAAATAATTGAGAATGCGCTTTATACGAAACTTTATCGCAAAATGTTTTCGTATTCAAAATAGTAAATTTAGTTTAAATATAATTTATTTTCAGTTAATTAAATCCATAAAAAATCATTTTATATTATCTAGAATTCATTTATCCAGAGTTCATTTTAAAAATTTTACATTATTTGAAAATATATACTTTTTACTTACAATTAGAAGTATATGTCTGAAGTAATTTTCAGCTATATTTAGAAATTAAAAATGGCTCTGTATTCAATTGGAGAGACGGAAGCAAAAGTAAATCATGTTAATAAAAACAGAAAGATTTCACATATAACGTTGTTAAAAACATTTTTTCAGATACCCTCTTTGATTGAAGCTTCGCAAGCGCTTACAGTTGATTGTTGGCTGAGCTCTAACCCGAAAATAAGCGCCTACTATTTGATTGTAAGAAATTTCAAGCTCTTTAATATCATGAAGAAAACCGTTGAAATGAAAGTGTGTTCGCATTCTTCTTTTGTTATCTATTGGTACTTTCAACTTGAAGAGGCAACCTTTTTTAAAATTATTTCCATTTTTAAAAAGACACTAGTGCTGAGTCAATTTTTCTCAAATCTTTATAAAAATCTTTATATGTGTTGATTTTCTTTTTTACCTTCTTCTAAATAGTTATACAGCGTATATTTTGAGATATCAAAAAAATTCGTTATCTTGTCTCCTGCTTTTTTTATCAAAAAGGCGCCCCTTTGATCTAAGTACAAAATGCCTTTGATTTTATCTTCTTTATTCATTAAAGCTACGGGTTTTCCAACTTTTTCTATTGTTTCTTGCAATAGAGCATCTAACAGTTCATTAACGTTTGTTGCAAAATCTTCTTTGACCTCTTGAGTCAAATTACTAGAAGTTAATGATTGGATTGTCTTCTCTGCCATTGATAAATTTGTAATATCAAAATTTATACACAGGGATCCTATAGTTTCATTTTTTTCATTATTTATATAAATGGAGGTTGATCGAAGTATTTTACCGGTTTTTGTTTGGGTTATATAGTTATATTTATCTCCTCCTTCAACAGTTCCCCTTAAAACTTCTAAACCTAAATTGGTTCCTGGGTCACCTACCTTTCTTCCCGTGACATGACCATTTTCAATTGCAACGATTGTGCTGTCATATTGTCTTGTCAAATCATGGAGGACAACTTCGCAATTCTCCCCAAATTGTGCAGCTATCCCCTTAACTACAGCCTTCAAAAATTTTCTTTCTTGTTTAACATTTTCCATGATCATACCTCACTTTCGAAAATAGAATAACACAATTTTCTGTAATTTACAAAAAGTTTTTAATTTCGAAAAAAAGTTTGTTTTTTCTAGTTAGTAGAAAAATAAGTCTGTGTTTACTTTAACAATGCAAAACTCTTAGTTAATTTTATATGTCTTTCACCGCTTTATTCATGAAAAAAGGATAATGGCAATTACGGATTTCTTCCTTCATTTTTTAAGTTTTAGACCAGCTTGCACTAACAATTAATTATCTGGTCTAATTTCCCCGTCCCCAATTATACCTATTTCCACCTAAAGCCTAGCTGACACGGATACATCTCATAAAGAATACCTACTTTCTTAGAAAAGAAATGTATACTAACATAATTAAATTGAGCAATATAAAACACCTCCGCAATGGCACTTACCACAAGTACTAAAAACGGAGGTGTTTTTGCATAGAAAGAAACGTATATTCAAGTGAAACAAAATTGGCCACCGTAAAAGACAAACTGAGCGGTCAAATGACAAATGAAGAGATTATGAAGAAACAGAAGATTAAAAATAAATTACATATCAAGACGTGGATAAAATAGTATCGAGGTAATAAAATTTACCGGTTCGACCACCAGTGCGGTAAGCAATATTCATATGAACATGGACGAGAATTCGCGAATGAAGAGTAGAAGAAAAAGCGACAACATGTACATTTTATTATAAGTGGCTCGCCGATGGTGCTACCAGAGGATTGGAGGTGGAAGAAGCGATTATCGCGCTGTGCAAGAAAAAAATATCGTTTTGGCCATCGGAAAAAGAAGGTATTGAAGGACAATTACAAGCTGATGCGACATCGCCACGCGATTCAAACCATCATGCAAAAGCATTACGCAATGCCGTCAAAATAAAGCAGAAAAGAGCCGACTTTTTACCGACGACCAAAGGTTTAATCGACCGCTCAGCGTATTTTTCGGCAATCATAATAGTCTGTATTTCAAGAGACATGTAATTTCATTCCATCTATTTGTATAAAAGTAACGGGTTTAACGGTTGCTGATTAATATGCAATGATTTTTTCGTTTAAACATGCTAAATAAGCATTTAGCGCGGGGTGAATAGTTTTTTATTTTCAACCATTCTTATTACTTTATGTTTTTGGTATTGTACTCAATCGCGAATAATTGGTTACAGAATTTGATTCTCTTGTAAGTTAGTGCCGATTGGTTGTTGCTTGACGAGAGACTATTTAAGGTTTTACCGCCTCATCGAATTTCTCACACACCTGACCACCCAGTAGTTTACATTGATTCTACATTCTCTATTGATTCATTACCGACGTATCCGTCGACATTGAGATACTCTTGCATCCACTCAAGACACCCTTGGGAATTTCACTCACTCGGCTCGCTCAGTAATTGAAAGGACAACCGGTTTTCTCACATTACTTCGCTCGTGCTAGAGAGCTATTGTACAACTTGGATTATGCCAGTGGTAGTACTTGTATAAATGATTTAAGCTGCAGGATGTTCTCGTAATTATCCAGAATGAGAGTGTCTAGCACTCCCACAGAAGCCCATTACGTTTCAATTAATTTTCTTGGCGATAAAGCGGAAGTCCGTTCACAAATTTTTGCGACATGATGAAAGCCGTTGCAGAAAGTTAAGTCATTCCTTTTAAGATAACTAAATTTGGGATCATCGCTTTATTGAAGGGGTTTATGAATTCACCTTTTCACAATGCAGACAAGCTGTAAATGAGCTGAAGTTGTTCAATCACTTTGCTAATGTTCGCAATTTCATTCATGGCAGTAAATTTCTTTTTTTTCTTATATAAAAAAGTCTTCGCATGAATTCAATCCTAAAAAAATATCTCATAAAAATCTATTATCAAAATGGACTCACTTTTTGACATTTACTTTTATATCGAGAACATTAGCTTTACTTATTATTTTCATATAATAATAAACTTTGGCCTAGGCTGAAAATTATTTTTAAAAAATTTTAAGTAGGGAATCACAATAATAAATATGCTGTTAGAATCCCTATTCCACCAAAAACGAGAGCATAAGGCAAATTTTGTAATGTTATTTTATATGGACTTTGCTCCATATTCACTGAAGTTAGGGTCACAACGAGTCCATAAGTGCCAACAGTCACTGTTGAAATAGAACTTGTTACTAAAACTATCGCCAAACTAATTGGATTCATAAAAGTGATTAGTGTTGAAATGACGCCGCTTAAAACACCGATTGTTGCCACTGGGTGGACACCAAACATGCTAAGGAAGATAAATAGTAGCTGAATGGTAATCATGATAAAGAGAGGCTTATCAGCCATTGCTATGATTGGATTTTGAATCATCCCCAAAAAGGAGGAGCCATTTATAGTATTAGCGAAAAATGCAAGTGAAATGAACAAAACGATAAAGTTTTGCATGGTATTTGTTTTGACCTTCCAAGTATTCCAACCAATTACTAAAAAACTTCGAGTCCTCTTCAGCAAAAAAGACCATAAGAAAGAAAAAGGAAAAATTAATATTGTGACGGTAAAAATAAATTCAAAATTGAATAGATTGCCAAGGAGAATAACGAGTGACAAAAAAATAGCAAGCGCACAAATTAAATAAGCTGATTTTTTCACTAATATTCTCGTGTTTATCGGCCGCTCTACAGCTAGCTTATGATTATATATATAGTTTTTATAATGCAGCCTTCCCCAAAAAGAATCCATGATAAAAGTTACCGCGGAAATAAGCAGAAGCCAAGGTAGTAAAGAAATGTAATTTACTCCTGTAACAAAAATCGAAGTTGCAAGTAAAATTTCCAGAGGGCTCCAAACTAACGCCAACGAGTACCCTCTTAAGGTTGCACTATTGACAAATTCGTTTCTTACCTCACCTTTGAATGTCTTTAAATTCTCTTTTAACACATCTTGTGTTATAGAAACGGCCGATAAATTCAGAAAAGAAGCTAAAAGCAAAGTAATAATTGAACTCCGGGAATAAAGTTGTCCAAGATCGTTCACATTTACTTCCATCACTTGCTTTAAGTTTTTGTCGAATCTGCCACTTCTGACTACACTATTCATCCACGGCAGCATTACTAGCAATGTCAGTAAAGACATATTCGATATCAGCATAGGCGGCAGTTGCTTCAATGGCTGTCCTGCAGAAGAAAACAATAACATACCTGCCACGATGAATGCTCCACTAAGAATTTTAAAAAGGCAAGAAGCCTTGCCATATGAAACGATCAACATAACAATCGCCAAAACACCTAATGTGTAATTAAGATTTTCACTCTCCAGAAAGACATTTATAATATGGAGTAAAAAAACGAAAGAATAAAAAAAATATAAGTTTTTAGAAAAAATATAGTTTGCCATTTAAACTCCTGAGCTACTTTAATATTTCTGAAAAATTACAAATAATTTCCGTAATCATTTTATTTAGTATCCTTCCTTTATGAAATCTAAATATTTATCGTCATTACAATTTTTTCAGAATTTAAAACGAAAAAAACTTATTGGAAGAGAGAAAAATTGAAACAGTTTACAATGACTTGACTGATTTGCCGAATCGCCTGCTTTCAAAGCAACTATACTGAACTCATGTACAACAAACCGCTTAATTTTAAGCTTAACTTTTTTTGGTCAGCTCAGAGCAGGGCATTAAATCCCTATGCCTGTTTTTTCATTTATTTCATTATACTTTTAGCTTTAAATTTTAAATCTATAGCAAATTACCTTACCTTATAAAGCGTTTGATTACATATCATTCACAATCACATGCACAGCTTCAACAGGACCATGCACCCCAATAACAATGTTCATTTCAATATCAGCACTATTGCTCGGACCTGAGATGAAATTGATGCAGGTGGCGAGATTGTTTCCTTCCTCAACCGACTTGTGAATAGCTTGAGCAACCTGTGTCATGCGTGGAACGATAGTGGACTTGGGAATAATGGATACATAAGCCATCGGCAGCAAACTGATGGAACGTGCAATATCCTTGTCATTGAATTGGACGACTGTCCCTGACTCTGCCAGAGCAGCATCACTGAAGAACATCCCGATATTGGCTTTTTTCGTTACAGCAATATTTTCTTCTCCTAGAACAGGATTCCATACATGAGCTTTGGTCTGTTTTAACAGCTCATCTAGACCATATTCAGTGAATCGTTGATCATTGGAGGCCACCAGCTGTCCCCCGCCATATTTCTCGATTACTTTTTCTAATGCTGAAGCCAGGTTCTTTGCATCAGTCTCTACAACATATGTCGACTTCTCCAGACTATTGTTCTTGAAAGCTGCAGCTAATTCATCCGAAGAAGCTCCTTTAAGGACCTCAAATTGCGGCCGGTGCTCCCATTTAGGAAGAATCACTGATTCGTTTCGATCACGTCCCAGCTTAGATGAAATTTTATTTATGAACGCATCTTTATTATGGATTGTGCCTACAGCCATTTACTGGTTCCTCCCCTTTTTATGGTCATCGAACCATTTTCTGAAATTGCCCTTCCCGGGCGCCGGAAATTCCCGGACTGAAGTCCACAGCTTCATCGGTCCTGGTCCTGACGAGATGCTGTCATCTTTCACTAAAGGACCGAGAACTGCAGGCATACCTTTTACCGCAAGCTTAAACAGTGCAGGAGAACTTGCCCCGATTCCAAATGTCTTCATTGCCATTTTTTCAGCAGTCATCCCCTTTTTTTCAACATAGTTTTCACGATGTTTTATGAGATGTTCATGAAGCGGAATTTTGACCGGACAGGCTTCTGTACAGGCTGCGCAAAGGCTGGATGCATATGGGAGCTCCCCGTATTCTTCATAACCACCAAGAATAGGTGACAATACCGCGCCAATCGGTCCCTGGTAAATGGAGCCATATGCATGGCCGCCGATATGCCGGTAAACCGGACAAACATTTACACAAGCCGCGCAGCGGATACAATGGAGCGCCGACTGGAATTCGGTTCCCAATGCATTGGAACGTCCGGCATCCAAGATAACCAGGTGAAATTCGTTTGGAGCGTCTATGCTGTCCTCCTCCAATTGTGGAGTCAGATTGGTCACATACGTTGTTATTTTCTGTCCAACGGCGCTTCTGCTCAGCAGATTGATCATGACATCAAGTTCTTCCCATGTCGGTACAAGACGCTCCATCCCCATAACAGTTATTTGGGTTTTCGGGAATGTCGTCACCATATTTGCATTTCCTTCATTCGTTACGAGAGAAATCGTGCCGGATTCTGCCACAGCAAAATTACAGCCTGTGACACCGATATCCGCCTCGAGAAAAGTTTCCCGAAGCTGGCTCCGTGCAAATGCAGTCAGTTCGCAAGGTTCCGAGGTTCCGGTATAATTTGCCTTATCGCGGAATGTATCGCGGATTTTCTCTTTATTTTTATGCAGCGATGGAACGACAATGTGTGAAGGTCTGTCATGATCATCTATCTGCAGGATATATTCAGCCAGATCTGTTTCATATACGTCACAGCCGATTTCTTCCAGCGCCTGGTTCAAACCGATTTCTTCCGTCACCATCGATTTTGCTTTCGTAATTTTTTTTGCATTCTTTTTTTTGGCAACGTCCTGGATATAACGCGTGGCATCTTCGGCAGTTTCAGCGAAATAGACATGGCCACCTTGTCTGGCAAAGTTTTCGCTTAATTGATTTAAGTAATAGTCTAGGTTTTCCAGCGTATGCCGGCGGATTTCCTCTCCGGCGCTGCGCCACTCTTCCCAGTCACCAATCTGCTCATCCTCTACGGTTGCCTTCAATTTTCTGCCGCGTAATCCATCCTGTGCTTCAGCCATCGCGTTTCGCATAAAATTATCTTCAAGCGCATCGTCCACCCGGTCAAAAAAAGGTTTATCGCCTATCTTCATCGCCATCTTTATATCCTCCCTTCCACTCGCGTATTTAGAATCTGTGCAATATGTTTTACCTCAATCGGCTTTCCTTTCCGATCGATCCGGCCTTTAATATTCATCATGCAGCCATTATCTGCTGCAATCAGGACATTGGCTGCCGTATCTTCAATATGCCGGACTTTCTCATCCACCATCTGTTCAGAAATAGGTGCCATCTTTACAGCGAATGTGCCGCCAAATCCGCAGCAGTCATAGCTGTTCTCAAGTGGTATCAATTCGAGGCCTTTAACATTCTTCAATAATTTAAATGGTGCTTCTTTTTCATTCAGCAGCCGCGTCATATGGCAGGAAGTATGATAAGTGGCTCTTGCAGGGTATTCAGCCCCCACATCTTCAATTTTTAGAACATTTACGATGAACTGAGTAAATTCATAAGTTTTATCGGCGACTGCCTGCGCGCGTCCTTTCCAAGCCGGTTCATCTTTTAAAAGCTCCGAATATTCTTTGAACATCGCTGCACACGAACCAGACGGTGTAACGATATGTTCGGAGTTTTCCAGACTTGAAATCATCTGTTTTGCTGCTTTTTGTGCATCTTTCCTGTAACCGCTGTTGTATGCCGGCTGACCGCAACATACTTGTCCTCTCGGAAAGTCAACTTCACAGCCTAGCCGTTCCAAAACTTCGACAACATCTTTCGCAACATTTTGGTAGAACATTTCTGAAAGGCATGTGACAAATAAAGATACTTTCATATCATCCACTCTTTCTTTTTGAATTTCTTACTAAGTTTTTTCGAAAACCACTTTCCGATTACCGGGATTGAAGGCCATTTTATATTCCACTACCAGGCGTATCGGTCATCCGAAGTGAGAAAAGCACGTCCAATACTCCTGCAGCAAGATTCAAGCGACAACTGACTCAAAGCTTTTCTTGAACGGCTTCTTCATGGTGAAGGGCTCCCCCCACGGAAGAATCTTTTTATCTCAATGGATTGAATTATGTTATAGAAAAAGCCCGCCTAATTTATAGGTGGGCTTTATAATTAAGAAGTGATGAACGCGGTTATTTACCAAAACGAATGAGTGTTTTGTTGGATCCGAAATCGCCTTTTTCAAAGTGTGATATTACATCGTTGAAATCGATGATCGATGAAATGTATTCTTCATCTATTTCTCCATCATTCATACATTGAATGACGTATTGAAAATCTTCAATTGTGGCATTTCGGCTTCCCATCAAGGTCAATTCTTTTGAATGAAAATCCGGGTCAAAGAAACTGATATTTTCTTTTACTAAACCGACATATATCAGTTTTCCTCCGTGTTCCACATAATCAAAAGCTTGCATCATGGATTTTTGATTGCCTGTAGCATCAAAAACAATTGATGGTAAATTGCCTTCATTAAGTGCTTCCAACAGTTGACCTGTATCCTTAGAAGCTAAAATTGTTGAATCACATTCAGTCCATTTCTTGGCGAATTCTAATCTGCTTTCACTTATATCCATTATACTAGTATGGGCACCTTGAAGTTTTGCAAACTTGGCAACACCCAGCCCGATAGGACCTGCTCCAATAATTAATACACATTCACCAGTTTGAATTTCCGACCTTCTGACTGCATGTGCACCAATACTTAATGGTTCAACTATAGAGGCCATCTCTAAAGATAATTGGTTAACCGGAAACACATTTAAAGATGGAACAATTATTGACTCAGCCATGCCCCCTTCAATATGTACACCTAACACTTGCATTTTTTTGCAACAGTTAGTCTTTCCATTCTGACAGGCGCTGCATTCATCACAATTAATATAAGGCAGAATTGCTACTAAATCTCCTTTTTGGAGATTCGATACTTCGCTGCCTACTTCCTCAATAACACCTGACAATTCATGCCCTAATACACGGGGGTAGGTAAAAAAAGGTTGGTTTCCTCCAAAAGCATGAATATCTGTCCCGCAGATCCCTACTCGCTTAATTGATACTTTCACCTCTGATTGTTTCGAAATTACAGGGGACTCAGTATCTACTACAGACAATATTTTAGGTTCAGTGCAAACAATAGTTTTCATGATTCCCCTACCTTCAAGAAAGATTTCAACGCTTTATTCATTCCATTTTCTTGTATCAAATTTACATAACCAAGGACTTTTGATATTAAAGATGGCAGCTCATCTTCATATCCGAGCCAATCTTTAAAAATTTGCTGCTCCATAAATTCTTGCAATATCAATTCATTTCTATAATCACCTGCATACAACTCCGAGAAAGCCTCCAAGACTTCATTCTCATCTTTTCTGTTTTCCGTATTTTGATAATAAACAATAAGTGCTCCTAGTGAAAACAACAAACAATCTCTATGTCCAGTATTAGCAGCAATAATCGGCATAACTCTTACGTGATATTTAGAGAAATTATTAAGGCTAATATCGGTTAAATAATGATGTAAAAAAGGATTAGAGAAACGTTCCATTATGTCATCTATATAAGATATAGATTTTTCTTTAACTGATGCAGGCAGCACAGTGACTATCTCATCCTTCATAACCTGCTTTATAAAAGCGCCTAATAAGGGGTCTTCAACTGCTTGCTTGACAGTTTCTAAACCAAGCTGTAAACCTATAGTAGTCAAAATAGTATGAGGCGCATTTAATAATTTAACTTTCATATCTCGATAATTTTTTATAGCGTCAAAGCGTACATTCAAACCCGCTTGTTGGAATGGAAGTTTTACAGGCAAGTCTTTGTCACCTTCGATTACAAATAAGTGATATGGCTCAGCCATCGTCAACAATTTGTCAGAATAGCCAAGCCGATTAAACCATTGGTTGTCGTCTTGGGGATATCCAGGAACGATACGGTCTACTAGTGTATTGCAGAAGCAGCAATTTGTATTCAGCCATTCTCTAAAGTCATTTCCCAAATCCCAATCGGTTATAATTTGATTACAAATTTCTTTTAAAACTTCTCCATTATCTTCAACAAGCTCGCAAGGTATTATAGTCCACCCTTTCTCAGCCGCGCTATTAAAGAACACAAATCGATGATGAAGTAAAGCTACAACCTTTCCTGGAAAAGTGATTGGTGAACGGTTTTGATGGTACTCTTCTTTTTTATATTTCAGACCTGCTTCTGTTGTATTGGAAAATAGGAATTCGATATTTTCTGAAGTTGCAATTCCTAACATCTTCTCCCATTCCTCGTAAGGGTTGATTGCACGAGAAATGGAGTCGATAATATCGATGTGTTCAACTGTCTCTCCATTCTCGATCCCTCTTCGGATTAAAGTATATAATCCATCTTGCTGGTTCAGCTTAGGTCCTGTTCTGCCTTTGGGAGTTGATTGGAGGGTAACTATCTTTCCTTGGAAGTCCGTTTTCTGGTTCAATACATAAACCATCCAATCGATAAATCCTCGTATAAAGTTGCCTTCCCCTATCTGTAAGATACGTTCTGGAATATGGGCTTCTTTTTCTATCTGAAAAAAGTTTTTTAATTGTTGTGAGTTCAACTGTTTTAATGCGCCCATCCCGTATCCTCCTTAAATTTTCGAGAGTGATAATATATTTAAATTAGTAATGAGTGATTAAACACTAAACTCATAATTCAATAAAATTTCTTTCTCACTTAAATTAAAATAGCAGATTTGGTAATAACATTGAAATGCCAGGCACAAATGCAATAAGTAATGCTGCAATGATTAGCAAAATCAAAAATGGAATACTATTTTTAATAAAGTCTTCTATTTTTGTCCCTGTTATAGCACAAACTGTGAACATTATCGTGCCAAGTGGCGGAGTCATCGTTCCTATACTCAAACAAATGATAAAGAAAATACCAAAATGAACTGGATCAATACCATATGAAAACAGCATCGGTATAAATAGTGGCGTCAATATTATAATTGCTACATTTCCCTCTACAAACATTCCTATTAGCAACAGGAATAGAAGCACGATTATGAAGAACATCCATGGGGCACTTATAAAGCCAGTCATGAATTCCGTCATTTTTTGCGGCACTTGTTCTAGCGTAAGTATCCATGCAAATGCTGATCCAGCAGCAATAATTATAAGAATTGATGCAGAAGTATGTACAGTTTCAATTAAAGCTTTGAGTAGTTGCTTTAAACTCATTTCTCTATAAACAACAAGACCAAGAATTAAAGCGTATAATACAGCAATCGCTCCGGCTTCTGTAGCACTGAACATTCCAAGTCGAATACCGCCTATTATGATTAGAGGCAAAAGAAGGGCTAAAATCGCATCTTTCAAAGCGAAGAAAAATTCTCCTGCTGTGATCCGTTTCTTATTTTCTACCTCAATATTATTCTTTTTTGCATAGTAGTAAACATAACCCATTAACATTAGACATAATGCAAGCCCCGGAAGTACTCCCGCTAGGAACAATTGGCCGATGGAAACATTTCCGATATAGCCGTACATTATTAAAGCAATTCCAGGTGGAATAATCGGAGTAATTAATGAAGAAGCGGCTGTTAGAGCTGTCGCAAATCCTTTATCGTAGCCTTTCTTTACCATTTCAGGCACCAGTATTTTGGACTGCATCGCTGCGTCCGCTATATTTGATCCCGATAGTCCGCCCATCATTGTACTAAGTACCACGTTAACTTGTGCGAGCCCTCCAGGTAGAGGACGGGTAATTATTTCTGCAAATCTCAGCATTCTCATAGTAATTCCTGTGTAATTCATTAGAATACCGGCCGTAATGAAGAAAATAATCGCCAATAAAGGTATCGATTCTATACCTCCAACCATTCGTTGAATTAATATTGTAGTAGAAAAACTATCCTGAAATAGAAAGTATGTAGTTGTACTGATAACTAAAGCAAAAGCTATTGGAACGTTTAAAAGAAACAACAATAATAAAACTGAAAGAACTATAACCATTTCCATTTAGACACTCTCCCTTGGAGAAGACTCTTCTTGTTGTTTTTTCTTTAATAATTGTCTTGTAAAGTGATACGCCGTCAATAGACCACCTAGTGGAACAGCCAAATCAATCCATTGATAACTGATTCCAAGTACTGGCGTTAGTTTACTCGATGCCTGTATCATCAAATCGTATCCCAGGAATATAAACATATAAATCAACACAAAATAGATTGAAACAGCGCGAATGATTATAGCTACAATTTTTAAAGTTCTAGGCATTTTTTCGACAAAGTAATCGACTCCTATATGCCCTCCCCGTTTCATAGCAGAACTTATTCCAATAAAGACAAGCCAAACAAATAAACCAATACTAACTTCCTCTGCCCATGCAAAAGGTTGGTTTAAAATGAAGCGGCAGAAAACATTGACGATTGTAATTATCAGTATCCCAATTAAGGCTATTGTGGCTATGACATCATCAATTCGATTGACCCATTTAAGTATCATGTGGAACCTCCTATTCGGAGTATGGTTGAAACATCCGAATCATTTCTAATTTAGTGTTATCTCAGGATCATTAGATGGTCTATATTTAAATCAATGTAATGAAACTTCTTGATATTACTTAATTTTAACTCTTGATTTTCCTATAAATAATATTTCTACTTTACTCTGCTACAAAATTGTTAGTTAGAATTCCTAACTTTTCAATTTCAACCGTAACTTGATCTCCCGGTTGCAAGTATACTTGCTCTGCCTCTGACAGTCCCAATACCACTCCTTCTGGAGTTCCAGTCAAGATGACGTCTCCTGGGTAAAGGGTCATATGCTGTGATATATAACTTACAATTTCATCACAATGAAATATCATGTCCGAAGTATTTGAATTCTGTCGCAATTCACCGTTTACTTTTGTAGTTAATTTTAAATTATTTGGATTGCCTACTTCGTCTGCAGTAACTAGATAAGGCCCTATCGGACTGAAATCATCACAAGATTTACCCAGTAGCCACTGTGGTGTTCTTAGTTGTAAATCTCTTGCTGAAAGGTCATTTGCAGTAAAGTAGCCAAACACATTTTCCAATGCTGTTTCTTTTGAAATGTATTTCGTTGGTTTTCCGATAACAATTCCTAGTTCTACTTCGTAGTCCAGCTTGTCTGTTACTTTAGGTATAGATATATCACGTAAATGGCCCGTTAAGGTGTTGTTAAATTTGTTAAATAAAATTGGTGTTTCGGGATAAGGTGCATTCGTTTCATCAGCATGCTTGCGATAATTAAGTCCCACACAAATGATTTTATTCGGATGCGTAACGCATGGTCCCCACTCCAATTTTTCTTCTTCCAATACATAGGAATTCTTGGAGTCGCGATCCAAAGTTTTAATATAATTTTCTAATCGATTTAACGACTCTTCTCCACCTTCGATAACATCCATTATGTTTAGAGGTATGTGTGCATTAGGGTGAATACTTAAGGCTGCAGCCATATCAATAATACCTTCTTTAACTTTCACACCTAGTACTTGATTTTTTTCTTTAATAAATGTAACTAGCTTCAAACTGAGCGACCTCCATTATAAAGTGAATTTTAAATGTAATTTCTCTATCTCTCGTATAAGCGACCCAGGTTACATCGTCTCTGCTAATCTCCAAATACTAAACTCCTGATTCTTATGTTTCTCAGAAGATGTAACTTCTCCATTGGCAACGCTTATAACTTTTTCATAAATCTCTTTTCCAATATCCTCAATAGATAAATATGAATCGATTATTTTCCCTGCATTAATATCAATATGCTCAGGCATATTTTGATAAAGCTTTGAATTTGTTCCAATTTTTATTACTGGAGCAATTGGTGAACCTGTTGGCGAACCTTTTCCTGTTGAGAATAATACTATTTGGGAGCCTCCAGCAACCAGCCCCGCTACAGATTCCACATCATAACCTGGAGTGTCCATAAATATAAAACCTTTTTCAGTTGGTCTTTGTGCGTAGTCAATAACTTCCATTAAAGTAGAGTTTCCTCCCTTTTTGATACACCCTAATGATTTTTCCTCTAATGTGGTTAACCCTCCGACTTTATTCCCTGGCGATGGATTTGCAGACCTAATATTTTCTCCCGCTGCCCAAGCACGTTCTTCATACCTTTTCACAATATCTAAAAATTTTTGACCTACAGCTTCGTTTACAGCCCGTCTTGCTAAGATGTGTTCAGTGCCTACTGCCTCTGTAGTCTCAGCTAGTATACTGGTCCCACCATCTTTAACAATAGAATCTGAAAAGGCTCCAATAGCCGGGTTTGCTGTAATCCCTGACCAGGCATCTGATCCACCACATTCTAATCCGATAATCAACTCAGATACGTCGGCCATTTCAGTCGGTTCATTTTCACTTCTTTCTTTAGCGTTTTCCAGCCATAATTTCCCTTCTCTTAGAGCTTCGGAGATGGATTGAGTTTTATTAAAATTGATTGAATGTACATGTCTTCCTTTATTTTTAAGGACTTTTACAATCTCTTCGGCAGTGTCATCTTGACCCATCCCTAAAATTAAAGCTCCACTTACATTGGCGTGCCCTGCAGTTCCTAACAAAGCATTCATAGTTTGTTCTATATCTTCAAGAGATTGTGATTGTCCAGCTTGATGTACAATGGGTATCACGCCCGGAACCATTTGAGCAACTTTTTTTGTAAGACTAGCTACTTCTCCTACTGTGTTGATTACAATAACGTGGTTTCTAACACCGATGCTGCCATCAGATCTTCGATATCCTTTAAAAAATTTCATTTTTCCACTCCCCCTTTGAGAGTTACTGCCGTTTTGTCTTCCTTATTCAATCCGCGAACGTTTGAAACATGCACATGATGACCGACAGGTATAGTTTCTGTAGCGATACCCATACATTCTCCGTATTTGATAACTTTTTCATCCTTAAGAATAGGATGTACAGCTATTTTGTGCCCATAGGGTATGCTTTTAAAAACTTTTACTAACCCTTCTTTTCCTTGAATAGAAATGGATTCTCCCGCTTTCAGATTTTCCAATGCAACAGCAACATTATCCATACTATTTAGCATGAGAGCCCCAATTTTTTGTTCCATCACAATCACTTCCTATCCCTTGTTAGTATGTAGTTCCTAAATGTGGAATGGAGAATTCACCGAGCTCTAATTCCTCCAGCTTTGTTTTCTTACCAGAACACACTTCTTGTAATAGGGCTATTATTTCTTCTTTATAATCATTATTTCCATTATTTTTAATAGTGTAATCTACAAGTTCATCGAACGAATTGGGATCAGTTTCTGGTGTTATTGTTATGCATGGCAAAGCAACAGAACCTGTCAATACTCCTCTGCTGCTCACAATTATTACTGCACTGCATCCGGCTGCTGCCATTTTAGATAAAGACTCCACTAAATTACTCGAGTTCCGCATTAAGTGAAGACCGTTTTTATTAGGTATTTCTCCAAAATCCAATACACTGCTTATTGGTTTTTTTCCTGCCATTTTTGCTTCAAGTTTAGCCGAATGTAGCTGCTCATCTGTGAACTCTGAAAAGGTTTTGGACCCTAGTTGGGCATCAGACCAACGCAGACGTTCCAGCCCCTTACTTGCATCAATAAGTTTCTTTTTTTCGTCTGCATCAGAAATTCGTTCAGCTAACATGTCGCCAGCCGGCTCTAGAGTCTTGGACATACCAAAAATTACATTAACTTGACTATCAACGAGTTCATCGACAACTTGTCCTATAACGGATGTTGTAGTAGCCAAAGAATGGTCATCATGTTCAACTGCCAAAACACCGATGGTCAGCGATGAAAGCGGAATTTTTTCTCTTTTTTGTTTTGCTGCCGCTTCTACCCATTCCTTAGTAATAGAGACACCTTTGTTTATTGTATTTTCTCCACCGAAAAGTTGTTGAATTCCAATTCCCGTAATTGGTTTTGTCTTTGGTATACTTTTTAGCATTCCGCTAACCTGATTTGTTTCACACCCTAGACCCACTATCAAGGCTGAATGTATGTTAGGATTCGTAGTTACTCCAACAAGCATGTTCTTGGTTAGCTTCAAGTCATCGCCAAGTTGCGCACATCCATTTGCATGGACAAATGGAACTGTTCCATCTACTTTCTCAGAAATTTCGCGTACTACAGCACTGGAACATATAACAGAAGAAACGATACCTACATAGTTTCTTGTTCCTGCACTTCCATCATTTCTTCGAAAACCATTAAAAAAATATTTCATATCAGACACTCCTTAAAGTTTTCTTCTATAATTCTTGGGCGAAGTGACAATTAGATAAAATTTTTTATATTAGTTTAAAATAACTTATTTTCCATTAACCACTCCGCCATCAATATAAAAAGGCGAGCCCATCACAAATTTTGATTCATCGGAGGCTAAATATAATGCCGCATAGGCCACATCTGTGGGTCTTCCGAGTTCTTCACTTAACTGACGTTTTTTAATAGATGCAATGGTTGCTTCAGGATCATCTGAATCAGCTACATATTTTTCCACGAATGGGGTATAAATTGTTCCAGGCATTAACGCATTTATACGTATATCATATTTTGCATAATCCACTTGCATAGACTTGGTAAGTGATAATATTGCTCCTTTAGTTGCAGCGTACGAAGCTCGATTAGCTAAACCAATTTCAGCGATACACGAAGACATATTAATTATCGATCCAGCCTTCTGTGCAATCATGTGAGGAATTACGAACTTTGAAACCAAAAAAACGCCATTTACATTCACATTAAAAACATTATTCCAAGCTTCTGCTTCAATTTCATGAATTTGACCTATTCCGCTAATCCCAGCATTGTTAAATAAGATATCGATACGCGAGTATTTGTTTAATACTTCTTCCACCAACTTTTTGACATCTGATACTTGAGTTACATCAGCTTCAATGAAAATAGCTTTTCCATTTTTCGAAATAATTTCATTCACTGTACTCTTTCCAGCTTCTTCATTTAAATCATTAACAATAATTGTTGCGCCTTCTTTTGCAAATAGAAAAGCAGTTTCTCTACCAATTCCAGAGCCAGCACCAGTTATGATGGCGATTTTATCTTTTAATCTCATCATATCCTCCTAATTTCCGAGAATTATTTTTATTAAAATAATCGATTTATGATAATTATCTATTCAAGTTCCTACCTATGTATTAAAATCAGATGACAGATATGCCTATAGTTAAAATTACAACTGTCATAGACACATCTGCTATCTTATTCAAACAAGAGATATTCAGAATCTCATTACCTTATTATTGTTCTTTCAATAATTCTTGAATTCTATCGTATAATCCTGATGTCCATTCCGGGAATTCCTCATACACGCTTAAAACGTTTGCTTTGAAAGGTTCTGTATCCACTTCATGGAATTCTACACCCGCTTCTTCAAAATCCGCTTTCACTGATGCAACTTGCTCGTCTAAAACTGTTTCACCAAATTCATTTGCTTCCGCTCCTGTTTCTGAAAGAAGCGTCAATAGATCTTCGGGCAGTGTGTCGAGAAATTCTGTTCCCCCAACCCATGGCGTGATGAATTTTTGGTGCCCAGTTAGTGAAACATGCTTGGAAACTTCTTGTGTTTTAACTCCTTGTAAAACTGGCAATGGATTTTCTGCTCCATCTATAAGGCCTTGTTGAAGAGATGTATACAAGTCTCCTAGTGGTGTAGGAGTAGCAGATGCCCCCATAGCTTCAAATGTTTTTATTGACATTTGATTATTTGGCACACGAATTTTCATTCCCTTTAAATCTTCTGGCGTTAATACTTTTTCATTCGTCATTAAATGGCGTTCTCCGTAGATAGTGTCAGGTACTACTACTTCAATTTTTGCTTCCCGTAAATCTTCTCTAATTTCTTCGAACCATTCAGTTTTAGTCAAGTAAACTAATTCATCAATGTCATCTACTAAGTAAGGTCCTGTTAAAATGCCAACATCCGGTACATAATCCATCAAGAAATCATAACCACCTAAAACGATAACATTACTACCCATGATTGCTTGTTCAACAACGTCTTTTTCAGATCCTAATTGGGAACTTGGGTAAAGTTTTAATTCAATTCGCCCTTCACTCTTTTCTTCAACTAATTCTTTCCATTTAGTAGCCATCTGACCAATTGGTTCATCAGGTTGGTTTCCATAAGCGACATTAATAGAATACTTTTCTCCTGATTTCCCATCTTCTTCAGCTTTCACTTCAGGCTCTGCTCCTTCAGAACAAGCTGCCAGAATCAGTAAAACAAAAGATGTAAGTAGCAACATTAATAATTTTTTCGATTTTCCCATTTGAATACCCCTTTTCTTTTTAAAAATCTTTGTACCTATAAATTCTTGTCGAATGCATTTTCAAACTTTTTAAATTATATACATTCCCACCCCAAAGCAGTTAGACAATAAGTCAAAATTTGACGGATACACTCAACATTCCTTCTTCAATAAAAAATATTCAATCTCCTTAGCAATCACCTCCCTAAATTATAATTTTATATGTACTAGAAGTAACACTAGTAGTCGTCCCATTTAGTCATCCCATTATTGATAGATTTTGAGACAAGGTGAGTATTTCTTTTATACAAAGGTCTTTTTTCTGAGACCAACACTCGTTATCCATTGTTATACTTACAGCGGCGATAATTGCACTTCGCTCATTCAAGATGGGAGAAGCTATGCATGTAAAGCCCTTGACCGCCTCCTGAGATTCGATTAAATAACCTGATTTCTTGAGTGCATCAAGTTGTCTAAATAAATCATTTAGATTATCCACTGTATAATCCGTAAATTTCTCAAACTCACAATCTCCATATTTGCCCTTAAGTTCGTCTTTTGTAAATGCCGATAACATTACTTTTCCCATTGCAGTAGCGTGAGCGGGAAACCTCATTCCAGGTTCTGTAGCTACCCGGACCCTGGAAGTCCCATTTTTTTTTGCAAGATAGATTATCTCTCTCTCATCTAAGATTGATAGTTGAATCGTTTCCCCAACTATTCTCACAGTTTTTTCTGCTTCTCGATTAAACATAGTCGTTAAGTCGAATTGATGAATATATTTGGAACCTATAAATCCTAACTTCGCTCCCAGTGAATATGTTTGATCGTTGGCTTTCGCTACCCACCCAATTCGTTCTAAGGTATTCAATAAAGAGAAAAGAGTACTCTTATTCAAGTTACTTCTTTCAGCTATTTCCATTAATCTAAGGCCTTTAGATTCTTCAGAGATAATAGTTAAGATATTATCAGCTTTAGCAATAGCAGGAACCCAATATTTTTCAGTCATTTTTTACCTCACTATTTGGTTTTGTATAAAAAACCTAGTTTTAGAAAGCGTTTACAAAAAATAATATAGCACGAAAATAACAATTGGGCAAATAGTTTTTTGACTATTTGTTCTAATTTTAATTTTACAAATAGATATGATTGAAATTTCAATTGGTTCTTGACGTATCAATAAGCTCTTGAATAAAAGAGGACCCCAAATGGGGCCCTCTTTTATTGTTTTCAATTTCCTTTTATAAAGACGGTTTTGATAGCAGTATAAAATTCTTTCGCCGCTTCGCCTTGCTCGCGGGAACCTGAACTTGATCCTTTCATGCCTCCGAAAGGAGCCTGCAGTTCAACACCGGCGCTTTCAGCGTTGATGCGGACTAGCCCAACTTCAATTTCGTCAATGAATTCAAGAATCGAATTGATGTTTGAAGTAAAAATGGATGCAGAAAGACCGTATTTCGTATTATTGGCTAGTTCAAGTGCTTCAGAAAGGTCTGCAGCTTTGATCAGGCCGATGAAAGGACCAAAAATCTCTTCTTGAGAGATTGCCATATCGGCAGTCACTTCATCAAAAATTGCCGGTTTGACAAAGAATCCGTTGTCATAGCCTTCTCCTGTCAGCACTTCGCCGCCATGGATCAGTTTTGCACCTTCCTGCTTGCCTTTCTCAACGTATTCATTGAATGTGTTGAATTGGCCTTCGCTTGCAGATGGTCCCATCCAAACCTCTTTCTCGAGGCTGTTGCCGACTGTGATTTTCTCAGTGGCTTCCACAAGTTTTTGTTTGAACTCTTCATATACGGTTGCTTCGACGATTACGCGGCTCGTAGCCGTACATTTTTGGCCGGATGATTTGAATGCGCCATTAATGACAGCTTCCACTGCCTGTTCAAGATTGGCATCTTTTGTAACGATAGCCGGGTTTTTGCCGCCCATTTCCAGCTGGAATTTAATGCCGCGGGCTGCAGCTGATTTTGCTACATTCTGTCCCACTTGCTCAGAGCCGGTGAATGTAATCGCGTTTAATTTCGGGTGGTCGATCAGCCCTTGGCCGACTACTGAGCCGGAACCCGTCACGAAATTAAAGACACCTTCTGGGAATCCTGCTTTAGCGAAGCATTCTGCAACTTTAGCAGCCGTTACAGCAGCTTCACTTGCCGGTTTAAAGACAATCGTATTTCCATAAACAAGCGCAGGCGCAATTTTCCAAATCGGAATCGCTACCGGGAAGTTCCACGGCGTAATAACACCTACTACACCCAGTGGCGTGCGTTTTGTAAACATCAGCGCTTCGCTGTCGGAAGACGGGATGACATCGCCTTCTTTGCGCATGCCTTCAGCAGCGTAGTAGCGAAGAATTGCTATGCCGCGTGCCGTTTCGCCTTTGGCTTCCGGAAGGGTTTTCCCCATTTCCGCCGTCATAGACTGTGCAATATCTTCAAGATTTTCTTCCAGGATACTGGCGGTTTTGAACAGCAGCTGGCCGCGTGCCGCCTGGCCTGCCTTGCGCCACACTTTCCGGGCATTATATGCCGCTTCTACAGCATTGTTCAAGTCTTCCACCGATGAACTTTGAACATATCCCATCGCTTCTTTTGTCGCCGGGTTGATGCTTGTAATTGTTTTTCCTGATGCAGTTTTTACCCATTCATTGTTAATGAAGTTGCTGTATGCATCTGCTTGAGTTGTTGTAGTCATATAGTTGTTAACCCCTTTTCATCATCATTTTGGAATTCCTGCGTGCGGTTAAGCCTTGCCATCACCCTTATTTGACTTGATCCACTTTCCTGCTCTGCAATACAGGGTTATTCAAAATGCCAATACCCGGAATTTCGATTTCGATTCGGTCATTTTCCTGCAAAGTAAAGTCGTTCGGCGGCACAACGCAAGAGCCTGTGAGCAATACAGTGCCATCGAAGATTTCATTATCCAAAACCAGATAATGCACCAGTTCCTCTAATTTGCGCTTCAGTTGATTTACTTGTGCATCTCCTTCAAAAACTAATTCCTCGTTGCGGTAAATACGGCAAATGATTTGGAATGCATAAGGATCGGCAACCGTTTCTGCCAATAAAACCGACGGACCGATTGAACAGGAGTTTTTCCAGACTTTGGCCTGCGGTAGGTACAATGGATTTTCTCCTTCAATATCACGGCAACTCATGTCATTTCCAGCTGTATACCCCAGCACTGTGCCTTCTTTGTCGACCACTAAACCTAGTTCGGGTTCAGGGATTTGCCAGGTAGAGTCGGAGCGCAAGTAAACGGGATCATTCGGCCCGACTGTTCTTGCTGCTGTGGATTTAAAGAATATTTCCGGACGGACTGCGTCATATACTTTGTCATAGAAAGTTTCCGCGTCCAATTTCCCTTGAGTTGCTTCGTAATTGCGAGCTTCCTTGCTTTTTTTATAGGTAACCCCTGCTGCCCACACTTCAGGAGCATCAATTGGTGTCGTCAAAGTCAGCTCGTCAAATGGAATTTTCTGTCCTTTAGCGACAATTTGCCCTACCATTTCAAATGGCGTTCTGTTAAATTGGCGTGCTTCAGCGACCAAAGTCATGAAATCCGAGTACGGCAAATCAATTACTTCATTTTCACTTGTGACCGCGGCAAGTTGCTTTTCTACACCTTTCATATAACGGATAATCCTCATAGTTAAATGCCTCCTAAATAGATAATTGACTTATCACTCAGCTTTTACTAACTTAAACTTTTCATAACAGCATTTTTATTCACTGACTATATCTCGAAAGCCAAATCCTAGTTTTTTAGAGATATTATCTGCTGCCTTCTTTAAACTATCGACTATATTTTTTATATCTTCCTGAGTGATATGGCTCGCTGTAGTAGAACTACTAATTGCAGCCACAACTTGGCCATTATGATCTTTAATTGGTAAAGCTACACAATAGACACCTGGTTCATTTTCTTCATTGTCAATTGCAAAACCCTGCTTCCTCACATTTTCCAGTTCTTTCAGTAAGGATTTCTTATCAGTTAGTGTCTGGGTGGTTTGCTTAGTAAATTCATAACCTTTCATTATACTCTCCAATTCGTTGGCCTTTTTGAAAGCTATAAGTGCTTTTCCTACACCGCTACTGTGTAAAGGTACTCTTCTTCCAATTCTTGAATAGAAAATGGTAGCATTTGAGTTTTCGACCTTATCAATATAAATGCCCTCTTTACCATCGAGTATTACGAGGTGAACAGTTCTTCCAGTTTCCTTCGAGAGATTGACTAAATCTTCTTTAGCTACAGTCCGAAGATCTAGACTTTGAATGACATAGTTTCCTCGTTCAAATAATTTCATACCTAATGTATACTTTCCATTTTCCGAATTTTGCTCAATATAGTGGTGTTTCTGCAAGGTTTTTAAAAGAGAATGGACTGTGCTTTTATGTAGTTCCATACGTTCTGCAATTTCAATTAATTTTATTTCTTTATTATAGTCATCAAATAAGTCCAGAATATGCATAGCTCGATCAACTGATTGAATAATTGGCATATTTTACATCCTCTTTGTTTTGTTCTTAATTTTGATTTTTTATATTCTCAAACTTTTATGATACCAAAATATATTAATCAAAAATTTTTAGAGTACTATTTTAAAATTCACCCTTTCCTTTTAAATATTCCTCTATTACAAAAATTATTGTAATGCAAATTTCCTCTTTAATAATATTCCCATAAATTCATAGTTTTATATTATAAAACAGAGTTTTCAAATAAAGGCAAGTTCAGTATACAGTCGAGTGTATTAGTTGTCAAATTATTCTTAACAATAATACTTGACCTTTAAAAACTGTAAACGTTATTAAATTGCCTTGAGTATCTACTATTTACAAGGGAGTCGCTTTTCAGTTTACGTAGTAAGATAACTTTGTGATTTTCTAGAATAAAGTTTTGAATTCTCATACGTAAAAACCATCGCTATACTTAAGCAATGGTTTTAAAGTAACTCATTTATCTCCCCATCCAACCGCCGTCAACGACAAGGATATGGCCATTTACGTAATCGGCTGCTTTTGATGCCAGGAACACGGCAGTCCCAGCCAAGTCGTCGGCCTCTCCCCAACGAGCTGCCGGAATCCGGTCAAGGATTGCCTGATTGCGGTTTTCGTCCTGACGGATGGCTTCCGTATTATTTGTTTCGATATACCCTGGCGCGATTGCGTTCACTTGAACTCCTTTACCGGCCCATTCGTTTGCCAGCGCTTTTGTCAGTCCAGCTACGGCGTGTTTGCTCGCTGTATACGCAGGAACGAACAATCCTCCCTGGAAAGAAAGAAGCGAAGCAATGTTGATGATTTTCCCACTGCCTCTTTGGACCATTGTTTTGCCAATTTCCTGCGACAGGATGAATACGGAATTGATGTTCACGTCCATAACACGCAGCCATTCGCTTTCACTGAATTCCGTTGCCGGCTCTCTGTGGATGATGCCGGCATTATTCACCAGAATATCAATGTCGTATTTCTCCAGCACAGGAGCCAGCTTTTCCCGGATGGAAGCGACTTCGCTCAAATCCAGGATTATGGTTTCATACGTGCCGCCAATCCGGTTGATTTTTCCTTTTGTTTCATCGAAATCGTCCCGGTGACCAAGCAGCAGCAAATGCGCTCCGGCTGTTGCCAATCCTAATGAAATCGCCTGTCCGATGCCCGTTCTGGCACCCGTGACCAGTGCTGTTTTTCCTTTTAATGAAAACGAATCAAGTGAAAATGGCACTCTTTAGCCTCCTGAGTAATTATATTTTATCTTTTTATATTCCTTCTTTATTTGGCAGGGTAATCGATACCGGTCTGAATCTTCCTATGTCATTTTCTAAACTTTCATGATTTGGATTTCCAGCGACAATTTGAAAAGGACTTATTTTTTTGCTATCAAAAGACTGCTCCTGAGAAGAGTCTTTCAAACTTAATTCAGTTTTTCAAACCAGTCTTCGACTTCTTTAGACAATGCGTTCCAATCATTATTTCCAATTAAATCTTTTTTTAGCAATGCGCTTCCAGCACCGATTGCCACAGCTCCAGCATCCAAATAAGCTTTCGCTGTTTCGCTGCTGATTCCTCCAGTAGTCATGATGCTTATATGATTAAGCGGCCCTTTTACATCCTTTATAAACCCTGGACCCACTGTTGATGCCGGAAATAACTTCACCATGGCTGCCCCCGCATTGTGGGCTCTCAACATTTCGCTTGGAGTAAAAACTCCCGGAATCACGGGAACTTGCTGTTCGACAGCATACTTGACTACTTCTTCATCCAGCGCCGGTGATACGATAAATTGAGCTCCAGCAGCAATCGCCCGTTTACAGTCATCTAAATTCAAGACCGTTCCCGCTCCCACGATGATTTTCTCTCCGTACGATTTTACTGATTCCCGAATGATTTCTTCTGCACCTTCGGATTCCATCGTTATTTCTACAGCCCGGATCCCACCGTCATATAACGCTTTTACAATTTCTGCACTCTTCTCCTGTGGCACTTTTCTTAATACCGGAATTATTAACGATGATTTTAAACGCTCTACTATCATTAGAAAACTCCTTCCGCCATTTTCACAGCTATAATTTTATCGTTCGATTGACTCTCTTTCTCCAAGAAAGACTTCTACATCTTCCAGATAAGGCAATCCTTCATTATCACCAGCCACCTGTACAACCATTGCACCTATGGCATTCGCCAGTTCAATCGATTTTTCATCAGACCAGCCACAGCTTACCCCATATAGGAATCCTGAATCGAATCCATCTCCTGCCCCAACGGTATCAACGACTTTATTAACCTTGAAGCCTTCAAAATGTACCCATTTGTCATCCTTCAATAGGTAACTGCCTTTATTCCCTTCTTTCAGCACCACTTTACTGAAATCAAAATCTTTCAGGCAACTTATCAACTCTTCGTCAGCATTAGTTTCAAAGAGTAATTCAAGTTCATCCCTTCCGACCAATAAGTAATCTACATAAGGAAGATAAGAGAGTATTGTTTTCCTAGCTTCCTCTTTTGTCCATAATTTCAGGCGGATGTTTGGATCAAAGGAAACTTTCACTCCATTTTCTTTTGCAATTTCAATCGCTCTTAAAATAACGACTCTATTTTTTTCATTGATTGCAGGAAACACTCCAGTGATATGAAGGATTTTCGCGGATTTAATATACTCTTCCGGCAAATTTTCAACAGTGAAAGTTTCAGTAGGCGAATTGTTCCGATAATAAAACGTGCGGCCATTGCCAGACTCTTGAACTTCCTTGAAATTAAGTGAAGTCGCGTAACCTTCCATGAGTTCTACTTCTGAAACATCCACGCCTTCTCCCCGCACAGTATTCAGTATATGGCGCCCAAACTCATCTTTACCCAAACGACTAATCCAACCTGTCTTTAGCCCGAGTCTTGCACATCCGATCATTACATTCAGTTCAGCCCCGCCAATTTTTCGGGTGAATTCATTTACAAATCGCATTGGTCCCTTGGAATTCGGATCAAACGTAATCATTCCATCTCCAATTGTAATAATATCCATGAATAAACTCCCTTTCTTATTTTCTTTTATTTCTCTTCAATTTAATTAGGTTTTCGCAAAGAATATATGTTATATTTAACAATATTGTTCCACTATACGGGTCACCGTTCCACTTCAACTTATTATAACCTTAACTTTTTCATTTTCAAATAAATATTTGTTTCGGTAAGGTTCTTAATTAAACTTTAATAATAAGGAGTTGCGCATATTGTCTTCTGTCCAATCTGTTGAAAGAGCGTTTACTTTACTGGAATCACTTTCTGAATCCCCTGATGGAATGCAGATTTCCAGGTTATCTGAAATAGCCGGTTTATCAAAAAGCACGGTTCATAGATTACTCGCTACTCTCATCAACTTAGGTTACGTCCAAAAAGATGCTGTCACAGAAAAATATAGGGTCAGCTATAAAATAGTTTCACTAGCTCAGAATCTACTGAACAATGTTAATATTATTCCGATTGCAAAGCCTTTTCTGGAAGAGCTTTCAAAAGAAGTAAACGAAACCATCCATCTTTGTATTGAAGATTCCGGGGATGTATTATATATCGATAAAATTGAAACCAAGCAAACTATCCGCATGTTTTCAAGAATCGGAAGCCGCGCGCCGTATTACTGTACGGGTGTAGGTAAAATTTTTCTTTCAGGAAAAACTGCCCATTCTTATGAAAGAGCAATTGAAAATACAGATTTCACTCCTAAAACGGAGAATACAATTACAAGCAAACTGCAATTGGATGAGGAAATCGAACGTGTGAAAAAGTATGGATACGCGCTGGATAATATTGAAAATGAAGATGGAATTCGCTGTATTGCGGCACCTATCAAAGATGCTAAAGGCAACATTATCGCAAGTTTCAGTATTTCAGGTCCCAGTTCACGGATTACAATGGAACTGATTGAATCCGAGTTAATTGAAAAAATAGCAAATACATCAAAAGAAATTTCAAAACAATTGGGATACTGAATTTAGCCCACTTCTTCTCCCTACAAAAAACCGAACCCCAAAGAAAATCTCCTCAGGGTTCGGTTATTTTATTCCTTTATTATTCAGCCGCCGTCAAATCTTCAATCGAATCAATATCCATATAAGATGGCACAACGAAACCGATTTTAGCGCCTTCGAGGTTTTCACCCAGGTTCACCATGTCATCTCCGTATGTTTCAAACTGTGCCGCGTGAGTTCCCGGCAGCCATGCAGCTACCATTGCGTCAGCCTGGCCTTCAGCCACGGCCGACCACATGACTGCGTTATCAAGCGGAGTCAATTTTACGTCAAAGCCTTGAGCTTCAAGGACTTGGCCGACTACAGTCGTGGATGCGACTTCTGTGTCCCACTCGACATAGACAAGTTCGATTTCTGAACCGTCGACAGCTTCGATGCCATCTGTCCATTCAGCCACGCGGTCGCTGTTTTCTTCAATCCATGTTGCCGCTGCATCTTCTACAGCTGTGCCGTTTGAAACTTCCAGCATGATGCTTTCGATGTCAGCCGTTTCCCAGTAGAAATTATCCAGGATTGCATAGGCTTCCGGGTTTTCTTCTTCAAGGCCTTCGCGGACCATTGTGTTGATCGTTTCAGCATCACCGAAGACCCCGTTTGGATCTTCAAGATATTTCAAATCGTATTTCTGGAATTTCCAGTGCGGGCTCCAGCCGGTTACGATGATCGGTTCTTCATTATCGATCGCTGAACCGAGTTCTGTTGCCATTGCGCCGCTTGAAGAAGTTACGACTTCCCATCCTTCCAGGCTTTCATAGTCTTCAGTAGCTTGTTCAGATGCCGCAACTACGCCTGCACCAGGCTCGATGCCTGTGATTTTGTAGTTCATTTCCTCACCGTAATTCACTTCTCCCGACTCGCCGGCTGTTCCTTCGTCCGTAGTTGCTTCGTCATCATTTCCGCATGCTGCGAGGAACATCATTGGTGCTGCCGCGGCAGCCAGACCTAATTTTCTCCATGTTGCTTTATTCATAAATCAATCAATCTCCTTTTTCTATAAAATGTATGGCACTTTTCCTCTCAGAAAAGATTCCAGCTCGTTCAGATGCTCGTTCTTTTTTTCTTCGAGAAGCTTTGTGTAAAGCGGTCGATGATGATTGCCAGGATGACAATGCTCAGGCCGGCAATAAATCCGCTGCCTACATCCGTGCGCTGCAGGGCCGAGAGCACTTCACGGCCAAGGCCAGGCGCACCGATCATCGATGCGATAACTACCATTGACAGTGCAAGCATGACTGTCTGGTTGATGCCGGCCATGATCGTATCTTTGGCCATCGGCAATTCCACTTTGAATAACTTTTGTGCGCCGGTGCTTCCGAACGCTTCCGCCGCTTCGACCAATTCTTCCGATACCTGCCGTATTCCCAGGTTCGTGAACCGGATTGTCGGCGGTGTCGCGAAGATCAATGAAGCGAATATGCCAGGCACCATGCCGATGCTGAAGAAGGCAACTGCCGGGATCAAGTAAACGAATGCAGGCATTGTCTGCATGAAATCGAGAACCGGCGTAATGAGATTCTCGGCTATTTTACTTTTCGCCATCAGGATACCGATTGGCACACCGATGATGACTGACAGCAGACTCGCGACAAGCACGAGAGAGAATGACAGCATTAATTGTTCCCAAAGGCCTTGATTCCAGACCAGCAATAATCCGGCGACCGAAAATGCGGCCAGGCCGAAGCGTTTGCCGCTGAGGAAGAATGCCAGTACGGCGACGATGACAATCACGATGGCAGGCGGAACATCCGCCAGCATATAAGCGAATTCTTCGAGCCCTTCACCGAATTCGTTTTTGATCGGGTCGAACAGGAATGAAAAAGTGTCGGAGATCCAGTCGGTGAACCTGGCCACCCACGGACCCAAAGGAATTTTTTCAACGTTCTCCATGAAGTTAAGCATGTGTCAGATTCACCTCGCCTTGTCCTGCAAGTGCCGCTATAACTGCACCGCGCACGATAATGCCGAGCAGTTTGCCATCTTCCACTACCGTAATCGGAACCGGCGAATCATGGCTGATCTCAAAAATTGCGTTCATCAATGTATCTTTTGTAACAGCCGGTGCGTCCATTTTCAGGATTCCCGTTAGGTCTGTCACACCGCTGCGCATGGCAATGACCGCATCGTCCGCTGTGACGTAGCCTTTCAGATTCCGGTTGCTGTCTGTTGCGTAAATAGTGGAAATGCCTTCTTTTTGCATCCGTTCCAGCGCAACCCGCGGACCGTGTTTGTCGATATTGACCGTTTCGGGGCGTTTCATGATGTTGTAGGCCGTCAAAACTTTCGAGCGGTCCACATCTTCCACGAATTTCTCGACGTAATCGTTTGCCGGGTTCATCAGGATTTCTTCCGGTGATCCGACCTGCACGATGGAACCGTCTTTCATCAGCGCGATCTTATCGCCGATGCGAAGTGCTTCGTCCAGATCATGCGTGATGAAGATGATCGTTTTCTTCATCGATTCCTGAAGGATCAGCAACTCATCCTGCATTTCCTTGCGGATCAGCGGATCGAGTGCTGAAAATGCTTCGTCCATCAGCAGGATTTCAGGATCATTGGCAAGCGCTCTCGCCAGACCGACACGCTGCTGCATGCCTCCTGATAATTGCGACGGATATTGGTCCACATAATTGCCGAGACCAACCATCTCAAGGGATTTACGCGCTTTTTGGCTGCGCTCTTCTTTCGTTATCCCTTGGATTTCAAGGCCATATTCAGCGTTCTCCAGTATCGAACGGAACGGGAAAAGTCCAAACTTCTGGAATACCATACTCATTTTTGTCCGGCGTACCCGCAGCAGATCTTTTTTATTCATTGCCGCCAGGTCTTCGTTGTCCACAAATACATGGCCTTCCGTCGGATCGATCAACCGGTTGAGCAAGCGCACCAAAGTCGATTTCCCGCTTCCGGATAATCCCATGATGACGAAAATCTCTCCTGCTTCGACTTCAAACGAAGCCCGGTTTACGCCTACTGTGCTGCCAGTCAATTTTAATATTTCTTCTTTCGTTTTGCCTTCACCAAGCAACTTCAAGGCCTGCTTAACATTTTTGCCGAATACTTTCGACAGGCCTTCCACTTTTATAACTGGCATATATCCAACACCTCTCTATACCACTTTTTTGCTACTTATGGTTTCAAGAGTTTTTTAAAGCTCTCAGAACTTCTTTCTGTTTTCAGGTTTTTTCAGCCCGGCAGAAATTGAGCATTTTTCTGGCGTGGATCTGACAAAAACCTATATAAATAAACTCTTTCCGTGCTATTGAACCTAAGCTGCATCTACCTAACCATACGCTAAATTACCCAGCCTTTCAAACCGTCCTGCTGAAATCCGGCTCTTTTCAAGGCTTTTTACCGTCTAAATTTCGATGCAGAAAATCACGTTTTTTTATTATGCGAGATGCTTTCATCCTCTCTATGACGGTAGCTCAAAGAATTACCTGAAAAATACGAATACTTTTCATTAACCGCAGTAAAAACTTTTTTTAAAAAACTTTTTTAATCATTCGTTTTCCTAAGGATTTCGTTTCTGGGATCCCCTTTTGCAGGTCAAAATCCGGTTGTTTTTCTGCATAAAAAAACACCGATTCATCCGAAAAATTTCGGTGAATCGATGCTCTCTGCCTTTTAAGTTTCCTTCTTATACAAATGCGGCACCCGGCTCGTAAAAATAGGAACATCTTTCCTTACTGTTAGGACCTTCTCCAAATCGAGCGAAACTGAAATCGTTTCTTCGTCCTCGTCACTCGCTTCAAATAATACTTCCCCCCATGGATCGATGGCCATTGAAGCTCCCGCAAAAGCGACTCCGTCATATTCACCTACTCTGTTTGCGGAGACCACATACATCTGGTTTTCGATGGCCCGCGCTGTCTGAAGTATTTTCCAATGATTGGCGCGTGCTTCCGGCCATTCGGCGACGATGTGCAAAACCTGCGCCCCGTCCAGTGCCAGACTCCGGATGATCTCCGGGAATCTAAGATCATAACAGATGATCAACCCCATTTTGATGCCTTCGAGCTCAAAGACTTCCGGTACCGCCGCTCCGCCTGTCAGGAAATCATGTTCATTCAGCATCGGCACCAGATGGAGTTTATCGTATTCGTAAACCAGATCTCCATTCCGTGAATAGACGAAAGAGGAATTATAGAATTTGCCGTCTTTTTGATTGGCGACAGAACCCCCGATGATATTGACTTGAAAAGTCATCGCCAGTTCCTTCAGAAAACTTTTCGTCTTGGCCCCGCCCTGGTCGGCAACTTTATCCAGTGCATGGAGCGTATAGGCAGTGGTCCACATTTCAGGCAGCACAACAATATCCGGCTTGTTCTCCCGCATCTCCGCTTCCAGCCACTGAGAGACTTTCAGCCGGTTGGCATCAGGCTTTCCAGCTATGATATCCATTTGAAAAATCGAATATTTCATGTGAACCTCTCCCATCAAAAGTTTTAGCCCTTATTTTTAATAAACCTTCAAATCCCTCACCCGATTCACCAGCGTCTCAAATCCCTCAATACGGCATTCGACCACATCGCCGTCCCGGATGACGACCGCGCCCGGTGTGCCCGTTGAAATGATGTCCCCCGGCAGCAGCGTCATAACTTTGGAATGGAATGAAATCAGGTGCTGCGGCTGGAACGTCATATTCGAGACAAGATTGTCGCGGTGGATTTCACCGTTGATGACGGTCGCCACTTTCAGGCCGAGCACATCTTCCACTTCGTCCGCTGTAACCAATTGCGGGCCAAAGCTGAAGAAGGTGTCAAAGCTTTTGGCGCGCGTCAGGTAGCGCGGATTTTTCTGCAGAATGTCTTCCGCCGTCATATCGATGATGGTCGTGTAGCCGGCAATGACACTGAGCGCATCTTCTTCTTCGACGTCTTTGCAGACTTTGCCGATGACGATGCCGAGCTCCGATTCCGCCGTTGTGCGCTCGGACTGCAGCGGCACCTTGATGGTATCACCCGGACCGATGATGGTCGTATCGGGTTTCATGAAGCTTGCCGGCTCCGTGTTCGGCGAGACTTCACTCAGATCTGCCGCGTGCTCGACGTAGTTCAATCCGATACCCCAAACTTTTCGGGGATGGCGGTAAAGAGGACCGAATTCCACATTTTCAACAGCCAGTTTGGTCAACTCATCCATATCCTGTCCGTCAAACCACTCTTTAAACGGTTCCAATTGCTCAAGCGGAAGCAAATCAAAAAGCGCTGTCGGCCATTGCTGATTGAATTCTTTATTGATCGCCTCCATCGGTACTGCGCCAGCAGCCGTAATGACCGCCGCTGTTTCCTCACTCTGGATTTTGATTGTTGCCAGACGCATATGTATCAACCCTTCCGTTACGTTATGTTATCAAATAAAACCGCCACCCCTTTACCGGGGCAGCGATTCTCATCCTTTTTACTGTGCCGTGTAGCCGCCGTCGACGAGGATGGTCGCACCCGTCATGAAGTCATTTTCGCTGAGGAAAATGATGGCGTGTGCGATTTCATCCGGTTGGCCGAGGCGGCCGATCGGATGCTTGCTGACGAGCTGATCGTAGAATTCAGGTCCGAGTGCGTCGCGGTTGACCATGCCGGATTCGACATATCCCGGAGCCACCGCATTTACGCGGATATTCTTATCGGCATATTGGAGAGCCAGTGATTTCGTCATCAGATTTACGGCACCTTTGGACGCATTATACGCAAAGGCACCGGCTTCACCGACACTGCCGAGAATGGATGCGGTATTGACGATAACCCCTCCGCCGTTGTTCATCATATGGCGGATGGCGTGTTTTGCTCCGAAGAATACACTGTCCTGATTGACTGCGATGACTTTATGATAATCTTCGTAGCTCAGTTCGTGTGTTTCGCTCAGCGCCCCGACGCCGGCATTGCTGACGAGGATGTCGATGGTGCCGAACGTATCGACAGCAAAGTTGATCATGCCCTCGACGGCCTCTTCACTTGAAACGTCCACTTGGAAGAACTCCACTTCCCCGCCACTTTTCAGCTCTTGTGCTGCCTGCTTTCCGCCTTCTTCGTTGAAATCGGCGATGACCACTTTCGCGCCTTTTGCTAAATACATTTTTGCTGTGGCAAGCCCGATTCCTGAAGCGCCGCCTGTCACCACTGCCACTTTTCCTGCTAAATCCATTTGTGTATCCTCCTTTTTGATAAGGTTGCACTTCTTATGTTATCGGAATTTTAAGTCAATTAAAACTAAAAGCAACTTCATTAATATTACTATTTGCTGAAATACTGAAAAAAGCTGCCTTTTATCAGCAGCTTCTCGCGACTTCTATTTTATTTGCATGGGCCGGTTTCAAGATGCGCCTGTAAAATTTAATCCTGCTGCTGCATCGCGAAGCCCATTTTTTCAATGGCGATTTTCAATGTCGCCTCTTTCTTTTCAGCCTTCAGCGAATGCGCGAAATGCGGGACGTTCAAGGCAATTGAAGGCGTAATGCCTGTAATGATCGGTGTGATCCCCATTATTTTCAGCGTCTGGATCATATCCAGCAGCGGCTGCTCGATTTTCGGATCGATCTGCGTGATGCCGGAGAAATCGATGATCAGCGTATCCAGGGCATCATCCGCTTTGTGCACCACATCATCCACCATCTGTTTCGCCCGTTTAAAGGTAATGTGTCCGATAATCGGCAGGATGGAAATGGTGTTCGTCAGCGGAACCAGCGGCGATGACAGTTTCTGAATCTCTTTTTTCGCCGTTTCCAGTTCCAGGATATACGTCAGCAAAGACGACATCATGCTGAACATTTCCTGGTGTTCCGGGGTGAAGGTAAATGGATGCTTATCCAAACCGCAGATCGTGCCATAAACTTTCCCGTCGTCGTAATAGATCGGAATCCCCATGAATGAGCCGTTGTCGAATTGGGACGTAATTTCAAGGCCGGCCGCATTTTCATCTTTGGAGATATCGGCAATTTCGAGCACTTCCTCGCCGTGGCGGATCGCCAGGCCACAGAAAGTCTGTTCCAAAGGCGCTTCGGAACCCTCTGTTACAAGCTCCTCAGTCCTATTGAAAGCCTTCGTAATTGTATTGGTCACCCCATCATTTTCTGCGATGAATAAGGTGTTGATCTTCATTTGGCCACTGAGCATTTTAAGGACCTGATTGGCGGCCTCATTAAAGTTCTTAAATTGGCGTGATCCGCCAGTTTTCGCATGTTCCATCGTCTCTCTTCTCCCCTTTAGGAGTGCAATTGATACTTAATAGGCTGCACATTTTCTCTTCTCTTTTTCAGGCAATTCCATTACTAATACCCCTTTTATCACCGCTCTAATCCTTTTGCCTCCTGTTTCCTGGCATGGTCCACAGAACTTTGGACAATAAACCTTTCATGATGGCATATTTTTGATAAATCATTTAAAATTTATTTATCAATAAACCTTGCCGCTTTAATAAATCGAAGAAATTTGGTCGAGTGTGTCAGACAATAGGGATGGAACAACGCCGAAAAGAGGGGAACCTTTTTTCGGCGTTTCCTCTTTTATTCCTTGAATTTTTGAAGCTTACAAAAAAAGTTTCAAATGCGGGCAAAGCGGCAATTACCGTGACCATCTGAAAAGGCCCGTCATGGCAGAAAAAGCCTCCGCCGCCGATCACGTCATCATCACCACAAATAATCTGGGGAAAGAATCCGTCTCAACCATCCTTTCCGGCTTCGAGAAAGGCATGCAGCATGACAACTACACGTTGATCGGCGATCTCAGAGAGGCGGTCCGCACAGCTGTGGCGCAGGCTGGGAAAGATGATATTGTCCTGCTGACGGATAAAGGGCATGAGACTTCCCAGCTGGTCGGCGATGACCGCATTCCCTACAGCGACAAAGATACCGTACTGGAACAGCTTTTCGGCATCCATTCGAAGTCATCCTGAGTGCTGAATTTGCCTGCGGTTTTGGATTAGGGACAAAGAAGACCCGCTGGTTGGCCGCGTTTCAAAAAAGGTCCTGCGGGAGGAGTTCCTGCCTGTGCTGAAGGAATACGCAGACAATATCAGCGCCGCTCTGGCTTCTGTCAATGCTTCAACCCAATAAAAAAGAGAACAGTCCCATCGACTGTTCTCTTTTTTCGTTTCCAGCAACTTATCAGATATTCTTCAAGGCCGCTGCCACTTCAATTTCCCCGGACATCAAATCGATTGTTTTATTGTACGTACTTTCTTCACTCAGCGCCGCAACGGCCGCTCTGGCGACATCCACACGGGGGATGGAGGTTGCGGCAATGCCGTCGCCGACAGCGATTTTGCCCGTACCGGGATCATTCACCAATAATCCCGGACCGAGAATCGTGTAGGTCAACTTGCTTGCTTCGAGCATCCGGTCTGCATAATATTTTGCAGCCATATAGGGTTTGATCGGGCTGTCTTTCCATGATTCGCGGTCATAGGCTTTATATGCGCTCACCATCACATAACGGCCAACGCCTGCTTGTTCCGCTGCTTCCATCGATTTTACAGCGCCGTCCAAATCGATCAATAATGTTTTATCATGACCTGTTTTTCCACCGGACCCTGCGGTAAAGATGACCGCATCATGTCCTTCCACCGCTTTGGCGAGATCTTCCACACTGCCTTCCAGATCCGCAACCACCGCATTGATGCCAGACTGCTTCAGTTCTGCCGCCTATTCGCTGCTGCGGACCATTGCCGTCAATTCATGCTTCTCATTTTCATTCAGTAATTTCACCATATGTTTTCCCGCTTGTCCGTTCGAGCCGATTAAGAATACTTTCATGTCCTGATTGCTCCTTTCATCGTTTACTTCTACACCTTAACAAAGCGGCCGCCTCTCTATCAAAGATGCTGCTCCAGTCCAACTCACCCAAAAACCCTCCGGCAGCAGCGGAGGGTTTCGAAAATTTCTATATCCTTTTAAGCGGGACATCCTTATTTATTGCGCAGCGGCTGCAGTGCATTCGTCCAGGCATTGACCTGATCGAGCATGGTCGTGACCGAACCTTCATGGACTTCCGCCGGCTTGAACTCGCTCATGTTTTCGAAATCCGTAAACAGCGACATCGCGGGATGCGAGCGGACGGTGGCCACCTGCAGTTCGGCCATGATGATGCGGAGAGCTTCCGCCGCACGCACACCGCCGGATGAACCGTAGCTGACGATGCCTGCCGCTTTATTGTTCCACTCCACGTACAAATAATCGATGGCGTTTTTGAGTGCAGAGGTCACGCCATGGTTGTATTCCGGACAGATAAAAACGTAGCCGTCGAGTTCTGCAATTTTCCGGGACCACGGCATGGCTTCAGGTGTCTGGTAATCCTGGCTGTAGGCCGCAGAAATCGGTTCCGCGTACATCGGCAGATCGAATTCCTTCAGATCCACAATTTCGTATTCCGCGTCACCGCGCTTGTCTGCAATGCTTTTCACCCACTGCGCAACCTGCAGACTGTTGCGTCCAGGGCGCGTACTTCCTGTGATAATACCGATCTTCGTCATGAATATGATGCCTCCTCCATTGTAATTTCAATCTTAGGGCGTTCACATCGTGATGCCCTTTCATCATATAAAAAAAGGATTGGGAATACAAATATAAAGACTGAATATTCCGGTTAAGTCGAACAAGTAAATAATAAAAATCGATAATCTGCAAAACAGCTTCGCTTCCTGGGGGCTCGCACTGAGCTCGAAACGGAGTTGGAAAACCAACTCCGTTTCTGATCCCCTGGGAGTCTTCCCTGTTTTGCTCCATATCTCAAAGACTATTCTCTAGAAGGTTCTTTTAAATTTCCGGGTTACTCTCATATTCCCTGCGGGTTGTTGGGTGGAACTAAGCGAAGGCGCGCCTCAGGATTGGATGGAGCAATAAGACGGGTGTTCTTCCCGGCTTATTGAGGGAATCAAGGTACGCCAAGGTGGCGTCATCTTTGCGACGAGCGCAGCGGCGGAGCACAATCTTTGCACTGTCCAAAGCGCCAAAGCGGTTTATAAGTTTTTATTTTTTGTTCGACTTATTATAGTTTAGACAGGATTTTCAGCTGATAGCAGCCATTTTATTTCTTTACAAAAAAAACGTCCGCGATTGTGCCCAGGCACGTTGCGGACGTTCTTATGATATCAAGCAGTAGGAACCGCCGGCATTTCAATGCCTAAAAACTCGTTCCGTCTCTTTTCATGCTTATCGAGCATGATCTGTTCATGCGGAATGCCCTGTTCGAGCAGGATTGAAATATTCTGTGCGAGGAACTCGTCACTGCCGACAACATAGAAAAGCCCTTCTTTGTCTGAAGCCAGTTTTTCCACTTCTCCGTAATAGTCTTTGCGGTTATCGACAAACTGCGAAGTGAACTTCTTATCGGATGCCGTTTCAAAAATGGATGTGAAAAGGAATTCTTTGGTCGAATCGACATTCAGGGAATGGATGCCTTCAACATTGTCTGCGCGTTCGAAGTAATCGAGCACGAGCGGACGGAAAGTTGCCAGTCCGACTCCGGAAGACAGCAGGTAAACTTTTCTGCCTTCCCGTTTCAGCGGCACATTGGAATGTGTCTTGAAAATCGCGACTTCTCCGCCGACACCTAGTTCTCTCAGAATCGTCTTGAATTCCGAGCACTGCTCTTTGATGCGCGTCGTGATGCCGATTGAATTTTCATTCGGCAGCGTTGAAATCGACATATGGCGGATCAGGCTGCGGTTCGGCTTTTCGCCTTCATTGAATCCTCTGAGCGCCAGGTGCAGATGCGCCCCTTCCTCCCATACGAAACCTTCCGGGCAATCGAGCAGGAACGTCTTCACTTCAGCCGTTTCTTCAATGATCTTATTTATCTTCGTCCAGTATATCTGCATCCCATTTCCTCCTTCACACTTCCGTGCGTATTACCTCCACTATACAATAAATGATAATTATTCTCAATTAAATAAGAAATTTTTTTCTCTTTTCCAAATTTCAGTTAAAAAACGCCCACAGATGCGTTAAGCATGTTGTGGACGTCCACCTTCATTTCTTGATGACGTCATGTCCCCCGAATTCATTGCGGAGCGCCGCTACGACTTTGCCCGTAAAGGTATCGTCTTCGAGCGAACGGTAGCGCATCATTTGCGACAAGGCAATGACCGGGGCCGGCACCTGAAGATCGAGTGCCGTTTCCACTGTCCACTTGCCTTCGCCAGATGACTGCATGATCCCGCGGATCTCTTCCAGTTTCGGGTCTTTCGAAAAGGCGTTTTCAGCCAGTTCCATCAGCCAGGAACGGATGACCGAACCGTTATTCCAGACTTTCGCCACGCCTTCAAGGTTGTAGTCATACTCGCTCTTCTCCAGAATCTCGAAGCCTTCCGCCATCGCCTGCATCATGCCATATTCGATGCCGTTATGGATCATCTTCAGGAAATGGCCGCTGCCAAGTTCGCCTGTATGGAAATAACCGTTTTCGACAGAAATGTCTTTGATCATCGGTTCGACGATTTGAAATGCTTGCACATCGCCGCCAATCATCATACAGATCCCGTTCCGTGCACCGGCTATCCCCCCGCTCGTGCCGCAATCCATGAAATGGATGCCTTTTTCCTTCAGTTGGCCGCCAAGTCTCACCGATTCCCTGAAGTTGGAATTGCCGCAGTCCATAAGGATATCGTCTTCAGCAAGAAGCGGTTTTAATGCCCTGATGACCGCTTCCGTCACTTCCCCGTGCGGCACCAGCATCATCAAAATACGCGGCTTTTCAAGCTTTTCCACGAGTTCTTCCAGCGTATAGGCCGCAATGGCACCGGCTGCCGCGATGTGATCGACCTGTTCACTGTTGGCATCGTACGCCACCACTTCATGCCCGTTTTCCATCATATTCAATGCCAGATTGGCGCCCATCCTGCCGATTCCGATCAGTCCTGCTTTCATCCGAGCCACCTCTTCCCTTCAGATCATTTCCACTTCCAGCCAGCCGCGGACGCTGTTGATGAACCAGACGGCGTCGCAAATGGCGAGGTCGTTTTTCTTGAGGACCTTTTCCTTAATCTTACCGCTTCCGATAAGCTGCTGCCGGAAAGTCCCTGCCAATAAACCGCAGCTTACCGGCGGCGTAACGAATTCACCGCCTATTTCCAGGACCAGGTTGCCGATTGCAAATTCCGTGAGTTCTTCTCTTTCATTCCATAATAAAACAGAGAAAGCTTCCTGCGGCATCTTTTCTGCCGCTTTTTCATAAATTTCACGATGCGTCGTCTTGTGATACAGGAAGGGGTCGTTGCTGTCGACGGGTGCCGCTGCCATGGCGCATTTCACCGGCTGCGAGATGGCTGACAGGGGCTGCGCTTCGGCGGTGATACCGCCAGTACGGCTCAACAGCAGCCGCACTTTATAGCTGCCCCTTGGAAATTCCGCTGACAGCTGCGTGAGCCGGTGTTCCACCTCGGGTGTGTCCAACGCAAAGTTAAAATAAGCAGCAGAATCGGCCAGGCGGCTGAGGTGATAACCCTTCAGCGGATAATCGCCATTCTCGAGCTTCAGCGATTCGAGGAGTTCGAACACGGGCCTGCGCGCCGTCAGGACTTCCGCTTTTGTCTGCAGTTCCCTGAACTCGCCTTCCGAAGTCGAATCCCACGTCACACCGCCGCCGACTCCGTACCGCGCGCGGCCGTTCCACTGATCGATGGTGACTGTCCGGATCGGCACATTGAATACCGCGTCTTTATCAGGCGTCAGAAAACCGATGGCTCCGCAATAAACCCCGCGCGGCGTCATTTCCAGTTCCGCAATTCTGTGCATCGTGCTGATTTTCGGCGCCCCTGTAATCGAACCGCAAGGGAACAGCGCTTTGAAAATAGCCAGAACCGTGAGCCCCGGTGCAAGTTGCGCTTCTACAGTCGACGTCATCTGGTGGACGGTCGGATACGTTTCCACTTCAAACAGCTTCGTGACATTGACACTGCCTTTTGTGGCCAGGCGGCTCATATCATTGCGCAGCAGATCCACGATCATCAGGTTTTCCGCCTGCTCTTTTTCGGATGCCAGCAATTCCGCGACCCGCATTTCATCCTCTTCGAGTGTCCGTCCTCTCGGCGCTGTTCCTTTCATGGGTTTCGTCATCAGCCGGCCATCATCGATCCGGAAAAACAATTCGGGGGATGCCGATAAGATCCGGTGATCCCCGATATTCAAATAAGCCCCGTAGCCTGCCTGCTGATTATGCGCGAGCTGGCGGTAAAAAGCGAAGTCACTGCCGCTGAAACCGGCATGCAGCCGCTCGGTGTAATTGACTTGATAGGTATCGCCTTCTTCAATCGCCTGTTTGATCTTTTTGATGCCCTCTTTATAGGCTTCGGGGGAACCCGCCATGCGCCAATCGGAAACATGGTAGTCTTCGGCTGTAGCTGCGGCGTCAGGATCCGGGCGCTCCGGTTCACCGAATATCCCGAACCAGATGAGCGGAAAATCGTCAGCCGGACGCACTTCCATCGCCGGATCGAATGCCGGCGCCGCTTCGTAGGAAACAAAACCGGCTGAATAATAGCCCTGTTCTGCTGCGGTTTGGAGTTCTTCCAGAACAGCTGCCACTTCTTCGAGCTTATTCGTCTGCAGCACGCGCAGCGGATCCTTGAATATCAGCGGTTCGATGCGGCCGGTGGAATTCCGGAATTCAAAGTGAAGATACGGATTGGCCATTTGCGTCTCCTTTCTTGACGGTGTTCCAGAACCTCGCCTGTTTATAATAATTCTCCAGCATTTTATAGCCTTCTGTCGTCATGATCGATTCGGGATGAAACTGGATGCCGGCGACCGGAAGTTGCCGGTGCCGGACGCCCATGATGGCCCCGTCCGATGTTTCACAGCTGACTTCCAGACATGCGGGCATGCTCGCTTTCTCCGCAACAAGTGAATGGTAGCGGGTGATTTGCGCAGGGGACTCGATCCCATCGAACAACCCTCTCCCATCGTGAGACATGGCTGCCGTTTTGCCGTGCATCGGCTGTTCCCCTTTGACGATGCGCCCGCCGAAAAACTCGACGATCGCCTGATGGCCGAGACATACTCCAAGAATCGGGGTCTCACCACTCAATGTCGCCAGCACTTCACGCGTCGCACCTGTTTCAGCAGGGCGGCCCGGTCCAGGCGACAGCACGATGAGTTCCGGCGCCATTTTGCGGATTTCCGTTCCGGTTATCTCATCATTTTGAAAAACCCGGACGTCCCCTGCAATCTGTTCCAGGTAATGCACCAGATTATAGGTAAATGAATCGTGATTATCGATGATCACAATCATGTCTGCACCTCTTCAATAAAGATTGTAGTTGCTTTATTATACGTGTTTTCCACTGCAAATAAAATCTGTGTTGATTGGTGGGAGGGGATGTAGGGTGGGGTTATTTAAGGGATGGCGTTATTTGTTTCGTGGATAGTGAGATTTGTCTCACGGATAGTGAGATTTGTCTCACGGATAGTGAGATTTGTTTAACGGATAGAAGGTTTTATTTAACGGATAGCCATTTTTATCTCACGAGTCAATTTTCCTACAGGTTTTTCATAAAGAAAAAGTACATGATGGAAAGCAGTCCGCTGGCCGCGGACTGCCCTGGGGCAGGGCTTTCGCGCCTGCCCGATACTGCCGAGAGCGGGTTGGACCAATTAGGAGCAGCCTTAATGGTTTGTTTCATGGATAGGATGGTTTGTTTAACGGATAAGCGTTTTTATTTAACAGATAGCCGTTTTTATTTAACGGATAGAAAGCTTTATTTAACGGATAGAAAGCTTTATTTAACGGATAGCCATTTTTATCTCACGACTCCCCAAAAAGCTGCGCCGCGAAGGGTCGCGGTGCAGCTTCAGTTGGTCTTTCTATTGGTTTCAGCGCTTTTCGCCTGCAAAAATCATTCAAACTTGGAATTTCCATCCAATCTCCATGCCGGGATTGCCTTTCATCCCCTGCCACAGGTCGGTTTGCTCAATTTGGCGGGCGAGCTGCAGCAATAGGTGCTCCTGCCCTTTTCCGGCCATCACCTGTACGCCAAGAGGCAAGCCGTTTTCTGTGACATGGACAGGAAGCGACATCGCCGGCTGCCCCGTCAGATTCGCCAGCTGCGTATATGGTGTATAGGTGAGGCTCGGCAGGAACATATCGTAGATGATCTCCTGCTGATCCCACATAGTGCTGGTGCGATCCCAGCGTCGAAGCAGGTCTGAACGGGATTCCTTGCTGTGGGTTAATTCCCCGACTTCCGGTGCCGGATAAGCTGTCGCCGGTGTGATATAGAAATCATAGTCTTCATGAAGATCAGCCATTTTCGCAGCTGCTGCATCCCATGAAGCCAAACTTGCCGAATAATCCGCCGCCGACACGTTTAACCCTGCCTGACTTAATAACCACGATTCAATTTCCATATCATCCGCCGTCAGCTCCCGCCCTGCGCCTTTTTTCAGGTTTCTTACCAGCAATGACATTTCCCCACTGTTCATCAAATAATAATCGCGCATCAAATTAATCCCATCGATGCCGTTGCCGCGTTCTTCCACTTCATGTCCCTGCTGCTCAAGCCACTGGACCATCTTCATTACCGCCAGGCGTGCGTCTTCGGAAACCGGTGTTCTTACAGGAGACTCCAGGGTGAAGACGATTTTCAATGGACGCGTGAAGTCCTGCTCCATAACAGCCATGTATTTCCCGGGAAATAAGGGCGTGTGGAAAGCTGCTGCCGGCTGCACTGTCTGCAATAAATCCAGCATGGCCGAACTGTCACGTATCGTTTTAGTTAAGACAAAATCAATCGATGCCCCCTGCCACTGCCGTCCTGCACCAGGGCCGACCGGCATGCGGCCGCGTGTCGGTTTCAAACCGAATAATCCGGTGAAAGATGCAGGTATGCGGATAGAGCCACCGCCGTCACTTGCTCCGGCAATCGGCACAATTCCAGAAGCGACCGCAGCAGCCGAGCCGCCACTTGATCCTCCCGGGGAATATTCCGGATTCCATGGGTTGCGGCTGGGTCCGTAAAGTTCCGGTTCGCTGATGTTTTTCAAGCCAAACTCCGGCGTATTCGTGTGACCGACAAATGTGAATCCCGCCTGTCTCAGTTTCGCGGTCAGATGTGAATCCTGTCCGGCTTTCATATCTTTCAATAATTTCGAACCGGAAGTCAGTTTCTCGCCTTTCAGCGACTGGGAGATATTCTTCAGCGCCATCGGAACGCCTGCGAAATCGCCGGCTGACATTTCTTTTAATTCCTTTTGCGCCAGTTCACGCCGCGTTTCGGTAAAGGCGTTCAATCGCGGCTCCACCTGTTCGAGCCGTTTATAACTTAAATTCAGCAGCTCTTCGCTGTTCACTTGTTTATTTTTCAATAAAGCAGCCATTCCAACTGCGTCCAGTTGCATATATTCCTTCAAATCCATCCTTATTCCCCTTTCGGCCGAAGCTGTTCCTTCTATCTAATGTAGACCTATTCAGAGTATAGCATTTGGGTGCGGCATTTTGGGAAAGAACTGGAAACCCGAAATCCGAATGAATTAGCGGTCCGAAAAATATCATTCTGGATGAAAAAATATTAAGTTGAGCACAAATATGCGTTTGCCGCGCATAACGGGGCTTCTCCCGCGCACAAAGTTCCTTCTCCCGCCCATAAACCGTCTTCTCCCGCGCACACCACAAAAAACAGCGGACTGGAAACTCCAGTCCGCTGTTTTCATTTATATTACCCTTCACTATCTTCGTCTGTATCAGTATCAGTGTCGGTGTCAGTATCGGTGTCGTCACTTTCCGTATCCGTATCTGCATCAGTATCGGCGTCGTCCGCGTCAGAATCCGTATCCGTGTCTACATCGACATCGGTGTCGCCGCCGTCATCTTCTCCGTCATCTGTTGGTACGACTGTGCCTCCGTCGTCATCTTCCACATTGATGTCCTGATCTACATCCGGCTCATCATCTCCACACGCTGCCAGCATTCCTACAGACAGAAATGTTGCTGCGCCAAGTTTCAGCCATTTTGCTTGTGCCATAATATGTTCCTCCTCGGTTTGTATGCGTTATTTCTATATAACACCTATACCCGGAGAAAACTGACTAAAACTTATTTAATAATGTCATTCATTCCCAAAAAAGTTTTTGTAATAGAAACTCTCAGCCATGCACAGCCGTTGTCTCTCTGCGCAAACGGCCATAGTATGCCCATATCCGGAAGATGATTGAGCCGAAAATCAAAATGGCAATCATGAACAGGCCGCTGCTGTTCCATAAAAACCAATCCTGAATTGTCTCTGCTCTGCTGATATAGCTGATGATGAAGTAAATATAGAAAGTGATTAGAGGCAGGAACGCTGCCGTATACGTAATCGCGATTCTCTTCGCGTGTTTCAACCGGCTGGTCCGGTCGCTGTAAAGCTGCGGCCGCTCTCTTCCTTCCTCGTATGCCTGGCTCCAGATTGTCCAATTCTCCATATTCGAGTACGAAACGAATTTTTCCTTCCATCCCGCTTCCCGGTGAATCGCGTAATAACTTTCAGTCGGGCCCCTTTGATAATCCAGCCGGTAAGCGATGCGCCGCGGTTCCCCTTCTATGAAATAAAACACGCTGCCGATTTTATTGACCCGGTACAGATTAAAACCTTTCAGTTCCATGGATTCAAGCCACTGCTCCATCTTATCGGGCGAATAAATCCACGCGAATTTCACTTTTCTTATCAGACGGCCCGCCCGTCTTAATTCACTTTCCGTCTTTCCGTCCAGCTGCTGATGCACGGAAACCGCATCAACATTTTCTGTCCCTTGCAGCTGTTTGTTCGTCCGCGTGATTTTAACGATCGAATAAATCCCAAAGATCACGCTAGCCAGCACAAACGCCATGAAAAGATACGTCACGATCCACATCGGACTTTCCACAACATTACGGCCGCCTTCCACTACCCAGCCGGTGAACATTGCAGCAGAAAAATTCAGCAGGATGACCGTGAAATAAATGATCATTGCAAAAAACAAATAAGTAATGAACCGGTTATGCTTGACCACCCCGTCCCGCACCGGCGACGTCCTGATTGCCGATTCCGGTTGACTGTTTGCAGTGAATTCCCATTTCCCTGCAGTTGTGGCTATTTCCCAGCCTTCCGCCTGCAGCGTCTTCGGCAATACAGGAGAGCTCATTTTTTCATAAGCAATCCGGTAAACACGCGTTTCCGGCTTCCGCTCCTGAAAATGGAAGCAGCGCGACCAGCGGTTCAACTTTTCAAAGATCCAGCCCTGTTCCGCCATCCCTGCGAGCCATTCTTCTGTCTTCCTTACATCATAACTCCATAACGGCCTGTACACTCGTTTCAACTGAATCCCTCCTCAAACGCGATCGCATTGTGATGCACTTCTTTGATTCTCCTGATTTCTGCCTGCATCAATTGTTTTCCGGCATCGGTGATTTCGTAGACGGTCTTCCGTTGCTCGTCGGCAAACACCGTAATCACGCCGTCTTTCTGCATTTTGGTCAGGGTTCCGTAAATCGTACCGGAACCCAGACTCAGGCGGCCGACCGTGATTTCCTCGACATGCTTGATGATGCCGTAGCCATGCCGGGGCTCCGTTAATGACAATAAAATATAAAAAGCCGTCTCGGTCATCGGTACATATTTCTTCAGCAACTTCTGGATGTCCACCGGTATCCCTCTTCTCACTATGTCGTATCTCGACTATATCACGTCGTGACATAAAAAGGGAAGGAATTTTTGTAAAAAATTTGCTTTTTTAATGCTGGAAACACATTGAGAAAACTGGAGTCGCGGGTTTATCAGCGATTTTTGTGGGTTTATCAGCGATTTTTTTAGGTTTATCAGCGATTTCCGGACGTTTATCGGCGATTCTCCCAAATTCGAGCTTCCCCAGGCCGTAAAAAAAGCAAAGCAACTCCACTTTCAAGTCGCTTTGCTTTTTCTCTTTTCCTCACTCTCTACCAGTCGGCTGCCCACCGCTTCGACAAACTTTTCACACCGCGTCAAATCTTTTTCCTGCGGCATTAATTCAACTTTCAGCACTGCTGCCAGGTCCGTCTGCGCATACAGCATGTCCCGAAAGCCGTCGACAGCTCCGCAGAATTCCGCAAAGAAACTGTCGCCTGTGCCGAACACTGCCGTTACGAGATGCTTTGATGCAACCGACTCCATATGATGATAAACGTCCCTCATTTCATAGGGGATTTCCCCGCTGCCCCATGTATACGTGCCGACCAGCACGGCGTCGAAGCAACCAATATCCGCCTGGCAGAATTGTTCGGGTGCGAATACATGCACATTCATTCCCTGCTCCTGCACACTTTCCACCAGCATACCTGTCAGTTCCCTCGTATTACCGGTGATGGAGCTGTAGACAATGGCTATTTCCGCCTTACAGTTCATCAAACCCATTCGACTGTGACACTTTCGAATACGTGCGGGATTTCTGTTCGAAGAAATCCGATTTCGTGCCATTCATCATATCGTCGCCGAACACCTGGATCCACGGCATGGGATTGCTGCGCTCTTCGTAGAGATTGTCCACACCGAGCTGCCGCAGCCGTTTATTGGCCAAGTATTCGACATAATGACCGAACTCCTCCAGATCGAGTCCATCAATATCAGCCAAAATATAATGCGCCCATTCCTTTTCCAGCTGGACGGCGTGGTCCACCGAACGATAGATATAAGCAATGTTTTCTTCATTGTTCAGCTCAGGATTCTCCGTCAATAGGATCCGCACGAACTGCCCGATGAAATAAGCATGCTGCATCTCATCGCGCTGGATATAGCTGATCATCGTGCTCGTTTTCAGCATCTTCTGCTGGCGCGCCAGGTGATAGAAGAACGCGAATCCGGCATAGAAATAAATGCCCTCGAGATTGATCGAATTGATGCCCAGCTGGAATAAAGTCTGCGGCGTTGGGTTCTGGCGGAACTCTTCATAAGCATCCAGAATCCCTTCATTGCGCTTCCGCACGACTGGATCGCTTTTTGCCTGATCGAAGCGCGCATTCTGTTCCGCCACCGATACAAGCGAACTCAATATATAGGAATAGGATTCGTTATGGACCGCTTCCTGCTGGGCGATGACCGCGAAAATCGCCTTGAAGCTTGAATCGGTGACATAATCCATCACCATCGTCATCGTCGGCGTCTGCAGGGAGTCGAGTGAGGCCAGCTGTGTATTGATGCGGAGGAAGACATCACGTTCCGTGTCGCTCAAGTGATCCCATTGCTTGATATCGTCCTGCATGTTGATTTCCTGCGCTTTCCAAAAATTCGCCAGCAGCGTCTGATACAGATCGTACATCTGCGGATAGGCGATATCGTTCCAGTTGAGCAGTCCAGACGATTTGCCGTTCAGGATGCCCGTCGATTTGTTCGGATGCTCCGGATTGAGCAATTTGATCTTTGTTAACGGTGTATGGATTGTCATCATAAGTCCTCCCTCAGCTCATGCACGCTTCGCATTCTTCAATTTCCGCCTGCGAAGTGCTGCGCACGTAATAAGTCGTTTTCAGTCCCTGCTGCCATGCTTCCAGATGAAGCTCCAGCAATTCCTTCGCTTTAATCGTATGCGGCACATACAGGTTGAAGCTGATTGCCTGGTCGATGTGGCGCTGTCTCGCCGCATTCTGGCGGATGCTCCATTTCTGGTCCAGCACGTGTCTCGCCCGGCGGTAATAATCGTAAGTGTTATGATCCAGATCCGGTGCCGTCACCTTGAATTTGAAGTTCTTCTTCTCTTCTGCATACTCAACGGCATACAGCGGGTCGATGCCATCTGTCGATCCGCCGATTTTCGCCGTCGATGAGTTCGGCGCCACGGCCATCATCCAGCCGTTGCGGACGCCGTGTTCGGAAATTTCTTTCTGCAGCTCCTGCCACTTTTCACCTTCATAGCCTTTACGGCTGAAATACTCACCCGTCTGCCATTCCGACCCGGCAAATTCACGGTAGCTGCCTTTTTCTTTCGAGAGTTCCATCGATGAACGGATGGAATGAAAAGCAATTTCTTCATACAGTTTATCTGCATATTTAACGGCATCTTCCGTTTCCCAGTGGATGCCTTCCAGCGCAAGCAGATGGTGCCAGCCGAACGTCCCCAAACCAACTGCTCTATATTTTTTATTCGTCGCATCGGCCTGTCCTACGGAAATCGTATTCAAATCGATGACGTTATCGAGCATGCGCATCTGGATGGGAATCAGGCGCTCGAGGACATCCGCCTTCACCGCCCGCGGCAGATTGACCGAGGACAGGTTGCAGACGACGAAATCGCCCGGTTTGCGGATCATGACCAAATTGCCGTCTTCGTCCGTGAATTCTTTGACAATCGTCGTCGCCGACATATTCTGCATGATTTCTGTACACAAATTACTGCAGTAAATCGACGTCAGCCCGCGTCCGCGCAGATGCTTGTTCGGATTCTGGCGATTGGCTTCGTCGCGGTAGAACATATACGGCGTGCCGGTTTCCAGCTGCGACACCATGATGCGCGCCATGATGTCCATCGCCCGGTAGGTCTTCCGCGGCAATAAAGGATTAGAAACCGCGTCTTCGTATTTTTCCGTAAAAAGAGCCCGGTCGGTTTCATCATAGAAATCCTCCAACCCCAGCGAAACGCCAGAATCATCTTTCCAGCCCATCACCTCTTTCACCTGATGGGGACAGAACGTATGCCATTCACCGACACTGCGGCCATTTTCATCAGTTTCCTTCAATTTTTCCATAAACAGATCGGGAATCGAAACGCCGGTGAAAATATCATGCGCTTTACGGCGCTCATCGCCATTATTCGTTTTCAGATCCAGGAAGCCGTTCATGATGTCTTTATGGAAAACGTCCAGATACACCGCCACTGCTCCCTGGCGCTGCCCAAGCTGATCGACGCTGACCGCCGTATCATTGACGAGGCGTATCCACGGAATGACTCCTGAGGAATTGCCTTTGAATTTCTTGATATCCGACCCCAAAGCGCGCACTTTGCCGTAATAGATGCCGAGTCCGCCGCCATCTTTGCTCAGACGTGCGATGTCCCAGTTGTTCAGGTAGATGCCGTCCAGTGAATCATCGACCGTATCAATAAAACACGAAGACAGCTGACCGAAGCTTTTGCCTGCATTTGATAAAGTAGGTGTCGCGACCGTCATATACAGATTGCTCATCGCCCAGTAGGCTTCCTTCACCAATGCCATGCGCCGCTCTGCCGGCTCGTTCTGCATCAGCGCCATGGCGATCACCAGAAAACGCTCCTGCGGCAATTCTTGGAGGTTGCCTTCATAATCCTTCGCCAAGTAGCGGTCGGCAAGTAAAAACAAACCGATGTAATTGAACAGCAGATCGCGTTCCGGTTCGATGATTGCGCCGAGCTCACGTATTTCCGCTTCCGAGTAGGCTTTCAGCAACTCATCCGAATAGATGCCGATACGTGAGAGTTTCTCGATCAATTCATAGAAGCCTCCATATTTCCCTCCTGAGTCATAACCCCGGCTCCCAGCCGCCTGCCGGTAAAGTTCCCCAACATACAATTCCGCCGCCAGAAACGTCCAGTTCGGTTCATCCATCGAAATGCGGTTCAGCGCATAAAGCATAGACTGTTCCGTGTCGATCTTGCCAACCAGCTCTCCGATTTTATTCCGCAATGCTGCAGTATCGAGTCCGTGCAGCCGCTCGGCACGCTCCAACGCTTTTTCGACTGTATCCAATTCTGTTGAGATTTCCATCGTCATCCTACACCAGCTCCTTCGCAAATTCGTTCAGTTTCATGCGCCGCTCTTTTCTCGCCTGTGCGTTCGCGAACAATTTCTGCTCTTTTTCCGTTTCCGGAACCACGCCCGGCACGGGGGTGGGGTTACCGCCCTCATCCACTGCCACCATCGTTAGGATAGCCGTCGTCGTAAGCGTCCGCTCACGCGTTTCGATATTCTGGCATTCCGCTTTCACATATACTTCCATCGACGTCCGGCCTGTCGAAATGACGACGCCTTCCAGGATCAGCACATTGCCGATGCGCGCGGAGGACAGGAAGTTCACCGTATCGATCGATGCCGTCACCACTACTTGGCCGCTGTGCTTCATTGCTGTGATTGCTGCAATTTCATCAATATAGGCGAGCACCGTCCCTCCGAAAATCGTACCCATATGATTCGTATCCGGCGGCAGCACCAGCCTTGTCTGGATTGTGCGTGATATACCTGCTGAAATCTGTTGCTTCATTACATTCATCATCCTTTCAAATAAAACCCAAACACAAAAAAACCCATCTTCTCCGGAGAGAAGATGGGTTGGATAAACGCAGCATGAAAGGGGATACCGGCAGAAAAACGCACTGATTCCCGTCAAGACCATCGTCATACCCCCCAGCTCCCGGAGAAGGCAATTAACATATAACGAAGGCAGGTCTCCTGGCTCGTGCGTCATCCTCTGCTATGGCCTTCCCATCTTTCGACAGTGGTTTCCAAAGCTCGTCAGCACTTACAGTTGCGGGTACAGCGCCGGCATTTCACCGGCTTCCCTATTAAGCCCTTTCAGGCACCTTCATTATCGGTTTTCACTATATATTGTGTTCTTTTATTTAATATAAACTAAATATGGTACTCCTAAACTATATATCAGCAGCATATTTTTAGCAAGGGCCGTTTTGATCAGTATTTATCATGCGGGATTTCCAAAATTTACGTGTGAATAATAATAATATCTTATAAAATGATTATCTAAAAATAACAATTATCAGATAGATTTCATTTTTATTACTCTAGACTCATATACTTTAAAATGAAAATAATTATGTTATGATAAGAAACTGATATTAAAACAATTATATGAGACTTTTATTTTGTTAGGATTTTTGGCTATTACATTAAATGGAGATGCACTTTTACTAATGAAACGATTTGCTGGCAATCATTTTCACTACGGCTGGGTCATTGTTGCCATTGCGGCGTTGTCCCAGTTTTTCTCTGGTCCCGGACAAACTTATTCCAATTCAATTTTCATCGATTATTATATAGAGGATTTTGGCTGGAGCCGTTCAACGGTGTCCGCCATCTATTCGGGCGCGACACTGGCAGCGGGCTTTTTGCTGTTTTTTGTGGGCCGGCTGATTGACCGTAACGGTTCCCGGAAAATGGCGGTGATCGTGTCGGCCCTGCTGGCGGCCGCCTGCCTGTTCAATAGTTTTGTGACAAGCCTTGTCATGCTGTTCATCGGCTTCTTCTTCATCCGCCTGCTCGGCCAGGGGTCCATGGCATTGATTTCGAATTCCCTGATTCCGCAGTGGTTCGTCAAAAAAAGGGGACGCGCCTTAAGCATTGCCGCAATTGGCGGACTGGTCAGCTCAGCAGCGTTCCCCTTGCTGAACGTCTGGCTGATCGATTCTTTCGGCTGGCGCATGTCCTGGCTTGTGCTCGGGGCCATCATACTTGTCCTGTTTACGCCGCTCGCTTTATTTCTGATCCGCAATTCTCCGGAAGATGTCGGCCTGCTGCCGGATAACGGCGCCGCAGAAAAATCCGGGAAACGGCAAAAACGCATAGAAGAAGTGAGCTGGTCCGTCAAGGAAGCTTCCAAAACACGGGCTTTCTGGCTGTTGCTCGTCTGTGCGGCGATTCCCGGCATTGTGAACACTGGACTGACTTTCCATCTTGTTTCGATTTTCCATGAAAATTCCCTGTCGCTTGAAGCTGCGGCAGGCATACTCAGCCTGACGGCATTGATCGGCTTGCCGGTGACTTTCCTTACGGGTCTGCTGCTCGATAAAGTGAAAGTGCAATATATGCTGGTATTGGTCTTCGCAGGAGAAATCGCTTCGCTGCTGCTCCTGCAAAAGGCGGATTTTCTTGCCGCTGCCATTGTCTTCGGTTTGGTCTGGGGAGTGAGCATGGGGATGGAACGCATTGTCATGGCTGTTGTCTGGCCAAATTATTTCGGCCGCAAGCACATCGGCAGCATCAGTGGCATTTCGATGGCGATGATCGTAACGGGTTCAGCGCTTGGTCCTTTGCCGCTCGGCATTGCCTTTGACCTGTTCGGCGGCTACACGGAAATCCTTTGGGCGCTGATGCTGTTCCCGGTACTGGGAATGGCCGCCGCTCTTATGGCAGAACCGCCTGCCAAAGACATGAAACAGGAAAAAATCGTGGCTTTGCCCGCACCGCTCCCCATTGAAAAAGCCTCTATGCAATAAAGCCGGTGCAGCTTAAACTTGAATGCCGTTTTACAAATCATGCAACCACACGAAAACAGGAAGATCCCCCAGTCGGATCCTCCTGTTTTTTTTTATTTCATTTACGGCGATATCAATAGCTAAAATTGCCTGAAAAAGGAGCTGATGAAGATAGGTTGTTTTTTGGCATGATTGCCGGTTTGATAGGATTTGCGGGTTTTATTGATTGGAGGAGAAAAAAGAACCGGAATACCGTATTGGACTCGATAAACACAGGCGCCAGTCTGACCGGGCTCCGGATTTAATGCCTTTTAACGCCACTTTCTGCCGGAGTCTTCTCTGGCGCATCGTAATCGTCGAGCTTGCGCCGGCAGCTGTGGACCAGATTCTTTGCCGATTCGCGCAAAGAGAAATAATGCTGGCGGATATGCGCTTCATTTTCCATATCGATTGGAATCTTAATGATTTTTGCATAATCTTCCGTCCAGCGGTTAAAGTACCGGCTCATTTCCTTGGATCGGTATTTTTCGCTTTTCAATAATGCATTCAACTCTTTTTTTTCATGCAGAAGTGTGTCTTTTTCACGGCGCAGTAATTGCAATTCGCGTTTTAAGACCTGAATTTCCCATAAAGCATTTTGAGCCACTTCCTTCTGATGGCCTTCCAGACTTTCCGCCAATTCCGTAAAAGCACGTTCCCGGTAAAAATGATTTATTGCCGCTTTTGTATTCTCCATGATGTTCACATCCTTTTCACTCTTGGGTCTATTGAAAAGTCAGAATTGGATCAGGGACCCAATAACACATCTGCAGGCAAGCCAAAAAATTCCGCAAAACGCTCAGCATGATCTTCCGGGATCACTTTTTTTCCGCTCTCATAAGTCCAGATTGCGCTTTTGGCAACTCCAACCTCGCGGGCCAGTTCCTGCGATGAAATCCCTTTGGCCTTCCGGAGTTCCTGCAATCCACTTACTGCCTGGACCATCTGCCCCACCTCTTCCTTTTGTCTCAAACTTGATGCCATTCAGCCTACAGATCCTGATGCAGGCCGATGATCCCATTGCGGCGATAGATGAAACGATGATCTTCCAGCGTTTTCAATACTTTTGTCAAAGCCGCATGAGACATATTCAAATCTGTTGTAATTTCCTTGATCGTCTTAAACAGCACACCTTCCGAAGAAGAGTTATTCAGGAAATAAACCATGAATACTTCCCCGTTCTTTTTGCTCTTCTCATCTTCACTTGCAAAACAATGTCTTGATTTCCTTAATAGATCCTTCTCTTCCATTCTTTTGTTGCTGCTTATTGCAAATTTGCCTACCATATATAGCGCCTCCCATAAATTTCAAATATCGATTTTCTTCTTACATATTTACCCTTTATAAAGAATAGTTAATCATTTTCTTATCAGATAAATCAGAAAATAATATTTGTAATCTTATTGGGAAAGTCGTTCCTGGTTTAATTTACATAGAAATAAAAACGGCCATTCCGGAACGAAAATCCGGAACGGCCGTTTGGGTCGGTATAAAATAGACTTCAAAAATTCATATTCATCATTAATCCAATATATGAGGCTGCTACAAAAATAAGGCCGGAAAGGCATAAAATCCATAAAGGCAGCTTTTTGAAAAAGCCCATGATCATCAGGCCGAGCGACATGAATCCCAGCAACACCAGCAGAATACCGTCGACCGACATGGAAAGTTGCGGGACGATCGGCAGCAATAATTTGCCGCTTACCAATTCCAAAAACGGCGCTGTGCCTTCAGTCAGCAGCGTATTGACAACATTATGGGGCGGTGCAAGCTTGCTCATGGTGGCAGTGGCCAGAAACACCAGGCCGAGCAGGAAGACTTCAAGCTTCAACAGAGGGCGCGAAGGTGCCTTCGCTTTATTGCCAAAACCATTCAGGACAGCCGCCGCCAATAAAGGCAAAATGCTCAGATGCTTCAATAACAGCATCTGGCCATACGGGAGTACCCAGGAAGCCGCGTAATCAGCTGGATTTGAAAACAGCAGCCAGACTGCAATGCCGCTCAGCAGAAGTACCATTACCATGCCAAACGCAAAAGGCGTGAACCATTTCAGGAAGCTGCGCCAATTGCCAAGGTCTGCCGCAAAAAAGGTGACGACCAGCAAAACGCCTGCCCATAGCGAGAGCGCCAGGAAATGCACGGTATGGCTGAGCATGCCCGGTAAGAATTCGAGCGATGCGGCGTGGCTCCCAAAACCAATATTGACAACAGCCAGCAGGAACCAGAAAGCCTGAATCTCTTTCGAACTGTTGAACGCCATTGCGCCAAACCAGAAAAAAGCCAGCAGCAGACTGAATATGAAACTTTGGCCTGCCTGAAATTCAGTGATGGCCATCCAAATTGCTGAACCGGGAGGGCTGTTTTTCATCAACAGCCCCGCCAATTGGATCGCCGGCGCCGCCGACAGGACCGGTATGGATGCGATTGCCAGCAGGATCACCGATTTTTTGATCGTGACGGCCGGCTTACGGTGATCCGGTACAAATTGCAGAACGATGTGGCCGGCCAATAACGAAACCACAGCATATAACAGAAAATCTGAAACGATGGTGAACCAAATCATCTTCTTCTGGCCATTACGAAAATCGTAACAGCGGCGATTGCCAGGACTGCAATCAGGATGATGGTCATCCACGGAGTCGTTTCCGCGGCCGCTTCATCAGCCGCCGCTACAGTTTGCGACGCTTCTTCTTCTGCAGGCGGAGCTGTTGCTTCTTCCGTTTCTGTTGCCTCTGCCGTCTCTTCTGCAGCTTCTGCTTCAACGGTTTCAGCTGCAACATTGAATGTCAGCGTACCGGCAACTTCATGTCCGTCCTGGCTGATGACGCTCCAGTCCACAACATATGTGCCGTTCGGAAGTTCATCTTCCAATTGGCCAACCAGCTCCATCTCTTCGGGGCTGACGTCTGACAATGCAATTTCGCTGCCGGATTCGTCAACGATGGTCATGGCGCCCTGCTGAATCGCCGAATCGAATTGGAAACGAATTTCCTCCGGTGATACATCGAGCGCTTCCCCTTCCATCGGCGTGGATGAAGAAAGTCCGGCGTGCGCGTTCACTGAAAGCGGCATGATCAATAACAGGATTAAGAATGCGAATAATTTTTTCATGAGATCCTCCTTAAGATATAAAGCCTTTGGTAATAATACTATTTGAATTTGCCTTTCTGAACATGCGATCCTGTGAAACTTATGTGAATAAAGAAAGGATGGGTTTTCACCGTTTTTGCATCGCGAAAACACCCGGATGGATGGCGGCCGGATAACATTTCACTGCCCGCCCCCGCGGGCCTTCCGCACATTCACGATTCGAGTCGGAATCTTCGACGGATCCCCCCCGGAATTTCCCCCAGATCATCGATGATAAAGTCTGCCGCAGCTTCTTCCCACTGGCTGTTCCGTTTCCAGACGCTGACCATGCCGGCGAGCGACGCAGCTTCCACGTCATTCAAGGGATGATCCCCGACGAAAATGGCTTCTTTCGCAGCCACGCCCAACCGCTCCAGCGCCCGTTCAAAAATCCGCCTATCAGGTTTCCGTAAACCCTCTCTTTCAGAAATCAATATCTCATCAAAATACGGTTCAATGCCCAAGGCACGGATATTGCCCGCCTGAAAATCCGTAAACCCGTTCGTGATCATGCCAAGCCGGATGCCGCTGCCCTTCAGCTCCTCAAGTAGCGGGACCACCCCCGGAAACGGGATGCAATGTTTCGGGAACTGCGCAAGGTAATCATCCAATAATTCCTGCCACGAGATGCCCTGGATGTCAAATTCATCAACCAACTGCAGATAGACTTCATCTTTCCAGACATAGCCATTTTTCTCGAGCTCGATAAACCGCGACGCATACTCCGCCTGCCCGATATGGCCCAGTTTATTTTCCAGCCTTTCGTATTGCTCCAAGATGAACTTATGGATGGAAGAATCCCGGTCCAGAAGTGTCCCGTCCAAATCAAAAATAACTGCTTTTATCATCGGAATTCACCTGTTTTCTACGTTTTTTATTCAGATAGTACAAATCATACATGAGTTTGGAACTTTTTAGAAATTAATGACTTATGACCTATGTTAGACGGACTGGACAAACATGATAATTTTCTGGCTAACACTATTTTGTTTGATGGGGGAAAGAGATGAAGAAATTATTGGTTTTATTGATGGCAGTCCTTCTGGTGCTGTCGGCTGTACCTGCTTCAACGTTTGCGCTTGAACAAGACGACAATGAATTTGAAGCGTTCTTGAAAGAAATCAACTGGTCTAAGGAAGACTATATTGAATACTTGAACAGTAAAGACTGGACTCTTGATTATTATGAAAGCGCCGATGAACTGGGAACGCCTTTATCTGAAGAAGGCGTGCAGGAAGTTATGGCTGCTTTCGAATTGACGCGCGAGGAATTGAATGGGCTGCTCTTCGAATACGGCGACATCGAAGAAGGCCAGGATGTCCTTGACGGCATATATCTGATTTTCGAAGAAGATCTTTACTTCTATATAGAATATTATCTGGAAGCCGGAATTGAAGAAAATGATCCTGAATTCTTAGCATTCCTGAAGGAAATCGGCTGGTCCCAAGAAGACTACATCGCTTACCTTGCATCGAAAGACTGGTCTTTGGAAGATTACTGGTCTGTAGATGAACTGGGGACGCCTTTGACTGAAGAAGGCGTGCAGGCTGTAATGGCTGAATTCGAATTGACCCGTGAGGAACTCAATGCCTTGCTTGTGCAATTCGGCGACATTGAAAAAGGTGAAGATGTACTTGATGGAATTTACATCATTTTCCAAGAAGACCTCCATTACTGGATCAATTACTATGTGAACGAAGAGCCTTATGAAGAAATCGATTTCGGCATTGAAGGGCTGTTTGAAGAAATCGGTTTGACTGATGAAGAGCTGGAACGTATTTTCGACCATCTGCTGACGTTGGATATCGAAGATGAAGGTTTCATGGCTCAGATCGATGCCCTGCTAGTACGCATTGACGCCATGGAAGACTTTGAAAGCGCAGATGATCTGGATGCAGCTCAAATTGCAGAAATTCTGGACATCTTCACCCAATTGATCGACCTGTTTGAACTTGATATAAAATACTACCTGACTGATGGCACTGACAAGCAACCGCTCACGCTGGCTGCTCTCATGGCACTCGAAACGACAAACGGCATGGATTTATTGATTGAAATTTACAATACTCAAGGCACTTTCCTGGCAGACATGATTTTCACAGCCGAAATGTTCGGTTCAGAAATCATCAAAGAAACAGGCAAGGACATTGAAGTTGTGAAAGAAGCGGTTGCCGCCCCAAAACCGGTGACTGTGCAAAAAGACGTGAAAGCGGTGAAAACCGTCAAAGGCGGCAAGCTCCCGAAAACAGCATCCGATTACGGCGTTAACGCGCTGATCGGCCTGGCATTTGTACTGGCCGGCTTCCTCCTGTTCCGCCGCATGAAAACTGCAGGCAATTGATCGATGCGAAACGAAAGGAATAAAGGCAAAGGCCGCAAAAAGATTTTTTTGACGGCTTTGGCTCTGTCAATGATAGCATTCGGTCTTTGGTTCAGCGGCACGAACGCCGCCTCTTTCCTGAAAGGTTACCTGCTCTTCAAATCCGGCCAGGTCAACAGTGCCGATTTCAGCGTAAAAACCGCTCCATCCAATGAAACGCTCAGCCTGCCGGAAGAACAAGGCGAAGCGGATGCGGACGATGAAGTGCTCTACCCGGTTCGCCCGGAAACAGGTGACAATATCGGCAACCTGACGATTCCATCCATCGACGCGGTGCTGCCGATTTTCCACGGCACCGATGAAGACGAGTTGTTGAAAGGCGTCGGCCATTTTGCAGGGAGCGTGTTGACTGGGGAAAACGACAATTCGGTTCTCTCCGGCCATATGGATACCGTATTCCGCCGGCTCGGCGAAGTCGCAAAAGGCGATCTGCTCGTTGTCGAAACATCGGCTGGAACGTTTACGTATAAAGTGAAAATGACCCGCATTGTGGATGCCGATGACCGGACAGTAATCGTGCCGAAACCGAAAGCGACGCTGACGGTCTCGACCTGTTACCCGTTCGACTTCATCGGTCCGGATGCACCCGAACGTTTTATCCTGGTAGCTGATTTGGTTTCGAAGGAATAAAGAAAAGCGACAGCGCCCGTTCAGCTCTGAAAGGCATAAGACGAATCAGCAGAGTGGCGGTCTCTGCCACGGCAGCTGAGTCGACTTATGACCCGAAGAGCTGGGCCGCTGGAGTCTGGCCAGTAAGAAAAGCGACATTGGGTTTATCGGCGATTTTTCACGGTTTATCAGCGATTCTCCCATTTCTCACATAAAAGCGTCCCACTCTAAATTGTAGAGTGGGGCACTTTTTGATTGAATCACTTTCTCGCTTTCAAAATACTCAAGTATTGCTGCCACGAACCGACATCCTGCCGGTATCTTTCAGCCATGACGCGTGTGATTTGCGAAATATGCGTCAGGTCATGCACGACCCACGTAGAGAGCAGTTCCCTTAAAGTGACGGAGCCGAATTCGGGATGCATCCCCCGCAAATCGAGATCTTCCTCCGGATCCACCAGTTCTTTCAGCTTCTCCAGATTGGCCATGCGTATTTCCCTGAATGCCGCCAGCTTCCGTTCGATAGTGGTGTCAGCTGCGGTTTCCAGATGGGCAAAGCGGTCGAACGGCGGAAAAGTCCGGCTTTCTCCTTGCTGAAGCAGTGTTTCAATACGCGGAATCCAGTTGCTTATCTCCGCTTCAATCAGATGGGCAATCACTTCTTCCGCATTCCACGTTCCTTCGCCTTCATTGCAGTGGATCCATCCCTCTCCGGCAGGCCGGAAAGAAACGCCTCCAGGCTGGCCGGTGTCCGCGACAGCAATTGAATAGCTTCTTCAAAGCGCAAATTCATACAGGCACCCCTTTTTGGTGATTTTACTTTCTTCCTGTATAGAATTCGCTTTGTTCCGCTGTTTTCCTTCCAATATCCGGCCAGCGAGGACGTTGCTCGACTCTTTATTTTATTGCCGCAGGATTTCTTCCATCACTTCAAGATTCTTCTGCATCAATGAAAAATATGTTTCGTCTGCATCGGTCTCTTCCTGGGTCAATACACTCAGATTATGCAATTGCACAGCTTCCGCGCCGAGTTCCTGCTGAATCACTTCAGTCAGCCGGGAAGAAACATTCTGTTCAAAGGCGATAGACTCAATATTGAGTTCTTCCGCCTGCTTCACAATATCTACGAGTTCCTGCTGAGACGGTTCGTCTTGGCTGTTCAAGCCGGCAACTGCCACTTGTTCCAAACCGTAGCGCTCCGCCAAATAGCCGAACGCCGCGTGAGAAACAAAGAATGTTTTCTGTGCAGCTGCATCGCCCATCTCTATAAATGCAGTGTCCAGTTCCTTCAATTCTTCAATCAATGCTTCGTAATTCGCTTCGTAATGTTCCGCATTTTCTGCATTACGCTCGACCAGTTCATCTTTTATCGCTTCTGCAAGCTGTTGGCTCAGTACAGGCGAAATCCAGACATGGGGATCGATGTCGTGGCTGTGGTCGTGGGCTTCTTCCGTGCCTTCCCCGTGGTCATGGTCGTGGTCATGATTTTCTTCCGTGCCTCCCCCGTGATCATGGTCGTGGTCCTCTTCATGCGAATGGCCTTCGCCCAGATCACTTTCGGCAATCGATTCACCGGTTGCGATGAATTCCACGGCTTCATTGCTTAACGTCTTTTTGGCATTATCAATAAAACCTTCCAGCCCCAGTCCTATGTAGAACATGAGATCCGCTTCCGCCAGCGCCATCATATCCTGCTGGGTCGGCTCGAAAGTGTGCTCGTTCGAACCCGCCGGATAGATCGACTGGACATTCACATGCTCGCCGCCGATTCTTTCCGTGAAGTATGTAAGAGGATAAACCGTCGTGTAAATTTCGATTTTTTCTGCTGTCGCCGCATTATCGCCGTTCGTATTCGCCGTTGTTTCCGCTTCTTCTGCATTGCCGCAGCCGCTCGCCGCCAAAAGCAGCAGGATGGGCAGGAGTAATTTCTTCATAGGGCTTCCCTCTATTCGCTTATTATTGGTCGTTTCCTGTTTTACCAGCTTGCTTTTCTGACTCCCGGTATCTGGCCTTTATGAGCCAATTCCCGGAACGCGATGCGCGACATGCCGAATTTACGCATATAGCCTCTGGGCCTGCCGGTCACGGCGCAGCGATTTCTCAGCCGCACCGGCGATGAGTCTTTCGGCAGCCGGTTCAATTGTTCGTGCTCCCCATTTGCCTTCAGTTCGTTCCGGTAGTCAATAAAACGATCGACAGCCGCTTGCTGCTTCTGCGCTTTTGCCAGCTTGGACTTTTTCGCCATCCATGTATCACCTCTTATCATTCGTAATCATTACGATTTGTAAAACCGTAAAAATTTTTATTTAGTTTCCCGGTGCAATGTCACTTTACGGAGACGCGGACAATATTTCTTCAACTCGATCCGCTCGGGGTTGTTGCGCTTGTTCTTCACAGTCGAATAATTGCGGTCGCCGGTTTCGGTGCACGCCAATGTGATATTCACTCTCATATATTTACCTCCTCTTTTTACAAATAGTAACGATTACGTTTTACATCGTATAATAAAAACGGAGATCCTGCAAGAAGTTTTTTCAACCGATAGAATTTCGGCAAATTACCCCTATCGCAAACAATTGACATTGAATAGAGAAAAGTCTTCAAATGATCTTAAAAGACCGATCATTTTTATCCACAAATTAAATCCGCAAAGGTAAATTTAATTATCCACAGAAAAATTTCTGTGGACTATTTCTCACACCTCCCCTTATCCACAGAACAGCTGTATAAAAAAAAGAAAAACTGCCGTTTCAGCGGCAGCCTTCCAAATTGCTATGACGGATTCTCAATCAAACCCATGAATAGGATCACGCCAGTTTCGTCATCCGTAATCGTGAAGAAGAACGGCCGGTTTACGATCAGTTCAAATGGCGGTTCCGCCGATCCTGATGTTTCAAGAACAGCCACTGACGTCGCAGCTGCGGCTTCAGTTCCTTCTTCGCTCACGTTGACAAAGCTTTTCTGCTTCACTTCACTGATGAATAAACCACTGCTTTCCTCGAACATTTTCGATAGGTCGACAGTGTCAAAAGCTGTTTCCATGCCGAAATCCTGCAGGGTTTCATTCAAATTCACTTCGTATTCCAGTTCGAATTTAGGCAATTTCACGAGGCCTTTCCGCGATTCAAAATTCGTCATCCAGGCGGACCAGTTTTCATTCTCCAATGATGATTTGAATTCGCCCAGAGAAGAATCTTCTGCCGGCAGGAAGACGTGCATATTCATCTCGCCTTCCCCGTACGGAAGCGCCACCGCCTGAAATTGGTCGGTCTCCATATAGGCGAGCTCTTCCTCCAGGACCATGAGCGGAACTTCCGCTGTGGAACCGTCGGCCGGATAGAATGGCTGCTCTTCTGTCAGTTCCTCGATAAAAGTGTATTGCCATGTCCCGTTAAAATAAATAGCATTGAGCAAAATAGCTGCCAAATCGCCCGGCAATGGACTTTCAACCATTTCATCGATCCTGTCGTTCGTCTCTTCCCGGACCCACTCATTGATCGCATCCGCTGACGCTGTATCCGTCACATCGATCATTTCCACTTCTGCATTAAAGTAATCCTGGCTGCTTTCCCTGAAACTTTCGAGAAACCGGTAGCTGTCTTTTGCCCAGATGGAATTCGCGATATTCAATTCGATGGCGTCGGAATTGCTGCCCAGTTTCGCAATGAGCGATGCATTCGCCTTATTCATTTCTTCAGCAGTCAGTCCTTCTGCCTCTAAAACTTTCGCGATTTCCTCTTTCGTCACACCGTCCGCTCCGTTATACACCATGGCCAGCGCCATATACAAACTGGTCGGAGACACGAAGATATTGCCGTCTTCCCTGTCCGACAAATCGTTCAGCAGCTTCATGCCGAGGGCGTTGTTCGCTTCTGCAATCAGCTGATAATCCGTCTCCCCGTATTCCACTCCATCCGCAATCTCCATACTGGCGCCTGCTGTGCCGCCCGTACTTCCGCAGCCCGCGATCAACGCCATGAATCCCGGTGCAATAAGAAAAAGAATCAATTTTTTCATCAGTGAGATCCCCCTTTGCAGAGTAGACTGGTAAAGAGATGAAAAGTTACAGGGCTGCTGCATAATTATGAATATACCCAAGGGAAATTTGATGATCTTTACATGTATTCGGTGCTGAAGCGGGAGTTCAGCAAAGACTCCTGTTCTTAATCCTCTTTTGGATTTCCGGTTGAAGCCACCCACTCAGACCAGGCTTTCATGTAAGCCGGCAAATCCTCGGGATGGTGTCTATTGCACAGAGCCATTCTGAGGTATAGTCCGACAAGCACCTGTCCGTATATTTCGGCAGGCTTTTCCTTTAACCAATGAAGGACATAGTCGAACGTCTCTTTTGTTAAGTCTTCGGGTTCTGAAAAAAATGCATACACCAAATCATACAGCGGAACTCCGATAACGGGCGCAGGATCAATTACGCCTGTCAGCTTCTTTTCATCAAATATGAAATTATGGTAACCACAATCTCCGTGCAATAAATAAGAGGCCCCAGCGGGTTCAAGCTTTTCGACGAGATCAGCTATTAACCGGTGGTCATCTTCCCCCAGTAAGGAACCGATGCCCCTTCGCGCTGCGCTTGTTTCATTTCTTAAAAAAGCCTGCCAGGAAGAGGACGGCGAATCCAGCCAGCCCCACCCCGGATCAGCAGCAACTTTTACATAATTATTGATCAGCTCTTCCACCAGTCGTTTCAGAACTTCTTTTTTGCGGCTTCCTTCATGGCCAGTTGAACCGTTCATGAAGGAATACACCATATAAGTCTGAGACGGATCAACAAAAAGGAGCTTGGGCAATACCCGCTGCATACCGTATGTATTCAGGAACAGCGCCTCCGGACCGGTAACATCCGGCTCATTGAACTTCAATGCGAATTCCAAGTTATTTACATGCAATAGATACAGTTCACTGACAGTCCCACCGCTCAATTTCTTAAAGCTCGCCGGTTCCGCAGGTATGACGTTACGTGAGAGAAGCGTTGAAATTACTTGTTGAACCTTTATATTAACCACTCCTATAATGCCGTTAGACATTCTTTGATCGTTTGTTGTACTTTACCCAACTCATCTTTCCCCTCAATCTGCATATAGAAGCTCTTCAAAAACTTTTTGGCATTGGCCATCAGGAACCAGTAATTCTCTTCTTGGAGAAATTCTTTTTGCTGAAGTATGTCCGCAGGCAACTTCTGCAGTAAACTTTCGATAATTTCAAAGTCCAGTTCCCTGTTCAACATGTCAAGAATCGGCACCAGAATCCGTTCTTCTTCATCATGGAGATAGACGGAATCGGATACAAATGCTTTATTCCATAGAGCACCTAAAAGCTCCGCCTGCATTTCCATATCTGCAAATGGATTTTTTGCGAGTTCATCAAAAGCATCCGCCGCATGAGCGATGCTATGGGCCCAGCCTTTGCCCGGCACGAAACCGCGCAGATCGTTTTCGGCATCCAGATAAACGATCAACTTCTCTTTCACTTCCGATACTGTCTTCGCTGAAAGGAAATGCGATTCATTGTCACTGTAAAGGATGAGCGCAATCAGCAAGGTTGTGAACGACCTCGTAAACACCGAATCCGTATCCACCTCACCAATGCCGTGAAATAACAGTTTGTCCGTCAAACAAGCTCCTAGCATTTCTCCCAGTAAACTTTCATCCAGCCGCTTTTCTAGAACCAGGTTGCAGAATGTGCCGTAGATATAAGTGTCACGCAAGAGGCTGTCGCTTGAGCCGATGTGTTCGAGCATCGATGCGATGATCACCTCGCTCTTTTCTTCTTCCCAGCCTTCTACACCGGAATGGATTTTTTTCAGGAACTCTTTCAGCTCCGCTGCTGTCAATAAAGCAACGTGCTCCGTTTTATCCATGTAACCCCTCTTTTCCTCTTGCATCTATATACTTAGAACCCGCACAAGCAGCTGATTCATATCTTCGGCGCTTTGCTTGAAATCCTGGCGATGCCACTCGATTGCCAGGCCCAGAATGGCATTCGCCTGGTAGGCGCTCACCATCGAAATATCGATGTCGATCCCGTTGCCGTAATGTTCACTGACATCATCCTTGATGAGTGTTTGAACGTGGTCGAAGAGAAGATAATAATAGGCCAGCGGCACCGTTTTCGAAAATACGATGTGGTAGAACGGCTGGTATTTCTCAATATGATGGAAAATACGGATGGTCGCAGGGTTAAGATCCTTGGAAAGCAGATTCTGCACATATTTATACGGTTCCTGATATGAATCGGCCAAGTCTTCCATGATGGTTTTGAAGTATTCCTCAAACAGATTTTCAACCTGTCCGTAATGCGCATAAAATGTTCCCCGGTTGACCTTCGCCAGCTGGCACAATTCCGTTACTGAAATCGAGTTCAAGCTCTTTTGTTCCAATAAATGCATGAGTGCATTCCGCAAAGCTTCTTTTGTCTTGAAAATCCGCAGGTCTGTCTTCATTTTCCCACCCCTTATTGAACATATTTTGACTTTTTGTACATTAACGAACACTTAGCACTTTTTTGTTTGTTGAATGTTCTTCCATTCAGGGATTATAATTTTATTGTACACTTGTTCATTAAATATGAGGAGGTTTTATTGATGAGATTAGAAGGTAAAGTTGCGGTAGTTACTGGAGCTGCATCCGGAATGGGTAAGGCGATTGCGGAATTGTATGCGGCTGAAGGCGCGAAAGTGGTCGTTGCGGACATGAATCTGGACGGCGCGGAAGCAGTCGTGCAAGGCATTTCCTCGAACGGCGGATCAGCTAAAGCGGTGAAAGTGAACGTCACGAGCCAGGAAGATATCGACAATATGATTGATACAGCAGTAAATGAATTCGGCACATTGGACATTCTGGTCAACAATGCGGGCATCATGGACAATTTTGAGCCGGCCGGCGAGATCACGGATGAAAAATGGGACCTGATTTTTGATGTAAATACGAAAGGCGTCATGCGCGCGACACGTAAAGCGATTCCGATTTTCCTTGAAAAAGGCAAAGGCGTCATCGTCAACACCGCTTCAACAGGCGGATTGAACGGCGCTCACGCTGGTGCTGCATACGGAGCATCAAAACATGCGGTCGTTGGTTTCACGAAGAACACAGGTTACATGTATGCGAAATCCGGCATCCGCTGCAACGCCATCGCACCAGGCGGCGTCGCAACAAACATTTCTTCGTCGATGACAAACGTCAGCCAGTTTGGCGCAGGCCGTCTGCAAGCAGTTCAAGGCGTTATGCCGCGCGTCGGCCAGTCGGAAGAAATCGCACAAGTGGCGTTATTCCTGGCTTCAGACGAATCAAGCTTTGTGAACGGTACAGTTATTGTTGCCGACGCAGGATGGACTTCTGCTTTCTAATTAGAAAAGTAATAGCGCCCGTTCCACAGATTGTGGGGCGGGTATTTTTATGGCGTTTTTCGCATCTGGATAGTATTTTGGGAATGCGGATAGTATTTCAGTGATTCCGGATAGTATTTTCGAAACGCGGATAGTATTTCAATGAATCCGGATAGTATATCCAATTTACTGGAAAAACCATGTGGCATTTTCGCTCAAATTGTTATCCAGACGCTAAATAGATCACCCTCATGACCAGTTACAAGAGCTACAGCGGATGTTTTTCGCTGTGCGAAAAACTCCATGGTTTTAAGGAAGCCTTAGCGGCTGGACCGCTAAGGCTTTTTCATATTAATGGGTTTGGGTTTGGGTTTGGGTTTGGGTTTGGGTTTGGGTTTGGGTTTGGGTTTGGGTTTGGGTTTGGGTTTGGGTTTGGGTTTGGGTTTGGGTTTAGATAGGCTGGGTGGGGCGGAAGTGGTTGATTCGGATGGGAAGATTCGGGTGAAAGACGGCTCAAATTGGGTCAGCGCAAATAAATTTGAATCTGCGCAAACAAACTACCGACCGCTGCTTATTTCTTGTTCCCTAATAAGAAATCACCCTTATTCGGCCACCGATCCACATGCCAAATCTATAATTCTCTTCGTTTTCTAACCTCGAGCTTACAAAAACAAGCAACTATCCCTATTGCTGAACCGTCTTATAAGATTGATGGGAAAGGTGGACTCATAAGATGAAAAAGAAACTCAATCTAATAATTTCATCTGCAGTTTCCGTCTATTTCATCGCGAGGCTAGCCATGCTGTTCGCGATGGCTGACAAGAATCATCTTTTCATTTATAACAATCATGATTTCGACTTACTGCTGCCCTATGCTGATATCGCCTTCACAACCCTATTCTTTTTCAGCATTTATAATTTCTTCAAAACCAATCGCACTATGAAGTATATCTCCATTGCGCTGATGATATTTTTTATTCCTTTCTCGGTTCTCGTGTCTTTTCTGTACATAGCAATGAACGCCAACGATGAACACAGCAGGCAATTTTTCAGCAATGAAGAGCTTTTGGTTGTGATTGGCCATTTGAATGGCCTGCATCCGGACAGCGGCGATCCGCGGGATATCTATATGTACGAAAAAACAGCGCCTTTTGTTTATACGAAAATCGGCCACAGCCGGATTGAGTTGGATGCGGAGGAGCTGAGGGAACTTTCTGATATGCAATTGGATGCTGAAGAGCTTTCAGTGGAAATCAATGAAAGACGGATTCTGCTGGAGAAGTTAAAATGAGGTTTTTCGAGGAAAATTCGTTTCATATATTATCCTCAAGGCGGCGAGCGGAGAAATTCGTCCACGAAATCCATGAAAAGTGCATAGCCGATAAGCATACTCGGTGCAAAATTGATGATCGGCGAAAAAATGCGCATTGCCAGATTTTCTTTGCTGAACATTGAGACGATGCTGAGAGGAATGCCGAAAACAGAAGCCAGAAATATGAATATTGCCAAGCCATTTAATGTCAACATTATCGAGATGGGCAATAGAAGAATCACAGCAAGTGCTATGTAGAATGAAATTTTTGTAAATAATTTCAAGTCCTTTCTTTTCATGTGGCCACCTCATTTCTGGAATTTGGGGATGAAACCGTTGGAAAATCATCACTGCCAGTTTACCCTATTCTAATATATTCCACTGCCGGAGCATATTTTTTTCGGCAGGAACGAAAAAAACACCCTCTCACAGCGGTGTTCCCCTCCCTTACTCACCCTTACTCGCCCATACTCAGCTTCTTCTCAATCACCTCAACCCGCTCATTCAAGTCGTCGATGCGTTTTTGCAGCAGCAGCGTATTTTCTTTCTCGTTTTCCAGCCGTTCATTTGCCTTTTTTGCATCCCGCTTGAAGGCCTTAATAACTTTGAAGAAAAGGAAAAAGAGAACTGCCATTGTGCCCAATAGGATAATTGTTGCGGCAATATCACCGTAATTTACATAGATTTCTTCAATCATTTTCGTTTCCCCTTTGATGTCATTTTTGCTCAATTTATCAATAAGCCGGTTTTTATTTTCCAAATTCCCAAAAGAAATCTCTTGCTTCTTCCGGCAGTTCTTCCACATCCAAAACTTTTAATTTTTCGGTTCCCGGCGAAGTCATAATTACATAAGATTTGTCATTATACTCAAACAGCGAAAACTGCCCTACCCTATTTGCAGTGTTTTCCTGAATGAAATCGAAATCATCTTCAGAGAAATTATCTTCATAGCCTTCCAGTATATATTTTTGTGCTTCTTCAAAATCACCAGCAAATTGGAGTTTCTGATGTAATTCGATGGAGTTCTTGGGTGTCAGAAAAAAATTGTAATAGATGAGAACGCCGAATATTATTGCTGCCAAAATGTAAATGGCAAACCTGTCATTCCGTGATTTCTTCTTAGAATCCCCCATACCTTTTCCCCATCTCTTTTATCAAAATTCGGAAGGTAATACCTTCCATCTCTTCTTTATTATAGCAGGAGCTTCCAGAACTCTATACAGTTTTTATTGTATTCAGGAAATTAAAAAAAGAGCTCAAAATCCGAGCCCTTCTTCGATCGTTTTTAAACAATATTTTCTCTTCCAGCTGTAAAATACAGGACCACCACGAGCAGCAAAGCTGTTACCGGGAAAACGGCCAGCGTCCTTCTAATTGCAGCGGCGTCCAATGGTCCCGCTGACACAACCAGCACAAGATGAATCAGCACGAATAAAACAGAAAATAATAACGCGGCGCTGATAACGCTGTAACTTGTTGCAGCATCTTTTTTCCCAACAATGGCGATCAGCACAAAAGGGATTGCACATAGTAAAGCCAAAAGTCCGTAATTCAAATTCGGCAATCCGCCATCAAACAAATACGATTCAAAAAGCAAACGGAACAAAATTGCCGTTCCATAAACCAGGATAAAAATTCCAATCATACTTCCCACAACCATCGCACCTTTAGATTTCAACATCATTTCCACCCTTTCTCCGACTCTCTGCGTCTAAATAATTTCCGTCCAATCAAACAATGAAAGACTATACTTGTACCCACTGAAATCAGCATACTCTTCAACAGGGCTTGTCGCCTCGCACGCTTGACCAATAAACTGAACTGCTCGTTTTTTAATTGAACTTCTGTATCACTCACCATTTTTTAGCCCCTTTCATCTTTAAAACGTTTGCATCGGGTAAAGGTGAACAGGCTGGCCAGTCGGATTTGCCGTTTTTTTGCTGATTGCCCGCAAATATTTTTAATCGCCCGCATTTTAATTTAATCGCCCGCATTCTGAATTAAACGCCCGCAAATCTTTCTAATCGCCCGCATTATTTTTTAATCGCCCGCAAGCTCGCCAACCGTCCATTTCTCTCTCTCACCCAACCCCATAAAACAAAAAAAGAAGCTTTTCGCTGTGCGAAAAGCCTCTATTAACCTCAAAACCTTAATATTTATCAGTGGTCGCACCTAAAACTGCGGCACGCACCATCGGAAAGTCAGCAAATGCCTCCAATTCTTCCGGAGAACCGGTGACAACGACTCCGGAAATCGACAATTCGTCCACCGCCACTTCAGACGAATCGTCTCCAGCGATCACATCATAAATCCGCCCAGCTTCCTGCTGAAAATCACCTTTTTCATTCCGCAGCCAGTCCAGCTGGCGGATAAACATATCTGCCGACTCCCTCACATCACGACCCTGGAAAAAGCCGTACGCTTCATACCCGTAAACCGGCTGCTGTTCTTCGCTTTGATCCGCAGTGGTGCTCACATTCACCCAATACCAGTCCGCCAGCTCGGCAAACTGCTCCTCAACTTCTTCCAGTCCATAAGCTGCATCAAACGAAAAAGCCATTTCCACGACTTTATTGCCATCGATTTCTTCCAACAGCGACCGTTCATCCGGCAGGAATTCGTAATCGAGCTCAGGCGAATAAAATTCAATCAGCCGCTCTCCCTCGAAATACATAACCATACGGTCATCTTCAATCGATCCTCTTCCGGAATAGGAAGGGGTCTGTACAGGCTGCGAGGCGCCGAAAATAGAAAAGTTCTTTTTTTTCGTCTCCCACGGAACCGGCACGCCCGCCACATATTTCGTGGAAGAAGTCATAACTGAAGCTGAAAACGGCGTGTAATTATAATGGGAACCGCCCGTTTCCACATTCGCACCGCGGATGGATTCCGTCGCGTAGAAGTAATCCATTTCAGTCTCCATATTCTTATACATCAGATACGTCCCCAGCCACATGAGGCCAAATATCAGCAACGAACTCACAATCACCGACACCAAAGTAGTGCGGATCAACGATTTCCTCCGCGCCTTCTTCACCAACTTCGAAAAATCGCCGTCTCCCGGAAACAACTCATTTTTTTCACTCATAGCCCTGCCTCCTGTACTCTTTCACAAATTCCTGGCGCGCCCGGTACAGCGTCGTTTTGACCGAGTCTTCCTTCATTTCATACAGCTCCGCAATTTCCCGGATTGCGAGGTCGAGGCTGTATTTCATCAGCAAAACCTGCTGATGCTTCGGCTTTAATTGTTTCAGCACACTATCCACGTCCTGCTTTCGCTCATTATCCAGCACCGCCTGTTCCGGCGTGAATTCCTCGAATAATTGCTGGGAATTAAACTTCAAATCGATCGCCTGCCGCCGCGACCGCTTTCGGTACAAATCGTAATAACCATTTACCGCCACGCGGAACAGCCAGCTCTCAACGTTTTTGTGGCTGATGGAATCTATGTAAAGGATGAATTTATACGCGGTATCCTGAACGATATCTTCTGCATCTTCTTTTGAAGCGCCCATTTTCATCAAATAGGATTTCACGATTTTCAAGTAATCATATAATTTTTGGTCCATCATCAAATCGCCCATTCACCGGCCTCCCCCTATATAAACGTTCAACTCGGGAAAAGGTGAACAAGAATCGTACAACATATAAAAATAAAAAATGGCGGGCGCACCGCCAACCGCCCACCACTTTATTCCCCCGGATCCTCCTCCAGCACCCACTCCATCACCAACTCAAAATTCACCTGAATCACCGGTTCCGGAAAATCGTCCGGCAGCAATTCCATTTCTGTCGACAGGCCGATTTGCATCCCGTCCACTTCAACGGTGTTGCCCGCATGCCAGTCTTCCATCGTGCTCCACTCGCCTTTCAACAATATGCCGGAAATATGATAATTGCCGATCGCGAGATGCTGTCCGGCTTTATTTCCCGGGAAATATGAAACATGATTCGGCCTCGTCGCTTCGATACCGATTTCCAAGAGGGTCCCCCGGAGCAACGCGTGCTTCTGTTCAATTACTGCTGCGAAATTTTCACAATAAAGGCAGTCGCATACGTCCAATTTATTGCGATTGTAATCGAGCGTCTTTTCGGCGTCCACATCCAACACCCAATCCGCCAGCTTCACCTTTTTCATAAAATCATCTCCCACAAATTATTCTTTAATTCCATTCTACCATTCCGACAAAAAGACCATCATCATTTTCTTTTTGACCATTATAGTTGTCAAATTGAAATCAATCATATACAATAAAATCATGAAGAGGTGATGAGATGAAAACAAAGCTGAAAGAATTGCGGGCGAGGCACGGGATCAATCAAACCGAATTGGCCAAAAGGGCGAAAATTTCACGCCAGACGGTCAGCCTCATTGAGCGGGAGGAATTCATGCCGTCTTTGCTCATCGCAATGAAAATCGCACGCGTATTTGACGAACCCATTGAAGAAATCTTTCGATTCGAAGAGGAGGAACTGGAATGAAGAAAATATTAACAACAAGCGGAAAGCTGTTAATAGGAGCCTTGATCGGATTTTTTGGAATGCTGGCTTTATTGGAGGCCGAAATCACTTTTGACTTTGGCAACTACGCCTATCCAGCCAGCATCGTGATACTTGCAGCTGCTGCTGTGCTGATTGTATTTTCATTGTACTGCTACTCGAGCATCCGCAAAACAGCGAAACAGGATTTGAGCGGTGACGCGGAAGACGCAGCTGAAGGAAAAATGTACAGACAATACAGCGACGCCAACCTGAGCATTACCCTGGCTCTGCTGTTCGGCCTTGCAGCTGTATGCCTGGCGCTTCTGACAGAGCAGCCTGTATGGACGGCGGTAACTGGCGTCGTGCTCACGTTCATCAGTTTCGTGGTTTCGTTCCTGCTGCCTGGCTTGATGCACAAAATGTATCCCGAGCGCAATCTGCCTTCCATCAGTGACAAGGATTATGCCAATAAACTGCTGGAAAGTTCCGATGACGGCGAAAAACACGTTATGCTCGACGGTTTGTATAAAACTTATTTGAGCCTGAACTCCCTGCTGATTGGAGCGATAATACTGTTGCTGCTCTATTCGATGGTGACAGGCGCATCCCAGCTGTTCGGCATATTCGTGGTCGTCGCGATTTTGGCGGTCACCAATGCCCAGTACATGTTCAGCATACGAAATAAATAAGATGCGAAAATGAAAAACCGCTCCAGCCGGTTTCCTATGGAATCGGCTGGAGCGGTCTTATTTTTATTCAAATTTAACTTTCCGCTGCACGAACCAATGCTTAAAATCATGGCGCAGTCCATCCGGCACATCCTGGATTGAGCTGACGTGAATCGGCTTCGCACGGTTCGTGAAGCCAAGACTGCCGACGCCGAACGCGCGCTGCAGCCGTGACTGGCTCACTTTGATTTCCTGGATCCGTTCCCGGCGGGTGATGAACGTTGTCGTCGTGAAACCGCCCGTCCGGATCTGGATCGAATCGCCTTCGATTGCGTAGCGCGTGAAAAAATACTCAAACAAGCGGCTGCCGAGGCTCAGCAAAAACACGATTCCAGCCACCCACAAGATTCCAGGCTGGAAAATCCACAATGCGACAAGCGCAATGGCCGTAAAATAATACGGGCGGAGCACTTTCAGCCAAATGGTGTTGCGCGGCAAACGTTGGAGCTGGTCCTGAACCGTGTACTGCGGCAGCAGCTCGTTCAATAATCTGTAGGCGTCTTTCGTCTTCATGAACGGGTAGAGCGAATTAGTTGCCGGCCCTTCACCGACGCTGAGAGCTTCCGCGCTGATCAGCTTAATCTCCACAATCCCCCAGACCCGCTTCAACAGAGGCTGTTCAATTTGAATGGCCTGCACTTTATTCCGTTTAATCGTAAATGTATGAACCTGCCCGACTCCCCGGGAAATGTAAATCCGGTCGCTGTCGGCTTCGATCCGGTAATTGCCGTAGCGAATCGTCGTCTGCACATAACCGATCACGGAAGAAATCAAAATTGCGGCGATGAACAGCGGTGCCAACAGCCAAAGGTGATCCACGAAAAAGAAAACCGCGTTTTCCGCTTCATCTTCGATTGAGAAAAAATCATCAATCTGGAAATACAGCGCCAGCAAAATCGGGAAAATGGCCAGGAAACTGAGCGACGTGAAAGCGGCGCGCAGCGTATCTTTTTTTGTCGACCTGAAATATTCGCGGCGTTCTGTTTTCACCGGTGCTGTCGTCTCGATTTCCATCTCTTCTTTGTCTTCACTTACAGCCGTCAGAAGTACATTCGATGTTCCGCTTTCAATCACACGGACAATTTCATCCGCTTCCTGTCTTTTCAACACAGGGAAACGCACCGAAGCATCTTCGCTTGCAGTCCCCGTTTCAAGCGTCAACGACGTCAATCCGAACCAATTATGGATGAAGGTCGTCGCCGTTTTTTTATTCTGGACGCGGTCGAACGCAATCGTCCGCACTTTCTTGACGAATACACCCTCACGCAACGTGATGGATGCAGGGGTAATTTCATATGTATTCAGCCACCACGACAGGAAGATTTTCCCGATCGTAAATGCGGCTGCGACAAGAAAGACATATTTCGCCCAGTATACCCACCCTTCCGTTACGTCATAATTCAAGATGAAAAGGAATAATATAAAGAAAAAGCTATTGCGCAGGAATCCAAAAAGTTCAACAAGCAAATAAGCCGGATGATACCGTTTCGCATTTTTCGTTTTATCCAAGGGAATCATCTTCCTTCACATTGGCATAGGAAGCAATCTGCGCCCGCAGCGCCAGCGCTTCTTCCTCCGGAATGGCCGGAATCGTGTGATTTGAAGCGGTCGTGCCGATTTTCAGCGAATAAAGACCGGCTTTCCGCAGAAACGGACCCTGGTCAGTTGTGACGTATTCGATTTTCGCCATCGGGATGATCGTGTGTTCCACATTCCAGCGGCCGTGCTTCAGCTGGATAAAATTCTCATCCACATCATAGCGCCACGTGCGCTGAATAAATACGGGCTCGAAAAAAATACTGAAGATCGCCGATAAAACGGTGATGCCAATTAATATGTATAGCGTGATGTTGACCCAATTATACCAGTCCCAGTAGTGGCTCGCGGCAAGCAGCGCGCCGAATACCAAGAGGAACGAGCCGTGTCCGATCGTATTCGTCGTGCGCCAGATTTTAATGATTTTAGTGGAAATCTGCCTCTCTGGCTCTTTTAATATGTATTCCATCTGTTTCACCTCAATTGTAATACGATTGTGTGCGGGTTAGGTTTCGGAAAATGAGAACGTTTCCGGTTTTATGAGTCAATTTGGAATAGGGCGTCGCTAAATAAAGTGAATTTGTGCTTTGGGTTGGTGAAAGGGAGGCTTTTCGCTCAGCGAAAAGCTTCCTTTTGGGTTTTGGGGCTTTGGGAAAGGCGGAAATGGGTTGGTCAGACGATTTGCGTGCGATTATTTTCGTTTGCGTGCGATCAGCTGTCACTTGCGTGCGATTAAATCCATTTGCGTGCGATAAGCTGTCGCTTGCGTGCGATTAAAATCTTTTATGCGCGGTGAGGAGAATTTATGCGCGATTAAATTTTTTTATGCGCGATTAGAAAGTTTTATGCGCGATTAAAAAAAGATATGCGCGTTCAGCAATTTCCTCTCCATTTTCCACGTAATAAAATCAAAACTCCACATGAAAAGGCTGTGCCTCTTCATTCAGGCAAAGCTCGATCCGCTCCCGGAAGTTTTTCCACGTCACCATTTCGAGCGCTTCAGCAATCGGGAAGAATCCCACTTCCAGACTTTCTGACGATGTTGTCGGTGTGCCGCCAACCGGCTTCGCCAGGAACAGCGTGTTGCAGATGGACGCCTCCACATTCTGAAAAATGCCGCAGAACTTCACGATTTCCACCTCGATGCCCGACTCTTCAAACGTTTCCCGGACAGCGGCGCCTTTCAGCGACTCGCCTTCTTCGACCTGGCCGCCCGGCATTTCCCAGCCTCTGCGCGGACCTTTGATCAGCAAAATTTCCCCTTGCTCATTCAGCACAATCGTCCCTGCTGAAACGATATGCTTTGGCGGCGTGTAAACCGCTTGAATACTTTTTTCTGTTGATGCCATGATAAATCCCCCACTCTTTGTCTTTTATTTACATTAAATGTACCATATCATTTCTGTCCCTCAGCTTTTATTTGGAAAATCATCTATTATTTCCAGAATTTTCTGTTACGATGAAATAAAATTGATTTCCACTGAGAGGTGCCCATGAAAAAGATCTTTCTGTTATCGCTCGTGCTAATATTTACAAGTTTTGCTTCAGCACAGGCCTTGACCTGGGCTTACGGTTTCGTTGTCTGGGACGGGAATGTCTATGAAGTGAAGGACGAGGAATTTCTGCAGGACGAGGAAGTTGGAGAAGTTATCGGAGAGGTCGAAACGCAGGCCGATGACATGACCGGCGCTCATTACGGGAATGCTTCCAATTATTATCCAATAGGGACCAAATATTACGAAATAACAGGCACCCCCACTTCCGAAGCAATTGCTGTAGAAGTCGACGGCCAGTGGCTGAAGGCTGTGTATGTCAACAAAGCGCCTTTTCACATTATGAATATACTCACGAGTCCCTATTTAATAGCGACTGTAGTGCTGATTATCCTCGTCATAGCCGGAATCATCATTCGGAACAGCAGGTTTGTAGATCAGTAAGTAATGAAGGAGGCTAATTATGATCAATGTTTTATTTGGATTACTGTTTGTATTCTTCAAACCAAATTTTGAGTTCCTCGATATCGGCATTGTATATTATTTAACCAATATTATTGGATATCTATTGCTGTTTTTGGGAGTTCGGGAGTTGGGGCGTCAGTATGAAAAGGTATTGAAGGCTCAACCTTATGTCATCTTTATGGTGGTGCACAGCATCTTCTTTTTCCTCTTGAATATTTCCGGAAAATCACCTTTGACCATACCCATGGACTCTCGCCTCGCAATCGTCTCTTTAGTCGGACTGGGTTTTGCCATTGCAGGGATGTTTATGGTCTTCGTCATTATTTCCTTCCTCATTGAAGGCTTACAAATTGAGTTTCCTGCGAGAAGACTGAGTATGGTAGTCGTATTAATGATGATGACATTCGCTTTCGCCGGGCTGTGCTATTTCTTTATTCCTGGAATAGCCCCAATCCTGATGAGTGTCTTATTGGCTCTGAATGTCATTTTCCTCTTCGGGTTCTACAATGTCTTTATTCGCAATAATGAAAGAGTCATGGTGTGAACAGTATTTGAATTGAAGATACCATGAATAAAAACGAAAAGGACTTCCCCTTATATGGAAGTCCTTTCGTCATCTTCTATAAGTGGTTACGTCTCAAAAAGCTCCCCACTCAACGCAGCAACGTACCGCTTCGCCGAGCGCTGAACCGCCGCTCCCGCATCTTCCTTCACAATACGGTTGAATGCATCGTAAATCCGGTTGAACGGAATGGCATCCAGCTGCCCCGCCATCCGTTCGACGGTTGATGCCGGCAAAGGAATGAAGTTCGGATAGCTGTACATGAAAGTCACCCACTCGCGGTCTGCCACTACGCGGATTATATCCCCGGTGAACAATACCCCTTTGCCATCGTTTCCCGTTTTCCATTCCGCGACAGCTGCACCCTTGAAGTGGCCGCCGGTGCGGTGCAAACGGATATCTTCCGTCAGCTCCACCGATTCGCCTGACCAAAAGACGATCCGGTCGCTCGGCCGCGTCACCCACTGCCGGTCATCTTCGTGAATATAAATCTTCGCATCAAACGCTTCGGCCCATTCGACTTGCGTCGAGTAATAATGCGGATGCGACAACGCAATGGCATCAATGCCGCCGCGCTTCTTGATTTCGCCGATCGCTTTCGGATCTAAATAAGTAATGCAGTCCCATAATAAATTAAAGTTCTTCCCCTGCACCAGATACGCGGTCTGCCCGATGGCAAATCCCGGCGAAGTGGAAACCGCGAAGATTCCTTCCTCTTCTGGTACGATCTCATTTTTGTAGGTCTGTGACTGGACCATCTCTTCCAGCGTCGTCCACTTTTGACCGGCCGGGCTCACATACTGCCGCTCTTCATTGCAAATAGTGCACATTTCCGGCTCCGTCGCTGAACTTTCTGTTTGAACGCCGCATGTCGTGCAGATGAAATTCTTCATTTCTTTCATCCTTTCTTGTCATTCCTATGTATATATTCTTTTTTATATTGTATCCCAGAATTTTCAGCGGGCATTCATCCATAGGTCTTGTTTCTTAGCCAAGCGACTGAAGTCACTGCTTTGTTATTCGAATAAAGGCTGAGTGATCATAGAATCGGGAAAAGTGATCATAGAACCGTTTGAATGATCATAGAATCGTTTGAGTGATCATAGACTGCCGAAAAGTGATCATAGAACCCCATAAACCGCTCATAGAAATTTTCACGCGAATAAAAAAGAGAAACCCGCATCTGAGTTTCTCCTCTCTCAACTCCAAATAGATCATTTTTTCTTAAACAATGCCGTCCACAAGCCGGAAACGCCAAAAACATCGTCCGATGCCTCCGCTTTTCGCATCTTTCTGATCTCGATCGGCTCCAGACTCCCAAAAATGTCGCGCAGCTTTTCTTCAGTGAAGCCGAGACCGCCGTTCAGGCTTCGCTGCCGGTAAACTTCCCAGTCCGTGATATCCGAGCCGCCAAGTTCCCCGCCTTCCACAAAACATGTGATGGCAAAATGCCCGCCCGGTTTCAATGCACTTTCCACCAGCTCGATATAATTATTCCGCCGGTGAGGGGCAATATGGTGAAAACAGCCGGAATCATAGACCACATCGTATGTACCTTCCTCAATCGCAATTTCAAAAATATTATTATGACTAAAATTGATTTCAACATTTCTCTCTTCTGCCCGCTCTCTCGCCCAGGCAATCGATTCTTCCGACAAGTCGACTGCGTCAACCGCGCATCCCTTTTCGGCAAAGTAAATAGCGTTCCTTCCCGGGCCGCTTCCCAGCTCCAGAACTTTTCCAGCCTGGAAAATCCCTTTTTCGAAATAGCCAACCAGATTTTCATCCGGCTTGTTCACAAAAAACGGGATACCTTTCTCCCGGTTTGAATAGAACTCATTCCAAAATCCGCTCGGCTCCCGCAATAGAGAGTCGAGCATGTTCAGCAAATCGTCGTGGCTACGGATTGTTTCATTCATATGTCGCCCTTCTTTCATCGGTTTTATCTCATCATTTCGTTATAAAGATAGAGCTGATGGAACGCAGGCACCAGCAAAGCCGCTGCTATGCATATGATAGCTGCAAATTTCGCCTGTTTTCTCAGTCGCTGTTCGCCATCTTTCAAATACTCAAAAAAGGTGAAAGTGAAATAGATACCGCAGATCAATAAAATTATGGATAGTATTCCTATCCAGCTGCCGTTTGCCAATAGACCTAAATCAGACAAAGTAAATTCCTCTTTTCTCACATGAATGATTATTTTTCGGTAAGACGAATATCAGGTGAAGGATTAGTTTTTATTCTCTCTCTACTAATAAAAGCAGAAATTTCCGTCATTTACCTTTTACTAATTATACCATTTCACCCATAACATTTGTCCCTACTTAACAGTAATCTACAAAAAAGAACCCACTCATTTATGAGCGGATTCTCTTTCTTTATTAATTCATTGGAATTGTGAATACTTAGTGTAAAATAAAGTAAATTCAAATTTTTACCATCTTCAGAAAGAACTCCATTATGTGCCACAGCAATATAAATAATGCTGGGAAATGAGGTAATATCTAAATGTGGAACTCAAAGAAAATGACCGTGAAAAGCTGGATTTCTTTTTTGCTGATGTGCTTTCTTATAATCGGTGGATTCACCTATTATGTTTTATTCCACACACCGAAAGATTCACTCGAATTATACCAGGGCATTTCCTTTGCAGAAGACTTCAATGACGCACAAAAGTTGATGCTGGATGGCTACGAAGGCAATTTTACTGAAGCGGATTTTGATTTCATCAATAGCCTGGAGAACTCCGCCAATAGTGTAAGCCAAGTCACACTGTTTGAATATGATGATAAAACTTTTGTGATTATGACTTCGCCGGGGACAGACAGATTAAAGGTGCTGAAAGTGGAAGAGGCGCCTGAAGAAATAAGAGATTATTTCTTTGAGTTCCTGCCGTAACCCACTATATAAAGTCACATTTCCAGTCTCACCGGTTCAACGTATGAAACGCACACGTCCGGATATGATCATCGACAATTCCGATCGCCTGCAGAAACGAATAGGTCGTTACCGGTCCGACGAATTTAAAGCCGCGCTTTTTCAGCTCCTTGCTGATTTTGGCGGACAACGGCGACTCGGCAGGCATCTGCGATTGATCTTCCCAGGCGTTTATAATTGGTTCGTTATCCACAAAACTCCACAGGAAATCGGCGAAACTGCCGAATTCCTTTTGAATCGCCAATACCGCCTGCGCATTGCTGCGGACTGATTTAATCTTGGCGAAATGCTTGATGACGCCAAAATTTTCTTTAATGTTTTCCAAATCCGCGTCGCTCAATCCCGCACAATAGCCGATATCAAAATTGCGAAAAGCTGCCTGGTACGCCTTCCGCTTTGCCAACACGATGCTCCACGACAAGCCCGCCTGCGCGCCTTCCAGGTTCAGCAGCTCAAAAATATAGCGCTCATCCCGCGTCGGCCTGCACCATTCCTCGTCGTGATACGCCTGCATCATTTCGCTGCTGCCCGGCCATGAACAATTCTCCATCTGCGATCCGCCCCCTATCATTTTCTTCTGGTTTTTTGCTTTTCGCCTGCGAAAAGCATCCATTCTGTCCTTTGACCTTGTCTTTTAACAGATTTTGATCTCAATCAAACCGGAAAAGGGAAGAAACCGCCTTCAAGTTTCTCCCCTTTCCAATGTTCTCCGAAAGCCCCAACACCCTACAAACTCTTCCTTCTCACTTCCTGTTCATGCTTCAGCAGCCATTCCTTCCGGCTCAGCGTCCCCGCGTAGCCCGTCAGCTTCCCGCTCGATCCGATCACCCGGTGGCACGGCACGATGATCGTCAGCTTATTTTTGCTGTTCGCATTGCCCACTGCCCGCACAGCTCGTTCGCTGCCAACTTTCACCGCAATGTCACGGTAGGATGCCGTTTCCGCATAACCGACCGTTGTTAAGGCCGACCATACTTTCGTCTGGAATTCAGTTCCCTTCGACATGACTGGAACGCTGAATTCCAGACGCTCCCCGCGGAAGTATTCCTCCAGCTGCGTCATACACTCTTTCAAAACCTGCGGCGTATCCGGCTGCACGCAATGTTTTATTTCTTCGCGCTCCGTGAATAAAACCGAGGAGACTCCCTCTTCTGTGCCCATGATTTCGATGATGCCGATCGGCGTTTGCAGATCGACTTGATGCAAGTTACTCATATAAACTCCTCCATAAATAGAAAGTGGCGTAGGCTTCCCACCCTTTCCAGTTTTCTGCATAGCGCTCAATTTCCGCGAATGTCGGCTTTTGTTCCAGTCCCAGCTGCACCTTCAACGCGTTGTGCAGGCCGACGTCAGCCAGCGGGAAAGCCGACGGAATCGCCAGGCATTTCATCATTACGTAATTCGCCGACCATGGGCCGATGCCGCGGAGAGCCACAAGCTCTTTTTCAATCGCTTCCGTGTCATTCCGCTCCATGAACTGTTCCCTGGCCAGCTTGCCTTCAGCCATTTCACCCGCAACACCGATAAGGTATTCTGCTTTCCTGCCCGAAAATTGCAGGGACGTCAAATCGCTCACCGACAGCGCCGCAATCGTCTCAAAGGAAGGAAACGCCCAGTAATCCTCTCCTTCGTATACGAACGGACTTCCAAAATTCTCGACCAGCCGCTTTTTCAGCGTATAGGCAAACGTCAGATTAATCTGCTGGCCCATGATCGCCCAGGCCATCGCTTCGAATAAATCAGGCATGCCCAGAATCCGCAGCCCGTAATATCTTCTTACGATCGGCTGCAAAATTGCATCCTGCTCTGCCAGTTCATAAAATGGCGTCAGGTCCGTTTTCAGATCAAACCATTGCCACACATAATCGCCGGCTGCCCGCTGCCCCGCTTCAGAAGGCGTCCCGTTCAGAAACTCAAGTTGCAGATGCCGGTGCGAATGCGTTATCTCAAATAAAATCATTTCTTCCTCATCGCGGATCAGCTTCCGGATGCGGCCATCTTCTATTCGGTGGAGGTTTTCCTGAAGCGAGCGGTTGAGGAAAATCAGGCATTCTTCAAAATTGAAGTCAGCTGGAGTAGGAATTCGCAAGCAATTGTCGTCTGTTGTCGTCTTCATACAGCAGCTCCTTCATCATTTTCCTGTATTCACTCGGCGACAGATTTTTCAGCCGCCGGAACGCTTTATAGAAATGCGATGTGCTTTGGAAACCCGCTTCGAAGCAAATCTCCAGATTCGTGTAATCCGTGTGTTCCAATAAATGCGCCGCTTTGTCGACACGGATTTTCTCCAGAAATACGCGCGGCGTCTCCGAAGTTTCCTCCTTAAATATGCGGTCCAGATAAGAAGGACTCAGTCCAACATGAGCCGCCACCTCATCCAGGGTCAGCTTCCGTTTATGGTTCTCTGCCAAAAATGCCATCACCTGCCGGGTGACTTCCTCATTCGGCGTCCGCTCCGTTTCCGGCTGGCACCTTTTACATGCCCGGTAACCCTTGCTTTCGGCTTCCTCCATCGTCGCGTAAAATTCCACATTCACCTTTTTAGGTTTTCGTGACCGGCACGACGGTCTGCAGTAGATCTTCGTCGTTTTCACCGCTGTATAAAATAATCCGTCGTATGTCTGGTCACACGCCATGATCTTCTCCCACATTTCTTCGAACGTAAAGCCTGCCATCACGCTTCACTCCCAACTCGCGGATTTCTTCTCTCTCTATTTTACCAATTGGACCGTTGCCGCTTCGTCCTCGATTTTGCGCTTACGGTCTTGATTGATGCGAATAAAAAATATACAGAACTTTCCGCCGACTTCGTCTATACTTATTATACCATCTAACTGCAAATGAAAAAGACTGCCTGCCCGGCAGCCTTAGCTCGCTTCACGCTTATGTATCTTGTTGCCGAATAGGACAAAAAGAATGCTGATCAGCACATAGTAAATGGCCGTAATGGATAGAGTGTCAGTCAGTACTTCAGCCAGATCATAGCTTTTGATGACAAATCTCCATATAAATGAACTCACTATGTAAACCAGGGGGAACATAAGAAAATAACCGATAAAATAGTACTTCGTCATCTTATTCATCTTTTTTCGCCATACATCAGCTGGATCAGCCGTGTATGCCCACCCTCCCTAATATTAGTTAAAACTATGTACTCATCCATGATGGATTGATGAAAAGGAGAATTCCCTTGAAAGACTACCTGCCCGGCGCAATCATCTCACTCGTTTTGTTGGTCATATTCTTTATCGTCGATTCGCAAGTCTATATGAACGTCATGCCTGGCCATCTCATCATTACTTTTCTGGTCATGCATGTAGTGGTTTATAAATCGCTCATTCCCGAAAAGAAGTACCGTCCTTACTTTTTGTATGTTCTTATAGTCATCGCCGCCGTTTATTTTTCCGTGCCTGAATATACGCACGAACAGGCGAAAGCGAAAGTCGAAAATGATTACGGCCTCGTTGATGTGAAAGTCGAAAGGGTTCCATTCGATACTTCAAAGAGCTGGAATCCATTCGAATCAAGCAGAGGTTACTTGTTCAGCGGACGTGACAAGGATTCGGATGAAGCCGTTTCGGTCCTCGTCGTCCCGCATAACGGCAAGATGTTCAAGTCGGGGGAATGAGGAAATTCCGCATTCATTCTTTAAACTTTTTCCAGTGTGATCTTGTCGTAAACAGATAGGAATACCGCACTCGAAAGCACCATTCCACCAAATAAGCCGGCCAACGAAACGAGGGCTGGGCCTTGGCCAAAAGCCGCTTCACTCGGCAAATTTTCTGCATCTTCCCAAGCAGCCTCAAAATCCGGTTCGTAGTTTTTCGTTTTGATGTACCCTGACGTAAGTGTGCCGGCCGTATAAATACCGAAAAGAGCGGTGGCTCCGATAAGTGATCGGGTGATGAGTTTCATTGCTGTGCCTCCTCATTTCCATTACTGTTTCTTATCTCTAATGTCTTCAAGAATTCCAATCATCCGCTCGTTTTGCTCTTTTGCCTCATCCAGTTTCTTTTCTATTTTGCCTGAAGATATGGCTATGACAACAATCAATAAGCCCACAAGAATAAAGTCCAATTTATCCGCCTCCTGAATCATAAATTTTTTATTCCATTGGAAATATGCGATTCACCAGCCACTGTAAGACGAATTCCAACCAATTTCTTCGAGAAAGTCTTCAATAGGCGGCAGTTTCTCCTTGGATTGCCGATACGGCAGAAGGATTTCTTCACGGAGTTTCTGGAATAAATCCGCATCCGTTTCCGGGAATTTGCGTTCCAAACCAATTTTACTTTCTTCATCAACAGCGGACAAAGCAGCGACAGTATAAGCCGTCATAACCGGAAATTCTCGCTGAATGGCAAGGAAATTGGAAGAGAAAGCTGCAATGTAGCCGTTCAGCTCGAAATGGGGTTCGTCGGGATCATAGCCGCCATCATACTTCCGTTCGTGCTGAGGCGTGAAAGGGAAAGCGCTATAGGTTTCCCAAGCCCCAATCATAATAGCGAAAGCCGCCATTGCCGCTCGCCGGGTGTCAGCGTCCGGATCTGTAAAATGCTGTTCATAATGATCAAAGTCAGGTATCCATCCTCCGTGGAAATACGCCGGGTGAAACCTCTTCAGGACATCCTCCACTTTTTCCACGGTGGACTTCCCGTCATTTGTAAATCCAGCCTCAGGTAGTGGCTCATCACGCAGCTTCTCCATAATATCGGGAACATCCAAATTGCTGCCGAGATACTGCAGCATCCGCCGATTGTTCACGATCCCCTCTTCCGCTGCAGAATCCAGAAGAGCCTCCGTCATCCAGCGCATGGCCTCGCCTGGTTTTTTCATTTTATACATCGTAAAAGCATATAGAGTTTTTAGGACGCTGCAATTCCCGGATTCCCAAAACTTCATCATCCCTTCCATTAAAATCTCCTCAGATTCTTTCAGCCGACCATGCAGTCTGTACATCGAACCAAGTTGCGCATAAGCATTCACGCCTTCTTTGCCGGAAAGCCCCAGCTCTATCGCCCGTCCGTAAAATTGGATCGCTTCCTCTTCCTGCAGCAAAATTTCATGATTCCATGCACATTCATAATGCAATAAAGCGTCATCAGGATTTTGCGAAAGGAGTTCTTTGAGAAGTCTGTTGGATTCCAGAAAGTCTCCGTTACGGCGCTTTTCCAACGCATATCTGAACAACTTATCCATATCGTTCCACCCCTTCACTCTTCCCAAGATCTATTTCAAAATCAACCGAACCCATTCCGCCTCTTTCAGAAAATCTGCCCTGGTAAGCGGCTGTCCTGAAATTTTTTGCCTGTAAGACGTAATCGTTCCATCATGCGTGACGATATAGATTTTTTCACATTGTAAGCTCCGACAAAATCCGATAAACTCTTCAGCCAGCAGATTAAATTCATCTTCCGTTTTTACATTAATGCCCGTCGACCACAAAGAAACAGCCAAACTCGGCACTGGAATAAAGTCCGGAAATTCCTCTTTAAATCTTTTTAAATCAAGCAGCTCATCACACGGCAGTGTCGCAGCATCCAGCCGGTACGGAAAAATGCGCGGCCCTGCCAAAGGAGATACAAATTTACGGCAATCCATATTCTCACTCCAAATTGCAGCAGTCTGCAACGTTCTTAAGGTTGGGCTGGCGATTAGAGCGTCTTTTGAAGTTATAGGGATTTCAGGATTCAGTCTTTTCGCCTGAATTCTTCCTTTGTGAGTCAACGCAGGACTATTCATTTGGAGACTATCAGGCAGATTCATTGTGTGCTCCCCTTGACCATGTCGAATAAAAGTCAATTCCACGTTTAGTCCTCCCTTATCCACACATAATGCACGAACTTCATCCGTTCCCCGTTCATCTCGAATTCGGCATCACTTATCCCCATGTGGATAAATCCGTTCCTCTCGAGAACTCTCTGAGACGACTTATTCACAGTCGTCGTTTTTGCGTGGATCTTGTCCACAGCAGAATCGGTGGATAACAGCAAACTCAATGCGCTGCTTCTGATTCCTTTTCCTCCGAACTTCTCGCCCATCCGGAAGCCGATTTCCGCTGTGCCCGCCGCCGCATCAATATCGACCAGGTTGATCCGTCCGGCAATATTTCCGCCAGAATCTTTAACCAAATAAAAACGGCAAAGGCCACTCGCCTGTTCAGCCAATATTTCGCGATGCCTCTGGAGAAATATCTCCCACGTATAATAGCCATCGCCTCTGCCCGCACCATCTTCTCGAAAAACAATCGATTCTCATTTTCAAAATGGAATAGGTCCATTGCGTCTTCATACTTCAGCAATTCCAGCATAATGCCCATTTTTGCACACTCTCTTTCTCGTACAACTACCGCAGTTTATACACATCAAGTTACCGATATATATCAAAACAATTCCTTCTATATTTTACCAAAGTTTCTTACAATTAAGAATATAATATTTATTATCGTATCAAGGAGATTTTAAAAATGGATAGAAGAGGAAGCAGGGGGAAAAATGGATTTCAACTGGGGTGGGTTTTTAGGAATCGTGGCAGCTGCGGCAGTCTTTGTTTTTATAAAAGCTTTTTTGATAGAGAAGATGGCGGAAAATTCTTCTCCTATCAAATGGCGGTGGATATTCTGATCTTGACGGTTCTATTCCAGGCAAGCACCTGGCTTGTTGCACAATTTTAAGCTAATGTTTTTTCCGTCCTTTTCGCTTTTCGCCCGCGAAAAGCAGCCGTTTGTCCTTCGCACTCATACTGGTTATGTAAATATAAGTAGTATATGCACCTTTTCTTTTTTACTGCTTTGCAAATAAACTTTCACTAAAATTGTTAAACCCTATTTAATAGGGTATACTTAATGCATAAGTCATTCATTGAAGAGGTCGTCATGAAACGAACATTTATATATGTAGAAAATTTTGATCAAAAGTGGAAACAACTTGGACTTGGTGCTGCTGAACAGCGGGAACTGGAGTTTCAGTTGCTGATGGATCCGGGTCAAGGGGCTGTTATCACCGATACGGGCGGGCTCCGAAAAATGCGCTTTTCACCTGAAAGCGAGAATAAAGGAAAAAGCGGCGATTACAGGATTATTTATTTAGATATTCAGACAGCCTCACATACCATTTTGCTGCTGGTTTACGAAAAAAATCAGCAAGCTGCGTTAAAGCCCGATCAAAAGAAGGTGCTTAAACAATTCGTAGAGCAACTGAAGAGTTTGTACACTTCCGAAAGGATGGATGAAAAATGAAAGAGAACCAATTTTTCGAGGAACTGAAAACCAGTTTGGGCCAAGCTATTGATTACGCAGAAGGCAATCAATCAAAAGTCCGGACCAAAACTGTGGCCATTAAGGAGCTTGCCACTTTTTCTGCACAGGACATCAAAGATTTGCGCCTGCAGATGAATTTAACTCAAAAATCGTTTGCTGCCTTGTTGGGAGTCTCCGTCAAAACGATAGAATCGTGGGAGCACGGCACTAACCAACCCAGCGGTGCGGCTCGACGTTTGTTGGAAATTTTGAGCAATCAGCCTCATATTGCAGAGGAACAACAAATCGTCTCAGTCTGACCTAAAATCATTTACTCAATTAAATCATCATAAAAGACAATCAAGTGCAGGGTACCTCAAATGTTAGAGTTAATCATCTAACTTTTGGAGTGTCCTGCTCTTTTCGCTTTTCGCCCGCGAAAAGCATCCATTTGTCTTTTGACTCAGCTTTTGTATAAGATTGGAGTTAAGTCCTCCTCTTTTAAGGCGATTACGCTGCCAATTCCACCTGTGGACGAGGTTAAAGTGCCGGTTATGAGCATGCGAGAAATTGATTCTGCGTTCAGAGAATTATTTCTGCGCTCAGCGCCATATCCACGCTCACCGGCTATTTCCAGACAGTCAGCAAAGAATTCACTTGGTCACTCTCACAACCCTCAAGCTGATAATCTGTGCTTTCAACTGTCTCTGTCCTGGTCAACTCGTCACAAACCGCTTCGGCACCGTATTGATCCCGCGAACTGTTGAAGATGAATTGAAATACGGATCCATCAAATTGGATGTCCCTTGAAATCGGATCTCCTTCTGTCGTAAACCGTCTGATCTGAATGTGGTCCGCTTCTTTTGCTTCGATATTCTCCAGGAACTTATAGAAGCGATTCAAATTTCCTATTTCGCTCGAACTCGCAACTTCAATTACATCATCCGCCGGAAGCGAAGAAAATGCAGGCTCAGTCTGCTTTTGTTCTTTTATTTGTGGAGCTGACGTATTCGTTTGGCCATTGCCGCATCCAGACAGACTCAACAAACTTATAGCTAAAATCAGCAACCTCTTCATATCCACTCACCCCTTATGGAGACTAGACCGTTTCCGCAGATGAAAAGTTACATTCTGTCTATGAAGAAACTCGATGGATGAAAATTAACAAGGAGTTGAGGTTTTGAAAAAAATTTTTGCTGATCCTATTGATAATTTCCCTGTTATTTACCGGTTTCATTGTCCTGAGATTTGGCAGTGCTTTGGGTCAGGAAGGCAATCCTATGCCTTATCTGAAGGCGATCGCCAAATATGAGTTCTCCGATAACGGCTATGAAGAAGTACTCGAAAAGCCGACAGGAACGAGATATATATCAGCAGCCGGACAAGACGACCGATATGGCGTCGTCACAGATTTCATGGCGGCTGAAGGCTGGAAATTCACCGAACAGCTGGGCTCCGGGCTTATTTTTGATAAAGGCGAAGATACGATCATTATCGAAACCCGGCAGTATTCCAGCCATTATTTTATCTGGGATATTCCGGATGTAGTGCTGAGTAAAGACGAATGAAAAAACGGCGAGAAATCGGCGAACGCGGATATATATTGCTGAGCGCGGATATTTTCTTTTGAACACGGATATTTTCTGCTGAATGCGGATATCCGCTCTCGTGGCCGAATTACACTTATTAAAATTGTCACTTTCAACGCAAACCCACCTCCTCCTCAAGCAAAAGCCCAGATCAAAAGAAAAGAATGGATGCTTTTCGCAGGCGAAAAGCGAAAAACCGGAGAAATCTTCTCGCAAATGAGAGATTCTCCGGCTTATTTCTTCTGCTGCCCCATTTTTTTCAAAAGAAAGTTCTAGAACTCAATAAGCCTTCGCCCAATACACCAATTCCTTCGCTTCTTTCCCGCAATACACACAACTCTCAGAAACAGCCTCGTCTTCAAAGGGGATGCAGCGCGATGTCGCCTGCGTCTCTTCTTTTATCGCATCTTCGCAGGCACGATCTCCACACCACATCGCTTTGATGAATCCGCCGACTTCCGCGAGCTTCTCTTTGAACTCATCCATATCCAGCGCAATGCTTGTTTTATTCATGCGGTGCTCCAGTGCTTTAGCGTACAGCGACTTTTGGATGTCCTGCAGCAGGCGCTGGATTTCCGCTTCTATGTCCGCATTGTTGACGTGGATTTTCTCGCCCGTATCTCTCCTGACCAGCACCACTTTTCCTTCTTCGATATCTTTCGGTCCAATTTCCAGACGGATCGGGATGCCTTTCATTTCCGATTCGTTGAATTTCCAGCCCGGTTTCTTATCGCTCGCGTCAATGCTTACCCGCACAGATTTCTTCAATTGCCGCTGAAGTTCATAAGCCGCATCGAGCACGCCTCCCTTATGCTGGGCAATCGGCACGATCTGAACCTGCACCGGCGCAACTTCCGGCGGCAGCACCAGTCCTTTGTCATCACCGTGCACCATGATCATGGCGCCGATGATTCTTGTAGTGAAACCCCATGAAGTCTGGTGGACCGGCTGCAGTTTGCCTTCCCGGTTCAGGAACTCGATGCCGAACGTTTCCGCAAATCCCGTACCGAGGTTATGGGAAGTTCCGGATTGAAGCGCTTTTCCGTCGTGCATCAAGCTTTCAATCGTGTAGGTGTACTCCGCTCCAGCGAATTTCTCTTTTTCCGTTTTCCGCCCTTTCAAGACAGGAATCGCCAGGAGACGTTCGCAGATATCGGCATAGACTTCCAGCATTCTCACCGTTTCTTCATGGGCATCTTCTTCCGTTTCATGGCATGTATGACCTTCCTGCCACAAGAATTCAAGCGTACGCAAAAACGGCCGTGTCGTTTTTTCCCAGCGGACGACATTCGCCCATTGGTTATAAAGTTTCGGCAGATCCCGGTAGGAATGGATGATGTTCTTATAATGCTCGGCGAACAGGACTTCCGAAGTCGGGCGGATGCACAGCCGTTCAGCCAGTTCCTCTTCTCCGCCGTGCGTCACCCAGGCCACTTCCGGTGCGAAGCCTTCGATATGATCTTTTTCCTTTTGAAGGAGGCTTTCCGGAATCAGCAGCGGCATATAGACATTCTCGTGCCCTGTCTCCTTGATTTTATGATCCAGCGCAGCTTTGATGTTCTCCCAGATCGCGTAGCCATAAGGGCGGATGATCATCGAGCCGCGGACGCTCGAGTAATCGATCAGTTCCGCTTTCGTCACGACATCCGTATACCACTGCGCAAAATCCTCATCCATATTGGTGATTTTTTCAACCATCTGCTTTGTCATATCCATTCTCCTCCACTGTTTTTTGGAAAATAAAAAAAGCCCGCTTTAAACAAAGGGACCCCTTGAGGTGGTACCACCCTTCTTTAAAGCAAAGCTTTACTCTCGAAATCGATAACGGAATAAACCGCTGTATTTTTCAATACAGGTATGAAAGGCAGGTTCGAAGAACGTCCTTTGGATATCTCGCAGCTTTCGATATCCTCTCTGGGAAAGTCCTGTTCATCTACTGGTCCTTAAACGCGCGAATTGTTCGATATTTGAATTTTATCCAGATTAATCGAATTCACAAAAGAAGTCAATACGCTTTCTCAGACTGGTACATCCGGGTCGACATCACTGCTGATGACGGATCACATGGTCATTTGCGAATGCTTTGATGAAAAATAATTCATTGCCGTTCGGTTCTCTGTTATTTTGCACTTTAAAGTTCTCTTCACCCGCTTCAACTGAAGCAGACTCTGCAGCAGCACTTGCCGCAATCAGCTCTTTCCAGTAAAGTTCCATTTCCTCCCGGTCGCAAATGGATTCATGGCCGAGCACGGACCACTCCGCATCATACTTTTGAATATCCTGGATCATGGGCAATAACAGCGGTTGCTTGATATGGAATAAGGTATTTGTGGTTGTGCCATAGGCAGCATCGCCCAGGAAAATGACTTTATCATCCGGAATATAGACGATAGTGGAGTCATCTGTATGGGTGCTCCTAATCTTTTCAAGCACACATTTTTTATTGCCCAGATCAATGACCAGAGTCTTTTCAAAGATTATATCGGAAGGCTTCAATTTAAAAGTCTCCCGGTTCGGCATGTCTTCCTGCAGGACTTCCATACATTTCGCATTCATAAAACCACTATTTACGTACGTTTGAAGCGAACTATCTCCATACGAGAGACTTTGCCATTTCTGCAGCAATCCATCTGTTTCCGTGTTGACGACAGCCATTGCATCAAATTCATTCATGCCCATAAAATGGTCCCAATGTGCATGCGTAATGACGGCGTATTTAACGGGTGGCACGTCCAGTTTACTGATTTCCGCCAGAAATTCTTTGGCGTGCTGAGGTGAATTTCCGCAGTCTATTATCAGACTTGCTTCCTCGCCGCATACCAACCCTAATACCGGCCGTTCCCGGTCGTCCTGGTTGGATAGATAATAAATCGAATCACTTATTTTATTCAGCATGCCATTTCTCTCCTTATTTCTATTATTGGTCTGTTGTAAGAGAAAATCTGCATGCGTATCTGATGGATCACTAAAATATTGATGAGATTTTCCTGTGTTATTTTTTCACCATCGGACTTGTCCTCCTCCATTAATATGGAAAAGCATACCATATAAAAAGATGAATTTTTCATTTTCACTAAAAATTCTGCCACTATCGCCATTCAACAGCAATAATGCGAGTAAATCTTCAGGAATCGGGTAGTTGTGTAGCAGTATCAGAAATTTAAAGGAGGATAAAAATGAAAATTAAGGCAGCCGTTACACACGGCCAGGGAGAAGATTTTAAATTTGAGGAAGTGGAACTTGGCGAACCGAAAGCGGATGAGGTGCTGGTGAAAATCGTTGCGTCTGGCGTCTGCCATACCGATGCGGTGGCAAGGGATTTGGGGTTATCACCGTTCCCTGCGGTCCTTGGACATGAAGGATCAGGAATCGTTGAAAAAGTGGGCTCCGGGGTCACGGCCATCGAAGCAGGCGATCATGTGGTGCTGTCGTTCGCATATTGCGGGCACTGCGAAAATTGCCGTACTGCACATCCGACCGTATGCCTGAATTTCAACGATCTGAATTTCGGCGGCAAGATGCAGGACGGCACCAACCGGATCCATCATCATGACCAGGGAGTATCGACATTTTTTGGCCAATCGTCTTTCGGTACTTTTGCTGTGGCCAATGAACGGAATGTCGTAAAAGTCGATCCGGAAGTGGATCTGTCGCTTCTTGGTCCTTTAGGCTGCGGCATTCAGACCGGCGCAGGCACCGTATTGAACCGGTTCAAACCGGAATTCGGTTCTTCCATCGCCGTCTATGGGAGCGGCGCAGTCGGCTTAAGTGCGGTAATGGCGGCGAAAATCGCCGGATGCCTCAATATCATTGCCGTCGATATCCATGACAGCCGCCTGGAATTGGCCAAAGAACTCGGTGCGACACATACGCTGAACGGCAAAAACGTGGATGTTGTAGCGGAGATCAAAAAAATCACCAAGGGCGGCACACATTATGCTGTTGAAACAACGGGCGTCCCGCCTGTCGTCAAACAAGCCATCCATGCGCTCCGCCCTCTCGGTTCGTGCGCCATTGTCGGCGTAACACCCGAAATTACATTCGATGTCCATAATGACATCATGGCTGAAGGCAAAACTGTGATGGGTGTAATCGAAGGAGATTCAGTTCCGCAGGTCTTCATTCCTCGACTGGTCGATTATTACAAACGCGGCATGTTCCCGTTCGATAAACTGACCAAAATATATGATTTCGATCAGATCAACGAAGCATTCGAAGACTCGAAAAATGGAACTTCCATCAAGCCGATCGTAAAAATAGGCCAATAATAAAAACGCCCCTTTCCGATTGGGTCGTCAAAGCTGCAGACAGGCTCAGACAGATAGAGCCTGCCTGCAGTTTTATTTATTTCATCTTCTGCTGCCTTCTATCCGCTTCAGCTGGCAACAGTCCGGCTCGAGCAATATATATGCCCCGTAAATTAATCGGCAGTTCAAAGCAGCAAATCCTCCAAATCTGCAATCTCCTGAACAGAAAGTTTAATATCGGCTTCCAATGATCTGCAATCACGCTTGCCTTCAACCGTCCGAAGAAATAATCTGCTTTGGCTCAGGGACCTGCTTTTAAAAGAAAGCAATTCATTTATTTCCATGAATTCGAAGAGAGTCAGAGTATATGACATCAAATGCCTCCCTGGTAAATTTCAAATTGGTGATATACCTTGCATTACCCTCTCACCGCAAGTTCAACCCGCTTCTTTTGAAATAATAAAAATTTGATCCTTATTCCATATGAAATTTTTAAAAATTTTGCACTTTCTTCTAATATTCTTACTCCTTTTTAAAATAAGAATGGGACATGTGTCCTTTTCGTATCTTTTATTTCCTTGTAGGTTAGTATTAGAGAAAGGTGCGTGCAGGCTATGAAAGGGATTGTATTTGCATTAATGGGCGGTTTTTTCTTAACGTTCCAAAGTGTTGCCAATGCGACGATCAGCAGTCAGATCGGCTCCTGGCAGGCGGCCGCGATGACGCAGCTCACCGGCTTTGTGCTGGCGATCGCCATCGTGATCACCATCAGAGACCGTTCATATCGCCAATTGACTCAGGTTTCTCCCCTGTATGCCTCCGGCGGCATGCTGGCAGCCATCGTGTTGTTCAGCAATATGACCGCCGTCCACATCATGGGAGTGACGCTGACCATTGCCGTCTTTTTGATCGCTCAGCTCATGCTGGCACTCGCAATTGACAGTAAAGGCTGGTTTGATATGCCGAAAAAGAAAATCGGCCGCACCCAAATTGCCGGAGTGCTCATGATGATTGCAGGTGTGATCATCCTGAAGTTATAAAGGAGGAATAACATGGACCAGCGCATTGCGGAGTTTCTTCAACATCATCAATTATCCGATCTGTTTCCGGAACACGTCCGGGAAGACATGAACGTCGCGACTTATTCAAGCAGCGAACGCTTATTTTCTCAAGGCGATAAAGCAGATACACTTTATCTGCTGATCAAAGGGAAACTGAAAATCTCGATGCTGTCACCCGAAGGCAAACGCCTGATTGTCGCTTTCAAGACGCCATTTGATATTGTCGGCGACGTGGAATATGTAAGAGGCATCCCGTTTATCAATACGGTGGAAGCAGTAACGGACATCGTCGTCATCGGGATCTCCTATGATGCACTCCGCAGGAATATGGCAGATAATGCAGCCTGGCTCCAATTTCTTCTCCAGACCATCACGCAGAAATTTGAAACGAAAACACGGGCGATGAACTTCAATCTGCTCTATACAGTCGACGTCCGTGTCGCGAGTTATCTGCTTGCGATGACACCCACCCAGCAGATGCTCGAGTCGACTTCACTCATTGATATGGCGGATTTGATCGGTACCAGCTATCGTCATTTGAACCGGGTGCTGCAGCAGTTTGAACAAGCGGGATGGATTGTGAAAAAGCGTGGAAAAATCACTTTGCTCGATCGCGCAGCCTTATTGGAACAGGCTGGGCAGAATATTTATGAATAGGGGGACACATATGGCACTTGGCATCTTATTGGCGATTCTCGGCGGCGCGTTCGTCAGTATCCAGAATACCTTTAATGCAAATGTAAAAAAACGTGTAAGTGTTTGGACCACCACTGCCCTTGTCCTGTTTCTCGGATTTGCGGCTTCGTTTGCGGCAGGGCTTGCAGTCGAAGGAGCTGGATTGTTCAGTTTCCAGGCGGAACCCTGGTTTTGGTTCAGCGGCATTGTCGGTGTCGGCGTCGTGGCCTGCGTAACTTCGGGCGTGCAGATGCTTGGACCAAGCCGGGCCATCTCCCTCGTCATGGTCTCCCAGATTTTCTTCGGTCTGATGTGGGACACGCTGGGCTGGTTCGGACTTGAAAAAGTGCCGTTTACTTGGCAATCGCTGCTCGGCGTAATATTGATCAGCGGGGGCGTGGTGCTGTTCCAGCTTGGACCTAAAATGGAAAAAGAGCCCTATGCCCGTTTGGATACGCGGACAGCCAATGCGAATGACGGATGATAAATAAGGAAATCTCAACCAGCCTGATGATGCAGGAAGAGTTGGGATTTTTTTGATACGGAAAACTTTAGCTAATTAAACTTTAAAAAAATTTAAAGTATTTAGGATTCATTGGCTTAAATAATTTAAAATACTATCTAACTACAGATTTATCAGCTACACTTAAATTTAATGGAAAATAATAACTATTAACTCGTTTCGAAATTGGATCGGCTGATAAGCATAGTCTATATTTAATCGTACTGAACCGGTTATGTGCCGATGGGAGGAAAATAGAATGGATGATTACAACATAGAAAAATCCAGCCAGGACATTTCAGGCTATACAGCTTTATTGAATATAATGAAAGATCCGGTTTTCCTGATGGAAAAAGATGAGGATTCCTTTCGTTATGTTTATGCCAATCCATCGTCATTCGCTCTTCTTTCATCGCAGGATCTTATCGGCCGCCGGATTGACGAGATCTTTCCGCCGGATCAAATCGAAGAGATCATCCCTTATTACCTGAAAGTCATGGCCGTCCAAAAACCCGTTGAATTCACAAAACGCATCCGGACAGAAAACGGGGATTTTTTTGGGGAAACCATGCTGAATCCGATCTTGACCGAAGAGGGTGAATGCCAGTATATATTAGCGATCGTCAGAGACGTCACCGAACGGGAATTAAAGAAAGAAGATTTGCTGAAAACTCAAAGGGAAATGGAAATCGAACGTCTGAGACTGAGATCCCTGATAGAAAATAATGCGAATGCGGTTTTTGAATTTGATCAGGAAAAAAAATTCACCCGCATCAATAAGATGGTGGCAGAATCCACCGGTTACAGCGAAGAGGAATTGATTGGCCAATCCATCCTTTTTGTAGTGACGGAAAACTGCATGAAAGAAACGGTTGCTAATTTTGACAAGTCGCTGGCTGGCCATGCACTTGATTTTGAAACAACCATCTGGACTAAAACGCAGCAACTGGCGACGTTCCAGCTAAACACTGTACCGATTATAGTCGAGGGTGCAGTGATCGGCATCTATGTCATTGCCAAAGAAATCACCGAACAGAAGGAAATGGAGCAGCGCCTGCTGGAAAGTGAACAGCGCTACAAGGCCTTGTTCGAAAATCATCCGCACGGAATCCTGACTTTTGACCGGGAAGGAGAATTGCTGAGCATCAATGCGGGTGCCGAAAATATCCTGGGGTACACCATCCAGGATTTTAAATCCCGGCCTTTTTTATCATTTATTCTGCCAAGCGAAACGGAAACGATTCAGAACCATTTCTATAAAGCGATCCATGAAAAGAAACCGGCTCATTCCACTTTGGAATTCCGTCACAAGAACGGAGAGCTGATCATTCTTCAGGCGATGAATGTCCCGATCATAGCCGATGGAAAGCTGGTCGGAATCCACGGCATCGTTTCTGATGTCACAGAAATACACACGGCTCAGCAGGCCTTGTCGGAAACAAAAAAAGAACTTGAAGTGTTCTGGGAAAATTCCACAGATCCCATTTTCTACATCGATACGAAAGGTGATATCCTCAAGGTGAATCCCGCATTTGAGAAAACTTTCGGCTTTACCGAAGAAGAGATGGTGGCCGGCAAAGGCACAATCATTCCACAAGGGATGCAATCTGATCAGTTCAGGGTTGTAGAAAAGATTCTTAAAGGAGAAACCATCAATTCACACGATACCATCCGCATCACCAAATCCGGGAAAAGACTTAACATCATTTCGTCCTATTCACCGGTGTGGAACGCTGACAAAGAAGTCATCGGAGCAACCATCATCTATAAAGATGTGACCGAGCTGAAAAAAGCGGAAAAAGAGCTGCAGAAAAGCCAGGAGAAATACAAAATCATTACAGAAAGCACATTCGATGTCATTACGATGGTCAATATGGACGGTCTGGTCGAGTATGTATCTCCCGCTTATGAAACGATTACCGGCTATAGGTCTGAGGATTGCATCGGCACCTCTTTATTGGAGAACGTCCACCCGGAAGATGCGGAGACTTTGATTGAAAGTGTGAAGTCTCTAATTGCTGGCGGAAAGCCCGCCACGATAGAAATTCGTTTCAGGCACCAACAGGGCCATTACCTCTGGATGGAAGTATCGCCGACCCCCGTACTGGAAAATGGTGAAGTTAAGCAGGTCTTCACGATTTCCAGGGACATTACGGAACGCCGGGAACTCCAGGAGGAAATAGCGCGCATGGCTTATTACGACCACTTAACCGGCATTCCAAACCGGCGAACTTTTGACGATAAATTGGAAAAAGCCCTCAACCAGGCACAGACAAGCGGTAAGAAAGTGGCCGTAATCATGCTCGATGGACATAAGTTCAAGCAGATCAATGACCAGTTCGGCCACGATGCAGGCGACGCCGTAATCAGGGAAATGGCTCTCCGTCTTGAGCAGTGTGTTTACTCAAAAGGCACCGCAGCACGCCTTGGCGGTGATGAGATGAGTGTCATTCTGCCGGAAATCGATTCTTTAGATGAAGCTGAAGACATGGCCATCCAAATTTTGAAATCATATGAACCACCGATACTTTTCAATGGCGCAGAAATTAAAATAAGCGTCGGAATTGGAATTGCCCTCTATCCCGATCATTCCACGAATGAAAAACAGCTGATCAAGTCTGCTGATACTGCTTTATACGAAGCGAAGAAATCGGGAATTGATGCCTACAGGATCTATGGTTTAGAAGAAGTGCAGGAGCCGAATGAATAAAACAGCAGGAACCTACAGCCTGAATCCAAAAAGCTTGCACCCGGAAATTGACGGGGGCAAGCTTTTTGGTTCTTCTAGTCTAACTTAACGTCAGGCTCCAATGGGCATAAGCTTCTGAACCCGTTTCCTATCAAGCTTTCCAACTGCTGTATAAGGCAATTCATCGACAAAAACGATGTCACGTGGAACCTGGAAGTCAGCCAAGTGCGGGCGAAGCCATTCCTTTAAGGCATCCACAGTCAGCTTTTCTCCCGGACGCAACTGGACATAAGCCGTCAAAATCTGTCCGCTGTAAACATGATCCACTCCGATGACTGCTGCATCTTCAACGAGTGGGTGATTTGTCAGCGCGGCTTCAATTTCCAGCGGATAGATGTTGTTGCCGGCTGAAATGATCAGATCATCGGTGCGGCCGGACAGGAAAAAATAACCGTTTTGATCCCGCCAGCCGATATCCCCTGTCTGGATCCAGCGGCTCTGGCTGTTCTGCATCGACCACTTGTTTTGAAAACAAAATTCACCCGTAATGCCCGGCTCCACTTCTTTTCCATCTTTCATTACGCGCAGCTGCCCGCCACCAATCAGCCTGCCGAGCGTGTTCGGATGCTGCTTTAAATCTTCCGGCGCCGCGATGATATTAAGCCCCGCCTCGGAAGTTCCGTACAGATTATACAACACTCCCCCTAGGTGATCGTTCACTTCCTCCACTAATGCCGAATTCAGTTTGGCACCGCCCGACGCTATGCAGGCCAGGGAACCGAGAGCGGATTTATCGGCTTTCAGCATTTTATGGACCATCAGCGGCACTGCGGTGATGACCTCGACCTGATGTTCACGGATAAGGGTGCATGCGCTTTCCGCATCAAAGCGGTCCTGTATGACCACTTTCTTGCCAAGCGCAAAAAATGACAGCAACACGGCAATCCCGTAGCCATGGTAAATCGGCGTCGCGATGTAGCCAGTGCTGTATTTTGGCAATTGCAGGCGGTTCAGCAAAGCCAAAAATGGCGACAGGAAATTAAACAGGGACGGCTTATGGACCACCTGTTTCGGCTTGCCGGTCGTACCGCCTGTCAACAGCACGATTTTGCCGCTGGAAGACGGCGGCAGTTTTTGGATTGCAGCCGGAGGCACAGCAGCCAATAGGCTGATTGCCTTTTCCGTATCATGATAGCTGAAAATTTTCGGATTCCGGTAAGGTGATTTTTCGATCATCCCGCTGAATTCATCATCATGAATCAGGAAGTCGAATCCATGCTCCTCCACCAGCCGGTCAAATTGTGCTTGGCTCATGGAATTGTTCAGCAGGAAGACATCCGCGCCAAGACGTGACACAGCAAAGATGCCCTGTACCAGCGAAGCGTGATTTCTGCAAAAGAACGCTACTTTTTGATTTCTTCCCAATCCGTATTGATCCGCCAGATGACAGGCAAGATTTCCGCAACGCTCCTGCAGGTCCTGGTAGGAGACGGTTTCCCTGCTGTCGACTAAAGCGGTGCGATTGCCGTCCCTTTTTTCCGCCAACGTGAATAAAAGCGGCAGGTTGATGCCGTTTTGGCGGATGGCACGGCCGAGATGCCATATATTCGGAGGTGAAAGAAAATTCAGCTGCGCTAATATCTTCAGTAGATTAAACATCGGCTCTTCCGCCCTCCTTCTTCTTCAGCAAACGCGGCAGGATGAATGATAAAGGTGCTCTGAAAACGACCGATGCCAATTGTCCGAAGATCAGCCACCACGGTTTATATACTTTTCTTTTTGAATACAATGCCTCGCCGATGATTTCAGCCACATGAACAGGTGACATCGCCGGCGCTTTCCGGTAAGCGGTTGTCGGTTCGATCATCGGCGTCCTCACCAGCGGCAGGTAAATCGAAGTCGTGGAAATGTTCCGGTTTTTCAGCTCCGGCTCTGCTGATCGCAGCCATGTATCAAACGCCGTTTTCGATGCCTGATAAGCCGCCCAGTGCGGAACCGGCAATAATAATGCATTGATCGTAGAGATATTGACGATGTGGCCGTTCTTTTTCTCGAGCAGCGGGATGAGCGACAGCATTAACTGAACCGGCGCAAAATAATTAAGGGCCATCGTGCGCGTGAAGTCGTGATAGCGATCGAGTGATTTCTCGATCGGCCGGTTGATGGATATGCCGGCATTGCTGACGATGACGTCCAGTCCGTCCGGCAACCCGTGCAGCAATTCCAGCAGTTTCGCCAATTCCTTCTCATTCCGCAAATCTGCCGGGAACACCATTACACTGGCCGAGCCTTTCTCGATTTCCTCTTTCATAATGCGCATGTCCCCTTCTCGCCGGGCCACCAGGATCAGATGCGCAGTCGTACCTGCCAGCAGATACGCAAATTCCCTGCCGATGCCTGAACTTGCACCGGTGATCAGAACGGTCTTTCCATCCAATTCGTTTTTCAGCTTTTTAGGATTGAAGGGTGAGGATATGTATAAAATCTTTTCTAGCCGTGTATAATTTCGCATCCGGTCAGCACCTTTTAATTGAATCGAATTGAAGCAAGAATTTTCCGACTCCTTTTTATAAATTTTACCATTAAACTACAGGATTGGGAGGGGTTTTAGAAATTGCTCGGAGAATAATTAGTTGAATATCGGCAGCGGAGACAAGTCCGGAAATTTCTGTCGGTTTTTCGCTTTTCGCTTGCGAAAAGCATCCATTTTTCTTTTGATTGATGGTGATTGGCCATTTTTTCTGAAGAAAGTGATACGACTTAGCCTTCCACTGGCTTTGGCGCTCGTTTTTTCTTTGGAAAAAGACTGGTTTATTCGTTTATCGGCGTTCGTGGAGGGGATATCGGCGTTCAAAGAATTATATCGGCGCTCAGCACTTTTTATCGGCGTTCGGCACTTCCGGCTTCCTATTCAACATTGGTTTTAAATTATCCGGATGCTACTATAAATTTAATATCACTTTATTAAAAAGGAGCCTGCTATGTATATCCCGAAATTTTATAAAATCACTGATGTTGAGGAAATTCGCGAATTTGTGCAGCACCATTCGTTCGGCACGCTCGTCTCTACGAGGAAAGGCCGGCCCATCGCAACGCATCTGCCGCTCCAGCTGATTCAGGAAGGCGATAATTATTATATAACCGGGCATATGGCATACGGCAACCCGCAATGGCGGACGTTCGAATCTTCCGAAGAAGTATTGGTCATGTTCCAGGGGCCGCACGCCTATATTTCTTCGTCGTGGTACGAGCAGGAAAATGTGCCGACATGGAACTATCAGGCTGTTCACCTCTACGGAGCGGCTCAGATTTTAGATGAAGAAGAATTGAAGCAGGATCTGACGAGACTCATGGAGACTTATGAAAAACACCGCGAGAATCCCGTCCTGTGGGAGAAACTCTCGCCGTCTTTATTGGAAAAAGAACTGAAAGGCATCGTCGGATTCAAGATCAAGGTGAATGAAATCCAGGCCGCCTACAAGATGAGCCAGAACCGCAATGATACGGATTACCGGAACATCATTGAGCAATTGCAGAAAGAAGAAAACCCTGTCTCCAGCCAAATGGCGGATGAGATGGATAAAAGAAGATAAATACGTTATCGGCTGAGAGAAAAGTTTGTCTCATGGGACGAGTCAGGAAGCTTCAAACCGGTAACACTCTTCGTAATCATTTTTCATCAGCAAACTTTGGCAAGCCAACCCATTTTCGTGGTAAATTTCATCTCTAACATCTAATTCAATGTTTCGATTTGAATCTGGCCCTCCGCCTTTATTGATAATCGACAGAGTGTCTTCATCGATCCAAGTCATCTCAAAATCATGTTTTGCATCTGCATAATAAATGACTTTTTTCCCGGCATCGCTTGTGATTTCAATCCAGACATTTACTCCTCCCACCGCACCCCCATAAGGTTCGTAATAAGCATTGGCGATGTATTTTCCGGTCGGTGATGACATTTCCGGTCCTTCTTGCATATACTTTCGATTGATGTCATCAAACGAAAAGAAATATTGAATGTACAGAAAGATGCCGAAAAACAAAAGGACCCCTATGAAAGTCGATCTCAAAGCTTTTCGGGGAAAGTTTTTTCGATTAAAGAAATAAATGACCAACTTAACCATGAAAACCATGAACATTATGACTGTAATGAATAATATAAATAAACCGATTAGATTAAGCAGTGGGTGCATCATCCAGCCTCCTTTCCATATGAACGATAAATTGACCCAGCAAGTTTCAGTGTTGTTGTAAAAATTTTGCAGAGGAAATGAAGATGCATAGATAATAGAAAAGCTGCTGATCTGAGGAGAATTTGCTCAGATCAGCAGCTTCATCTTTTTCCATCAATACACCAAATTCACTTTCCGGATCGTCAATAATTCTCCTTCCTCCAATATCAATTCCGCGGGTGACTTTATCTTATGGAGCTGGACCTGCCTCCGCTCCAGAATTTTAAAAGGCACACGGTTCGAATTGATAAGATTGGCAATCTGGAATGTACACGTCTTATGCTTTTCGGCTTGCTGCATAAGGTACTCCAGCAGAATCCGCGCTTCCCTTTCCCTGCCGATGCCATTATAAATCTCAAGCTGGATGGGAAACTCAAAACCTTTGATGCGTTCCTCGGATTCATCGATATCCAGGTAGACATTTTTTAAACTTTCTTTCGGCAGCTCGATGTCAGCTGCAATGTAATAATAGTATGTCATAAAGTCACCACTTTTCATTTTTTATCCGAATCAAAGAGGCAGTTCTGTCATCCGGTAATCCAGCCCCATCTCATCGAACCACAGATTCAAGCCGGTCCACAGCTCTTCGCAAAGCCGATAGAGTTTTTCATGGTCCCGCAGATCCCCTGCCAGGTTAAAAGCCAGGAGTTCCTTATAGCCTACAGGAACCGCCTCCATCTGCAGTGATTCCGCGTACGTCTTCGCCCGCGTCGTATAATACGATTTATTGGCCAACCCGATCAGCTTGGCTGTCTGCCACAGCAGATCCTTCGCGCCGAGATGCAGGTAGTCGGCATTCCCGACGCTGTAATTGTTCCGGATCTTTCCAACCGTTTCGTATGGCTCCCAAATCATGAACTCTTTCATGACATGTTGCCTCGCCTCATCCGATATTTCGAGCGGAAGATTCTTAACCTGCCCAAACAAGCCCGTCGGATCATGGACCGGAAGAACATGAATGAAGATCCCGGCCTTGATGGCCCAGGAATCATCCACTTCTTTCGCCTGTTTAAAGAAGCCGCTTCTGTCAGTCGTGCTGAGTTCGATCTTGAATTTGCCGCAGACGAACTCGAGCGTCTGCAGCCGGACGCCGTCTCTCGTAATAACATGGCATTCAATATCCGAATACGGACCATCCGTCCCGAGCCCGATCGAACCATAGGCTCCGATGGCCAATATATTTTCACCGTGGGCAGCGAGCAGCCTGTCTTTGATGATGCTGATCATTGCCATCTTCTCTTCCTTGGTTGTTGGAGCGGGATATGCGAGCATGGGGGACCTCCGATTCCTGATGTTTTATGTATGGATTTTTTATGTATGGATTTTTTCGATCTCTTCTATCTTATGAAATGCGAGTCAGTCTTTATTCCATATTTTCTCTGCCACAGGCAAACATTTTTCGATTGGCAGATGCTCGCCAAACCACTCTAGGAAAACCTGGCGAAGTCCTGATGCCAATTCTTCAACGGATTGCATTTGAGGCAAGAGTTTTACAATATCAACAATTTCCGGGCTGTATTCGTCATCCGGACAGCCCATTGCCAATAAACCGATCGGATCCCATTCATCAACGATTTTCTTAGTGAAATTGTACTTTTCCATCATTGCATTCGCCCCTTCAAACTTCCAACTTATACTGAATCAGCAAACCATCCATTCCCATATACTCTTCCCTGCCGTCACTGCCGACTTCTTCAAAACCGATTTTCTCCAGCATTTTCCGTGACCGCACATTTGCTTCGTTTGTTTCTGCGGTAAAACCCGTGATGCTCAATTTCTCTGCGGCAAAATCCATCATGGCCAGCGCAGCACGGGATCCGAGCCCTTTCCCCCACATTTCGCTGTCTCCAATTGCGATACCCAATTCAGCGCACCCATCCTGAATACCTGCCAAATCCGCATAACCGATTAATTTCCCGTCACACTCGATTCCCATCCGCAGAAAATCTTCCACGACATTTTCAACACACATGCCCCACCATCTATCCAATTCTTCTGGACTCCGATTTAATTCCCATCCATTGGCTGAACAAAAGGCGTCGTCTTTGCTCCATTTCAGCACCGTCTCGTAATCCTCGATGGCTAAAGGTCTCAATGTTATGCAGGTCGATGCTTTCCTGTCATCCTTCATTTCTATTCTCCAATCTTCCTCAGGATCCGGTTAGATATAATATTCGTGTTAAACCTTTATATTTTTCTAACTAATCAATAAAATTATACATTATCTGTAAACTGAATGATATGCTCTTAATGATGGAAGCAATTTAACTTAAGCCTGTTTGAAGAAAGGATGATGAAAATGACTGTAAAAAGGTATAGGCAACTTTCTCTTCTCTGCTTGCTTCTCTCTTTATTCGCATGGATTCCCAATATAGTCTTTCAAATTGCCAGCCCGTTTTGGCTGGGGACTTTCATCCTTGGAATCGTGGGTGCTGTATTTGCTGCTCTTGGCAGACATTATTTCCTGTTGATCGGAAACATTTTTATGTTTTTCAGCTTTTTCATTTTCATGGCGATTGGGTATTACCTTAACGCTTAATAACTCTTTTCACTTTACTGACAAAATTCCAATTTCTTTCAGGGTCAGAACCCTCGAAACTGCTCATATCCCTCTGTGAAAAAGTTGAATCTGTCTCCTCCTTTCTCTTCAGGAAGCAAAAAAGTTAAATAATATTCGTCATTGGAATGAAAAGTGATTTTATACAGCCAGGCTGATTCAATTTCTTCACTATCTCTGTAGACAGTCATTTGATGCTTTGACAGCACTTGAAGCTCCTCTGTGTAACCATCATTGAATCCTTCTCTGGCTTCGATTTGACTGATCGCCGGACAGTCTTCATCTGTTAGTGCCACGCCTTTTTCTATGACGACAAACTGGTCCTCATAATTTTGGCCTTTATCCAAATTCTGTTCTACGATATAAATACTAGTGTCATTGTAAAAGCCATAATTTTTGGGAGTATACAGAAAAGAACCTTCAACTTTGCCAAATTCCTCAAGATCACGTGCTTTCACCATTTCCTCAACATCTCCTTTGTTGGGAGTCGGTTCGTATATATACATGAACCTTAATGTCAGAAAACTGGCAATGACGACCAGAATGACTGAAGCCAGGACAATAAAAAATCTTTTGAGCAAGTCATTCACTCCCATTTCTCTACTAACGTTTCAGAAAATTCTATCATAAATTTCTATTTTCTCGATATAAATTTTTCTATATAAACAGCAAAGACCGAGTCCCAGGCTATGACTCGGTCTTTGCTGTTTATTTCCTGTTAATCTTGCCGTATCAGTTCACTATTCCTCCCAATTCCAAAGTTCCACTTCGCCCAGCTGCTCTCCGCGAATCATTTCTTCATCTTGAAGTTTCAGCAATTCTTTAACCGGGCCTGTTACGACTGCACCATAAACCACGAAGCCATTTTCTTTCAGGTAATTATATCGCTCTTCCAGATGTCCCAAGCTAAGGAATCCTTCGTAATAGGACGAAGGCTTTTCAGCAAGCAATTTCTCCATATTCTGCAGCATGATTTTCTTGCTCTCTTCGACGCTTGCCTGATTTATACTGTAGGCTAATGAATCTGTATAAAAATCTTCATCAATAGTACGGCCACCTGTTAAACCGATAGTATTAAAGACGCTTAGACTTCCTTCACTCATGGTCGAAGCCGTTGAGAAGTCTTCAAACTCGCCTGAGCGGAGCGGCATCCAGAGTACATCAACATCATAGGATGACAATGTTTTCAGCAGTTCTTCCGGCGACATGAATCGGTCGGTCGAAAATGCCAATTCTGCCACTGTTCCTTCATGGAGCATTTCTAATGTTTCCCATACTCCCGTCTGGGCACCTGCCGACAGCTTTTCTCCGCTGTCCGGATCGTCCGGATAGAAAAAGGAAAAATCATTGATCCGCTCTTTTCCGGGGAGATTATATTGGATAGTCGAATTACTGTTTAAAAGGCGTTTTGTAACCTCTGCCTCGCCCATCATGATCGTGGCTTTTCCAACTTGTTTGATTAAAGGATAGGATAATTTCTTCGTTCCGAGAGGAGTGGTTTTCTCTTCCTGAAAATCAAAATTCCCCCGCAGATTCGGCACTTGCCAGTCTAAAGCAAGCTTAGTATAAAACTCATTTTCTTTAGCCATATTCAATTTATCTGAAACGAAATTGAGCAACAGCCGGAGAATCCGGATCGTCAGCGTAAAACGCGACTTCTTCAAAATCTTCTTTTCCATTTCCTTATTCCACTCGGTCATGCTGCCACCCTTTCTTTTTTGCGACTGTTTCCAGCTTTTTTCTGGCCCGGTACAGATTGACCTTTACTTGATATTCGGATAAGTCCATAGCTTCCCCGATTTCGGCGTAACTGAATTGCTCCATTTCCCTTAAATAGAGAATCGTCCGGTAATGCTCCGGCAGGAATCCAAGCAGCTCATTCAAATCGCCGATCCTCTCCTGCTTCAGCATTTCATCTTCCGGCAAACCATAGGGACTGATCAGTTCTTCATTCGAATAAAATAATTTCAATAAAGGATTGGCTTGCCTGCGTTTCCTTTTTCGCCATTCATCGATATAGATGTTCCGTGCCACTTTGAACAGCCATGCGCGCGCTTCTTCCCCTTCATAGGTATGCAGTGAAATCGTCGCCCGGACAAAAGTTTCCTGCGTCAAATCTTCAGCCGCATGCGCAGAGCCTGACATTTTCCACAAATAATAATAAAGGGGGCGCGAATAAAGTTTAAATAGATTTTCCAGCTGCTGATTTTTCATTCGCTCCCCCTTTATCGCTTTGTTACTATTACCACGTCTCACTTCCTATAATGTTACATTTTTTCCAGAAGTATTTCTTAAAAGATTTCTATTGTGGAATGAAAAATCAGCAATACGCTCAAGTGGGGGTCGAATACGATGAACTCTAGATGAAATACGATCAACTTCAGTCCGAATACGATCAACTTTCACTGAAATACGATCAACTCGACAAAAATCAGTTGAAAAGAGTAGCCTTTGCCTCACAAGGTGAAGATTTTCTGATAAAATCGGCTTTCTGGATGGAATAATTTAACATAATATTTCATTGGCTTACTCATTTCAAAATTTATGCCCAACTAGCTTCGATTTATGCCCAACTTTCACTGATTTATGCTCAACTTCTCTCTGTATATGCCCAACTGCCCTAATTCAATGGAAAGCAGCATCTTTTATGACACGAAATAACCTATCGGCAATCTACCAGTTTCAAAATGGAATATATTTACACCGACTCCACTCTCCTCCGCCAACCCCCATATTGAAAAAACCTTCGCATACTCGAAGGTTTCCCAAAAGAAGGAGTTTTTCGCAAGGCGAAAAACGTCCGCTGTGGTTTTGAATTTATGGTTCTGCGCTTTTCGCAGGGGTTTGAGCGAAAAGCATCCATTCGGTTCGGTTGGTTATCTTAAAATTCTCCTGACTAATTATAGGTCATGGCGAGAAAACAATACATCAGCAAGAAGATAAAGAGGAAAGTCCAAAGGCTGCCTAAAATCTTTTGATTTTTTATGCTTTTGCCTTTATGTAATTTCTCCATAAGAGTAACGAGATTCAAAAACCATACAACTCCCAGCGCAGGGAGAACGAGTAAGATCATTATCAGTTCCATTGTTTCACTTCTTCCATTGGATTATTTTATTTTCAGCAATCCTTTGCTGCCTTTCGACTAATCAGAATAGTCATTCACTTTACATAGTGTACCTTTATTTGGAAATAAAACCAACTGGATAAAAATAAAAAGCATTGCCGCATTTGCAGCAACGCCTTTTTCTTATTTATTGCAATGACCTCCACCAAGCCGAAAACGGTAGCTGCATACCCTCACCAATCGTAACAGTTTCCCCAATCTGCGGAACGAAGAGGTTCACATCTTTTCGTTCCGCTGCTAGAATCGCCCGCTCCACCGGTTCCGTCCAGCTGTGGCGGGCAAGTGTAAAGCCTGCCCAGTGCATCAGCATCATTTGCTCTGACTGCAAATCGATGCTCGCCTGCACGGATTCTTCCGGTATCATATGGGATTCAGCCCAGCGCTCATCATACTGCGCACCTTCAATCAGCGCGATATCAAAAGGACCGTATCTTTCGCCGATGTCCTTGAAATGCGTATCGTATCCGCCGTCGCCGGTTACGTACATTCGGGTTTGTTCACCCAGGATGACCCAGCCGCCCCAAAGCGTCGAACCCTGGTCCAGAATCCCCCTGCCGGAGAAATGCTTGGCCGGCGCCAGCGCCACAGTCAATCCCTGATATTCTGATTCGCCCCACCAGTTCATTTCCGTAATCTTTTCTTCCGCCACGCCCCACCCGATCAAATGGCTGCCGACACCGTACGGTACGAAAAAATGAGCAACTTTGCTGTCCAACTTCATGATCGACTCGTAATCCAAATGATCGTAATGGTCATGGGTAATAAATACAGCGTCGATGGCCGGCATCTCTTCCCCCAGATGCAGCAAATCTCCGCCATATCGTTTCGGTCCGGCAAAGGAAACAGGTGAAGCAACCGGCCCCAGCATCGGATCAATCAGGATTTTATTGCCATCAATGCTCAGGATAAAAGTGGAATGGCCGAGCCAGGTCAGGCTGTCTTCTTCTGCCTCGATTTTCTTCCAGTCGATTTCCACCATCGGCAAGTCGCCGCCAGGATTCATCTCCTTATCGGCTGATCCGGTTTCATCCGGCGCGGCAAGGATATCGATTTCGACATCTGGTTCCTCTGAAGGCAGATTGGTGAATTTTCCGTCCTCATAATTCTCGAATGTCTCAAAGAATTCTTCCTGTTCGTTACTCGGACTGCTTCCGAACGTTGGATAGGTCACTGTGAATATGAGAATCGCGATTGTCAATAAAACCAGCAACAGCAGCAGACCGAGCGGTATTTTCCAGAGCAGGCTTTTTTTGCTTTTTGGTGATTTCTTTCTATTTGGGGGCGCATGTATCATAGTTGGTGTTTTCTCCTTCGTCTTACTGGTTTATCTGCAGTACAGGCATTGTGACTCTATTATAACAGGCTTGCCCAATTTTCATGATGACTGGACAACCGGATCCTGCTCTTCCACCACAAGCAGGAGATGAAAAAGGCTTCGCGGACGCGACGCCTTCCTTAAGGGATTGGAGTTTTTCGCACGGCGAAAAACGTTCGCTGTTGATCTTGAACTTTGGGGGTGGCGGATGCAGATGGCGTAGCTGCGATTGAAACAGCTCCCGCATAAAGACAGACTGAAGCAAAAAAACATCATTTACGACAGTTAAACATTAAGTTGAGCACAACGGGTGTTTTCCCGCGCACAAATGTCGTCCTCCCGCCCACAAACTTCGCTCTCCCGCGCATAAATCTTATGCAGAGGAAATTATTACTCTTTCTAATATATCTTCCGGAAGAAACATCCAGATTCCAGCCAATTTGTCGGCTTTCCCCTTGAAAAACAGCTCACTTTTTATCATCACCACAGCTTGAGCTCACATTTCCTCTCAACCCACAGCTTTTTGAGATGAAAAAGGCTTCGCGTCCGCGAAGCCTTCCTTAAGGGATTGGAGTTTTTCGCACGGCGAAAAACGTCCGCTGTTGATCTTGAACTTTGGGGGTGGCAGATACAGGTGGATTTTCCAGGTGAAAAGTGAGGAGAAAGAATCAGCATGGTTTTATTGCAGAAAGGCTATACTGTTAGAAAATCGTGGAGATGATGCTGGAATAAGCTTTGGAACAGTAGATGCAGTTGATTTAAAGTCAAAGCTTATTCCACATCCAATGAGAAAACGTAATATGCTGTCCCTTGTTCCCAGGTCGCTTTCACTTCATACACCGTTCTGCCGCTTCGGCCTTCCAATACGACATTCGTCTGTTCCCGATCACTATTATAAAAGGAATCCAACACATTCACCTGATAAGTCAGCGGTTCCTCTTTAAATTGCAGTTCAATGATGGAGTCCGCATTTACAGCCGGCGCTTTCCGGTTTTCGAGCAATGCTTCAGCACCTACAGTTTCCGCCTCTATGGTAGCTATCGCATCTTCTTCCCCGTCAAAATAACTCCACTGGAAACCATTCATCGCAGTCATAAAATCTTTTCCATCCACGCTTATTTTTAAACTTGGCGGTCTTTGAGAGCTATTCTGCATATTTTCAGCGGTATCGTTGCTGGCTTCTTCGCTATTGAGGACTTCCTTTTCCAGGGCACAGCCCATCAGCACAAAAAGAATCATCATGCCCAAACAAAAAACCTTCCCGTTCATACTACCCCTCCTGTCTATCCGATTAGACTGGAGAAATCGCAATAAGTTACAGGGCTCTTTTCAATTTCAAAATGAATTTCAGGGAATTTTTGTCGGATCCTGTAAATCGAGCTGTTGGAAAATAAGATAAATAAAAGGAAGAGCCGCTCCACTCAGCCTCTTGCCTCCCCTTACGTCATACTTTTTTATTGCCAAGTTCTTCCGCCAAGCCGATCAGCAGCCCCTCAATCCCCCGCATATAGCAGAGCCGATACGTGTCTTCGAACTGCATTACTTCACCAACAAGCTGAGCTCCGTGCTTCATCAGTCTTTCCACCATTTCGTCAATATCTTCAACGGTAAACATGACGCGCAGGTAGCCGAGAGAATTGACAGGGGCAGTCCGGTGATCGGAGACAGTGGGCGGAGTTAGAAATCGCGAAAGTTCGAGACGGCTGTGGCCATCCGGTGTGGCCATCATCGCAATTTCCGCCTGTTGCGCCCCCAAGCCGGTTACACGTCCCGCCCATTCTCCTTCGATCATGCCCCTTCCTTCAAGACGCAGTCCAATTTCCTCAAAAAATGAGATGGCGCCATCCAGAGATTCCACAACGATTCCGACATTGTCCAGTCTCAGCAATTTATTGTTTTCCATGGTTCTGCCGCCTTTGTATACAAAACCTCTTATCCGTTCAATCTTCTCAATGAATTCTTCTATATAAATGCTATTGATTCCTTCCCAATAAAAATGAGCTCGGAATTAGTTGTCCAAGCTCATTATAGGGAGGTATTGAGTTAGGTCTGGTAATTTGTTACATTAATTAAAAGAATATTCAAAAAACGATAAAGTCAGAGGAGGTCAGCACATGGGATGGGTGATTATCATCGTAATAGCCTATTTACCGATTTTGTACCGCATTCATAAACGTCTGGATTATTTGGAAAAAGAATTAGCAAGAGTGAACAAAGGACTGTAGCATCTGAAAGCGCCTGACCTGTTGTGGTTAAGCGTTTTTTAAAAATTTCCTGGAAAGGAACTGATCCCGCGTGCAACGGATAAAATCCATGACTGCCATGTTCATGAATGAACCTTTGTGGTTCAAAATACTGATTACTGTCACTTTCCTTGCCACAATTATTTTAAGTGCTTCCTATTTTTCAACTTATCCCTATCTGCAAAGCGGTTCTAAATTAGCAGCAGCTATTTTTTTCGGGGCCTTTGCCATAAAATTTAAGTGGCATTTTAAAATAGCCCTGCTCTTTTCTGTTTTATCTGTGATATGTATTTTTCTGGCCGTTCAGCCATTGCTTTGAATTTATCATGGCTCTTAACGATAGTATGGTTTCAGGAAACAAAACAGTAATCCATTAAGGATGACGATAATCATATTTGCCCTTCGGCACCTCGATGCTCACGCCATTAATGACAACGGTATCGGCATCCTGCCAGTGAATTTCCCCTTGCTCAGTTTCATATTGCCAGTAGATATTTCTCGGTTTCTTTTTGCTGTCATTGAAATAAAGGACGCCCAGTATCGCATAATCGACCGTTGCTCCCCCATTGTTCAAATACGTTTTCACTGTATATTCCCCGTCCGGCGATACTTCTTCCGTCAAAAACCCACCCGGATCGATCCGGTCAATGTCATAGAACGCCCAGTCTATGATAAATATTAGAAGGCTGGCATAAATCATCATGAACAATAATAAGGCGCTCCAAATCGGATGCTTTGCCGGAAAAGATTTTATACTTTTTAACATGCATGAGCTCCTCCCGACTCTTTTTAGTTCACCTCAAAATGAAAATTTCTGACAATTATATACGTAATAGAGTGTAGAAAGAGCTTTTTCTACAAAATTTTTGCCAGGTTAAAACGCAGTTTCCAAATAAAGGAGGAATTTCAATGGGTTTTATTGTTGCTTTTATTGTGATTATGATTGTCTTTAGTTTCATGACTGACCGGCATTCTTCTGAACAATCGAAGTTCAAAAAAAGCAGGTCCTCTGATTCTGCTGGTTCGATTCATTATTATGGAGACTACGGCAGCGGATCAGACGGAGGATGCGATGGCGGCGGTGGTGGTGGAGACTGATGTAAGAAATCCAATTAGTGCGCCTATTTATCGATAACCTGAAGTGCACACAACAGCACATTTTTGAACTGACAATCGATAAAAAACGTTCGTAAACGTGTCAAAACACTTTACGAACGTTCATGAAGTTAAATGTGCTTTTATGGCTGCTTTTTATTGAGATGCAGGCAATTCCTCTACTTCACTTTAATCCCTCGCAGAATCTTTCGCCTCTTCTACTGTACTGAACGCATACGCTCAATTACTGTTCCTGACAATATTCTTGACACCCAAATAAGTGGCATAGAAATAGCCGCCGTAGATGACTGCAACGAGCAGCGTGCCTGTCAGGATGGTTTGGAAATTGATGTTCAATAATTCCCGGATCGCATATATTCCGACTGCGGTATGGATGACCGCCAGGCTGAGCGGCAGTAAAAAGTAGATGAAGGTCTGCTTCCAGATGGCGCTGTTGATCAATTTCTCCGTGACGCCGATTTTCTTCAACGATTTATACCGCTCCAGGCTGTCACTTGCATCAGACAGCTGCTGCAATGCCAGGACTGCCGCACTGGTGATGATGAAGATGAGCCCCAGGAACAAGCCAAGGAAGACAGCAATGGCGGCGGGTGCATTCTTCCTGTCGAGATGCTGTTTCCATGTTTGACCGCTGACTGAAAGGGGCAGGAAGTCGCTGTATTTTTCTTCCTCAAAATCCACAAACAGCGCAGAGAATTTCTCTTCGGATTCTTCAGGATCAGCTTCATCATAGATCACATTGAAACCTGTCGATTCCAATTGCATGTTTTCAACAGCGTGATCCGGAACAACGAAATACAGGAAATCACCGGTTCGGGGGATAGCGATGTTCTCCTTTACAGGTGATCGGTTTTGGATGGAATAGGCCACGCCATTCAGGATAAAAGGTTCCTCGCCTTGATGGTATTCCGCCAACGCTCCCTCCACATGCCCGGAATCCGAAATTATAAAGAGTTCGTCTTCCCTCAAGTCAATGGGTTTTTGGCCCGCCAATTCCCGGATTGAATTATAATCCGATAATTTCACAATCGAATTGAACATGAATCCTTCCTCCAGATCCATTTTCTCCTCTTCACTCAAATACCCGGTGAACAATTCTTCTGGCGACGCATCCAATTTATACTCGGAGTAGAAGGCATATCTTTCACTTTCGTCGAATTCGAAATCGATTGCTTCCAAATACCCCGCTATATTAGCCATTTCTGGACTGGCAATATCCCCATCAGCATATATGTAGCCGCTGACATCGAACGAAGAACGTTCTTCTGCGTTCTGATCGATGATCCCTTTCACGTTAAAGGCAATGAACAGGAATGTGACGGTCAAAAAAAGCAGCAGTGAGATGACGGCCATGGACAGGAAATTCGTATTCACTTTATTGTTGATCTGCCTCAGGACGAAAAGATTAATGTCTTTCAGATAGAAGCGTTTGTTTTTCTGTAAAATCTGGATGAAGAAATTCGAGAGGCTGAAGAAATACAGCAGCGTTCCAAGGCCGCCGAAGAGAGCAACCACAGACAGCTGGACCCTGTCGGCAGCCAGTCCGTGCGTCAGGAATATGCTGTAGGAAATCATCAATAACGTCACTGCCACTAAAAACAGCAGCACCGATACAAATGGATTCTTCACTTTCACTTCTTCGTTCTTCTTTGCCGCATTTAACAGATCGATCAGTTTATATTTCGAAATGGTCACTTGATTGAACAGCATGACCAGCGCATAGATGATGCCGAAGTAAACCGCCGTTTTGCCGATGGCGCCCATCGAGACGACGAACTTGAAATCCTGCAATTCCGCCGACAGGATATTGGCTGTAACGACCGCCATTCCCTGAGAAACAATAATGCCGAGCAAAATTCCGGCCACGAGGGACAGAAAACCGATCACCAGGGTTTCAAGAATCAATATTCTGGAGATTTTCCCTTTTGACATACCCAGTGATATATAAATGCCCAATTCTTTTTTCCGTTTTTTGATAAGAAAGTTATTCGCATAAATAATCAGCCAGCCAAGTACGAAAGAAACAAATATTGACATGCCGATTGTGAAGTAAGACATATTCAGGATAAAGTCTTCGTTTTGATTCATCCCCAGCATGACATTCTGGTCTTCAAGCGAATTAAAGCTGTAGAATACGCAGATGGCCAGCGTCAATGTCAGGAAATAGATCGAATAATTTTTGAAGCTTCTTTTCACATTATTGAGCGCCAGTTTAGAGAACATTGCTTACATCGCCTCCAAGCAGCGTCACCACTTCAATGATCTTATTGAAGAATTCCTTTCTTGTGTCATTGCCGCGCACCAATTCGTTGAACACCCGTCCGTCTTTTATAAACAGGATCCGGTTCGTATAGCTGGCCGTAAATGAATCATGGGTGACCATGATGATCGTGGACTGATCTTCCTGATTCAGCTTTTCAAACGAATCCAGCAGCAGACGCGATGAGGTTGAATCTAATGCGCCCGTCGGCTCGTCGGCTAATATAAGCGAAGGCTCCGTCACCATCGCCCTTGCACAGGCCACCCGCTGCTTCTGTCCCCCTGATAACTGGAAAGGGTACTGGCTGAGGATTGCCTCGATGCCGAGTTTTGCCGCAACCTCATTGATCAGCCGGTCGATTTCTTTCGCTCCCCGCTTTTGGATCGTCAGCGCCAGCGCAATGTTTTCGTAGGCAGTCAGCATATCCAGGAGGTTGAAGTCCTGAAAGATGAAGCCCAGTTCGTCGCGCCTGAATTTCTCCAGCGATTTTGCCTTCAGCTTCGTAATATCTTTTTCATTGATGGTGATTTTGCCGGTCGTTATGCTATCCACCGTGGAAATGCAGTTCAGGAGCGTCGTCTTGCCGCTGCCGGAAGGGCCCATGATCCCCAGAAATTCGCCTTTGTTCACACTGAAGCTGATGTTATCGATCGCCTTGGTGACATTTCCTTTATTGCCATAATATTTTTCAATCTTATCTACGGTTAAGATATTTTGCATCTTTTGTCCTCCTCATGACTCCTGCCGTTATTTATCGCTTGTCTGTATCTTATCAAGAGCCATTCTGGAGTCGTATGGGTTTAGCTATTCTTTACGTTGCATTTTTGCAAGATAAGGTCAACAGCTGAGGCGTCATGCCGCTTTTCCCAAAGGAAAAACAAGGCTGACCGTTGTCCCCGCTCCCGCTTCAGAAGACAAGGTGATGCCGAGGCCCAGCTGATCGGCAAGTTTTTTGCACAAATAGAGCCCGATGCCTGTAGAAGCTCCGAACTTCCGCCCATTCTCTCCGGTGAACCCTTTTTCAAAAACCCGGTCCCTGTCCTTGTCGCTGATCCCGATGCCGTTATCCGTTATGGACAGGACAAGATTATTTTCGTTTCTGGCTGCACGGATTTCCACTTTCCCATCTGGTCCTTCCGTATACTTGAGCGCATTCCCGATCAATTGGTTCAGGATGAACTCCAGCCATTTTGCATCGCTGTAGACAACGCCTTCCACTGCATTGATCTCGACCGCGATGCCCCTGCTGATGAAATCCCGTGAATTTCGCTTAATGACATTCCGGACCAGCGCAGGCAGCGGAACTTCCCTGATCTGGTAATCCCTGCTGACATTATTGCTGCGCGAATAATAGAGGACCTGTTCGATATATTCTTCAATCTTCCGGACTTCCTCCTGGATATTGCGGGTGACCTGGTTCGGATTGTTTTCGATGATCAGCCGGGTCGATGCAATCGGCGTCTTGATCTCATGCACCCATGTCTCGATGTATTCGCGGTACTCGTTTTCCCGTTCCCGGTAGCTCTTCACATGTTCATGCATATTCCGGTTCGACTCCTGCAGCACCTTATACAAGAGCCTGCCTTCCGCACTTCCAGGCTCTTTCATGATTTCAGCCACCAGGTATTTTTGATCCAGACTTTCAAGGGTGCCGGACAGCTCTTTATGGAACATTCCCATCCTAATAAATTCGACGAGGATGTATGTAACGACGGGGGTGAACCAGACGATGAATATCAGAAATACGATTGCCCCGCTCATATTGAGCAGCAGCAGGATGCCGCTTACCGCGGCGAACAAAATAACATTGGTGATCAGGAAAGGCATCTTATCAGCTATATAATCCTTTAACGTCATGGCAGTATGTATCCTAATCCGCGTCTTGTTTCGATGTTTTTCTCCATGCCGAGCCCTTCAAGTTTCTTCCTCAGCCTTGCTACATTGACGGATAAATTATTATCATCCACAAAAGCATCGGCGTTCCACATGAAGTCCATCAGATCATCCCTCGAAACGATCTTCCCTTTATTTTTATACAAACAGGAAAGAATCTTGATTTCATTCTTGGTCAGCTCGGCTGTTTCTCCTTGATAGGTGACGGAGCCGTTGGATAAATTGAATGACAGTCCGTTATAGACGAGTGTATCCCGGACAGAAGTTCCTTGAACCCTCCGCAGAATCGTTTCGATTCGTGCCAGCAGAATCTGCGTATTATAAGGCTTCGTCACAAAATCATCAGCACCCAGATTCATGCTCATCAATTCATCCATCTCATTGTCCCTGCTCGTCACGACGATGATCGGAACATCGGATTCCTTTCGTATTTCCCTGCAGATAAAGTACCCGTCGACAATCGGCAGGTTAATATCCAGCAGGATCAGCTGCGGTTCTTCCTGGAGCGTATCCTGGATGATCGTTTCAAAATTAGTCAGCGCCACAGCCTCGTATCCATAGCGGCTCAAAAAAGTTTTCAATTCTTCCCTGATTTTTTCTGTGTCTTCTATAATGACTATTTTCGCCACGTGAGCACTTCCTTCACAAAACTATTGATGCTTCATATTCTATATGAAAAAGGTATCCGTACACAGAAGAAATTCCCACTTCTTTACAAGAAGAATAAAAAATAGAGAGAAGATCGGCTGAACCCCCCTCTTCCCTCTACTATTTAAGTTTGTTGAAGCGCCATGACTGCCAAAATCACAAAGTACATAATCAGTCCTGCAATAAAGATCAGCAAAAAATCACTGTAAACCTGCAGCCGCTTCAGACATGGCAAGGATTACGAATCGCAATGATCCTGCAGATGTATTTATTCCTCACAGGAAACTGTTGATGCACTGGAGAAAAAACCATTTTGTGTGACTACTTCCACAATGCCATTCTTCTGCATGCATTCTTCCATCAAAGTTAAGTTTTTTTGGTGGTTCTCTTCGATCTGGCTTATTCTGAATACCGTAATACTGATGATCGTTAGGATACCGATTGTTAAAACCCACCATTTCACCTTACTGTTCTTCATCCGGTCTTCATCTCCTTCTTCCAAAATTTTATTCCCGCCGTTATTAATGACTGACAAAACTTCGCATATGGCGGTAATAGATTAAATTCTGAATGATTATCAGCAGCAGGATTGCCACGATAAATACATACCGATTGAATGGAAAGAACATCAGGAGAACTACCAGCGGCAGCATTTGCGAATAAAAAACATAAACCTTCTTGCTGGCATTCTGTGTCACCTGACTGAACAATTCATCAAACTCGATAAATTCCCCAGGTTTAAAAAGCGAAAATGCAGACATGCGGTTATTCGGATTATTTTCATTGTGCCGATTCAGTTGAATAAAATAGGCGATGAAGAAAATAATCAGTAATAGAGGACCGGCAAAAAAGGACAGAACTGCAATCGTATCTAAATTTATTCCATCCTCCCCATCAAAAACTCCTGCAAAATCAGTGAAAAGCATATCGGCAGAGTAGACTACGCTATACGCCCAAATCATCAATATCGAGTAGAGGGCTATATTCCAAAGCGGGAACTTTACCCGAAAATCATTTTTTGTCATTGTCATCTTCCCCCTCCAGCCAAAATAGTTCATCAACCCGCACTTCCAAGTACTTCGCCAAACGCAGCGACAGTGCAATTGATGGTGAAAATTCCCCTCTTTCAATAAAACCGATTGTTTGTCTTGCCACACCCACATAATTGGCCAGTTCAGACTGGGAAAAACCATGCCTGGCCCTCAGTTCTTTCACGCGATTCCGAAGCATTCAAATCTCCTTCCAACTGTATTGTGGTAATTATTATATTCATAATGTAATGTATACTTAACTTTATGTCAAGTATACTTAGCGGTTAATTTTTCCAATAAAGACATAAAAATAAAGCAGCACCGCGATTTGCGATGCTGCTTGTTAAAATTGATATTCAGAAAAACGTGGGCCGGTATCTTAAAAATTATGCAAGGCAGGAGCAGTAACGCCGGCCAATATTATTAATAATGAAACAGAGGCAACCAGGACCGGCTTCATTGAGGCAGCGTCATCTTTCACTAAAGACGAAATTGCATTCACGAGTGAAAAAATAAAAACAAATGGCCAAATAAACCAAGTCCAATAATAAAGAATGGCGATTCCCTCCATTAAACCGGTCAACATTCACTTCTCCCCCTTCTCATTCCTACTAAGATTTGTTAAAGTGCCAAAATCGTCGAAATCACAAAGTACGTAACCAGTCCTGCAATAAAAATCAGAACATATCTACCCTTTTTATTCATCGCCGTTACCTCCCGGATTTCATTTCCTTATCTTTTAGCCTATTTTATTTATGCTTTGTGGACAACTTCAAATCGTTCGCAGACAAGCAGCATGTCTTCCGAATACGTTAACCCATGAGGTTCCAATATACTTTTGAAAAACTCCACATGCGCATTCCACCAAAATGTATAATCCCCTTCGCCTTCAGCCAGCGCAAATTCCACCGGCACTTCATTCATTGGCATAACTGTAACACTGGTCACCTGGATGATTGCTACAGGAAGATCCTGCGAATTCAGCACGACGTTATACTGTCCCGCCTGCGGCAAAGCCTCGTTCTCCAGTTCATAGGCGACATGGGCGGAACAGGTGGCTGTCTTTTTGCCTTCCACCACTAAATCGGCCAACCAGTCAGCTTCAGCCCCAAATTGAAAAGCCTCTACTTTTTCCGGCTGATCCTGCTCTTTCGCCGCCCAATATCCATCCCAAAATTTCGTTGCTTGTTCATTCATCTAAAAGACCCCATTCATATTAATTAATTTCCGTTAAATTCATGTCCACTTTTCTTCATCATCAACCCATCTTCTGTTCTTCAGATCATAGGATTTGGCTTCATCGTGGAAAGCGAAGTAAGAAGGCAGTTTCAGCGACTCTCCCCCCGCCGCTTCCCAGCACTCGCGGAACCAATCCGCAAAAGCCTGTTGCTCTTGTGGCATCAGTTCCTCTTCATTCTGCTCATAAAAATCAAAGAATTCATCCAGCTGCTCATCGTTTACATGATAATACGCTGTTTCCGGAAGCACCTCCTCACTTCCCGCAAAGATGGCTGTGTCATTCGCTTCATTGAAAACTTCGCTGCCATCCTTATCCATGGAGAACATTCTGATCGATACCTCGAATCTCGTCGGCTCGATAGACGGAACGAATTCCAATAAATCCGTTCCGGAAGCAAATTTGTATGTAAATACGTTTTTAAGATTCCCAATCAATAAAGCGGATTCCTTCTCCAGGTCTGCTTTTATAGAACCCATATATTCGTCGACTGTAAACATGGTTAAACCCTCCTTGAAATACTGGATGAATGCTGATTCGATTTGAACGGCATTACTGACTTATGATGAAAAGCAGTGAAGCGATACCGAAATACATAAGAAATCTTTCACGGTTTTTGACCTTTTTCTCAATCAGCAAATAGATCATAAATGCGATCCATATACTGCAAAATACATCAATGAATATCAATACCTGGTTCCTCTCTTTCTTGACCACCGGCTTAGGCAGCAGACCGATGTTCAGAACTCTTACATTAAATATACTTATAGCTCGAGTTAATAGCTAGATAAGTTGAACTAAATACTCTGCAGAAATCGATATTCCGCAAAACAGCTTCTCTTTCCTGGGGAGTCTTCGCTGTTTTGCTCCATATCTTCGAAATCCTTCTAGAGTTGAAGTGGTTTCCGTAAGCCCACTCGGACCGTGGTCCGAGTACAACATAACCTTTTGCCTGTTTTAGAGGGGTCTCCATTTTTCCTGCATTTCAAGAAATTGACTCCAGCGAAGGAGCGCCGCCGGACCGGCTGGAGCAATAAGACGAGTGCTCTTCTCGGCTTATTGTGGAAGCTGGTCCAAAGCGACGAAGCGGCAAATAAATGCTGTTTTTTAATTCAACTTAGATAGATAATTCTGGAAATAAAAACATCCGTAAAATGCAGCGATACATTTTACGGATGTCCAGCTTTTTTCATATTCAGTTCGGTTCCCGTCGCTCATCTTTTCAAGAGCATCTCAGCGTCGCTCTTCAGGACATTCTCTTCCTACTTCTTCCCCTTCAAGGGGATCCAAATCTCCGAGAGATAGTCATCGCTGTAAGCATTTCCTGCCGGATACACTTCCATCTCGGCGGTTCCGGCATTCTCGTATTGATTGGACGGGAACCATTCCGAGTAAATCTGCTTCCATACCTTCTGGATTGCATCCGGCATGGCCCCGCGCACTTCGAAAACTCCCCATTTGGCTGCGGGCACTTCAATCTGGTGGAAACCTTCCGGCACTGGCTGCGAACTTTCCGCCGCAATCCAGTAATCCATCGTGACACCGTCCTGGAAGTTGGTGCAGATTCCCAGCAACCCTTTAATGTCGCCATCGTTTAATCCGGCAATTTCTTCGCTTGTACCGTCACTGTTCACTGCCATCCACAATTCAGAAATGCCGCTCATGTTCTCTCCGTCACGCATCGAAAAGTTCCGCTTCATCCCAATGGCCTGAAATTTTTCCCTCTCCACAATTCGATATTTCATCGGATCTGCCCCTTTCAGATTCACCTGGATCACCAGGCGGTTAAAAGATTGCAGCTCTCCCACATTTCTTCTGGCTTCGCTCGGTGTAATACCATGCTGCCGCCGGAAAGCCTTGGAAAAAGCCTCGGGAGTGTCATAGCCATATCGATAAGCGATATCGATGATTTTCCTGTCCGTCGCCGACAGTTCGTGCGCCGCCAAAGTCAGCCGTCTTCTGCGCAGGTATTCGGCGACCGAGCAATCCGTCAAAATTGCAAACGTCCGCTGGAAATGAAACACGGAAGAGTTTGCCTGTTTCGCAATTTCCTCGATCGTCACCGGTTCCCTGATATGCTCTTCCATGTAGTCAATGGCGTGCTGCAGCGATTCCACCCATCCCATAGCCCTCACTCCTTATCTTCATTTTACTGAGTCAGCCACTCCGAATCCTGTCCGTTTGTGCTGAGTGTGGACAGGTGATTTTGGGCATTCCCGAATTTAATACTTCCATCATAAACCAAAGCATGGGTAGTTTTCATAGAAAGTAAAAAACACAGCCTCCATCCAAAATGGAAGCTGTGCTCTCGATTTTATCAGTTAAAGAATAATAGTCCGATTGAAATCGGGATGAAACTGTAGAACAGGATGATGACACAGAAGCCCATGATATCCTTCACTTTAAGTCCGGCAATCGCCAGCAGCGGCAATGCCCAGAATGGCTGGATCATGTTCGTCCAGGCATCTCCCCAGGCGACGGCCATTACCGTTTTCGCATTGTCCACGCCCAGCTGCATTCCCGCCTCGATCATCATCGGCCCTTGAACTGCCCATTGTCCTCCGCCGGAAGGTACGAAGAAGTTAACGATACCAGCACTTAAGAATGTGAATAAAGGAAACGTGAATTCTGTCGAAATATTGATAAACCACTGGGACATCATATCGGAGAGTCCTGAAGCGACCATCATTCCCATGATTCCCGCATAGAATGGGAACTGGATGATGATGCCGCCGACGTTTTTAACCGCATTGTTTACACTGTGCAGGAAACGTCTTGGTGTACCGTGCAACAGGATTCCCAGGAACAACATGACCAGGTTGACGATATTGATGTTCAGGTTGAAACCATTCGTGTAAAAATAATATCCCGCATAGCCAAGTCCGAGCAATGCGATGATCAATGTGATGATTCTGCTGTTTTCGAGTTTTTCGGACGGCGTTAAATCCGCTTTTTTCTCTTCGACATATTCTTCATTCATCGAACTCTTTTCCCAGTCTATTTCATAGGACATTTCCTGGCCCTGTCTCAATTTCATCAAATAGGCGTTCAGGAACGGCATGGTCAAGAGAATAAAGATGACGATGAAAATATTGAAACTGCTGAACAGGGTTTCGCTTACTGGAATGAGCCCCATTTCCCCTTCCAAAAAGTGTCCCTCTGTCGCAACCAGGAGTGGAATGGATCCGGAAAGGCCCCCGTGCCAAACCAGAAATCCACTGTATGCACTGGCGACAAGCAGACGGTAATCGACAGTCGGCACTTTTTTCGCGATTTGTATCGCCATCAATGCCCCGACGACCAGGCCGAATCCGTAGTTGATCAAAGAACCGATGATGCCGACAAATGTGACAAGAATAATTGCCTGCACCGGCGTCTTCGCCAGTGAGCTTATTTTTTCGAGCCCCTTTTTAACAAGCGGCGTATTCGCGAGTATGTACCCTGTTACAACGATAAGTGCCATTTGCATCGCAAAGGCCAGCAGATCCCAGAATCCGGTGCCCCAATGTTCCACCATCTGGACCGGCGAGCTGTCTGTCATGAAGACACCCATCAGATAAACCACTACCGTAAGTATAATTGCAAAAATAAAAGCGTCCGGCAGATATCGCTGGACAATCCGGTCAAAAAAGTTCGTTATTGCTCTCATTGCTTTCTCCCCCTCTGTTTGGCGTGAATCCGAGTCAATCTCCCCTGTCGATATCCCCCTTCTCGACTGATGCTTTACAAGATCAAAATTGATAAGTAAAATGAATATTTCGAATCATCCTCATTCTATCATTCCTTTACCTCGAGGTCATTACCGCTTTTATTTATATGAACGAATACGAACCGATAGAAACAATTTCACAAGAAGGGAGGCATAAGACAGTGGAAAAATTGCGCACACACTCTTCAAACTAAAATTTGAGGAGGAAAAAGAAATGGCTTTTACATTCAAAGAAGACAAACGAATTGATAAAAACACATTGAAATCGCTGTACGAAGATGTGGAATGGTACGCCTACACAAAAGACATGGACCAATTGGCCGAAGCGTTGGCAGGGTCGTTATACGTGCTGTCCGCTTGGGACCAAGAAGAATTGATCGGCCTGGTGCGTGTCGTCGGCGACGGCCTCACCATCATTTACATCCAGGATATCCTCGTGCTGAACAATCGGCAAAACCAGGGCATTGCAAGCGAACTGATGCGTCGTGTGCTGGAGAAATTCCACAGCGTCCGCCAGAAAGTGCTGCTGACTGAAGAAGCGGCGGACGTTCGGCATTTTTATGAAAAGCACGGTTTTCAGTCCTGTGATCAGGGCACCCTTGTGGCGTTTGCCAAGCTGATATAGAAGAAGTTCCCGCACAGGTGACTGCCACCTCGCGGGAATTTTTTTGTGGTTTTTTCGCTTTTCGCCTGCGAAAAGCAGCCATTTTGTCGTTTGACCTTTGAATTTGTGGATTTTTTTGCTGAAAGTGCAGTTTTTGGGCGAAGAGACGCTCTGTTGGCTGGATATATAGTGTGCGCCGGCTGGCGGGATCGGGATATCGGCGTTTGGGAGATTATATCGGCGTTCAGCGGATTATATCCGCGTTCAGGAAATTATATCCGCGTTCAGCCGTTTTCGCCAAAATTTTTATTCTCAACCCCCAAACCCAAACCCCATCTTCTCCACAAACTGCCGCCCTCCCTCCGACTTGACGACAATATCAAAATTGCGGCTGTACGGGTGCATGAACAATTCGTATTGAATCCGCCGCTCATCATGGGAATGCCGCAGATATTCGAGCTCAATCCCCCGTTCGGCAATATCACGCGATGACCTCCTTGCAAATTCCGTGTCGCCATCTGTATAGAAGTAAATTTTCAGATCGAACAGCTCCGGGTCAATAAATGCTGCGCTCATCCCTTCGACAATGGTCACCTGTTTGTTAGAAGTTATCAATTCCCGCTCCAGATAATGAACATCGATCGTATAGAAATCGAGTCCCTCTTTTGCCATCCGGACGTCCCTTTCCAAAGCGCCCAGATGATGCGCCTCCGGATGGCATGCCGTAATTTTATAACGATGGCTGACCCCATCAGATGTATAGTCGATTTCAGCATTCTTTCGAATACTCGAAGAAACGATATAGGGATCTGTATTGAGGTAATTGACGGTTCCACTCCCCAGCCGTTCAAGAAGTTTCCCTGAAAAAGTAGTCTTTCCCGCTCCACCATGACCGGAGACGCCTATCAAAACCCTTTCCTTTTTCGACTCTGCCCAATCCACAAGTTTTTCTATAAGTCTATCCATCAATCTCTCCTTAATCTTCAGTCATTCAAACTGTGCCGCTGCTTTCGTTCCGCTCTTCCTCTTTAAGTATACTGAAATGAACTCGTTTTCCATATGCCAGCCAAAGGATAAGGCTTTCTATTTTATTGGCTGAAGTTTAATCAGGAGAAAAATATCAGTCCGACTTCCAGAAGATTGTTGACATCAATTCTATTTACCTATAATATCTAAATGAAAATGATTATCATTATCACATTCAAAGGAGAAAAATCATGAGAAAATTAGCTGTTCCCTTTTTACTTATACTAATTCTATTTTTGGCTGCTTGCGGGAATACAGAACCAGAAAGCGAAGCTGCTGAAACGAATTCGCCAGAAGTCATTACATACGAATCAGAAACCGGTCCTGTAGAAGTTCCTGCAGAACCGAAAAGAATCATCGCACTGACAAATGGTCCGAACGTGTTGGCTATGGAAGGCAATATTGTCGGCATCGACGATTGGACGGGTATGAATCCGCTGTTCACCGATAAGCTGGAAGGCGTGGAAATCGTTACAGAAGACAGTCTGGAGAAAATCATCGAATTGGATCCCGACTTGATCATTGCCGGCTCACACATGAAAAACCTCGATAAGCTTGGCGATATCGCTCCGACGGTTTCATTTACTTGGGGTAAACTGGATTACCTGGAGCAGCAAGTCGAAATCGGTAAATTACTGAACAAAGAACAGGAAGCAACCGATTGGGTCGATGATTTCCAGCAACGCGCTGCGGACATCGGCGCTCAAATCCGCACTGAAATCGGCGAAGATGCCACAGTTTCGGTTATCGAAAGCGGCAACAAAGAGTTCTACGTATTTGGCGACAATTATGCCCGCGGCACCGAAATTCTGTATCAGGCCATGGATTTGAAAATGCCGGCAAAAGTTGAAGAACTGGCACTTGAATCCGGCGTCTACACATTCTCTTCTGAAGTTTTATCTGATTTTGCCGGCGACTACATGATTTTCAGCAAAAATCCGGACGTCGACAACTCGTTTACTGAAACGGATGTATGGAAGAACATTCCGGCAGTGAAGAATGGCCAAGTCTACGAAATCAATACGAAAGCTTCCACTTACAGCGATCCGATTACACTGGAGCATTTGCTGTCATTCTTCGAAGAATCATTTCTTAACTAACGCCTCCATTCATACAGAAAACCGCTGAATCAGAGATTCAGCGGTTTTTTATGCAGATTCACAGGTCCAAAATTTCTCCTATACATTTCTAATGAAAGGAGATCATCGACAACACACAGGACACGATCGAAATTCAGTCAGTCCTGAAGCCGCTCTATAATTTTAAGGTGGCGGAGTTTGTGGGGTGGCGGAAGTAAGTTAACGATGGTTTAGTTCCAATGGTCCGCAAAGATTTATAGCATTGTTCTAAAAGAGTTTATTTTTAAGGCGATATGTATTACGGTGTATTACAAAGAGCGGAGGAGGGTTTGCAATGGCTACTATTTCCTTGCGTGTAGACGACCGGGACAGCAAATTGATTCGGGATTACGCAAAAATGAAAAAGACATCCGTATCTGATTTAATGCGCAATGCCATTATTGAAAAGATTGAAGACGAAATTGACTTGGAAAATTTCGATCGCGTGCTAGAGACTATGGATCAGACCTATTCACTGGATGAAGTAAAAAAAGAATTAGGCCTCTAGAATAGGATGTATATTGGACAATTTTCAGCAGTGGCATTGAAAAAACTTAAAAAAACGGATCGTCTTCAAGCTGCTTTAGGAATCGGATGGATTGAAAAAATCTGGTCAATACAACAGACCCGAAATTGCATGGCAAAGCCCTGGTTGCTGACCACCAAGGCAAGTGGCGCTGCAGAGTGGGTGATTATCGGATTCCGGCTTTGATTGAAGAAGAAGAAATCACGATTACAGTAATTGATGTGGGACATCACAAAAATATTTATGAATAATGGAACAGGAATAACCACAATTGTGGCTATGCCTGTTCTTTATAGAGAAGCAAAATCTCAAATTTGGTTTTTCGCTTTTCGCCTGCGAAAAGCATCCGATCGGGGTTTGGGTTTGCTTACTTTTAGAGAGGCTTGCAGTTTATGCCCAACTCGGCGGCGTTTATGCCCAACTTCAGATGATTTATGCCCAACTTTCACTTGTTTATGCCCAACTTAGGCCAGTTTATGCCCAAGTGGCTTTTTTGCAAGAATTTTATCGTCTATTTCAGCCAGATCGGCGGCCGTTTTCTGGCCGCTTATTTTTTATTCCCGACTGGCTTTTCGAAGGAGCCCGAATGACGGATTATTATCCCAAATGAAAAAAAGTATCACAGCATCCACTTATCGAGACGCCTTCTAGCCTCTCCCTATTAGTTGGCCGATATCCTCCCAGCCATAAGCCACTTCCATCAGATCCTCACCGGCAATTCTGATCGTTTTGCTGTCCACTTCCCGGCCGCACATCTTCTCATAAAAGCGGCGGGAGCCATTGTCCCTTAACACCCACACAAGCATGGAAGTCATGCCTTTTTCCATCAATTCTTCAGCCACGCGTTCCACCAGCCGGCGGCCAATGCCCTGCCCGAGAAATTCCGGCAGGATGTAAATGGCGTACAGCTCCCCTTCAAAGTCCGCATACTCTCCGGTCCCCTCCTTGCCGCCGGTTGCAAATCCGACGATTACACCATTTTCTCCTTCAGCCACAAATGTATTCTCCGCTTTCAAATTCTCATTCCATAATTGTTCACGTGCCTCATACGTCAACCCGTCCAAATACGAATCGGCAACAATATGCCGGTACGTGGCGCGCCAGCTGTCGACGTGCACGCGGGCGATTCCACGGGCGTCTGCCAGGGTTGCTTTTCTGATGATCATCCAAAGTCTCCACCTTTACAATCTATTTTACTCTCTACATGCAAATCTACAGCACTTCCATCTCATTTGAAAAACACTTCAACTTTACTTCCCCATATTCACATCCAGCTGTAACTTCTGCCGCCCGCCTCCGTCTACTCCATATATTTAAATACATATTATTGGAGCTGATAATCAATGAAGAAAGTGGCATCCCTATTTGTTTTATTCCTCGCGGGCGCCCTGCTATCCGGGTGCCAGTCTGCAGAGGAAACCATCCATGCTCAAGAACCCCCCCAGAAAACTGAACTTTTTCTAAGCGAGACGCTGATTGAAACTGCAGAAATCTCCAAATTGGAAGTGACAAAAAAGAAAGGCGTCAATCCAATCATTTACGACGAAGCTGCGGATCTTGCCAGCTTTGATAATCTATTCTCCAGCGCCGTAAAAGAACCAGGCATCGTCAACATGTCCGATCCCACCTTCTATTTAGAAGTAAGCGATGTTGAAGGAAATAAACAATACTTACAGCTTTGGATCGGCAGCGAAGGTGAACGGGCTTTACTGATGAGGGAAGACGATACGCATACGGTTTACTCATTATCCGTGGAACTGACAGAAAAGCTGGCTGAATTGATTGAAAAAGTAGCCTGAAGAGAGGAATTTCTTCAGGCCTTCGTATTACCAGCACTATATAAACCCTAATAGCTTCAAATCCATCTCATCAATGACGCCAAGAGAATTGCTTCGGTCCCAAAGCTTCATCTCTGACGCTTCGTCATTGTTGAGAAACGGCCGCAGCTCTTCAATATTCCCCGCATAAACCGGATTATATTTGATGCGTCCATCAGAAATCTTCCATAACTTCAACAAACCTTTAAACTCCAGATTGCTTATGTATTGCCCGGTTTCTTCATATAACTCACGAACCGCACACTCTTTCGCTGTTTCGCCTTCTTCCCTCTTACCCGCCGGCAATTCCCACTGCTCACGCCATTTGTTATAGACCATCAGGACGCCGCCATCGCAGCTAATTACTGCAAACGATCCGGCCAAATTCTTATATCCTTCCATTCCTTCTTCACCTACAACAATAAATTCCAGAAACTCGAAGCCGTTATTTTGGGTTTTATTCATTTGATACCGCCCCTACAATCACATCGATCACTTCTCCTGTTTCTTTGCTTATATAGTAAAGCAGCGCCGGAGAATTGAGCTCTTTCGGGTTGTCCGCCGTATCAAGATAGACTCCCCAGCTTTCTACGTCTTTCTCATAGGTTTTGGAGTAATGGGACACCAAATGTGTTTTGGCATCAAACCTCTGCCATAGTGCAGGTGATTCATAGTTGGCCTCTTCCGCTTGTTCAAGCGCAATTTGTTCCGCTTCTTCCTGTGAAATTTGGGATGAACAGCCAAAAAGCAGTGCCAGGCACAATAAAAGCAGCAAGATCTTCTTCAAAACTTCACCCCTCCCCCAAAAACGCACTTGCCATATAATAAGCACTGGCCGTGAACAGCTGCGTCTGAACTTCCTGCTTTCTGATCATCCGGCCGAAATCCTCAAAATCGACCAGCTTCACTCTAATCTCTTCCGTCTCATCAAGCTGCTGGTCACCTGCCTTAAAGGCCCCCTTCAAGAGAAATGTCTTTATTTTATTGGTCTGCGTCGCGGGATTGACCATGAACTCGCCGAGCAGCACCGGCTCTTCCAAAGACGTATAGCCAGTTTCTTCCCGGATTTCCCTTAGCATCCCTTCTTCATCCGTCTCGCCTGCTTCGATTTTGCCTGCCGGAATTTCCAGGTAAAATCCCTGTCCGCCGTGTCGGTACTGCTCGACCAGCACGAGCTCACCGTCTTCCGTAATCACGACCGCATTCACCCAGTCCGAAAATTCGCTGACGTAATAATCATCGATCGTCATGCCGTTCGGCAGCTTGCACGCATCCTTTCGCAAATTGCCGAACGGCGTCTTATAAAGATATTCACTATTTGTCGTCTGCCAGGCTTTCATCGTTCTTCCCCTTTGTTTGTCCAGTTTTTATTCCTATTAATTACTTCTGTTTATTCCTGGAAATTCCTTTAAAAAAAAACGAGCGCCGCCTGATGGCAGTGCCCTTTTAGTTGAACCTGTTATTTCGCGTATCCTAAAATTTGTCCTTCAATCGCCCCAAGAGGCAATTCTCCGAAGTCCCTGCTGTCTGTGCCTCTCCACCATTGATCCACTAACACGAAAACAGCTTCTTCCGACACTTTTACAGGTTCCATGGAGGCGGCGAAATACTCTTTTTTGCCATCCAGATTCACCCAGGTGATAAGTTCTTTTTGTGAAATTTCTTCGTCCGTTGTCATAGTTCCTTCTGCGATTCTTTGTTCTATCATTTCAAAATACTCGTCCTTGCCGAGCCCTAAATTTGTTGCAGCACCATAAAACGTATCGAGCTTTCTGTTGTCCACATAAACCTGGCCATCGCGTATTTCCACAGTTTCTCCTGGAAGGCCAACTACTCTAGCAATATAGTGCTCAGGCAAATTCGGGTTTTTCGCAATAGCTGATGCAGGGGTTTTGTAATAGACCACATCACCCCGGTTAACATCTGGATATCCGAGTTCCACAACCAGGCTGCTGTGTGTACTGGTATCGTAATCATGATTCCCGCGGTCCATTGCATCCGATCGCCACTCGATCAACTTCGTATCCCCTGTGGCATCCACCATTTGGACTTCCGGCAACGTATCCGGATCCGTGAGCGCCGGCAATTCACTTGCCGTGCCTGGCGTATTTCCCGGCCCTGCACCGCCTCCATCCATATTAACTACCAGGAAAACCGTCGCCACTGTCAGAAGCAGCATCAGCACGGCCGCTGCCTGAAAGGTTCCAAATCGGTTTGCCGGCCGCTCTTCTCGCTTCATGTCGTTTAAGATTTTCCGCTTCAACGGTTCACCGAAGCGCGGTGTCTCTCCCACAAAATCGTCCAGCTCCCGTTTGAATTTATTCATCCTGCATGCCCTCCCATTCCTTCAAATCCACTTTTTCCCGCAGCATGTCCTTTGCCCGCCGGAGCCTCGTCTTCACGGTGTTTTCCGAGCAGGCCAGCATCTCACTGATTTCTTTTGACGTGAATTCCTGATAATAAAACAGGAGGATGGCTTCCCGGTATTTGACGGGGAGTTCCAGGATTTTATTCGTGAGATTGCTTTGATCTGTTTGCTGAACGTACGTATCTTCAGGTGATTTTGCGTTAGAGATCAACCCACCAAGCGAGTTCGAGAACAGCGAGCGCTTATTACGCCAGCTCCGCAAGTGATCATGGCATTTATTGACTGTAATTTTGGACAGATACGTTTTCAGGGAAGCGCGGCTGTCGAACTGGTTGGACTTGCGGTAATAGCTGATGAACGTTTCCTGCATGATGTCCTCGGCCGCGGCCCAGTCCTTCACATAGAAATACGCCAGCCGGATCAAGTGCTCGCCGTGGCTGTCCATAATATTTTTCATTTCATCATCCGTCATTCTGGCCGCCATAAGTTTCCATCCCTTCCTGAACACCCCATAGACGCAAGTTTTCAGAAAATAGTTTCATCTGAATAAAGTATAGGTGAAAAAGAGGCGGAGTGGTTTTCAAATTTTATGATAAGCTAAAGGGAATGGGAGTTTTTGTAATAAGAGAGGATGTCATTTATGAATCATTTTGTCATTGGAGATTCGGCTGCAGGTTCGATGAAGCTTGCTTTTCGCGGGAAGGATCATGCCATCCATCCACTCTCGCTCGATCTGTCAGTGGGGCCGATTGCGGCAATCCACGAAGAAGAAGGCTTGGTGCGCCATATCGACTGGCTCCGGTCATCGTTCAGTTATGAAGATGACTATGTAGACCATCAGTCAGAAACGTACCGGCAGACTTTACGGAAAATAAAAAGTTTGAAAGATGGCGACCCGGTCACGTTTTGGATGAGTGGCAATGCAGCGGAGGAGATCGGGTTACGGCTATTTTGTTTTCTGACGGCAGATAAAAAGCTGGATTTGTCGGTGGTCAATACCGCTGAAGCGATGGACGAGTTGATGCGGGATACGGATATTCGGGTCGAAATCCGCCATTCGGGCGAATGCAATAACAAACAAATGGCTCATTTTTTCAAGCATTCGCGGAAGCAGCTGCCGGAAGAAACGAAGGCTGCTTTGGTCGAGGAGATGATGGGATTGCTGGCGACTGCGAGTCTGCTGCGGTCGTGGGAACAAGGTGAAATTCTGGATGCTGACGAGACATGGGACGATGCGTTTATCTTGGAGCGTGTGCATGAGTTGGGAGAACAGGCTGAGAATGACGGTTTTGTGAAGGCGACTCGAGTGATTGGCGAAGTCCTCGGGAACTCGTATCATATCTATTCCGACTCCTGGATCGAGTACCGGCTCCGATCGCTGATCCGTTCGGGCAAGCTGCTGTCGCGTGGCGATCTGGGGTCGATGCGGACTTATGAGGTAAGATTGAGTGAAATATTGGATTAATCCATTGCCCAGATCAAAAGGCTTCGCGGACTCGAAGCCTTCTTTATAATGGATTGGAGTTTTTCGCGGAGCGAAAAACATCCGTTTGAGCTCTGTGGTTTTTGGTATGGGGAGATGCTGATCGACTTGCGGGAAACGGGGCAACTTTCAGGACACAGGTCAACTTCTGCGACAGAGGTCAACTTCCGCGACAGAATATTACTTTTTTCACGCATAATTATCATTCCGCACACAAATTCTGTTTACCGCACATAAATCCTGATTAGCGCACACAAATCTCACTCACCGCACATAAATTACGATTAGCGCACACAAATCCCACTCACCTCACATAAATCTCTTCCCCTAAATATCAGCCTCTTGTTTTCATCAAAAATTGCTGCTCAGCGGGCAGTTTTAAGATGATTTCTCCTCTTCCCTCCAATAATTTCGACTGAAGCGGCTACTTTTTCAGTAAAATTCCATATAACCCGGTATATCCCGTGAAAAACAGATCTGTTTTGGACAATTCTCTTCTCCGAGCCGGCATTCCTTCTTACCACTGCAGTTCATAGATGAAAAAGGCTTCGCGGACGCGAAGCCTTCCTTTAGGGATTGGAGTTTTTAGCGGAGCGAAAAACATCCGCTTCAGATCTTTGGAAGTGGAGTGTGGGAGGTTGCCGGTTCTGCTTCCCCCCGCATTTTTGGTGGCATAAAAATGTCAAAAAAGACAAAAAAGGGTCTTCTTGAGCACAAACTTGTGTTTCCCGCGCATAAAAGACCTTCTCCCGCGCACAACCACCGTTCTCCCGCCCACAAACTTCCTTCTCCCGCGCACAACCACAACCACAACCACCCCAACTCCGCCCACACTCCAAAACCTCCCAACTAGCAACCGGTTTTTTTGATACTGCACAAATATTGTCCAAAGCATGACGAATCTTTTAATTCATATTAATAAACTTTTCAAAACCATAACGTTTCACTGTATAGTTTTGCGGCCCATATGGTAGGATATCCTTAATTTAAATTGGAGGTGCAGGCATTGGGAAGGACTTAATGAGAATCGGTGAAGTAGCGAAAATAAGTGGAGTTTCTGTAAGAACCATTGATTACTATACGAATGCCGGTCTGTTGGCATTCGAGCGGTCTGAAGCCAATTACCGGCTTTATCCGTCCAGTGTTCTGCAGACTCTCGAACGGATTCAGGTATTGAAGAAACAGCGCATGTCGATCGCGGAGATCCAGGATACTATTTGCTCTGGCAATGCTTTAGAAACGGAAGAACTGATTGATGAAGTGATCAATGAGTTCGACCAGCTGCAGCAAAAGATCGTCCGGCTGGAAGAACAGCTGAAGGATGCTCCGTATTATGCGAAGACGCAAACGGGCAAAGCACTCGAGAGTAAGATGGCTGCCATCACGGCTCTTTTGGTTTTGCTCCAATAAACCCGGAGGTGAATCCCTTTTACAGGGACATAAGTGGATATAATTACGATAGTGAATTTAGGATTATTGGTACTATTACTCGGCCTGACCGCCTTTTTCGTTGGGTCAGAGTTTGCGGTGGTCAAAATCAGGATGTCACGTCTTGATCAATTGATCGCTGAAGGAAACAAGAAGGCCGTGACGGCGAAGAAAGTTGCCGGCGACCTGGACTATTACCTGTCTGCCTGCCAGCTCGGCATTACGGTTACGGCCCTCGGACTTGGTGCACTTGGTAAGCCAGCCGTCGAACGTTTGATGTATCCGGTTTTCGACTTTTTCGATGCCTCGGATGCAGTAGCGGCAACAGCTTCCTACGCAATTGCGTTCCTTCTTGTTACGTATCTTCACGTCGTTGTGGGTGAAATGGCCCCCAAAACATTGGCAATCGAATTTGCTGAAAAAATGTCATTACTGCTTGCCCCGCCTCTTTATTGGTTCGGTAAAGTAATGAAACCGTTCATCTGGACATTGAATGGCGCCGCGCGTTTATTGCTGCGTGCATTTGGTGTGCAACCCGGCCACGAAAAGGCCTATTCGGAAGATGAACTGAAAATCGTCATGGCGCAAAGCTTCGAGGAAGGCGCACTCAATGAAACTGAGCTGACCTACATGGAAAATGTCTTCACATTCGACGAACGGGCCGCAAAAGAAATCATGGTGCCGCGTACGGAACTCGTGACGCTCGATAAGGATATGCCCCTCGAAGAGATTGTCGAGATCCTTGATGAAAATAACTATACCCGCTACCCTGTCACAGAAGATGGCGATAAAGACCGGATCATCGGCTTTGTGAGCGCCAAAAAGATGCTTCCCCATATCGTCGCTGGACGGCCATGGGAGCTCGAGAACTTCGTGCGCGAATTGCCGACTATTTTTGAAATGACCGGCTTGCAGGATGCCTTATTGAAAATGCAGCATGCCCGTGTCCACATCGCTTTGGTGGCGGATGAATATGGTGGTACAGCCGGCATGATCACAATGGAAGATTTACTTGAGGAAATCGTCGGAGAAATCCGTGATGAATTTGATGATGATGAAGTGCCGGATATCAGTCTGGTGAACGACAATGATTATATGCTTAACGGCCGTGTCCTGCTGAAAGATCTGGAAGACCGTTTCGGCTTATCATTCGAAGAAAGCGAAGACATTGATACGATTGGCGGCTGGGTCCATTATAAAAGTGCCGGTGAAGTGCATACCGGCGATACTGTGACGCAAGGTGATACTTCATGGACCGTCACGGAAATGGATAATCAGCAGATTAAACAGGTCCTGTTCCATCGGAAAAACGTACAGGACTGAATCATTTCATTCATATATTACTCGGAGGTGAATCCCTCTTTAAGAGGGAACCATATTGGACGTACAGATAACCATTAATTTATTGCTCGTCGCGCTGATGATTCTCGCAACAGCATTCTTTGTCGGAGCTGAGTTTGCCATTTTGAAAGTGCGCATGTCCAGAATCGATCAATTGATTTCAGAAGGCAATAAAAAGGCGTTACGTGCCAAAGAAGTTGCAAATGAGCTGGATTATTATTTATCAGCCTGCCAACTCGGCATTACAGTTACGGCCCTTATTCTCGGGGCACTCGGGGAACCGACAGTTGAGCGCCTGCTGCGTCCGGCTTTTGATGCATTTTCAGTGCCGGATGCCCTGGCAACTGCGCTTTCCTACGCGATCGCGCTCGGAATCGTAACGTTCCTTCATGTCGTCATCGGGGAACTTGCGCCGAAAACCTTGGCAATCCAGTACGCAGAGCGTATGACATTGCTTCTTGCTCCTCCGCTTTACTGGTTCGGTAAAATCATGAACCCGTTCATCTTTGTGATGAACGGCTCGGCACGCTTACTGCTAAAACTGTTCAAAGTGGAACCATCCGGTCATGAAGAAGCCCATTCCGAAGAAGAATTAAAACTCATCATGGCAGAAAGTTTCCAAAGCGGTGAGATCAACCAGACTGAATTGACATATCTCAAAAATATATTCGCGTTTGATGACCGTATCGTCAAAAACATCATGATTCCAAGTGAACAGATTGTTGCTGTCGACAAAGGAATTTCGCGTGATGATTTCTTTTCCATCATGGATGAAGTCGAATTCACGCGTTACCCTGTAATGGAAGAAGGAGACATCAACACTCTTTACGGCTATATCAACACGAAGGAATTACTGACAAGCATGGCGGCCGGTCGCCGGCAGGAGCCTGAGTCATTCGTCCACGAGATGCCGAGTTTCCCGGAAACGACGCCGATCCAGAAAGTATTGACGAAAATGCAGCAAAACCGCAGACACATGGCTATCGTAAAAGGAAAAGACGGCATAACGACTGTCGGCCTTGTGACCATGGAAGACATCCTGGAGGAAATCGTCGGGGAAATCAGCGACGAATCCATTGATCCGGAGCCGATTTAATCAAGATAATGAAATACCAAAAGCAAAGTAGAACGAAGCTGAAAACCGCTTCGTTCTACTTTTTTCTTTTTGGTTTTTCGTTTTTCGCACGGCGAAAAACATGTGACTGGGGCTGGAGTCTGAAAGAGAGTAAAAGTGGCTGCGGCAATATTTGTCTAGTGATTTTTGACGCTGTAAATTCATTGAAATAGATATAAGATTATTAAGTTGAGCACACCTTTCTTTCTCCCGCGCACAACTTTCTCCGTCTAGCGCATAAACTGGAAAAGAGAACTTTTTTCACTTATTCAACCGAATAGTTCTTCAGGAACTAATTCTTCTGTCGCTTCCCCTCCGCTATCTTTTTTAATGCCACAGCCCGGTCTGCAATAAACCGGGTCATATACTTTTCAAGAAACAGCCGATCAGCAATCCTCCCGAGGATTCCCAGCGGTGAGCGATATTCAAAGCGGTCCCGCATGATTGTGCCGTCCCCTTTTTGACTAAATTCATGGGTATGCGTGAATGAATGGAAAGCCCCTTTCACCATGACATCTGTAAATCGGTACGGTCTTTCCATTTCAGTGATTTTAGCGGTCAACTTTTGCTTTACACCGAGATGGACTGCTTCCCACGTGACCGAATCACCTTTTTCCATTAACCCTGACGTAACGCCAGCGATGGCACGTTCTTTTGTTTTAGCGGTTGTTTCGGTGTGGACATCGACGTTTCGTGTAAGATCGAAACAGACTTCAATAGGAGCTTCGACGTAGATTTCGTAGTTTATGACTGGCATCGTAACGGCTCCAATCCTGAAATTATAGTTATGAAGCAAGCAGTGTATCTTAAATGTTGGAAGAACGACTAATATGAAAAGGGGGATTCATTCATGCGCTATTTTATATTGCTTTTCTCTATAACGATTTTATCCGTCGCATTGACAGCCTGTATCGGCCAAAATCCAACGACATTAGAAACGAAATCTTCTTTTACGGATTTGCCCAGTGAAATACAGGAAAATGAAATTGAAATCCGGATTTCAAGTGATCAGGCGGTTTACTCTCTTCCCATTAAAAAAATGCATTTGGTTATTGAAAATACAGGGAGTACGGCCGTCGGATTCGGAGGTGCTGTTTATCTGGAAAAACTTGAGGAAGAAATCTGGTATGAAATCCCCTATAAAAATATGACTTTTACGGATGGCGAAGCTGGAGTAGCACCCGGTGAGTCCTATCTTATCGAAGTTCCGATCGATATGATCCATTATGAATTGCAGAAAGGGACATATCGGATTTTGAAAGAATTTTATATAGACTCGCGGCCAAAGACATTCGCAGCTGAATTTGAAATTGAATAGCTCATTCATTCCATGCCTCCCTTCCTGTTTGCCATTGTTCATCTATTTGTAAAATCGTGCAACAATTACAGGAATTCTCGCCAGTTCTCTTATGCTAGAATAGCATGGAGGTGTTTACTGTGGAAAACATTACTATTTTCGTTGCATTGGCCGGCGGATTCCTGGCTTTCATATCCCCGTGCTGCCTGCCCTTATATCCATCATTCGTTTCTTACATAACCGGCGTTTCCATCAATGAATTAAAAAAGAACAAAGAATCTGCGTTCAGAAAAAAAGTGCTGATGCATTCGATTTTCTTTTCCCTCGGATTCTCGGTCATCTATTATGTTCTAGGCTTTTCCCTGAGTGCAATCGGCGGTTTGTTCATAAAATATGAAACACTCATCCAGATGCTTGGCGGAATTTTCCTTGTATTGATGGGATTATTCCTGATGGGAATCATCAAACCTGAGTTCATGTTCAAGGAAAAACGTTTGAACTATAAAAAGAGACCGGCAAGCTATTTAAATTCATTCGTGGTCGGTTTCATTTTCTCGGCCGGCTGGACGCCGTGCATCGGCCCGATTTTCGGCGCCATCATTACATACGGCAGCCTCGTCAATCCAGCTCAGACGATTGCAGTCGTCACCGCTTATTCGCTCGGTTTCTGTATTCCGTTCATCATCATGGCATTCTTCATCGGCAAAACGCGTTTTATCCTGAAATATTCATCTGCTCTGATGAAGTTCGGCGGCGCGATCATCGTTGCGCTCGGCGTCATGATCTACTTCGACCAGATGCATTATCTGAATATCTGGACGGCGGACCTGCAATATTTCATCGAATCTTTGCTGACGTAAAAGAATAAAAGACAGATGGACGGAAAAAGTCTTTGCATGCGCAAAAAGTTCCTTCAAAAGACGGAAGTGTTTCGCGGCTGCGAAACACTTCCGCTTTTTTTGATCTTTTCGCCGATTTTGGCAGGTTTTGTGTCATTATGACTCTGTTTCGGTCGTGGTTGCGGGAGCCTTCATTCGGTTAAATTGTTAAGCATCAGTTTTGTACCATAATTCTCGGATAATTACTGATATCAGACTTCTTTTTTGTTCTAAAGCTGTGCTTGCAACAGTTTCATTTCCATATTTTGGACTTACTGTCCGGATTAGACCAAATACTATCCGGAAAGCGCCAAATACTATCCGCGTTTCGAAAATACTGTCCGGAATCACTGAAATACTATCCGGAATTGATTTAGCTGCAAAAAAACCCGGCGAATCCTCGCCGGGTTTTCGTTTTAAGCATATGAATGCAAACCTGCAATGACCAGGTTTACAAAGACTTGATTGAAGATGATGGTTCCGAAACCGACGATGGCAAGCCAAGCGGTTTTTTCACCAGTCCATTCTTTGCCGATGCGCAGATGAAGAAATGCGGCATAGAAAAGGAAAGTAATCAGGGCCCAGACTTCCTTGGGGTCCCAGCCCCAGAAGCGGCTCCAGGCAATTTGCGCCCAGATCATCGCGAAGAACAAGCCCCCGAGTGCGAATAACGGAAAGCCGATGACGACCGATCGGTAAGAAATTTCATCCATTAGAGAAAGGTTTACTTTATTCGTGAATGGCTGCAGCAATTCTGCAACTCTCTTACGCGTCACGAGACGGAGCAGGCCATACAGGACTGTACCGGCGAGGAATGACCAAAGTACGGAGTTCAACTTCTGCGTTTCGATGCTGTTCGGAATTTCAAGAAGACCGGTGTAATGATCCGCAGGCTGATAGGCACCCGAAACCTTTTCGACAGTTTCGGAATCTGCAGGCACTAAGATGGCCGGCAGCATATAATCGTATACTTGAGCTGCGCCTTCCCGATTTTCAAATTGGTAGCTGGCACTGTAATCTGTCAGGCGGAATGCGGAAGTGATCAGGATAAATCCGACGACGACCACCAGAAAATACATGATCAGTTCAAGGAAGAAAGGACGTTTCCCCTTGCTCCGCATGTCCACATTTTTCAATAAATAAATGAGCCCGGTTACAAAAGAGACTGACAATACAGCACTTGCAGTCGCGACCGTAATAACGTGGATCGTGAGCCAATGGCTTTGCAGGGCCGGAATCAACGGCGATACTTCATTGGCGAACATACTTGCATACGCAATGATCAGGCAGGACACCGGAAGCAGGAACAGGCCGACGACCGGCTGGCGGTAGATGTAATAGAAGATAAAGAAGCTTCCCACCAGCATGATGCCGAAGAAAGTCAGAAACTCATTGAGGTTGCTGACAGGCGCATGGCCGGAAGCCACCCAGCGCAGGATAAAGTAATTCAGCTGCGCGAGGAAGCCGACGATTGTCAGGGTCATCGCGATTTTGACCGCAATCTTTTTGCGCGATTTGACTGCGATACCGAACGGCACAATCGCGATCAGATAAACGATGAATGAGAAAAATAAAGACGAACTGCTTAGCGTAATGAGAGATTCCGTGGACATTGTAACACTCCTTCAGACATATTGATGATTGATATGAACTGTCCCCATAATACCATTATTTTGAAGTTACCTTTCGGGTCGATTGTGTGTCTAAATCTTTGACTTTATGTCATCAGTCCACTTTGAGATGCCAGAACAACGATTGAAATGAAAAAATCTTTGCGGACGCAAAAATTTCCTTAAAAGATAGGAGTTTTTCGCGGCTGCGAAAAACATCCGCTGTTATTTTCGATCTCTGTGTCGGGTTTGGCAGCTTTGGGGTTGTTTTGACTCTGTTTCGGTCGTGGTCTGGAGGTTTTTTATCAAAGTGGACTTCAAGTTTAGTCAAAACCGATATTTTTATTGCATTAATGATGATAACAACTTATTTGTGGCTCAATTTTTGTTCAACCGGGTGGGGTATCGGCAGTTCATTTTCCATATTTTGGACTTACTGTCCGCAATGGTACAAATACTGTCCAGATGGCACCAAATACTGTCCGGAATCACTGAAATACTGTCCGCTGGCTTTCATGCGCTATATTTTCCATCCATATGCGACAAACTCCGGCAGGAACTCGAAGTTCCTGCCGGATTTTTTATTGATCCAACCGAAAATATTCCGCCAGCGGCATCTTGCAGCCTTCTTCATGCCATTTGTGATAGTCGGCGAAAACTGCCTGGATATCGTTTCCGAAACGTTCTTCGACCAGAAATTTTACGGCAAGAAAGCTCCGCCAGTAGTCGAACATGATGCTCGACAGGCTGCCGAAATACGAGCTGCTGCCAAATTCATCCATTGAGCGGCTGCCGTATTGCGCTTTGAACACTTCCACCAACTCTGTCTCCACAGCCACGATGTCATCGAATTCCGCTTGGCTCAGCAAAAGCTTCTTTGGCAAATACTCGCACATGCCTTCTTCGAACCAGATGCTGTCTTCACGCTCCCCGTCGAATTCATCAGGAAATAAATCCGAGTGATGCGTCAATTCGTGCGCCAGAATCGTAAACAGGTGATTCTCCGAATAATTCTCGTAAAACTTCCGGATATGCGGCAGGTCCTTGCCATCCAGCTGGGTGAGGAATAATGTTCGCCAGGCTTCCAAATCCGGCGATATGTAAATGAGATCCCTGTTCGTATAAGCGGGAACCGGGATTTCCGACAGGACCGAAGTGGCAAGTTCCGCCGAAGTCCATAATACGCCTTTCGGTTTGTCGTTCAAAGCAAATCCTTTTTCCATCGTCTGCTCAAAAGCGGCAAGCCGCTCGCTGAAACGCTGGATGATCGGCTCGTATTTATCGTAGTCTTCTCTATTTTCAAATGCGTAGATATGTTTCATTTAAACAGATCCTTTCATAAACTTTCCTGTTATTTCATACTTTCTGCAACAGTTGCCGGGATCATGACCACCGCCGGATTCAGATCCACTCCCGGAAATGCCGGATCGATGCATTCATCCCAGTAAGCCATATGCTTTTCATCGATCCAGTGCGTCGAAGTTTCGACATCCTGGCCGCCCTCGCCCTGGATCGAATACCAATAGAGATATTCGTTGCCGTCAAGCACTTCGCGGAAAATCGTTTCCACATACATCCTTTCGCCTTCCAACGTGACCAAAACGTCTTTCATATTGGCATTCAGAAATGCCAGCCACTCATCGACCCTGGCCGACTGTCCTTCCTTCACCCGAAATCGTGTCAATTCCACATTCATCTTATATCTCTCCATTCTTCATTTGAATACTTCCTCAATCTTTTCCCGGTCGTAATCCAGGATCCAGTCGTTGAACCGGTCATATAAATAGCGGATCCCTTCCTTGTCTGCCGCGATGATATCACATCCCCGGTCGTCGTACAGGTGGTAAATGAGTTTTTTCGACAGGTTGATGAAATAAATATCGCAGCTGCTTTGCTTATTTTTCAGGATCCGCGAAGGATGTCCGAAATCTTCATAACAGATCGCCCGGAGCAATTGTGGATACCGGATGTCGTTTTTGCGGCAGGCATAGCTGAAGCGGTAAGTTGTGATGTCCCCTTCGTCGAATTCGGACAATTGGACATTCTCAAGGCGCAGCCGATATAGCATCTTAGGTTGTTTGATGTATTTCCTATAGACATTCAAGGGCTTTTTATGAAGGAACGGATTATTCCATGGGACGTTGATATCCGTCACGAAAAGGACTTCATCTTCCTCATCAAAAACCGCATCAAATAAAGCAGTAGAGCGCTCGAAAGCCTGAACCAGATGTCCCGGCTCACCGTAAGACTGATACGGATCGGAAATTTCAAAGCGGATGCCCGGCTGCCATGCGTAAAATAGGGCGGGCGCGAGTTCGATGTTATTAAATATTCGGGTTAAAAATGTCTGCACATCATCATTTTTTCGGTTCAATTTGGTTCCTCCGTATTCTCCAGCATAATAATTTTCAGTTTTCTCTACTATACAAATTAAGGAAAAGGAAAGCCAGCCACTTTTGGAATTTATTGTTTAGAAATTGGAACTTGTTGCCGAATTTAAAGTCTCATTCATAAAGGCGGGTGGCTCAGATGTATTTAACATTAATCGTTATTTCCTTTATCCTTTCGATGACCATCGCAAGTTTCACCTATAGAAAGAAAAAAAACAAAATGATCAGCACCCTTTCGGCTCTTTTGGTAAATACTCTGGTTTTGGGTACGGCCTTCACTTTTATCTACCTCATAAATCTGGAAAGCTGGAATTTTGGCGGAGGCGATTGGAGAATTGCCTATTTAATCATCGCCATCCCGCTCGTCACCTGGCTAAACGCCTTTTTACTGCAGTTCATAAAATGAATGAGCCGATGGGATGACACTTTTATTTTTGTTTGCGTTATAACCGACTTTGTTTGCAATAGCTTCTTTCACACAAAAATCCCGGAAAGAAACAGTTCTTCTCCCCGGAATTGCAGTTTTAACCGGTCTGCTGCAAGTTCACCTCACTGCTTCGATTCACCTTCATGCAGCCGCAATTCTTCCCTATAGCCATTGGCGTTTCATAAAATCCTGGTACCGCAAACCGTATCTCTTAATCAGCACTTCTTCCAGTGTGGCCAAATAACGGTCCACCGCTTCCAGCAAGTCTTCCGCAGAAATCAAACCATCATGACTGAACGCCTGCCAGATTGAAAACAACTGCCACCCGGACTTGCCCTGCCGGCGAAACGCCAGTATCGGACCTTCTTTTTCGTCATGCTCCATCGTAAAGAAATGAAAGTCTTTAATTGCATTCGGATCCTCAATGCGCCAGCGTTTCAAAGCGACGCCGAGTTCAAGCAATGTGAGTGATGGCTCTCCAAAGAACCTACTCTCACCCAACGTGATAGTCAATTCACCGTCGACATCAATTAATAATTTGCCGTTTTTTTGCTTCAGCAGTTTTGGATCGAGCGTCAGAAATGGATCCAAATTGAAGTCGATATTCAATGTCTTCATCCAATCTTCCTTTCATCATTTACTCTTGTTATATCGTTTTCCTTTTACGCTGATAAAAAATGATCGTCAGCAAAACAATGAATTCCGAAATCGGAATGGCGAGCCAAGCGCCTGTTACGCCGAAGAACACAGGTAGAATACTGAGCAAAATCAGTAAAATCACGATTTCCCGCGCCGCGGTGATCCAAGTTGCCATCCGGATCTTACCCGTTGACTGATAATACGTCATCATGACGAAATTGGTTCCCATGAATAAGTAACCGATGAAGAATAATTGAATTCCAGGAACTGCGATGTCCATCACCGAGTCGGGAAAATCACCGAATACGCCCGCGATGGCAGGAGCAAAAAATTGGCCGATGATGAAAAAGGCGGCTCCTGCTGCAACCGCAGTTCCGATTGCGAGCTGCAGCGTCCTGCGGATTTTATTTTTATCGCCGGCCCCGCTGTAATAACTGACCAACGGCTGGATAGCTGAGCCCATACCAAGAAATGCGAGCAGCATGACGCTGTGGACATAGTTCAGAATGGCGAATGCCGAAACTCCGGCTGTTCCCGCAAGACGTTCGAAGACGAGGTTATGGGAAATGGTGAACACGGACATGCCGACTTCCGAGAGGAAACTCGGAAAGCCGATGACCAGAATCAGCATCAACAGTTTCCGGTTGAATTTGAACCGGACAAAGCGCAGGTTATTCGTCTTTTTAAGGAAATGTGTGCCGAGCACAAGAATCCCGACAAAGCCAGCGATCAAAGTCGCACCTGCTGCTCCCATCACTCCAAAATCTAAGATGAATAAAAAGATGTAATTGAGGCCGATATTCAGCAGCGCTGTCGTTATCAATGCCACCATCGCAAGGTTCGGGCTGCCGTCATTGCGCACCATGATACTGAGTGCATTCTCGATAGTGAATACGAAGCCGAACAGCAGCATCAAATAAAGATAATCTGCTACGTAAGGATAAGTGTCCGCGTTCGCCCCGAGCAGATAAGCGAGTTCCGTTCGAAACGGAAATGCCACCAATCCGATCAGCAGCGTCACGATGAAAATCGACAACATCGCATGGGAAAAGACGATTTTCGCTTCTCCTGGCCGCTTTGCACCCATTAATGCAGAAAATCGAGTGGCTGCTCCAATACCGAGCCACAGCGACATCGCCACGAATATTGTATAAACCGGTGCCGCAATGCCGACGCCGGCAAGTGCAACCGGTCCCAGCCGATTGCCCACCATGATGCCGTCCGCCACGATATTGACTGCCATTAAGAGCATGCCGATTGTAGACGGAATCAGGTAACGGACAAATGATTTTCCTACCGGATCCGTATCAAGCCGGTGTGCTGTCTGTTGTGCTGCCATATGAATTCCTCCTGTTTTCCAGCTCGAAAACAATAAAACTTTTTTTGTTTTTATAGTTTTCAACTGTCGAAAAAAACTGGCTCCTGCAGCCAGTCCTCCATCTATTCATTTTCAATAAAACCGTTTAATAATAATTCGCTCATTGCATCTACTGCGTCATTCGCAGAAAGACTTTGGTCGTAGAAGAATTTCTGGTCGAGGGAAATATTGACGACGCTCAAAATCATCTTCACCAGCAGATCAAGGTTCTGCTGTTTGACGAGCCCGGTTTCCATACCTTCTTTCAATAGCCGTTCCAAATCATCCCAGCGGTTCATTTCCCGGTCCACGCGTTCCCACTGATTGGGATAATAGCGTTTCAGCTGTTCCAGAATGCGCAGGTCGTAAAATTCATAATGCTTCAGGATAATTCCGATCGTCTGCCGGATTTTCTGTTCCAGATTCAGCGTTTCATCTTCCCGGATGGCACGGCAGCGTTCTTCGTGTTCAGAAAAAGTCAGATCGATGATCGCTTCCAGGATTTCCAGCTTCGATGAAAAATTTTCGTACAGGGTCCGTTTACTGATGCCCAGTCTTTTTGCCAAATCATCCATCGTAAACTTGATGCCGTTATAGCGGGTCTCTTCGATAAATGCTTGTATAATCCTGTTTTTCACTTTCGAACCCCCTTCAGAAAACTAATAATACACAAATAGTTTTATTAATTCAAGGATTCTGATCCTGTTCCAATAAAATAATTCATCTGGTGAAACGTCTTCTATCAAGCGATGCTTCCACCGTGCATCGAAAAAATGTATGTACCGCCCTCGCCCGTCAGCGTCCACCCGTCATAGAAAGTGCTCGCGTGAAATAGATCCAGAAACAGATCGTCAAATTGGATAATCAAAAATGAGCAGTTCTCAAACATTTGAACATCCTGGATCGTTTTGCCGACAAGCAATTCCTTTACCGTCCGCCATTCGCTGGAATTATACCGGACATCGGTCTCACCTATCGCAATCCCTTCAATACTGCGGATGCGCCAAGGGCATTCGATGACAATCGCCCCTTTTTCAAGTTGAATGATTAAATTGGCCTCCGGATCCACCACTATTATTTTTTGCCCGACAAATTCATCGAATGCAATATCACTGATGCGTCCATGCCATAGTTTCCGGGCATTTCCAAGAATCATTTCATGAATCTTTTCCTTCGTATAGCCATAGAAATTATCGCCGTACTGGAAGTCGTCCGCAGCATCACTCACTTCCTGCCATTTCATCTGCTCTTCAAAAAGTTCATGAGTGACCGTGAAATCATAAATCTCTTTCAAAATAATCAATGCATTTTCATTGGGTAGCAGCAATTGTGCATGCAGCCGCTTGAAATGATGTTCGAAGCAATGATATTTTGATGGCGCGTCACTCCTGATACTTGCCATCGCCTCTTCGAACATCTTTTCAACTTCGAACCCGTTCAATTGCCTGTCCTCTTTCATTGAGGCTAATTTTTTTATCTCAAGCGTATTCATATGCAGCTGTCCAGTCGCCCAGTCAATATAATCGGCGGCTTTCAATGTGCCTGTGTATTTTCTATAATACAAATCCAATAAGTCGATAGGAAAGACCTCTTTTCTTTTTTTCTCTATTGTTGGAAGCTGGATCTGAACATTATATCGCAAAGGATTGGCCAGTTGAATAGCAAAATCCGGGAAAAGCTTCTGCTTTTCCCGGATTTTTTTGATTTTTAATTGATTTTGAGCCGAAATTCGAGATTTTTTTCAAAAACGTTAGGATTTGATCAAGATATTGAAGAAATCAAAGAGAAAATCACTTTAATATCGGCTGCCTGACGTTTTGTGATCGGCATAACGCCATTTGTGATCGGCATTCTGCTGTTTGTGATCGGCATAACGCCATTTGTGATCGGCATTCTGCTGTTTGTGATCGGCATAACGCCATTTGTGATCGGCATTCTGCTGTTTGTGATCGGCATAACGCCATTTGTGATCGGCATCGGAATTCCGGCAGCCATCCGTCCAGTCCCGCTCCTCCGGTTGAAATTATTCATTGAAGCCGCCAAAATATAATATAGGATCCGACTTAATTCTAAATCCCCCTAAAGAGGTGTTTATCCATGACAGCTGAAATAATTGTTCCAATTGGTCTGCTTCTTCTATTCATCGCACTTGGCATCTATCTTCTCCAAGGCAAAGGCGGCTGGCTGATTGCCGGCTATAATACCATGTCCAAGGAAGAAAAAGAAAAATATGATGAACCGGCTCTGTGCAAAGCGACGGGGAAATTGATTCTCGCCATCGCTTTTACATTAGCCCTGATTACTGCAGGCGGACTGCTGGAGATGAATGCGCTGATGATCAGCGGCGTGGTGCTGATGGTGCTCTTCATCCTATTTGGTCTGATTTACATCAATACCGGCGAACGTTTCAAAAAACATATCGATTGACAGCCTATCAATAAAAGACTTCAAAGACTGCCGTTATCCGTAATTGGTTTAAAAAAATTTCATTTCCTTACGCTTTCCGGGCTATCAGAATATACAACGACTCGCTCGGAAACAGTTTTTCAACGACCCGGAAACCGGCATCTTCCATCTCCTGTTCCATCCCTGCCAGCGTAATTCTCGGAGCTTTATGGGATGATGCCTCTTTCGGCTCGAGCTCGATGCAGATCAGATGGCCGCCATCTTTCATCACATTTTTTATTTGCGCCAGCGTTTGATCCAACGGCTTGATCTCGTGCAATACCAACGAAGCAATCACCAGGTCGACACTTTCGTCCGGCAATGGAATCTCCGCACCGTCTGTCTGAACCGGGATGATGTTTAAAACGTGTTCACGCAGAGCCTTCGCTTTTATAACGTCCAGCATTTCAGCATCCATATCAAGCGCATATACATTTCCGGTCACTGCTTTCGCCGCCGGAATCGTAAAGTAACCGGTGCCCGCCCCGAAATCCAAGACAGCATCCGTTTCCTTGATCGGAATCAGGCTCAATAATTTTTCTGGAGACAAGTCGTCTTTTCGTGCTGGATTCTCCAGATAAGACATTTTCCCGTGAGACCCGTGCTTACTATGAGAGCCGCAATGTTTCCCGTCCATCTATTTTCCTCCTCTTGCTGATCGTTTCAGCTGAATTTCTCTTCGATCATCGCGGCATTAATGCTGATGGCGGCCATGCTTCCTTCTGCTGCCGCGAAAATCAACTGGGACGCGCCGGCCAATGAGACATCTCCGCAGGCATAAACGCCTTCAATATTCGTCCGTTTCATCGCGTCGCTCTCCACTCCGCCACGGTCATTGAGTTTGCAGCCGAGCGACGCTGCGATATCCGAAGCAAGCGTCCATTCCGGTGTTATAAATCCGCCTTCACGTGAAACCACGCTTCCGTCTTCGAAAAGAATCTCCGCCAACTTGCCGTTCGCCCCGTTTAACGCGCGGATCTTTTCTTCAACAACCTGAATGCCCCTGCTTTCCAGCAATCTTTTCTCTTCTGAAAGCAGTTGCCGTCCGTTTGTGCAATAAATCAAATCGTCCGTCCAGTTCGACGCCACTTTCACCATATGCGATGCCGCTTCGTTATCTGAAATGACCGCCAATGCCTTGTCCCGCATTTCCCAGCCATCGCAGAACGGGCAGCTGAACAGGCTCCTTCCGTAAAATTCGTCCACTCGTTCCACATCCGGAAGAATTTCTTTAAAGCCCATGGCGAGGACAATCCGCTTTGCCTGGAAGACTGCTACGTCTTCCGCTTCGAGATGGAACAGTCCATCTTCCTTATGGACACGCACGACCCGCTGTTTCTGAATTTCAACGTCCGGGTACTTCGCCAGTTCTTCATGGCCAATCCGTTTGAATTCCTGCGGATCGATGCCATCACGCGTGATGAATCCGTGCGATTCCGAAACCACCGTATTGCGCGGTTTATTGTCATCGAACAGGACCGTTTTCCGCCGGGATCTGCCGAGCACAAGCGAAGCGTTCAGCCCCGCCGGCCCTCCCCCGATTACAGCACAATCGAGTATCATTCCAATCACTCCTTCTAATTTCAACTAACTTTCAATCCCCGCCTGTTTTTCTTCCGCCATCCTGACAATATCGATCAGCAGCTTGTTCTCGAGCTCGTGCTTCATATTGTCTTCCGCCTGCCGCATGACGTTTTCAATCAGGCAGCCTTCGTGATGGATCGAGCATTCGAATAAATTCGTGTCCCCTTCAATCGATTTGATGACATCGAGGAAGGAGATTTCCTTTTGCCTGCGTGAGATTCTGTAGCCACCCTTTACGCCCGGCGTCGACTCGATCAGTCCTGACTTCGTGAGCTTGGTCAAAATTTTCGACAGATAGGTCGGTGAGAGTTTCTGCATCGCAGCCAGTTCCTGAACCCCTATCGGTTCCCCATCAGACCGGCGCATGATGTGGATCATCGTGTGCAAAGCATAGTTTGTCGCGTTCGAATATTTCATAAGGACCTCCTGTGAGATTTATTCGCGGATATTAAAGACTCTCTTTGTCTTTAATTGAATTAAATTTATCATCCTCTTAACAAGAAGTCAATTCACAGGATTTTTCTGCATTAAAAAAGAAGCAGCCCGTCACCAGGCCGCTCCTTCCCATTCAACATCTCACATATTTCCGCTTGAAGCCCAAGCGATCCCTTTCCATCGCCTTTTCCATGGCGGGAGCTGCATTCAGGAAACTGCTCTTTTTACCTTCGCGTTTCATTTCCACAGTGCCTACCTGCGCCGCCGTCTCGAGCGCTTTTTCGGTCAGCGGCTTATACGACACGCCCACCGTTTCAATGAAATTATTCATGGCGGATTTCGTGCGCTCCGGTGCATCGTGGATTGTCGCTTTTACAAGATCGAGCATCCCGGATAGCTTATCTTCCGAAAACTCCTCATCTTTTCGGCTGCCGAGAAGCCAGCAGTAGCAGCTCCAACCGGCTGACATCCGCAGCTCCTCACCGCTTGCAATCCACCGATCGGCCACTTCCTGCGCAATATCCGATTCCGACAAAGTCACCGCAACCACGTAATCGGAAATCATATAGAAATACGCCGAATCCAGCCAGCGGCCATAATCTTCTGCCGTCATCGCCTTTGGATCAGCAATGATGCCCGCAAAATACATCGCATCGTAATTGCCGGTGGCATACAATTTCTCCGCCAGCTCCTGATCGATTTTTATTTTTTTCGCCATCGGTTTCATGGCACCGGTTGCGACACCGAAAAGCGGTTCACGCGCCCCATTCGAAAGATAGATTTTCTTCATCCGTTCTTTTCCAAGTGTCTCAAGCTCCTGCATGACCGTTTCAAAATCCATCCGCCGCACGTCCTTTCTTTTATTACTTTAACTCTAACCTAAGGGCACAGTCTTTAGAAGTTGCGTCTCATCTTGATCGCCTGGCGTTTTCTGAGGCCGTCGGCAAGCAGATGGAAAGCGATGATCGAGAAGGTCATGAAAAACAAAGCGACAAGCGGAATCCATTCAGCCGAATAAACATCCCGCCGCAGATTGCTGAGGAGCACAGGCCACGAATTGGAAGTTTCAACGGATTGATAACTGCGATCGAGCTGGGAGAAAAACTCCTGATTGATATAAATCCCGATGACGCCGAGCTGCGCGAGCAGGAACATCGCCCGGCCTGCTTCCGTGGCACTGGAAGACAGCACTTCCCGCTTGAGCGCCGGCCAATAATAGCCTTTGAACAGGGTCCATTTCCGTCCGCCGCTTGAAATGGCCGCTTCCATATACGACTGCCGTTTTTGGGTCTGCAGTGATTCATAGAAAATCAGCGACAGCCTGCCGACTTCCACAACCGCAATGATGGCCATCACCCAGAATGGCCGGTAATCCGAGAACATGACGCCCGGAACCGCGAGCAGGATCAAAATGATGAAAATCGTTGGCATGAATGAAAACACCGCATTCCAGATATTCATCAGCAGACGGACACCCGACAGATAAAACGCGCCGATGGATACCAGCAGCGCCAGCACTAAACGCAAACCTACGATAACCGCCAGTATATAGAAGGTTTCCCTCGCACCGATCATCACCTTCGACCATAAATCGACGCCTTTTCTGTCTGAACCGATCAAAAATTCTTCCGAAGGGGCGTAAGGAGGCACCAATAACCCCACCCCGCTGTCTTTCTTGAGCAGATTCTGTTCCAGCGTCTGGTCGACACGCGGCAAATGCGGTCCGAAAATCAGGATGAAGAGCAGCATTCCGGTCATGATGAGGCCGATCCATAATGTACGGTTCATAGCTTCTCCTCCTGGACCGAAACGATTGAGCGCGCCATTCCGGATACGATATTCGCAAGCAGGATAAAGACCGTGAACAGGAAGACATAGCCGATCTGCGAAATCACATCAGCCGACAGCAGCCCACCCACATTAAAACTCGTCGCACTGCCGAGAGTGGTGTACATATAAAACGCCGCTCCCCTGTATTCAGTAAAAACTTCCACGATGAATAAATTCGACAAGGTGTAGAGGATCATCGTGTTCGAATGGGCGAATATTTTCAGCATCCCATTTTTCAGCATATGTATATAGAGTACTTTCATCGAAGGGGTCCCTTTTGACCGCGCTGTCCGCACATAATCCATTCCCTGCTCATCCTCAAGAGCCTTGAAAGTGATGGCGGATATGAACATGACAGGATAAATGGACAGATAGAGGATGTTCATCAGAACGTTATCGATCGTATCGTGGCCGAACAGATCAATATCGACCAGGCCCTGTGCCTGCAAGTATAAGATCGTCATTTGGATCAGGATGATCATGGCGATATCCGGTATCGCCATGACACCGGCAGTCGTATATTGACCCAGGATCCTCCCTTTTCCTTTGCGGAACCGGTAATCCATGACACCTTTCGCAATTCCCAGGAAAAAACCGATCAGGATGGCCGGCACGAAAATTTTCAGGCTCCGGCCAAAAACACTGGTAATTTGGTCGCTTACCGGATTTCCGAACTGATCCAGCCCAAGACCGCGCTGTTCGAGTATGTATGAAAAGAAGAATTTGATATTCGCCCAGTGGTTCATGAATTGATAATCATATACAGCGCCGCCGAACGATCCTCCCCGCCCTTCGGTGAAAACCGTATCCATGGGCAGCAGGATGATCAGCAGTAAAATGCCGAATGCAAGCATCCAGACGAATAAAGGAAAAAGTATTCGGTTAATCACGTTATCGCTCCCTTTTGAGACTTTATTGCCAAGGTGAATCCAGTTTTATTCCAATAAAATCCGTGCCCGGAATCTCATTTAATACTTCTCAATTGTCGTGACGCCCCGGTGGGTGACAAAATTCTTATGGCTCAGTTGCTCTGTCCATTTTTCCGGGTTCAGCTGGTAGCGGCCGGACCGGTCTTCATATGTAAATCTTCCGGCGTTGATGCGGATCGGCTCCGGATTTTCATAAAGATTTTCTATGTATTTCTCCAGCGCGTGCTGATTGGGGACGCTGTAAATTTCCAGTATATCGCCGGTTTCCATATACTTTTCCAAGTAAGTCAGAAATAAGGGGTTGTCGATCCTCTCGGCTTCATAGACGTAAGGCAGTGTGAATAAACCCCCGATTTCTTTCTGCCAGCCGGCATCCAGTGGGTGGACATAGAAGAAGGTAAAGTCCTCTTCTTTTTCAAACACTGTCCGATTATTATAGTTTTCGATTTCTTCCGGCAAAATAAATGGCTTTGAGGACGCGAGGAAGGTGATGGCGGTCATATGATTTCTCCTAACTTAAACTTAATTCATTTTCGGTAAAAATGGGGTCCCCAATCTTCTTCGTGGGGGACGACGTATGTCCAATTGAATCCTTTGTCCACGACATAGACATCACAGTATTCGCCGGTAACATACCTGAAGTCTCCTGCATTCATTAAAGAAGCGTATTCCACTTTCAATACGTCGTCCGATTCCTGAAAAAATATGAAGCAGTATTGCTTGTTAACTTTGTTGAATGCCGCACTTGCTTGTTTGCCCTTTAAAAAGTTAAGTTTTTCATCCGAAAACAGATACCATAGAAATTCCTGCAAATCACTTTTTTGCCGATGTTCAGAATCAGAGAATTTGTGAATCCACTGTTCCCGGTACTGCTCTCCAATATTTTCATACTCCGTGACAGTTATGCCTTTATCCCGGAGATTATTTACTAATTCGATCGGATTCACCTTCTCTGCTTATTAAGATTTTCAGCGAATAAAAACTCATCCAAATTAGTTTGACTTCTTTATTTGATGGAATTTTCTAACTATAGATATTCTACCATAACACTTGGCCTCTCTAAGCCGGAAAAATAAAATAGTGAAAAAACGGCCGAGAAATCGGCGAACGCGGATATATCTTCCTGAGCGCGGATATAATTTTTTGAACACGGATATAATCCGTTGAACGCGGATATAATCTCTCGACCACGGATATAATCTCTTGAACGCGGATTAACAAGCTTATCCTTTAAAACAAAGCCTCTCTCAGCTTAAAATCGGCTTCAATTTCTACCGCTCCCCCTTCAAAACCCTCATTCAAAAGAAAAACGCATGCTTTTCGCCGGCGAAAAGCGAAAAAAAACCGAAAGGCATCGTCGGCCTCCCGGTTTTCGTAACAATCTTTTATAATCGCGGGTCGACCGGATCGGATTCCATCGCCAATGCGCCGAGCGTGCATTCGTGGACGCGTTCGATCGATTCCCCGTTCACGAAGCGCGTAATGCCTTCGAGGCCCAGCGCAAATTCCTTCAAAGCAAGTTTCTGCTTCTTGCCGGTGTTGCGGTTTTTCAGGCGCTCCAGGTTTTTCGGCTCCAGGTAATCCATGCCGTAGATGATGCGCAGATACCTTTGTCCCCTCACTTTGATCGCCGGCTGCAGCAATTTTCCTTTGGCACGGGCGACGTAGAATTCGGGTTTGATGATGATGCCTTCGTGTCCGTCTTCCGTAATCGATGTCCACCACTCGATCACTTCGGCTTCACTGGCCTCGTCCGTGATGACTTTGTATTCCGTTTCGACGAACAGGCGGGAGGCATCCGCCAGTTTCCGGTTCATCTCCATATGCCACGTATGCGGCTTGTCGAAAAATGTGCGCCCGCTGTGGGCAAGGATATGGAACGGCGCGATCTGGATGCTCCTGTCCCCTTCGATGTCCCAGCAATATTTTTGGAACACTTCCAAAAAGTCGTTGGCGTTTTCCAGCTTGCTGTCGTATTCGTCCAGCCAAGCCTGCAAATCGGCATTCGCCGGCAGCGCCGCCGTCAATTTTTCTTTCAGCAGCGTCCGGTCGAGCACCGCGTTTTCTGCGACGTGCGCGTATTGGCTGCTGATCAGCTCTTTCGCTTTCAGGTTCCATGGCATGATTTCAGCATCGAGCAGCACATAATCCGTTTGATACTCGTCGAAATAATTTATTCGCGTCAATTCTTCGTTCAATTCGGAAAGCAGGCGCATTTCGGTGTCGCGGTCGAAAAAGCGTTTGCCGGTCCGCGTGTAGATGGAGCCGAGCGATTCGATGCCGGCGTGCTTCAAGGACGCTTCCTTATCTTTGAATAAAAACAGGATGCCCCGGCTGCCCATATGCTTTTTCTCGGCGATCATCGTGTGGGCGCCGTTGCTTCTGTAATAATCGATCGCTTCTTTCGGATGCTCCAGGTAATCCGGCAGCGCAGACGGTTTCGGCGTCGGGCTCATCGTCGGCGGGATGTAGACCAATTGCTCGATTGGCACTGTGTAATGTGAAACGGCATCAATGGCGGGTTTCACAAGTTCCTGCGGGATGCGCACTTCGCCAGCAGAATCCGTCAGCACCAAATAGCCGTTGATGAACTTGCCGATGTTCGGCGGATTCAAGCGGTTCTTCTCCCATTCCACCAGCGGATTGTCGGCGGCCCCGGAATGATCCGCTTTCGCTTTGACGGACACGAAATCCCGTTCCGGATAGCGGTAAGCCGTCAATTCGCCGCCGAACACGACGCCCTGATCGATGTTGATCGTGTTATTGATCAGGAGCGGCTTCGGTTTCGGGTCATGCCCCCAGACGATCAATAGGCGGTTTTGATGCCCCACGGTCCAATCGTTCCGGACCGGCTTGCCGTTTTCATCGAAGCCGCCCGTATCGCCGTACCGGCAGAAATCACTGATGGCTCCTGATTGTTTGCCGATGAATTCATCTCGGATGCCGGCATGTGCACAAACGAGCGTCGGTACGCCGTTCTTTTTGAAGACGTAATGGGAAGGTGCAGCCAGAAGAAAGTCTTTCAGCTGCCGCTTTAATTGGCGCGTGGCGTCAGCGCCGTGCTGCTCCTCGAAAATCCGGAACTCTTCTTCCACTTTTTCATCGCCGTGGCTCAGCACCACTTCGCGGCCGTCCAGCCAGCGGGCGATTTTCCAGCCATGGTTGCTGTCGATCATCAGTGCACGACCGCTTTCAACATGCTTCAGGAAAAACCGCATCGTCTGGAGCGAAGCCGGCCCTCTGCTCATGATATCGCCGACCGACACGAATTTTCGGCCTTCGGGATGTTCATATAAGCCTTCTTCATTCTCTGCATATCCGAGTTTCACAAGCAATTCGATCATTTCATCGAAACAGCCGTGAACGTCGCCGATGATGTCGATGCCATTCTCCAGATCGATTTCAATCGGATTGCCTTGCCTGAACACTTCCACTTCTTCCGTATCTTTCACGGTGTAAACAGAAGCAAAGCCTTCTTTCTTAATAAACCGTTTCTCGTTGCGGAAAATCTGGAATTGCTGTTTGATGCGGCGCTTGCCCCGCGGATTGTCGCGGTTTTCATCGCGATCGGTCAACATCCGTTCCGGTACATCAAAGACGATGGCCTGAATCGGCACATGATTCTTTTTCGCGAGCGCTATGTATCGTTTCCGGTCATCTGAACGAAGATGCGTTGCGTCAACCAGCACCAGTTTGCTCAGCCTCAAACGGGCTTCGATGACCCGGTCCATCATCTCAAATGCTTCTGCGGAAATTCCCTGATACTCATCCATCAGCCCCGCCGCTTCATCCTGTGGTCGGTCACGCCAATCGATGAACTCCTTATCCCCGACTAAAACTCTGAAATCATCGGAACTCACCACTTCCGATGCTAAAATCTGCTCTTCTTCTATTAACCTTCTCACTAACGTCGATTTCCCGCTGTTGGACGGTCCGATCAATAATACGATCCCTGCGTGAGGCATACCGATTCTCATCAATTATTCACCTTCCTTTGGAATACACACATCTGCGTCGGGAATCCCTGCTCCGGATGTTCTTCGCCGATTCCGGCAAATTCCATATCGTAATTGCCCGCATGATTACGCTGTTCGCACCAGTTGCGGAACTCCTGCCGCGTCCATTCGAAGCGGTGGTCATCGTGGCGGAAATGGTCGTCCATGTCGTAGATTTCATTGTATTCACGGTTGGGCGTCGTCACGATCAGCGATTTCGGCGCATATTGATGCAGAATCGTATCGAATGCTTTCGGCAGCCGTTCTTCATCGATGTGCTCGATGACTTCACAGAGAATCATCAGATCTTTTCCTTTCAACCGTTCATCAAAATAAAATAGGGAACCCCATAGCGTCTTCGGCTCGACGAAATTCGGCTTGTCATTCACTTTCTCAAAACGCCGCAGCGCTTTCATCGTCTCCACTTGAGATGGTTCGACGGCCAAGATCTCTTCCACTCCGTCAATAAAACCGAGTTTGACGGTAAGCTTGCCTTCCCCTGAACCAAAATCGACGATGCTTCTCGGTTTCAGGGACGCAGCTGTTTCTGCGATTTTTGCGTAGCGCAGTTCATTCAATGACGTTTTCTTCAACGGCGCAGGTGCAGCAGCCACTGCCGGTTCTGCTTCCCCGTTTTCGACAAGGTCATAAACTTCCTTGAAGCGGAGTGCGCGCCGGTAAATCGTTTCCCTCAGCGGATGCTGATCGAGCCAGCCTTCCCCGTAACGTCCGATTTTCTCGATTTCCTTTTCATCAATAAAATAATGCTTGTAGTCGTCAATAACCGGAATCAGCACAAATAAATGGCGCAGCGCGTCCTTCAGCGTCTGTTCCCCGCTCAAACGGATTGTGCGCACCGTGCTCTTCTCTTTTAAATCGAATGAATAGTCGATTTCAGGACGCGTGATGTCCACCCGGTAGCCCATCGGTTCAAATAAATTTTTCAGCTGTGAATCCGGCAGCGTCGTATTGACCGGACCCAGTTCGAATGTGAAGGGAAACGGATGAGCGACCCATTCGGCATACTCCTCTTTCGGCTGGCCGTTCAACGCGGTACCAAGAGCCGAGCGGATCAGCGACAGGAAAATGCTTGAGACGGCGAATTCCCGGTCGTTGATGTAATGCGTGATATCGTACGAATTCCCCGAATTCTGGATCAGTTCAATCGGATCCGGCGTCACGAAAATCGTCATTTCAAGTTCGGTATCCGTGAACTTGCTGTAAAACATGCGCACCAGGTGGCCTTTCTGGCTTCGTTCATATAAATTGCCCGGATTTTTCGCCAATAAATAAGAAACCGCTTTGACATTGTCGCCCGCGGCATGAATCGTCAATTGCATGGAAAACGCTCCTTTGCCTGTCGAATTGCTTTTGATAGCTTCAATATAGCACAGTAAATGGTAATTTATCCGTAAAGTTTCAGCCTGCCGGTTACGCGAGGAAATCTTCTTCTTTATTATCTATACGGCAGAGCCTCACTTCTCCCCATGTGTTCGACCAGCTGATGAAATGATAAGACTCACTCGGCGCAAGACCGCGCGACGTGCCTTTGATCTTGACGATCGGCTGCGCGGTTTCTTCGTCAATCCGGCAGGCGTAGCACCATTTCGTATCTTCCAGCACAAAATAAACGAAGTCGCCGCGGACGCAAAGAGCCGATGTGCCACTCTTGAGAAGCTGTGGATTTTCGTGGACAGTGAGCGACCGGGCTTCAGGAAGGATTTCCACAAGCGGCTTCAGCAAAGGCACAAGCCAGATGGCCGATTCTTTGCCTTTGACGAGTGCTAGGATTTCTACGATATCAGGTTTGTCTTCCAGATCCGTTTCGTATTTAAATACCGGCAGCCCGCTCAAATCGAACAGCACCAGTTTCTCGCCCGGCAGCCCTTTTCGGAAATCCCCGTAATAATAACTGATCCAAATCCCTTCCGGTCCGACAGCCACATCTTCGATGGCATCGCCTGCGTGGAACGAAGCGATTACTTCACCCGCGGGATCCAGGATAAAGACGTTCTTTTCGAACCTGCCGCTTCTGCGCTGGACAAGGAGGATCTGGTCCTGGTCGATCCACCGGATAAACGGACTGTCATCGCGGATCGGAGACGGAATCCATTCACCGTTGATGACGATCCAGCTTTGCCCCTTTACGGAAATGGCCACCGCCAGCCCGTTTCCATCCTGCCAGTCCGCATCGCGTATGGAATATTCCTTGAAACGGGAATCTTCATGGGAAAAGACAACTTGCTCCGTTAAGTGGATAGGCGTTTTCAGCATCTTCAGCACATCCTGACTTTTGCTTGGTGCTAACATTATTCGCTGGAGGTGCACCAGAAACCTTGTATGGGCCGGAATTTATTCTCGTGAATCTCTTGAGCAAGCTGCAGCCTGGAAATTTCTCTGAAAATCTCTTGCACCTCACGTTACGGCAGGTCTTATAATGGGAAATAAATACATAATAGAAACGGGGAAGTTCATGTATTCAATCGGGAAACTCGCTAAAATGAGCCACATCTCCATCCGCACCTTACATTATTACGACGAAATAGGATTATTGCTGCCGACTCACAAAAATGATGCGGGGCACCGCTTTTATTCGGATAAGGATATTTCGAAACTCCACTATATTCTCATGCTTAAAGATTTGGGATTCCCACTTGAAACGATTCTGCAATTTCTTTCCGATCGCGAATTCGATATCCAGAGTGTCCTTTCTATGCGGAAGAAAATGATTTTGGCTGAAAAGGAAAGTTTAAGGGAAATGGAAAAGTCGATCGATACCTTGCTGACGATCGTTGAAACGGAAACAAATACTGACTGGGAGACTCTTTTCAAAACATTTTCCACATTTCCCGCTGATAAAAGCCTCGTAAAAGTTCTGTGGGAAAAGTATTTTACGGAAGAAGAACAACAAATTCTGAATAGATTTTCCAGTCCGGAAGAAGACCGGGAAGGAGAAAAGACCTGGCTCAGCCTCGCTCAGGAAGTGCGGCAAAACCTGCATAAAGGACCGGACAGCACCGAAGCCCGGAGTCTGGCAAAAAGATGGATGGCCCTGGTGGATGAGATGTATCAGGGAAATGCCGAGCTGGCGCAGAAAGTTTGGGACATGAACAAAGAACGGGAACCCCATATGCGTTTTTTCATGTTCGACCAGGAAATCATCACCTTCATCGATCAGGCCATTCGCCATTATTTCGATGACCAGGAAGAAAATCAATGAAGAAGTTCATCCTGCTGGATATCATCTGTTATATTGTCCTCCCTTACTTCATCTGGAACTACGGACGGGAGCTGTTAGGTGATTATTACGCGATGCTGCTGTCGACTATTCCCGGCTTTCTCTATACAATTTACCGTTTTGCAAAAGAACGCCAATTCAATATCGCAGGATTGTCCATTTTGCTGGCACTTTTCCTCGGCACCCTGGTCAATCTGCTCTCCGGGGATGCTGAAAGCATGTTATGGAATCAAGTCTATTTGGGTTTAGCGTATGGAATGATCTTTTTGATTTCCATTCTGATCAAAAAACCTCTGGCTATGCATTTTGCCATCGGTTTTGTTTATCTGCAGGGTTTTTCAAAACAAGACAGTCTCAGCATGTTTACAAAAAAAGGGATTTTTATCTGGTTCCAGCTTCTGACTTTGCTCTTTTTCATCAATAGCGCTTTTCAAAATTTACTGAAAGCCTGGTTGATCTACACATATGGAGCTGATGGCTATGGCGGGATGCTGATTTACATGAAAATCAGCGGCTGGATATTCTACGGGCTGATAACGGCAGGGTTTTTCTTTATTGGGTCCAAGGTTAATCATCAAATCCGGCAAAATGATACCGATTCGCTGCCGATTAAAGAAGAAACCTCTAGCTGAACTGCCGAAAGACCAACAGCATTTCGCATGCCGTTGGTCTTTTACTGATTTTTAATCGGCCGAATCGCATAAATCGACTGCTCGGCCCCGAATCTGATCACCTTGCGCTCCAGTTTCATGCCGATTTTCTCGAGCATACGGCATGAAGGCAGATTGGCACTTTGAGTTTCGGCCACCACCGCGGGTAACTGCAATTCGCTGAACGCATAATCGATGATCGCAGCCGCCGCTTCTGTCGCATATCCTCGACTCCACCAGTCCGGCAAAAACTGATAGGAAAGTTCCTGATCGACGCCTTCATGATGAAGATCGAGTGAAATCAGGCCAATAAAATCGGCTGTGCCTTTTTTCCGCACAACCCAGTTGCAGGAGCCATCTTCCGGAGCGAGCATCTCATCCATGATCACGGCGATAGAATCCGGCGTCCGGACGCCGCCAAGAAAAGTCCGCACTTTCGAATTCGAAAATAATTGAGAAACTTCCTTCCGATCCGTCTTCTGAAAAAGAGTAAGCATACATCTTTTTGTCTCAATCATAAAACATCAGCTCCCTGGAATTTCTGATTGGAGTTCGTCCTCTCTTTGGGTTCCTCTCCACTATATCCAAAATTTTCTTCCACCGCATTTATTATCAGAAAATTTCATGTATAATGAGATTAACCGAACCACAGGCTAATCTAAATTTTAGTTCTATTTACAGACAGGAGGAATCATTTGGATCCATTACACCAATACGTATTAAGTTTCTGCTTTTTTTCCCAGCCTAAGTCGTTCTATGCGCCGGAGGAATTCGAGCATGTAAAAGTATTCAACCATCAGGAGATCAACAGCTATTTGAATCTGACCGACACGTTCCATTTCAATAGAGGAGAACCGAATTTCTTCTCTCAGCATGGCCCTGCATCTTTCGCTTTCTGGGCACGTTCCTTCTATTTGAATAAAGAAGAAGCCGATTTATTGAATAGCGACGTGGAAGGTCTGTTGGAGATTTTGTTTGAAAAGCTGAAAAACTATCTCATAGAAAATGAAGTAACAAAGGAAAAGATAAGCGTATTGAAGCAAGTTTTCGATTGCCGGTGTGAGGCGTTATTTTCCACACTCCGGCAGCCTGGAATACGGACAGGGCCGTTTACCCTCAGGCAAGGACCGCTGCAGACGCTGACGGAATTCGGTATCGATTTTGAGTATTGGCCACTTGATGAAAATCAAATTGATCAATTAAAAGAATTTGCCTGAGAGTAAGAGGGCATATAATTTGAAAGAGAGCCTGCAGATTGCAGGCTCTCTTTCTTTTTATTGTTTTGTCCGGTTCATTCCATTCGTCTGCACTTGAAAATCCTCTACTATTCCTGTTCATCGTATTTACCCGCTGCTTTCTTAAAACCAATAATTGCGGCGTAGGTAATAACCATTCCTACCGCAACTCCAATCGTAGTATAGATCACTGATTCATCGCCATTGAATAGTAAACGGACTATAAAATAGCTCAGAAATGCCCCTAGTAATAGCCCAGCTAACGATTTTAAATCCTTTTTCATAATCACACCCCTTCCATTTACTGTAACATACCGCTGGAAAGCTGGCTAAGGACCTTTGCTTCTGTGACGACACCTACAGTAGTTTAAGGTTTTTCGCTTTTCGCCTGCGAAAAGCATCCATTTGGGTCTTAGGCCTGGGCTGTGCCTGCCGAATTTTGAGGGGGATTTCGTTTATGCCCGACTTTGCCTTATATATGCCCAACTTACTTCGGTTTATGCCCGACTTCGGCCAGTTTATGCCCAACTCACTTTCACACGTCATTTTCCAACTCAAAAAACGCCCGCCGGCTACTCACCGGCGGACGCTCTGCTCCCCACTGTCTTCTTTAAATCACTTCTCCAGCTTCACCCGCTGCAGGCGCAATGAATTCAATACAACCGACACGGAACTGAAAGCCATTGCGGCACCGGCTACCCACGGCGCCAATAAACCGATGGCGGCAATCGGGATGCCGACCGTATTGTAGGCGAAAGCCCAGAACAGATTCTGCTTGATATTGCGCATCGTTTTACGGCTCATCAGGATGGCATCAGCAATGCTGTTCAAGTCGCCGCGGATCAAGGTGATATCCGCCGCTTCCATCGCCACGTCGGTTCCGGTGCCGATCGCCATGCCGATATCAGCTACAGCAAGCGCTGGTGCGTCGTTGATGCCGTCGCCTACCATCGCGACTTTTTTCCCTTGCTGCTGTAATTTTTTCACTTCGTCCGCTTTGCCTTCCGGAAGAACTTCCGAAATGACGGCGTCGATGCCCACTTCTTTCGCAATCGACTGCGCTGTCCGCTCGTTATCGCCTGTCATCATGATCACTTTGATGCCCATTTTATGCAGGCGTTCAATTGCTCCTCGCGAAGTTTCCTTAATCGTATCCGCAACAGCCACCAACCCGGCATACTGTCCATTTACAGCAGCGAGCATCGCCGTTTTGCCGTCGCTTTCCATCGCTTCCATTTCCGGCAGAACCGCTGACACATCGATGCCGTATTGCTGCATCAATTTACGTGTCCCGACGAGGACGCCTTGCCCTGACACGGTGGCCTGGATTCCGTAACCCGGAACGGCTTCGAAATATTGGACCTTGCCAAGTTCAATGCCTTTTTCCTGAATTCCTTCAACAATCGCTTGCGCCAAAGGATGTTCGGATTGCTTTTCAGCTGCCCCGACCAATGACAGAACGTATTCTTCGTCTTGTCCCTCGGCCAGCTTAACATCCGTCAACACCGGTTTCCCGTGTGTGACCGTACCCGTTTTATCGACTACCACGGTATCGACGCTTTGTGTCTGCTCCAAATGTTCGCCGCCTTTGAACAGGACGCCCATTTCCGCTGAACGGCCGGAGCCCGCCATGATCGAAGTCGGCGTTGCAAGCCCGAGCGCACATGGACATGCGATGACCAATATCGCAATCAGCACTTCAAGCGCCGGTGTGAAATTGCCCGGATCGACCACTAAATACCAGATGAGGAAAGTGACAAAGGCGATTCCCACCACAATCGGCACGAAAATTCCGGAGATTTTATCGGCCATTCGCTGAATCGGCGCTTTCGTTCCCTGCGCGTCTTCCACCACTTTGATGATCTGGGCGAGCGCTGTATCGCGCCCGACTTTCGTTGCTTTCATCTGAATCGAACCGTTGCTGTTGATCGTTGAACCATACAGCACATCGCCAGCCGCTTTATCGACCGGTAAACTTTCACCCGTCAGCATCGATTCATCCACTGCCGTAATCCCTTCCAGCACTTCGCCGTCGACTGGAATTTTTTCACCCGGCTTGACGAGAATCGTATCGCCTATCACGACTTCTTCCAGCGGCACGACTGTTTCAACGCCGTTCCGTAAAACGAGCGCCGTTTTCGCTTGAAGTCCCATCAATTTCTTGATCGCTTCAGATGAACGGCCTTTCGCTTTCGCTTCAAACAATTTACCCAGCACGATCAGGGTAATCAGAACTGCACTGGTTTCAAAATACAGATGAGCCGCGTGCGGCGAGCCGGCATGAATAATCGCCTGATAGACACTGTAGAAATAAGCGGCCGATGTCCCCATCGCGACCAGCACATCCATATTGGCACTGCCGTTGCGAAGCGCTTTATATGCACCGACATAGAATTGCTTTCCGATGATGAATTGGACCGGTGTGGCCAGAAGCATCTGGAACCACGGATTCATCAGGATTTCAGGAACGTATAAAAATGAAGTGAAGGAGAAATGTCCGACCATCGTCCATAATAATGGCAAGGACAAAATTGCCGAAACAATGAATTTCCGCTTTTGGTCCTGAATCGCTTTTTCACGGTAATCCACTCGCTCTTCGTCTTCCTGCAGCTGATGTGCCCCATAACCCAGTTTTTCAACTTTCGCGATGATGTCGCCGATTGTCACTTCCGACGGATTGAATTCAATCGTTGCTTTCTCGAGCGCTAAGTTAACGTTTGCCGATCCGATTCCAGCCATTCTGTTCAAGCCCTTTTCGACACGGGTCGAGCAAGCCGCGCAGGTCATGCCGGTGATATCGAATTCCGCTTTCTGCTTCACCACTCCGTAGCCCAGCGCATCGATTTTCTTTTCGAAATCCGCTTCGGTCAGCTTCGCTGAATCATATTTGATGGATGACTTTTCGAGCGCCAAATTGACATTCGCCTGTTCGACGCCGTCCATTTTACTTAAACCCTTTTCGATCCGGGTGGCACACGCCGCACAAGTCATCCCTGTGATTTGGAAACTTGCTTCTTTTGTTTCAGTCGCCATGATGTTCTCCTCCTCCCGAATACTGCCCGGGGGTATATTTATCTGAAAAGGAAAGAGTGCTGTAAAAGCACCCTTATACTACGTCGTAGCCTTGCTCTTCGATCGTTTCCTGAATTTGGCCCAATGATGTCTTGCTGTCATCGTAATTCACTTCAACCTGGCCGCTTGCAAGATCGACTTTTACTGAAGAAACGCCTTGCAGCTCTCCTACACTTGACTCAACTGCGTTTACGCAATGCGCGCAGGACATGCCTTCTACCTTTAATGTTTCGTTCATATTATTTTCCTCCTCGACTCTATTGGTTTCATCTAAATTAACATACCCGCTTGGGGTATATCAACTCTTTTGTTTTCAGAATTTATTTCGTCATCGTCTTCATGACGTCCATCAATTCATTGATGGCTTCTTCGCCTTTGTTTTCTTTGATGGCCTTTGAGACACAATGATGTGTATGATCTTCAAGCAATGCGAGCGATACTTTGTTCATCGCCGACTGGATGGCACTGACCTGATGAAGTATATCGACACAATAGCGATCGTTTTCAACCATCTGGTGGACGCCCCGCACCTGGCCTTCAATCCGTTTCAACCGGTTCAACAACTGCTGTTTATTGGGTTGCACTGTTGATTTCATTGTTGTTTCCATTTCTTCGACCTCCCGATATATACCCTATACCCGTATTATAAACCTGATATTAACGGAGGTCAAAACAATTGCCTGGGCAGAAAAATAACCTGGAAATTCAGAGTGACTGAATTTCCAGGTTAAATGGGAATATATTAATTTCAATTTTTCAGTGGCAGGTTGCTGTTCTGTTCTATTCCATATACCGGTGCTCGCGCAGGCTGTTCAAACTCTCGATTTCCAGCAGCAATCGGCTGCCGATATTGGTTTCCCTTACTTTTTTGCGCTCCAGTTCTTCGTCCACCAACCGTTTCACTGACAGGACGTCGGTTTCATTGCTCAATACTTCTTCCTTAGAATTGAACTTCTGGTGGGCTACGAGCTGCATGCCATAGGAATTGTAGAGAAGCGTGTAGCCGGCGATGCCCGTAGTCGATTGGTAGGCTTTGGAGAATCCGCCGTCGATGACAAGCATCTTGCCATTCGCCTTAACCGGGTTTTCCCCGTCAATTTCCTTGACCGGCGTATGGCCATTGATGATGCGGCCGTGGTCCGGATCCAAATCGAATTCCTCCAGCATCTTCCGGCACATTTCCTCGTCTTCACGCAAATAATAGTATGGGTTTTTCCGTTCCTTATGCGTTTCTTTTTCTTTGATGAAATACCGTTCGAATGTGGTCATCTCGCGCTTCCCGAATAGCGAGGAATTCTCGCCGGTCCACAGGTACCAGACCATGTCTGTCGAAAAGTCATCCGTTTCGTCAGGGTTGGCGAATGATTGCCGCAGGTATTGTTCGAAAACATCCAGCAGTTCCCGTCCGGCATAGCTTTTTCCTTCCACTTCCATCCTTTTCATGTCGCCGTTTTCTTCAAGCGGAATGCAGCCATGGATCAGGAGGTTGCCGTTGTACTGCAGATATAAACTGCCTTTTTTCATGAGGAAATTCATGTGTCGGGCCAGTTTTTCCGAATGCTGGATCGAGAACAGCAGCTTGTCGATCACTTGCTGCTCTTCTTCCAGTAAACAATCCGGCTGCTCCGGATCGATGGTCGCAAAACAGGTATTTTCAAGTGCATACGTCTTGCCGTGAATGGTCGCGGTTCCATTGTCATAATCCACTTTTTCCAGCAATAAACGGTCTTCCATTTCGAAGCTCGGGCGCCTCTTGATGATCGGGCTTTCCAGTTTGAACTGGATGATGGAAATCGCTTGATGGATTTTCGTGATCTGCAGCTGTTCCTGCTCACTTAAAGTCTCATCTGAAATACGCTTCGGCCGGAACACCGGGTTGTCCCCGTAGTATTTCTCCGCCAGATTCAGCAGCGGCCGCAGATTGATGCCGTAAACGTCCTCGATGATATCGAGATTGTTATAGCGCGCGCAGATGCGGATAATATTCGCCAGGCAGACTTTCGAGCCGGCATAAGCGCCGATCCACAAGGCATCATGGTTGCCCCACTGGATATCGACGGAATGGTAATCGATGAGCGTATCCATGATCTTATGCGGATCCGGCCCCCGGTCGTAAATGTCGCCGACTACGTGAAGATGGTCCACGGTCAGACGCTGCATCGTGTACGCAAGTCCGATGATCAGCTTGTCCGCCTGCCCAAGCCCGATGATCTGGTCGACCATTTTCGCGTAATAATCCTTTTTGTTCGTGAACTCGTCCGTCTTATATAGAAGTTCTTCGATAATGTAAACGAATTGTTTCGGCAGCGCTTTGCGCAATTTTGAACGGGTATATTTCGAAGAGGCATAGGACACCAGCTTCAGCATGCGCTCGATCATTTCTATGTACCATTCGCGCATCTGCTGTTTGCTGCTGAAGTGGCTTTTGATCAATTGCAGTTTCTCTTCCGGATAATAAACAAGCGTCGCAAATTCGTTCAGCTCTTTTTCCCCGAGTTCATTTTTAAAAAGATCCCGTATTTTCACTTTCACGTTGCCGGAACCGTTCCGCAGCACATGCTGGAAAGCCTGATATTCGCCGTGCAGATCGCTGACAAAATGCTCCGTCCCTTTCGGCAATTCAAGTATCGTTTCCAGGTTGATGATCTCAGTTACCACTTTCTCTTCGCTATCATATTTCTGCGCCAATAAATCCAGATATTTTGTATTCAGCATCGAAACTCCCCTTTCAGATTCTGTCCTTTTTCAATCTATGCTAAGCCCTCTCGAAAAATGTAACTGCCGGGAGGATAAAGTTTCTCTACTTCCAGTCTATAGCAGTTAGCGTGCTCGCTCTAGTATGAATCTGCATAGACGGAGAAAAAGACTCTGCTTCTCCTCAAATGACGATTCACTTTATTTTACTTTGCATAAGTTTCTGGTTATTATGGACTTGAACGGACATCTAAGATTATCCTTTCTGCAGCAAAATCCTTTTAAAAACAGCGCCGACTTGCGGTGCTGTCATATATATTACGAGGCCGAGTATTCCAGACGATTGAGCTGGCAATAACGCCAAGAAGAATGATCCATTCTTTTTGGTGTTTTTTTATTGCCCAAACCATCAAGGGGAATGAAGAATTCCCGAATCCAGGAGGTTCCATCCTATGTTGCTCAAATACAAAAAGGCGAATAATAAAGTTGCTATGGGGCTGCTGTCTTATACAACTGTCCATCATAAAGCCGGTGCACTGCAGCGAATTATCCAGAATTACGAAGAACATCCTGATTGGCAGCTGTACCTCTGGAAAGAACACGACGATTTCCTCGGCATCATCGGAATCGAGCTGGAGGAGCATACTTTTACCGTCCACCATGCGGCTGTCATCCCTTCTTACCGCAATGAAGGCATCGGACACAAGATGGTGGAAGAAGTCCAACGGCTCCAGGAACCGCTCGCCATGTGTTCATCGCCTCAGACGAAGGAGTTTCTTGAGAAATGCTGGAATTCGTTCTATCCGAATTTAGTGGACAGTTAACTAGATAAGTTGAATTAAAGAAATAATAGAAATATCGCTTCGGCGCTTTGGACAGAGCAAAGATTATGCTCCTGCGCACAGCTCGTCGCAAAGACTTAGCCTCGCGAGCGTCGACTAATATCTTCAGAGCTGTTTTGCAGAATATCGATTATTGAAAATTATTAGTTCAAATTATATAGAAATGAAATGCAAAAAAGCCGGACGCGATGTCCGGCTTTTCTCTATGTTATTGTCCAGTCTCCGGGGACCCAGCTCTTCGGGTTATAAGCCAGCCCAGCTCTGCGGTCAGGACCGCAGAGCTATTCCGTCTTATGCATTTCAAAGCTTAACGGGTGCCGTCGCTTTTCTTTCTTATTCTCCTGTTGCAGCAAACTTTCGAATGCGCGCCCCGATTTCATCGCGGACGCCCTGGAATACCGCCCACTTTTCTACTTCGGTGCCTTCCGCTTTTGCCGGATCTGTGAATCCCCAGTGGTCCCGCTTCACATGTGGCGGCGTCATCGGACATTTATCGGCAGCGTCTCCGCATAAAGTCACAACGAAATCCGCATTGTTCAAGATTTCGGTATCGATGATGTCCGAAGTCTGCTCTGAAATGTCGATATCCACTTCGTTCATGGCCTTCACGGCGTTCGGGTTCAAGCCGTGCGCTTCAATGCCCGCACTCAATACTCGCCATTCATCCCCAAGAATCTTTTTCCCCCAGCCTTCTGCCATCTGGCTGCGGCATGAATTTCCTGTGCAAAGGAAGTATAATGTTTTTTTCGTCATCTAAGCTACCTCTTTCCCTTTTTCTCCAACTAACATATCAGCATTCACTTATATGTTCAAGAAACCTGTCTATTAGTTTGTTGGAGAGAGCAGTTGGTCGATAAACGATTGATAGACTTCATTGAAACGTTCCGCTTCTTCTAAAAACGGATAATGATTGCTGTCTTCAAAAATCGTTAAAGTGGAATTCAGTATTCCATCGGCCATCTCTACCGAGTATTCGAGAGGACATTGCACATCGTACCTGCCGCACATGATCAACGTCGGCGCAGTGATCATCCCCAGTTTTCTGGTGACATCAAACACGTGCAGTTCCCTGCTGAAGAAATTGAGCCGCACAGCTGACAGCTCTTTTCGGATATCTTCCGAAAAATAATCATCATAATTATCCGGATTCGCCAAAGAGAGTTTCGTACGCTTTATCTTTAGACTGCTCTTTTCCGCTGCCGACAAACCCGGCTGCTTCAGGTTTTCCATCAGTTCCTGCATCTTTTCGAAATGAGTGTGTTGTTCGTTATAGATGCAGTTTTTTGAAAACGTCATGTACTCTCTGGCCGCTGCGCCGACGATTACATTAAAGCTGAGCTTTTCAGAAAAATAAATGCCATAGACAACGCCCAGCATGCCGCCGGTCGAGTGCCCCGCAAAGCCCCATTTATCGAATCCCAGCGCTTCGCGGATTGCCTCCAGATCTAGCACCGTTTCCAGCATACTTAGTTGATGCGGCTGATCTGCTTTCGCGGAGTTTCCCGCTTCTCTCAGATTGACCAGAAACACCTGGTTTGTCTTGGTAAACGCATCTGCAAAGGAATCGCCGGTTTCATTGAACTCGGAATAATGGTGAGTGACGCATAAAGGGTGGCCTTCACCTTTCGTAAATACTTCGAAATCACCGCGGGTTGTTTTGATTATATTTTGGGTCCATTTCATGAGAATCCTCCTCACACTAACGATACGTCAAACTTCTCGATCAAATCCTTGAATGCCGGGCGTTTATTGCCATCACGGCCGATGACCTCTTCGGCCGTCACGAGTGAATTCAGCACCGCTTCTTCCGTCGCTTCGCCCACAGCGCGGAATGCCTCATCCATGTCTTCCTCGTGGATCTGCGGAATCGTGAGCAGCCCTTCCGGCTTGTCGTGCGGAATCCGGGTGGCTGTCGAAAAACCAAGAACGATTTCACCGCTGCCGTTCGTGATGATTGAACCCGTTCTCGATAAACCTGCAACTGATCTTTTGAGAATCCGGTTCAGCTGGCGTTCAGATACAGGCAAGTCTGTGGCAACAATGATCATTACCGAACCTTTGTCTTCTTCTTTATGATCGTCACAGAGCGCTTCCTTCAGTTCCTGTCCTATCGCTTTCCCTTTTACCAGTAAATCACTGAGGATACCGAAGTTCGACAGGACCAGGACGCCGGTTGTATAGGTGCCATGCGCCAGTTCGATGAGCCGGGAAGCGGAGCCGATGCCGCCTTTCAGCGAATAGCAAAGCATCCCTCTGCCTGCGCCCACTGCCCCTTCTTCAAAATCGGCCGAAGTATTATGGAGGGCTTCCAGCACATGTTCCCGTTTCACGAATTTCGCCCGGATATCATTCAAAAACATATCGTTGCATTCGCCGATGACCGGATTCACAGTTCCGGTCGAGCGCCCGATTTCAGGATTCTGTTCCAGCATATAGTCGAATAGTGTATCGGCCGCCACCCCGACGCCCAGTGTATTCGTCAACAGGATCGGCGTCTCCAATGTGCCGAGTTCTTCCATTTGAATCGTGCCCATCGTTTTGCCGAAGCCGTTGATGACATGGCTCGAAGCGATCAGCTTCTCTTTGAAGATGTTCCCCTGATGCGGGAGGATAGCCGTCACGCCTGTTTGGCTGTTGCCATCACTCAGTGTCACATGGCCGACCGTTACACCTTCTATATCAGTGATGGCGTTGCGCGGCCCTGGTTTCAGGCGGCCGATTTCCACTCCGTAATCGCGTATCCGTTTCTGGTTATGCATGTTCTCGCCCCTTTTTTATAATCCTATTCCCCGTAACCGCTGCCCTGCAGAATTTCTTCAGCCGTCATCTTCAGCCATTCATCCACTGACAGGCCCGGATGGTTCAACAGGAAACTTTGCATGATTTCATGCCCGATGATGTAATTTGCATACGGAGGAATTCCTTTTGCCGGATTGCCGTTAAGAAAATCTCCCCAAACCTGCAGATCATACGAATCCTTTTGCTCCAGGAACAGATTATGCACCTGTTCAGTGACTTTCCCATCCTCATTTGAAAGCCATGACAAGTCTGTCTCCGGGTAGTTCAGCAGCGCAAAAGCCACTGCTTTCCCTTCCATTATCGTCGCTTCAAGCAAAGTCGAATCAGCTGTTGCACTTTCAAAAACCCCTTTTTCCATATCAATCAAATGAAAATATTCATGCGCAACCGTCTGTTCCAGTTCTTCTGCGCTAAGTGTCGGATGCACCCACAGGATCATCACTTCTGCGTTTAATGCCATCCCCGATCCATCAGCCGGTGTTGCCGGAAAAATATGTACAGTTTTATCGCCGCCTGGCAAAAGTTCTGCAGATTTTATAAGCGCCTTTTCAATTGCTGATTGAAAATCCTCATTTTTTCCTGCCAGCGCGTCGAGTGTGCTTTGCATTGAAAGCCCATTTTGGGGTGGGTTAAAAACTCCCAGATCCTCGAATTCACTGCCGCCTCCATCATGGAAGGCATTCTGGCGGAAGGGCTGGAAAATCATTTCCGAATAAACCAGATCGCGAGAATCCTGCTCTTCTTTCGCCAAGGCCACATATTGGCTAAACGCCTCGTGATAGGAGAAAATCTTGAATTGCTGATCGCCGGCTTCGACGATTGCCGGGGCTTGTTGTCCGGCTGCATCGTCAGTTGTTTCCGCTGTCGCGGTTTGTTCGGTCGGAGACACTGTCTCTCCACTGTCTGCTGAACATCCGGTAAGCATAATCGTCAGCAGGATCGCCAAGCCTATTTTCTTCGAATAATCTATGTTGTCCACCTCTTTTATTTTTCAGGAATAACATTTCGATGTCCCCATTTAAATTACCTGCTCATTTCCCCTGCTTCTGTCCGGCTGCAGATCAACTCCACAATATCTTCCTCTGTCATCTCTTTCGTCAGCATCATTTCACCTTCTGTGCCCAGGTAATCCTGCTGGCGCCACCATGCCCGCATGGCCTCTTCCCCGAATGCATTTGAAAGATCCCGCGAATGATGGCGCTCGACCGTTGTTTCAAATGGCAGATCGAAGTAATAAACATCGGCGTTGCCCTCGAAAAAATGGATCAGCTTCCGCAGCATGTCCCCGTATCCTTCTTCTATTAAAATGCCTTCCAGAATGACAATTTCACATTTCCCTTTGCCGTATTCTGTTATTTGCCTGATGAGGTCAATGGAAAGATTCCCTTTTCTGTCCCTCACTTTCAGCATATCGCGCCGGACCGTATCCTGAGAAACCAGGAGTGTAGCGTCGCCAAAGCGATTTTGCAGGCTTTTGGCGACCGTCGTTTTGCCGCTTCCGGAGTTTCCTCTTAAAATGATCAGCTTTGTTTCGATTGGAATCACTTCTTTCAAAATTTTTTTAGAGCTCCTTTTGCTGTTATACTAATTTTACCATCCCTCTTTATTTTCGGTCACTTCTATTTTACTCATCATTTTATCTGCTTCGACATCATTTAATCCTGTTTTGTACGACCCTCTTTTTCTAGGCGGTGCGTCAGGAAAATCGCCATTCCTTATTTTAGTCCGCCGGTTTTCTTCAAACCCTTTCACTTTAGTCTTATGTACCTATATATTCTATTTTTTATGATTATATACTTTCGATATAATACCTTTTATTTGAGTCTATTTATCTACACTGATTTTTAGTTCTCAGGAAAACGAGCTGCTCATGCCCTTTTTATAATAAATGCGATATTTTTCTTTCCTGCTTTCAGTTAATTATTATTTAAATATAATAAAATTGATATTGCGATTTATCCCTCTTAAGATCAATTTTATTCGAGGATAGGTCTTTTTACTTTTTTAATTCGCAGCACTTAACATCTTAGAAGATTAAAATGAAACGGGATTACGGGCAATAATTAATTCAATATTTTTTATCAGAGTTTCAACAGGAATACTGTCAGGCAAAATGATTAATAATCTTATGAGGCGGTTGCATTATGGGAAACAACACCAGACATATCGAGGAATTTACAAATAATGATGGGGAATTTTTAATTTCCATCGGTAAGAATGGAAAAATCATTACAGTCAACCAACCCTGGTTGGACTATTGTGTGGAATATGAACTTCCGGAATCCTTATGGAAAACGGGAGCAGATTATTTCGCGATGCTCGAAAAGAACTCCAAAGAAATTGAGCTCCAGTCCATAAAACGGATTTTAAGCAATGACATAGAGGAACACAAGCAATTATCCCCTTTCACTCTTGCCGACGGCAGTACGCAGTGGTTTCAGACCAAAGTCCGGGGAGCCAAAGACACAGCTGGACATCTGCAGGGAGTTGTCGTCCATCATTCCCCTGTCTCACTCCACACCACTCAGCCCATTTCAGCCGAGTTGATCCTGGAAAGCATGACCGAAGGCTTTTACCTGCTCGATGAACAGATGAATTTGATGTATCTCAATGAAATAGGGGAAAAGCTGCTTCAGTGCAGCCAGGAAGATGTGATTGGAAAACCTCTGTTGGATAATTTCAGCGAAATCATCGATACGCCTTTCCATTACCATTACGAGCTTGCATTGAAAGAAAAAACCGTTTCCGAATTCATCGATTATTATAAACCGCTCGATACCTGGTTTCAGGTCAAGGCATATCCGCTGAAAAAAGGCGGTTTGGCTGTCTATTTCCAGGATGTCACCGAACGGAAAATGACAGAAGCTAAGCTCTCGGAATCTGCTTATTATGATTATCTCACTGGACTGCCGAACCATAGGTTGCTGACAAAAAAAGTGAATTTACTCGTGGAAGAGAAAAAGCGGTTTTCGGTTTTCCACCTGGCAATTGATAATTTGAATTTGCTCAATGCCGCACAACGCTATAATTCCGGGGATAATATAATAAAAAAAGTGGCAGAAGTGCTATCTGAACTTGTCGGCAGGAGCTGCCTGGTCGCCCGCATGAGCAGAAATGAATTTATCATCCTGAAAGAAGCGGATTCACCGGAAATCTCAACACGTCTTGCGCAGCACATCGAAGAGATTTTCCAACTTCCCATCTGTCTCGAGAATTCCGAAATGATCATCGTCAACATCAGTGTCGGAGTTGCCGAATATCCTCTGGACTCCCCATTGATCGAGGAAGTTATTTCATATGCTGAACTGGCGATGGAAGAAGCAAAGAACATCCGTGGCTCTTCCCATGCGGTTTTCCAGCCCACGATGAAATTATCCCGGGACCGGCGTGCCGCCATTGAAAAAAGCATGACCGGTGATTTGAAGAAAAATGGCTTCTATTTTATGCTTCAGCCGCAGATTGATGGGAATACCGGCAAAATCAGCGGCACCGAAATCCTGTCCCGGTGGACGCATCCCGAATTCGGTGAAGTTTCCCCCTTGGAATTCATCCAGATCGCTCAAGAGACCGGCGCTATTTTCCCCTTAACTGTCCACTTGCTGGAAGAAGTCTTTGCGCAGCTGAAAACCTGGGAGCACCGGTATGGCTGGAAGCTCAGCACCGCAATCAATATGACGTCGTCCCTGCTCAGCAACCCTCGTTTCTTCGATAAATTCATCGAGCTGATGGACCAATATGACATTGATCCCGGTTTAATCGAAATTGAGATTACCGAGCAGGCGGAACTTACCTACTCTCCACAAACCCTGGAAAACCTTCTGCTGTACAAATCGAAAGGGATGTCCATCGCGATTGATGATTTCGGCACCGGATTTTCAATGATTTCCTATCTGACGACTTTTCCGATCAATAAAATCAAAATCGACAGATCCTTCGTCCAGAAAATCGGTCACGACTGTAAATCGCAGGCAGTCCTGAAATCACTCATTTATCTGGCCAAAAGCATCGAATGCGAGTTATTGGCTGAAGGGGTGGAGAAAATGGAAGAAGTCCGGTTCCTGCAGGAAAATGATTGCCATGTATTTCAAGGATATCTGTTCGATAAGCCATTAAAACCAACCGACTTTGAACAGAAATATATTCGGTCTGGCTATAGGTTCCCCGTGAAAGGCAGAAAAATCATTTCACTGGAGCACACATGAAAAATCCGTTACTGATCGGTTCAGTAACGGATTTTTTCATTAAAATTTAAAACTGTAATAGAAAGTCGAACCCGCCCAGCCGATCATATGAATGATGAACAGCATGCCCAGCAATTGGACCGCAGCCAACTCGACGCCGAAAATCGTTATCGCGAATAAAATATACATGGCTGCCAGTGAAATTTTCCATGCACTCGCAAAAGAATTCGTCATGATATTCTCGTACCTTTCATCAAGCCCTCTGTTTTCTGCCGCTTTTTTCCTTCCCCACCAGTAAGCGAAAAGCCCAGCTGAAGCGCCCAGCACCAAACCTAGAATTGCCCATATTTGATTGATATCCATCCCTATTCACTCTCCTCTTCGAATATAAATACGTCTTCAATCGTGAGTCCAAATAATTTTGCTGTTTTGTACGCAAGTTCCAACGAAGGTTTGTAACGGCCGTTTTCAATCGAAATGATCGTCTGTCTTGAAACGCCCAGCTTCTCGGACAGCTGCTCCTGCGTCCAACCCGAAGAAGTTCTGAGTTCTTTAATGCGATGTTCCATTTCTCACCCTCCTTGTAAAGCTAGCTTTACGTAAAGTATACTTTACTACCCTTTCATTGTAAAGTCCCCTTTACAAAATAAAAAAAGAAACTTCGAGATGAAGTTTCTTTAGTCTGCCTTCTCTATTTTCTTGATTCGCGTCAGGTATTTTCCATACATGGTGTACAGCAACGCCAGACAGAGCAGGAAAAACCAGGGCGCACCAAATCTTGCGACGGCAAAAGGGGTTTCAAACAGAAAGGCGAACAGGAAGTCGAAGCCTTCTTTGTCCCATAGACCGGGTGTAAAATAGGCATCTTTCGGATTCCTGTACTGGGAGAAATTATTGAATGTGGTAATCGTCATTACAAAGAATACCACGCAGAGCGCACCGTAATATTCGAGCAGGCGGCGAAGATAAGCTTTCTGGGATGCATCATCTGAAAAAAGTTCGTCCATGCCATCCGCCGGTTTGAGCCAGTAATGCGTTTCTCTGCCTCCCAGGTGTGTCCAGCCATACTCTTCATAAAGTTCGATATATCGCTCTTTCGCCGCTTTCGATCTAAAGGTTTGATAATCGATCCGAATCACTTGATCCGTGGCCGTTGTTTTTTCAAAATGATAGATTCCAAGTGAGCTGACGCGTTTGCACAGCCAGCCTTGCTGGGCCATTTCGTTCAGCCAGTTTTCCTCTTTCTGAATATCCATGAACATCCTAAACTTCTTCATGATCTGTACCTCCCTCATGGAGTGAAAGAATATGCTGCAGCCTCGCTTGTTCTGCGTCCAAGATCTTCAAGCCTTCTTCCGTAATCCCATACACTTTTCTCCTGGGCTCATCCGTCGGCAACAGTTCAATCCAATGGTATTTCAACAGATTTTCGATGGCCCCGTATAACGTACCCGCGGCAATCCGGACTTCGCCGTTACTCATCCTCTCCACTTTTTGCATGATGGCGTAGCCGTGCAAAGGTTCACGCAGCGCCAATAAAATATAATGCATCGTTTCCGTCAGCGGCAGCAATTTATGTCGTTTCATCAAGTCATCCCCTATACAGTCGAACTATATAGTTACAGTATACACAGTCCAACTGTATAGTTCAACTGTATATAATCAAAAATTTGTGAAATAGAAAAACATCCGCCCAGGCGAATGTTTTGGAGACCGTTACATTATTCTCTTTTATATTTTTCTCAAATACCGCAACGACACCTGCTCTTCTCCAGTTATCGTCGTTTCGGATTTTTTGCCCTGGTAAACAAACCCTCTCGCTTCGTAAAAAGGGATGCCCCGCTGATTGTCTTCCTGCACAGAAACCCATTGTTCCGTTGCGCCTTGCTCTTTCTGCAGTTCGGTGAGCGCCTCCAGCAGCCTCCTGCCGATGCCTTGATAACGATAGTCTTCATCCATGTAGAGCACGAATACCTCTGCCACGTCCGGTCCTGTCATTCCCCCGCCAATCACTCCCGTTACGTCAGAGTCGACCACAGCAACATGCGTATAGAAGCCTGCTTCCAGATCTTCCCGAATCTTTTTGTGATCATACCAGAAAGCGATATTCTGCTCCTGATATTCTGCGCTTAACTTGCCTTCAACGGTCTGCTTCCAACCTTTTGAACAGATTTCCGAGATCGCAGGGATATGATGTTCAGCAGGTTTTATGATCCATACAGTCATCTTATTTCCCTCCTGTCGGGACTTATTGGATAGTGAAAAATCCGGAACTGTCGATTCCGGATTTGAGTTAGTGATGATATTAGCTGATTTTCGCTGCCTGTAAATCGATTGCCTGCGTCAATGTATTGAATACTTTGATATCCGAAAAGTCCAAACCAAGCTGGATGGCTGTCTGGGCGATATTCGGACTGATGCCTGACAGGGCCGTGCTGACCCCGATCAGCTTCAATCCTTTGATCAGCTGGAAAATCTGATGGGCTACCATCGTATCGATAATCGGTACCCCGGACAGATCAATAAAGAGTGTCTCGATTTTATTTCCTGCGCTTTGTTCCAATGTCTTTTCAAAAATGACCTGCGCTCTATGAGTAGTGATTTCCCCGATCAACGGCAGCAGCCCGACCGTTTCGCCAAGAAGGATGACCGGCGCACTCATTTCCGTGATCAATTCCTGCTGGGCAGTTAGCCGCTGTTCCGCAGCAAGTGTATTCTGGCGGCTGAATTCCAGCACGATGTCATTGATCGTATTAGTGACGGTATAGATAAGTTCGCCGAATTCAGCGAGCGAAATGGTGTCCTGACGTTCTGTGGCAAACTCTGTAATGAGTTCTATGTATTGTTTTTCAGTTGCAAAAAACTCTTCCAGAATGTCCGATAACGGCGTGTTCAAATGCCCTTCATCTTGTGCAATGAGATAAATCCAATCTTGGAATTCCTTCAGGTTCTCTTCGTCGCCATTATTGAAAATCGAGCAAAAACGCATATGAAATTCGTTGTTCTGCCTTTTCACCTGTTGAATAACTTCCGGATTTTTCGAACCATAGATCCCGCCTTTGGTTTTATCCAGATTTTCATACCATTGCTCGGTCAAGAAGGACGTTCTTTCGCTAAGATACTTGTATAACATCTCATTCTTCATCTCTGGGTTCTCCTTTTTCTCAACATTTTTCAATGCACCCCACTGTTGCACATTTTTCCTCTATTAAAAACATATAGTTCACTTCAAATAATAGCAACTATTTTACGGCTGGATTGTGTTTTCGGAAACGGGGAATCTGATGGTGCGAAACTCTCATTTAAGTCGACTGATTAACTAATGAATGAAAAAGGCTTCGCGGACGCGAAGCCTTCCTTAAGGGATTGGAGTTTTTCGCGACGGCGAAAAACCTCCGCTGCTGCTCTTGAACTGGGGATGGGGGACGTATTGGACGTATTTGGGGATGTGCCTTCTTTTATGGTGCCTGATTCTGTTTTGGGTGAAAATCGATTCGATTTGGCTCGTTTTGAAGGGATTTCGGTTAGGGACTCTGATATTTTTCGGCAAATCGGATTTTCAGGCTGAGAAATTACGAAAATGATGGTGGAAATGGGCTTATTTCATAGTGATTTTGGTTTTGTGATCGGCATACTGGGTTTTATGATCGGCATATGGACTTTTGTGATCGGCATAACGGTGTTTGTGATCGGCATGTGGACTTTTGTGATCGCTATAAGAGGTTTTGTGATCGGCATGCTTTTTTCGACCAAAATGCCGCCTCATTTCCCTTATCCAAAAGTGGCGCAGCCTTTATTTTTTCTGCATGAACGATGCCGGTTCCAACGCTTCACTTTCTATGACGATGGCAGTCATTCCGCTTTCCGACTTGGTTTCGTGCCATTCGCCTTTATTCCAAAACACGGCATCGCCGACTCCAACGTAAAAGTACTCATCCATTTCACCGCGGACGGATCCTTCACCGCTTACGACTAACAGAAGCTGCGGCGTTACCGCCTGGTGATACCCTACTACCCCGTTTTCTTCTAAATGTATGCAGCCGATATTCGCCGGTTTGTCCGTTTGAAGAATGCGGGACATAATAAAATCTGAATCGAACTTCGAAATTTTCTTGCCGCTGCTTTTATTGAATTTATAAAACTCCATACGTTACCTCTTTCTGACATGTGGATTTTGGTGGATGCTTCAACTTTTCTTCACCGAATAACTCTTCCGCCCCGGCAATTCCAGACAATTCAGCTGGCCATCGTAAGCCGCACCGCCGTCGATGCCGATGATGCTATTGTCGCCAAAAAAGATGTCGTGATTGTCTGTCCCCCGCAGCAGAAACGCCGGCGTATGGCCAAAAACGACCGTCTTGTCACCTTCATATGCCAGATAAAATTCCTCACGGATCCACATCAGCGTATACGGGTCCGTCTGCTCCACCGGCGTACCCGGCTGCACACCCGCATGCACGAAAATATAATCGTCTGTCTCATGGAAATAACCCGTTCCGCGAATAAATTCGACATGTGCCCAAAAAGATTGTGCCGCCGGAAACATCATATCGGCAATCGATGGATCGTAACTTTGCAAAGTGGGGATTCCTCCGTTTCTGGCCCATCTTTCCTTAGAGCCGGGTTCATCATTCACTGCAGCGAGCATCATATTATCGTGATTGCCCCGCAAAACGATGGCGCCCGTTTTTTTCAATTCGATGACCCGCTCCAGCACGCCTTTTGAATCCGGACCGCGGTCCACGTAATCTCCCAGTAAAATCAGCTGGTCTTCATTCGCGTCATATCCAGCCTCCAACAGCAATTCCTGAAAAAGTTCCAGCTCACCATGGATGTCGCTGATGACTAAAGTTCTTTTCATGTTAACCTCTCCCTTAATCAATACGGAATTCCCTTTTTTATTTAAGATGAAAATCTTTTTGACACGATGTCCCGCACGAATGCTTCTTTCGAATCCGTGTAAGCATTGATGCCTGTAGCAGAATTCTTCAAATACGCCAACTTGACCGCCAGATACTCCTTTCTGGCCACTTCCTCCGCATTCAGATAATCCCGGAAGAAAATCAGCTTTCCCCACAGCTCTTTCCGATATTCGACCAAATGGATGAAATGAGTTTTCTCCTGATACGTGTCGTCGGTAAATTTCGCCAGCACGATTTCGCCCGGCCGCTCGACCTTCAGACGCAGAAAACCCGCCTTTTGGAACGCCTGAAGCAATTCCTTATCCACTTGCCGCAAATCGTCCACCCCAACCATGAGATCCAGGATCGGCTTTGCACTCATCCCCTCGATCGCCGTGCTGCCAATGTGCTCAATGCGCTTTCCATCCAAACCGGTGTGATCTACGAGCTCCTCTTTCACCCGAATAAATTCTTCGTGCCACTCAGGCGTATATTCCACAATTTTCACTTCATCCTGCTTCAAGCCGAGCTTCATGAAGATCACCCTCCCCGTTATTCCTAAAATCTTTAGAGTTCTTTCAAAACTGGCTGAGCTCTCATCCAAAGAACTTTGAGATGAAAAAGGCTTCGCGGAGGCGAAGCCTTCCTTTAAAAGATTGGAGTTTTTCGCGTGGCGAAAAACGTCCGCTGTTGCTCTTGAACTTTGGGTGTAGCAGGTTCTGGGGATGATGGCCGTTCAGCGGGCATCAGAAAAACACATTTTATATCATTTTATTATTAAGTTGAGCACAAATTCTGTTTTGCGCACATAAACATGCCTTTCCCGCGCACAAATCCTGTTTTCCGCGCACAAGCAGTCCGTTTCCGCACATAAATTTTTCGAGTTGGGAACTTTTAACTTATTCACCTGAAATTCTAGAAATAACAGGAATATCCAAGTCTTATTCCAGCTCTATTCTTCATTCGTCAGCTCAACCCAGCTTCTCATTTTATGACTTTGTTCTGTATAGAAGATAATCTTCAAGATCTAAAAAAAACACTCGCTTTTTGTCTAGTTTACTCTTAATTCAGCTATCTTCATCCGATCATACCCGCAATTGATCCAGTCTCTTTACAAAATGACTCCGCTCCTCATCTTTCCAATCCACTTGGTAGCCCATTTTTGTATAAAAGCTGACAGCACTGTGCCACTCATTATTCGTTTCCAGCTTCAATGACCGATATCCTGCTTGTCGTGCTTTTTTCTCGAGCTGCTGCAGCATCAATTCCGCCAGTCCCTCCCGTCGATGGGATTTCTTCACCGACATCCGCTGAATCCTGCCAGCCGTTCCGCTTTCTCTCGTCAACGCACCTGTACACACGACTTCATTGCCAGCAAGGCCAATCAAAAACACAGCATCGCCCTGGGTGTAGTTTCGCATGATATCTTTCAGGTCCGGATTGAAGGAATGATCCAGGAATCCAAAGCGCTCTTCCAGTCCATCCAGGATCAATTGTCTGGCCACTTCTTCATATTGTGCGGTTATTGGTGTGATATGTAGGGATTGACGCAGATCTTTCATTTTCGTATTCCTCCTGATTGGCAGATGCTTAGAATCGTTTCCAATAAATGCAGCAAGTCACTACTTCACAACCGGCCCTTCCACACCATCCACCCAATCCAATATGAACCGCGCCTGATGAGGATTCAAATGTGGCAGGTCCGTTCGGGAAAAGAATCGATGCTCCCGGCTTTCCAGCGCATCCTGAATCAGCTCCCCTGAAAATTCGGTTGTGCGGAAAATGATCTGGACGCTGAATATCTTGTCGCCATTTTGATATTCCGCGAATCCTTCATTGCCTGAGTAGAGGCCGAAAAGACGCAGGTTTTCCGTTTTCAATCCGGTTTCCTCCAACGTTTCGCGCATAGCCGCTCCCATGAACGTTTCGCCCAGTTCCATCACACCTCCCGGAATTCCCCAGACGTCGTTGTCTTTCCTGTGCTGCAATAAAATCTGTCCATCCTTCTCCATAATAATCCCGCAGCCGACCGTCATCAGCGTCTGGTTGCCGATCAACCGGCGCATTTCCTGTATGTAATTCATAGGGTTCCTCCTGGTGAGTATGATTTAAATGTATTTCAATAAATTCATATGAAAAGAAGCTATTGGCTAAACCAACACTTCATTGTCCGCCTCTTCTTCTTGATAAAATACAGCTTTCTGAGGTTTCATTACAAAATAAGAGAAAACGACAGCCGCCAGCAGCATGATGATGGCGAGCGCGACAATCGTGATGCGGAGCGATAAGACATCCGCCAAGATCCCGATGCCCAGTATGAAAACCACCTGAACGGCGCTTTGGATCAGCTGAAAAATGCTAGTGACCCGCCCCATCAGCGCAACCTGTATATTGTTCTGATAAAACGTGGAAATTCCCGCATTCATAAATACGTTGAAAAAACCCAGAATCAGAAATCCGGCCGTAATGGACAGGAACGACCAGGAAAACGCATAGATCAGATAGCCGGCTGATGTCATCAGTACACCGAGCACAATCATCAGCCGCAATGAAAACTTAGAAGAAAAAATGGAAAGCAGGAGTCCGCCAGCCACCGAGCCGATGCCGGTGATGCTGATCAGCAGGCTGTAATCCACTTCAGACAACCCGATCACTTTCTGCGTAAAGACCACTTCCTGTGCATCCATGGCGAATGTAAAAATCATGACCCCGATAAAACTCAGGTAGATCAAAGCTATGTATTTATTGGCGGAAAGAAATTTTGTGACCACGGTAAAATCACTTTTCACTTGAGCCGCCGTCATCGCAGGTATTGCTTCCCGGTCGATCGTTTCTTTTTCCGGAAGTACTGTAAGCAGAAGCGCCGCGATCACAAAGAAAACCGCATTGATCCAAAGAGTGATGTGGATGGAACTAAGCAGGATCAGCGTACCGCCAATGGCCGGGCCGATGATGAAAGCTCCCGAAGCCGTAACTGAACGTATCGAGTTGAACCGTTTCCTCTTCGCTTTCGGGACGAGCATCGTCGTGTAGGTCACCGAGGAAGGACCGAAAAAGGATTTGGCCACACTCAGGAAAATCAGAATTATGTAAATGCCGGCAATACTGGGGGCAAACGGGATCAAAGCGATAAATCCTGCCCGCATCAGGTAAGTCGCGATAATCACGCCTTTTTTGCTTCGGTAATCGATAAAACTGCCCGTCCAGAACTTCGTGAAGATATTGACGATCGGCCCAATGATCCATAGTCCGGCCACCGCTGCGGCGGAACCCGTCATTTGGTAAACGATGATATTGATGGCGACCAGATAGATGAAATCGCCGATTCCTGCGATTCCGAGTGAAGCCAGCAGCAGCACAGGGTCTTTCCAGTCTTTCAGCTTGTTATTCATGCGGAATCCGCCCCCAATTCTTACATCGTCACTTCATAACTGTCCAAAACATATTTTTCTTTGAATCCGACAGATTTGTATAAATTGATGGCCGCTGTATTTTCACACGATACGCATATGGTCACTTCTCCGATACTTGGATAGGAGAAGAGCTTCTTCACTGCATCTTTTAATAACCTTTTTCCTATTCCCTGGCCCCGGACGCCTTCGGATACAGCAATGTATTCGATATTCCCTTCATTGTGTTCGGGATTTGCTTCTATATAAACATAGCCTTTGATGTTAGCTTCATCTTCTTTTATTATCAATAAATCATTATGGCTGTTGACTCTGCTTAAAATGGTGCCTGAATTGAAATATGTTTTGGGAAATGCCATATCATGTAAACGAGCGAAAGAATCGTGGCAGGCTTCCCCCATTTTTTCGGAAGCGTCGATGGCGTCCTGAGTGAAGGTGTTTCTCGTTATGTGAAGTACCGCATCCGCTCCGCAGTATTCGGCATTGTTTTGTATGGCAAATTTTTTGGCGAATTCATTGTCTTTATTAATGAAAAAAGAACAGGATTTAATCTCTTCAGGGAGGTTGAGAAGGACTTTTTCCCATAATGCCTGTGCGGTATCCGTTTCCCCGCCCGTAACGAACGGCCCCCAGACATCAGCGGCCCCATTGCCCAGGTCAATATCCAGCCCCATTGCTCCAATTATTTGAGACTTGTCCCATGCAACTGCAAATGAGTCCTCTATTTTCAAATCGGAGAAGTCATTCATCAACGAATCGTATATCTCCCCACTCTGTTCCCCGCAAAAACCGATGTGGCTGCTGTTGTCGGCGTTCATCTTTTCGAGATACACGGAGAGTTCCTTTACTTCTTTTGGTGAAACAAATTTAATATCCATCTAAATCGCCTCTTCTTTTTCTGAGCCACTGGATTCAGCTCAGATATTCATGTGCAACTTCCACTTCCACCAGGTTGCTTTCCTTCAAGAATTGCCCCAATAAATGCAGATGTCCTGCGCCATATAGAACAAAAATCCGTTCTTCGTCCGATTCGATAAGCTTGATGAGGTTTTTATAAATGAGCAGATTCCGGTAATACCAATATTTCGCGGTCCACAATGCGCCTGCCGGGTGCTCATCCCCGCCCGCCAAAGCCATTTTCATGTAAATTTCATGGCCTTTGGCAACCTGCTCCGGCGCGTTCAGCCAAAGCAGCAATTCCCTATAGGTATGTTCTTTGAAAAACGCCTCCATGTCAGAAGTGATTTCCTGTCCGATCTGCATGGCTGCATCGTAATATTTGCCATTTTCCGCTGTGCTCAAATCGGACATTTCCGGTACATCCTCCTCGTCTTCATTCCAATCCACTGCATGGACTGCCGGGAGACTGCAGTCCTTCGCCAGTCGGTATCCTATCTGTTCGATTTCATTGACGCCCAATATGTATTGTCCACTCAAAAAGTCCTGATATCCCTCGTTTAATGCGCCTTGAAGCCCTTCCACCGCTTCCAGAGCGATTTTCGTCGGCCTGAAATCCTTAAGGAGGCCGATCACTTCCTCGATTTCTATCTGTCGCGTTTCCGATAGCATATCGTCTTTTTCAGGTCGGAATAAATCCCCGTTATCGTGTGCGGAAAAATGGTGGGTTCCCAGCAGTAGAATAGTTGGTTTGATGATGATGACCTCCTTGAATATTAAAGTTGTGTCTTTATCAACAAAAATTGATACTTTTAAAGTGCAAATCGCTTTTCCAGCCACCGGATCAAATCGCTGGTCATGTCCTCAGATATTGCATGATCAACATTTTCATACTTCAGAAAAGTGACGTCCCTCTCTGATGATCCTTCACGCAAATAAGCATAATAATCTTCCTGCCCCTTGATGGAAACGATGGAATCCCGCTCCCCGTGCATCAGCAATACAGGAGCTATCGGTTTGTCTTTATGCCTTGGATCATAAGCGTTTAATCTATGTATTTCTTCAATCGATAAAACCGGACGGCCATCTTGCTCCCTGAAAATTTCTTCCGACAACTGAAATGATCCGGAACCGTTAATGCTAATCAAACCGGCAAACTCTTGAGATCCGGCATAGATTCCGCTCGAGATGAAGCCGCCCATGGAGACTCCCAGAAGGAGAGTATCTTTTTTGGAAATTGCTAATTCATCAAGGAGAAAGTCAACTTCATCAATTGTTGAAAAAATCGTCTTCCAAAAATATTCCTGTGTGATTTCTTTGCTGAAATGATTTTCCAGTCTGCCTCGGCTATCATGGAAAAGCAGTTCCGGAACTACTGCCTTGAATCCGCATAAAGACAGAGATCTTGCAAAATCCACATAATTCTTCACACTTGATCCCCAGCCATGAAAAATAATTATGGTTTTGCCTGTGTTTTTCACTTTTGGCATAGATATCAGACAGGCAGGTTTCAGCTGCTCACTTTTACTCATCCAAATCTGCGCCCCTTACTTAATTTCGCTACTCAAACATTTTACCAAAAATTTGAAAAATTATAAATAGCCCGTGTATGATGCAGAGCTTTTAAAAAAGAACTTTGTTATGAAAAAGGCTTCGCGGATGCGAAGCCTTCCTTTAAGGGATTGGAGTTTTTCGCCCCGGCGAAAAACGTCCGCTGTTGTTCTTGGATTATGGATGAGGTGGTTTTTAAATCGAGAGTGGAACCCGGATTACCGGCGCATATTATTGATAGCAGTGACGTGTAATTAGTACTGCGCACATATTTTTCTATCTGCGCACATAAATCTCATTTTCCGCACACAAACTTGATTCTGCGCACATAAAGTCTGTTCACCGCACATAAATCCTATTCTCCGCACATAAGTGGGACGCTTCGACGTATAAAATCCCCTCACTGGATAAAAGCATTTCTTTTTCGATGATCCTATATTGATGAAAACCTTCTTTTTGGCTCGCCTCATCCAGTTTTTATTAAGATAGAATCTCTCCTTCAACATTGGGGGCTCCTCCTTTCCTAATCATTGGATTTATTCGAGTAAAAGCCATATAATCGATATATGAACATATAGTCATATATAACGGATGATCGGAGGTGCCCTGCATGATGAAACAAGATGAAACTTTTACGGCAAGCGAACATCCTTTGGATGAAGAAACGCTTTTCATCGTGTCCCAGACGTTTAAAGCATTGAGCGATCCGACACGGATCCGGATTTTGAATCTGCTTTGTGTCGCTGAGCATTCCGTCAACGAGCTGGCGGAGAAACTGGATCTCGGCCAGTCCACGGTGTCGCATCAACTGCGGTTTTTGAAGCAATTGCGGCTGGTGAAATTCAGAAGGGCCGGAACGACTCTCTACTATTCAAAAGATGATGAACATGTCATCAACTTGTTGAATCAGGCGATCGAGCACGCGGCTCATCCTTAAAATTCCTGAAAGGAAAGGAGGAACCGAGATGGCGCATGACCACAGCCATGGTCATACCCATGGAGCGAATAAGAAAGTGCTTCTCATTTCATTCATCATCATCACCAGTTACATGATCATCGAAGCGGTCGGCGGTTTTCTGACGAACAGTCTGGCGCTGCTGGCGGATGCCGGCCATATGCTGAGCGATTCCATTTCCCTTGCGATCGCCCTGATTGCGTTCATGCTGGCCGAAAAGGCAGCAAACCACAGGAAAACATACGGGTATAAACGCTTTGAAATTCTTGCAGCGACGATCAACGGCGTGACGCTGATCGGTGTAGCGCTCTATATTTTCTATGAAGCGGTCGGCCGGTTCGCAAATCCGCCCGAAGTCGCTGCGACCGGCATGCTCATCATCAGCGTCTTCGGACTACTGGTCAATATGCTTGTCGCCTGGATCATGATGCGCGGCGGCGATACAAAAGAAAATTTGAATATGCGCGGCGCTTATTTGCACGTGCTGAGCGATCTGCTGGGGTCAGTCGGTGCCATTTCGGCCGCGCTGCTCATCATTTTCTTCGGCTGGGGATGGGCTGATCCGGCAGCGAGTGTCATCGTTGCGGCGCTAGTTCTGCGGAGCGGCTATTATGTAACAAAATCTTCGCTCCATGTACTGATGGAAGGCACCCCGCAGAATATAAAAATAGAAGATATTCTTGAGACAATCAAAAAAACCGAAGGCGTCCGCAGCGTCCATGATTTGCATGTCTGGTCCATCACGAGCGGCATGAACGCGCTATCCTGCCACGTGGTGGTCGGCAATCAGCTGACTTTGGCTGAAAGCGAAAAGATGGTTCATGCTATCGAACATAATCTTAAGCATCAAGACATCAATCATGTGACCATCCAAATGGAAACCGATGCGCATGAACATGAGGATTCCATTCTTTGTATGAATAAGTATGCACATCACCATTAAATTCTTGAACGTGATTCAGCTCAATGAATATTCAGGCCTCAAAAAAGAGGAGCTGTCCAATTTTAAATTGAGCAGCTCCTCTTTTCGTTTGTCTGGAAACCAATTGCGTTGAAAAAATCGATTTTACACTGGAATTCGTTCTTAAGTGTCCAACTTTTTAAGAAAATAAGAGATTACAGCCGAGAAACAGCTGTAATCCGACGATTAAAAGAGGCCGATTTATGTCGTCGGGATTCTATGAGCAGTTTTTGGTGTTCTATGAGCACTCATTTGATTCTATGAGCACTTTTCGGTGTTCTATGATCACTCAGCGGATCCGGAGACAGACACAGCCAGCTCTTTCCATTCGCGCGCCTCGGTAAAGTGCTCCGCCAGGCCATTCGCCCGGGCTGTCACACTTTCTGGATACCCAATAATTTCCAACAACTTGATGGCATTCCGTGTTTGCGACGGCCCATTGTGGATTTTATAATCGAACAGCACTTCACCGTCCTCGATTGATTCGCGGAAATGATAATTCGTGTAGACTTCTCCTGCAATCTCCGTCAATTCGATATCATGCGAGGCGATGATGTTCATGCCTGTATGGTCAGACAGCCATTCCATCATGGCGGCTGAGGCGGAAATCCGCTCAATCGTATTGGTGCCTTTCAAAATCTCATCCACAAAAGAAAGGAGCGGTTTCTTTTCCCCGCTCAGCCGGATGATCCGTTTCAGCGATTTTATTTCTGCGATAAAATAACTGTCCCCGTCCATGACATTGTCCTGGATAGCCATCGAAGTCACGATATAGCTGGGCTTCATCGTCCAAGCCTTAGCCAGAACCGTGTTAATCGTCTGCGCCAGGATCGCATTGATGGCGACCGCTTTGATGTAAGTCGATTTTCCGGACGCATTGGATCCCGTGATCAGCACGGACTTGCCAAGCACCGACGAATTCGCAACAGGATCCTTCAGCAGCGGATGCACTAAATCCTCAAAAGCAAGCGCCTCTTCGGCAATGAACTGAGGCGTTGTATAAAACGGCAGCGATTTCCGGTAAAAAGCAACCGCAATCGCGGCATCCAGTTGACCGATCGCTTCCCATAATTGCTGATAGGCTTTTCGGTGCGCGGCAATCGTATTCACGATTTGATTGTAGGAAATGAAATCGAGCAAAAACACAATACGGAAGTATTCGAAGAATAAATCGAAGTCCCCTCCATTTTTATTGCCGATCGCAAGCAACTGACCGAAGAAAGACACTTTCCCCAGGCCTCTTCCTTCCCTTTTCAGGATATCCTCAAAAACAGGAAGCTGCGGATGGCGCATAGCTGCCAGGCTTTTCCCCGTATTCACAATGGCAGCCGCATAGGTAATGGAATGCAGATCATTTTCCAGCATCTTTTTATTGCGGTAATAAATCACCGCATTCAGAACGATTGAACCTGTCAGGCTGAGAAGTCCCAGATTGAAATTGAAGAACATCAGAAGAACAGACAGCACCGGCAGACAGGCGAGAAAAATATAGAGGTATGCAAATTTGATCTTCTGGTCATTAAGTTCATAAAAATAAGAGGATGTATCGGTATAATTGCGTTTGCCGAGACCGGACAAAATGAGGAGAACTTTTTCCCTCAGCGCCTGATCCTTCTCGACGAGCCTGTAAAGTTCTTCTGTTGACTGAAGATCCCCGAGTTTCGGATCTATATCCCGCAGCTGATTGAACAAGTACTCCGAACCGACGCTGGTCTGGGTGTAATTCACTTTTTTGAATACCTGATCCATCGACAGGTCGTCCCACGTGATGCCATCGACGCCGGCATAAAAATCCGTACGCTCTTTTTTATTCCGCCAATACGAGGAAACGGATTCAACATCCTCACTCAGCGCGATGAAGTCGCCGGTCTCCCATTCCTGCCGGATCTTCTTCAGTTTCCGGCCGTTTCGCGTCAACAGCTGGTAGACAATAAAACCGGCGACAAATAAGCCGATCAAGATAAATCCATTTTCCATGTCAGCACCTCTCCCTCTTATTTTATACGGGCGCTGCATGAGAAAGTTTCAATGCAGGAAGGACAAATAAAAAGGAGGAAGCCCGGATTCCTGCTTCCTCCTTTGCCGGCTCTATCTCCGGCTGACAACCAGTGCGCCAATCCCGCTGATCAGCATATAAGCGATGACGAAAATCCATAGATAGCTGATTGAAATCTGGTCCTGTCCCGCATAGGTAAACCCGGCCAGCGCCAGAAAGAGCACGCCCAGGAACACATTGGCGATAATGGCATAATACTTGCGTACATTATTGACGGTCCGTTCATCGACTTCCGGTGTTTTGTCCTTCTTCGACCTCACGTAGAAAAAGTTGATAAGAAAAATGACAGCAAAACCGGTGAAAGCCCCCAGTATGGCTGACCAGTCGACTCCGCTGAAAATGAGCGTTCCAATGATCATGCCGATCAACCCGCCTGTCGCTCCAATCGTAATATTCCACTTTGCATATTTTTTCTTTTTCATTTCCCTTCCTCCTCTTCCAGTGTGAATACTTCCTCAATCGGCAGATCGAAATACTTGATGATTTTCAACGCCAATTCCAGACTCGGATTGTATTTATTCTTCTCGATGGCCGTAAACGTCTGCCGCGTTACCTGCAGATCTTCAGCCATCGTTATTTGCTTGATGCCCCGCTCTTTCCGGATTTTTTGGATATTATTTTTCACCGGCATGCCGATCCCTGCTTTCAGGAAAATTTATGTAAAGATATCTTTACGTATATAATAAAACATTGAAGTTGAAATGTAAAGAAATCTTTACCTTTTTTATTTTCACTCTCTATTCTGCTTTATTTTTCAGCCGGTTGGATTCTATGAGCACTTATTTGATTCTATGAGCACTTTTTGGTGTTCTATGATCACTCAGTGCGTTCTATGATCACTCAGCGGATTCTATGAGCACTTTTCGACGTTCTATGAGCACTCAGCCATTTTGTATAGGAAAACACAAAGAGGCTGTCGGATAATCGCATCCCGACAGCCTCTTCCATATTAAAAAGTCAATGATCAATCCGCTCGCCGGACTTTATTCGCGTGTAAAATGTCTCCATTTGTTAAGTCCATCAATTCCGCCAAATCCTCAATCACAAAATCAGCCTGGGCCAATTCCGATTCCTGCGCAAAATCGAACCTGCAGCCGATGGCGGTCAGCTTATTAGCTTTTGCGGCGTTGATATCGGACAGCCGGTCGCCGATGACAGCTCCGTCCTGAATATGATACTTCTCCATGATCGAGCGCACCAGTTCGCCTTTATCCAATGAAGAGACCTGTTCGATGCTGAAGGTCTCTGTGACCCAGCGATCCAGCCGATAAAACTTGGTGATGGCGGCCAAATAGGCAGTTAAGCCGTTGCTTGCGATATAGATCTTATGGTCATTGTCCGTTATGTACTTGAACACCTCTTCGACATTCGGATATAATGCGCCGTTGCCGTTTTGGATGTTCCAGATCAACCGTTCGTGGAAAAATTCGTTTGCGGCTTTCCGGACTTCACCGGAGTGTTGAGGCAGCAGTTCTTCCCAAACTTTCGGCAGCGGCACACCCATGATTTCACGGTATTTATCAATCGGCGTCCCCGCATCCCAAAGGTTCAGCTTCCTTAACCGGTCAAACGCATCTACAAGCGCCAACTCCAGAATCTTATCGGTCTGAAATAACGTTCCGTCCATATCGAAGATGAATGATGTCATGATTTGCTTCTTTGCACTATCAGTATTTTTCCTGATTTCGTTGCCATGCAATTGCCTGTCCTTGGATGTCCGTCGCCAATCCCTCTTTGCCATTGATATACGAATCGATGTCATACGGAAATTGTTTGGCAAGACGCAGCTTCAACTCCCCGTACTCTTCCGCAGCGTCAGGGTGCGCGCGAAGGAAATCCCTGAATACCAGATGACGCCCGATTTCAGGACTGCCGATCTGGTAAATATGCAGGTGGTGCGTCCGCTCATCGCCGCCTTTTTGGAAATACCTGCGGCCTGGAATGCCATTTTCGCCTTTTCCTTCGTAGCCGAAAATCTGCAGTTCCGCATTAAATCGGTCGACCAACTCGATGTCTTTCACGACGCCCAGCATATCGATGATCGACTTCGCTGCGAGACTGGGAACCGAAGTGCTGCCGAAATGATGGATCTCCACCAGCTCTTCCCCCAAGATCCGCTTGATTTGCCCCGATTCCTCTGCGAATAAAACCGGCCATTCTTCGCTATATAGTGAAACGTTCACTCTTCTCATTGCTTCCCTCCGCTTTCTCTGCTGCCGCTGAACTGAAGGATTCCGGTGTCCCGCGAAATTTCCATCAGCCATTTCTTATTGCCTTCAATCTTCTTCACTTTACGGAAACCGCATTTCTCATAGCAGCGGATGGCCCGTGGATTGCTCAGCTCCGGATCCAACACGATGGCGTCCGCCTGTTTTTCCTGAAAAATAAAATTCACGAATTCCGTTACCAATCGAGTGCCATAGCCTTTATTGAAAAGAGCCGGTTCTCCTATGAACTGGTCGATGCCGTAAATCGTTTCATCCATAGCGTAACCGTAATTTGCGTAATCCGCGTTCGCTATACGGTAGCCTTGCAGGAATGCGAACGGCCGCCCATCTGTTTCCGCAATATACGGTTCCACCGCTATCGCCCCGTCAATCCGCGGGCCGTATTTCTCCTGTACTTGCCGGGCGCTCGGCGGTGCGCTCGGGTGGCCAAAGAATTCAAGGATTTCCTTCGTATTGAGCCATTTCGTCATCAGCTCCAGATCTTCATGGACCATTTTGCGGATCTTCATCTCAGCTGCCTCCTTAGAGCACCAGATTCAATGCTTTTTCCACTGATTCACTGCCATCCTCGACGCCCGCTTGCCGGCTCAATGTTTTATTGAGCTGAACGAATTCCGTCGCTATGTGCCCGAGTGCAGTTAATAGGCTGCGGACATGCCGATCAGCCGACCAACCAGCCAATCGCTGCAGCTGATCCTCGCGCAGCAGGCTTCGCGGCCCTTCGATTTTTGACCAGACCTGATAAGGGCTGTCGAGATGCTCGCCCATTTCCATATACCAGCCGTATGCCATCAGCCAGCGGACGCTATCGAGATTGGCGAGTGCATAATAGGGTTCATCCCGCATGCCTGCCCGGTAGGTTTCGTGGATGAACGCCAGCATCTTCGTGCGCCAGAACCCGACTTCCGCAGGTGAAACTGTATAGACGGCCTCTTCCGAAAGCTGGCGGATCGGCTCCAGGATCCTGTGTGGATCATAGAGGATCTTCATGCCTTTCAGCCAAATCGACGGTTGGATTTCGTCGATCGTCTGATACCAGGAATCGACTTTAACAAAGCAGTCGAAATGGCTGACAATCACCGGGGATGCCGCAATCCCTTCATAAAACAGCACATGGCCCCAGCCCCCTGCGCGTCCAAACTTATTGGCAATAAAACCTTCCAGCTTATCTGGTTTGACGATGGTGTGGAGATCGATATCCGAGTAGCTGTCCGCGTTCCCCTTGGCGAGGGAGCCTGTCAGATAAATGGCAAGCACATCCGGATCCTGCTGAAGATCCCGTAATGCCCGTTCCAAGAGCTGCTCTCTGACTTCCGGTAAGCTTTCGTCCCGTTTTGCGTGTTTTTCTTCCTTTTCCATCCCGATTCCCTCCTGACTATTATCCTTCTATACCATATCATTCCATTTGGCGCAGTCCCAATCAAGATTCTTAGATGAAAAAAGGGGGATTTGAACTTTTGTGATCGGGATGAGCCAGTTTGTGATCGGGATAAGTCGTTTTATGATCGGCATAACGACTTTTATGATCGGGATAAGCCGTTTTGTGATCGCCAAGCCTCTCATACAAAAAAATGCCGCCCCTCTTCAGGGCGGCAATTCTGTTTCTACTATATAAGCATTGATTAGCCGTCAATCCAGCCCGGTTCGTCAGAATTCGCTTTTTCGCCTGATTTGCCGGCATCTGTTTTTTTGGTGTTTTTACTTGTGTAAGGCTTGAAGCTTTTGGCTTTATTGGATCCCGCTTTCCAGCGATTCCAGCCTTTTTTGCCGGTGCCTTGGCCCGTGCCGCTTTTTTTCTTTTCTTTTGCCATTTCCATCACTCCATTACTATCTTGCATTATAGCACGCCGAGGAGTTCCTTGACACACTCACCTGTCCACTGTGCGCCCCACGTTTAAACGAATCTGCCAAAATCATTATGCCCGCATAGATTTTATTTCTGCGTTTCTTCTCGGGACCGCATTTCTTTCCTCCTCTTGCCGTTTTGATTTGCTTGTAATATATCTCAGGAATATAGACCTGTTTCTTTCACACCCTTCCGATGGAATAAATTCAAAGAATAAGCCCATGAAAATATAACAAGCTGAAAATTATGAGCAGTCGGATAAAAAAGTTAACTGGTGATTCTCTTGTCTTACAGCGAGTCTATTCTGTTTTGATTACATTACGTAAGAGTTAGAGAAAACTTCGGCAGGGATTTTCAAAACTCATTTTCCAGTATGATACCAAGGTCTTTTGACTCACCCGGAGTGTTACATTACGTTATAAATTGATATACAACTGTAATATTATAAAGGTTTACAGCTGTTATAATGAACGTGCTGCGATTTTAATAGACGCAATTTTTCATTTGAAAAAACTATTCAATAATAGATAAAGATTATAGATTAAGAATATATATTTGATATTTTGAAAGGGGTAAACAACTTGAACTTGAAGTCGAAATGGATGTTGTCCGGAATTTCATCATTGCTAGCCATCTCAATTTTATTGCCAACCGTCGACGCCAATGCCAATACGTTAAGCGAGCTCGAGCAGAAGCAACAGGAAGCCGAGCAGAAAAAGAACGAATTGAATTCAGGGATCAAGCAAAAAGATACCGAGATTAAAGAAACAGTTTCAAACCTTGAAACCATTCTGGGAAAAATCCAGGAACTGAACAATAAAGTCAAAGAAACTGAAGGCAAGATCAAAGGTGTCGAAGCTGAAATCGCCCAAACAAAAGAGGAGATCGAAGAACTTCGCGCATCCATTGAGGTATTGATACATAAGATCGAAGAACGCACTGAACTTCTCCAGGAACGCGCCCGCGCAATCCAATTGAGCGGCGGTTCTGTCGACTATATTGATGTCCTTCTTGGCGCCAACAGCTTCGTTGATTTCATCGACCGTTTTTCTGCAGTCAGCACATTGATCGACGCTGACCGCGAAATCATGCGTGAACAGGCAGCGGATAAAGAGTTGCTGGCTGAACAAAAAGCTTCTGTCGAAACGAAACTGGCAGAGCAGGAAGCGCGCGGTGCTGAATTGAAAGGCTTGAAAGCCGACCTTGACGGCCAGAAAAAAGAGCAAGGGGTTCTTGCTGAAGAGTTGAAAGCAGAACAAAAACGCCTTGAAAGCGAAAAAGTCGTTTTGGGCGAAGAATATGCTGACGTTATCGAAATCAGCGCAGATCTTGAAAAACAGATCGTTGCCGAACAGGAACGCCTTGCAGAATTGGCAAGAAAAGCTGAAGAAGAGCGCCAGGCGAGATTAGCAGCGGAACGCGCAGCAGCTGAAAAAGCGGCGGCGGAACGTGCAGCGGCTGAGAAAGCAGCAGCCGAAAAAGCGGCGGCAGAACGCGCGGCAGCGAAAAATGAAGCTGAACGCCAGGCAGCAGATGAGCGTGAAGCAGCTGCGAAACGCGAAGCTGAAGCAAAAGAAAAAGACAGTACACCGGCACCGTCCGTTTCTGCACCACCAGAATCCAATAGCGGCGGATTTATTCGCCCGGCATCTGGACGCATTTCATCTCCATACGGATACCGCACAATCTTTGGTGCCAGAGAATTCCACCACGGGATTGATATCGCCAACGGCACGGGTACACCAATCCAGGCAGCGGCTTCAGGCTATGTAACATTTGCTGGAGCAATGGGCACTTACGGAAATGTCGTCATGATGACGCATTCCATCAACGGCAAAACCCATGCCACTGTATATGCACACTTGAATTCCATCTCTGTCAGCCAGGGACAATATGTCTCCCAGGGCGGCCGCATCGGCGCGATGGGCAGCACAGGACGTTCAAGCGGACCGCACCTTCACTTCGAAGTGCACGTAGGAAATTGGAATGGCTCACGCACAAATGCAGTCAACCCATCGAATTACATCAACTAATATTGAAAGAGCGGCCGCCCTTGGGTGACCGCTCTTTTTTGTTTTTTGAAAGAATGGTATGAAAAAGGCTTCGCGGACGCGAAGCCTTCCTTCAAGGGATTGGAGTTTTTCGCCCCGGCGAAAAACATCCGCTGTTGTTCTTGAACTTTGGGTGAGGTAGCTATCAAAACGGGATAGTGAAATCCGGTTTACCGGCACACATTATTGATAGCAGTGACATGAAATTAGCACTGCGCACATAAATCTCATTTTGCGCACATAAACTTGATTCTGCGCACACAAAATCCGCTCACCGCACATAAACCCGATTCTCCGCCCACAACCCCACTCTCTCACCCACAAACCACACTTCTCCCGTCCACAACAACAAAAAGCCGGCTGCCCCTCAGCAACCGACTCTCCCATCCACTCCTATTTTATTCCTCGTCCGAAACACTTACCTCGACCAGTATGGCCGTAAACAGGATGAAGATGAGCATCATGGAAATGATCATTGTGAACATAGTTCTTCAACTCCTACCATGTTTTGAATCCTTCAGAACCAGGCGGTGCGTGCATGATCATGGATGACAGCGGAATCGCATAGGCGATGATGATCAGGACGAAGGCGATGCCGATCCAGATCCACCAGTTTTCGAGCCATTTCGGTGTATGCGATTTGTCGCTTTCCGCCATCGGGAATTCGACCTGGTCTTCCACTTTCAATGCTTTTGGCGACAGGAACATCGACATGACGACGATATAGATCAGGATCATCGCCGATACGAACAGGATGCTTCCCCCGACCGCCATTGTGACGTGGCTCGACAGGATGCCGTCGAACCATTCCATCGCGCTCGGATGGCCATTATAACCGGAGTAAGCGGTCCGGCGCGGTGCCCCAAGAAGACCCAGAACGTGCTGGGCAGTCGACATGAGCAGCATGCCGATCGACCACGTGATGATCTGGACGAACGCCAGGACCTTCATTGATTTCGTAAATTTACGGCCCGTCAAATAAGGGATGAGCCAGAATGTGAGCCCCATGAACGTCATCGCGACCGGCGTGCCGACCGTGATATGGAAATGCCCGACGACCCACAACGTATTATGGACGACTTCGTTCAGCTGGAAACTGGCGTTGATGATGCCGCCCGCGCCCCCCGGGATGAAGAACGCCATGGCAATGAAGATGGAAGTGAAACGGATATCTTTCCACGGCAATTTTTTGAACCAGCCGAACAGTCCGGTTGCCCCTTTTTTACGTCCGGAAATTTCAAAGTTGGCGAACATGGTGAAGGCCGTCATGAGTGACGGGATAATGACCATGAACGTTAACACGACCTGCAGGAATTTCCAGAAGTTTGTGATGCCGGGTTCTGTCAATTGGTGGTGGAAGCCCACCGGGATCGAGAACAGGATGAATAAAACAAAGGCAAGACGTGCAAGCGAATCACTGAACACAGGGACATTCAGTATTTTCGGCACGATTACATACCAGGCGATATATGCCGGCAGCAGCCAGAAGTACACAAGCGGATGGCCGAAGAACCAGAACAATGAACGGCTTAATTCCACATTGATGGTATCCGTCCAGCCGAATGCCCACGGAATGTATTGGAATAGTACGGTAGCAACGACGCCAAGACAGGCGATCAGCCACATGATGATGGTCGTAATCGTCATGAATGCGAATAATGGACTCAACTGGCCTTTATTGTTTTTGCGCCAGACCCGGTAATGGCCAATCAGCGCGAAACTCGCAATCCAGGTGCCGATGATGACCAGTGCGAGGCCGACATAATACCAGCCGTTCGCTTTCAGCGGCGCATAGAATGTGTAAAGAACGGATGCCTCGCCGATGACGATCAGGACTGTGGCCATGACCGTACCGAGCAATGTCACCCAGAAACCCACCCATGACCAGAGCCGCACTTTTGGACCGAATGTCCCAAGGCTCTTGCTCATGCCGGTGATAAAGAATGCGAAGATGAAGAACGTTGTATAAATAAGTGCGAGCAGCACACCGTGTGCCGTTAAAATTTGATAATAATCAAGCCATGCCGGCAAATCGAGTTTGTCGTTCCGGATGAATACCTGAAGCAGCCCCATCAGGGTTCCGATCAGGAAGGCTATGTACGCAACGCTGATATATGATAAGGCCAGTTTGCGATCTTGCTGAGCGATCATGTTCAGTACACCTCAATTTCTGTAAACATATAATGGTGGCCCGTGCCGCAGTATTCATTGCACAGGATCAAGTACTTGCCGGGCTTATCGAAAATATAGGAGCGTGTGGTAATCTGACCCGGAACGACCATCATATTCACTTTTGTATCGTCGATCGTGAAGCTGTGGACGACATCCGTGCTCGTCACTTTAAAGATGATCTCTTTTCCGGCAGGCACCTTCAGTTCCGGTGCTGTATAGCCGAAAGCCATGGCGACAATCGCCACCTGGTACGTATCTTCGTCCAGCTGCGTCACACCCGGGTTATCGAATGGCGCCGTCTCATTCACTTTCTCCGGATCGATCGTATCCATTCCGCCAGCCGGATGATGATCGTGTGAAAATGCGGTAATGCCGACAACACTTAAGAATACAATTAATGATATGATTCCAAATACAAGCCAAATCTTTTCGAATTTATGAAAATGCATGGTGATGTTCTCCTTTCTTACTGTGTCTCTACCTTGCGACGTACATCATGTAGACGGCGACCCACATCACAATGATGATGATGCCGACTGCCAGGACGCTGATTAACGTTCCCCTTAAATCCAACCCGTCATGTTCATTCTTTTTGCTCATCCATTCTTCACCTCTTACGTCATTCTTTCTATATTGTCAGCTTATTCTTTTCCTCTTCCGCGCATTGTGATAAATATCACACTTGGACATGTTTTTAGTGAAGGTGTCAAATTTTGGACAAAAACGGACGGGCTTTGCGGAAAATTTGCCTGAACGCACGCAAACCTTTCTTCCTTCTCATTTCCATCTCCCGCCATGCCCCGAAAACAAAAAAAGAAGCTTTTCGCCAAGCGAAAAGCCTCCCCTAACCCCTATTTCCTCTGTTTCAGACGAAATTCACCAACAAAAAAAGCCTCACCGTTTCCGGTTCAGCTTTCTTCAGTCGATTTTACATAAATAAATCGGGCAATCTTCACAATTGATGGCATCTTTCAATTTCGGAATCTGATGGAGGATCAGCTTGCCGTCTTTCATCGAAAGTATACGATCCTTTTTCAAATCGCTCAGCATCCGGTTGACCACTTCGCGCGTCATGCCGCAGAAATTGGCCAGCTCCTGATTGGTCAGCACCACGTCGATCAAAATGCCTTCTTCATGAAGCTCCCCGTAACTGTTGCTGAGGCGGATCAGCGTCGAATAGAGTGCGCCTTTTTTGCCGTGCAGCAGTAAGTCACGGAATTTCGTCTGCGTCTTCTGCTGGTCGATGCCTGTCCAGCGCATAAACGCAATGGCCAGTGCCTGGTCCCGCTGCAGCGCTTCCTCCAAATCGTCAATGGCAATCTGAATGCATTCCGTATCCTCAATCGCCTTCGCGTCCAGCCGGTATTGGGATGGTCCTGAAAACACGGTGATTTCCCCGACCATTTGATTGACACCGCAGATTTTCAACGTCAGCTCCCTGCCTTCCGGCGTCACTTTGCCAATCTGCACTTTGCCGGATTTCAGCAGGTAAATGCCTTTGATCGGATCGCCTTCCCGGAACAGGTAGCTGCCTTTTTCATATTTTCTTGTCGTATGGCGGATAGCGCCGAGATCCGGTACAGTTTCATGCATATCGGTTTCCATATTTCGTCTAGTCAAAGGGCTCCCACTTTCCTTCGTTCTGTTAATAACAGAATAGCACAACGACAGTTTTCTGACGTAAGATATTTGAATTTATTTATAGAGGAAATAAATTCAAGGCCCTCTTAGTCATGGTATTTTTTTGCTGTGGAAAGAAGGAAGATTTCATTGATATAGAGAATTGTTTACTAAATAAGATATTCGAGGAGGAGATCGGCGTGACTCTGAAATATTCCCATATACTGGTCGCACTGGACGGTTCAAAGCAAGCGGAATGGGCCTTTAAGAAATCGGTTGATATTGCTCTCCGTAACCATGCGGCACTCGATCTGGTCAATGTCGTCTACAACCGTACGTTCGGAATGATCGAAGCCTATGATAGGGACTATTCAAAAAAGGCAAAGATTGCTGCACGGGAAATACTTGAAAAATATAAAAAAGAAGCGGAAGCAGCCGGTGTTGAAACTGTGGAGACGATTATCGAATATGGTGTTCCCAAGGAAAAAATCCCGCGTGAAATCGCTGGACGGACAGGTGCAGACCTGATCATCTGCGGAGCTACCGGCCTGACCGGCGCCGAGCGCATCATCATGGGCAGTGTTTCACAAAGCATTGTCCGCTATGCGAAATGTGATGTATTGGTTGTCCGGACGGAAGATGAGACAGGCAGGGAATAATACCCTTGGTGCTGATAAACGGATGCCTGTGCTCTACTGAACACCTCCAGACATCAAATATTTGTCATGACTTAGGACCCTATTTCTTATAAAAGGGTTTAAAGCCATAAAGAATTTGGCAATAGAAAAGTAAACCAGAAAACGATTAGTGTTTCTGCTTATTGCGCATATAATATCTACCCCTATAAAATTTCATGACAACAGGCTTCGGACAGGATGGAACAGACTTTTGTGCTGTTAGCAACGCCGAAAAGGACCAGGTGGTCCTTTTCGGCGTTTTTTGACGGGTTTTTTCAATATCAGATTTTGAAAGGAGCGGATTTTATGACTCATTTAGAGGAATTAGCCCAGGAAGTGGCGTCGCTGATGAATGCAGACATCGAACTTGCAGTTGACACGTGTCTCGTCAAAAAAAAGCGGCATTTGAATATACAAACCGAACAAATTTATTTTTCGTGCATTCTGGAATTGGATATCTCGTTCAGGAAACTCAGAAAAAATGGCAAGGCCTTGAATAAATCGGAAATTCTGCTGCTGCCGGAGGAATTGCCCGCATTTACAGCGGCCTGGTCCAGCTTTGCCATACCGCTGCCTGTCAGTTTCAAGCAGCGCTGTGAGACGAATCCCAATATCGTCTGCCTGCATCTGGAGACAGTGGAATGTCCGAAAGCTTTTACTTCGAGCCTTTCAGCAGCACTGCTTGCGCTCGAACCCCTTGAAACCATCAGTTAATAAAAAGAAAGGAAGACTCTTTTATGACCTATATCATCGATCACACAAAAAAGTTCATCCATGAACTGTCCTATAGCGAGAAAAGATGCCGAGTCGAGGAAACTCCTCCTGAGACAAAAGAACTCACGGATTCTGCACCCTATATTTATATTCTGAAAAAAGAGAAAATGTACGCCAAATGCCCTTACTGCCACGAAGTTCCCTTAATCATCGATTAACCTCCACGAAAAAATCCTCTCATGAAAAAACCGGAGCCCTCTACAGGGTTCCGGTTTTTGACATGTCTAAGATTTCCCTCCATACAGTTGCTGAAGTTCGTCTTCTTTCATCGTGAAGCGGTGTTCTTCAGCCGGGAATGCACCCGATTTCACTTCTTCCACGTATGCACTCAAGCCGTTCTTCATCACTTCCCCCGCTTCCGCGTATGAACGGACAAATTTCGGAAGATGGTGTGAACCATATTTGATGGTGTCATGATACACAAGCACCTGGCCATCTGTTTCACTGCCGGCACCGATGCCGATGACCGGAATCGCGACTGCTTCTGTCACCTGCTTCGCCAGTTGATAGGGAATGCATTCCAGAACAAGCATGAACGCGCCCGCCGTTTCGCACGCTTTCGCATCTTCAATCAGCTTTTTCGCGGCATCGGCTGTTTTGCCCTGCACTTTAAAGCCCCCAAGCACGCCGGCCGTCTGCGGCAATAAACCGAGATGTGCCACAACAGGGATCCCCGTGCGCGTCAGCAGTTTCGTAACCTTCAGCACTTCATCGGCCCCTTCAAGTTTCAGCGCCTCTGCCCCCGTTTCCTGAAAAATACGGACAGCGGTCTGAAGCGTCCGGTCGATGTCGCCATGGAATGAAGCAAAGGGCATATCGACAACCAAAAAGGTATCTTGCGCTCCGCGGCGTGCGGCTTTTCCATGGTGAATCATGTCTTCCACAGTAACCTTCACTGTCGAATCATACCCAAGGACGACCATACCGAGTGAATCTCCGACCAGAATGATATCCACACCCGCTTCCTCTGCGATTTTTGCCGACGGGTAATCATATGCCGTCAGCATAGCGATCTTATCGCCTTCTTTTTTCATTTTCGAAAATGTTGCTGTGTTCTTCATCTTCTTTTCTCTCCTTTTCAGGGAGAAAACCGGACATAAAAAGCCCTCTGTGCCAAAATGGACAGAAGGACAGGATTTTCATCAGCTGGTTTCCTCCGTCCCTGTCATCGATTGATCAAGGCAGAATTTTGTAAGTCTGTGCAACTTGCATTTGGGTGCAGTTCCTCGCAGATACCGCCCACACCCCCACTATAGCAGAAGCTGTAATAGTCTGACAATATTTCCCGCCCCACAATTTGCAGACTGAGCAAATATCCGAAATTTTTTCTTCATCCTCTGTATAGTAGTAAGTAGATTGAGCATTCCGGAGGTCCCTATGGCAGCCATCAGTAAGTTAACCGTTATTTTCATACTGGCCATCAGTTTCGCACTTTCACTGCTGGCTTTTTATATCATGAGCGGCCTGTCTGAGGCGCAGCGGAAAAAGCAGGCGAGCGAAATCGTGTCACAGCTGATCAATTTTGTGCTGTTCCTGTGGCTTGCGAAAGTCCTGTTGAAACTGCCTCTTTTCCTGCAGGATCCATTGGCCGTTCTCGCTTATCCTGCCAATTCCGATGCCTTTTACCTGGCGGCGCTGTTCACTGGCCTGCTGATTTTCTGCCAATCAACGAAAAGGAAAATTGAAGGCGAAGCCTTTGCACATTCCTTGCTGCAGGTGATGCTCGCCGCACTGTTTGTATATGAATTCATCCAGCTGATCTGGCGCGACCACCCTTTTTCCTTTTCCTATCTGCTTGTTTATGGGCCCCTGCTGCTCCTGTTCCACCTGCTGCAGGAGCGCGTGAGCCGCAAAATCCAGATGGCTTCCGCCCTGTTCGCAGCCGCTGCCGGTTTTTTCATCATCAGTTTTTTTGTCCCTTATGTCTCTGTATTCGGCTATGTTCTGGATGGCTGGTTTCTCGCTCTGATGCTCGCCGCGTTTTTTGCGCTGCTCATCCGAGGGGATGAACTCCAATCCCGATCAAGTTAAAGTAACTGGAGGAAACAGAATGAAGAAAGCATTATTTTTTATTGTCATCGGTGCCATGCTTGTGTGGGCCATTTACGATTTCGGATTTTCCGGAACCGATCCAACTTCTCTGACCGGCTCCGGCGAGTCAGCTGATACGGGCCTTGAAATCGGCAAGACTGCTCCTGACTTCACCTTACAGACGCTGGACGGTGAAGAGGCCAGCTTATCCGATTTCCGCGGACAGCCGGTATTCATCAATTTCTGGGCAACGTGGTGTCCTCCGTGCCGTGCCGAAATGCCGGATATGCAGGAGCTTTATGACAATATGGACATTGAAATCCTTGCCATCAACATGACGGATTCCGAAAGCAATGAAGAAGGCGTCGCCACCTTTGTGGATGATATGGAACTGACTTTTCCGGTGCTCATGGATATGGAAGGCGAAGTTTCGGATAGGTATAACGTAAAGGCTTACCCTACGTCATACATGGTGGATGCTGAAGGTAAGATCAGCCATGTTGCGTATGGGGCGATGAATTATAATACGATGGTGCAGGAATATGAGAAAGTGAAATAAATTGAGTGGATATTTCCCGGGAAATACATTAAAAAGCCGAAACCAGCTGATTGGTTTTGGCTTTTCCTATGGTTTATCCTTTTTTTCGCGCCATTCGTCTTCTAAAATCGCCATTTCCCAAAGGCTCCAATAATCTTCACCGAACTTTTGATGATCACGCATGAGGCCTTCTTTTTTGAAGCCGGTTTTCTCATAGCAGGCGATGGCGGGTCCATTGAAATCGAAAACGCCCAAAGTTACGCGGTGGAGCTTCAGCTCTTCAAAAGCGACTTTGAGGACCTGCTGCATCATCTGGCTGCAAAGTCCTTTGCCTTTTGCACCCGGATCCCCTATCAGCACACGGCCGATCCGTGCAGAACGATTATTTCGATCGATGCGTGCCAAGGAAATATGACCAAGTAATTTCCCGGAATCCGCATCGACCACGCTGTAGATATAGGATGATGAATTCTTGCCGTTTGCCTCTTTCAGGTATTCCTCCAATTGAAACTTATTCAACGGAAAAACAAAACTCGGGCCAGCCCATTGAAGCATCAGTTCAGCCGTATCCACCCAGTCGATCAGCTGTTTGAAGTCAGCTGGTTCAAAATAACGCAATTTGATCATCGGGGCCACTTCCTCTTCTTAGAATCAGGTCGGTATTGTTCTCTACCCTTTCCTGACCAGGCCTAATATCAAATCCCTGAATTTATTGCCCTTTCAGCTCCGCTGCTTTTTCTTTGCCGTCCCGTTCCTCAAGGTATTTTTCCAGCGCAGTCTTAGTTGGATCCGGCTTCTCCTTTTTCATAACCAGCACTTTATGGATATCATTCAATAGAAGAACTACTCTGATTAAAATACCAATGATGATGCCTAGTGCCAATACCCCGCCGATTACGACGTCCACCATCATCAATAATAAGACGATGACGATACCCACCACTATCGAACCAAATAACACCATGTCCAATTCCCTCATTTCCCCTTTTAATCTCCTAACCATCCACTAACGTCAGAGTCTACTTCTTCTTCATTTCCCGCTTCAGCATCCGTATTTGGCCGCGGTGGCTGATTTCATCTTCCAGCACATGGAACCATAAATAGTAATTATTGAAAGCGACACCGTTCGGCCAGGTGTTTTCTTTAAACAGCCAGGCTTCGTCCTTTGTTTTCAGTTGTTTCAGCGTTTCCCGCCGGACTTCCGCTAATTCTTCCAGATAATATTCCAGCGGCTGTTCATTGATATCACGGCGCCCTTCATCGCCCAGCGACAATGCCGAACTCCATTTGCCGTTTTCCGCTTCAGAGAAATCACGGTTTTCAAATGAGATCACCTGATGGACTTTTTCGATGGCAGCGATGTGCATGAGCAGTGCGCCGATGGAATTGCTGTGGCGCGTCTGCAGATGATCCAGATCGGCCATGCGCAGTCCACCGATTTCCCATAGCGTTACGGCGCGGGCATGCTCGAGCATGGACACGAGTTCCCCGACTTTATCGGCATAGCCTTTCGGCGATTTGATGACGTAATCGATCATTTAATCCAGCTCCTTTCTGTAATACACCAGCGTAGCGCGTTCATTGATCTTTTCGATCCGCCGCGTCCGTTCATAGCCGAGCTTTTCGTATAGATAACAATTGCCGGTTTCCTCGGCTAACGTCGATAATTCCCATGTTTTTTCAGCCGAAAATTTCTTCTCTGCCAGCTTCATGGCTTGTTGCGCGATTCCTTTTCCCTGAAATTCCAGAATGACGAAAATCGGGCTGATCCACAGGCTGCCGTTCTTTTCTTTGCGGACAATATGGATAGCACCGGCTATTTGGCCTGCAGCCAGTATTTTGAAATAAAAACTGTCAGGATTTTTCAGCCGGTGGATTGTTTTCTCGAGTGGTTCGTTCGCCGGGCTCGTATCGTGATCTCTGTATTTTTCCAGTAATGGAGAAAATGCAGCGATCTGTAATTTATGAATTTCGGCAGCATCTGTCATCTGCGCCAGCTGTAAGTTGATTTTCATTTTTTTATCCTCATTTGTTTCTCTCCATCGTCTGAAATACGGCAAAGTCGGTCTTGAATTCTTTGAATTTGATGAAACCGAATTTTTCATAAAGGCGGATTGCGCGTTTATTGAATGTGGCGACAGTCAGCCGAAGCGGTGAATCCGGATGCTTCCGGACGATTTCCTCCTGAACGAAAGCAAAAAATTCACTTCCTTTACCCTGCCCGGTTTCTGCAGGCCGTATCCCTAGACCGAAGTCGATGGATCCTTCCGGGTAAATGCCCAGCAGCCTCCCAGCAGGAACCTGCGCTGAATTGCCGGTGCAATAAAAGCCGAATAGATCTCCTGTTTCGGTCCGGACCGCGTGGTATGTGCCTTCCAGCATTTCGCTCATTGATTCGTCGTCCAATTCGTTGTTATAGAAGTCGTAAGGGTAAGGATAGCGCCACTCGAGTATTTCCGTGGCGGCTTTTTTGGTCATGGGCTGGGATGTGAAATTCATGTGCGCACCTTCTTTTTTAGTCCTGTTTCAATAAGAGTCTTCTGTGTTCGCTTGCTTCATCAATCAATAAAAATTGATCGGTTTCAAGTAAGCGATTAATGCGATTCGCTTCTTTCCAGGCAAGCTGGTACAGTTCTTCCGAAATAACTCCTGCTGAAAGAGCTGCTTCAAGTTCGTCTGCATCTTTTTGAAGAATCTTCCCGTTCGGCAGCAGGACAATATCAAGATACAAATCGTCCATCCATGGACGGCCGTTTTCGTTGCCATTCCTTAAGCAAATATCAATATACCATTGGACAATTTCGCCATTTCCATCAAATACCGTAGTCATTGAGAAATGCTCATTCTCCGGAAAATGCTGGAGCCAGCTATAGCCATTGTCTACAATGCATACAGTCAGATCCAGATATTCAAAAACAAGGGGTTCCTTCACTTTCTGCATGGTCAATAAAGTGACATCTCCCATAAAGTTTTTATCGGTTATCTTCATCTGTCGAAACTCTTTCTTAAGTAACCTGCTCCAGCTCGCGCGATCCCCGTATTTCCGTTTCAGTTTCTCTGCACTTCCTTCCTTATCCAAAAACGAAGCCAGCTCCGGAACTCTTTTTTGAAAGAAACGGTAATGATGTTCATTTCTTTCAAGCACTTTAAAACTGGCATCAGAAACTTTTTGTTTCACAATGTTAAAAATCGATTTATTCGATGCCAGAAATTCTTTACTGATCAACGTCCCTTGACCCGCCTCATCCGTTCCGCAATCCATATAAAAACTTTTGATCCCGCTCAAATCTGCGGATTCAACCAATTTCTCCATCTCTTCCTGATTCGCATAAAAAGCGCTGGACAACAAAATCAGATCTTTAAAAACACCCGGGTACTTGCAGGCAGTATAGAGTGCGATCTGGCCACCCATCGAAATTCCGGCCATCGCCGCTGCATCTTTTTGTATGCGATATTTCCGGTCAATCAGAGGTTTCAACTCTTCCACAACGAAACTGCTGTAAGCTTCTCCTTTTCCACCGAAAGACAGAGTGTCATCCGATAATAATTTTCGGCTGAATTCATTATTTGGCCATGGGCAATATTCATTTTTCCGTTCCAGACTGTTTTGGTCGATCCCCACCACAATGATCTCCAACTTATTTTCGTCCAGATACTTTTCCAGCTGAAGGGAAAGCCCGCCTATTGCCTCTTTGTCGTTAAAGACGTTTTGGCCGTCATGCATATAAAGGACAGGAAAACTCTTTTCCTTCTCCTGATAATCGGCCGGCATATAAACACGAATAAGTCGTTCATTGCCTAATCTGGTGGAGTAAACCGAGAATATATCAAGCATAGATTTTCTTCCTTCCATATTTCAACGCTTACTTTCATTTCCTAGATAATAGGTCTCCAATTCCTCTTCGCTCCCCGGCGACACAAAGTATCCTTTTGCATCAGGCCGCGAGCTGACGATCCTCTTCATTTCACCGTCAATATAATGAATAGCGGCGCCATCGTCGGCAGCGATTCCCGGCTTCAGGATGCCTTCATCCACCAGTTTCCGGTACGTTGGTCGCCTGTCCGCTTCGCCGTCGTAATGCGGGCAATTGCTGCCTTTTAGAAAACCAAGCGCTTTCAACGGCTCCAACTCGTCCCCGTATGAATCCGTCACGCCTTCTGCGAACCAGCAGATCGAACCCGCGCTGATACCGGCCAGCACGATTCCCTGATCGAGTGCTTTTCTCAGGATCTCATCAAGTCCCCACTCCCTCCACAGCGCAAGCAGGTTTTTCGTGTTGCCGCCTCCCACGTAGATGATGTCTTTGTCGAGCACGTAACTTTCCAGATCCCTTACCGGCGGCTTGAATAAAGCCAGATGGCTCGGTTCGCAATTTTGCTCGTTGAAAAAACTGTAGAAATTATCGATCATGCTTTGCGCGTCTCCGCTTGCCGTGCCGATATAACAGATTTTCGGTCGTTCTTTTTCTGACTGTTGCAGTATGTAACGGTCGAGCAGCGGATTTTCCGGTTCCATCAGGAAACCGCCGCCGCCCATGGCGATGATTTGCTTCATAAGGGTTCGCTCCTTCGTTTTCAGTTGATTTTTGTTGTTATTTTGCGGGTTGGGCGTATTTTGGGGGAAGTTGGGCATATTTCGGCTAAAGTTGGGCATATCCGACTCGAAGTTGGGCATATATGAACCAAAGTTGGGGATAAATTGAAAACGCCTTCCAATTGCAATCTCTTGCTTGAGTAAATCGCTTTGTATAGGTAAATATTACCGTTCAAACTGCTCTATTACAATGAAATTCGGAACATTTTGACTTGACCAACTTTATTCGTTCCTATTTTCTGGCAGCTGGGGTAAAATGAATTTATTAAAGTGTCATTGTGGGTTCTAAGACAAATTCAGGGGGAATGCCGGTGGATGTCGACACAGTTCTGAATTGGTACATTTTCTTGCTGGTTGCCGTAGCTGTCCTTTGCATGGTGCTGGCCTGGTTTGTCACTCGAATTTCCGAGAATCTTTTGATCGGTTTCGTCAGTATCTTCATCGCCAGCCTGCTCAGCCTGATACTGATTTTCGGCTGGTTCCAATCCATGACTATTGATGCCGCGGAGGAGAATATCCACTGGATTTTCAGCTACGGCCTGGTGCTTCTCCTTTACCCGATTTACTTGTTCATGAATTGGTTCATTTTAAAAAGGGCCCGGGGTGTCCGGGCTGAAGATTAACATTCTCCCTGGCCAGGTGCCGGGATTTTTTTATTTCTTTGTCTAGACTCCAGTGCCTGGCTCTTCGTAACATAAGCCGGCTCAGCTATGCGGTAAAGATCGCCGCGCCGCTATTCCGTCTTATGCCTTTCAGAGCTGAACAGGCACTTTCGCTTTTCTATCCAATAAAATATTTTATTTCTTATGAACTTTTTCGGCTTTACCGTGTCTAATGTGTAACTAGAGAGAAATGGGGTGTTGGCTGTGGATGAAATCGAAGTCGCCCGAAAAGCGGCGGGAGGCGACGAAGAGGCCTTTGTCGCGTTGATGCAATTACATAAAGAAGCTCTGCTGCGGACGGCTTTGGCTTTCCTGAAAAACGAGCATGATGCGCTCGAGGCTTTGCAGGAAACGACGTACCGGGCATATAAGAAAATCGGTTCCTTGAAAGAGCCTTCCTACGCGAAAACCTGGCTGATCCGCATCATGATCAATTACTGCCAGGACCAATTGAAGAAAGACAAACGTTACGTGAGAGATGGAAAGTCTGCAGAAACAGCCGTTTTGGATGACCAGACACAGTTTGAGCTGCAGGAAGCGCTGAGCACACTTTCGCCTGCAGAACAGCAATTGATCTACATGAAATATTTCCAGGACGTCAAAATAAAAGACATTGCCGCGCTTGAGCAGATTCCGGAAGGCACCGTAAAATCCCGGCTCCATAAGACTTTGCGGACATTGCGTAGCCATTTTGAAGGCAAAGGAGAGATGGACCATGTATGAAAAAGAAGAACAGAAATTGACTGATTTCAAAGACCGCCTGGAACAGATCCCTTTGCCGTTGGAAGCAGCGGACGGCGCGATTCTGCAGGGATTGGAACGAGCCAAACGAGAGAAACTGAAAACGCGCGCCAATCGGAAACGGACGCTTTGGAGCTTGGCGGCAGCGGCTTTGATCATTCTCACTCTGGTGACATCAATCCGCGTATCCCCTGCTTTCGCCAATGCGGTGGCGTCGATTCCGGGGATGGAGAAGTTTGTGGAGCTGATTCAGTTTGATAAAGGGCTGGAAGGCATTTTCGAAAATGAATATTATCAGCCAATCGGCGAATCGCAGACAGTCGGCAATGCGACTTTGACGATTGACGGGGTCATTTTGGATGAGTCGGGGATGAACATTTTTTATAAAATCGAGTCTGCCGTGGATATGGAGGATATTGTGATCGATACGCCGGTATTGGAGAATGAGCAGGAAGTACCTGAAGGCAGTATTTCTTACAACCATCCAATTACAGAAGAAGATTCACCGAAAATCTATTCCGATATTCTGGGATTCACTTTCCAGGAACCAGTAAGATTTGAAAATCTTGATTTTACCCTTGATTTAAAAGTTACACTGGACGGCAGCGATTTTGATTTCTCCGTGCCATTTACAGTTCCTGAAAATGTGAAGCCAAGTGTTGTTTATGAACTGGACGAAGAAGTCGAAGTGGAAGGACAGAAATTCATCGTTGAAGAAGTGACTGTCTACCCGCAGCGAGTCGGAATCCGAATTTCATTCGACCCGGACAATTCGAAAAAAATATTGCAGTTTGAAGATATCCGACTGGAAGATGAAAATGGTGAGGCCTGGAGTTCCATTGCAAATGGGATTTCCGCTCATGGCACTGTTGATGATGGAGAAGTCATTTATTATCTGCAAAGCAATTATTTTGAAGCACCAAAAGAGCTCTATCTGCGCATCAACAGAATGCAGGCGGTGGATGTAGAAGATTCATATCTCCTTGTGGATACGGATAAGAATTTATTGCTCCACAGTCCGAAAGACGGCAGGCTGGAACTGATTAAATCCAGCCGCACCGGATTTGATATGATTCTGACAAGAGATGAAGAGCCTGATCATTCGTACGGACTTGACTTGAGAGTTACAGATGCCAATGGCCAAGATATGGATATGCAGTATTCTGGAATATCTTCAGGCTATGAAGGCAAGCAGGAAATCAGCATCGGTTTCGATGATAACGGCTATACCAACCCGGTGCGAGTCGACCTGGCCGCCTACCCCAACTACATCAACGGCGACGTTAAAATTGAATTGAAAAAATAACAGCGTTACACTTATGGGCAGGGACTGCGTAAAAGCTCCCTGCCTCTTTTATTTGAATAAAATAAAATTCAACGCATAGAAATGGAGTGGATGGATGATGGGCAAAACAGCAATCATTACCGGTGCCAGCAGCGGCATCGGACAGGCAGCAGCAAAAGAATTGGCTGGCCGCGGATTTTCCGTCATGCTGGCGGCGCGGCGGGAAGAACGCCTTGTCGAATTGAAGAAGGAAATCGAATCAGCCGGCGGACAAGCGGCCTACAAAGTGACGGACGTTACGTCAGCCGAAGAAATGAAAGCACTGGCGGAGGCGGCAATCGAGCAGTTTGGCCAAATCGATGTCATGCTCAATAATGCAGGCTTAATGCCGCTGTCGTTCATGAATAAACTGAAGATCGACGAATGGGACCGCATGGTGGACGTCAACATCAAAGGCGTATTGTATGGCATCGCGGCGGTGCTTCCGCATATGGAAGAGCGCGGCGAAGGTCATATCATCAATATCTCATCCGTAGCCGGACACGACGTGACCCCGGGCAGCGCCATCTACAGCGGAACGAAATTCGCGGTTCGTGCGATAACGGAAGGCCTGCGTCAGGAACTGGATCCTGCGAAGAATATCCGCGCTACCATCGTGTCACCGGGTGCGGTTACGACGGAACTTACCGAAACGATTACGGATGAAGATATTTTGTCGGCGTTCTCAAACGGCCCATCGATGGAATTCCTTCAGGCGGAAGATATCGCACGCGCCATTGCATACGCAGTGGAGCAGCCGACGCATGTCGATGTGAATGAAATATTGATCCGTCCGAGACAACAGAAGTAATTTGTGGCAAGCCCTCTGGAATTTTAAATTCCAGGGGGGCTTTTTTGCTGAACGCGCATAAGTGACAGCTAATCGCGCGTATTAATTTTTAATCGCGCGTATTTTTTTCTAACCGCGCATAAGATTTTTTAATCGCGCATATTTTTTTCTAATCGCGCATAAAACTTTTTAATCGTCCACATTTTCGATTAATCGCCCATATCTTCTTTTAATCGCACGCAAGCTACCCGTACCAACCAAAATTCCGCCTCACCACTCTAACTCGACCACTCACCAACCCCAAAACAAAAAAAGGAAGCTTTTCGCTGAGCGAAAAGCCTCCTGTTTCAAGAATTACATTTCAAGTGTCGTCTTCGGCTTGCGGACAAGAGCCATGATGCCGGCAATCAGATAGAAGAGACCGGCGATGACGCCGACGCCTGTTGTGACGACGGAGACGATGATTGCAACCGCGATAAAGATGATTCCTGCGATAAGCGGCTTTTTATTGCCTTTCAGTAAAATCATTGAAACGATTCCCAGAACGATCGCAGCAACGGCTGAGGCAATCAGTACCCATCCGCCTGCACTCAGCAAGTCCATCATCAATTCAAACTCTTCCATTGAAAAGTCCGTGCTTGGATCGCCTGTTCCAGTTGTCAATTCGGTTTCAATAAGATCTCTATTGTCTTTCATCCAGAGCATGAAGGCGCCGATTCCCGCCATAAATGCATACCCGAGTGCTCCAATAATTCCTAATACGATTTCTGCTGTGCGTTTCATTCTTTATTCCTCCTAATTTTTCATTCAAACTGATCATTTAATTTCCTGCAACGTCCCGTTTTGTGAAAGCTGCCCACGCGGCCGCCATGAAGATGACAAAATAGACCGCCAGCACGATGATGGAAAACGTCAACGACATTCCCGGGATCGGGGGCTCCATGCCGTTCATGTATTGTTTCAGATTCGTGTTCGCGAACAGGATGTATTTCGACCATTCATATTGCGACAGGAAAGCGACGATGGCATTGCCTGCCATCATGAGGAAGATCGCCAGGCCGATAGCCATTCCGCTGCTGCGGAAAATCGCGGAAATCATGAAAGCGAAAGTGGCCATCATGACCAGTGTCACCAGGCCAAAGCCGTATGATTTCACAATTTCACCCAATACGTCATTCTGCACATAGCCAGGCATCATATCCTGTACGACCATCGGGTTCAAACCGTTCAGACCGAACAGGATTGCACCGACTATCCATGAAGAAGCCAATAGGAACACCAACAACGTAAAGGCGAAAATAAGGACGGATACATATTTGGACAATAAAATCTTGGATCTTGAAATCGGACGGATCAGCAATAATTTGATCGTGTCCCATTTGAATTCGTTCGAGATGATGCCGGCTGCCACGATGATCGTAAACAGACTGATCACCGACGTCAGGAAGCTGTTTTCAAGCACATATTCCCAGCCGTCATAGGGCAGCGGCTTGATGTTATTTTCCAGATGGTAATTATTTTCTGCAATGACCATTTCGTTGACGAAGCCTGCAAACTCATCATTTTCCATCTCAGCAGTCAATTCTTCATTTTCTGCCTGCAGTTCCGTCTGCCAGTCGTCGCCGTATTCTTTGAAATCCGACTCGGTTCCAAAGAATTTCGTGATCAGTCCGCCGCCGAGCGCAAGTGCCAACAGCACAGCGAACATGACCCATGTCCCTTTTTTGGCATATAGTTTGATCTGTTCATTCCAGATAAGATTCATGAAATTACTCAATGGTATTCTCTCCAATCAGGTCAAAGAATTTATCTTCCAGCGTCGCCTGCAGAACGCGCACGCCGTAGATGCTGATGCCCTGCTCCATCAAGCTTTTCAGGATATGCGGAATCTCTTCACGTTTGACCGACATGGAAAGTTCCTTGCCGCCGACCCCGATTTCATTGTCCAGATGGGTATCGAGATACGCTTTCGCCGTCTCCATCGGTTCGACTTCGATATAGACTTCTTTCAGTCCTTCTTTGTTCTCGGCAGTTTTCACTTCTTCGATGGCAATCAACTCGCCATTCTTGATGACGCCGATCCGGTCGCACATCAATTCGATTTCCGTCAATAAATGGCTTGAGACGATAACCGCCACATTCTCTTTTTCCGCCAGATTGCGTATGTATTTCCGGATTTCACGGATACCTGATGGATCGAGACCGTTTGTCGGTTCATCGAGTATCAAAATTGATGGCCCGTGAAGGAGTGCCTGCGCAATTCCAAGGCGCTGGCGCATACCAAGTGAATAACGGCCGGCTTTTTCATGTATCGCTTTTTCCAGCCCTACCAGAGAAACCACTTCTTTGATCCGCTCATCTGTTACGCCCTCTACCATCCGCGCGTATTGCTTCAGGTTCTTCCAGCCGCTCAGGAACGGATACATTTCCGGGTTCTCCACAATTGCGCCCACGTGCTGGATCGCACCTTTGAAATCCGTTTTGATGCTTTTTCCTTCGATCAGGACATCGCCTTCCGTAATATCGATCAATCCGACCATCATCCGGATGGTTGTCGTTTTCCCTGCTCCGTTCGGCCCCAGGAATCCGAATACTTCTCCCGCCCGGATTTCAAAATCGAGCCCTTTGATAATCGGCTTATTGCCGATCGTCTTTTTTAAATTCACCAACTGCATTGCCGGCTTCGACATCGTGTGCACCTCCGTGTTTTGCTCTTCTATTCTTTTACGGGCCAAGATGAAGAAAGTTCCCATTAATAGTAATTATTTTCTAAATTTATATATCAAAATAGTTTCCGCTTATCTATTGGTTTAGTAATTGCCGGATTGAACGAATAAAAATACATCCCCTGAAAAGGAGATGTGGTTGAGAAGTGTCCAAGTTATTGACATCATTCAGGTTTTTGCTGCGGCCGTTTGTTCTCCGGTTTCTTAATCCAATGCCTCAAGCCTTTTCCGGCGTATGGCTCGTCGCTGTAACGCGGAATGATGTGGAAATGGCTGTGCAGAATGGATTGATTGGAAGCTTCGCCGACATTCCAGCCAAGCGTGAAGCCGTCCGGCGCATGTTTTTCTTTCAGGTAGCTCTGTGCCAGCTGCATGAGTTCGTATGTATCCGCCCATTCTTCCCGCGTCAGTTCGAATGTATTTTCACGATGGATTTTCGGAATGATGATGCCGGACCCTTCCAATACGCCCTGGTGGCGGTCATGCTGCAGAAAATAGCACGTATCATTTTCAAATACGACATGCTGCTCCGGATCATCCCTGAAATCACAGTATGGGCAATTCTGTTTGGCGTCCATTCACTTCCCCCTAATCTTGTCTAGATAAAGCATCCAATTGGCCGCCGTGAAAAATGCGCAGGATGAAGTCCCGCTCCGGCACCTGAAGTTTATCGTATGCTTCGAGAAATTCTCTATTGTTGTATGCCACCTGTTTTATCTCCACTTCCAAGCCTTCATCTTTTGCTTCGACGACGGCATAAGGGGCTTCAGGTTTATGGCTGCAGCCGAGCGCGCCGGGATTCAGGTAAATCGTCCGGTCGTTATGGAAAAAATGCTGCGGATGATGATGCCCGAAACAAATCAGGCGATCGCTGTGGGCGCTGAACATTTTTTCTGCATTCATTAATCCCGGTTCGACAATCTGCGAAAACGGATCTTCGCTGATCGGAGCTTCCGCTTTATGCTCTTCGATATGATAATGGGTGAACAGGACGCGGTGTCCGTTGAATTCATCCCGGATCACCCTCGGCAATGTTTTCAGTTTATCAATAAAAGCCGGATCCATATTGTCCGCAATCCATTGATGATGCGCCAGCACATGCAGATGGCTTTTCGGATAATCCCGGCCAAGGGCCAGCGCCAGCACAGCTTCTAGAGCCCTTGCATTGCCGTGTACATCCGTAATCACTGCAAATTTCACGTCTGAATTCCTCCAGTTTTTATATTCCATTTATAGCATCATGATAATTTCGACAAAATGATCACGCCGCCGCAATGCGACACCGGATGGAATTCACTGCGGCACAATCCGGCAACCGATTTTTCGAATTCATCATAAGCAAAATAAAACTCGTCTTCGTCCCAGTAAGCGATACTGTCCAATCGGCATTTTGCCAGATCTTCTCGCGTACGGAATGCGATGTCGCCGATATAGATCTTGCCATCCGGCTTCAAACGTGCCAGTAAATTTTCAATAAATACCGTTTTCTCCGCATCTGTCAGATGATGCAGCGCGTATGTACTGATGATCGAATCGTAGCTGCTGTCGGCGATCGCCTCCGGCAGGCCATTAGTAATATCCCATTGGAGCAGCCGCGCTTCCGGCATTTTTTCCTGAGCGATCGCAATCATTTCTTCGGAAAAATCAATGCCGTCGACCGAGTGGCCATGTTCATATAATTTAGCCGACAGGACGCCTGTACCGAACCCGATATCCAGAATAGCGGATCCCTCTTTCTGCATCGCTTCATTGAAAATCCCTTTCAGTATTTCTTTATAACCCGCAAACGGATACTCGTTGTTTTCTTCGCTCAATTGAACCGTGCGGTCGTAATCGTTTGCCCATAAATCAAAGCCTTGTTTGTTTAACATCTTTTTTCCTCCAGTATGTTCAATTCCGTATAATTGCTTATTCTTCTTCAAGCCATTTCTCAGCAGATTGCAAAAAATCCTTTTCACGCCAGCACAGCACCGTCTTCATTTCCCCCAGCTCTTCCATCCTGCTCTGAACAAAATCATTTCCCAGGAAATAGGCCAGCCGGTCATAGCCGAAACGCTTGCCGCCGGTGATGGAAAACCATTCCTTAAACAGTTCCACGGTACTTAGATTCCGGTAATCTTCTGCAAATGCCCGCTTTATTTCCCCAGCATTCCGTTCAGCGAATCGGAGCCATTCTTCTCCTTCGCCGTTAAACGAGTAATAGACGGATTCCGCCAATCCGACAGCTGTTTTTCTTGAGAAATGTGTCGCGATTCCTTCCTGGTACAGCCAGTTCAGCGGATGCGTCCAATTGACTCGGGACCAGTCGGTTTCTGCTCTGTCCGAAATGATATGATGTGCCGCATGGCCGAATTCATGGGCTGCGATGACGCGCAGGTGGTCGGGTTCCGGTGACAGCCGTTCAAGGGCGAAGCTGATGGTCGGGATAATTTCCCGGTATGTATAAGCGTTGGAGCCGAATCCGCCGACGAGCAGATTGACGTCGATCGGAAAAGTGATGCCGTAGAGCCGTTCATATGCTGTAGCTGTTTCTTCTATTAAAGAAGGCAGTCTCCACCTGGCCGCTTCGATCGCTTCCATCACGGCTGGATATTTGCTGATCGACTGCTGATGGCGCTCTTCCGTGTCTTTGCAATGGCAGGCGAAATACACCGCGAAAATTTCCGGATATTCACTGTAATAGGTTCTGAGGGAATTGAGGGTCCCATCATAGTTTTCAAGAAAATAACTTGCTGTGTCGACGATTTTCATCATTTGACCGCCCGCTCCCGTCTATAGTTTTCTGACCGATTCCTGCAGCGCTTTTTCCTGCACACCGTCCCACCGTTTATGTACTTCAAACGTGCCTTCTTCAAAGAATAAAGGGAATCGCTCCCGGAACCAGTCCTGCATCGGCAAGTCCAGCGCCCCTTCAATCGGCACCCATTTCAATTTTCCTTCCGGCGGATCTTCGAGCAGCTCCCCTTCAAATTCCTCGGCCACATAATTGAATACCATATAGCGCAAATTATCGCTCAGGTCCGTGAATTCATCCAAACCCTTATAAACCAGTTTGGTGACGGTCAATCCCGTTTCTTCCTTCACTTCCCGGATAGCGCCTTCCGCGATCGACTCCGGATAATCCACTTTCCCGCCGGCTCCGATGAAACCTGGAAACCCTTTTTCAGGCGGCCGTTCAATGAGCAGCACCTTGCCCTCTTGAACCACGAGGCACATCGTCATTAATGTGACGTTCGATCCTTCAGCCATTCCCATCTGCCCCCATCTCTTTCCATTCCGGCTCAAGCAGCGAGAAAATCAGGGCATCATGCGATTTTCCGCGCTGATACAGATAACCGCGCAACTTTCCTTCTTCTTTAAAACCTAGTTTTTTCAGCATGCCGCTCGACGCTTCATTGGCCGGATAGGTCACGGCGCCCATCCGGTAAAGTGCCAATTCCGTAAATGCATACCTCAGCACTTCCAACACCGCCTCCTTTGCCAGCCCTTTCCGCCAGTAAGCAGGATGCAATTCGTAGCCGATTTCCGATTTTTTCGATCCCACATTCAAATTATTAAGACCGATTGTGCCAATGAATTCTCCACTTCCCTTCAATTGAAGCCCCCAGCGGAAACTCCGCTGTGATTCAAATCCGAACTGGAAAGCTTGGATCATTTTTTCGGCAATGAGCCGGTCTTCGATGCTGTCCATTCCATAATACCGGGTGACTTCATCCCTCGACAGAATATCAAAGAGGGCATCGGTATGTTCCGGTCCGATTTGAACCAGCTGGAGCCTCGGCGTTTCCAATACGGGAAATTTCATAGTGATTCCTCCTTCTGTATTGCGTAAACACAGGCGACTTTGCCCGACACCAGGCTGTTTTTCTCCAATGTCATCCCGCTTTTTTCAGCGACACGCTGCGATGCTTTATTGTCCGGATGGATCAATGAAATCAGCCGGTCTTTCCGGAGATGGCCGAAGCTGTAATCCCGGAGTGCGTGCGCCGCTTCGGTGGCATAGCCCTGTGACCACCAGTCCCTCGCGATCCAGTAGCCGATTTCCCATTCTTCAATGCCATCCACTTTTTGCGGCACAATCCCAGCATGCCCGATAGGCTGGCCGTCACTTTTTCGCTCGATCAGCAACAGGCCAGTCCCTGGATGCTCCTTATATCCCTGATAAATCCAATAAAGAAAGCGGAGCGCGCCATCCTTGTCCCGTGTCTCCCCGTTCCCGATAAATTTCATCATTTCAGGATCTGCCGTCATCGCCACCAGAAACTTGAAATCCGAATCTCTGTACCGGCGCAGCTCTAACCGTTCTGTTACGATTCTCATAGATGCCCCCTTTTACGCCATTCCCTGTAGTGGCACAATTTCCACTTTCGGCCACTTTTGCGTCCATTGCTTGGTCAGCAGGCGTTGTTCGTAGACGTTCATCAGCCGCGCATCTTTTCTGAATGCCGGAGTCGGGCGTATCCGCATTGTCAGTAAGTCGGTCAATCCGTGTGGTGCTGCCAATTCCATTTCGCTGCACCCATTCAATCTCAACCCGAGCGCTGTAGCCGTTTCCGGGAATTGTGAAATTGCATCCACCGAAGATTTATAGGGAGGCAGATCATTGACTTCATGCATTCGTGCCTGATTCTTGACTGACCAGGGGAGTCCTGGAAATGCCCGGTTTAATCGGCGTTCATATCCTTTCTCTTGTGCTTCCTTACAATTTTCTTCATCAAAATAAATAACATCAATATCGCCTAAAGCCGTTCGGGTGCTGTATCCGTGCAGCACATCCCAGATTTTTGAACGGACGAAACCTGCACACACCCACCAATCAGGCAATTCCAACTCCGCTGCAGCCTGCAGCACCTCCAGCATCCACTCATCTTCTGCTATAGTTTTTACTATTTCCTGTTCATTTTTCATCATGCATCTCCAAGTTCAAAAGAATTATTCCCTTTCCTGTTGGACTTCTTTTATTCACGAATCAAACAAAATCCTGTCAAAAGAACAAAAAGATGTTCCACGTGAAACACTTTATTCACCGTATGTTTTACGAAAACCGTAAAATGCACGAAATCTTTTTGCTTCATAATACGAATGGGACGTACTGCTCGCCAGCAGCTCCATGCGCGTATCAGGATACATCTCGTGTAGATGATTCATCAATCTACTGCCGATTCCGCTGCCCCGATTATCTTTTTCAATCAGTAATTCGCAAATATAAAGCGTCACAGAACCATCCGTCAGCGCCCGCACACACCCTACCAACCGCCCGTCCTGCTCTGCCACCAGCGCCGCATTAGACCCTTGCCATGCAGCTTTCGTCTGATCCTGCTTTTCGGCCAGGTTGCTCCAGCCTTCCTGCCCGTTCAATTTATGTATGGCAGGAAAATCCTTGTCTTCGTATGGCCGAATGAAAACCTCTTGCTGCTTTTTCATATTATGTTTCCGCCTTCCCTGTCTTTAGAATATAGAAAAATCCGGAAACAGAAAGCTGCCGAGGCTCAGAGTGAACAGGACGACCAAAGGAAATTCGAATAGCGTGACAAGATATTCCCTCGGGTTCTCTGCATACTTCTTTTCCATATAGATCCGGTAAAAAATTCCGATCAATGCGAAGATGGCAACAGCGTACAATGGATATAAACCGCTTTTGCCGTAACCATAAAACGCGGCTGCAGCAACACCCGCAGCACTCACCAGATTCAGGCGGAATTCCACTTTTTTGTGCCTGTCATTGACGTAATTCGCTTTTAGAAAATGTCGTTTTTCAATACCCAACACCTTTCGCAGAAACAGGTTGACGAGAAACAGGATCACGAACATGCCGCCAATAAACAGGATTAATTTTACGCCTAAATCATCCTGTATCGCGGGAGCGGTATGATAATCCGTACCAGACATTGAAACCCTCCTTATGAATTGATATCAGCCACTGAATTCAGCAGCTGCCCGTCCTGCCACCCTGCCGGAAAACAGGCAGCCACCGAGGAAAGTGCCTTCAAGTGAGCGGTAACCATGTACCCCACCGCCTCCAAAACCAGCGACTTCGCCTGCTGCATATAAACCGGGAATCGGCTGGCCGGCGTCATTCAATACGCGGGCCGACAGATCCGTCTGCAAGCCGCCGAGCGTTTTGCGGCTGACGATATTCAGGCGCACTGCGATGAGCGGCCCATTTTTCGGTTCCAGTATTTTATGCGGCGAAGCCACCCGGATCAGCCGGTCTCCCCTGTAATTGCGGGCACCCCGGAGCGCTGTCACCTGGAGATCTTTCGTGAATTTATTGTCCAGCTGACGGTCACGCGCAATGATCTGGCGTTCGATTTCTGCAACATCCAGCAGATTCTCACCCGTCAATTTATTCATGTCGGCCACCAGATCCTGCAAATTATCAGCGACAATAAAATCTTCGCCTTTGTCCATGAATGCCTGGACTGGTGCCGTAGCACCTTTTTTTACACGCGACAGCACCTGCGGAATGCTTTTTCCGGTGAGATCCGGATTTTGTTCGGAGCCGGATAACGCGAATTCCTTTTCAATGATTTTTTGCGTCAGGATGAACCATGAATAGTCATAGCCTGTTTTTTGAATCGTTTCGAGTGTGCCGAGTGTATCGAAGCCTGGAAAATTCGGTGCTGGAAAACGTTTCCCTGTCGCATCGAACCACATCGAAGACGGGCCCGGGAGGATCCGGATGCCGTGCCGGCTCCATATCGGATTCCAGTTTTTGATGCCTTCGGTGTAATGCCACATCCGGTCCCGGTTGACGAGACGCCCACCCGCCTGTTCGGTGATCGCGAGCATGCGGCCATCGACATGTTCCGGTACACCCGACAGCATATTCTCCGGCGCCGTGCCGAGACGATCTGGCCAATTTTTTCGGATCAGGCCATGATTGCCGCCGATGCCGCCGCTTGTGACGACGACTGCATTTGCCCTGTAGGTAAATGTCCCGATTGCATTGCGCGAACTCGCTTCACCTCTCGGGGCATCACTCGGTTCCAGAATCGATCCGTGAATGCCCTGAACTGTCCCATTTTCCGATATTAGCCCGTTAACCTGATGGCGCGGCAGATATTCGACGCGGCCATTTTTCATGTGCTCCCGGATACGGCGTTCGAACGGTTCGACAATTGCAGGACCCGTCCCCCACACAATGTGGAAACGCGGAACGGAGTTGCCATGACCTTCAGCGAGATAGCCGCCCCGTTCTGCCCAGCCGACGACCGGAAAGAATTTGACGCCCATCGCTGCTAGCCACTCCCGCTTTTCACCTGCCGCGAAATCGACATAAGCCCGCGCCCATTTTGCGCCCCAATAATCTTCGTCACCCAGGCGGTCGAAACCTGCTGCCCCTAGCCAGTCCTGCCAGGCGAGCTCTTTGGAATCCTTGATCCCCATGCGTCGCTGCTCCGGCGAATCGATCAGAAACAATCCGCCGAATGACCACCAGGCCTGGCCGCCGAAATTCGTCTCCGGTTCCTGGTCGACCAGCAGCACTTTTCTTCCGGCATCGGCAAGTTCCGCTGTCGCTGTCAGCCCTGCCAGTCCCGCCCCCACTACGATCACGTCGAACTCCATCCATACTTCCCCCTTGGTGATGCTGTTTCTATAAGTAATCGTATCATTTTGAGCTGGTAAATTATAGTTAATAATTGCAGTTTTCAGACAATAAAAGTAGGGATGAATTTTTAGGAAATAAAGATAGTGTGGAAGAGCAATAGCGAGAGGAAATATTATCCATAATTATTTTTATATCTTCTTTATGATTTGTTCCGCCGAAGAAATTTCGCTGAACGCACACAAAACGATGCTAATCGCTCGCAAATAATTTTAATCGCTCGCATTTCGATTTAATCGCTCGCAAATCTTTCTAATCGCTCGCATTTTATTTTAATCGCACGCAAATCTGTTTAGACAGGCGATGAAACACTCACAAAAATAATTAAAGAAAATATTTCCAGCCAATGACCTTCCATAAACTAGCCTCCTCCACTAAATTCCCTTCTCTCGAACCCCTCAATATGAAAAAAACTCCGCTTCCGCGGAGGTTCCCTCACAAACTTTGGATATTTTTCGCACGGCGCAAAATATCCGTTTTTCATTCCGTCGATTTCTGGTTCCTTCTATATAAATAGGCTTCGTTCTCCTGCTCAACGGCCCATCTATCCGCCGCATCGGATTTCATTCGCATCAATCCAGATGCTTGCGCTGGAACTCGGCGATGCTTTCATATTCATCAGACAAGAGACGCGGCAGTCGAATGAAGATCGGCAGCAGTTCGTTATAGATTTCGTTGGACGCCGGATCGGGCTTATGAATATGTGTGGGGCCAATCATGTCTCCGGCGATGCTGAAGTCGTCGATTTCACCGAGCGCATACATGCCGAGAACGGCCGCGCCGAGACAGGAACTTCGAAGCTTTCCGGTACGGTGACCGGTTGGCCGAAGACGTCCGCCAACAGCTGGCGCAGCATTTCAGAGCGGGCAAAGCCGCCGGAAGCTTTGATGAGTGTGGGTTCGCCGGTCACTTCCTCGACGGCGAGCGCCACGGTATATAAATTGAATACGATGCCCTCAATCACCGCGCGGATCATATGCTGCTTTTCATGATGGATGCTAAGGCCGAAGAACGACCCGCGGGCATTGGAATCCCAAATTGGCGCGCGTTCACCCGTCAGATATGGATGGAAAATCAAACCGTCGGAACCGGGATTGACGGTCGAGGCGATTTTCGTCAGCACGTCATACGGATTGGTGCCCAGGCGTTTCGCCGTTTCGACTTCCGCCGCCGCGAATTCGTCGAGCAGCCAGCGGAGAATGATGCCGCCATTATTGACCGCTCCGCCGATGATCCAGTGGTCGGCAGTCAATGCGTAACAAAACGTTCGCCCTTTCGGATCGGTTTTCGGCATCGGTGAAACGGTGCGCACTGCCCCGCTCGTTCCGATTGTCACGGCAGCGACACCTGGACCGATTGCGCCGAGTCCGATGTTTGCCAGTGCGCCGTCACTTGCGCCGATGATGAACGGCACGTCTTTCGGAATGCCCATGAATGCGGCATGATCAGCAGCAAGTCCCTTCAATTGGTGCGTCGTCGGCACCAGTTTCGGCAATTGGCCGGCATGGATGCCTGCGACTTCGAGCGCCCCGCTGTCCCAGTCGAGATTTTTGAAATTGAACAGGCCAGTAGACGAAGCGATCGAATGGTCGACGACGAACTCGCCGAAAAATTTATGGAAGATGAAACTTTTGATATCCGCGAACATTGCCGTCTCTCCAAAAATTTCCGCTTTGTCTTCTTTCAGCCAGACGATTTTTGCCAAGGGGGACATCGCATGGACCGGCGTGCCGGTTCGCAGGTAGATTGCGTGTCCATCCAATTCTTCTTTGATGCGCGTGGCGTGTTTTGCCGCGCGCGAATCCGCCCAGGTGATGGCTTGGCTCAACAGCTCACCTTCCGCTCCGACAGCGATCAGGCTGTGAATTGCCGAGCTGAAAGACACTAGCTTCAGTGAGGCCGGATCGATGGCGCTTTTGCGCATCGTCTCGCGGACAGTTCCGAGGACGGCGCGGAAAATCACTTCCGGATCCTGTTCTGCCGCCTGTGCCGAAGGTGTGTGCAGCGGATAATGGATTGAAGCCGATGCCCCGATGTTTCCTGTTTTATCGAATAAAACCGCTTTTGTTGAAGTCGTTCCGATATCCACACCAAGGTAGTACGCTGGTTCGGCCATGAAATCCCTCTTTTCTTATTGAGGTTTTCTCCCGGAATCGAAAATCATATTTTTATCATTATATCAGATTGATTCTATAGCGTTTTAAAAGAAGTGTCCCCCGCTAAGATCCGGTCCTTCCGCATATAAACGCACATCGTGATGCTGACAGCCAACATCATAAGTGAACCGCCTACAATCACCGGCCGGATTGCCGTAAATTCTGCAGCCAAGCCGAAGCTTGCCGTGAGTATAATGACAAAAATGGCTTCGATCAACCCGTAAATACTGGAAATCCTGCCCATCGTGGCGACGGGCAAAGATTCCTGGTAAAAAGTCTGAAAACCGGTATTGGCAAAAGCGAGCGCAAAGGCGAGCACAAAGAATCCGGTGGCCGCGCTCCAAAAATCGGTCGAAAAAGTGTAGATGAGATAACCTGCCGAAACGGCTGTGGTGCCGCCGCCCAGTAAGAACGAAACAGTCAGCCGGTTTCCGAAGCCAGCTGCCGCGAGCGACCCAGCGCCGATTCCTGCGCCGGCGACACTGACGAGAAAGCCGTATTGCTGTTCGGTGAGGCCGAGCACGAGGATCGAAAAAGATGCTTCGAGTGAATCCAATGCGGCAGCAAGCACCATGAATGCGCCGAATGCCAGATAAACTATGGCAATGGTGCTGTTATTGCGGCTAAAGCGAATGACATCGACCCAATCATTTCGGATTAACGCCAGATTCAACGTTTCGACATCATCCGCGTTTTTATTGGCTTCCAAATTCGGCAATATCGCAGTCAGCAGAGCCGCGATGAACAGCGCGGCTGAATTGATGCAGAGCGCGAAATCCGCATTTCCGAGGGTCAGCAGGATTCCCGCAATTGCGGGGCCGACAAGAAAAGCACCTGAATCAGCGAGACCGCGAAAAGCATTGAAACGCTGGCGCTGCGAAGGTTTCAGCAGCATCGTCACGTAGACCATCGACGCCGGTGTGAACATTGAAGCACCGATGCCGAGGACAAAGACGACTGTGTAAATAAGCGCAAGAGAATCGACAAACGGCAGGGAGAGTACGAGTGCGGCGCGCGCCACATCAAGAACAATCAGCAGTTTCCGCTTGTTCAGCCGGTCGATCAGGCTGCCGGCCCAGAAGTTCGTAAAAATGGCAGCGAGCGGCACCGTCATATACAGACCGGCTACCGCAAATGCCGAACCGTCCGCCATCGTCAGTACCTTCAGATTCAAGGCGATCAGGTAGATCCAGGCACCGATATTCGAAATGCCGATCGCCGCCAGTAAAATCAGCGGATGCTTCCAATCAGAGAATTTTGCCATCAAAAAACCGCCTCCAAGACAAGTTGTCTTGGAGGCGGTTTCGATTCGCGGTGCCACTCCAGTTCATCGCCATGTCACCATGCCGATCTCATTAAGTACGGCAGATCCAGCCTGCTTATACTTTTGCCCGGTAACGGGAGCTCCCGGCACACCACCACCGCATTTGCGGTTCCGGCGTGCTGCTCGGAGATTTGCTTCGGCAATCCGCCTTCCCCCTTTTCCAGCTGCCAGGGGTCTCTTGTGAAAGGTCGGGATATGCGTACTCTTCTCTTCAGCGCATTTGGTTTTCATTAGGATAACATTGGGCACTATAAGTGTATAGGATTTTTTTGAGCAAGGATTTTGACAGACGTTTCCAGTTCCTCTATCGTAATGATTGATTCCCAAGTAATTTTATACGAATTAAGTTATTTCCCAATAATATTTAGGAGGCCGCATATGAAAGCTTTATGGAGAACTTATCTGGATACATCATTAATTGTCAAAATCACGATTGCACTGATTCTTGGTGTGGCGGTCGGCCTGATTTTCCGGGAAGATGCGGCGGTTCTGGCACCGCTCGGAGATTTATTGCTGAGCCTGCTGACTTTCCTGATCATTCCGCTGATCCTTTTTACCCTGATGGTCGGGATCAATCAAAGCCGGCTCACTGACCTCGGCCGCATGGGCGGAAAAGTTTTCCTCTATTACGTGTTGAGTTCCGCGTTCGCCATCATCGTCGGCCTTACTGTAGCCAGCCTGTTCCAACCGGGCACCGGTATGACGCTGCAGGGGAATGAAACATTTGACGTTCCTGAAAATCCCGGCATCATCAATGTGCTGCTGGGTATTGTGCCGTCGAATATTTTTACGGCCTTTGCGGAATTGAATCTGCTTGGCATCATCTTCACAGCTTTCGCGTTCGGTTTGGCGATTGCCTATATGCGGGGGTCGTCGGAGCACGGGGACCTGGGGGAGCACATCTATAAAACCGTCAACGCATTGAATGAAGCAACAATTATTATATTGAAAGTGATTCTGCAATTTGTTCCGATCGGTATTTTCGCCATCGTTGCGGAAGTGGTCGGCAGCCAGGGCCTCAATACGCTGAGGGAACTTGGTGAAATGGTTCTTGTGCTTTACGTAGCCCTTGCCGTGCAGATTGTACTGTATACCCTGGTGCTGATTTTATTCAAAATTAAACCCGGTTTCTTCTTCCGCCACGCACGGACACCGATGCTGACGGCTTTCGTTACGCAGAGCAGCTCGGGGACTTTGCCGCTGACGCTGAATGCAGCGCGGGGTCTCGGCTTGTCGAAAAGCCTTTACGGTTTCAGCCTGCCGCTCGGCGCGACCGTCAACATGGACGGGGCAGCCATCCGCATCGCCGTGTCTGCCGTATTTGCCGCAAACCTGACGGGTAATCCCCTGTCATTGGCAGATATGCTGATGGTCGTATTGGTTGGTACACTGGCGTCAATTGGAACGGCCGGCGTGCCGGGTGCTGGCATCGTCATGATCGCCACTGTTTTCGTGCAGCTCGGCCTGCCGATGGAAGCCGTCGCGCTATTGACGGCGATTGACGCACTGGTCGGCATGGGCGCTACAATGCTGAATGTGACGGGCGACCTTGTCGGAACCACTGTCATCGATAAAACGGAACAGAAACGGGATGCCGCAAAAGCGAAAGCGTGACACCGTTCTTTATTGGAACAGCGGGTCTAGTGAAAAACGGAAATTTAGAGATTCGGAGGTCTTCATCCAATGAAAAATTTAAGTTCAGCAGCTGTTTTGCATAATGGAGTGGAAATGCCGTGGTTCGGCCTCGGCACTTCAGGCATCAAAGAAGGCGGAGAACCGGCAGAATGCGTTCGCATGGCTATCGTCAATGGCTATAGAAGCATCGATACGGCTGCGCTGTATGCCAATGAAACCGGTATCGGGCAGGGAATCCGCGAGGCGCTGGAGGAAACGGGGCTGGCGCGCGAAGAGCTTTTCATCACGTCGAAAGTCTGGAACTCAGATCTGGGCTATGAATCGGCGCTTGCCGCTTTTGAGACGAGCCTTGAAAAATTGGGACTCGACTATCTCGATTTATATATGGTCCATTGGCCGGTAAAAGGAAAATACAAAGACGCCTGGCGCGCGCTCGAGAAATTGTATAACGATGGCCGCGTCAAAGCGATCGGCGTCTGCAATTTCCAGGTTCATCATCTGGAAGATTTGCTTCAGGATGCAGAAATCGTGCCCATGGTGAATCAGGTCGAATACCATCCGCTGCTCACGCAGACCGAGCTCCATGACTACTGCAAATCGCATAAGATCCAGCTCGAAGCGTGGTCGCCGCTCATGAAAGGCGGGCTGCTCGATCATCCCGTCATCGAAGAAATCGCGATGAAAACGGAGAAAACATCGGCTCAGGTGATTTTGCGCTGGGATCTTCAGAACGGCGTCGTCACCATTCCAAAATCCAAAAACGAATTCCGCATCATCCAGAATTCCCAGATCTTCGATTTTGAATTGACCGATGATGACATGGCGCGCATTTCCACGTTGAACGAGAACCGCCGCAGCGGTGCGGATCCGGATAATTTTGATTTTTGATCTTTATGATGCGAAAAGCCATCTTTCTTGCACCGTTAACGGTGGGAAAGATGGCTTTTCTGCAATCTATGGCATGATTATGGCTGATTACAGGCGAAAATCGTCTTTTTTTCTGTTTCAATGAATGATTTGCCGTTTGCTTCTCACTTATTTAGATTATATCGGCGTTCGGAAAATTATATCGGCGTTCAAAAATTTTTATCGGCGCTCAGGAGATTATATCGGCGTTCGGCATTATTAAGGAAAATCCACGTGGTTTCATCCGCATCAATCAATCCAAAGTGTCGAAAAATCGAAACCGGTGCTCGTCTGAAGCACGGACGCTATCAGAATAATCGCGATGAACAGGAAGACTTCCACAAAAGCACCCGCCTTATAAACGGAATGACAGCGATTTTACCCCATTACTGCCGCGAATAAAATTCATCTTTCAACACCGCATACATCGCCAGATCGACAAACTTCCCCTTGATAATCATATGCTTGCGCGATACCCCTTCCCGGATCATGCCGAGTTTTTCGGCGACGCGCTGCGATTGTTTATTGTCCAGCATGATCGGCGCTTCGACTTTGATGAGGTTCATTTCCTTAAAGCCGAAATCGATCAGCGTCTCCGCCGCTTCAAGCATCAGTCCCTGTCCCCAATAATGATGGGACAGCGTATAGCCCACTTCCGCACGCTGCCGCTTCTGCAGCCAGCTGACGAAATCGATGGTGCCGATCATCTTGTTTTCTCTCTTCAACTCGATGGCCCAAGTCAGCTTTTTGCTTTCTTCATACCCTTTAAGGATAAGACCGATGAACTCTCTCGTATCGTCAGTTTTCTGGTGCGCCTGCCAGGGCATGAAGCGTGATACCACCAGCTCGGATGCGTATTCGAACATGTCAGCGGCATCCGCCAATTCGAGCTTTCGCAATAGTAAACGCTCACTTTCAATGGTTGGCAATTGGCTGTAAATTGTAGGCGTTTCATTCATATGTATTCCTCCCTGTCCTATTTTGGTGGTGCACAAACGAAGCAATTCCGTTATTCTGAAATAAGAAATATCGGCAAAGGAGTTGGATGGGATGACCACAATCGGTCTTGTCAGACATGGAATCACCGAATGGAATGAGCTTGGAATCGTACAGGGCAGCAGCAATATCCCATTGAATAAAACCGGGCGTGAGCAGGCTGCCGCCTTGTCCGAACGGCTGGCGGCCGAAGAGGGATGGGACCTGATCATCGCAAGCGACCTGGAACGCGCCAAGGAAACGGCTGAAATCATCGGCGCTAGACTCGGCATCCCCATCAGCCATTTTGATGCGCGCCTGCGCGAAATGAACGGCGGCGCAATCGAAGGCACGACGGAAGATGAACGTGTGAAAAAATGGGGTGCCGGCTGGCGCTCGCTCGACCTTGGGATGGAAACGCGTGAAGCGGTGGCCGGACGAGGTGCCGCCGCCCTGCAGGATATCGTGAGAGATTATCCAGGCAAACGTGTCCTTGCCGTCAGCCACGGCGGCTTGATCGGATTGACGCTCCAGTCGCTGTTGCCGGACCAATTCACGAGAACCCTGCTCAACAATACATCGATCACGATTTTGAAAAATGCCGAAGATGCGTGGCAATGCCCGCTCTTTAACTGCACGCGTCACTTGGACGGCAAAGTCTTCGCACAATAAAATCGGTCTTGGCCTGGTTGTTTTCAACCAGGCTTTTTATTTCCTGTTAATCTGTCAGCCTTGACTATCCTCTAACGTTACAGTTTGCTGATTGCTTGCGTACAGCGGTTTTTCTGCAACATCCACCGTCCAGGAAATTAAAGTGACACTGTCGCGCACCCCTTTTTGCTGTACAGATCCAAGCATTTCCTGGATACCTGTTTCTTCACTGATGCCGTCGAACTGATCATAGATATTTGCCGGATCTGCATAAGGTTCGCCCGGGCATTCCGTTAAGCCATCCGTTGCCAGCAGGATCCGGTTGCGCCCTTGGCGAAGTTCACGCAAACCGCTGCTGAAGCTCGGCACCGGCTGGGCAAAACTGTTATTGCGTCCGATCCACTCGTAAAAATGACGCTGGTTCAACTGATATTGCCCCATCGCTGCAAGTTCCGGATGAAACAAATAGAGCAGGCAATCGCCGACTGAGAACCAATACAGGTGCTTGCCTTTTCGGATCGTGATTAAACATGCGGTTTCACCTTGAATCTCCCGGCACGTCGCGAGGAAATCCTTTTGCCGGAAGATCCGCAGCAGCAATGCCTCGAGGCTCTGAAAAAATTCAAAGCTGACGTCCATCGAAAGGAACGATCTGATCTCTTCTTGGTGCGCAAGAAATTGCTCCATGACCACTTCGGCACTCTCCGCTGTATCATGCGCATCCATGATCATCGCCAATTCCCAGTCCTCTTCGGGATTCGCCCATGCTAGACAGGCATCCTCGTTCTTCGTCTGCCCGGCCGAAGAATTGCCGCCGAACCGGCCGATCGCCATCTTCTGCATCTTCCATACGTCCGGCTGATCCACAAAATGCTCCTCGCTGCCTACCCAGTCAAACTCCTCCATCAACCCCACATCCCCTTTTTAATATTCTTACAATTATAGAACATCTGTCAGCGACTGGAAAACTTTTTCGGGATTTATTTGAATAAAATCGGTGCGGATGGAGCGTTTTTGAGATTGAGGTGCGGAAATCGGCTCGCGAGGTGCGGTCAGTAATTATTCAAAGATAAAATCTAAAAAAGTGGGCAAAACATTTAAATATATTCCAAAATTTTCTTTTTAGTTGCGCGATTTCATAATTTAATTGCGGTTATCAGCCATTTAGTTGCGGTCAAACCCAATTTAGTTGCGGTCACCCAAAATTCAAGCCCCTGATTTGAAAAAGCCGCCACTGTCGCGGCGGCTCCCTCAAAGACTGGAGTTTTTCGCACAGCGAAAAACATCCGCTCAACGCTTTAGAATTCGACTTTTCAACGAAAGAGACGGCCCGCGGGCCGTCTCCTGTTGTCTTTATGCGTCTGAATCAGCTCATCATCTGCTGGATCAATTCTTTGTTGCGCTTCTTGAAAACGTCGTTGTGTGAGGAGACCATGGCAATTTTCTGTGCGTCAGGCTGGATGTAGCTTTTTGCCTGATTGACGGCATTGGCTGCATCCTGGAATGTGCCGGCGATCAGATTGAGTTTGCCGGGATGCTGGAGGATATCACCCGCAGCAAACAGACCGTCGACGGATGATTCGCTTTTCGGTGTGCCGGCGATGTAGTAATCGTCCGCAATCCCGATGTCCAATGGACTGTTGCCAAGCAGGCTGATGTCGCGCTCGTAACCATGATTGATGATGACTTCATCAATCGGCAGCAGCGTTTTCTCCCCTGTCACCCGGTCTGTTAACTCAACCAATTCAATCGCATCCCGGCTGTCTGAAGCGATCAACCGGCTGATGGATGTATTCAAATGGCAGGCCACTGAGCTTCCGTGCAACTGGCTGACCTGGGCTTCGTGGCCGGCAAGCGCGTCTTTCCGGTAGCTGACATGAACTTTTTTCGCAATGGGCTCGAGCTCATTGGCCCAGTCGATCGCCGAGTTGCCGCCGCCCGAAATGAGGACGGTCTTCCCTTTGAAACGTTCGAGGGATTTGACCGTGTAATTCAAATTGGATACTTCAAAACGCTCGGCGCCTTCAATCTCCAGTTTCTGTGGATTGAGGATGCCGCCGCCGACTGCAACGATGACCGTTTTGGATAAATGGGTTTCCCCGGATGATCCCTCTAGTTGAAATAGATCGTCTGCCCGCTTCACAATGCTTTCAACTTTCTCATTCAGCACGACTTCCGGATTGAAGGTAAGGCCTTGCGCCACCAATTGGTCGATCAGTTTCGCGCCAGGGATCGGCGGCTGGCCGCCAACATCCCAGATCATTTTCTCCGGATAGACATGAAGCTTGCCGCCCAGCCTTGGCTGAAACTCGATAATTTTTGTTTTCATTTCCCGCAGACCGCTATAGAAGGCCGAATACAGTCCAGCTGGACCACCGCCGATAATCGTTACATCAAATACCTCAGTTTGTGCCAATTTGCCTCATCCTCTTCTTTCAGTTTTAAATTGACAATCATTCTCACTCGTCTTATAGTATTGATTGTACTGAAACTGATAATCATTATCAATTAATTTCTCACATTTAATTTTCACAAAGTTTTACTAGGAGGTTGAAAGTTATGGTCCGCCTGTCCGCAGAGCATCTGGATATCAGTTACGGAGACCGCACAATCGTAAAAGATTTATCGCTGGCCATCCCCGATAAGAAAATAACGACCATCATCGGATCGAACGGCTGTGGCAAATCCACTTTACTGAAAGCCCTTACCCGGGTGATCCCACACCAGGCAGGGAGTATCGTGCTCGACGGTTCTGATATCGCCAAGGAGAATACGAAAAAGCTCGCCCGGAAAATTGCCATTTTGCCGCAGACCCCGGAAAATGCACCCGGCCTGACAGTCGGCGAATTGGTGTCCTATGGCCGATTCCCTTATCAAACGGGATTTGGACGCCTGTCCGCCGAGGACCATGACATTATCAACTGGGCACTCGATGTCACCGGCACACAATTCTTCAAATATCACCCGGTCGACGCTTTATCAGGCGGCCAACGCCAGCGTGTGTGGATCGCCATGGCGCTTGCGCAGGAAACGGAAATGATTTTCCTGGATGAGCCTACGACCTATCTGGACATGGCGCATCAATTGGAGATTCTCGAACTGCTTCAGAAGCTGAATCAGGAACAGGAACGCACCATCGTCATGGTTTTGCATGATTTGAATCAGGCCGCACGTTTCGCCGACCACATGATTGCCATGAAGAACGGTGAAATCATCAAAGCAGGAACCTGTGATGAAGTCATGACGGCAGAAGTGTTGAAAACCGTATTTCGAATCGATGCTGAAATCGGGTTGGATCCAAGAACCCAGAAACCGATTTGCATTACATATAATTTGATCAAAGGAGCGTAACACGAATGAAAAAATTAATTTTCATGCCGGTTTTATTGGCTGCTTTATTTCTTGCAGCTTGCAATTCAGAGTCAACTGATGAAACGGAAGAGGCTGCGGCCGAGAAATCTCCGGACACGATCACGTATGAATCGGAAAATGGTCCCATCGAAGTTCCCGCTGATCCACAGCGTGTGATTGTGTTGTCGACATATGCAGGAAATGTCATGGCGCTCGACGTGCCGATGGTGGGAGTGGATTCATGGTCAAAAATGAACCCCCGCTTTGAAGCCCAATTGGCGGACGTTGAAGAAGTGACGGAAGATAATCTGGAGAAAATCATCGAGCTCGATCCGGATCTGATCATCGGCTCATCGACGATGAAAGACATCGATAAGCTGGAAAAAATAGCACCGACAGTGACTTTCACCTATAACAATGTCGATTACCTGACGCAGCATCTTGAAATCGGGAAAGCCGTGAATAAGGAACAGGAAGCTCAGGCGTGGATCGACGATTTCAAAGAACGGACGCGCATTGCAGGAGATGAAATCCGCGCCGAAATCGGCGAAGATGCGACTGTATCGGTCATCGAGAATTTCGATAAGCAAATTTACGTTTTCGGCGACAGCTGGGGCCGGGGAACGGAAATCCTTTACCAGGAAATGAAATTGAAAATGCCTGAGAAAGTGCAGGAAATGGCATTGAACGACGGCTATTATGCGCTGTCACAGGAAGTTCTCCCTGAATACATGGGCGATTACGTGATTTTCAGCAAAGATTCCGAGCAGGATAATTCTTTCCAGGAAACAGATGTATACAAAAACACCGAAACGGTGAAAAATGGCCATGTCTTCGAAGTCAATGCCAAAGAGTTCTATTTCAATGATCCCCTTTCGCTTGACTATCAGCTGGAATTCTTTAAAGAAAGCTTTCTTAAATAATCAAAAGAAAAGGGATTCCTGAACCACCGGGAATTCCTTTTCATCCTTAACAGAAATGATGATGCCTTATGCCGACCAAATTTAATTTCTTCGCCAAACTGCTGATGGCTTTTGCCGTTTTTGTGCTGACGTTCACAGCAGCTCTCGCTTTTGGCGCGGCGGATATCGGATTGAACGATATCCGTCTGGCTCTTTTTTCAAACGTTTCAAATGATGCCATTTCGGTGATCAGGGAAATCCGCCTGCCTCGGGAACTTGCCGCCATACTCGTTGGGGCGGCGCTCGCAGTGTCGGGAGCCATCATGCAGGGCATGACGCGCAACCCGCTGGCGGATCCCGGCTTACTCGGTTTGACAGCCGGCGCCAACGCTGCGCTTGCTGTAACGCTAGCCATGATTCCCGCTGCCAATTATTTCGGCATCATGGTCGCCTGCTTTATCGGCGCAGCGGTCGGGGGAGCATTGGTATTCGGGCTTGGTTCAATGAAGAAAGGCGGCTTCTCCCCGTTTCGGATCGTGCTTGCCGGTGCTGCCATCTCGGCGTTCCTTACGGCCGTGGCTGAAGGAATCGGCTTGTATTTTAAAATCTCGAAAGACATTTCCATGTGGACGGCCGGCGGTTTGATCGGTACGACATGGGGGCAGCTGCAGGTGATTTTCCCTTTCATCCTGATTGCCATGATTGTCGCGCTGCTCTTATCACGGCAATTATCGATTCTGAGCCTGAGCGAGGAAGCCGCAATCGGATTGGGACAAAATACGAACCGTACGAAAGCGATGCTGTTTGTCGTCATCACCGCACTCGCGGGTGCCGCCGTTGCACTTGCCGGCAATATGGCGTTTGTCGGTTTGCTCGTGCCGCATATCGTACGGGCCATCGTCGGTGTCGATTATCGGCACATCATTCCGATGTCCGCTGTCGCCGGAGCGATATTCATGCTATTTGCCGACCTGATGGGAAGAACGATCAACGCACCTTTCGAAACGCCGGTGGCCGCGATCGTCGCTATGCTCGGCTTGCCGTTCTTTCTCATCATCGTCCGTAAAGGAGGCCGCACATTCACATGATCCAATCTGCTTTGATCAAAAAACAGCGCCGCTTCTTTTTCGGCTTGCTGGGATTAATTTTGGCGACAGCCATCATCAGCGTTGGGGCAGGTTATTCATCGATGAGCTATGACCGGATTTTCGCCGCACTCATCGGCCAGGGAACATTCAAGGAAAATTTCGTCCTGTTCTCGGTCCGCATGCCGCGCATCGGGATTACGGTGCTTGCCGGTATGGCACTTGCGCTGTCAGGGGCCATCCTGCAAAGCATCACGCGCAATGACCTGGCGGACCCCGGCATCATCGGCATCAACTCCGGTGCAGGTGCTGCTATTGCCATCTTTTTCCTGTTCGTGCCCCTTGAAGTGGGCTCGTTCGTCTATTTGCTGCCGCTGGTCGCTTTTGGCGGTGCGCTGCTGACAGCCGTGCTGATCTATTTGTTTTCGTATCAAAAGGAGACGGGGCTTCAGCCGATCCGCTTGATCCTCACAGGAATCGGATTTTCGATGGCCTTGTCCGGAGTGATGATCATCCTGATTTCGTCCGCCGAACGCGAAAAAGTCGATTTCATCGCCAATTGGCTGGCGGGCAATATCTGGGGCACCGACTGGCCATTCATCCTGGCGCTCTTGCCTTGGTTATTGATCCTGATTCCCTTCGTCCTTTATAAAGCGAACCGCCTGAACATGCTCAACCTCAATGAACCGGTTGCTATCGGGCTGGGTGTATCGGTTGAAAAAGAACGGGTCACCTTGCTGCTGGCCGCTGTTGCATTAGCCGCTTCGGCCGTGTCCGTGACCGGCGGCATCGCGTTCATCGGATTGATGGCACCGCATATCGCCAAAGCGCTGGTCGGCCCGCGCCATCAACTATTCCTGCCGCTCGCCATTTTGACAGGCGGCTGGCTGCTGCTGTTGGCAGACACGATCGGCCGCAATCTGTTGGAGCCTTCCGGTATTCCTGCCGGAGTGGTATCGGCATTGATCGGCGCACCTTATTTCATTTATCTGATGGTGAAGAAATAAAACCCAGGGTCAGCTGACCTTGGGTTTTTGCTTTTGAGGTGCGGAGTTTGGCTCGTGAGGTGCGGTTTTTCATCTGCGAGGTGCGGAAATCGGCTCGTGCGGTGCGGTCACCCGCTATAAAAAAAAGTCCATGCGGAAAGCAGAGCTTTCCAGCGTGGACTCCAATATATTCCTAACTCAATCCGGCCGTTTCAACGAGAAAATCTCACCCAGTTTGGCGTAATTCGTTCCTGCGAGACGGCTGACCGGCTTTAATACTTCGGGATCGATGCGGCCGTTCCCATAAATCGACTCATCGACATGGATCCGGACAATCCGGCCGATCAGCAGGTCATTATGGGGCAATTCCACAGCCTGCTGCAGGACGCATTCAAAACGGATTTTCGACTGTTTGACAGCCGGTACATCCACCGCCTCGCTGTCTGTGAGAGTCAGTTTCGTAATGTCGATCTCGCTGGCATCCGGCGGCAGCGAAGCTGCTGTTTCATTGACTTCAAAGACATTTTCTTCATCCACGATATGGACGATGAATTCCTTTTGCGCCAGGATATTTCGCGCCGTATCTTTCCGTTCGCCGCCTTTCCGCTGAACGGATACGGACAGCATCGGAGGATTCGATGAGACAAGATTGAAATAACTGAAAGGAGCGGCATTGACGACTCCTTCAGGAGATATACTGGTGACAAAAGCGATCGGCCGCGGAATAATCGAACCGATCAGCAATTTATAGTTTTCGCGCTCCGTCTGCTTATCCGGATCAAAACTCAGCATAATCATCACTCCTTTTCGTCCAGTTTACCTGAACCGCGTGCCGTTGACGCAGAAAATGCCTGGCTCAGATCAGCACGCCTTCGATTTCCTGCGGGTCTTTCGATGGCTTGCCGAAATAATAACCCTGAAATAATTCATAGCCCCGTTCTCTCAGCCATTTCCAATCCTCTTTTGTCTCGACACCTTCAGCAAGTGGAACAGAGCCGACTTCAAGCGCTTTTTCAAGAAAACGCAAAGCGGTTTGCTGCTTCTCTTTATCCTCTGCGACACCCTGCACATACTGCATATCGAGTTTCATGTAATGCGGCTTCAAATCTGCCAGCAACTCGATTGTGCTGTAGCCTTCGCCCACATCATCAAGCGCGTACTGGAAACCTTTTTTCTTATAGAAGGAAAGGATTTCCCGCAAATGATCGATATCATCCACTTTTTCCGTCTCCACCACTTCAAACACCAGCTGCCGCGGGTCCACGCCAAGCTCCTGAGCGAGGCTCGTCGTCGAACGCAGGCAGAATTCAGGCGAATAAATCGAAGTCGGGATGAAATTAATGAACGCCTTCACATCTTTCAGCACAGCCGCATGCCGAACTGCCGCCATCCGGCAGACCCGGTCGAGCGCATACAATCGGCCGCGGATTTTTGCAGCCGGAAAGATTTCATTCGGGTAAATGACCGAACCGTCTTCCCGGTGAAAGCGGGCCAGCATTTCATAAGCGAAAATTTCACCGTTCGCCCTGACGATCGGCTGATAATGGCAAACCAGCAATTCCTTGCGGATCACGTCATCGATCCATTCGACAGTGAATACCTGGTCGATTTCTCCGATGCTCTGCCATGCCCCTTTGTCCAGGCGGAACTGCACCTGCTCCGGTTCCATCAGGTGCCGGCAGAAATCGAGGAATTCCTTTGCTCCTGCTTCTTTCAACAGCAATCTATTGTCTTTCCTGGTCGATTCCATATCCCGGCGGGCAAGATGGTTCACGACTTTATCCATCATTGAAAGGTTCGTTTCCCCTTCCAGCTTTATATCAAATTTCAGTTCTGCAACTGAACAATTATTGCAATCCATTGTTTGCCCTCCTTTTGTCCTGCTGCTTTTAGATTATCTGAAAATGGTTAATAAATCTTGAATGTTTCAAATTTATAACAGATAAAATAAAACAAAAAACGTCCGCAAACGTGTCACTACACGTTACGGACGTCTTTTCATTCAAAGTAGAATTATCAATACCCCTTCAAGTCTTAGCAAATTTATTCTTCGCATACACATAAGTAACCGCCAGCGCCGCAACCAGCACAGCACCTTTGATAATATCAAAAGCATAATACGGCAGGTTCTGGATCGTCAGGCCGTTCAGAAGGATGCCGATGACGGCTGCGCCGAAAAAGGTGCCGAGGGCGTTCGGCTTGCCGGCACCGAGCACGGAATAGCCGACAAATACCGCAGCTACTGCCTCCATCAAGAGTGGTGCACCGGCGTCAATCTGGCCGGAGCCGACGCGCGCCGTGAACAAAATTCCCGCCATCGACGCGAAGACGCCGGAAACGATATAGGCGATGGTCTTCACTTTTTTCACATTGACACCGGACAGCGTCGCTGCTTCTGCATTGCCGCCGGTCATGTAGAGAATACGTCCCCAGCGCGTATGGCTCAGAACCACATACGAAGCAAGAACCATGACGACCATGATCCAGACCGGCACAGGCAGACCCAGCATCTGGCCCTGGCCGATCCACAGGAACGCTTCGGACAATTGCCCGGGAGCCGTGACGCCGGAAGTGAGCGGCATATTGTTGTAGATCGAATAACCTTCCGTATACGTACGGTGGAGACCCGCAACGATATACATCATGCTGAGCGTCGCCAGCAGATCAGGTATTCCGATGACATTAATGAGGAGGCTGTTGACCAGCCCGACTGCAACGCCGATCCCAAGCGGCAGCAGGAGCACAAGCCACAGCGGCATTTCATACCACACCATTAAAGACGCCGTAACGACCGTCGACAGGGACATCGTCGAGCCGACCGACAGATCGAAGCCGTCGACAACGAGCGTAAACGTGACGCCGAGCGCCAGCAGCGTGACGATTGAAATCGACCGGAGGATGTCCGCGAAGTTGCCGTAAGTGAAGAAGGCGTCGCTGAGGCTGCTGAAATACAGGATGATTGCAATCAGCAGAATGATGGCGCCGTATTTAAACAGAAACTGGATCGCGTTTTCTTTCAATGAGTTGTTCGTTTTTGACAGTTTCTTCTTTTCCACCGCTTGCATACAGCAATATCCTTTCCTGGGTCGCTTCTTGACGTGATAATTCCTTCACGATCTGACCATCGCACATTACCAGAATGCGGTCGGAGATGCCGATCGCTTCATGGATTTCACTGGAAAAATAAAGGCAGCCTTTGCCGCTTCCGGCCAGTTTCCGGATTAATTTGAAAATATCGACCTTGGCGCCGATATCGACACCTTTCGTCGGTTCATCGAATAAATACAAAAGCGAGTCGAGGCTCATCCATTTGCCGATGGCCACTTTCTGCTGATTGCCGCCGCTCAAGTGGACGAGCGGCGTTTCCGTGCCGCCGGTCTTGATGTTCAGTTTATCAATCATCTCTTCTGCAAAATTGTTTTCAGAGGTTTTATTCATGAACAGCCCTTTGGAAAATTTCCGGAGATTCGGAAACGATGCGTTGGTCCGCAGCGTTTCGTGGACGAACAGCCCTTCTTTTCGCCGCTCTTCCGGAATCAGCGCCATCCCGGCACGGATTGCGTCGCCGGGATGGTTGATGCGCGTTTCCCGTCCGGCGGTTTCGACGGTGCCTTCCACTTTCTTCGCTGCCCCGAACAGCGCTTTGGCGAGTTCCGTCTTGCCCGCGCCAACCAGTCCGACAATGCCGACGATTTCACCGGCTTTCACTGAAAATGAAACATCCTTCAGTTTTTGGCCATCCGACAAGCCCTGAACATTCAATAAATCATCACCCACCGGATGCAGCTCTTTCTCCAGTTCGTGGCTCAGTGCTGCACCGAGCATCGCTTCGATAATCTCTTCGGAATCAGACTCTTCCGTTACGAAAGTGTTGACCCGTTTCCCTTCCCGCATGACGGTGATACGGTCGCTGATTTCAAAAACTTCCTGCAGACGGTGGGAAATGAAGATACAGCCGACGCCTTCACTGCTCAAGCGGCGGATGACCGAGAACAGTTTATCCGATTCCGTCAGTGACAAAGGCGCTGTCGGTTCGTCGAAGATGATGATTTTTGCCGAATGCACGAGTGCACGGGCAATCAGCACCAGCTGTTTTTCCGCCAACGAAAGCGTGCCCGCTTTCCGCGTCACTGAAATGTCTTCCGACTGCAGCTTGGCCAGTGCCGCTTTCGCCTGTTTGTTGATGTTCTGCCGTGACAGCAGGAAACTGCCACCTCCTGCAAAACTGTCCAGCAGGATGTTTTCCGCTACCGTCAGTTCGGCGACGATGGCTGTGTCGACTTCCTGGTAGACGCAGTAGATGCCATGTTCTTTCGCCTGTTTTGGTGAACGCAGCGAAACGACTTCTCCTTCCAGCCTGATTTCGCCGCTGTCCTGACCGTAAACACCTGACAAAATCTTGATCATCGTGCTTTTCCCCGCTCCGTTGACACCAAGGAGCGCATGAACCTCACCTTGCGCGAGAGTCAGTTCGCCGTTTTCCAGTGCAGTCACATGGCCGAAGCGCTTGCCGATTGCTTTCATTTCCAATAATTGCGTCATCGCTGTCGTCCTCCTTCCTGCGAAAAGAGCCGCCCTTTTGCGGGAACGGCTCCGTTTTTATTTGCCTTCCAGTTTCAGCAATTCGTCTGTATAACCCTGTTCGCTCGCACCCCATCCTTCGATGTGTTCGCTCAATGTTTCAGTCGTCACCGATTCTTCCGGAAGTTCTTCAGCATCAATGAAGACCGGCTCCAACACGACTTTCTCTTCAGGCTGTTCGCCGTTGATCAATTGGTATGCATAGCGCACCTGGATGCGTCCGATATCTGTCGGATCGACCGCTGCCGAAGCCACCCACGGGCTGCCGTCTTTTTGGATCATCTGCAGATCTTCGTCACTCATGTCGATGCTGTAGACTTTGATGTCCGTGCGCCCTGCCTGTTCAATGGCACGCACCGCACCTTTCGCAAATTCATCCCACGCCGCCCAGACAGCTGTAATGTCACCTTCGTTCGGGTATTGTTTCAAAATCGCTTCCATTTGCGCCTGTGTATCAAGTGCCGTATTTTGTGTGGCAGAACCGAAAGCCGCCACTTCTTTGATGCCCGGGTTGTCGTTCAGGAACTGCTCATATGCCACTTGGCGGCGTTCCATCGGCGCAAAGCCTGCTGTCCAGATTTTCACGATGTTCGCTTCACCGCCGTGGTCGTCAGACAGTTTCTGCAGCGTCTGTTCGGCCATCAGCCCATCGCCCTGTTCCAGTGAAACCACGCCTTCCACGTCGACGCCTGCGTCAAAAGCAACAACTGGAATGCCTTTTTCGACCGCTTTTTCAACGCCCTGGTTCAACGCTTCTTTCGTTCCGTGGTCGATCAGGATCGCATCTGCTCCCTGGTTGATCGCAGCGTCCAGATTGGATGCCATTTTCGCCAGGTCTCCTTCAGAATTGAACACGGTAACTTTGCCCCCGAAGTTCTCAACCTGCTCTTCAACTCCTGCTATGTATTGCGCCGAAAATGTTCCGAGATTCTGCTGCAGGATCAGCGCCACTTCTTTGCCTGCAAGCGGATGTTCCGAAGCTGCCGCTTTCTTATCCGAATCTGTTTCTTTAGTTACTGTTTCGCCTTTCGGCTGGCACGCTGCCAATAAAACACTTAAGACCAGTAATGCCGCGATAATCCAAAATGATTGTTTTCTCATGATTGAGCTCCTCCTCCGGAAACTGCGCCAAGCAGGCCGGTTATGTTTTGTTCGTAATCAGGTTTGATGATGCCTTTTTCCGTGATGATTGCCGTAATGTACTGCGCCGGCGTCACATCGAATGCCGGGTTGAAAACTTTCGTGTGGTTCGGTGCTAAGGGCTGGCCGGCGATGTGCGTGATTTCCGTCGCCGGACGCTCTTCAATCGGAATCTCTTTGCCATCTGCTATCAGCAGGTCGAATGTCGAAACAGGTGCCGACACGTAGAACGGGATGTTATAGGCTTTCGCAAGAATGGCCAGATTGAGCGTTCCGATTTTATTCGCCGTATCGCCGTTTGCCGCAATGCGGTCCGCACCGACGATGATCGCTTCGATGCCTTTGGCGCCGATCGTATGCGCCGCCATGCTGTCGGTGATCAGCGTCACGTCAACACCGGACTGCTGCAGCTCCCATACCGTCAGCCGCGCGCCCTGAAACACCGGCCGCGTTTCGCAGGCAAAGACTTCGAATTCACGGCCGAGCTCCTTGCCGAGATGAAACGGTGCAAGCGCTGTGCCGTATTTCGCCGTCGCGATGGAACCGGCGTTGCAGATCGTCATGACTTTCGATTTGCCTTCCAGCAATTGGAGCGCATAGCCGCCGATCGCGCGGCACGCTTCTTCGTCTTCTTTTTGAATGCGCTTGGCCTCTTCCAAAATCTGCGCTTTCGCCGCTGCAACTGTCCGCACCGATTCGATGGATTCCTGCAAGCGGTTGAGTGCCCATTCAAGATTTACCGCTGTCGGACGCGAAGAAGCGAGGTAAAGCGCATCTTTCTTCACGAAATGCAGAAAAGCTTCCGCTGTCTCTGCTTCGTGATTTTGCGCTGCAATCGCGAGCCCGTAAGCTGCCGTAATGCCGATCGCCGGTGCGCCGCGAACTTTCAGGGTAACGATGGCGTCATATACGTCTTCAAGTGTATTGAGCGCGATATATTCCGTCTCGTGCGGAAGTTTCTGCTGATCCAGGATGATCAGCTGGCCGTTGAGCCACTGGATGGATAAGGGAATTGCCATTTTTACCGCTCCTCTATGAATGCAATTACGTCTTTTATCGTTGTTAGTTCATTGCGTTTTAAAATCAATGTCTCTCCGATTTGCAGCGCCTGTTTCTTTAATTCGATGCGCTGTACGTCGTCTTCGATGCCGTCCAGATCTTTCACATGCGCCAGTCCGATGGTGCGGCGGATCAGTTCACAGCCCGCAAATCCAAGTGTGTCGCTGAAGATTTTCTCAAGCACCGCCTGCCGGTAACCCGGAACGTCCTTGAAATCTTCAATGCCTTTCGATTCCCACAGCTCCGAGAAACGCGTTTCGAATACGTTCCATGTATTTTCGATATGGCGGATGATGATGTCCCGCCCTTCGCCGCTCCGCGTGATGCCCTGTACAATCAGGTTGGCAATGAACAACCCGACATCAAAGCCGATCGGGCCATAAAACGCGAATTCCGGATCGATGACCTTGGTTTCATTGTCATCCGCGAAAATGCTGCCCGTATGCAGGTCGCCGTGGAGCAGGGCTTCCGCTTCCGTCAAAAAGCTGCGTTTCAGCTTGGCCGCTTCGAGTTTCAACGCCTCATTGTTCCAGATGGCTTCCACGGTTTGCCGAAGTGCCGGTTCGAAATCGTTCGTATCATGGTCGAAATATGGATCGGTGAAAACGAGGTCTTCTGTGATTTTGCACAATTCCGGGTTGGAAAACTCAGCCGCCAATCGTTTCTTTTCAAACGGATGCAGTGCGAAATCCGATGTATGGAATAAAGTCTCAGCGAGATATTCGCCGATATGGGTGGATAGATTCGGGTAGCTTTTCCCCTGGATCAGGCCTTCACGCGCAATCGTCAGACGGGAAAGATCTTCCATGACCGTGTAGGCCAGCTGTTCGTCCGTGCTGTAGACTTCTGGAACGAGAGCCGGAACAAATTCACCATGTTTCTGCAGTGCTGCCGCTTCGATCGCCGCGCGTTTCAATGTCAGCGGCCAGCTTTCGCCGATCACTTTCGCATAAGGCAGCGCCTGTTTGATGATGACGCCTTTGCCTGAATCCGCATCGATCACGTGGAACACATAATTCAAGTTGCCGTCGCCGATTTCCCGGCATTCCAGTCTGCCTGCTTCCGGCAGGAACGTTGCCGCCAGGCGGATTGCCGCTTCTTCCGTCAATGCTTCATATGTAGAAATTGCTGTGAGTGTCATGAGTATCTTCCTCCTGAATTCAATATAAAAACGCCTCTTTCCCGAAAGAAAGAGGCGCAGAATTATACAGAGGTTCCTTGCCTCTTATCTTCCAGAAATAAAATATCTGGTGGAATTAGCACCGTGCCTTGCGGGATATTCATCCCGGCGCATAAAGCGCCCCTTCTCACGAAGGTATTACGGTCGGTTGCTGGGCGTCATAGGGCCAATTTCCCTCTGCCTGCTCTTGATAAGAGTACGTAAGTTTATATGTGGTTTTGTTTATGATACGAATCCTATCATGAGTCAGAATTGACTGTCAACATGAGATTTTGATTTTTTCTGCCAAAAGCGGTGTCAGCCCCTTCCGAAATTTCGGCGCTCTTATAGAAGGTTTTGCCGGCTGGTGAGGAAAAAATTTTTTTGCTGTTCCCAGGTACTGCCCATCCCTTCCCCTTCTGCAAAGGGAAAAAACCAAGTTCGTAAGCGGATGTTTTTCGCTCTGCGAAAAACTCCAGGGGCTTAAAAGGAGCCTTCGCTGGCGGCGAAGGCTCCTTTTAAGCCCCGGTTTTTGATCCTGGTTTGTGGGTTTGGTGGAGGTTGTAAGTAAGGTGGTCGCTGTTTCGCGGTGGATTCAGCTGTTTTTCTTTGGAACCGGTCGTTTTCCTGATAAATCGGTCGCCATTTCGACTGATTTCAGTGTTGATCGGACAAATTCAAGAGAGATCAGCGATATTTCATGAAAATATAGGCTCTGAAGAGGCAATTGCTGCTCTTTCAGCCATCTTCAATTCCATATTTTGGATTTACTTTCCACAAAACTCAAAATACTGTCCACTCGAAGGCAAATACTGTCCGTTAGAAGCCGAATACTGTCCGCTAGAGACCAAATACTGTCCATTAGCCAAAAAGCCGTCCAAAAAATCTTTTTCCCATTACACTGTTGACAGAATTCTCCGTACATGAAATAATCGGGTTACTTTGTTAAAACAACCAACCGAATATCCAATTCTTATTTAGAGCAGGTGGAGGGACAAGCCCTTTGAAGCCCGGCAACCGGTCCAGTGATGGATACGGTGCTAATTCTTGCAGCCAGAAACTATGGCTGAGAAATAAGAAGTCGTTAACGCCCTTAACCTCTTCTTATTTGAAGAGGTTTTTTTATTTTTATCAATGAAATCAAAGGAGTGGCCAACTATGAGCAGACTGACAGCAAGTTATCAGGTATACGGAAAAGCGGGGTCATTTGAAAAGAAAGCGGAAGGCATCGCGCTTGGGCTGACGATCGGGTCGTGGACGGATTTGCCGCTGCTCGAGCAGGAGCAGCTGAAAAAACATAAAGGCCAGGTGGTGTCGGTGGAGGAATTTCCGCAACATCCACATCCGCTCGAACCCGGACTGATCAAAGCGCACATCAAAGTTTCCTATCCGAGCGCGAATTTCTCGGCGGACCTGCCGGCTATTCTGACCACCGTTTTCGGCAAACTGTCGCTCGACGGCGAAGTGAAATTACTCGATCTCGATTTTGAGGAAGGACTGCTGAAACACTTCCCCGGCCCACGCTTCGGCATCGACGGCATCCGTGGATTGCTCGATGTCCATGGCCGTCCGCTCGTCATGAGCATCTTCAAAGGCGTCATCGGAAGAGACATTGATTATTTGACGGCACAACTCAGACAGCAGGCACTCGGCGGCGTCGACCTCGTCAAAGACGACGAAATCCTGTTCGACAATCCGCTGACGCCTTTTGAACAGCGCATCACTGCTGCAAAACAGGTTTTGCACGAAGTCTACACCGAAACCGGCCACCGCACACTTTACGCCGTCAATCTGACAGGCCGCACTTCCCAGCTGCGTGACAAAGCGAGGCGCGCACGGGAACTCGGCGCCGCCGCATTGCTGTTCAATGTTCATACATACGGACTCGATGTGCTGCAGGAACTCGCGGAAGACGAAGAAATTGCCCTACCGCTGATGGCGCATCCGGCGTTCAGCGGCGCGTTCACCGCTTCCCCGTTCTACGGTGTTGCGGCGCCGCTCGCACTCGGCAAGCTGACACGCTATGCCGGCGCTGATTTCTCACTGTTTCCCTCCCCTTACGGCAGTGTTGCGATGGAGAAGTCGGCGGCATTGGCGCTTGGGAATCAGTTAACGAATGAAAGCCTGTTGAAGCCGGCATTTCCGGTGCCTTCCGCCGGCATCCATCCGGGACTCGTGCCTTTGCTCGTCAACGATTTCGGCACCGACAGCATCATCAACGCGGGCGGTGGCGTCCACGGGCATCCCGACGGCGCAGCGGGCGGCGGCAAAGCCTTCCGCCAGGCAGTTGATGCAGTGCTGCAGAATAAAACATTGGAACAGGCCACCGAACAGCATCCGGAACTAAAAACAGCATTGGAATTATGGGGGTAAATCATGACACAAGCAATCATCTTCTGTGATTTTGATGGCACAATCACGACAAACGATAATTTAATCGCCATCATGAAGCATTTCGATCCACCGGGCTGGGAACCGATCAAAGACGAAATCCTCGCCCAAACCATCTCGATACGTGAAGGTGTCACGAGAATGTTTTCTTTATTGCCATCGTCGAAAAAAGACGAAGTCATCGCCTATGTGCTCGAGCAGGCGGAAATCAGGGAAGGATTTGCGGATTTTGTGGCTTATGCAAGACGCGAAGACATCCCGCTCTACATCGTCAGCGGCGGCATCGACTTTTTCGTCTACCCGCTGCTGGAACCGTTCGGACCGTTTGAAGGGATCTATTGCAACACGGCTGATTTCTCGGGCGACACTATCCGCATCGATTTCTCGCACGGCTGCGACGATGAATGCGCGAGCCAGGGCTGCGGCTGCTGCAAGCCGTCGATCATCCGTAAGCTGCTGGCAGGCGGCGCAACGAGTATCGTCATCGGTGATTCGATCACCGATCTGCAGGCGGCCAAACACGCGGACCTCGTCATCGCCCGCGATTTCCTCATTGAAAAATGCGAGGAACTGAACATTCCTTACGAGCCATTTGAGAACTTTGGCGACGTCACGGAAATCATCGATGCGAAATTGGGTGTCCGCTCATGACTGAACAGACACTCAACTCTTTAGAAGAAGAATGGACTGAACTGGCGGACGTGAAAGATGTGCTGGCTGCGCGCGACTGGTTTATGGGCACGAGCGGCAATCTCGCCATCAAAGTGAGCGATGCCCCGCTCGATTTTCTGGTCACAGCAAGCGGCAAGGATAAATATAAACGGACCGATGAGGACTTTCTTCTCGTCGATGCGGACGGCGCGCCGGTCGAAACGACGCACCTGAAGCCTTCCGCCGAAACATTGCTGCACAGCGTCATCTACAATAAAACAAATGCCGGCTGCAGCCTGCACGTCCACACCGTCGCCAATAACGTCCTGTCCGAAATTTATGGACGCGACGGTAAAATCGATTTCAAGGGGCAGGAACTGATTAAGGCGTTCGGCCTGTGGGACGAAGATGCCGTCCTGTCCATCCCGATCATCGCGAACCACGCCGACATTCCGCGGCTGGCGGAGGATTTTGCGGAACATGTGACGGCCGATAAAGGCGCCGTGCTGATCCGAAACCATGGCATCACCGTCTGGGGCAAAGATGCGTTTGAAGCGAAGAAATTATTGGAAGCGAGCGAGTTTTTATTTCAGTACCAGCTCGCACTTCTCCAACTAAAATAAAACCTAAAATCAGAGAGGAAGATTATTCATGGCAATCATCAAAATTCAAGGTACAGACGAAACAATTGAAGCGCAAAACGAAGTGGCGGCATTTCTCGAGCAGCAGGAAGTCGTTTATGAGCACTGGGATATCAACAAACTGCCGGAACCGCTCCGAGAAAAATTCGATTTGAGCGATGAAGAAAAAGAACAGATCCTGCATGCGTTCAAAACAGAAATCGACGACATTTCCGAGCGCCGCGGCTATCAGGCGGCAGATATCATTTCCTTGTCCGATTCCAATCCGAAGCTGGATGAATTATTGAAGAACTTCCAGCGCAAGCACATCCATACAGACGACGAAGTCCGCTATATCGTCAGCGGCCACGGCGTGTTCATCATCCAGGGCAAAGACGAGCGCTTTTTTGAAGTTCACCTGTCGCCTGGCGATTTGATTTCCGTACAGGAAAACATCACGCATTATTTCACACTTGCTGATGACCGCAAAGTCGTCGCCGTCCGCATTTTCGTTACAACGGAAGGCTGGGTGCCGGTTTACCAGGAAGAAAGCGTGCAAAGCTGAATAGACTGACAGACCGCAGCCTTGGCTGCGGTTTTATTTTATTTTTATAGACTTTTCAAATCCGCTGGTTAAGGGAATACTGTAGGATGGTGAGGACGGCGGCTGACGTTCGATTGACTACAAGGAGAGAGTGGCATGACAACAATAATGACAGAAAATGAAATTACACTGGCGATTGTCCAATCGCTGAAAGAAGGGCGGATCCTGGAATTCCAGGAAATCATGGATGAGCTGCAGCCGTATGACATGGCGCAGCATTACCTACGCATCCCCGCCAAGCACCGGACAAAATTCCTGCTCTATTTAACGACTGAACAATTGACCGAGCTGGTGGATGAGCTCGACAGTGAAGAGCAGCTTGATATGCTCCAAAAACTGGGCATTGAAGAATCCCGGAAAGTGCTGGACCGGATGGATAACGATGACCTCGCTTCGCTGCTTGCGGATATCGAGCCCCGCCGCGCGAAAGAATTATTAGCGAATATGAACGCAGATGAATCAACGATTGTGCAGAACCTGATGAATTACCCGCCGGAAACCGCCGGCCGGATCATGAACGACCGCTATGTCTGGATTCCTGGCGATTACACGATCCGTGAAGCGATCGATAAGATCAAGCACTTTATTCATTATGCTGAATTTCTGAACTACCTGTATGTCGTCGATGACAATAAACGCCTCGAGGGAGTCGTGTCGTATAAGGACCTGCTGCTGGGCGAGCTTGATGAAGAAATACGCAATGTCATGTACACTCGGGTCGTGAAGGCGGATGTGCTGACCGACCAGGAAGAAGTCGCCAACCTCATCAGCCGCTATGATTTTGTCTCCTTGCCGATTGTTGAAAGCGATAACCGGCTTGTCGGCGTTGTGACAGTCGATGATGTGATTGATGTCGTCATGCAGGAAGCCAATGAAGATATTGAAAAACTTTCCGCTTCCGGTAAATCGATTGATTTCAAGACAAAACCGCTTGTAGCCGCATACCGGCGCCTGCCGTGGCTCGTCCTGTTATTATTTATCGGCCTCCTGTCAGGCGGCATCATCAGCCGCTTTGAAGCGACACTTGAAACCGTCGTCGCCCTGACGTTCTTCATGCCGATGATCGCGGGCATGACAGGCAACACCGGTACGCAGTCATTGGCTGTTGTCGTGCGCGGACTCGTGTCCCAGAAGCTCAACTTCAGGCAAAGTTTGAAACTGATCCTCCGTGAAATGTGGGTTGGCATCATCATCGGCGTCATCTGCGCCGTGCTGATCACCGGCATTGCCTACTTATGGCAGGGCAGCCTCGTCCTCGGTTTTGTTGTCGGCAGCTCGCTTTTGCTGACGCTCATTATCGGGACACTGGCCGGCACCATTATTCCATTGATTTTATTCAAATTAAACATTGACCCGGCCATCGCATCCGGTCCGCTTATCACGACAATCAATGATATTTTGTCCCTGCTGATTTATTTCGGTATTGCGACGGTATTCATTTCGCAGTTGATGTGAGCAGTTTCATTCTCTTTATTCCTATTGACTTACTTGGTATAATAGGCTGAAGAGAAAAGGAGCTGTATCATGACGATTCCAAAACCGCTTGTCCAAATAAATCAGAGTTTCATCGTATTGTCCGTTATTCTGGGGCTTCTAATTTCACCCGTGATCCTGCTGCTGCCATTTGCAGTCGGCGTCTATACATTGGCCATGAAGAAAAACCCGGTCATCATGGCAGCGCGGCCACTGTTGAAGAAGCCCGCTAACGCCTATATCCAGGAAGACCGCGACCAGCAATTATTCAATCAATGGATCGCGACTGTCTGCCTCGGCTTATCGCTTCTTTTCTTCGGACTCGGCTTATCGATCCTCGCCTATTTCTTCAGCATCATGGTCATGGCAGCGGCCGGCATTGCGCTGATGGGCTATTGCATCGGCTGTACGATACGTTACCGTTTGATGATGATGAAGCATAACCGTGCGCGGATGAATTGAAGATGGGATCCCTCTAGAAAGCCATCCGCTTTCCTAGAGGGATTTTTCGTATTTCGGGTCCTTCAATTATCATTTATTTAAATTGATACCGATATTTTCAAATTGTTTTTCTAAATAATCCCTTTTTACTTTCCCGTTTTCCTGATACTCGGTTGGATAATAATAAGGCATGAAAACAGGGGCATCAAAACTCAGCCAAATATTACGGTAGATCCTATGTGCATCTCTTATTGTTAAAAATTTTCCATTTTCTAATTCAACATCGTCATCTACCCCAAATTGAAACCTGCAACATTCACATATTTCAAATGAGCCACCCTCAAAATTTTTACAGTCATGGTATGGAGGTTCGTCAAACCCTTTATAACCACATACTGGACAAATGTGTTTCATATCATTAATGCCCCCTCTGAATCTTTCATTTGGAAATGATCGTATCATAAATCCTGGTCCTCTAAAAAACAACTTTAGATTATAATTATTGTCTATTAATAAATTCAAACTATTTATTTCCAATTTTCGCTATACTGGAAATAACAGGAGGGGATTGGGATGAATTTACACAAAGCTTCCATTAGGGGATACAAAGATAACAACGTCGATTATTTGCTGATCCGGCAGGAAGAGCCGAGTACGCGGCTCGCCGTTGTGCTGCCGGGGGCCGGTTATACGGCGCAAGCTCCATTGCTGCATTTTGCAACGGACATCTGCCTTCAACAAGGTTATGACGTGCTGACTGTGAATTATCGTTATAACGATGCGTTTTACGATGACTTCACGATGGAAGAAATAAGCGATGCGATCCGCTTTGATGTGAATGCTGTTATTGATGCGGTGATGGCGGAAACTTCCTATAACGAGTACTCGCTGATCGGCAAATCTCTTGGCACTATTGCGATGGCTTCTGCACTTGCGCGCCCCGTCTTCCATAACGCGAAAACCATCTGGCTGACGCCGCTTATCCAGCGTCCGGATGTTTTCGACGCGATGCATTCGTTGCCGAACCAGGCAATCGGCTTTATTGGCGATGAAGATCCGAATTTTGATGCAGGAAGGTTTGAGAAATTAAAAACGAATCCACAGCTGGATCTGCGGCTGGTGCCGGGTACGGACCATAGCTTGAAACTACCGGGACAGCCGCTTGCTTCCATTGACGTGCTGAAGGAAATTATGAGTGAAATCGAGAAATTTCAGGGAGAGAGGCGAGTCAATGACGACAGCAGCCATTCAAAAGCTTAATCAAATCGGCGTGCCGGTGAAAGATTTGGCACGGGCTATCGAATTCTATCAATCGCAATTGGGCCTCACTCTCTTGTTCGACACAGATACGATGGCGTTTTTCGACTGCGGCGGCCTGCGCCTGCTGTTGAGCCTGCCGGAAAAAGAGCAGTTCGCCCACGCCAGTTCCGTGCTCTATTTTGAAGTGGCGGATATCGACCAGGCTCATGCAGAATTTGTGGAGCGCGGCGTTCACTTCAGCGGTCCTCCTCATTGCGTCGTAAAAAACGGCGTCTCTGAAACCTGGATGGCATTCTTTGAAGATACCGAAGGCAATACGCATGCCATTACGAGTGACCGCACAATTGCATAGAAAGTCAGAAAGACCGGACGATACTGCTGTCCGGTCTTTCTTTTTGGGATGGAAGAACATTCGCGTGCGCGAATGTTCCGGGATGGTCTCCGCCGGGCGGAAACCATCCGATCAATATTGCTGCGACGGGTTGTTTCCAGATTCCAATTGCCATTTAATTGGATATACTGTCCGTTAGCGCCGGAATACTGTCCGCCAGCGACCAAATACTGTCCGTTGCACTTTCTCAAAAAAATCTGACTCATTTTTTTCTAAAATTTGGAGATGATTTCCAAATCAGCTGAAATACTATCTATTGCTATTTTAACTAGGATTATTTTTAAATATGTATAATATTCCCTCGAAATACCTTCTCAGCTGCCACCCATCCCGCCATAAAAACAGCCCTCCCAAGCACACGCTCCGGGAGGGCCTTTCATTCACGCATCAATCGCGGTTTTATTGTATTCAAATTTCCGGTTCTCCGGAAACGTCTTTCGCCACAACACGAAAATCGTAGCTGCCAGCAAAGCCAGGTAAATATAAATGCCATAGTCGAATGAACGGGCGATAAAGTGAAGCCCGACGAACACGACAATGATAAAGGACATCAGGATCACTTGGGCAGTGCCGGCATTCTGCGCGAATTCGAATGAGCGCGTAAAAGGAAAGTCGATATCTTTTAAAATTCTATACATGATCAACGATTGGAGAATGGCACTCAGCAGCACCACAGCGAGATCCGGCAAAATGCGAGCCGAGAAAATGCCGAGAAATACGATACCGACCACCAAGAATATCGGGAAATAGAGTTTCACCAGAAATGCTTTGATCGCGGCGCTGTAGGCAGCCGTTTCCCTGACAACCGGTGCGGCTTTAAAAATCCAGCCGCCTTTATAGCCACCTGAAAATTGCAGCATGACAATCGTTCCAGGGATCAGGATATTGCAGAAATAGATGAAAAGGAACATATTGCCTTCTGAAATATCGGCGAGGCTGCGGATCCGCAATTCATTGAAGATGAATAAAAGCGGGAAAATCAATGCCATCGCAAGATTCGGAAATGTTTTCAGTTTGAATTCCCTTTCCTTTTTCATCATCAGGGCTGAGAAGCGGAAGAAAACGCGCTCTTCCGGACTGCGGCATAAGAGTTTCGACCACAATCCGTCCATCAGATTACGGCTTGGTTTCCGGGCTTTCGTATCGCTCAGCAATTTCTCCAGATTCCGTTCAAATGAAGGCATTAAACGGCTGTAGATGAAAATGGCAAGAATCGGCACGAGAACCGCGAGCACTGTAAAAGCGACCATATGACTGCCCGTGTTGCCGTTCAGGATCATTTCAAACGGTGCTCCGTACCACAGCGGCGGAATCAGGAAATGCCACCAGTGGAAGGTATAGCTCAAGCTGATATCCGTGAATTCGAATGCCCGGATCAACACCTGATAGCCGATGATCAGGCCGACAGACAGCCCGATCTGCACGTAATTGATGATGTCCTTCAGGCGCTCGCCGTCGAAATAGCGGAGCACGAACAAATACAGCAGCGATGTCAGGACCACTACAAGGAACATCGTCAAAATAATTTCCAACAGGAAAATCAATGAAAAGACAGGCCCGTGGCGGAAGATGCCGACCACAAAAGGCAGCGCTGTGAAAGCACCGGTCACGAAGCTCATGTAAATCAGGATATGCACCGTTTTGGCAACCGTAATGGTCTTTTTGGCGATCGGCTTCGTCTGGAGCACATTTTTATCGCGGACATCCAGCAGCACCGAGGAGAAATCGGAAATCATCGACGTCATCAGGATGAACAGGATGATGCCAAATTGGATGCTCATCCCGAAGATATAATTGTCGCCGATAAACAGGAACGGCAGCAGCAGTAAACTGTAGACGCCGTAAATCCACAGCGACTTCAGGAATTGATTGCCTTCCTTTTTCTTGCCGATTTCGTTGAAGACTGTCGGCACACGCCGTTCGTCCATCGTCAGTTTGATGCGCAGGATCATCATCATGACTTCGTAATCGACGCCCATCCGTTTGAAGAGGCCTTTGAATAACGCGACGAATTGGAGTGATTTGAACTCACGCATCGCCGCTGTCTCCCCGCACGATCGAAACGAATTGCGCCGCTTTCTGGCGATGCTCCGTAAAGCCGGTCAACTGATTGAAGATGCCCGATAACGACCCTTCCTCGCTCTTTTCCTGCAATTCCTCAAAACTGCCGTCTGCGACCACTTTCCCGACAACAAGCAGCACGATGCGGTTGCTGATTTTTTCGACGAGGTCCATGATATGGGACGAATAAAAGATGGTCTTGCCTTCCGCCGCAAGCTGCGACAGGATTTCCTGAATGACCATCATGCTGTTCGCATCCAGTCCGCTCAACGGCTCATCCCAAAACAAGAGATCCGGGTCATGGAGCAGGCTCGAAATGATCAGCACTTTCTGTTTCATTCCTTTTGAAAAAGAAGACAGCCGGGTATGGCGCACTTTCTCGAGTTCAAACTGCGTCAGCAATCGCTCGGCCTGCTGCTGGGCGAATTTACTGTCCAGGCCATAGAGTTCCCCTGTAAAAACGAGGTATTCCATAGCGGTCAGGTTGTCGTAGGCTTCGGCGTTTTCAGGCACATAGCCGATTTTACGTTTATAGGATGGATCGCCATTTGAGATATCCTGGCCGAAAATCACGATTTTCCCTTCATAATCGTCAATCAGGCCAAGCATGATTTTCACCGTCGTGCTTTTGCCGGCGCCGTTCGGACCTATATAGCCGATGATCTGCCCCTTGGCGACTTCCAGATTGATGCCGTTCAATACGTTCTTTTCCCCATAACTCATCGTCAGGTTCTGGATGGATAATATGATATCTTTTGAAGATTCCATGTGAACACCTCATTAAGTATGTAATGCCTTCATTTTACCATTCGACTGGTTTAAATTGGGATTCTATTTAAGGTTAATAAAAACAGCTGCCGAACACGATTCGACAGCTTTCGCATTTTTATTCCAATTAATTTCCAGCCAATTTATTATCAAACCGCTTCACCAGGAGCAGATACGCAAGGAGCCCAAGCGAACACATCGTGAAGATGATGGCGCCCATCGGCACGGCCGTTTCTTCTCCGGCAATGCCGACCAACGGTGCCGCCACTGCGCCGAAGACAAATGGCAGGAGGCCAAGCAATGCAGAGGCGCTGCCTGCCACGCGGCTTTGTTCTGCCATGGCGAGCGTAAATGAAGACGTCCCCACGACGCCAAGCGACGTGACAAAGAAGAAAATCGGTATGACGACCGCCCATAGCGGTCCATCGAATAAGACGACGCCAAACAGCACGGCGCCTGCTGCGGTCGCTGAGTAAAGTGCAACTTCAAGGAATTTCTTTTCTGACCAGATATGGCTGAAGCGGCCCACAGCGTAGCTGCCGAATATCAAGCCGATGCCGTTCATCCCGAACAGGATACTGAACACTTGGGGCGAGACGCCGTAGATGTTCTGATAGATGAACGGGGTTCCAGCCACATAGGCGAAAACGCCACCGATCAAGAACCCTTGTGCCAGCGCATAGCCGGTAAACTGCCGGTTTTTGATGATGCCGCCGAAATTGCTGAAGGTCTCTGACAGATTTCCCGGCACTCTCTTTTCAGGAGGCAAGGTTTCTTCCAGTCGCAATGCGCTGATCATCAAAAGGATCAGCCCTAATGCTGTCAGGAACAGGAAGATCCATTTCCAGTCAGCAAACAGCAGCACGGTGCTTCCGACTGACGGCGCAAGCAGCGGCACCAGGTTATTGACGACCATCAGCAGCGCAAACAGGCGTGTCAGTTCTGCCCCGCTTGAAACATCCCTGACTATTGCCCGGGAAATAACGAGTCCGGCAGAAGCGGCAAAGCCCTGTACGAAGCGCAATCCGATGAATATGTAAATGTTCGGGGCAAATATACAGGCTACGGAGGCAATCGCATAAGCGATCAGAAAAATGATCAACGGACTCTTGCGCCCTCGCGTATCACTGAGCGGCCCCGTTACCAATTGGCCGAATGCCAGCCCCAGCAGACAGGCGGTCAAGCTCAGCTGGACTGCCGATGCATTCGTGTGATAGACCTCAGCAAGCGTTGGGAACGCAGGAAGGTACATATCGATGGTAAAAGGGATCAATGCTGTAAGTGCACCCAAAAGTATAACGAAACGTGATCGTTTCATGCCGGCTAATTTAGTCATATTCGCGTACCTTCTTTCTCTATCTCTTATTATTCCTTAGAAGTGGATGAAAATAAAATAATAGTTTTTAGCCTACCATAGAGACTAGATGTTTTCCCTTTTTTTGTCTTTTCAATCTGCTGTTTTTGAAATTGGTGATTTTTTAAGGAAATTAAATCCAATCTATCACGGAATTATTGCTGAACGCCCGCAAATTTAATTCCCCCAACCCAAACAACAAAAAACCTCTGCATCCGCAAAGGCTTTCTTTACATAATCGAATTTTACTCTTAAAAAACTCTCGTAAAAAGGATTTGTGCAATCAGCAGCACCGTAACCCCGCGCAGCAGCGGTTTTACGAATTGCGGGTTCATCTTCTCCGCAATCCTGACGCCGGCCTGGGCACCCGTAACGGAGCCGAGCATGAGCGCAAGGGTCAGCGGCCAGATGATATGGCCGGCTAATGTGTAAGTGACCGCAGCTCCGAGGCAGCTCGAGAAAGTCGCCAGCCTGACGAACCCGACCGCCCGGACATAAGCGATATCCAGGTAACTGAAAAGGAACAGCATCAGCGTGCCTTGGCCCGGACCGAATAAGCCGTCATAAATACCGATGCCGAACAGTCCACCGGCACTTTTGGGGCCGGCTTTCAAGCGGCTCTCCCCTGTAAATCCTTTTTTACCGATAAAGGATATGAAAAATGCAGCAATCAGCAGGCCCGTAACGACAATGTACATCTGCTCTGCCGGAATGGACGAAGCGATAAATCCACCCGCCACACCACCCAGCAAACTGACCGGCACAATCCAGAAGGACTCTTTGAACGAAATTTTCTTTTTGCGGAGCAGGTAATAGAAACTGGAAAATGAACTGACCGTGTTCGAGACTTTATTGGCACCGATGGCCGAATGCACCGGCATCCCGAGCAGCAGCATCGCCGGCAGACTGATCAATCCGCCCCCTCCGGCCAGTGTTCCGAGCATAGTGGCGCCTAAGCCGATAAGGAACATCAGAATGAAATCCATCTGTCTTCACCTCTCTTACGCCAATTGTAAGCCAGACTGAGGCTTAATAAAATTCAATTGTCATTATGAAAAGCAATAAGGAAAACTTATGACATAAACTAAAAAAAGAGATCATTCAACGAATGATCTCCAGGAAATGGGTCAGTATTTTGGCGGTGAGTCCCCAAATCACTTTGCCTTCATAAACATAGAACAATTCATCTACCTGACGGGTGCGCCAATTATAATTTTCGCCACCCGCTATGAGGTCATAGGGAAAGCTCTCTTCCGGCTGAATATCAAAATTGATGCGGTAGACTTTCGGATCGTTTTCAAGGAAAAAGGACAGCGGCACTGTGAACAGGCTGTCGACTTCCGGCGGATTCGGCTGAAACTCGACGTCCGGATCGATTATTCCCGCAAAGCTGTAGACGATCATGCCAAACGGTGAAACAATGTAGTCGAGCGGGAAAATGTCGGAAATCTGATGCTCGGCGATACCCAGCTCTTCCGTCGTTTCCCGAATGGCCGCCCGTTCTTCGGAATGATCCCCTTTGTCAATTCTGCCTCCTGGAAAACAGATGTCACCGGGCTGGTTTCTAAGCTGATGGGAACGGACTTCGAAGAGGATATGGATTTCGCCGTCTTTTTCGATCAACGGCAGCAAAATCGCAAATTTCGCAAACACCTTATTGTCCATCACTTCTGGCACACGGTCTTTCACTCTGGCCACCAAGCTTTTCGGATCCATATCTTCACCCCCGTTCTCTTTCCTTCTATTCTAGCAAACCAATCGACTAAAAGCTTTTTTGGCAATTAATAATAGGGTTTGGAAGGAGTATAAATAATAATCGGTAAGCCGCTTCGCTGGAGTCTGCTTCTCCAGAGAACATGAAGCACCAGCTACTTACTTATGTTCTAGTATCACCTTGAGCATCCACTCGGACGAAAGGTCCGAGTTAGCTTTTGGGCGTCCTCTCCAGTTACAGAAGAATCTCCAGCGATATGGAGCTGGTTTGCGGAATATCATTTACTAACCTTAATAGCCCATTCGTTCAGTTTACTGGTTAAATCATCAGCAATTCCCTGATATCCTCTTCCGTCATGGCCGCAAGCGGCTCCTGGCCGGACTGGATCACTTCATCGATCAGATCCAGTTTCTTCGCCTGCAATTCCGTGATCTTTTCTTCGATGGTACCTCTCGCAACCATGCGGATCACCTGCACAGTGTGCTGCTGGCCCATGCGATGCGCGCGGCTGGCCGCCTGCTGTTCGACCGCCGGGTTCCACCAGAGATCATACAGGATGACGGTATCGGCTCCAGTCAGGTTAAGCCCGGTGCCGCCTGCCTTCAATGAAATCAGGAACAGGTCGCCTTCGCCCCCGTTGAAACGGTCACACATTTCGACGCGCTCCTGCGGCGGCGTCTGGCCGTCCAGATAGAAATACCGACGGCCTTCACGGGTCAGCCGGTTGCCGATCAATTGCAGCATCCCGGTAAACTGTGAAAATACCAATACACGCCGTCCCGCCATCCGGCTGCTTTCGACGATTTCCATCAATTGATCGAATTTCGCCGATCCTCCCTGATAATCATCCACAAATAAGGAAGGATGACAGCATAATTGGCGCAGCCGGGTAAGACCCGCGAGAATCTTGATGCGATTTTTCTGCAGGCTGTCTTTATTGAGATGCTTCAGCGCTTCCTGTTTGAGTTCTGCGAGATACGCCGCGTAGTATTTCTTCTGTGCCGGATACAGTTCGGAAAATTGCAGCGTTTCGACTTTATCGGGCAATTCCTTCAGCACTTCCTGCTTCACTCGCCGTAGGATGAACGGGCGGACACGTTTGGCGATGTTCGTCCGGCGCATCTCGGCAAAACGCATGCGGTTCGGCAATAATTCCGGAAACACGACGTTGAAAATCGACCACAACTCATCCAGCGAATTTTCAATCGGCGTGCCGGTCAGCGCGAAACGATGATCCGCCTCGATGGCTCTCACCGCTTTTGCTGTCTGCGTCACCGGATTTTTAAACGCCTGCGCTTCGTCAAGGAACAGCGCATGGAATGTTTTCCCTTTATAGAGGGTGCCGTCCATACGCAGTGATGGATACGATGTGATGATGACATCCGCATCCGCACTGTCTGCGAGCCTTTTTGCCCGCTTGGCTTTATGGCCGTCAATGATGACTGCATCGATATCCGGGGTGAATTTCGCGAATTCACTCAGCCAGTTATAGGTCAGCGACGACGGAGCGACGATCAGCACGGGCGTTTTTCGCCGGCGGATTTCCGGCAGTTCCGACTGGATGAATGCGATGCTCTGCAAAGTTTTGCCCAGTCCCATATCGTCCGCCAGAATGCCGCCGAAGCGATATTTCGCCAATGCCTTCAGCCAGTTGAATCCGGCTTTCTGGTAATCGCGCAAGACGACTGAAAGCTCTTCCGGAATCTCAAAACCGGTTTCGTCCGGATTGCTGAGATTCTGCAAAAGCTTCGCGAAATCCGCACCTGGATCGAGCAGTTCGCCGTCTTCAAGAGACGCCACGAGCTGAAGCCCCTGAATGAGTGGCAGGCGAATTTCATCGCCGTGCCATGCTTCTTCATTGCCCAGTTCCAGCATCAGTTCATTCAAAGCGATATATTCTTCCGTCTCTAGAGACAATAACGTACCGTTAGGGATGCGGTAATACTTGCGTTTTTCCTTCAGCGCCGCCAGGAGTAACCGGATTTCAGCTTCCGGGATTTCGCCCGGTTCCAGTTTGAATGCCAGCCAATCGGTCCGTTCTTTCAGCTCCACCTTCACTTTCGGGCCTGTGTAATTTTTTTGTACGCGTATTTTCACAGCGGTTGTGGCATACACCTGAAGCAACTCTTCAAGCTGCGGAATCGTATGGACCAGAAAATCGTATTCGCCTTCTTCGTCCTGCATGTAAAAGCCGCCGTCCGTCTGTGTGAACAGGCTGTTCTTCATGAGTTCCATGATTTGCTCTTCTTTGCCGCGCTGCCGGCGTACGCCCGGATAATGGCGAATTTCATCGGCCTCTTCTTCGCATGGATTGATGACCAATTGCCCGTAATGGAATTCGATGCCGGCAAGCAGCCGGTTGCGGATCCGGTCGAGAAACAGCTTTGCCTGAAGCGGTGTTTCCTCCAGCCGTCCGGTGATCGCGGCTGACATATGGACTTCTCCGATACGTTCCAGCCCGGGGATGACACTTTCCATGAAATAAACGGCCTGTACGGGTGCTATTTCGAGTTCCGCCGTCCCTTCCATCAAGCTTTTCAATTCATCCAGACGGCGGCAATCGCCGGGCGGCAGTTTCATCAAAATCCCATTGCTTATCACGAGGCCGTAGGATTTCATCACCGTGATGCGTTCCAGCCCTTCCGCTTTCAATAGATAACCGGCGTTTGCCGTTTCATCAAAACGGAAGACCAGTGATAATTCCTCATCAAAACGCAACCCCCTGTAGACCCTGCCTTTATGCGCCAGGTTAACGGATGGAATCTCAGCCAATAATTCGACCAGCCGCTCCCAGGATGATGCCGGGATGATGACCCGGCTGCGGCCGGACAACGTGCCGTTGATCTTCATCAATTCATGCAGCACTGCGTCCGTCTCTGGAGTAAAACTGAAAGCTTCCCGGGAATATGTCAATTCGGAAGAAATCAGGCAGTCCGTGCCTTGTTCCACTGCCTGCAGAAAAGCGCCTGCATTGCGAATCGGAACTGCACCGTCCATCCCGGCACTTAAGCGGACAGCTAAAAAGCGCTGTCCGTCATCCCCTTCAATGGAATGAACCAAAAAACTGATCTCCAGCACCGGACGGTCGTCAAAATGCAGCTGTTTTCGGCTCGGACGCCTGTTGTTGTCGCCGAATAATGTCATTAATTTCTGCGCTTTTAAAAGTTCCTGCTGCTGCAGATCGTTTATGGCCAGCAGAGTCGCTGCGATATGCTGGCAGTAGGTGCTGACGAATCCGACCGGCGGGCAGCTGCAGGATGCCTGGATGCTGCCATCCGTTTCTTCACGCACCGACACCTCGAACTTCCCGGTTGTGCGGACTTCGGCACGGATGACTGAAGCATTTTCGCTGACAGGCCGCAATTCGACTTTACCCGCGTCAAAATAAGCCTTCCCTTTTCTGTAAGCTGCTGCGCCGCATATTTTTTTGATCCGAAATTCGTTCAATGCCAGTTTCATCGAATGACCCTTTCCCGTCCATGCTTGTTTGTATTCTCCATTATCGCCAATTCTATACGCAGGTACAACCAAAAACACCGCTTCGCCGGCAAGGGCAACGGTGCGTACGCTTAACTTCTCCGCGCGTGGCTGTCATTGTACCGAACCTGATTTTTGCCATTCCGTTTGGCCGCGTATAAATAAGCATCCGCTTTATTGAAGAAATCGCTTTTGGATAAACCTTTGTAATAATTTTGGAGGCCCGCGCTGATTGTGACCCGGTCCCCGGGAATCTCCGGATGTTCCAGCTCAGCAATCGACTGGCGCATGTTTTCCAGCGTCCTCAGTGATTCATCGAAATTTTTATTCACGAAAATTACAACAAACTCCTCACCGCCATAACGGGCAGCAATATCACCCGTATCAGCTTTTTCCCGGATGACCGCCGCCACCCTCTTCAATACAGCATCCCCGGCGCTGTGGCCGTAACTGTCGTTGATCTTCTTGAAATTATCGATATCAATAACCGCCAAGTGCAGCTGCATATCGGAGTGCTCCGCCTGATGGACAAGCACATCCAATTGAGTTTGGAATGTCTTATGATTATCGAGCCCCGTCAGTGCATCCATTTTCGACAGCTGCTCCATCACGCGGTTCTGAATCATCAATTCTTCTTCTTTTTCCGCTGCACTGCGCAGCGTTGAAAGCATTTCTGACCCTCTTTCGATAACTGCCAGATAGACGATAAAACCGCCGATCAAGATAAATATATAGCTGAAATATTCATACGGTGTCATGGCCATGCGACTCTCTTCATTGAATACATAAATCGTTAGCAGCGCTGCGAAATTGATCAGAAAGCTGATTGTCAGCGTGGATTTATCCAGGTAAATCAGCGAAATCGCCATGGCTAGAAGCAAAACCATCTGCAGTCCAGGCAATGTCGGGTTGCCGAGAATCATGGAGACAGCCAGAAGGGTTCCCACAAAAAAGAGAATGGACGGACTATAGATTTTGACGATTTCCACCAGGAACCAGCAGGCCAGCATGAGAAGTACGATAAAGGCGGTCGGCCAGAGCATCCGCAAGACGATATATTCTTCTGTATAATCAGCGTAATAATAAGTCGTGACAGCCAGTCCCACCACTTGACCGCCGATGGCAACCAATGACAATAAGCCATAGAAATAAAAGATTTTCTTCGCCCAAAATTCGTAATCCATTCCCGCTTGATGCGTTTTTTCCATGAGATCCCCTCCTTCCGTCTCTATTTCACCCTTTTAATTTTCATTTTATCAGGAAAGCTCCGGAATAATATGCTGTGTCCAGGAGTTTATTGTTATATTTTTTATTTCAGGTTTCCAATTTGATCAATTTCTTATTATCCCTTTTATAATCGCGGAATTTTCTCGCAATTCAAAGACAACAAGCCTATACTTGATGGAATGCAAGTCACACTAGTAGGAAAAAGGAGTGTTTCCGATGGAAGAAAGTGTTGATTTCACAAATGATGTAATTCGATTTACCGGCGATTTCCTTACTGAGCATTTTGGCGAAAGCCCGGCCTCCCTTGAAGTATTCAACAAACCTCCCTTCACCCTCATCCACCTCCAAGGATTTTTGATGCCTGCTGAAAAACTTCTGCTGCAAAAAAATAAAACCACCTATGTTATGGAAACCCGTGATCTATTGATGCAATCCATTAAGACCGATTTCATCTCCGGATTCGAAAATATCACCCACCAAAAAATCGTTGAATTCTATGCCGACTGGAACCTGGAAAACGAAAGCGGGATGCTGCTCGCCGTTACGGACCAGGAAATTTCATCGGCGGATTTCAAGTAGCCAGCCGAAACAGATGCCGAAGCGGTCGATGAAATCATTAAATTAAACAGTCAGCGGACACAAAAATTGCCTGATCGGATCAATTATTTTTGGCTGGAAGATGAGTTACTGGTCATTGAACGCCACGGCATTCTCATCGATATTGAAAAAAAGCTGATTGAAAACGGCATCAGGGAAGAATTACGACTGGCAAAGCGTCCATTGGAACACCGCATCATCAAATTGTTCAACCTCGAAACCTACTTGCAACGGACGATCCGTAACTTATATGTCGATTGGGATTTCGAAGCGGACAAAGGCTATATGGTCCTGATGATGAAAAAAGACGAATGAGCTGCCGGGCATGCAGATTCTGCCTTCACATGCCACGGTCTTACAGGAAGGGGGAGAATCCCCATGACGAAAGAAAAAACGGTCCAATCTGAAATTGGCGGCTATATATCCATGCTGCTGCGGAGCCATTTCGGGAAAGGTCCCACATCAGTTTTTGTCTCCATCCAAAAGCCTTATATCGTTATCCACTTCCGTGGATTCGTTGCGCCAATGGAAGCCGTGCTCCTGAAACAGAATGAATGGAAACGTGTATTGGAAACAAGGGATTTGCTGGTCAATGAACTGAAAGACGATATAAAGCAAAATCTCCAGCGCATCGCGAAATTGAATATCCGGGAATTCTACGCAGACTGGGATCTCGAGAAAGAAACAGGTTTGCTGATCGGCGTATCAGATGACAAGGTCAGGGAAGCAGATTTTGACTGGCCCGGTCATATCGATCAAAACGCCTTCGACCAGAAAATAGTCAATGCCAGTGAAAAAGCGGAAAAGAAACCCGGCTCACTGCAAAGCTTTTGGCTGGATGACCGGACGATCCTCATCCAAAAATCGAAAATTCTGGTTGGCATCGAGAACGCCTTAATAGCTGAAGGCTATACGGAAATCCTTAAACTCGTGAAACGTCCACTGGAACGCAAGTTATTGCTCGAAGCCCAGCCTGAAAAGGTTTTAGGGCGCAATGTCATCGAGATTTTCCTTGATTGGAATTTCAACGAGGATATCAGCTATATCGTATTCATGCTGGAACCGGTGAAAAGGATGCACCAGTGACAATGCCGGCAATTCATCATTATGCGTATAAGAAAAAGGAAGGCGCCATGCCCTCCTTTTTCTGTGTTTTCCTATACATTAAAATCCAGCTCTTATATAGTAGAGACAGGTGATGATGATATGAAAACAAAACTCTATGTCAATTCGGCGAATCTGACAGCCGGAATCACGATGAAAGACGCACAGTCTTTTGAAAGCAATAATATGGCGCTCCACGCCTGCGAAAATACTTCGCTGATCGTGGAAAACCGCCGGAAGCTGGCCGATTACCTCCGCATCCGACTGACTGATTTCGTCTGCGCCAACCAGACGCACAGCGCGAACTTTTACCGAGTGGAAAAGGATGAGAAAGGCCGTGGTTCAACGGATATCGAGCATGCGGTGGCGGATACGGACGCGCTCTACACTTTTGAACCGAATATTTTACTGGCTGCATTTGCTGCCGATTGCGTTCCGGTCCTTTTATACAATGAAACAAAAGGACTCATCGGCGCCGTCCATTCCGGCTGGCAAGGCACTGTCAAAGAAGTCACGTTAAAGCTTTTCAATCATCTGAAAAACGAAGAAAACTGTCGCCCTGAAGATTTCCATGTCCATATCGGTGCGGCTCTCAGCCAGGAAAAATTCGAGGTCGACAGAGATGTCTATTTGAAATTCAAGGCGCTTGGCTACGCAGACGATTTTATGTATTACAAAGATTCCACAGGTAAATACCATATCGATAGTCAGCTGACCGTCAAAAGGCAATGTGAACTCGCGGGTATCCCGAGCGGCCACATTTCAATCGACCGCACATGCACATTCATGAACCCCGACGGTTTTTCCTACCGGGAAGACAAACGTGCTGGCAGACATATGGGCTTTATCGTCAGAAGAGCTTGAGCGGGATTCCGCTCAAGCTCTTTTTTCGAGTGATTTTTGCGGAACGCGCATAACTTTTTCTAATCGCGCGTATTTTCATTTAATCGCGCATAAGATTTTCTAATCGCGCACAAATCATTTTAATCGCGCGTAAACTCATATTGCGCCTCTCTATTCCGCACCCATCCATTTTTTAATACAATAATTTCCTGACTTTGGTTTTTTCCAACCTATAAACCAGCACCACACCCAATATGGCACCGCTGACACTCGACGCCAGAAATGGCGGCATGAAGAAAAATGCTGCGGTTTCAGTGCCCATCAGCAATTTGGCATACGGCACCGCCACCAGTGATGCAATGATACCGGTCCCGATGATTTCCCCAGCAGCGGCAAAGCTGACGCGCCCCGACATTTTATACATGAGACCGGCAAGCAATGCGCCGATCATGCCGCCGGGAAAAGCGAGCAGTGAACCGGTTCCGGTAATCACCCGCACGATGCCGGTGACAAAGGCTATCGTTACGGCAGGAATTGGACCGAAAACCACCGCTGATATAACATTAAGCGCATGCTGAATCGGATAGGCGCGTGCGATTCCTGCGGGAAACGACACAAACGCTGAGCCCGCAACTGCGAGCGCGACAAACATCGACATAATGACCAGTCTCTTCGTATTCATATCATTACCCCTGTATACGAATTTTTGAAATTGGCGATTTGCCGCGCGATATCCTCCGCCTCCGACAGCGCCGAAATGACGGCAACACCGCATGCGCCGGCATGCCACACAGCTCCGGCATTTTGCGGCGTGATTCCGCCGATTCCGAAGATCGGCACTTCAGGAAAATGGCTGATGACTTCTTTGATGCCCGCTGTTCCAGCCGGCTGTTTGGCGTCCGCTTTCGAACGGGTGCCGTAAACCGGGCCCATCCCCAGATAATCCGCTCCCGCTTCAATCGCAATTTCCGCTTCTTTCAACGAATGCACAGAAACACCGAGCAGCTTTTCTTTGCCGACCAATGCTCTCGCCTGGCCGCCATCCATATCATCCTGTCCGATATGGATACCGTCAGCATCGATTGCGAGCGCCAAGTCGACATCGTCATTGATTAGGAAAGGAACTTTATACTGCCTGCATAATTCCTGGCAATTCTTTGCGAATTCCAGTAGCTCTTGCCCCTGTAGAGCTCCCGCACCTTTTTCGCGAAGCTGGAAATGAGTGATGCCTCCCCGCAGAGCTTCTTTCAATACCGTTAAAGGATCTTTCCCTGAAGCATTCTGTGTGCCCATGATGAAATAAACTGAGGGTTTATTGAACAACCTGTACATCCCCTTCCGTTGCAAATTGACGAAAAGCTGCGTGGTTTGTCGGGCCGTGCCCTGCCCCGATGTGCAATTGATGCGTCAGCGCCGCCTGGATAAAACGTTTTGCCGTCACCAGAGCTTCCGGCAATGCTCGCCCTTTAGCCAATTCAGCGGCCAAAGCAGCGGAAAATGTGCAGCCGGTGCCGTGCGTCTGCTGTGTATGGATGCGCGCAGAACGCAGCACAAATGATTCACCATTCTGATCGAGACAATAATCTTCCGCAATCAGCGGATTGTCGGCATGCCCCCCTTTGATGACGACGGCTTTCGCGCCAAAAGCGAGAATCTGTTCCGCCGCTTTTTTCCGGTCTGCCGAATTATGGATTTCCATGCCGCTCAGCATTTCCGCTTCCGGGATATTCGGCGTGATGACCGCTGACAACGGCAATAATAATGTTCGCATTGCCTCGAGTGCTTCTTCCTGCAGCAACGTTGCGCCGCCTTTTGCGATCATCACCGGATCCACTACTAGCTTACGCCAATCGTGTCTTTCGATTCCGGCCGCCGTTTCAGCGATGATTTCAGCGTCAAAGAGCATTCCCGTTTTCACGGCCGCAATAGCAAAATCCGAACCAATTGCATCAATTTGCGCTTTCACCGCTCCGGCAGGCATCGGGTAAACGCCGTATACGCCGCATGTATTCTGCGCCGTTACCGCTGTAATGGCCGATGTCCCGAAAACACCGAGCTCCTGGAATGTCTTGATATCCGCCTGTATGCCCGCTCCGCCGCCGGAATCCGACCCCGCAATCGTCAATACCTGCTTGATCGCTGCCACAGCACATCCACTCCTTTCTCTTGTTCAAAATCGACACCGTTTTGCTCAAGCTCATGGCCGAATAAAGCATCCAGGAACTTCTCGCGGAAGCTGCCGGGCCCTTCTGAAGAAGCTGCCGCTTTTTTACCGGCTTCCCCGTAAAATGTGAGAGCTTCGATCGCCGCAGCTGTTGGATTGTCAGGAGATATTGCTGTAAAAGCCGCTGTTACAGCGCTTAGCAGGCAGCCCATGCCGGTTACAGAACTCATCAGCTCTGTACCGCCTGTGATCTTCTCCACCCGCGAACCGTCGGCCACGAAATCGGTCTCGCCTGTCACTGCCACTACCAAGCTGTATTCTTTTGCCACCCGGGCCGCCAGTTCCTTGAGGTCGATATTGCCTTCACCTGCATCGACACCTTTTGACGTCCATTCCACACCGCCGATTGCAGCCAGTTCCCCTGCGTTGCAGCGCAGCACCTGGACATCGATTTCCCTTAAAATTCTCTGCACGGCCTCTTTTCGAAAAGCGGTCGCTCCTGCTCCAACCGGATCCAGAATTACGGGGATCTTTTGTTTGTTCGCCTGTTTTCCGGCGAGGATCATACTGTTCAGCGTGTCTTTATTCAACGTACCGATATTCAGTGACAATGCGCGTGAAATGGCGACCAGTTCCTCCACTTCCTCTTGTGCCTCGCCCATGATCGGCGAAGCCCCGATGGCCAGCAGCCCATTCGCCTGAAAATTCGACACGACATGATTGGTGATGCAATGGATGATCGGATTTTCGCTTCTGATTTTATTGATCATAACCGACACCAGCCTTTACCTGCGCCGGCAGTTCCCAGGTTTCCATCGTCCATGCCTGCTGCCAGTAATTCCACTCGTAATAACTGCTGCGGCGGAAGCGGTCCTTCAGTTCCTGGCGCCGTTCCGCTGGCAGCCCTTCCGCTAAACGATCCATCCGGTCAATCTGCTCCTGCACCAATTCACCGAACCACTCAGATCCGTAAGTCTCGATCCACCGGTCGTAAATCGGGTGATCCGGCTCGGCATCTTTCAAGCGCTCCCCGATTTCATAATAAAGCCAGTAACACGGCAGAATTGTCGCCAGCACATCCGCCAGATCCCCTTCCATCGCGCGGTACATATGCGACACATACGCATAGGCACTCGGTGATGGCTCGAATTTCTTCCAATCTTCTTCCGTTACCCCGAGCATGCCCATAAATGATTCATGGAGCGCCATTTCCGCCGCGCATGTCTGCTCGGCATGATGCGCAAAGCTTTTTGTCGTGGCAAGGTCCGGCGCTTTAAGCGCACCGACCGCCTGCATCTTCGCAAAATTCGTCAGATAATAAGCGTCCTGCATGACGTAATAGCGAAAGATCTCCACCGGCAAACTGCCGTCCGCAATCCCTTTCACAAACGGATGATCAAAACTCGCCTGCCATAATCCCTCGCATTCTTGTCGCACTTCCTGTGTAAATTTCATCTTCTCCAGCCCCTTTCAGGCAAAATAAAATACCGCTTTCCAGTAAAGGAAAGCGGCAATCATATACGCAAAGGAATAGAGAAATCCGGCATACGCTCGCCCACTTCCCTCCGCTGGTATGATCCAGATCAGGTTCAAAGGGTCCGAGCATTGCTCGTCTCAGCCGGTAACCGGCTCCCCCAGTGGTGCATGTATTCAGTTGTTCCCTCACAGATTATCACAGTGTCTGGAGAATCACAAATTTATTTACGAAGAAGGGATTCTGGTTGAACGCACGCAAATTGATTTAATCGCACACAAGTATCGCTTAACCGCACGCAAATATTCCAATCTGCCGAATAACAAAAAACACCCCGCCATAAAGGCGGGGTGTATCGATATTTGCGGCGTCCAAGCCACGCTCCACAACGTGTTTCCCCGAAAGGAGTGCTTGTGCGTCTTACGCAAATGAGCTCATCGCGTCTCTAACAATAAGCCCTAAGCGGCAATAAGTCAATGCATTTCGCTTAAAGCGCGGCGTATTCGCCCGTTGTAATTCGATAAAGCACATGCTTTTTCAATGGACTTCCTTTTTCCAATTTTGGATGGTCGAATTCACCCGCTTTTGTCATGCCGATCCGTTGCATGACCATTTCCGACGGCTTATTGGTCTGTGCGGTAAAGGAACAGATTTCATTCATGTCCAAAATCTTGAAAGCATAATCGAGCGTCGCTTTCGCCCCTTCTGCCGCATAGCCGCGCTTCCAGAATTTATTGTCCAGCCGCCAGCCAATTTCAACGGCTCCCGGGAAACCCGCATCAAAGCCGACTTCCAGCAGTCCGATAAAGCCGATGAACGCACCGTCTTCCTTTCGTTCGACTGCCCAAATGCCAAAGCCTTTTTCTTCGGTATGCTGCTCGAATCGCTCAATCAGCTTATCCGATTCATCCTTCGTCAACGTGTCCGGAAAGAACTCCATCACCTCGGGATTCGCGTTCATTTCGGCAAACCCTTCCCTATCGTCATCTTTCCATCTTCTGAAACCGAGCCTTTCAGATTCGAATATATAAAGCTCTCCCATTTCCTTCACCCTTTCATCTCTTTCCCGTCAGCGGTATTTATCTTTCAGCGAATCGCTGCCGACTCCGCCGATCAGCATCAAAGCCAATGGACCAAAATTGGCCAACAATCTTGGCAGGCCATCCATCTGCAATAAATCCGTTCCTGCAAAATAATTGATAGCGAAAGCAATAAGCTTGGCCGCCAACAATAGCACACCGATTAAAAACACACTGTCAAAGAAAACTTTCCACTTCGGATAAGCCAGTTGTCTGCTGTCCTGAATCACTTTTTCTTTCAATTCCCTGTCACTCCTCAGCATTTCGTCAATTGTTATTCCAAACAGATCGCTAAGATCAATCAGAACTTCGATGCTTGGCAGGCTCTTTCCCGTCTCCCATTTTGAAACCGACTGCCTACTGACATGAATTTTCTCTGCAAGCTCTGTTTGGGACCACCCCTTCCGCTCTCTTTCAGTTTTCACCCGTTCTCCAAAAGTCATTTAAACCACTGCCTTTCTATACTTTCAAGTTTGAGCATAATCCCATGCGAAGTAAAGCTACTTTCAGTTGCATGCCGGCTTCACCCCGCTTTGACCGCTTTCTGTATGAAATAAATTAAAAAAGCGGCCCATTTCCGGCCGCTTCGTCTTCCCTTTTAATAAGATTGCTTACGCACCGCCCGAAGCTGCCGCCGCCTGATCCGCCTTGACACAGTCGATGGCCACCACCAGAGCAATGATAAGATGCTCCATTTCTTCGTCCAGAATCTCCATTTCGTAAGTGTCGCCCCATGTGAACCATTGTTTGCTCACTGAACCGACAACTTCCCCCTTACGTAAGACTTCAAAATCCATGTCCCACCAATTTCCCTGCACATCGATTCCCTCTGCATCAATCGTATAGCGGGCTTTGAAAAAGGAAAATTCCTTATTGATCGTCATGGCTTCACGGCCGTCCACTTCGACAAAAAATTTCGGCAAAAGGCTGAACACTTTTTTCGTAATCAGCGCAATTTCCTTGCGCGACGGATCCATGATGGTAAAAGTCTTGGGAATTTGCATGAAACTGCCTTCAACGTAATAGACATCCTGCTGATCGATGTCCTTTACCGTAAATTTGCCGCTCAGACTGAACACCTTCTGTTTCATGTAAAGCTTCTTCATCCCCATCCCCCCTTTGCTATAGCATATCCTTTTTCAGTCTATTCCGGCAACTTGGAATTTCGTAAAGAAAATCGTGCCTTCCGGTCCTGTTTCAATGTCGATGGCTGCATTATGGCGGGCTGCCACCGCATAGCAGATGCCAAGTCCGAGGCCGGTCCCGCCTTCTTTGGTCGTATAAAACGGCGTACCGATTTTCTCCATGATGGCGGGATCGATGCCGCTTCCCTGGTCCTGCACCGCCAGCACCACACTATTATCTTCTTCCACATAGGTTCCGATGGTCAGCGTGCCGCCTTCTTCCATCGCTTCAAAGCCATTGCGGTACAGGTTGATGATCAATTGCTTGATTTCATTATGATTAAGCAATAAATCCGGAATTTCCTGCGTATAAATTTCAAGCTGCTTGTTTTGATTGAACGCATCGCTTTTAATCAGCGGGGCAATGTCCTGGATGATGGTATTCAAATTCATCATTTTCATATCGGATGTCCGCGTATTGCCGACGGAAAGGAATTCCGTAATGATGGCATTGGCCCGGTCGAGTTCACTGATCATCAAATCGAAATGGCCGGCATGCGGCGCCAATAACTCATCCGCCTTCAATAATTGCAGAAACCCTCTCACCGTCGTCATCGGATTGCGGATTTCATGGCTGATCCCCGCCGCCATCTGGCCGATCAGATCCAGATTGGCCAGCCGTTTCAATTCCTTCTCGTACTTCTTCTTTTCCTTGATATTCTTCAGCATGCAGCAGATGCCGTCATCAAAAGGATAGGCAGTGACTTCATACCAATAATCTTCTTCTTCCGAATAGGCCTCGAAACGCACGGTCACCCTATCCTTCATGGCCCGCTGGAAAGCATGGTAAATATCGCTTCCGAGCAATTCGGGATAGATTTCCCACATATTCTTGCCGCTTAGAGCCGCATCCTTTTTATCTTCCGGCATCAGGTGATGTTTATTTATATAGACATACTCCCATTTTTTGTTGAGCGCAAAAAAACCGTCCGTGATGCTTTCGATGACGCTATTGGCCCGCTTATTGGCGGCATACAGCTCACTCGTCCGTTCTTCGACCATCACTTCCAGCCCATCCATATACAATAAATTCGAAAATACCGGTGCCGTTGCATCGACGATGGATTGGGCCAATGGGATCTGCGCTTCTTTAAAATCTTCCTTGTCATCGAAAATGCAGATTGCGGAGACAATCCCCTGTACTTTCCCCATTGAGATCAAAGGAGACAGCAGCAAGACCTGGTTTTGAGAAACCTTTAAATGCATACGCTGACGGAGTATGACCACATCTGCGAGTGATTCTTCGAAGCTTTTCAACAAGCCTTTCTGGCGAAGTGTTTCATTCCATTCTTCTTCCGTCGAATTGCCTGCCGCTGTGAAGATCAATCCGTTATCAATTCCGGCCATAGATGGTTTTACCGTATGTGCAATAAATTGATCGAGGAAAATTATTTTTTCCACATAGGAAAAGCAGACTTCCAAACTTTCCTGGCTGGTCGAACAATATGACAACTCCTGGCTGAGATTCAACAGCAATTGTTTTTCTTGCAACAGCTTTTCCTTCTCGGCAATATTTTTTGCGTTGTGGATCGCTAAGCCGGCCATATTCACATAAGCCTCCACACTTTCAATTTCGGATTTCTGCAAATTCATCAGACTCCCGTAATTGAACAGGAATACCAGGCCGAATAATTCTTCTTTATAGGAAATCGGCAAAGCCAGAAGCGATCGGATCTGGAAATTTTCCACGGAATTCGAGTCGGGACGGCCGTCTTGCTGTGTATCCGGTATATAAACGGTTTTTCGCGTTTTGATCACTTCTGCAGCCAGCGGGTCCGTTGCCGGATCGATCACCTGCGATTGTAAAGTCATGCCATTCATGCGTTCCGGTTTCCCCGTATAGCCCCGGTAAGTGCCATCCTCCTGCGGCAAATAAATGCCGACTGCACTGCAACGGACAATCTCTTCCGAAATGGCCGTCGTCACTTGCTGCAGAACTTCCTGGAGTTCCAGTTTCGCATTGATGATCTGCGTTATATTGGCAAGCCGCGAATACCTCGACTGTTCTTTTTCCATTCCATCTTCTCCAATCTTTCGTCAGCACAAAACCCACATAGAAGTCATGGATGCACTATCAATGACTTCATTTCATGTCGTTTTCAAAATTTCTTCATCTGCATACATTTTACCAAAAGATGAGGGCTAATTCCGTAAGTCCTTTATTCTTTGGAAAACTGACCCCTAAGAATTAACCATATTTGGCACTTTCAACTGGGTCAACCATTTGCTATTCTTAGCAGGAATCATAGAGCGGCGGATTTTTCGGCCGCTTGAAAAAAATCCATTTTCAAAAGGAAGGTAATTCTTATGCAAAAAACAGCTGCGGTAAAACCTGTTTCCAGTAAACGCACATTCGATTTGATCCTGACAGCAATGGCCATTTCGCTTGTTTTTGTCGCCACCCAATTATTGAATATCCGGCTGCCGATTGCCGCAAACGGTGGATTGGTCCACCTCGGTACAGCGATGCTGTTCACCATCGCCATGCTGTTCGGACCGAAAAAGGCCGCCATTGCCGGCGCTGTCGGCATGGGATTATTCGACCTTATCAACGGCTGGACGCTATGGGCTCCGATCACGATCATCGCCCGCGGATTACAGGGTTACATTGTCGGCCGAATCGCATGGTCCGCCGGTCGCCAAGGTGGCAGTAAAGCATTTAACATCCTTGCAGCCATCGTCTCCATTCCAGTGATGGTGGCCGTCTATTATGTGGGTGAAGCCATCATCTTCAGCAGTTTCATCATTCCGGCTGCTTCCATTCCGGGCAATCTTGTCCAGAACTCCGTCGGCCTGCTGATCGCGATCCCTGTAGTAATCGCATTGAAAAAAGTGCCTTTCTTCAAAAGAGGGCTATAAAATAAGGAAAATCTCAGTTCAGTGAACTGAGATTTTCTTTCAATAAAACTGGCTTTATGTAAAAGATGGATCATAGCAAAGTGAAAAGATGGATGATGAAAATGGAGATGAATACTGCATCGGCCATCGCCAGATACAGCTTGGTCTTCGATTTCTTCATTTTCGCGAGACTGTAATTGAACAAAGTATCATACAGGCTGGCAGCGAATAAAATAATTGAGATGCCAATCACCACAGCATTTTCCGTCACCGAGACGGCCAATAGGTAAATGAACCACCTGCGGATAAAGTTAACGAGCAACCCCAGCAGCATGACCGAAATATGCTTAGGGTCGATCTCCAATTCTTCTTCAGACGAAATATCCATCATGCCTTCTTTAATTTTCTTATATTCCCTTAAATAATCGACATTGAGCCATAACATGACCAAACAATAGATAAGCATAATGATCGTTTCGTTACCGTTAATCAGTTCCCCGATTATAAACACCCCATATTCCTGTCTATTTAGAAAGATGTATAGAATCTGGATAATCTACTTAGGTGTCTGACATGATTCATTTCGTCCGTGCGAGCTGATTTAGAACAAGCTTTTCCTATATTCTAGCATACATAATTAGAATTATTTGTTAACACTGGAAAGACTTGAATGGAAAAAGCTTTCGCGGACGCGAAAGCTTCCTTAAGGGATTGGAGTTTTTCGCCTGGCGAAAAACATCCGCTTCGGCTTTAGAATCTGGAGTGTGGCAGAATTTTATTGAAATGCACATATTGTTGTCACTGCGCACACAAACTTTATTCTCCGCACATAAATCCCATCTTCCGCACATAAATTCTGCTCACCGCACACAAATCCCATCTTCCGCACATAAACCCCGCTCTCCCGCACATAACCAATCAAAAAAAAGAAAGCCCGACTTTCAGGGCTTTCTTTTAACTTTTTACACTCGTTCTTTCACTGATTTGTCATCAGCGTCAGCTATTGCAGCTGTGGAAAGAGCCGTTTCATTCAAACCGAGCGCTTTGTCGGTCAGTTCGTGGATTTCCTTGAACAATTCCGGGTTGTCCGCCAATGAAACGCCGTAGGACGGAACCATTTCACGGATTTTTGGTGCCCATGCTTCTTTGTATTCAGGGAAGCACTTGTTGAAGATTTCGAGCATCGCGTGCACGGCTGTCGATGCACCGGGAGATGCCCCAAGAAGGGCGGCAATCGAGCCATCTTCAGCGGTTACGATTTCCGTACCGAATTGAAGTGTGCCTTTACCTTTTTCTTCTGTGTCTTTGATGACCTGGACGCGCTGGCCGGCTACGACTACATCCCAGTCTTCCAGTTTTGCAGTCGGGATGAATTCACGCAATTCGTCGATGCGTTTTTCATCAGACAGCAATACCTGCTGAACAAGATATTTCGTCAAGCCCATTTCTTTCGCTCCAGCTGCAAGCATCGTGAACACGTTATTCGGCTTCACAGATCCGATCAGGTCCATATTCGATCCGGTTTTGAGGAATTTCGGTGAGAATCCTGCAAATGGTCCGAACAATAACGATTTTTTATTGTCGATATAGCGTGTGTCCAAATGCGGCACGGACATCGGCGGTGCGCCGACTTTCGCTTTGCCGTAGACTTTCCCGTGATGCTGGTTGACGAGTTCCGGGTCGTTGCAGACCAGGAAGAGGCCGCTTACCGGGAATCCGCCGATGTGCTTGGATTCCGGAATACCGGTTTTCTGCAATAGAGGCAGACTTCCGCCACCGCCGCCGATAAAGACGAACTTGGACGTATGGTATTCGATTTTGTCGTTTTTCAAGTCGTGGACTTTAACTTCCCACGTGCCGTCGCTCAAACGTTTGATGTTCTTGACGGTGTGTTCGTAATTCACTTCGACGTTTTCCTGCTGAAGGTGTTTGAAAAGCATTTGAGTCAATGCGCCAAAGTTGACGTCCGTTCCCGTGTCGATCTTCGTTGCCGCAATCGGATCAGTGGAAGTGCGTCCTTCCATGATCAACGGCATCCATTCTTTCAGCTTGTCAGCAGAATCCGTAAATTCCATGCCGTTGAATAAAGGCACTTGCGTCAATGCATCGAAACGTTTTTTCAGGAAGTTCACGTTGTCTGCGCCCTGCACCATGCTCAAATGCGGAATCGGCATGATGAAGTCCTGCGGGTTGGCGATGCGTTTATTGTTCACAAGGAATGACCAGAATTGGCGTGACATGTGGAATTGTTCGTTGATCTTGATCGCTTTGTCAATCTCGACCGAACCGTCAGCTTTCTGCGGTGTATAGTTCAACTCGCATAACGCCGCGTGTCCTGTACCTGCATTATTCCACTCATTGGAGCTTTCCGCTCCGGCTTTCTCGAGCTTCTCAAATACTTTGATTTCCCAGTCCGGCGCCACTTCTTTCAACATTGCTCCCAATGTCGCGCTCATTACACCGGCTCCGATTAAGATGACATCTGTTTTTTTCGGTACGCTGCTCATTATACCCTTCCTTATCCCATATATTTGCAAAAAAATGCCGGCCACCCTGCCCCGGGTCGATCTCAAGCAGGACTTCCGGTACTCACTTTTTTGCCTCAGTTTTTCGTAAAATCTATCGCGACTTGCCATAAAGTAAATAGTTCTACTTCTAACAGATAATTATATACCATTTTCAGCTGGCAATAAAGAAAAGCTACCTATTTTATGGTGAACATGAAAAAAACTCATTTCGCCTTTTCTTTAGAGGCTTCGACCACCCGTACCTGATTACGCCCGGATTCTTTTGCCGCGTATAAGGCCGTGTCTGCTTCGTGGAGCAATTGATGCAGACTTTTATCTGTTCCTTCTGTAATTCCTATGCTCATCGTCACCGCAATCTTGCCTTGGACCGTCTTCAGCGGCAGATTCATCAGCTGCGCGCGCATGCGGTTACCCAATTTCTCCGCTTCGGAGACCGGCATCCCTTTCAGTGCCAGGACGAATTCCTCCCCGCCATAGCGGGCAAATAAATGGGGGGCCTCCAATTGTGTCCGGCAAACTTTGGTAATGTGGACGAGCAGTTCGTCGCCCGTGTGATGCCCATATGTGTCATTGACCTTTTTGAAATGATCGATATCCAGCAGCATGACGGAAAACGGCACGCCTTCTTTCTTCGCTTCCGCCAATTCTTTTTCACATTGCTGCATGAAAGCGCGGCGGTTATGAATACCGGTCAGCTCATCATAATAAGCCTGGTTCTCTAATTGCGTCTGCAATTTTTTGAGTTCCGTCACATCCGTGAAGATAAGCAGCGACCCTTTCGACTCATCCAGGAGAGTAACGCGGACCTGGTAGACTTTCTCCATTCCGCTGACAGCCATCTTCACTTCTTTGGCTTCTGTGGCATGTTCCAGATCCAGCACAAAATAATCTTCCCAAAACTCCAGGATGGATGTCCCGAACAAGGATTTATTCAGGTTGGGAAAGTTTTTTCTCGCCGCTTCATTGAAATCAATCAGGCGTTTGGTACCGTCCAGCACGATGACACCATCATTGATGCTGTTGAATATGGCATTTTTCGCAACGGGCATGATGGCGAACAGGCTGGATGAACTGATGGCCCAGAGATACAGGAGCGACGTGATCCACAGCACCATCGGCACCGGATCGACTCCAGGCGGCGTCATCCCGATTAAATAGAGGAAAGCCGTCACCATCGGCACCAGTTGACCGAGCATCAGCGCGATCAATTGTGAACGGTAGGCCCTCGCCGTTTCTTTCCACTGGGAGATCATCAGCAGCAACGCGATGAACATGCAGCCGAAAATATAAATGCCGTGGACCGCATACCAGGGACCGATTTCCTGATATATGTATGGAAGTCCCAGATCCGGATCCACTGTGAATACATGATAATGGAGATGATGCCAGTCGTTCGTCAAAACCATCAGGAACGTAATGACCGGAAGCGCAAGGAGTGCAGCAATCCTTTTCTTCGTCACCTTAATCCCCAAGTATTTCATGATGAACAATAAACCCAGCGGTGAAGATATGGGCATCCCGATATACTGGACAATGGTCCAAAGTTTCATCTGCTCCAGCGTCACCGAAGTCAGGCCCAAAGCGGACGCTATACAATAGATGGCAATGGCGGCCGTGTAAACAGCAAAATAGTTTGCGATGTTCGAATAATGGTGGCGCTTCATCAAAACCTGGAAACCAAGATAAATGATAAACACACTCGACATACAAATCAGCGTAATATATACAGTTAATGTTGAATGCAAATTCAAGACCCTCATTTGTGTAAGCCGAATCAATGATTTCCGATAATCATCCCTTAGAAAAACCGTGCGCTGACAATTTCCAAGGAAGAATTGTATAATTTTATAATTCAAATTATCCACTTACAGATATTTTCTTATAATGTAGCATAATTTTCACTAGAAATATGTATATTTTTGAGATTTACTGGAAATTAAAACTAAATATTTTTCAAAAAAATAACGGATACGCCTGATGAGGCGTATCCGCATACGTTTATTTATTTCATTCCATTAAAGCTTACGGCAATTTTCGAGCCGATCACCGCGTTGTGTTTTACAAGCGCGATATTGGCATCCAGGCTCTTGCCTTCAGTCAATTCTTTTACTTTGCCAAGCATGAACGGTGTTACATCTTTGCCGGCGATGTTGTTTTCTGCCGCTTCTTTCAGTGCAGATTCGATGATGCCGTTGATGAATTCCTCATCCATCGCGTGCTCTTCCGGAATCGGGTTCGCAATGACTGCTCCGCCTTTTAAGTTCAAATCCCATTTCGCTTTCAGTGTTGCAGCGATTTCATCTGTATCTTTCGCGTTGATCTGCAGAGCGAATTCACTTGTACGCGTGAAGAACGCTGGAAGTACATCTGTTTGGTAACCGATGACCGGCACTCCTTTTGTTTCCAGGTATTCCATCGTCAAGCCAAGATCCAGGATGGATTTCGCGCCTGCACAGATAACGGCCACGTTTGTTTGAGCCAGTTCTTCAAGGTCTGCAGAGATATCCATTGTTGTTTCCGCACCACGGTGAACGCCGCCGATGCCGCCTGTTACGAAAATCTGGATGTCCGCAAGTTCTGCGCAGATCATAGTTGCAGCGACTGTTGTTGCGCCCATTTTTTTCGTTGCCAGCAAGTATGCCAGATCGCGTCTTGATACTTTTGCGACATCGGTGCTCTTGCCGAACATTTCAAGTTCATCGTGTGTCAGGCCGATTTTGATCTTGCCGTCGATCAATGCAATTGTTGCCGGCACTGCACCGTTTTCACGGATGATTTCTTCTACTGCACGGGCAGTTTCTACGTTTTGCGGATACGGCATGCCGTGTGAGATGATCGTCGATTCAAGCGCGACGATCGGCTTGCCCTGTTCTTTTGCTGTGCGTACTTCTTCGGATAATACGATATATTGTTTCATGCTAATTCCTCCAAGTTTTTTAGTAGTTGTTCTGCTGACAGATCCTGTCTTACCGTGTAAGGCGACTGAAGCGTTTTGACAGCATTCACGCTGCCGGCTTTTGCAATATCGATCAAAGATTTCCCTTCCAGCCATGAATAGACGACGGCCGATGAAAATGCGTCTCCCGCACCTGTTACGTCTGCCACTTCCTCCGTTACATACGCCGGAATATGGAAGATCCCTTCGGTTTTATTGCCGATCATGGATCCTTCTTTACCGTTTGTGATGACCACGTTTTCCACTCCGCGCGCCAGCCATTCTTCCACTGCTTCGCGCCAGTCCGCCTCATCCAGGATTTCCCGCTGCAAATAAGCTTCCGATTCGTCCCGGTTTGTGATGAGCCACGTGACGCCTTCCAATTGTTCCGGCAGCCGTTCCATTTTCGGTCCGGAAACCGGAATGAGGATAATCGGTACACCGTATTTCCTGGCTGTCTCACATAAATAATGGACAGATTCTTTCGGACAGTTCAGATCGACGACGATGCTTATTGCCCGGCTGAGTAAATTCTCGTACTGCTGCAGGAATTCCGGCGTGATGGCGTCGTAGATTTCCATATTGGCAAGGGCGATCACCATTTCGCCTTCCGTGTCGAGCACAGCGGTATACGAACCGGTTGCACTTCCCGGAAACTGCGTCACACCTTCAAGCTTCATGTAACGTTCGGAAGCTTCTTCGATGACCGTCCAGTCCTTGTCGGCGCCGCTTGCTGAGATCAGCGAAACGTCCATGCCGAGGCGTCCAAGGTTTTCTGCAATATTGCGGGCCACTCCACCGACTGTCTGGCTGACATTGACGGGATTCGATGTTCCCAGCTGTGCTTTGTTTTTGATGTAAAACTTCTGATCGACGTTTGCTCCGCCAATACAGATCACCGGCTCTGACTCATTCAGCACGTAAGCTCTGCCAAGGATATAACCTTTTCGGATCAATCCTGAAATGATGTTGGCAACCGAAGGACGGGACAAACCGACTTCCACCGCCAGATCTTGTTGTGATATATAAGGATCTTTGCGGATTCTTTCCAAAACCGCTTGTTCGTTATCATTGAGTTTTTCAGGCATTTTTTTCACCTTTTCCTGATAATGACATTTTTATTATTTTAAACATTTGTTTCAATAAATAACTTATGTTTAAATCTTATTCCCTTTCCCGTGATTCGTCAACAATTTTATATCGGAAACAGCAAAAAAATTTCAATTATCGTCTATATCAAGAAAAATCCTACTCTTTCAGAAAAACTCCGGACAAAGCAGTACCGTTCTGCCGGATGAGCAGAGAACGATAAAAAAACCGCCCGCTTACTGATTTTACAGTAAATGGGCAGTTTTCGTTTGCACATAATGTTCAACTGGTCTTCCAGACTTCATCCAATGTAGCTCTGAACAAGCTGTCGAGAAGCTGGGTTGGATCTTCGGCTTTCACAGAAAGCGTTTTTGCATATTCTTTGAGGCGTTCCATCTCATCTTCCACAAACTCATTGATCACACCGATACGCGGTTCAAGATCGAACTCATCGCCGGCAAGTTTTCGTTTCAGGAGCTGGTTGATCTCATCCTTCAATGGACCTTCCGGAATGATATCTTCCAGCAATTCATGGAAACTGATCGGCGGCGTCTCGTTGTACTTTTCGATCCACCGACATGCCATTACCGGCCGCAGGACATAAAAATACTTTTTGATCTTCACTTCCGGCCCCTGCAGATACTCGCGGTAATTCTTTTTCGCCATGTTCAAATAATGGTAGAGCATCGAATTCGGATAAAATACATCCGATTCCAATGAGCGCATATTATCGACAAACGCATATTTCTGGTAATACACAATCTCACTTCTCAGCCACTCCAATAAAGGCGGATTGTTTTTTCTGAAAAGACGCAGTGCTTTCGTGATTTCCCAGCCACTGATGTCGAGCAGGTCATTGGTCGGTTCTTCGATGACATCCCGTTTCGGCCCGATTCCCTGCGGATCGATCGACAGATACCAGCGCGGCTGCTCCACATATATGAAACGCACATCGTAATCACTGTCTTTGGAAGGAAACCCCCATGCCCGGCTTCCGGATTCCACCGCATATAAAATTTTGACCCCATATCTTTCTTCGATTTCCATTAGTTTCTGTTGAATGATGTCCTTCATCGTCTTATCTCCTGTCGAGTACAAAGTTCTTCCAAATGCCATTTTGTATAATGTAGCATATTTTTGGCAATAAAAACCTGAAATGACCAACAGCAACTGCTCAGTTCATGCATCTTCCTGTCAAAACAAGGAGAAACACGGTTACGCGTCAAATAGGTAAAGAAAGCAAAGGGGGATCTGCCATGCAGGAACTTGCAGAAAAAATGTCAGCTTTATTGCCTTCCATGGACTTTAGAAAATATTGGGATGGATTCCAAGGCAAGGCCTTCGCCATCTATGATGAGAACAGAGTCTATCTGTTCAGACATCCGAAATGCAATGGCAATGCCTATATCGTTTTCCCTGCAGACAACCGGTTCATTTCCTGTACATCCATCTCATTTGAAGGGGTCCCGACAGCCATCGTCGACATCCGCTATTTCGATAATTTCGAAGAGATCTACTCCCTCATCGTCCATGAATCGTTTCACGCCTATCAGCATGAGCTCAGCGAAAGCCGTTTTCCGGACGAAGCGGTCGGTCCCTCGTTTCCGGCTGATTTCCGGTTTATCCAATTGCGTATCCAGGAACGGCAGATGCTTCATGACGCTGTTAACGAACGTTCAAAAGGTATACGCCATCAACTTATCAACGGATTCATCACGCTGCGCGACGAACGGATCCGCCTGTACCCTGACATCGTCGACTACGAAAACCGCGTTGAAACGATCGAGGGGCCGGCATTTTTCGTGGAATATCAGGCGCTGCAGGATGTCAGCCACAGCAAAACAGCGCGGCAGGCTTATGCCGACATGCTTCTAGACGCAGAAGATTCCCATCTCCACATCCGCAAAAGCTGCTCTAGTTCCGGACTTTTCCTGTGCCTGCTGCTCGAAGGCCTTCCATCCCGTTGGCAAGAGGATTTCATGCACTCAGAACTCAGCCTCTATCATTTCTTCAAAACGCATTATACGGATTACACCCCTGTGATCATTGCGGATGGAAACAATAAAGAAGAAATTACGCGCATCATCCAGACGATCAAGCGACAAAAAACGGAAGCCTTTCAATCGTTCGCCGCTCAGCCCGGCATCTGGTTGACAATTACCGGTGCGATGCAAGCCGCCGGTTTCGATCCGATGAACATCGTCATACAGGACGGCCAGGTGCTGCATAAGCATTTCCTGAAAATCCGCATCGGCTCAGCGGAATACTTTATCAAAGGGCCGGTGCTGACCCGATTTGACCCCGGGTTTAAAGATATAACCTCTCTCGAAGTCCATGTCGCCCAATTGCCGGCCGGATCGGAGAACGCCATTGACATCGAAGGGATCGGCCGCTTTAAAGGACACATCCATTATGCAGACGACCGCTCGGCAAGAATTTTATTGCAGTAGGGGAAAGTCCCTGCATCAGTGAGTAATGCTCATTGATGCAGGGACTTCATATTTGATGAATTTTCATCGTATAATTTTCCTCTTTACGTACGGAATTAAAAAATCCTGATAAATATGTCGCTGGAATCCGCTTCTGAATATGGAGAAAATTATTTAGTTCAATTTATATAGCTCACTTTATTTATCTTAATTCTTCAATCGGAGTTATGGATATGATTTCTGTTAATCCCAGCCTAGCTGTTTCGCGTTCTAATCCCTGTTTATTTAAAGGGCCTAAAACTGAATGATTGTGCACATCGATTAACCAGTATTGAAAATCGTTTCCGGAAGGTTTTTCAGGCGGTTGTCCATAACCTTCTTCATCAGCTGTCAACACTATTTGTTCAGCGACAATGTAATTGTCGTTCTGCCAAACACCTGTCACTTTAGATGGGACATACAAATGATTACTGACTGATTCATCATCCGATTTAATGGGTTCTTCACCATAAATAGCTATTTGATGGCCTGATAATCGGTCGATATGATATCCATCGTCCAAGTCGATTTCATAATCAGCTAATCCCGCGCAGCCAACCAATATCCAAGATAGGAATACCAGTGTCAATTTTTTAACCATTATTCACACTCCTCAAAGGATAAAACAGTATAAGACTCCAAGATTCAATTACATTGCTTTGTCAGTCGTCAAACAGCTTTTATATGAAAACGTTTAAGAAGGCGGGAAGTTTCCTGAAAGACGGCTCTGCTGAATTTAAAAGGTGATATTAATTAGGCGAGATTCCACTAAAAAACCCACATACATTGAATTAACAACATTTGTGGGCTTTGGAACGTTTATGTGAATGAAACTCAATACAATATTATATTTGAAATTTTTGCTGTATATAATACGGTTCGATAATTTTTTTCAGATCTAAAAGTGTTGCAGGTAAATAACTTTGGTCAATTTCAAATTCGAATTCTAACCTATTTTCCTGGCTCGGAAATTCTTGAAAGCTTCCTTTGCAGTTCATTCGTCCAAATGAATTGGACTGAATTGTAAATTGCAATGCTCCATCTAAATTAACAAATTCAATATTACCTTTCAACGTTTCATAAACCTTTTGTAGTTGTTCGTATAACGTAATAAGTTCGTCTAGCGTCACCCAGATTTCCGCACTCTTGATGTAATAATTCCCACTTTGAATGGATATGGTTCCTTCATTTTGCCAATCTATTCCATCGCTTAAATTTATTTCGATAAATCCGGGATTGGCACCAAGTTTAATTTTATTCAGAATGGATCACCTCTCCCTAAATAATCATTATCTCTTCCAGAATTCACCCTACTCCAAATCCTCTTCCGCCAGCAGCTTGAACCCTTCGATCATCGTGTCTTCTTCCACTTCGATCAGGATGCAGCGCTTGCCGTTGTAATTGACTTCTTTGACGTAACGTAAGTCTTGCGGGCTGATCTTGATATCCGCCACTTTCGTGCTGATCTTGATGGATTTGGATGCGTAGCTCGGGACGATATGGCTTGCTTTCATTTCATAGCCGGTATCCTGGACGACTTGGCGGAATGCCTGCTCCACTTTTTCCGAGCTGACTTCCATGCCGCTCGCTTTCAGCACCCGCTCGACTTCTTTCGTGTCGAGGACAGGCGTTTCTTCGTCGTTGTCTTCTTCGTCTTCCACTTCAAGCATCGCATTGATCTCGTCATAGACATTGGCGAGCGTTTTCGAATTCACTTCTTCGCCGATGACCGCTTTGACGATTTCTTCAAACACCGCTTTGTCTTCTTCGGCCGTCATGATTTCATTGCCGTTCAGGACATTCTCGATAAACAGGAAATCCGGTTTATTCGCTTTGCCCGCCGCATACAGGATGTGGTGGATGTCGGCGGCGTTGTCCGTGAAGCTTGGGAACAGGAAGCCGCCGATCGGCGACGCCAGTTTGATGACGGGATCGGTCATCAGATTCGACTTGAATTCTTTTTCGGCAAAATCAAACACGAGCGAACTTTTCGGGAGTTCCGTCTGGTTCATGCTGCAGAGGATGAACGGCGTCGTGAACACTTCGTCTCGCATGTCGATTTCCGTTTCATCAGCTTCGCGCTTTACCGTTTTGAAATAATTTCCGTGAATGAACGTGATGACCATATCTTTTTCATAAGGCCGCTCCTGCACCATCTTCAAGGCGAGCGTCTGCATATGGGCCTGCCACTGCGTCTTATCATCCGTTTCAAGTCCTTCATATAACAGGTGCTGCGTGTGGTCGTCCTGCCCTTCTTCCTGAGGCTGAAACTTCACTTCGAATAATTTCTGATCCAGCTTGCCGCCGAGCACTTTCTTGAAATTATTGAGGAACAATTCCTGCTGCTCACGGTCCAATAATGAAAACGAGCGGCTCTCTTCGTGAAAGATCTCATTGCTTTCTTTTTGGATATATACATTATAAATATCAGCGATTTTCAATAAATCGGTATCCAGCTTAAATCGTTTGCGAATATCGGCTATATCTTTCTTGTTCATTTCAATTTCCAACTCCCTGACTAGTATTGCAAATAAAAAAAGAGCAGCCAAAGCTGTTCTTCAGCTTTTGGTGCTCTTCCATTATAGCAACATTCAGGATGAAAAATGCTGTAAACCGTTCAGCGTTTTGATTCGAAGGATCGCCGGTGAAGTTCGTGGATCTGATCCGCCAGTTCGGCAACCGGACCTTCCACCTGCGCATCCCTGATGACTTCTTCGATGGCCAGATTGTAGACAGGACCCGGCTCCGCACCAAGTTCACTGAGCCATCCGGCCAATTGCTCCGAGGAAGTCGCATAGATGATTTTCCCTAAGCCGACCTTTCCGTGAGCCGCTGAACACATCGGGCAATGTTCCCCCGAAGTATAAACGGTCGTCCGGTTTCTTTCTTCAGGCGTCAGATTGTTCGCTGCCCATCTGGCAATCGCGAACTCGGGATGCTGGGTGTGATCGCCGCCCGCCACGTGATTATGATCTTCGAAAAGCACTTCTCCCTCAGCTGACACCAATACTGAACCGAATGGCTCGTCGCCGCCTGCCACAGCCGTCTCGGCCAGTTCCACACAGCGGCGCAGATGTTTTAGATCCGTTTCTGTCATCATATTGCGTCTCCTCCCGTCTATTCACTGAACTGATTTAAGTCGCCAGACCGATCGAGCTGTTTTCGTACCGGGCATCTTTTAATGCTTTGACAATAAAATACGCCACATCCGCACGCGGAATGGACATTGATTTTTCAGGAACTCCTTCAGTGGCTTCTCTGTAATTCCCTGTAAAGGCGCCGTTCGTCAACCCCATCGGCCGCACAATCGTATAGACCAATCCGTGTGACCGGATTTCTTCAACCGCTGCTCCGTGGTCGGCCAGCGCATTCTTCAGCATCGTCATCATCAATTTTCCGCTGACACCGGTCAATTCCTTGTGAATTCCTGCAGATGCCGTATAAACAATCCGTTTGACCCCGTTCGCTTCCATGCCCGCCACAATATTCTTCGTCATGTCCTGCAGTTCCGTGGATTTCTTCATTCCTTTACTGGAGCCCAGGCAAGATACAACGGCATCATGCCCGGCAATCGCCGCCGCCACTTCAGACGGATTAAACGCATCTCCCTGGATGACCTGCAAATTTGCGTGTTCAAACTCGAGCTTGGCGGGCGTCCGAAGAAATGCCGTCACTTCAAAACCATCTTCCGCCGCCTGCTTCACGACTTCTTTCCCAACTCCGCCGGTCGCACCAAAAACTACAATCTTCATGAATCCTCCTCTATTGCCTCTATCGCTATCATACCCTGTTTCCAGTCTCCGAATCAGGCGGGACTTCAATAAAAAACGGCTTCTTTCCCTTAATGGTTCAGGGACTGAAGCCGGTTTTCCTTTAATGATTCATTGCTGGAATTGGTGTCACTCAAAAATCCAATGAGCTTGTCATACGTCTGCCGGGCCTGAGGCGTGTTCATGATGAATTGATACTCATGTCCAAGTTCCGCTTCTTCTTTCGGATAAAAGACGTCCACGACTTTGACACCGTATCCCTTCAATTTAGCCGCCAGCTCAAGTCCTTGCTCTTCAAACGATCCAGTATTGCCATCTGTAATGAACGACGGCGGGAAATCCGGCGAAATATGATCGATCATGGAAGCCTGCCGCACTTTTTCGGAATTTCCCCATTTCCGCTCCCCGATATACGCCCAGCCAACCCGGTCGAACAGGAAATTGATCAGGAAACTGTCGCTGCTCCCCCCGAATTTCGATACGTCGTAAGGACCGCAGAACAAAAGGGCGCCCAGAATCCTGGCGGGGGGGCACAATTCCTTCAATCCCGACCAATTGCGCATAGTCCTTTTCCACTTGAACGTTTACAAACTGGCTGACGATTTGTGCACCGGCCGAATCGCCAGCGAAATACAAACGGTCCATATCCATGCTGTAAACTTCCGCCTGTTTTTCGATGAACCGATATGCTTCATTCATCTGGTGAAGAGGCGTCGGGTATTTGGCGCCCGGGGCCAATTGGTAATTCATATTGACGACGATATAGCCTTTGCTCGCCACCTGCACTGCATATTCTGTAATATCGGATTTGTCCCCGCCGAGAAAAGCGCCGCCGTGGACCCAAAAGATCACCGGAAGCCTGCCGATGAAATTCTTCGGCGCAATGATATCCAATGTCCCTTTTTTATACGCCGAACCATAGGAAAGATCACGCTCGATCTGGACCTGCGCTTCGATTTCTCCATAATTTTTCGGTTTTACGGCAACGCCGCCTTCAAACCATCGGTACGCCAGCATGGCTGTCGGTTTCGGCGACAGGAGAAATACGAGTATAAGGAGCGCAATGAGCGCTAAAATGACTGCCAATGCAATAATCACGATGCTTTTTATCACGTTCACGCTCCGTATCCGATACATTTTCTAGTCAACTTTACTCCACTGACTGCGCATGTTCAATCGGAAATTTCCTCTGTCTCCGGCTTCTCAATATATTTCTTCAGACTCGTCAAATGGTTCTCATCTTCTTTTTTCAGGATTTTTTCAAAAAATGGCTTGATCAGCATGTTCCGCAATCCTTTTGAACGGATGGTCCCTTTGAAATTGACGGTTGTGCCATTTTCTTCAGCCAGGAAATCATACTGATATTCAATGGTCATGCCGCCGCTTTCACTCTTCACCGTATATTTTTGATTAGCAATAAATTCGGTGACATGCAGGATCGTTTCGACGGCTCTGCCTCTGACATTCCGAAGTTCCTTGATCTGAGTCCCCGCCTGCATCGGCCCATCTGTTATCTTTTCCGCTTTTACGACCGTATCCCTCACCTTTGAAGCGTATTCAAAATCCGTCGCGACTGCAAAAACGGTTTCTACAGGCGCCTCGATAGATATAGTTTCTTTAAAAGCCATGTGATTTACCCCTTTTCTGGCTATAAATGAAAAAAGAGCAACCAACGCTTTTTCCAGCTGTTGGTGCTCTTTCAGTATAGCAATAGTTGCGCTGAAGCATTCCCACAAATAAAAATTTATCTGTATTTTTCAATCATATGCCAGTTTATAAACGACTTCCCCGTCAATCACCCGGCCATCTGCTTCAAATCCCAACTTTTCATACAAGTGCCTGGCCAACATGTTTTCCGGCTCAAAACTCAAATAAACCACCTTATGCTCTTTGTCCTGTTTGATGCGGTCGATCAACTGTTCCATCGCCGCTTTTCCAAATCCTTTGGACTGGAATTTCGCATCGATCATCAGGCGGTAAATCCAATATTCCTTGTCCTCAAAATCCAGGCAGTACATCGTAAACCCGACCAGCACATCCTCGTGATAGATGGCTAAACACATACATTCCGGAAATGCCTTCGCCTGTGCAAGTGAAAAGACGTTCGGCGCCACAAAGGACTTTTGATCATCCCCGACCTTCAACTCAATTACATCAAAAAATTATGCCGGTCTATTTCTCTGAATTCAATCATATAATTTCCCCCTAAGGTGATCTGCTCTTTTTCTAATTTCGATGGAGTCGGGAGAAACTCCTTCCAGGCGGATTTTATCATTTCCATTTTTATTTCAAAAAAATACCCTGCAGTGAAACCTTTTCTTCTGAATGTTACCCTAACTATATAGGAGGTTTTTTAAATGGAACACTTAGTAAGAGCAGCTATCGACGGTCAGCAAGAAGCATTTGAACAGCTGGCGGAAAACGAAAAATCCAAGCTTTTCTCAAAAGCTTACTCCTATGTCGGCAATAAGGAAGATGCCTCAGACATTGTCCAGGACACTTTGCTGCAGGCCTATAGGTCCATTCATCAATTAAAGGAAGCAAAATATTTCTCTACATGGCTGTTCAAAATTTTAATACGGCAATGCTATGCATTCCTTCGCCAACGGAAGCGGACGCTCGTAGTGGAAACCGAACTCATCCAGCAACAGTCTTCAGAGCAAGGGCAAACGGCTGCTTATGAATTTGTCCATGAAGCGCTGGCTTTACTTCGAAAAGATTATCAGACCGCACTCGTATTGTTTTATTTTTATGATTTTCCGGTCCAGGAAATTGCCTCGCTGCTGGACAAGCCGATCAATACCATTAAAATCCATTTGCACCGTGGCCGCAATCAATTAAAGGAACAGCTTGAACAGCAGATGAGCATCCCAATTACAGAGAAAGAAGTGATTCACATGTTAAAGGAACAACTGGCCAAATCAGCATTGACTTTTGTGTCCATCCCACACGACTATCAATTGTTTGTCGAAGATTATTCAAATGAGCAGGCAAAATTCATCTGGGCGACAGACGAATTAGCCGATGAAATTACCGTGACACTCGATCAAAACGCGAAATTGATCGAATTGACCAGACTTCCTTCGACCGATGGAACTCTCGCCACAATAGAGCAGCGGCAATCGATTGCAGAACAGTTTCTGACATCACATTATGCTGAAGCACTGGATTATTTAACGTTAGCTGATGTTATTCAAGAAGAGGAATCAACCAGATTTTTATATGGACAATTTGTGGGAGGCTATCCTCTTGCAAGCCATAGCACAAAAATAACCGTATCCAAATACGGCGAGATCATCGGCTTTAAGTATCAGGGATATACAAAAACTCCGCCGGCATTTCCAGCGCGGCTTGCCGGGGCAGAGGCTATTTTACAGCAGCTGGAGAGAGCCCCATGGAAATTAACGATGAAATATTTATCGAGCGATATTTATTCGGTTCCATCGCCTGGCCTGTACCCGGTTTATGAAAGCCCGATTGTTTATCAGTCATTCCTTGCGGAAAACGGACAGCCCGCCTTGGAACATGAACCTGAAGAGCCGATCACACTCATTCCATTTCCAGACGCAGCGGCTGCTGATAAACAGGGAACGATCGAAGAAGTGATCGGTGTCACGGAAGAGATGATCAAGCTGCGGGAAGTCGGGTTGGATGATGATACAGTCGTTGTCGTATGGCGGGAAAGGGACTGGCAGGCTCCAGAAGATAAAACAATGGAAAACCTCCTCCTCGAACGTTCAGAAGATACGGTAAAAGCAAAAATCGATAAGCATTCAGGAAAATTGAAGGAGTTCATGTGGTTCAAGGAGCGCAAGGGTGAGCTCGATCTGTCATTTGAAGCTTGCCGCGACATCGCCTGCACATTTATAGCAACATATTTCAAAGAGTACATCCCCTATCTGCAAGTGCAAATCGAGGAACCGTCCTTTAATGGTGTAAATTGCGCATTCTTCACTTTCCCGCTGCACGCAAATCAGGAGCTACAAATCGAGGGCGAACGCTTCTACATCGGCGTAAACAAAACCACCGGATTCATCGAAATCCTATGGTCGCCGAGGATGGCCCTGGATGAACTCCAATCCTATGAAGCTCCGTCCCTCCAACCGTTCGCGAACGTCAAGTCCGCCTTGGAACAAGTCGAAGCCTTCCTGCAATGGTCTAAAAATTACGATGAGGACGAACCCAAGGAAATATTAAAATATAAACTGCGCCAAGCCGGAACAAAACAGCAGATCGTCGGGATAGATGCAGTGACTGGTGAGCTTATTGTGAGTGATATTTAGAAGTTAGAGGTTATTTGAAGAGTGAAGACTTTTAACAGCAAAGAACTGCCCGGAAATGTGTGTTGAACATTTCCCGGCAGTTCTCTTTTCCAGCAAACTCTATAAATGAAGAACACCTGCCCCAGACTTCCATATAAGAAGAAGAAGGCAGGTGTTTTCTAAAATCTAATTGTAATACAGGTTCTCAGTTGGATATATCGGATCATTGGTGATATCGATTCCAAGCTTCTTAAAGGTTTGTTCGTTTTCTCTATTCAATATAACCGTGGAATGGGCCTGGGTGTCTTTTAAATTTGGCAATTGCTTATAAGCCAGCTCAGAAGTAGGATTGGTGACCGCGCTGATTGCCAGTGCAATGAGCACTTCATTGGCGCTTAGCGTCGGGACGCGGCTATTCAAGTCATCGGTTTTCAACCGTTGAATCGTTTGTAAAATCATCGGCGACAACAAATTAATTTCATCGGAAATATTGGTCAATTTCTTTAATCCATTCAGAATCGCGGCTGCCGAAGCATCCATCAAAGTGGTCGTTCGACCGGTGATCATTTCACCATTCGGCAGTTCTATCGCAATAACGGCTTGTAAATTCGTGCTGTCAATTTGCGCTTGGACTGCTTTCGCATAATTACGGGCCGGCAATACAGGTGTCCGATCCTCTTTCTTTAAACCAGTCTCTTCCAGGATCACTTGCATGTGGCTTACACTGTCTTCATCGGCAAGCCCTTTTTTATAGTCGTTCTCTACGACGAAACTGCGCCGGATGATTTCCTGCCTGGCAGCTTCCTGCACGACCGGATCGTCGGTGATGCCCGATTTCAGACGATTAACCCCCATATCAGTCGGTGAGCTGTAAACAGACTCTTTACCGGTAATCCTTTCAATAATCCGTTTGATGACAGGAAACGTCTCAATATCACGATTGTAATTGATCGCAACTTTGCCATATGCTTCATAATGGTAATTGTCAATCATATTTACGTCTTTCAAATCGATGGTAGCCGCTTCATAAGCGATGTTTACCGGGTGTTTTAACGGCAAATTCCAAACCGGAAAAGTCTCGAACTTGGCATAGCCGACTTCATTCCCCAGTTTATTCTCGTGGTACATCTGGTTAAGGCAGGTGGCAAGCTTTCCGCTGGCTGGGCCAGGGCCTGTTACTACCACAATCGGCTTTGTCGTTTTAATATAAGGATTTGTCGCAAATCCTTCTTCCCCAAGGACCGCGTCCACGTTTGTCGGATAACCATCGATTTCGCGGTGAATATAGACGTTGATCCCGCTTCTCTCAAGCTTCGTCATAAATACTTTGACTGTTGGCTGCCCCTGGTAACGAGTGATCAGGACACTGTTGACGGAAATGCCATATGCCCGGTATTCATCAATTAAGCGCAAAACATCCTGGTCATAGGTGATGCCGTAATCTTCACGGACTTTGTTTCGTTCGATGTCCCCAGCGTAGACACAGATGATGATTTCCGCATTTTTTTTCAGTGTATGCAATAATTTGATTTTGGCATCTTCATCAAATCCGGGCAAGACACGCTTGGCATGTTTGTCGCCTATCAGTTTTCCGCCAAATTCCAAGTAAAGTTTATCGTACTGCTGCACCCGTTCCAGGATGTACGCAGATTGTTCCTGTAAATATTTCTCCGAATCAAATCCAATTTTTTTCATTAATTTCCGTCCCGCCTTCTTCTATGTTTCAAACTTCCTCTTAACCCCGTATATAAAAACGCCTTAAGAGAAAATCCCTGATAAAAATCCATCCTAATAAATTTTTGAAAAAAGTAAATCCGTCCAATTGCTTCATTAATTAGGGCATCCTCATAAGCCCAGTGGCCTTACCAAGGATAGATTCAACTAAAAAAAGAATTCAAACCTCAATTTTAGCATATCCAGATGATAAAAACCTGTTTCTCTTGAATAGTTTCAATAACTGAATTGATTTGATTTATCGATATAAAGAAAACAGTAGAATTCCGTTTAATAACCGGATTGTCTTTGGCAGTTGGACAAATCATGTATAAGTTGGACTTTATTTATAAGTATAGACCCCAATTACTTGTGGTAAGGTTCGTTTTTCATTATCCTGAACGCCCGATACACCTGCTCCACCAGAATCAGCTTCATCAATTGATGCGGAAACGTCATTTTCGAAAACGACAGTTTCTCATCCGCCCGCTTCAACACCTCATCGTGCAGCCCCAGTGATCCGCCGATGACGAAGACGATTTTGCTTTTTCCGTAGGTCATCAGCGATTCCATGTCTTTCGCGAGTCCTTCCGACGTCTTCATCTTGCCGTCTATCGCCAATGCAATCACATAGGCGTCGGCCGGGATTTTCGCCAGGATGCGATCGCCTTCCTTCTTCTTGACGATTTCCATGTCCGCATCGCTCAATTGCTCCGGCGCTTTTTCGTCAGCCACTTCGATTTCATTAATCTTGCTGTAGCTCCCCAACCGTTTTGTATATTCTTCGATACCCAGTTTCAGATATTTCTCTTTCAGTTTTCCTACAGTGACGATTGAGATATTCACAGGATATCCTCCTTTACAATAAATTTACAAACAAGTTATCCACCATTGTTATGCACATATCCACAGACAGTTCTATATCTTGTGCCAAGTTAAGAATTGGCCACAAGATACAAAGCCTGCTCTTCGCAGTAATCGCATTTTGTGGATAACTTTTCATCATCTGATAATTCTGTTAGGATAGGATAACTTTCGGTCTCAGCGACGAATACGTCCAAGCCATGTTCCACGTGGGTTTTGCAGCATTTAATCTTCATATTTTTCAGTCCTTTCGATTTCCGAATATTCCACACAGTTATGCACATTTCATTCACATTTATCCACAAGTCATTGTAACAGAAGTTTGGCGATTCGTATAATTCACTTTTCACTTGGCTGTGGATAGCTGCTCCGTCCCGTTAAACGGGAAAGTTATCCACATGGCATTTTTCTGCTTTTCCGAACGATACAACTGTGTACTATGAATTTTCTTAACAAATATTACAATAACATTACAAAATGATGTGTTAGAAAAAATGGAAATAATAAAAACCGCGGAACTGATTTTACTCCGCGGTCAACCTGGATTTATACTTGCGGCGGTTCTGCACCCATTGCCGCCCATTCTTCTTTTGCCGGTCCATACAGACCCGGGACTTTCAATCCTGACTGGCGCATCAATACCGTCATCTGCGCCCGGTGATGTACTTGATGCAGCGTCAGGACTTTCAAAATGGTCGCAACGCTCCAATTTTCACCGTACATATCATATTCTTGCTTCAGCGTTTCATCCGTCCAATTCCCTTTCATCGCCGTAATCATTGACTGGTTTGTGAAACGGTAGGCTTCCGCGATTTCCGCCGCCTTGTCCGGAACCGGCTTGCTGAAATCCGCCCCAGAAAACTGCAGACCCGTATGCGAGACCATTTCTTCCAGCGTCGTTGCCAGATGCCAGGCGAGGCGCCCCAGATTGCGATGGCCTTCCGTGAAATTCTGCTGCAGGGATTCGTCCGTCAATGCATCGAATATCTGCTGCGTCCCTTTTGCTTCCTCTTTCCATACCTCATAGAAATCATCCATCGTCCTGAACATTTTCATCCTCCGTTCTTTTAAATTCTCTCTTGATTTATTTCGACTAAAATCTTCATTCTCCTCTACTAATAAAACCGGAAAAGACGGAATAATCCTTCTGATGCACTCCTACAGACCGGCTCGAAGCGGGTTCCAGACCGAAGCCTGTGATAAATGAGTCCGAATTACATTAAAACGATATATGCGAGCTCTTTTGAGTGGAATATGATGCCGATTGACCGTCTACTCGACAGATAGGAACGGTTTTGTTGATTATTTGGCAGTGAATGGCGGTTTTATGTGCGGTGAATGAGATTTGTGTGCGGTGAATCTATTTTATGTGCGCAATGATAAGATTTTGTGTTTTCAATAAAAATAAAACACCCCCGGGAAGGTGTTTTATTGCAGCTTACTTATTTCTTTTTCAAATATTTGCGATTCTTTCTGGCGCCTTCTGTTATCAGACCGGATTCAGACAGCATCCGAAAAACGATATATCTCGATTCAATTCCACTGAACCGCCTGAACTCCTTGTTGTCTATTTTATGGCTGACCAAATTGAAATACTCCTGCAGTGCCAGCTTATGCGCCAGCGGGTCACGATGGCCGCATGCCGTGCAACGCCAAATTTTATACAGCCGCTCAACTGCTATCTTCCTGCAGTCAACGCATTTCACACCTGTCATCAACTCGCGCGGTTCGATTCGATAATATTCACATAGAGGCGGACGCTCATACGGGTGAATGTTCGCTTCGATCACTTTGCGGATCTTACTCGGCCTAGGGGAGTCAGCCAATGTGGTCCGTGATTCAAGAATTTTATAAACCGTTTCAACCACCTGGTACGTCTTGCAGATATTCACGCCAGCCGGCTTCGCAATAAACTCGCAATGCCTTGGAGTGAAAACGACCACTCCAACAATCGGCGGATGAGCAATTTTTCTCTTTTCCAGCCATAACTCCAGAAAACGCTTATGTTTGGACAACTGCACCACAGGATCGTCCAGCACCATTTTTTCACCTTCATTATTAAATCGGTAAAATTCGGTTGTCGCTGCATCGAAATGGATCTTCCCGCTGATATTCTTCGAACTGATGATAATAATACAGCGCGGTGTCACCAGCAATCCGTCGATCTGCACTTTCCAGTCGCCAAGCTGCAAACCGATGTCCCATAAAAGTTCATGCGGCTCCGCCCAATGAAACTCGGCCATTTTTGCATGCAGACGCTTTTCGCCTTGCCAGCCGGCTTCGTACCGGTGAAACTCCTTTTTCAAATACTCCTGCTGTGGATGCCCTGCCGGCAAGCGTTCTTTCAGCAACCGCACACATTCCCACATCTCCAATTGTTCTTCCCCTATTTAGATCCCCGCCTCTCCATCAAGTTATCTGAATTATAGCATTCTTTAACAAAAGAAAAAGAGGCTGTCCCCAATTTTAGGGACAGCCCTTCTTTATTGTCTAGACTCCGGCGACCCAGCTCTTCGGGATAAAGGCTGCTGCTGCATCTCTTTGCCGTCGCTTCTCCTTATTGCAATGAAGAATTATCCACAAGCTCGAATTCAAATTCCAGGAGTTCCCTGTTGCGATACACTTTCACTTGAAGGATTTCACCGATCTGCTTTTCCTGATACAGGTGTTTCCGTAATGCAATGCTGCTGTCGATCGGGATGCCGTCCATCTCGACAATGACATCATATTCTTCAAGACCGGCTTCGCCCGCTCCGGAATTCGGTAGAACTGAGCTGACCACGACGCCGCTAGTCACATCAGCCGGCAAATTGAGCGTGTCTTCGCGATACATCTGCGGCACCTGATTCAAGTCCAGCAAGGTGATGCCCATCGCGGGACGCACCACTTTGCCTTCGATTTCAAGCGCTTCGATAATCGGGATCGCTGTGTTGATCGGAATTGCAAAACCGATGCCTTCCGCGGTCGCTGGATTGATCTTCATCGAATTGATGCCGATCAGCTGGCCGCTGATATTGATCAGTGCGCCTCCGCTGTTCCCCGGGTTGATCGCCGCATCCGTCTGCAGGACATCAACTTCCCAATCGACCACATTATCACCATCGATATCGACGGGCACAGCACGATCCGTTCCGGATACGACGCCTGTCGTCACCGATCCATAGAAATCAAGGCCGAGCGGATTTCCGATGGCGATGACCGTTTCACCTTGTTTCAGCACATCTGAATCACCGAACTGGGCAACGTTTTCGATTCCATCGCTGTCCATGCTGAGAACGGCGAGATCTGTCCAAACATCACTGCCAACAAGTTTCGCTTCTTTTTTCCCGCCATCCGGCATCGTCACTTCAATGTTCGTCGCACCGTTTACCACATGATGGTTCGTCACCACATAAGCTGAGCCGTTTTCATTTTTATAAATGACTCCCGAGCCTGTACCAACTTCCTGATTGGATGAATCCGAAAAGAAATCTGAGGCTGCCTGCAGGTTCGACACACCGACTACCGTGTCATTCGCTATTTCAACGGCCTCTGTCACATCGTTCGTCACTTCCACTGAACGCTGCTCCGTCTGTCCCCGTTCTGAGTTCTCGAGCGTTTCCTGCTGATGCTGGGAAACTTGACTGTTATCGCCTCCTGGCAACAAGTCGGGCCGCGCGCTGAACAGCAGCCATATTATCAAAGCGCCCACCAGGACACCTGCGAGGCCAGTTAAAAATGTGCGCCCCCGTTTCGGCTGCCGTCTTCCATTAGGTGTCTGATCGTAATACCCCATCTGCTCCATCCTCTCAGAAAACATCTTTCCCTAATTTTATGAATAGAATTCTGACAATGCAAGCTTGAGCACTTTATCGGCCATTAAATGAAAAATGCGGTTGAATAAAGATTTCGTACGGCGGAAATCTGATAGTTCATGCGCAAAATTGGTACTGCGCGCATAAATTCTGTTCTCCGCTCATAAATCTCATTCTCCGCTCACAAATCCCATTCTCCGCACATAAATCCCGCCGTCCCCTATAAATCAAAAAAAGCCGGAAGCAAATTTGCTTCCGGCCGCCGCTTTTCTATACCTCAACCAACTTCGTCGGTATATTCGCATCTGTATCAAGCAGATCCACATACTCACCGACAATGATGCCTTTGGTCTGCAATGTCTGTTCGACGCTCATGCGGGCGAGGTCTTTCATGTTATTGTCCCGGCTTAGATGGGACAGATAGATTTTCGTCGGCTTTTCTGCCATCACTTCACTCATGGCGACTGCCGCGTCTTCATTGGATACGTGTCCTACATCACTCAGGATCCGGCGTTTGACCGACCACGGATAACGGCCCATCTGCAGCATGCCGACATCGTGGTTGCTTTCGAACACGTAAGCATCGGAAGCCGTGATGATGCCTTTCATCTTGTCGCTGACGTAGCCGGTGTCCGTAATCAGCGTGAGCTTTCGGCCGTTTTCATGGAATACATAGAACATTGGGTCCGCGGCATCATGCGAGACGGCGAACGATTGGATATCCAATGAACCGAATGTCTTCACTGTATCCATGTCAAAATGGAAACGCTGTTCGACCGGTATCGCGCCGACCAGGTTTTCCATGGCCAGCCAGGTTTTGGCGTTGGCATAGATCGGCACTTTATGTTTTCTTGCGACGATGCCCAGCCCCTTGATATGGTCGCTGTGTTCATGCGTCACCAGGATGCCGTCCAGGTCGCCCATTTTTTTGCCGATGGAAGCGAATAGCTCTTCCATCTTTTTGCCGCTCAGGCCTGCATCCACAAGAAATGAATGCCGGTCATTTTCTATATAGATGGCATTGCCGCTTGAACCGCTTGCCAATACACTAAACCGCATTGTAAAAACTCCTTACTCTGAACCTTCTTCTTCCGGTGCCTTAAATTCGATGACTCCGTCTTTGACGGCGTTTACGTAATAATCCGCTGTCGTGCCGTCTTCCAGTTTCACGACGACTCTCCAGGTCGGGAGGAACATCCGCGTTTCTTCCGACACTGCCACATAAACGGAATAACCAAGATTCACAGATGTGACCTCAGAGTTCTGCTGCAGGATACTGTTTTGATACAGGGTTTCAATTGCCCGTTTTTGGGAAATCAATTTTTTGCTCTGCGCATTTTCTACGAGATCCGTAAACATGGTTTGTTCATAGCGGACCGCTTCCCCTTCATCATTCCAGAATAAGGTCACTTTACCACTATCACTATGATACAACGTTTTCCCTTCGATTACCTGAAAAAAGACTGCTCTGTTTTCTTCCTGGACAATATCCCAAAGGATGTACTCATCCCCTTCGAAAACAGTAGAAGACAGGAAGGCTTCAAGGCTTTCTTTGTTTAATTCGTCGCCGATCCTGATCGGTTCGTCTAAAACCACATTCAACAGATATTCTTCCGTCACCGTCACCCGCGCATTTTCAGCAGGCACGTTTTCCTTTGTAAGGGCCATTCTGGTGCCGCTGATATACGGTTCTTCCTCAGGGTCTGCCCCCAGATCTGCCGGATACGTGATATTATCAATTTCAAGGCGTGCATCCACTGCAGGCTCAGACAACTTCGAATAGTTTTCGGCTTCGGTATAGCGATCCACATACAGGGAGTACAAAAAGATATTCAAAATGGAAAAGACGATGATGAATATCGACTTTGTTCTACTCCAGTCCAAATGGTCCTCCCCCTATCACTTCGTTCGATAATTTCAGCCATGAGCCATCCATCTTAAAATACCAGGCCGGTTCGACGATCATGAGCCGATCCGGATCATTCACGTTGCGCACCAGTTCATAAGCTGACACAACCTCAGTCACAGCAGATCGTTCTTCTTCATCCAAACGGGCTAGAGCTGCGAGCACGGCCGCACCGGAAGCCTGGTTTTCAGCATCGGTTCTTCCCGTCGGCTCCAGTACGTAAACCGGTCGTTCGTACCGGAATACCTGCTCCTGTTCGTCGGCCATCCCCCACTTCACATCGATTGCAGGTGAAAGGGACGGGCCGAAGACCGGCATATTATTGATGAACAGCCGGTATTCGATTTCCTGGTTGAGCGGTTCCATCTGGAAATAGTAATAATCATTTGTCCATCCGCCGTGGTCATTGATGAATTTTATCGTATTGAAGACCAGTTCCGATGGAATCGCCGGATCAGCGGTTTCCGCTTTCGATTGAACATAACTCAAGCCTTTGACAGCCGATTCCCGTTCAAGGAATGCGCCTGTATTATCCGTATATCCGCCGCCGAGCAAATTGCCCGCCGGTTGGAAACTGGAAGCATTGAACAGCCTGTCGGCATAATCCTCCATCGGTGTTTCTTCATATAGATAGACATAACTCGATAAATCGACTGGTTCTGCAGGCACATAAACCGGAACGGTTCCAATCGAGGCGTCCGTTAAATACAGCGGGTATTGCTCAGAAGGCTCAATTATATTTTCCGCAAATTTTTCAACGTCGAGGATCTGTACGGTTCCTTCGTAAATACGGCCCGAGTCGGAATTGACGAAGTAAATGACCAACTGGCCATTTGCGGAGCTTTCCCAGTTTATGACCATGCGGTTGAATGTCGCTTCCGGCACATTCGTGTCGAAGAGATCCATCATCGCGTCAAAAACCGGGAAAGGCACAGCACTCGGATAATAAAGCACGGCCCGTGAAGGCTGATGCATATATTCAGTCAGTTCAGCGGCGTTCGCTTCATCCGATAATAAGGTCAAATCACTGATATGCCATTGATCCATGGAATCCAGGACCAAATCGATTTCATCTTTATTCACAGTTCCTTTGACGCTTTCTTCACTATGGAACAGAATTTTCAATGGACGGACCACCTGCTCGATTTTCTTCGAATCAGCTATTGCCGTATCGATGGGCGGTGTCGGATCAATCGGATCCAGTGTCGTCGGCGTGAAATTCCAGATGGTGAACGTCAGGCCCAGACTCAGGAAAACAAGCAGGAATAAGGCTGCCGACTTTATTTGCTCGATGTATTTCATTCCCACTCACCTCCGTCATCTGTTTCAAATGGAAGCGTGAAATAGATCGTGGTCCCTCTGCCATATCTGCTGTCAGCCCAGATGGTGCCTCCATGGACATTGATCACTTCTTTGGAAATGGCCAGTCCGAGACCGGTACCGCCCATTTCCCTGGAACGCGCCCGGTCGACCCGGTAGAACCGGTCGAAAATCTTATCGAGGTTCTCTTTCGGGATCCCCATGCCCTGGTCGCTGATCTTAGTCTGCAGCATCCCGTCTTCCTCACTCAATTTGAAGGACACAGTGCCGCCGTCCGGTGAATATTTCAGCGCATTGGAAATGATATTATCAAATACCTGCGTCATCTTGTCCGTATCGATTTCGACAAAATAAGGCTGGGTAGGCATTTCACGCTTAAATGTAACATTTTGTGATTTCGACATTTCAAAACGGTCGATGATGCGGTTAAAGAATACTTTGAAGTCCACCATTTCCCGATTGAGTTCCGTTTCGCCTGAATCCATTTTCGACAGCTTCAGCAAATCGTTCACCAGACGGATCATCCGCTCCGTTTCCGTTTGTGTGACATTCAGGAAATGCGGAGCAAGATCCGTATCCTTCCAGGCGCCTTCCGCCAAAGCTTCCAGATAACTGCGCATCGTTGTCAGCGGCGTCCGCAATTCGTGGGAAACGTTCGCTACGAATTCACGGCGTTCCATATCGATTTTCTCCTGCTCGGTATTATCATGCAGCACAGCAATCAAACCGTTGACGAATCCGGTCTCTTTTTGAATGACCGAGAAATTCGTCCGCAGCAGCGTATTTTGTTCCGATGTACCGACATCGAGTGTGATCGACTCTTTCATGTGAATCAGGTCTTCAAATGTATATTCGCTTTCAAGCCCCAAGATGCTGGTAATCGGCCGATTCATCACCGTTTCACGTGAAACATTCAATAAACGGAGAGCCGGGTCGTTGATGAGGATGATTCTTCCTCTCCGGTCCGTCGACAATACGCCGTCCGTCATATTCGCTAAAATCGACGCCAGTTTCCGGCGCTCACTTTCTGTCGATTGCTGGGATTCCTGCAGCCTGTTCGTCAAATGGTTGAACGCTTTTGCCAATTGGCCGATTTCATCGTCGCCGTAAACTCGCACTTTGCGGGAGAAATTCCCTTTCGCCATCGCTTGCGCATGTTTTCGCATATCCGAAATCGGCTTGGAGATGGTCTGTGCCACCAAAATCCCAAGAATCGCTGTAATCAAGAGGGACAGCGCCGTCCCTCCTGCAAGGATTGAATTGATCTCATCCATCTGGTCATAGACATTTTCCACTTTCGCTTCGAGATAAAGGGACCCAAGCAATTCACCGCCAGCTGTCACAATCGGCTGTGTCGCGACCCATACCCGGCGGTCGTTTTCTTCATTTATCTTGATCTGGTATTGCGGTTTTACATTGACTATGGTCTCCCGCACCAGTTCTTCTGCCGAACGCTGGCCGATCAACGGCTGTTTTTCAATCGCTGATGATCCGAGAATGCGGTAGCGCGCATCCACTACCCTTATTTCCGAAATATCAGAAGAGTTAAAGCCCTGCAGGACAGAACGAAGGCTTTGCTCCACTTTCAGGTCGTCATCTGTCCGCGTTCGGGTAATTTCTTCTTTGACACTGAACTCAATGATTTCCATCCGGTCCAGAATCGATTCCTCGAAATTGTAAATCAGCTTCTCTTCCAGTTGCTGCACAAAATAAAGGCCGATTATCTGCATCGCCAAAAGGATGAGCAAGATGTAAATCAGCACAATTTTCACATGGATTGATTTAAAAAAAGTTACTTTCTGCATGCAGACTACTCCTGTTCAGGATTTCGCAAATAATACCCTACACCGCGGCGCGTGACAATCCATGCCGGATGACTCGGGTTATCTTCAATTTTTTCACGCAGACGGCGGATCGTTACATCCACTGTGCGTACGTCTCCGAAATAATCATAACCCCATACTGTCTGGAGCAAATGTTCACGCGTCATGACTTGGCCGATATGCTTGCCAAGATAATGCAGCAATTCGAACTCACGATGCGTCAATTCGATCGTTTCTTCCCGTTTCAGCACCAGGTATGCATCCGGCTGGATCGTCAGCGCACCTACCTGGATGTCGTTCGAATTCGGCCCGTCTTCTTCAGCCGGTATGATATTCTGGCGGCGCAGGTTCGCCTTCACGCGCGCAACCAATTCTCTTGTAGAAAATGGTTTTGTTACATAATCATCGGCACCCAGTTCCAGGCCGAGCACTTTATCGATTTCAGAGTCTTTCGCCGTCAGCATGATGATCGGAAAATCATGTTTCTTCCGCACTTCACGGCACACTTCCATGCCGTCGCGATTCGGAAGCATGATATCCAGAAGCATCAGATCCGGCTTCACTTCTTCCGCCAATTTGATCGCTTCGTCGCCGTCATATGCACAGACTACGTTAAAGCCCTCTTTTTTCAAATTAAATTGCAGGATATCTGCGATCGGTTTTTCATCGTCCACTACCAAAATCGTTTTATTCATCCTTGATCTCCCCTTTTTAAATAGAAATACCCATCCTGATCTTAAACTTTTCTAACTTTACTTTATCACTGTTGGGGCTGTTTAGCACCTCTCACTGATCAGGTGATATTTCCCGGGAAATAATCATTCCATATTCGAAAGCCAGCAGGGAAATATCATTCGTTTCCCTGCTGGCTTCCTGCTTCAGTATTTTATTGTTCGATATAATCCAACGGATTTTTCGTGACGCCATCTTTTGAAACTTCAAAATGCAGATGGATCCCGGTCGAACGGCCAGTCGTTCCCATGACACCGATTTTCATGCCCTGCGGAACTTTGTCGCCGACTTTTACATCGATTGAAGCGAGGTGGGCATAAATCGTTTCATAGCCATTGTTATGATCGATGATGACCCGGTTGCCGAATGTGCCGTCAGGACCTGATGCCCTGACAACTCCGTGGTCAGCAGCCAGAATATCAAAGCCATCCGGTCGAGCGATGTCGATGCCGTTATGATGGCTGCCCCAGCGCGGCCCTAATTTACTTGATATATAACCGCCTTCAGCCGGCCAGCTGAATTTCCCGGTCCCGACTGTCGGTATTTCCTTCGTGCCTTTTAAAACCACTTGTTCAACCGGTTCAGTTATCACTTCTTCAGTGACTGTATGACGGTTTGTCTGTTTGCCGTCCGTTTCAGTAATGGCATAAGTCACTTGTTTTTCGCCATTCTTGCCTTCTTGGCCGACTTCCGACTTGCCGATGTACATTTCACCATCTTCTTGTTCAATGGTTTCGAATTCAATGCCTTCTTCTACCTTTTTCTGTTTTTCGACAATGACCGTCAGCCCTTTATCTTTCAACAAGGACGCCGCCTCTTTCGCGTCCATGATTTCTTCCGGCGCGGCCTGGGCCGTCACACCTGCCAGGTCCTCTACGATATCAATTGACGTAATGCGCGTTTCGTCCGTTTCAAGTCCAGGCAACTCACCCGTTTTGAGTTTATTCGCTTCCCATTGCTCCAGCTCTTCGGAACTTGCGTATTGAAGCAGCACCTGACGGATTGTTTCATCATATGCGGCGCGGTCTTTCAGCTGCGCAATGATTTCACCGTCCAAAGTCAATGCGAAAGCCGAAGCTTTCACTTCCAGTTTTTCATCCAATTGTGAAAGGATTTCCTGCTCATCTTTGACCGTCGGTTCGAAAACCTGCTCGGCAATCACATTAAAGCTCTTTTCAGGCTCCAACTTCAATTCACTGAAGTCCTCCATGGTTTCGGCAATTTTCCGATCCACCAGTTCTTCAACTTTTTCATTTTCTGAAACGGCTCCAAGATATCCGCCGTCCGTATATATATGGTAGACAGTTGCCAGGCCTTCATGGCCGACATTTTCTGCTGTTGCAGGATTTACATTCAATCCAAGCAATAAAAACGCCGAAGCTGCAATTTTCATCACGTTTGAACCAATGTTCTTACCAATAGCATTTTTCATAACAGAACCAAAATTCCCCTTTTTGACGTTTCTCTCTTTAAGTCTCTGATTTATTTAAGCCTCCATCACTTTATCATAAACTTATATCAAAATAACATAATTCTGCTCTATGTAAATAAACTGTATTGTTTCATCCATTTAATTCCATTTAATGGATGAAACTAGCGGAATTCAGCTATTTTTAATGCATAAAAGCTTTGAAAATGCAAAATAATAGGATAATAAAGGAAATAAACCCTCTTTATTGTCATGAGTCTGTAGCATTCTGAAAATTGAAATGTGGACATTTTATTAACATAACAAAAAAGCCGGACAGATTTGTCCGGCTTTCGGCTTAGCAGCTAGTTAACTTTTCGGTGTCCAGACTCCAACCGGCCAACTCCTCGAGTCGTAAGCCCCTCTGGCTGTGCGGCTGGAAATATGCCGCTTCGCCAGCGTGCCTTACGCTTGTCGGAGCTGAACGGCCGTTGTCGCTTTTCTTTGTCCAGACTCCGGCGACCCAGCTCTTCGGGTCATAAGCCAGCCCAATTCCGTGGCAAAAACCGCCACTTCATTGTTCCGTCTTATGCCTTTCAGAGCTAAGCGGGTGCCGTCGCTTTTCGGTGTTATCTCCAAACACTCGTTACAATATTCGTCTGGTTGCGGTCAGGTCCAACCGAGAAGATTGAGATCTGTACGCCTGTCAATTGGGCGATGCGCTCCAGGTAATGACGCGCGTTTGCCGGCAATTCATCAAGTGATTTGCAGCCAGTGACATCTTCGGTCCAGCCTGGAAGCTCTTCGTACACCGGCTCACAATCGGCAAGCATGCGAAGGTTCGCTGGATATTCTGTGATCAATTCACCTTTATAGCGGTAAGCTGTACAGATTTTCACCGTTTCAAGTCCTGTCAATACGTCGATCGAATTGACCGTCAGATCCGTCAGTCCGCTGACGCGTCTTGCGTGGCGCACGACCACACTGTCGAACCAGCCGATGCGGCGCGGACGTCCTGTAGTTGTTCCGTATTCTTTACCGACTTCACGGATCTGCTGGCCCACTTCATCGAATAATTCGGTCGGGAACGGCCCGTCACCTACACGTGATGTATAGGCTTTACATACACCGATGACATGTGAAATCGTCGTCGGTCCAACGCCCGCTCCGATGGTCACTCCGCCGGCAACCGGATTGGATGACGTCACGAATGGGTAAGTCCCCTGGTCGATATCAAGCATGACGCCCTGTGCGCCTTCGAATAGCACACGGCGGCCTTCGTCAAATGCGTCATTCAGCACTTTTGACGTATCCGTTACGTACTTGGCGATCTCCTGTCCATATTGATAATATTCTTCCAGGATTTCCTCGACAGTAAAGCCTTCCGTTTCGTAGAATTTCTCGAACAGACGGTTTTTCTCTGTCAGGTTCATGCGAAGTTTTTCTTCGAATACGACATGATCCAGTAAATCCGCCATTCGGATGCCGACACGTGCAGCTTTGTCCATGTAAGCCGGCCCGATGCCTTTTCCGGTTGTCCCAATTTTATTGGCGCCGCGGCGTGCTTCTTCCACTTCATCTTGCTTGATATGGTAAGGCAGAAGGACGTGAGCACGGTTTGAAATGCGCAGATTTTCTGTCGTCACTCCACGGTCGTGAAGGCCTTTCAACTCTTTGACCAAAGCTTTCGGATCCACAACCATGCCGTTGCCAATCACTGAAATTTTATCTTTATAGAAGATCCCCGATGGAATCAAATGCAGCTTGTATGTTTCGCCGCCAAAAATAATTGTGTGCCCGGCGTTATTTCCGCCCTGATAGCGTGCAATCACTTCTGCGTGTTCTGATAGAAAATCCGTGATTTTCCCTTTTCCTTCGTCTCCCCATTGCGTTCCTACTACTACGACTGATGTCATTGTCCGCACCTCCGTTAGGCTTGCGCCCTTGTATCAAACAGTGTTTATTGTATCAGTGAAAACCGCCTAAGTCAATCAAAAACAGAGAAAAACACGAACGTAAATGTGTTACCACATTTAAACGTTCGTGTTTAGAAGGATCCACCGGATTCATGCTGACTCCAGTCGATAGTGACGAATTTATTGTATTCCTTCACAAATGCCAGCTTCACCGTGCCGGTCGGGCCGTTACGCTGCTTGGCAATGATGATTTCGATCATGTTCTGATCTTCTGTTTCCTTGTCGTAATAATCTTCACGGTACAGGAACGAAACAATATCGGCATCCTGCTCGATACTCCCTGATTCACGAAGATCCGACATCATCGGCCGCTTGTCCTGGCGCTGCTCCACTCCACGGGACAGCTGGGACAATGCGATAACGGGAACTTCAAGTTCACGGGCAAGACCTTTCAGGGAACGGGAAATATCCGAAACTTCCTGCTGGCGGTTTTCGCCGGCTTTGCCGGTTCCGGCAATCAGCTGAAGATAGTCGATCATGATCATGCCGAGGCCGTATTCCTGTTTCAGGCGCCGGCATTTCGCCCGGATATCATTCACTCGGATACCCGGCGTATCGTCGATGAAGATGCCGGCATTCGACAGACTGCCCATTGCCATCGTCAGCTTGCGCCAGTCTTCATTTTGCAGGGCACCGGTCCGCAGCACCTGCGCATCGATATTGCCTTCTGCACAGAGCATCCGCATGACGAGCTGCTCCGCACCCATCTCCAGACTGAAGATGGCGACATTTTCATCTGTCTTTGTCGCCACGTTCTGCGCCACATTGAGCGCAAAAGCCGTTTTACCGACAGAAGGACGTGCAGCTACGATGATCAGGTCGTTGCGCTGAAACCCGGCTGTTATCTTATCAAGATCCCGGAAACCTGTAGGGACGCCTGTGACGTCCCCTTTACGGGTATGCAACAATTCAATATTGTCATACGTCTTTACAAGTACGTCTTTGATATGAATAAAATCTCCGGCGTTTTTACGGCTGGATACTTCCATCATTTTCTTTTCCGCTTCAGCAAGCAGCGCTTCCACTTCGTCTTCGCGGGTAAAGCCATCTTCCACAATCGAAGTGGCCACGCGGATCAGCCGGCGCAGCAGCGCTTTCTCTTCGACGATATGCGCGTAATGTCCGACGTTCGCAGCAGTCGGAACGGCGTTGGCGATTTCTGTCAGATACGACAGCCCGCCAACATCTTCCAATTCCTTTTTGGCGGAAAGTTCTTCTGTGACAGTGACCACATCGATCGCTTTTCCACGATCCGACAGATTGATCATCGTCTGGAAGATTTTCTGATGGGCGATGCGGTAGAAATCTTCGGGCATGACAATTTCCGCGACCGAAATCAGGGATTGCGGTTCTAGAAACACGGCACCAAGAACCGATTGTTCGGCTTCCTGATTATGCGGAGGGACACGATCCATCATTTCATTCATCGGCCCATCCCCTTATGCTTCTTCTGTTACGTGGACTTTAAGCGTCGCTGTCACTTCTTGATGCAATTTTACCGGTACATTCGTATAGCCCAGTGCACGGATGGCATCATCCAGTTCCATTTTGCGTTTATCGAGTTTCACGCCATGCGTTTTTTCAAGTTCTTTGGCAATCTGTTTGGTTGTGATGGAACCGAACAATCGGCCGCCTTCACCGGATTTCGCTTTCAATTCAATCGTCAGGTCTTCCAGCTGCTCTTTCAGTTTCTGAGCTTCAGCCAGTTCCGCCGCCGATTCTTTTTCCTCTTTTTTCTTCTGGCCGGCCAATTGGCTGATTGCTGCCTGGTCGGCTTCTTTCGCCAGATTGTTCTTCAGCAGGAAGTTATGTGCATAACCGTCCGCCACATTTTTAATCTCGCCTTTTTTGCCTTTGCCTTTTACGTCTTTCAGGAATATAACTTTCATTCGGTTTGCTCCCCCTCATAAATATCTGTAATGGTTTGTTTCACTAATTCGATTGCCTCTTCGATCGTCGATTCCGGCAATTGTGTGGCTGCATTCGTCAAATGGCCGCCGCCTCCGAGATTTTCCATGATGATCTGGACGTTCACTTCTCCGAGCGAGCGGGCTGAGATGCCGATGCCGCCTTCACTGCGTTCAGCGATGACAAAGGAGGCGTTGACGTCTTTCATTGTCAATAAAATATCGGCCGTCTGCGCAATCAGCACAGGGCTGTAAATGCGATCCGGCTGAGCATGTGCAATGGCGATGCCGTTTCCGACAAATTCCACTGTTTCGATCAATTTTGCACGTTCCAGATAGGTATCCATATCTTCTTTCAGCAAACGCTGCACAAGTACGGTATCTGCGCCGTTCGCCCGCAGATAGGAAGCTGCCTCAAATGTGCGCGCCCCCGTGCGGAGCGTGAAGCTTTTCGTATCGACAATGATGCCGGCAAGCATCGCCGTCGCTTCAAGCATCGACAATTTCTCATGCTTCGGCTGGTATTCGATCAATTCCGTCACGAGCTCTGCCGTTGAAGATGCATAAGGTTCCATATAAACCAGCATCGTATTGGTGATGAATTCCTCGCCTCTCCGGTGGTGGTCGATCAATACGACCCGTTCCATCCGCTGAAGCAGCCGTTCTTCGATGACCATCGACGGTTTATGGGTATCCACTACTACAAGCAGCGAGTTATCCGTCATATCGGCCAAAGCTTCTTCCGGGGTGATAAACTGCTCGAACAGATCCGCATCTTTTTCGATCTCTTCCATTAAACGGCTGACACTGCGGTCGTATTCGTCGAAATCGAGGACAATACTCGCTTTGACTTTATTCATCGCGGCCATTTTGGCAACGCCGACAGCCGCTCCGATGGAATCCATATCCGGCATTTTATGCCCCATGATGAAGACCTGGTCACTGTCCTGGATCAAATCGCGGAGGGCGTGGGAAATGACCCGTGCCCGTACGCGTGTACGTTTTTCGACCGGATTTGTCTTGCCTCCGTAGAATTTCACTTTACCGCTCGGATGCTTGATCGCCACCTGGTCGCCTCCGCGGCCAAGAACAAGATCGAGCCCGGATTGTGCCATGCTGCCGAGTTCGACAAGCGATGCCGAACCGGCTCCGACTCCGATACTCAGCGTAAGCGCCAGATTATCTTTTGCTGTCACTTCACGGATATCGTCCAGAATAGCAAATTTCGAGGTTTCCAGCTGCTGCAGGATCGATTCATTGAACACTGCCATGAAACGGTCTGATGAAACCCGTTTGACGAAAATGCCATGCTTCGCTCCCCAGTCATTGACCAGCGACGTGACGAGGCTGTTCAGATTGCTGCGCATCTGGTCGTCCATGCCCTGTGACAATTCATCGTAATTATCGATGAACAGGATGCCGATCACTGTGCGGTCCGCATAATACAGCGACTCGATTTCAATCTGCTCTGTAATATCGAACAGATAGAACAGGCGATCATCCGATTTATAATAGACCTGGTATTTGCGGTCGCCAAGTGTCACCGTCAAATCCCTTATTTCTTCCGATTTCACCAGGGTGTGGAAATCATCCGACAGGCTGTAGATCGATTCACCGATCAGCGTGTCGTGCTCGAGTATCGAGCTGATATAGGGATTTGCCCATTCAATATTGAAATCTTCATCTGCCAATAAAATACCGATCGGCATTTCAAGCAATGCCTCTTCCCCGACTTTTTTCATTCGGTAGGAAAGGGTTTCAATATGCTTTTCGGTCGCTTCATACGTCCTTTTTTCAATCAGCCAGGCAGACGCAAAAGCGGCAGCGAAAAGAAAAAAGAATATACCTGCGGCCAGTTCTGATGTAAATGCGATCAGAATGACTGCAGCCAGTCCCACTATCAGCATAGCCAGCAGCGGGTACCTCAACTTCCTTTTCCTAAAAAAAGCCGACATTCATTTCAGCTCCTTATTTTCCTTTAAAATCATGTGCACTTTTCACCCAGCCCCGGATATTGAATCCGAGATCCACGATTCCAACGATTATTGTGAAGGTCTGCAGCGGGAATGCCAAAACCGTAACAACGGCCGTGACCCACTTCGGCCAGCCTTCCACTTTGATATAGAAATGGTAAAAAGCGATTCCCTGCAGGAATAACAGCATCTGCAGGATCAGCATTGCGTTTGTAACCGCCAGGAACATCATGGTGCCCCGTTCCAAATCTGACAGCATACTAATCAGAAGTACGATTAAATAATACCATAATACAGCTTTCGGCAATTTCATATCAGCAAATGGCGGGAATTTAGGAACCTGGATGCCTAACCGCTTCAGAAGCGGCAAATTGATCAGCAGATGGATCCAGACCGTTGCAAAAATCATTATAATGATCAAAGCCGGCATCGTAACTTCAAGTGAGCCGAGCAAGGAAGCTGCCGTTTCATTGTATTGCTCAATCTGTTCTTCTGTACCGCCGTAGCGCTTTAGCATATCCATGTTTTCTGCAAAGCTGATCCGTATCGCCTTGAAGAATTCTTCGATGACGTTGATGCCGAGCAGCAGGATCGAAATCAGGTACTGAAGCATCACCGACATCAACAGGATGATGGATGAGCCCATGAACATATAGAGCTTGCTTTTGCCGTAATAGATCGACAATCCGATCATAAAACCGAATGGCACGTAAAGAAACGCTACCGGCAAAGCCAGAACTCCGCCGGCCATAAAGGTCAGCAGGAACGCCACAGCCGCCACCAGCAAAGATGGTTTCCACGGATATTTTGCGCTGTACCAGGCGATCGGCAGCGGCAGGAAAAATACTGTTACTAAATTAAGGATAGGGACATATAAACTGACAGCCAGCAATACCGTAAATAGGGCTGCCATCAATGCACCGTTCGTTATCTGTCTCGTTCGTTGATTTTGCATGAAGCTGTATTTCCCCTTCTTTCGGGTTAATTTCATCCTTATAATTGTAACACGATTGAAAGTCGGGAACAAAAAACGGCGCCGGGCGTCTGGTGTTTTCGATCTGAGTGTTTTTAAAAGTTTGCAACTATATAAGTTGAACAAAGAAATTATGCTTTATATGCCTCTTCGGCGCTATGGCGCACTCCTAGGATTGTTAATGAGAATAAATACAGTTTAATAATCGAAATTTCGCTTCGCCGCTTTGGACCATGTTCCCACAATAAGCCGAGAAGTCCACTCGTCTTATTGCTCCACACAGTCCTTGAGCAGCGGCTTCGCTGGGGTCTACTTCTAGATTTGAAGTGAAGCACCCGTGACTCCTCACAGTTTCGGCGTATTGTTGAGCACCCACTCGGACGAAAGGTCCGAGTTAGCTTTTTGGGTGTCCACTTCATCTATAGAAGGATCTCCAGCGATATGAAGCAAAACAGCGAAGAAAACCGTACTGCTCCACCAGCGCTTTGCGACACGACCGATACACCGCAGGGAAGGTTGGGCCGAACTTCATTCGGCCAAACCTTTGCGACGAAGCGCAGAGCGCTGGTGGAGCATCGGTTTTTGCGGCGACGAGGCGGATTGGGCGGGAGCCAAGACATTGGCCGAAGCTCGCGAGGGCAAGTCTTTGCGACGAAGCTAGCGCAGCGATACAGGAGCATGGGTTCTGGAAAGCAAAGCTGTTTTGCGAAATATCGGCTTTTAAAGAATAGAAGTTCAACTTATATAAATGAAAACAAAAAAAGACCGGTTTCCCGGTCTTTCGCTTTTCGTTATTATCTTTCTTCCGCAACAAACGGTAGAAGTGCCATGATACGAGCGCGTTTGATAGCGATTGTCAACTTACGTTGCCATTTAGCGCTTGTGCCTGTAACACGACGTGGCAAGATTTTTCCTCTTTCAGAAATGAATTTCTTCAATAGGTCAGTATCTTTATAGTCGATGTGCGTGATGTTGTTTGACGTAAAATAACAAACCTTTTTACGTTTTTTGCCTCCGCGACGTGGTGCCATATCGAATTACCTCCTTTTACGTGGATTTTAGGCCCTGAGCCTGGATATTCTTAGAACGGCAGGTCGTCGTCCGATACTTCGATCGGGCCGCTGCCGCTTGAGAATGGATCCTGGTCTACACGGGTATGATTATTTTGCTGACTTGTCGGTTGGTTCTGCTGATAGGATGAAGGCTGCTGTCCCTGTGAACGGTCTGAACCAGCTCCGGCACTGCGCGGTTCAAGGAATTGAACGCTGTCCGCCACTACTTCAGTCGTATAAACACGCTTTCCATCCTGTCCCTCGTAGCTGCCTGTTTGAATGCGGCCTTCGACACCTGCCAAACTTCCTTTTTTAAGGAAATTCGCTGTGTTTTCAGCTTGTTTGCGCCAAACAGTACAGTTGATGAAATCTGCTTCTTTTTCACCCTGCGCGTTGGAGAATGTACGGTTTACAGCCAGTGTAAAACGTGCCACCGCCGCCCCGCTTGGTGTGTAGCGTAGATCTGGATCTTTTGTAAGCCTTCCGACTAATACAACTCGGTTTATCATCAGAATTCAACCTCCTTTAAGTCAAAGATTTTTCCAATTTACATATGCGCTTACGCGTCTTTGCGTACAGCGATATGGCGAATGATGTCTTCGTTAATGTTCGCAAGACGTGTAAATTCGTTGATAGCTTCAGAACCAGCATTTGCTTTAACGATCTGGTAGAAACCTTCACGCAAATCGTTGATTTCGTAAGCTAAACGACGTTTACCCCATTCTTTCGACTCGATGATTTCAGCACCGTTAGAAGTAAGGATTTCGTTAAAACGCTCAACTAGCGCTTTTTTCGCTTCCTCTTCAATTGCAGGCTGAATAATGTACATTAGTTCATACTCTCTCATCGTGTTGTCACCTCCTTATGGACTTGGGCCCTGCTGATTCCAGCGGGCAAGGAGCAAGCAATTAAAAATATTACTCACATCACTGTATTGTATCACAATTCGACATGAACCGCAACTGTCTTTTCGATTCCAAAATCGGCTATACTTTTAATTGATGGAATGATTTATCCGCATAAAGAATCCGCACTCGTCCAAATTTCATCCTAATAAAGGAAGTGAAGAGATGGCACCCTCGTCCGTCATCGAATTGAAACTCGAAGAAATTACGCCAAAATTGATCTGGATCAACATCTGGGTGGTCGTGGTTTTTGCTGCCGCCTACCATTTAATCGCCCAACCGCTTGCCTTTGGCGTGTCCTTTTTCGGCATCGCCTATTTCATCATCGGTTATATCGTTTTGATCGTGCTGCACGAATTGTTCCACCTGATCGGCTTCGTCCTATTCGGAAAAGTCCCGCTCTCGTCCCTGAATTACGGAGTCGATCTGTCAAAAGGATATGCCTATGCAACCAGCAGTTCCCCTGTACAAAACAGACAAATGCGCAAAGTGCTGCTGCTGCCTTTTTGGACAACGGCCGTAGTCCCGACGCTCATCGGCTTTTGGATCCAGGACCAGGTTCTCGTTCTTCTCGGCGCCATGCTTGCTGCCGGGGCTGCGGGTGATTTTTTCATGTACAGGGAATTACGCAAACAAAAAGACGGGGCCTGGATCATCGATGACCCTGTATTGCCCCGTCTTGCTGTTTATGATGACTATCCGAATCCCGAAGAGCTTCCGCGAGATTGACGCGGGGCCTTCGGGATTTTTTCATCCATTAGACATGTATAATATCCCAAACTCCGCTCGGAATCTTTTCTTTCAGGATGCTTTTGTCTTTTGCCAGGTAAACGACCGCTTCAAGCGTTTCACCGTGGACCTCCACAGGAATCACCGTTTTTTCGTATAGATCATTTATTTCATCGCCTGTGCAATCTTCCAGGAAATCGAGTGCCGGCCACAGCACTTCCGGAATCTCGTAGACTTCTCCGTGGATTTTATCTGTACCTTCAAGGCTCATCGCCGGATATCCGAGACCTGTGTCATAAAGTGAACCGGTCGCGACCGCACGCTCCGCTTTCAGGCTGGCCTCTTCCATATAGAAATGGTATTTCCCGCCTGTCTTCAATGTCCCATATACAAATAACAGCATATTTTTTACCCTCCCAAATTAAAAACCGGATGCGAAAGGCACCCGGTTTGGTTTCTATTCCTGACTCGGTATGCCGCCTGATTTATTCTTGAATTGTATCCATGGCGACATCCATCATCTTAAACGTTAAATCTGAACAACATAACATCGCCGTCTTTGACAAGGTATTCCTTGCCTTCCTGGCGAACTTTCCCAGCTTCCTTCGCAGAAGCCATTGAACCGGCCTCCACTAATTCATCATAAGCCACTGTTTCGGCGCGAATAAACCCGCGTTCGAAATCAGAATGGATGATTCCCGCACATTGCGGTGCCTTCATCCCTTTTTTGAATGTCCAAGCGCGGACTTCCTGTACGCCGGCAGTGAAATACGTAGCAAGCCCAAGCAAACTGTACGATGCTTTGATCAATTGATCCAGGCCTGATTCTTTGATGCCGAGCTCTTCAAGGAACATTTCTTTTTCCTCATCTTCCAGCTCAGCCATTTCTTCCTCGATTTTCGCACAAACAACGATGACATCTGAATTATCTTCAGCTGCATAGTTACGGACTTTTTGCACAAACGGATTGTTGTCCGCTTCGGCAATTTCATCCTCTGCTACGTTTGCCACGTAAAGCATAGGCTTCAGCGTCAATAAATTCAAGTTTTTAGCGATGCGCATTTCGTCTTCCGTAAAATCGATCGAACGGGCAAGCTTGCCTTCTTCAAAAGCTTCACGCAGCTTCATCAGCACCGGCTCTTCAGCAACCGCATCCTTGTCTTTTTGCTTCACAAGTTTGGCTGCACGCGCAATGCGCTTTTCGATGCTTTCCATATCAGCAAGGATCAATTCAAGATTGATCACTTCAATATCGGAAATCGGATCGACATTTCCGGAAACGTGTGTGATGTTATCATCTGCGAAACAACGGACAACCTGACAGATGGCATCCACTTCACGTATGTGAGAAAGGAATTTATTCCCAAGTCCTTCACCTTTGCTGGCGCCTTTTACGATGCCGGCAATGTCCGTAAATTCAAAAGCAGTTGGAATGGTTTTTTTCGGCTCGACCAATTCCGTCAATTTATTCAGGCGTTCATCCGGAACTTCAACGATTCCGACGTTTGGATCTATAGTACAGAACGGGTAGTTTGCTGCTTCCGCGCCCGCTTTGGTTATGGCGTTAAATAATGTGGATTTCCCTACGTTAGGCAATCCGACGATCCCTGCAGTTAATGCCAAAGGATTCACGACCTTTCTTATTTGAAAACGATTTATTTTACTTCAACCATTCTATTATAGGAACAGAACAACCAAATGTCCATTATTCATTCCGCTTCGGCTTTGACCAGAACCTTTTTCATTTTCTTGTTGAAGTCGACCCGCGGAATCATGACACTGTGCTGACAGCCTTCACATTTAATGCGGATATCTGCCCCCATACGGATAATCTTCCAGGCATTTGCCCCGCATGGGTGCCCTTTTTTCATTTCGACGATATCATTCAAGCCGAATTCCTTCATTTCCATCGTCCATTCTCCTCTGACCCTTTTATTTTTTCGCGATGGCCGCTGAAGTGGATGCATCAGGCGGCCGCTGTACCATCACCATGCGCGGATACGGAATCTCGACTCCGCGAGCATCGAGAAATTCCTTCAGATCGCGGCGCATACTCCGTGCAATGGCGAAATGTTGCATCGGCAGCGTTTCAGCCGTGATGCGCATCACCACTTCGGTCGTCGTCAAATTCTGGACGCCGAGCAGCTCAGCAGGTTTAATGATCTGCTCATAACGGTCCTGCAGCGTGCCGAGAAATTCCATGATCATGCTCTCCACTTTGGCAATATCCGATTCGTTGGAAATATTGATATCCACTACCGCAATCGAATTATGGATGGAGAAGTTGACCACTTCCGTTATATGGCCGTTCGGAAAGATGAACAATTCACCCGTCCACGCTTTCACTTTCGTCGTCCGCAATCCAATTTCTTCCACCGTCCCTTCTGCCTGTCCGACTCTTACATAATCCCCGACCGAAAACTGGTCTTCAAAAATGATGAAGAATCCGGTGATCACATCCCGCACCAGGTTCTGTGCACCGAAACCGACGGCCAGACCCAGCACCCCTGCCCCGGCGATCAATCCGGTGACATTGATATTGAACATCGACAGGATTGCGATGATGGCAACGAAGTAAACGACATACGACACAACATTCTCCAGCAATTTCGATAGGGTTTGCTGTCTTCGTTCATTATATTTTAACGGTCCCCTGATTCGTACAGAAAAAGTTTTTCTGATCAGGGCACGGCTGACAATTACGATTATATAGGCGGCAAACGAGATAAGGACCATTTTCACGAAGGTCCAGCCGAAATTAATCCACATTTCCTCATTTGTCAACACCTGTTTGGCTTCTCTGTAGAGGCTCGACCAGCTGATCCCCGTTTCATTTTCCAACGCTTCTCTCATCTTTGTTTCACTTCCTTAAGGCATCAAGTTAAATTGATAGATTACCGTGACTACTGCAGCAACAACTAAAATCCCCGGCAATAAATTCGCAACCCGTATTTTCGTAATGCCCATCAAATTCAAACCGATGGCCAGGATCATCAAACCGCCCGTTGCCGACATTTCGGTGATGAATAAATCGAGTGCAGCTTCCGGAACCATGAGACTGATCTGAGTCGCAAAAAGCGCAATCAATCCCTGGTAAACAAAAACCGGCGCAGCCGACAGCATCACACCGATGCCGAGAGTGGAGGCCAGAATGATCGAAGTGAATCCATCAATAATCCCTTTCGATATCAACACGCCGTGTTCATTGCTCAGACCGCTCTCCAGGGCGCCAATGACGCCCATCGCTCCGATCACGAATATCAGCGTAGCTGTGACGAACCCCTGTGCGATACTGCCTTTGCTTTCCTTCGCCCCGATTTTGACTTCGATCCAGTGGCCGAACTGATTCAGTTTCTTATCCAGATCAGCCCATTCGCCAATGACGGTCCCGAGCACCAGGCTGATGATGACAATGACAAAATTCTGGCTGCCGAACCCCATCTGCAAGCCAAGTACAACAACGACCAGCCCGATGGCATACATCACGGTTTCCTTCATCCTATCAGGGATATTGCGCAGAGCTCTACCGATAAGGGTTCCCAAAATTATTAATGCCGCGTTTATCAATGTTCCCAAGAGAACCATTTATCCAGCCCCTTCCCAGCTCCACAGACAGGCAAATCATTCTGTATTGCCCTCCATATAAACAGAACCTACTCTCCGGAAAAGGAGAATAGGTGCGGTTCGATTAATTCAACAGCTCTAAAATACGTTCCAGGTCTTCTTCAGAGAAAAACTCGATTTCGATTTTTCCCTTGTTTTTGTTTTTCTTGATCTGAACATTTGTACCGAATCGGTCCCGAAGTTCAGATTGTTTTTCTTCTATAAAGATATCTTTCTTTTTCTCGATTGTTTCACGTGGAACATCTTCGTTGATCCGCTGTACCAGGTTTTCAAGCTGGCGGACATTTAAACCCTCTTTGACGACACGTTCCGCCGTCTCCGGAATCAATTTCTTTGAGCGCAGCCCCAATAGCGTGCGGCCATGTCCCATCGAGAGTTTCTTATCCGAAATCAGTTGGCGGACATCTTTCGGCAATGCCAATAAACGGACATGGTTTGCGATATGCGGACGGCTCTTCCCTAAACGGAAAGCCAGTTGCTCCTGGGTAAGATTCAACGCTTCCATCAATTTCTGGTAAGCTTCCGCTTCTTCAATCGGCGTCAAATCTTCCCGCTGAAGGTTTTCCAATATAGCAAGTTCCATCATTTGCTGATCGGTCAGCTCTTTGGTGATTCCCGGGATTTCTTTCAGTTTCGCAAGCTTGGCTGCCCGGAAACGGCGTTCGCCTACGACCAGCTCAAAGTTTTTGCCGGCCTTTCTGACGACCACCGGCTGCAGGATACCATGTTCTTTGATGGATTCCGCAAGTTCAGTCAGTGCGGCTTCATCGAAAATCTTCCGAGGCTGGTAAGGGTTCGCTTTGATAGCAGAAATGCTGATTTGATGGACCGTTTCATTCTTCGTCAAGTTTTCACCCGGAAATAAGGCGTTTATGCCCTTGCCTAATCCTTTAGCCATTTTTAATCACTTCCCTCGCCAATTCTAAGTACATTTCCGCGCCTTTTGATTTTGCATCATAGATGATAATCGGTTCACCATGGCTTGGCGCTTCGCTCAAGCGTACATTCCGGGGAATGATGGTCCGGTAGACTTTATCCTGGAAATATTTCTTCACTTCTTCGATGACCTGTATGCCCAGGTTCGTACGGGCATCAAGCATCGTCAGCAAAACCCCATCAATCATCAGATCATGGTTCAAATGCTTTTGGACAAGACGGATCGTGCTCAGTAATTGACTCAATCCCTCCAGGGCATAGTATTCACATTGCACTGGTATGATGATGGCGTCTGAAGCCGTCAGGGAATTGATGGTCAGGAGACCCAGTGATGGAGGACAGTCGATGATGATGTAATCGTACATCCCCTTCACTTCCTTAAGCGCATTTTTCAGGCGCACTTCACGGGACATCGTGGATACCAGCTCAATTTCAGCTCCTGCCAGCGAAATCGTAGCAGGCACGACGTGAAGATTTTCGACTTTCGTTTCCATAATCGTATCTTTAAGATCGACATCATCAATCATCACATCATAGATGCATTGATTGACATCGCCTTTGTTGACGCCTACCCCACTTGTTGCGTTCCCTTGCGGATCGATATCTATTAAAAGAACTTTCTGGCCCAAATATGCAAGACAGGCACTTAAGTTCACGGAAGATGTTGTTTTTCCTACGCCGCCTTTCTGATTGGCGATCGCAATTATTCTACCCACTCGTGCACCAACTTTCTATATACTCAACTCATGTTCAACGGGAAGCCTATTTCGTTCTTGTTCATTTCCCCGTTCCTCTATTGTATCAAAATATTTCTTCCGTATGATTACATTGGTATTAAAAAAAAAAGCCCTTTCCTCTCTGGGAAAAAGCTTTCAGGATTTTTTCTTCGGTATCTTCACTGTTATTTGATAATATTCATCGTGTTCTTCTTCTTCGGAAGATACATCGATTCCGCTTTTCGTCACCATCGTCAGAGATTGCTTGATCGTATTCATCGCAATCCGGACATCCCGGCTGAACGCTTTGCGTTTCGGTTTTATTTTCTTCGGTTCCGCTGACAAGTGATTTTTCACTTTCAACTCCAGCTGCTTTACATTCAGGTTCTGCTCGACTGCATCATGGAAGAACTTCATCTGCACTGCCGGATCTTTCAATTGGAGCAGCACTCTGGCATGGCGTTCCGTGATGACGCGATCCAGTAAAGCCTGTTGCAGCTCTTCAGGCAATTTCAGCAACCGCAGTTTATTGGATACCGTCGACTGCCCTTTTCCGAGACGCTGTGCCAATGCTTCCTGTGTAATTTCATGGATTTCCAACAGGTTCTGGTAAGCATTCGCTTCTTCGATGGAAGTCAGTTCTTCGCGCTGAAGGTTTTCGATCAGTGCAATGGAAGCTGTTTCTTTATCACTCAATTGACGGACGATGGCGGGAACTTCTTCCCAACCCAGCGATTTCATCGCGCGGAAACGACGCTCCCCTGCAATGATTTCATAATTTTCGTCTTCATCGATTCGGACAACGATCGGCTGAATGACACCGTGCATATGAATCGTGCGCGCCAATTCCTCGATCTTATCTTCATCGAAGATTGTTCTAGGCTGAAATTTATTCGGAATCACTTTATCAATCGGCAATTTGACTACTTCTTCAGCAGCCTCTTTTACCGGTTTTTCAACAATACCTGTCTCTTCTTTATCTCCGCCCCCGAAGAAACGTGAAAAAGGACTTTTCATCCTCAAGCACCACCTTTTAAAAGCTCACTTGTACATCATTCGCTGTTTCTGCTCAAATACCTGCTTTTTAAAATGTTTCACGTGAAACATTCCCGTCACCTTTTCAGGAAATCGGTGATTTATTCGGCATACCCGGTTTTCTCGGATACTTTTTCGGTGTTTCCTTGAATTTGCGGAAAACCTGAAGATATCGCTCACTTTCTTCAACCGGCAACGTGAAAGCATGGACACTTTCCAGTTTTACACCCAGTTTTTGAAGCGCCTTTTCAGCATCTTTTAATTCATCCGGTGCGGAAGCTGCTTTCATTGCGGCAAATACTCCGCCGTTTTTCACAAGCGGCACGCATAATTCAGCAAGCACGGACAACCGGGCTACAGCGCGGGCTGTAACGATGTCGTATTGGGCACGATGTTCGGATTGACCAAAATCCTCTGCACGGGCATGCACAAATGTCACTCGTTCCAGCTCCAGTTTATCGCTCAAATGATTAAGGAACTGAATCCGTTTATTCAATGAATCGACGATCGTCACCTGAATCTGAGGGAAACAGATTTTCAATGGAATGCTCGGAAATCCGGCGCCCGCTCCCACATCACAGACGTTCAACGGTTTGGTGAAGTCCAGATAAAATGCCGCTGTAATTGAATCATAAAAATGCTTCAAGTAAACGGAAGGCTGATCGGTAATGGCAGTCAGGTTCATCTTTTCGTTCCATTCGACCAATTCTTCATAATAGGTTTTAAACTGTCGGAGCTGACGGTCGTCCAGCTGAATTCCTTTTTCACTGAGGGCGTCTTTAAATTGCTGTTCATTCAATTCGCTTATCCTCCCTCTTCTTAATGCGTTCTTTTCTTCACGATCATATGTAAAAAGGGCTGGTGTCTCCCAGCCCTTTCGTTCGGCTTTATATCAATCAAATTAAACTAGATTGAAACGGCGATCCCCGGGCAGCCTTTTTAGTAATCGGCTTTTTTAGCCCAAATATCCATTCATTCTATTGTATAAATCAAACAGAAATTTTCGCAATTCTTCCTTGTTCAATATACACCAAAAGAATGGAAATGTCAGCAGGATTTACGCCAGAAATTCGGGAAGCCTGTGCGATGGAAAGAGGTCTGACTTCTGAAAGTTTACCTCTAGCTTCCGTGGCAATACCGGAAATCGCATGATAATCGATATCTTCCGGAATTTTTTTATCTTCCATTTTTTTTAGTTTTTCCACTTGTTGAAGCGATTTTTCGATATAGCCTTCATACTTCACCTGAATTTCAACTTGCTCTTTGATCTCTTCATCAAGTTCGATGTCGGATTGAGTCAATTTGGCAATCATTTCATAATGCATTTCCGGACGTTTCAACAGATCAGCACCCCGGATGCCATCTTTCAGTTCACTGCCCCCTGCATCGCGGATTGCCGCTTGTGTTTCTTCAGTTGGTTTGATCATCACTTTACGCAAACGGTCAATTTCTTCTTCGATGCGCTGTTTTTTCTCAACGAAGCGGCCATAGCGCTCTTCATCGATCATCCCCAGTTTATAACCCAGTTCCGTCAGACGCATATCTGCATTGTCATGACGCAGAAGCAGGCGGTATTCAGCACGTGACGTCAGCAAACGGTAAGGCTCGCTTGTCCCTTTAGTCACGAGGTCATCGATCAGGACACCGATATAGGCGTCGGAACGGCTCAGAATGACTTCTTCTTTGCCAAGCACTTTCGCTGCAGCGTTGATGCCTGCCATCAATCCTTGGCCTGCAGCTTCTTCGTAACCGGAAGTTCCATTGATCTGACCTGCTGTATAGAGATTTTCAATCTGTTTTGATTCGAGTGTCGGCCATAACTGCGTCGGTACGATCGCATCGTATTCGATGGCGTAGCCGGCACGCATCATTTCCGCTTTCTCAAGTCCCGGAATCGATTCCAGCAGCATGCGCTGAACATGTTCTGGCAGGCTTGTCGACAGTCCCTGCACGTAAACTTCGCTGGTATTGCGGCCTTCCGGCTCCAGGAAGATCTGATGTCTCGGCTTGTCGCTGAAACGGACGATTTTGTCTTCGATGGACGGGCAATAACGCGGCCCTGTCCCTTTTGCCATACCCGAATACATCGGTGACAAATGAAGGTTTTCGTCGATGATCTGATGTGTTTCTGTAGTCGTATATGTCAGCCAGCAAGGCAATTGGTCCATGATGAACTCTTTTGTTTCGAAACTGAAAGCGCGCGGTTCGTCGTCGCCTGGCTGGATTTCCGTTTTCGAATAATCAATGCTTTTGCTGTTGACGCGGGGAGGTGTACCGGTTTTGAAACGTACCGTTTCAAAGCCAAGCTCCTCCAGGTTTTCAGCCAGTTTAATGGATGGCTGCTGATTGTTCGGTCCGCTCGAATAGCGGAGATCGCCGATGATGATCTCCCCGCGCAGGAATGTACCTGTTGTGATGATCACGGTTTTCGCGCGGTAAATGCCGCCCGCCTGTGTCAGCAGTCCTTTGACGACACCATCTTCAACAATCAGTTTTTCCACTACGCCCTGATGAAGCGACAGATTTTCCTCATCTTCCATCAGGCGTTTCATTTCCTGCTGGTAAAGCACTTTATCCGCTTGTGCGCGCAACGCACGTACGGCTGGCCCTTTTGCTGTATTCAACATTCTCATCTGAATGTGTGTTTTATCGATAACGCGTCCCATAGCGCCGCCAAGCGCGTCTATTTCACGTACAACGATCCCTTTCGCCGGTCCACCAATGGATGGGTTACAAGGCATAAATGCGATCATATCCAAGTTCATCGTCAATGCGAGCGTGTTTGCTCCCATGCGGGCGGATGCAAGTGCAGCTTCTACGCCTGCATGCCCCGCTCCGATAACGATTACGTCGAACGTGCCTGCTTCAAATTGTGGCATGTCCGTTCATTCCCTTCAAATTTTATTTCCCAAGGCAGAACTGCGAGAATAATTGGTTCAGAAGTCCATCATCAGCAGTGTCGCCAATAATTTCTCCTAGTATTTCCCATGTTCGGGTGACATCTATTTGGACCATATCCACTGGCACGTCCATTTCCGCTGCATTGATGGCATCTGAAATGGTCTGGTGCGCCTGATGCAATAGAGCGATATGGCGGGCATTCGAAACGTAGGTCATGTCCCCTGCTTCGATTTCCCCTTCAAAAAACATATCGGCAATGGCCTGTTCAAGCTGATCGATTCCTTCTTCTTCTATTAAAGAAGTGGTCACCATCAATTTATCGCCTGCCAGTTGCTGCAATTGCTCCAGATCGATCTGGCGCGGCAAATCGGTTTTGTTGACTACCACAATATAATTCATTCCCTTGACCGCCTCAAACAATAAAGCATCTTCTTCGGTCAGAGGTTCAGCATAATTCAGCACATAAAGGATCAAATCCGCTTCCTTCAGCACTTTACGCGAGCGTTCAACGCCGATGCGCTCAACGATATCTTCCGTTTCCCGGATACCCGCCGTATCGACAAGGCGAAGCGGCACACCGCGGACGTTCACATATTCCTCTATTATATCACGGGTTGTCCCTGCAATTTCAGTGACAATGGCTTTATTTTCCTGGACCAGGCTGTTGAGAAGCGACGATTTTCCGACATTCGGCCGTCCGACAATCACAGTAGAAAGCCCTTCCCGAAGGATTTTCCCCTGGGAGGATGTCTGGAGGAGCTTATCGATTTCAGCACGCACCCATTCCGCTTTTTCAAGCATCATCGGACGTGTCATTTCTTCGACATCATCATATTCCGGATAATCGATATTCACTTCCATCTGGGCAATCGATTCCAGCAGCGCCTGGCGCAGCGTACCGATGAGTTTCGACAGCCGCCCTTCCATCTGGCCGAGCGCCACATCCATGGCACGGTCTGTTTTCGCACGGATCAAATCCATGACCGCCTCTGCCTGGGACAAATCGATCCGTCCATTCAGGAAAGCCCGTTTGGTGAACTCACCCGGCTCTGCAAGCCTTGCGCCTGCACGCAGTACAAGCTGCAAAACACGGTTTACGGAAACAATTCCTCCGTGGCAGTTGATCTCGATGACATCTTCACGGGTGAAAGTTTTGGGTCCTTTCATGAAAGACACCATCACTTCCTCCACTACTTCCTCTGTCCACGGATTTTCGAGATGTCCATAATGTATGGTATGTGTTTTTTGTGACGCCAATGTTTTGCCGCTTGGTGTACGGAACAGGCGGTCAGCAATCGAAATCGCTTCCGGTCCGCTCAAACGGACGATGGCAATCGCCCCTTCGCCGCTCGGCGTCGATATCGCAGCAATCGTATCGAACTCCATGATGCATCCTCCTCTATATAAAAAACCGCATGCCGGGCTGAAAAATTATCCACAACCGGCTATCTTCTGATCTATCTATGTCAATTCCAGTTTTACGCTTTAAAAAAGTTGTCCACATGTGGACAACCAAGAAAAGTACATGACTTTCTAACATATTACAATAGCATAAATCCCACTGAATCGAAAGACAGAGAACTCCAGTGGCTAAATTCATTTTTCTGTCTGCACAGCGAATTTTATCATGCATTCATTTGCATATTTACTCGTTTTGCTGTTCTGTGAAAAATTTTGTGTCTCTTCTCCCTCTTTTTTATCCGTTACTTCTCTTTTTCAATCGTTCCTCTTTGTATCTTTTCCAAAAAATCCACTGGCTTTCGTTTAAGTCGTTTTGCACTTGATTTTTTAGTCGAAATTAGAAAAAAAAAACTTCCATTATTCCCATTTTAAGGATTTATTGGCTGAAGATGACCCAATTCAACTCCATAAAAAAAAGCCCGCTCATAAAAGCGGGCTGCCTTCATTTCACCGCAACGGTTCAATGACCAGATAGCGGTTTGGGTCTTTTCCTTCTGAATACGTATCAATATCAAGGCGTCTCGACAATGCCTGATGTATCACTTTGCGCTCATAGGATGGCATCGGTTCGAATTGAACGCGGCTGCCGGTGCGAATGGCTTTGTCAGCCATGCGATCCGCCAGCTGCTCCAGTGTTTCCTGGCGGCGCTCACGGTAGTTCTCTGCATCAAGTTCCACCATCATGAAATTATTGGTGTATTTATTGGCCACAAGCTGTGCCAATTGCTGAAGGGAATTCAAGGTATGCCCTCTTTTTCCGATCAGCATCGCAACTTTTTCACTTTCCAGATAGAAACTGGCCTGCTTGCCTTTTACTTTATGGCTGATGGACAGATCTTCGATGCCCATGTCTTTTGCAATCGCATGCAGGTATTTCTTCGTTTCTTCAATCGCCTCATCATTGGAAGGACGGGATTCCACCGGTTCTTCACCGGCCGTTTCCTCTTCTCCCTCTTTTTCAGTGGCTGTGCCGTTCGGCAGTTCCGTTACAACTGGGATTTCCGGTTTTTTGTCGATTTTCGGCAATTCCGTTTCCGGCTCATTCACCGTCACTTGGACTTCTGCCTGTTTCGCTCCAAATCCGAGAAATCCTTTTTTCTCTTGCTGAATTACGTTGATGGTCACTTCTTCACGTGTAACTTGGAGTTTTTTCAATGCTTCAGTTATCGCGTTTTCAACAGTTAGACCCGTCTGCGTAATCTGTTTCACTTTCTAGCCCCTCCTGCTTTCGTTTTAACAGGCTGTTGCACTTCTTTTACTTCTTTCTTTTCCCAAGGACGATAGATGAACATGTTTTGGATCAATGAAATGATATTTCCGATTACCCAATACAATGTCAGAGCGGATGGCAATACGATACCGAATCCGACAATCATGATCGGCATGAAATACATCATGATTTTCATCTGCGGATTGTCCATTGCCGGACCTGTCTTCAAGACGACGAATTGCATCAAACCAGCGATGATCGCCAGTACAATACTTGGTTCGGCAAGCGGGAAAATCAGGAACGCGCCCAAATCGATCTCTGGTGTGCTGTTCATGCGGCTGATGGCATGGTAGAAACCGATCAATACAGGCATCTGTACAAGAACCGGTAAACAGCCCGCCATCGGGTTGACGCCGCGTTCCTGGAACATCGCCATCATTTCCTGCTGGTATTTCTGCTGGGTCACAGCATCTTTCGATTTATACTTCTCTTTCAGTTTTGCAAGTTCCGGCTGGATTTCCTGCATGCGTTTCGAGCTTTTCGTCTGTTTGATCATAAGTGGCAACATGACGAGACGGATGATGATCGTTACTGCAATGATCCCGAATCCGTATGTGCCAAGCAGATCTTTAAAGAACGTAATGGCCGACACTAATGGCCAAACAATAAATTCATTCCAGAATCCTTCGCTGTCGCTGCTGATCGGCTGATCAAACTCCGTACAGCCCGCCAATAATAAAGCTGCGCCTATCAGCATGATGAGCAGTAAATTACGCTTATTCAAGCTTTTTCCCCCAAACTATTTCATTTTACTTCTATAGTAACATTCCCATGGATGCGCTTTCTACTTCTTAGGCAATGCACGGGCAATTTTTAATACATGCTGCAAACTTTTTTTACTTTCATGAAAATCCATAGTGGCCGCCTGTTGCCGGGCGATGATAACATAATCGGCATTTTGCGCCAGATCTTCCTTCATTTCAAGGAATGCCTGTCTGATATACCGTTTGATGCGATTGCGTGTCACAGCGTTGCCGACTTTCTTGCTCACTGATAAGCCGACCCTGAATTCAGGCTGCTCGCTTTTCAGTACATAGACGATGAATTGGCGGTTCGCAAATGACTTTCCCTGCTTGAAAACCTTCTGGAATTCTTTATCCTTCTTGATCCGTTGATGCTTATTCATTTTTTCACCTGCTTATTCGGCTATATATAAGGAAGTTCGGTTTTGGAGCTGGTGGCTTTGCTTTTCTGTGTCCAGACTCCGGCGGCCCAGCTGCGCGATCAGGATCGCTTCGCTGTTCCTACTTATGCCTGTCAGAGCTTAACGGGTGCCGTCGCTTTTCTAATGTCCAGACTCCAACGGCCGGTTCCGCTTTTCTAAAAAAAAAAGACCACTGATGCGGTCAGTGGACTTAAGCTGATAATACTTTTCTTCCTTTACGACGGCGTGCTGCGATAACGCGACGTCCGTTCTTTGTGCTCATACGTGCTCTGAAGCCGTGTACTTTGCTGTGTTTACGTTTATTTGGTTGATATGTGCGCAATGTCATATTAGGACACCTCCTGAAATGAGAGTTAACTATTCATCTTTATTAATCTTAAAGACAGTCTCGACTATTATAATAGCTGAACCCCTCAAATGTCAATATCTTATTCTGCATCGCGTTACTCTTTGATAATAATGTTATCCACATCCATAAAATATTTTTCCGGATTTGCTGTGCAGTATTTTTTTCGGTAAAATAATTATCCACATCCCTTATCTACAAGTTTCACACATAGGAACTGCATGTGGATAGTTCCGCTGTGCGTTATTCCGGTTATGTGGATAAGTAAAAGAACTGCTTGTATTGTCTAGTACTTTTTGGTAACATTAACTTGTTTTCACTTGTTGATAATTTTTATACCAAAATACTTATCCACAATCTGTGGGTAAGGTGTGGATAGTTATTCACCAGCCTGTTCATGAATGTTATCCACAGCCTGTGGCTTTGTGTATGATATACTTAAAAAATATTTTACATATAAAGGAGAAGAGCTATTGGAACACTTAGACGAAATCTGGTCGAGTGTCTTAGCCCAAGTTGAAACAAAAATCTCCAAACCGAGTTTTGAAACGTGGTTAAAATCAACAAAACTTTTATCTTATCAGGGTGATACCGTCACGATATCGGCCCCTAATTCATTTGCCCGCGACTGGCTGGAAAACCATTACGTGCATTTGATAACAGGGATTCTTTCGGATCTGACAGGCGATGATCTGCTGATAAAATTTGTTGTTCCCAAAGATCAGGACATGGACGATTTTCAGCTTCCAGCGCCCCGCGTCAAGCCGGGCCAGAATGACCAGCAGGAGTTTTTGCCGGGAATGCTTAACCCCAAATACACTTTCGATACCTTTGTAATTGGATCAGGCAACCGTTTCGCGCATGCTGCATCTCTTGCAGTTGCCGAAGCTCCCGCAAAAGCATACAATCCGCTGTTCATCTACGGGGGCGTAGGACTTGGCAAGACCCACCTCATGCACGCCATCGGACATTATGTCCTTGAACACAACCCGAATGCCAAAGTGGTTTATTTGTCTTCGGAAAAATTCACCAACGAATTCATCAATTCCATCCGGGATAACCAAACAGTCGATTTCCGCAATAAATACCGGAGTGTCGACATTCTTTTGATTGATGATATTCAGTTTTTGGCAGGAAAAGAGCAGACGCAGGAAGAATTTTTCCATACATTCAATACGCTGCACGAAGAATCCAAGCAGATCATCATCTCAAGTGACCGGCCGCCGAAAGAGATCCCGACACTCGAAGACCGCTTGCGGTCGCGTTTCGAATGGGGGCTCATTACGGATATTACACCGCCGGACCTGGAAACACGCATTGCCATTCTGCGCAAAAAAGCGAAAGCTGACGGTCTTGATATCCCGAATGACGTCATGATGTATATCGCCAATTCCATCGATTCGAATATCCGGGAACTGGAGGGGGCATTGATTCGCGTAGTCGCTTATTCCTCTCTGATCAACCGGGATATGAGTGCGGAACTTGCAGCGGAAGCGTTGAAGGACATCATGCCGAACGCAAAACCCAAAGTCATCACCATCCTGGACATCCAGCATGCTGTCGGTGACCAGTTCAATATCAAAATCGATGATTTCAAAACAAAACGCCGCACAAAGGATATCGCATACCCACGGCAGGTGGCCATGTACCTTTCGCGCGAGCTGACTAATTTTTCATTGCCTAAAATCGGCGAGGAATTCGGAGGGCGCGACCATACGACGGTCATCCATGCCCACGAAAAGATTTCGACGCTGCTGAAAAGCGATCAGCAGCTCCAGCAGGATGTAAAAGACATTAAAAAAGCACTTACAACATAAAATAAGGTGTGGATAAGCCGCCGGATTGCCCAGTAGCTTACACACACCTTATCTACATGTGGATAACCTGCCCTGATTCAGGAAAAAGGGCTTATCCACATATTCACAGCCCCTACTACTATTATTACTTTAAAAGCTTTAAACAAAATATATATATAAGCGAGGTTCGAGAATGAAATTCGAGATAATGCGTGAACGATTAGTCGAAGGTTTAAACGATGTAATGAAAGCAGTCAGTTCAAAAACGACCATCCCGATTTTAACAGGGATCAAAATGGACGTTTCTTCAGAAGGCATGAGATTGACGGGAAGTGATTCAGATATCACGATCCAGACTTTCATCCCGGCTGAAGAAGATGGCGAACAGATCATCCGTGTCGCACAGGGAGGAAGCATTGTCCTCCAGGCGAAAGTTTTTGGGGAAATCATCCGTAAATTGCCGACCAATGATGTGGAGATCGAAATCACCGGCAATTTCCAGACGCATATCCGTTCGGGCAAATCCGAGTTTCATCTAATAGGCCTGGATGCGATGGATTATCCACAGCTTCCTGAAATTCAGGATGACCGTCTGTTCACCATACCGGCAGATCTATTGAAGACGATCAACCGTGAAACAGTTTTTGCGGTGTCCAGTTCTGAAACACGTCCTGTGTTGACAGGCGTCCACTGGGAAGTCAAAGAAGGGCAGTTGGTCTGTGTCGCAACTGACAGCCACCGCCTTGCGCGCCGAAAAACGACTTTGGAAACTCTTCCGGAAGGCGAATACAGCGTCGTTATTCCAGGGAAGAGCCTGAATGAGCTGAACAAAATTCTTGATGATACATCAGAACCGGTTGAAATCGTCATGACGAATCAGCAGGTGCTTTTCAAATCGAAGCATATTCTGTTCTTCTCGCGGCTGCTTGAAGGAAATTATCCGGATACATCCCGTTTGATTCCTTCTGAATATAAAACGACTGTCACAGTAAACGGCCGTTCATTATTGCAGTCGATTGACCGTGCTTCTTTACTTGCACGCGAAGAACGCAATAATGTGGTGCGTTTTTCTGCAGCAGAAGGCAGCGATGTCGAAGTCTCTTCAAATTCGCCGGAAGTCGGAAAAGTGGAAGAGCAGCTTCAGGCACAGAGTATAGAAGGAGAAGATCTGAAAATCTCATTCAGCGCGAAATTTATGATGGATGCGTTAAAAGCGATTGATGGCCAGGATGTCGTCATTCAATTTACTGGTGCCATGCGCCCGTTCGTCCTGAAATCCGCTTTGGATGATTCGATTCTTCAGCTGATTCTTCCTGTCCGGACATATTAAACATCATTTACACCTCAGGATAGCCCATACAGGCTATCCTTTTTTACTTTTAGGGGCGTTTAGGGTAAAATAAAGGGATAGACTACGAATTGAAGGATGAGTGCATTTTGAAAGAAATCGGTATTGAGACGGAATTTATTACATTGGGCCAATTACTGAAAATGACGGATACGATCAGTTCAGGTGGAATGGCGAAATGGTTCTTGAGTGAACATGAAGTTTTCGTCAACGGAGAAGCGGAAAACCGCAGAGGGAAAAAGCTGCGTCCGGAAGACACAGTATCAATTCCGGAAGTGGGGGAATTCCGTATCGTAATCGCCGAAGGCATGAGCTTCGATGCGGATTGACCGTCTCGAACTCCTGAATTACCGGAACTATGAAGAGCTGGAGCTGTCGTTTTCCCCGGAGATCAACGTCTTTATCGGAGAGAACGCGCAAGGCAAAACCAATGTCATGGAAGCACTCTATGTGCTGTCGATGGCCAAATCCCACCGAACTTCCAATGACAAGGAATTGATACGCTGGGATGCGGAATATGGTAAAATAAAGGCTGATATCTACCGTAAATACGGCAAATTGCCGCTTGAAATCACCTTATCCAAAAAAGGCAAGACTGCTAAAGTCAACCACTTGGAACAGCGGAGGCTGAGCGATTATATCGGCCAGTTGAATGTCGTCATGTTCGCACCGGAGGATCTCCATCTTGTAAAAGGAAGCCCCCAGGTCCGCCGCCGTTTCATTGATATGGAAATTGGCCAGATTTCACCGGTCTATTTGCACGATCTGTTGGATTACCAAAAACTTTTAAAACAGCGCAATCATATATTAAAGCAGCATTACGGAAAACAATCGATCGACGACATGATGTTCGATGTCTATACCGATCAATTTATAGAAGCCGCCGTGAAAATCATCCGGAAAAGATTCCACTTCATGGAGCTTCTCCAAAAATGGGCGGCTCCGATCCATCAGGGAATTTCACGCGGTCTCGAACAATTGGAGATCCGCTACCAGCCGATCAGTGGACTGGATCCTGATTGGACCTCGGAAGAAATGGCTTCTTTCCTGCAGCAAAAACTGCTGGAAGTAAGAAAACGTGAAATCGACCGCGGCGTGACGCTTGTCGGTCCGCACCGGGATGAACTTCAATTCATCGTCAATGGCTATGATGTCCAGACTTACGGCTCGCAGGGCCAACAGCGGACTACCGCCCTGTCACTGAAATTGGCTGAAATCGAGCTGATCAAACAGGAAGTGGGAGAGCCTCCGGTTTTATTGCTGGACGATGTATTATCGGAATTGGATGATTACCGCCAATCCCATTTGCTGAATACGATCCGCGGTTCGGTCCAGACATTTGTGACCACGACCAGTGTCGACGGCATCCAGCATGAAACGATTCAAAGTGCGCGTCTCTTTGAAGTAACAAAAGGCACGGTCAAAGAGTGAAACATTTATCTGAATAGCTGCACGTCAGGCCGTCATCAGGCATCTATTGGATATGGCGGCGTTTTTGTGCGGCAGCAGTTTTTAAAGATTTGAATCTCAGTCAGTTACAGCGTGCCATGGGAAAATAGAAATGTTGTAAGGAAGAGCAGGTGAATGGAATGGCTATGGAAGAAAACGATTTAAAGCAATCATATGGTGCCAATCAAATCCAGGTTTTGGAAGGATTGGAAGCTGTTCGTAAAAGACCAGGGATGTATATCGGTTCGACAGGCTCACGGGGCCTTCACCATTTAGTATGGGAAATTGTCGATAACAGTATTGACGAAGCACTAGCCGGTCATTGCGATCAGATAAAAGTGACGATTGAAAAAGATGACTGGATCCGCGTCGAAGACAATGGCCGCGGCATTCCGGTCGATATGCAGGAAAAAATGGGCCGCCCAGCGGTCGAAGTCATCATGACTGTACTTCATGCCGGCGGTAAATTCGGCGGTGGCGGATATAAGGTTTCAGGCGGTCTCCACGGAGTTGGGGCATCGGTTGTAAACGCTTTGTCTGAAGTCACTGAAGTATACGTAAACCGTGATTCAAAGCGCCATTACATCAAATTCGAACGCGGAGCGGTGACGGAAGAATTGAATGTCATCGGTGAATCCGACCATACAGGAACGACCATCCGCTTCAAAGCGGACAGCGATATATTCAAGGAAACGACTGTCTATGAATTCGACATCCTGGATCACCGTCTGCGCGAACTTGCCTATTTGAATAAAGGCTTGAAGATCATCGTTGCCGATGAGCGCGAAGACCAGGAAAAAGAGAAAATCTATCATTTCGAGGGCGGGATCAAATCCTACGTCGAACATTTAAATAAAACAAAAGACCCGATCCATGAAGAAGCGATTTTCGTGGAAGCGGAAAGAGAAGGCATCACTGTGGAAGTGGCGATGCAATACAATGCCGGCTATGCAGCGAACATCTTTTCATTCGCGAACAACATCAATACTCACGAAGGCGGAACACACGAATCCGGCTTTAAGACGGCGTTGACGCGTGTCATCAATGACTACGGCCGCAAAAACGGCATGCTGAAAGATGCAGATGTGAACTTGACCGGGGATGACGTAAGGGAAGGGTTGACGGCCATCATTTCCGTTAAGCACCCTGATCCCCAATTCGAAGGGCAAACGAAAACGAAATTGGGCAACACCGAAGTCAGCACCATTGTCAATAACTTGTTCTCCGGCGGATTTGAACGGTTCATGCTAGAAAATCCAGCTGTAGCACGTAAAATAGTTGAAAAAGGCATCATGGCTTCACATGCGCGCCTGGCTGCCAAAAAAGCGCGTGAGTTCACTCGCCGCAAGTCGGTGCTGGAAGTTTCGAGTTTGCCGGGTAAATTAGCAGACTGTTCTTCACGGGACCCGAAAATAAGTGAAATTTATATCGTTGAGGGTGATTCGGCGGGAGGTTCGGCAAAATCTGGCCGTGACCGCCATTTCCAGGCGATTCTGCCATTGCGCGGTAAAATCCTGAACGTTGAAAAAGCCCGTTTGGATAAAATCTTGTCGAATGCGGAAATCCGCAATATCATCACAGCACTCGGAACCGGTATCGGTGAAGAGTTCAATATTGAAAAGGCGCGTTATCACAAAGTCGTCATCATGACCGATGCCGATGTCGACGGCGCACATATCCGTACACTTCTTTTGACATTTTTCTTCCGCTATATGCGGCCGTTAATCGAAGCAGGCTATATCTACATCGCTCAGCCACCTTTATTCCAGATCAAACAAGGCAAGCATGTTGAGTATGTCTATACAGATGCCCAATTGAAAGATGCACTGGAAAATCTGTCAAGCAATCCGAAACCGAATGTCCAGCGCTATAAAGGACTTGGTGAGATGAATGCCGAACAGCTTTGGGATACGACGATGGATCCGGATGTCCGCACATTGCTTCAGGTCACATTGAACGATGCCATGACGGCAGATGAAACTTTCCATATCCTGATGGGCGACGACGTTGAACCGCGCCGGAACTTCATCGAAGAAAATGCACGCTATGTTAAGAATTTGGATGTCTAAGGTGATACAGGTGAGAGGAGGCTGCGGAAATGGCGGAACGGCCTAGCAGTGGAGTTGAAGAAATAAATATAAGCACGGAGATGCGCACATCGTTTTTGGACTATGCAATGAGCGTTATCGTCTCCCGTGCCTTGCCGGATGTACGTGATGGATTGAAACCGGTCCATCGCCGCATTCTTTATTCGATGTTCGATCTCGGAATCACTTCCGATAAAGCCTATAAAAAATCTGCGCGTATCGTCGGGGATGTAATCGGTAAATACCACCCGCACGGTGACAGTGCAGTTTACGAGACGATGGTACGGATGGCGCAGGATTTCAGTTACCGCTATATGCTTGTTGATGGACACGGGAACTTCGGTTCTGTGGACGGAGACGCGGCAGCTGCGATGCGTTATACCGAGTCAAGGATGTCGAAGATCGCGATGGAACTGTTGCGCGACCTGAATAAGAATACAATCGACTATAGAGAAAACTACGATGGCCAGGAAAAAGAGCCGGTCGTTCTTCCAGCCCGTTTCCCGAACCTGCTGGTAAACGGAACTTCCGGTATTGCTGTAGGTATGGCTACGAATATTCCTCCCCATAATCTTGGGGAAACAATCGATGCTGTGCTTGCATTGGCGGAAAATCCGGCTATCACTACAGAAGAGCTTCTTGAACATATGCCAGGGCCTGATTTCCCGACAGGCGGTATTATCCTGGGCCGGAGCGGTATTCGCCGTGCTTACGAAACAGGTAAAGGATCAGTGATGATCCGTTCCGTAGTGGAAATTGAAACGAAACCGAATGGGCGCGAGACAATTCTGATCCATGAACTGCCATTCCAGGTCAATAAAGCCCGTTTGATCGAGAAGATTGCTGAATTGGTGCGCGATAAGAAAATCGATGGCATTACAGATTTGCGCGATGAATCTGACCGCAACGGTATGCGCGTCGTTATCGAAGTTCGCCGCGATGCAAGCGCCAATGTCCTTTTGAATAACTTATATAAACAGACGGCAATGCAGACAAGTTTCGGTATCAACATGCTGGCTCTTGTCGATGGACATCCGAAAGTTTTAAGTTTACGTGAAGTTTTATTCCATTATTTGGAACATCAAAAAGTGGTTATCCGCCGCCGTACGCAGTTCGATTTGCAAAAAGCGGAAGATCGTGCGCATATCCTTGAGGGATTACGCATCGCGCTTGACCATATCGATGCCATAATTGCATTGATCCGTGGATCTCAGACGGCCGAAGAAGCCCGCAATGGTCTGATGAACGACTTTAACCTTTCAGAACGCCAATCACAGGCGATTCTTGATATGCGTCTTCAACGCTTAACAGGTTTGGAACGCGATAAGATAGAAGATGAATACCAGGGTCTCGTGAAAACGATCGAAGACCTTCGTGAAATCCTGGCGAATGAATACCGGATCATCGAGATCATCCGTGAGGAAATGACAGAGATCAAAGAACGCTTCGGTGATGAAAGAAGAACTGAAATCACTACAGGCGGAACTGAAATGTTCGAGGATGAAGATTTGATCCCGCGTGAAGATTCAGTTCTTACACTGACTCACAACGGCTATATCAAGCGTTTGCCTGCAAACACTTACCGCAGCCAGAAACGAGGAGGACGCGGTGTCCAGGGAATGGGTACAAATGAAGATGATTTTGTTGAACATCTTCTATATACATCCACCCACGATACAATCCTGTTCTTTACGAGCAAAGGTAAGGTTTACCGCAAGAAAGGCTATCAGATCCCTGAATATGGCCGTACCGCAAAAGGTTTGCCATTAGTCAATCTCTTGGAAATCGGTAAAGATGAGAAAGTCACAGCAGTAATTCGAGTGGAAGAATTCAAGGAAGACGCATTCTTCTTCTTTACTACACGTGATGGACTCAGCAAACGTACGCCGGTAACGAATTTTGCCAACATCCGCCAGAACGGGTTAATTGCGATTGGCCTGCGTGAAGAAGATGAGCTGATTTCAGTCAAACTGACGGATGGCACGAAAGAAATGGTCATCGGAACACGCAACGGTGCATTGATCCGCTTCCCTGAAACGGACATCCGCAGTATGGGACGTACAGCAAGCGGCGTTCGCGGCATCCGACTTCGTGAAGGCGACCAGGTTGTCGGTATGGAGATATTGGATCCCGAGGATAATGTTCTTGTCATCACCGAGAACGGGTACGGGAAACAGACGAAAGAAGCTGAATACCGTGTGCAGTCCCGGGGCGGTATGGGCATCAAAACATGCCAGATCACTGATAAGAACGGACCGCTCGTAGCAGTCCGCACTGTTAACGGTACAGAAGATATCATGCTGATAACAGTGAACGGTGTCCTGATCCGTATGGATGTCAATGATATTTCCGTCACTGGCCGAAGCACACAAGGCGTCCGCCTGATCCGTCTGGGCGAAGACGAAATTGTGGCGACTGTCGCGAAAGTGAAGAAAGACATCGATCTTCCGGAAGAAACAGCTGATGAAGGCGCTGATGATCTTCTAATAGAAGAAAGTGCTGGAGCGGATGTTTATTCCGAAGATGAAATCATCGCAGAAGATACAGAAAACGGCAGCGAAAAACTGTCGGAAGAAGATGAAGAATAGATTGGAGCGACCCGCAGAAGTATTTGCGGGTTCTTTTTTTCTGTTTTTTCATTGACGCAATTTTTTTTCAATTTCATCGAAAAATATCCAATGAAAACAAATTGCGCGAATCTGAACTAATTTCCGATTATGTGTTGACGCAACTTGTCAGGCATGGTATATTAATCAAGTCGCCAATGAGCGCGGCAATAAATTTTAAACTGAACCTTGNAATCAAGGAAGTGAATGTAACTTAATTTATAATAAGTTACATTCAGATGCTGTTCAAATTGCTCAAAGTATTTTTAAGGATTGATTATTCTATCATTAACAATATCTTGCCTTTAACATAACTAACAATAGTTTTTTGGACAGGTTACTAGTATATATACTAGTAACCTGCCGTAATTCTTGTATTCTTACTTGCTGCATAGTTTTTCAGCATAGACACACTACTAGTATATATACTAGTAGTATGAGCAAACAGTCAACACAAGCAGATGCCTGTGTTAGTAGTATATATACTACTAACATTACATAAGAGGTAGCTTTTACTCTTTCATTTAAGTATACTACTAGTATATATACTAGTAGTAT
>NZ_JADHDU010000029.1 GCF_016820495.1 Planococcus beigongshangi | reverse complement strand
GCATGTTAACCGCTACACCACGGGACCATTTGGTTGCGGGGGCAGGATTTGAACCTGCGACCTCCGGGTTATGAGCCCGACGAGCTACCGAACTGCTCTACCCCGCGATAATAATATATAGTGAGTATTTTCCATACTCAATGTTCCGGTTGTTGACACCTGCATCGCCTTACGCTGCTTCGGTGTTACGCACCGTCTTCGTGCGGTCCGTTGCTCTACCCCGCGATAATAATATTTATACTCTTCTTCATCCAGTGATTTACTTTTAAAAAGGAATTTCTGAATGAGTTCCTTCTATTATATAGTAAAACTTGTGATGCTGCTTTATGTATTAAAGAAAATGGTGGAGGATGACGGGATCGAACCG
>NZ_JADHDU010000028.1 GCF_016820495.1 Planococcus beigongshangi | reverse complement strand
GAGTAGGACGTCGCTGGGCATACATATCGGAGGATTAGCTCAGCTGGGAGAGCATCTGCCTTACAAGCAGAGGGTCGGCGGTTCGATCCCGTCATCCTCCACCATTTATTCTCTTTCGCCGGAGTAGCTCAACTGGTAGAGCAACTGACTTGTAATCAGTAGGTTGAGGGTTCAAGTCCTTTCTCCGGCACCACTCATTGTATGAGCCATTAGCTCAGTTGGTAGAGCATCTGACTTTTAATCAGAGGGTCGAAGGTTCGAATCCTTCATGGCTCACCATTTTAATTTCATTATTGCCACGCGGGTGTGGCGGAACTGGCAGACGCACTAGACTTAGGATCTAGCGCCTTCGGGCGTGGGGGTTCGACTCCCTTCACCCGCACCATTTTTTGCGGAAGTAGTTCAGTGGTAGAACG
>NZ_JADHDU010000027.1 GCF_016820495.1 Planococcus beigongshangi | reverse complement strand
TTTTGCTGTTCAGTTTTCAAGGTTCAAATTAAAGGTTATGGAGCGGGTGAAGGGAATCGAACCCTCATCATCAGCTTGGAAGGCTGAGGGTTTACCACTAAACTACACCCGCATTAAAATGTATATATAGAAGAAACTAATTGGCGCGCCCGAGAGGACTCGAACCTCTAACCGCTTGATTCGTAGTCAAGTACTCTATCCAATTGAGCTACGGGCGCAACTGGAATACGTAATGGTGCGGCCGAGAAGAGTCGAACTTCCACGGGATTTCTCCCACTAGGCCCTCAACCTAGCGCGTCTGCCATTCCGCCACGACCGCATTAAGTTATTTTAGCGACAAGGAATATTATAACCTTTCAGCTAGAACATGTCAACAAAAACATGAGACAAACTTTTATATTCGAATTAAGGATTCATTCACAAGAAATGGCTGGGGTACCTGGATTCGAACCA
>NZ_JADHDU010000026.1 GCF_016820495.1 Planococcus beigongshangi | reverse complement strand
TCAGAAACCTCCACAATATAGCGCAGTTTAAGCTTATCTTTTTTATTCACTTATAGCTGAAGAGAAAAAGAAAAAAACATTTTGAAGACAGAATATTTGTAATATATGGAACAAATAGTATAATTCCTCAATGAAGGATAAAAAAATTTAGGAGGATGGAAGATGAAATTACAAGACAGAGTAAGTATTGTAACTGGTGGGGGATCGGGACTTGGCCGTTCAATGTGTGTAAATTTGGCTAAAGAAGGATCGAAAATAGTTGTAGCAGATATGAATATGGATGGTGCAAATGAGACAGTCGAAATGATTAAAGCAGGAGGCGGAGAAGCAATTGCTGTCGAAGTGAACGTTACAGATGCAGAACAAATCGAATCTCTTGTAAAAACGACAGTTGATACTTTCGGTTCCATCGATGTACTGTGTAACAACGCTGGGATTGGTGGAGCGGCAGTTAAATTACTGGATGTTCCGGATGAATCCTGGGATAAAGTTATGGCAGTTGACTTGAAAAGTGTCTTCCTTATGTCTAAGCGCGTACTTCCGCAAATGCTTAAGCAAGGTAAAGGGGTCATTATCAATACCGCATCCGCGTCCGGTCTAATTGCCAGTAACGCTGGAATTGAATACACGGCAGCTAAACATGGTATTGTTGGATTTACAAAACAGCTGGCCTTCGAATATGGCCATGAAGGTATTCGTGTTTTGGCCATCGCGCCAGGCGTTATCGAGACACCTCTTACTGCTGAAGCTGGGATGACTGCTCCAGGTGGTATTTTCCATGAATTAACGATGAATGCACCTGCTGGAAGATATGGTAAACCGGATGATATTGGAAAAGTAGTCGCGTTCCTTGCCAGTGATGATGCAAGCTTTATGCATGGAAATACAATTCCAGTTGAAGGCGGCTCAACTATTTTATAAATAATCTTTCTCAGGAGCAGTATTTTGGGAAATCGCTGATAAACACGAAAAAATCGCTGATAAACTAAAGAAAATCGCTGATAAACCCGGAAAAATCGCT
>NZ_JADHDU010000025.1 GCF_016820495.1 Planococcus beigongshangi | reverse complement strand
GCAAGGAGCATTGCGCTCCGGAGTCCCTGATTTCACACTGCCAAGAAAAGCCTCTAGCGAGGCGGGAGGTGCCCGTACCGCAAACCGACACAGGTAGGCGAGAAGAGAATTCTAAGGTGAGCGAGTGAACTCTCGTTAAGGAACTCGGCAAAATGACCCCGTAACTTCGGGAGAAGGGGTGCTCTGGTAGGGTGAATAGCCCGAGAGAGCCGCAGTGAATAGGCCCAGGCGACTGTTTAGCAAAAACACAGGTCTCTGCAAAACCGTAAGGTGACGTATAGGGGCTGACGCCTGCCCGGTGCTGGAAGGTTAAGGGGAGTGCTTAGCGCAAGCGAAGGTGCGAACCGAAGCCCCAGTAAACGGCGGCCGTAACTATAACGGTCCTAAGGTAGCGAAATTCCTTGTCGGGTAAGTTCCGACCCGCACGAAAGGCGTAACGATCTGGGCACTGTCTCAACGAGAGACTCGGTGAAATTATAGTACCTGTGAAGATGCAGGTTACCCGCGACAGGACGGAAAGACCCCGTGGAGCTTTACTGTAGCCTGATATTGAATTTTGGTGCAACTTGTACAGGATAGGTAGGAGCCAATGAATCCGGAGCGCCAGCTTCGGAGGAGGCGTCGGTGGGATACTACCCTGGTTGTATTGAACTTCTAACCCGCACCCCTGATCGGGGTGGGAGACAGTGTCAGGCGGGCAGTTTGACTGGGGCGGTCGCCTCCTAAAGAGTAACGGAGGCGCCCAAAGGTTCCCTCAGAATGGTTGGAAATCATTCGCAGAGTGTAAAGGCAGAAGGGAGCTTGACTGCGAGACGTACAGGTCGAGCAGGGTCGAAAGACGGGCTTAGTGATCCGGTGGTTCCGCATGGAAGGGCCATCGCTCAACGGATAAAAGCTACCCCGGGGATAACAGGCTTATCTCCCCCAAGAGTCCACATCGACGGGGAGGTTTGGCACCTCGATGTCGGCTCATCGCATCCTGGGGCTGTAGTCGGTCCCAAGGGTTGGGCTGTTCGCCCATTAAAGCGGTACGCGAGCTGGGTTCAGAACGTCGTGAGACAGTTCGGTCCCTATCCGTCGCGGGCGCAGGAAATTTGAGAGGCGCTGTCCTTAGTACGAGAGGACCGGGATGGACACACCGCTGGTGTACCAGTTGTTCCGCCAGGGGCATCGCTGGGTAGCTATGTGTGGCCGGGATAAGTGCTGAAAGCATCTAAGCACGAAGCCCCCCTCAAGATGAGATTTCCCATTGCGCAAGCAAGTAAGATCCCTCAAAGACGATGAGGTAGATAGGTTCGAGGTGGAAGCGTGGCGACACGTGCAGCTGACGAATACTAATCGATCGAGGACTTAACCAAACGATTCAC
>NZ_JADHDU010000024.1 GCF_016820495.1 Planococcus beigongshangi | reverse complement strand
CGGCCGTTCAGCTCCGACAAGCGTAAGACGATTCGGCGAAGTGGCATCTTTTCAGCCGCGCAGCCGAAGTGGCTTACGACTCGAGGAGCTGGCCCGTTGGAGTCTGGACACCACGAAAGCGACGCTGCCCCTTAAGCCATCCCCACCTGATCCGCAAAGAAAATCCAATAAACGACGCCCCAGCCGATGGCCATCAGCAACAGCATGACCAACAGTATGATATTGCTTCTTTTCATTTCACTGCCGCCTTTGCATGATAGTCAAGATCCAGTGACACAACATCGTCATAAGTTTCACGTCTGACCGCTAATTGGTGCGCACCGTTTTCAGCAAATACCACAGCCGGTCTCGCAATACGATTATAATTGCTCGCCATGGAATAGCCATATGCCCCTGTACAGAAGACTGCAAGTATATCCCCCGGTTCCGCTTCCGGCAAGATGGCCGACTCGATCAGTTTATCACCTGATTCACAGCATTTCCCTGCCACCGTATATGTTTCTGTCAACGCATGACGCCCTTTGTTGGCAATCATCGAGCTGTAAGCTGCACCGTAAAGTGCCGGACGGATATTATCCGACATACCGCCGTCAACTGCGATGTATTTCCGCACTTTCGGCACTTCTTTCATCGATCCAATCGTATAGAGCGTCGTCCCTGCATCACCGACAAGCGAGCGGCCGGGTTCGATCCAGATTTCAGGAATCGCAAAGCCCGTCTGTCCAGTGATTTCCTTTACTGTTTCAATCATCTCTCTTACGTATTCAGCAGGCTCGAGGGGCTGATCGTCTTCGGTGTAACGGATGCCAAAACCGCCGCCTAAATTAAGCACCGGGCACACGTAACCCGTCTCATCCCGCCATTCAGCCATTTTTGAAACCAGTTTACCCGCCGCCATTCGGAAAGCTGCTGTGTCGAAAATCTGAGAGCCGATGTGGCAATGAAGGCCAAGCACGTTCAGGTGGCTATGTTCGAAAGTTTCCTTGAACGCTTGGTCTGCCTGGCCATTATTCAAGTCGAAACCGAATTTCGAATCTTCCTGACCTGTCGTAATATAATCGTGTGTATGGGCTTCAATACCTGGCGTTACGCGCAGCAAGATATTCATCTGCCGTCCTGTCGCTTCCGCAAGCTTCTTCAGCTGTTCGATTTCATGGAAATTATCAACTACGATGCAACCGATTTCTTCATCAAAAGCCATCTTCAATTCTTCCCAGCTTTTATTGTTTCCATGAAAATGGATTTTTTCTTTCGGGAAACCGGCTTTTATAGCAGTATATAACTCACCGCCTGAAACGACATCAAGTGACAGGCCTTCCTGTGCAGCAACCTGATAAATGGCTACGCTGGAAAATGCCTTGCTGGCATATGCCACCTGATAGCCGATGCCGGCGTTTTTGAAAGTATTTTGAAATGCTCTCGCCCGGTTGCGGTACAATTCGATATCGTAAACAAAGAGTGGTGTTCCATAT
>NZ_JADHDU010000022.1 GCF_016820495.1 Planococcus beigongshangi | reverse complement strand
TAAGGAAGTTGTGCAATTGAACGGGGTTATTGAAAGGATGACGATGAAATTTTCCCAGGCGGCTAAAGAAGAGGCGATCCAGTTGGAATTCGAACCGGCGATCGACGATTGGACAGCCGCTGATATCGATGAGGATCGAATCGAACAGGTCATGACCAATTTGATCGACAATGCCTTGCGTCATACACCTGAGGGCGGAAAAGTGGTTGTCAGAACAGAGGAACAAGACGGTTTTGCGAAGATTTCCGTCAACGATACAGGGTCAGGCATCCCGCCGGAAGACCTGGCATTTGTTTTTGAGCGCTTCTACAAAGCCGACAAAGCGCGGACTCCCGGCAAAGGCGGTACGGGTCTGGGTCTCGCAATTGCCAGCAATATCGTAAAAGCGCATGGTGGCTTGATCGATGTTGAAAGCGAACATGGGAAAGGGACATCATTCTATTTCCTTCTGCCGCTGAAAAAAATGTAACTTTTTTCAGCCTGGAACGACTAATTCTAAGAACGGGGGGGAGTATATGAATGACTCCGTTTTCCATCGGCTATATGATCAATATCATCAGGATGTCTTTCAGTTTTTGATCTATCTGGTCAAAAACCGCCATATTGCAGAAGATCTGATGCACGAAGTCTATATTCGGGTATTCAGGGCATATGACCGGTTCGAAGGAAAAAGCTCTGAAAAAACATGGCTTTTTTCAATCGCAAAAAATGTAGCGATCGACCATTTCCGTAAAACTTCTGTCAGGCAGAGGCATTCCATGGAGCATTTTGATTGGGAAACACAGCAATTGACTTCATTAGAACGGCTGCCGGAAGAGATCTCGTTATTGAATGAAGACAAGATCTCCTTATATAAAGCTTTGGATACCTGTACCGGGGACCAGAAAATGGTCGTCATCATGCGTTTCTTCCAGGATTTATCCATTGCTGAAAGTGCTGAAATACTCGGATGGACGGAAGGCAAAGTCAAAACGACGCAGCACCGCGCCATCAAATCCCTGCGCCATAAATTATCCGTACAGGAAGGGGGATTGTAAAATGCCGAATAACAAATGGGACGATGACCACATCGAAAATTTGTTAAGGGATTTCCCCACTATAAAAGACGAACGTCCGAAAGAAGAAGTCTATAAACGCCTTCTGCAAGAGGAAGTTCCACAAAAGAAATCAAAGCACTGGATTCCCTATCTGGTTGCAGCACTCGCTTTCATCACTTTCGGTGTGCTGCTGGCATCGATGCTGGGCCAGAATGGAACAGGCTTCGATATCAGCAGTTCGGAGAGATCGGAAGAAAGTGCCGACTCTGGATCGATAATCGGAGAGGAAGAATCGGTGACCGAATCCGAATCTGCTGAATTGGAATCCTCAGGAGCTGCCGATACGGAATCAGGTTCGGATATATTCAACTCGATGCAAGGGGGAGCGGACCCGACAGCTTCCATCTATCCGGACGAACTGGCCGACAGCACCCTGTTCACGATCGGGCTTACTGAAAATGCATATGTGATACCTGTTTCCTTTACTATAGGCAATGACAAGTTAATGGCTGATTTTGGCACGGCCGATGTGGACGCTGCATCACTGTATAACCGCTACGCTGCTGGAATCGACGAGCAGGCTCTCGGATTTGACGAATATCATCCATATAGCGGCAGCATTGAAATGGCGGCTGAAGGAATCGAACATACTGTTCCTGAAGACCATAATTACGATATGGCATCCGCTGCATTGACTGTGTATTTCAATTCGATGGCAGTAAGTTTTGGGGAAG
>NZ_JADHDU010000021.1 GCF_016820495.1 Planococcus beigongshangi | reverse complement strand
ACGTTTTGCGTTCAGTTTTGAAGGTTCACTTTCCGGCAGTTGCCGGGAACATGAAGTTTCTATACTTGCAACAAACCCAAGAGGGCCTATAGCTCAGCTGGTTAGAGCGCACGCCTGATAAGCGTGAGGTCGATGGTTCGAGTCCATTTAGGCCCACCATATATTTACTTCTTGGGGCCTTAGCTCAGCTGGGAGAGCGCCTGCCTTGCACGCAGGAGGTCAGCGGTTCGATCCCGCTAGGCTCCACCATCCATTCAACACGGTGGCATGGGCAACTTGTTCTTTGAAAACTGGATAAAACGACATTGAAACAAAAACGAAACAAGCGATTCATGAAGTGACACGGCTGAATTTTTTNGCGCCGCTGACGAAGGATCGCGCCGCGGATTGGAAGCCGAATTGGTTAAGTTAGAAAGGGCGCACGGTGGATGCCTTGGCACTAGGAGCCGAAGAAGGACGGCACTAACACCGATATGCTCCGGGGAGCTGTAAGTGAGCATTGATCCGGAGATTTCCGAATGGGGAAACCCACTGCCTGTAATGGGGCAGTATCCATGTGTGAATTCATAGCACATGAGAAGGCACACCCAGGGAACTGAAACATCTAAGTACCTGGAGGAAGAGAAAGCAAATGCGATTCCCTGAGTAGCGGCGAGCGAAACGGGAACAGCCCAAACCAAGAGGCTTGCCTCTTGGGGTTGTAGGACACTCTATACGGAGTTACAAAGGAATCGATTAGGCGAAGCGACCTGGAACGGTCCGCGATACCGGGTAACAGCCCCGTAGCCGAAAGTCGGTTCTCTCCAGAGTGGATCCTGAGTACGGCGGAACACGTGAAATTCCGTCGGAATCCGGGAGGACCATCTCCCAAGGCTAAATACTCCCTAGTGACCGATAGTGAACCAGTACCGTGAGGGAAAGGTGAAAAGCACCCCGGAAGGGGAGTGAAACAGATCCTGAAACCGTGTGCCTACAAGTAGTCAGAGCCCGTTAATGGGTGATGGCGTGCCTTTTGTAGAATGAACCGGCGAGTTACGATTGCATGCAAGGTTAAGGTGAGAAGCCGGAGCCGCAGCGAAAGCGAGTCTGAACAGGGCGCATGGAGTATGCAGTTGTAGACCCGAAACCAGGTGATCTACCCATGTCCAGGGTGAAGGTAAGGTAACACTTACTGGAGGCCCGAACCCACGCACGTTGAAAAGTGCGGGGATGAGGTGTGGGTAGCGGAGAAATTCCAATCGAACCTGGAGATAGCTGGTTCTCTCCGAAATAGCTTTAGGGCTAGCCTCAATCCGTTTGAATCCTGGAGGTAGAGCACTGTTTGGACTAGGGGCCCATCCCGGGTTACCGAATTCAGACAAACTCCGAATGCCAGTGATTTAGGATTGGGAGTCAGACTGCGAGTGATAAGATCCGTAGTCAAGAGGGAAACAGCCCAGACCACCAGCTAAGGTCCCCAAATATCCGTTAAGTGGAAAAGGATGTGGCGTTGCTTAGACAACCAGGATGTTGGCTTAGAAGCAGCCATCATTTAAAGAGTGCGTAATAGCTCACTGGTCGAGTGACACTGCGCCGAAAATGTACCGGGGCTAAACGGATTACCGAAGCTGTGGATGGACATCGTAGATGTCCGTGGTAGGAGAGCGTTCTAAGGGCGTTGAAGTCAGACCGGAAGGACTGGTGGAGCGCTTAGAAGTGAGAATGCCGGTATGAGTAACGAAAGACGGGTGAGAATCCCGTCCACCGAATGCCTAAGGTTTCCTGAGGAAGGCTCGTCCGCTCAGGGTCAGTCGGGACCTAAGTCGAGGCCGATAGGCGTAGACGATGGACAACAGGTTGATATTCCTGTACCACCTCCCCGCCGTTTGAGCAATGGGGGGACGCAGAAGGATAAGGTGAGCGCGCCGTTGGTTGTGCGCGTCCAAGCAGTGAGGCGTGGAATGAGGCAAATCCCATTCCTGATACGCCAAGCTGTGAT
>NZ_JADHDU010000020.1 GCF_016820495.1 Planococcus beigongshangi | reverse complement strand
AGGTTACTAGTATATATACTAGTAACCTGTCCAAAAAACTATTGTTAGTTATGTTAAAGGCAAGATATTGTTAATGATAGAATAATCAATCCTTAAAAATACTTTGAGCAATTTGAACAGCATCTGAATGTAACTTATTATAAATTAAGTTACATTCACTTCCTTGATTTCATTGACTTCTTGCAAGAAACAGAAGAAAATAAAATTACTAGAAAAAATGATACATTCAAATCATTGATTCTACTGGTCTCGTCTTTCGTTGGCGGTGCTCTTTTTCTTTGGGGCGAATTCCCTTGAGTAGTTGGTTACATCTGTTTTTCTAGCAATCACACAATCAGCAGCCAACTGAAAGGAGCTATCCATGAACAAACAACACGAAATCAAAGATGTCCAGCCGATCCGGTCGCTGGAAAAGATCGAGGACATGAAATGGAGTTTGAAGAAGTGGTGCGGTGAACGGGATTATATTCTGTTTCTTCTCGGCATCAATTCGGGTCTGCGCGTCGGGGACCTGTTAAACATCAAAACGAGCGAGATCCAGGGCAAGAAAATCGTGTCGCTTCGGGAAGGCAAGACCGGCAAACGCCGGATGATCCACCTCGGCAACATCTACGATGAGCTGAATGCCTATATCAGCACGTTAAACGGCACAGAATGGCTTTTTCCAAGCCGCAAGGGGCAAAACCCGATTACAAGGGTCCAAGCGTACCGACAGCTCAACAAGGCGGCCCAGATGGTCGATATGCCGGATGGCATCGGCACGCACACTCTCCGGAAGACATTCGGCTACTGGCATTACAAGCAGTTCAAGGATATTGCCGAGCTGCAGAACATCCTCAACCATGCGCATCCGCAGATCACGTTGCGCTATATCGGCATCACGGACGAGCAGATTGAAAGCAATCTGAAGGCGTTTCGGCTCTAAGAACCCCAAAAAGGGTTCTTTTTTGTAGATTAGTCCTTCCTTAAATACAACAATTGTTGTAATATGTAGTAAATACTACCGTTGTTGTATTTAAGAAAGAGGTGCAGAACATGACCATGTACGAACTGGATGAACTGTTTGCGGTTCTGGAACAGAACAAAATCACCAAGAACAAAGAGAGTGTCCGGCGTTGGCTGCGGCAAGGGAAGATTCAAGGTACAAAAGGTGCCGGACCGAAGCGGAACGGCTGGCAGGTATCCGAGGAAGCGCTGCAGCGCTTCTTGAATGAACGGCTGCCTCACCAATTCCGGGAAGAAACGGAAGATGCCCCGGCAGCCCTGTCGGAAGAAGAACAAGAACGACTCCGGGAAGAGGGACGACAGGACGTTTTGGACCAGCTTGCCGCCAAAAACATCTGGGAAGGGCGCTTCGTGTTCCGGAAAAAGGGCATCAACGATTGTCTGGATCATCGCCGGATGGAAAATCCGGATACCCGGCAGTATATCCTGACCCGGATTCTGGGGCATAAACGGGGCTATGCGACGCCCGGTGTGGTCTATCTGCTGGATACGTTCAACTTTGAAGGGAATCGGCTGATGTTTGATACGGACTTTGGCTCGTTGGAAGAACAAATCACGTTTCCCCTGATTGAATACCTGCGCCAGGAATATCGAGATCCGGCCAGACGGATCGACCTGTAAAAATCCCGAAGCTCCTGGATTATTATCGGGAGCTTTTTCTTTTTCCTTCGCTGTCAAAAAAAAGCACAGAAAGGACGCTTTTAGCTGTTTTAGCTATTTTGTTTAATAAAGGGCGTTTTTTCTCAAACAAAAGCTTCTAAGGTGTTTTTTGGGCTTTTAAAGGATATATCGGCTTTTCAATCGATTGTCATGTGTCTTTTCTGTTTCATATCCAACCATTTTTTAAAAAACTTGGAGAAGAAAAAGAGTTCTGTTTTTAGGAATAAGCTCTCTTGTTTGTCATTCTTATTTCTAGCAATGAACTTGATCTGTATTTTGTTCTTTTCTTGATTCTTTTCATTTTTTCAAAATGAAATTTTGCTTATATATATTATCTTTTAAAAGATTAATTACATTAGTTATATTTATGAGTGCCCTTGCGCCTTAGAGCACCAATGGTTTGAAAGTTTAAATGAACTTTTTTTCCCCCTTTACTGAACTT
>NZ_JADHDU010000002.1 GCF_016820495.1 Planococcus beigongshangi | reverse complement strand
GTAGGTTCGAGTCCTACCTTCGGAGCCATACTGGGGAAGTACTCAAGTGGCTGAAGAGGCGCCCCTGCTAAGGGTGTAGGTCGGGCAACCGGCGCGAGGGTTCAAATCCCTCCTTCTCCGCCAGTAATAGGCCCCTTGGTCAAGCGGTTAAGACACCGCCCTTTCACGGCGGTAACACGGGTTCGAATCCCGTAGGGGTCATATAAAAAATGCCATGCATTAATTTGCATGGCATTTTTTTGTTTTGTAGATTATCATATTAAGTCGAACGGGTAGAAAATTAAAAATAGCTCAAGTGGATACACACTAGTTAACGCGAATCAACTAAAGGAGTGTCCCCAAATGAGCTATGCCCAAATTATATCACGGGAACGTGTGCTAATCGAGAGTTATTGCCTGGAAGAGAAATCGCTGTCCTACATGGCGAGACAGTTGAAGCGAAGCAAGAGCACCATCAACTATGAATTGAAACGCTGTCAGCCGTATAACGCCCTTTTGGCGCAGGCTGACTACGAGGCCAAACGTAAAAACTGCGGTGCTAGACGATCGGTCAATCAAGAAGACGTCGATTATGTCCTGTCAAAATTGAAGTTGGGCTGGTCGCCCGAAGGCATCGTCGGACGGTATTGGAAAACACATAAGAAACCTTTTCCCATCAGTGTATTGAGTATGTACCGTTACGCTGCACTCGGTCTATTCAAGCTGTCTCAAAAACTCCTAATCCGTAAAGGCCGGAAGTTGAAAAACAACGAAGTGGAGACCCGAGGCAAGATGCCCCGTCTGAAAAAGATCCACGCGCGCCTAGCGCCACGAAGCCAAGTGGGACACTGGGAAGCCGATACGGTCATCGGCAAGTCACACAAAAGTCAGATTCTCACATTGACAGAACGCACCACCCGGTTTGAGATTGTCTATAAGCTGACTCCGAAGACGGCCAGTGAAACCGCTCAGGCCATCATCCACGTGTTGAAAAATCTGCCTAAAAAAATGGTGAAATCCATTACTGCCGACCGAGGCAAAGAATTTCACGGATGGGTCGAAGTGGAGAAAGCCTTAGAAATACCCTTTTACTTCTCAGATCCCGGGTACCGGGCCAGCGCGGAACAAACGAGAACAGTAATGGTCGTGTTCGCCGCACGTACCCAAAAGGAACCGACTTCAGCCGGATGACCCAAAAAAGAGACTATGGATTTTCTCCTGGTATTCAATCAGGTCCCCCGGAAAGTACTGAATTATAATACGCCATTTGAGGTATTCATGAATTTCTTGCCGCGTTCGACTTGAGTTGACAATTTATATTTATAAAATTATAATCGGATGAAATTTTTCTTCTTATTAAAAAGAAAAAGCATCTCAGTTAAGAGATGCTGAATGGTATGTTTAGAAGATATGGCCGATTAATAAGCCTATGGCTAACAATAAAGCAAATAACGTGTTGGTTATACCAGTGTCTTTCATGGCAGGCATAACTTTCAATGGTTCTGTATAACGTTTAAAGATTTTAATGATTTTCACCGGTTTGATTATACTGATGAATACCAGCAGAGACCATGGCGTAATCTGCCCCAGAAAAACAAGTAACGCTATCCATACATAGGACAGGGCAAAAAATGATAGAAGAATGTTGACTGCAGCCGGCCGGCCGGCAAGTATCGCCAATGTTCTTCGGCCACTCGCGGCATCGCCGACGATATCTCTGATGTTATTGGACATCATAATGGCTGCTACCAGCAAGGTGCTGGGCACTGATAAAAGAATGGCATCCAAAGTGATGGTTCCGGTTTGAATATAGAATGCGATAAGTACGATCAGGAAGCCCATGAATAGGCCTGAGAATACTTCACCGAAGGGAGTATAGGCGATCGGGTATGGTCCGCCGGTGTATAAATACCCGACGATCATCGCTATACCGCCTACGGCCAATAGCCACCAGCTTGTCTGATAGCAAATGTAGATTCCGATGATTCCTGCGATTACATAAAGCCCAAAAGCAAGACGCAGGACGGTTTGCGGTTTGACGCCGTTTCTCACGATAGCGCCACCGATACCGACAGAATTTTCATTGTCGAGGCCTCTTGCAAAATCATAGTATTCGTTGAACATGTTTGTTGCTGCCTGAATCAGTAAACTTGCAACCAGCATGGCTGTGAATAATAACCAGTCAATTTGTGAATCCCTGATTGCAATCATTGTTCCCAGAAATACGGGAGCAAAAGCTGCGGTCAAAGTATGCGGGCGGGTAAGCTGCCACCAGACACGCCATCCATTGTCCGCTTTAATCATTTGTGTCATGTAGTACCTCTCCTTTAATTCTTTCCTATTATATTGTACTGCAAATAGTACTTTAAGACAGCAAATGTTGTGCTGATTTTAGCAGAAAAGAGTATGATAGAGGGTAGAGATTAAAAAGAGCAATGGACTCATCGTTTTTTTTCGATAGCCATTAAATAAACGGAGGTAATATGATGAATTCACAACCGTATTCATCGGCCGAAAAACAAGATAATTCACGGTACGTCGCATACCGTTTTTACACGGAAACAATTGAAGTATCCAGAATATCCGCGTTAGCGTTTTTTGATGCAGGCACTAAGGATTATGCCGGCAAACGTTTCTATTGGCAAAATCCCGAAAAAACGCATACCCTGGTCGGACTTGGCCACGCCCATGTATTGGAAGCCCAAAATCATCAAGGGCGATTTGAGGATATTAAAAATAACTGGCAGAACTTATGCAAGCAAATCGTCAATGAGGAGCCTTTTGTTGAACCTGTCTTATTTGGCGGATTTTCTTTTGATCCATTGAATAAGACGCAAAGTCTTTGGCACCGTTTCCCTGAAGCCTATTTCACAGTGCCGACTTTTCAGCTGGTCATCAAACATGACCGAGCTTACCTGAGCATTCATCTCATAACGAAAAAAGAAGATACATTTTCGGAGTTCGAAGCATTGAGAAAAGAGCGGGATATATTGATCCACGCTACACAGGTATCTGAACCGGCAGTTTATGAAAAACCTGTGCACAAAGGCCGGGAAGAGTTGAAAAAAGAGGAGTATCTTGCCTCTATTGATAAGATGACCGATATCATTAAGGCGAAACAGGCAGATAAAGTTGTCATTGCCCGTGTATTAAGACTGGATTTCGATAAAGAATTGTCACCTTCATCAGCACTTTACCAGGTATCGAAAGAACAGCCCGAAAGCTTTATATTCGGTATGGAAGCGGAAGAGCAATTCTTTTTCGGAGCTACGCCTGAGCGTTTGGTGAAAGTTGAAGATCAGCTTGCTTTGTCTGCATGTTTAGCAGGTTCCACGGCACGCGGCAAAACAGTTGAAAAGGATTCGCAACTCGGCAATGAATTGCTGAATGATAAGAAGAACCGTTCTGAACATCAATATGTCGTGGATATGATAGACAAGGTGTTTTCGGAACATTGCACTGTGAAAGTTTTGCCTAAAAAGCCGAAATTGATGAAAGTACGGGATATTCAACATTTATATACACCTGTAAAGGGTGAATTGAAAGAAGGCTCAAATCTGATCGATCTGGTGCGTGACCTTCACCCGACACCCGCCCTTGGCGGTGAACCTCGGCAGGCAGCACTTAGCCTGATCAGGCAATATGAAACGATGAACAGAGGCTATTATGCTGCGCCAGTGGGCTGGATAGATGCCAAAGGGGATGGGGAGTTTGCCGTCGCGATCCGTTCGGCTTTATTGGATAAAAAAGAAGCTTATTTATATGCAGGCGGGGGAATTGTGGAAGATTCCATTTCAGCGTCGGAATATGCTGAAACCTGGGTTAAATTCCGTCCGATGCTTCGTGCCCTGGGAGGTCAATTAAGTGACGAATCGTAAGTATTTAACTGAATATGTTTCTGCATTTACGCATAGCCTCGTGAATCAGGGGGTTAAAAATGCGGTGATCAGTCCAGGATCGAGGTCGACTCCTCTCGCATACGCATGTATGAAAGAGGAGGGCATAACGGTCTATCGGCAGATCGATGAGCGTTCGGCTGCCTATTTTGCGCTCGGTTTAGCGAAGGCTTCAGGTGAGCCGGTCATGCTTCTTTGTACGTCGGGAACGGCTGCAGCGAATTATTTCCCTGCTATAGTAGAAGCTTTTTATGCCCGGATCCCATTGATTGTCGTGACGGCCGACCGCCCTCATGAGCTAAGGGAAGTCGGGGCCCCTCAGGCAATCAACCAGATCAATCTATTCGGTTCGCATGTTAAATGGTCAGTGGACCTGCCAATGCCCGAGGAGGAAAACCGGATCGGCTTTTTGGTGCGCCATCTTCACCGGGCAGTTAAGAATGCGGTATCCGCGCCGCGGGGACCTGTGCATTTGAATGTGCCTTTCCGTGAACCGCTGGTGCTGGATTTTGAACAGCAGTATGACAGTCCCGGTGAAATCCAGCACTTAAGAGGTGACTTTGAGCTGTCCGCTTCCACCCGGGATTTCCTGGAGGAAATAACACGGACTGATAAAGGACTTTTGATAATCGGTGAAATGACCGGGGAAATGCCTCCTGAATTCTGGACGTTTATCCGGAAGTTAAACTGGCCGGTGTTGGCAGACCCGTTATCCAATATTCGCAGTAATAAAGAAGGAAATTATCAGAACCTGATTATCGACAGTTATGATGCGATATTGAAAAGTGAAGTTTTTAAAGGGAACATGGTGCCGGATACAGTGATCCGCATCGGACCGCAGCCTGTATCCAAACCGCTGACATTATATCTTGCCTCAGTGAAGCCGGATATATATGCCGTGTTCGATGAATCACCGATGATGAGGGATGCGCAATCAGTGGTGACTCATCATATCCAGGCATCTGAAGCTGGTTTATGGCAGCTGGAGATCCCAGCGAAGGTGACGAATTCCTATACCGAAAAATGGACTGCTGCATCTCAGTTGTTCTGGGAACTAACAGAACTTCATTGCAATGAAAAGCTGGATGAAGGGGTACTTGCGAAAGTTCTTTTTGATGAACTGGACCGCTGTGATCTGATCGTCAGCAGCAGTATGCCGATCCGGGATACGGATACGTATTTTAAAACGACTACACGTGATGTAATGATTTACGCCAATCGGGGCGCCAATGGCATTGACGGCGTTGTATCGACGGCTTTCGGTGTCCAGGCTGCTAAACAGCGTCCGGCGGTTTTATTCATCGGGGATTTGGCGTTTTTGCATGATCTGAACGGTTTGATCGCTTCAAAAATGCAGGAGACGGATTTGACTGTCGTCGTGATGAATAACGATGGCGGCGGAATTTTCTCTTACTTGGCTCAATCACAGGAAGAACGTTATTTTGAAGAGTTGTTCGGGACGCCGACGGGATTGAAGTTCGAAGATGCAGCACGAATGTATGATGCAGAGTATGCGGCTGTGGAAACAAAAGAGCAATTGCGTTCCGCGTTGCGGACGCCAAAAGAAAAGGCTGTTAAAATCATTGAAGTGTTCACGGACCGCGAAACAAATGTGCGGGTGCACAGAGAATTGTGGAATCGACTTGCCGAGGAGCTGGATGTCCAATGAAACTGGAGATTGAAGGCGTCCATTATCACATTGAAATTTTAAATGAAGATAAGGAACAGGCGCTGGTGTTTCTCCATGGTTTTACCGGCAGTTCCGAAACATGGCAAAATATGATGCCGTATTTTGCAGATTACAAACTGGTGCTGATCGATCTCATCGGACACGGTGAAACGGATAGTCCAGCGGATCCTGAGCGGTTTTCGATGGAGCTGCAGCTGCGTGATCTGGAGCACCTATTTGAGCGGCTGGGTCTTCGGGATTTTGCGCTGGCGGGTTACTCGATGGGCGGCCGTGCAGCGCTGGCCTATGCCTGTACCTATCCCGAAAGGCTGAGCGTTCTGATACTTGAAAGTTCTTCACCTGGTTTGAAAACGGAACTACAGCGTAATGAGAGAAGAGATAGCGACCTGCTTCTTGCCGAGCAGATCCTGTCCGGCGGGATTGCTTCATTTGTCGGCAGCTGGGAGAAGATCCCTCTATTTAAAACGCAGGAGACATTACCGGAAACTGTGAAAGCGGCTGTCAGAAGAGAACGTCTGGCGCAGAAGCCTGTTGGCCTCGCAAACAGTTTGATCGGTATGGGCACAGGTTCTCAGGCTTCGTATTGGGAAACAATCAGGCAGCTTGAATTCCCGGTTTTATTGGTTACAGGAGAACTGGATCTCAAGTTTACGGCGATTGCTGAAGAGATGGCAGCGCTGATGCCGGATGCTGAGCATAAGCAGATAGTGGCGGGGCATGCGTTACATGTGGAAAAACCGGATGAATTTGCTACAATGGTAAGGGAGTATTTAAAAAAGAAATTTTAGGAGGAAAATCATGACACGTGAATGGGTAACAGAACGTACATATGAAGATATTAAATATGAAATTTATAACGGGATTGCGAAAATTACAATCAACCGTCCGGAAGTGCGTAACGCATTCCGTCCAAAAACGGTCCATGAATTGATCGATGCATTTTCACGCGCACGCGATAATGCGGACGTCGGCGTAATCGTTCTGACTGGCGAAGGCGAGAAAGCTTTCTGTTCAGGCGGAGACCAATCCGTCCGCGGACACGGCGGTTACGTAGGAGAAGATGAGATTCCACGTTTGAACGTACTTGACCTTCAGCGTCTGATCCGTGTTATTCCGAAACCGGTTGTTGCAATGGTTGCAGGATATGCAATCGGCGGCGGCCACGTGCTGCACGTAGTTTGTGATTTGACGATCGCTGCTGACAATGCACGTTTCGGCCAGACAGGACCACGCGTTGGTTCGTTTGATGCAGGTTACGGTTCTGGTTACCTGGCGCGCATCATCGGCCACAAGAAAGCACGTGAAATCTGGTACCTGTGCCGTCAGTATGACGCCCAGGAAGCGCTTGATATGGGCCTTGTGAACACAGTGGTTCCTTATGAGCAGCTCGAAGATGAGACAGTGAAATGGTGTGAGGAAATGCTTGAAATGAGCCCGACTGCACTTCGTTTCGTAAAAGCGGCGATGAATGCGGATACGGATGGCCTTGCTGGACTTCAGCAAATGGCTGGAGACGCGACATTGCTTTACTATACAACGGATGAAGCGAAAGAAGGACGCGATGCGTTCAAAGAAAAACGCAAACCTGATTTCGGCCAATTCCCGCGTTTCCCTTGATCATTCATAATTGAAAGCTGTCCTTCCGGGGGCAGCTTTTTTTGGTAATAACAGAAGTATATACAATGAAGATTTATACTAAAAGTTATGATGGGATTGAATCTTTCAATCTATTGGATTATTGAGACAAGGAAAGGATTTTGAAAAATGAGTTATCCAAACTGGCTTAGTCAAAGAGCCCATTTGAGCGGCAGCCGAATGGCCTTGTCGTTTGGCGAACGGCAATGGACGTTTTCCGAGATAAACGAAATTGCCCTTGATTATGCAGGACGTCTGAACCGGCTTGGCATCAGCCCTGATTCAAGAGTGGCGATTCTTGCGAAATCAAATCCCGAATCAGTTTTCGTCATGTATGCCTGCCTGCATGCCGGATTTGAAATGGTCATGCTGAATGAGCGGCTGTCAGCGGCGGAACTTGACTATCAACTGGAGGATTCAACGGCATCCCATCTGCTGGTGGATGAGGAATTGCAAGGGAAAATCGAATTCGACAATAAAATCCGGTTCAGTGATATCAGAAATACAGCCACTGCAGAATTTAAGCCTGCTGGCGAATGGCCGGAAGACCGCACGATTTCTATCATGTATACATCCGGAACGACCGGTTATCCGAAAGGTGTACGGCAGACGGCGCAAAATCATTTTTCGAGTGCCGTTTCATCAGCTCTCAATATCGGTATTTCACCGGGCGATGTCTGGCTTTGTGTCATGCCGTTATTCCACATCAGCGGATTTTCGATCCTGATGCGTTCACTCATTTACGGCATGGGTGTTCAGCTGCATCCGAAATTTGACGCAGCAGTTTGCGCTGAGCAATTAAATCAAGGCACAGTCACACATATGTCAGTGGTTGCGGTGACGCTGGAGCGGGTGCTGCATGAATTGGAGACAAAAGGACTGGAAGTGTCTGCTGACTTTAAATCGATGCTGGGAGGCGGCGGACCGGTACCGGTCTCTTATATCGAACGCGCTGAAAAATTCGGTATTTCCGTATTGCAGACTTATGGCATGACGGAAACGTCTTCACAGACGACAACATTGCAAGCAGGCGATGCGAAGCGGAAAATCGGTTCATCCGGCAAGCCTTTATTTTTATACCAGATCCGGATCGGTGAAAATGAAGCGGCTGGTGAAAAAGGCGAGATCCAGATCCGGGGGCCTCAGGTGACGCCAGGGTATATCGGAAAATACGCTGACCGCCAAGTGCGGCAGGATGGCTGGTTCCATACCGGCGACATCGGCTTTCTGGACGATGAAGGCTTTCTGTTTGTGGTGGACCGGCGTTCGGATCTGATTGTGTCCGGCGGTGAAAATATCTATCCGGCGGAAATCGAGAAAGTGCTGCTGGGGCATCCGGCAGTAAGGGAAGCCGGGGTTTGCGGCATGCCTGACGAAAAATGGGGTGAAGTGCCGGCGGCTTTTATAGTATTGGCTGAAGAAGTGCCAAAAGAAAAACTGACAGAATTTCTGAGGAAACAGCTTGCCGGCTATAAAATACCGAAGCACATCCATTTTGTGGAATCGCTGCCGCGCAATGCTTCCAATAAGGTGCTTAGAAGAGAGCTGAAATCATGGGTTTGACGATTCGGGAGATCCGCTTTCAGCGTGTGAAGAAAAAGCTGAATAAGCCTTTCATCACTTCGCTGGAAACTGTCAATGAGCGTGAATCGATCCTGGTTGCCGTGGTTTCTGATCGCGCAGTCGAGGGATACGGGGAATGCGTCGCTTTTTCGACGCCCTGGTATACAGAAGAAACGGTGGAAAGCTGTGCTTTCGTGATGGAGCAGGTGCTTAAGCCGTTATTGATGGGGAAAGAATTGAATGGGCCAGATGAAGTCCATGCAGTTTTCGGCCATGTCAAAGGCAATAGGATGGCGAAAGCGGCAATTGAAATGGCTGTGTGGGACTTGTTTGCGAAACATGGAAATTTGCCGTTATGGAAATATGTCGGCGGCGAGCAAAAGCGGATTCCAGCAGGTGTAGTGGTGGCTGCAAAACCTGAGCGTATGGCGAATGAAATCGATCAGGCTGCAAAGGGTGGCTATAGCCGCATCAAAATCAAAATATCGACTGATTCAGACACGGAATTGCTGAAAGAGGCGGTCAGCCGCTATCCGGAAATCCTCTTTTTTGCAGATGCAAACGGCGGATTCGATAAGGATAGTTTCCAACGGCTTTTAGCATTTGATACGATCGGATTTGCGCTGATCGAACAGCCTTTCGGCGAACAGGAATGGCGGCTTCATGCGAAAGCGAGTGCTGAAATGCAGACGCCGATTTGCCTGGATGAGAGCATCGAAAGTTTCGAAGATGCGGAGCGCATGATTGAGATGCAGGCCGGCAAAATCATTGTCATGAAAATGGGACGGCTCGGCGGCTGGCATGAAACGTTGAAAATCGTGGAATTATGCCGTCAGCACGGCATTGAAATGTGGGTCGGGGGCATGATTGAATTCGGTGTATCGAAAGCTCACAATCTCGCGTTGGCTTCACTGCCGGATCTTGTATTGCCCGGGGATTTTTCAGGTTCCCGGCATTTCTGGGATGAAGATATTATTTATCCTGAAATCGTCGTTGAAAACGGAACAATTCAATTACAGGGAAATATCGGCATCGGGTATGCTGTGGCAGTGGACAAAGCGGACTTGAAATAGTCCGTTTTTTTTATATATCTTTCAGTTTAAGGGATATGATATGATTTGTTTAACAGGAATTGGAACTTTCTGTATAGTTTGGCAGTGATTATTAAGTTGGTTGTTGAACTGCAAGAGAACCAATAAACACAAAAGGGGGGAGCTTTCATGAACTTCTGGAAATTCATGCTTTCGTTTTTGATTGTCAGCGCCATTGCTGATATGACTTATCTTAAACTGGACTTTTTTGAGTACAGCTTATTCAGTACAGATGTTTTTCAATGGGCAACGCCGCTCAAGTTTTTAGTGGAAATGAGCATTTTTGCTGTTCTGCTTTTTGGCTTATATAATTTTCTTGAATTTCTGGGGAAATGGCGGATGGAACGGAAATACATAAAAATGCAACAGGAACTTGCTGATGGAGGAAAGTAAAAGGAACTTAATGGATCCACGGCTATTTTTCAGTATATTGCTCTCAATCATTATCGGTTGGTTTGCCGTAGGCGCTTATGCAAGTTCAGAGCATCTGGAGCACCCGGTTTTCCTGGATCATTATTTGGATGAATATTCCGAGCATGGTCTGCCGCTTGAGCTTTATTATATAACCAATAAAGATGAACGAAATACGATAAACTATGTCATGTTCGGAGAAATTATGGGATATATCGAAGAGGGCTACGCTGATGTTTTTTCTGATCCGTTTACGCAGCAGGAATATGCGATTGAACGCTATGGCCTATACGAATTGAGGTCGGTCAGGATTGTTCTGGACCCATATGAGATGTCTATGCTGCAGGAAGAAAAGATTTTTAATGAAATGACGGTCCACTTTTCGGATAGGAAACCTGTAGTGGCAGATATCGGTGAAATCATTATCCATCCTTATGAGCAACCAGGCCAATCTTATCTGACCAATAATTTTAGCATGAATGGCACTGAGGGAAGTGCCTCCATCTATCAAGCGGAAGAGAAGATGTCCATTACAGCGCTAATTCCTCATCTGCCGGAGGAATATGCCGGGAACCTGAAAATCCATCCGGGCGTTTCCGGTAACCAGGCAAAGTTGTCTGGTTTAACAGATGATTTTTCAGAAATGCATGCAGAAGGTGAAGATCACCGGAATCTGGAGTATCCTTTAATACTTGAAAAAGGCGAGGAGTTTGCCTATACCATGCGGAATACCACCCGAGTAAGTTCCGTTATCAACTCCTGGATGATGATCGAAGGAACTACTGATAGCGGTAAGACAGTGGATGTTCCTGCATTTCTTCTGCAATTGCCTGAATGGGAATCCTTGAATATCAAAGCGATCATTGAACGCAAAGGAGCCGCAAAATGATGGAAAGAGCATTAAGCCGGATTTTATATGGAACGGTATTCATTTTTCTTGATATCCGGATCGGTGTGGACCTTCTTGCTGATCCGATCGGTTATTTGCTGATTGCGGTGGGTTGCCTGAAGCTGTCGGAAAAATATGCAGATGGCAAAAGCGCTTCGATTTTTTCAACGATCCTCATCTTTCTATCTATTCCATCCGTTTTCATCGATTTTAATCTGATTCAAAGTGGAGCCTGGCATTATTTTTCCAACTTTGTATTTGCCGGTGAAGTGGTGCTGACATTCTACTTATTCAGGATGCTTAGAGAAATTGCTGAGAAAGCCGGCAGAAAAGACTTGGCAGATCGGACCAGGCGACTGTTTAACCTTTATATCCCGTTGAGCCTGTTGATGCTTGCGATGGGGGCTGTCGGTAAGGTATCCGGCTCTGATTATTTCCGGATGCTGCTGATTGCCTTGGTGATTCTCCTATTGATCTTGAATATCGCCTTCATAATTTTACTTGCTGCATTCAGGAAAATGGCGAGGAAAAAAATCTCTTCATCGGTTTTCGGCAGTCAAGAGGGCTGAATCCGTTCAAGGAAAGCCTAGAAGTGAATACAATAGAAAAAGCGTCCAATGGGATTCCATTGGACGCTTTATTTTATTGCAATATCGTTTCCAGCACTTCAAGGTTTCTCTGCATCAAGGAGAAATAAGTTTCATTATTATCGATGTTTTCCTGCGTCAATACACCGAGATTGTGCATTTCGACAGCTTCAGCGCCGACTTCCTTCTGCACGACTTCTGTCAGGTTGGAAGAGACATTCTGTTCAAACACAATATATTCGATGTTCTTTTCACGGGCCAGCTCCACAATTTCAGTCAACTCTTTTTGCGAAGGTTCATCCTGGCTGTTCAATCCTGCGACTGCGACCTGCTGGAAGCCGTATGGCTCTGCAAGATATGTGAAGGCTGCATGTGAGACAAAGAAAGTATCGTTTGACACCTGTTCATGCAATTCGCTGAATGACTGGTCGAGTTGTTGAAGTTCCTTGATCAGTGCTTCATGGTTTGCTTCGTATGTTTCTGCGTTGGCTGAATCTTTGGCGATCAATGATTCTTTGATCGAATCCGCCAGATCCTGGCTCAATTTTGGCGACATCCAGATATGAGGGTCGGTTGAACCATGGTTATGGCCTTCATGACCCTCTTCATGACCAGATTCATCGTGATCATCTTCGTGTTCATGGTCGTCTTCATGACTTTCTTCACCGTCACGGTGCAGGGCTTCTTCCAGGCGCTCATCCGTGATGGCATCGGCGAGAGCCGTGAATTCGACATCTTCACCTTCCAGGGTTTTCTTTGCGCTGTCGATGAATCCTTCCAGGCCAAGGCCGATATAGAACATCAAGTCTGCTTCAGCGATGGCAATCATGTCCTGCTGGGTCGGCTCGAACGTGTGCTCATTGGCTCCGGCAGGGTAGACGGAAGTGACGTCGACGAAATCACCGCCGATGCGTTCGGTAAAATAGGTCAGAGGATAGACGGTCGTATAGACTTTGATTTTTGATGTATCTGCTGTTGAATCGCTGTTGTCCGTTTCGTCAGCGCCGCATGCTGCTAAAATAAGAACAGTGATCATGAGGATGAATAAAGCTGGTTTTTTCATAATGTTCCTCCAAATTGTAACGGTTACGTTTTATTGACAATAAGTATCTTACAGGATTCTGTTTTTAAACACAAGAAAAACCTCCAATTATTTTTTTGGAGGCCATTTTTCAGGTACGAAATCCACGCCGCCTTTATGGAAGGGATGGCAGCTGAGAATCCGCTTTATCGCCAGGTAACCGCCTTTCAACGCACCGTGCTTTTCCACGGCTTCGATCCCGTAATGGGAGCAGGTCGGATAGAAACGGCAACTCGGTGGAGACAGTGGGGAAATGAACCGCTGATAAAAGCGGAACAGCTTGATCAGTAGGGTTTTCATATTGTTCGCTCTCTTCTTTCCATTGTATTGGAAGATTCATATGTTTATTGTAGGGGCTTTAAAGGTATTAATAAAGTAGAAGAACTTATAAAAATTGAAATGGAGAGTGGATTTGAATGTCAAAAGAATTAAACGAAGAGTTAAACGTACAGGTAGCAACATGGTCAGTCATGTATACGAAATTACATAACTTTCACTGGTATGTAAAAGGGCCGTCATTTTTCACGCTGCATGTGAAATTTGAAGAACTTTATAATGAAGCGACGCTGCACATGGATGAAATTGCGGAACGGCTGCTGGCACTTGGCGGCAAACCGGTAGCAACAATGAAGGAGCAGCTTGAATTGTCGGTTGTATCAGAAGCCAGCAGCAAGGAAAGTGCCGAAGAAATGGTTGATGCGGTTGTCAGCGATTATGACAAGATCATGGTTTCACTCAAGAGAGGCATGGAACTCGCAGCTGAAGACGGAGATGACATGACAGAAGATATGCTGAATGCCATCCATCAGAATCTGGAGAAGCATTCATGGATGCTTTCTGCATTCCTTGGTGAAAAGAAGTAGAATAGAATTACACAAAGCGCACACGTTCGGGATTGTGTGCGCTTTTTTTATTTGTACAGGAGTGAAGGACAATGGAGTATACGGATATGAATGGCTGCCGTTGCAAATTATCATTTGAACCGGACGCATTTGAGATGGAGAGCCGGCATGTGCTCGTCATTTCGCGCTGGCAGGGGCGCTGGCTCTTGACGGATGATAAGAAGCGGGGGCTTGAATTTCCCGGTGGCAAGGCGGAAGAGGGGGAAAGCCTGACAGAAGCGGCGGTCCGAGAAGTCTACGAAGAGACCGGTGCAGTGATTGATGAACTGGAATGGTTTGCGGAGTATTTTGTCGACGGCAGCCCCCCTTTTTGCAAGACCGTATTTCTGGCGAAAGTGTCAGCTATCGAGAAAATCGAATTGATGGAGACGAACGGACCCATTTTGGAAGAGGAATTGGCACTCGATGATTCCTACAGTTTTTTAATGAAAGATGAGGGCATGAAAAGTTTGTTGAAGCAGGTGAAAGCAAATGGAAAATGGAAAGATTGAATCGAAAAGGATCTATCCTTCACCGAACCCCAAAGTGAAACTGACGGAAATCGTTTATTGGTCTGAAGGTTTGAAAGTCAAGGGCTTACTGGCTGAACCGAAAGAGCCGGGCGATTACAGCGGACTGCTCTATTTGCGCGGCGGCATCCAATCCATCGGCATGGTGCGTCCGGCAAGGGCGGCACAATATGCGGCACAGGGGTTTGTCGTTTTCGCCCCTTATTACAGAGGCAACCGCGGAGGGGAAGGCAAAGATGAATTTGCCGGCGCTGACCGCTGGGACGCTGTTCACGCGGTGGATGTGCTGAAACAATTCAGCAATGGCCATGTGCATCTGCTGGCATTTTCCAGGGGCGGCATCATGGCGTTGTGGACGGCTGTGCTGCGTGATGACATCACTTCTCTTGTGACATGGGCAGGGGTCACGGATACGGTGCTGACCTACAAGGAGCGGCCGGATATGCGACGGATGATGAAACGCATTTACGGCGGCACACCGAACAACGCACTGACAGCCTATGAAGAGCGGAATCCGCTTCTGAGGCTGGATGAAGCAACGGTTCCCATGCTGATCATCCACGGCCTGAAAGATGAAAATGTGTTTCCTGCACAGGCTTATCTTCTCGAAGAAGCGTTGAAACTGAATGGCCAGCCCCATGAAACGTGGTATTTCCCGGATTATACGCATTTCTTTCCGCCGGCAGCCAACCGCAAGACCGTTGCCGCTTTGGCACATTGGATGAAGGAACAGGAACAATAAGATAGAAAAAAAGCACATCCGGCGAAAGGGCCGGATGTGCTTTTGCTTATCATTTATTCAATGGACCGCCTTTAGCACTGATGTCAGTGGATACGGTACCGAATTTCTTGAAATTGTCCTGGAATTTTTGAGCAAGTTCGTTAGCTTTTGCATCGTAGGCTGCTTTATCAGCCCATGCGTCACGCGGGTTCAGAACTTCAGTCGGCACTCCTTGAATTTCCTGTGGAATGCTGAGGCCGAATACGGCTTCCTGTTCCGTAGCCACGCCATTCAATTCGCCTTTGATCGCTGCGCGAACCATTGTGCGTGTATATGAAAGTTTCATGCGGTTGCCGACGCCGTACTCGCCGCCGGTCCAGCCTGTGTTGACCAGGAAGACTTCGACTTCGTGCTCATCGATTTTATTGCCGAGCATTTCTGCGTAAACTGTCGCATGAAGCGGCAGGAACGGTGAACCAAAGCAAGTCGAGAATGTCGCTTCAGGTGAAGTGATGCCGCGCTCTGTGCCGGCAAGCTTCGAAGTATAGCCGCTCAGGAAGTGATACATTGCCTGTTCCTTCGACAAACGGCTGATAGGAGGCAATACGCCGAAAGCATCAGCAGTCAGGAAGACGATCGTTTTCGGATGTCCGGCCAATGAAGGCTGGATGCTGTTGTCGATTGCATCGATCGGATAAGCAGCGCGCGTATTTTCAGTCAATGAACCGTCATCGTAATCAGGGATGCGTGTTTCCGGATCAACGACAACATTTTCAAGAACCGATCCGAATCGGATAGCATCGAAAATCTGCGGCTCGTTTTCACGTGACAGGTTGATCGTTTTCGCATAGCAGCCGCCTTCGATATTGAACACGCCGTTATCAGACCAGCCATGCTCGTCATCACCGATGAGTTTCCGGTCCTGATCTGCGGAAAGTGTCGTTTTGCCAGTACCCGACAATCCGAAGAATAGGGCGACATCGCCGTCCTGGCCCACGTTTGCTGAACAGTGCATTGGCAGGATGCCTTTTTCAGGAAGGATATAGTTCATGATGGAGAAGATCGATTTTTTCATTTCGCCAGCATATTCAGTGCCGCCGATCAGAATCACTTTCTGTTCCATTGAAACGATGATGAACGTTTCTGTATCTGTGCCATCGACAGCCGGATCAGCTTTGAAAGTCGGTGCATAGACAACCGTAAACTGGGCATCATGGATTTTCATCTCTTCGGCAGTCGGACGGATGAATAATTGGTGGGCAAACAGGTTATGCCACGCGTATTCGTTTATCGTCTGGATGTGCAGGCGTGATTCAGGGTCTGCACCAGCAAAGCCTTTGAACACGAACAACTCATCTTTTTCTTTTAAGTGTTTAAGGACTTTTGCATACAGGTTCTCAAAAATTTCAGAAGAAATCGGACGGTTTACTGAACCCCAGTCAATTTTATCTTTCGAAATATCTTCTTCTACCATATACTTGTCTTTAGGCGAGCGGCCAGTGTATTTCCCCGTTTCGGCTTTCACAGCGCCTTCGCGCGTCAAAACTGCTTCTCCGCGTGAAGTGGCAGCTTCCACCAATTGTGGAACCGACCATTGGACATTGACATTGGAGCCGTTTAAAAGATCTTTCAAATCGTTTTGCAAGTTAACTGAGTTCATATATGTACCTTCCTTTTCGGTTATTCCCAAGGCATTGGGGAAGAGTTATATTCGAACAATAGTATAACACATTAACTCGATTAGTCTATACTAATAACCCGGTTGATTTCAAAATTCACGCTCTGTACGAATTTAATGCCAAATATGAGGGTTAATGGAACATTGAGCATAAATAAACTATGAAAATCGTTGACATCATATTGTCAGTTCCGTATGATGGAAAATTGAACGGATACTCTTATTCCGAGCTGGTGGAGGGGACAGGCCCTATGAAACCCGGCAACCTGCTGCTTATGACGCAGCGCTGGTGCCAAACCTGAAGCAAGGCGAAAAGGCCTTGGACGATAAGAGTGAAAGGTGCGTATGATGATTTCTCCTTTCCTCATTAATGAATGAGTGAAGGGATTTTTTTATGAAAAGCCCTTAATCCTCGTGTGCAAAGGCCACGGAACGGCTTGAAGTTCAATCCAGTTTGTTTGGAACGGACTTGACATGGGAAAATGAGTACCGTATCAATTTCGAGAGCAATCTCGCAGGATATAAGGAGGAACATTTTTTGACAAACCGTCGATTATTCACATCAGAATCAGTAACAGAAGGACATCCGGATAAAATCTGTGACCAAATCTCAGATGCCATCCTGGACGCGATCCTCGCAGAAGATCCGAACGCTCGTGTAGCGTGCGAAACAACCGTTACGACAGGACTTGTTCTTGTAGCAGGGGAAATAACTACGACAACTTATGTAGACATCCCGAAAGTGGTGCGCCAAACCGTTAAAGATATCGGTTATACACGCGCAAAATATGGCTTTGACTCTGAAACAAGTGCAGTCCTGACAGCAATTGATGAGCAATCACCTGATATTGCCGCTGGAGTGAACGTGGCGCTTGAATCACGCGAAGGCCAGATGACTGACAAGGAACTTGATGATATCGGTGCAGGAGACCAGGGTTTGATGTTCGGTTACGCGAACAATGAAACTGAAGAGTTGATGCCGCTGCCGATCTCACTTGCACATAAATTGGCACGCCGTTTAGCGGAAGTGCGCAAGGAAGAGATCCTTCCATATTTGCGTCCTGACGGTAAGACACAGGTGACTGTTGAATATGATGAAAACGATAAGCCGCTTCGTGTGGATACTATCGTAATCTCGACTCAGCATCATCCGGAAGTAACACTTGAGCAGATCCAGCGCAATATCAAAGAATATGTCATCAATGATGTCGTTCCGGCACATTTGCTGGATGACGAAACCAAATACTTCATCAACCCGACTGGCCGTTTTGTTATCGGCGGACCTCAAGGAGACGCGGGTCTTACTGGCCGTAAGATCATCGTTGATACTTATGGTGGCTATGCCCGCCACGGCGGCGGCGCATTCTCCGGTAAGGACGCGACGAAAGTTGACCGTTCCGGTGCATACGCAGCGCGCTATGTAGCGAAAAATATTGTTGCTTCAGGCTTGGCCGATAAATGTGAAGTCCAAGTGGCTTATGCGATCGGGGTTGCACATCCGGTTTCCATTTCAGTTGATACATTCGGAACAGGTAAAATCAGCGAAGACCAACTCATCGAACTGGTCCGCAATAATTTCGACCTGCGTCCGGCAGGATTGATCAAGATGCTTGATCTGCGCCGTCCAATCTACAAACAGACTGCAGCTTACGGACATTTCGGCCGCACAGATGTGGATCTTCCTTGGGAACGTACAGATAAAGCAGCTGCTTTGAAAGAACAGTCAGGAATTTGAGTGAAATAGATGAAAACCGCACGAGCCAAGTGGCATGTGCGGTTTTTTTCATTTTTGCAAGGATTTATAATAAGCGGCTTTCTCTGCATATTCGCGGACTATGCGCTCCATATCGGCGATATCGTCTTCATTGAGTTCACGTATCACCTTGGCTGGACGTCCGAAAGCCAGTGTGCCAGGCGGGATGACTTTCCCTTGAGGAACCAGGCTGCCGGCACCGATAAAGGCACCTTCTCCAATTTCAGCTCCGTCCAGAATGACAGAACCCATGCCGATCAAAGCGTTTTTACGGATTATGCAGCTATGGAGTGTCACCTGGTGTCCGACCGTCACTTCATCTTCTAGGATCAGTGGATTATTCGGGCTCTGGTGCAGCATGCACAGGTCCTGGACATTGGTTTTATTGCCGATGACCGTCGGAGCGACATCGCCCCGGACGACGGTATTGAACCAGATGGATGATTCTGCGCCGATTTTCACATCGCCGGTGATCGTTGTGAAATCAGCAATGAATGCGGATGGGTCTATTTGAGGGTGTTTGTCTTTGTATGGGTAAATCATGGTAAAACTCCTTTAATCAAGATAGTATATCTTTAATGGTAGCAAATCCTTTTGAAAGGTCAACTTTAAACAGGATTTATGCTGATCTTCAACTGAAAGGGGCGGGAGAAATGTGGAAATGGCAGGCTGAAGGACAAGCGAAGGCAGTGATCGTACTGGTCCACAGTGCATATGAACATCATTTCAGGTACAGCTGGCAAATCGAGCAATGGCGCTCTGCCGGATTTCATGTCGTAATGGGTGATCTGGCGGGGCATGGCAGAAGCCGGGCCGCAGGAAAACCGCATATGGTCAGTTTTTCTGTTTATGAAAAAGCAATTGACGACATGTTGGAAGCCGCCTTTGATGATGGGGTGCCGATCTTCATCATTGCACATGGTTTCGGTGCGCTGCTGACGATGGGTTATCTGAGCAGAAAACATCACAATGTTGCTGGTGTCGTATTCACATCCCCGTGGCTGCAGCTCATCAAGACGCCTTCGAAACTTTCCAGTGCATTACCCGGTTTACATAAATTGACGCCAAATATGAAAATCAATCATGACTTGAAGATTGAAGATCTTACACGCAACCCGGAGATCATTGAAGCTGATTGGTCAGATGAATTATACCGTCCGGTTGTTACGGTGAAGTGGTACCGTGAACTGCAATCTTATATGAAGGCAATGAACAGCGGGAAAGTGAAGTTTCCGGACATTCCTGTTTTTATCCACACGGCCGAACAAGATCGTGTAACAGATAAGGAAGCTGCAAAAATTTGGCTGAAGCAGCAGGAGCTGAAAGAATTCAGTTATAAAGAATGGAAAGATGCCTATCACGATCTGTATCAGGAACCTGAACGCGAAGATGTATTTACAACGACTCATTTATTCCTGAAAAATATTTTGAGGACATTGGGGTATGTAGTGAAATAAGAGTTGGAAGGAGCAGGGACTATGGCATTGCGGTACAGCATTCTTGATCAATCCCCGGTATCTGAAGGTAGTAATCCGGGGGAAGCATTGAAACAAACAGCAATGCTTGCACAAAAAGCGGAAGAATGGGGCTATACCCGTTTTTGGGTATCGGAACATCATGATGCTGCGACATTGGCGGGTTCTTCACCTGAAATTCTGATTTCCCACCTGGGCGCCGTAACGAAAACGATCCGGCTGGGTTCAGGCGGAGTCATGCTGCCGCATTATTCTTCCTTTAAGATTGCGGAAAATTTCAAACTGCTGGAAGCCCTGTATCCCGGAAGGATCGATGCCGGAGTCGGACGGGCGCCTGGGGGAATGCCTCGTGCCTCACTTGCATTAAATGAAGGGCGTTCGCGTAATGTCGACCGCTTTCCGGATCAGATCGATGAACTTTCGATGTATTTGAATGACGCGATTCCAGAGGAGCATATGTATCATGGCATGAAGGCAACGCCGCTTACAGACTCTGCGCCAACGATCTGGATTCTCGGTTCCAGCATGTCCTCGGCTTTATTGGCGGCTGACAAAGGCATGCCTTATATGTTCGCCCATTTCATCAACGGCGAAGGCGGACAGGATTTTACAAGGACTTACAGGGAACGGTTCGAACCTGCAGAAGGTACAGAGCCCTATGTGGGGTTTGCGATTTTCGCCGTCTGCCAGGCGACCGAAGAAGAAGCGGAGCGGGTGGCATCGTCACTCGACCTGGCATTGTCGATGGGCGCACAGGGAATGCCTTCAAAAGGCACGCCACCGCCAGATAGAGCACTTGCCTATGAATATACGAAGTTCGAGAAATTACTCGTTGAAGAAAACCGGAGAAGGATGGTTGTCGGAACCCCTGAACAAGTGGCTGACAGGCTTGAAACACTGGCCGCTGAATACCAGGCGGATGAAGTGATGGTGGTATCAATGGCATATGATTTCGATGATAGGCTGAAAACCTTTGAGCTTATTGCGGAAGAAATGAAAAACCGCAATCATGAAATGGCTGATAATAAGTGAAGAACAGAAAAGGACCGGCTGGAGCAATATCCTCCAACCGGTCTTTTTCGTTTTGCCGGCCTTATGCGCCGATCCCGATAAAATATTCCCGATAGGCAAAAAAAGTGAACAAGACCATGATCACCAGATACAGAATCGAACCGATCAGCCTCGACAATTCCATGTTCCATCCGGATGCCGGTCTGTCCCTGAATGGCCATATCCATCTAAACGGAAAAGAGCCTTTGCATCACTTCCGCAAAGGCTCTTTCCTCTCTATTCATTTAATCCGCTTTTTTTCAATCGCCACCAAAAAAGGCGGCGAGTGCTGCTGGTTGATGAACTGGTACTGCAAGACGTCAAATTGGACCTGCGGAAGCTGAGAGACAAATTCCATCACGGCATCCCGTTCTTCACTGCCGCCTTCATGGCCGGAATAAATGACGATGGCGACGATGCCATGGACCTTCAGCAAGTGAAGGCACTGGCTGATGGCTGCCAGGGTGGATCCGGCTTTTGTGATGATGCTGTGATCGCCTTTAGGCAGGTAGCCGAGATTGAAAACAGCGGCGCCGATCGGTGAAGTTACATGCTGATCGATTTCAGCATGGCTGCCGTGGATCAATTCGACATTGTGAAAATCCTTGACCCTTTCACGGGTTGCTTTGATGGCATCTGCCTGAATATCAAAGGCATAGACTTTTCCGTCTTCACCGACTAATTCGGCAAGAAATAACGTATCATGACCATTTCCGGCAGTGCCGTCAATCACGTGGTCACCGGCTTCAACGGCCTGCTCCAGCAAAAGTTTCGTAAAAGGGAGGACACGCATCAATGTCATGCTTCCACCGCCTTTTGAAATAATTTGCCCTGCCAGCTGCCGCGTTTTTCAAGTTCCGCGTCGATGCCGTTCAGCACATCCCATTTGTTGACGCTCCACATCGGGCCGATCATCAATTCGATGGGCCCGTCTCCGGTAATGCGCTGGACGATCATGTCGGGTGGAATGACTTCCAGCTGATCGGCGACCAGTTTGATGTATTCATCTTTTTCCAGGAATTCGACCATCCCTTTTTCGTACTGTTTGACCATCGGCGTCCCTTTCAATAGATGCAATAGATGGATTTTAATCCCCTGTACATCAAGCTTGGCAACTTCGCGGGCTGTTTCCATCATCATTTCCTTGTCTTCAAGAGGGAGGCCGTTGATGATATGCGTGCACACGCGGATCCCGCGGCTGCGCAATTTTTCGACGCCTTCCTTATACAAGTTAAAATCATGTGCGCGGTTGACAAGCTTTGCCGTTTCCTCGTGAATGGTCTGCAGCCCCAGTTCAACCCAGAGGTATGTCCGATCATTCAACTCGGCCAAATAATCAACCACGTCATCCGGCAGACAGTCGGGGCGGGTGGCGATGCTCAGGCCGACCACATTTTCCTGTGCCAGTGCTGCTTCAAATTTTTCTTTGATGACCGGCAGCGGGGCATGGGTATTGGTATACGCCTGGAAGTAAGCGATATATTTGCCGTCTTTCCATTTCTTATGCATTTTTTCTTTGATTTTTTCAAATTGCACTGGAATCGGATCGACGCGGTCGCCGGCAAAATCACCGGACCCGGCGACGGAACAAAAGGTGCATCCGCCGTATGCGACAGTGCCGTCCCGGTTCGGGCAATCAAATCCGGCATCCAGTGCGATTTTCATGATTTTATGGCCAAAATGGTCGCGCAGATGGCGATTCCATGTGTAATAGCGTTTGCCGTCTGAAGAAAAAGGCAGGTTCATATTCATATCCATAATAACAACTCCTCATCCTGTATTGTAGCATGGCTGGAATTTTCGCTCTAACGGCTGAAATATCTGATAATGGGTGTTCACCGAAAATTAACTTGTGGAGTGGCAGGAAATGGCATACAATGACTCTTGGAATTGAGCTAAGAGGAGATAAGAAGATGCCGAAACAAGTTTGGCTTTTAATCATTGGAATGCTCGTCAATGTCACCGGGAATTCATTTCTGTGGCCGTTGACGACGATATATATGCACGATCATCTGGGGAAATCCTTATCGCTCGCGGGACTCGTATTGATGGCGAACGCGGGAGCTGCCGTTATCGGGAATCTTCTTGGCGGCATGCTGTTTGACCGCATCGGCGGCTACAAGTCGATCATGGGGGGCATCATCGTCACCATTTTTGCGTTGACCGGTTTGACCATCTGGCATGATTTTGTGCCATTTGTCGTTTTCTATACGATCATTGGATTCAGCGGCGGAATCGTGTTCCCGAGTATGTATGCGATGGTTGGTACGGTATGGCCTGAAGGTGGCCGAAAGGCGTTCAACGCCATTTACCTGGCACAGAATGTCGGAGTGGCAGTGGGTCCGGCAATGGCAGGTGTGCTGGCTGCCATCTCGTTTGATTATATTTTTATGGCGAATCTGGGAATGTATGTGTTGTTTTTCTTCATCGCTTTATTCGGCTTTAAATCGATGTCGATTTCAGCGACTGCACATACCAGTGTGTTCAATGAAGGGAAGAAAATCCGCAATCGGGCGCCTTTCTATGCTTTATTGATCGTATCGGCCGGCTATTTGCTCTGCTGGGTCGGCTATGTCCAGTGGCAGTCGACGATTTCCGCCTATACGCAGGAAATCGGCATCACTTTGCCGCAATACAGTTTTCTCTGGACGTTGAATGGGGCATTGATTGTTCTCGGGCAGCCGCTCATCCGGCCGATCATCAAAAGGATCGAAGATAACATCAAGCAGCAATTGGTCATCGGCATAGCGATCATGATGGTGTCGTATCTGGTGGTGGCATTTGCGGAGCAATTCAGCATGTTCATCATATCGATGGCAATATTAACGATTGGTGAGATGTTCGTCTGGCCGGCAGTTCCGGCGCTTGCCAATCAATTGGCGCCTAAAGGCCGTGAAGGATTCTATCAGGGCATCGTCAACAGCGTCGCAACTGGCGGACGCATGGTGGGACCGCTCATGGGCGGAATCATGGTCGATCTGTATGGTATGCCGGCCCTATTCCTGCTCGTGACGGTCCTGTTGGTCGCTGCGATCGGAACCTCATTGATCTATGATATTCCTTTGAAGCGGAAAGAGGCGGAAAAGGAACGGGAAAAAGTGATGGTATAAGTAGATGAAGGAACTCCGCCCCGTGCGGAGTTCTTTTTGCTTCCGGTTGCGTTTAGGTGGGGACTTTGATTAAATTAGAATGAAAGCGTTTAAATAATGTGAATACTCATACATAAAGCTGAGGGGGCATAATAAATGAAACCGATTTACAGTTCTGCAAAAGAAGCGGTGGAACCGATACAGGACGGAGCGACCATTATGGTCGGAGGATTCGGCCTGGTCGGGATTCCGGAACAATTGATCCTGGCGCTGGTGGAAAAAGGCATCAAAGATCTGACGGTCATTTCCAATAATTGCGGCGTAGATGAATGGGGACTGGGACTGCTGCTGAAAAATAAACAGATCAAGAAAATGATCGGCTCCTACGTCGGTGAAAATAAAGAGTTCGAACGCCAGGTGCTGTCTGGTGAAATCGAAGTCGAACTGACGCCGCAAGGCACGTTAGCTGAAAAAATGCGCGCTGGCGGAGCAGGCATTCCGGCATTTTTCACTCCAGCTGGCGTCGGCACGACCGTTGCGGAAGGAAAAGAAATCCGTGAATTCGACGGCAAGGAATACGTACTGGAACATGCACTCCGTGCTGATTTTGCATTGGTACGGGCTGCCAAAGCCGATAAAATGGGCAATCTCGTTTATAACAAAACCGCGCAAAACTTCAATCCGCTGGCGGCGGCTGCCGGCAGAATTACGATCGCTGAAGTCGAAGAAATCGTTGAAACCGGAACAATCGACCCGAACCATGTCCAGACGCCGAGCATCTATGTGCAGGGATTGCTGGAAGCGAAACAGGAAAAACGCATCGAGCGTTTAACGACAAGACAGGCATAAGGGAGGAGACTGAGAATATGGATAAGCAAATGGTAAGAGAACGAATTGCGAGACGCGCTGAGAAAGAGATAAAAGACGGCGATTACGTCAATCTGGGAATCGGGATGCCGACTCTGGTGGCGAATTTCATATCAGATAATAAATCGGTCGTGCTGCAATCAGAAAACGGCCTGCTTGGCATCGGACCTTATCCGACTGAAGAGCAAGTCGATCCGGACTTGATCAATGCCGGAAAAGAAACTGTGACGACCATTCCAGGCTCCGCTTTCTTCACGAGTGCCGAATCGTTCGCGATGATCCGCGGCGGGCATATCGACGTAGCGATACTCGGCGGCATGGAAGTTGCCGAGAACGGCGACCTTGCCAACTGGATGATTCCAGGCAAAATGATCAAAGGGATGGGCGGAGCGATGGATCTGGTCCACGGTGCCAAAAAAGTCATCGTCATCATGGACCATGTATCGAAAGATGGTTCCGCCAAGATCAAGAAACAATGCGATCTGCCGCTGACCGGCAAAGGCGTCGTCAACAAAATCATCACGGAACGCGCAGTCATCGAAGTGACCGACAGCGGACTTGTGTTAACGGAAGTGTTTGAAGGCTTCAGCGTCCAGGATGTCGTCGATTCGACTGATGCACCGCTGAACACTGAAAACGTCAAAACATCCTGAGCCATTGCCAAAAATCGGCGGGTCGTATAGAATAGAAGGTAATAGCAAATGACTATGATGAGGATCAGTAAACCGTGTTTTATTCCCCCAGAGAGCCGGCGTTTGGTGCAAGCCGGTGGATAAAGCGGTTGAACTCGCCTTTGAGTCAGTGTATGTGAATCTAGTAATATGCACCGTTCTCCGCGTTAAGGAATCAAGTTGGGCGAGCAATCGCTAATTTGGGTGGTACCGCGGGTGATTCCCGTCCCTTATTTTTATAAGGGGCGGGAATTTTTTATTTTGAGGAGGAAAACACAATGACATTCAAGCACAAAGTTATCGAAAAAAAGTGGCAGCAACATTGGGAACAAAATAAAACTTTCAAACTGGAAACGGATTTCGACAAGCCGAAATTCTACGCACTTGATATGTTCCCGTATCCATCAGGCGCCGGACTCCACGTCGGGCATCCGGAAGGCTACACGGCGACGGATATCCTGAGCCGTATGAAACGCATGCAGGGCTATAACGTTTTGCATCCGATGGGCTGGGATGCTTTCGGTTTGCCGGCTGAGCAGTATGCACTTGATACAGGAAACGATCCGGCGGAATTCACAGCGAAAAACATCGCGACGTTCAAACGCCAAATCCAGGAACTCGGCTTCTCGTATGACTGGGACCGTGAGATCAACACGACGGATCCGAAATATTATAAATGGACACAATGGATTTTCATCCAGCTGTACAATAAAGGCCTGGCTTACGTCGATGAAGTGGCGGTCAACTGGTGTCCGGCACTTGGCACAGTCCTTGCAAACGAAGAAGTGATCGACGGTTTGTCGGAGCGCGGCGGCCATCCGGTCGAACGCCGCCCGATGCGCCAGTGGGTATTGCGCATAACTGAATACGCGGATCGTTTACTCGAAGATCTGGACGACCTTGACTGGCCGGAAAGTCTGAAAGACATGCAGCGCAATTGGATCGGAAAATCGGAAGGGGCGGAACTTGAGTTCCAAATCGATGGAAATGACCATTCCTTCCGTGCATTTACGACTCGCCCGGATACGATTTTCGGTGCGACTTATGCAGTCTTGGCGCCAGAGCACAAACTGGTTTCAAGTATTACAACACCTGAACAAAAAGATGCTGTTGAAAAATACATTGATGACGTAAAAACGAAAAGCGATCTCGAGCGCACAGATTTGGCAAAATCAAAATCTGGTGTATTCACTGGAGCTTACGCGATCAACCCGGCAAGCGGCGAGAAGATGCCGATATGGATTGCGGATTATGTATTGGCGACTTATGGAACAGGTGCCATCATGGCAGTTCCGGCACATGATGAACGCGACTATGAATTCGCGAAACAATTCGATTTGCCGATCGTGGAAGTTGTATCCGGCGGCAATATCGATGAAGAAGCTTACGCCGGCGACGGTGAACTGATCAATTCTGATTTCCTTAATGGATTGAATAAAACCGAAGCGATTGCGAAAGCGATCGACTGGCTTGTTGAAAAAGGTGTCGGCGAGAAGAAAATCACGTATCGTCTCCGCGACTGGCTGTTCAGCCGTCAGCGTTACTGGGGCGAGCCGATTCCGATCATCCACTGGGAAGATGGCACGATGACTCCGGTTGACGAGAAAGATCTTCCAGTAGTGTTGCCGGTGACTACAGATATCAAGCCGAGTGGAACAGGTGAATCACCACTTGCCAATATCGAAGATTGGCTGAATGTCGTACACCCGGAAACGGGATTGAGGGGCCGCCGCGAAACGAACACGATGCCGCAATGGGCAGGCAGCTGCTGGTACTACCTGCGTTATATCGACACGGAAAATGATGAAGCCATTGCAGATCCGGAACTATTGAAACACTGGCTGCCGGTTGATGTGTATATCGGCGGAGCCGAGCATGCGGTCCTTCATTTATTGTATGCGCGCTTCTGGCATAAAGTTCTATATGATATCGGTGTGGTTCCGACAAAAGAGCCATTCCAGAAATTATTCAACCAGGGAATGATTTTGGGTGAAGGCAATGAAAAAATGTCGAAATCCAAAGGCAATGTCGTCAACCCGGACCAGATCATCGAAAGCCACGGGGCAGATACACTGCGTCTGTATGAAATGTTCATGGGGCCGCTTGACGCTTCGATTGCCTGGTCGACGAACGGTCTTGACGGAGCGCGCCGTTTCCTTGACCGCGTATGGCGCCTGTTCATCGAGAATGATGCGTTGAGTGCGAAAATCGTTGAAGCTAACGACGGCAAAATGGAAAAAGTCTATCATCAGACTGTGAAAAAGGTGTCTGAGGATTTCGAAGGTCTGCGGTTCAATACAGCCATTTCACAGATGATGGTCTTCATCAATGAAGGCTATAAAGCGGATGCCATCCCGAAAGAATACGTGGAAGGCTTCGTGAAGATGCTGTCGCCGATTGCACCGCACGTCGCGGAAGAACTGTGGGAAAAACTTGGCCACACGGAAACGGTGACCTACGCGGCATGGCCGACATTCGATGAGTCGAAAATGGTCGACGATGAAGTGGAAGTTGTTGTGCAGGTGAACGGCAAAGTGAGAACGAAAATCGTTGTTGCGAAAGACAGCACGAAAGAGGAACTGGAAGCGGCAGCGCTTGCGGATGAATCCATCCAAAAAGCTGCGGAAGGCAAAGGGATCCGTAAAGTGATTGCGATTCCTGGGAAATTGGTGAATGTGGTAATTGCATAATTTAATGAAACCGGAGTTCGGGCTGAGAAGCTGGAGCTCCGGTTTTTTATTGGCTGAAATTGGAAAAAAGAATGCTGATATTTATTTGGATAGTATTTAGTCCGTTCCGGATAGTATTTTTAATATCTGGATAGTATTTCGAAATTCCGGATAGCATTTTAACCATTCCGGATAGTAAATCCTTAATTTGGAAAAAAATCTGTACAATATTGAAAAAAAGCCTTCGCAAAATTTTTGCGAAGGGTTTTCTGATCTATAATTGTGCTGCGAAATCTGCCGCACTTCTGCCGGCGACATTGCCGGTCACAAGAGCCGACGTAATATTATAGCCGCCTGTGTAACCGTGGATATCCAGGATTTCACCGCAGAAATACAGACCGGGCTTCTTGCGTGAAGCCATTGTTTTCGGCTCGATCTCCTTGATGGACACACCGCCGCCTGTGACGAATGCTTTTTCGATCGGCTGCGTGCCGGTCACTTCCATAGTGAAGGCGGTCAATTGTGACGCCATGGCACGGACTTTTTCACTGGCAAGCTCTGCACCGGTAACAGACGGATCGATTCCTGCGCGTGCCAGAAGAAACAGCAGCCAGCGTTCCTGTGCGAGACTCTTCCAGACATTTTTAACCGCTTTTTTCGGGTCGTCCTTCATCATTTTGAAGAGCAGCTGAAATGCGGATTCGGCATTTTCGTCCGGCATTGAATTGATGCGCATCTCTACGGGTGCGCCGCCCGTCTTTTTCATTTCCTTGACCACATACTGGCTGCAGCGAAGAATGGCAGGACCGCTGAGTCCGAAATGGGTGAACAGCATGTCCATCTGGTGTGTCACCAGAACTTTGCCTTTTTTATTCAACACTGAAACTGCAACGTCGCGGAGGGCTAGTCCCTGAAGGTCGCGGCTGACGATGAACGGCTCTTTTGACAGGAGCGGCACTTCTGTCGGATACAGGTCAGTGACCGTGTGGCCGGCTTTTTCCGCCCATGGATAGCCATCTCCTGTCGAACCGGTCTGGGGAACAGCTTTTCCACCGACAGCAAGGACAATCGCTTTCGCTGTGTATTCTTCGCCGGAATGAAGGCGGGCACCTGTGACTTTTTCGTCGGTCATCAATAATTTCTTGACCGGTGAATCAAGCAGGACTTCGACACCGAGCCGGTCCATTTCACGGAACATGGCATCGGCCACATCCTGTGCACGGTTCGAAACCGGGAACATGCGGCCATGATCTTCTTCTTTCAGCGCGACACCGAGCCCTTCGAAGAAGGAGATGATGTCCTCATTGTTGAATACGGAAAAGGGGCTGTAGAGAAATCTACCGTTACCTGGGATGTTTTTTACAATTTCCTCAAGCGGCAGGCGATTGGTGACATTGCAGCGTCCGCCGCCGGAGATGATCAATTTTTTACCGAGTTTTTTGCCTTTTTCGATCAAAAGAACTTTTTTGTTAGATGAAGCTGCGGCGATTGAAGCCATGAGGCCAGATGGACCTCCGCCGATGATAATGACGTCATACATAGTAGGAAGAACTCGCTTTCGTTTATTATTTGCTTGTAGGTGAGCATTGGGATCAGACTCCAGCCGCCCAGCTCTTCGGGGCATAAGCCGTTTTAGAGCTTAACGGGCACTTTCACTTTTCTTTAGTATACACGATGCTTCAATATCCGTTGAGTAATTCCTTCTATAGGTGTAAACTATCGGGTAGATTGTTTTTTTATCAAGAATTAGTCAGGAAGTGCAAAATGTCAACGTTAATCAAAGGAACGGCCATTTTGACGCTGGGTATGTTTTTATCCAAAGTGCTTGGTGTCATGTATATTATTCCATTCTACGGATTGGTCGGGGAAGAAAATATCGTCCTGTACCAATACGCATATATCCCTTATAACCTGATGCTGGCCGTCGCCATATCGGGGGCGCCGCTGGCTTTTTCAAAATATGTGGCAAAATACAATTCGCTGGGGGATTACGAAACCGGGCGGAGGCTACTGCGATCCGGTTTGCTGACAATGCTGATTACGGGTTTTATCTCGTTTCTCGCACTTTATTCGCTGGCGGATGTATTGGCCAAAATCACAATTGACCCGGATGACAAGATCTTTACGGAACAGGATGTTGCAGATGTCATCCGCTGGGTGAGCTTTGCCTTGATTGTCGTGCCCTTCATGAGTTTATGGCGCGGGTTTTTCCAGGGCTATAATTATATGATGCCAACAGCTGTTTCCCAGTTGCTTGAACAGATTATCCGCATCATTTTCCTTTTGGCGGGAGCTTATGTAGTCATCAATATTTTTGACGGAACGCCGAAGACTGCCATTCAGTTCGCGGTTCTGTCCGCAGCAATCGGTGCAATCGGTGGTGTCCTGGTCCTGTTTTACTACTGGAAAAAGCAGAAACCAGAATATGATCTGCTGCGTGCCAATTCAATCGACTCGTATGATGTCCGTCTTCGTGACATGTACAAGGAGATTCTATCATACGCACTTCCAATCGTTTTTCTGGGCGTGGCCAATCCATTATTCCAATTCATCGATATGCTGACCTTCAATATGGGGATGAGCCGAACGGACAATGCAGAAAATACCAGCCTGTATCTGGGAATCCTGAATTTGACGGCGCATAAGCTCGTTTTGATCCCGGTCATGCTGGCGACCGGATTTTCAATGGCTTTGATTCCATTGATCACGAAATATTACACGTTGAATGAACATAAATCATTGACGCGCACACTTGATCAGTCATTCCAGATGATCGTGTTCCTCACCTTGCCGGCAGTTGTCGGCATGACATTATTATCCGATGAACTGTATCATATCTTCTATAAGAACAGTGAAATCGGTTCAGAGATTCTTGCGCATTATCTGCCGGCAGCCATTCTATTTGCGCTGTTCCCGGTAACGGCTTCGATCCTGCAGGGGATCAACCAGCAGAAATGGATCGTTCTGAATCTTATGATTGGGCTTTTGCTTAAATTGTCATTGAACATCCCGCTGATCGCGATATTCGAAACAAATGGCGCCATTGCTGCAACCATCATCGGCTATTCCGGCGCAATCGCGATGAATATCGGTGTCATCATGGTGACGATGCAATACCGTTCATCCTTGGTTGTCAGGCGCCTTGTCTTCATCGTGCTGATGAATGCTGTGATGGCAGCTGCTGTCCTATTGGCATTGGCAGGGTTGGATCTGGTCATCGGTATGGAAACCAAATTACAGTCGATCATCCGGATTATAGTCGTCGGAGGGATCGGAGGCGCAGTATATGGCTATATCGCGCTCCGTACCGGTCTTGCCCAGAAGTTATTCGGTGAACGTTTGACAAAATACACCCGTAAATTGGGCTTCTAGGGGGCACTTATGCGTATCGATAAGTTTTTATCCAATATGGGTTTTGGTTCCCGAAAAGACGTGAAAGTTCTTTTGAAATCAAAAGCAGTGGAAGTGAACGGGGAAATCGTCCGTGATGCTAAGCGGCACGTCGATGAAAACGGCGATGTGATTACCGTGGATGGCGAGGCTGTTGAATATGTGGAATTCATCTACTTGATGATGAATAAACCGCCGGGTGTCATTTCAGCGACAGAAGATAAATATGATGAGACGGTCATCGATCTGCTCGGCGATGAAGAGCGGCATTTCGAGCCGTTTCCTGTCGGCCGCCTCGATAAAGATACAGAAGGCTTGCTGCTGCTGACGAATGACGGCAAACTGGCCCATGAATTGCTGTCACCGAAAAAGCATGTGGCGAAAACGTATTACGCGAGGATCGATGGACGGGTGACCGAAGAGGACGGCGTGGCATTCCGGAAAGGAGTCATTCTCGATGACGGCTACCAGACGAAAGAGGCGTTTCTTGAAATCCTCAGGAACGGTGAAGAATCCGAAATCGAATTGACGATAACGGAAGGGAAATTCCATCAGGTAAAGCGCATGTTCGAGAGTGTCGGCAAAACTGTTGTCTACTTGAAGCGCCTGTCGATGGGCTCGCTTCAACTGGATCCGGAACTTGAACTCGGTGAATACCGCTATTTGACGGACGAAGAATTGAATAACTTAAAAGAGAAAAAATGACCGCCATTGACTGGCGGTCATTTTTTATTGAAAGGTTATTATTAATATTGGACAGTCGACGGCGCCCTGATTAAACGGGCGCCGTCGTTTTTTGTTGTCTAGTCTCCGGCGGGCCAACTCTTCAGAGCAGAACGGGCCGTTTCCGCTTTTCGTTGTCCAGACTCCGATGGCCCAGCTCTTCGGGTCATAAGCCAGCTCAGCAGCCGTGGCCAAGGCCACTCTGCTGATCCGTCTTATGCCTGTCAGAGCTTGACGGGCATCGTCGCTTTTCTTCTGTTTAGTCTCCAGCGACCCAGCTCCTCGGGTCATAAGCCGGCCTAGCTCTGCGGTCAAGACCTCGCCGCTATTCCGTCTTATGCCTTTCGGAGCTAAACGGGTGCTGTCGCTTTTCTTGTCTAAGATGTCATCTTCACTTTTTTCTGCGTCGTTGTCCATTTGCCCCGAACTGGACTTGTCACCAAATCGTTAAAGGCTAACACATTCAAATCCCTTTGAATGGTGCGAGGAGTGATGCCGAATTCATCGACTAAATCTTGCGTAGTTACAGTCCCGTTTTCCAGGATGTACTTATACATATCTTTAATTCGAATGAGCATGCGATCCGTAGTAGGTTTCATAAAAGAGAACCACTCCTTCATCTTTTTTCCCATTGGCAAAGACTAGCGGACGAGCTGCCGGGGTATACCCGGCTGATTTTCTGCAAGTGTTTGAGACATCCCCCTAAAATATTATCTGCCAGTCCAACTAATCTGACAATTTGATTATAGCGAAAAAATGATTCTATATCCATATTTTTATTCTGATTTACTATAATTTACAATCCTTTTACACTTGAGAAATCACTGGAACAGGCAAAAAAAATTGTCCGCTAATTCTTTTAATCCGCCGGAAAAGGTGTACAATGGGGGTAATAAAAGCGGGGTGTTCATATGGATTGGCAATTGGAAGCGGAAAAAAGGCAGGAAAAGATGTTAAAGGAATTACAGGAACTGATTGCGATTCCGAGTATTCTCAGTGAAGACGCTGCACCGGACGCACCTTTCGGAAAAGAAGTCAAAAGGGCGCTGGACTGGTTTTTGGATAAAGGCCGCGAAAACGGCTATCAAGTGAAGAATGTGGATCATATAGCGGGTCATCTTGAAATAGGTGAAGGGGAGGAACTGTTAGGGATTCTCGGCCATGTGGATGTCGTACCGACCGGAGCAGGCTGGACGAAAGAACCCTTCGGCGGCATTATCGAAGATGGAAAATTATTCGGCCGTGGTGCCATTGACGATAAAGGGCCGACTATAGCTGCATGGACTGCGTTGAATATGGTGAAGGACTCAGGGGTAACATTCAATAAACGCATCAGGCTGATCATCGGAACGGATGAAGAAAGCGGCTTCCGCTGTGTCGGAAATTATTTTCAGAAAGAGGAAATGCCGACGATCGCTTTTGCACCGGATGCAGATTTCCCGATCATCAATGCAGAAAAAGGGATCGCCGGACTTGTGTTTTCACAGCTCACTTCAGGAAAAAAAGATCAATTGGCCGCGTTTCGTTCCGGCGACCGGACCAATATGGTGCCTGATTTGGCGACAGCAACTCTAGCCGGCAATCTGGCTGACTGGAAAGAAAAGATTGAAGCGTTCACCAATGAACATGATGTCCCTTTTTCAATCGTTGAAGAAAACGGACAGGTGAGGCTGACTGTCCACGGAAAATCGGCTCATGCGATGGAACCGGATGACGGCATCAATGCCGGAGTCCTGTTGGCTTTATTCCTGAGAGATCACCTGTCGGGCGATGGCAAGGCATTCACGGATTTTATAGTGGATCACTTTTACAGGGACTCGAGAGGCCGGTCACTGGGGCTGGAATTCAACGACGAAGTTTCAGGCGATACAACGTTCAATGCAGGTATCATGCGTTATGATCAAAAAAAAGGTGGAATAGCCGAAGTCAGTATGCGGTATTCAATCACGTATCCTTTCGACGAAAAGACAGCTGATTTTGAAGTGGAAGGTTTTACACTTAATATCCATTCCAATTCCAAACCGCATTATGTCGATGAAAAGGACCCGTTCATCAAAACTTTGCAGGACGCTTATGAAAAACAGACGGGTGAACCAGCTGAGCTCCTGGCAATCGGCGGCGGCACGTATGCACGCGTCATGGATAAAGGCGTGGCGTTCGGCATGCTGTTCCCAGGTGAGAGGGACGTCGCCCATCAGCTGGATGAATTTGTCGACATCGCCAATTTGACGAAAGCGGCAGCGATCTATGCAGAAGCCATTTATCAATTGGCTTGTCAAAAAGAAAATTAATTTTAGGGGACTGCATTTCCGCAGTTGAAATATCAAAAAACATCACTTTTGAAAGAAGGAATGGAAATGGATTGGATTTTACACAACGACGAGTTTATCCAGGAAGTGGATCTCAAGATTTCCAAAGAGGACCGCGGCTATCAATTCGGTGACGGGATATATGAAGTGATCCGTGTATACGGGGGCGACCTTTACACAGCAAAAGAGCATATCGACCGCTTTTATGCGAGTGCCGAAAAAGTGAAGATCGTGGTGCCCTATACAAAAGATGTGTTCCACAAATTGATGTATGATCTGGTCGAACGAAATGAAATCAATAACGGACAGGTATATGTACAAATCACACGCGGAGCTTTTATGCGCCAGCACCATTTCCCGTCCGACACTTCGCCGGTAGTCGTGGCATATACCAAATCTGTGGAGCGTCCGCTTGAATTGATGAGAAACGGCGCACATGCGATTTTCCTGGAAGACATACGCTGGCTGCGCTGCGATATCAAGAGCCTGAATCTGCTTGGCAATGTCATGGCAAAACAGGAAGCTTATGAAAACGGCTGCTATGAAGCAGTGCTTCATCGCGGTGAAGTGATAACAGAAGGTTCGTCTTCGAATATGTATGGCATCAAAGACGGCATTCTTTACACGCACCCGGCGACGAACCTGATCCTGGACGGCATCACGAGAAGAACGATTCTCGGACTTTGCGACGAACTGGGCATCACAGTTCAGCAAACACCAATGACAAAAGATCAGGCGCTCGACATGGACGAGTTCTTTATGTCATCTACCACTGCCGAAATCATTCCATTGACTCAAATCGACGGAAATAAAATCGGGACGGGCGAACGGGGCACACTGACAGAAAAATTACAGAAGGCATTCGAGGCTAAATTGAATCTGGGCGTCCAGATCTGACAGTGAATTTTGAAAACAGTGTCCGGCAACTGCCGGCCGCTGTTTTTTTGCTTTCATTTAAATGGTAAACTGATGAGAGGTGATCATTATGAGCATTCATTATTTTATCGGAATCAAAATCCCCCTGCCAGCAGCCGGGAAAATGACTTCCCAGCGCGACACCTGGAATCTGGAGAGCCACAGGCGCCATCCTCTGGCGGAGGACCTTCACATCACTTTGCTGTTTCTCGGAGGAGATCCCCATGGAGAAATACATGCCGTTGCAGAAGCACTGGCAGAAATCAGCCATCCTCCATTCGAGCTTGAAATCAGCGGTGTGGCCCATTTCGGCATTCCCGAGCGACCCCGGGTGGTCTACGCAGCGCTGGAAGAGAATGAGCAGCTGAACGGTTTGCAGGGGAAAATCAGTGAGACGCTGAGAGCGTTTCAATTGAGCCCTGACAATAAGCCATTTGTTCCGCATATCACACTCGCGAACAAATGGCGCGGGCAGGATGTGTGGGAGCAGCTTCCGGAAATCGAAACCGATCATTTCAAAGCTTGCGAATTCGCCTTGTTTCGAATTGATCCTGCCGGTACACCAAGATATATTCCAGTAAGAACCTATAAATTGAAAGATGGCGTGTAAGCACGTCAATGGGCGAAGTCAGATGAGAACTATATTCGTTATCAATCCGGCAGCCGGCAACGGCATTGCCATGAAGAAATGGCTGAAGTTCAAAGAAACGATCCGTTTTCCATTTGAACTTGCAGTCAGCAGGTATAGCGGTCATGCGGTGGAAATCGTAAAGGGGCTGCATGATTCATCCGAACCGGTGCTGGTTATCGGTTTTGGCGGTGATGGCACTCTCCGGGAAGTGATTGCCGGAGCAGCCGGTGCACCGCAGCTGATTGTCGGTTCTGTTCCGGCAGGTTCGGGAAATGATTTCAGCCGCGGCTTCCATTCTTTTGCGGATGCCGGGGAAATTGCAGCATTTTTGCAGAATCCGATTGGCAAGAGACAGGATCTGGGTCAGTTTGCGGACGATGACGGCCATTACTTTGTCAGCAGCTCGGGTATCGGTTTTGACGCTGACATCTCAGTGAAAGTCAACCGCTCTGTTCTGAAGCGCCTCCTCAATAAATTAGGGCTTGGCAAACTTGTTTATTTGATCTACGTAATTTCTGCATTACTGACTTTCCGGCTGTTTACGCTTACAGTCGAACAGGACGGCAAAACGCTCCAGTTTGACCGCGTCTGGTTCGCGACGGTCAGCAACCAGCCGTATTTCGGAGGGGGCATGAAAATTTCCCCGCATTCCATAACCGACGACGGCATCCTGGAACTTACCGTCGTGAACCGTCTTTCGCGATTGAAACTGCTGCTGGTTTTTGGTACGGTATTCAGCGGGAAGCATCTTCAGTTCAAGGAAGTCCACCAACTGAAGGGAACCGATTTTTTATTGGCAACGGACCGCCCGGTTTACCGCCATGTGGACGGCGACGGTGCGGGAAGGACTCCTGAAAAACGCAGCATCCGCTATTCAGTCAGCCTGGATGGCTGGCAATCTGTAAATAAATGATGGAAAGAGGAAGTAGAAATGAGAGCGAGATATAAACCATGGGCATCTGAATTGATCGAAGCCCATCCGGAAATCGTGATTCCGGAACCGGAAAAGTTAAAAGGGAAGTGGCAGGAGGAGTTCGGCAATACGAATCCGCTGCACATCGAAGCAGGGACCGGCAAAGGCCGCTTCATCACTGGAATGGCGCTTGCCAATCCGGATGTCAATTACATCGGCATCGAATTGTTCGACAGTGTCATCGTGACGGCGCTTCAGACCGTATTGGACGAGGAAAACGGAATACCGAACCTTCGCCTATTGCGGGTGAATGCGCAGGAAATGACTAATTTCTTCGAGAAAAATGAAGTCGACCGCCTGTATCTGAATTTTTCCGATCCATGGCCGAAAACGCGTCATGCCAAACGGCGCCTGACACATGAATCGTTTTTGAAACTGTATGAGACGGTTCTTCCGAAAAACGGGGAAATCCATTTCAAGACGGACAACCGCGGTTTATTCGAATATTCACTGACAAGCATATCTGCATACGGCATGCTGTTGAAGGATGTGTCACTCGACCTTCACGCCAATGAACCGGAATGGAACATCATGACCGAATACGAAGAGAAATTTAAGAAAAAAGGCCAGCCGATCTACCGGATGGAAGCGCAATACAATTCTTAAAGTGGGCTAAGGGGGATGGATGATGGAAAAATTTGACTTTCATGAAATGACATTGACATGGCTTGACGGGGGAACCACGAATCTGGACGGCGGCACAATGTTCGGCGTCGTGCCGAAAGTGGTGTGGTCGAAGAGGTATCCGGTGAATGAAAAGAATAATATCGAATTGCCGACGCATCCGATACTGGTCCAATTCGACGGACATAATCTATTGATCGACAGCGGACTGGGCAGAGGCAAATTGACCGACCGCCAGCTGCGGAATCTGGGGGTTTCTGCAGAATCATCATTGGATGAGGAGTTGGCTGGACTTGGTTTGTCGGCAGCGGATATCGATGCCGTATTGATGACGCATCTTCACGGCGACCATGCAGCAGGTCTTACCATGAAACAGGGCGACGAATACGTATCGGCTTTCCCGAATGCGAAAATTTACGTTTCTGCGGTTGAATGGGAGGAGATGCGCAATCCCAATATCCGTTCACGCAATACGTACTGGAAAGAGAACTGGGAGCCTGTGCAGGGTCAGGTCGAGACATTCAAGTCGAAGCTGACGCTGTTCGGGGCGATCACGATGATCCATACAGGCGGCCATTCAAACGGCCATGCGGTCATCAAACTGGAGAGCGGCGGGGAAACGATCCTCCATATGGGCGACATCATGCCGACCCATGCCCATCAAAATCCATTGTGGGTGCTCGCATATGACGACTATCCGATGGATTCGATCTTCGCGAAAGAGCGGCTGATGAAAGAGGCGCTCGAAAACGGCTATTATTTCTCGTTCTACCATGACGCCTATTACCGTCTGCTGAAGTGGAATGAAGACGGCAAAGATATTATCGAAGCCGTGACATATAAAGAGAAGAATAGCTAGTTTTGCAAAAGGCATCGCTTCGGTGGTGCCTTTTTTGATTTATTTGGATGAAGATTGGGTGACCGCAACTAGATAAGGTGAATTAAAGAAACGACATCTATCTGCCACTTCGTCACTTTGGACAGTGCAAAGATTATGCTGCTCAAGTTCATGGCGCATCTTGCCTCCCGCAATAAGCCGAGAAGAGCACTTGTCCTATATCCCAATTAAAACAATAAAAATGGCTGCCCGATAAGACAGCCATTGCAGTTTCAACACATATAAATTTCAATCTAAACCCAAGCCTAAAACCCGAAATGCGCTTTAATCATTTCGGCCGCTTTTTCAGGAGCGAGGCCCGTATTGTTCAGGCGCATATAATTATCAGCCTTGATCTCATCCTGGAAAGAATTCAGGCGATAGATTTTATTGGATTTGAGCATTTCCCTTTCGGACGAAACGAGATTTCTTTTGGTCGGCTTGTGCGCGAGACGGTTTCCGCTTTTGTTTCTGATCAGTCTTTCCTTGATATCGGCTTCGAGTTCGACGAAGTATATTTCAGCGCCCTGTGCCTCGAATAGGGCAACGGCTTTGTTGACGAAATCCCAGTCTTCCTGCTGGTCGAACGCCCATACATATGTAAAGATCATGCCGTATTTACCGCTGCGCGCAAATGAAGTGAAAATCTCTTCGCGAAGCATGGTGGAAATGCGCCACATCTCCTTTTCAAAACCGAAGAACGGTTCCAATAAATCGATGGTCATGTGATTGTGCAATAATTTCAGGTCGGTGATTTTCGCCAATTCCTGGCCGACAGTCATTTTTCCGACAGCATGCGGGCCGAACAGCAGGACAAATTTCATGTTTCTTCCTCCGGACTTTCTGGATTTCGATAAAAAAACTGCAGGCAAGCGATGTTTCAGGCGCTTGCCTGCAGTGTGGATTAAACTTTTGATACTTCTACGACTGCGCCTGTATAGGCGTCAGCCATGAACTCGAATTGCTCCAGTTCATCGTCGCGGTGGCGGGTGATGCCGCCTTTATAGACATCCGTCGTGATGGCGTGCTGAGTATATGGCTCGGTTTTCATATAAATCCATGAACCGTCGATCGGCCCTTCTTCTTTGAATGAAGTTTTGACTTGTTTAAGTACTTCTTCCGCCGGATAAAGCTTTTGAGTGCGGTCAACCATTTCTTTGATGACGTACGTTGCAGCGACTCCTGTAGCGAAGCCAATCAATAAATCACGATTTTTCAATTGAATCCCTCCCATAATTGCTGGCTAAATTGTACCATACATCATAAAAAAACGAGAAATGAAAGCAGTGAAGAATCAAAACAAATTTCGTTTTTCGAAATTTAAAGTGGAAATAAACTGATAAAAGCTCTAAACTGAAAAGAGGCATTTCATATAGGAGGAAGTTTTATCATGAATCATGAAACAAGAGAACTTTTCAAAACCTTAACAGAATTGCCAGGAGCTCCTGGCAATGAACATGCAGTTCGTAAATTCATGAAACAGCAGCTGGAATCTGTTTCCGATCGAATCATCCAAGATAAGCTGGGCAGTATTTTCGGCGTCAAAGAAGGCGAAAAAGATGGCCCGCGCATCATGGTTGCCGGACATATGGATGAAGTCGGATTCATGGTGACGCAAATCACCGATAACGGCATGATCCGCTTCCAACCGCTTGGCGGCTGGTGGAATCAGGTAATGCTTGCAACGCGTGTCGAAATTATCGCTGGCGATCGGGTGATCCCTGGGGTCATCGGATCGATTCCTCCGCATTTACTCAGCGAGGAATTACGCAGTAAGCCGATGGAGATCAAAAACATGCTCATCGATATAGGTGCGGATGATAAAGAGGATGCATTGTCGTTCGGCATCCGTCCAGGTCAGCAGATCATCCCTTACAGCCCGTTCACGCCGATGGCAAACGATAAGAAAATCATGGCGAAAGCTTGGGATAATCGTTACGGATGCGGCCTCGCAATTGAATTGTTGCGTGAACTGAAAGACGAAAAACTGCCGAACCAATTGTTTTCTGGAGCGACAGTGATGGAGGAAGTCGGCCTTCGCGGCGCGCAGACTGCAGCGAATATGATCGACCCGGAACTTTTCTTCGCACTTGACGCCAGCCCGGCAAACGATGCAACAGGCAATGTAAACGAATTCGGCCAATTGGGTAAAGGGACCCTTCTCCGCATACTCGACCGTACGATGGTCACACACCGCGGCATGCGGGAATTCGTACTCGACACTGCTGAATCGAATCGTATCCCTTACCAGTATTTCATTTCGCAGGGCGGCACTGATGCAGGGCGTGTCCATACGGCAAATGAAGGTATACCGAGTTCCGTGATCGGAATCTGCTCGCGTTATATCCACACTTCCTCATCGATCATCCATACCGATGATTATGCGGCGGCGAAGGAATTATTGGTGAAACTGGTGAAAGCGGCTGACCGCACCACAGTGGATACAATCAAAAATAACGTCTGAAAAAGTGCCCTTGGGCACTTTTTTTCTATAGAAAGGGAGAAGTACGAGATGGAAAAATTAAAAATTGCCGTGGCATCGAAAAATCCTGCGAAAGTGAAATCGATGAATGATGTGTGCACTGAACTGGGCATACTTGCCGAAATCACTGCTGCTGAAACCGACTCGGGGGTTTCGGCACAGCCATTTTCTCTTTCCGAAACGCGTCTTGGCGCAGTCAACCGGGCAACAGCGGCACTTGGATCCGGGGCAGATCTGGCTGTCGGACTTGAGGGTGGCGTATTTGAACTCGAAGGCGCTCTATATCTCTGCAATTGGGGAGCATTGGCGACTGCTGAAGGCGGCGTCTATACGGCAGCCGGGGCGCAGATCCCGCTGCCGGACAGCATTGCCGAAAAATTGCTGGCAGGATATGAGCTCGGGCCGTTGATGGACAATTTTGCTGACGAAACAGGCGTCCGGAACCATAAAGGAGCCATCGGCATTTTGACTGCCGACGGGGTGAACCGCGGAGAGATGTTCGGACATGTCGTCAAACTGCTAATCGGGCAGTGGCGGTTCTACAGCGCTTGAGTTGCATGTGCATACAAACATCTTTAAAATAGGTATCAGCATAGCAGGGGAGGAAGACGTGTGAAACGGTCAGCATTTATCATGGGAATTACAGCATCTCTATTTCTGTTAACGGGTTGCATGGCGACTCCGGAAGAACGCCTTAATGCCGGATTAACGGAAACCCGGGATGCGTTCGAAGAGGAAGCGCCCGAAACCAATGAAACAGCCGGACAGATAGAGTTGTACCTGCCGGGGGGCTATGATATCGAAGAGCCTTCAGATGATCATAATGTCATCATTACAAAAGGGAGCGACTCATACGTCCTGTTCATCAATCCGAATGAATCTGCGGACAGTAAATTCTTCTATGGACTTCAAAAGGCGAACGAAGAACAGCAGTGGATCATGGATCAGACTTTCGAGCAGAATGGCCGTTTCGGTTTTACCACTTTGCGGGAAATCGCTGAAGACCGAATTGAGATCGTAGTCAGCACAGGCGGTGTCAAAATGACGACCATATCCGAAGAGTCGGATGTTCCTGGCAATATGGAATGGATGATGAAAACAGTCCGCTCGGTCGAAGCGGGAAATTGAGGAGAAGAATTGATGAGACAACTGGAATCAATTGAGGAATTCAATAAATTAAAAAACAGCCAGCCGGTAATCTTCATGTTTACTGCCGGCTGGTGTCCGGATTGCCGGGTGATCGATCCGATCATGCCGGAGGTAGAAAAGAAGTTTGGGAACTATACATTCGTTTCGGTTGACCGGGATAAGTTCATCGATCTTTGCATCGAGTTGGACATATACGGCATCCCGAGTTTCCTGGCGTTCGGCGAAGGCAAGGAGCTGGGACGCTTCGTAAGCCGTGACCGGAAGACTCAAGAGGAAATCGAATCCTTCATTACAGAGTTGGCCCTATAATATCAAGACGGTTCGCCCGCCTGGGTCGAACCGTTTATTTTTGACAGAGAGGAAGATCGCGATGAATTCCACACAATTATTCAATCTATTGAGAGAACGGCTTCCGAGCCGGGACTTGGAATGGCGCTATGACCGTGAAAAGAATACGGCGAATATCCGCCACTTAAAAGTCGGAAAAGGCCTGACGCTGGACCTTCCGAAAATTGCAAGCCGCTATGAAACAAAAGGTGATGAAGCGGTCAATGAGATCGTTTATACCATCAATGAAACATTCAAGGCGATGGAGCGTGAAGCGGAAGGGGACCTGCCTGGCGGTGAACACATCTATCCGGTCATCCGTTCGACTTCCTTCCCCGAAGAGTCCAATGAAGGTAACCGCTTCATCACTGCAGAACATACTGCTGAAACCCGGATCTATTATGCACTTGATACAGGGGCAGCCTATCGCTTAATTGATGAAAATATGTTAAATTCATTAAGTCTGACAGAAGACCAGCTGAAAGAGCTTGCGAGATTCCAGGTTAAAAAGCTGAAAACTGCAGTCAAGGAAGACCATGTTGCGGGCAACGTGTTTTATTTCCTTAACGAGAATGATGGATATGATGCTACACGAATTTTGAATGAGACCTTCCTGAAAGAGATGAAACAGAAAGTCACGGGAGACATGACGGTATCAGTTCCGCATCAGGATGTCCTGATCATCGGTGATATCCGCAACGAAATGGGATATGACATCCTCGCCCAGATGGCGATGCATTTCTTCACCAATGGCAAAGTGCCGATCACATCCCTGTCGTTCATCTATGAAAACGATGAATTGGAACCGATATTTATCCTGGCAAAAAATAGACCTGAAGAGGAGAACGATAAGAAATGAACGCATTTTACAATAAAGAGGGAATCGGCGACGTGCTGCTGGTTCAATTGCAGACGGAAAAACCTGAAAAAATTAAAACTGAAATTACAGGAGATGTAACGCTGATCAAAGACGAAGCAGGCAATATTGCCGCTTTCAACTTATTCAATGCATCGGGGTACATCACGTTCCCGGAAACGGGAACAATCGACGTATCGGAGCAATTGGTGACTGAGCTTCAGAATGCACTTGAAAAAAATGGCGTTGATTACCTGTTGGAAGTCGACCTGTCACCAAAATTCGTCATCGGGTATGTAGAGTCTATGGAAAAACATCCGAATGCGGACAAACTGAATGTCTGCCAGGTGACTGTCGGCACTGAAAGCCTGCAGATCGTCTGCGGTGCACCGAATGTGGCAGCCGGACAGAAAGTGGTTGTAGCAAAAGTCGGAGCAGTGATGCCTTCTGGGATGATCATCAAAGATGCTGAACTTCGCGGAGTAGCATCCAGCGGGATGATCTGCTCGGCCAAAGAATTGGCATTGCCGGATGCCCCGCAGGAAAAAGGGATCCTTGTTTTGGACAATGATGCAGAACCCGGAACAGCATTCGAAGTAAAGGCGTGATTTAACATGAGTTGGGTTAAAAATTTATGGAATCGGATGTTCGCGGACGAACGTGAAGAAGAAGTGGAACCGGAATATGAAGCGCCCGTCGAATCTGCAAACAGAAATGTCCCTTTCCGCTTTCCAGTCATCACTGATGAAGAAAGGGAGATTTTTCTTAAGCGGGAGCAGAACGGCGAGAAAGTGACCATGGCAGAAGTCAGGGAAGAACTGGTCCGTCGGCCGCTTCGTCCTGCTCAGAATGAGCGGAGGGAGTTTCACCCGGAACCGGTCCCTGTAAAGCGGCCGGTCCGTCAGGCAACGCAGCATTTAAGGGAACGCCCATCCAAACCGGCCGAACGAAAAGAGAAGAGCCGGCCAGTGCCGGTCAAAAACCGTTTTGAGCCGACCAGGATCCCTTCTCCCATCCATGGATATAATGAGCGGAAACCGGCACGGATCGAAAAGCTTCTTGAACAGAAAGAGCTGAAAGAAGAATTCCAACGGGCGATTTTGCCGCAGCCTGAACCCGCACCGCCAGAAATCCAAAAGGCGGAAACGGAAAAAGCTCCAGCGGTGATTGAGCAAATTCAGCAGGAATCAGGGAAAGTCACCGAAACGATCCCGGTTATTACGGAGCAGGAACCGGTGATCGAACAAATGGATGCAGTTGAGGCGGAACCGGAAATAAGGGAAGAAACCCAAATTTCCTCTGTTGCAGAAGAAACCAAGTCAGCTGATCTGGAAGAATCTCCTGTAGAAACGGATCCGGCGTTTTCCGAAGAGGAACCTGAACCAGAAATGATCGAAGAAAATCCGGTACATAATGAATTGCCGCAAACCGGCCAACCGTCGCAGGCGGCAATAGAGTCGGCTCCAATCAGAAAAAAGGAAAAAACGGTGCCGTTTAATGTGCTGATGCTGAAATCGGATAAGGAAAAGATCAATAAATTTCAGCCCTTTCAGATGAAACAGCAGGCTCCGATTAAAAAAGCCGAACCTTCAGCGATACCTAAACAGGATCAGCCTGCCACTATAGAAAAGACTGCACCATTGCCAGTGGCAGAAGAACCGGTTGAACCGATTGAAACGCCTGCATCCCTGAGCTATGTGCACCCGCACAGCAGCTTTCTTCAGATGCCTGAAAATGACCGAAAAGATGATGAGTGGATGGAAGAACAAGGCGAGCGCCTGATTGAAGCGCTGTCCCACTTCCAGGTGCAAGCCACTATTTTAAGCATCGTTCAGGGGCCTGCTGTCACTCAATTTGAGCTGACGGTCGCCCAGGGTGTGAAAGTGAGCAAAATCCGCAATCTGGCGGATGATCTTAAATTGGCGCTGGCAGCGAAAGATATTCGTATCCAGGCTCCGATTCCAGGGAAAAGTTCCATCGGCATCGAAATCCCGAACAGGACGTCGAGAGCTGTCAGAATTTCGGAAGTGCTCGAAAGTCCGCAATTCCTGGATTCGGATTCTCCGTTGGAAGCGGCGCTTGGCCTCGATTTGACCGGTAAGCCGGTCACACTCGATCTAAGGAAAATGCCGCACGGTTTAATTGCCGGTGCGACAGGATCGGGGAAATCGGTATGCATCAATTCACTCCTGGTGAGCCTGCTGTACAAATCGTCGCCGCGTGATCTGAAACTGTTGCTGATCGATCCGAAAATGGTTGAACTGGCACCGTATAACCATATTCCACATCTTGTGAGCCCTGTTATTACTGACGTAAAAGCAGCGACAGCTTCATTGAAATGGGCGGTGTCGGAAATGGAACGGCGCTATCAATTATTTGCGCATACCGGCGTACGCGATATCAGCCGCTATAATAAGTTGGTGAAGGAAAAAGGCGATCATGCCCAGCATCTGCCGTATATTTTAATCGTTATCGATGAATTGGCAGATTTGATGATGATGTCACCGTCAGATGTCGAAGATGCGATTTGCCGGATTGCGCAGAAAGCGCGCGCATGCGGTATCCACCTGGTCATTGCGACGCAGCGGCCATCCGTGGATGTCATTACCGGCTTGATAAAATCCAATATCCCGACACGTATCGCGTTTTCTGTATCTTCACAAGTGGATAGCCGGACCATCCTAGATTCTCAGGGAGCTGAACGGTTGCTTGGAAGAGGGGATATGTTGTATCTAGGAAACGGCATGTCAGCACCAAGCCGCATCCAGGGAACTTTCGTGACAGATGAAGAAATTGAAAAAATCATTGATCATGTCCGCAGCCAAGGTGAACCTGAATACTTCTTCAAAGAAGATGAACTGATCAAACAGGCGGGATCCGGAGCGGAGCAGGATGAATTATTTGAAGATGCCTGCCGCTTCATCATGCAGCAGGGAAGCGCGTCCACGTCCCTGTTGCAGCGGAAATTCCACATCGGCTATAACAGAGCCGCCCGATTGATGGATCTAATCGAGGAATATGGCTTCATATCCGAACAGAACGGCAGTAAAGCCCGCTCTGTACTGATTACAGAAGAAGACATTTCTGAAGTTTTCCATTAAGGGTCCTATTATTCTAAAATGTCGGTTATCTTTCCGTTTGATAAAATTATGATATAATTGTGTAATTGTTTGGAACAACGGCTATTGCATCCATAAGGTGTCCATAGACTACTTACAGCTTCCACAGGAGGTTCATTTATGACAGTTTTACATTTTACCGGCATTAAAGGCTCAGGGATGAGCCCGCTGGCGCAGATTATGCACGATATGGGCAGGGAAGTTCAGGGCTCGGATATCGCCAAGTATTTTTTTACAGAGGAACGGCTGCGTGAAAGAGGCATTTCCATCCTGCCTTTCGATCCTGACAATATTTCTGCAGAGATGACGATCGTTGCCGGCAATGCTTTCAATGATGAGCATCCGGAACTCGTGCGCGCAAGGGAATTGGGCGCGACCATCATCCGCTACCATGAATTTCTTGGAGATCTGATGAAACAATATGTCTCCGTCGCAATCACTGGCGCTCATGGAAAGACATCGACCACCGGCTTGATGGCTCACGTGCTGAATGGCTATAAACCTGTATCTTACCTGATTGGTGATGGAACAGGCTACGGTATGGAGGATTCGCATTTCTTCGTTGTCGAAGCGTGTGAATACCGCCGTCATTTCCTTGCCTATCATCCGGATTATGCGATCATGACGAATATCGATTTCGACCATCCCGATTATTTTGCGGGAATCGACGATGTGTTCAATGCATTTGAAGAAATGGCTCAGCAAGTAAAAAAATGCATCATCGCTTGCGGTGATGATGAACATCTTCAGAAATTGCAGTCGCCTGTCCCGATGGTCTACTACGGCTTCGGAGAAGAGAATGATTTTCAGGCCCGCAATATCGTGAAGACGACAGAAGGCACAACGTTCGATGTTGTGATCCGCAATGAGTTTTTTGCGACATTCACGATTCCGATGTTCGGCGACCATACGATTTTAAATGCGCTGGCCGTCATTTCACTTTGCCATTATGAAAATATCCCGGCAGATATCATTCAACAGCAATTTACTGGCTACCAAGGCGTAAAACGGAGATTCACGCAGACGGATATCGGTGACCGCATCCTAATCGACGATTATGCGCACCATCCGACCGAGATACGTGCGACCCTGCAATCGGCACGCCAGAAGTTTCCTGACCGTGAAGTGATTGCGATTTTCCAGCCGCACACATTTACCCGCACCCAGACATTCCTCCAGGAGTTCGCAGATTGCCTGACTGAGGCTGACCAGGTGTATCTCTGTGATATTTTCGGTTCTGCCCGCGAAGAAGCGGGAACGATGACAATCAGCGACCTTGCAGAGAAAGTGCCGGGCAGCCGAGCGCTGCAAGTGGAAGATGTGGCCCAATTAACCAGCCATGAAAATGGCGTATTCCTGTTCATGGGAGCTGGAGACGTAACGAAATTCAAAGAAGCTTTTGAGAACCTGCTGAAGTCAGAAGAAACAGTTTAACTTTCGAGTTAAACTGTTTTTCTTTTTTAGCAGGTTTTTTGTGAGGCTATCTAGAAGTATTCTAGTGGGACTAAGTTTAGGCTCAGTTCGACAAGGGTAGAAAATCTATAGACCAGAAAGTAAAAGGAGGAATTATGATGGATTGGCAAATACTGTTGTACATAGCCGCTATCGTGGCTGCAGTCGGATTCTTAATTCTATGCGTAGCTTTGGCAATGACATTGAATTCGTTGAAAAACACATTAAAAGAAGTTTCCGGCACAGTTGCGGGACTTGAAAATCAGCTGCAGGGGGTAACATTGGAAACCACCAACCTGCTGCACAAGACGAATGAACTCGCAGAAGACATCCAAGAAAAAACAACGAAACTCAATGGTGTCGTGGATGCAGTGAAAGGGGTCGGGAATTCGGTGACAGACCTGAACGCTTCAGTGAGACGCATTACCATGTCCATTGCATCGCAAGCTGAACAGAACGAAGAGAAGATTGCGCAGGTCGTTCAATGGAGCAACGTGGCGATGGGGATCCGCGATAAATGGAAAGAGCGTAAAGCCTACAGCACGCGGCAGTCGGAATCATACCAGCCGGTACCGGGACAAAAGCAGCTTCCCCACAACGACCAGTATTAATACAATCAAATAAAAACTATTAAAATAATGGAGGAATGTAAAATGACTGGAAACAATAACAATGATTTCAACAACCAAAAACCGAATTACAATGAGTCGCAATATAACAGGGATTATTATTCGAATACCGGACAAAACTATCAGCAAAGCGATTACGTGCCGCAATCCTACGGCATGTCCAGCCGCTATGACGATCTTTATGATTACGAGGAAGAATCAGGCTCGGGAAGCTTCCTGGCAGGAGCTCTTGTCGGCGTAGTGATCGGGGCAGCTGCAGCTTTGTTCCTTGCACCGAAATCCGGCAAGGAATTCCGCGGAGACCTGAATACCCAAGTCACTTCATTGAAAGAGAAAACACAGGGCTCAGGATCTGACAGTGAAGGCGGCGGTCTGAAACAGCAGCTGAAAGACCAGTCTTCCAAAGTTGTGGATAAAGTGAAAGGCATGAAAGGCGGAACTTCACCGATGGATGATGGCACAGCATCCTCAGAAGGGGAAGAGTCGATCGAGTTGCATGCGACGATCCAGAACAGTGTCTACGAATCCAATAAAGAAACTGAAACAGCAGGCGAAGATGCCTTCACTTCAACAGCCAATGCGCTGAAAGAAGCTGTCGAAGAAGTGAATGAAGATAAAAAATCTGCTGGTTCAGGATCGAATTCCAACGACAATAAATCCGGGAACACGTCCCATAAGAACAATTCCGGAAACAATAATTCAAACAAGAACAACAGCAGCAACAGCAACAGCAGCAACAGCAGCAACAGCAGCAACAGCAACAGCAACAGCAACAGCAACAGCAATAACAAAAACAATTCCCACGGCAATAAAAACAATTCGACTAAATAATCTGGGAGCGGATACAATGAAAAATCTTATACGCGTACAGGACCTGGACAGTTTGAAAAAAGCGGTTGAAAACACACAAAGCTTCTGGCTTTTCAAACACAGCAGTACCTGCCCCGTGTCAGCAGCTGCCTGGAACGAATACAATGAATATTGTTCATTGCATCCCAATCAGCTGTTCCTGTACCTGGTAGTCCAGGAAGACCGGGAATTGTCCAAGGAAATAGCGGAAATCACTGAGATCAAACATGAATCGCCGCAAGCCATGCATTTTGCGAATATGCAAGTAGACTGGCATGCCTCCCACAATAAGATCAAAAGCAAATCAATGCAGGAATTTATTGCTTGATAAAAACAAGCCGGAGCCCAGTGCCCCGGCTTTTCTTATGCTTAAATACTTTAGCGCGTTGAAGCGCTAAAACTTTTTGCGTGACTTTGCCGAATACTTTGCATATAATAGTCCTATCATGTTAATATGAGTCACTAATAACAGGTGAATCATTGAGAGGGGAAATTTGAATGAGCAAGATGGATCTAGAACAGCTAAGAGAAAAAGTTGATGCAGTAAACCTGCAAATTCTATCCCTGATAAACGAGAGAGCTTCCGTTATACAGGAAATTGGGAAAGTTAAAGAAAAACAGGGTATGAACAGATATGATCCTCTTCGCGAGCGCCATATGCTAAATCTCCTGAAAGACAATAATAATGGGCCGTTGGATCAAAAAACGGTTGATCATATATTCAAGGAAATCTTCAAATCCGCATTGGATATGCAGGAAGAAGATACTCGCAAAGCGCTTCTTGTATCCCGCAAGAAAAAAGCGGAAGACACAATCATCGATATCAACGGCGAAAAAATCGGGCAGGGCGAACCGTCGTTCATCTTCGGACCATGTGCTGTTGAATCCCAGGAGCAAGTTACGACAGTTGCTGAAGCCATCGGCGCCAAAGGGCTTAAAATGATTCGCGGAGGAGCCTATAAACCCCGCACATCGCCATACGATTTCCAGGGACTTGGTCTTGAAGGCTTGAAAATGCTGAAAAACGCTGCAGATGAATTTAATCTGGCAGTGGTTTCAGAAATCGTCACACCTCACCACCTTGAAGAAGCACTTGATTATGTCGACGTTGTTCAAGTCGGAGCGCGCAATATGCAAAACTTCGAATTATTGAAAGCGGTCGGAAGCATCAATAAGCCGGTACTGTTGAAGCGAGGCATGTCTGCCACCATCGAGGAATTCATCAATGCGGCTGAGTATATTATCGCATCCGGCAACAGTCAGATCATCCTTTGCGAACGCGGTATCCGCACATATGAAAAAGCGACGCGCAACACATTGGACATTTCCGCTGTGCCGATCTTGAAGCAGGAAACGCATTTGCCGGTATTCGTAGATGTGACGCATTCTACTGGACGCCGTGATCTATTGCTGCCGGCAGCCAAAGCGGCAATCGCCATCGGAGCCGATGGGGTTATGGCAGAAGTGCACCCGGATCCGGCTGTTGCCTTGTCTGATGCCCAGCAGCAGATGAGCCTTCCGCAATTCGATGAATACTATGATTTATTGATGAAGTTCATGAAACAGTATGAATTGAAAGTTTAATGAAAGTTTAATGTCAAAAAGCCGGGGGGAAACCCGGCTTTTGTTTTGTTTTAGTTGATATACATAAAGTTTTTAACGTATGATTGAAGAAAAGGGAAAGAGGGCGCTTACATGACCGTAACAATTTATGATGTGGCACGGGAAGCGAACGTTTCCATGGCGACAGTTTCACGCGTAGTGAACGGCAACCAGAATGTCAAACCGGCCACAAGGAAAAAAGTATTGAAAGTGATTGAAGAATTGGGGTATCGCCCAAATGCGGTAGCGCGGGGTCTTGCAAGCAAAAAGACCACCACAGTAGGTGTCATCATTCCGGATATCTCAAACAGCACGTATGCTGAACTTGCCAGAGGCATCGAAGATATCGCGACAATGTACCGCTATAATATCATCCTGTCCAATTCGGACCAGAACGAAAACAAGGAGTTGCAGCTTCTTGAAACGATGCTCGGCAAACAGGTGGATGGAATTGTATTCATGAGTGATGTGATTTCCCCTGAGTTGCTGTTCGAAATGGAAAGATCGCCGACTCCGATTGTGTTGGCCGGCTCTATTGAAGAAACCGGCAAGATCGCTTCTGTAAATATCGATTATTACGAAGCCGCTTACGAGGCTGTTAAAAAGTTGATTGATAATGGTCATACAACGATCGCATTGATTTCTGGGCCGTTAAGCTCCAAGATCAACCGGGATTATAAGATGAAAGGCTACCGTGAAGCTTTGAAGGCTGCCGGGATCGAGTTCAGGCCAGAACTTGTTGTGGAATGCAATAATTCGTACGATGAAGGAATGGAGGCTGTAAGAGAGCTGAAATCCTATAAACCGACGGCTTATTTCGTCAGCAATGATGAAATGTCGATCGGGGTCATCCACCAGGTGGAAGAAGAAGGGTTCCGGATTCCTGAAGATGTCGAAATCATCAGCTATGAAAACTCCAAGCTGGCGCGTATGGCACGTCCGATGCTGAGTTCAGTGGCTTTGCCGCTGTATGATATCGGAGCGGTTTCCATGCGTCTATTGACGAAATATATGAATAAAGAAGAAATTGATCAGAACCAGGTCATTCTCCCTTATCGTATCGAGGAACGCCAATCCACTAAAAATGCAGAAGTGAATAAATAAGCTTTCAGGCTATGGAGAAATATCATTTTCTTCACTCATTTCGCTGCAGGTCTGTTAATATCTCAAAGCCAGTGCAGCGATGCTTTTACGCGCAATATCGATTTCTTATCTATATTTCTTTCACAAAAAAGCTGCACCGGCGATTCCGTCCGGTGCAGCTTTTGATATCAGGAAAGATTCTTCTGCGTATGGCGGATGATATAGAGTGATTTATCCATCATCTGCTGGTTTTTTTCATTGATTTCTTCTTTTCGCGGGATGGGTTCGTACATATTTTTTGGATCATCCCACGTTTTGATCAAGGGGACAGGTGATTCAGGCTGCCAGTTTTCAAGCCATTGCCCGGGAAGGGGGCCAGTTGGCTGGGCAAAATCACTCATTTCCATCCATAACAGCGACCATGCCCGAGGTACGACGCGCCAGATATCATAGCCGCCGCCTCCGACGGCAATCCATTTACCTCCGCAATATTCATGCGCCAGTTCATGTGCGATTTTAGGGATTTCGCGGTAAATATCCATGGTGCCATACAGGTGGGTCAAGGGATCAAGGTAATGGGCATCTGCGCCGTTTTGGGAAAGGATCACATCGGGTTTGAAATGTTCCATGATCTCTTTCATGGCGGTGCGGTAAATTTCCAGGAAAGATTCGTCCTCTGTAAAAGCATCGATCGGAAAATTGAAGGAAGTGCCGTAACCCTGGCCGTTTCCGCGTTCATTGATATTGCCGGTGCCGGGGAACAGGTATCGTCCAGTTTCGTGAATCGATACAGTGCAGACATCCGGATCATCATAGAAGCACCACTGGACCCCGTCTCCGTGATGGGCATCCGTATCGATATAGAGAACGCGGGCACCGTATTTTTTTTGCAGGTATTTGATGGCAACAGAACTGTCATTGTAGATGCAAAATCCGGATGCCTTTCCACGGAATCCGTGATGGAGTCCGCCGCCAAGATTCAGGGCATGCTGCGCCTTGCCTTCCATCACATAATCGACAGCGGTTAAAGTGCCGCCCACAAGACGTGCACTCGCTTCATGCATATTTTCGAAGATGGGTGTATCTTCAGTGCCGATTCCATAACTTTCACCCACTTCAGGACTAAGCTCACCATTGCTCGCTTTTTTGACGATATCGATATAGCGCTGGTCATGCGCCAATAATAATTCTTCATCTGTTGCCACTCTGGCAGGCACGACCAGATTTTCTGGAAGCGCATTCATTTTTCTCAGCAAATCAACCGTCAGCACGAGGCGCTTCTGGTTGAATGGATGGGTCTCTGAAAATTTATAGCCCAGCTGATCTTCAGAGTAGATAAAAACGGCATGTTCTATTCGTTTATTTGCGGCATTTTTGGCCATAAGACATCAAAACCTTCTTTGCGTAAGTCATTAATGAGTGCCAGAGGATTCATGGTTTGAACACGGAACACGAGAATTTTGAAATCCTCCTTTTCCCGGTCGGGGTATACCAGCACGCTGAGTACATTGATATTATGCTGAGCGAAAATTTGAGAAACCTGCATTAAGACGCCGGAGCGGTCCTTTACGCGCAATTCGATCTGGGAGCCGGGCTGGTGTGTCCCGGTCAGCTCGATAAAAGTATACAGCAGATCGGTTTCCGTGATGAAGCCGACCAGTTTCCCGCCGCTTACGATCGGAAGACAGCCGATCTGCTGTTCATAGAATACCATGGCAATTTCTTCGACTGAATCCATCGGATGGGCGGTCACAGGATTCGGTGTCATGATTTCATCGACTGTTTTCAGATAAGGTGCACCTTTTGGCGATTCTGTGAAACGGGACGGCAGCGCTTCTTTCAGGTCCCTGTCTGTCACGACGCCGACGACTTTGCCTTCCTCCAGAACAGGGGCATGCCGGATTTTTTGTTTTTCGAATAAATCCAGGACCTCCTGCACAGTTTGCCGGGAATTCAATACATGCACTTCCGTTTTCATAATCTCTTCCAATAGCAATAGGCTCACCCCTTTTAATTAGTACATATAACGCTGTTTGAAGCGCAGCTGATCAAATTTTTGGATGGATTCACGATCCACCCTGCTGCCGATTTTTGCCATCAGGCAGTTGGCAGGGTGGGAGCTGATTTCAGGCTCATCGGTTGCATAATATTCAAGACCGCCAGCCTGCATCATCTTCTCCATTATTTTACGGTATTCCCATACATTCAGGCCCGTCCCTTTTAAATCCCAATGCCAATAATATTCAGTCGTGATGACAATGAAATCTTCAAAAGCATCATCCATCATCGAGGTTTTGAGCAGTGCTTTACCGACGCCGCTGCCTCTGAATTTCGGTATGACTTCAATGGCACCGAGTTCTATCAGATTTTCCATATTCCCTTCAGACCAGCGTTCAAGCGGATCCGGATAGAGGAAAGTGACATAGCCGACGATCATATTCTTATCGCGGGCAATGAGGATCCGCCCTTCCGGTAAGTCGGCAATTCCGATGACAGCTTCATGCTGTTGTTTGGCAGGACGGAAGGCAACCAGATCTTCGTGGAAGTCGAGAGTACGGAGTTCGCTTGATGGAACCGGTCCTTCAATAACGATTCTTCCATGTTTCGTTTTTAACTCCATAGCGTTATATGTTTTCTTGTGCTCCATTATTTCACCGCCTGTAAATTTACAATTAGGTTCATTATACATGAAAAGGGAAGGGTATTGCCAATCACTTTGAAAGCGCTCTCTATTATCTAAAAAGTTAAAATAATTGGATTTTTGGTTGGCCGCTGGGTTAGAATAAAATAGATATTAGAATTGAAAGGATGATTTGGATGAAAGTGGAAGCTATGCCAGCAGTGCCAGGAGATTTTAACTTACATAATTATGACGCGGTGGCGGCTGATTTTGACTGGAAAGAAGTTGAGAAACAATTCAGCTGGTATGAAACCGGTAAAATCAATATGGCTCATGAAGCGATTGACCGACATGCAGATTCTTCCAGAAAAAATAAGATAGCTCTTTATTATATGGATCAGTTCAGAAAAGAATCCTACACATTCTATGAGATGAAGCGTATGACTAACCGGGCAGCGAACCTATTGAAAGCACATTCGGACCTGGAGAAGGGAGATCGTATCTTCATCTTTATGCCCCGCTCGCCGGAACTTTATTTTATGATGTTCGGTGCATTGAAGATGGGTCTGATTGTGGGGCCGCTTTTTGAAGCGTTCATGGAAGGTGCGATTTATGACAGATTGGATGACAGTGATGCCAAAGCCATCATCACAACCCCTGATCTTGTATCACGTGTACCTTTCGACCGTCTGCCGAATCTGCAGACGATTTACCTGGTCGGCGAAAACATTGAAGAAGATGATCACACAGTGGATGTCATGAAACATCTGCCAACAAGTTCAGACAAATTTGAAGTGGAATGGCTCGACAAGGAAGATGGTCTGGTCCTTCATTATACTTCCGGTTCCACAGGCAAACCGAAAGGGGTCCTGCATGCGCAATATGCCATGGTCCAGCAGATCCAAACCGGCCAGTGGGTCCTGGATTTCAAGGAGGAAGACATCTATTGGTGTACAGCGGATCCAGGCTGGGTGACCGGAACAGCATACGGCGTTTTTTCACCTTGGCTGAACGGTGTCACGACGGTCATCATCGGCGGCCGCTTTTCTCCGGAAGGCTGGTATCAGGCCATTGAAGATTATGGCGTCACAATCTGGTACAGCGCGCCGACTGCATTCCGTATGCTGATGGGAGCAGGCGATGCTTTGGTGAAAGAGTACGACCTGTCAACATTGCGCCATGTCGTTTCTGTCGGAGAACCGCTGAATCCCGAAGTCATCAGATGGGGGGCGCAGGTATTCGAACGCAGAATCCATGATACATGGTGGATGACGGAAACCGGGGCGCAGGTCATTTGCAATTATCCATCCCTGGCAATAAAGCCGGGATCGATGGGTAAACCGATGCCTGGTATCAAAGCGGCCATCGTCGACGATCAGGGCAATGAGCTTCAGGCCAATCAGATGGGTAACCTGGCGATTGAAAAAGGGTGGCCGGCAATGATGCGTCATATCTGGAACAATCCTGAAAAATACGAGTCCTATTTCCTGAAAGATAAATGGTATGTTTCCGGAGATTCAGCTTACATGGATGAAGAGGGCTACTTCTGGTTCCAGGGCCGTGTAGATGATGTCATCATGACTTCAGGCGAACGCGTCGGTCCATTCGAGGTCGAAAGTAAATTACTCGAGCATCCTGCCATCGCAGAAGCAGGTGTCATCGGTAAACCCGATCCTGTCCGCGGTGAAATCATCAAGGCATTTGTTGCGCTGAATGAAGGTTTCGAACCATCGGATGAATTGGTCCAGGATATCCAGACATTTGTCAAAAAAGGGCTGGCCGCACATGCAGCACCAAAAGAAATTGAATTCAAGGATAAACTTCCGAAGACGAGAAGCGGTAAAATCATGCGCCGAGTGTTAAAAGCATGGGAACTCGATCTGCCGGCAGGCGACCTTTCGACAATGGAAGATTAATCGTATAAATAAAAAAGATCCGGACCATTTCAAAATGGTCCGGATCTTTTTTATTTTATTCGGCGTCGTCAGGTTCATCAGGTGTTTCAGGAGGATCTGCCGGCTCAACCGGCTCGTTAGGTTCTTCAGGTTCTTCAGGTTCTGTCGGTTCCTCAGGCTCCTCGGGTTCTTCCGGCTCAGTGGCAGGAGGAGGTGAAGCAGGAGGTGCCGGTGTATTGTTTTCTTCCGGTTCACTTTCCCTTTCCGGCGCATCAACCGTGACGGCGTTGGAATTGGCTGATTCCCTGCCAGTGATATCGACAGCTACGACATGATAGGTACCCGGTCCTGGTACTCTGTATGAGTTGCCGGACGTTTCAGGAATGGAAGCCAAGCGGGAAGTGGAGCCGCCTGTATTTCTATAGACGCGGTAGCCTACGACATCATTTGACGGCGAATTGCCCCAACTCAGTGCTGTTCCGTCAAGGGCGGCAGAGACAGCAGCAGGTGCAACTTCATCCGCATTAAAGCTGGTGGATGAAACGACGTTCGAGAATCGTGAATTCTGCGGGAACAATTTGCTTGGATCTCCGCCGAAAGGTGCGAGCATCCGGTCGATGAAGTCTGCAGAAACTCCTACGCCGCCACCCGAAATAAATTCTTCAGGTGTAGAAGGAAGGGCTGCATAGCGGCTTCCGTTGATCGTTGTATATCTTCCGGTTGTCAGGCTGTCATCCGCCTGGCTCGGCACCATGACATTCGCATTGAACAAATCGGATCTGACAAGTCCGTCGCCGGCGCATCCGCCGCTTGGCGCTAGTCCGGAGATACCGCAGAATGAACGGTTGACAACTCCTTCAGGCTGTTGGAATGTCTCCTGGGTCCCGAAGAATTCAGGATTGATGTCATAAGAAGCATTCATGATGGCCGCCCATACCTGATTGACACGGGTAGAAGGCTGGAGATTGCTGTTTCTCATGATATCAAGTGAATTGGACTCCTTATCATACCCTAGCCATACACTCATTGTGACGTTCGGATTATATCCTACAAGCCAGACATCTTTTGTTTCCTGCGATGTCCCGGTCTTGCCCGCAAAATCAGCATTGAATTTCAATAGATTGTTAGCGCGGTTGGCAGTGCCGCCAGGGCCATCAAAGACATCCCGCATCATATCCGTAATGATATAGGAAGTTTGAGGAGTGTAGACTTCTTCTTTTTTAACTTCGTATTCGAAGATGGTGTTCCCCTGTGCATCTTCAATCCGGTCAATCATTGAAGAACCGGTAAATGTTCCGTAATTGGCAAATGTTGCGTATGCTCTTGCCAATTCTTCAGGTGTAGCTTCAATTCCACCGCCGAGTGCTGCAGAAGGCGCGAAGTTCTCTGATTCGACTACAGTGGAAAATCCGTTGTTCATCAAATAATTGATCGGCATCTGGTTTTGAATCTGTGCGAACAGCCGGACTGCCGGTAAGTTCTGAGATTCAGCCAACGCTGCCCTGGCAGACATGATGCCTTGCTCACTGGAAGAGATGAAGTTGCTTGGTCCCCATGTTTTTCCGTTATTATCGATGATTTCAAATTTCACATCGACGACCGGGCTGCCGGCGCCGATTTTTCCATATTCAATAGCTGGGGCATATACCAGCAGCGGTTTCGCTGTAGAGCCGATAGAGCGCAGAGCCTGGGTTGAATAATTGAAATTTGAAATATTGTGGTCGCGGCCGCCGACAAAGCTTAGAATCCGGCCGGTATCATTTTCGATTGTCGTTGATCCGACCTGGACTGGCATCGGAACTTCTTCTTCCTCGCCTTCGGAGTTGACGATTGTTTTGGTTAATGTGGGACCATATGCCTGATAAGCATCTTTAGCTGCCTGCTGGGCATTGTAGAGTTCTTTATTGATACTTGAATGGATGCGGTATCCCCGTGAGCGGACTGCACGGTCAGCCAAAATCTCATATTCTTCGAATAATTGATCGTTTTCATCCAGGGTGACCGGATCGATGCCGTTTTCTTCGGCAAGGACATCCATGATGATGCGGGTGGCCCGTTTTTCGATTTCCGTCGTGATATACGGGTATTCTTCATAAGAAAGAACTGTATCAGTCCGGAAGTCTTTGGTTATGTCATAAGCCAATGCTTCATTGTATTCCTGTTCCGTAATATACTCGGTTTCAAGCATCCGGAAAAGTACGGTTTTCATCCGGTCGATGCCAAATTCCAAATACTCAGGGGCCTTCACGCCGCCGCCTGAAGAAAATGGAGTATAACGGAAAGGCGCTTTTGGTATGCCGGCGATGAATGCCGCCTGAGGCAGGTTCAGTTCACTTGCTGACACATTGAAAATGCCTGATGCAGCAGTTTCAATTCCGGCGATATTCGTACCGGCTGAGTTTCTTCCATATGGAATGATATTCAGGTAAGCTTCAAGAATTTCTTCTTTGGTCATGAATTTCTCCAGGCGCATTGCCAAAAGAATTTCCTTCGCTTTTCGTTCATAGGAAACTTCGTTCGTCAAAATCTGGTTTTTGATGAGCTGCTGAGTTAAAGTGGAACCGCCTGTTTGGCTGTCGGAATTCGATACATCCTGGAAGAGGCCGCGGAAAATCGCTTTAGGCACAATTCCTTCATGTTCATTGAAATATTCATCTTCTGTAGCCAATACTGCATTTATTGCATGTTCAGAAACATTTTCCAGCGTCGTTTCTTCACGGTCCAGGTCAGTTCTCAACTTCCCAAGGTATTGGTTGTCGGCAAAGAATATCTCAGAGGTTTCATCATATGCATAGATTTCATTGCGCATTTCACTTTCGGTGCGCAATTTTTCTTCATCTACTAGAGAGGCGAAATAGCCGGCTCCTACAGAAGCGGCAAAAACACCCCCTACGACCAGAATGATTGCTAAAAGTACAGCAAGATTCCAGAAAACTCCTGTGGTGATATTCAAGCCTTTTGACCATTTTGAAGATTTCCATTTATTGTATGTTTCATCGGTTTTCTGTTGCCATTGTCTAACACGTTCGCGCACGATATCTACCCCCTAAAATCTTTTTATATTATAGCATATTCTTAAAATCCCGACTAAATTATTGACAAACTATAATTTTCGAGTACACTTACAATTATATTTCAATATTAAAACTGTGAAGGATCCGAAGTAGGTCCTGCGATTTTTTTCAAGAGAGCCGGTGGTAGCTGCGAACCGGTAAAAACGCAGAAACCGAATTACAGGTTTGGAGTTTACGGAAGTGCCCCGTTCGGCACGTGTGAAAGTGGAAGGATTGGAAACGATTCCTTCAAGCTGGGTGGTACCGCGCAAATGCGTCCCTGCATGTTCAAACATGCAGGGACTTTTTTATTTTTAGGAGGCATGCGCGAATCATCGGTTTAAACTTTCTGCGGAATACCCCGTTCATCACAGCAGTAAGATAATTGTATACGAGGAGGAACAATAATGTCGAATGAATTATTAGAAGATTTAAAATGGAGAGGTTTACTGTACCAGCAAACGGATGAAGAGGGTCTTGCGGAATTATTGCAGAGCGAAAAGATTTCCCTGTATTGCGGGGTTGATCCAACAGCAGACAGCATGCATATCGGCCATATCGTTCCTTTGCTGACATTACGCCGCTTCCAGATGCATGGCCACCAGCCGATCCTGCTCGTGGGCGGGGCAACCGGCATGATTGGGGATCCGTCGGGACGCAATGAAGAGCGCCAATTGCAGACCACGGAACAAATAGACCGGAACGTAGAAGGCATCAAAGTCCAAATGGAGCGGATCTTTGATTTCCATACGGAAAACGGAGCGAAAATGGTCAATAACCGGGATTGGATCGGTGCGATGAGCATCATCGAATTCCTGCGTGATTACGGTAAATTGATCTCTGTCAATTACATGCTGGCCAAAGATTCAGTGGCATCTCGCCTCGAAACCGGCATCTCGTTTACAGAGTTTTCGTATACGCTTATCCAGGCAATCGACTTCAATCATCTATACAATAACTTCAATTGCCGCGTACAGATCGGCGGCTCGGATCAATGGGGAAATATTACTTCCGGTCTGGAAGTGATCCGCAAAACGCATGAGGAAGAAACCAAAGCTTTCGGCATCACGATCCCGCTTGTCACAAAAGCGGATGGTACGAAATTCGGTAAATCTGCCGGTGGTTCCGTTTGGCTGGACGCTGCAAAAACCTCACCATATGAGTTTTACCAGTTCTGGATCAATACATCAGATGCGGATGTCATTAAATACCTGAAAATTTTCACGTTCATTAGCCGTGAAGATATTGAAGCACTGGAAGAATCGGTAAATACGGAAGCACATCTGCGTAAAGCGCAAACTGCACTGGCCGAAGAAATGACGCGCCTGGTGCACGGCGAATCCGCTCTGGAAGACGCAAAGCGCATTACTAAAGCATTGTTCAGCGGTGACCTTAAAGCTTTGTCCGCAAGCGAAATGAAAGCGGCATTCAAAGATGTTCCTTCTATTGAAATGGAACGCGAATCAAAATCCATCGTCGATCTGATTGTTGAAGCAGGCATTTCACCATCAAAACGCCAGGCAAGAGAAGATATCACAAATGGCGCAATATCTGTTAACGGTGAAAAAGTGACGGATCTGGAATACATCATTGATGAAAAAGACCGTTTGGAAGATGCATTTTCAATCATCCGCCGCGGCAAAAAGAAATATCATATGGTTCAGTTCAAAGGCTGATCAACAAGGACCGGCTTTAATTCAGCGCTATTTTTCCGGCGACCGTCCCTGGATTTCAGAGTCAATCATGTTTAATGCAGGGTTCAATGGGGAAATTTGAACAATGTCAGCTTTTCTATTGACTTACAAATCTAAGGAGGCGTAATAATGTCAAGAATAGTAGGTTCTTACAATTCAGAAGAAAAAGCGATCAAAGCTATTGAAGATTTGAAAAGGGAAGGATACCGGGCAGAGGATATCTCGGTTCTGAGTAAAGATGAAGCCGAAACAAAACATGTAACAGAAGAAACAGGTACACATGCAGGTGAAGGTGCTGCAACCGGCGCACTTGCTGGTGGGGCACTTGGCGGCTTAGGCGGTGTGCTGGCGGGAATTGGTGCTCTGGCCATTCCGGGAATTGGGCCGATTGTGGCAGCCGGACCGATTGTAGCCGGTTTGACGGGTGCAGCGGCAGGCGCCGGTGTGGGCGGATTGGCTGGAGCCTTGATCGGTCTTGGTATTCCGGAAGATGAGGCAAAGGATTACGAAAATCGGTTCAATGAAGGTGAAATTCTTGTTCTAGTCGAAGAGGATAACTTGAATATCCCGGATCATAATGACCGTGATAACTTTGCAGGCAACGATCCACTGATCGGGGGCCAGCGCGGAACAGGCGGCATCAGAGGTTCGAAGGATATTTAAAATAAAGCAGGCAGTTCAACGAAAAGCAGCGCTTCCTTCCGGAGGCGCTGCTTTTTCTTTGTATCATATATAGAAGGAAAATGAAAAAAGCGTCATCTTCGCTTCAAAAATGAAGGGACTTCCATCGACTCGAATTGCTCAGGATGAAGGAGCTTGCCAAGTTTGATGGCACCTTCAACGAGACGGGGGGAAGGGCGGCAATAAAGTTCTTCTTCCATGACATGGACATTGCCGGCTGCTTTCATGCCTTCGAATCCTGGGCGTTTGCGGAGCAGTTCAGGCTTTACTTTATCGGTCATTATGCCAACCCAGGCGAGCAGGATGAAATCGGGATCCCGCTGAATGATATCGTCCCAATCGGTTTGGATATTAGCAGAGTCCGTGTCATCGAAAATATTACGGGCGCCTGTTATTTCACTGATTTCCGACAGCCAGTTGACTTTGCCGGGTGTAAAAATGGGCTTGGGCCACCATTCCCAGTAGAGGGAGGGACGTTTTCCAATGCCGGCAGAACGCCTTTGGATTTCGCTTATTGCTTCCTTATATTGCGAATAGGCCGAAAGCGCATCGACTCCAGCTGCTTTTCCGACAGTCAGCAGGTCCTGCCCGATGTCATCCAGACTTTGAGGATCAAGGATGATATGCGGGATACTTCTCTTTCTCAATTCTTCGACATTCTTTTCCATGCCGGGCACACTTAATGAAGCGAGCACCAGGTCAGGTTCCAATTTTTCAAGTTCATCCATACGGATATCAAGGTCCGGACCAAGTTTCGGCAAGTGGGAGATGCTTGCCGGCCAATCGGAAAAATCATCGATTCCGACCAGCATTTTATCCGCCCCCAAAAATGCCAGGAGTTCGGTATTGCTCGGACAAATAGATATGAGTCTCATTGCTGCACCTCCGTTTTTATCAGTTTATCATAGAGGGAGGAGTCATTCCCGCTTTATGTGCAACAGAAAAAATAGTAAACGGAAATGGTGTTCAAGCTTTAAAAATTGAGAATCAGCGTAATTGATATTGGTTATTTAAGAGATTTTATCGGGGGCTAGATCAGGAAGACAGCGCTGACATCTTCACAAAAACTTTCAGAAAAAAATGAGAGAAAATTTTTGAGAACGCCAAAAAAGTATGTACTTTTCAGATATCTGCAGGTATGATATTTTTCAGGGAAACAGGAAAAGAAAACGCTGGAGATGGCACGCCGTATGCGGTGAAAGTCGCTTGTGCGGTGTAGGCTTGTTATAAAACCGGGAAATAGAGATGGTCTAAGACAAGAATGGCGAACCAGAAATACCAGCATTGTTAGAGGCACCAGAACTGACTTCATTAAACCAAGTAGTGGGAGGAACTCCGGAGTTTACTTTTGCCGATGATCCAGCATGGAGAGATAGCCTTGAGGCAATTCTTTTGACAGAGGACGGAACTTCGGTAGACGATCTTTTCGAACTCTTCACAATAACTGAAGGAAATATCCTGTATATCGGTGATGGACGATATGGGCCTTTTACTTACAATTGGACATTTGTAGCTGAAGGTTATGAAGATGCAGTAATATCGTTTGATCTGTCGGATTCAACTCCAGCTGAATAAGGTGTTTCGGATAAAAAATGAAGAACCTCGCCAATCGGCGGGGTTTTTCTTGTTGTCTTTCCAACCGGCATCAAAGAATGGCACGCAAATGAATGATTCTATGTGATGGTCTTCGAAAAGTACAAAACAGAAAAACCCCAAACCGGAAGTCCGGTTCGGGGTTTGAAATCAAAAAGATTAACGTGAGTAGTACTCAACGATCAACTGTTCGTTGATTTCAGCAGACAATTCGCTGCGTTCTGGGTAGCGTACGAATGTACCTTCTTTTTTGTCAGCGTCGATAGAAACATATTCAGGAACAAAGTTGCTCACTTCAATTGCTTCGTTGACGATGTCAAGGTTGTTTGATCTTTCACGGAAAGCGATCGTTTGTCCTGGCTTAACGCTGTATGATGGGATGTCAAGACGTTTGCCATCAACAAGGATGTGGCCGTGGTTTACCAATTGGCGAGCCTGGCGGCGAGTGCGCGCAAGACCTAAACGGTAAACAACGTTATCAAGGCGAGCTTCAAGAAGGATCATGAAGTTTTCACCGTGTTTACCAGGCATTTTGCCTGCTTTGTTGAAAAGAGTTTTAAATTGGCGTTCAGTTACACCGAACATGAAGCGCAATTTTTGCTTTTCTTGTAACTGTAAACCATACTCAGAAACTTTTCTGCGTTGGTTAGCACCGTGTTGACCTGGTGCGTAAGGGCGTTTTTCTAATTCTTTACCTGTGCCTGAAAGGGAAATACCCAAACGGCGGGACAGTTTCCATGCTGGACCTGTATAACGAGACATATAAGTCTCCTCCTCTGTTTTTGGTTTTTAGAGTAAAATAAAAACCAGATGCATTCATGCAGCAAGCCATTTTATAATATTGTACCTTCGCTCAGCAGCCAAGAGTTACGCGATACACCTCTATAGACCAGACGCAGGCTTCAGTTGAAACCTGGATTGTCGTATAAGGAATAAAATGGGCAAGCAGGCACACACAACTGCTGCGATTATTTTACACAAAGCATAGTATAACCGATTTCTTCATATAAAGTCAATCGAAAGAAAAAATTGAATTGGGCAAAGCCGCTTTTCTTTTTATTGGCTACAGGGTAGAATGGAATTGAATAATGTAAGCGCTTTCTATTTATGATTAAGGGGTGTAAGAAATGGACAAATCAAAAATGAGTATGGAAACAGCGGTGATCCATAAAGGGTATGACAGCTCGAAACATCATGACAGCCTGGCGACTCCGCTTTATCAGACTTCAACTTTCTCGTTTGCCACAGCGGAAGAAGGAGAGAACCGCTTTGCCGGCAACTCGGAAGGGAATATCTATTCGCGGCTGGGCAATCCGACAGTCCGTGTATTGGAAGAGCGCATGGCGGAAATCGAATACGGCGAAGGGGCGCTGGCATTCGGTTCCGGGATGGCTTCGGTAAGTGCAATCCTCATTTACCTGACAAAAGCGAATGACCATGTCCTTTGTTCACGCGGTATTTATGGATGCACATTCGGGCTGCTGGAAATAATGGAAGAAAAATATGGCATTACCCACAATCTGGTTTCCATGACGACGGAAGAGGAAATCGAAGCCGCAATCAAACCTGAAACGGTATGCATTTATGTCGAGACGCCGATCAATCCGACTATGGAACTGGTGAATCTGGAAGCGGTCATAAAAGTAGCCCGGAAACATGGCATCCGTGTAGTTGTCGACAATACGTTCTGCTCACCTTATCTGCAGAATCCATTGAAGATGGGCGCCGATTTTGTCCTGCACAGCGCGACAAAATATTTGAACGGCCACGGCGATGTCATCGGTGGAATTTTAGTGGGGAAAGACGGAGAAGAAATGCAGCACATCCGGATGACTGTCCAAAAAGATGTTGGGGGCATCATGTCACCTTTCGATGCGTGGCTTCTGCTTAGAGGGCTGAAGACACTTCATGTACGCATGGACCGCCATATTGAAAATGCTGGAAAGGTTCTCTCATTCCTTCAGCAGCAGCCGGCGGTCAAAAAGATTTTCTATCCGACCGACTCCAGCCATCCGCAATACGAGCTGGCGCTGAAACAGATGGCCAAAGGCGGCGGATTGATTTCCTTTGAACTTGAAGGCGGCAAGAGGGAAGCACAAAGCTTCATGAATGCGCTGTCCCTGATTAAAATCGCGGTAAGCCTCGGTGATGCCGAGACATTGATCCAGCATCCTGCTTCCATGACGCATGCAGTGGTTCCGGAAGCTTCCAGAAATGCCATGGGAATTACAGATTCCCTGCTGCGCCTGTCGGTCGGGCTGGAATCAGCCGACGATATCACCGCGGATTTGGCAGCGGCATTTGAAACAGTAAGAACGGAAGCGAAACTTCAGGAAATCTGAAGTGATGGGGAAAGCTGATAAATGGATGATTGAGGCCGCATTGATATAAAATGGACAAGATAAAAGCCGGAACTCCTTTGCGGAGTTTCCGGCTTTATTTTTATAAATGGCTCATCAGAATTTCAGTGAACGCTTCTAGACCTTGCTGATCTTCTTCAGTGAAACGGCTGAGTTCAGGGCTGTCGATATCAAGTACGCCGATCACTTCGCCGTTTTTGATCAATGGCACGACAATTTCAGAGCGGGAAGCCGCATCACAGGCGATGTGGCCAGGAAATGCATGAACATCCTCAACGAGCATGGTTTTCTTTTCAGCCACTGCAGTTCCGCAGACGCCGCGGCCTACCTGGATGCGGACGCATGCAGGCAATCCCTGGAAGGGACCGAGCACAAGCTCGCCGCCTTCCATCAGATAGAACCCGGCCCAGTTGATGCGCTCCAGGAATTGATTGAGCAACGCAGCTGCGTTGCTTAAGTTAGCGATTGTGTTTGTTTCGCCTGTCAGAAGTGCATCAAGCTGTTTGCCGAGCATCGAATATTGTTCAGCGCGCGTTCCGCTGTAGTCGGTTTGAGTAAACATGGGAACCCTCATTTCATCAGTATAGTAGGGTTATTATAGAATTTTTCATGATGCTTATGCAAGCCTGCGACACTATGGGCATCGGATCCGAACACGAGCGGGATGCCAAGGGATTTGGCGTATGGCAGATATGCCTCCGGCGGATAGGGTTCGCGGCACCCCGGTTTGGACAGGCCCGCGCTGTTCAGATCGATTTCATAGCCGCCGGCGGCGATCGAGCGGAACAGTTTCTCGATTTGCGGCTGGTCATCGATGGCTTCGCCGTGATCAAGCTGGAATTTATGGATCAGCGTCGGGTGGCCGATGCGTTTTGGTTTAAATGCTCCAAGATCTGCTGAAACCGATGCTTCAACCGTGTTGTAATAACGGTTGTAGAGTTCAGGGACAGAACCTGCGATGCGGGCGGCTTCCATAAATACATCAGTACTGAAGTCGATGCAATGATAGCCGTCATCCAGTTTCAGGAAATGAACGGAAAGGAGGGCGTCATCAAGCATCGGCCCGAAAAGATCGAGGAATCTGCGTGTTTCCTCTTCGTAGCCTTCAATGAAATCGACTTCAAGTCCGGCCCGGATGCGTATATCATTTTTATACCGGTCTTTTACTTCGTTTACTGCAACCAGGTAAGCCGATAAAGCGTCCACATCCATACCGCTGTCTTTCTCGGGTGTGGTATCTTCAAATGATGGAGGGAGAGGGGCATGTTCTGTAAAACTGATATCTGTAAATCCTGTCTCCAAAGCCTTTTCGACATAGGCATTCAGTGTGTCCTGCGTCCCGTGGGGGCAATAAGGGGAATGGATGTGCGCATCTCTTTTCATCAAACGTCTTCCTTTCGTACGAAATGAAAATTTTTCTCTCTTTTATTCGAAATTGGCGAACATTACAGGTCATTACATGTTAAAATAGGAGAATCTAGAATTTAAATTACATAGAGCTGGAAAAGTGATTTTGAACAGGGGGCTATATGACTTATGGTGGAGTATATCATCATTGCGGTCATTATTCTATTAGCGGTGATTATCGTTGGCTTTATGTTTCGAAAGAAGCATCACACGGAAATTGAACGCTTGGAACAGTTAAAACTGCAAATACAAAACAAACCGATCTTGGAAGAATTGACGAAAGTGAAACAATTGAACATGAACGGACAGACGGAAGAGATGTTCGAACGCTGGCGTTCAATATGGACCGAAGTGATGGATGTACATATTCCGCAGATTGATGGCCTGCTTTTCGATGCTGAAGACGCAGTCGACCGTTTCAATTTCGGAAAAGCAACCGGTGCAGAGAAAGAGGCCGGGGAAAAAATCGAACTGGTCGATCGCCAGATGAATGAAATCCTGGTTGAACTCGAAGAATTGATCGGCAGTGACGAGAAAAACCGCAGTGAAATGGATATCTTGAGAGATCAATACAGGCAGGGGCGCAAGAGCCTGCTTGCACATCAACATTCCTACGGTGCCGCTGCAGTTCCACTAGAGAAAAAGCTTGAGAAGTTCACGCCTCTTTTTGAACAATATGATGAACTGACAGCCAAAGGCGATTATTTGAAAGCGCGCGAAATCGTCATTGGCTTGTCTGACGAAGGGCAGCAGGTATTCCGCTTGATCGAAGTGATTCCGCCGCTGCTTGCGGATATCCAGTCCAAGATTCCTTCCTATATCAATGAACTGCGCAGCGGAATCCGGGAAATGGAGTCACAGGGCTATTACCTGGAACATCTCGAAATTTCAAAACAGCTTGATTTGATGGAAGAGCAACTGGCTGCTGATAAAGAGCAGATCAGCCAATTGAACATCGAAGAACCTCAAAAGTCGGTTGAAGAAATGAAAGAGAAAGTGGATTCGTTTTATGAGCTTCTTGAAAAAGAAGTAGAGTCCAAGCATTATGTGGATCAGCATAAAAATGCAACAGCTGCAAAGCTTGATGAAGTGACGCTTGAAACCAGGGAAATGTCTGATGAATGTGCAGTTGTACAGCAAAGCTATAAAATACCGGAGCAGGAAGCGAAAATTCCAAAAACCTGCTTAGAAACGCTGGAAGACCTTCAAAAACGGTTTGATTTGCTCCAGTCAAGAACGGAAGAAGATCAAGCCGCATATTCCAGCCTTCAGCAGGAATTGAGTGAAATTCGCTCGCAGCTTGCAGAAATCGATTCAACACAGGCAAGTTTCACCGAATCCCTGAAGAGCCTGCGGACAGACGAACATAAGGCACGTGCGAGACTGGATGTACTGAAACGGAAACTGCAGGAAACCGACAGGATGCTCCATAAAGCCAATACACCGGGGATACCGGAGGAAATGGATATTCGACTGGAAGAAGCTGAAGAAAACCTCTTTGTTGCCATGCAGGGCCTTCAGGAAGTTCCGTTGAATATGAAACTGGTTGAAAACTATCTGGTCAAAGCTGAACGGTCTATAGCTGAAGTTGAGGAAAAAGCAGTTGAAATGATTGAAAATGTCCAGTTGATCGAACGCATCATCCAATACGGCAACCGTTACAGAAAAACAAATCCACAGATGAACCAAAAACTGATGGAAGCGGAAGAGTCTTTCCGACAGCTCCGCTACGCTAAAGCACTGGAAGAAGCGGCAACTGCAGTAGAAAATTTCGAACCGGGTTCGATGAAACGGATCGAAGTGCTTTCGAAGGAAAGTGCCTGGAAAGTGTAAGAAATGCGACGGCGCCCGTTAAGCCCAAAACTTTTATAAAGAATCATCAGACTGATTAAGTTATAATAACTTAACCATTAAAAATTGAAACCACCAGCCCTCATGCTGGTGGTTTTCTTTTCGGAGGTGATCAGATGATCTATTTGGATAACAGCGCAACGACGAAGCCCAAAAAAGAAGTCATGGATACATTCATAAAAGCCAATGAAGATTATTACGGAAATCCCGCCTCTCTTCATAAGCTCGGCAATACTGCAGAGAACCTGCTGGAATCGGCCCGCCGGCAAATTGCTAAAGAACTGCAAATGCAGCATGTCGTTTTCACTTCAGGCGGAACTGAGGCCAATAATTTAGCGATCCTGGGGACAGCCCAGGCTTATGCGCATCGCGGACGCCATATCATCACCGCTGTCACAGAACATCCTTCTGTCCTGAAGTCAGTGGACCAACTTGAAGCCCGGGGTTTTGAAATCACCCGTCTGCCTGTTGATCCATCAGGCAGCATCGATCTGGATCACTTGAAAACAAGTTTAAGAAACGATACGATTCTGGTGACATTGATGCAGGTGAACAATGAAACAGGAGCTGTCCATCCTGTTTCGGAGTTCAAAGAGATTTTACAGGGAACACGTACATTCCTTCATATAGATGCTGTCCAGGGAATCGGTAAAATCCGGATGAGGACAGAGGATATGCCGGATCTATTAACTATTTCCGCGCACAAGATCCACGGACTCAAAGGCAGCGGCGTACTTGCGTTTAATGATGTGCAGCCTGAAGCGATCGTCATCGGCGGGGGGCAGGAATCTGGTTATCGGAGCGGTACAGTTCCGGTCCCGCAGGCAGCGGCATTCGCAAAAGCGTTAAGGCTCGCACGCCCCAATCCGGAATGGGGGCTGTGGAATAAAACGCTGCGGGAGTTTTTCGGTCAGTTCGAAGACATCAAAGTCATCAGTCCGGAATCTGCTGCTCCTCATATCCTTTCCGCAGCGATGAAAGGTGTCAAAGGTGAGATTTTGGTTTCGGCGCTTCAGGAAGAGTCGATCATCGTTTCCACTTCAAGTGCCTGTTCATCAAAAAATAAAGAAACGAGCCATGTCATCAAAGCGATGGGGGTACCCGCCGCCTATCAGTCGGGTGTAATCCGCCTCAGTTTTGGCGCGTACACTACAGAACAGGATATCGCGGCATTCCAACACGCATTTAAAAAGGTTCATGCAATCATCAAAGGAGTTTAAACCATGAAAACTAATCAAATACTCATCAGATACGGGGAGCTTTCAACAAAAGGCAAGAACAGAAGTTCATTCATCGGCCGCCTCCGCGATAATATCCGCCATACATTCAGCGATCTTGGCAAGCTCCAGATCCAAGCGGAACGCGACCGCATGTTCATCAACTCGGACAGCGAAGAAGATCTGGAACAGGTCATCGCAAGGCTGCCGAAAGTATTCGGCATCCAATCATTCAGTCCGGTTACTGAAACAGAACTGTCGATTGAAGCGATGAAGAAGGCGGCCGTTGCCATAATCGGAAAAATGGATACGGAAGGCAAGAGCTTCAAAGTGTCCGTCAGGCGTGCCAATAAGCAGTTCGGCATGGAGAAGCCTGAAATCTTGCAGGCTATCGGTTCTTCCGTTCTAAGCACTTACTCAGGGTTATCCGTAAAGATGAAAGATCCGGATATCGAATTGAAAGTGGAGATCCGTGAAAAAGCCGCTTATATGACAGCCGAAGTGATCGCGGGTGCAGGCGGACTGCCGATCGGTGCAGGAGGCAAAGCGCTATTGATGCTGTCAGGGGGGTTGGACAGCCCGGTTGCAGGCTATCATATGCTGAAGCGCGGCGTTCGTCTGGAATTGATCCATTTCTTCAGTCCACCTTTTACAAATGACCGGGCAAAAGAGAAAGTTTTGGATCTGGCTGATAAGCTCAGCCAGTTTGGGTCTTCCGTCAATCTGCACATCATTCCGTTTACAAAACTTCAGCAGGAAGTCCATAAACAGGTGCCGGATAATATCACGATGACTTCTACTCGCCGTATGATGATGCGTGTAGCAGATAAAGTTTTGGAGCAAACGGATTGCAAAGCGATCATCACAGGGGAGAGCCTGGGCCAGGTGGCGAGCCAGACCCTTGAGAGCCTGTATGCGATAAATGCTGTCACAACTACGCCGGTGCTGCGACCGCTGATTTCAACGGATAAACTGGAAATCATCGATACAGCGATGAAAATCGGCACACATGATATTTCCATCAGGCCTTTTGAGGATTGCTGCACCATTTTTACGCCAGCTAATCCGAAAACGAAACCGAAGCTTGAGAAAGTCGAGTATTATGAGGGATTTGTATCGTTCGATGAATTGATCCAGGAAGCTGTCGATCATCGTGAAATCATTAAATTCCCTAGAGCCAAGAAAAATGAATTCGAAGATTTATTGTAGAACCGCCTATGGGCGGTTTTTTCTTTTTTATAATTATTTTGAATACTGAAATTATTGCGTTATAATAAAGAAGGCATTCAGCAAATAGTCCAAGGGGGTTTCCACATGAATCGAGAAGCGTTACTTGCACCGGAAGAATATAATCTAGTGGATGAAATCGAGAAATTTGCAACTGGCGAAGGGAAAATGGCGATTGTCTGGGAAAATGACAAAGGGTATTCGAAAAGCGTTACATATGATGAATTAATGGCAATGGCCAATAAAGCCGCCAATAGTTTTGTAAAAGCGGGGTTGGTAAAAGGGGATGTCGTCCTTGTCATGGTCCCTCGCCTGATAGAAGCGTACGTGGTATATATCGGCGCGCTGAAAGCGGGTCTTACCGTCATTCCGAGTTCTGAGATGCTGCGCGCAAAAGATATTTCCTACCGCTTGAACCATAGCGGGGCAAAAGCGGTTATTGCCTATGAACGGTTCATGGATCAGTTCACTGAAGTCCCTGAAATGGAAAATACCATCAAATTGATGATCGGTGAATCGGACAGCAATTGGATTTCACTGATAAAAGAAATGGAAAATGCATCCCCTCATTTTGAAAAAGCGGCAACGCGAAATGACGACATGGCCTTCTTATCGTATACTTCAGGCACAACAGGGAATCCAAAAGGTGCAATACATAGCCACGGCTGGGCATACGCTCACCTGCGCACCTCTGCAGAGCATTGGCTCGGCGCGAAAGAAGGCGATCTGGTATGGGCTACGGCTAGCCCTGGCTGGCAAAAATGGATCTGGAGCCCGTTTCTTGCAACACTTGGCAGCGGAGCAACAGGATATGTCTATAATGGGAAATTTGATCCCGAAACATATTTACAGATGCTTGAATCGAAAGGGATCAACGTCCTATGCTGCACCCCGACCGAGTACCGGCTGATGGCGAAGCAGAAGAATCTGGCCGACTATGATTTGTCCTCGCTTCACAGTGCGGTGTCGGCAGGCGAGCCGCTGAACGCGGAAGTCATCAATGTATTCAAGCAGCATTTCAATCTTGAAGTAAGGGACGGATACGGACAGACAGAAAACACGCTCCTGGTCGGTGTGATGAAAGGGATGGAAATCCGGATCGGCTCGATGGGCAAACCGACGCCTGGCAATAAAGTCGAGATCATCGATGAATTCGGCAACCCGTGTAAAGCCGGGGAAGTGGGGGATATCGCCGTCCACGCAGAAACGCCGGCCCTATTCAAAGGCTATCTGAAAGATGATGAGCGGACGAAAATGCAATTCCGCGGTGATTATTACATCACCGGCGATAAAGCGTCGAAAGATGATGACGGCTATTTCTGGTTTGAAGGCCGCGGAGACGATATCATCATCTCTTCCGGTTACACGATCGGTCCGTTTGAAGTGGAGGATGCTTTAGTGAAACATCCGCTGGTGCAGGAATGTGCGGTTGTCGGTTCCCCGGATGAAATCCGCGGCACCGTGGTAAAAGCTTTTGTCGTGCTCGTTGACGATGCCGAGCCTTCCGAGGGGCTTGTAAAAGAACTGCAGGAGCATGTCAAAGAGCTGACAGCCCCTTATAAATACCCGAGATCCATTGAATTTTTGGGACAATTGCCAAAAACTGCATCCGGTAAAATCCGCCGTGTGGAATTGCGCCAAAAGGAAATGAATAAATGACCACGGCGGCCGGAACTTTTCCGGCCGCTTTTTTTATTGCCTATCATCCACATCAAGCCTATAATTGAATAATATTTCGGTAAGCAAAATAATAGGGGAATGGTGAGCAATAGAATATGACAGATGAGAAAAAAGGGATATTATATACGATTTTGACTTACGCCTTATGGGGCGTGCTCCCGATCTATTGGAAACAGCTTGGCCATGTGCCGAGTGATGAAATACTGACCGCACGAATTTTCTGGGCGTTCTGGACAACGGTGCTGGTCATCTTCCTCATCGGAGGGCAAAAAAACCTATTGAACGACCTGAAGACATTATGGAAATCAAAAAAAGCGTTTTTCACACTGATGCTGGCTTCCTATCTGATCACGCTGAACTGGTTCCTCTACATTTTTGCCGTAACAAGCGACCGCATCGTGGAAACGAGCCTTGCCTATTACATCAATCCATTGGTGTCCATGCTGCTGGGTGTCTTCTTCCTGAAAGAGAAGCTGACGCCGGCCATCAAATTTGCATTCGTACTGGCGGCAATCGGGGTGGGGATTCTTACCGTTTCGTATGGCGTGTTCCCATGGATGGCTTTCGGCATGGCATTCAGTTTCGCGTTTTACGGATTGATCAAGAAGACCATCAAACTGAATGCGCTGCGTGGCCTGGCCCTGGAAACACTGTTTGTGCTTCCGGTAGCGGCCGGATTCTATATCTACCTGTTTGCCATCGACAGAGCCGCTTTTACAGCTGTTGATGCAAGCACTGACTGGCTGCTGATTCTGAGCGGAGCGGTCACCGCCCTTCCGCTGTTTTTATTTGCAACAGGTGCACCTCTGATTCCGATGTATATGATCGGATTCCTTCAATATATTGCACCCACGATGATGCTCATCATCGGTGTGGCGATTTACGGCGAGGAATTCAACCGGATCAGTTTGATTTCCTTCTCCTTCATCTGGGTGGCGCTGATTCTTTTCACCGCTTCAAAAATGGCGGAAGCGCGCAAGATCCGCAGGGAAAAAGTGAAGCATCCCATTGTGTACACGAAAAAACCATGAAACGCTTTTGCGTTTGGCCCGTAAAAGAAAGATGGAAGTATTAAAGGAGGCAATTGAAATGAATACAAAAAGATGGATAGCACTTTTGGTGGCAGCTGCTGTACTGGTGATATCCCTGCTCGTCAATTCGGTATTCTCGATGTTCCAGAGTAATTTCGCTGCCAGTTTTGAAGAAATAATGGCTGCAGATACAGCTCAATTAGAAGAAACCATCATCGAACCGGGAAGCGCCAATTCCAAAATAGCGGTATTGGAAGTTGATGGCGCCATCCAGGACACGGGAGATGCATCAGCATTGTTCGGTTCCGCTGGCTATAATCACCGGCAGTTCATGCAGCAACTTGAACAAGTGAAAGAAGATAATGCAGTAAAAGCGGTGATGCTGAAAGTGAATTCACCTGGAGGCGGGGTAGTGGAGTCGGCTGAGATTTACGACAAGATCACCGAAATCCAGGAAGAAACAGACAAGCCATTCTATGTCTCGATGGGCGCCATGGCTGCTTCAGGCGGTTACTATATCGCTGCACCAGCCGATAAGATCTTTGTTCACAGGGAAACTTTGACCGGATCTATCGGCGTCATCATGCAAAGTGTCAATTATGCGGAGTTGGCCGATAAATTGGGCATCGATTTTGTCACCATCAAATCCGGACCCTATAAAGACATCATGAGCCCGACAAGGGAGATGACCGAAGAAGAAGCAGCCTTGATGCAGGAAATGCTCAACGATTCTTATGAAGGTTTTGTTGACATCATCGTAGAAGGCCGCGACCTTCCTGAAGAGGAGGTCCGTGCAGTTGCGGATGGCCGCATCATGAACGGCCGCCAGGCTATAGAAGCGAATCTTGCGGATGACTATGGATATGCGGAAGATGTAATGGAAGCGCTGCGGAGCGATTTTGATCTGGGGAATGCCCAGGTGATTGAATACGGAGCTTCTGAAAGCTGGAGTTCATTATTCGCAGTAAAAGCCGGATCGTTTTTCGGAAATGATATTGAAACGCAATTATTGACGAAATTGATGACGGAATACAGTTCACCGCGCATGATGTATCTATATGGTGAAAACTAAGGAGGGGCGATCATGGAAAACAATACGAGCCAGAACCAAGCTTTGGCTGATGAAAAAGAAACCGTTCGCCCTGACAGCCGTCAATTTGAAAAAGTGGAATTCTATGAACGCAAACCGGCTGGATTCTGGGTGCGCTTTTGGGCTTATCTGATTGATCTGATGCTGATTTCCGGTGTCACTTCGATTCTGTTCAAACCTATCTTCGCGCTTTTGGGCTTAGAGATTTCCACTGAAAACTGGTATACGCCTTTTGCAATATTGTCATCAATCCTGTTTTACGCATATTTTGTGCTGATGACTAAATTCTTCAGCCAGACTGTCGGAAAAATGATTTTTGGTATTAAAGTCGTCTCATTGAAACGGGACAATCTCGACTGGAACACCTTACTGTTCCGGGAATGGATCGGCCGGCTCATTTCGGTGACGGTTCTCCCGCTTTATTTCATCGTCGGATTCACGCCGTTGAAACAGGGCGTCCATGATTTCTTCGCAGATACGACAGTCGTACATGAAGAGTCTTTCAGAAAAAGCAGCGTGTTGCAGAAAGCCGGCCGCGGGCAGTCGGGGTTGCAAGAGGACCGGGCCTTTTAGTATGATGAAGACAGTATGAGAGGGAGGCGTTTTTATTGGTACAAGTTACATTTAAAGGAAATCCGGTTACATTGCCGAACAAAGAAGTCAAAGCAGGGGACGAAATTCAGAACTTCACAGTGCTGGCCAATGATTTGAGCCCTGTCACTTCGCGGGATAAGGCAGGGGAAATCAGATTGTTCAGCGTGGTTCCTTCTTTGGATACGGGCGTATGTTCCGACCAGACGAAACGTTTCAGCGACGCAGCTGCATCGCTCGGTGAGAATGTTGAAATTCTGGCTGTTTCCTGTGACTTGCCGTTTGCACAAAAACGGTGGACTGAGATTAATCAGGTTGACAACCTGACAACGTTGTCCGACCACCGCGACCTTTCCTTTGGTGAAGCATTTGGTGTAACGATGCAGGAACTCCGGCTGTTAGCACGTTCGATTTTCGTAGTCGATGAGAATGACAAAGTGACTTATGTGGAATATGTTGCAGAAGGCACAGATCATCCCGATTACGATCGAGCGATTGAAGCGGTAAAAGAATTGACAAAATAATATGCGGAACCCACTCTCTTGAGTGGGTTCTCTTTATGGGGACTGAGAACTGATGAATTCATCTATGGAAAAAGTTTTTAATTTTATCGACAAGCATACGACTGAAATACAGAACGAGCAGGAAAGCTCATATCTTGAAAGTCTGCTGACGACTACAGAGCAGTGGCTGGATGGTTTGATCAATCCGGATACTGAAGCTGGCAAAGAAGATATCCGCAAAGCGATCCAGCTGGCAGTGTTAAAAGGGATGAAAGAACATATCCAGCCGCATCACCAAATGACGCCGGATGCTCTTGGGCTCCTGATGGGCTATCTTGTGGAGCTGTTCGTGAAAAAAGATCAGGCCACTATACTTGATCCAGCTGTCGGAACTGGCAATTTGCTGCTTACCGTCATGAATTACCTGGATGGTAAACTGCTCGGAGCAGGTGTGGAAATCGATGATCTTTTGATCAGACTGGCTTCTAATATCGGCAATCTGGTTGAGCAGCCGATCACTTTATACCTGCAGGATGCGCTGCAGCCTTTATTGATCGACCCGGTCGATGCCGTTGTATCGGATTTGCCGGTCGGCTATTACCCGAATGACGAAAATGCAGCAACTTATGAATTAAAGGCGGAAGAAGGGATGTCTTATGCGCATCATCTATTCATCGAGCAATCGCTGAAGCACACGGCTGACGGCGGGTACCTCTTCTTCATCGTGCCAAAAGCGCTGTTTGAATCACCTTTGGCCAGCCAATTGCATGATTATTTGAAGAAGACGGCCTATATTCAGGCGGTAATGGAATTGCCGGATACGCTATTCAAAAATTCTACCCATGCAAAAGGGATCCTGGTGCTCCAAAAGAAAAAAGAAGGTTTGAAAGCGCCGAGGGAAGTGTTGTTGGCCAGAGTGCCGAACATGTCGAAACCTGAATCCATGGCGAAGTTTTTCTCCCAGGTCAATAATTGGTTCAAAGAAAACAAGGAATGAATTGGTTAAAATATGTTATAATGGAAACAGCAGAAATACTATACCAGATTAACTGAAAAGAGGGATGACCCATGAGTGAATCCAATGAAACTCCAAAAAAAGTAAGCCTGCAGGAAGCTGTGAAACGTCAGCTTGAAGCGAAGAAAAACCAGGCAGGCGGCAAAAAAGGCGGCGGCAACGCATCACTTGAAACAAAGAAAATGAAGAGCCAGCAGACGAAGAAAGTGAATAATACGCGCCGTAAGATGGGTGTTTAATAAGAAAAGCGACGGCACCCGTTCAGCTCTGACAGGCATAAGACAGATCAGCGATGGTCTGCCTTTTTCTATGGATTTCCACCTGATAAAAGGGTTCGGGCACTGGGCGGCGAAGCAGTTATAGAACAAGCAGGCCAGAAACCGTTAAAAGGAGTGGACCGCAGTGTATAAGAAAATTCTGCTTGCCTCGGATGGATCGGAAAATTCGTTGCGCGCTGCCCGGGAAGCTGTCTATATCGCTCTACTTGAACAGGAAGCCGAAGTTACTGTCCTTTATGTCATTGATCACAAAGAAGCGGAAAGTGAAGAGATACACAAGAACATCCCTGTCGAAGTCGAGCTGGCGAGAAAGAAAAAAGTTCAGCCAATAATTGATCTGCTTGAAAAAGAACAGATTTTTTATAAGCTGGAACTGATTTACGGCATTCCCTCAAAGGTCATTTCAGAATATGCCAATGAAGGAAACATCGATTTGCTGGTCATGGGCAAAAGGGGCTTGAATCCGATGCAGGAAATGGTGCTGGGCAGCGTCAGCCGTTCGGTACTGAACAAAGTGGATGCTCCCGCACTGGTCGTGAAATAGGAGGTCTATTTCTTATAATTCAGCCGAGAATGTTTCCTGCCATCAAATATAGGCAATAAAGAGAAGGGACGGAATAATTCCGTCCTTTTTTCCTGTTTAAGGAATTGAATTGAGGATTAGTCCTTATCTTCAGCTTATGATTTCAGTTGTGGGCCCTGTAAATGCTATAATAACTGATTGTGAAGGCATATTAAGAATATGGGCATGCCTCGGAACATTAAAGGCGTCCCGCTCTATGGTAGAATTAGTCCATAATAAATTTAAAAGAGAGCTGATGATTTTGAAAACAAACGAGAGGTACACCGCATTTTTACCGGTATTGCTGGGTTCTGATATGAACGCCTACGGTATGGCACGGGCATTCTATGAAGAATACGGCATCAAGCCGCTGGTTTTGGGAAGATCCAACCTTTCCGCCACGCAGCATAGCTCAATCCTGAACTTCCGGGTTGTTGAAGACTTGAACGAAGAAGGGACGTTTCTGCCGGCAGTCCTGAAGATTGCTGAAGAGTTCAAAGGACAGAAATTACTGCTCCTGGCCTGCGGGGATGATTATGCAAAACTCATCATCCGGAACAAGGATAAACTGACACCGCATTTTTCAGTTCCCTATATAGATGAAAAGTTGATGGACCGGCTGGTTCTGAAAGAGAATTTTTATGATATCTGTGAGCAATATGGTTTCAGTTATCCGCGGACTGATTTATGCACCTATGAAAATTACAAAACGTTTTCACCTAATTTCTCTTACCCGATCATCATCAAAGCGTCCAATTCTGTAGCTTACTGGAATTGTTCGTTTCCGGGCAAAAAGAAAGTTTTTGTTGCCCATGACCCGGCTGAAAAAGATGCGATTTTGGAAGCGATCTATAGTTCTTCCTATAAGGATAATTTGACGATCCAGGAATTTATCCCGGGTGACGATTCATTCATGCGCGTCTTGAATGCCTATGTCGGGAAAGACGGTAAAGTAAAATTGATGGCACTCGGCAATCCGATCCTAGAAGAGCATTCACCTGAAGGCATCGGCAGTTATGCAGCCATCATCAATACATTCGATGAAAAACTGCTCGACAAAGTGCGTTTCTTCCTTGAAGATATCGGCTACACAGGATTTGCAAATTTTGACATGAAATATGATGCACGTGATGATTCGTATAAATTGTTCGAGATTAATCTGCGCAATGGCCGCAGCAGCTATTATGTAACGGCAAGTGGACATAACCTGATGAAATATGTGGCAGATGACCATATCTTCAATAAACCCCAACAACTCGTTTACGCCAAAGATAAGCATCTTTGGTTGATCATTCCTAAAGGAGTCCTCTTCAAATATGCACAGAATGAAGTCTTGAAAAAAGAGGCCAAACGATTGATCAAAGAAGGCAAAGTGACAAATTCATTATTCTACGAAAAAGATTTTAATCCGAAACGCTGGATCAAACTAAAGTTGAATAACCTGAATTATCATCGGAAATATAAAAAATACTTCAACAATAAAGGTCTGTCCTAAGCTATGGAAAAGAAGACACTCGGAATTGTCGGCGGCGTTGGTCCGCTGGCGACTATGTTTATAGGCGAAATGATTGTGCGGCGCACAAAAGCTGCAAAAGATCAGAATCACGTAAACTCCATCATCACGAATAATACACGCATTCCCGATCGCACAGCTTATATAATGGGGCGTTCAGAGGAAGACCCGGTCCCTGTCATGATCGAGGATATAAAAAAACTTACCTCAATTGGAGCGGAACTGATCATCATCCCTTGCAATACCGCGCATACTTTTTATGACAAACTTCAACAGGGATCGCCGGTCCCGGTGATCCACATGATTCGCGAAACGATGAAACGTGCGTCGGAGCAGCAGGCACAGAAAGTCGGAATCCTTGCAACTACGGGGACGATCACTTCCAAAGTCTATCAGCAGGCGGCAGAAGAATTCGGTCTTGAAGCCGTCCTGCCGGATGAGGCGATCCAGGAAAAAGTCATGAGCATCATTTATGACAATGTGAAGGCTGGGAAAGATGCAGACAGGAATGTCTGGAACGACATCGCCACTTTTTTGGAAAACCAGGGATGCGACCGGATTATTCTAGGGTGCACAGAGCTGTCCATTGTCAAAAAAGAGATGGACCTTCCGGATTTCTATCTGGATTCGTTGATCGTGCTGGCGGAAACAGCTATTGAAGCATGTGGCTACGACCTTGCCGAATGATACGGATTGAATAGCAAAAACCCTTTCCATTTTATGGAAAGGGTTTTTTATCTGTCATTGATTAGGCCGTCGGATTTTGTCCGCTATCCATTCTGGACTTCAGATTGTCCGGCGCATCATCAGTACGGACTACCAGCACGTCGCAGGCAGCGGAACGGACGATGTGTTCGGAAACGCTGCCGATAAGAAAGCGTTCAACGGCATTCAGCCCTGTAGCACCACAAATGATAAGATCGGCTTCCACTTTTTTTGCCACATCACGGGAAATCATTGTTTTAGGTGATCCGTAATCTACAACGATATTAACTTTTTCTACGCCTGCAGCCATTGCCTCTTTTTTATAATCGGCTAGAAGGTCTTCAGCGAATTTTTGTGCTCTGTCCGCGATGGAGCGGTCATAAGCTTCAATTGCAGCAAACGATCTTGTATCAATGACGTTCACCAGATTCAATGTTGCGTTATTGCGTGTTGCGATGCCCACTGATTTCTTGAAGGCCCATTCCGCTTCTTTTGAACCATCCACTGCTACGAGTATTTGTTCATATTCCAAAGTCATAAGATCATTCCTCCTCATTTGATTCTATTTATGCAATTCGATATACAGGACGTAAAGTCCTTCTTTACAGGAAATAAATCAAGGATTGATGTGACAGATGCTTGAACGGAGCATGAGCGGATGCAAATTTTCTGCCAGCTCTGAATGGGTCTCGAAATTATTATATGATGATAAAAAATAAATTCATTCATTACTCGGAATCTTGCGTGTTTTAGAAGAAGGGCAGCAAGCGGTAAAAAGAATTCACAGAATATAATCATTCGCAAATTTAAATAGGGCATAATCCATAAATATCTGTTAGAATGGATTTGCTTTGAGTAATTAATCAAATGATTTCTATTTTCTATTAAATGATCAATGGAGGTATTTACATGCGTATTGGAGTTCCAACAGAAGTAAAAAACAATGAAAACCGCGTAGCGATGACACCGGCTGGCGTTGTCAACTTATCATTATATGGACATGAGGTTTTTATCCAATCAGGAGCAGGGCTTGGCTCTGGTTTTACTGACGAAGATTATACTTCTGCCGGTGCGGCTATAGTTCAAACAGCTGAAGAGGCATGGAACCAGGAAATGATCATGAAAGTGAAGGAACCGGTTGCATCTGAATATGGGTATTTCCGTGAGGGGATGATCCTGTTCACTTATCTGCACCTTGCGCCAGAACCTGAATTGACAAAAGCGATGCTCGAATCGAAAGTTGTCGGAATCGCTTATGAAACGGTTCAGCTTCCGAACAATACATTGCCATTATTGACGCCGATGAGTGAAGTTGCCGGCAAAATGTCTACACAAATTGGTGCACAGTTCCTGGAGAAAATCCACGGCGGCGGCGGAATCCTGCTAGGCGGCATCCCGGGCGTCTCCCGCGGGAATGTGACTGTTATCGGCGGCGGTGTAGCGGGTACCAATGCTGCGAAAGTGGCAATCGGAATGGGCGCAAATGTAACGATCCTTGATTTGAACCCGGATCGTCTTCGCCAACTGGATGATCTCTTTGGCCATCAGGTCCAGACACTCATCTCAAATCCGTTGAACATTGCCCAATCAGTCGAGAAATCCGATCTTGTCGTAGGTGCTGTATTGATTCCTGGCGCCAAAGCTCCGAAACTTGTGACTGAAGACATGATCAAGTCGATGAAACCGGGCTCGGTTGTTGTCGACATAGCGATCGACCAAGGAGGCATCTTTGAAACAAGCGACCGGATCACGACCCATGATCAGCCGACTTACATCAAACACGGTGTTGTGCACTATGCGGTAGCGAATATGCCGGGTGCAGTGCCGCGCACGTCGACGATCGGTTTGACGAATGTGACGGTGCCATATGCTGTACAGATCGCGAACAAAGGATATAAGAAAGCGATTCTTGATAATGAGGCGCTGAAAAAAGGTGTTAATACGCTGGAAGGCTACATCACTTATAAAGCGGTGGCAGATGATCAGGGAGCCGAGTACAAATCGGTCGACGAATTATTGGCATAAGCCATTCAACAGAAAAGCTGCGCCGGGCATTTTGCCTGGTGCAGCTTTTTTTTATTCAATTATTTATTATCTGCAGTTCTTTCGGATATTTCGTCAGAATTTCAACGCCGTCTTCAGTCACGGCCAAATCGTCTTCTATGCGTACACCGACTTTGCCTGGCACATAAATCCCGGGTTCAATCGTGAATACCATGCCTGCTTCCATCTTCATATCGTTCGAGCCGTGCAGTGAAGGGAATTCATGCACCGAGATGCCCAGGCCGTGCCCAAGGCGGTGAGTGAAATATTCTCCGTACCCGGCTTCCGTAATGACGTTGCGGGCGATGCCGTCGAGTTCCGCTGCTGTTACGCCTGGTTTGACGGCATTGACCGCAGCCATTTCCGCTTCCAGTACGATATTATAAACTTTCTTCTGTTCTTCGCCGGGCTCACCAAGTGCAAGGGTGCGGGTGATATCTGAACAATAGCCCCTATGTACAACGCCAAGGTCGAACAGGACCAAATCGCCTTTCTGCAATTTGCGGTCACCGGTTTTACCGTGTGGTGATGCCGCGTGGTCGCCTGTGAGTACCGTAGTATCGAATGACATATGGGTGACGCCGCGTCGTTTAAGGGAGAGTTCAATCTCCGTCATCACCTCGATTTCAGTGATGCCTTCCCTGATGGTTTTCGCTGCGACTTCGATGGCATAGTCTGCCAGGGCTGCTGCTTCGCGCAGGATCTCCAGTTCGGAGCCATCCTTGATGACGCGCATGGCATTCACTTTCTCGTCGATGCCGACAATTTTCGGCGTACCGAAAAATTCATTGATCGCGTCGTAGCGTTCCACGATCATATGCGTTTTTTCAATTGCCAGCGTTTGGATCTGCGCCATTTTTTCCTGTGCCGCATCAAAAAGTATTTCCATCGCATTTTCGGTATCTGTATGTCCGATGACCTGTCCTTTCCAACCTGCTGCTTCGGCATCCGGAATTTCCATCTGCGGACAGATCAAAAACGGTTCCGCGCCACTGAAGATCATGACACCGAGGAGCCTTTCGTGGGGATTGCTTTTGAAACCTGTGAAATAAAAGACGTTATCCGGATTCGTGATGAATGCTGCGTCCACACTGTTTTCCTTTAAATGATCCTGCAGTTTGCCGATTTTATTCATATAAGAATTCCTCCTCTATATGTGTAGCATATCAAAGATAAGGGTATATGACAGCTAGAACTTGCACGTTATAAATGGAGGGATAACATGAAGATTTCGTATCATGGACATTCAGTCGTAAAAATAATGACGGGAGGAAAGACGATCCTGATCGATCCGTTCATCAACGGCAATAGCCTGACGGACCTGAAAGTGGAGGAAGAGAAACCGGATGCGATCCTTCTGACACATGCACATAACGATCATGTGGGAGATACAGTGGAACTGGCTAAGGCGAATAATTCACAGGTGGTGGCCCCTGTCGAACTGGCCAATTACCTGGGGACTTTAGGCGTCGATGCAGCCGGCATGAATCTGGGCGGTTCGAGTGATTTCGATTTTGGCACCGTCAAATACACGAAAGCATTCCACAGCTCCTCTTATATGGCAGAGAACGGGGAAGTGATTTACGGCGGCATGCCGGCGGGAATCATCTTCAAAGCGGAAGGCAAAACCATTTACCATGCCGGCGACACGGACTTGTTCGGGGACATGGAATTGATCGGCAAGCGAAATGACATTGATGTGGCATTCCTGCCGATCGGCGATTTCTTCACCATGGGTCCGGAAGATGCAGCGTACGCAGCTGAACTGTTAAAGGCGAAAACGGTAGTCCCGATCCATTACGATACCTTCCCGCCGATCAAACAGGATCCGGAAGAATTTAAAAAGATGGTGACCGGTTCTGATGTGAAAATCCTGAAAGCCGGCGATGAATTAGCTATTTAATCCATGAACCCCCTGAAGAGGCGACCCTCTTCAGGGGGTTTCTGCATTAGGAAATATGGTACACTAAAAGCATCAGGAAAGCAGAAAGAATGGGTGACAAAATGGCGACGAAACATGAACAGATACTTGATTATATAGAAACCCTGGAAGTCGGTGAGAAGATTTCCGTGCGGCGGATTGCAAAAGAGCTCCGGGTCAGCGAAGGGACAGCATACCGCGCGATAAAGGAAGCTGAAAATCAACGGCTTGTTTCGACGATTGAACGGGTAGGCACCATCCGGATCGAACGGAAAAAGAAAGAGAACATCGAGCGCCTGACCTATGCAGAAATCGTGAACATCGTTGACGGCCAGGTGCTCGGCGGAAGATCCGGCCTGCATAAATCGCTGACCAAATTCGTCATAGGCGCTATGCAGCTGGAAGACATGATGCGCTATACAGAAGCAGGGAACCTGCTGATTGTCGGAAACCGCTTCAAAGCCCATGAATATGCGCTGAAAGCTGGGGCAGCGGTATTGGTGACCGGTGGCTTTGATGCCTCCGACGCTGTGAAAAAACTTGCCGATGAATATGAATTGCCGGTCATTTCTACCAGCTACGACACATTTACGGTAGCGACGATGATCAACCGGGCAATCTATGACCAATTGATCAAAAAAGAGATTTTATTGATAGAAGATATCTTGATCCCTTTGGAGAACACCCATTTTCTCCATTACCAGGATCCCATCAGCCGTTATCGACAACTGAATGAAGAGACGGCGCACGGCGGCTTCCCGGTGGTTGACGATGGAGGGAAAATCACCGGGATCCTCACTTCACGCGATATCATCGGCTTTTCCGATGACGACAGCGTTGAAAAAGCCATGACCAAAGATCCGATTACGGTTACTTTGCACACGAGTGTGGCTTCAGCGGGACACCGGATGATCTGGGAAGGAATCGACCTGCTTCCGGCAATCGATGATCACGGGAAACTTTGCGGTGTCATCAGCAGGCAGGACGTGCTGAAAGCCATCCAGACGGCCCAGCGCCAGCCGCAGCAAGGCGAAACGATCGACGACATCATCAAAAGCCAATTGCAGATGAAGCCGAATGAAAAGCTGTCGCTTGAATTCAAAGTGACTCCCCAAATGACGAATGCCTACGGTTCGATTTCTTACGGAGCTTATACGACAGTCCTGGCGGAAGCGGCCATCAGTGCTTTGAAAACAAAGAACCGGAAAGACAGCGTCCTCGAGAACATGTCTGTCTATTTCTTGAAACCAGTTCAACTCGATTCGGTGATCTTCATCAAACCGGTGATCCTGGATATCAGCCGGAAATCGGCAAAAGTGGACATCGAAGTTTTGTTTGAAAACGAGATTGTCGGCAAGGCTTTGCTGACGTTCCAGCTGCTGGACCGGTAATAAAAATCCCCCTCCGAATATGGAGGGGGAAATCTTATTGGTTCAAGCGCGTCTCTTCAGCTACGAATTTATGGTAATGTCTGGCCGCTTTATAATTATGGATGACCAGCGCCAGACCCAGGATGATGAAGATGCCTGAAATGATGTACGTCACTATACCGGTGAATACCATCAGCTGGTTGATCCCGAAGAACAGGATGAAACTGCCGAGGAATAAGGATGCAGTAGCTGCATACCATTTTTTTCGTATAGGCAGTGTTGCGCGGAATTGCTTTGTTTTATAATAGAAATAAAACACGGCGGATATGACGATTAAAAAGATAAAAATTAGCATAAGGACCTCCTGTATTCAAAAACTCTTCTTCATTAAGTATATTGTACTTAGAAATGAGCCTGAATGCGAACGGATTTCCTTGAAAACGGAGGAACACCCTAATGAACAGTCAAATCATCGACACAATTAACCAATTCGAAACGATCATTATCCATCGCCATGTAAGGCCTGACCCCGATGCATACGGCTCACAGCTGGGATTGAAATACATACTGCAGCATAATTTTCCGGAAAAGCGCATTCTTGCAGCAGGCGAGCATGACTTGACGATGGATTTTCTAGGTGTGCCGGACGAAGTCAAAGATGAAGACTTCGACGGGGCATTGGTGATCGTAACGGATACAGCCAATACCGAACGCGTCGATGATCAGCGCTATAGCGGCGGTGCCAAAATCATCAAGATCGACCATCACCCGAATGACGATGCCTACGGAGACATTATACTCGTGGATACAGACGCGAGTTCTTCATCGGAGATGATTTATGAATTATTCGCAGCCGGCCAGGCACAGCATGGCTGGGAACTTCCAGCATCTGCTGCGCGACAGCTGTATGCCGGCATTATCGGAGATACCGGTCGCTTCCTGTTTCCGAGCACTACCCAAAAGACGTTCAAAATTGCCGGTGAATTGATCAAAAGCGATTTTGACCGCAATGCGCTCCATAACGGCATGTACGAAATGGAACGGAAACTATTGCACCTTCAAGGTTTTATTTACCAGAACTTCAAAATGGATGAAAATGGCGCAGCCTTTGTAAAAATTACGCTGGATATTCTGAAGGAATTTGACGTGACTGCCACTGAAACATCCTTGCTGGTCAGTTCACTTGGAAACGTCAAAGGCATGAAGGCATGGGTCATCTTCATAGAAGAAGAGGATGAGATCCGCGTCCGTCTGCGTTCGAAAGGGCCTGTCATCAACGGATTGGCAAAAGAATTCAACGGCGGCGGCCATCCGATGGCTTCGGGTGCCACAGCTTATTCCTGGGCAGAAGCGGAACAGGTGATTGGCAGACTGAAGGAAATCTGTGCAGCTGCAGAATGATAAGGAGGGATTATTTTGTCAATGGTTTATCCACACATTAGCACGTCAGCAGACCTGCTGAAGAGTACGGTGCGCCTTGATGAACTATTCCCTTTTCTGAAAGAACAGGGGACAGTTGCTGTCGCCATCGTCAACTCTAAATTATATGGCATCCTCCCTTTCTGGGAAGCATGTCATTCGGCCGGCATCCATGGGGTGATCGGCTTTTCGGCTTTCATCGAATTTGAAGGCCAGCATTATCCAGTCGTGCTGTATGCCAAAAACAATAAAGGCTACGGCAACCTGTTGAAAATTTCCAGTGCGCTTGCGACACGCAAAAGGGAAGCGATACCCGAGCAATGGCTGAACGCTTATAAAGACGGTTTGATCTGTGTGATTCCGGACTCGCTGGAGTGGACGCTGACGGACCGCCGGGCAGCCTTCGATTATATTTTCACTGCTTTTGGCGGGCATACTTACGGCAGCGTGCAGCGCCCGGGAGGAAGAACATCCGGCAGTGAGCAGATTTTCCTGGAAGCCTGTGAACGCCTCGACATCCCGGTCATCGCAACACAGGACGTCCGCTACCTGAAAAAGGACAATGCCTTTGCCTATGAAGTGGCTTCCGCAATCGGGCAGGGATTGAAGTTATCGGACGATCAAAGAAAGCGCCCTGATCATGACGATGCTTATGCACCGACAGCAGAAGAAATGAAGATTTGGTTTCAGGATCATCCTGAATGGCTGATGAGGGCCAGTGACATGCTGATGAGCTGCCAAGTGAGCATCCAGACCCATCGCCAGCTGCTTCCGGTATTTCCTTTAGCGGCAGAAATCGATAAAGCGGAATACATAAGAAAGTTATGCATGGATGGACTGGAAGGCAGGCTAGGCCACAGCAAGATTACAAGGGCATATATGGAGCGTCTGGACTATGAACTGGGTGTCATCGGAACGATGGGCTATATCGATTATTTTCTGATCGTCTCGGATTTCATGAAGTATGCACGGAATGAAGGGATCATGACCGGTCCTGGACGCGGATCTTCCGCCAGCTCACTTGTTGCCTTTTCACTCCATATCACCGATGTGGATCCGCTGGCACACGGCCTCTTATTCGAGCGGTTCCTGAATCCCGAGCGGATAACATTGCCTGATATCGATATCGATTTTGCGGATCACCGAAGACAGGAAGTCGTCGATTATGTCGCCAGAAAATACGGTCAGGCAAGAACCGCCCAGATCATTACGTTCGGTACGCTGTCAGCCAAAGCTGTGGCAAGGGACACTGCGCGCGTTTTCGGTTTTGAAAATGAAGACCTGGAGGCGATTTCCAAGTTTATTCCTTCCCGGCCCGGTACGACACTCCGTTCAGCCCTAAAAGGGAATGCCGCTTTCAATGACTGGATCATCGAAAAGGAAGAACGCAAGCACTGGTTCAAAACGGCAATCCAATTGGAAGGATTGCCGCGGCATGCTTCAACACATGCAGCCGGTGTCATTTTAAGTCCGACTTCTTTGGTTGACTATGTTCCGATTGAAGAAGGCAATGAAGGGATTTACCTGACGCAATGGCCGATGGGGGATCTTGAAGCGATCGGTTTGCTAAAAATGGATTTCCTGGGTCTGCGCAATTTGACGATATTGGAACAGATTCGCCGTTTGCTCGCAAAAGGGACCGGTAAAACGATCGATTACCGGAAACTGCCGCTGGACGATGCCAAAACGTATAAATTACTGGCTGCCGGTGACAGTTCCGGCGTCTTTCAATTGGAATCGGACGGCATGAGAGGGGCTCTGAGACAGATACAGCCTACGGGATTCGGTGACATCGTCGCGGTCAACGCATTGTTCAGACCCGGTCCGATGGAATTCATCCCGTTATATGCCAAAAGAAAACATAAAAAAGAAGCCGTCCATTATGTGCATCCGATTCTTGAACCGATTCTTAAGGAAACATATGGCGTAATCGTCTATCAGGAACAGATTATGCAGATCGCCGCTCAAATGGCCGGTTTTACGCTGGGGCAGGCTGATATCCTAAGGCGCGCAGTCAGCAAAAAGAACCGGGTGATATTGGATCAGGAACGAACGCATTTCGTTCAAGGGGCGAGAAGGAAGAATTTTACGGAGCGTGAAGCGACAGAGGTCTATGATCTGATCGTCCGTTTTGCCGATTATGGTTTTCCGAAAAGCCATGCGGTGGCCTATAGCATGATTTCCTACCAGCTCGCCTACATGAAAGCTAATTACCCTGTTTATTTTTATGCTGCGATGCTCAGCAATTCCGCCGGCAACACTGAAAAGACAAAACAGCTGCTGCAGGAAATAAAAGAAAAGAATATCGCCATTTTGCCTCCATCTGTGCAGCAAAGCGGCCATTCATTTTCAATAGAAGAAGGTAAATTGCGGATTGGCCTCAATGCGGTAAAAGGCGTACCTGGTACTGCGATCAAGGCTTTATTGGAGACCCGCACCCAACATGGGCCGTTCACCAGCCTGTTCAATATTGCGGAACGGATTTCGGCGATCCATTTTACAAGAAAAGCATTTGAACCCTTGATCAAAGCGGGTGCCCTGGATGGTTTCGGGTATGACCGCGGAGTGCTGCTCGCTTCACTCGACAGCGCAGTCAAGCATGCGGAACTTGTGAAACCGGACGACGAACCCGGATTGTTCGATGATATGGGCGCAAGCTTCATGAAGCCGAAATATACAAAAGCATCTCCGATCCCTGAAAATCTGAAATTGGATTTTGAAATGGAAGTACTCGGTTTCTATCTTTCCACCCATCCGGTTGAACGGGAGAAAGAACAGCGCCAGAAGAAATTTGACGCTGTAAAATCGTTGAAGTTTAAACGGGATAAGGAACGGGTGTCCTTGCTTGGCATGGTCGAAGAGATCAAAAGGATCCGGACGAAAAAAGGGGATGCCATGGCTTTCGTCACCCTGCAGGACGATACAGGCCCTGCATCACTTACGCTTTTTCCGGAAGAATATGCCAAATATAATGCGCTGCTGAACGAACACGCGATCATCGAAGTGCAGGGAACCATCGAAAACCGGAATAACCGCACCTCGGTTATTTGTAAAACTATTAACTTGTGATAGGCGATATAGAAAACCGATATTGCACAAAACAGCTTCGAAGATCCGGCCGACGCCTGCGAGGCCGGATCTTTGCGACGAAGTGCGCAGCACTGGTGGAGCACGGTTCTTGAAGCTGTGCTTTTTCAAAGAGATTAGTCTCGCTGTTTTGCTCCATATCTCAGTTTGCTTTCTATAAAGGAACATGTGTTTAAGTTCTTTTAGAGTGAGATTCTATTTTCCTTTTTGTAGCGCACTAGAATGAAGAGGAAGGCGGCGACTCCTGCGGGAAAAAGAGCGTGTCCTGAGACCCCTCAGGGAGCGCAGCGACTGAGGAAGCTTAGGCCGCTCCCCGCGGAAAGCGTCCGCCTAAAGCGCAATGATTAGCGAAATTGATATAATCTCAGCAATACAAAACTGCTTTTCCAACCGGAAAAGCAGTTTTTGCTTTACGTGGGCAGAATTTTTTTGTATTGTTAGAACATAAGTGGTCAGACCACTTTCAAAAAAATGGGAACAGAGGTCAGTTATGAATCAACCAAAACGATATTTGGACATAGTCCTGGACATACGAAAAATGATCAACCAGGAGAATATCAGGCCTGGTGACAGGATTCCTTCCGAACGGGAACTGGCTGAACGTTTGAAAGTCGGCCGGTCGACAATCAGGGAAGCCCTTCGCAGTCTAGAATTGCTTGGATTGATAGAAACCCGGCGCGGAGAAGGCACATTTCTGTCAGATCATCGTAACCATCAATTGGTGGAAGTGCTGTCGACATTCATCCTCCAGGATAATCAGTCACAGGAGGATGTCCAGGAGACACGCAAGATTCATGAGCTTTCCGCGATCCGCTCGATTTGCCAAAATGATGCCACCAGCCAACTGTCCGTGTGGGACAGTTTTTCCAAGTGTCTCACTGACGAAGAAGGATTTCTCCGTTCAGACTTCATCCGGGAGCTGATGGTGTTATCCGGCAACCGTTTATCCCTTAAAATCTGGATTCTGCTGGAACAATACAGCGGGCACCCCTATAAAGGAAGAATTTCTTCAGATGAAACGATGATGATCAAAAATATACTGGCTGCAATCAGGCAGCAGGACGCTGACAAAGCCGCTGCCGCTTTAACTGGCTGGATTGATTGGCTGCAAAAGGAGAATGAGGAAAATGACCATAATTCGTGATATATTCAAACGCAACAGAGAACGGAATGACCCGACGATCCCTTCAAAGGAAGCGAAAGATGTACCTGAAGGCCTGATGTGCAAATGCCCGGAATGCAAAACCATCGTCTTGACCAAAGAAATGGCCAAGCTCCAGAAAGTCTGTCCGAAATGTGACCATCACTGCAAAATGACTGCACATGAGCGCGTCGACAGTTTAATGGATGAAGGTTCATTCGAATCGATCGATGATCATTTGAAAAGTTCAAATCCGCTCGGCTTCCCGGGATATACCGAAAAAGTCGAAGCTGACAGTGAAAAGACAGGTCTGAATGAAGCTGTATTGACAGGCAAAGGAACAATCAATGGGCAGGCTGTTGTAGCCGCCATCATGGATTCGCATTTCAGGATGGGATCGATGGGTTCTGTAGTCGGTGAGAAGATCACCCGTGCTGTAGAAAAAGCGACAGCCGAAAAACTGCCGTTCATCATCTTCACTGCGAGTGGAGGGGCGCGTATGCAGGAAGGTGTCTTATCCTTGATGCAAATGGCTAAGACAAGTGTGGCATTGAAGCGCCACAGCAATGAAGGGCTATTATTCATCTCGATCCTGACTCATCCTACGACCGGAGGAGTTTCGGCAAGTTTTGCGTCGGTCGGGGATATCAATATCGCGGAGCCGAAAGCGCTGATCGGTTTTGCAGGACGCCGTGTCATCGAGCAGACTGTGCGCGAAAAATTGCCGGAAGATTTCCAGACTGCAGAATTTCTATTGGCACATGGACAGCTGGATGCGGTAGTGCATCGCCATAAGATGCGCGACACCTTATCAACATTGATCAAGCTGCATACGAAAGGAGCTGTCGCACGTGGCTAAAAAAGTGCAGAAGACGATGCCGTTCGAAGAACCGCTGATTCAGCTCCGCAAGAAAATCGGAGAGTTAAGAGAATACACGGAGAACGCAGAAGTGGATTTGAGTGCTGAGATTTCCAGCCTGGAATCACGGCTTGAAAAACTGGAAACTGATATTTATGAAGACATGAAACCCTGGGATCGTGTGCAGGTGGCGCGCCATCCAAACCGTCCGACGACGCTGGATTATATTCCTCTTCTATTCGAGGATTTCATCGAATTGCATGGCGACCGGCTCTACGGCGATGATGAAGCCATTGTCGGCGGCATCGCCATGTTCAACGGACAGCCTGTGACCGTGATCGGACATCAGCGCGGCAAGGATACGAAAGAAAATGTGCGGCGCAATTTCGGCATGCCGCATCCTGAAGGCTACCGAAAATCATTGCGTCTTATGAAACAGGCGGAAAAATTCAATCGTCCGATCATCTGCCTGATCGATACGAAAGGTGCCTATCCGGGGAAAGCGGCAGAAGAGCGCGGACAAAGCGAAGCGATTGCCCGTAATCTGGTGGAGATGGCCGGCCTGGAAGTTCCCGTTATTTCAATCGTCATCGGTGAAGGCGGAAGCGGCGGAGCCTTGGCTCTTGGAGTCGGCAACCATATCCTGATGCTGGAGAACTCGACATTTTCGGTGATCTCTCCGGAAGGGGCAGCTTCCATCCTTTGGAAAGATGCTGCACTGGCCCAAACGGCTGCTGAAGCGATGAAAATCACTGCGCCGGATCTATTGGAAATGGGCATCATCGAGCGCATCATTCCGGAAATCCGCGGCGGAGCTCATCACGATCCAGTAAAGCAGGCTGAATTCCTGTCTTCTGCAATCTCACAGTCGCTGGATGAATTGAATCCGATGAGTGGGGAATCATTGATCGATCAGCGATATGATAAATTCAAGGGCATTGGCGTATTTACAGAATAGAACCGCTTCGGCGGTTTTTTCTGTTTGCTGAATAAATTGCAGTGAAGAGTCCCCGAATCAGGGGAAGCGAACTGACAGCAAAGCCGTTATCGTGGTAAAGTGATTAAAGTATCAGTAAGGCAGGAGGCAGGATTTATGAAGCGAATTGGAGTCTTGACAAGTGGCGGTGACTCGCCTGGCATGAACGCGGCAGTTCGGGCGGTCGTGCGGAAAGCGATCTTTCAGGGAGTAGAAGTTTACGGCATCTATTACGGATACCAAGGTTTATTGGCAGGGAATATCGAAAAGCTTGAAGCCGGTGATGTGGGTGACATTATTCAGCGGGGCGGCACTAAATTGTATTCAGCCAGATGCGCTGAGTTCAAAACGGAGGAAGGCCAGGAAAAAGCCATTAAACAATTAAAAGAGCATGGCATCGAAGGTCTGGTTGTAATTGGCGGAGATGGCTCCTATCAGGGAGCGATGGCGCTGACGAAAAAAGGATTCCCTTGTGTGGGTGTGCCGGGGACGATCGACAATGATATTCCGGGTACGGATTATACGATCGGCTTTGATACGGCATTGAACACAATTATAGAAGCGATCGATAAAATCCGTGATACTGCAACAAGCCATGAGCGGACGTTCATCATCGAAGTGATGGGCCGTGATGCAGGCGACCTCGCCTTATGGGCAGGACTCGCCGGCGGTGCAGAAACCATCCTGATCCCGGAAGTGGATTTTGATATGGAAGATATGATCGACCGTTTGCAAAAAGGGAAAAAGCGCGGTAAGAAGCATAGTATCATCATCGTAGCCGAAGGTGTCATGAGCGCCAATGAACTTGCTGGAAAAATCGAAGGCAAAATCGATCTGGAAACGAGAGTATCAGTGCTCGGCCACATCCAACGAGGCGGGACGCCGACTGGCCGCGACCGGGTGCTCGGAAGTTTGTTCGGCGCACGTGCCGTGGAAGTCCTTCTGGATGGACCAGGCGGGCGGGCTATTGGCATGAGAAATCATCAAGTGGTAGACTATGATATGACAAAAGCATTTACGGACGAACATATCACCGATATGAGTTTGTACTCTTTATCAAAAGAATTATCAATTTAAAAGTTAAATGGAGTGAGTCAATTGAGAAAAACCAAGATCGTTTGTACCATAGGACCGGCGAGTGAATCACCGGAATTACTTGAATCCCTTATTGAAGCGGGCATGAATGTGGCACGCCTGAATTTTTCGCACGGCAACCATGAGGAACATGCCTTACGCATCAAGCGTATCCGGGAAGCTTCTGAAAAAACCGGCAAAATAGTAGGAATCCTTTTGGATACAAAAGGCCCTGAAATCAGAACACACCAAATGGAAAATGATGCAATTGAATTGGTTACAAACCAAAAGATTGCCATTTCAATGACAGAAGTGCTGGGTACAGCCGAAAAATTCTCAATTACTTACGAACAGCTGATTGAAGATGTCCAGGAAGGTTCAATCATTCTTCTGGATGACGGCTTGATTGAATTGCGTGTGGAATCTCTTGATAAAGAAAATGGCCTGATCCATACAGTTGTTGAAAACGCCGGCACGCTGAAAAGCAAAAAAGGCGTCAACGTCCCTGGTGTATCTGTTCAATTGCCGGGCATCACTGAAAAGGATGCTGCTGATATCCTGTTCGGAATCAGCCAAGGTGTTGACTTTGTTGCGGCTTCTTTCGTCAGAAGATCGTCGGATGTTATGGAAATCCGTGAACTTCTCGAAAAGAATGGCGGCTCACATATCCAGATCATCCCTAAAATCGAAAATCAGGAAGGCGTCGATAACATTGATGAAATCATCACAGTATCGGACGGCCTGATGGTCGCGCGGGGAGATCTGGGTGTGGAAATTCCGGCAGAAGAAGTTCCGCTTGTTCAAAAATCCCTTATCGAGAAATGCAACAGCGCAGGAAAACCGGTCATTACGGCGACACAAATGCTGGATTCGATGCAGCGTAATCCGCGTCCGACACGTGCTGAAGCAAGTGACGTGGCAAATGCGATTTTTGACGGTACAGATGCGATCATGCTGTCAGGTGAAACGGCTGCAGGGATCTATCCTGTCGAGTCAGTCGAAACGATGCACCGTATAGCCTTAACGACGGAATCTGCCCTGAATTATAAACAGATTGTTTCCCATAGAAGAAAAGATAAAGAGGCCAATATGACTGAAGCGATCGGACAGGCAGTCGTTTATACGGCTATTAACCTGAAAGTGAAAGCGATCATCGCCCCGACTGAAAGCGGCACAACTGCTAAGATGATTTCTAAATACCGTCCGGAGTCCCCGGTCATTGCAGTGACTTCATCTGAATATGCAGCGAAAAAATTGACGCTTGTATGGGGAGTTCAGCCGATTGTCGGCGCGCCGGTTCATTCAACGGATGAAGTATTTGCAACAGCAGTGGAAGAAAGCTTGAAACATGAGTATGTCGACCACGGTGATTTGGTTGTCATTACTGCCGGGGTTCCTGTCGGCAAGGCAGGCACGACGAACCTGATGAAAGTCCATGTCATCGGTGATATCGCTGCCAAAGGGCAAGGGATCGGCAAGATGGTCGCTTACGGAGAATCGCTTGTCGTTAAGACTGCTGCGGAAGCGAACGCTGTCGATACCGAAGGCAAAATCATCGTAACGATCGGATCGGACCGCGAAATGATGCCGGCTATCGAAAAATGCGCCGGACTGATCACGGAAGAAGGCGGACTGACAAGCCATGCGGCTGTTGTCGGATTGAGCCTCGGAATTCCGGTGATCGTCGGTGTCGAAAACGCCACAAGCCTTATCAAGAATAATGAAGACGTAACAATCGATGCAGAAACAGGCGTCGTTTATCATGGCCATGCAAGTGTTCTCTAAGATCCAAGCAGGGGGTGACGTATCCATATGAAATGGCTGATTTTAATCTTGATCGCGGTGCCGGCTCTGGAACTTGCTTTGCTGATCTGGGCTGCCAATAATATCGGCGTCCTCCTAACAGTGGGGATGATCATAGCTACCGGTGTGCTCGGCGCTTTCCTTGCCAAAAAACAGGGAATGAGGGCGATCGGCGATATCCAGAAAGCAATGGCGAATTTTGAGCCGCCGGGTGAAAATCTGCTGAATGCCGCATTTGTCCTGGTGGGCGGCGTTTTGCTGCTGACGCCAGGTTTTATCTCCGATGCAGTCGGTTTCAGCATGTTGTTTACACCGACGCAAAAGATTTACAAGCCACTTGTCCATCGATTTATACACAAAAAAATGAAAAATACTCGGGTAATTGTTAGTTAACCCGAGTATTTTTATTGATTTTTACAGTTAAGTTACAAAAAACAAGCGTTTTCATTCACAAACCCGTCATTATTGATTATAATGGACAGGGTAAGAAACTTATCAGAGTTTCATAAATGCAGATGAGACATCATTCTGCCTTTTTTTGTGGGATGATGAATTATACTGAAAGAAGGAGCGAATTTAATGACATCGTCAAAAGGTTTAGAAGGTGTAGTAGCTACACAATCCGCCATCAGTTCTATTATTGATGACACGCTTACATACGTTGGCTACAATATCGATGATCTGGCGGACAACGCCAGCTTTGAAGAAGTGATTTACCTATTGTGGCATCAACGTTTGCCGAAAGCTGACGAACTTGCTGAATTGAAACAGCAATTGGCAGAAAACATGTCAGTTCCTCAAGCTGTTTTGGAGCACTTCAAAACATATGACATCAAAAACGTCCATCCGATGGCTGCTCTACGCACAGCAGTTTCCATGCTTGGCCTGTTCGATGAAGAAGCTGAAGAGATGAACCCTGAAGCAAACTATCGCAAAGCGATCCGCCTGCAGGCTAAAATTTCGACTTTGGTAACGGCATTTGCTCGCGTTCGCAACGGTCAAGAACCGGTTGAACCGAAAAAAGATTTGAGCTTTGCTGCTAACTTCCTTTATATGCTGTCTGGTGAAATGCCTGCAGATATCGAAGAAGAAGCATTCAACAAAGCATTGGTCCTTCACGCTGACCACGAATTGAACGCATCAACATTCACTGCACGTGTTGCTGTTGCAACTCTTTCTGATGTTTATTCAGGTATTACTGCTGCGATCGGTGCCCTTAAAGGTCCATTGCACGGTGGAGCCAATGAACAGGTTATGAAGATGCTGACAGAAATCGGTTCAGTGGATAATGTAGAGAGCGTCATCACTGAAAAACTTGCAAACAAAGAAAAAATCATGGGCTTCGGCCACCGTGTATACCGTCAAGGAGATCCTCGTGCGAAGCACTTGCGCGAAATGTCACAGAAATTGACGAAGATCCGCGGCGAAGAAAAATGGTATGAAATGTCGATCAAGATCGATGAAATCGTAACTGGACAGAAAAACCTTCCACCGAACGTGGATTTCTATTCTGCTTCCGTTTACCATTCGCTCAACATCGAACATGACCTGTTCACTCCGATTTTTGCAGTTTCCCGTACTTCCGGCTGGTTGGCTCACATCCTTGAGCAGTATTCAAACAACCGCCTGATCCGTCCGCGTGCTGAATACATCGGACCTGGAATGCAGACTTATGTTCCAGTGAATGAGCGTTAATTAAGAAAAGCGGGACCTATTATATAGAAGCAAAAAAACATAAAGTCGATAGGGCTCACTTCACGTGCAGCCCTATGACTTTGACTACAGGAGGAAATTTAACATGGCTAACGGCGAAAAAATTTCAGTAGAAAACGGCGTATTGAACGTTCCTAACAATGCAGTAATCCCTTTCATCATCGGTGATGGAACTGGACCGGATATCTGGAATGCGGCTTCACGCGTTCTTGAACAAGCGGTAACAAAAGCTTATAACGGCGAAAAATCAATCGTATGGAAAGAAGTTCTTGCTGGTCAAAAAGCATTTGACGAAACTGGCGAATGGCTTCCGGAAGAAACGCTTGAAGTGATCCGTGAGTACTTGATCGCGATCAAAGGACCTCTTACTACACCGATCGGCGGCGGTATCCGTTCACTTAACGTGGCACTTCGCCAGGAATTGGATCTTTACACTTGTCTGCGTCCTGTACGTTATTTCGAAGGTGTACCTTCACCTGTTAAACGCCCTGAAGATACAGACATGGTCATCTTCCGTGAAAACACTGAAGATATCTACGCTGGTATCGAGTACTCAAACGGTTCTGACGAAGTCAAAAAATTGATTTCATTCCTTACTGAAGAAATGGGCGTTAAAAACATCCGTTTCCCTGAATCATCAGGTATCGGGATCAAACCTATTTCTGAAGAAGGAACTAAACGTCTGGTTCGCGCTTCGATCAACTATGCAATCACTGAAGGCCGCAAATCTTTGACACTTGTCCACAAAGGGAACATCATGAAGTTCACTGAAGGAGCTTTCAAAAACTGGGGCTACGAAGTTGCTGAGCAGGAGTTCGGCGATAAAGTCTTCACATGGAACCAGTATGATGCGATCAAAGATGAGCAAGGCACTGAAGCTGCTGACAAAGCGCAAAAAGAAGCTCTTGATTCAGGGAAAATCCTTGTCAAAGATTCAATCGCTGACATCTTCCTTCAGCAGATCCTTACACGTCCAAGCGAGTTCGATGTTGTTGCAACAATGAACTTGAACGGCGACTATATCTCTGATGCACTTGCTGCTCAAGTAGGTGGAATCGGTATCGCTCCTGGAGCGAACATCAACTACGATACTGGACATGCGATCTTCGAAGCGACTCACGGTACAGCTCCGAAATATGCTGGCCTTGATAAAGTGAACCCTTCATCAGTCATCCTTTCAGGCGTCTTGATGCTTGAGCACCTTGGCTGGAACGAAGCGGCGAAATTGATCACGAACTCTATGGAGAAAACAATCGCTTCTAAAGTTGTAACTTACGACTTTGCCCGTCTGATGGACGGCGCTACAGAAGTGAAATGCTCTGAGTTTGCTGACGAATTAATCAAAAATATGTAATTCTAAACAGAGAGGGGATTTTCCCCTCTCTTTTTTTATTTTGCCATTCATCCGGTGCGCCATTGTTTGGGATCGGACCATTAAGGAAATTGTAAACTTGTAAAGGTTCTTTCTATATAGAAGTACAATTATTCAAAAAGGAGAGATTCCATGCTATTCAAACGCAAAAAGATTTCAGTGATCGGTTCCGGTTTTACAGGGGCGACGGCCGCCTTTTTATTGGCGGAAAAAGAATTGGGGGATGTCGTACTGGTCGATATTCCGCAAATGGAAGATCCGGCAAAAGGGAAAGCGCTCGACATGGCGGAAGCTGGACCTGTGCTGGGCTATGATGCGCGCATAACCGGGACAGCGGATTATTCCGATACAAAAGACTCGGATCTCATCATCATTACTGCAGGCATCGCGCGGAAACCTGGGATGAGCAGGGACGACCTCGTTCAGACCAATCAGAAGATCATGAAATCCGTTACGGCAGAAATCGTGGAATATTCACCGGATTCGACGATCCTTGTTTTGACAAATCCGGTTGATGCGATGACTTATACGGTCTATAAAGCATCCGGATTCCCGAAAGAACGGGTTATCGGTCAATCGGGTGTATTGGATTCGGCGCGGTTCCGCACGTTCATTGCCCAGGAATTGAATATCTCTGTAAAAGACATCAGCGGATTCGTCCTCGGCGGGCATGGGGACGACATGGTGCCGCTTGTCCGTTATTCCTATGCTGGCGGAATTCCGCTGAACACGCTGATATCCAAGGAGCGGCTGGAGGAAATTGTGGAACGCACACGTAAAGGGGGAGCCGAAATCGTCAATCTTCTCGGGAACGGGTCCGCATATTATGCCCCGGCGGCTTCGCTTGTGGAGATGGCCGAAGCGGTCATCAAAGATCAGCGGCGCATCCTGCCGGCAATCGCCTATCTTGAAGGCGAATACGGGATGAACGGTATCTATCTGGGTGTCCCGACAATTCTGGGAGCTGGCGGCATCGAAAAAATCATTGAAATTGAATTGAATGAAGAAGAGAAGGCGCTGCTCGACCAGTCAGCCGCATCCGTAAAAGCTGTCATGAAAGTTTTGACTTGATAAAAGATCACAGCCGGACAGTGTGGCTGTCCGGCATACATATTCAGCGGCTTTGCTTTTCATTGCTTAATTGATATGATTGAATCATTAAGACCACAGGGGGGAAATTGATGCTACTCGGAAAGAAACGTAAATTGGGGCGGAAGATCGAGGATATGGCCGTCGGGGAAAAACTGAAGCTGACAGAAAATATCGAGGATAAAGATCTTCTTTTGTATCTAGGCTTGACGAATGACGGCAATCCTTTGTATATTCAACATGATTTCGCTTCACAGACCAAATTCGAAAAACCTGTTGTGCCGACAGCGATGCTGACGGGGATCATTACATCAGCAGTATCAAAATATCTGCCTGGCCCGGGTTCCTATATTACTGAACAGCATCTGAAATTCAAAAAACCCGTTTATCATTACGCGACAATCGAATTTCTTCTCGAAGTCACCGACATCAATCTGTCATCCAATGAAGTGACTGTCCGTGTAGAAGCGGCAGATGAATCGGGTGACCTGGTGCTTGAAGGCGAATTGGTCGCCAATCCGCCGCAAGTGCTGAACAGGCTTACCACGGAAGCAATGGATAATTTCTGATTGGTTTGAAATGGGGGTTTCAAACTGAATGTGGAGGCTGTTAAATGCAGAAGAAAATACTAATCATAGAAGATGAACAATCCATCGCAACTTTATTGTCCTATAATCTGACGCAAGCCGGATATGAAACGGTCATTGCCAATGACGGCAAGGAAGGCTACGAGCTCGCACTCAGCGAAAAGCCGTCCCTTATCGTACTTGATCTCATGCTGCCTTCAATGGACGGGGTGGAGATCTGCAAAGAATTGCGCATACAAAAAGTCAGCACGCCAATCATCATGCTGACAGCCAAAGACGACGAGTTCGACAAAGTACTGGGCCTGGAGCTCGGAGCGGATGACTACATGACGAAACCGTTCAGTCCGCGGGAAGTAGTAGCCCGGATCAAAGCCGTTCTCAGAAGGTCGGAAGGGACGCGGGTGAACAAGGACGACCCGGCATCATCCGAGATCAAATCGGGTGAATTGAAAGTCTATCCAGATCGTTATGAAGCCTTCATGCGGGATGAACAACTGGAATTCACACCGAAAGAATTCGAACTGCTTGTCTATTTGATGGAAAATAAAAATCGAGTGCTGACACGCGACCAATTATTGAGTGCCGTGTGGAAATACGATTTTGCAGGGGACACGAGGATTGTGGATGTCCATATCAGCCATTTACGGGAAAAAATTGAAGAAAACAGCCGAAAACCTGTTTTCATTAAAACAATCCGTGGGCTGGGATATAAATTCGAGGAGCCCAAAGCGGTATGAGACCATTCCGGCAGCGGCTGCTGAGCAATTTTTTTATTTGGCTGGCAACTCTCCTGGTCGGACTGTATATCATTGTGACGCAATTATTCCCCCTTTATCAGAGTTCAGCTGATCTGGTTGAATTTTGGGTGATGACGGCGATCGCTTTTTTGGTGGTATTCTTCATTGCAGCGGCAATCGGTTACCGGATCATCAAAGTCCACCTCGCGCCGATCGATAACATAACCGAAACGGCGCAGGAACTCGTGAAAGGCAATTACCGGGCCCGGGCGTATGAAGAATCTGCAGAAGGTTCAGTGCCGCTCAGTTCAACGATCAATGTCCTGGCGCGCAGCCTTCAGGAAGTGACTGCTGTCCGTGAGATGGAAGAAGAACGCTTGAAAACACTGATCGAAACAATGGGCAGCGGCTTGATCATGATAGACCGGCAAGGCAAGATTTCTTTATCCAATAAATATTTTCAGGATGAATTTGAATTGAGGAGCGAAGAACTGATCGGCAAGTTTTACGGTTTGCTGCCGATTCCGGATACTTTGGCCAGTTTCATCGAGAAGGTTTTCATGACGGAGACGCCTGCGAGGGAACAACTGCATTATCAGGTGGGCATCAATTCCCGTTCACTGGAAGTTTACGGTGCGCCTGTCATCGGGAAGCATGATGCCTGGCTTGGAATCGTCATCGTCCTTCATGATATTACGGAGCTGAAACGCCTCGAGCAGATCAGAAAAGATTTCGTCGCAAACGTGTCGCATGAACTGCGGACCCCTGTGACATCCTTGAAAGGATTTTCCGAGACGCTGATCGATGGAGCGTATAAAGATGAATCCACCTTACTTTCTTTTCTTGAAATCATCCTGACGGAAACCAACCGCTTGGAGAGGCTGATCGAAGAGCTTCTGGAATTATCGAGGGTTGAACAAAGCGGATTCGAAGTGGATGCGCAGCCTTCGGACATGAAGGCGGTAATAGAATATGCGATCGAATTGGTCCAGCCGGGCATCGAGGAAAAGAACATGCAGCTGCAAACATTTTTGGAGCCCTTGACGGTAAAAGGTGACGCCAATCGTCTTGTTCAGATCCTGATGAACCTGCTGAGCAATGCCATCGCCTATTCAGCTGCAGAAAAAACGATCACGATCTCCCTTTATCAGAAAAAGAATTATGCAGTCATTGATGTGGCGGATGAAGGCATCGGCATCGGACCCAATGAGTTGAATCGCCTTTTCGAGCGTTTTTACCGTGTCGACAAGGCACGCAGCCGAAATTCAGGCGGGACGGGGCTTGGCCTTTCGATCGTGAAGCATCTGGTGGAAGCACATCACGGCAAAATCGAAGTGAAGAGCACTCCGGGAGCCGGCAGCGTCTTCACCATCTATCTGCCGCTCGCTGATTAATTTTCAATGGATTTCAAAAATTTACATCAGTTTAATACTGGCTTTACATAAGGGTGGTATCTTTTAATGGAACCCCCTTTCAACACCCAAGAAAAAGGACCCTCCACGAGGTCCTTTTTCTTTTTTAGTGAAACCATTTATGTAATCAACCGTATAAATATTATACATAAGATAGGGGGAAAGAATATGTCAACCAAAAAAGTGCTGTCCATCATCGGACTGTCGGTAGCGGGGATTCTGGTGCTCATCGCTGTGTTCACATCCTGGTATACCGTAGATGAATCGGAACAGGCCGTAATCGTGACATTCGGTGTGGCGAATGAAACCGTTGCTGAATCAGGGCTTCATTTCAAATTGCCTTGGCCGATCCAGCGAGCTGAAAAATTATCGAAAGAGACATACAGTCTGCAATTCGGATATAACCAGGATGAATCAGGGGAAATCGTTTCTTTCGATAAGGAAACGAAAATGATCACCGGGGATGAATACATTGTCCTGACGGATCTGGTCGTCCAGTGGAAGATCACGGATCCGAAAAAATATCTATTCAATGCAGAAGATCCTAAAGGCATCCTGCACGATGCGACTTCAGCCTCGATTCGGTCCATCATCGGAAGCTCGCTGATCGATGATGCCCTGACTTCCGGTAAAGCGGAAATCGAAGCAGATACACGCGATCTGCTCGCCTCATTGATCGAGAAATACGATATCGGCATTACTGTCCTCGCGGTGAAATTGCAGGACGTGGAACTGCCGAACGAAGAAGTCCGCGCGGCATTCACTAATGTTACGGATGCGCGGGAAACGATGAATACGAAGATCAACGAAGCACGGAAATATGAAAATCAGAAACGTAATGAAGCATTGGGTGAAAAAGCGGCGATCAATTCCCGTGCAGAAGGCCAGAAAGTGGCGAGGGTGGAACAGGCTCTCGGGGATGTTGCCGTGTTTGATGAATTATATGCCGAATACCAAGGAAACCCTGAGATTACCAGGCAGCGTCTGATTCTGGAAACATTGGAGAAAGTCCTGCCGAATGCGAAATTGTATATTATGAATGACGATGGCGGCACACTGAAATACCTGCCGCTGGGTGACAGCCAGACTTTACTTCCGCCGGCTGCAGAACCTGAGACGGGAGGCGACAATGATGGAAACGAATAAACCGCAAAACGAAACGAGTAAATTTGGTGATTACAAACCTGCTAAACCGAAAAAGCAGCCGAAAGATCCGGTGAATTTCAAGAAGTACTGGAAACTGGTGATCGGATTGACTTCAGTCTTTGTCCTCTTCATCATCCTTTTGGCAAACGTCTATATCGTAAAAGAAAGTGAATACCGCATTGTGCGCCAGTTCGGGGAAGTCGTCGCAATCAAAGATCAACCGGGGCTGCACATGAAAATCCCCTTCATCCAGAGTGTGACTACACTGCCGAAGTATCAAATGATTTATGAAGTCTCGGAAGCGGAAATCAATACGCGCGATAAAAAACGGATCATCATTGATAATTATGCCGTATGGCACGTGGTGGATCCGCGTGATCTGATCACGAATGCGGGAACGATCATCAATGCCGAGTCAAGAATGGAAGAATTTGTATATTCTGTCATCCGGACTGAACTTGGCCAATTGAATTATGAAGAAATCATCAATGATGAAAATACATCCAGAGGCAGTCTGAGTGAGAATGTCACTGCCAAAGTCAATGAGCTGCTTGAGAAAGATGAGTACGGAATCCGCGTAAGCGACGTTCGGATGAAACGGACAGATCTGCCGGAAGAAAACGAACAATCGGTTTACGTCCGGATGATTTCCGAGCGGGATTCGACAGCTCAGGATTATTTATCGCAAGGAGATGCCAAAAAGCGTGAAATCGAAGCGCAGGCTGACCGGGAAGCCCAGGAAGTGATTGCGACAGCCCAGAAAGAAGCCTCATTGATCCAGGCGGAAGGTGAAGCCGAAGCTGCGAAGATCTATAATGATTCATTCTCGAAAGATCCGGATTTCTATCAATTGTATCGGTCGCTCCAATCCTATTCGAAAACGATCGGTGAAGACACCGTCATCATCCTCCCATCTGATTCACCATATGCCAGCGTTTTGTCAGGCATAATGGAATAACAGCAACTGCCGTCATTTCTCTTCTATTTACCCTCGTGGTAAAATAAAGGGAATGACGGTCTTTTATTGAAAGGGGTAATTTTGTGGCTAAGAAAATACTATTACTGGACGGCAATAGCTTGGCGTATCGCGCGTTTTTTGCACTGCCTTTATTGACGAATGAAAACGGTATCCATACGAACGCCGTATACGGGTTCACGATGATGCTCCAGCGGATATTGGAGGAAGAGAAGCCGACGCATATCATGGTGGCATTCGATGCGGGAAAAACGACGTTTCGCCATGAAACGTTCAGCGAATATAAAGGCGGACGCCAAAAAACGCCGCCGGAATTATCCGAGCAGTTTCCCTATCTGCGCAAGCTGATCGACGCTTATCGCATCAAACAATATGAATTGCCGAATTATGAGGCGGATGACATCATCGGCACGCTGAGCCTTGAAGCGGAACAGCAGGGGGACGAAGTCATCGTCATTTCAGGAGATAAGGATATGACGCAATTGGCTTCGCCGTCGACGACCGTCTATATCACCCGGAAAGGAATCACCGATATCGAAAAATACACGGTCGATCATATCAAAGAGAAGTACGGGCTGACACCGCTGCAGATCATTGATATGAAAGGGCTGATGGGCGATGCTTCCGATAATATCCCAGGCGTTCCGGGTGTCGGGGAAAAAACGGCGCTCAAACTTCTGGCAGCACACGGGTCTGTCGAAGGCGTGTACGAAGCCATAGACCAGCAAAAAGGCAAAATGAAAGAAAAACTGGTGGCCAATGAAGATCTGGCCTATATCAGCAAGAAACTTGCCACGATCGAAAGGCAGGCTCCGATTGAAGTGAAGATCGACGACCTGGGCTATGAGGGTCCGGACCAGGATGAACTTGTGCAGATCTGGACCGAACTCGCCTTTAAGTCGCTATTGGCGAAAATGGATTATACAGCAGAAGAAACCGTTAAGGAAGAATTGAAATTTACGGTAGTGACAGAAGTGGATTCGCCGATGCTGAAAGATGAAATGGCCGTCCACCTGGAAATGTATGATGAACATTACCACACGTGCGATCTGCTCGGTGTTGCATTGGCAGATGCGGATGAAACATTTGTCATCCCGATGGAAGTGGCGAAAGGATCGGAAGCATTCAAGGCATGGCTCGCAGATCCTGCGAAGAAGAAATTCATGTCGGATTCAAAGGCTTCCACTGCCGCTTTCCTCCGGAGTGAAATCGAACTCGATGGCGTCGATTTCGATTTGATGCTCGGGGCATATATCGTCAATCCGTCCCTTACTTATACGGACATGTCCAATATCGTACTGGAATACGGCTATACCGATGTCTCGACGAACGAACAGGTTTACGGAAAAGGCGCGAAAAAGCGGGTGCCTGAAGATGACGTGCTGAACGAGCATAATGCCAGAAAAGCGCTCGCCATCTGGAATGTCCGCGGAACCATCATCAAGAAGCTGGAAGACAATCAACAATTCGACCTCTACGATAAACTCGAACTGCCGCTTGCTACAGTGCTTGGTAAAATGGAATCGCTCGGCGTCAAAGTCGACCGGGATCAATTGAGTGCCATGGGAGAAGAGTTATCAGCCAAACTTGAAAAGATCGAAGGCGAAATCCACAGTCTCGCAGGACAGGAATTCAATATCAATTCACCCAAGCAATTGGGTGTGATCCTTTTCGAGAAACTGGGTTTGCCGGCTTTGAAGAAAACGAAGACGGGCTATTCCACGGCAGCGGATGTCCTTGAGAAGTTGGAAGGGCAGCACGAAATCATTGCACATATTCTTCTTTATCGTCAGCTGGGCAAATTATTGTCCACTTATATAGAAGGTTTATTGAAGGAAATTCACGGCGACGGCAAGATCCATACCCGTTTCCAGCAGGCTCTGACGACGACTGGACGCCTGAGCTCGACCAATCCGAACCTGCAGAACATACCGGTTCGCCTGGAAGAAGGCCGGAAAATCAGAAAAGCTTTCATTCCTTCCCAACCGGGCTGGGTCATGGTGGCAGCGGATTATTCACAGATCGAATTGCGCGTGCTTGCGCATATGTCGAATGATGAACGGCTTGTCCAGGCGTTCAAGGACGATCAGGATATCCATACAGCAACGGCAGCCGACGTCTTCCATGTCTCACTTGAAAACGTGACGGGCGATATGCGGCGTGCTGCGAAAGCGGTCAACTTCGGTATCGTCTATGGTATCAGTGATTATGGCTTGTCCCAAAGTTTGAATATCCCTCGGAAGGAAGCGGCTGAATTTATCGACCGTTATCTGAAAAGCTTCCCAGGTGTGCAGCAGTACATGACTGACATCGTGTCGTCCGCCAAAAAAGACGGTTTTGTTACGACGTTGATGAATCGTCGCCGTTACCTGCCGGATATCACCAGTTCGAATTTCAACCTGCGGAGTTTCGCGGAGCGCACCGCGATGAATACCCCGATACAGGGAAGTGCTGCAGACATCATCAAAAAAGCGATGATCGATATGGACGAAGCACTTGAACGTGAAGGATTGCAGGCGAATATGCTGCTTCAGGTTCATGATGAATTGATCTTTGAAGCACCGAAAGAAGAACTCGCCCGCTTGATGGAGCTGGTGCCTAAAGTGATGGAGTCGGCAATGCCGTTGAATGTTCCCTTGAAAGTGGATATCGCTTCAGGCGATACCTGGTATGAAACCAAATAAATGATGGGAGGCCGTTAATATGCCTGAGCTTCCAGAAGTGGAAGGCGTGGTCCGGCAGATTCGGCCGGTCGCCATCGGCAAAAGAGTCGAAAAGGTATTTGTTTCCGATACGATCCGGGTTTCCAAAACCGCCGGCAAGGAAGCCATATTGAAACGGATCGGCGCCGACAGTTTTATCGAAAAAGTGACAGGTGCCCAAATCGTCGGCGTGGAGCGGCGAAGTAAATATATCTATTTTAGCTTGCGGAAAGAAGAACCGTTTCTGCTCGTCAATCATCTCGGGATGTCAGGTGCCTGGTTTTACACGGACAGCCTGCTGTCGATTCCTGAAGAGAAATTCCGGAAGCATGTCCACGTCGTACTGACATTGAATGACGGCAATGTGCTGGCATATTCGGATATACGCCGTTTCGGTGAAATGCGGGTGCTCGGGGAAGAAGGCGAGTATCCGCCGCTTTTACTGATGGCGCCTGAACCTTTTGAAGAACTCGCGCTGCAGCATTTCCTGGACATGTCTGAAAGCACCAAATACCGCAATAAACCGATCAAAGAAGTGATCATGGACGGCCAGGTGATTTCCGGGGCGGGGAATATTTATGCGACGGAAGCGCTGTTCCGGATGAAAATCCATCCGAACAGGATGGCCCACAGGATCAGCAGAAAACGGAAAGTGGAATTATTCCAGGCAATTGTTGCGATTCTACTGGAAAGCATCGAAGCGGGAGGCAGCACGATTTCCGATTACCGCAATATAAACGGTGAGTCGGGCGGCATGCAGAACCGGTTCGCCATTTACGGAAAAAAACAATGCATGGCCTGCGGCAGAGCGACAAAATCCCTGAAAATCGGGGGACGCACGTCTGTTTATTGCCCGTCATGCCAAAAATGAGGGCTGAATATGATCATTGGACTGACTGGAAGCATCGCAAGCGGCAAAAGCACCGTTTCGAAAATGCTTGAACAAAAAGGCTATCCGATTGTGGATGCAGATATAGTAGCCCGGCAAGTCGTTGAACCGGGGACGGACACCTTGAAAGAAATTGAAAAATTATTCGGCTCCGAAGTGATCAAAGCGGATGGCTCCATGGACCGGGAAAAAGTAGCTGCACTTATTTTTACGGATCCGGCACAGCGTAAAAGATTGAATGACATCATCCACCCGGCCATCCGGACGGAGATGCTGCGCCAGAAGAATGAATTTATCAAAGCCGGCCATAAAACGGTCATCATGGATATCCCTTTGCTTTTCGAAAGCAAGCTGCAGCATTTCGTCGACAAAATCCTGGTCGTCAGTGTGACGGAAGAAAATCAGCTGGCGAGGCTGATGGAAAGAAACGGGCTGAATGAAAAGGATGCCCGGTCCCGGATCGCCTCCCAGCTGCCGATGTTCGTCAAAGAAGAGGGAGCGGATGCGGTCATTTATAACAACGGTTCAGTCGATGAAGCTGCCCGCCAGCTGGACAAAATTTTGAAGCTATGGAAAGTAAGTTCATAATATAGCGATATATTGAAATTAAAGAAATCATATTTATATACCGCTTCGGCGCTTTGGACCAGGTTCCCACAATAAGCCGAGAAGAGCACTCGTCTTATTGCTCCACCCAGTCCTGAGCCGCGCCTTTGCTCAGGTCGGAAGTGAAGCAGTAAAGATTCTCTTTAGTCTCAGCATAGCGTTGGGCAACCACTTGGACGTAGGACCAAGTTAGCATCAGGAAATCATCTCAGTAATATTAGTTTTTTTATAATAAAGAGTATGACAGTGAAGATTTCTAAATGATTAAGCTCAATACAGGCGACCGGGAAAGCAGAGCTGTTTTGCGGAATATTGATAATGAGAGGTTCATTATTTTAATATATATGGATTAATTTCTTTCTGAGGTTCTCGAATAAGGATAATGTGTTATACTATATAACGAAATAAAAATATAAGTATAACTTAATTAATGGAGGACTTTTAAATGACAGTTTCTATTGCGATTAATGGATTTGGCCGTATTGGCCGCATGGTGTTCAGACAGGCAATCTTAATGGACGACGTAACGATTTCAGCAGTTAATGCCAGTTATCCTGCTGAAACTCTGGCTCATTTGATAAAGTATGACACAAATCACGGCACCTTCGACGGAGAAGTAAAGGCTGAAGAAGGCGCTTTAATTGTAAATGGAAAACGGGTACAACTGGTGAGCGAACGCGATCCGCTGAAACTTCCCTGGAAAGAGATGGGGATCGATATCGTCATCGAAGCTACAGGGAAATTCAATTCACGTGATAAAGCGGCACTTCACCTTGAAGCCGGCGCTAAAAAAGTTATCCTTACGGCACCTGGTAAAAACGAAGACATCATGATCGTCATGGGTGTCAACGAAGATAAATTGGATATTGCGAAGCACGATGTCATTTCCAATGCCAGCTGTACAACAAACTGCCTTGCGCCTGTTGCAAAAGTCCTTCATGATTCGTTCGGAATCGACAATGGTCTGATGACAACTGTACACGCTTACACGAATGACCAGAAAAACCTGGACAATCCGCATAAGGATCTTCGCCGTGCACGCGCATGTGCACAGTCGATCATTCCGACATCTACCGGAGCTGCGAAAGCATTGTCGAAAGTATTGCCTGATCTGGAAGGCAAACTGCACGGCATGGCATTGCGCGTTCCGACGCCGAACGTTTCACTTGTCGACCTGGTAGTCGATCTCAACAAAGATGTAACAATCGAAGAAGTCAATGAAGCATTCAAAAACGCAGCGAACGGCCCGATGAATGGCATCTTGAACTTCACGACAGAACCGCTTGTTTCCATCGATTTCAATACGACGACCGATTCTGCAATCATCGATGGTCTATCGACGATGGTCATGGGCAAACGTAAAGTCAAAGTCCTTGCATGGTATGACAACGAATGGGGTTATTCAGCCCGCGTCATCGATTTGACTAAGCGCGTAGCTTCCGCAATGAATGCATTTTGACAATAATGCCGCTTTTCCGGTGTAATCCGGAAAGCGGCATTAAATTTGCCGTAAAAAACTATAAAGAAAATGATATTTTTATTAGTTTAAAATATTGCTTTTCTATTCGATACAATCTATACTATGAAACGTAGCTGAAAAAAAAGGCTATTTTCTTCCGCCTGATTCCAAAGCTCAATGAGGAGTCTCTATAGGAAGAAATCTTTATTCACATGACTGCTTAAAGGGTTAGGACCTCTTTGGACTAACTTTCCCCCGTGGTAGTCAACTTTGAAAATTTTGAGCACGAAACAAAATGATATCAAAGGGGGAAACGAACCATGGAAACAATGGGACGTCACGTAATTGCAGAACTTTGGCAGTGTGATTTTGACAAATTAAACGATATGGATTATATCGAACAAACTTTTGTTGATGCAGCACTCAAATCAGGAGCGGAAATCCGCGAGGTCGCTTTTCACAAATTTGCACCACAGGGTGTAAGCGGCGTAGTGATCATTTCTGAATCGCATTTGACTATCCACAGCTTTCCTGAACACGGCTACGCAAGTGTAGATGTTTACACATGCGGCGATCTTGATCCGACGATTGCAGCGAATTATATCGCTGAAGCGCTTGGCTCACAAACGAGCGAAGTCACGGAATTGCCACGTGGAATGGGTCCGGTCGGTGCTGGACAAACCAAAGTTACAGTAACTGCATAATCCATTTAAAACCGCAAACATCAAGCAGGGGATCCGATCCCCTGCTTTTTTATATGTCTTTACGTAATAATGAAAGATATTTTTTAGAAACAGATATTCCGCAAAACAGCTTCGCTTTCCAAAACCCGTGCTCCTGCATCGCTGCGCTGCTTCGTCGCAAAGACTTGCCCTCGCAAGCTTCGGACAATGTCTTGGCTACCGCCCAATCCTCCTCGTCCGCTGCGCTCCCTGCGGTGTATCGGTCGTGTCGCTAAGCCACAGGAGTCTCGCTGTTTTGCTCCATATCTTCGGGAAGTTCATAAGATGAAACAGCGGAAACTAGGAAAAGTATGGACCGGCTTCTGCATCGCTGCGCAGATTTGGCGCATTTCTTACTCGGACAATCGTCCGAGTTGATTTTAATACTATGCCAGCTCTTAAAGCAATATTTCTTGCTTTATTGAGTCTTGAAGCCGACGCAAGCGAAGGAGTACCACAGGACGGAGCGGAGCAATAAGACGAGTGTTCTTCTCGGCTTATTGCGGGAGCTTAGTCCAGAGCGACGAAGCGTTATATATAAGATAGCCAATGCTCTTTTGTTCAGATTCCAAAATCAAATATTATAAACGCTGAAATTTTGTTATACTTAACGTAATAGAAAGAGAATTTGGGGAGATGTCGAAATGAAATGTCCGGCTTGCCAGCATAATGGGACGCGTGTCGTGGACTCGCGGCCAGTAGATGAATTGAAATCCATCAGGAGAAGAAGGGAATGCGAAGAATGCGGCTACCGCTTCACCACTTTTGAGAAAGTGGAGGAGATGCCGCTGATCGTCGTGAAAAAAGATGGCTCCCGAGAAGAGTTCAGCCGTGAAAAAGTCCTGCGCGGATTGATCCGTGCCTGCGAAAAACGGCCGGTGCCACTGGAAATGCTTGAAGAACTGGTGTTCACCATCGAAAAAGACCTGCGCAGAATCGGCAACGCCGAAGTGAAGTCCGAACAGGTGGGTGAAATGGTCATGGACCGCCTCGCTTCGATCGATGAAGTGGCTTACGTCCGTTTTGCATCCGTTTACCGCCAGTTTAAAGACATAAACGTATTTATTGACGAGCTGAAGGATTTATTGAATAAGAATCCGGATGACAAGAAATCCGAGTAAGGCGGTGAAGTATGACTGCATTCTATAAGGAATTACAGCCGGCCGATGCCTTTAAGATCCGCCTGCCGTATCCATTTTCCGATTATGACCGCCAATTGCTGACCCTGCTTTATCAGCCGATGGTCGGCTCTGAAGCCATATCGCTTTACCTGACGCTTTGGGCCGAAGGGGGCGCGGTGCGGGCGGAGACGCCGCATTATTCCCTGATGAATACGCTCGGCATGCCGATTTCAAAAATCTTTGAATCACGCCTTCAGCTTGAAGCGATCGGATTATTGAAGACGTTCAAAAAAGGGAACGAGACCCGCACATTCCTGTATGAATTATGCCCGCCGCTCGACCCGCGTGATTTTTTCAGCGATCCCCTGCTGTCGATGTTTTTATTCAGTAAGATTGGCGACATCGCTTATCGCCGTGTGCGGGACCGTTTTATCATACCGGCGGAAGAGATGGATGGATTTGAGGAAATTTCCCGCACGTTCACGGATATTTTCAAGCCGGTCCACGCTAAAGCCGGTTATCCGAATGATTCCCAGAATCTGCAGCAGCGCAGCCGAAAAGGCTATAAAGCGGAATATGATTTCGATTTCAGCCTGCTCCATCAGGGACTGTCCGAACAGCTTGTCCCGAAGCGCGTGCTGACTGCACCGATCAAGGAATGCATCTGCACGCTGGCTTTCCTGTATGGCTGGGGGCCGCTTGAAATGCAAAAAGTGATCTTGCTGGCGATTGACGATGATTATCGCCTTACTATAGAAGGAATAAAAAAAGCGGCATCCGATTATTACAAGATGACCGTTTCTACAACCGCTCCTAAACTGGAGCCGGTCCTGGTGAAAGCACCTGAACAGAGCGGTGAGCCGAAGACCCGGCAGGATGAATTGATCCTGTACCTGGAATCAGCAGCGCCCATCGAGGTGCTGAGAGACATCGCAGGGGGCAAGGAACCTTTGCCTGCGGATGTCCAGCTTGCCAATAACCTGGTGTTGCAACACGGTATGGAGCCTCCTGTCGTGAACGTCCTGCTTCAGTATGTGCTGCTCCGGACGGACATGAAGCTGACCAAAAGCTATGTGGAAAAAATTGCATCGCATTGGATCCGCAAAAATGTGACGACTGTCTCTGAAGCGATGGAACTTGCGCGGACGGAACATGCCCAGTATGTGAAGTGGAAAGCGGAAGGTTCTCCGGCATCCGCTTCAAGATCTTCTGTACGTTCAGGCGGAAAGCCGGTCCGTGAAGAAAAACTGCCGGAATGGTTCTATACGAAAGATCAGCCACAACCTGCGGCACCTCAGAAAAACGAAAGCCTGGAAATCGAAAAGCAGAAAATCCTGGCTGAACTTGCTTTGGAAATAAGGAAGGGTGATTAAATGGAACCGATTCGGGAAACTTTAAAACGGGTGGTCAATGCACCGGCTTTTTCAGAGCGTTATGATGATATGCGCAAGGAAGTGCTTGAGAATCCCGGCGTCCAGAAATTTCTGGAAGAACATTCTGACGAAGTCGATAAAAGTGTAGTCGACCGCGGCATGCATAAGCTGTATGAATATATCGACCAGTCCCATGACTGTAATAAATGCCCCAGCCTGGAAGGATGCATCAACCACCTGAAAGGCTTCGAGCCGAATCTGGTGCTGGAGCGCAATACGATCGGCATCGCATATACACCTTGTAAATCTAAAAATGCCTATGACAATAAACGCCGCGCAAGCTCCCTTATCCACAGCATGTATATGCCGAAGGAAGTCATGCAGGCGACTTTGGACGGCTTTGAAGCGGACGACAGCCGCATGGAAGCGTTCCGGGCTGTCGGAGCGTTTATGAAACAAGCTACCGGCCCTGATAATATGCCGGAAAAAGGCTTCTATTTCTACGGGAAGTTCGGTGTCGGGAAATCCTATTTATTGAGTGCGGTGGCCAATGCCCTGGCTGAGCGTAATGTCAAATCCGTCCTTGTATTCGTGCCGGAATTCATGCGTGAAATGAAACAGGCGATCGGCGACCAGACGCTGCAGGAAAAAGTGGATTACGTGAAAAAGGCGCCTGTATTGATGTTGGATGATATCGGAGCGGAGGCCATGTCGAGCTGGACGCGCGATGAAGTGCTCGGCACCATCCTCCATTACCGGATGGCTGAAAAGCTGCCGACTTTCCTGACGTCGAATTTCAGTTATTCGGAACTGGAACATCACCTCACGTATTCGCAGCGAGGCGAAAAGGAAGATCTGAAAGCGGCCCGTGTGATGGAGCGGATCCGCGCCTTGACGGTGCCGGTGAAGCTGGATGGCCACAACCGCCGCAATTAAACTGGAAGGCTATTGCATTTTGAATGTTTTCAGTTTATAGTGAAATGAATCGATATAGATTTTAAATGCAACGACGAGGACAATAGTGGATGGTACGACTTCCAGAGAGAGAAGCCTAGGCTGAAAGCTTCTTAAGAAACGGCCATCCGCTTACCGCCTCCGAGCAGCAGCTGTGAACTTTTTAGTAGCAGCTGCCGGCAACCGGCCCGTTAGCCGATGCAGAGCTTCGTTCCGGCCAGTTTACTGGTCGGGGCTGAAGAAGGGTGGAACCACGAGCTTAAGCTTCGTCCCTTTGGGATGGGGCTTTTTTGCGTTGAAAAGCGGAAAGAGCCGTTCTGCTTCGACAGGCATAAGACGATTTGGCGAAGCGGCATGTTTTCAGCCGCACAGCCGAAGTGGCTTATGTCCCGAGAAGCAGGCTCTTGGAGCTGGATCTAAAAAAGAGCGCCAGTTCAGACCCTGTGAAACTGGTAAACTAGTAAAACATCAAAAGGAGAGGTCACTATGTCAAACATGATCAATTTGAAATTCCCGGACGGGGCAGTAAAGGAATTCGAGCAGGGCACAACTACTGAAGACGTGGCACAGTCCATCAGCCCGGGTCTTCGCAAAAAAGCGTTAGCAGGAAAAATCGGCGATCAGCTCGTCGACTTGAAAGCGCCGTTGAAACAGGACGGCGACATCGCCATCATTACTGCAGAATCGGACGAAGCGTTGGAAATCCTTCGCCACAGTACTGCGCATTTATTGGCACAGGCGGTTAAACGCCTCTATCCGGATGCAAAACTCGGCGTCGGCCCGGTCATTGAAAATGGTTTCTACTATGACATCGATACGGAGTCGGCAATCACTTCCGAGGACCTTCCGAAAATCGAGAAGGAAATGAAGAAGATCATCGGCGAGAATCTTGAAATCGTTCGTGTCGATGTGTCCCGTGCAGAAGCTCAGGAACGTTTCGCAGCGATCGAAGATCCGTATAAACTGGAACTTCTTGAAGCGATTCCGGAAGATGAGCAGGTGTCGATTTATGAACAGGGCGAATTCTTCGACCTGTGCCGCGGCATCCATGTACCAGCGACAGGCAAATTGAAGGAATTCAAATTGCTCAGCGTGGCGGGAGCCTACTGGAGAGGCGACAGCGACAATAAAATGCTGCAGCGCATCTACGGTACTGCGTTCTTCAAGAAAGAAGACCTGAAAGCGCATCTTGAAATGCTGGAAGAAGCGAAAGAGCGCGACCACCGTAAAATAGGTAAAGAATTAAATCTGTTCATGAACTCGCAGAAAGTCGGACAGGGATTGCCGATGTGGCTTCCGAAAGGCGCGACGATCCGCCGCATCATCGAGCGTTATATCGTAGATAAGGAAGAACGCCTAGGCTACGACCACGTTTATACTCCGGTTCTCGGCAGTGTCGACCTTTACAAGACAAGCGGCCACTGGGACCATTACCAGGACGATATGTTCCCGGTCATGAGCATGGACAACGAAGATCTTGTGCTTCGTCCGATGAACTGCCCGCACCATATGATGATTTTCAAGCAAGGCATCCATTCCTATCGCCAGATGCCGGTCCGCATTGCGGAACTTGGCACAATGCACCGCTATGAAATGTCAGGCGCTCTCTCCGGTCTGCAACGTGTACGCGGCATGACTTTGAATGATGCACATTTATTTGTTCGTCCGGATCAGATCAAGGAAGAATTTATCCGCGTTGTGAATCTGGTAATCGAAGTTTATAAGGATTTCAATATCAACGATTATTCATTCCGCGTGTCATACCGCGACCCTGCGGATAAAGAGAAATACTTTGATGACGACGCCATGTGGGAGCGTGCACAATCCATGCTGAAAGAAGCGATGGACGATATGGGCTTGGATTATGTGGAAGCTGAAGGTGAAGCGGCATTCTATGGTCCGAAACTTGATGTCCAGGTGAAAACTGCACTTGGCAAAGAAGAAACGCTTTCCACTGTTCAGCTTGATTTTCTTCTGCCTGAGCGTTTCGAACTGTCGTATATCGGAGAAGACGGCAAACAGCACCGCCCGGTTGTCATCCACCGAGGAGTCGTGTCGACAATGGAACGTTTTGTCGCATTCCTGATCGAAGAATACAAAGGCGCATTCCCGACTTGGCTGGCACCGGTTCAGGTCGAAATCATCCCGGTATCGCTTGATGTCCACAGTGACTATGCCAATGAATTACAGGAAAAACTGCAGAATCATAAATTGCGTGTAGATATCGACGGCCGCGATGAAAAGCTCGGCTATAAGATCCGTGAAGCGCAAATGCAGAAAGTCCCTTATATGCTTGTACTCGGCGACAAGGAGATGGAAGACGGCTCGGTCAACGTCCGTAAATACGGGGAACAGAAATCCGAAAGCATGCCGTTCGAAGACTTCCTGGCGATGATTCAAGGGGAACTTCGATAAAATGAAGCAGGAAAACTATGTATAACGCTTCGGCGCTATGGACAGTGCAAAGATTATGCTCCACCGCTGCGCTCGTCGCAAAGGAGGCGCCGCAAGTTCATGGCGCACCTTGGCTCCCGCAATAAGCCGAGAAAACCACTCGTCTTATTGCTCCGCTCGGCCTTCGCCTGCTCCTGAGCTGCGTCTTCGCTTTGAGGTCCACCTCTGGAAAGAAAGTAATTCAGATTAATAATTGAAATGCCGCTCCGTCGCTTAGGACCACCTTCCCACAATAAGCCGAGAAGGGCACTCGTCTTATTGCTCCAGCTGGTCCAGAGTCGCTCCACCGCTGGGGATGACTTCTGTAGAGAACGTGAAGGACCAGTTGCCTACTCAAATTTTAATGTCATCTTGAGCACCAACTCGGACGATGATTCGTCCGAGTTCGCATTTAGAAACCACTTCAAAATGAGAAGAGTTTCACAGATATGGAGCAAAACAGCGAAGACTCCCAAGGGATTAGAAACGGAGTTGGTTTTCCAACTCCGTTTCGAGCGAAGTGTTGAGATCCACTCGGGCGAAGTGGAACAAGACCGAGTTAGCTCAGCGCGAGCCCCCAGGAAGTTATTTTGTGAAATATCGGTTACTTTAGTTTATTACTTCGACTTATATAGAGAAGTTGGTTGACACCTTCACCTGTGCGTGATATTATAGTTAAGGTTATAGAATACTTATATGTGCAAGCAGGAGCACCCGCTTCTCACCTGATCGACCATTTGTTGGCAGGTAGACACGATTTGACTTTTTCACGCTGCGGCGTGCTGTCATAAATTGCGGGTGGGCCGAACGAGGCCCATCCGCTTTTTCTTTGGATCGGAACCTGTATGCCGACATGGTCGGTTACGCATTTTAAGCTATTCGCAACACTATCCGGAGGTGGATTATTATTAGCAAAGACATTAATGTAAACGAAGGCATTCGTGCACGGGAATTGCGGGTTATTGATCAGAACGGTGAACAGCTCGGCATAAAAACGCGCAACGAAGCGCTAGAAATTGCAGGCCGTGTCAACTTGGATCTGGTTCTTGTGGCTCCTCAAGCTAAGCCGCCGGTTGCCCGCATCATGGACCATGGTAAATTCAAGTTTGAACAGCAGAAGAAGGAACGTGAGATTCGCAAGAATCAAAAAGTCATCGTAGTGAAAGAGGTTCGTTTGAGCCCTGGAATCGATGATCATGATTTTGAAACGAAACTTCGCAACGCGATCAAGTTCCTTGAAAAAGGCGACAAAGTCAAAGCTTCAATCCGTTTTAAAGGCCGTGCGATTACGCACAAGGAAATCGGACAGCGCGTACTTGAACGCTTCGCAGAAGCATGCAAAGACGTGGCGACGGTTGAACAGCGCCCTAAAATGGACGGACGCAGCATGTTCTTGATGCTTGCTCCAGTCAACGAAAAAGAATAACAGTATATTTGTTTAGGAGGAACTCGAAATGCCGAAAATGAAAAGCCATAGCGGTGCGTCAAAACGTTTCAAGAAAACTGGAACTGGTAAAGTCAGACGCTTCAGCTCACACACTAGCCACTTATTTGCAAACAAATCGACTAAGCAAAAACGCAAGCTCCGTAAAGGGAAACTTGTATCATCAGGCGATTTGAAACGCATTAAATCACTTATCTATAACATGAAGTAAGAAAAGCGCCAGCGAGAGACAGCAGCGATGCAGGAGCAGCCTTTATTTCCCGAAAGGGCCGGGCAGCTGGAGCCTCGACAATAGCAATACCGAACAAAAAATCGAATTTTTTTATATTCAAGCAGGAGGTAATGTATTATGCCACGCGTAAAAGGTGGAACAGTGACGCGCCAGCGTCGTAAAAAGGTCATTAAATTAGCAAAAGGTTATTATGGTGCAAAGCACATCCTTTTCAAAGTAGCAAACCAACAGGTGATGAAGTCAGGTAACTATGCTTACCGTGACCGTCGCAACAAAAAACGTGACTTCCGCAGACTGTGGATCACTCGTATCAACGCAGCAGCTCGTTTGAACGACATCTCTTACAGCCGTCTAATGAACGGTTTGAAAGTTGCCGGCATCGACATCAACCGCAAAATGCTTGCAGAAATCGCTGTATCTGATGCAGTAGCTTTCACAGCACTTGCTGACCAAGCTAAAAAAGCGTTAAACAAATAAGATAAGACAAAAAAGACTGGCGACCATTCGCCAGTCTTTTTTTATGGAGGAGATTAAAGATGTTTTTAGTGGTTTCAGCCTATATCATGATCCTGTCCGTCATGGCGCTCGCAATGATGAAAATGGACAAACGCCAGGCACAGCAGCGCGGCCGGAGGATACCGGAGAAAAATCTATGGCGTGTAGCCATATTCGGCGGAGCCATCGGAGCCTATATCGGCATGATGGCATTCCGGCACAAGACAAAACATACCAATTTCCGCATCGGCTTCCTGATGCTGGCCATTCTCCAGGCGGCGCTCCTTGTCTGGGTTTACAGGGAAACAGGTTTGCGCTAATTGATCGCCTAACGCTTCATTAACTGTTCGATCGGATTTTTCCAGTTGATGTCAGCATTCGGATAGTTCATCCCGATTTCCTTCTCGAGAAAAAGGAAGTCCTCTTTGGTGAAGCCCTGCAGGCTGTCGGGATTTTCCGCCCAAACGAATATGGAGACGACTTCGAATGCGTCGTCTGTGGTCCCAAGATATTTTTCCCCTTCAAAAACGACGCCGCGCAATGTGATGAAAAAGTTTTTCCGGACATTCTGTACATCATCATAGAAATAATAGGATTTGCTTTCAACTGCAGCATCAAATTTCCGTTTCGGATCGAATACATAGCGAAGTAAGCGGTAAAACAGATAAATGATCAGTGCAATTACAAGGAAACGGATAATGATGGCCATGCTTAAATACCCCCTATGGAAAGTGGTCGTCATGTATAATACGGACATGAAGATATATGGTTTCAAGATTTATTGAAATAAAGGAGGATTTCCATGAATTTAACGGAGTTATTCAAAATGCAGAAAGAACTGGATCATTTCATCCAAACAAATAATGGGGTGGAAGGTGATCTGTTCGAGAAAAAAGGATTGGCGCTGATCGTGGAACTGGCAGAGCTTGCGAATGAAACGCGGGCATTCAAATTCTGGAGCTCAAAAGGGCCGTCGGAACGGGAGATCCTTCTGGAAGAATATGTCGACTCGATTCATTTTCTGTTGTCACTCGGGATCGAAAAGGATTTGGATAGTTTGGAAGAGTGGCCGGAACCTGCAATCGGCAATGATCTGACCGCTTTATTCCTTAAGACGGGCAAAGCCATCCATGAATTTATGGACCGCGCATCCGCATCAAACTATCTGGAAATCTGGAGCTGCTATGGTGCGATTGCACAAGTGCTCGGCTTCAGCTACGACGAGGTGCTCGAAGCCTATCTGGCAAAGAATCAAAAAAATTATGACCGACAGAAAAATGGCTATTAATTTTCGGAAAGAATATTTTGAAAATGGGCGACTGTTCATTTATAATGGAAAAGTGAGACTATTTAGGAGGTCGAAATAAATGGTAAAATTGGATGAAACGCTACAGATGTTAAAAGACTTGACCGATGCAAACGGAATTCCCGGCAATGAACGCCAATCGCGCGAGGTCATGAAGAAATACATAGAGCCTTTTGCAGATTCAGTGGAAACGGACGGACTGGGCAGCCTGATCGCGAAAAAAGAAGGGTTGGCTGACGGACCGAAAATCATGGTTGCAGGCCACTTGGATGAAGTCGGATTCATGATTTCCCAGATCGACGACAAAGGATTCCTGAAATTCCAACCGGTCGGCGGCTGGTGGAACCAGGTCATGCTGGCACAGCGCGTAACGATCACAACTCGCTCAGGCAAAGAGATCACAGGGGTCATCGGTTCCAAACCGCCGCATATCCTGTCACCTGAAGCACGGAAAAAACCGGTTGAAATCAAAGATATGTTCATCGATATTGGCGCATCTTCACGCGACGAAGTGAAAGAATGGGGCATTACACCGGGCGATATGGTAACGCCTTACTTCGAATTCCAGGCTATGACGAATGAAAAATTCCTATTGGCAAAAGCTTGGGATAACCGTATCGGCTGTGCAATCGCAATCGATGTATTGAAAGGCCTCCAAGGCCAGGATCACCCGAACATCGTGTACGGCGTCGGAACGGTCCAGGAAGAAGTCGGACTTCGCGGCGCGAAAACAGCGACAGCGAAAATCCAGCCGGACATCGGATTTGCAGTGGACGTGGGCATCGCCGGCGACACTCCGGGAATCACGGCCCAGGAATCCAACTCTAAAATGGGCGACGGACCACAGATTCTGTTATTCGACGCATCGATGGTTTCCCACCGTGGCTTGCGCGAACTAGTCCTTGATACAGCGGACGAAGCGGGCATCCCGTACCAGTTCGAAACGATTGCAGGCGGCGGAACGGACGCCGGCTCGATCCACTTGACGGCAAACGGCGTCCCGGCACTCGCGATCGGCGTAGCAACCCGCTACATCCACTCGCACGCAGGCATCCTGCACCGCGACGACTACGAGAACGCAGTCAAACTCATCATCGAAGTCATCAAGAAACTCGACAAAGACACAGTAGCCCGCATTACATTCGAATAAAACATGGAGACCCTCTCGCTGCGGCGAGGGGGTTTTGTTTTGTGTCGGGTTTTGTGCGGCGAGTGCTTATAGAATCCGCTGAGTGATCATAGAATCGTTGTNTGGAGACCCTCTCGCTGCGGCGAGGGGGTTTTGTTTTGTGTCGGGTTTTGTGCGGCGAGTGCTTATAGAATCCGCTGAGTGATCATAGAATCGTTGTGAGTGATCATAGAACTGTTTGAATGATCATAGAACTGTTTGAATGATCATAGAACCGTTTGAGTGATCATAGAATCCTGCGAGTGATCATAGAATCCTGCGAGTGATCATAGTATCCTGCAAGTGATCATAGAATCCGCTGAATGATCATAGAATCGTTTGAGTGATCATAGAACGCCAAAAAGTGCTCATAGAAAATAAATCAAGCCTCCCTAGTCGCTTTTCGCCTGCGAAAAGCATCCATTACAGGTTTTTTGAATTTGAGAGGATCAATTGAAATGGAGAAAAGAGCGGAAAGTAGACTTAAACATAGTATTATCATCAAAAAACCTGATTCCCAATCAAAAGGCACCGCACAAATTGTCCAAAAATATATATAGGATAAATAAATCAACTATTCTGACAATCGAATGCTATAATCCATTTAAACAGAAAGGGGAGAACCGAAATTCTAACTAAAGTGGATATGTTACAAAGAACCATTCGGCGCATGAAGGTGAATACGGCGGAACGGGATTTATTGGAGAGGGAATTATTCCTTGTAGAAGCCGGGATCCGGGGAGAGCGGCGGCTTCAAAAAAAGTTTATCGAATTTTATTCGTCTGAACCCTTTGAAATTCTTTGGAATACAAGCCTTACTCTCGGGAACTGGCCAGTCCAGATCGACGGATTGCTCCTGACGTCAAAAGTTGCCGTTATTCTTGAGTCGAAAAACATCAGCGGTGAGCTGCACTTTGAAAATAAGACAGATGAGTTTTTCCGTTATGATGCAAATGGCGTGAAAACAATCATGGACAATCCGGCAGTTCAAGTCGAAAAACATATACGCTTTATAAGAATGTGGTTCGCTGAAAATAAGATTCGCCTCCCCGTAGATGGCTTGCTCGTCTTTACAGCTTTGAAAGCTGAACTTTGTTCGCTGCCGAAAAATATACGCACCTGCCGACATCACCATATGGTCGAACTACTTTTTAAAACCATCGAAGAGTATCCATCCAGCCCCCAACAAAATAGGCATGTCCTAAAAAAATATATGAAAATTCTTGAAAAACAACTGACCCCTTATACTCAAAAGCCGATTGCCGTACAATATTCCCTGGATCCGCGCCTGTTTGAGCAAGGAATTTATTGCGACGCCTGCCAAACTTTTAATGTTTCCCGCCAGCGACGCCGCTGGCAATGCGATGCTTGTGGAAAAACTTCTGTAAATGCTGGCGAAGAAGCGGTGTTGGACTACTTCGCCATATTCGGTTTTCAGGCAAACAATGAAAAACTCAGGAAGTTCCTGAACGTGGATGACCGGCATTTAGTGAAGCGGCTGCTGTCGCAAGAAATTTTGACGAAAGACGGCAGCAGGAGACACAGCAAATACTCAATGAATAAAACGGGAAATTTGAGTGAATGATCATAGAACTGTTTGAGTGATCATAGAATCATTTGAATGCTCATAGAATCCGCTGAGTGATCATAGAATCCCCTGAGTGATCATAGAATCCCCTGAGTGATCATAGAATCCCCTGAGTGATCATAGAATCCCCTGAGTGATCATAGAACGCCGAAAAGTGCTCATAGAAAATGAAACTCGCCGCCCGTCCCGCTTTTCGCCCGAGAAAAGCATCCATTCAGCGGTTTCGAACTTTGAAAAAGCCGCCGAACTCAATAGATCAAGCAAGAAGAGGCTAAAAAACTCGGATCTAACCTCAAAACGAGTGAATAACGTCCAAAATCCAAACCCAAAGGCACGCGCAAACCTCGCGCGTGCCTTTTTAACTTGCCCGGACCGCTTCCAGCGATCCCAAAAAGAATAAGTTAATAATACTTTACTTAATGTTAAGTTTAATGTACATTATGTTATAAGAAGCGAACATCTTTACGGAAAGGGTGAAGCTAATGCTGAAGAATCGGGTGAAGGAAATGCGCGCGCGGCACAGCTTTACGCAAAGTGATTTGGGCAAGCGGGTCGATGTCACACGGCAGACTATTGCATTTATTGAAAAAGGGGAATTTTCACCGTCAATCACACTGGCGTTGAAGCTGGCGAAGGCGCTGAAGATTGAAGTCAACGAATTATTCTGGCTGGAAGGGGAGAAGGAAGATGAAAAATGATTTCCGAGCGAGCTATCCGTTGTGGATGATGGCGTTTATCGTGGTGTTGGGCATATTAGCGTTCGGCTTGAATTCACCGATTGCTGAATTTGTAAATACGGAAACTGAAACGAGCCTTACGATCCGATTGGAAGCACTGGAAGGTTTTATTGTCTTTCTTTCCATCATCCTTTACTTTGGGTTAATGGCCGTTTATCTTATGAGACTCAAAAAACATAACAAAGAAAATCCGACGCAAAAGATTTCGCCACTTGCTATCCGGCCTCCTGAATATCTCGAACAGGATGAAGGCATGACGTTCATCACCCGGAAAGCGGTTCAGAAAGTTTACAGCTTCATCACGCTGGCATTGCCGACGCTGGCTGTTCTGGCCATTGTGCTGCCGGTGCCCAGGCTTATGATCATTTACGGCATTCTCGCAATCGCTTTTATCCAATACCTGATTTATTATCTGGAAATCCGCAAACACTTCAAGGGGGCAGAAGAATGATCTATGAGTATTTCCTCGTTTTTCTCGGCGCGGCGATTCCGTGGCTTGAAATTGCGCTCGTTATCCCGCTCGGCATCGTCTGGGGCCTGTCGCCGTTTTGGGTGATGGTGCTGGCATTCGTCGGCAATATGGTGACCGTGCTCGCGCTGATCGTCGGTTTTGACCGTTTCAAGGACTGGTACAATAAACGGCAGGAAGCGAAAGGCAATACGCAGAATAAAAAAAGCGAGCGCGCCAAACGCATCTGGAATAAATATGGCTTGCCGGGACTTGCTCTGCTTGGACCGATCCTGATCGGCACGCACATCGCAGCATTCATCGGCATGACGCTGGGCTCCACGAAAAAGAACACGACCATTTGGCTGACCATTTCCATTGCCGTCTGGACACTGGCGTTCGGCGTCTTGACGGCACTGGGCTTTGATTTCTTCACAAGTGAGCTGTAGAAGGGGTCCGATATGCTATACTGAAGCTATTCTGATTTAAAGGCGTGAAGAAAATGAAACGAATCGAATCTCTGCAAAACTCATTGGTGAAACATTGGAAGAAACTCACCACCACACGGAAAGAACGCGATAAATTCGCGGAATTCCTCGTCGAAGGATTCCATTTGACGGAAGAATCCTTGAAAAAGAAAGATCTGGTGAAATCGTTGATCGTCCGTGAAGGCGTCGACATTCCGGCAGATTGGGACGTTGAAGGTGTGCCGCTCTATTCGGTGACGGCTGCCGTGGCGAAAGAAATTTCGGAGACGGAACATTCGCAGGGGATTTTCGCCCACTGTGCCCAACCGGAATTTACGGCGGACGAACAGGCGGAATGGTCGCGTCTCCTGTTGATCGATGCAGTCCAGGATCCCGGCAATATTGGCACGATGATCCGCACCGCTTCGGCTGCCGGCATCGATGCCGTCGTTCTCGGCCGTGGCTGCGCAGATCCGTTCAATCCAAAAACGGTCCGCTCGGCGCAAGGGTCGCATTTTCAGATTCCTGTCGTCCGCGGTGAACTGCCGGATTGGCTGGAACAGCTGAAAAGCGAAGGCATCCCAGTGTTCGGCACATCGCTGCAGCGAGCGATTCCTGTCCATGAAGCGGAAACGCACGACCGTTTCGGGCTCATCGTCGGCAATGAAGGAAGCGGCGTGTCACCGGAGCTTCTGCAACAGACGGACCAGAATTTGGTCGTGCCGCTTTATGGCGACGCTGAATCGCTGAACGTTGCCGTTGCGACCGGGATTTTATTGTATAGCCTGGTTCCGAAAGTATCCGGTTGATAAAGCTCCCGAACTTTCGTATAATTGATTAGAATTCAAATAATAAAAGCATTGACCGGGAAAAGTACGGAATCCATCTGCATCCCAAGGAAGTTCGCGCCATGACTGAAAGCGCGGATATGCAGAAGTTTCGGAAGTTCACCCCGCGAGCTGCCGCCGGGACCAGCATTTGCTGTAAAGGTGGGCCGGTGAAGAGCCGTTACGTAAATGAGTGATTGCCTCCGGGCATTAACTAGGGTGGTACCGCGAATAATGCCTCGTCCCTTTTCTGGGACGGGGCTTTTTACTGTTTATTAGGAGGAGAAAAAATGGAAACTCAATTGAATGAACTGAAATCACAGGCACTTGAACAGATTGCCGCTGCTACGAACGTCAAAGAATTGAACGCTGTCCGTGTCGCTTATCTCGGGAAAAAAGGGCCGATCACGGATCTCTTGAAAGGCATGGGCAAATTGCCGGCCGAGGAACGTCCGAAAATGGGCGCGCTGGTCAACGTCGTGCGCGAAGAAGTCACGACGCGTCTGGAAGAACGCATGGCGATCCTGGAAGAACAGGCCATCAATGAAAAACTGCAGAGTGAAACGATCGATATCACATTGCCGGGGCGTCCTGTAAAAACCGGGAACGCACATCCGCTGACACGTGTCATTGAAGAAATAGAAGATCTTTTCATTTCCATGGGCTATGAAGTGGAAGAAGGTCCGGAAGTGGAAAAGGATTATTATAATTTCGAAGCCTTGAACTTGCCGAAAGGCCATCCGGCGCGCGATATGCAGGATACGTTCTATATCTCGGAAGAAATTTTGCTGCGCACGCACACTTCACCGGTGCAGGCGCGGACGATGGAAGCGAAAGGCGGAGAGCCGATCAAAATCATCTGCCCTGGGAAAGTTTACCGCCGCGATAACGATGACGCGACGCATTCCCACCAGTTCACGCAGATCGAAGGATTGGTCATCGGAGAAGATATCCGCATGAGCGACCTGAAAGGGACGTTATCGGTATTCGCCAAGAAGATGTTCGGCGACGACCGCGAAATCCGCCTGCGCCCGAGTTTCTTCCCGTTCACTGAGCCATCGGTCGAAATGGATATTTCATGCTTCAAATGCGGCGGCGATGGCTGCAACGTCTGCAAGAAAACCGGCTGGATCGAAATTCTTGGAGCGGGTATGGTGCATCCGAACGTGCTTGAAATGGCAGGCTACGATTCGAAGCGCCTGACTGGTTTTGCATTCGGAATGGGGCCGGAACGCATTGCGATGCTGAAATACGGAATCGAAGACATCCGTCATTTCTACACGAACGACGTCCGCTTTTTATCCCAATTCGAACGCACGGAAGTTTAAGGAGGAAATCACATGTTAGTATCGATAAAATGGTTGAAGGATTATGTAAATACACAGGATTTGGCACCTGCTGAACTCGGCGAGAAAATTACGCGTGCCGGCATTGAAGTGGACGCGGTGATCGATCGTTCGGAAGGCCTTTCGAATATCGTCGTCGGTTACGTGGAATCATGCGAAAAACATCCGGAAGCGGATAAACTGTCGATCTGCCAGGTCAACGTCGGTGAATCGGTCGACCAGATCATCTGCGGCGCGCCGAATATTGCAGCTGGCCAAAAAGTCATTGTGGCCCGTCCCGGCGCAAGGCTGCCAGGCGGCATGAAAATCAAGAAAGCGAAACTCCGCGGCGAAGTGTCGAACGGCATGATCTGTTCCCTGCAGGAGCTTGGCATTGAAGGGAAACTTGTCCCGAAAGCGTATGCGGAAGGCATTTATGTCCTGCCTGAAAACGCCGAAATCGGATCGGATGTCATCACTAATTTCGATCTGGATGATACCGTCCTGGAACTGGATCTCACGCCAAACCGTGCAGATGCGATGAGCATGCTCGGCGTCGCTTATGAAGTGGCTGCGATTCTGGAAGAAGAAGTCCAGCTCCCTGAAATCACATACACTGAAGCGGAAGATGAAGCATCATCCATGCTGACTTTGAACGTTGATTCGCCGGAAGCCAATCCGTTATACGCAGCGAAAGTTATCCGCAACATCGAGGTGAAGGAATCACCGATGTGGCTCCAGCAGCGTCTGATGGCAGCGGGTGTCCGTCCGCATAATAACGTGGTGGATATTACGAATTATGTGCTGATGGAATACGGCCAGCCGCTTCATGCGTTCGACTATGATCTGCTCGAAACAGGAAATATTACGGTTCGCCATGCCAAAACGGACGAAATGATTACAACCCTTGATGGCAATGAACGCAAGCTTTCCTTGAACAATCTGGTGATCACAAATGGTGAGAAACCCGTTGCTCTTGCTGGTGTCATGGGTGGGGAGAATTCGGAAGTCAGCGAAAATACAACAACAGTCGTCATCGAATCCGCTTATTTCCAGTCAGCTTCTATCCGCTCAACATCCAAAGAACACGGCTTGCGCAGTGACGCGAGCTCACGCTACGAAAAAGGCGTTGATCCGAACCGGGTCATCCCGGCTGCAGAACGCGCTGCTCAATTGCTTGCGGAACTTGCAGGCGGGGAAGTGCTGAAAGGCACGGTTCTCTTCGATGAATTGAAACGCGAAGAAAAAGTGGTTACCGTATCACCGGATTTCATCAACAGCCGTCTCGGCATGAAAATCCGCTTCGAAGACATGCTGGATATTTTGAACCGTCTTCAATTCAAAACAGAAGCGATCAACAACCAATTGATCATTTCTGTGCCGACCCGCCGCCAGGACATCCAGATTGAAGAAGACGTCGTTGAGGAAATTGCACGTCTCTACGGCTACGACGAAATTCCGTCGACTCTGCCGGAAACTGCAACGACTCCAGGCGGCTTGTCCCCTTATCAATTAAAACGCCGTGTGGTGCGCCATTACCTGGAAGGCGTTGGTTTATTGCAGGCCACAACCTACTCACTGACCGCTGAGAAATCGGCAACGCATTTTGCGCTGAAACCGACAGAATTGACGAAGCTCCTGATGCCGATGAGCGAAGAGCGCAGCACGCTGCGCCAGAGCCTGCTTCCGCATTTATTGGAATCCGTAACTTATAACACGGCGCGCCGTATGGATTCTGTCGCATTGTATGAAACAGGATCCGTGTTTCTGAAAGGGCAGGATGAACTATTGAATGAAGAAGAGCATCTGGCAATTGCCATGACTGGCCTATGGGTCGACAATAGCTGGCAGGGCGAGAAAAAAGCTGTTGATTTCTTTGTTCTGAAAGGAATCATCGAAGGGCTTGCGTCGAAATTGGGCGTGGAAATTGAATTCGAACGCGGGGAAATGGATGGTCTGCATCCAGGCAGAACCGCTTATCTGATGCTTGACGGTCGCCGCATCGGTGTCATCGGCCAATTGCATCCGACTGAGCAGAAAGCACGAGATCTGAAAACGACCATCGTCATGGAACTCAGCCTGGCTGAATTGTTCGCGGAAGCGACAGACGCACTGCTCTACACACAAGTGCCGCGTTATCCATCAATCACGCGCGATGTGGCATTGGTACTGTCTAAGATCGTCGAAGCCGGATCGATCGAAAAACTGATCCGTTCGGCCGGCGGTAAACTCTTAAAAGATGTCCGCGTATTCGACTTGTACGAAGGCGACAACCTCGAAGCCGGCAAGAAGTCAGTGGCATTCTCACTGACATATTTCGATCCGGAGAAAACACTGACAGACGAAGAAGTGACTGCTGTGCATGAGAATGTAGTGGCTGCGCTTGTTGAATCGGGTGCGGAGTTGCGGAGTTAATATTATATTTGGTTTAGGAAAGCGGAGTCCAATGTGAATTGGGCTCTTTTTTATATTTCACTAGATTACATAATAAAAATATCTTAATTATTGAAGAGTGATTTAAGTCATATATCAGCAAGAAATTTAAAATTAATTATTTGTGAACACTATAAATTAACTAGTAATCTAAATTGCCTGTGGTAAAATTAATCTAAAATAGCCGTAATTATGTAAAAATGTGCTAAATAAGCATTCGAAGCCGGGAAGGAAGTTCTAAATTGAAAATCCCAAATTTTAAATTAAAAAAGGATGAAAGAGGCTTGTCATTATTAGAAGTTGTCGCTTCTATCGTTATACTGACTTTATTATTGACTTCCTTTTTAGGCCTGCTTTTATCTGCCACAAAGTCAACTAAACAAGCTAGAGAAGTTATTGATTATACATTTATAGCGCAAAGGACTATGGAGTCAATTTATCAGAATTCGAAAAAATATAATCTTGAAGATTTAGATAAGATGATGTTAGAAGAACCATTTACTCTTGCCACAAAAGATGCAGAAAAAAAATTTACATTAAATGATATAGATGCTAACAATGAAAGTTACACCATTAAAGTTACTTTTATTGATTATGAACCACCAGAAAAAGATGTGTTTGAAAGTTTGTCTTCGACTCTCAATAGAGTATTAATAGAGGTTATTCCAGAAGGAAAGACCAAACCATATGCAAAAATAGAAAATCTCATAGAATGGGGAGGTTCATAACTTGTATAAACAAAAAGGTATGACCCTCCTAGAGGTATTAGCAGCTCTAGTTTTAGTTTCAATTGTCATGACATTACTTATAGGAATCATTATTAACTCCCAGAATAATTTTAATCGTCAGGAAGCAACTAACCTCAATACCGTGGATATTACGTTGCTCTTAAACAAAATAACTTCAGAAATAAGAAAAAATCCGGATGCAGTTTTAGCTACTACTCATGAACTGAAAATAGCTACAGAGACTGCATCACCAATAATATACACTTTTGATAAAGAAAATAATATTTTGTTGCGTAATGGACTAACTATAGCAAGTGAGTTATCTGATTTTAAAATAGATCCTGAAGAACTTGAAGATGATATATTAAATTTGGCAATTACAGATTCAAAATTAAAAGTTTGGGAGATTAAGGTTGTTCTAAGGAGGGGTACAGAGTGAGATTGAAAGAGACTATTAGAAACCAAAATGGATATGCTTTATTAATTACTTTATTAACATTAATGCTTCTCACAGTTCTTGGTTTAAGTCTTATGGCGATGGCAATGAATACTTCTAAAATTACTAAAAGTGAAAGAGATAGTCAGTCTTCCTATTATATTGCTGAAGCCGGCCTTGTAGAAAAAAGAGCACAGATAAATGAAATTGCTAGACAAGTGTACAGTACTCTTAGAGGTGACTATATTTCGATGGATCCTTTGCTTAAGAAAAATTTTGAGTTCGAAAAAGAGTTTAATTCAAGAGTACAAAAAAGCGTTCTAGATGCTCTGGATCTGGAAGAAGACCGAACTTATTCAGAGCAATATGCAGCATCGCCTACGTCAACCGTTACTGTAGTAAATCCAGATGCAGCACAACCATTAAAATACTTAATAACATCAGTTGGCAGAGTTCCATCAAATAATGGAAGCATTAAAGAAAAGACGGTTTCACAAACTGTAGAAGTAAAAGTTCCTGCTGCCACTTCGACAGAGAAGATTGAGATTCCAGGGGAGAATACAGTTCATAAGTTTAATGCATGTTATGCGATTAAAACTAGTCAAGATATTGTTATAAACAATGGAACAATTAAAGGAGATATCTATACTGACAAAAACTTTATTGTTCCATCTGGTAATCCCATCCTGGAAGGTAATATAATCGCAAAAGGAAATGCAACCTTGTCTGGAGGAAAACCAGAAAAAGATATTATCAGCTATAATGATACGACTATAGATGCTTGGATAAATATAGGAGGAAATATAGTTGCTCGAAATAATATTATTATAAAGAAAGGTCCTCATAATCTAAGCAAAAACGGAAAATTCATTTATGGTAGAAATATTGCTTTTGAGAAAGGACATAATGCACAGAATAATAAACAAGAGAAAATCGAAAAAAGAAATGACATGGATTTATTCTTAGCAAACTATTCCGCAACTGGAGGAAATAGATGTATTGAAAATATACCTGCTTTGCCTAACGAAAGTTTGTCGTTCCCTACCAGTAGATTACCTCTTCCAGATAATCAAACTATAGTTTATACGAAACCAAAAGAAACACATGAGCATATATATGAAGTTTTAAAAAATGGAATATTGAATATTGACAACTGGATTGTCAGGGACTCCAATTACAAATTAATTTTGAATGAAGATGTTTATTTTAAAGAAATTAACATTGATTTAAATGAATATCCTTTAAAAATCGATTTGCAAAATCAAAATCGAAAAATTTATGTTGATAAATTTAATAATGTGCAAGGGCATATTGAACTGATAAATCCCGGTTCACTTGAAATCATAGTAAAAGATTCTTTTTATTCAAAAGGAAAATTGAACATTGGTGATAAAGCCCAAACGTCTAATTTTACAGTTCGTTATGCTGGATCTGAAGGAATTCATCTTACAGGTGAATCGGGGATTAATGGCTCATTCTATATTAAAAATGCTCCATATTTAAATATAGATCATATCAGTCAATCAGGAATCAAAGGAGATTTAGTTATCTTTGGAGAAACTGCAGTTAAATTCGGGGGCGGAGCTTCAGTGACAGAAAATTTAATTTTAGCTCCTAATTCCTCAATTACTTTAGAGAAGGGAGCTGCAATCCATGGTAACGTCATCTCCAAAACATTTGCTATCGATGGTAATGGTTCAGTTACCCCTCCAAAGCAAAATTCTGGAGAATGGCAAATTCCAGGTTCTGCACCAGAAATAATTGAAGTACCTTCTTACGATGAAGAAACCACTTTCTTAATTACAGATCCTTTAATACAAAAATAGAATGAAGAATTTATTATTTAGCAGAGATTGGATGGCAGAAATTCCATCCAATCTCTGCTTTTAAATTTGATTATTTACTTTCTATTTTGTCTCGAAGCCAAACTTCTAGCCTTCCCCATATTTGCAAAATGCCTCTTAGTAACCCTCCCCAAATACTCCTCCCCATACTTCAAAATTATCCTCGCCGCCACCTCATCCACAATCTTCCCGGCACCTTTCGGCAGCGTCATTCCGACTTCCGCGCTCATTCTGTCCATTTCCTCGAGAAAGGCAACCCGTGCAATAATCGAAGCGCAGGCAACAGAAACATGCAGACCTTCCGCTTTCGTCGAGAACAGGACATTCTCGCGGATTATCTCTTTTTCATCTTTAATGTGCTTATAATAGATGCCGCGTTCGGCAAATTGGTCGATCAGGATAGCATCCGGTTTTACCGGATCCATTTTCCGCAGCACATGCTTCAGCGCCTGGTTATGGAGCAGCGCTTTTATTTTCCCCTGCGACCAGCCCTGTGCCTGGACTTTATTGTATTTTTCATTTTTCAAAGTGAGGACGCTATGTTCGAAAGCCGAGCGGAGATCCGGCGCAATCGTACGCATATAATCGTCGTTCAGCAGTTTCGAATCTTTGACGCCGAGTTCGTGGGCGAGCGTCACTCCATCGGCAGGCACGTAACAGGCGGCGACAGTAATTGGGCCGAAAAAGTCGCCGGTGCCGGTTTCGTCCGATCCCAACACAGATAGTTTCGCAAAATTATCCGGCAGGGTGTCGCCTTTAGCGCCGGAGACTTTTGCAGCAGCCGAAGCTTCTCCCCATTTTCCGGCTTCCCGTTCAGCGCCGGCACCTTGGAACATGACTTTTCCGGAATTGTAAACGGTGATGACGGTGTCCGTCAGTTTCGCGGTGAAGCGGACATATTGCGCTTTCGCGGGTGTTTTTTTATTGCCATAATGGCTGATGATCTGGAGGAGGCTTTCCTCTGGTAGTTTCAATACGACGTTCGACATGGAAAGGCTCCTTTCAAATGATTCACAAGCGGCTTGTGTTCATGGTATGATTATGTATAGTAATAAATCCGTGCTGGAAGCAAACTTTCGGCGCTATTATGCCCTGGCATAAACGATTGGGGGATGGAACATTGTCGGATCAGCAAAGAATTCGCACATCAGTTGAGATCTACGGCCATACATATAAGATGGTAGGCACTGAAACCTCTGGCCACATGCGTTTGGTGGCGTCTGCAGTGGACGAGAAGATGCGTGAGATTCATGCGATGAATCCATCTCTCGACAGTTCCCGTCTGGCGGTTTTGACTGCTGTGAATGCGGTACATGATAATCTTAAACTGAAAGAACGTATAGAACAATTGGAAATTGAATTGAATAAACTGAAGGGCTGAAGTTGATGCTAGATATAATCTTATTCGTATTACTTATTGCCGGCATCATTGTCGGCGCGAAACGGGGCCTGGTGGTCCAATTATTACATATGGTCGGCTTCATCGTCGCGCTTGTCGTGGCTTACCGCTATTATAAACCGTTATCCGAATACTTTGTCCTTTGGATCCCGTATCCGGCCGTGACGGATGAGTCGAGGTTCACGATGGCGATCGGCCAATTGGATCTCGATCAGACCTTCTACCAGCTATTCGCTTTCGCACTTATTTTCTTTGCGGTCAAATTTGGATTGCAGCTTCTTGCATCCATGTTCGACTTCCTGAAATACTTGCCGGTACTCGGATTCCTCAGTAAAATCCTGGGAGCGGTACTCGGATTCATCGAAATATACGTATTGCTATTCTTCTTCCTCTACGTGTTCGCCTTGTTGCCGGTCGATTTTATCCAAACCCATCTCGAAAACTCGGGCATTGCCAAGTCGATCCTCGAGAACACACCCTATTTCTCTGAGAAAGTGAAAGAATGGTGGTATATTTATATGTAAGCCCAAACTTCTCCTTTGCGGGAGAAGTTTTTTTGGAGTTATGAATTACATTTAAATTAAAGCTTAATAACCGATATTCCACAAAACAGTTTCGCTTTCCAGCGGGCTCCCGCCCAATCCTCCTCGTCGCCGCAAAAACCGATGCTCCACCAGCGCTCTGCGCTTCGTCGCAAAGGTTTGGCCGAATGAAGTTCGACCAAACCTTCCCTGCGGTGTATCGGTCGTGTCGCTAAGCAGCCGGAGTCTTCACTGTTTTGCTCCATATCTAAGAAATCCTTCTCGTGCTGAAGTGGTTTCCAGAAACAAACTCGGACCTTCGTCCGAGTGGGTGCTCAATGCTACGCTGAGACTGTAGGAGTCTTTGCTCCTCCACTTCAACTCCAGGAATGGACCTAAGCGAAGGCGCGGCTCAGGACTGGGTGGAGCAATAAGACGAGTGTTCTGCTCGGCTTATTGTGGGAACCTGGTCCATAGCGCCGAAGCGAAATCTAAATTCGTCTCTTTAATTTATATAGTATGGAAGTTCTAATAAAGTATGAAGCACAAAATTATCTGCAGCGAAATGATTAGTAAGAGTAAGTGATTTTTAATATTAGGAGGTCTCCCGATGAATAAAAAAGTCATCATCAGAACACTTGAAAAGATTGCTTTATATATGGAATTGAAAGGCGAAAACCCGTTTAAAGTGTCGGCTTTCAGAAAAGCGGCACAGGCACTTGAACTGGATCAGCGCTCGCTTTCCGAGATAGAAGATGTGACGAAGCTGAAAGGCATCGGCAAAGGCACGGGAGATGTCATCACTGAATTGCTGGAAAACGGCAAGTCTAGCGTGCTCGAAGAATTGCAGGAAGAAGTGCCGAAAGGGCTCCTGCCATTGATGAAATTGCCTGGCCTCGGCGGCAAGAAAATCGCCAAATTATATAAAGAGCTCGGCATCGATTCCGCTGAAGCTTTAAAACAGGCGTGCATCGATCACACCATCCAGAAACTGCCAGGCTTCGGCCCCAAATCCGAAGACAAGATTCTGAAAGAGTTAATGGAATTCGATTCGAAGCCTGGCCGTCATCCAATCTGGAAAACGGAAGAAGCCGTGGCTGCCATCAATGACATTCTGGGGAATATCAAAGAAGTCAGCGAGTTTTCGGTGGCTGGCAGTTACCGCCGCACGAAAGAAACGAGCAAGGACCTGGATTTCATCGTGGCGACCGGTGAGCCTGCGAGAGTAAAAGAGCAATTGCTGGCGGCGCTGCCGATCCAGGATACGATTGCGTCAGGCGATACGAAAGTTTCGGTGACCGTCGATTTCCAGGATCCGATCGATATCGATTTCCGTCTTGTGGCACCGGAGGAATTCATCACTGCGCTGCATCATTTCACCGGATCGAAAGACCATAATGTGAAGATGCGCCAACTGGCAAAATCCCAGAACAAGAAAATCAGCGAATACGGCGTCGAGCAGGAAGATGGTTCGATCCGGACATTCCAATCAGAAGAAGAATTTTTTGCTCATTTCGGCCTGCCGTTCATTCCGCCATCCGTCCGCGAAGACGGCCGGGAAACGGACCGCACAGAGGAATTGCCGGAACTTGTGTCGATCGAATACATCAAAGGCGATCTTCACATGCACACGACCTGGTCGGACGGAGCGCATTCCCTGTCTGAAATGATCGATGCCTGCCGCGCCCGCAATTACGAGTATATGGTGATCACGGACCATTCCCATTACCTCAAAGTGGCGAATGGTTTGACGCCTGAGCGTTTATTGGAACAGAATGGTGAGATCCGTGAATTGAATAGACAATATGACGATATCGAAGTGTTTTCCGGCACCGAAATGGATATCCTGCCGGATGGTTCACTCGATTTCGATGATGAATTATTGGAGAAGCTCGATTTCGTTATCGCGAGCATCCACTCCAGTTTCCAGCAGCCCCAGGAGCAGATCATGGAACGGCTCCTGACGGCAATGAAAAATCCGCATGTGCATATGATTGCGCATCCGACCGGCCGCATCGTCGGCCAGCGGAGCGGCTACGATCCGGATGTTGAACAGCTGTTGGACTGGGCAGCCGAATACGGGAAAATCGTCGAACTGAATGCAAGTCCGTACCGGCTAGACCTGGCCGTCGAGTTTCTTGAAATGGCTCAGGAAAAAGGGGTGCCCGTCGCCATCAACACCGATGCCCATGCCATCGAAGGACTGGAAGTGATGGAAATCGGTGTCCGCCATGCGCAAAAAGCGTGGCTGAAACGGGACAACGTGGTCAATACATGGCCGCTCGAGAAGTTGAAAGCATACCTGAAGAAATAGGAGGTGTCGCATTTGATCGCTGAACGCGCATTGAAGACACTTGAATTTTATAAAATCCGCGATGAAGTGTCACGTTACTGCACTTCATCACTCGGAAAAAATCATATCGATAAATTGGTTCCTTCCATTGAAATAACGGAAGTTGAACAATTGCTTGCTGAAATGGATGAAGCGGCGCAAGTCCTGCGTGTTAAGAATAATGTCCCGATGGGCGGCATTTTCGATGTCCGGATGCATGCACGCCGTGCGCAGATCGGGGGAGCGCTGAGCCCGGTGGAATTGATGGAAGTCGCTTCCACGATCCGCGCCAGCCGCATCCTTCGCCAATTCTTTGAAGCGATCCGTGAAGAAGGCGACATCCAGATACCGCTGCTCCTTGAAAAAAAAGAATCGATGCCGATCCTGACCCAGCTTGAACACGACATCAATGCCTGCATCGATGACAACGGAGGCGTCCTGGATTCTGCAAGTCCGGCGCTCCGCACCATCCGCCAGCAGCTCCGCTCTCAGGAGAGCCGTGTCCGCGAACGGCTGGAAAGCCTGGTGCGCGGGAAGAATGCATCGAAAATGCTGTCGGATTCGATTGTCACGATCCGCAATGACCGGTTCGTCATTCCCGTCAAACAGGAATACCGCAGCCATTACGGCGGCATCGTCCATGATCAGTCATCTTCCGGTCAGACTTTATTCATCGAACCGGATGCTGTCGTACAGGCCAACAACGAAGTGCGCCGGCTGAAGATGAAAGAAAAAGAGGAGATCGACCGGATCCTTCAAATGCTGTCGGCACAGGTGCAGGAAGTCGCACATGATATTTTTGTCATGGTCGAAGTGCTCGGTGAAGTCGATATGATCTTTGCCAAAGCAAAATACGGCTCTGCCAATAGATGCTCGAAACCCCAGATGAACACAGAAGGTTACATCAATCTGAAAAAAGCGCGCCACCCTTTGATTCCGAAGGATGAAGTGGTGGCGAATGACATCGAATTCGGCCGCGACATTACGGCGATCGTCATTACGGGACCGAATACGGGAGGCAAGACAGTGACGCTGAAAACGGTCGGCCTCTGCACCCTGATGGCGCAGGCAGGTCTGCCCGTTCCGGCACTGGACGGTTCGGAACTTGCTGTTTTCGATCAGATTTTTGCCGATATCGGCGATGAGCAGTCGATTGAACAAAGCCTGAGTACGTTTTCTTCCCATATGGTCAATATTGTCGATATCCTGACGAAATTCGATGAAAACTCGCTGGTCATTTTCGATGAGCTGGGTGCAGGAACGGATCCGCAGGAAGGTGCGGCCCTTGCGATTTCATTATTGGATGAAGTTCACGGACGGGGAGCGCGCGTCATTGCGACGACCCATTATCCGGAACTGAAGGCATATGGCTATAACCGGCCGGGAGTGGCGAATGCCAGCGTCGAATTCAACGTTGAAACGCTGAGCCCCACCTATAAGCTGCTGATCGGGGTGCCGGGACGGAGCAACGCGTTCGAGATTTCGAAACGCCTCGGCCTTCCGGAACACATCATCACGCACGCGCAGAGTTTCACAGGCACGGACAGCCGCCAGGTCGATTCCATGATTGCGTCTCTCGAGAAGAGCCGCCGGGAATCGGAACGGGATGCAGAGCGTTCGAACGAAGTGCTGAAAGAATCGGAAAGACTGAAAGAGCAATTGGCTGCCGAATTAAAACAGTACGAGCAGAAAAAAGAGCAGCTTGAGGAGAAGGCACGCGAGAAGGCACGTAAAATTGTCGAAGGGGCACGCACAGAAGCGGAAGCGGTCATTTCCGAATTGCGCCAGATGCAGCTCAACCAGCCAGGCACGATCAAAGAGCATCAATTGATCGAAGCGAAAAAAAGGCTGGAAGGTGCCGCTCCGGAAAACCGCATACTGAAAAAAGCTGCCAAGGACAAACAGCGTGAAGTGAAACTGAAACCGAATGACGAAGTCAAAGTGATTTCGTTCGGCCAGAAAGGGACACTTGTCGAAAAAGTTTCCGATAAGGAATGGATCGTCCAGATCGGCATCCTGAAGATGAAGCTTCCGGAGAGCGATCTGTCCTATACGAAACCTGAAAAAGAAAAGGAAACTCGCACGATGGCAACCCTGAAAGACCGCGACAGCCATGTGAAACTGGAGCTCGACCTGAGAGGCGAGCGATATGAAGATGCGCTGGCCCGTGTTGAAAAATACATCGATGATGCGCTATTATCTAATTACCACCAAGTTTCCATCATTCATGGAAAAGGCACGGGAGCCCTTCGTCAGGGCGTCCAGCAATATCTGAAGAAACATCCGCGCGTGAAGAGCTATCGCTTCGGCGAGGCTGGCGAAGGCGGTTCCGGTGTTACAGTTGCTGAGTTGAAGTAGAGGTATAGGGGAGAATGAGCAATGGGAGAGAATGGTTTTTGGGCACATCCGCTAGTGGAGACGGCAGGTTACTTCAGCGTCGTCGTATTATGTTTGATCGTCTCGATGGTGATTTTCGAACTGGTCACCAAGTATAAGAACTGGGAAGAAATCAAAAAAGGGAATCTGTCGGTGGCAATGGCTACGGGCGGAAAAATCTTCGGAGTCACCAATATTTTCCGCTATTCGATCGAGCAGCATAACTCGATGGTGGAAATGGTCGGCTGGGGAATATTCGGCTTCACCCTTTTGATATTCGCTTATATCCTGTTCGAGTTCCTGACGCCGAAATTCAAGGTGGATGAAGAAATCGAGAAGGACAACCGTTCTGTCGGTTTCATCTCGCTGATTATTTCAGTCGGGTTATCATTTGTCATCGGGGCCAGTATTTCTTAGGAGTTGTAAAATTTGGAGAATCTCATCAAAATCCTGTTCGTGTGCTGTGCATTGTTCATGGTCGTAGGGATCATATTTCTGTTCATGATTTAAGGAGGACCGCCGGCGGATGCGCTGGCGGTTTTTATATTTTTTGAACTAAAGTCTAGGTAACCGATATTCCGCAGAACAGCTTCGCTTTCCATAAACCGGTGCTCCTGTCTCTGCATCGCTAACGCTAGCTTCGAGACATGGTGGGGCGTTGCATCGCTGCGCTAGCTTCGTCGCAAAGGTTTAGCCGAATGAAGTTCGGCCAAACCTTCCCTGCGGTGTATCGGTCGTGTCGCTAAGCCGCAGGAGCCTCAGCTGTCCTGCTCCATATCTTCAGAAAATACTCTGTAAATGTCGTCAGTTTATAAAAACCAGTGTGACAGACTTTGCTTACTCGGGCATTCGCCCGAGTAGATTACAGCGTGACACTTATTTTAAAGTCCATTTTATTCCTCTCCTATATAGAAGTGGATCCCAGCGACGAAGCGACCTAATTACTAAAAATATTTTATTGAATTAATTTATGCTCAAAAAATAAAGTTTGTAAGCGCTGACAATTTTCTCTATAATTAAAAATAGGAATATTCACACGATTCATAAAATACAAAGGAGGAAAAAAGAATGACAGAAAAACCCTGGTTAGCCCATTATCCGCCGGAAATCCCGCCCACACTGGACTATGAAAGCAAACCGGTGCAGGATTACCTCACGCATACGTATGAGGAATCTCCTGAAAAAACGGCCATCCACTTCATGGGCAAAGATGTCAGCTACAAAGAGTTGTACGAGTCATCGATGAAGTTCGCCAATTACCTGCAGGAGCTGGGCATCAAAAAAGGTGACCGTGTCGCAATCATGCTGCCGAACTCACCGCAGGCTGTCATCGGTTTTTATGGTATCCTGTATGCAGGCGGCATTGTCGTAATGACGAATCCGCTGTATACGGAACGGGAAATTGCTTACCAGATGAAAAACTCCGGTGCCAAAGTGATTCTCGCCATGGATATCCTCTATCCCCGAATTTCGAAAGTGATCAAGGATACGGAGCTGGAAAATGTCATCATCACCGGCATCAAGGAATATCTTCCGTTCCCGAAAAACATGATCTACCCGTTCATCCAGAAAAAACAGTATGGCATTTCGGTCAAAGTTGAACACCGCGGCACGAACCATCTGTTTTCTGAAATCATGAAAATCGCTTCAACAAACGTCAAAGAAACGGAATTCGATTTTGAAAATGATCTGGCACTCCTTCAATATACGGGAGGAACGACCGGATCTCCGAAAGGCGTTATGCTGTCGCATAAAAACCTCATTTCCAATGCGACGATGTGTGATAAATGGCTTTATAAAACGAAAAATGGGGAAGAGACCGTTCTCGGCATCATTCCTTTATTCCACGTATATGGCCTGACTACAGTATTGATCCTGTCAGTCATGCAGGGCAATAAGATGGTGCTTCTGCCGAAATTCGATCCTGAAACGGCATTGAAAACGATCAATAAGCAGAAACCGACTTTATTCCCGGGGGCACCGACGCTTTATATCGGTCTCATGAATCATCCTGACATTTCCAAATACGATCTTTCTTCCATCACTGCCTGCCTGAGCGGATCTGCGCCGCTGCCGGTGGATGTCCAGGAGAAATTCGAAAAAATCACTGGTGGCCGTCTGGTCGAAGGCTATGGTTTGACGGAAACATCTCCGGTGACCCATTCGAATCTCGTATGGGGCGAACGTACGAAAGGATCGATCGGCCTTCCATATCCGGATACGGACTGCAAAGTATTCCAGCCGGGCACTACGGATACTGTGCCGCCAGGTGAAATCGGTGAAATCGGCATTAAAGGGCCACAGGTCATGCAGGGGTATTGGAATAATCCTGAAGCCACTGCTGCAACGATCGTTGACGGCTGGCTGATGACAGGCGATCTGGGATATATGGATGAACACGGCCATTTCTTCGTAGTGGACCGGAAGAAAGATATGATCATCGCTGGTGGATTCAATATTTATCCGCGTGAAATCGAAGAGATCCTCTATGAAAATGATGCCATCCAGGAATGTGTGGTTGCCGGTATCCCTGATCCGTACCGCGGAGAAACGGTGAAGGCCTACATTGTCCTGAAAGAAGGGAAAACATTGACGGAATCGGAACTCGATGCCTATTGCCGTGAACACCTGGCAGCATTCAAAGTTCCACGCATCTATGAATTCCGGACAGAACTCCCGAAAACGGCAGTCGGCAAGATTCTCCGCCGTTCGTTGATCGATGAAGAAAAGCAAAAGATGAGTGAAGCGGTTCCTTCGTAAAAGCTTGACAGTACAGGCATTAAACTTTAATATGGAAATATGAATGAATCGCCATTCATATTTCCATATTTTTTTTGGGTGGTGAGGAATTGGTAAAAAAGGATAAACCGAAATATAAACAGATAATTGATGCGGCGGTCATCGTGATAGCGGAAAATGGCTATCATCAGGCGCAAGTTTCCAAAATTGCCAAACAGGCCGGTGTCGCAGATGGTACAATTTATTTGTATTTTAAAAACAAAGAAGACATTCTTATTTCTGTCTTTCAGGAAAAGATGGCCGTCTTTGTCAGCAAGCTGGAACAGATCCTCACGAAGAACTCTTCAGCATCTGAAAAGCTGAAGTTGATGATCGAGAGCCATTTTACATTGCTGGCAGGGGATCTTCACCTGGCCATCGTCACCCAGCTCGAACTCAGACAGTCCAATACGGACATCCGGCTGAAGATCAACAACGTGCTGCGTGAATATCTTCTGCTGCTGGACCAGATCTTGGTCACCGGTATGGAAAACGGTGAGTTCGACAAAGACATGGACATCCGTCTCGCAAGGCAGATGGTCTTTGGTACGATGGATGAAACCATCACGACCTGGGTCATGAATGAACATAAATACGATCTTGTCGAATTAGCGCCGAAAGTGCATCATTTATTGATGAAGGGTATGCGTTCTTAAAAGAGAGGGGTTTACCACAATGGAATTTATCAGTTATCGTGTAGAAGACGGAGTGGCGATCGCTGCGATCAACCGTCCACCGGCTAACGCTCTGTCACGCGGGTTAATCATGGAAGTGGACGAGTTGCTGAATGAAGTCGAGAACAATGACGAAGTCCGGGTCATCGTCCTGCACGGCGAAGGAAGATTCTTCTCAGCCGGAGCAGACATTAAGGAATTCACGCAAGTGAGTTCAGGAGAGGAATTCTCTAAACTTGCGGCAAGCGGACAAAAAGTTTTCGAGCGGGTGGAGACTTTCCACAAGCCGGTTATCGCGGCCATTCACGGCGCGGCACTTGGCGGCGGCTTGGAACTTGCCATGAGCTGCCAAATGCGTTTTGTTACGGAAAATGCTAAACTTGGATTGCCTGAACTTCAATTGGGCCTGATTCCCGGATTTGCCGGAACCCAGCGCCTGCCGAGATATGTGGGTGTAGCGAAAGCGGCTGAAATGCTGCTGACTTCAGATCCGATCAGCGGAACCGAAGCTGCGCAACTGGGCTTGGCGAACAGAGCATACACGGAAGAAGACCTTCTTCCGAAAACGCTTACAATTGCCAAGAAGATTGCGAAGAAGAGTCCGGTTTCCGTGAAAGCGGCAATCGAGATGCTTCAATACTCTAAACATGAAGGCTACCATAAAGGCGTTGAAGCGGAAGCCGCTTCATTCGGCACGGTTTTTGTATCTGAAGACGCCAAAGAGGGAATTCAGGCTTTTCTTGAGAAAAGGGAAGCACATTTCAGAGGGAAATAATACTTGGGAGGTAAACGTTAATGAATATTTATGTATTGGTTAAACGAACATTCGACACAGAAGAAAAATTAGTCATCTCAGGTGGTAAGATCCAGGAAGATGGCGCTGAATTCATCATCAACCCATACGATGAGTATGCGATTGAGGAAGCGATCAAAGTCCGTGACGAGCATGGCGGAGAAGTGACTGTCATCACTATCGGCGGAGAAGATGCTGAGAAGCAGCTGCGTACCGCGCTTGCAATGGGTGCTGATAAAGCAGTCCTTATCAATACAGAAGACGATGTAGAAGAATTGGACCAATTCACTTCAGCTTACATCCTTGCTGAATACCTGAAAGACAAAGAAGCTGACCTGATCCTTGCCGGTAACGTGGCAATCGACGGCGGCTCTGGACAAGTCGGCCCGCGTGTCGCTGATTTGCTTGATATCAACTATGTAACGACTATCACAAGCCTGACAATCGAAGGCGAAAAAGTGACGATCGTCCGCGATATCGAAGGTGACGCTGAAGAACTTGAAACTTCATTGCCATTATTGGTAACAGCGCAGCAAGGCTTGAACGAGCCTCGTTATCCTTCACTTCCAGGAATCATGAAAGCGAAGAAAAAGCCGCTTGAAGAACTTGAACTGGATGACCTTGATATCGATGAAGACGACGTTGAAGCGAAAACAGAAACGATCGAAATCTTCATGCCGCCTGCTAAAGCTGCAGGACGCGTATTGGAAGGCGACATCTCTGCACAGGTTACTGAACTTGTCGGTCTGTTGAAGAACGAAGCGAAAGTGATATAAGACCTAAAAAGCTGAATTGGCCGAAGCGAAAGCCGGCCGCAGACTTTTGAAATAGCATGGATTTCAATTTGAGCTTTACATCTACTTAGGAGGTTAACGGACTATGTCGAAAAAAGTATTGGTATTGGGCGAGACGCGTGAAGGTTCTTTGCGCAACGTCTCATTTGAAGCAATTGCCGCAGCTAAGAAAATCTCCGGCGGCGGAGAAGTCGTAAGTGTTTTACTTGGTGATTCAGTGGCAGATTTCGGCGCTGAACTTATAAACTACGGGGCTGACCGTGTCATCACGGTTGAACACCCGCATTTGAAATCATATACATCTGATGGTTACAGCCAGGCGATGATGGCAGTGATCGATCAGGAGCAGCCGCAAGCGCTGGTTTTCGGGCACACTGCTGTCGGTAAAGATCTGTCTCCAAAAATCGCTTCAAAATTACAGACGGGTTTGATCTCTGACGTAACGGATATTGAAGGCGAAGGCGACGACGCTGTTTACATCCGTCCGATTTATTCCGGCAAGGCATTTGAAAAAGTGAAGAACAAAGGCGACATCGACTTCATCACGATCCGCCCGAACAACATCGCACCGCTTGAAAAACAGGAGCGTTCAGGAGATGTCAGCTCATTGTCAGTGGACATCACGAACCTGCGCACCATCATCCAGAACGTTGTACGCAAATCGGCTGAAGGTGTCGACCTGTCGGAAGCGAAAGTTGTCATCGCAGGCGGACGCGGCGTGAAGAGTGCGGAAGGTTTCGCACCGCTTCAGGAACTGGCTGACCTTCTTGGCGGAGCAGTCGGCGCATCCCGCGGAGCATGTGACGCGGATTACGTGGATTACTCCCTTCAAATCGGCCAAACGGGTAAAGTTGTTACTCCTGACCTTTACATCGCAGCAGGCATTTCCGGCGCAATCCAGCATTTAGCAGGTATGTCCAACTCGAAAGTGATCGTTGCGATCAATAAAGATCCGGAAGCGAACATCTTTAAAGTGGCGGATTACGGTATCGTCGGCGACTTGTTCGAAGTCATCCCGATGTTGACGGAAGAATTTAAGAAAGTAATGTAATAAATGTTGAACGCCCGCCCCATACCTTGGGGCGGGCGTTTTATTTTGCCGAGAAACTGTTAACTTCTCTAGTTATTCTGCTCTAGGGGGATGCATTCTAAATACTTTCTTACTTTATAGAAAGTGAAATGAGATATGGAGCAAAAAAGTGAGACTCCTGCGACGAAGCTGTTTTGCGGAATATCGGTTTTTATTTCTTATGCCCACCGATCAATCGCGTTCTCGCAATGGCGGTGCCGGCTTCAGTGCCGGAGACAGCGCGGTAGATGGAGGCGTAGCCGTATTTGCGGCGGATCTGGTCCATCGCTGCGCCGAGTCGGCGTTTCTCCCACTTCCGTGCTTCGAACAGGCTTAATTGCATCGATGATTCCTCTTCCAGGCTGCCGATTGAGATCGAAATCCGGCGGACCGCCCTGTGCTGGAAATGCTCCCGGAAAATGTGTTGGCATACTTTATAGATCTGAAGGGTTTCGTTGGTGGCTTCTTCGAGGGAGCAGGACCGGGAAAAGCCGCCGCCATAAACGGATTTGCTGTAACCGACGCTGAGATGGATTGTGCGGCCAGCACGTCTCGCGAGCCGGGTGCGCATGGCGATATCTTCGCACATTTCCAGAATGATGGTCATGATGTCTTCCACTTCTATGTAATCGCGGTAAAGGATCTGGCCTTTGCCGTAACTGACCTGGCCTGCGACAAGAGGGGAGCCGATGTCCGACAGGTCGATGCCGTTTGCATGCTGGTAGAGCTGGTGGCCGAGGATGCCAAAACGTTCTTCCAGCACGGCGAGATCCGTGCAGGCAAGATCGCCCACGGAAAAAATGCCCATACTGTTGAGGGTCTGTTCGGTTCGGGAACCGATTCCCCACATCTTGTTGAGCGGTGTGAGCGGCCATAATTTTTGGGGGACATCATCATACGTCCATCTGGCGTAACCGGAATTCTTGGCATCCAGATCGAGTGCGAGTTTGGCCAGCAGCATATTGGGGCCGACGCCGACTGCTGACGGCAGGCCGAACTGCCGCACCAGGGCATCCTGGACATGTTTCACGAGAATATCGGTATCGCCCCATAATGAGTCGGCGTGGGTGAAGTCGATGAAGCTTTCGTCGACGCTGTAGACATGGACGGCATCTTTCGGGACGAATTCTTTGAGCAGGTCGGTGATCGCCATTGAAACTTGAAGGAAAAATTCCATTTTCGGCTGGAGCAGCCGGATGCGCGGATCGTCCGGAATTTCGAACAGCCGTGTACCGGTGCGGACGCCGAAATCTTTTTTCATCAGGGGTGATGCCGCGAGTACGACGCTGCCTTTCCGTTCCTGATTGCCGACAACGGCAATGTGCGCTTCGAGCGGATCGAGGCCTTCGCTGATAGCGGCGCAGCTGGCATAAAAACCGCGCATATCCAAACAAGCGATCGTCCGGTCCGGCAAGTTCTGTATTTCCATCTCGGCACCTCCTCAGGTTAAGAACATTTGTTCTTATTCTATACCTCGCCGCGGGGAGCGGCAATCCTCTTTAGTGCAAATAAATCATTTGCCATCAAATAATGGGAGGAATGCGTGATTTGTATCATGGAACGGGAAGTATTTTTTCCGTTTACCAGCTGCACAAACGGGTAAACCCGGAATAGGCATATAAATAGCTAGCGAAAAATGCGCATGCTATAATCGGTTTATAGTTTGGTAAAACTAAGGAGGAATTATTCATGGCAATTGTACACGGAACAGATCAGAACTTTTCACAGGAAATCTCAGAAGGATTGGTGCTGGTTGATTTTTGGGCAACTTGGTGCGGACCTTGTAAAATGATTGCTCCTGTATTGGAAGAGCTTGACGCTGAAATGAGCGATAAAGTGAAAATCGTAAAAGTGGACGTTGATGAAAACCAGGAAACTGCAAGCCAATACGGCATCATGTCGATTCCGACTCTTCTCTTGATGAAAGACGGAGAAACAGTTGATAAGGTTGTCGGCTTCAGACCGAAGGAAGCTTTGGCTGAATTGGTTAACCAACACGCATAATTCTTAACCGGGTCCTGGATGGCCCGGTTTTTTAATAGGGTGAGAAAATGGCAAATACAATGATCCAACACAAATTGGCGGTGCTCCCTGATCAGCCCGGCTGCTATCTGATGAAGGACCGGCAGGAAACGGTCATCTATGTCGGCAAGGCGAAGGTGCTGAAAAATCGGGTGCGTTCGTATTTTACAGGCAGCCACGACGCCAAAACACAGCGGCTGGTCAATGAAATCGAGGATTTCGAATACATCGTCACGACTTCTGAAAAAGAAGCGCTGATCCTGGAATTGAACCTCATCAAAAAGCATGATCCGAAATACAATATCATGCTGAAAGACGATAAATCCTATCCTTACCTCAAGATCACGGCAGAACGCCATCCAAAGCTGATCATTACGCGGCAGGTCAAAAAAGATAAAGGCAAATATTTCGGGCCATATCCGAACGGCTATTCGGCAAGTGCCACGAAAAAGCTGCTCGACCGTCTTTACCCATTGCGGAAATGCCATCAGATGCCGGACCGGGCCTGCCTTTATTATCATATGGGGCAATGCCTGGCACCTTGCATCAAGCCGGTGGAAAAAGAGACCTATACGGAAATGATCGATGAGATCACCAGATTCCTGAATGGCGGGTTCCGCGAGGTCAAAGAGGATCTCGTGGAGAAAATGTCCGAAGCCTCGGAGAACCTTGAGTTTGAACGGGCCAAAGAATACCGGGACCAGATCAGCCACATTGAAAACGTCATGGAAAAACAGAAAATGGCGATGAATGATTTCACCAACCGCGATGTTTTCGGCTATGCCGTCGACAAAGGCTGGATGTGTGTGCAGGTCTTTTTCGTGCGCCAGGGCAAACTGATCGAACGGGATGTCTCCTTATTCCCGCTCTACCGCGATCCGCAGGAAGAATTCATGACGTATCTCGGCCAGTTTTACGAGAAGTCGAATCATGTGAAACCGAATGAGATCCTATTGCCGGAGGGCGTAGATGCAGAGCTGGTGAAAGAATGGCTCGGCGTCCGCACACTTGTGCCGCAGCGCGGTAAGAAGAAAGACCTTGTCCTGCTGGCGAAGAAGAATGCTGAAATCTCCATTAAAGAGAAATTCCAGCTGCTGGAGCGCCAGGAAGAACGGACGATCGGGGCATGCCAGGAACTCGGCGAAGCAATGAACATCGAAACGCCTCTGCGTATCGAAGCGTTCGACAACTCGCATATCCAAGGCGCAGATGCGGTATCTGCGATGATTACGTTCATCGACGGCAAACCCTCGAAAAAAGATTACCGTAAGTATAAAACGCGCACGGGATCGAAGCCCGATGATTACGCAGCGATGCGGGAAGTCATCCGGCGCCGCTATTCGCGTGTGCTGAAAGACGGATTGCCGCTTCCCGATTTGATTGTCATTGACGGAGGGAAAGGCCAGATGTCATCGGCCCGTGAGATTTTGGAAGATGAACTTGGTTTATCGATCCCGATTGCAGGGCTGGCGAAAGATGCCAAACACCAGACGTCGCAATTATTATACGGCGATCCGGTCGAAGTCGTACCGTTGAAACGGACGAGCGAAGCGTTCTACCTGATGCAGCGCATCCAGGATGAAGTCCACCGGTTCGTCATCACATTCCACCGCCAATTACGAGGCAAGAATTCGATCGTCTCGGCGCTGGACGGACTGGAAGGCGTGGGCCCGAAACGCAAACAGCAGCTGCTCAAGCATTTTGGATCCGTCAAACGAATCAAAGAAGCGGACACAGCTCAATTGAAGGAAGCGGGCATGCCGCAAAAGATAGCGGAATCAATCCAGCAATATTTTGCGGAAGAGACGTTGTCATCGGATTGAGTTCGTGTTATCGTAGTACCATAATTGAATCACTTTAAAAAGTGGTGATAGAGGCGCGGACGTCAAGAGTAGCCATCCGGAGATTTGCAGAATCTGTGAAGGATGGGGAAAGGGACGGTCGCCGAAGTGTGTGAAGGCTGCAGCCGAACATGCTGGTTCTGCATTTAAGAGATGCAGGGCTGTCAGAGTCGTACTCTGGAGGGCTATCTCACATGGACGTAATATTTCGTACATGATGAAAGAGGTAGTTTGCCGGTTCACCGGCGGGCTGCCTTTTTTTGTGTCTGGTTCCGGCGTCCGGCCCCTCGGGGCTGAATGGACGCCGGCACTTTTCACAGTGAGGGCCACATTATATGTGGGAGTGAAGAATGGATGAAAACGGTAGTAATGAAATTTGGCGGTACGTCTGTAGCAACACCGGAGAAAATCATGGAAGTGGCAAAAAAGGCGATTGCTGAAAAAGAACAGGGTAAACGGGTGGTCATCGTTGTCTCGGCGATGGGCAAAACGACCGACACACTGCTCGGGCTTGCATCGGAAATTTCAGCCGAGCCGCCGAAGCGCGAGATGGATATGCTGCTCGCGACCGGCGAACAAGTGACGATTTCGCTGCTCGCAATGGCTTTCAAGCAGCTGGGGCATGAAGCTGTATCGTTCACGGGCTGGCAGGCAGGCATCGAGACGGAATCGGTGCCGCGCAACGCCCGCATCGAACAGATCCATACAGGCCGTCTCGAAGCTGTTCTGGCCAATGGCTTTTTCGCGGTCGTTGCCGGATTCCAGGGCGTCGACCGGATCGGCAACATTACAACACTTGGCCGCGGAGGATCTGATACGACAGCCGTTGCGCTGGCGGCGGCACTCAGCGCCGAGAAATGCGATATCTACACAGACGTTGACGGCGTCTATACATCAGACCCGCGCTTCGTACGGGGCGCCCGCAAGCTGGAGCAGATCTCCTATGACGAAATGCTTGAGCTCGCCAATCTGGGTGCCGGCGTGCTGCATCCCCGTGCTGTTGAATTTGCAAAGAACAATAATGTCCCGTTAACCGTCCGGTCGAGCATGTCAGACGAACCGGGAACTATCATACAAGAGGTGATAACTGTGGAAAAAAATCTGATCGTCCGGGGCGTCGCATTCGAGCCCGGAATCGCCCGTGTAACCGTTACATACAATAAACCCTTCAACGGTTCACTCGCGAACATCTTCATGACATTGGCGGGGAACCATATCGACGTCGATATCATTGTCCAAAGTATTTCGGAGGAATTCCCGCCTTCCGTTTCATTTTCAATAAAAGAGGAAAGTCTTGAAGAAGCGCGCCGCGTACTTGAAGACAATAAAGAAGCGATCGGCTTCAAATCGAGCGAGTTTGAAGTCGGGCTTTCGAAAGTTTCCATCGTCGGATCCGGCATGGTCTCGAATCCGGGTGTCGCTGCCCGCATGTTCGATATTCTGCGCACGTCCGGGACACCGGTGAAGATGGTCAGCACATCGGAGATCAAAGTCTCCGTGGTGGTGCCTGAATCGGATATGGAAAAAGCCGCAAATACGCTGCACGAGGCGTATGGCTTGGGGTAAAGGAAGGAGGGGGAGTTTCCCTTTCTTTTTTTGTGCGTGGTGGGAAGTGTGTTTGCACTCAGACTTACACCGCGTGGAAATTGATGAAATAAATAAAAACTGAATGGCAATTATGGTAGACTCGGCGATTCGATCGCCGGGTCTTTTCATATTTATTATGGAAGGAAAAAGATGAAGCTTATTATCACCCCCATCTAAGTCAAACGCGGAGCATCATTATTACTCATACCCAAAGCAAAAGACGGAACCCCTTAGTACCTGAAATCGGGCGGGGCGCACCCCGCCCACTGGGCAGTCCGCAGCCGCGGACTGCTTTCAAATCAGGGCTTGAATTTTATATCGGAAAGAAGCAGAAGTTGTCATCTTTCTCCTGTACAGTAGTGCTATAATTCAGTTAACTTAACGGAGAGGAAGCGATGGGGATCGGGGAGAAAAGCTTAAAAATGTGGGAAGGTGTTAACCTTTTGTTGGACCGCTTGCCGGAAAGGCATCCGGAACAAGACTATTTGAAAAAGGAGTTTTACCGTTACGAAGCAGGCTGGCAAGGGGAGAAGAGGCTGGTTTCGAAGATGATTGAATTTCATTGGCCCGAACCTTATGAATTATTATGGGATGTCGGACTGCAGTTCGGTAATTGGAAGGTGCAGCTCGATGGCCTGCTGGTGACTCCACGCTGTATCATCATCATCGAGTCGAAGAATATCAGCGGCAGAATCCATTTTGATGAAGTGACTTCCGAATTTTATAGATTCAACACTGAGGGGGAGAAAGGCGTGTTTGAGGATCCCTTGGTGCAGCTGTCCAAGCATGAACGGTTTTTGGAAGTATGGCTGAACAAAAAGAAAATCGGGCATCCCCCGATCACCGGAATGGTCGCATTCACATCCAGGCACTGTGAATTTATTGCCAAGCCGGCCGGCAAGCACATCTGCAAAACGTATCAGGTGATTGAGGAACTTTACAGGATTCTTGAGATGCATGAACCTTTGGCCGACTCCCCTAGGCCGATCAAAACCCGCCGTCTCATCGAATCAAATCTGTGCCCCTACGAGCGGCCGCCTTTATGTGAATATTACCGGATTGACCCGCGTGAGTTGAAGACGGGCGTGAAATGCAGCGAGTGCGGACAGATAGCGGTGGAGCGTCTTTATAAAATTTGGAGATGTAATATGTGTGGAGGCCAAAGCACAAATGCTCATGAGTTGGCTCTGCAGGAGTATTTCACTTTGGTCAGTAAAGAAATCGACAGCAGAGAATTTCGGCGTTTTACCGGTATTAAGTCGAGGCATGCAGCTTTCCGTATTCTTTCAGCTGCCAACCTGATGACGATAGGCAGCAAGAGAAACCGCAAATATCTTTCGGAAAAATAATTCATCCAATAAAAACACCTTCTTAATGAGGGTGTTTTATTTTATTGGAATGAGAGATTATTACTAAGTTGAGCACAAACGAGGTTCTCTCGCGCATAAAAAGTCGTTTCCCGCGCACAAACACCATTCTCCCGCGCACAACGATAGCTCTCCCGCGCACAAATCCGGCTCACCGCCCACAACCTCAAAAATCCCCGCAAAAAAAACCGCCCCACACCCGTGAGACGGCCAGATCGACTTCATATTCCATTCAAAAGAGTTCGCGCACGTCTGTTTTTAAGGTGATTCGGACAATTTTCTTCCGCGGCAGCACTTCTTCATATGCTTCCGTCAAGAAACCGTCGATTTTCTGCTTTTGCTCCGCCAAAAAGCCGGCCTCCAACTTGAAGCAGCGGTTTTCCACCTTTAGAGGGTGCAGAACGAAGGTCGTTTCGCCTTTTCCGGATTTTTCGAGCACCAATTTGCCGAATCCGGCTTCGGCAAAGAATCCGGCCGCCTCGTCCAATGAAAAAAGAGGGAATTTGCGGGCGAGTGATTTGCCGGCCCAATAGAGGAGGTCGCTTTCGTGTTTGCCCAGAATATCTGATAATACATAATCGCGAATAATTTCATAACCGAAATGATCGGTGATTTCAGGTTCTTTAACAGTCATCGTAAACCAACTTTCAATATGTAGAAACCCCGAAGGGAATCTTCTGAATAAAGGCAAGTTGCCTTGACGCTCCTAATTGAGCGGAGTACAATAAATATGTCATATTATTGTATCATGATGATTTATGCAGTCAATGGATGCTTTCGTAAAATATCGATTGCTCTGTTTGCTGCCTTATTAATGTTTTGAGGAGGGTAAAAGTTTTGGAAAATCGTGAATTTTTATTGCGCAGGTTGCATTCATTGCTCGGAATCATTCCTATCGGTATATTCCTTACACAGCATTTAATCGTCAACCACTTCGCAACACAAGGTGTTGAGGCATTTAACAACGCATCCCACTTCATGGCGAACCTTCCGTTCGTAATCTTCCTGGAGATTTTCGTTATTTATCTGCCGATTATGTATCATGCTTTCTACGGTGTATACATAGCTTTCACTGCAAAGAACAATCCGGGACATTACAGCTATATGCGCAATATCCTGTTTACTGCCCAGCGTTATACGGGAGTATTCCTTGTGGTCTTCATCGCATGGCACGTATTTGAAACGCGCTTCCAGGTGGCAATCGGTGCCGCTGAAGCCGATTTCAACATGATGGCCAATATTTTAGGCAACCCTTGGATGTTCGCATTCTATGTTGTCGGTGTAATCACAGCGGTATTCCACTTGGCGAACGGCCTGTGGTCATTCCTGGTTACTTGGGGAATTACTCAATCCGAGAAAGCTCAGCGTTATTCGACTTACTTCACACTTCTGGTGTTTGTAGTATTGTCTGTAATCGGTGTCCGCGCTTTATTGGCATTCGTTTAATAACGAATCGATCATTGGTTAATTAAAAGAGGAGTGAATACCAAAATGGCGAAAGGCAAACTTATAATTGTCGGTGGCGGGCTTGCCGGTTTAATGGCGGCTGTTAAAGGCGCAGAGGCTGGCGCGTCAATCGATTTATTTTCCATCGTTCCGGTTAAAAGATCCCACTCAGTGTGTGCACAGGGCGGCATCAACGGAGCGGTAAATACAAAAGGTGAAGGCGATTCACCGGATATCCACTTTGACGACACGGTATACGGCGGGGATTTCCTTGCCAACCAGCGTCCAGTCAAAGCGATGACAGATGCGGCACCAGCGATTATCCGCCTGCTTGACCGCATGGGCGTCATGTTTAACCGTACGCCTGAAGGCTTGCTCGATTTCCGCCGCTTCGGTGGAACGATGCACCACAGAACGGCATTTGCCGGTGCGACGACTGGCCAGCAATTGCTTTATGCACTTGATGAGCAGGTGCGCCGCCACGAAGTAAGCGGTCTTGTACAGAAATACGAAGGATGGGAATTCCTTGGACTTGTTCTGGATGAAAACGGCGTCAGCCGCGGAATCACTGCACAGAACATGACGACAATGGAAATCAAAGCGTTCCGCGGCGATGCTGTCATCATGGCTACCGGCGGACCTGGAATCATCTTCGGAAAATCGACGAACTCTGTGATCAACACAGGTTCAGCGGCTTCTATCGTTTATCAGCAAGGCGCTTATTATGCAAATGGTGAATTTATCCAGATTCACCCGACTGCGATTCCGGGAGACGACAAACTTCGTTTGATGTCTGAATCGGCACGCGGTGAAGGTGGACGTATCTGGACATATAAAGACGGAAAACCTTGGTATTTCCTCGAAGAAAAATATCCGGCCTACGGTAACTTGGTTCCCCGTGATATCGCGACCCGCGAAATCTTCGATGTCTGCGTTAACCAAAAGCTTGGCATCAACGGTGAAAACATGGTTTACCTGGATCTGTCACACAAAGATCCGAAAGAATTAGATATCAAACTTGGCGGAATCATCGAGATCTATGAGAAATTCACAGGCGATGACCCACGGAAAGTTCCGATGAAAATCTTCCCGGCAGTCCATTATTCAATGGGCGGATTATGGGTTGATGACCATCAGATGACTAGCATTCCAGGCGTTTTGGCTGCCGGCGAATGTGATTATTCTCAGCACGGTGCAAACCGTCTGGGCGCAAACTCGCTTCTTTCCGCAATTTACGGCGGAATGGTTGCTGGACCAAATGCGCTTGATTACATCAAAGGCCTTGAAGTGCTTGCTGAAGATATGCCGGAAGACATCTTTGATGCTGCGGTTGCTGAAGAGCAGCGCAAATGGGATGAGATCCTGTCATTGAATGGTACGGAAAACGCTTATGTCCTTCACAAGGAACTTGGTGAGTGGATGACGGATAACGTTACAGTTGTACGCTACAACGATCGTCTTCAGAAAACGGACGAGAAAATCCAGGAATTGCTTGAGCGTTTCAATAATATCAACATCACAGATACACAACTCTGGAGCAATCAAGGCGCAATGTTCACACGTCAGCTGAAAAATATGCTACATTTAGCACGAGTGATCACACTTGGAGCGTTGAACCGCAATGAGAGCCGCGGAGCTCACTACAAACCTGATTTCCCGGAACGTAACGATGAAGAATTCTTGAAAACGACTATGGCGAAATTCAATGGCTACGATGCGCCAATCTTCCATTATGAAGATGTGGATACTTCACTGATTCCGCCGCGCAAGCGTGATTATTCAGCCAAAGCATAAGTTTTGAGTCAAAGAAGGGAGATAAAATTACTATGGGTGAAGCAGCAAAAACGGTAATATTCGAAATCGAACGCCGTGATTCAACTGATAAAGAGTCCTATTTCGAGAAATTCGAATTGCCTTACCGTCCGAACATGAACGTCATTTCGGCATTGATGGAAATCCGCCGCAACCCTGTCAATATGGAAGGGAAGAAAACGACACCTGTAAACTGGGACATGAACTGCCTTGAGGAAGTTTGTGGAGCTTGTTCAATGGTCATCAATGGTAAAGCACGCCAGTCGTGTACAGCTCTTGTCGACCAATTGGAACAGCCGATCCGTTTACAGCCGATGAAAACATTCCCTGTTGTCCGCGACTTGATCGTTGACCGCAGCCGCATGTTCGATTCATTGAAAAAAGTCAAAGCTTGGGTTCCGATCGATGGAACGCATGATCTTGGCGAAGGTCCACGTATGCCTGAGCGTAAACGCCAATGGGCTTACGAACTTTCAAAATGTATGACTTGCGGTGTTTGCCTTGAGGCATGCCCGAACGTCAACGAAAAATCCGATTTCATCGGAGCTGCGCCACTTTCACAAGTTCGCTTGATGAACGCGCATCCGACTGGCGCCATGAACCGTGACGAGCGTCTGAACGCTATCATGGGCGAAGGCGGCCTTGCAAGCTGCGGTAACTCACAAAACTGTGTTGAATCTTGCCCTAAAGGTATTCCTTTGACAACTTCAATCGCAGCGTTGAACCGTGAAACGACTGTTCAAATGTTCCGCAACTTCTTCGGAAGCGACCATGCAGTCTGATCGATCAGCCAGAACCTCCACATTTGTGGAGGTTTTTTTATTGCCAGTGGAATGGGGGCAGATAATTATCAATATCATAGCTTCGAAAAATGAAAATGAGAGCCTGCCAGTGCTGTTTTTGTTATACTGATAAAATAGTATCTGAAATTTAACTGGAGGCAAGGGTATGAAAGCCAATTACATTACCGATTTTGACCAATGGAAAAAAGAATTCAACTTTTCAGCACCAGTGCAAGTGCGATTTTCAGAGACGGATATGTTCGGTCACGTCAACAATACGGTGCCGATCACGTATTTTGAATTTGCGCGCATTGAATATATGAAGGAACTCGGCCTCATGCAGAGATGGCTGAAAGGGAACGGTGATTTATTCCCGGTCATAGCCGACATGCAAGTCGATTACACACAGCAGGTCTATTTTGATGAAATGCTGGATGTCTACGTGAAAATCGCTTCCATCGGCAGGTCGTCGATCGATGTCCATTATTGGGTTGTCAACGCAAAAGGGGAGACTTGCTTTACCGGAAGAGGTGCTATGGTGCAGATTTCAAAAGCTACAGGCAAAGGCCATCCGTGGACACTGGAAGAAAAAGAGCTGTTTGAAAACAAGCAGATGATTTCCGCGGAAATTTAAGTCTCTTCTTGCTAAATAAATCAAAAACCTTCACTATATAAAATAATAGTTGTATTCAAGGAGTGGACATGGATTATGAATGAAAACACAAATGGCATCCCGCATGACCAAGAACGCGTTGCATTCATGGAAAAGGAACTGCGCTATATTTCCGGCATCATCAAGCAGAAAGGACGGGAAATCCTGAATTCCTACACCATTACGCCGCCTCAGTTCATCGCGTTGCAATGGCTTTTCGAACATGGCGACATGACGATCGGCGATCTGTCGAACAAAATGTATCTGGCATTCAGCACGACGACCGATCTGGTGGACCGCATGGAAAAGAATGAACTTGTTGTGCGCATCCGCGAAGAACAGGATCGCCGAGTCGTACGCATCAAATTATTGAAAGAAGGCGAGCGGATCATCGAAGAAGTGATCCAGAAACGCCGGGACTACCTGCAGAATGTATTGACTGAATTCAGCGAAGACGAAGTGGAGCAATTTTCATTCCTGTTGGAGAAATTGCACACGAACATGAAATAGAGGCGGAATCATGCAAGCAAATGCGCCAATCGGAGTGATCGATTCAGGTGTCGGAGGACTGACGGTGGCAAAAGAGATCATGCGTCTCCTGCCGCATGAAAAGCTGATCTACATCGGGGATAATGCCCGATGTCCATATGGACCCCGGCCCCAGGCGGAAGTAAGGAAATATACATGGCAAATGGCGCGTGCTTTAATGGGGAAGAATATCAAACTGCTCGTCATTGCATGCAACACGGCAACTGCGGCCACGCTCGACAGCCTGCAGAAGCAATTGCCGATTCCGGTGATCGGCGTCATCTTTCCGGGAGCCCGTGCAGCGATGAAGGCATCGCATGACAGCCAGATTGCGGTTCTGGGCACGGAGGGCACAGTGAAGAGCGGAGCATATGAACATGCTTTGAAGTCGTTGAAATCATCCTGCCAGATTACGCAATTGGCCTGCCCGAAATTCGTCCCTCTCGTTGAAAGTGATGAATATGAAGGGGAGTTTGCGCGGAATATGGTCAGGGAGACGCTGGCGCCTTTGAAAGCTGAAGCGTTTGATACGGTCATTCTCGGCTGTACGCATTATCCGCTGCTTCAGCGCTTCATCGAAAAGGAAGTCGGTCCGTCGGTGACTGTCCTGTCCTCTGCCGCCGAGACGGCAAAAGATGTCGAAAATCATCTGCGCTTCCAGCATATGCTGGCTGAAACCGGCCATAAGCCTGTGCATAAATTTTACACGTCAGGTTCCATGGCGATTTTCCGGTCCATCATAGAGAAATGGCTTGCGATCGAACATCCGGATGTCCGCCAAATAAAATTCCTTTAAACCTGATGGCCTGGTCATCGGGTTTTTTGTCGCCCATAAAAAAATATGGTACGCTATTCGAGTAAATATAAGGAGGATATCCATGACAAGAACAGACGAACGAAATCCGGGCGAGCTCCGTCCCATCCATATTGAAGCAGATTATTTGATTCATCCTGAAGGGTCTGTGCTGATTACGGTCGGCCAGACGAAAGTGATCTGTACCGCTACCATCGAAGAAAAGGTCCCCGGGTTCCTGAGAGGCCAGGGCAAAGGCTGGATCACCGCGGAGTATTCGATGCTGCCGCGTGCGACGGGCAGCCGTAATCGCCGAGAGGCATCGGCAGGTAAAATCGGGGGCCGTACGATGGAAATCCAGCGTCTGATCGGACGTGCGCTCCGTGCAGTGGTCGACCTGGATAAGCTGGGCGAACGTACACTGTGGCTGGACTGTGATGTAATCCAGGCGGACGGCGGCACACGTACAGCGTCAATCACCGGCGCGTATGTCGCCATGGTGATGGCCATCAGCAAATTGGAGTTGCCGGCATTCCCGGTTACCGATTTCCTGGCAGCGACAAGTGTCGGCATCACAAAAGACAACGGCGCAATTCTGGATCTGGATTATATCGAGGATTCAACAGCTGAAGTCGATATGAACCTGGTGATGACAGGCAAAGGCAATTTTGTTGAATTGCAGGGGACGGGTGAGGAATCGACGTTCACACGCGCGCAATTGAATGAATTATTGGATCTTGGAGAACAAGGAATCCAGCGTCTGATAGAAATCCAAAAAGAGGTTTTAGGTGACATGGCACTGAGAATCGGAGAAGAAACGAGGTCGGAACTATGAAAGAGATCATCATCGCCACAAAAAATAAAGGCAAAGCGAAAGATTTTGAAGCATTGCTCGAGCCGATGGGCTATAAAGTGCTAACATTGCATGACGTCGCTCCGCATATGGACGTCGAAGAAACAGGCGTAACATTCGAAGAAAACGCGATCCTGAAAGCTGTTGCGATTGCTGAAGAACTACAGGCAACCGTCATTGCAGACGACAGCGGCCTTGAAATCGATGCGCTTGGAGGCGAACCGGGCGTCTATTCTGCACGCTATTCGGGTGAACAGAAGAACGACAGCTCCAATATCGACAAAGTCCTTCAAAAAATGGTGCAGATCCCGGAAGAGGAGCGGACAGCCCGTTTCCGCTGTGTATTGGCACTGGCAGCACCTGGAGAGAAGACGCAGCTCTTCGAAGGTGTCTGTGAAGGATTGATCGCCACTGAACGCGAAGGCGATAACGGCTTTGGCTATGATCCGATTTTTTATGTGCCATCTTTGGATAAAACGATGGGGCAAATGAAACCAGAGGAAAAAGCCTCTATTTCGCATCGTGGAAATGCTATTCGTGAACTAGGGAAAGCGATGCCTGGCCTAAGCAATAACTAAGCTACAAGTGATTTTATATAAATTATAATGTTTTTTTAAAATAGCGTTGACATTTCAGAGAAACATTTCTATAATTAAAATTGTCTTTCGAAATAGAATGCATCAGCCGCTGCCAAGCAGTGAGAAAATGCATTTCATTTCAAAGCAATGTCCCAGTAGCTCAGCTGGATAGAGCAACGCCCTTCTAAGGCGTCGGTCGGGCGTTCGAATCGCTCCTGGGACGTAAAAACGCGAGAAAGCCTCCCTGCCATTTATTGGCAGGGAGGTTTTTCTTTGAGCATTTTGTGAACCCCTTGAAAAACGGAATTCTATTTCCGTGAAATCCATTCATTAATGCCCTCTATTTTGCTAAACTGTAGATGGCCTGATCGGAGAATATGCGGATTTCGGCAGGACCCATGAAATAAAAAAGGATGAACAACCGGCAATGATGAAACTTCCACTTAAGATAGCATTGGCCACCTTGGTTTTATTGATAGGATTCAGCGGCAATGCCGCTTACGATATTTGGACATATGCAGAGACGAACGAACTGGTGCATGCGGACGCTGCGATCGTCCTCGGCACCGCGGTATGGGGAGATGAACCGTCGCCTGTGTTCCGCGAACGCATCAACCATTCGATCTGGCTGTATGAAAATGATTATGTAGAAAAAATCATCTTCACTGGCGGCAAAACGAACGGCTCGGAACTCGCCGAATCGGTCGTAGCAAAAACCTACGCAATGGCCCACGGCATTCCGGAAGAAGATATCTACATAGAAGACCGCTCGCTCGTGACGATCGAAAACTTCCGCTATGTGGAAGAGCTGGCCAATATCAACGGCCTGATGAATTTCCTGGTCGTCAGTGATCCGCTCCATATGAAGCGGGCGATACAAATGGCTGAGGATACCGGCTTCGATGTATTTGCTTCGCCGACCCAGACGTCGGAATATAATTCATTGAAAACGATCGTGCCTTTTTTCTTCCGTGAAATCGGGGCATACGTCGCGTACTCGTTTTCGATCGGTGATTGATGCATTAAAAACTCTTTCTTCTGAAAGGGTTTTTTCTTTATTTTTGCATTGAAATCATTTTAGGAGTGGTATAGTAAAATAAACCGGACAAGCAGACAAGGGCAACGGCTGGCGCACTTGAGGACAGGTTTAAAAATTTTTTATTTAGGCAATGCTGTAGAGGTAAGGAGCATTGTGCGAGGGAGGTGAGTTGCATGCGTAAAAAATACAGGGATCTGAAAAGGAAAGGCAATGTGGTGGTGTTCCCGACAACGATCAGCCGGCTGCTGACCGAAGGCATGACGCTTTTGAAGCAGGAGCGGTATGAAGAGGCAAGGGACGGGCTCTACCAGGTGCTGACTTATGAACCGGAGCATCCGGCGGCGCTTGGCGCTTATTCCTATTGCCTCTATGAGCTGGGGGATTATGAGGAGGCGCTCGAAGTCTGCAGGGAGCTGTTGAATGTCGGACCGATCCATTACCTGGAAACGATGGAGCTATACATAAGCATTTTAATGCAGGTGCGTGAGTTTGAAGAAGCTGAGAGCGTGATCGAAGCGTTGATCGAGGAAAATGTGCTGCCGGCGGAACGGCTGGAACAATTTCACTTGCTGCGGGATCTGAATGAACGGATCGCTTCCAAATCAATTGAAAAGATCGATGCAGACCAATTCTCGACGGAAAAGTTCCTGAAGCTGAAACCTTATGAACAGGAACGGAAAGTGATGGAGCTTCCGCATTCCTCATTCAAAGCGCTGACAGCGAAAATGATAGCGCTTGTCGAACATCCGGATATTGATTATTTGACCAAGACATACATACTGTTCATCCTTCATCAGGAAAAGATCCACGCAAAAGCGAACATACATAAATATCACTGGAATCAGGAATTCAGCATCGCAAATCTGCCGGATCCGAAAAACAGTCCGCGGGTAAGAGGCATAAAGGAGATTTTCGCTGAGCAGCTGGTAAAAGATCCGACACGTCTCCAAATGGTCAATGAACTGTTCGAACGCCATGTCTATCTGTTCTATCCATTCCTGATGGATGATTACGATGAAAAAGAAGTGGCGGAAGCGTATCTTTCCTATCTGGAAGGATTGTTCACCGGACAAGGGAATTTAACAGGCGCCGAAGACTTGCATCAGCTGATCGTCCAGGCCGAAATGTGGTTTGAAATGCGCAATGAATAGAAATAGTTGAACCTCGTATCAGGTATGATATAATATTGAAGTTGTCTAAATTCGTATAAACGAGAGAATGACTTTGTAAAAAATGTTTGGAGGGCTTATATATGTCAGCAAAATGGGAAAAGCAAGAAGGTAACACAGGAACACTTACAGTCGAAGTTCCAGCCGAGGAAGTAAACGCAGGACTTGACAAAGCGTTCAAGAAAGTCGTTAAGGAAATCAACGTACCAGGATTCCGTAAAGGGAAAATGCCGCGTCAAATGTTCGAAAAACGTTTTGGTGTAGAATCTTTGTACCAGGATGCGATTGACTTCATCTTGCCGGATGCTTACGCAAACGCTGTAGAAGAAGCGGGGATCAACCCGGTTGACCGCCCTGAAATCGACATCGAAACAATCGAAAAAGGCCAGCCGCTTGTATTCACTGCTAAAGTGACTGTTAAACCGGAAGTTCAGCTTGGCGAATATAAAGGCCTAGAAGTGACTAAACCGGCTACTGAAGTGACTGACGAAGAAATCGAAGGCAAATTGAAAGAGAACCAAGAGCGTTTCGCTGAACTTGCTGTCAAAGAAGACGAAGCGATCGTCGAAGGCGATACAGCTGTCATCGATTTCGAAGGATTTGTAGACGGAGAAGCGTTTGAAGGCGGAGCAGGCACTGACTACTCGCTTGAAATCGGTTCTAACTCGTTCATCCCAGGCTTCGAAGAGCAATTGGTAGGCGTTAAAGCAGGCGAGGAAAAAGATGTGGAAGTGACTTTCCCTGAAGAATACCACGCTGCTGAACTTGCAGGAAAAGCTGCAACGTTCAAAGTGAAAGTTAACGAAGTGAAAGCAAAAGAACTTCCTGAATTGAACGATGACTTCGCAAAAGAAATCGATGCTGAAGTTTCAGGTCTTGACGAACTCCGCACGAAAATGAAAGAAGCAGCTGCAGCTGATAAAGCCGCTAATGCCGATGCCGTTTTACGTGACGAATTGGTTCAAAAAGCAGCTGAAAACGCAACAATCGATATTCCGCAGGCAATGATCGATTCAGAAATGGACCGCATGATGCAGGACTTCGAACAACGGTTGACTCAGCAAGGCATGAACCTTGAATTGTACTTCCAGTTCTCTGGACAGGACGAAGCGGCTCTTCGTGAGCAGATGAAAGGCGACGCAGAAACGCGCGTACGTGTTTCATTGACGTTGGAAGCAATTGCTGCAGCTGAAAACATGGAAGTGACTTCTGAAGATATCGATAAAGAGCTTGAGAAGATGGCTGGCCAGTTCAATATGGATATCGAGCAGATCAAAGCTGCACTTGGCGGCACTGAAATGCTTGAAAACGATATTCGCATGCAGAACACAGTTGAATTCCTTGTTGAAAATGCGAACATCACTACTGAAGTGGAAAACGCTGAAAGCGCAGAATAAATTATTCATAGCAAAAAAATAGGACAAGGCGCGGAGACGTGCCTTGTTTTCTCTACATAGAAGACCATTGATAACACATAAGTTTTAAAGCGCGGCATTGAAGCTAATTAGTTGCTCTACGCATTGGAATCTTGTAAGATTATGGCTTGAATAGGGGTGAATACATTGTTCAAATTTAATGACGAAAAAGACCATCTGAAATGTTCTTTCTGTGGCAAACCTCAAGAACAGGTTCGAAAACTGGTTGCAGGACCAGGTGTATATATATGTGACGAATGTATCGAGCTCTGCACGGAAATCGTGGAAGAAGAGCTGGGTACCGAAGAAGCGGTTGAGTTCAAGGAAGTTCCAAAACCGAAAGAGATCATGGATATCCTTGGGAACTATGTAATCGGCCAGGATAAAGCGAAAAAATCGCTGGCAGTAGCCGTTTACAACCATTACAAACGCGTCAATTCCCAAAGCAAGATCGACGATGTTGAACTTTCGAAATCGAATATCGTTTTGATCGGACCGACAGGAAGCGGGAAAACGCTATTGGCGCAAACACTGGCACGCATTTTGAACGTGCCGTTCGCCATAGCGGATGCGACATCCCTCACGGAAGCCGGCTATGTCGGTGAAGACGTCGAGAACATCCTGCTTAAACTGATCCAGGCTGCAGACTATGATGTTGAACGCGCTGAAAAAGGCATCATCTATATCGACGAGATCGATAAAGTGGCCCGTAAATCAGAGAACCCGTCAATCACGCGTGATGTATCGGGTGAAGGTGTTCAGCAGGCATTGCTGAAAATTCTTGAAGGCACGACTGCAAGCGTTCCACCGCAAGGCGGCCGCAAGCATCCGCATCAGGAATTCATCCAGATCGATACGACGAACGTATTGTTCATCGTGGGCGGTGCTTTTGACGGAGTAGATCAGATCATCAAACGCCGTCTGGGCAATAAAGTCATCGGTTTCGGTGCAGATCCGAACAAAGAGGAAGTCGACGAGAAATCATTGCTCAGCCAATTGATTCCGGAAGATCTGCTCAAATTCGGCCTGATTCCAGAATTCATCGGACGTTTGCCGGTCTTGGCAAGCCTCGAGCAATTGGATGAAAATGCCCTGGTGCAGATTCTGACAGAACCGAAAAACGCATTGATCAAGCAATATCAGAAAATGATGGAACTTGACGGTGTCGAATTGACGTTTGAAGACGAAGCGCTTGTGGAAATCGCGAAACTGGCGATCGAACGCAAAACAGGTGCCCGCGGTCTTCGCTCAATCATCGAGAATGTCATGCTTGATGTGATGTTCGACTTGCCTTCGCGTGAAGATATCGTGGAATGCATCATCACAAAAGAGACAATCACTGAAAAAGTTCAGCCAAAACTCATGTTGGAAGATGGCACTGAATACATTGCAGATAATAATGAGAAAACATCCGCGCGGTCTGGGCCAGTCCATTTTTTTGGTTTTTATATTCTTATATTCAGTTAATAACCGGTATTACGCAAAACAGAGTGATTCATAAACCGTGCTCCTGTTTTGCTTCATATCTAATTGAATCTTCTATAAATGAATGAACGGAAGAAGGCGGCTCCTGCAGGACTAGCTCCCTGCGGAAAGCGTCCTTCTGAAGTGAATTCATTAGACCCACTTACTTAGAAATATATTTATAGACACACACTCCCGGAGGTGGCTTACAGATGGCTAAGAAGAAAGTTACAAGACAGGTGCCTTTATTGCCGCTGCGTGGACTTCTTGTTTTCCCGACAATGGTTTTGCATATCGATGTCGGACGCGAGCGTTCAGTGGCTGCATTGGAACAGGCTTTACTTGAAGACAATATTATTTTCCTTGCGACCCAAAAGGATATCAATCTGGAACAGCCGGCGAAAGAGGATCTGCAACGCATCGGTACGCTTGCCTATGTCAAACAGATGCTGAAATTGCCGAACGGCACCATCCGTGTACTGGTTGAAGGACTTGAGCGCGGCCAGTGGAAATCGTATGAAGAGGGCGAAAAGTTCTCGATGGTGGAAGTGACTTCATTCCCCGATGAAACTGAAAAGGATGCCGAGCAGGATGCATTGATGCGTTTATTGCTTGAGCATTTTGAAAAATATTCCAAAGCATCGAAAAAGGTTACAAACGAAACATTCAAGACAGTGGAAGATATCGAAGAACCGGGACGGCTGGCTGATATGGTGGCATCGCACCTGCCTTTGAAGATGGCAGGCAAGCAAGAAATACTGGAAACTTTTGACATCAGCAAGCGTCTGGAGATGCTGATCGGCCGTCTGCATAATGAACACGAAGTCCTCGATTTGGAGAAACGCATCAATCAGCGCGTCAAAAAAGCGATGGAACAGACGCAAAAAGAATTCTATCTGCGGGAGCAGATGAAAGCGATCCAGACGGAACTTGGCGATAAAGACGGCAAAACAGGCGAAGTATCCGATTTGAAAAAACGGATCGACGCAGCCGGTATGCCGGAGTCGACGAAGAAGACCGCGTTGAAAGAGCTTGATCGCTACGAGAAATTGCCTTCTGCGGCAGCGGAAAGCGGCATTATCCGCAATTATATCGAGTGGTTAGTCACCATTCCATGGTCTGAAAAGACCGAAGACCGCCTCGATATCAAATACGCGGAAGAAGTTTTGAACCGTGATCATGATGGGCTTGAGACAGTAAAAGAACGGGTACTTGAGTACCTGGCTGTCCAGCAGATGACTCAATCACTGCGCGGACCGATCCTTTGCCTCGTCGGGCCTCCGGGCGTCGGTAAAACGTCGCTTGCAAAATCCATTGCCGAATCACTCGACCGCAAATTCGTCCGGATCTCCCTGGGCGGCGTACGTGACGAATCGGAAATCCGCGGCCACCGCCGCACATATGTCGGCGCCATGCCGGGCCGGATTATTCAGGGAATGAAACGAGCGGGTACGGTGAATCCGGTATTCCTTTTGGATGAAATCGAGAAAATGTCGAATGACTTCAGAGGAGATCCATCTGCAGCGATGCTGGAGGTATTGGACCCAGAACAGAATAATTCATTCAGCGATCATTATATAGAAGAAACTTATGATCTTTCGAACGTGCTTTTCATTGCCACAGCGAATGATCTCAGCACGATTCCAGGACCGCTGCGCGACCGGATGGAAGTCATTTCGATTGCAGGGTATACCGAAGCGGAAAAAATGGAAATCGCTAAGAATCATTTGGCGCCGAAACAAATTGCCGAACACGGTCTGACACCTGATCAGCTGCAATTTACAGATGATGCTTTCCTTGCGATTGTCCGTTACCACACGAGAGAAGCGGGCGTCCGCGGACTTGAGCGTCAGCTGGCATCGATTTGCCGTAAAGTGACGAAAGAAATCGTGTCAAAGGATAAGACGTCCGTCAAAGTGACGGAGTCGGAAGTCGAAGAATATCTGGGCAAACGCAAATTCCGTTACGGCATGGCTGAAACCGAAAATCAGGTCGGCGTTGCGACGGGCCTTGCCTACACGAGTGTGGGCGGCGACACGCTGCAGATCGAAGTGGCCCTGTCACCGGGCAAAGGAAAACTGCAATTGACCGGTAAACTTGGCGATGTCATGAAGGAATCAGCGCAGACGGCCTTGTCGTTCGTGCGTTCGAAAGCCGAGTCGCTTGGCCTGGATCCGAATTTCCACGAATCCCATGATATTCACATCCACGTTCCGGAAGGCGCTGTTCCAAAAGATGGCCCATCAGCCGGGATTACGATTGCGACTGCATTGGTATCCGCCTTGTCGAAACGTCCGATTCGCCGCGAAGTCGGCATGACGGGTGAAATCACCTTGCGTGGCCGTGTCCTGCCAATCGGCGGCGTAAAAGAAAAAACATTGAGTGCACACCGTGCAGGGCTTACGACAATCATCCTGCCGATGGAGAATGAACGCGACATCGAAGATATTCCGGATACCGTCCGTGAACAATTGACGTTCAAGTTTGTCTCCGAAGCAGACGAAGCGCTCGAAATCGCTTTAGAAGGAGAAAATAAATGAAAGTTCATAATGTAGAACTAGTAATAAGTGCCGTGCGTCCAGACCAGTATCCGGAAGACGGCCTGCCGGAATTTGCACTGGCAGGACGCTCAAATGTAGGAAAATCTTCCTTCATCAATAAAATGATCGGCCGCAAGAGCATGGCGCGCACTTCATCAAAACCGGGCAAGACGCAAACACTGAACTTCTATAAGATAGAAGAAAAGCTTTTCTATGTGGATGTTCCCGGCTATGGCTATGCCAAAGTTTCGAAAAGCGAGCGCGAAGCATGGGGCAAGATGATCGAGCGTTATATCACAGACCGTGAACCGCTGCGGGCAGTGATCCAGATTGTCGACCTGCGCCATCCGCCGAGCAATGATGATGTGGCCATGTATGATTTCATGAAGCATTATGATATCCCGTGCATCATCATCGCGACGAAAGCGGATAAGATTCCAAAAGGCAAATGGGACAAGCATAAGAAAATTGTCCGCGAAACCTTGGAAATGGATAAAAGAGATCCGTTGATCATCTTCTCATCCGAAACCGGACTCGGTTTCGACGAAGCCTGGAAAGAAATCGAAAAAAGAATGTAAGCGATGAAGCGCAGCCCAGGCTGCGCTTTTTTTGTGGAAAAGATGGCTGGTCAAGGGACCGGGCGGGGCTGACCCCGCCCACTGGGCAGTCCGCGGATGCGGACTGCTTTCAAATCTGTGGTTTTTCATTAGATGAAGATGTTTGAGTCGGCAATATCGGTTGAGCCGATCAATTTTTTGAGCCGAGTGATCATAGAACTGTTTGAATGATCATAGAATCGTGTGAGTGATCATAGAATCGTGTGAGTGATCATAGAATCGTTTGAGTGATCATAGAACCGTTTGAATGATCATAGAACCCGCGAACCCGCCCCCGCCTGTCCAAAAACTCGCTCCACGCCCCATTTCAGCCGCCAAGTTAACTGACAAATTCGAATAAGAGCTTAATCCTTGTCCCGCAATATGACCAATGCTAGAATTAGTTTATAATCATTCTAAATAAACATACTTCATTGCTTGTTCACAATTCCGGAGGCTTAGAATGCCCCGATAGTGGTATACTTATTTATATGAAATATGGAACGTGAAAGGTGTTTTGAACCCATGCATACACTAGTAGTCGGGGTGAATTACCGATCTGCACCTGTTGAGATCCGCGAGAAATTGTCATTTATCGAAAACGAACTTCCGCAGGCGATGCAGGCCTTAAACAAACAGAAAAGCGTATTGGAGAACGTCATCGTGTCTACGTGCAACCGCACGGAGATCTACGCTGTGGTCGACCAGCTCCATACTGGAAAATATTATGTGAAGCAGTTCCTGGCGGATTATTTCAATATTCCGCAGGAGGCGTTTTCGCAGTATTTATTTGTCCACGAAAAAGATGAAGCAGTCGAGCACCTTTTCCGCGTAACAGCAGGGATCGATTCGATGGTCCTTGGTGAAACGCAGATTCTTGGACAAGTGAGAGGCAGTTTCCTTGCCGGCCAGGAAATCGGGACGACAGGAACGGTCTTCAACCAATTATTCAAGCAAGCAGTTACGCTTGCGAAAAAAGCGCATACGGAAACAGCGATCGGTGAAAATGCCGTATCGGTGTCGTATGCAGCTGTGGAACTCGGTAAAAAGATCTTCGGTACATTGAAGAATAAACATGTTGTCATCCTCGGGGCCGGTAAAATGGGCGAGCTGGCGATTAAGAATCTTCAGGGCAGCGGAGCGGACCGCATCACGGTCATCAACCGGACATTCGAAAAAGCGGTCGGGCTGGCCGATAAATTCGGCGGCAGTGCAAAACCGTTGAATGAATTGCAATGTGCGCTGTTGGAAGCGGATATCCTGATTTCCTCTACAGGTGCCCAGGATTTCGTCATCGACCTTGAGTTGATGCAATTCGTGGAGAAATTGCGTAAAGGCAAGCCTTTATTCCTTGTGGATATTGCCGTGCCGCGTGATATGGATCCGCGTATCGGCGATTTGCCGAATGTGTTCCTATACGATATCGATGATATGCAGGGCATCGTCAACGCCAACCTCGCTGAGCGTGAACGCGCGGCTACGGAAATCGTGACGATGATCGACAAGGAAGCCGAACAGTTCAATGACTGGCTGACGACTCTTGGCGTAGTGCCTGTGATTTCAGCTTTGCGTGAGAAAGCGCTAGGCATCCAGGCGGAAACGATGGCGAGCATCGAGAACAAGATGCCGGACCTGACAGACCGCGAGAAGAAAATCCTGAACAAACATACGAAATCGATTATCAACCAATTATTGAAAGAGCCGATCCTTCAGGCGAAGGAAATGGGCGGCTCACCGAAATCGCGTGAGCAGCTGGAATTGTTCCAGAAGATTTTCGGTATAGAAGATGAAGTCGAAGTACAGATTGAAAAGCAGTCGCTCGCTGCCATGGCTAAATCTAAAAAAGCGGCGGAAGACAAGCAAAAGCAAAAACAGGAACAACCCGGATATTCATTCTAATCGGTTAGAGAGAGGCGTTTTCGGATCTATATGTTAAAATGTAGATACGAAGCGCCTTTAACTATGGAAATGAAGGGGAATGGGATGGCTGATATAACAATGGCAAGGCTGCACGAAGCTATGGTTATTCTATATGCTGTCAGCCTTGTTTTTTATTTTTTGGATTATATATATAAAGAGAAAAGGGCGGCTCGGATCGCGATGTCGCTGCTTGGCGTCGTATGGCTGATGCAGACGGTTTTTCTGGTGTTTTATATCATCGAGACGCAGCGTTTCCCGATTTTATCGTTGTTTGAAGGCATTTATTTCTATGCCTGGCTGCTGGTCACGTTATCACTGGTATTGAGGATTTTTTACCGTTTTGATTTTGCAGTATTCCTGCTGAATATCATTGGTTTCATCTTCATGACCATCCATACATTCGCACCGGTGCAGATCGACCGTTCGCCGGTTGGGGAGGCGCTGATCTCTGAACTGCTGTTTATCCACATCAGTTTTGCGATCCTGTCATATGCTGCATTTTCACTGTCGTTCGTTTTTTCCCTGCTCCATGTATTGCAATACCGCATGCTGAAGAAGAAGAAATGGACGAAACAATGGGGAAGCCTGCCATCACTCGGGCAGACGGAAAAAGGCATGACGATTTCGATCGGCGTCGGCATTTCGCTGCTGTTTGTGTCACTTGTGCTCGGATTCCAGTGGGCGTACATAGCGCTTGTCGATTTTTCGATTTTCGATTTGAAAATCGTCGGTTCGTTTATCCTGTTGGTCGTCTACAGCTTCGTTTTATGGCGCCACCGGAAAGGCACGCTGAACGGCTTTGCCTATTCAATGGCTCATATATATGCATTTTTAGTGCTGCTGATTAATTTCTTCCTCGGCAGCCGATTATCGGAATTCCATTTTTGGTATTAGGAAAGGTTGGATTGAATTGAGAAAAATTATCGTAGGATCTAGAAGAAGTAAGCTCGCGTTGACGCAGACGAACCAGTTCATCGAAAAAATGAAGGCTGCAGGAGCGCCTTTCGAATTTGAAATCAAGGAAATCATAACCAAAGGCGACCGCATCCTTGACGTGACATTGTCAAAAGTTGGCGGTAAAGGCCTTTTCGTAAAAGAAATCGAGCAGGCCCTTTTCAATAAGGAAATCGACTTTGCTGTCCACAGCATGAAAGATATGCCGTCAGTGCTGCCGGAAGGCTTCGTTATCGGCTGTGTGCCGCCGCGTGAAGATCCGCGGGATGCCTTCATCGCCAATGACCATATAAAATTCATGGATCTGCCGGTTGGGGCAAAAGTTGGAACGAGCAGCCTCCGCCGCAGTTCACAATTGCTTTTACTGCGTCCGGACCTTGATATCCAGTGGATCCGCGGCAATATCGATACACGTCTTGAAAAGTTAAGGTCAGGAGAGTTCGATGCCATTCTTTTAGCGGCAGCCGGTTTGAAGCGGATGGGCTGGAAAGATGACATCGTCACTGAATTCCTGAGTATCGAAGACTGCCTGCCGGCTATCGGCCAAGGCGCACTTGGGATCGAATGCCGTGGAGATGATACGGAATTACTTGCAGAACTTGCCAAAGTCAATGATGAAGATACAATGCTTGCAGTGAATGCAGAGCGTAAATTCCTGAAAGACATGAACGGCAGCTGCCAGGTTCCGATTGCAGGATACGCGACGGTTGAGAATGGTGAAATCACATTCACCGGGTTGATTGCTTCACCGGAAGCGGACCAGGTCTATAAAGAGACGGCAACGGATAAAGATCCGGTTGAAGCGGGACGTATCGTTGCAGAGAAAATCAGCGGACAGGGCGGCTATGACCTGATCCAGCGCGTCATCGCTGAGAGCAATGTGTAAGAGCGAAAAGCCGCTCGAAGGCACAACGATCGTTTTCACCGGTTCGACCTTGCCGGCTGAGGCTGCAGCACGCGTCGAAGAGTTCGGCGGGGAAGCAGTCTATCTGCCGTTGATCGAGACATCGATCCGCGCTGCGGAAAAGCCGGATTTCTCCGAATACGACTGGCTCATTTTCACCAGCCGCACAAGTGCTGCCGCGTTTTGCCAGTTGCGGGCGGCGGTTGACTTTAAAATCGCTGCTGTCGGCGAAAAGACGGCTGAGGTCCTTTCAGCAAACGGCTATCAGGTGGATTTCATCCCGACCGTCTACAGCGCCGACTGGTTCGTGAAAGAATTTCCGGAAATCGCAGACGGACAGAAATGTTTATTCATAAAAGGGGCGCTTGCGAAGAATACAATCGCAGCGATGCCGCTGCCGGTCGATGAATGGACGATTTACGACACCAGCCTGAAGCTGGAAAACGCACAGCAATTGAAGAACATGAAACATCAAACGATTATCTTTGCCAGCCCTTCGGCAGTTTCCGCTTACCGGAAAGCCGGAGGGGATTGGAAGGATATAGAGATAGCGGCGATCGGCCATGTAACTGAAAAGGCGATCCTCGATGAAGGCGGCCATGTCGACTTTGTACCCGCTGATTATACGTATATGAATATCGTCAACGAAATAGCGAAAGGAAGAGGCAAAGCATGAAAGATTTGAAATTCAACCGTCACCGCAGATTGCGCGGATCCGAAAACATTCGCGCGATGGTGCGTGAAACAAGACTTCACAAAGAAGATTTCATCTACCCGATTTTCGTCGTTGAAGGCGAAAATATCAAAGAGGAGATTTCATCGATGCCTGGTGTATTCCATTTTTCAATGGACCGCCTGGGTGAAGAATTGGATGAAGTCGTAGATCTTGGAATTCCTTCTGTCATCCTGTTCGGCGTGCCGAATGATAAAGATGCAGTCGGTTCTGAAGCATATCACGATCATGCGATCACACAGGAAGCGATCCGTTTTGCAAAAGAGCGCCATCCGGAACTACTGGTCATCGCTGATACGTGCCTGTGCCAATATACCGACCACGGGCACTGCGGCGTGATCGAAAACGGTATCGTCCTGAACGACGAATCGCTCGATCTTCTTGCCCGGACAGCTGTATCCCAGGCGAAAGCCGGTGCTGACATCATCGCTCCGTCGAACATGATGGACGGTTTCGTGGCAGCAATCCGCTATGGTCTGGATGAAGCAGGATTCCAGCATATCCCGATCATGAGCTATGCAGTGAAATATGCTTCCGCCTATTACGGTCCATTCCGTGAAGCCGCGCATTCAACACCGCAGTTCGGTGACCGCAAAACCTATCAGATGGATCCGGCAAACCGCCTCGAAGCCCTGCGCGAAGCAGCTTCAGATGTTGAAGAAGGCGCCGATTACCTGATGGTGAAACCGGCACTGTCCTATTTGGACGTTATCCGCGAAGTGCGTGATAATTTCGATTTGCCGATCGTTGCCTATAACGTGTCAGGCGAATATGCGATGGTCAAAGCAGCTGCGTTGAATGGCTGGGTCGATGAAGAGAAAATCGTTCTTGAAACTTTGCTCAGTATGAAACGCGCTGGAGCGGATATCATTATGACGTACCACGCGAAAGATGCGGTACGCTGGCTGGAGGGGAAATAAATGGCATACGAAAAATCAATAGCAGCATTCGATGAAGCGAAGAAATTGATGCCAGGCGGGGTCAACTCACCCGTACGCGCATTTAAATCCGTCAATATGGATCCGATTTTCATGGCATCCGGAAATGGCGCTACGATCACTGATATCGACGGCAATACCTATATCGATTACGTTCTTTCCTGGGGGCCGCTGATTTTGGGGCATGCCCATCCTGAAGTCGTAAAAGCGATCCAGGAAACGGCAGAACTCGGCACTTCATTCGGAGCGCCGACTGTTCTTGAAAATGACATGGCGAATATTGTGATGGAACGTGTTCCTTCCATTGAAATGGTGCGCATGGTTTCTTCCGGTACGGAAGCGACGATGAGTGCGCTTCGTGTAGCCCGCGGTTATACAGGACGCAATAAAATCCTGAAATTCGAAGGCTGCTACCACGGACACGGCGACAGCCTCCTGATCAAAGCGGGTTCAGGTGTTGCGACACTTGGCCTGCCGGATTCACCGGGCGTTCCGGAGTCGATCGCACAAAACACGATCACGGTTCCATACAACGATCTGGAAAGCGTCCGCGAAGCGTTCCGCCAATTCGGCGATGACCTTGCCGCTGTAATCGTTGAACCGGTTGCCGGCAATATGGGCGTCGTTCCACCGAATGAAGGTTTCCTTCAGGAGCTCCGCAACCTGACGACTGAAAACGGCACGATCCTCATCTTTGATGAAGTCATGACCGGATTCCGGGTCGGCTTTAATTGCGCGCAGGGCTATTACGGCGTAACACCTGATTTGACTTGCCTCGGCAAAGTGATCGGGGGCGGGCTTCCGGTCGGCGCATTCGGCGGCCGCCGTGAAATCATGCAGCAGGTTGCACCGAGCGGTTCGATTTACCAGGCAGGGACCCTGTCCGGAAATCCACTGGCGATGCGTGCAGGATTCGAAACCCTGTCACGCCTCAGCGAAGACAGCTACACGACGTTCATCGAACGCGGGGATCAGCTGGAAGCCGGCTTCCGTGCAGCGGCTGAGAAATACAATATTCCACACACCGTAAACCGTGCGGGCTCGATGATCGGCTTCTTCTTCACAAACGAACAGGTCGTCGATTTTGAAACAGCCAAAACATCCGATCTGGAGTTGTTTGCGGATTACTATAAACTGATGGCTGACGAAGGCATCTTCCTTCCGCCGTCCCAGTTCGAAGGCATGTTCCTGTCAACAGCGCATACCGAAGAACACATCGCCAAAACTGTTGAAGCGTTCCATACTGTCTTCGCAAAACTGGCACGTTAATAAAGAGGAGAGACAGCCGGGAGAATTTTTTCCGGCTGTTTTTTGATGGGGTAAGAATTGATAGTCGATATTCCGCAAAACAGCTTCGCTTTCCAAAACTCGTGCTCGTTCCACTTCGCCCGAGTGGATCTCAGCACTTCGCTAGAAAGGGAGTTGGCTTTCAAACTCCCTTTCTAATCCCTTGGGAGTCTGCGCTGTTTTGCTCCATATGTTTGGTTATTTTTCATTTTGATAGGAGTATTATTTTTTTGTACTTTTAAATAATGAGTAGAATCAGAATACTGGTAGTATAGGAGTTAAATCTCGGTCTTGTCGCTTTTCGCCTGCGAAAAGCATGCAATCGGGGTTTTCAATGTAAGAAAAGAGCCGATTACAGGACTTCGTCCGAAAGTGCGGAGAGGAGGGAGCAGCCGGTGGGTCCGGCTGCTCTTTTTTTATGAATGACGGGGGAAAAGTAGCGAGTGCTCATAGAATCGTTTGAGTGATCATAGAATCCGCTGAATTATCATAGAATCGCCTGAGTGATCATAGAATCATCTGAGTGCTCATAGAATCGTTTGAGTGCTCATAGAATCATCTGAATGATCATAGAATCGCCTGAGTGATCATAGAATCATCTGAGTGCTCATAGAATCGTTTGAGTGCTCATAGAATCATCTGAATGATCATAGAATCATCTGAGTGATCATAGAATCCGCTGAGTGCTCATAGAATCGTTTGAGTGCTCATAGAATCATCTGAGTGATCATAGAATCATCTGAATGATCATAGAATCATCTGAATGATCATAGAACTCCAAAAACCACTCATAAAATATCCCAAAGCCACTTTTAAGTCCGCACTTTCGCTTTTCGCCTGCGAAAAGCATGCAATCGGGGTTTTTAACTGCGGGTGAAGGGGAGATGAGGTTGCTCTTGGGAAGACAATGATGGATATGCAGCCGAAACAGCCCGGCTGCACGTTTAAAAACTTTGGAAATGGACGAAGGACGTCCATTTCCGCTGGCTTTGCAGTTGAAAGGAAGCACATTATTGAGAGTTTCGATTTATACACAGCTTTGGGATGGATATGCTAATTTGTTAAAGTGCATCTTTCAAAGCCGACCCAGCGCACATTTTCTGATACGATAGATTACATAGATTCATATGAGAAGAAAGTTGGGACCATTTTGAAATTATTACGCACTGCGCTGGTCGCAATCGCGGCCGGCTTTCTATTTCAGCAAATCGGCATGTTCCTACCGTGGCTGCTTGGGCCGATGCTGGCACTTTTATTGCTGAGGCAGTTTACGAAAATGGAATTTTACTGGCCGCGGATTTTCCGCACCATCGGCCTCATCCTGCTGGGTGTCATGATCGGTGCCTCGTTTACGCGTGAGTCGGTGCTGCTGATATGGGTGGATTTGCCATATATGCTCTTTATGACGGTATCCGTGATTATTGCCGCATTATTATTCGGCCTCTTATTCAGCAAGATGGCAAACGAATCGCTCCAGACGAGTCTGCTGGGCTCGATGCCTGGCGGATTGTCTCAAATGGTTCTCATCTCGGAAGAAGTGAATAACGCGAACGTCACGGTCGTTTCGGTGATGCAGACGTTCCGGATTTTCCTTGTCGTAACGATTGTGCCGCTGCTCACGACTTTTCTCGCAGGTAGGGAAGCGTCAGAAATCGCTGTGCCTGCGGTCTACTATTTTTCCCCGATGGCATTTCTCGCAGCGGTCCTCTTGGGCGTTCTGGCTTATCTGCTGATGAAGCGTTTTTCATTTCCGGCAAAAGAATTATTGGCGCCGGTGCTGGTCATGGCGATCGTCCAGTCATTCACCGGCGACGTTCTGATTGAGATGCCGCCGCTGCTCACCATCCTTGCACAGCTCCTCGTCGGCGCACATCTCGGCCTGCAAATGGAGAAGCTACGGGAAAATATGAATATGCGTCTGGCATTCGCCATCGTCGTAAACAATGTACTGCTGATTGCGTTCACCGTTTTGATTGCTTATATCCTGTCCGCGCTTCTCCCGGAATATCTGTTCCTCGATTTCTTCCTGAGTGCAGCTCCCGGCGGCATGGCTGAAATGGGTATCACGGCGCTTGCAGCGGGGGCGGATGTGGCGCTCATCACGAGCTTCCATCTGTTCCGCCTGTTCTTTATTTTATTGCTGGCGGCGCCTGCCGTTGCTTATTTCCTAAAAAAACTTGACGCTAAAAGAGCAAGTTGAGTACAATAGGTGTAATCAGATATTGATGCGTTGAAGAGGATAGTAGAATGTGCGTGCATTGCAGAGAGGAAGCCGAACGGTGAAAGGTTTCCATGGACCAGCATTTGAATGTCACCTCCGAGCAGTTTCCGTGAACATGAGTAGCGGAATCCGGATGCGAATCCGTTATCGAACTTGAGAGCCAGGCTTTTTTCCGCCTGTGTATAAAGGTGGTACCGCGAAAACTCCTTCGTCCTTTAAGTAGAGACGACAGGAGTTTTTTTGTACCCTTTTTTAAGCTCAAGATCAAAACCTAGCGCTAAGGAATAAACCCACAGCGACTGAACAAGGAGGAATCATTATGACAGAAACCATGTCGACCAAGTATGATCCGCAATCGATTGAAAAAGGCCGTTACGAATGGTGGATCCAGAACAAGTATTTTGAAGCGAAGCCGGAAAGCGGCAAAACACCGTACACCATCGTGATTCCGCCGCCGAACGTAACAGGCAAGCTGCATCTGGGCCATGCCTGGGACACGACTTTGCAGGATATCATGACGCGCATGAAACGCATGCAGGGCTTTGACGCGCTGTGGCTGCCGGGGATGGACCACGCCGGCATCGCGACACAGGCGAAAGTTGAAGGCAAGCTGAGAGAAGAAGGCAAGTCGCGCTATGACCTCGGCCGGGAAGCTTTCCTCGAGGAATCGTGGAAATGGAAAGAGGAATACGCAGGGCACATCCGCCAGCAATGGTCGAAGCTCGGTCTTGGACTGGATTATTCACGCGAACGCTTTACATTGGACGATGGCTTGTCAAAAGCGGTTCGCGAGGTATTCGTCAAACTTTACGAGAAGAAACTGATCTACCGCGGCAAGTACATCATCAACTGGGATCCGGCGACGAAGACAGCCATTTCAGATATCGAAGTTATCTATAAAGACGTACAGGGTGCGTTCTACCATATGCGTTATCCGCTGACAGACGGCAGCGGCCACATCGAAATCGCGACGACACGTCCGGAGACGATGCTGGGCGATACAGCGGTTGCGGTGCACCCGAAAGATGAGCGCTACAAGCACCTGATCGGCAAAACTGTGACGCTTCCAATCATCGGACGTGAAATGCAGATTGTTGCCGACGATTACGTGGATATGGAATTCGGAAGCGGGGCTGTGAAAATCACACCGGCACATGATCCGAACGATTTTGAAATCGGCAATCGCCACAACCTGGAACGCGTATTGGTCATGCATGAAGACGGCACGATGAATGAAAACGCCGGAAAATACGAAGGCATGGACCGCTTCGAATGCCGCAAGCAGATCGTCAAAGATTTGCAGGAAATGGATGTTTTATTCAAGATTGAAGAGCATCTGCATTCCGTCGGCCATTCGGAACGCAGCGGTGCAGTGGTTGAGCCTTACCTGTCGACACAATGGTTCGTAGACATGAAGCCGCTCGCGCAAAAATCAGTGGATCTGCAGAAAGGTGAAGACGGCGTCAATTTCGTGCCGGAACGTTTCGAGAAAACGTATCTTCATTGGATGGAGAACATCCGTGACTGGTGTATTTCCCGTCAATTATGGTGGGGCCATCAGATTCCTGCCTGGTATCACAATGAAACCGGCGAAATCTATGTAGGGCACGAGGCGCCGGAAGATGCAGAAAACTGGACCCAGGATGAAGACGTTCTGGATACGTGGTTCTCGTCAGCGCTGTGGCCGTTCTCGACGCTCGGCTGGCCGGAAGAGAACGATGAGCTGAAACGTTATTACCCGACAGATGTGCTTGTAACTGGTTATGATATCATCAACTTCTGGGTATCGCGCATGATTTTCCAGGCACTGGAATTCACGGAAGAAAAACCGTTTGACGACGTGCTGATCCACGGACTTGTCCGCGACGCGGAAGGGCGCAAGATGTCGAAATCACTCGGCAACGGCGTTGACCCGATGGATGTCATCGAACAATACGGCGCTGATTCGCTTCGTTATTTCCTGGCAACAGCTTCATCACCAGGTCAGGACCTGCGCTTCTCGATGGAGAAAGTGGAGAGCGTTTGGAACTTTGCCAATAAAATCTGGAATGCTTCCCGTTTTGCCTTGATGAACATGGAAGGCATGACATATGAAGAAATCGATCTTTCAGGCAAAAAATCAGTAGCTGATTCGTGGATCCTGACGCGCCTTAACGAAACGATTGAACAAGTGACGTCACTTGCTGAACGTTATGAATTCGGTGAAGTGGGACGTCTCCTTTACAACTTCATCTGGGATGATTTCTGTGACTGGTACATCGAAATGGCGAAACTGCCATTATACGGCGAAGACGAAGACGCGAAGCGCATGACGCGTTCAGTGTTGGCGTATGTGCTTGATAATACGATGCGTTTATTGCATCCGTTGATGCCGTTCATCACGGAAGAAATCTGGCAGAACCTGCCGACGCAAGGCGAATCGATCACGATTGCCGAGTGGCCGAAAGTGGACGAGTCATTGTCTGACCAAAGCCAGTCGTCGAGCATGAAGCTGTTGGTGGATGTAATCAAATCGGTGCGGACGATCCGCGCGGAAGTTCAGTCGCCGATGAGCAAGAAAGTGCCGTTGACGATTTCTGCGAAAGACGCGGAAACGCATGCGGTGCTGGAAGCGAACTCGGCGTATATCGAGCGATTCTGCAACCCGGAAACGCTGACGATCGGCCAAAACATCCAGGCTCCTGAAAAATCCATGTCGGCTGTCGTATCCGGCGCGGAATTATTCATGCCGCTGGAAGGACTGATCGACGTGGATGCAGAACTGGCACGCTTGAATAAAGAGCTGGAGAAATGGGCCAAAGAAGTGAAACTTGTTCAAGGCAAATTGTCGAATGAGCGCTTCGTGTCGAAAGCGCCGGAAGCGGTAGTTGCAGAGGAACGCGCGAAAGAAGCGGATTACCTCGAGAAGCACGCGACGGTTGAGAAGCGTATAGTTGAATTGCAGAATCTTTAAAATGATTTCGTAATAAAAATAACCCCGAATCACTTCTAATTCAGAAGCGGTTCGGGGTTTTCGTTTTGTAGCAATTATTTATCTTCAAATTTCTTCTCCACATGCCGCACCAGCAATTCCGCAATATTCTTCTCATGCGTCCGGTAGAACGAGCGCGCGCCGACCGGATCTTCGATTTCATTGAAGAGGTGGCGTCCATCACCCAGCAGCAGGAAATCGACGCCGATATAATCAGCTTTGATGGCACGGGCGATTTTCAAAACTTCTTGTTCCTGGATCCGGTCCAGCGTGAACCGTTCAATATCTGCACCAAGCGAGAAATTTTTCTTAAATGATTTTTCGGAGCTGCGCTTCACTGCACCGACAACTTCATCGCCGATCACATAAGCGCGGACGTCGGCTATGTGGGGAACAACTGGCTGAAAAATCACTTCCTTTTTGAATTTCTTCCAGGAATCTTCATTTTCAATGATTTCCACTTCATTGCCGCCGTGGCCATCAACAGTTTTCGTAACACACGGAAATTCCGAAGGTTCGCGAAACGTCGGGATCGCCGGCACGCCGAGCATCAGAAATAATTGATAGCTCAGCCACTTATCATTGGCGATGCGGTTGACTTCCGCGCGGTTTACGAGCCGGACGCCGTGGTCTTCCAGGTACCGTGCGGCAGCTGATCGGCGGCAGCGAAAAATGACTGTCTGGCCGCTTAACTTTTCACCCAGATTCTTAACTCCGTCACCACTCCACTCATCCCAGCAAACAAGCTCGAATTCCGCAAAACGCTGCAATTCAGCGATAAATGCCCGGTTCCGCTCAGCATCGGCCGTTTCATATAACAGGATCATCGGATATCCTCCATTATATAGGCGATCATGGCGTCCGCCACATTGATGCCGGTGACGTTCAGGATATTGCGGATATGTGCAGCGGCATTGACTTCACAGACCAGCGGCTGTTCATCAGCATCAAACAGGAGGTCGACACCGGCGAAAATAGCGCCGGTTGCACGTGCTGCTGCCAACGCCATTGTTTTCTGTTCTTCCGTGAGGTCGATCGGGAAAGCTTCGCCGCCATTCGTGATATTGGCACGGAAATCCGTTTTTGATTCGCGGTACATTGCTGCGACAATCTCGTTTCCGACGATATTGACCCGGATATCCCGTCCCCGGCTGGATTCGATGAATTCCTGGAAGACGAAATCGATGCCGCGGAGAGAATCCACTTTTTCGTAAAATTGTTCTTCGGTTTCGATCAAATAGACTTTCATGCCGAACGATCCATGGCCTTCCTTGATGATCATCGGCAGACCGAGACGTCCAAGGACACGTTCGAAATAACCCGATTCACGGATGGAGAAGGAAGGATAGACTTTCGGCGCGATGATGGTCGCCGGCATCGGCAGGCCGGCAGAAGCCAAAGCAATATACTGCTTCGCTTTATTGTCACACAGATCGATGATGGCAGGGTCATTGTAGACAGGGACACCGCGGCTCTTCAGAAAATAGCCGAGCAGGATATCCTTGTCGAGCATCACTGCAAAATCAGGCAGTTCCATATCGGCGGACAGGTCCATGAGAGCCTCATTATTCTTCATGACGCGGGTTTCGACACCGGCACGTTCAGCTGCTTCCGCCACTAATTGCGCCTGGTCGATAAACTTTTCGGAAGTCAGGCTCCCGTTGTAAATAATCCAGCATAACGCCATATACATTCCACCTTCATGCTATACTTATAAAAAAATTGTATCATGTTTGGATTCAGAAAAGAGGTTTTTAATGATTACAGGACTCGATCATTATAAAGAGAAGTGGAATATCCCCTCGGATACAGGGATTAAACCGGGCCTGGACGCAATCGGACAAGCCCTTGCGGAACTGGGCAATCCTCATCATGGCCAGAAATTCATCCACATTGCCGGGACGAACGGCAAAGGCTCAACGGCTGCTTTCATCGCCTCCATCCTGATGGCACATGGCAATAAAGTCGGCAATTTCTTCTCTCCGGCCATCGTGGATGTTCACGACCAGATCCAGTTCGACCGGGAACCGGCAACTGAAGGGGATTTGGACTGGGCAATGGAGCGGCTGGGGGCGATACGGACGCCGCTGACGGATTTCGAGTTGCTGACTGCAGCTGCTTTCCTTCTATTTAATAAGAAGAAACCGGATTTCATCATTTTGGAAGCAGGGATGGGCGGCAGGTTCGACAGCACAAATGTCATCGATCCGCTGATTTCAGTTATTCCGAGCATCGCGCTGGAACACACGAATTTCCTGGGTGGCACAATAGAACAAATCACCTGGCATAAAGCGGGCATCATCAAACAAGGCATACCGGTTGCCATCGGAAAACTGCCGGCTGCAGCAGAAAAGGTCATCCGTGACACAGCGGGAACTTTAGAGTCAAAAATGATTGAAACTAATGGACCATATTCCGGTGAATTAAAATTGAAAGGCGTTCATCAAAAAATGAATGCAAGACTTGCCTGGCTCGCTTCAGAATATATCCTCGCTAACCAATTTAAAGAACATCTGGCAATAAAAGGATTGTCAGAAACGACCATCCCATACCGGTTTGAAGAGGTCCTGCCGGATGTCATTTTCGACGGGGCGCATAATGCAGCAAGTATAGATGCTTTAGTTAGAACGATAAAAGAAACCTATCCACACCGCGAAATCCATGTCGTCATGGGCTTGCTCCGGGATAAAGACCATGAAAAAATCCTGCGGAAATTAGAGACCGTCAGCCAGCATTTCACGTTTATAGAATTTGAGAATGAGCGGGCATTGCCGGCAGAAACTTTATTCGATAAAAGTTTAAGTAAAATAAAGACAATTCAAAACCATTATGATATATTACCTGTAACAAACAGGAACGAAGTGACAATAGTCACGGGTTCACTTTATCTTTTGGCAAGCCTGAGAAAAGATCAGTTTTCGATGTTTGAGCAGTACAAACCCGGTAAATGAAAATTTTCAGCGGCAGATAAAGAGAACCGGGCAGGGGAGAAGTGGTAATGGCTAATATTAAGAAAAGAAAAGTGATTCTATGGACCCTTTGGGCGCTTATCGTTCCTCCAGGATTCTATTTGATCTTTCAATATTTTCCGCCGCCGGAAATTTCGTTCAATGAAGCGGCAGCGTACCTGATATTTTTCATACTCGCATGTCTGCTGCCGATGAACATCAATGGCGTGCCGACGTACCTTGTCCAGTGGCTGACAATAGCGGTTTTCCTGAAATTCGGTTTATTCGCCGAAGTCGTCCTTTCGCAAATCACCATGATCATCGTGATTTTGAGGATCCGCACATTTGAAAGCCTGAGTGTCCGAATCCCTTTCAACTCCATGATGTTCTTTGCGATATCCGTACTGGCGGGGCTGATTTTCAAACTTGCAGGCGGGCAGATCGGTTCGTTGGACCTTTGGCATATCCTGATATTCGGCCTTCTTTTCCAGACGGTTTCGGTAGTAGCGAACCAGATGATCCTATACATATATGTCCGGATCCTCGGGGAGCACAAGGATTTCTTTTCGGCCGATACCATCTGGGATTTCTGCATCGCCTATCTGGTGTTCCCGCTGGCGATCATCCTCTACATTTCAGAAACCTACATCGGTATGGCGGCCCTTGTGCTGCTGGGAATCCCATTCTTTACATTGACCGCCATCATGCGCATGTATAATAACTCCGAAAAAGTGAACAGTGACCTGAAGAAAGCAGGCGAAATCGGCCATCAGCTGGCAGCCCGCCTTTCAGCTGATGAAGTGCTGGATCAATTTGTCACACAGGTTGCCGATCTGTTCCAGGTGGATTATGCGTATGTAATCGATTATCGGGACGGCAAACTCCTGATGCTGCGCAGATATGAAGACAAGGAATTCCTGTCGATCGACGTTGAACCTTCGAAATACAATGAAGGCGTAGCAGGAAATGCGATTGTCAATAACACTTCCTATATATTCGATAACCAGTCGCAATGGAAAGCGATCACAGCCGGCTATGTCCGGCCTGATACCGAAAGCCTGATGGCGATGCCAATTTCCCGGAATAATAAAATCGAGGGAGTCCTCGTTCTGGGATCGCGGAGCCAGCATGCATTCGTCCATCATCAATTGCAGATCCTGGACATTCTCAGTACGTATTTCGCCGTATCGTTAGAAAAGGCCGGCCTGATCCAAAAAGCGATTGCAAAAAGTGAACGCTGCGGCCTGACGAAACTCTATAATTACCGCTATCTCGATGAAGCGCTCGAAAAATGCATGGCGCAGGTCAATAACGGGGAACTGGAAAGCCTATCACTGATCATGATGGACATCGACCGTTTCAAAGGCATCAACGATAAATACGGTCACCAGAGCGGCAACGAGATTTTGGTCGCACTGGCAGGGCTCCTGAAAGACATCGTCGGTGAGGAAGGGACCGTTGCCCGTTACGGCGGTGAAGAATTCGTAGTCCTGCTGCCTAATTACAGCAAGGACCTGGCCATGCTGCTGGCTGAAAACATCCGCAAGCAAATTGAAAAACATGAATTCCTGATCCACAACGATCTCGAAGAGGAACGCAATACCCTTTTGATCAACATCACCATGAGCATCGGCGTGTCTTCCGCACCGGACGACAGTGACGACGGCATGGCAATGATCCGCAACGCTGACCGCGCTCTTTATATTGGCGCGAAGCAGGCGGGGCGTAATAAAGTCGCAGCCTACACAAAATAAAGACTGTAAACCGGAAAAGAGATTCTCCGGTTTGCAGTCTTTTTTACTAGTTAAATATGGCAAATAATAAATATTTAGTAACTTTTGCAGAAAAACCTGTAAAAAACTAGTGCAGAATTAAAATTTAAATGTAATAATGATAGTAATTGAGGTTTAAACCAAAAGGAAGACTTTAATTCCAATAAATAGAAATTTTAAAGAAGAACTACAGGAGGCTGGGGAATGAACAAACGCTTGAGCGGCAATGAAAAAGGATTAACTTTGGTCGAAGTATTGGCAGCAATGGTGATTCTTGGGATTCTGTTCATTGGCATCATGACGATTTTCCCACAAATGACGCTTTTCAATGAAAAGACGCAGGCAAAGCTCGACACGATGAATCTGGCGAGGCAGGAAATGGCGGCTATTACCGCACCAGCTAAATGGGAAAAAATGATTTTTCTCAATCCGGTGGATCCATTGACCAACCTACCGGATTATCTGGATGAAGCCAAAATAATTTCAAACATGACGGCTTCAGACCTTGGATATAGCGTCAGTCTGGCACCCGCAGATGAAGGGATTGTCCGTTTCAATAAAACCGATGACTACTTCTATGAAGTGGATATATACAAAGAATGCGAACCTTTTTTGAATCAGGCCGAATCAGCGGCAAGCTGTGAAGAGACGGAACGCAATAAATTATACAAAGTTCATGTGAAGATTTTTAATGAGGATATTAAGGGGAGCGGCAATTATTCGCTGAGCAGCGAAACCTACTCTTATCTGACTTACAGGGCTGTAAATGAGCCTCCATCAACTGATGGGGGTAATTGATATGAACATGAACCAAAAAGGGATGACTCTGGTAGAACTGGTAGCCGGTCTGGCGCTGGTAGCAATCGTTGCGACGATTGCATGGACGACATTAATGATCGGGATGCAGCATGGAACCGCTGAAACCAGTAAAACCATTATGCAGCAGGAAGCGAACCTGATGGTCAGCAGTCTCATGGCTGTCCACCGCGGAAGTGAGAAATACAGCATCATTTTTGATGACAATCAATTGAAGCTGGATTATTGCGATAAATCCGGAGTTTGCGGGGTACGCAATATCGCAGGAAAATATGATTTTACAGGGACGAAGATCAATGATGAACCTGTAGATATATCTGCAGTGGGCCCGGTGGTCTTTGCCGATTTGGAACCCGAGAAAAGCCATACGAAAATCATACTGAAAATTACGGACCTGAAAAATCCGAAAAGAACTTTGACGATCAACACGACACTGTCAAGACTATTGACAGACCGGAACTGAAAGGAGAAATGACGATGAAGCAATTTAAGGACGAGCAGGGTTATGCGCTTCTTGTTGTATTGTTGATGGTTGTTCTCTTTTTGGGGTTGTCGGCGGTTTTCATGGCAGGGTCCATGAGCAATGCAAAGCAGGAAACGACAGTGGATACGTCGAATCTGGCGGTGGCTGCAGCTGAGATGGGTGTTTTATATCACACTACCAGTTTCGAGAAAGAATTGGTGGAAGTTAATAAAGCTGTAGCTTCGAAATCAAAAGAAATGTTAGATAATTTTAAGTCTTGTGTTCGATCTGAAAAGAGAATTGGATGTAACACTGCAATAGAAAGAGATTTGATGGAAGATGATATAAACGAGGCATTGAAAGCTTATTACTTAGAGCAGATAGAGATAAAAGCTATTCGATATAGAGAGAATCATCTTCACAAAAAAGAACTTTTTTCTGGAATAGCATATTTATTAGAAGATGTAAAAGTAAAAGGAATTACTGATCCAAACATTATTCAAATTGAGTTAATGATTCAGGGAATAAAAGAAGATGTAATAAAAGATTTACGTACTACTTTAAAAGTAGGAGTACCAGAAAATTTTATTGTAAAAAGTGATATTCAACATGAACCTATCATTATTGAACAAGTTAATAATGCAGTGAAGTATGAAGATATTTTTAAAGTTCAAAAACCACAACTGTCCTGTAAAAATCTTATGAGTCTTATAAACACGTCGACCTCTACTACTTCAGGAGCATGTTATGCAGAACTTGATGAATCAATGAGAAATTTCAGCGATTTTATCATTTCCAAAGGATTAAATCCTAAAGACTTTACAGTTTACACTGAAGACTTTATAACGAATTTTTGTAAGGAAAAGAATAATGATAATCATTGTCGTGATATCGATTTGAAAAAATTAAATATAATAACACCTTCAACTAGTATTGCCGTTAATAATCATATGAGATATTTCAGTAATTTTATTTTAACAGTAAATGGTAAATTAGAAACAGGGAACCATTTTGAAATGGTAGGCTTGGTAGGTGGAAGACAGACGATTATTTTAAAGGAAATGCATGTAGGAAATCATCTTAATGAAATAGAAAATACAAATTTATTGATTTTAGGTAATGCATCGGGATCAGATGCAGAGTTGTATATAAAAGGGAAAGTAGAAATCGGTCAAAATTCTAATTTTTGTCTCGATATTGATAGGATTAATCAAAAACAATGGAAAGCAATTGCGGAAAAAGTTGTTTTTTTAGGCAACGGTTCATTATCTTATTATACAAAAGATCCCAATAAAAGATTTCCACTACAAGGGGAACATATATTTAGAGCGCCATCATATGAATCATTTCTTGAATCTTGTGGAGTAGTAATGAGTACTACAGAGAGTGTCAATGTTCCAGTTCCGGTAATGCTGGACACCGATTTTGATTTTATTGTTAATTACTAAACCAGAAATAATGCACGATTCAAAAGGGGAGTTTTACTATGATTCAACTATTAATAACCGTCATGTTGGCAGCGATTATCGTGCCGCTTGCCTACTTTCAATTTAAGGCGATTCCGCTTCCTAAAAAGATGGTGGTTGCCGGAACGATTATTGCCGCTGCTCTGATTGCCGCGCTGCTTCAATTTTTGGAACTGGCATTTTACGTTCCTTTTTTGGCTATCGTTGCAGTCTCCATGGCCGGGGCCATCGCCTATGCCAAAATCGATGAAAATGAAAAAGCTGAAAAGCGCCGTATTTCCGAAGAGCGGAAACAAAAGCGCCAGAAGTCGGTGGTCGCAGATGCTTCTTCTATAGAAGAAACACAGCCAGCTGCCCAAGAAACATCCCTGTACGATGAACCAGAGGAAGAGGAAAAATCATTCGCCATGCAGACCATTGGCGCAAATGGAGAGGAGCGTTAACTTGGACAATCAAATTTTCGGTAAAAGCTTATTGACGATCGCCTCTTCAGCGCTGCTTGTTTTCGGTGTGGCTAATGCCGGTTCATTGGCTGCGGATAAATGGCTGTTCCCTGCAGAGGAATTTGGCAGCAATACCTATATCGGCACCACGGACGTTTCCAATATGGAATTGTCTGAAGCGCGTCTCTTGTTTGCAGGAAAAGTCGATTCATGGCGTTCAACGGCAGAACTCCAGGTCACTTATCAGGATGTCACAGCCTCGTACCCCTTAGATAATGCAGAAATCTTGCTGGATGAAACCGTAGCAAACGCAGAAACCGGCACACAGAATAACTACATTTTTAAATTATCGGAAGATACCACACGCACTTTCCTAAGTCGCCAGTTTCCGGTCGCTGATTTTTCACCAGAAGATATAACGGCGATCAACCAGAAACTGGAGCTTGCTTTACAATCGGGCCAGGCATTGAGCCGTGTCTCCATCAGTGATGACACACTTGGCGTCAGCTATGAAACGGTAGCGGAAACGACCTGGAACCATTCTTTCAACAGTGCCGGGGCGACAGATATTGTAAACGCGCTCAGCAATTACAAACTTGAAGCCGGTGCGCAATTTTCATTCCTTGATTTTATCAATGAAATGCAGCCGGCCGATGTAACGGATGAGGATTTATCTCAAATCGCATCGAGTCTATATGCTTCTGTTTTGAAAACGAATTTCCTGGTTGACGAACGCAGTATCGGTTCAGCGATTCCCACTACTGTTCCACTGGGACAGGAAGCGACGATCAACCGCAAACTTGGCATCGATTTCGTGTTCACGAACATCAATGCGAGTTCGTTCAATTTGCAGATGTCGGTGGAAGGACCCCAGCTGATCTCGAAAATTGCAGGAATGCCTTTTGTCCATACTTATGAAATCATGACAGGCGGAGAGCAGGAATTGGAGCCGCGCCTGATCAGGCAGTTCAGTGCGTTTGTTGCTTCGGGCAGAGTGGTCGAGGAACAAGGGAGCGATGGCGTGATTGTCGAAGTGACGCGTTCGATCAGAAGCGATGATTTTGAGCTGGAAGTGGAATCTGTGTCGACAGATTTCTATCCGCCTGTTCACCGTGTCGAAGTGTATCCGCTGGCAAAACCGGAAGCGGCGACCGGGACGACGAATCCGGATGGCACGATTACAAATCCCGACGGCACGATCACCAATCCGGATGGAACCGTGAAAAACCCGGACGGCACAATAACGAAACCCGACGGCACCGTGACGACGCCGGTCCAACCACCGGTTACACCTCCAAATTCAACACCGACCGACCCGGACGATCAGACTCCGGTGATTGACTCAGACTTGGACGGCATTCCGGATAATGAAGAGAAAAAACCTGTGTATGATAAAGGTGGCAAAAACATTGATGCTTGACCGTAATAGAGGGGGAAGCAATATGGTTATAGAAAGAAAGAAACTGGGGGACCTGTTGATAGAGCAAGGATTCCTGACTGAAGCCGAATTGCAGCGGGTGCTTGCCGTTAAACAGAAAGATCAAAAGCTTGGAGATTTGCTTCTATTGAAAGGAATCATCACCGAGCAGCAATTGATCGAGACACTTGAAGTTCAGCTGGGCATCCCGCATGTGACACTTTACCGTTATCCATTCGACCCGAAATTATTCAATATGGTGCCAAAAGAAGTGGCCAAGCGCAAGATGCTGGTGCCGCTGAAACGCGAAAACGATAAATTATATATTGCCATGACCGACCCGATGGATATCATCACGATCGATGACCTGCGCCTGACGACCGGCTTCAATATTGAACCGGCCATTGCGTCGAAAGAAGATATCATGAGAACCATCGCCAAATATTATGACGAGGAATCCTATGACGACCTTCTCGAAGAATTGCCGCAGGTGACAAAAGAGCAGCAGGAAGAACTGAATGATATTGATGCGCCGATCGTCCGGCTGGTCAATCAGATCCTGTCGAATGCCGTATCGCAAAAAGCGAGTGACGTGCACTTCGATCCCCAGGAAGAAAAAGTGCTCGTCCGCTACCGGATCGATGGATCGCTCCGGACCGAGCGGACCTTGCCGAAAACGATGCAGCAGATGATCACCGCGCGTATTAAAATCATGGCCAACCTCGATATTACCGAAAACCGCATCCCGCAGGATGGACGGATCAAGACGAATGTCGATTTCCGTCCCATCGATCTCCGGGTGTCTTCATTGCCGACCGTATTCGGTGAAAAGATCGTTATGCGGATCCTGGATCTGAGCGCGAACCTGACAGATATTACAAGTCTCGGATTCAACGACATCAATATGTCCCGGTTTATGAAAGAGATCGAAAAGCCGAACGGCATCGTCCTGATTTCAGGGCCGACGGGTTCCGGTAAATCGTCCACGCTTTATGCGGCGCTGAATAAGCTCAACAGCGAAGAAGTCAATATCATCACGGTAGAAGATCCGGTTGAATATCAGCTGGAAGGCATCAATCAGATCCAGGTGAATTCGAATGTCGGCTTGACGTTCGCGGCCGGTCTGCGTTCCATTCTTCGCCAGGATCCCGATATCGTCATGGTCGGGGAAATCCGCGATAAGGAAACGGCTGATATTTCCATTCGTGCCTCGCTTACCGGTCACCTTGTTTTAAGCACGATCCACACGAATGATTCGATCGCATCCATCACCCGTCTTATGGATATGGGCATCGAACCATTCCTGGTCACCGCTTCGCTGAATGCAGTCGTGGCCCAGCGGCTGATCCGGAAAGTCTGCCGTGACTGCCGCACTGAGCAGCCGGCGACGCTTCGTGAGAAGGAAATCTTCGAAAAGCGGGCTCTGACGATTGATACCGTAACGCGCGGCAAAGGATGTCCGCAATGCAATATGACCGGCTACCGGGGGCGCATGGCGATCCATGAAGTCCTGATCGTTGATGAAGAGATTAAAAACATCATCAACCAAAACGGCACAGCGGCACAGATCCGTGAAATTGCGGTAAGAAATAAAACCATCTTCCTGATCGATGACGGATTATTAAAAGTGAAGGAGGGCATGACCACCACGGAGGAAGTTCTCCGCGTTGCGATTGCAGAATGATCTATGCAACCATCTACTGATACAAGTTTTATCGATAAAGTATTGTCTGCCGCAAAAGAATTGAAAGTGTCCGATATCCATCTGACGACGGGCATTCCGCCAGTTTTTCGGATGCACGGCACATTGCGCCGTTTTGGCGAAGAGAAGATGACGCCGCTCCATTCGAAGGAAATTGCGCAGGCGATCATGCCGGAAATCTTATGGGACACTTTCCTCGAAAAAGGGGAGATGGATTATTCCTATTCCATCGAGGGAGTCGGACGTTACCGCGTCAATTCATTCCATCAGCGCGGATCCATTTCGCATGCATTCCGGGCTATTCCGACAGTGGTGCCGACGGTCGATGATCTGAAAATGCCGCAGATCTTGAAGAAACTGGCTGAAACCCATCAGGGACTGATTCTCGTGACAGGTCCCACGGGTTCGGGGAAATCAACGACGCTCGCGGCCATGATCCGCCATATCAATGAAACGATGACGAAACATATCATCACACTGGAAGATCCGATCGAGTATCTGCATAAACATGGCAGTTCCGTCATTGACCAGCGTGAAGTCGGGTTTGATACAAAATCCTTCGCAAACGGCTTGCGTGCTGCACTGCGTCAGGATCCCGACGTGATTCTGGTCGGTGAGATGCGTGACCTTGAAACAATCATGACCGCCATCACTGCCGCTGAAACAGGGCATTTGGTCATGGGGACGCTGCATACTTCAAGCGCCGCAACAACGATCGAACGGATCATCGATGTGTTTCCGCCCGAACAGCAATCACAGATCCGGACACAGCTCGGCGGTATTTTAAAAGCGGTCGTTGCACAGCGCCTGCTTCCGACAGCTGACGGCAAAGGCCGGGTGGCGGCTACGGAAATCCTGATTTCCAATCCGGCCATCGCCAACCTGATCCGCACCGAGAAAGTGCACCAGATCCCGAACGTCATCCTGACGAACCGGACTGCCGGCATGCACATGATGTCGACATCCGTGAAGGAATTAGTGAACCAAGGGAAAATTTCCAGACAGACCGCCCAGCCTTTCCTGGAAGGTGAGGAATAAGATGGCGCGATTTAAATATGAAGGAAGAGACCGTAAACGGGTGCGTGCCGGAGTCGTCGTTGCCGGCAACCGGCGTGAAGCGGTCGAGAAATTACGCGATGAAGGCATCCGGGTCATCGATATTCGGGAAGTCGCCGAAACGACGCTTCAAAAAGATATCACACTTGGCAATCCGGTAAAGCGGGATCAGTTCATCATGTTCCTGCGCCAGTTCTCTACGCTGATGCGGGCCGGTGTCACTATCGTCGATTCGGTGAGGATCCTGTCGCAGCAAGTGGAGTCAAAACCCCTGCGCAAGACCTTGACCAGCATCGATGAAGATCTGCGGAAAGGTAATTCCCTTTCCGATTCACTCGGCAAGCATCCGAAGATCTTCGAACCGCTGACAGTCAACCTGATCAAAGCGGGCGAGCTGTCCGGTAATATCGACGAATCGCTTGATCGCCTGGCCACTTATTACGATAAGGCGTATCAGACCCGGCAGAAAGTGAAATCGGCGATGTCGTATCCCTTGGTCGTCGGCGTGCTGGCTATCGGCGTCGTCATTTTTCTCCTGTCATCGATTGTGCCGATGTTTGCAGATATGTTCATGGGCTTTGGCGGCGAGCTGCCGATGCTCACGCAAATCGTCATGATGGCGAGTGACCTTGTGCTGCAGTTCTGGTATCTGCTCGTCTTGGCGGGACTTGGATTTGCGCTCGGCATCTGGATGATGAAACGCAATGAACAGGGCCGCATGATACTCGACACTTTGATGCTGCGTATGCCCGTTTTCGGCCGTATGCTGAAGAAATCTGCATTGGCGAGGATGACAAGAACCTTGAGTTCATTATTCTCCAGTTCCGTGCCTATTCTCCAAGCTTTGACCATGGTCGAAAAAGTCGTCGGCAATGAAGTGATGTCGAAAGTGATTCTGGCTTCCCGTGACAGTCTGGAACGTGGCGGATCATTGACCGAACCCATGAAAAACCACTGGGCCTTTCCGCCGTTGATCCCGCACATGATCCAGATCGGGGAACAGACCGGATCGCTCGATCATATGCTGGATAAAGTCGCTGATTTCTATGAGAAAGAAGTGGAAGCGGAGACCGACCGGTTGAAAGCGTTAATAGAACCGTTAATGATTGTCGTGCTTGCAGGGCTGGTCGGGACTATAGTCATGTCCATTATGTTGCCTATGTTTGAAATGTTTCAAAATATTGACAATATGTAGTCTGTATGTGATTATTTTGTTGAAAAAAATTGTAAATTTATCGGAAAAAATACTTGCATATTCAAATAGACTTGCTATACTAAAGGAGTACTCATAAAGTACTAAAAATAAGGTTATCGGGAGGAAATGAAATGAAGAAATTCATGCAAAAACGTTTAAAGAATGAAAAGGGTATGACGCTGATCGAGCTATTGGCTGTTATCGTTATTATCGCGATTATCGCAGCGATTGCAATTCCAGCGATATCTAATATCATTGAGAATAGTAGAGTAGGTGCCGCAAAATCAGATGCTCTATCTGCATTTGCAGCAGCTGAATTATATTTAGCTGAAAATGGTGATGCCTTTACTGCTGCTGGTGTTGGTGATATTACTACAGCAGAACTTACTGGAGGCGGTTATTTAGATGATTTAGGAAGTTTTGAATTGGTCGATGCAAACGGAGCTGTCGGCCCTTCATTTACTTCCAATGCTGATGGTGATTTATTGTTAAGTGGTACAGCGATTAATGGAGGAGTTAAAGTAGAATTTGCACTTACTTCTGAAGATGCTGTGCAAGCTTTAGCTAATGGTGATGATTCGGCTGCAACAGGCGATGACGCACCGCCAGCTACAATTACTGTAACTAGATAATTTATATTTTTTAACCTAGGAGCTGAAAAAATGGCCTTATCGTTTTTATCGAGAAAAACGCGTGTTGCGACGATTATAATAGAAGAAGATGCAATTCGCCACGTCGATTTGAAATCGGTCGATCCGCTTCAAGTGAGTATTGCCGAGGAGTTAGCGCTCCCGGCAGGCATCCTGGAAGACGGCAAGATCACCGATTTTGAAGCGCTGGGCTCGATACTCGATAAGGCTGTCAATCAGTGGGGTCTCTCCAAGAAGTCAGTCCGATTCCTCGCCCCTGACGAATTTGTTATTATCCGCAAAGTGCCTTACCCCGACGATGTTGAGACGGACGAACTGAAGGGCCATTTCTTTATTGAAATCGGCTCTACTCTTTATCTGCCGTTTGAAGATCCCGTTTTCGATGTGGTGCCTTACCAATTGGATTCGGAAAAACCGGAAGCGATCATCATCGCTTCCAAGGAATCGATCGTCCAGGATTTTGAACGTGCCTTCAAAGATTCGAAACTGGATCCGGTCGTTGCCGATATCACGCCGCTCGCGCTCTACCGGCTTGCTTATCTGCAGCATGACATTGACCTGACAGAACACATCATGCTCGTGGATCTGCAGGGCTCCAAAATGACCGTGTCGATCTTCCATGAACATTTCCCGTTATTTATGCGGCCCGTCGATCTGTCGGAATTCACCCAGTTTGCCGATGATTCATCGGCTCTCATGGACGTCATCATTGCCGAGACGGAAAAGCTGGCGAATTTTTACCGCTATAATATGAATGAAGGCGAGATCGGCATCACGAAGATTTTATTCAACGGCGAATTTGATGAATGGTATACCCTGCAGGCACGCATCGAAGGGCGATTCGCCATTCCGATCATGCCGCTGGTTTTAAAACCTATCACTACCGACTACGGCGATCTCGTCCATGGACGTTTTAACCGTGCCATCGGTCTTGCGCTGAAAGAGGTGTGACGATGTTAGTTGATATTAACTTATTGCCGCAGAAGGAGCGGGAACGTCCCGCCTTCCTCATTGCGGCGCTTTCTATTTTACTGCTCGGAATCATCATATTCGCAATTCTTTTCTTCCTGGCTCAAGGGGAGACAGCAGAAAGTGGGTCCCTGTCTGAGCAAAGTGCAGAACTCACGCTCCAGCAGGAACAATTGCGTGCGCAGCTGGAAGCGACAACCGGCTTGAATGAAGAGCAGCAATTGAAAGTCACCGTCGACTGGGCGGAAAGCTATCAATACGATACGATTCCGCTGCTCGAAGAATTGGCTGGCTTATTGCCGGAACGCGGCTTTTTCGACCAAATCACATTTGGTGCCCCGAATACCGCGACTCTGGTGGTCCAATTCGATGCCACGCGTGACGCCGCCTATTATCTGGCGCAGCTGAAAAGTTCGCCGCTTCTGGATTATGCTTCGCTCGATTCAGTCCAAAGTGAGGCGAGCATGCTGGCTGATGAAGAAGAGGAAGAGCAGGAAACTGCTCAGGATTCGACTATTGAAATGCCGAGATATCTCGCTACATATACGTTGATATTCGTGGATGACCGTCTTCCTGTATTGGATGAAGAAGGCAATATCATAGAAGAAGCTCCGGAAGAAGAAACGACGGATACGGAAACGGATGTCGATGTGGACGTTGATGTCAATACAGAAACAGATACAGATACAGAGATAGAAACAGAGACCACTCCAACAGATGCGGAGGGGGATACGAATGAGTAGTTTGACGAAGAAGCAAAAGGAAACGGCGTTGATCGTGCTTGCTGTTTTATTTCTTATCATGATTTCCGCATACGCTTATTTCATGGTATATACGCCGGCGAAAGAAAGCCGGGAAATGTCGGAACAGCTGTTCAAATCGGAACGTGAAGTGCTGATGGCGCTGCAGGAACAGCTGAAGGCTCTGCCGGAAGAAGAGCGCGTGTCAACAAGCGAACTTCAGCAGCGGGTATCGGTGGAACCGTTGTCCGAACTGATCGTTCTGCAGGTGGAACAGGCGGAATTACTGTCGGAATCACAGGTGCAGACGATTGATATCGCCGAGTCACCGCTCGAATTATTGTACCCGGTCGAAGGCATTGAAAATGTCCAGAAAATCCAGACGACCGTGACATTTGAAACGGCAGATTACGCGGGCATCACCCGCTTCATCCGGGAAATCGAAGCGATGAAACGCATCTTGATCATCGATTCGATCGATTTCCAGTCCAATGGTGAAGTGACGAGTACGGAGCAGGAAGACGCTATCCTGGAAGTCACATTGAGTTTCTCGGCGTTTTACCGCCCGGACCTGATCGCATTAGCTGATACATTGCCGAAAGTCGACGCACCTCCGCCAGCCAATAAAGTCGATCCGTTACCGAAAAATGACGGGGTCGATTTGGCGGACCGTGATGAATCCGATGAACCAGCGGACGTGGAAGTTGATGTGGATGTAACCGTCGACGGAGAAGCGGCAGCCGCAGTTCCGAATGCGAATGTTGCCGGAGCACAAACGGCTTTATTCCATAAAGTGGTTCCTGGAGATACGCTGTATTCCATTTCGGTTAAATATTACGGTGGGGGCGAAGGCGTGGATCTCATACGCGACGCCAATAACATGACGGATTATACAGTGAAAGCCGGGTCGACCTTGACCATTCCTGAAAAACCTTAAAAGAGGAAATCATTGAGATTTCCTCTTTTTTCTCTACTATAAAATAGAAATAATTTTAATAAAAATTGAATTAAAGAAACGATATTTAAATTTCGCTTCGGCGCTATGGACCAAGCTCCCACAATAAGCCGAGAAGAACACTCGTCTTATTGCTCCGCTCAGTCCGGAGCCGCGCCTTTGCTTAGGTCCACTTCTAGAGTCAAAGTAAAGCACTGAAGACTCCTCATATTCTAAGTGAAGCGCTGAGCACTCACTCGGACGAAGGTCCGAGTTCGATTTGGGAACCACCTCAGCATGAGAAGGGTTCCTAAGATATGGAGCAAAACAGTGAGACTCCTGCGACGAAGCGCAGAGCGCTGGTGGAGCATCGGTTTTTGCGGCGACGAGGAGGATTGGGCGGGAGCCAAGACATTGGCCGAGGCTCGCGAGGGCAAGTCTTTGCGACGAAGCTAGCGCAGCGATGCAGGAGCACGGTTTTTGGAAAGCGAAACTGTTTTGCGGAATATCGGTTATTAAAACACACAAATAAATTCTAATAGTGATGAGGGTTCACATGACAATTACGTATACAGTTTTCTTTTTCATATTCGGTCTCGTCTTCGGCTCATTCTTCAATGTTGTCGGATTGCGCGTGCCGAAAAAAGAGTCGATCGCCTACCCGCCGTCCCATTGTACGAAATGTGACCGGCAGCTGACTGCGCTCGATCTTGTGCCAGTCTTCTCATACTTATTCCTGCGCGGCAGATGCCGTTCGTGCGGAGAAAAGATCCACTGGGTCTATCCGTTGATGGAGGCGGTTACAGGTATATTATTCGCTTTATCGTTCCTGCATTTCGGCTTCACCCCGGAACTGATCATCGCGATCCTCTTCGTATCGATGCTGGTCATCATTACGGTATCGGATATCGCCTATATGCTCATTCCGGATAAAGTGCTTTTGCCTTTCGGTATTTTACTATTGGTACTCCGATTCTTCATCCCGCTCGATCCATGGTGGGATGCGCTCGTCGGGGCGGCGGCAGGATTCTTGATCCTGTTGCTGATTTCGGTTGTGTCTAAAGGCGGAATGGGGGGCGGGGACATCAAATTGTTTTTCGTCATCGGGCTTGTGCTCGGTACGGCCGGAACCTTCATGACACTGTTCTTCGCTTCGCTTATCGGTGCGATTGTCGGCATCATCATCCTGCGGAAAACCGGACAGGGGCGGAAAACCCCGATTCCATTCGGCCCGTCGATTGCGGCGGGAGCTGTCATCGTTTATTTTTACGGTGATATGGTGCTCGACTGGTATATGACGTTGTGGACTTGAGAAAAGCGACGGCGCCCGTTCAGCTCCGAAAGGCAAGAGATCGACCAAATATAATTTGGTCATCTCTTTGCGACGAAGCTAGCGAAGCGATGCAGGAGCAATAATGGTTTAGATGAACTTCTGAAGCGGCGTCCTTTGCGACGAAGCAGCGCAGCGATGCAGGGACAGAAACAGGAGCAACATTATGGCATAACGAACGCCCTGGAGAAAGCTTCTCCAGGGCGTTTTTTTAGATGAACAGGAAAGGGATCCAATAGAGATGAAGGGCCATGATCATCGTGTAGATGGCGTTGGCTCCGAAAAATGTGATGCGCCAGAAATTGGAGCGAACCTGGCTGAACGCTGTAAACAGGAGTCCGAACAGGCAGGTCGAAAGGAATAATTTGATGCCGAGGATGGTGAATGGCTCAAACGAACTCAGGAGAGGATTGGCCTCGGTTACGATATTATTGCTCAGGCCAACATACGTCAGGATGCCGTCAAGGGCGTTCAGGACAATTAACAGCCAGATGGATTTTTTGAGTGGTGCCCGCTGATCAGGGATTGCCATAACCTGTACCTCTTTTCGTGGAGAGTAGTTTTAAGGGGGTATCATAATTTTGCTTAACAGAACCTTTTTTTGCTGTATGCTTTAGCCATACCCGTTCTCAGAAATGTTAGACATGAAAAATTATCCATAAAATTTTAATCATCATTTGATAAATAAAGTGATATTTATAAACTGCTTCAGCGCTATAGATAGTATAAAGAATGTGTTTCACCGTTTCCTATGTAGTAAAGTGTGCCACTTAGGTTAGGGGTGAGAGTTAGCTAGTGGAAACCACTCCAGTATAAGAAAAATTTCTAAGATATGGAACAAAACAGCGAAGACTCCCAGGCGATCCGGTGATGTGCTGAGATCCACTCGGGCGTAGTGAAACGAGCACGAGTTAGCTCAGCGCAAGCAGCCAGGAAAGCGAGCTGTTTTGAGGAATATCGATTTCCCCTAACTATCTAATTCAATTTAAATATAAGAAAAGCCGCCGCAGAATTTTCTGCGGCGGCTCCATTCAATTTTTAATTATTGTAATGCAATGGTGAACCCGGTCCGAGATCGAGGCCCAATGTCATCCAGACGATGAGCATGATCGACCAGACGATCAGGAAGATGATGGAGTACGGGAGCATGACCGAGATCAATGTACCGATACCCATTTTCTTATCGTATTTCTGTGCAAAGGCGATGATGATCGCAAAATACGTCATCAGCGGCGAAATGATATTCGTCGATGAATCGGCGATGCGGTAAGCCATTTGCGTGAGTTCAGGCGAATAGCCAAGCTGCATCATGATCGGCACGAACACAGGGGCCATCATTGCCCATTTGGCGGAAGCACTTCCGATGAACAGGTTGATGACAGCTGTGATCCCAATGAATCCGAGGATCAGCGGGATCCCTGTCAGATTCGCGCTTTCCAGGAATTCGGCACCGTAGACCCCGATGACCATGCCCATATTCGATTCGGCGAAATAAGCGACGAATTGTCCGGCAGTGAATGCCAGGACGATGAACATCCCCATCGAAGCCATCGTATCAGTGAGATGGTTGGCGACGTCTTTATCATTCTTGATATTCTTCGTGGCGATTCCGTAGAACAGACCAGGTATGAAGAACAGGATCAGGATGATCGGAACAAGAGATGACATGAACGGGGATTGGATGACTCCGCCGTCTTCGGCACGCAGGGCACCGCTTTCAGGTACGATCAGCATAGCGAAGGCGATTGCTGTGATCACGAATGAAACCGCAGCCCATAGCATGCCTTTCTTTTCTTCTTTCGTAAGGCCAGTAAGGCTTTCGCGGAACTCGCCTTTGTATTCGCCCAGGCGCGGTTCAACGATTTTCTCTGTAACAAATGCGCCGGCGACCGTCAGAACGAATACGGAAGCGATGATGAAGTAATAGTTCATCGCAACGTTCATGCCTTCAGCATAGGCAGGGTCGATGATCGCAGCGGCTGCGATCGTCAGGTTTCCGAGCATCGGATCGGTAGCAGACAAGAGCAAGTTGGCACTGAAGCCACCGGATACACCGGCGAATGCAGCGGCAAGGCCGGCAAGCGGGTGGCGTCCGAGTGCTGCGAAGATCACTGCTCCAAGCGGAGGCAGGACAACGTAACCAGCGTCAGAAGCGACACTTGACATGATACCGGCAAATACTAGACCGGCTGTGATCAGGAATTTCGGAACGGACAGAACGAACCCGCGCAGCAAAGCCGAGATCAATCCTGTGCGTTCAGCAATTCCGATACCGAGCATCGTTGCAAGAACAACGCCGAGCGGTGCGAAGCCGATGAAGTTATCGACCATGCTGGTGAAGATATACTGGATGCCTTCCGCATTCAGCAGGTTCTTGACTTCGACCATTTCACCTTCCTGGCCCGGGTGTTCGACTGAAATGCCAAAGCTGGAAATGATGGCAGACAAGACCAGTACAAGCAGGGCAAGCACAGCGAATAAAGTCACTGGATGCGGTAATTTATTCCCGATGAATTCGACTCCATCCAACGATTTTTGGACGAAACCTTTCCGCTTTTTCTCCATATAATCATCCTTTTCTCAAAATAAAAATTCCCTATTCGATATACTGGAATAGGAAATCTTCTGAATTTAAAATCCGTTTCCATTGTAATCGTTTAGCAGGCAGGATGAAAGTGTTTTAAAGAAAAAGTAATAATGGCAAGATTTGAACAGTTGCCACTTTTCTGAAGCTCTCTTTAAAATCCGGACTGTACGAAAATCCATTTTGGAATCGAGCAATGCCGCGGCTTTATCTTTTAGAGGGGGCCAAATCTGATTTTTGGAAGGCTATAATGCGCCAAAACTTATTTTTCGCCATTTGAAACAATATTCAGGTCAGTGGTATTCTTTTAAAAAAGGAGGCGTTCCTATGTATTTCCATTCCAATCAACTCATCATCCTGGCATCGCAGTCGCCGCGCCGAAGCGAGCTGCTGCAAATGCTCGGATTTGATTTTCAGATAACACCGAGTCAGAAAGAAGAGCCGAAGCCTGACAAGTTTCCGAATGCGCTGAGTTATGTGCTTCACTGTGCGGAAGTGAAGGCGGCAGAAGTAGCCGGAAGGCATCCGGGTGCTGTCGTGATCGGCGCGGATACGATCGTTGTATGCGACGGTGAAATACTGCTGAAGCCTGTGGATAAAGAAGAGGCGAGGGAGACGCTCCGCAAACTTTCCGGACGGACCCATGATGTGATTACGGCGGTTGCCGTGCAGGCGGGCAATAGTGAAATGTCATTCCATGAAATCACAAGGGTCACTTTTTTCGATCTGCCTGACAGCTGGATCGAAGCCTATACGAATACGGATGATCCCTATGACAAGGCGGGTGCTTACGGCATCCAGACATTGTCGGGTCTATTTGTCGAGAAAATTGATGGGGATTACAATACGGTCGTCGGATTGCCGATCGCCCGTTTAGCACAGAAACTGGCTCACGCCGGATATCTTTCTTTAAAAGGGAGCAGTGTGGAATGCTGAAGGAACAGACGATGATGATCCGTGATGTCCATTCAGCTGACCGTCCGCGTGAACGGCTAATCAACCAGGGGGCGACGAGCCTGTCGAACCAGGAATTGATCGCCATCATGCTGCGCACAGGAACAAGGCAGGAGTCTGTCCTGCACCTGGCGAACCGTGTGCTGCATCATTTTGAGCAGATCCAGCAAATGAAAGATGCGAGCATTGAAGAACTCACTTCCATAAATGGCATCGGCCAGGCGAAAGCGGTGCAATTGCTCGCTGCGGTCGAACTGGGCCGGCGCCTCTCTTCCAAACAGACGGATGCGAAATATACGATCCGTTCCCCGAAAGACGCCGCTTCCTATCTGATGGCGGATATGACTTCACTCAAACAGGAACATTTCGTCGTTCTTTTCCTCAATATAAAAAATCAGGTGCTGCACCGCCAGACGATTTTTGTCGGCAGCCTGAACGCGAGCATCGTCCATCCGCGTGAAATTTTCCGTGAAGCGGTTCGCCGTTCTGCGGCATCGATCGTCTGTGCCCATAATCATCCGTCCGGCAATCCGGCTCCATCACCTGAAGACATCGCGGTGACAAAGCGTTTGATGGAAGCTGGAAGCATTGTCGGCATTGAGCTTTTGGACCATTTGATCATCGGGGACCATCAGTTCATTTCTTTGAATGAAAAGGGATATATGTAGCACTGTTACTTTCTTTGTTTTTCAGCTATAATGAGTAGTATTGTGTAAACACTATGGCTTAGAGGCATAAAAGAAGGGAAGAATTCACGTGTTTGGAATGGGATCAAAAGATGTAGGAATCGACTTAGGAACTGCTAACACACTCGTATTCGTTAAAAATAAAGGGATCGTTCTGAGAGAACCATCCGTAGTAGCAAAAAATACCAGCACAGGCGAGATCGTCGCTGTAGGTAACGACGCACGGAACATGATCGGCCGTACACCGGGATCGATCGTGGCAATCCGTCCGATGCGTGACGGCGTCATCGCCGATTACGATACAACGACTGCCATGATCCAATATTATATGAAAGAAGCGATGAAAAAAGTCGGCGGCTCGATGAAGAAGCCGAACGTCATGATTTGTGTGCCTTTCGGAATCACATCCGTTGAACAGCGCGCGATCATCGATGCATCGCGTCAGGCTGGAGCGCGTGAAGCGTTCACGATCGAAGAGCCTTTTGCAGCAGCGATCGGAGCTAATCTTCCGGTTTGGGAACCAATGGGCAGTATGGTCGTCGATATTGGTGGAGGCACGACGGAAGTTGCCGTCATTTCACTTGGCGGCATTGTTACAAGCGAATCCATCCGTGTTGCCGGTGACGCAATGGACCAGGCAATCACGCAGTATATCCGTAAAACGTATAACCTGACAATCGGGGAACGGACGTCTGAAGCGATCAAGATGGAAGTTGGGGCAGCCCGTGTCACAACACCTGAAGAAAAAGCGCTGAAAATGGACATCCGCGGCCGTGACCTGCTTACAGGCCTACCGAAAACAATCGAGATTTCTTCTGAAGAAATTGCTGAAGCGTTGAAGGAATCCGTTCTTTCCATCATTGAAGGCGTGAAGAAAACGCTTGAAACGACTCCGCCGGAACTATCGGCTGATGTCATGGAACGCGGCATTGTCCTGACTGGAGGCGGAGCCCTTCTGAAAAATCTTGATAAGGTCATTTCGGATGAAACGCAGATGCCTGTCCTGATTGCTGAAAACCCGCTTGACTGCGTAGCGATCGGCACTGGTAAAGCGCTTGATAACATCGATCAAATCCGTCGCATGCAATCAACTAAATAAGTAAGGAGGATTGCTGCCATGTCTAGGTTCCTATCGAACAAGCGGCTAATTCTTTTATTGCTCGGGGTCATCCTCCTCGTAGCTTTAATTTCCTATTCCTTGCGGGATCGCGACAATGTAAACTTTGCAGAGAGACTCATTAAGGATACTGTGGGGGCAGGCCAGAGCCTATTCTCCGGACCGGCGCATTTTGTAACAGGCATTTTCGATAACGTTGATTCACTTCTGAATACATACAAGGAAAATCAGCATTTGAAAGGCCGTCTTGAAGAATTTGCAACCGTGCAGGCGGAAGTGACTGACCTGCGTTCTGAAAATGAACAATTGAAGGAAATTGTCGGCAAAGAAGCCGACCTGCGGGATTATAACCCCGTTCAGGCGACTGTCATTGCACGAAACCCCGATCAATGGGAAGAAAAGATCATCTTGAACAGAGGCAGCTCGGACGGCGTTGAACCCGATATGGCCGTCATGACGGCGAAAGGGCTGATCGGCAAAGTCTCGCTTGTCACGAAAACCACCTCAACTGTCGAATTGATTTCGACACAGAATCCGAATTACCGTGTTTCAGCTATGGTTCTCGGCGGTGCAGAAGGCGTCTTCGGTCTCATCGAAGGCTACGATGCAGAACGCCGGGAACTCTTGCTGAAACGGATCGATGCCCAGATTGAACTGGAAGTCGGCCAGCAGGTCGTCTCAAGCGGTCTCGGCGGCATCTTTCCCAAAGGCCTGATTATCGGCGAAATCACTGAAGTGACGATCGACGAATTCGGCCTGACGAAATTGGCTTATGTCAAACCGTCAGCTGACTTTACCCTGTTGAACCACGTGATGATCGCTGACCGGGCGATGCCTGACGGCGACGAGGCGGAAGCGGTGGAGGAGGAAGGATCATGATCCGATACCTCTTGCCGGCACTCGCACTCGCGCTGTTTTTCCTTGAACCCGTCTTTGGATTATTTTCCCCGTTGCAGCTTGACGGGGTTTATTATTATATCGTCCCCCGATTTCTATTAATGTATCTGATCTTCGTAACCGTCTACTATGATGCCAAACGCGCAATGATCTATGGATTGTTTTTCGGCCTCTTGTACGATGTCTTTTTCATTGATATTATTGGATTATATTCATTTTTATATCCGTTGATGTGCTTGATCGCGAGCTATATCGTCAAGTCGGTGCAGCGCAATCTGGTTGTCGCAACCCTCTTGACCCTTGTGCTGACGGCACTTTTTGAATTTATGCTGTATCTGTTCTTTTCTGCGATCTCACTCGCCGCCTTGCCTGCGGAAGCGTTTTTCATCTCCCGCCTGCTGCCGACGATGATCGCGAATTCCGTGTTCCTGGTGATGCTGGGCTGGGCTTTCAAATTGATCATCGATGCCCGCTTGATCGAGAGGGAAAACAGTAAAGCGTGACGCGAATGAAACTGAAATGCTTTTTATGTAACAGGAAATAAAGACGATACTTTTAATGGGAAGCGCAGGTGACGAATTTTTGAAGAATCTTGTCTATATAAGAGGAACGAAAGAAGGCCTTGTGCTGCAGTTCGATGACCAGTGCGCCTATGCGGATCTGCTGAGCGAACTGAAAGCGAAGGTTTCGGATCCTGCGCTCGATGGCAGCGCCGAAGTGCAGCTCCATCTGGGTTACCGGTATTGCACCGAAGCCCAATATAAGGAAATCGTTTCGACCATCGAATCCAACTCGCATCTGCGTGTTGCCAAGATGCGCTCTGAAGTGATTTCTGTGGAAGAAAGCAATAAACGGATCCATGAACGCCAATCCGAGACGTATGTCGGGATTGTCCGTTCCGGGCAGGTAGTGAAAGCTGAAGGGGATCTGGTAGTCGTCGGGGATGTAAACCCGAACGGCCGCGTGGTCGCCGGCGGCAATATCTATGTGCTGGGCCGTCTGAAAGGGATCGCCCATGCCGGCGCCAACGGCAACCGCGAAGCGGTCATCGCCGCGTCATGGCTGGAAGCGACCCATCTGATGATCGACGATTTGATTGAAACGATGACTGACGAATTGACTGTGCTGTCCGAACAGCCGGAAATGGAATGTGCCTATTTACATAGCAATGGCCAGAATATCGTTATCGACCGTTTACAGGAATTGCGATTCATCCGACCGCAAATTTCAACGTTTAAAGGAGGAAGCTAGTGTGGGAGAAGCAATCGTCATAACATCAGGCAAGGGAGGCGTCGGTAAAACGACGACAACCGCCAATCTCGGCACTGCATTGGCTCTTCAAGGGAAAAAAGTATGCCTCATCGACACCGATATCGGCCTGCGGAATCTGGATGTCATCCTGGGCCTCGAAAACCGCATCATCTATGATCTTGTCGATGTGCTCGAAGGTCGCTGCAAAGTGCACCAGGCCTTAGTGAAAGACAAGCGTTTCGACGATATGCTTTATTTATTGCCGGCCGCACAGACGACTGACAAGAATGCCGTCAATCCGGAGCAGATGAAAGAACTCGTGACGGAACTGAAAAAAGAGTACGATTTCGTCATCATCGATTGCCCCGCAGGCATCGAGCAAGGCTATAAAAATGCCGTGGCCGGCGCTGACCGTGCCATCGTCGTCACGACGCCTGAAATCTCAGCCGTCCGCGACGCCGACCGCATCATCGGCCTGCTCGAACTTGAAGAAAATATCGAACCGCCAAAACTCATTATCAACCGTATCCGCCAGCACTTGATGAAAGCAGGCGAAGCGCTTGATATCAATGAAATTACGACGCACCTGTCGATCGACCTGATCGGCATCATCGCCGATGACGAAAGTGTCATCTCGAGCTCGAACCGCGGCGAACCCGTCGTCATGAATCCGGCCAACCCCGCAGCCCAGGGCTACCGCAACATCGCCCGCCGCCTGCTCGGCGAATCCGTACCGCTCATGACGATGGACAAGCAAGGCACAGGCGTCTTTTCGAAGATCAAAGCAATCTTCTCCAAATAAAATCATTTGCCATTGTGAGGTCCCCTGCAGAATTTCTGTGGGGGATTTTTGTGGTTTTGTAGGATTAATAAATTTTAGGTGAAATGATATTAAGGTAATTGGTGATTTTAAATTGGAATGGTAATTCAGAAAAGGGGTGCGGGTTGGACGTTCATTTGCTGAAGTTAATCGTGCTTTATGAAAGGTTGAGCAGCAGGAATTCGTCACGGGATGAAGTATACGGGGAATTGAAAAGGGCATTGGCGGGAGCGGCGGGTGAGAGGCGGACAGCTGATTTGCTGGAACGCGAACTGGACCTGGGAAGTGAGTTTAAGATATACCGCGATTTGTCGCTGCCTTATTCAGGCGGCTATGCCCAAATCGATTTCCTGCTGCTGCATGCCCGACTGATCTCCGTTTTGGAAGTGAAGAATATGGTGGGTGAATTCCATTTCGATCCGGTCAATTTTCAATTCCACCGTGTAATCGAGGGGCGTGTGGAAGGCATGCGCAATCCGGAAACCCAGCTGCACCGCGCTGTCAAAGCATCTGAAAAGTTTTTCGGAACCAAAGTGCATGGCACCATCGTCTTGTCGAGCCGCTCTGGAAGGGTAGCCGCCCCGCCCAAACTCTATCCGATCGTCGCACTCGATTATTTGCCCTTCCATCTGGAGGGGCTGGTCGATCCTGACATGAAGCTGAAACTGGACGATTTTGAGGTTTTGTTGCGGCGCAGCCGCGGGCATTATAACATCCCTGACCTGCTGGAGAAGCATAAGCTGACACGGGAATCTGTGGAGGCGGGGGTGAGGTGTTTGGGGTGTGGCCGCCTGTCGTGCGCGTGGATTCAACGGAAATGGCGCTGCAGTAACTGCCGGGCCGTCTCGTCTGACGCGCATGAGTTTGCATTGCAGGAATATGCGGTGTTGTTTGGGTTAGAGTTGACGACAGAATTTGCTTATAAGTGGCTGGGTATACATGATAAGTATGTTTTGTATCGTTTATTGGAAAAATTGACAGTTAAAAGTAATAAACGAGGAATACGCTATATTGTAGAAAATAATCGCTTGGTAGCCGATCATTTTAAGGGGATTTATTCGTGACCGCACCTCAAAGGGGAATAACCGCACCCCAAGGAGAGATTTCCGCAACTCAGATTATGTTTTCCGCACCTCAAAAATAAATATGTATAATATTTCCAAAATCATACCGCCAAACCAGGTTTAATTGAATGAAAAATAGGTCATTTAAATAAAGAAGCAGCCATCTACAGTCACCATCATCTTCCATCTCAATGAATTCGCCAGTATCTATTGACGCCACCTATCAAAACGTGCTATTATTCTAATGTTATGTTTGTAGCGCACCGTGCTACAACCGCTCGAATCGGGTACACAAGAATTCGCACATGATGCGGATCACCTGGATAGGCGAGTCTTAGTCTAAGAGGAGGTGCAAGGATATGTACGCAATTATTGAAACTGGTGGAAAACAGATCAAAGTTGAAGCGGGCCAAGAAATCTATGTTGAGAAATTGAACGGAGAAGCTGGTGACGTGATCACATTTGACAAAGTTCTATTTGTAGGTGGAGATGACGCTAAAGTGGGTGTTCCTTTTGTTGAAGGAGCTACTGTTACAGCTAAAGTTGAAAAACAAGGCAAACAGAAAAAAATCACTGTCTTCAAATACAAAGCTAAAAAGAACTACCGTAAAAAACAAGGTCACCGTCAGCCATACACGAAATTGACTGTTGACGCGATCAACCTGTAAGAATGATCAAAGTTAAAATTAAAGAAACGTCAGGACGCATTTCGTCTTTCGAGATGTCGGGCCATGCGGACTTTGCGGAACATGGGCAGGACCTGGTATGTGCCGGCGCATCAGCTGTTTCATTTGGAGCGGTGAATGCGATTATGGAACTTACCGGAATTGAACCGGAAATCCAGCAGAGTGAAAGTGGCTATTTGAAAGTCGGTTTCCCGGATGACCTCGACGAGAAAACGGACGGACAGGTGCAACTCCTCGTCCGCAGCATGATTGTTTCATTAAAAACGATTGAACAAGACTATGAAGAATATATTAAAATAACCTTCACAGCTTAGGAGGTGGGACAGAATGTTAAGATTAGATCTTCAGTTTTTCGCATCCAAAAAAGGTGTAGGTTCAACGAGAAACGGACGTGACTCAGAATCTAAACGCCTTGGCGCTAAACGTGCAGACGGCCAAGAAGTTACTGGTGGTTCAATTTTATACCGTCAACGCGGTACTAAAATTTATCCAGGAGAAAACGTTGGGCGTGGCGGAGACGATACACTTTTCGCTAAAATCGACGGCGTTGTGCGCTTTGAGCGTTACGGCCGCGACAAGAAAAAAGTGAGCGTTTACCCAGTAGCACAAGAAGCTTAATAAAAACAAAAAGGGCTGCTTCCGCAGTCCTTTTTATTTTTCAGGAATCTATTGGTATACTGGAATAAGAAGAAATTTTAGGACGTGAAACTGATGGATAACCCGATGACGGTGGCACAAGCGCTTCGGCATGCGCGCCATGATTTTTTGAATGAGCTCCAATTAATTGGAATGAAACTGGATCTTGGGCGTACGCAGGACGTGAAATCGATCATTCGATCGCATGCCGAAGCGGCTGTGCAGCTGAGCAGGCTGTCGGCGCTGAAGATGCCGGCGACGGAAAATTGGCTGCTGACGGCGGAATGGCGTTTTCCGGAATTCCGTTTTCGGGTGGAATGTGCCGCTGAAAAAGGCGGAACGCCAGATGATGCGATTTTTGCAGAGTGGCTTGAACAGTTCTTCACCACTCTTAAAAAGCGACCGGAGGCACATGCCAACAGCTGCCGCATTTCATTGGAACAGCAGGAATCCATATTTACAATCGAACTTAAAATAGAAGGAAATCCGCAAACTGTAGGTTTGCCGGAGATTCCGGGTTTATTGGCACGAGAAAGAGTTGCAGCGGACAATTGGAAGATCATTGTCAGCACACAGATGGAGGGATAATATGTTTGTCGATCACGTAAAAGTTTATGTTAGAGGTGGCGACGGCGGGGATGGCATGGTAGCATTCCGCCGCGAGAAATATGTACCGGACGGCGGACCAGCCGGCGGCGACGGCGGCAGAGGCGGTAATATCGTCTTTATCGTTGAAGAAGGTCTGCGCACGCTGATGGATTTCCGTTACAAACGGATTTTCAAAGCCGAACGCGGAACACATGGCATGAGTGCCAATAAACATGGTGCAAAAGCGGTGGATACGTATATCAAAGTTCCGCCTGGCACAGTTGTAAAAGATGCGGATACCGGCGAAACGATCGCTGACCTGGTTGAACACGGCCAGACGGCGATCATCGCAAAAGGTGGACGCGGCGGACGCGGGAACTCGCGTTTTGCTACGCCACAGAACCCAGCTCCGGAATTATCGGAAAAAGGGGAACCAGGATTTGAACGCAATGTCATCCTGGAACTGAAAGTTCTGGCAGATGCCGGCCTTGTCGGTTTCCCGAGTGTGGGTAAATCTACATTATTGTCAGTCGTTTCAGCTGCCAAACCGAAAATCGCTGAATATCATTTCACGACGATCGTGCCGAATCTCGGGATGGTTGAAACGGAAGATCAGCGCAGTTTCGTCATGGCGGATCTGCCTGGTCTGATCCAGGGTGCACATGAAGGGATCGGCCTCGGCCATCAATTCCTGCGCCATATCGAACGGACGCGGGTCATTGTCCACGTCATCGATATGTCCGGTATGGAAGGCCGTGATCCGTACGAGGATTACGTGACCATCAATGAAGAATTGAAGCAATACAATATGCGGTTGACGGAACGTCCGCAATTGATCGTTGCGAATAAGATGGATATGCCGGATGCCGAAGAAAATCTTGAAGCGTTCCGCAAGAAATTGCCGGAAGATGCGAAGATTTTCCCGATTTCAGCAATCAGCCGCCAAGGCTTGAACAATCTGTTGTTCTCGATTGCCGACCTGCTGGAAGTGACTTCGGAATTCCCGTTGATCGAAGAAGAAGTGGATGAATCGGAAAGCACGGTTCTTTACAAGCATGAAGCGGAATCGGACGGCTTCACGATCACCCGTGATCCGGACGGTGCTTATGTAATCAGCGGTTATGCGATTGAACGTTTGTTCAAGATGACCGACTTCTCACGTGAAGATTCAATTCGCCGATTTGCCCGCCAGATGCGCGGCATGGGAATCGACGATGCGCTTCGTGAACGCGGGGCAGTGGACGGCGATACGGTCCGTCTGCTTGAATTTGAGTTCGAATTTACTGAGTAAATCTGGAGGGGACATGGATGAAGGATATTTCAGAACAGCGATTTTTCTTGGTGCGTGAAGATGTATTGACCGAAGCGATGCAAAAAACGCTTGAAGTCAAAAAGATGCTGCAGCGCGCCGATATGTCGATACAGGAAGCTGTGGATAAGACTGGATTGTCCCGCTCCGCTTTTTATAAATACCGGGATGCTGTTTTCCCTTTTCACTCCATTGTCAAAGAGCGGATCTTGACGATCTTCCTTCAATTGGAAGATCGGACCGGTACGCTTGCCACCTTGATCCAGGCGGTTGCGGAAGCACGCTGCAATATCCTGACGATCCATCAGACGATTCCCATCCAGGGACGGGCAAATGTAACGCTGTCCCTCGATGTGACGGCAATGGACCAGGATCTGGATGTGTTTTTGCAGCAGCTGAAAAAATTGGATTTTGTTGAAGCGGCAGAAGTAGTGTCGAGCGGATCATTTTAATGTAGGAGTGGTTTGATGGCTGAACAGCAGACGAAAAAACGAATTTCTTTTTTGGGACCGGACGCCTCGTTCACCCATCTTGCGGCGGCAAAGGCGTTTCCGGACGGGGAATTGATCGCCTATACGACGATACCGGAAGCCATTGAAGCGGTCGCTGAAAACCGTGTGGATTATGCGGTTGTGCCGCTTGAGAATGCGCTGGAAGGATCAGTTCCGCTGACTATCGATTATTTATTCCATGAAGTGCAGCTTTATGTGACGGCCGAAGTGCTGTCGCCGATCGAGCAGCATCTGATGGTGCATCCGGATAATGCGGATTCTGACACGTTCGAAGCGATCTATTCACATCCGCATGCACTGGCGCAATGCCATAAATTCCTCTATTATACGTATAAAAATACGCCGCTCGAGCAGTATAGCTCCACGTCGGCTGCAGCCAAAATGGTCAGTGAGCTGCCGGAACGCAATATTGCGGCGATTGGCAATGAATTTTCGGCCCATAAATATGGACTAAAGATTGTCCACCGTGAAATTCATGATTTCCATTTTAACCACACGCGCTTTTTCGTGCTGTCCAAGACGAATCATCAATTGGAAAATCCTGCGCATAATGAACAGGTAAAAACCACTTTGATGATTTCACCACCGGAAGACGACCGGTCGGGTGTGCTTCACCAGGTGCTGTCGGTTTTTGCGTGGCGCCAGCTGAACTTGAGTAAAATCGAGTCGCGGCCGCTGAAGACGGGCCTCGGGAATTACTTCTTCATCGCCGATGTGCTGGACGACGAAAGTTCACCGATGATGAAAGGTGCTTTCGAGGAACTCGCCGCGCTTGGCTGTACAGTGAAAACACTGGGTTCCTATTATACCTACGAATAAAACAGGAAAGCTCCGCTGCCGGATCGGCTGCGGAGCTTTTTTCGTATTTCAGGGATTTGAAATGAAAAGCCTTCGCGTCCGCGAAGGCTCCTTTAAAGGAAGGGAGTTTTTCGCAGAGCGAAAAACATCCGATGGGGAGTGGGAGGAATGGAATGAGTGGGTGCATATTTGGGTTTAATTGGAAGAAATATTAATGGCGATCACAAATACCCGGATGCCGATCATAAAAGTGCTTATGCCGATCACAAAACCCGTTATGCCGATCACAAATGCTGAAATCACCATTTTTCATTAGGTAAACGAAGCTTCCAAGCTCTAAAACGATGAAAAACCCGCGGATTTCAACCGGATCCGCGGGAAAACGATAGATTTTATTCACTTTCATCCATTAAATAACCGGCTTCGCGCATATCTTTAATGGCCTGTTCCAAAATTGCGACGTTCGGCGCAGTGATCGTATGCAAATGCAAACCGCCTGTAAGTTCGAGCAGGTAGCTGGCGCCGGTTTCTTTGATGCGCTGCATGAACCCATCGACTTCACGGCGCGATGACACGTGGATGCCGGCAGTCAGTTCACCGTAAACCGGATGTTCGACTGTCACATCTTTGACGGTGACGCCAGCGTCCACCAGCAGATACAATTCATTCTGCGTGTCTTCCGGTTTGTGGTGGCAGGCAAGAACGCGGAAAATGTCATCGGCGCCGGTTTCACGCATATACAGATAGCCCTGGCTTGTGGCGATGATCGGTTCGCCTTTTGCTTTCAGGAGCGTCATATCACCGACGATGACCTGCCTTGACACGCCTGTCAGGTTCGCCAGTTCGCCGCCTTTCAAAGGTTCGGCTGCCGTTTTCAATTTTTCCAGCAGCAATTGTCTGCGCTCTTCTCCGAGAATTTTTTTCATGTGGATCCCTCGCTTCATTTCTTCATGAATCTAGTTTACCACAGGGTGGGGACAGCGGGTTTATTTCGTCTAAAGTGGCTGGATATGCTATAATCATAGAGTTGAATTGAAGGAGCGAATTGATATGTACGATTACATAAAAGGGCGGGTTACGCGAGTGACGCCTGAATATTTAGTGATAGAGCAGGGCGGGATCGGCTGGCAGATTTTTGCGCCGAATCCGTATTCGTTCGGCGACGACGATCTGCAGGTATTCCTGCATCATCATGTGCGGGAAGATGCGCAGCTCCTGTTCGGATTTCCGACGCTTGAGCAGCGGGAACTTTTCCGCAAGCTGATCTCGGTATCCGGCATCGGGCCGAAGGGTGCGCTGGCTATTCTGGCGAGCGGCCAGCCGCAGCATGTCATCGAAGCGATCGAGCGGGAAGACGAGTCGTATCTCGTCAAATTCCCGGGCGTCGGCAAGAAGACGGCGCGCCAGATGATCCTCGATCTGAAAGGGAAACTGGCTGAATTCTTCGGTGATCCATTTGAAGACAATGAAGAACTGGGTGGCCTCCTGACATCGGAAGACAATGAGCTTGAAGAAGCGATGCTCGCTCTCGGTGTGCTCGGCTATTCCGAACGCGAAATCAATAAAGTCAAACCGAAGCTGAAGGATCTGGACCTGAACACGGAAGGCTATATGAAGAAAGCGTTGCAGCTTCTTTTGAAGCAGGGTTGATATTAATAAATTATAATAGTTTTAAAGTCGATATTCCGCAAAACAGCTTCGCTTGCCGGGGGCTCGCGCTGAGCTAACTCGTGCTCGTTCCACTTCGCCCGAGTGGATCTCAGCACTTCACTGATCCCCAAGGCGTCTACGCTGTTTTGCTCCATATCTTCAGAGTTCCTTCTAGCGCCAGCGCGGCTCAGGACGGAGCGGAGCAATAAGACGAGTGGGTTTCTCGGCTTATTGCGGGAGCTTAGTCCAAAGCGCTGAAGCGTAATTTAATAGTAAATTATAAATAAAATAATTCATAAGCTACACACATATAAAAAAAGGAGGTGCAGACCATGGAAGAACGGGTGATTGGAAGCGAGATTTCGGAATTCGATGAGCGTTTTGAGCAGTCGTTGCGCCCGCAATACCTGTCCCAGTACATCGGGCAGCAGAAAGTGAAGCATAATCTTGAAATTTTCATCGAAGCGGCGAAGATGCGCGAGGAAAGCCTGGACCATGTGCTGCTCTACGGGCCTCCGGGTCTCGGGAAGACGACCCTTGCGGCGGTCATTGCCAACGAAATGGATGTCGGCGTCAAGATGACAAGCGGCCCTGCGATCGAACGGCCGGGGGATCTGGCGGCGATCGTTTCTTCGCTTGAACCTGGAGATGTATTATTCATCGATGAAATCCACCGGCTCAACCGGTCGATCGAAGAAGTGCTGTATCCGGCAATGGAAGATTTCTGTCTGGATATCGTTGTCGGCAAAGGACCGACAGCACGTTCAGTGCGTCTTGACCTGCCGCCGTTTACACTGATTGGCGCAACGACACGTGCCGGTGCATTGTCGGCTCCGCTGCGCGACCGTTTCGGCGTGCTTGCACGCCTCGATTATTATGATACGGAAGCTTTGACGCAGATCGTCATCCGCAGTTCGAAACTATTCGAAGCGGAAATCGATCCGAATGCGGCAGTTGAAATCGCCCGCCGTTCACGCGGCACGCCGCGTATCGCGAACCGCCTCTTAAAACGGGTCCGTGATTACGCAATGGTTCGCGGCACGGGCTCCATCACGATGGAGATGGCGGATCAGGCGCTTGAGATGCTGCAAGTGGATCCGCTCGGACTTGATCATATCGACCATAAACTGATCACCGGCATGATTACCCGGTTCCGGGGCGGCCCGGTCGGTCTCGATACGATTGCGGCAAGCATCGGCGAGGAATCGACGACGATCGAAGACGTCTACGAACCTTATTTATTGCAGATCGGCTTTATCCAGCGCACGCCTAGAGGCCGCACTGTCACTGCCACAGCTTATGAACACTTTAAAATGGAGATGCCTGAATGACAAAAACTACACAACAAACCAATTTATTGAATGTAAATGATTTTGATTTTGACCTGCCGGAAGAATTGATCGCGCAGACTCCTTTGCTCGACCGTACATCTAGCCGTCTGCTGGTCATGGATAAAGTAACGGGCAAGACCGAACACAAGCATTTCCGCGACATCATCGATTATCTGCATGAAGGCGACACGCTCGCGCTGAATGACACACGTGTTTTGCCTGCCCGCCTGATGGGGGTCAAGGAAGACACAGGTGCCAATATCGAAGTGCTTCTTTTAAAGCAAATAGAAGATGATGTCTGGGAAACGCTCGTCAAGCCTGCGAAAAAAGTGAAAGTCGGCACAGTTGTCTCATTTGGAGAAGGGCTTCTGCGTGCAGAATGCACCGGCATCCTAGACCACGGCGGCCGCCACTTCAAAATGATCTATGACGGGATTTTTTACGAAATCCTTGATCAATTGGGGGAAATGCCGCTGCCCCCGTATATCCGTGAGAAACTGGAAGACCAGGACCGCTATCAGACCGTATTCGCGAAAGAACGCGGAAGTGCAGCTGCGCCGACTGCCGGCCTTCATTTTACCGATGAATTATTGAAGGAGATCGAAGCGAAAGGTGTCAATATCGCTTTCATCACGTTGCATGTCGGCCTTGGCACATTCCGTCCGGTATCGGTCGAATCGATCGAAGACCACGAAATGCACGCTGAATTCTACCGTATCACAAAAGAGACGGCAGAACTCATCAATAACACGAAAGCGCAGGGCGGCCGCGTGATTTCGGTCGGAACCACTTCGACCCGGACGCTGGAATCCGTCGCGAATAAATTCGGCGGCGAGCTGAAAGAAGACAGCGGCTGGACGGATATTTTCATCTTTCCAGGTTACGAATTCAAGGCGATCGACGGCCTGATCACGAATTTCCATCTGCCGAAATCGACGCTGGTCATGCTGGTCAGCGCCTTATCGAACCGGGACCATATTTTGAATGCATATAATGAAGCAGTAGATGAACGTTACAGATTCTTCAGTTTTGGAGATGCCATGTTCATTGAACCACAGAAAAAGGAGAATCAACATGACTGAAGCAATCCGTTATGAACACATAAAAACTTGCAAACAGACCGGGGCGCGCCTCGGCATCGTCCACACGCCGCACGGTTCATTCGAAACACCGGCATTCATGCCGGTCGGCACCCAGGCGACCGTCAAAACGATGTCGCCGGAAGAACTGAAAGCGATGAACGCAGGAATCATCCTCAGCAACACATACCACCTATGGCTGCGTCCAGGCAATGACGTTGTCAAAGAAGCGGGCGGCCTTCATAAATTCATGAACTGGGATCGTCCGATTCTGACGGATTCCGGCGGTTTCCAGGTATTCTCGCTAAGTGAATTCCGCAACATCAAAGAAGAAGGCGTCCATTTCCGTAATCATATGAACGGTGACAAATTGTTCCTGAGTCCGGAAAAAGCGATGCAGATCCAGAACGACCTCGGCTCTGATATCATGATGGCTTTTGACGAATGCCCGCCGTATCCGGCAACACATGAATACATGAAGTCGAGTGTCGAACGTACATCCCGCTGGGCTGAACGCTGCCTGGAAGCACATGCGCGTCCGAAAGACCAGGGCTTGTTCGGTATCATCCAGGGCGGGGAATTCGAAGACTTGCGCAAACAAAGTGCGCGCGATCTCGTATCACTCGACTTCCCGGGATATGCGATCGGCGGACTTTCCGTCGGAGAACCCAAAGATGTCATGAACCGTGCGCTTGAATTTACCACACCACTTATGCCGACGGATAAACCGCGCTATTTGATGGGCGTCGGTTCACCGGATTCATTGATCGACGGTGCTATCCGCGGCATCGATATGTTCGACTGCGTATTGCCGACACGCATCGCCCGGAACGGGACTTTGATGACGAGCACAGGGCGCATGAATATTAAAAACGCTGTTTTCAAACGTGATTTCCGGCCGATCGACGAGAAATGCGATTGCTATACATGCAAAAACTATTCACGTGCGTATGTAAATCATTTGATTCGTGCAGATGAAACGTTCGGTTTGCGACTTACCAGTTATCATAATCTGCAATTTCTGTTAAACTTAATGGAACAGGTGCGCCAAGCGATTCGTGAGGACCGCCTGGGAGATTTCCGCGAGGAGTTTTTCGAGGCTTACGGCTTCAATAAACCGAACGCAAAGAATTTCTAAGTCATAGATAGAGAGTGAAAGGGGGAATATGAATAATGGAAACTTTAGTAGCATTATCACCTTTACTATTAATGTTTGTTTTGATGTGGTTCTTTATTATCCGCCCAGCACAGAAACGCCAGAAGGCTACGGCCAACATGCAGTCTGAACTTCGCCGCGGCGATCGCATCGTTACGATCGGAGGACTTCACGGGCTGGTTGACGCTGTAGATGATACGACAATCTACATCACAGTGGCAGACGGCACTCGCATGCAATTCGAACGCCAGGCAATCGCCCGCGTTGTGGATCAAGCGAAAACGACAATCTAAGAAATCTTCGCCTTCGATTTGAAGGCGATTTTTTTTAATGGCAATTCACGGATTGTTCAAAAAAATTAATCATGTTAAAGAGGGAATAAATATGCCGAAATATACAGAGCAATATGACATCGTATTGCCATTCTTGAAAAGTAAATGTGAGGAATTCCAATTTGCGGATTACGACACGTTCACGCCGGAGGATATTTGGGAATATTTGATCAAAAAGAAATGGCGAAAGAAAGACACAGGCGACATGGCGCTCCATGAAATGGTCAATGAAATCATGGAAATGCGGGCTTCGGAATTTGTCGCTTACCATCAGATAGAAGGTTTCAAAGGAGATATTTGGTTTTCTTCGGGGAATTCTGATGATCTCGACCAGCTGCTTCGGCCCACCCAGAAAAAGACAGATTGAGTTTGACACGCTTACGCGTGTGTTTCATAATGAAGTTGCTGTGTTTTTGATAATGAGGAGGAACTATACATATGAAAGCAAGAGGTCGCATATTAGCCTTTTTCTTACTGGTCATCGCACTGATAGGAATGATTGGCACGACAAGCTTACCAATAGCCAAAGACATAAAATTGGGGCTGGATCTCCAAGGTGGATTTGAAGTTCTCTATGAAGTTAAATCACTGAATGATGGACCTGAAATCACAAACGAAATTTTATCTGATACAACAGACGCCTTGACGAACCGTATCAACGTACTCGGCGTCAGTGAGCCGGTCATCCAGATTGAAGGCGATGACCGCATCCGTGTTCAGTTGGCGGGTATAGAAAATCAGTCGGAAGCACGTGAGCTGCTGTCGACGGAAGCGAATTTGACTTTCCGTGATTCGGACGACAATCTTCTGATGGATGGCTCTGACCTGAAAGAAGGCGGTGCGACCGGTACTTTCAATGAAAACGGAGCACCAATCGTGTCACTGGAATTGAATGACCCGGCGAAATTCGCTGACATTACTTCGGAGATCATGCAGCGGCCATTAGGCGACAACGTGCTGGTCATCTGGATGGACTTTGAAGAAGGCGTCGATTCCTACCAGGAAGAGCGCTTGAAAGCGGATCCGAAATTCGTTTCGGCTCCAAGTGTAACGCAACGCATCAATTCATCAAGCGTCCAGATTACCGGATCGTTCACAGTGGAAGAAACCCAGAATTTTGCGGGTATCTTGAATGCAGGTGCGCTGCCGGTGGAACTGGTTGAGATCTATTCGACTTCAGTCGGCGCCCAGTTCGGGGAAGAAGCCTTGGATAAAACGACTTTTGCCGCTGCCATCGGTATCGGGCTGGTCCTGTTGTTCATGCTTATTTTCTACCGGTTCCCTGGAATCGTTGCCGTCGTTACATTATCGACATACGTCTACCTGATCCTGTTGATCTTCAACTGGATCGGCGGTGTTCTGACATTGCCGGGTATTGCAGCGATCATGCTGGGTGTGGGGATGGCAGTCGATGCCAATATCATCACCTATGAGCGTATCCGTGAAGAAATACGGACAGGCAAATCGGTCAAAGAATCATTCCAGATCGGCGCACGTTCATCGTTCTCGGCTATCATCGATGCCAACGTGACGACGCTCCTGGCGGCTATTGTCCTGTTCTATTTCGGGACAAGTTCCGTAAAAGGATTTGCGACATTATTGATCATTTCCATTCTTGCAAGCTTCGCGACTGCAGTATGGGGTTCGAGATTGCTGCTGGGCCTTTGGGTCCACAGCGGATTCCTGGACAATAAAAAAGGCTGGTTCGGTTTGAAAGCCGATAAGATCCACGATGTGAAGGAAGAAAAACTCATCACGGATTTATCGACACCTTTCGACCGCTTCGACTTTGCAGGCAACCGCAATAAATTCTTTACCGCTTCACTTGTGCTGATTGCTGCAGGTGCCATCATAATCGGGATTTTCCAGTTAAACCTGGGGATCGATTTTGCAGGAGGCACACGGGTTGAAGTAACATCCGATTCATCTCTTACACAACAGGAAGTGGAAGAATTTCTTGGAGAAGCCGGATTCCCTTCGGAAAACGTAGTTATTTCCGGCGACACATCAAATATCGGTGTGGCCCGCTATACAGATGATTTCACACAAACTGAAATCGAGGAATTGAAACAGGCGGCGATCGACACATATGGCCAGGAGCCGAACGTTTCAACCGTTTCCAACCAGGTGGCCATCGAGCTCATTCAAAACGCATTATATGCGCTGGGGATCGCTGCGATCGGCATCATCATCTATGTGGCATTCCGTTTTGAATGGCGCATGGGTGTCGCATCAGTTGTGGCGTTGATCCATGACACGTTCTTCATCATAGCGGTATTCAGCCTGCTGCGCCTTGAAGTTGATATTACATTCATCGCGGCTGTGTTGACGATCGTCGGTTATTCCATCAATGACACGATCGTCACCTTCGACCGGATCCGTGAGAATATGAAGACGATGAAAAAAATCGAGACAGTCGATCAATTGGAGAACGTGGTCAACGTTTCCCTTCGCCAGACGCTCATCCGTTCGGTCAATACGGTTTTGACCGTGGTGCTGGTTGTAGTGGCATTATTGATCTTCGGTGCACCATCCATCACGAACTTCTCGATCGCATTGCTGATCGGTTTGATCGCCGGCACGTATTCATCCATCTTCATCGCAGCCCAGCTGTGGCTCGTACTGAAGAAAAAAGAGCTGAATAAAAAAGGGCCGATCGATATCGAGAAGCAGGAACAGGAAAGCAAATGGGGTTCTGACGAGCCGGTCGTTTAAATAAGGGCGGCTTCAGCCTGAACGTTTATAAAGGAAACGGAACAGGGTATAGTAAAAACGACCCTGTTCCATTTTTTTATTTTCAGAAAGGAGTTGTTTAACATGAAAATGCAATGGCTTATCTTACTTGCACTTATATTTGCCGTTATCATCGCCGTTTTTGCAGTGGTTAACGTAGATGCGGTTCCTGTCGACTATATTTTCGGCGAGACTGAATTTCCCTTGATCCTGGTCATTCTGGCTTCTGCGCTTCTCGGCTTTTTACTGAGCGGGGTGGTGGCGATCGCCAGAACCTATTCGCTCCAGCGCAAAGTCAAAGCACTCCAGAAAGAAATGGCTGTCAAGGAATCCCTGATCGCCACGCAGCAAAATGAAATTTCCGAATACCAGAAAGCGGGCGTTGTGCCTGATGCCCAAATTGTCACAAATGAAGAAAAGCCTGTGGCCACGCATGCGGACGAATTTGGCCGCGAACCTAAAAGCGATCTCTGAAAAAGAAACCTTTCGGCATTTGCGCCGAAAGGTTTTTGTCTGCCGTCATTTCTTGTATAATGGGCAGTGAGGAAGTGACTGATATGATAGAATCCAAAAAAAGATGGCGTTTGACAGAGCCTGATGAACAGGCAGTCCAGTCGATCCAACGCGAATTAGCCATTTCTTCTGTGCTGGCTAAAATCCTGGTGACCCGGGGGATCGGCACAGCTGAAGAAGCACGCGCGTTTATGGCGACAGATCCTTCTGCCATACATAACCCTTATTTGATAAAAGATATGGACATTGCTGTGGAGCGGATCCGCAGAGCTGTCGACAATCAGGAAAAAATCCTTGTCTATGGCGATTACGATGCGGATGGTGTCACAAGCACCGCCGTCATGATGACAGTTCTGCAGGATTTGGGAGCAGATGTTTCATTCGTCATCCCGAACCGTTTTAAGCACGGCTATGGACCGAATAAAGAATTGTTCCAGCAGGCGTACGATAACGGCGTCCAATTGATCATCACGGTCGATAACGGAATTTCAGGCATCGAGCAAGTCGACTTTGCAGTAGGGCTTGGCATGGATGTGATCATCAGCGATCACCACGATATCGGGCAGACGATGCCGAATGCGCTGGCAATCATCCACCCGCGTCATCCTGAAGGGAATTATCCTTTCGGTGAACTGGCTGGAGTCGGTGTGGCATTCAAAATAGCGCATGCATTGTATGAAGAAATGCCGGATCATCTGCTTGAACTGGTAGCCATCGGCACGATTGCGGATCTGGTGCCGATGCATGGGGAAAACAGGATTTTCGTCAAAGAAGGTTTGCTGGCACTTCGCGATACACCACGTCCGGCAATCGGCGCCCTTGCGGAAGTTGCCGGCATCAAACAGGAAGAAATCAACGAAGAAACGATCGGTTTTACGTTCGGTCCCCGGATCAACGCAATCGGCCGGCTGCAGGATGCCGGCCCGGCAGTCCATATGCTGCTGACGGAAGATCCGTCGCAGGCACGTTCACTCGCTGATGGCCTGGATGTGCTCAATAAAGAACGGCAGGCGATCGTGAAGACGATTGCGGATGAAGCGATTGCGCAAGTCGAATCCATGTATCCGGATGGTCCGCCGCACGTCATCATTGTGGCTAAGGAAGGCTGGAATCCGGGAGTCGTCGGGATTGTGGCTTCAAAACTGGTCGAAAAATATTACCGGCCGACCATCGTTCTATCGCTGGATCCGGAGACGGGCAAAGCGAAGGGGTCAGCCCGGAGCATTGAAGGGTTCCATCTGTATAATGAACTGGCTGAAAACCGCGAAATCCTTGCAGCGTTCGGGGGCCATCCGATGGCTGCCGGCATGACGCTGGAAGCTGACAATGTAGATGAACTTCGCGGGCGTTTGAATAAGCAGGCCGAAGCGGTCCTTACTTCGGAAGATCTGGTGCCGGTCGTAGACATAGACATCCCGGTGGAGCTAACGGAAATCAGTACGGAAACGATCGAATCCATGCGCTATCTAGCTCCGTTCGGCATGGGCTTCGCTAAACCGAAGTTCTATATCAAAGGTGTCAAAGTGACGTCTATCCGCAAAATCGGCGCGGCACAGAACCATTTGAAGATTGAACTCGCTTCGGCTGATTCGTCACTGGACGCTGTCGGTTTCGGCATCGGGGAAATCGGAGATCAGCTGACGCCTGATGTGTTGATCGATGTCATCGGCGATTTGCAGATAAATGAATGGAATGGCCGAAAAAAAGCGCAGATGCTGATAGAGGACATCCGTACGGATCAATGGCAGCTGTTTGATATCCGCGGCATTCGCCAAGTATCAAGATGGTCGAAATTGATTCCGGAAAAAGATCAGGTCTACCTGGCATTCCATCCGGAAACTGTGGCAGTTTATCGAACATTGATCCAGCATCCGATTCATACCATCGACACGATTGGAAAAGCCGACGGGGCCGTCCATCATCTTGTGCTCCTCGACCTGCCGGAATCGGAAGCGCAATTGGAATCCGTTTTGGACCAGCTTAGTCCGAAGCGCATCTACGCGCATTTCTATGCGAAGGAATCACAGTATTTCGAACAGATTCCTCCCCGTGACCAATTTGCCTGGCTGTTTGCTTTCATTAAAAAAAGAGGGTCATTCGACTTCAAAAAGCATTGTGACGAACTCGCCAAGCATAAAGGGTGGACGCGGGATTCATTATTTTTCATGTTGCAGGTGTTTTTTGAACTCGGTTTTGTTACACTTAACAATGGACTTACTGAGATTGCAGAATCTCCGGGCAAACGAGATCTGGCAGAAGCGCCAAGCTATAAGAAGCGCGAACAGCAGATTGCCTTGGAACAGAAGCTTCTGTATGCATCTTATAAAGACTTAAAAGAGTGGTTTGACGCGAAAGTGTCTGCCAAGGAGGAACAGTTATGGATTTAAAAGAGTATATTACGATTGTTGAAGATTGGCCGAAACCAGGAATCCAGTTCAAAGATATCACTTCGTTGATGGATGACGGAAAAGCTTATAAATATGCAACGGACCAGATTGTTGAATACGCAAAAAAAGTGGATGCCGACATCATCGTCGGACCGGAAGCCCGCGGATTCATCATCGGCTGCCCAGTGGCATATGCACTCGGACTCGGTTTTGCGCCTGTCCGCAAAGAAGGCAAATTGCCGCGCGAAGTCATTCGCGAGGAATACGGCCTTGAATACGGCAAAGACGTTTTGACGATGCACAAAGATGCGATCAAACCGGGTCAGCGCGTGCTGATTACAGATGATCTTCTGGCAACCGGCGGAACGATCGAAGCAACGATCAACCTTGTCGAAAAACTCGGCGGTATCGTGGCCGGCTGTGCATTCCTGATCGAATTGACATATCTGGATGGCCGTGACAAATTGAACGGCTATGACGTTTGCACATTATTGAAATACTGATGGAATAAAGACGGCCCGGAGCGCAGATTGCGTTTTGGGCTGTTTTTTGTATTGTAAAGTGGCGTTGGCGGGGGTTTATGGCTGGATATATTTTCTTTATTATAAAGCTCAATGAGATTGTCTTGCACTGCTGCAGATTTATGTGCGGAAATGAAAGTTTATCTGCGGTAAACTGAATTTATGTGCGGAAAACGATACTTTGTGTGCGGAGAATTCAATTTATGTGCGCTAAGATAATTATGAGATGTTTTATTAATGGGCTCACCTCAAAGAAAAGAGGATGAACTATTTGTGTCAAATATTTCCAAAAAACGCATCTCATCTCTGCACATTCCAAAAAGAATGTTTTATTGTCCAGCGGGTATGGAAAGTAAAAGCGAAATGAAGAGGTGACCGTATGCTGAAATGGGATGAAAATCATTATCCGGCAAATAATGGCCGTTTGATCGATATGCTGCTCGGAACGGAAGGGAAATTAGAAGAAATTACAAAGGAGACACAGAATTTATTCACACAGATCCGCAAACCGGTGAATCGGCAATCGAGCGGACAAAAAAGAACATGGCTCGAGGGGATGTGGTCACCGCTTTCCAAGGATTTCATCGTCGACAATAAAAAAGAAATCGGATTTGAAGTGGAGGGAGAGGCTATTTCCCCTTTTTGGAAAAATGAGCTGGACAACCAGTATGACAGGCTGCAGGAAGTGGCAGGGAATTTCATCTCTGTGACTGCTTTTGGTGCAATTGGCGATGGCCGGACCGATTCAACTCAGGCATTTAAGAAAGCCCTCGGCACAGGAGGCCGGAATATCTATGTGCCGGAAGGGGTGTATGTCGTCAGAGGCATCAGACTGCCATCATGGACGAGGCTGATGGGAGCGGGCAAAGGCAAGGCGGTCATCCGCCTTCACGACAAGGCGCCGAGACGCCGAACGCTCATCACCAATAAAAATCCGTTATCCGGCAATCGCAATATTGCGGTGGAGGGGCTTACGCTCGACTGGAACCTGGAGCGGCTGCCAGCTGATATGAAATCTGCAAGCGGCAATAATCTGTCCAGCTGCCTGAAATTCGCGAATGTCACATTTGGCTGGGTCAAAGAAGCCGAAGCCATCAATCCAGGCCTTCATTGCTTCGATATTTCTTCTGCTCTCTACAGCTATGCTGGCGATGGAACGGCTGCGAAAGGCGGCAGCAGCTATGTCTGGCTGGACCGGGTCACCGGCTCCGGTTTCGGAGATGACGGAGTGACGACGCATCACAGCGATCACATCTTCATCTCGAACAGCCATTTCCGGGATCCGGGCGGCCGCTCCCATAAAAGCGGTTCGTCAAATTCGAATGGCATCGAGATAGATGACGGCTCACGCCATGTCTGGCTTTCGAATAATTCCAGCACCCGCTGCTTCGGCGGTGTCGAGATCAAAGCGCATCAAACTTCTTCTGCCGCGTCGGGTGTCCATATTTCCGGCCATCTTTCAGTGAATGACAACAGGGCGTTCAATTTCCGTCATATCGGCCACCATCATCCGGATGATGCGGAATCCGTGTCAGCCTATAATATCACTGCTCAAAAACTGGTCGCGATCCATCCGGTGTGCTCCGAGCTGTACCGATCTTCCGCGCCTCGTGCGCTGGTCGTATCCGGCTACCGTAATGTGGTCATCAATCATTTTTTATTCGCTGGAGACCCTTTCTACGATTATAAGGGGCAGACGGCCGCTTCGATTCAGTTCCGCGCTGCGAATGTCGTGTTGGCAAACGGTGTGTTTCAGGGATTCCGAAACGCAAAAACCGATATTTCCGTTGCTTCAGATTCAAATAATGTACAAAATGTGCTGGTGAAAAATATTCATTCATCGGATTCTGCACCGGAAATCATCAGATTAGGAAAAGACGAATCGGCAGTTACACTGGAAAATTTGGTTAAAATCAAAAACTGACCGCGATGAAAAAGCAGTTATACTGGTTTAATTTTACAAATTATGTAAACGGTTATGAACATTTATTGAGCATACGGCAACTAAACTTTACACTGTCCCCAATGTTTTCTATAATATATAGATATACTTTTCGAAAAAAGAGGAGCAAGGTGGGCGATTATGGCGAAAGACCAAGTAAAAACAGCAGAAGATGTATTTGATATCGTTGCTTCGTATATGAATGAGAAAAATGTTGAAATGATCCGAAGAGCGTATCATGTAGCATATGATGCCCATATGGGACAGTTCCGGAAATCCGGAGAACCTTATATCGTCCATCCGGTCCAGGTTGCGGGGATCCTTGCGGAACTGGAAATGGACCCGGCTACAGTGGCAGCCGGTTTTTTGCATGACGTCGTGGAAGATACACCTGTAAGCCGCGAAGACATTGTCCGTGATTTTGATGAGGAAGTGGCGTTGCTCGTCGATGGCGTAACGAAACTCAGCAAGATCAAATATATGTCCAAAGAAGAGGAACAGGCGGAAAATCACCGCAAGATGTTCGTCGCGATGGCGCAGGACATCCGTGTCATCCTGATCAAACTCGCCGACCGCCTCCACAATCTCCGAACGTTAAAATACCAGACTGCAGAGAAACAGCGCATCAAGGCCAATGAAACACTCGAAATTTTTGCGCCGATTGCTCATCGCCTGGGGATCAATACCATTAAATGGGAACTTGAAGATACGGCTCTGCGCTATCTCAATCCGCAGCAATATTACCGCATCGTTAACCTGATGAAGAAAAAACGCACAGAACGTGAAGAATATCTGAATAATGTCATGGGGGAGATCCGCGTCCAGCTGGAAGAAGTGGATATCAAAGCGGATCTTTTCGGACGTCCGAAACACATTTACAGCATTTATAAAAAAATGGCGGTGCAGAACAAACAGTTCAACGAGATCTATGATTTATTGGCTGTTCGCATTACGGTGGAAAGCATCAAAGACTGCTATGCCGTACTTGGGATCATCCATTCGACATGGAAACCGATGCCGGGCCGTTTCAAGGACTATATTGCCATGCCGAAACAGAATCTTTATCAATCGCTCCATACGACTGTCATCGGACCTCAGGGAGATCCGCTGGAAGTGCAGATCCGTACGGAGGAAATGCACCGGATCGCCGAGTACGGGGTGGCGGCGCACTGGGCTTATAAAGAAGGTAAAACTTCGGTCAAACCTGCCAGCTCTGTCGATTCACGCCTGTCCTGGTTCCGCGAAATCCTTGATTTCCAGAACGAATCTGACAACGCCGAGGAATTCATGGAGTCGCTTAAATTCGACTTGTTTTCCGATATGGTCTATGTATTCTCGCCGAAAGGTGACGTGATTGAAATGCCGGCCGGCTCATGCCCGATCGATTTCGCCTACCGGGTGCACTCGGAAATCGGCAACCGGACGATCGGGGCCAAAGTGAACGGCAAGATGGTGCCGCTCGATACCCAGCTTAATACGGGGGACATCGTCGAGATCCTCACATCGAAGCAATCTTTCGGCCCTAGCCGTGACTGGCTGAAAATCGCTAAGTCCACACAGGCGAAAAATAAAATCCGCCAATTCTTCAAAAAGCAATTGCGTGAAGACAATGTGCAAAAAGGCAAGGAAATGATCGAGCGCGAAATCAAAGCGCAGGAATTCGTGCCGAAAGAAATCCTGACGAATGAAAACATCAAACGTGTCTGTGAAAAATTCAATTTCGCCGGCGAAGATGATATGTACGCGGCAGTCGGCTTTACCGGCATAACAGCCCAGCAGGTCGTCAATCGCCTCGCAGAAAAAGAGCGCAAGAAACGGGAGCAGGAAGAAGCGCTGGAAAAAATCACGGTCGAGATGAAATCGAACACACCGCGCAAACAGACGGAATCCGGCGTCATCGTCCGCGGCATCGATAACATGATGATCCGTTTGTCGAAATGCTGCAATCCTGTACCTGGTGATGCCATCATCGGTTTCATTACCAAAGGGCGGGGCGTTTCGGTTCACCGTGCAGACTGCCCGAATGTCCATGCTGATGAAACTGACCGGCTCATCCCGGTTGAATGGGAGAACGCTGAGACGCCTGAGAACAAATCGTATCAGATCGATATTGAAGTGGAAGCGTTCGACCGGGTCGGCCTGATCAATGAAGTCATGCATATGGTCAGCGAAACGAAAACGACGATCGTTGCGGTAAGCGGCCGGGCTGACACGAATAAAATAGCGACCATCAATCTGTCGATCATGATTCCTCATATTACCCATCTGAACCGGGTAGTGGAACGGATCAAACAATTGCCGGATGTCTATGCCGTGAAACGGGTCATGAACTAAGGAGGAACTATGCGAGTCATTTTACAGCGAAGCAAGGAAGCAGCTGTGACTGTGGATGGCAGCGTGACCGGAGCTATCGATTCCGGCTACGTGCTGCTCGTCGGCATCACTCACGAAGATACAGAAAAAGACGCCGATTATTGCGCGCGTAAAATTGCCCAGATGCGGATCTTTGAAGATGAAGAAGGGAAGATGAACCGCTCAATTTTTGAAGCCGGCGGTGCCATCCTCTCCATTTCACAGTTCACGCTCTACGGCGATATCCGGAAAGGGCGCAGGCCGAGCTTTGTCGAAGCGGCGCGTCCGGAAAAAGCGGAACCGTTATGGCATTATTTCAATGAAGCATTGCGCAGTGAAGGCTTGAAAGTCGAAGAAGGCGTTTTTGGTGCCATGATGGACGTGAAACTGGTCAATGACGGCCCCGTAACACTGATTGTGGAATCCAACTAAATGCAGGGCGCGGAGTGCAAATGGCTCCGCGTCTTTTTTGTGGAAATAATTAGAATTCTGCAAATCCAATTAGGTTTATTGCTGACCGCAACAAAAATGACGACAACCGCAACAAACTGGCGAATAACCGCAATAAAATCGCTGTAAACCGCAACTCAAATGCCGATAACCGCAACTCAGAAAAAATAAATGTTTTATTTATCCAAAAAAATTTTTCGTAACCTCATTTCCAGTTAGGAAATAATTCTTATATCGCCGACCACAAGAAAAAGCTGCCCCGAAGGACAGCTTTTTTCTAATTCTCCAATTGCGCATCGAAATAATTGATCAATCCCTGATACAGCCCCAGTGCAGCCTGTTCCCGGAACTGGGCGGACGAGACGATGCGCTCTTCGCTGTAATTCGACAGGAATCCAAGTTCCACCAGCACGGCTGCCTGACGATTCTCACGCAGGACGAGATAATTGCCGCGCTGAACGCCGCGGTCACGGAGCGTCAGTTTTTTCCCCAGGCCGTCATTGAGATAGGCGGCAAGTTCCTTTTGATAATCATGCATATAATAGGACGTGAAGCCGGAGACGCTATTGTCCATCGTAGAATCATAATGGATGCTGATAAACGCGTCCGCCGCTGAAGTATGCGCTTCTGCCACACGTTTTCGCAGATCGACATAAACATCGGACTGGCGGGTCATCAGCACTTCGGCGCCAGCTGCCTGCAAATGATTCGATAACAGTTCAGCGGTTTTCAGCGTCAACCCTTTTTCTTCAGTTTTGCGCACGCCGACTGTACCGCCGTCATTGCCGCCATGTCCGGGATCCAGCACAATCGTCAAACCGTTGAGCGTCCCTTTTTTACGGGCTGGTTTTTCTTCTTCAGCTGAGGTTTCCTGCGCCCCGTCTGTTACGACCCACGAGGCAATAAAACCGGTGCCGCCGCCAGACAACTGGACCTGATACCAGTCGCCTTGCTTGGCAAGGACGGGAAGTTGATCGCCGGCATTCACGCGGGCGGCCACTTCAGAAGAAGTGGAAGCCTGTGACCGGACATTCGTGCCGTTGGTCTGAACCGTCACCGTCTTGACACTGGTGTCGGATTTCGTTTCGGCGGTCTGGTTGGAGAGATGGCCATAGAATGAATAGACCCAGCCGGTTTTATCATTTTCCAGCTGAATCTTCACCCAGTTGCCTGCAAGTTCAAGAACCGGATAAATCTCGCCTTTTTTGACAGAACCCTGTTTTGCAGAACTTAAGTCAGCTTTTTTGCGTACATTCAGCACATCCACTGCAATTTCAATTGAAGCCACGTCGCTTGAAGCAGGAGCCGGGTTGGCGTTGGTGATGTTGTTGATGCTTATGTATTGTTCCGAAACGAATCCGCGGACTCCGCGGAATTCCACTTCAACCCAGCCGTTCGCATCACTGATGACATTCGCCTGTTCGCCGGCGTTCATCTGTGTTAACACAGAGGATGAAAGATCGGGCTGTGAACGGACATTCAAGCGGTTTACGGATGACACTGCCGTTTTGGCAGCTGCCGCTTCAGCTGTTTCTGAACTTTTCGTCAGCCACGAGGCGATCCAGCCGGTTTCGCCATTGACCTCGATTTCAATCCAGTCTCCGCTTCTCGACAGCCCATTGACTGCGTCGCCTTCTTTCATCGAAGCGATGACAGGGTAACTGAGACCCGGGCCGCTTCTGACATTGATGGAAGCCTCCGCCACTTCTATGCCGGTATTGGCGGAAACAGCGTAGTCATTGCTGAATGGCAAAGCCTGTGAAACCAATAAAATAAGAATTATGTATGCAATTGAAGTTCTTCGCTTCATACAGCACCTCCTCTATGGAACTTATTTTTTATTTTAGCAAAGAATTCAGCCGAAATGTGAAAAAGGTTGACAAGGTGCATAGGAAAATTTAAGATTAAGCTTATTATATGAAATAAACGCCGATGACGAAGAAAGTAACTGCATGATTGGCTGATAAGAGAGGGGAAGTCCCAGGCTGCAAGCTTCCCTGCAGAAATATGTGGTGAACAACACTTAAGAGGCTCTTTTCTGAAAGCTGCGGGCATTTGTCTGCAATTAGTAGGAAAGGACGGAACCGGTCGTTATCCGGAATGAGAGGGTGCGTTTTTTCGCATCAACTAGGGTGGAACCGCGGAAGCTTGGATACAGGCTCTCGTCCCTTGCGCAAGCAAGGGGCGGGAGCTTTTTTGTATGGAAAAAAGAGGAGTGGAACAAATGGCCAATAATATTCAATTGCCGCGCGGCACTTATGATGTGCTGCCGGAACAGTCCGCCAAATGGCAGGAAGTGGAACAAAAGATCAATGAACTTTGCAGACTGTATCAATACAAGGAAATCCGTACACCGATTTTCGAGCATACGGAATTATTCCAGCGTGGTGTCGGTGATACGACGGATATCGTCCAAAAAGAGATGTATACATTCCAGGACCGCGGCGATCGCTCGCTGACGCTTCGTCCGGAAGGCACTGCTTCAGTGGTGCGGGCTTATGTGGAGAATAAATTATTCGGCTTGCCGGATCAGCCGGTGAAACTGTCCTATATGGGTCCGATGTTCCGTTATGAGCGTCCACAAGCCGGCCGTACACGCCAGTTCGTCCAATTCGGCGTCGAAGCGATCGGCTCGAAAGATCCGGCGATCGATGCGGAAGTCATTTCCCTGGCAATGGAAGTCTATCGTTCAGTCGGACTGAAACAGCTCCGCCTGGTCATCAATTCACTTGGTGACACGGAAAGCCGCATCTCCCATAAAGAAGCGCTGATTAAACACTTCGAACCGAGGATCGATGAATTCTGCGGAGACTGCCAGTCGCGTTTGACGAAAAATCCGCTTCGCATCCTTGATTGCAAAGTGGACCGCAATCACGAGTTGATGGCGACGGCACCTTCACTGGCAGATTACTTGAACGATGAATCCCGGGTTTATTTTGATGGTGTCAAATCATACCTGGAAGCACTTGGCATCGACTATGTGGTGGATCCGAACCTGGTGCGCGGACTGGATTATTATAACCACACAGCATTCGAGATCATGAGTGATGCAGAAGGGTTCGGCGCCATCACGACTCTATGCGGCGGCGGACGCTATAATGGTCTGGTTGAAGATCTTGGCGGACCTGAATCTCCGGGAATCGGCTTCGCGATGAGTATCGAACGCCTGCTGCTCGCTTTGGAGATGGAAGGAGTCGAAATCGGCCAGGCTTCTGATTTGGAAGTCTATGTAGTTGCGATGGACGAATCGACGAAGAATAAAGCATTCACAGTTGTGCGCGATCTGCGTATGAACGGCATTTCGGCAGACATGGATTTCAACGGGCGCAAAGTCAAAGCTCAAATGAAGTCAGCTGACCGTAAAAAATCCGCCTACGTCATTGTCATCGGTGAAACAGAACTCGAAAGCGGGAAAGTCGCTCTGAAGTCGATGGCAACAGGTGAGCAGCAGGAACTCGAGTTTGAGGAGCTTGCACAAGCCATTCTGGAGAACCGTTAAATAGACGATCTTTATTTATATAGAAGAAAAATGCAAAGAGACAATTGGAGGAATTAGTATGACTAGAACGCATTATTGTGGCGAAGTGAACGAAACAGTGATCGGACAGCGCGTTTCCATCAAAGGCTGGGTACAGAAAAGACGTGACCTTGGCGGTTTGATCTTTGTGGATGTACGCGACCGTTCGGGGATTGTGCAAGCTGTATTCAATCCTGAGATTTCTGAAGAGACCGCTAAAATCGGTGAATCGCTGCGCAGCGAATTTGTTGTGCATATTGAAGGGCTTGTTGTTGAACGGGCAGACGGCCAGATCAACGAAACACTGAAAACAGGGAAAATCGAGATTCAGGTCGATTCCATCAACGTGATCAACACTGCGAAGAACCCGCCGTTTGCGATTGAAAACAATACGGATGTCAGTGAAGACCTGAGGCTGAAATACCGTTATTTGGATCTTCGCCGTCCTGAAATGTTCGAGACGTTCAAAATGCGTTCTGAAGTGACGAAATCCATTCGCCGTTTCCTTGACACTGAAGGATTCCTGGAAGTGGAAACACCGATTTTGACGAAATCCACCCCGGAAGGCGCACGCGACTATTTGGTGCCGAGCCGTGTCCATGATGGTGAATTCTATGCGCTGCCGCAATCTCCGCAATTGTTCAAACAGATGCTGATGGTGTCGGGCTTCGATAAATACTACCAGATCGCCCGCTGTTTCCGCGATGAGGATTTGCGCGCTGACCGCCAGCCGGAATTCACGCAGATCGATATGGAAATGAGTTTCCAGACGATGGAAGATATTTTAGAGATGAATGAACGCCTGATGGTACAGATGATGAAAGAAGTTAAAGGCATCGACATCGAGCCGACATTCGAGCGCATGGAATATACCGAAGCGATGGAACGTTTCGGTTCAGATAAGCCTGATGTACGTTTCGGCATGGAATTGATCAATGTATCGGATCTTGTGAAGGATTCTTCTTTCAAAGTATTTACAGGAGCCATCGAAAACGGCGGCCAGGTGAAACTGATCAATGTCAAAGGGCAGGCTGCAAATTATTCGCGGAAAGACATCGATGCACTTGGTGAATTTGCCGGCCGTTACGGAGCGAAAGGATTAGCTTGGCTGAAAGTGGATGAAGAAGGCGTTAAAGGACCAATCGCAAAATTCTTCGAAGGCGAAGCTGCTGACTCATTGATTGCGGCAGCTGGAGCGGAAGCGGGAGACCTTCTTTTGTTCGTAGCCGATAAAAAATCGGTAGTGGCGGACGCCCTTGGTGCCCTGCGAATGAAATTCGGCAAGGAACTCGGGTTGATCGACGAATCCGTTTATAAATTCCTCTGGATCACAGACTGGCCATTATTTGAATACGATGAAAAAGAAGGCCGTTACTTCGCGGCACACCATCCGTTCACCATGCCATATGAGGAAGATATCGAAAAATTATCTACAGAACCTCAAAATGTGAGAGCGCAGGCTTATGACCTCGTATTGAACGGCTACGAACTCGGTGGGGGATCAGCGCGTATTTACCGCCGTGACATCCAGGAGAAAATGTTTGAAGTCCTCGGTTTCACGCCGGAAGAAGCGAGAGCCCAATTCGGATTCCTGATGGATGCTTTTGAATACGGAACACCTCCGCATGGCGGCATCGCCTTTGGTCTGGACCGCCTGGTCATGCTGCTTGCGGGACGCACGAACCTCCGTGATACAATTGCGTTTCCGAAAACAGCCAGCGCCAGCGATCTGCTGACGAACGCGCCGAGTCCCGTTGCGGCAGAACAGCTTGATGAATTAAGCCTATCTCTGAATGTTCAGAATAATTCAAAAGGGCTAGAGTAAAATGGTTGTACAAGTTTAACTGCTGTGATAATATAACGGTAGTAGAGAATCCTGATGTGTTCGTTACGAGCAATTCAGTTTTGACCCAACATTTTGTCGTCGGGAGACCGGATTTCAACGTGGCTAACATGCCTTAACCGGAAGTTATAAGCGGGGAAGAGGTCACCCACCTGCTAGAAGCGGGTTCAAAAACGATATGCAAGTCAAGGACGGCACGATTGGGATTCTCACTTAAAAATGTTAATGACCCCTTCAGCTATTTGCTGGAGGGTTTTTATTTGTGTATAATTCCTATTGTATAAGTTGAACTAAATACTCTACAGTAGTCGATATTGCGCAAAACAGCTTCGCTTTCCAGAACCCATGCTCCTGCATCGCTGCGCTAGCTTCGTCGCAAAGACTTGTCCTCGCAAGCTTCGGCCAATGTCTTGGCTCCCGCCCAATCCTGCGCTCCCTGCGGTGTATCGGTCGTGTCGCTAAGCCGCAGGAGTCTCGCTGTTTTGCTCCATATCTTAATAACCCTTCTCATGTTGAGTTGGTTTCCAGAAGCGAACTCGGACCTTCGTCCGAGTGGGTGCTTAACGCTACACTGAGATTGTAGGAGTAATTGCTGCTTCACTTCAACTTTAGAAGTGGACCTAAGCAAAGGCGCGGCTCAGGACTGGGTGGAGCAATAAGACGAGTTTTCTCGGCTTATTGTGGGAACCTGGTCCAAAGCGCCGAAGCGAAATAAAATGTCGTTTTTTAATTCATTTATATAAGTTACTCAACATTAGAGAGGCAGGAAAACTATGTTACATCAATTTTCACGAAACGAACTGGCGGTAGGCAAAGAAGGAATCGAAATGCTGAAGAACTCCACAGTCGCAGTGCTGGGTGTGGGCGGAGTCGGCTCATTTGCAGCTGAAGCCTGTGCCCGGAGCGGTGTCGGCCGCATCATCCTGGTGGACAAGGACAACGTCGACATCACAAACGTCAACCGTCAGCTGGTCGCCAACCTTTCGACCATCGGCCAGTCAAAAAGCGCCGTCATGAAAAACCGCATCGCTGATATCAATGAAGATTGTGAAGTCATCGATTTACATATGTTCTATACAGAAGAAACATATGAAGAATTTTTCAGCTATAATCCGGATTACGTCATCGATGCCTCGGACACGATGATCTATAAAGTACATTTGATGAAAGAATGCCATAAACGCGGCGTCAAAATCATTTCGAGCATGGGGGCAGCCAATAAAACTGATCCGACACGCTTCCGGATTGCCGATATTTCAAAAACCCATACAGATCCGCTGGCGAAAATCATCCGCAAGAAATTGAAAGAAGCAGGCATCCGTAAAGGGATTCCCGTTGTGTTTTCCGATGAAAGCCCGATCATCGTGCGTGAAGATGTCGTTGAAACGGTGGGCAAGCCTGGAGCAGCAATTCGCAAAGCCAAAATGCCGCCGTCTTCCAATGCCTTCACTCCCTCGACAGTCGGCCTGATCTGCGCAAGCTGGGTCGTAAATGATATCACTTCAACGATTCCGATCAACCGTGTACGGAACAATTAAAAAATGCCGGCTCAATTTGAGAGCCGGTTTTTTTGTGGGAATCTTCTGGAATAAAACAGGAAACTGCTGAACGCGCATAACATTTTTTTAACGCGCATAAAACTTCGGGAACGCGCATAAGAAAATTTAATCGCGCATAACATTTCAGGAACGTGCATAAATTCTTCCCACCGCGCATATTCGAAGAAACCGAGTTAAAGTGAAGCTAACAAGTACTGAATCCGCTTGCATTTCAGATGAAATCTCCAATATAAATCCATTCTTCGGCAAAAACGAGAGAAAAACCTATAAAAAAAGCCATCCCAATAGGAATGGCGGCATAACAGCAAACTATTTCTTTTTCCGGAACGATTTCAGCTTTTCGTAGATTCCGGCAAATTTCTTTTCTTCACCGGCAACGATGGGTTTGTAGAATTCCGTCTTCTGCAGCTCTTTTGGCAGGTAATCCTGATCTGCCCAGCCGCCGAATGAACCGATCGGCGTGTCATGGGGGTACAGATACCCGCCGTGGCCGAGTTCTGCGCTGCCTGCGTAATGGGTATCGCGCAGATGCATCGGGATATCGCCTGTCAGCCCTTTATTGATGGCGGCACTTGCAGCGTCAATCGCTTTGTATGCCGAATTGGATTTTTCCGACAGGCACATTTCCGCTACCGCCTGCGCGAGCGGGATTCTCGCTTCCGGCAGGCCGAGCCTGTCGGCTGCCTGACAAGCTGCGAGGACATGGCCGCCGACTGCAGGATTCGCCAATCCGATATCTTCATAGGCCATGACCAGAAGGCGGCGGGTGACCGCGGTCAAGTCGCCGTTTTCGAGGAGATGGGCGAGATAGTACATGGCTGCGTTGACATCGCTGCCGCGGACGGATTTCTGTAGGGCAGACAATAGGTTGAAGAAATGTGAGCCTTTTTTGTCCCCGAATATGCCGACACGTTTGATCATCTGCTCAATCAAGTCGTCATCGACGATATATCTGCCGTCTTCCTCATCGGAAGCGATGATGATCGACTCGAGCATCGTCAACCCTTTTCGTGCATCACCGTTTGTTCCTTCGGCAATGCGTTCAACCTGTTTATCCGAGATTTCGATTTCCTGCCGGCCGAGTCCGCGTTTCGGATCGCTCAATGCTGTCTTCAATAATTGGACGATATCCTCCTGTGTCAGCCGTTTTAATTGTTTGATTTCACCGCAGCGTGAGCGGATGGCAGGATTGACGTCATGGAACGGATTTTCTGTCGTTGCTCCGATCAGGACGATCGAGCCGCTCTCGACATGCGGCAGCAGCGCATCCTGCTGCAATTTATTGAAGCGGTGGATCTCATCCAGGAACAGGAGGACTTTTCCGGTCATGCGCGCTTCCTTGACCACATCTTCGACATCTTTTTTGCCGGAGGTCGTCGCATTCAAGGCGATGAACGGTAGATTCGAGGTGCCGGCGATGGCGTGGGCGATCGAGGTCTTGCCGATTCCCGGTTCCCCGTAGAGAAGCATCGACGGCACGTGGCCGTTCTGGATCATTTTATATAGAGCGGTATGCGGGCCGATGACGTCCTGCTGTCCGACAACTTCATCGATCGTGCGCGGCCGCATGCGAAATGCCAATGGTTCATTATGCAATGAAAAAACTCCTTCCGTACATCTGTTCCATTAGTATATCGCGATGGGTTTCAAAAGTCATTGCAAGTCTATATGGCCTGATTTATGCTATACTGTTTTGAAGATAAATGGAAAATGACTTTAGAGGTGTATTTATGAAAATATCGACAAAAGGCCGCTACGGCTTGACAATAATGATCGCGCTTGGCAAAGAATACGGGGAAGGGCCGTTTCCGCTGCGGAAAATTGCTGCAGAGCATGAACTCTCGGAAGCTTATCTGGAACAATTGGTCGCCCCGCTTCGCAATGCAGGATTGGTGAAAAGCGTCCGCGGCGCACATGGCGGCTATATGCTGGCGCGTCACCCGAAAGAAATTTCGGCGGGAGATGTGATCCGTGTCCTGGAAGGGCCGATCCAACCGGTTGAAGGAATCGAAGACGAACCTCAGCCGCAGCGTGAACTGTGGATCCGTATACGCGATGCCGTCAAGAATGTGCTGGATACGACGACCATCGAAGATTTGGCGAACCAGCAGGAATCCACAACAGAAAATTATATGTTCTATATATAGAGGAGTTTAGACAATGAACCGAATTTACCTTGATCATGCGGCCACTTCTCCGATGCATCCGGAAGTGGTCGAAACTTTTTCAAACAGACTGGCAGAAGTATATGGCAATCCTTCGAGCATCCATGGCACTGGCCGTGAAGCGCGGAAAGTGCTGGATGAAGCTCGCAGTACCTTAGCAAAAAGCATCAATGCGGATGATCCGGAAATCATTTTCACGAGCGGCGGAACGGAAGCAGATAATCTGGCTATTTTCGGCACAGCGCTGAAAAAAGAAGGCAGACACATCATCACATCGCAGATTGAGCATCATGCGGTATTGCATGCCTGCCAGAAATTGGAACGTGACGGCTATGAAGTCACCTATCTTCCGGTTGGCAGGGATGGTCTTATTAAAGCAGATGACGTGAAAAAAGCGCTCCGGGACGATACAATTCTTGTGACGATCATGCTCGGCAACAACGAAGTCGGAAGCATGCAGCCGATTGCTGAAATCGGGGCCATGCTGGAAGGCACGGAAACTGTGTTCCATACGGATGCAGTCCAGGCCTATGGTGTTTTGCCGATCGATGTTGAAGAGCTGAAAGTGGATTTATTGTCCGTCTCGGCCCATAAGCTGAATGGACCAAAAGGCGTCGGTTTTCTGTACCAGCGTAAAGGTGTGAGCCTTGCGCCCCTAAGTTATGGCGGCGAACAGGAACGCAAGCGCCGGGCCGGAACAGAAAATGTTCCGGCAATCAGCGCATTTGCGAAAGCTGTGTCGCTGTCGCTTGACACAATGGAACAAAGAGCGGCTGACTATAAGCAATACAAGGGAATCTTCAAACAGGCGTTCGACGATGCCGGCGTTGACTATAAAGAGAATGGCAGCCATCAACTGCCGCATATTCTCAACTTGAGCATCAAAGGAATTGAAATCGAATCATTCCTCGTCAATTTGGACATTGCAGGCATTTCCGCATCAAGCGGTTCTGCATGCACCGCCGGTTCCATCGATCCGTCACATGTTTTGGTGGCGATGTACGGTGAACAGGCAGATGAAATACGCAATTCGATCCGTTTCAGTTTCGGTCTGGGGCTGACATTGGAACAAGTGAAGGAAGCGGCTGAAAAAACAGCCCAAATCAGCAAGCGCCTGGCGCTAAAGTGAAAAGGTGATGGATATGACAGTTAAAGCACCACAGGATACGCGGGTAGTCGTCGGCATGTCCGGAGGGGTCGACTCTTCGGTTGCCGCTTATTTATTGAAGGAACAAGGTTATGATGTCATCGGCATCTTCATGAAAAACTGGGATGACACGGATGAAAACGGCGTCTGCACAGCGACGGACGATTATGAAGACGTCATCCGCGTATGCAACCAGATCGGTATTCCGTATTATGCCGTCAACTTTGAAAAACAATATTGGGATAAGGTTTTCACTTATTTCCTGGATGAATACAAAGCAGGCAGAACACCGAATCCGGATGTCATGTGCAATAAGGAAATCAAATTCAAGGCATTTTTGGAGCATGCTCTCAGTCTTGGTGCGGATTATTTGGCGACGGGCCATTATGCTCAGGTGGAACGTGCAGAAAACGGCGAAACAAAAATGCTGCGCGGCAAGGATAACAATAAAGACCAGACTTATTTCCTTAACCAGCTGGATCAGGAGCAATTATCGAAAGTGATGTTCCCGATCGGCCATATGGAAAAGAAAAAGGTTCGTGAAATTGCCCTTGAAGCGGGTCTTGCAACTGCGACGAAAAAAGATTCGACCGGCATCTGCTTTATCGGCGAACGTAATTTCAAGGAATTCCTGGGACAATATCTGCCGGCACAGCCAGGCTCGATGGAAACGATGGAAGGCGTCAAAATGGGCACGCATGACGGCCTGATGTATTACACAATCGGCCAGCGCCAGGGACTTGGCATCGGCGGAGCGGGAGATCCCTGGTTCGTTATCGGAAAAGACTTGGAAAACAATGTCTTGTATGTTGGCCAGAATTTCCATCACGAAGCTCTTTATTCAGACAGCCTGAGTGCCGTGAATCTGAGTTTCACCTCCGAAACAATTCCGACAGGGAAGTTTGCCTGCACGGCAAAATTCCGCTATCGCCAGGAAGATACCGGCGTCACTGTGGAACTGAAAGATGGGGAAGCGGTCGTTACTTTCGATGAGCCGGTCCGCGCCATCACGCCTGGCCAGGCAGTCGTTTTTTACAGCGGGGACGAATGCCTCGGCGGCGGGACGATCGACAAAGTATTTAAAAAAGGTGCACGCCTCGAATACGTAGGCTAATGGGAGAGATTTGGATGAATTATAATGAAATCGGTATACAGGCCATTCAAGACGGCGAAACGGAACGGGCAGTGGAGGCTTTCACGAAAGCGATTGAAGAAGAGCCGGAAAATCCGCTTGGCTATATCAACTTTGGCCATGTCCTGACGTCGATGGGCGAAACGGAGCGGGCGGAACGCTTTTTCCAAAAAGCGATCACGCTCGATGAAACATCCGCGACTGCCTATTATGGTCTTGCGAATCTTTATTTTAATGCTGAGCGTTTTGAAGAAGCGCTGAAGCTATATGAAAAAGCGGTGCAGTTCAATCTGGAAGGGTCGGATGCCCTGTTTATGATCGGTAAATGCCTGGAGCGTCTCGGCCAGACGAAACTGGCACTGCCATATCTGCAGCGCGCGGTTGAACTGGATGAATCGGACGTCGCCGCTCGCATGAGCTATGGAGTCACCCTTGCTTCAATGGAATTGTTCGAACTGGCAGAGCCTCAGTTCATAAAAGTACTGGAGCTGGAACCTGACCATTCAGACGCCCATTACAATCTGGGTGTTTTATATGCAGTCTCGACAGACCGCACAGCAGATGCCATGCATCACCTCGAACAGGCATTCACGCTGGATGAAGAAAATGAAATGGCACGCTACGCATATGATATGATTAAAACAAATCTGAAATAAAGAGAAGCTTCATTCAGTAGGGGTTATTCACTCCCGCTGAATGTCAGTTGATCCAATCGGGTTTTTAGGGTCAGTTGATCTCCCGCTCGGAGTAGTGGGCGTCTTACTGACCGTTAATACGGGATAGGAATTTGAAAGGGGAACGATCGGCATGACAGGACAAATTGATTTATTCCAGGAAGAAACGCAATTTGTGCTGGGACGGCCGGTCGTTTCGATTTTTCACAACCCTCAGAATCTATTCTCCATCGCAAAAGTGAAAATCCAACAGACCAACACCTCGTACGCAGAAAAAGAGATTATCGTCTCCGGTTATTTTCCGGAACTTTCCATGGAAGAGGAATACCGTTTTACCGGAGCAGTGAAAAATCATCCGCGCTACGGCATCCAGTTCCAGGTGGAGACATTCACGAAGGAAGTGCCGGAAACGGAACAGGGCATCATCCACTACCTGTCGAGTGATATGTTCAACGGCATCGGACGGAAGACGGCTGAAACGATCGTCAAAAAACTGGGCAAGAATGCCATCAAAAAGATCCTGGAAGACCCGGAAGCGCTAGATGTTGTCCCGCGTCTGTCAGATGAAAAGAAGGACACCATCCGCTCTGCGCTGCAGATGAATCTGGGGCTTGAGCGAGTGATGATCCAGCTGAACGACTGGGGATTCGGGCCGCAGGTGGGAATGCGTATTTTCCAGGCATACCGCGAAGAGACAATTGACATCCTGACGAAAAATCCCTTCCGCCTGATCGAAGAAATCGAAGGCATCGGTTTTCAGCGAGCGGATGAACTCGGGGCGAAACTGGGCATTACGGGCAGCCATCCTGACCGCATCAAAGCAGCGATCCTGCATTTACTGAACCAGGCCAGCCTGTCGGAAGGACACGTCTTCATTGATGCGGCAACATTGATCCCGCAGGTGAAGGAGATGCTTGAAGCGCGGCAGCGTGATGAAATTCCCGTTGAAGCCATTTCAAAGGCAGCCATTGAATTGAACGAAGAATCGAAAGTCGCGGGAGAAGAAACGCGCCTTTATTTGCCGTCCCTCTATTATTCGGAAGTCGGCATTGCCACCAAACTGGAAACGCTCCTGGCGTCGCAGGAAAACCGCGACGGCTTCCCTTCTTCAGAAGTGCGGAAAGCGCTTGGGGAAGCGGAAGAACGGCTCGGCGTCAATTATGCCGAAACCCAGGTCCAGGCGATCGAATCGAGCATTAATTCATCTGTCATGATTTTGACCGGGGGACCGGGTACCGGCAAGACCACGGTAGTCCGCGGCCTGGTCGAAGTCTATGCAGAACTCCATGGCTTGTCGCTTGATCCGAAAGATTATGCGAAGAAGAAAGAACCGTTCCCGATCATCCTGGCTGCACCGACGGGACGGGCTGCAAAACGCCTCAGCGAATCGACGGAACTGCCGGCAATGACGATCCACCGGCTGCTCGGCTTCAATGGACAGGAAAAAGACGAAGAAACGGAGAAAGAAATCGAAGGCAAACTGATCATCATCGATGAGATGTCGATGGTCGACACGTGGCTCGCACATCAATTGTTGAAAGCTGTGCCGGACGATGCACAGATCATCTTCGTCGGCGACCAGGATCAATTGCCCCCGGTCGGCCCCGGCCAGGTGCTCAGGGATCTTCTCGAATCTAAACGGATTCCGACCGTGGAGCTGACGGATATTTACCGGCAGACTTCGGGGTCATCGATCATTGAGCTCGCACATCAGATGAAGAACGGCCAGCTGCCGGCTGACATCACAGCAAAAACATCCGATCGGTCGTTCATCAAAGCGGGAGCCGAACAAATTCCCGAAGTCGTTGAAAAAGTGGTGAAAAGTGCGCTGGCAAAAGGGCATCACATCAAAGACATCCAAGTGCTGGCACCGATGTATAAAGGGCCGGCCGGCATCGATGCGCTGAATAAAATGATCCAGCAGATGGTCAATCCGAATAACGACGGCAAACGGAAAGAGCTTGTTTTCGGTGACATCACTTACCGTATCAATGATAAAGTGCTGCAGCTCGTCAATCAGCCGGAAAGCAACGTGTTCAACGGCGATATGGGGGAAGTGGTGGCCATCATGAAAGCGAGTGAAACGGTGGAGAAGCAGGATGTTCTTGTCGTATCATTCGACGGCATCGAAGTGACTTACCAGCGCAGTGACTTGAATCAGCTGACGCTCGCCTATTGCTGTTCGATCCACAAAGCTCAGGGCTCGGAATTTCCGACGGTCATCATGCCGGTGGTCCGCGGCTACATGAAAATGCTGCGGCGCAATCTGCTCTATACAGGTATTACGCGCAGTAAGGATTTTCTGATCCTGTGCGGTGACCCGGGCGTATTCCGCTACGGCGTGGAACGGACCGATGATACGAAGCGGATGACGACACTGAAAGACCGGCTGGCGCTGTCAAATCCGGAATCCGAAAGCAATAAAGCCGCCCAGCCCATAAATGCAGATTCGCCCGCAAACGGCGATAATGGAACTTCGGCTCAAACAGTAAACGAAGCCCCGGCCGCTGCGTCTCCTGCAGACGATAAACCGGCCGCGCTGACAAACGACAACGTCCATTCCATCCATCCGCTGATCGGCATGCAGGGGATTTCACCACGCGATTTTATCGAGTCGTAAAAAGTCTGGACAATTCTTTCCTTGCCGTTTGTTGACAGTGGAAGATTAGTTTTCTATAATTCAACATATACAGATAATGAAAACGTTGATGGAGAAAGTATAAGATAGCATCCGTTCAGAAATAGGCTCCCCGGCTGAAAGGGCCTTCGCGATGATATGTTAGAAAGCTACTCCGGAGTGCAGCTAATCCCTGCCGTAAAGCCGCGTTAAGGCATCAATGAGAGACACGGAAGAATTTTTCCGTGTAATTAGGGTGGTACCGCGAATCAATAGCCTTCGTCCCTTGCGCTTGCGCAAGGGATGGAGGCTATTTTTATTGTCTCTTGCACTCATTGTGAATGGTTGTATTTTGATAGGAGGAAAACACATGAAAAATCTGAAAGCAGAAGAAATCAGACAGCTTTACATCGACTTTTTCAAAGAGAAAGGCCACGACCAGGAGCCTAGCGCACCGCTAGTGCCGTTTGAAGATCCTTCATTACTTTGGATCAACAGCGGGGTGGCGACATTAAAGAAATATTTTGACGGACGTGTCATCCCGAAAAATCCGCGTATCGTCAATGCCCAAAAATCGATCCGCACAAATGACATTGAGAACGTCGGTGTGACTGCCCGCCACCATACATTCTTTGAAATGCTCGGCAATTTCTCGATCGGTGAATACTTCAAAAAAGAAGCCATCCACTGGGCATGGGAATTTTTGACGGATAATAAATGGATCGGCTTTGATCCTGAACTGCTATCAGTGACCGTACACCCGGAAGACGAAGAAGCATATGGCATCTGGCTGAATGAAGTCGGAGTGCCGGCTGAACGCATCATCCGCCTGGAAGGGAACTTCTGGGACATCGGGGAAGGCCCAAGCGGACCGAACTCCGAAATCTTCTATGACCGCGGCGAAAGCTACGGCAGCGACATGAATGATCCTGAACTCTATCCGGGAGGCGAAAACGACCGTTACCTGGAAATCTGGAACCTTGTATTTTCTCAGTTTAACCATAATGCGGACCATACGTATACGCCGCTGCCGAAACAGAACATCGATACCGGAATGGGGCTTGAGCGGATGGCCTGCGTCGTGCAGAATGTGCCGACCAACTTCGATACAGACCTGTTCATGCCGATCATCCGGAAAACGGAGGAGATTTCAGGCAAGAAATATGGCGAAGACAAAGACAGTGACATGGCGTTCAAAGTGATTGCCGACCACGTACGCACAGTTGCATTTGCAATCGGTGACGGTGCATTGCCTTCTAATGAAGGCCGAGGTTATGTGCTGCGCAGACTTCTCCGGCGTGCAGTCCGCTATGCGAAAAAATTGGGTGTTGAAAAACCGTTCATGTTTGAATTGGTTCCGGTTGTCGGAGAAATCATGAAAGCTTTCTATCCGGAAGTGAGCGAAAAAGAAGATTTCATCGTGCGGGTCATGAAGCTTGAGGAAGAACGTTTCCACGAAACGCTGAATGATGGGCTGGCTATCCTGTCAAGTGTCACGGAAAAACAAAAAGCTGCCGGCAATAGCGAAATTCCTGGCGAAGACGCTTTCCGACTATATGACACATACGGTTTCCCGGTTGAATTGACGGAGGAATATGCTGAGGAAGCTGGCATGACAATCGATCATGCAGGGTTTGAAGCCGCGATGATGGCTCAGCGCGAACGCGCCCGCAGCGCACGCCAGAATGTCAATTCCATGCAGACGCAGTCGGAAGTCCTGGGTAATATCAAAGAACCGAGTGAATTTATCGGTTATACGGACACGGTAGCGGAATCGAAAATATTATTCATCATCAAAGACGGGGAGCTGGTCGATCACGCGCAGGAAGGCGAAGAAGTCCAGGTCATCCTGGACCGTACGCCATTCTATGCTGAAAGCGGTGGCCAGATTGCGGACCACGGAATCCTGCAGAACGATTTTGTTCAGGCATTCGTGCTGGACGTCAAAAAAGCGCCGAATGGCCAAAACCTGCATTCTGTGAGAATCGAATCAGGAGAATTGACGAAATCCGCTGTAGAGGCGAAAGTTGACGCAGCAGAGCGGAGCCATACGGTGAAAAACCATACAGCGACGCATTTGATGCATCAGGCATTGAAAGATGTCCTCGGCAGCCACGTCAACCAGGCGGGATCTTACGTCGGACCTGACCGTCTGCGTTTCGACTTCTCGCATTTCGGTCAAGTGACAGCGGAAGAGCTGGAGAAAATCGAAACGATCGTAAACAATAAAATCTGGGACAGCATCGCAGTGGCGACAGGCTACCATAATCTCCAGGAAGCGAAAGACATGGGGGCGATGGCGCTATTCGGTGAAAAATACGGCGACGTCGTCCGTGTCGTCGAAATCGGCGGTTATTCACTGGAACTTTGCGGCGGCGTACACGTCAGCAATACGGCTGAAATCGGTTTGTTCAAGATTGTGTCGGAGAGCGGCATCGGTGCAGGCATCCGCCGCATCGAGGCATTGACTGGCAAAGGTGCCTATGAAAACCTGAAAAACAGCGAAAACACTTTGCTGCAGGCGGCATCTCTCCTGAAAACGAATCCGAAAGATATCGTTCAGAAAGTCGAAACGTTCATGGCTGAAGGAAAAGCGATGCAGCGGGAAAATGAATCGCTGATGGCGAAAATTTCAAATGCGCAGTCTGCAGGCATTCTTGAAGCCGTACAGGCGATCGGCGATATTCAAGTCCTGTCAGCGCGTGTGGAGGCAAAAGATAATAACCAGCTACGCCAGATGATGGATGATCTCAAAGGGAAACTGGAAAAAGCGGTTATCGTGCTTGGCACAGTAGACGGCGATAAAGTCATGCTTGCAGCGGGTGTAACAAAAGATTTGGCGGGCGGCAACTATCATGCCGGCCAAATCGTCAAACATGTTGCAGAGCAATGTGGCGGAAAAGGTGGCGGCCGTCCGGATATGGCAATGGCAGGAGCCAAAGAACCTGAAAAGTTGGATGCGGCATTGGCGTCCGTCTACGACTTAGTCAAATAGGTTTTATAAACGGGCTGTTTCGTATATAATGGAAATCAGGCAGCGGAAAAGGTTTTCCCTATTTCAATCCGAAAGCGAGGTGCTTGTCGTGAGTTCATTCGATCGTACTATGAAATTTGATTCGTCTGAGGAATCGATGGAGCAGGATGTCAAACGAGTGATGCTGGAAGTGCATGCATCTTTAGAAGAAAAAGGCTACAACCCGAATAATCAGATTGTGGGCTATCTTTTATCCGGGGATCCGGCTTATATTCCTCGCCATCAGGATGCAAGGAACAAGATCCGTAAATTGGAGCGGGATGAAATCCTTGAAGAGCTTGTGAAATTCTATATCAAAAAGAATAATGAGGAATAATTTATGAGAATTATGGGACTGGATGTAGGTTCGAAAACAGTCGGCGTCGCGATCAGCGACGCACTCGGCTGGACGGCACAGGGAATCGAGACCGTGAAGATCAATGAAGCGGTCGAAGAATTCGGATTGAAGCGCCTGGGTGAACTGATCAGCCAGTATGAAGTGACAGAAATTGTCGTGGGTTACCCGAAGAATATGAATAATTCCATCGGGCCGCGTGCTGAAGCTTCAGAAAGATTTGCAGCTTTGCTGAAAGAAGCGTATGCTATACCAGTGGTACTATGGGACGAGCGGCTTACGACAGCTGCAGCGGAAAAAATGCTGATATCTGCAGATGTGAGCCGGAAGAACCGCAAAAAAGTGATCGACAAGATGGCGGCAGTCATGATTCTGCAAGGCTATCTTGATTTTAAAAAATGATGAGGTGACGACAATGGAACACGGACAAGAACATATCACAGTCGTTGATGAAAACGGCAACGAGCAGCTATTCGAAATTTTGTTTACATTTGACTCGGAAGACTTCGGCAAATCCTACGTATTGTATTTCCCGGTAGGCGCTGAAGAGGATGACGAAGGTGAAATCGAAATTCAGGCATCATCTTTCACTGAAAAGACAGATGCAGATGGTAAAGTGGCAGGCGGAGATCTTTTGCCGGTTGAAACGGATGAAGAATGGGATATGATCGAAGAAATGCTGAATACTTTCCTTGCTGAAGAAGAGGAAAACGAAGAGCTATAATCGAAGGAAGGCGGAATTGAGTTTTATTCCGCCTTTTTCTTTTGTCCTGCTTTCTTGTATAATGGATAGGAATAGTTAAGGGGGGGAACCCGTGGAGAAGAAATCGAAAGTGGATATCATGTTTGACCGCATGAAAGAGAAAAAGAAAGAAGTGAAGATTGTGCGGCGGATCGTCTTTGCCATTGCGTTGATTTTAATTATCGGATTGGGTATTGTCGGGTATCAGGGATATAATTATGTCACTTCCGCTTTGGAACCGGTGGACCCCGATTCCGAAGAAGTCATTGAAGTCGAGGTGCCGATCGGTTCAAATCTTGACAGCATCGCAGCGCTGCTGGAAGAAAACGGAATCATTGAAGATGCCCGCATTTATAAATATTATGTAAAATTCAATAATGAATCCGAATTCCAGGCAGGCACATATGGACTTCTGCCATCGATGACTTTGGATGAAATCACTCAAAGCCTGAAAACGGGAACGGTATATCGTGAACCGCTGTTTACGATCAATTTCCCGGAAGGGTTGACACTCGAACAAATCGCTGAGAATGTCATCGCTGAAAAAACGGATTACAGCGCAGAAGAATTCATGGAAAAAGTGACGGACGAAGCCTATATCGATAATCTGATGGCCAATTACCCTAATCTGCTGACTGAGGAGATCAAGGGCGAGAATATCCGTTATGCGCTCGAAGGTTATCTGTTCCCGGCCACTTATCCATTTTACGAAGAAGATCCTTCCCTCGAATTGATCATCGAAGGGATGTTGGATGCGACCCAGGCGAACATTGCCCCGTATACAGCAATTTTGGAAGAACAGGGCAAGACGCCTCATTGGCTTCTGACATTCGCCTCCCTGCTGGAAGAGGAAGCGACAAGCAAAGCGGACCGCGCAACCATCGCTTCGGTTTTCTATAACCGCATGGAAGTGGACATGCCGCTTCAGACGGACCCGACAGTCATTTATGCCATGGGTGAACACCGTGACCGCCTGTTCAACGAAGATTACCAATTTGAACATCCGTACAGCACCTATATCAACAAAGGGCTGCCGCCTGGCCCGATCGCCAGTTCGGGGGCTTCGTCCCTGGAAGCGGCGCTTGATCCTGCTGAGACAGAATATCTATTCTTCCTGGCTGATTCGGAAGGCGTCAATCATTTTGCAGTTACGTACGAAGAACATCTTGCAAATCGGGATGAATATATCGGGAATTAAGAAATGCTGTTTTCTTATCTCCTAAAAAACAAGAAGGGTGCGACCTCGCATTCCTTCTTGTTTTATGCTATCATTTGAAAGAATTTTTGCAGTGCCGAAAAGGGGCTTTTCATAATGGACAACGAACAGCTGGTACGTACAGTTGAAGCAATGAAGAAATATGCGGTGGAAAAGCATGTCCCGATCATGGAAGACGACGGCATCGAGCACCTGACGGCATTATTGAGAGAACAGCATCCGCAAAAAGTGCTTGAAATCGGATCGGCGATCGGATTTTCCGCTTTGAAGATGGCTGAGGCCCTGCCGGATGCAACGATTGATACGATCGAACGGGATCAGGAACGATTTGCGAAAGCAGTAGGTTTCATCCAGGGTTCCGGCTTCAAGGAGCGGATTCGCCTGTACCATGGTGACGCACTTGAGTTTGATCTGGAATTGCTGGACAGATCCTATGATGCGATCTTCATCGATGCCGCTAAAGGGCAATACGAACGCTTTTTTGAAAAGTATGAAGTATTGCTAAACAAAGGCGGAGTCATTTATTGTGATAATATGCATATGCACGGGATGTCCGCAATGCATATCAAAGAAATTCCGAGGAGAAAGCGAACGATGATCCGGAATTTGAGTGCATTCAAGGAGACGATGATAAATCACGAAGGCTATGAAACGAAGCTGCTCGATATCGGGGATGGCATCATGATTTGCAAAAAGCTTTGATAGGTAAAAATAATGAATAGATGCAGGGAGCAGTTGATTATGTCAAAGAAAAGACCGGTAGTAATCGGAATCGCCGGAGGCTCGGGTTCCGGCAAGACAAGTGTTACAAATTCCATCTACGAAGTGTTCAAGGAAAATTCCGTAGTAGTGATCGAGCAGGATTATTATTATAAAGACCAATCTCACCTGGAATTCGAAGAGCGGTTGGAAACGAACTATGACCATCCACTCGCTTTCGATACAGATCTTTTGATCAAGCATATAAATGAATTGCTGGAACGCAGACCGATTGAGAAACCGGTCTATAATTATGCCCTCCATACCCGTTCAGATGAAACGATCGTGATCGAACCGAAAGACGTCATCATTCTGGAAGGTATTTTGGTTCTGGAAGATAAGAGGCTGCGTGACCTGATGGATATCAAGTTGTTTGTCGATACTGACGGAGATCTTCGGATCATACGCCGTTTGCTGCGGGATATCAATGAACGCGGACGCACGATCAACTCGGTCATCGACCAATACCTGAATGTCGTGCGCCCGATGCATAACCAATTTATCGAGCCGACAAAACGCTACGCGGATGTCATCATCCCGGAAGGCGGACAAAATGAAGTGGCGATTGATCTGATGGTTACAAAAATTAAAACAATTCTTGAATAGAATGGTAAATTATACTATGATGAGACAAGACTGACGGATTTTTCAAAAATCTAAAGTCAGCAGTTGAAGGAGTGGGGAACAATGGCTAACGAAAAACAATTTCCGATGACAGCTGCAGGAAAGCAGAAGTTGGAGGACGAACTGGACTTCTTGAAAACGATAAAACGTAAAGAAGTGGTGGAACGGATTAAAATCGCCCGTGATTTCGGTGATTTATCTGAGAACGCTGAATATGATTCAGCCAAAGAAGATCAGGCGTTTGTAGAAGGGCGCATTTCAACATTGGAATCAATGATCCGCAATGCGGTTATCATAGATGAAAACGATATGAGCAATGACATTGTCCGATTGGGTACAACAGTAACATTTGTTGAAGTTCCGGACGGTGACAAAGAATCTTACACAATCGTAGGTTCAGCTGAGGCGGATCCTCTCGAAGGGCGCATCTCGAACGACTCACCAATCGCGAAAAGCATGATCGGCCACACAATCGGCGACCGCGTGAAAGTATTGACTCCCGGCGGGGAAATGGAAATTGAAATCGTTTCCATCTCATAATCATTGCAGCCATTCTCATCGAAGAATGGCTGTTTTTTATTGGGTGGAAATTAGCTCATCTGTCAGGCAGGTTTTTTCTTGTAAATCGACTGCAAAGGTGCCACAATAAAGAATAAAATCAGCTTTGACACACAAACTTACCATGGAAGTAAAATTTGTTACATTAAATTATGGTAAAATATCAAAAGAAGGGGAGGCAGAATAAGATGGCAGAAGATAAAAAACCTTATCCCTCACGTGTGCATAAAAAGAACCGCTCCACCAGCAACACTATGTTGAATGTAATGATCGGACTTGTATTTGCATTGATCCTTATCGTGGGGGCATTCATATTCCTTGGTCAGTCCGGCTCGGATAATGCGGCAGAACCGGAATCTGTGGAGATCTCCACAGGCACTGATGATGAAAAGAGTGAAGAGGATAACGATGGCGGCGAACTGGCTGAAGCTGCGGACGATCAGGCAGACAGCGGCAATGATTCCCCTGCAGACACTGATGGCGCTGAGGAAGATACAGCGGATTCAACAGATGAACAGGGTAAGGACGACGATGACAATAAAAATGAAGAGGCTGATGAAAACAGCGAAGATGAAGGATCAGTCACAGGCGGCACCATCACACGCCAGGAATCCAATGATCCGGTAGTCAAAGAAACGATCATCAATACAAGCTGGGAGCCGGTCGGAACAGAACAGAGCGGTGAACATGTTTCTGTCTATGACATGGATTCGGTTGATTGGAAAGAAAAGATAGCAGCGATTGAATACGCGACCGGCATGGCTGAGAGCGAAATGTACATCATGCATATCGGCAATGGCGGAAGCCCTCAAAAATCGGTCGGCACAGTCCAATCAAAGGATATGTCAAAAAAATATCGCATTCATTTGGAATGGGTTGAAAAAGAAGGTTGGAAACCTGTTAAAATGGATATACTGAATACTGTAGAAGGCGCTTATTAAAACGGCGTCTTTTTTTTGAGCGCAAACTGTGGAACGTGCTGCTCAGAATCCTCTATTCATACAGGTGAACCGATCAACAGATCTTGTGTATCGGCAAACAGAAAATACTTCTAAAGGAGAAATGCCATATGAGAATCGGAATAATTGGTGCGATGGAAGAAGAAGTGGAATTGCTTCGCGGCAGTCTTGAAGATGCAAAAACCGAGACAATCGCCAACAGCGAATTTACGACAGGTACATACGAAGGACAGGAAATCGTGTTGCTGAAAAGCGGCATCGGCAAAGTGAATGCAGCAATGTCGACGACCATCCTGATGCATCATTTCAAACCGGAAATTGTCATCAATACCGGTTCTGCCGGAGGATTCGATGAAAATCTGGAAGTGGGCTCGATCGTCATTTCGGATGAAGTCATCCACCATGATGTCGATGTGACGGCATTCGGTTATGACATGGGGCAGGTGCCGCAGATGCCTGCCACTTACCACTCCAACCCGGAATTGATCGAACTGGCTGAAAAAGCGGTCAAGGAGCTGGAGGAATATCCGTATGCCATCGGCCTGATTGCGACGGGAGACTCGTTCATGAGTGATCCGAATCGCGTTGAACTGGTGCGCAGCCAGTTTCCGACGATGAAAGCGGCTGAAATGGAAGCTGCGGCAGTAGCGCAGGTCTGCTACCAGTTTGATACGGCTTTTGTAGTGATCCGTGCATTATCCGATATTGCCGGAAAAGAATCTTCCATCTCGTTTGATGAATTCTTGCCGAAAGCAGCGGCGCACTCCACAAAAATCGTGCTTCGCGTCGTGGAACGCCTGGTTTCGCGTCAGGAGCGCTGAAACCAGCAACAACCAGCAAAAAAGCTGCCGGAAAAAGTTTCCGGCAGCTTTTGTTTTATACTTTTTTTAATGTGAACGTACTGATCATCAATAATGAACTGATCAGCATCAGGAACATATAGAATACGGGCGGCAAAACCGATAGACCGAAAAAGGACAAGGTCAGGACGGTTCCGGCAGCGGTGATCGGCAGGCCGGTAAAATAGCCGTTCGATTCACTGATGTTGAAACGGGCGAGGCGAAATGCGCCGCTTGAAATATAAATGACTGTAAAGATCATGCCGGCAATGCCGAAATCAATTAAAGCGAGCTGATAGATTAAGATTGCTGGAGCTACGCCGAAAGATATAATATCGCTCATGGAATCCAATTGTTTGCCAAGAGCTGACTCCTGGTTGAGTTTGCGGGCCACGATACCGTCGAAACGATCTAAAAATGCGGCGATGAAAATAAATAACACACTATAACTGTACGCGCCATTCAATGTTGCCATCAAAGCAGCACCGCCAAATGACATATTGCCGATTGTCAGTATGTTTGCTGTCTGAGATTTCAATTTCTTTATGGTGTGATCCATCCGTTCAATGAATATCAATGGAGAACTCTCCTCACGTTCAAAATGTTGTTCTTTTCATTATACTGTCGGATTGGAAAAAATGGTAGACTTTTATCATAACGGAGGTAATGTCATGAAGAAGAAAATATACCAATATACCATAGAGTTGACAAATGGCCCCTTCACATCCAGTCTTCTGCAGCGCTTTGCAAAGTCTTCGGGGAGCCGGTCGATCATTCCGAATTATATTAAGACCTATAAAATAGACACGCAGGATATTGAGGACGAAATAAGCTCTTTTACAACGCTGCACGATTTCTTCATCCGTAAACTGCGACCGGAAAGCCGGCCGCAGGCTCCTACGGATATCATCTCGCCGGTGGACGGCAAAGTCGAGATTGCCGGGAATCTGCATGCAGACAGCCGTTTTTTGGTCAAAGGCCAGGAATATTCACTGGCAGAACTGCTGGGGAGTGACAAACTGGCAGAGCGCTATTCAAATGGAAAATATGCGGTGCTCTACCTTTCGCCTGCCGATTACCACCGCATCCACAGTCCTGCTGATGGCAAGATCCTGCGTCAATTTGTGCTCGGAAAAAAATCATATCCGGTCAACCAATCCGGCCTGCTTTACGGGAAAGCGCCGATCAGCGGCAATTACCGTCTGATCTCGGAGCTGGAAATGGAAAAAGGCAGGATGCTGATGGTCAAAGTCGGAGCCATGTTCGTCAATTCCATTGAGCTGACAAACACTGATGATACCTGGAAAAAGGGCGAGGAAGTCGGCTATTTCAGTTTCGGTTCCACGGTTGTTCTATTCTTTGAACCGGATTGTTGCCGTTTCTCGGATAATATTGTTGCGGGTGAACCGATCAAAGTGGGAGAAGCGTTGGCAAATATGCTATAATCATTAACATTAAGTTCGAAGATACAGGAGTTGTTTAACGTGTACCAAAAATTCATACCAAGCCAATACGTCAGAACGGTGTTCGATATCACCCCTGAAAGCTTGCTGGAACAAGGCATCCGCGGTATTATTACAGATCTGGATAATACATTGGTGGAATGGGACCGTCCGGAAGCGACACCGATGCTGATCGACTGGCTGAAAACGATGAAAGATGCGGGCATCCAGGTCGTGATCGTTTCGAATAACAATGAGCTGCGCGTGAAATCGTTCGCAGATCCGCTGGGCATACCGTTCATTTTCCAGGCGCGCAAACCGATGGGCAAAGCTTTCCGTAAAGCTTTGAAGATCATGAGCGTCAAACGTGAAAATGTCGTGGTGATCGGCGATCAGATGCTGACGGATATTTTCGGCGGCAACCGCAATAAATTGCATACGATACTGGTTCTGCCGGTCGCGCAATCTGATGGATTCTTTACCCGTTTCAATCGGATGGTCGAACGGCGGATCATGAAAAAACTGAAAGATAAAGGTTATATGACTTGGGAGGAAGAAAATTGAGTGAAATGCCAAATTGCATCGGATGCGGTGCACAGATCCAAACTGAACATCCTGGGGAGTTAGGCTACGCACCGGCATCTTCATTGGATAAAGAAGAAATAATCTGCCAGAGATGTTTCCGTCTGAAAAATTACAATGAGCTGCAGCCTGTATCTTTGACGGATGATGATTTCCTGCGTATTTTGAACGGGCTTGGAGAACGGAAAGGCCTGATTGTCAAGATTGTCGACATTTTTGATTTCAATGGCAGCTGGCTGCCGGGGCTTCACCGGTTTGTCGGCGGCAATGATATCTTGTTGATTGCCAATAAAGCGGATCTATTGCCGAAGTCTGTCAAACAGCAGAAGCTGATCCAATGGATGAAACGGGAAGCGAATAAGATGGGATTGAAACCCATCGATATCCTGACTGTCAGTGCACAGCGCGGCACAGGCGTGCCTGAAGCGATGGAAGCGATCGAACATTACCGTAAAGGCGCTGATGTATTCGTCGTGGGTTCAACGAACGTCGGGAAATCCACATTCATCAACCGGATCATCAAGCAAGCGACAGGGCAGGATAATATCATCACGACATCCCATTTCCCTGGAACGACGCTTGATATGATTGAAATCCCATTGGACGATGAGCGTTCCATGTACGATACGCCGGGCATCATCAATCATCATCAATTGGCACATTATCTCCATACGGCTGATCTGAAGATGATCATGCCGAAAAAGGAGATAAAACCGAGGGTATTCCAATTGAATCCGGAGCAGACGCTGTTCATCGGCGGACTTGCCCGTTTTGATTTCATACAAGGGGACCGATCATCATTTACGTTCCATATTGCAAATGATCTGCAGCTTCACAGAACAAAACTGGAAAATGCAGATGCACTTTACGAACAGCATTTCGGCAGAATGCTTGCACCGCCTTCAGAACAATATAAAGAAGATTATCCTGAACTTGTGCGCCATGAATTCCGTATCAAAGATGCAAAAACGGATATCGTATTTTCAGGTCTTGGCTGGGTGACGGTCCAGCATCCGAATGTAGTTATAGCGGCTCACGCACCAAAAGGTGTCGAAGTCATGGTGCGGCCATCTCTTATTTAGGAGTGATTGTATGAAGAAATGGTATGCGGTGATCGGTGATCCGATTGCCCATTCTTTATCACCGTTCATGCACGAAACCTGGTTTAAGGAAAACGGCATCGAAGCATCCTATATACCGGTGCGCGTCGAACCCGCAGATTTGGCGAAAGCGTGTGAATCCCTGCTACTGATGGGGGCAAGCGGATTTAATGTGACTCTTCCGCATAAACAGGCGATCATCCCGTTCCTCAGCGGAATTGATGAAACAGCCGGTTCAATGAATGCTGTCAACACGGTGATCCGGAAAGACAGAAAGTTCTTCGGTCTTAACACAGATGGTGATGGATTTGTCCAGTCACTGCTGACGACAGAACCGGAGCGTGACGCTAAAATCCTGGTCATCGGTGCGGGCGGTGCGGCAAGAGGCATCTGCTTTGCTCTCAGCCGCGCAAATTTCGAGAATGTGACAATTGCTAACAGGACATACCGCCGGGCGGAGGAATTGGCAGAGGAGACCGATGCATCTGCGATGACGATCGCTGAAGCGGAAGAGAATCTTGGCAATTTTGACATCGTCATCCAGACGACTTCTGTCGGCTTGGCTGAAGATGAAGCATTGCCGCTCTCCATTTCCAATATGAAATCGGATGCCCTGGCGGCGGATATCGTCTATAACCCGATAGAAACACCTTTCCTGAAAGCTGCTGAAGCAAAAGGCTGCAGGACATTGAGCGGAGTCGGTATGTTCGTCTATCAAGGTGCCATTGCCTTTGAACAGTGGACCGGCAAAAAACCGGATACAGAAAAAATGATTCAATTGATAACGGAAACACTAGGAGGAAATTATGTTAACAGGTAAACAAAAGCGTTTTTTAAGAAGTGAAGCACATCACGTCGACCCGATTTTCCAGGTGGGCAAAGGCGGCGTCAGCGAAGCGATGCTCGTTCAGATTGCAGAAGCATTGGAAAAACGCGAATTGGTGAAGATCAGTATTCTTCAGAACAATGAAGATGACAAGAACGAAGTGGCTGAGACATTGGCAAAAGGCACAAAAGCTGAATTGGTGCAATTGATCGGACATACGGTTATCCTTTACAAACAATCGGTGAACAACAAACGGATCGAGCTTCCGGTGAAGCGATGACACGAGTCGGGATTCTCGGAGGCACCTTCAATCCGCCGCATATGGGACATCTGATTATGGCCAATGAAGCTTACCACAGCCTGGGTCTGGATGAAGTCAGGTTCATGCCGAACGCCATCGCTCCGCATAAAGAGGTGCACGGAGCAGATGCTGCGCAGCGGCTGAAAATGACCCAATTGGCAATCGAAGACTACCCGCAATTCCGTATCGAGGATTTCGAGATCCGCTCGGGTGGTGTATCGTATACCTTCAACACCATCAGCGAATTGATTGCAAAAGAAAAGGATAAGGAATTCTACTTCATCATCGGCGGGGACACGGTGGCTGAATTGAACACCTGGCATCGCATTGAAGAACTTGCTGCGATGATCCAGTTTGTCGGAATCGGCAGGCCTGGCTACGATGCAGCTACAGACTTTCCGGTCATGATGATCGATTCCCCAGAAATGCATATTTCTTCGACTATGCTGCGTGAAAGAGTCGCAGCGGCCCGGCCGCTGACATTTTTCGTGCCGGAAAAAGTCGAAGCCTATATCCGGAAGGAGGGCTTGTATGAATCAGAGCAGGATGCTTCAACTCGTTAAAAAGAGGCTGCCGGAAAACCGGTATACGCATGTTATCGGAGTGCTGAACACAGCAACAGCTTTAGCGATCCGCTTCGGGGTGCCGCAGGAAAAAGCACAGGTTGCCGCAATTCTGCATGACGTCGCCAAATTCTCGGATCGGGACTGGATGAAATCGATCATCGAGAAGCAGCAGATGGATCCATTATTATTGGAATACCATTCCGAATTATGGCATGCGCCGGTAGGGGCTTATGTCGCTGCCTATGAATTCGGGGTTACTGACGAAGATGTCTTAAACGCCATCCGTTATCATACAACGGGCCGGGCTGGCATGTCGGACCTTGAAAAAGTCGTCTACATTGCCGATCTCGTGGAGCCGAACAGGAAATTCAAAGGCGTCGAAGAATTGCGCCAATTAAAAGAACAGGGATTGGATGTTATGATGGAAGCCTGCGTCAAACACAGCATCGATTTTCTGGTATCAAAAAATCAGCCGGTGTATCCGGATTCACTGAAGTGTTATGAATACTTCGTGCAACAGAAAGGGAAAGTGAAAGAATGACTGAAACTACATTATTACAAATGGCTTATAAAGCTGCAGAAGATAAAAATGCGGAGGACATCGTTGTCCTTAATATGGAAGGAATTTCTTTGCTCGCTGATTATTTCGTCATCTGCAGCGGAAACTCCGACCGCCAAGTACAGGCGATTGCACGTGAATTGATCGAAAAGTCGAATGAAGCCGGGAACGAAGTGAAAAGTGTCGAAGGATTTGACGCGGCCCGCTGGATCCTAATCGACCTTGGAGATGTAGTGGCTCATGTATTCCATAAGGATGAGCGTTCTTACTATAACCTTGAGCGCCTCTGGAGAGAAGCGCCTGAACTGGAACTATGAGCTACGGCAAATTCGCTTCAATCTATGATGGGTTGATGCAGGATATTCCATATGACCAGTATGTTGAATGGGTCGCCACCCGTAAAACGTCCGGTAAATTACTGGACCTCGCATGCGGCACCGGCACTTTGGCCCAATTGTTTGCGGAGCTTGGATATGAAGTGACTGCGAGCGATTTGTCTGAAGATATGCTGACAATGGCGGCTCAGCGTTTTCAGGAAGCGAATCTTCAGATCCCGACTTATCAATTGTCGATGGATAATCTGGAAGGGCTACAGGGTTTTGATGTGGTAACTATCGCCATTGATTCATTGAATTACCTGAAAAGCGAAGAAGAAGTGCAGAAAACCTTCCGTGAAGTGCATAACGCATTGAATGATGGCGGCATGTTCTTTTTTGACGTGCATTCCATCTATAAGGTCGATGAACTTTATATGGACAGCCCTTTTGTGCTGGATGACGATGAGGTATCATTCATCTGGCATACGGAACCAGGCGGACATGAGCACAGTGTCATCCACGACATTACATTTTTTGTGCGTCAGCAGGAAGAGATCTATCAGCGGTTTGAAGAAACACATGAACAGCGGACTTTCTCACCATCGCTTTACAGCACTTGGCTGAAAGCCGCAGGGTTCGTCGTTGAATCGGTGACAGCTGATTTTTCAGACACAGAACCTGCTGATGAAAGTGAACGGATTTTCTTCTGTGCGCGAAAAGTATAAGCAACATAAGTTGAATTAAAGAAACGACATTTATATACTACTTCGTCGCTTTGGACCAGCTTCCCCCAATAAGCCGAGAAGAGCACTCGTCTTATTGCTCCAGCCGGTCCGGCGGTGCTCCTTCGCTGGAGTCACTTTCTTGAAATGCAAGAAAAACGGAGACTCCTCTAAAACAGGCAAAGGGTTGTATTGCGCTCGGACCACGGTCCGAGTGGGCTTACGGAAACCACTTCAACTCTAGAAGGATTTCGCAGATATGGAGCACAACAGAGAAGACTCCCAAGGGATTAGAAGCGGAGTTGGTTTTCCAACTCCGTTTCGAGCGAAGTGCTGAGATCCACTCGGTCGAAGTGAAACGAGATCGAGTTAGCTCAGCGCGAGCCCCAAGGAAAGCGAAGCTGTTTTGCGGAATATCTACTTATGCAGAGTATTTAGTTCAACTTATATAGATCTAAAAGCCGCCTTTTGGTGGTTTTTTATTTTGGCCAATAGACAACCGGATTGATTAAATGTATAATTCAGACAGCTTCTATTTGATTGCTTCCCGCCCAGAAAGAGGGATGCGAACTGAATCTCCAACAGTTTTACAATAAATACAGCAGGCTGCTGATCCCCGCTGCAGTCATTATCATGCTGGCGCTTTATTTTTTATTTCCCCACGGCGAGCCGGAAGAAATCACGGCCGCGCCCACTGACCTTATAGAAGCTGAATCCCCACAGCTGAGTGAAACTCCAACCTTACCAATCGAACCAGTAACTGAAACCCAAACTGAACCTGAAAATATTCTTGTCGAGATCAAAGGACAAGTGGTGAAACCCGGTGTATTCGAATTGCCTGCGGATTCACGGCTGCACTCTGCGATTGAACTTGCCGGCGGCCTTCTGCCCGACGCTGATGCCCTGTCTTTGAATCTGGCGATGAAGCTGACAGATGAAATGAGTGTCTATGTACCGGTAACCGGTGAAGCGCTCGCTGCCCCACCTGTTATCGAAGCACCAGCGGCGCAGCAGGCGACCAGCCCATCAGGCGGTGAGCTGGTCAATATCAATCTGGCGGATGAAGCGGGGTTGAGCACATTATCCGGCATCGGTCCGTCAAAAGCGGCGGCAATCATAGCACACCGGGAAGAGCACGGTCCCTTCGCTTCCATTGAAGCGCTGAAAGACGTTACCGGAATAGGCGATAAGACGTTTGAAAAACTGAAAGATGCGATTTCCATAAACTGAATGTTGACGAACTTTTTACCTCTGCTAAACTGAAACAAACAGTAAAAAGCGGGGGGCAATTAGATGAAGCGAATAACTTGGGATCAATTTTTCATGGCGCAAAGCCATTTGCTGGCACTGCGAAGCACCTGCACCCGGCTTGCTGTCGGTGCGACTATCGTACGCGACCGCCGGATTATAGCAGGCGGCTATAACGGTTCGATTTCCGGCGGAGACCATTGCATCGATAAAGGATGCTACGTCGTGGATGGACATTGTGTCCGTACCATCCATGCGGAAATGAATGCACTTCTTCAATGCTCGAAATACGGTGTCAGTGTCAACGGAGCAGATATATATGTCAGCCATTTTCCGTGTCTTCAATGTACGAAATCGATCATTCAGGCAGGGATTTCCCGGCTTTACTATGCTGCAGACTACCGGAACCATGAATACGCCATCGAATTATTGGAGCAGGCAGGCGTGGAAGTCGTGCAGGTGTTATTCGATGAGCGGCAAATCGACTTTTTGAGTATAGAAAAAGCGGCTCTTTACATGGAGCTCATCGGAAAATTAAAGGAAAAAGGCGGCAGCGATGAGGAATTGGCCCATTACAATGAACGGGTGAAGGAATTATTCGGAGAAGAACTAACAGTCTAAGCCGCAATACCGTCATTTATTTTGCAGCTGCGGCTGCAATTACAACGATAGTAGCGCATGATGCACCGGAATCTCTTGTGTTCATGGCGCTGCTTTTTTTATGGATGGCCTGGAAAAAAGAGGATTTCAAATTGATGATTGGCGTGCTGTTGTTTTCGGGTCTTTTTTATTTCCTGCAAGATGACAGGCACGAAAAGATGCCGGCCTATTCGGATGGCTATACAGGAACGGCCGTGTTTAAAGATGGCTTTAAAGTGGATGGAGACACACTCCGGGGATTCATGGAGCTGAGTGACGGCGGCCTGGTTTATGCCAATTACCGCTTTCAAAATCCAGAAGAAAAAGCACAAAAGGAAAAATGGATTGGGGATTCACGGCTCAGTATAACCGGTGTATTTGAAGAAATGAAAACACCGTCCCATGAATTTGCCTTCGATATGGCGTCCTATTTGAAAAGCAATGATGCTTCGGCCGCTTTTTCGATCAGCCAGCTGGTTTATATGGAGCCGCAGGAAGGCTTTTTAGCGGGCATGTCCAAAAGGAGGGACAAACTCAAACTGCATATCCGCTCGAATTTTCCGGAAAGTCTGCGTACAGAGGCGGAGGCCTTGCTGATCGGTGAAAGGGAAATGCTAACTGCAGAGCAGCAGCGGATTCAGCAGACATTAGGGATTTCCCATCTATTTGCGATTTCCGGCCTGCATATCGGAATCATTTCAGCGCTGCTGTATTTTATGATGCTGAGGATCGGAATCCGGAAACACCATGCCATGTTTATTCTGCTGGCGGTCCTTCCTCTTTATGCCTTGCTGGCAGGAGGTGCGCCTTCTGTCTGGCGGGCAGTCAGCATGACATCGGCCGTCCTCATTTTAAAGTTGATGGGAACGCGCATCCCGATAGCCAATATTCTATTGCTGAGTTTTATCCTGTTCCTGTTTTTGGAGCCGTATACCCTCTATAAAATCGGTTTTCAGCTTTCGTATGGGGCGAGTTTCGGTATTATCTATTCAATGAAATTGCTGGAGAAGGAAACGTCGCCAGTCAAAATCGGGTTGATGATCACGTTTATCTCGCAATTTACCCTTTATCCGCTGCTGCTCTTTCATTTCTACAGTTTGTCATTGTCTTCTTTTGCTGTAAACAGCTTGTTCGTACCGGTCTATACGCTTATCATACTTCCGGCAAATCTGGTTTTTCTGTTCCTGACTTTTGTATTTCCACCCGCGGCGGATTTCCTGTTTCATTTTTATGAGCCGTTCAGAAACTTTATCGGACGATGGACCGACTGGCTTGCAGAATGGCCCCATCAAATGTGGATACCCGGAAAACCGGATGCTTTCTTCATGTGTATGATGATCATCGGAATTCTTTTGTTCTATAGTCTGAGCGAAAAAGGTTTTCGCTGGTGGAAATTGGGGCTAGGCGTTATGCCTGCCATCGTTTTCACACTCGTTCCCTATTTTGATGGAGCGCTGCGTGTCACTTTCATCGATGTCGGCCAGGGTGACAGTGCGCTGGTGGAATTGCCGTACAGGCGAGGTGTTTACCTGGTCGATACCGGTGGCGTATTGCGGTTCAGTAAAGAAGGCTTCAGCGACAGGAGCCGTCCTTTTGAAGTGGGACGGCAGGTCGTGGCCCCCTATTTACATGGGAACGGAATCTCATCGATTGATGCGCTGATTCTGTCTCATCCGGATGCAGATCATGCTGAAGGGGCAGATGAAATTCTGGAGCTGTTCCGTGTGGCGGAAATCCATATGACGCCGGGATCGCAAACAACCGATTTGATCATGGAACTGGGGAAGGAGCTGGAGGATGCGGTCATCCGCTTGCCGGGGCGTGGCAGCACCTGGCAGAAAGGGGATACGCTGTTTACGTATTTAAGTCCGGCAGACGGCACTTATGACGGCAATAATGACTCGCTGGTTTTAATGGTGGAGCATGAAGGGTTCAAGATCCTGTTTACCGGAGATTTGGAAGTGGACGGGGAAGAGGCAGTTTTAAGGGAGTACGGAGAGCTGTTGGCTGGGACGACGATTTTAAAAGTCGGACATCACGGCAGCAAAACTTCGAGCGGTGAAAATTTCCTTGCGCAGCTGAATCCTGAACTGTCTATTTTTTCGGCCGGCAAGGAGAATCGGTATGGGCACCCGGCAGAGGAAGTCATTGAAAGATTCGGGCAGCTGGAGTTACCGACGATGAACACAGCGGAACAAGGCAGCATCGAAATCGTTTTCCGCAATGGAACCTACTCGGTCCTGCCGATGAAATGAAAAAAGGTTCCGGCCATTTATCAGCCGGAACCTTTCTTGAAATTACAGTGCTACGTATTGTACGACTGCAGCGATGATAAAGATAGCTGCGAAAAATACGAACGATACGACAAATCCCATACCGGCATCGATTGCGTCGTTACGCTTCGATTGTACATTATTTTCAAATTCATTCATGGCTATCCCTCCTAATTCCCTCTAATTATAAGCTACTGCACCTCAAAAATCCACATTGAACTTTATTTAAGCAGCGGAATTAAAAACACGTCACAGAAAAGACAAATTCCATAAACGGTAAAAATCCGATATAGTATAAAGAGAAACTTCATTTATTGGGATTTTCATAAATCCGCACTAAATGCTAGATGATCCAATCCGGTTTTTAAGGGTCAGTCGACCTCCCAATTTGAGAAGCGGGGGTTATACTGACCCTCAATATGGGAGAAGAAGGAGGCGGGAAAATGATCACTTCAATCTGGAAATCGATACGCAGCGGCCAAATCGACCCTGTCTATCTTCTAATAGGCACTGAAAGTTATTTTATTGAAAAGACATTGGATTTATTGAAATCCAGTATGACGCACGACGGCGAGCTCGAACTAACCTTTTTTGATCTGGAGGAAGTGCCGGTCGATCACGTCATCGACGAAGCGGACACTTTCCCTTTTTTCAGTGACAGGAAACTCATCATCGCCAAAAATGCTTCATTCCTGAAAGCGGCAGAACGCGGCAAGGAAAAGATCAACCACGATATGAAAATTCTGGAAGCATGGCTGCAAAATCCGCCGTCCAGTTCGGTGACCATATTTGTTGCACCTTATGAAAAATTGGATGAACGGAAAAAAGTAGTGAAACTCATGAAGCAGCATGCGGTGGTTGTGGAAGCGAAAGCGCTGCAGGCGAATGACCTGGAATCTTGGCTTTCGCAGGAAGCGAAAACTTACGGCAAGGACATCAGCCGCGGAGCTGTCCGCAAACTTGTTGAAATGGCGGGCACCAATCTGACATTATTGTCTTCCGAACTTGAAAAGATGTCGCTTTACCTCGGCGCTGAAGGGGAGATCACGGAACAGCTCGTGGAAGAAATGACGGCCCGCACGCTGGAACAGGATGCCTTCAAGATGCTCCAGGCATATCTTGACGGCGATATAACGGAAGCGCTCAGCGTCTATTACGACCTGCTCCGGCAAAAGGAAGAGCCGGTGGCGCTCGCCGCTCTTCTGGCATCACAGATCCGTTTCATGATCCACGTCTATTACCTGCAGAAAAAAGGCTATCATGCGCAGCAGATTTCAAAACAATTAAAAGCGCATCCGTATCGCGTGAAACTCCTTGTTGAAAGGCGCCAGACCTTATCGGAGAAGCGTCTGCTGGAAGTCCTTGGCGATCTGGCTGATATCGACCTTCAGCTGAAAACCGTCAGCGGCAACCGCGGACGGGTACTGGAGTTCTTCCTGATGAAACGCGCCGTGAAGAATTGACCGAAGCTATTTCCACAGAAAATGAAAAAAAGCCGGCTCCTTTTAAAGGAACCGGCTTTCAGCGTTATTACGCCTGTTTCATCAAGCGAGATTTTTTGCGGGCTGCAGTATTTTTGTGGATCAAGCCTTTTGAAGCAGCTTTTTCAACTTGTTTAATCGCAGCTTTAACTGAAGCGCTAGCGTTTTCGTCTTTGTTAGTCAAAGCCTGTTCAGCTTTTTTCACAGAAGAACGCATTGCTGATTTAGCTTGCGTGTTTTGAGCGTTTTTAGATTCATTAGTTCTCACACGTTTGATAGCAGATTTAATGTTTGGCATATATTTCACCTCCTAGACAATTAGGAAAAGAGATGTGATCATCTCAACTCTTGTATGTCTCTATACAACATGAGTTATTTTATCAAACCAGTGAGAAGAATGCAATAGAAACGTGCAAAGAAGTTTGCCTTGACAGTAAAATAGATTCCACTGCATTCATTGCCCAATGGCCTCCGGACTGCTATAATTCATAGTAGTTTGTATAGGAGTGTGGACCATGAACCAAGAACAGAGACTCGCGCGTCAAAGCAAAATCCGTAACTTTTCCATTATCGCCCATATCGACCATGGGAAATCTACGCTTGCCGACCGCATATTAGAACGCACAAATGCCCTGACTTCACGGGAAATGAAAGCACAATTGCTCGATTCCATGGATTTGGAACGGGAACGCGGCATCACCATCAAATTGAACGCTGTACAGCTGAATTATACTGCCAAGGACGGCGAAACGTATATTATGCATCTGATCGACACGCCGGGACATGTCGATTTCACTTATGAAGTATCCCGTAGCCTTGCTGCCTGTGAAGGCGCCATCCTGGTCGTCGATGCTGCGCAAGGCATCGAAGCCCAGACGCTAGCGAACGTCTATCTGGCGCTCGACAACGACCTTGAAATCCTGCCGGTCATCAATAAAATCGACTTGCCGGCAGCGGATCCTGAACGGGTTCGGCAGGAAGTGGAAGACGTTATCGGCCTAGATGCATCAGAAGCGGTTCTGGCCTCTGCTAAAGCCGGCATCGGCATCGAAGAAATACTCGAACAGATTGTTGAAAAAGTTCCGGCTCCAACAGGTGACCCGAGTGCACCGCTGAAAGCGATGATTTTTGATTCGCTGTATGATCCTTACCGCGGAATTGTGTCATACATCCGTATTATGGAAGGAACAGTTAAGCCAGGCGACAAAATTAAAATGATGTCGAGCGATAAAGAGTTCGAAGTTATTGAAGCGGGTGTGTTCACACCGCGTGCGACTCTTCGTGATGAATTGACAGTCGGCGACGTAGGGTATTTGACGGCCGCCATTAAAAATGTCGGCGACGCACCGGTCGGCGATACGATCACGCACTCTAGAAATCCGGCTGCTGAAGCATTGCCCGGTTACCGACGTATGAACCCGATGGTCTATTGCGGACTTTATCCGATTGATACATCGAAATACAATGATTTGCGCGATGCGCTTGAAAAACTTGAATTGAATGACGCTGCACTGCAATTCGAACCTGAATCTTCGCAGGCACTCGGCTTCGGTTACCGTTGCGGTTTCCTCGGCCTGCTGCATATGGAGATCATCCAGGAACGGATTGAACGTGAATTCAATATCGACCTGATCACGACAGCACCGAGCGTTATCTATAATGTGCACATGACGGATGGGGAAATCCTGAAGATCGACAATCCGGCGATGATGCCGGATCCGCAGAAAATCGATAATGTCGAGGAGCCATACGTGAAAGCTACGGTGATGGTGCCGAATGATTATGTCGGCGCAGTTATGGAAATCTGCCAGAAAAAACGCGGAAACTTCATGACGATGGATTACATCGATAATTCACGTGTCAGCATCATCTACGAATTGCCACTTGCGGAAATCGTCTATGATTTCTTTGACCAGTTGAAATCCGGTACGAAGGGATATGCATCTTTCGATTATGAGTTGATCGGCTATAAAGAATCCAAATTGGTGAAAATGGATATCCTCTTGAACTCGGAGCAGGTCGATGCTCTGAGCTTCATCGTTCACCGTGATTTCGCCTATGAACGGGGCAAGGTCATCGTCGATAAACTGAAAACACTTATTCCAAGACAGCAATTCGAAGTGCCGATCCAAGCAGCGATCGGCCAGAAAATCGTTGCACGCCAGACAATCAGCGCAATGCGCAAAAACGTGCTCGCTAAATGTTACGGCGGCGATATTTCCCGTAAACGCAAACTTTTGGACAAGCAAAAAGAAGGTAAGAAACGCATGAAGCAAGTCGGTTCCGTGGAAGTTCCACAGGAAGCGTTCATGGCGATTCTGAAAATGGACGATCAATCAAAATAAACGACAGGAGGAGGCGAGGTTTTTTCAGCCTCCTTTTCCTATTAGAAATGAGGAATAAATGTGGTAAAAGGATTATATATCCATATTCCATTCTGCCATCAGATCTGCTTCTACTGTGATTTCAATAAAGTGTTCTTCAAAGATCAGCCGGTTGACGCCTATATCGACTCACTCGGCAAAGAGCTAGCCCTTTGGAAAGAACAGGGAGCGCTGGATCAGCCGCTGGAAACGATTTTTCTGGGCGGCGGCACCCCGACATCCCTTGAACCGCGTCAATTGGAAAAATTACTTGGCTATATCCACGAGTTTGTGCCGATGGCCGACAATCTGGAGTGGACATCCGAAGCCAATCCGGATGAATTAACTTTTGAAAAAATGCAGGTTCTATTCAATGGCGGCGTCAACCGCCTGAGCATGGGCGTCCAATCCTTTGATGAAGACCTATTGAAAAGGCTTGGCCGTACGCACAGCAACGGTGATGTAGCAAAAGCGGTGGAAGATGCGCGCCGTGTCGGCTTCACGAATATAAGCTTTGACTTGATGTACGGCTTGCCGGGCCAGACGATGGCACAATGGGAAGATACACTTGAGCAGGCGTTTTTGTTCGATCTGCCCCATTTCTCTGCCTATTCGCTTATCATCGAACCGAAAACAGTCTTTTATAATCTTATGACAAAAGGAAAATTGAATACGGTGACGGAAGACCTGGAAGCGGATATGTACGATAAATTGATGCTCGAAATGGAAAGCCGTGGGCTGTCACAATATGAAATTTCGAATTTTGCCCGCCCCGGGTTTGAATCACGCCATAATCTGCTTTACTGGGACAATGTGGAATATATCGGAGCAGGTGCTGGAGCTCACGGATATGTCAAAGGAATCCGCTATTCCAACCACGGCCCATTGAAAAAATATATGGAGCCGCTTGAAAATGGGGAGCGTCCGATCCTGTCTTCGCATGAAGTTCCGAGGAAAGAGCAGATGGAAGAGGAGATGTTCCTCGGGCTTCGCAAAACGGCCGGAGTTTCACTGGAGCACTTCAATGGCAAGTTCGGCATCCCGATGGAACAGGTCTACGGCAGCATTTTGGATAAAGAAATCAGCAGTGGGAACCTGGTCATCGAAAACGGCAGGGTGAAACTGACGAAACACGGCCGCTTTATCGGAAATAATATTTTCGAACAATTTTTGCTGGCTTAAGGCTAAATTTTAAAAATGAAATTAGTAATCTTAAATAACCGCTTACCAAGATTTTCGCCGAACTAACTCGGGCCTTCGCCCGAGTGGATTCGACTACTACGCTTGCTCTCCAAGGAGTCTTCACTGTTTTGTTTCATTTCTTGAAGTGGATCCCAGCGAAGGAGCGCCGCCGGACTGGCCGGAGCAATAAGACGAGTGCTCTTCTCGGCTTATTGCGGGAGGCTTGTCCAAAGCGACGAAGCGGCATATTAACCCAATTCTTCTATTCACCAAATAGAGCAGTGTATTTAAAAATTGTTAGATGCAGAATCGTTGACAAGGTTAATGGAATTTGTTAATTTTAGTGTAGTCTTAGCACTCGCACCACAAGAGTGCTAACCGAGGTGATGATCATGTTAACAGAACGGCAGCTGTTCATTTTAAAAGTGACAGTGGATGATTATATACAATCAGCACAGCCGGTAGGATCAAACCAGTTAGCTAAAAAGTCCGGCATTTCGTTTAGTCCGGCAACGATCCGGAATGAAATGGCAGATTTGGAAGGAATGGGTTTTCTCGAGAAGACCCATACATCTTCCGGCCGGGTTCCATCGGAGAGAGGCTACCGCTATTACGTGGATCATCTGCTGACACCCCGTCCGCTTCCGAAAGAAGATATCGTTCAACTTCGCTCCATTTTTGAAGAGAAAATCACAGAGACCGAAGAAGTTATCAAACGGTCCGCCATGATTTTATCAGAACTGACCAATTACACTTCCATATTGCTCGGGCCGGATGTCCGCCGGCATATCGTCAAGAAATTGTCGATCGTGCCGCTGTCATCGAATTCTGCAGTCGCGATCATCGTCACTGATACAGGACATGTTGAAAACCGGATTTTCCCGATTCCGGACGGATTGAATCCTTCCGAAATCGAAAAGATGGTCAACATCCTGAATGAGCGTCTGATCGGTGTTTCGCTCAACGATCTGCACAAGCGCCTCGAACAGGAAACGCTGATGGTCATGAAACAGCATATGGAACGACATGGGGAATTATTCTCCACTTTCAAGCAGGCGGTCATTGTTCCGCAGGATAAAAATGTCTATTACGGCGGCAAGCTGAATATCCTGAATCAGCCGGATTTCCACGATCTTCATAAGATCAGGAATCTGATGGATGTCATGGAAGAAACTGATCATATCCCTATGATCATACCGGTGGGGAATCAGGGCCTCCATATCCGGATCGGGTCCGAAAATGCACTTTCGGCAATGGAGGACTGTTCTGTAATCACCGTATCCTATGATATCGGTGAAGAGCAGACTGGCTCCATTGCAATTGTCGGTCCGAAAAGGATGGATTATAAGCGAATCGTTTCGTTGCTGGATACGCTGAGCGGCGATCTTTCCAAAGAGCTGACACGTATTTTAAGGAACTGAACGAATATGAAGGAGGAACATCATTTTGGCGAATAAGAAAAATCCTCAGGTAAATGAGGCAGACATTGCAACAGATTTCGAAGAGACGTCGGCAGCTGCTGAAGAAACCGTTTCTGAACAAACAGAAGAAAAAACTGATTTTTCATCTGAAACCGTATTAGATGAGACGGCTGAAGCGGAAGCGAGTTCTGAAACGGAAGCCGCCGATGAAAATGGCGAAGATGAAATCTCTAAACTTCAGGAAGAGCTTGAAGCTGAACAGAACAAATACCTTCGCCTGCTGGCGGATTACGACAATTTCAAACGCCGCAATCAAAAAGATAAGGAAATCCAGGCGAAATTCCGTTCTCAGTCTTTACTGACGGATCTATTGCCTGTACTGGATAATTTCGAACGTGCCCTGGCCGTTGAATCAAAAAGCGAAGAAGGCACAGCTTTGATGAAAGGCGTCGAAATGGTTCAGAAATCCTTGCTTGAAGCAGTTAAACGAGAAGGACTCGAAGAAATTGAAGCAGTCGGACAGCCTTTTGATCCAAACTTCCATCAGGCAGTCATGCAGGAAAAGGATGAAGATGCCGAACCAGGCACAGTTTTGCAGGAATTGCAAAAAGGGTATACGCTTAAAGGCAGAGTACTTCGTCCGGCAATGGTAAAAGTAAACGAATAATAGTTTAATGGAGGAATTCAAATGAGCAAAATTATTGGTATTGACTTAGGAACAACAAACTCAGCCGTTTCAGTGATGGAAGGCGGAGAACCGAAAATCATTCCGAATCCGGAAGGCAACCGTACAACACCATCTGTTGTCGCTTTTAAAAATGGCGAGCGTCAGGTAGGGGAAGTGGCAAAACGCCAGTCGATCACAAACTCGAATACGATCCAGTCTGTTAAACGTTTGATGGGTACGCAGGAAAAAGTTACTGCTGAAGGCAAAGAATATACACCACAGGAAGTTTCTGCAATGATCCTTCAATATCTTAAAGGCTATGCTGAAGATTATCTGGGTGAAAAAGTGACGAAAGCGGTCATCACAGTTCCTGCCTATTTCAATGATGCGGAACGTCAGGCAACTAAAGATGCAGGACGCATCGCAGGTCTTGAAGTTGAACGTATCATCAACGAGCCGACTGCAGCTGCACTTGCATATGGCCTTGATAAAACTGAAAAAGATGAAACGATCCTTGTCTATGACCTTGGAGGCGGTACGTTCGACGTTTCGATCCTTGAGCTTGGCGACGGCGTTTTCGAAGTGAAATCCACTGCCGGCGACAACCGTCTTGGCGGAGATGATTTCGATAAAGTCATCATCGATTACCTTGTACAGGAATTCAAGAAAGAAAATGGCATCGACCTTTCACAGGATAAGATGGCAACCCAGCGCTTAAAAGATGCAGCTGAAAAAGCTAAGAAAGACCTTTCCGGCGTAGCATCCACTCAAATTTCATTGCCGTTCATCACTGCCGGCGAAGCTGGACCGCTTCACCTTGAAGTGACGATGAGCCGTGCGAAATTCGACGAGCTTACTTCTTCATTGGTTGAACGTACGATGGGACCAACTCGCCAGGCATTGAAAGATGCAGGAATCTCTGCTACTGAACTTGACCGTGTAATTCTGGTAGGGGGATCGACTCGTATCCCTGCAGTACAGGAAGCTGTCAAGAAAGAAACAGGCAAAGATCCGCATAAAGGCGTAAACCCTGATGAAGTTGTAGCAATGGGAGCTGCTGTACAAGGCGGCGTATTGACTGGAGACGTTAAAGATGTCGTTCTTCTTGACGTAACCCCATTGTCACTGGGTATTGAAACAATGGGCGGCGTGTTCACGAAACTGATCGAGCGCAATACGACAATCCCGACTTCAAAATCACAGACATTCTCAACGGCAGCTGACAATCAGCCAGCTGTGGATATCCATGTGCTTCAAGGTGAACGTCCGATGGCTGCAGCCAACAAAACGCTTGGCCGCTTCCAATTGGCTGATATTCCGCCAGCACCACGCGGCGTACCGCAAATCGAAGTTACTTTCGACATCGATAAAAACGGTATCGTAAGCGTTAAGGCGAAAGACCTTGGAACGCAGAAAGAGCAGACGATCACGATCCAGTCGAACACATCGTTATCAGATGATGAAATCGAACGCATGATCAAAGAAGCTGAGGAAAATGCTGAAGCCGATGCGAAAGTGAAAGAAGAAGTAGAACTTCGCAACGAAGCTGACCAGGCTGTTTTCCAGACAGATAAAACAATCGCAGATCTTGGCGAAGTGGTAACTGAAGAAGAGAAGAAACAAGCTGAAGAAGCCCGTGATGAATTGAAAGCGGCTCTTGAGAGCGACAGCATCGATGATATCCGTGCGAAAAAAGATAAATTGAACGAAATCCTTCAAGGGCTTGCTGTAAAAGCCTACGAGCAGGCAGCAGCGGCTCAACAGGCGGCTGGCGGCGACGCTGAAGGTTCAGCTCCTGGCGGCAACGATGATATCGTTGATGCAGATTTCGAAGAAGTAAACGACGATAAAGATAAGTAAGCCATAGAAATACCTGAAAAAGTCAAAGCAAAGCAACATGCTTTGGCTTTTTCACGGTTTAGGGAATAAACAGGGATTTCTTGATTTTACCGTTGTCTATTGTTAGCGGGACCTCTGAGGAAACAGATTATTTTGCCATCTTTCCGGTATCACCGAGGTCTTTGCAACAGCAAAAGATACCGTGTACAATTACAGGTGATTGCAAGAGGGAGAGTGACATATGAATAAGCGTGATTATTATGAGGTGCTGGGTGTTTCCAAAACGGCATCTAAAGAGGAAATAAAAAAGGCTTACCGGAAATTGTCCAAACAATTCCACCCGGATATCAATAAAGAAGCGGATGCTACTGAGAAATTTCAGGAAGTGAAAGAAGCTTACGAAGTGCTGAGCGATGAGCAGAAACGTGCCCAGTATGATCAGTTCGGCCACCAGGATCCGAACCAGGGCTTCGGCGGAGGATTCAGCGGAGCGGAAGGTTTCGGCTTCGACGATATCTTCAGCACATTCTTTGGCGGAGGTTCACGCCGCCGCGATCCGAATGCACCGCGTAAAGGTGAAGATCTTCAGTATTCGATGACGATCGATTTCATGGATGCGGTATTCGGCAAAGAAGCGGAAGTTGAACTTCCAAAAGAAGAAACCTGTGATACATGCGCTGGCTCCGGAGCAAAACCGGGTACAAAGAAAAAAACTTGTCCGCATTGTGAAGGTGCCGGCCAATTGAACGTGACACAGGATACGCCTTTCGGACGTATGGTAAACCGCAGAGCGTGCCATCATTGTGAAGGGACAGGCCAGATTATCGAAGAGAAATGCCAGACTTGCAAAGGCGCCGGCAAAGTGCGCAAAGTCAAGAAGATCAAAGTCACCATTCCGGCAGGAGTCGATGATGGACAGCAATTACGTGTCACAGGCCAAGGCGGACCTGGCCACAACGGCGGACCATCCGGAGATCTGTATGTCGTATTCCGCGTGAAGCCGCATAAAGAGTTCGAACGTGAGGGCGATGATATTTACCTGGAGCTGTCGTTGACTTATCCGCAGGCTGCACTCGGGGATGAGCTTGAAGTGCCTACAGTCCATGGCAAAGTGAAACTGAAAATCCCTGCCGGTACACAAAGCGGCGCACGTTTCCGTTTGAAAGGCAAAGGCGTTAAAAATGTCCATGGGTATGGAACCGGCGACCAGCATGTGGTCATCCGTGTTAAAACACCGACGAAACTCAGTGAAAAACAACGCCAATTATTGCGTGAATTCGCTGAAATAAGCGGAGATATTCCTGAAGAACAAGGAAGTTCGCTGTTCGATAAAATCAAACGAACCATCAAAGGCGATTAAAGGAGCTGTTTGCACGTGAAATGGTCAGAACTATCCATCCATACGACAAACGAAGCGATTGAATCTATATCAAATATCCTGCATGAGGCCGGTGCCAGCGGAGTTGTCATTGAAGATTCGGAAGACCTGCTGAAAGAACGGGAAGATGAGTTCGGGGAAATCTGGTCTTTGAGTCCGAATGATTTCCCGAAAGATGGGGTAATTCTGAAAGCCTATCTGCCGGTAAACAGTTTTCTTGGGGAAACCGTGGAAGCGGTGAAACTCGCTGTCAATAACCTTGTTGAGTTCGGCATCGATATCGGATCCAATATCGTGACGATCAGTGAAGTGGACGAGGAAGAATGGGCGACTGCATGGAAAAAATATTATCATCCGGTTAAAATTTCACAGCGTTTTACCATCGTACCGACATGGGAGACCTATAATCCGGTATCCAGCGATGAGCTGATCATTGAACTGGATCCGGGGATGGCTTTTGGAACCGGGACACACCCGACGACGGTCATGAGTCTGCAGGCGCTTGAGAAAAACGTCATAGAAGGGCAGCGCATTATTGATATCGGAACCGGTTCAGGCGTGCTTGCCATCGGCTCCGCTTTATTGGGGGCGAAAGAAGTGCATGCCCTGGATCTGGACGATATCGCTGTTAAAGCTGCCCGTATGAATGTCGAACTCAATAAAGTTCAGGATACGGTAACAGTAGTCGGCGGCAATTTAGTCGATTCTATCGATGAGCCGGGTGACGTCGTTGTCGCGAATATTCTTGCGGAAATCATCATATCATTTACGGATGATGCTTTTTCTGTTGTGAAGCCAGGTGGCATATACATCACATCCGGGATCATCGCAGCCAAGAAAAACGATGTCCGCCATGCGCTTGAAGAATCGGGCTTCGTGATCGAAGAGGTCATGATGATGGAAGACTGGGTAACGATCATTTCAAAAAAACCTGAATGAACGGGGTGCAACGATGCAGCGATATTTTATTGAAGGCAAAGTTCCCGCTAACCGGATAACGACAATAACAGGCGATGATGCTAAGCACATCGCCAAAGTTATGCGCCAAACTTCCGGCGATGAGCTGATTGCCGTTATGGAAGGAAAAGCTTACAAAGCGAAAATCCTATCGGTTGAACAGGAAGTCGAACTGCGCCTTGAAATGGAATTGGAATCATCTGTGGAAATGCCAAAACAGGTGACGATTGCCTGCGGCTTGCCAAAAGGCGATAAATTGGATTTGATTACCCAGAAATGTACGGAACTGGGAATGTTTTCTTTGATGCCATATGCAGCCGAGCGTTCCATTGTTAAATGGGATGCGGCGAAAGGCGGCAAAAAAATAGCAAGATTGCAGAAGATCGCTAAGGAAGCGGCTGAACAATCCCATCGGACCCATTTACCGGAAATACATAATGTCCAGAGTTTCAAAGGGCTGTTAAATGCTGCCGGATCTTTCGATGCCGTTATCGTGGCATACGAAGAAGAAGCACGTGCAGCAAGCCCTGTGCGGTTTGCCGATACTTTAAAAACGTTGTATGATAAAGGCTCGGTATTAATTGTTTTCGGTCCCGAAGGTGGAATTTCAGAAAGCGAAGCTTCGCAGCTGAAAGACGCAGGCGCTTTGTTCACTTCTCTTGGCCCTCGGATCCTGCGCACTGAAACGGCTCCTTTCTATGCATTGTCTGCAATGTCCTATGAATTCGAGTAAACGATACGAAAATAAAACCATAATACAGAATGGAGCATTTTATCATGAAAAACATTGCATCTTACATCGACCACACCCTGCTTAAAGCAGAATCCACTAAAGAACAGGTCATTCAAATCTGCAAGGAAGCTGCAGAGTACGAATTTGCATCTGTCTGCGTTAACCCTTCATATATAGAAACAGCTGCTGCTGAGTTGAAAGACAGCAAAGTAAAAGTCTGCACAGTAATCGGATTCCCACTCGGAGCTTCAACATCTGCATCAAAAGCATTCGAAACAAAAGATGCGATTGAAAAAGGTGCAGAAGAAATCGATATGGTCGTAAATATCGGTGCGATCAAATCAGGCGATCACGAACTTGTGAAAAATGACATCGCAGCTGTCGTGGAAGCGGCAAAAGGCAAAGCGATCGTTAAAGTGATCATCGAAGCAAGCCTGTTGACTGACGAAGAAAAAGTTTTGGCTTCCCGCCTTTCAAAAGAAGCTGGAGCGGATTTCGTTAAGACGTCAACTGGTTTCTCAACTGGCGGAGCGACAGTCGCTGATGTTAAATTGATGCGTGAAACAGTGGGCGCTGACCTGGGAGTAAAAGCTTCCGGCGGCGTTAGAAGCCTGGAAGATGTCGAAGCGATGATCGAAGCAGGCGCAAGCCGCATTGGGGCTAGTTCTGGCGTACAGATTATGCAGGGCCTAAAATCGGATTCCGATTATTAACTGTTGACTGATGTTTGAACATACGATATAATTTTTTGTATATAACACTTGTTGTTATTTGCTTCAACGTGTGTTCGGAGGGAGGGAAAAAGAGATGACAAAAACTACCGTTCGTAAAAACGAATCGATTGAAGATGCTCTTCGCCGCTTCAAACGCACTGTTTCTAAATCCGGAACAATGCAAGAGGTTAGAAAGCGCGAGTATTATGATAAGCCGAGCGTGAAACGCAAACTAAAATCAGAAGCTGCGCGTAAACGTAAATTTTAATTGACCCTTACTTTAAAACTGAGACTTTTAAAAATATGAACGACAGCTAAGACCGGTTGCACATCCAATGTGCAGCCGGTTTTTTATTTCCGGATAGAAAGATAAAGATGCCTTATTCGGCTGATCTGTCTTACGCTTGTCGGAGCTGAACGGCCGTTGTCGCTTTTCTTTGTGTCCAGACTCCGCTGGCCCAGCTCTTCGGGTCATAAGTCAGTCCAACTGCGTGGCAGGGACCGCCACTTCGTTGGCCCGCCTTATGCCGGTCAGAGCTTGACGGGCAGCGTCGCTTTTCTTTAATGAAAGCGCATTCTTTTATTAATCGAAGTCGTTCCTCTATAATGGGAATATAGATATTTTTGAAACTTTTTTCCTTTTCATCCGTAAATTAATGAGCAAAGGAAATATAGACCCGTTGAACCGGCGGGGAGGACAGGATACGAAGGGAGGGTTTTTCTTGCATAAAGTTAAAATCTATACTGCTTCCATCATTCTATTGTTTTCTCTTATATCTCTGTCTCCTGCCGCTCAGGCTGCCGTAAATGGAGATGGAGGAAAGTTTTCAGGATTTCTGATTCACCCCGTTACGGTAACGGTTCTCTTGTCCATTGCCTTACTCGGCATCTTGCTGGAATTGTTCACTCCGGGACTGAGTTTTCCAGGCTTTATCGGCATGGCGGCTCTCGGGCTGTTTTTCTACAGCCATTGGGTGGAAGGGCTTGTCGGCTTCGGCTCTGTCATTTTCTTTTTGATCGGCCTCAGCCTGTTCTTCATCGAGATCTTCCTGCCCTTCGGAATTCTCGCAATTGCCGGTCTGACCTCTATGCTGCTGAGTGTATTGCTGACAGGAAATGATTTGAGAGCTACCGGCATCGCGATTCTTATCGCATTGGTCATAGCATCGACAGGGATGGTGATTTTAGTGAAATTCTTTGGTAAAAGGCTCCAATTGTTTAACCGGATCATTCTGTCGGATTCCACAGATACAAAAAGCGGATATGTTTCAAACGTCAACCGGACGGAGCTTGTCGGACAAATTGCGGTGACGGCAACAGAACTGCGGCCCTCTGGCACCATCATTTTCGGTGATGAAAGAATTGACGCTGTTTCTGAAGGGCGCTACATAGGCCGCATGAAAGATGTTAAGATTATTAAGGTAGAAGGTTCGCGCATTGTTGTGCGTGAACTGGAAAAAACAGAGGAGGAAGAATAAATGGGACTTGACGTAATTGGGCTTGGCGCCGCGATAATCGGCGTAATCATTTTACTGGCAATCTTCTTTACATTTGTACCCGTAACATTATGGATCTCTGCACTGGCTGCAGGTGTGAAAATCAGCATCTTCACATTGATTGGTATGAGACTGCGCCGGGTTATCCCGTCACGCATCGTGAACCCGCTGATCAAAGCATCAAAAGCAGGTTTGAATGTACAGATCAACCAGCTGGAAAGCCATTACCTGGCAGGTGGTAACGTGGACAGAGTGGTAAACGCTTTGATTGCGGCTCACCGTGCCAATATCGAATTGCCGTTTGAACGTGCGGCAGCGATCGACCTTGCTGGCCGTGATGTTTTGGAAGCCGTGCAAATGTCGGTAAACCCGAAAGTTATTGAAACACCATTTATCGCCGGTGTCGCCATGGATGGTATTGAAGTGAAAGCGAAAGCAAGAATTACAGTACGTGCGAACATCGACCGCCTAGTCGGGGGTGCAGGTGAAGAAACGATCGTCGCCCGTGTCGGTGAAGGTATCGTCTCTACACTCGGTTCAAGCACTAGCCATAAGAAAGTCCTGGAAAATCCGGATTTGATTTCCCAGACTGTTCTCAGCAAAGGGCTGGATTCAGGTACGGCATTTGAAATCCTCTCGATCGATATTGCGGACGTTGATATCGGAAAGAATATCGGGGCAGAGCTTCAGACAGAACAAGCTGAAGCAGATAAGAAAATTGCTCAGGCCAAAGCTGAAGAACGTCGCGCAATGGCTGTAGCAAGCGAACAAGAGATGAAAGCGAAAGTTGTTGAAATGAGAGCGAAAGTTGTGGAAGCGGAAGCGGAAGTTCCGCTTGCGATGTCAGAAGCTCTTCGTACCGGCAATATCGGTGTAATGGATTATGTAAATTATCAAAATGTCCAGGCAGATACGGGCATGCGTGATTCAATTGCGAAAACGAGCACTGCACAAACGGATGACGATCGATGAAATTGATCTGAAGAGGAGGTTTGTCATATGGAACCATTCATAGTTGCATTAATCCTCATGGCGGTAAGTGCATTCTTCGGTAAAAAGAATAAGGACGAAAAGCCTGCTTCTTCTGAAAAACCCGTTCGGAGTGAACCGTATGGCAAAAGAGGCAATCAGGGGGGATTCAAACGCATGGAAGACTACGCCAAAGAAATTTACGGGGAATTCCAGGCGCAGATGAACCCAGAGGCTGAAAAAAAGGGGCAGGTTAAGGAAGCAGCAAAACAAGTTGTGGAAAAACGGCTCAGCGATCGGCAGTCTAATGAAAGACAGTTTATCGAGAAACAAATTTCTGACAGACAGAGAAGCCGGATTCCAATCGATGAATCGGCTACTGTAGCGGCAGAGGAGATTGGCGGACGCATGTCCTCCCGACAAAAACCTGTCCGTGCAGTACAACCCGCTGTAAAAAAAGAAAATGCACAATTATTTCCACTTACACAAAATGAAGCGCAAAAAGCGATTATATTGGCAGAAGTTTTTATGCCGCCAAAATCGAAAAGGCGTTGATCATTTGATGAAGAATCCGTTGAAGCGATCCACTGCTTCAACGGATTCTTCTATTTATATAGTAGGAAGCCAGTTAAATTTAATTAACAATTAATAATAATATTATGTAAACTTATAAATTTCAGAGATAATATTTTACAGTCATTCCGGTTTAATGATATTGTAAAATCAGGAACAAAAATATGACCAGGGAGTGTCCGAATGACAGACAATCAATTACTAGAACTTCATGTGAAAGACCCGAATGAAGCGGTGCTTCTGCTTGGTATATCAGATAACCACATGACATTAATTGAAGAAGCGTTGAATATACAAATTATTACCCGTGGAGAAATCATCAGATTGTCGGGAGATGAAGAGGGCAAGGAAACGGGAAAATTATTGATAGAACAATTATTGAAAGTGATCCGCAAGGGCATCAATATCGATCAGCGTGATATTGTGTCCGCCATTGAAATGGCAAAGGCGGGAACCATAGAATACTTCGCTGAATTATATGATGAAGAGGTGGCGCGAAATGCTGCCGGCAAAATCATCCGTGCCAAAACCATCGGACAGCGCCATTATATTCGTGCCATGCGCAGTAAGGACCTGACTTTTGCCATAGGGCCTGCAGGAACAGGGAAGACTTATCTCGCAGTCGTTATGGCCGTCCAGGCATTGAAAAACGGAAGCGTCAAACGCATAATCCTCACGCGTCCAGCAGTTGAGGCAGGGGAAAGCCTCGGATTTTTACCGGGCGACCTGAAAGAGAAAGTGGATCCATATCTTCGTCCGCTGTATGATTCGATGCATGACGTCCTCGGCGTTGAACAGACGAATCGGTTCATCGAACGAGGCACAATCGAGGTAGCGCCGCTTGCCTATATGCGCGGGCGGACTTTGGATGAGGCTTTCGTCATTCTCGACGAAGCACAGAACACGACTAAAGCGCAGATGAAAATGTTTTTGACGAGGCTTGGATTCGGTTCGAAAATGATTATCACAGGCGATAAAACACAGATCGATTTGCCTCGCGGTGCTGAATCCGGGTTGATTGCTTCTGAAAAGATCCTGAAGAATGTCGGTGGCATCCAATTCATGTATTTGGAAAGTGGAGATGTTGTACGCCATCCACTTGTTTCAAAAATAATAGACGCATACGAAAACCAGCCCGAGTAAGGCTGGTTTTTTAATGCATTGCGGTTGTGGATGATTGCAAGATTTCTGAAAAAACCGTGAAATCCCCCATCGATATTGATATGATGGAAGTATTAAGAGTGGGGTGGTCAGATGGTCTCAAGGATAAGGGCGATATATGAAAAGGTCGGATATAAAGTTTTTTCACTCGTGACGATTTTTTTGATAGGCATCATTCTCTATAGTTTCCTGTACAGCACCAACAAAAACGATACATATAATATCGAACTTTTCCAGTTATCGGAAGAGACGATCCGATCTTCGAAGACAGTGGAAGATCCGGTAAAAACGGAACTCGAAAAACAGCGGGCAGCAGCAGAGCTGATGCCAAGCTATAAATTCAACGATGAACTGGCAAGCAATCAATCCGCTGTGATTTCCTCCCTGTTCGAATACGTCCAGGACGTCCGGAACGCTGAAGCGGAGGAAGAAGAGGAAGAAGGCGCTGACGCTGACAATATGCAGCAGATGGTCACTGAGCTGCGTGAAACCACCCGGCTGATAGAAACGAGCGAAAACGGGCTGCGGCTCACTGACGACATGCTGCGCTCGCTTTTGAGCCTGCCGGATGAAGAGCTTATCACTGTGCAGGAAGAAGTGGAAGAAATTGTTGAAACGATTCTCGAATCCCCTGTCCGTGAAGAAAATGTCAACAGCAAGCGCAACGAAGCAGAACAGCTGATCCGGACAAATGAAAATATTCCGGCATCCGTTCTGCAGGCTGCCATCACGATTGGCCGTTTTGGCATCAGTGCCAATGAAACTGTGGATCAGACTTTGACGGAAGCGCAGCTGGAGCAGGCCCGTGAAAGTGTGGAGCCGACCAAAATCCTGCAGGGCCAGGTATTGGTGCAGGAAGGGCAAGTGATCGACCGCGAAATATACCGGCAATTGGAACTCGTCGGCATGACCGAGAATCAGAGTGATTTAAAACCCGTACTCGGCCTTTTCCTGTTCGTAGTTATTGCGGTGGGGCTGTTATTCATCGTGACCCAGCGCTCGACGGATACTCAGCAGAAGAAAATCATTACGCTGTGGGTTCTCGCGGCGGCCATCACCATTTCCTTGACATTGATGAAATTATTGAGCGCCATCAGTGACAACTTCGATGTCGAAATCGCTTTCCTGTTCCCGACGGCGCTGGCAGGAATGATTGTCCGGACGCTGATCAATGAAAGGTCAGCGATATTTATCACCTTCATCACTGCGGCGAGTGCTGGAATAATGCTGCAGAACACATTTTCACCGATTCTTCAGATGGAAATTGTGCTGTATATCCTGTTCGGCGGACTGGCAGGCGTCTATCTGATTGAACGTGACGACCGCCGAGCACGCCTCCTGCAGACGAGCTTGGCTGTCGCTTTCATCAATGCCCTGTTCATCGGATTCTACTTATTATTATCACAGAGCCAGTATGATCCGGCGGAAGTGGGCTTTTATTTTGCGGCTGCACTGATTTCCGGTTTATTGTCCGGTGCGTTGACGATTGGGCTGCTGCCATTCTTTGAATGGGCATTCGGGCTCATTTCACCGATGCGCCTGATTGAATTATCCAATCCCAACCATCCGCTGCTGAAGAAAATCCTGACGGAAACGCCGGGAACCTATCATCACAGCGTCATGGTCGCCAATCTGGCGGATGCATCATGTGAAGCAATCGGTGCCAATGGGCTGCTGGCGCGGGTAGGCTGCTATTACCATGATATCGGGAAGACGAAGAGGCCGCAGTATTTTATCGAGAATCAGGTGAATATTGCTAACCCGCATGATGCAATACCCCCGAAGACGAGCCGTGACATTATCTTAGCGCATGGCCGGCAAGGGGCGGAATTGCTGCGCAAACATAAAATGCCGAAAGAGATCGTCGATATTGCTGAACAGCATCACGGTACAAGCCTGCTGAAATATTTTTATTTCAAGGAAAAAGAGAATAATCCTGAAGTAACGGAAGAAGAATACAGATACAGCGGGCCGAAGCCGCAAACGAAGGAAAATGCCATCATCATGGCGGCTGACAGCATTGAAGCGGCTGTCCGGTCGATGAAAGATCCAACTTCTGAAAAGATAAAAAAATTGGTGGATGCGATTATCGAAGATAAACTGAAAGATGGACAATTCGATGAATGCGATCTGACGATGAAGGAATTGAAAAAAGTCAAGAATGTCATGTGTGAAACGCTGAACGGAATTTTCCATACACGGATTGAATATCCGGCAGACAAAGAATAGGAGGATGAATGCATGCTGACCATCGATTTTATGGATGAAACGGAAACATTGCAGGACAGTGATCTGCAGTTTGTGGAAAAAATCCTGCAGCACGCAGCTGCAGAAGAAGAAATAGGGGAAGCCGAAGTATCCGTCAGTTTCGTGACGAATGAGATGATCCGCGATATCAACCGTGAATACCGCGGCAAAGATCAGCCGACAGATGTCATCTCCTTTGCCATGGAAGAAGAAGGGGAAGGGGAAGTGCAGATCCAGGGAATGGATGAGCCTCGAATGCTGGGGGATATCATCATTTCGCTGGACCGTACAAGAGAACAGGCTGCTGACTATGGCCATTCTTTTGAAAGGGAACTTGGCTTTCTCGCAGTTCACGGCTTCCTCCACTTGCTCGGCTATGATCACATGGAGGATCAGGACGAGAAAATCATGTTCGCAAAGCAGGATGCGATCCTGAATTCACTAGGCATCACCCGTGACGGCTATGAAGGCAATTAGGTTCTTCCGCTCTTTCGGATTTGCCTATTCGGGTATTAAAGCCGCTTTGAAGAGCGAACAGAATATCCGGTTTCATTTTACGGCAGCGGCAATAGTGATCGCTGCCGGCTTTTTTACAGGTTTATCGGAAGTCGAATGGATGCTTGTCACGCTGGTGATCGGCGGGATGCTTGCTTTAGAGATGTTCAATTCCTCGATGGAGCGGATTGTCGACCTCGCGAGCCCGAATCTGCACCCCCTGGCAAAGCAGGCGAAAGATATGGCAGCAGGCGCCGTTTTGGTATTTGCCATTGCAAGTGCTATAATTGGCTTACTAATATTTTTACCAAAGTGGTTTTAATTTTTCTTAGAGGTGATAAGGATGAAAAAAGAACAATTATTGGAGCAGGCAATCGCTGCACGCGGCAATGCCTATGTACCTTATTCAAAATTCCCTGTAGGCGCTGCGCTGTTGACGGCAGAAGGAAAAGTCTATTTGGGATGCAATATTGAGAACGCCGGTTATTCAATGACGAACTGTGCAGAACGCACGGCGATGTTCAAGGCTGTCTCAGAGGGAGACCTGAAATTCGCGGCACTCGCAGTTTCCGCTGATACGGAAGGCCCTGTGTCACCATGCGGCGCCTGCCGCCAGGTGCTGGCAGAATTCTGTGCGCCTGATATGCCGGTTTATCTGACAAATTTAAAAGGCGATGTTCAGGAGACTACAATCAGTGAACTTCTGCCCGGCGCATTTACAACGGAGGATTTAAAATATGCATCAAGAAAATAAAGGCTTCAAATCAGGGTTTATTTCCATCATCGGCCGTCCGAATGTGGGCAAATCCACATTTCTTAACAGAGTCGTCGGCCAGAAAATCGCCATCATGAGCGATAAGCCGCAAACGACGCGCAATAAAGTACAGGGTGTCGTGACGACGAATGACTCGCAAATGGTCTTCATCGATACACCGGGCATCAATGAACCGCGCCACAAACTGGGCGATTTCATGCTGAAAGTGGCTAAAAACACGTTTCGTGAAGTGGATGTCCTGCTTTTTGTCGCAAGTGCTGCAGACCGCATCGGCAAACAGGACCGCTATGTCCTGGATATGCTGAGAGGAATAGAAGTGCCGGTATTTTTGGTGCTCAACAAAATCGATCAGGTCAATCCGAATGATCTGCCGAAAATCATCGAATCCTACCGGAATGAATTCGATTTCGCGGAAGCGATTCCCATTTCGGCTTTACAAGGGAATAACGTAGAAAACCTGCTCGCCAAAATTGCGGAGCGGCTTCCGGAAGGCCCGCAGTATTATCCGGCCGATCAGGTGACTGACCATCCGGAGCGCTTCATCATTTCCGAGCTGATCCGCGAAAAAGCGCTGCACCTGACGCGTGAAGAAATTCCGCATTCCATCGCCGTTGTGATTGAAAAGATCGCACCGGATGAGGAAAATCCGGAAATGGTACGGGTACAGGCGACGATCATGGTCGAGCGCGATTCCCAAAAAGGCATCGTCATCGGTAAAAAAGGTGCTTTGCTGAAGGAAATCGGTTCACGAGCACGCCAGGATATCCAAAACCTGCTCGGTTCGAAAGTCTATTTGGAACTTTGGGTGAAAGTGCAGAAGGACTGGCGCAATAAAGCCCTTCATTTGCGTGATTTTGGATTCAGAGACGATGAATACTAAGGAGTAGTCTCCATGCAGAGTCAATTAGAGGGTATCGTCATCCGCACGATGCCATATGGCGAAAACAATAAAATCGTCACCCTGTTCACCAGGGAAGCAGGCAAAATCACCTGCATGGCGAGAGGCGCTAAAAAGCCGTCAAGCCGGCTGGCTGCCATCACACAGCCATTCACACACGGCACTTTTTCAATATACAAAGGAAAAGGGATGGGCACGCTGCAGACGGGTGATCAGCTGGAATCACTGCGCCATATCCGGGAAGACATCATGTCGACCGCATATGCCAGTTATGTGACGGAACTTGTCGACCGCCTGACCGAACAGGATGAGCCGCAGCCAGGCATTTATGAAATGCTGTTTCAGGCGTTGCATGCAATCGAAGAGGGCTATGATCCGGAGGCGATCACGCTGTTTGTGGAATGGAAGATGCTGCAGACGGCAGGGCTCGCACCGACCCTCCATGAATGTTCGAATTGCGGGGCGACAGAAGGGGAGTTCGCATTTTCTTTCCAGGAGCTGGGCTTCCTGTGCCATCGCTGTTTCCACATTGATCCATATATCATCCGGTTGAGCCCTGCGCTCGTCAAAGTGATCCGTACGCTTTATTTTGTACCGATCGAACGGGTGGGCTCGCTGACACTGAAAAAGGAAACGAAATCATTATTGAAACAAATTGTCCGCACCATATACGAGGAACAGGCAGGAATCCGGTTAAAATCAAGGAAGTTCCTTGAACAGCTTGAACGAACGCCTGAATTTCTGCCGAAAAAAGAAGACCCGCCAAAAGACGAATAGTCTTTTGCGGGTCTTCTTCATTTAATTAAAATTGGATGTGTTTCTCGATATAAGCCTGTACTTCAGCGATCGGCATGCGCACCTGTTCCATGGAATCACGGTGGCGTACAGTCACCTGGCCGTCTTCGACCGAATCGAAATCGTAGGTCACACAGAAAGGTGTTCCGATTTCATCCTGGCGGCGGTAACGTTTACCGATCGACTGGGATTCGTCGTAATCGACCATGAAGTGTTTCGCAAGGTCGGCAAATACTTCCGTAGCGCCTTCAGCCAATTTTTTGGATAATGGCAGGACAGCCGCTTTGTAAGGAGCGAGCGCCGGGTGGAATTTCAGCACCGTGCGTTTGTCATCGTTTTCCAATTCTTCTTCATGATAGGCGTCAACCAGGAATGCAAGCGTTACACGGTCAGCTCCGAGTGATGGCTCGATGCAATAAGGCACGTAACGTTCATTCGTAATCGGATCGATGTAATTGAAGTCTTCGCCTGAATGCTCCATATGGCGTTTCAGGTCGAAATCGGTGCGGTCAGCGATGCCCCATAATTCTCCCCAGCCGAATGGGAATTTGTATTCGATGTCGACTGTCGCATTCGAGTAATGGGAAAGTTCATCCGCATCGTGTTCGCGAAGACGCATATTGTTTTCATTCAAGTTCAGGTCAAGCAGCCACTTTTTGCAGAAATCGCGCCAGTAAGCATACCAGTCAAGATCTTCACCCGGTTTGCAGAAAAATTCCAGTTCCATCTGTTCGAATTCACGTGTACGGAACGTGAAGTTCCCCGGCGTGATTTCATTGCGGAAACTCTTGCCGATCTGTGCAATACCGAAAGGCATCCGCTTGCGCATGGAACGCTGGACGTTTTTATAGTTGACGAAAATCCCTTGAGCCGTTTCAGGGCGCAGGAAGATTTCATTCGTTGAAGCTTCCGTCACGCCTTGGAAGGTTTTGAACATCAGGTTGAACTGGCGGATATCGGTGAAATCATGCTTGCCGCAGTTCGGGCAATCAATTCCATGTTCTTCGATCAGCTCAGCCATTTTTTCAAACGACAGGCCGTCGACGATCATTTCAATTCCTTTGGCATCCAATGCTTCTTCAATCAGTTTGTCTGCACGAAGGCGTGATTTACAGCTCTTGCAGTCGATCATCGGGTCATTGAAGTTGCCGACGTGGCCGGAAGCCACCCATGTTTTCGGGTTCATCAGGATGGCAGCGTCAAGTCCGACATTATAAGGGGATTCCTGGACGAATTTCTTCCACCATGCTTTTTTGATATTGTTTTTCAACTCCACGCCGAGTGGCCCGTAATCCCACGTATTGGCAAGGCCGCCGTAAATTTCAGAGCCGGGAAATACAAAGCCTCTGTGTTTCGCTAAGGATACTACATCTTCCATTGACATATAAATTACCTCCATAAAATAAAAAATCGTACCCATCCCCGGACATAATGTCCGAGGACGAGTACGTTAAGACCCGCGGTTCCACCTCGATTGGCTGTAAAGCTACAGCCCGCTTGAAAAAATATGGCTCCAGATTGCCTTTTCCTGCCGCTGCGGGCTTTCACCATCCCCGCTCGCTCAACTGGCAGTACTTATAGATCTTTCATTGCCTGATATTGAATCTTTCAATATTGTATCATGCCAAACTTTTCTTAGCAATATAACGTTAATTAGTATATAATAATCATCATTGAGTATAACACATATCTTGAGGCGGTGAGTCCGATCGAACTCAATAAGAGACAAGAAGAGATACTGCGGATCGTCAAAGGGAATGGTCCGATTACGGGTGAGCAGATTGCCGAGCGGCTGCATCTGACACGGTCGACTTTACGCCCTGATCTGGCTATCCTGACCATGGCCGGATTCCTGGATGCGCGTCCGCGGGTAGGCTATTTTTATTCCGGTAAAAAGCCCGGGCATGACGTGACCGATACGATGAACAATATGAAAGTCAAAGACTTCCAGTCGATACCGGTCGTTGTCAGGGAGAATGTCAGTGTATACGATGCAATCAGTCAGATGTTCCTCGATGACGTAGGCACATTATTCGTGGTCGATAAAAATTCGTTGCTGACAGGTGTGCTGTCACGCAAAGATTTGTTGAGAACAAGCATCGGCAGCCAGGATCTGGCTTCCATCCCAGTACATATAATCATGACCAGGATGCCGAACATCACTTATTGCTTCAAAACAGATTCCCTCATACAGGTGGCGAACAGGTTGATCAATCAGCAGATCGATGCGCTGCCGGTTGTCGAAGAACTGGCGAGTGGGCTGAAAGTGGTTGGCCGCATCACAAAAACCAATATAACAAGGGCATTCCTGTCCTTATCCGAAAGCCATGAACTGTGAGGTGAAAATAGTATGAATCTACTCCGGGTTTTTGTAATCTCCGATTCTGTAGGGGAAACAGGGGAGCTGGTCGCGAAAGCGGCAGTCAGCCAATATTTGAATCCCGACCAAAATGTTTCAATAAAACGGTTTCCTTATATCGATTCCGTTGATCAGGTAAGGGATATCATCCATATGGCAGCAGAACAGCGGGCTTTCATCGTATTCACATTGGTTTCCAATAAGCTGCGTGAATTTATCGTATCCGAAACGTCTCGATTGAATGTCAGGGCAGTGGATCTGATGGGGCCTTTGTTGGATGCGCTGAAAGTCGAGTTGGATGCCGAACCGCTTGAAGAAGCCGGGCTGGTAAGAAAATTGGACGATGATTATTTTAAAAAAGTGGAAGCCATCGAATTTGCGGTCAAATATGATGATGGACGGGATCCAAGAGGAATTTTGATGGCGGATATCGTGCTTGTCGGAATATCAAGGACGTCGAAGACGCCCTTATCGCAATATCTGGCCCACAAACGGCTGAAAGTGGCGAACGTGCCGCTTGTGCCGGAAGTGGATCCGCCGGATGAACTGTTCAGGGTGGCTCCTGAAAAATGCTTCGGACTTGTCATTTCACCTGATAAACTCAATCATATCCGCAAAGAGCGATTGATCGCACTTGGTTTGAATGACGATGCCAATTATGCCAAAATCCAGCGCATCCATGAGGAAATCGAGCATTTCAATAAAGTGGTCGCTAAAATCCAATGTGAAGTAATTGATGTGACAAACAGGGCTGTGGAAGAAACCGCAAACCTGATTATGAGCAAACTGAAATAATCCATGAAGAAAAGCCACCTGTAAAGGCGGTTTTTCTGTTTTGTTAGTGGATTTTTTTCTGAAAGAGTTTTATAATGAAGAATTGTGGCTAAACCTATTAAGATAGGCATATTTTAAACCAGCATCTTTTTATTCAACAATGAAGGAATTTGGCGCTGTATCTCGAATTAAGTATGTTAAGCAAATAAAGATGGTGATAATTGTGTCCAGTCGGGTACCAGAAGAAGTGATTGAAAAAATCCGCTCTTCTGCGGATATTGTCGATATTGTCGGTGAATATGTCCAATTGACGAAAAGAGGGCGCAATTGGTTCGGGCTTTGCCCCTTCCACGGTGAAAGCACCCCGTCGTTTTCCGTTACTTCCGATAAACAGATATTCCATTGTTTCGGCTGTGGCGCAGGCGGCAATGTCATAACATTCCTAATGGATATCGAGAATGTATCTTTTCAGGAAGCTTTAGCAAAATTAGGTCAGCGCACCGGTGTTGAAGTTGAAATCAGTGCACCTGCAGACGGGGCTCCGGCACCGTCGAAAGCCGATAACCGGCTTGTGGATATGCATGAATTCGCTGCTGATATGTATCACCATATTCTGTTGAATACAGAAGAAGGGCAGGCAGCGCTCGATTATCTCGAAAATCGCGGTTTCACCCGCGAGGTCATCGAGAAATATCGGATCGGCTGGTCTTTGCCGGAATGGAATTATATGTCTTCTGCATTGCAGAAAAAAGGTTATACCGAAGAAGAACTGGAATCAAGCGGCCTTGCTATTGCAAGGGAGCAGAGGGATGGCTATTTTGACAGGTTCCGTGGCCGGATCATGTTTCCGATCATGAACGAAAGCGGCAAAGTGATAGCCTTCTCCGGCCGGATCATGGAAAACACGAAACAGGAAGCAAAATACATGAACAGTCCTGAATCGCCGATTTTCCAGAAAAGCCAGGTGCTCTACAATTTCCACCTGGCAAGAGGCCCAATCAGAAAAAACCGGAAAATCGTTTTATTTGAAGGGTTCATGGACGTGATAGCCGCAGGAAAAGCAGGCGTCGATAATGCGCTTGCTACGATGGGGACTTCCCTCACATCCCAGCATATCCGGATCATGAAACGTTTTGCCCAGGAAGTCGTCATCTGCTTTGATGGGGACGATGCGGGCTGGGAGGCTGCGAAGCGGGCAGCCGTTGCATTAAATGAAGAGAAATTCAAAGTGGAAGTTGCTGTTCTGCCGGGGAAAATGGATCCAGATGATTATGTCCGGGAAAACGGCAGTGAAACTTTCAGGGAGCAGATCATCGGCAAGCCCCATGCTTTTATCGCTTTTGCCATGATGCATGCGCGGCGCCATAAGAATTTTCAATACGAAAATGATCTGCTCCAATATATCCAGGAAGTCCTCCAATTATTGGCGGGGCGTTCTACCCCATTGGAACGGGATCTCTACATTAAGCAATTATCGAATGAAACTGGTTTATCGCAGGAAGCGATCCTGCAGCATTACCGTAAACTGGAGAACAAATCTGTTGAAAGAAACCGTCCGGAGCCGGAAGTCCAGGCTGTTAGACGGGAACCGAAAAAAGTCACTTCATTGCACCGAGCCGAAAGGCTGCTGTTGGCTCATGCCCTGGCAGATGAATCCGTCATGGACAAACTGGCTCAAAACGGTGGAATTCCTTTCATCAGTGAAGAGTTCCAGGCAATATACGTGCAATTGCTCGGATTTTATGAAGAATGGAATAAAGCGGATTTCCACAAATTCCTGGAAACACTCCAGGATCCCGAGCTTCGGAAGCTGGTAATGGAAACCGCCCTGTCAGAACGTGACCCGGATCACCCGGAAGAAGAAATATCCGATTGTCTGAAACATTTGGAAAAGAACCGGATTGAACAGGAAATCCTGTTAAAGATCCAGCAATCTAAAGAAGCGGAAAAACAGCATGACTTGCAGCGTGCTTTACTTCTTGCACAAGAAGTGATTGCTTTAAGAAAGTCGCTATAGTTTAATCCCGGTTTTTAAAGGAGGAAGTCAAATGGCTGAAAAGTCTGAACGCCAAAATGAAGTTGAAGCAACCAATGTACCACTGACTACCGAGAGTGTAGAAGTGAGTGTCGAGGAAGCGAAAAAGCAATTAATTGAAACTGGTAAAAAGAGTGGCGAACTGAATTATGAACAGATTGCAGATAAATTGGCGATTTTCGAAATGGAATCCGATCAAGTGGAAGAGTTTATCGACCAGCTTGAAGGCCATGGCATCGAGTTGGAACGTAAGTCAGATGATGAAGAACATCTGGATCGTTTGATGAAGCCGACAGAAGAAAAGTTCGATCTGAATGACTTAAGTGTGCCGCCGGGCGTCAAAATCAACGATCCGGTCCGCATGTATCTGAAGGAAATCGGACGTGTGGACCTGTTGAAGGCGGAAGAAGAAGTCCGTCTTGCAAAACTGATCGAACAGGGCGACGAAGAAGCGAAGAAACGTCTGGCTGAAGCCAATCTCCGTTTGGTTGTAAGTATCGCCAAGCGTTATGTCGGACGCGGCATGCTGTTCCTTGATCTGATCCAGGAAGGAAATATGGGCCTGATCAAAGCGGTTGAGAAATTCGACTACTCGAAAGGCTTTAAATTCAGTACCTATGCCACGTGGTGGATCCGCCAGGCGATCACTCGCGCGATCGCTGACCAGGCCCGTACTATCCGTATTCCGGTCCATATGGTTGAAACCATCAATAAATTGATCCGTGTACAACGTCAGTTGCTGCAGGATCTGGGCCGTGAACCGTCACCGGAAGAAATCGGGGAAGAAATGGATCTTCTGCCTGAAAAAGTGCGTGAAATCCTGAAGATAGCCCAGGAACCTGTGTCACTTGAAACACCGATCGGGGAAGAAGATGATTCGCATCTTGGAGATTTCATCGAAGATTCGGATGCACAATCGCCGTCGGACCATGCAGCTTATGAGTTATTGAAAGAGCAGCTTGAAGATGTCCTGGATACACTGACTGACCGGGAAGAAAATGTACTCCGTCTGCGTTTCGGCCTTGATGATGGCCGTACGCGCACACTTGAAGAAGTAGGTAAAGTATTCGGCGTAACGCGTGAGCGGATCCGTCAGATCGAAGCCAAGGCGCTTCGCAAGCTTCGCCACCCTTCAAGAAGCAAACGCCTGAAAGACTTTTTAGAATAAACCCTGCCGTTTCTCATTAAATTATGAGGAACGGTTTTTATTATTCCGGGAATGTTTAATGGATTTTGAATAAAGTTGAACTAAATACTCTATAGAAGTCGATATTGCGCAAAACAGCTAGCTTTCCAGCGGGCTCCCGCCCAATCCTCCTCGTCGCCGCAAAAACCGATGCTCCACCAGCGCTCTGCGCTTCGTCGCAAAGGTTTGGCCGAATGAAGTTCGGCCAAGCCTTCCCTGCGGTGTATCGGTCGTGTCGCTAAGCCGCCGGAGTCTGCGCTGTTTTGCTCCATATCTTAGCAACCCTTCTTTTGCTGAAGTGGTTTCCAGAAACAAATTCGGACCTTCGTCCGAGTGGGTGCTCAATGCTACGCTGAAACTGTAGAGTGTCTTTACTGCTTCACTTCATTCCAGAAGTGGACCTAAGCAAAGGTGCGGCTCAGGACTGGCTGGAGCAATAAGACGAGTGCTCTTCTCGGCTTATTGTGGGAAGCTGGTCTAAAGCGCCCAAGCGGTACATGAAGGTTAATACTGACATTCAATCTATACGTTTTAGCAGTTGAAGAAAAATCATTTTCACCTTATCTATTGAGTTTGATTGAATTTTAACTATATAATGAATATTGTAAGCGTATTCATACAAAAGGGGATGTACACAGATGAATTTCGATTTGACACAAGAACACCAAATGATCAAAAAGACGATCAAGGAATTTGCAGATAAGGTGGTTGCACCGGGCGCAATTGACCGGGACCGCAGCAAGGAATTTCCAACAGAAATCTTCAAACAGCTATCCGGCATGGGGATGATGGGATTGCCGTTTGATGAGAAATACGGCGGTGCAGGCGCCGATACGACCAGCTTTGCGATTGTTACTGAAGAGTTGAGCCGTGCCTGTGCATCGACAGGGATCACATATTCAGCACATATTTCGTTGGGAGGGGCTCCGCTCAACCTATTTGGTACAGAAGAACAGAAAGAGAAATATCTTGCTCCGATTTGTACCGGCGAATCTTTTGGTGCGTTCGGGCTGACTGAACCGAATGCCGGTTCCGACGCAGGCGGCACTGAAACGCGCGCAATTGAAGACGGCGATGATTGGGTCATCAACGGATCAAAAGTCTATATCACGAATGCCAGCCATGCAAAACACCTGGCGATCACAGCGATCACAGGGATGAACGACGGCAAGAAGGAAATCAGTGCCATCATCGTTCCGACTGATGCAGAAGGATTCACGATCATTGATAATTATGAAAAAATGGGCTTGAATGCCTCAAATACTACGGAACTCGTTTTGGAAAATGTCCGTGTGCCGAAAGAAAATCTTCTGGGCAAACGCGGCGAAGGCTTCAAACAATTTTTGGTGACTCTGGACGGTGGCCGTATCGGGATAGCTGCAATGGCGGTGGGGATTGCCCAGGCTGCATTCAACCGTGCGCTTTCCTATTCAAAAGAACGCAAGCAATTCGGAAAAACGCTTTCAGAGTTCCAGATCACCCAATTCAAATTGGCCGATATGGCAATGAAAATCGAATTGGCCCGGAATATGGTCTATAAGGCGGCATGGTTGAAAGACCAGGGAAGACCATTTACAAAAGAAGCATCCATGGCGAAACTCTACGCTTCAGAAATTTCGATGGAAGTCGCAGATGAAGCAATCCAGATCCACGGCGGCTATGGCTATATGAAAGAGTATGAAGTTGAGCGTTATATGCGCGATGCCAAACTGCTTGAAATCGGAGAAGGGACTTCCGAAGTGCAGCGCATGGTCATCGCCCGCCAAATCGGTTGTTAAATTACCGAATTTGTCACAAAGAGTCAAAAATTATCTGATATTCCTTTCAGTTTGCAGCAGAATACAGTACAATTATGAATGATACGAACACTATCATTTGCACAACTTGTAGAGGGAGGGGTAACGGATGCAAAAAAATGCAATTGTACCTTATATCTTAATCATGGCTTTCGGTATCGGATTGATTTTCTTCATGTCTTTGGAAGGCGTCAGCAACGAAGCGGAAATCGCTGAAGAGCACGCAGCTGAAGAAAATGGGGAAGGTGCAGCAACTGGTGAAGGCACAGGCGAAGAATCTGCGGATGCAGGAGCTTTTGACCCTGAAGCTAAAGCACAGGACAGCTGTATTTCATGCCACGGTGGAAACTTTGAAGGCGGAATCGGACCTTCATTAGTAGAAACTGCCATGTCACAGGAAGAAATTGAACAAATTATTGCAGAGGGTGCAGGTTCTATGCCAGGTGGCCTGGTTGAAGCTGATAACATTCCAGCAATGGCTGAGTGGGTATTGTCACTCGGAGAATAATAGCAAAAAACCCTTAGTTCTTCTTGAGCTAAGGGTTTTTCTGTCAGATGAAGAAAGTACACACTATTTATGTTTGAGAAAGCTGTAAAAGGAGCGGATTTCTGTCCAGACTCCAGCGGCCCAGCTCTTCGGGTCATAAGTCACCCCAGTTGCGCGGCAAAAACGCCACTTCGCTGGTTCGCCTTATGCCTTTCAGAGCTTAATGGGCGCTCTCGCTTTTCTTACAATTGGAGGATAATGGATGAATGCACAACAATTATCAGAAAGGCTGAAACGTGTCGCTTCACATGTACCCAGACAGGCAGTTCTGGCGGATATCGGCAGTGACCACGCATATCTGCCGTGTTATTTGGCATTGAATGGCCATATCACTAAAGGGATTGCGGGTGAAGTGGTCAAAGGGCCATATGAGTCGGCAGTAAAACAAGTCCGTCAGGAAGGCTTGAGCGATGTAATTGAAGTCAGACTGGCAAATGGGCTTGCGGCGATCGAAGAAACGGACGGAATCACCACAGTCACAATCGCCGGGATGGGCGGACCGTTGATCGCCTCGATCCTTGAGGACGGTAAAGAGAAACTCGCGGGTGTCGAGCGTCTGATCCTGCAGCCGAATGTCCATTCAAAAGCGATCAGGTTTTGGGCATTGGAAAACGGCTGGGCAATTGCCGCAGAAGAAATCCTGAAAGAAAATGATAAAATCTATGAAATTCTTGTGCTGGAACGCCCGGGTGTCCCCGTATCCTATTCACAGCAGGAATTGTTGATGGGTCCTTGGCTGATGAAAGAAAAATCCCCTGTGTTTATGGAAAAGTGGGAACGGGAAAGTGCACAATGGAAACGGATCCTGCTATCCATGGAATCGACTGAACAGACCATTGAAATCCTGGAGAAAAAGCAGGAACTTGTTGAAAAAATACGGATGACAGAAGAGGTGCTGCACGGTGAAAATTCCTAATGGCCATCAAATCATCGAGGAATTCGAAAAATGGTCCCCTAAATATCTTGCCATGGAAGGCGATCCGATCGGCCTCCATGTTGGAACGCTGAATAAGAAAGTTGAACGGGTTCTGGTGACGCTTGATGTTAATGAGGCGGTTGTGGACGAAGCGATCGCGAAAAAGGCTGAGCTGATCATTGCGCATCATCCGCCGATTTTCCGTCCGATGAAAAACCTTCAGACCGATCTGCCGCAGGGCCGGCTGATGGAAAAACTGATCAAACACGATATAGCGGTGTACGCTGCCCATACGAATCTGGATGTGGCGGAAGGCGGAGTCAATGATCTGCTGGCACAGGCTTTAGGCCTTCAAAATACGAAAGTGCTCGTACAGACCTATGAAGCAGAATTGGTGAAAATCGCCGTTTTTGTACCCGAAAGCCACGAGGATCAGGTGCGTGAGGCGCTTGGTAAAGCGGGGGCTGGCGCAATCGGCGATTACGAGCATTGCAGTTACACCTTATCGGGCACTGGACGCTTCCGTCCTACCGCTGAGGCAGATCCGTATATCGGAGAAGCCGGTAAAATGGAAAAGACGGAAGAGTCGAAAATTGAAGTGGTCGTCAGAAAATGGGATAAATACCGGGTCATCCGTGCGATGATTGCTGCACATCCCTATGAGGAAGTGGCCTATGACGTATTCACGTTGGAGAATAAGGAAATGCCTATGGGCCTGGGGCGCGTAGGGACACTCGAGGAAGAGATGAGCCTGCGGAGTTTTGCCGAATCGGTGAAGGATAAATTACACGTCCCGTTTGTACGGATCGTCGGTGATGAGGATGCCAAAGTGAAAAAAGTGGCTGTACTTGGCGGTGACGGCAATAAATATATCCATCAGGCCAAGCGGTCTGGAGCTGATGTGTATGTAACGGGAGATATGTATTTCCATACTGCCCAGGATGCAGAGGCAATCGGCTTGAATCTTATCGACCCGGGCCATCATGTGGAAAAAGTGATGATCCGCGGCGTCGCAAATCATCTGGCAAAAAATACGGACTGGCAATGTGAATTCCTGCCATCTGAAGTGGATACGGAACCGTTTAAACTGGTATAAAAAAGCGCCGATTCTGCATACTGCAGAATCGGCGCTTTTCTTTGTCCGGACTCCGGCGGCCAAGACGCTCGAGGTCATAAGCCACTTTGGCTGAGCGGCTGAAATGATGCCGCTTCGCCAAACCATCTTATGCTTGTCGGGTCTTGTCGTACGCCGTTACTTTTCGCTATTATTCACTTACCGGATAAGGTTCAATGCGCTCCGAAGGTTTCGGATGCTTGATCTTCGGCAAAATTTTATGAAGTGGTACTGAGCGGGTCAAGTCGTGCGTCGAAGGATCTTCCGGATCGAATTTATCAAGGAAGTTCATCACTTCTTTGACAATCGGAGTCGGTGTCGAAGCTCCGGCAGTGACGCCGACAGTTTCCACGCCTTTCAGCCAATCCAAATTCAATTCGGATAAATCAGAGATGCGGTAAGCAGGAGTGCCGGCAATATCCTGTGACACTTGGGCAAGACGGTTTGAGTTATTGCTCATCGGGTCGCCGATGACGATCAGAAGGTCGGCTTCACCAGCTTGTTCCGCCACAGCTTCCTGTCTTACCTGAGTCGCAAGGCAGATTTCTTTATGCACTTCGGAATGCGGATATTTTTCTTTCAGGCGTTCCATCATATCGACGACATCCCATTGGCTCATCGTCGTCTGGTTCGTTATGATGATTTTGTCTGCTGTAAGCTCCAGCTTATTCACATCCTCCACATTTTCAACAAGATGGACGAGGTCAGGAGCGACGCCGATCGCGCCTTCCGGTTCCGGATGTCCGCTCTTGCCGATATAAACGATGTGGAAACCTTCCGCTGTTTTTTCGCGGATCAGGTCATGGGTCACTGTCACGTCCGGGCAAGTGGCATCGATCGACACCAGTCCTTTGCGGCGTGCCAGTTCACGTACTTGGGGTGAAACACCGTGAGCTGTAAAGATGACGGTTCCTGTTTCCACTTTTTCAAGGATCTCCAGGCGGTTGCTGCCGTCGAGTGTGATGATGCCGTCCTGTTCAAAAGCATCCGTCACGTGTTTATTGTGTACAATCATTCCTAATATATAGATGGGGCGGGGCAGGGTATCGTCCATTGCAGCGTTCTTAGCAATGACCATGGCATCCACCACTCCGTAGCAATATCCCCTTGGAGAAATCTTCATTACTTTCATCGGGTGCAGCTCCTTTCAACAATCAATACTTTCATTATAACGGAGACGGTGCCGCTTTACAAAAGTTCCATCGCGTATAAGTGTCCGTTTATGCTATAATATACGAAGCGTAAGGAGGGAATTTTATCCCATGACAAATTTCGACGAATATTCATTAAAACCATTCCTATTGGAGGCAGTGGAGAAACTCGGTTTTACAGAACCGACTCCGATCCAAAAACAGATCATGCCTCATATATTGAAAGGCAACAGTGCGATTGGCCAATCCCATACAGGGACAGGCAAAACGCATAGTTTCATCATTCCTGTCGTCGAACGGATCGACGTAAGCCGCCAGGAAGTGCAGGCAGTGATCGCTGCTCCGACACGTGAGCTCGGCACACAGCTGTACAATGAAGTCCTGAAACTTACAGAAGGATCAGGCATCGAAGTCAAATCGTTTATCGGCGGAACGGATAAGCAGCGTTCCATCGATAAATTGAAAACCCAGCCGCATATCGTCATTGGCACGCCAGGCCGCCTGAAAGATATGGTGAACGAACGTGCATTGTTCGTCCACACGGCAAAAATCCTGGTTGTGGATGAAGCGGATCTGGCATTCGACATGGGCTTTATTGAAGAAATCGATCAGGTTGCAGGGAAAATGCAGGAAGACCTTGAAATGTATGTCTTTTCTGCGACAATTCCAGAAAAGTTGAAACCGTTCCTGAAAAAGTACATGGAATCGCCGGTCCACATTAAAATCGATGATAAGAAACCGACAGCAGACGGACTGGACTTTTATCTGGTTCCTGTCCGCAGCAAGAAGAAAATGGAACGCCTGAAAGACGTGATGGAAATCATCAACCCTTACCTGGCGATCATTTTCGTCAATACCCGCACGAATGCGGATTATGTGGCAGACCAATTGGCAAAAGAAGGCATCAAAGTCGGCCGTGTCCACGGTGACCTTGCTCCGCGTGAACGTGTCAAAATGATGCGCCAGATCCGTGACCTGGAATATCAATATATCGTAGCGACTGATCTGGCCGCACGCGGAATCGATATCCAGGGTGTCAGCCATGTCATCAACTATGAATTGCCGGAAGACCTGGAATTCTTCATTCACCGTGTCGGCCGTACAGCCCGCGCAGGGATGAAAGGTCTTGCCATCACCCTGTTCAAACCGGAAGAGGACGATGCCATCGTACGCGTTGAGAAAATGGGCATCCCGTTCCAGCAGAAAGATATCGTTAAGGGTGAGTTTGTGGACCTGAAAGAGCGCCACAGCAGAAAAACGCGTGTCCGCACAACCAACGAAGCAGATGCGAAAGCCAAAACGATGGTCCATAAACCGAAATCGGTGAAACCGATGTACAAGAAAAAGATGAAGTGGAAAATGGATGAAATTAAAAAAGCGGAACGCAGAAAGAACCGCAAGAAATAAGGAGTCGAATATTTTATGTTACTCGGATCTCACGTATCGATGAGCGGCAAGAAGATGCTGCTTGCAGCAAGTGAAGAAGCAGCTTCCTACGGCGCATCAACGTTCATGATTTATACAGGTGCACCGCAGAACACGCGGCGTAAACCCATTGAAGAGCTGAATATCGAAGCAGGACTTGCGCATATGGCAGCCAACGGCCTGTCGGATATCGTCGTTCATGCACCTTATATCATCAATCTTGGCAACAGCCAAAAACCCGAAACCTTTGCACTTGGCGTCGAATTCCTTCAAAAGGAAATCGAACGCACTGCGGCTCTTGGGGCGAAACAGATCGTCCTTCATCCCGGTGCCCATGTCGGTGCTGGAGCGGATGTTGGAATCGCTAAGATCATCGAAGGCCTGAACGAAGTGCTGAGCCAGGACTATCCGGTGAATATCGCCCTTGAAACGATGGCGGGCAAAGGAACGGAATGCGGACGCAGTTTCGATGAACTTGCTGCCATCATCAACGGCGTCACTAATAATGAGCGCCTGTCAGTGTGTTTCGACACTTGCCACACCCATGACGCCGGCTATAACATCAAAGAGGATTTTGATGGCGTGCTGGAAGGATTCGACCGCATCATCGGGATTGACCGCCTGCAGGTGCTGCATATCAATGACAGTAAAAACGTCCGCGGAGCAGCGAAAGACCGCCACGAAAATATCGGATTCGGTGAAATCGGCTTTGACGCGTTAAACGGCATTGTCCATCACCGCGATTTGAAGCATGTACCGAAAATCCTTGAAACTCCTTATGTCGGAGCAGATGCCAAAAATAAAAAAGCGCCTTATGCCTTTGAAATTGAAATGTTCAAAGCCGGCATCTTTACACCCGGCGTAATAGAAGAAATGAAAGCTCCTCTTTAATAGAGGGGTTTTTCAAATTGTTGAGAAAGAAGATATGAAAACCGATATTCCGCAAAACAGCTTCGCTTTCCTGGGGGCTTGCGAAAACCCGTGCTCCTGCATCGCTTCGCTAGCTTCGTCGCAAAGAGTTGGCCTTGCAAACTACGGCCAACTCTTAGCTAACTAGGCCTCGTTGCACTTCGCCCTAGTGGATCTCAGCACTTCGCTCGAAAGGGAGTTGAAAAGCCAACTCCCTTTCTGCTCCTTTGGGAGTCTTCGCTGTTTTGCTCCATATCTTAGAATCGCTTTCTATAAAAGAGATAGGTTAGATATATTGGTTTATTGAGAAAAATATTCACGTATTTCTAAAGTTATAAAATGTAGCAGCATGCGGCGAAGGACAGAGATGTGCTCCTGAATCGCTTCGCTGCTTCGTCGCAAAGACTTGTCCTCGTCCGCTTCGGCCAATGTCTTTCCTGCAGGAAACAGAGCGAGTCCTGAGACCCCGCAGATAGCGTGAGCTATCGAGGAGGCTCTGGCAGCTCCCTGCGGAACGCGTCCGTATGCAGCGAAATGATGGAAGCAGATGATGTTTCTCGACAGACTGTGAAAACTTCACTTTAATAGAGGAGTTTTCTTTTTGAGTTCTAAAGGTTTACAAGGCAGGCAAACTGTCCTATACTTTTAAAATGTAAATCGTAATCATTATTAATTAGAAAAGAGGCGGCAATATGGATGCGCCATTGATAGAAATCAAAGACATCAGTTTTGACTATGAAGAAACGAAGGCACTCGACAATATTTCGATGAAGGTGCAAAAAGGGGATTTTTTGGCTATTTTAGGCCCGAACGGCTCCGGCAAATCGACATTGCTCAAAATTATGCTGGGCTTGATCAAACCGACAAAAGGGTCGATCAAATTGTTCGGAGTGGATTCGAAGAACTTCAAGAACCGCGAATGGATCGGGTATGTATCCCAAAAATCAAATTCTTTCAATTCCGGATTTCCGGCGACTGTCGAAGAAGTGGTGGCAGGGGGACTGGCGAAAAAAGCGGGTTTGTTCCGGCGGATGCCGAAAAATAAAGATGAATGTGTGCTGGAAGCTTTGACAGCGGTCGGCATGGAAAATTTCCTGAAAAGGAGCATCAGTGAATTATCCGGCGGCCAGCAACAGCGCGTTTTCATTGCCAGAGCGCTTGTGTCAAAGCCGAAAATGCTGATTCTTGATGAACCTACGGTAGGGATCGATCACCAAAACGTTCAGGCATTTTATGACATGCTTGCGGCGCTGAACAGTAAACAGGACATCACTCTCGTTATGGTCACGCATGATGTAGATACGGTAACAGACCGGATATCACATGTGGCCTGTCTGAACCAGACCATTCATTTCCACGGTTTCAAGGAACAGTTCCAAACTTTGAGCGATGAAGAACGTGCGTCATGGTATGGCCATTCTGTCCGCAAAATCCATCATGCAGGAGGCGCACATTGACCATGATAGAAGCCATTTTAACTTATGAATTTTTACAGAACGCATTCGGCGCAGGATTGATCATTGGTGTCATTGCACCTTTGCTCGGCGTTTTCATTGTGGTGCGGCGGCTCTCGCTGATCGCAGATGCGCTGAGCCATGTGACGCTTGCCGGGATTGCCGGCAGCCTTTATCTGAGTCAGAGCGTTGCTGCATTTGCTGCCCTCAATCCGTTGTTTCTAGGGATTGCCGCATCTGTCGGCGGCTCCGTGCTGATTGAACGGCTGCGCAGCCTGTATAAGCATTATGAAGAGTTGGCCATCCCGATCATCCTGTCGGCAGGAATCGGATTCGGGGCGATCTTCATTTCACTCGCACAAGGATTCTCGAATGATCTTTTCGGTTATCTGTTCGGTTCGGTATCGGCAGTCAGCAGGGAAGATTTCCTGATCGTTTCAGCAATCGCCCTGGTCGTACTAGGATTTATCATCGTCTTTTTCAAAGAGCTGTTCGTCCTGTCATTTGACGATGAATACGCAAAAGCTTCAGGACTGCCCGCAAAATGGGTGCATTTTATGTTCATGATCGTGACGGCCCTGGTCATTGCAGGTTCGATGCGCATCGTCGGGATCCTTCTGGTGTCTTCACTGATGACGATCCCGGTGGCCGCTGCCATGCGCGTATCAAAGAGCTTTAAACAGACCATCATCCTGTCCATCGTCTTCGGGGAAGCTTCTGTCATCGCCGGCCTGATTTCTGCATTCTATTTCAACCTGGCGCCTGGAGGTACGATTGTCGTAACATCGATTGGATTATTGCTGCTGGTTTTGATCTATAAGAAAATAGCTGTGAACATGAAAAGAGGAGCGATCGCATGAATCTTCAAAAAGCGTGGGATATTCTGAAAGATAACGGTTTTAAGGAAACATCGAAACGCAATCAGATTCTTGAATTATTCGTAAATGACGAGCGGTATTTGACTGCGCGTGACTTGCTGGATGTCATGCAGAAAGATTATCCGAGCATGAGCTATGATACGGTCTACCGCAACCTGGCGACTTTTGTCAGTTTAGGGATCCTGGAGGAAACAGAGCTTTCCGGTGAACGCCATTTCCGCATGCAATGCGAAAGTGATTCGCATCACCACCATTTCATCTGCATGGACTGCGGGAAGATCAAGGAAGTTCCGCTATGCCCGATGGATTTGCTGGGAGCTGCGTTGCCAGCTTATGAAATCGATAACCATAAATTCGAAATATACGGCAGATGCCCGGAATGTAAATAAAGAAAAGCCGATTGCGCAAGCAATCGGCTTTTTAATGTTCATTTTGTTTTCAGTTCTTCCAGCGCAAATTCATTGCTGACGAATTCTTCTGCTTCCAGCCAGTTATATACCCGGATCACATTTTTTGGAACAGGCAGGCGGTTATAAGGGGTATCAAAGAGAATCACTGGAATATCCAATTCTTCACTGATATCGACCGCGTTATCATGCTTGTCTTCAAAAAAGAGGTGGACATTATGCTTTTTGGCGGTTTCGATTTTATTGTGGCTGCCGATCAATTCGATATGATCATAGGCGATGGCGTGTTTTTTGAACCACTCCAATGTAATATCCGAAACGTTTTCGCCGCGGGCAGAAATGTAGAATAATTCATAGCGTTCTTTCCATTGGTTCAAGATATTCTTCGCATTTTCCGAAACGGGAGAAGAAGCATAGATTGCAGATTCCGCTTCCCTGAACCAGGAGTAGAATTCCCCGGGTTCAAGATGGGGGAGGGCAGATGTCAGATCATATTCCTTGATGTCGTCCAATGTCAGTTCGCTGTTGAACTGTTTGTTGATGTGGGGGATCAGCGACGTTGGAGAAGTCACTGTCCCGTCTATATCAATGCCGAAACGATATCTCACTGCATCACAACCTTAGGCTTGTTGTTTTTCCATTTCCGCTTTCTCAGCGGCCTGTTTCTCAAAATATTCCTGAGCCAGTTTATCGATTTCGATTTTCAGCTCTTCAACCATTGTTTCTTCCGGAACTTTACGGACAGTTTTACCATGCATGAACAGTAATCCTTCTCCGCGTGCACCGGCAATGCCGATGTCCGCTTCGCGCGCTTCGCCAGGCCCGTTGACCGCACAGCCCAGTACAGCGACTTTCAGCGGAGCTTTGATGTGTGAAATATATTCTTCCACTTCATTGGCAATTGAAATCAGGTCGATTTCAATCCGGCCGCATGTCGGGCAGGAGATCAAAGTTGCAGCATTGGAAGAAAGTCCGAAAACTTTCAGCATTTCGCGTGCCACTTTCACTTCTTCAACAGGATCGGCGCTCAATGACACGCGGAGTGTATTACCGATGCCTTTAGCAAGTAAAGCGCCAAGTCCGGCAGCTGATTTCACAGTTCCGGAGAATAATGTGCCGGATTCAGTGATACCCAGGTGAAGGGGATAATCAAAAGCTTTTGAAGCTTTTTCATAGGCTTCGACTGCAAGGCTGACGTCCGATGCTTTCAAGGACACGATGATGTCATGGAAATCGAGGTCTTCAAGGATCTTAATGTGGTGAAGGGCACTCTCGACCATGCCGTCAGCTGTCGGATAGCCGTATTTTTCAAGGATTTTACGTTCAAGTGAACCTGCATTAACACCGATACGGATTGGAATGCCTTTCGCTTTAGCTGCATTGACTACAGCTTCCACTTTTTCGCGGCGTCCGATGTTGCCCGGATTGATACGGATTTTATCGGCGCCCTGCTCGATGGCGATCAGCGCCAATTTATAGTCAAAATGGATATCGACAACAAGCGGGATATTTATGCGTTTTTTTATCTCTCCGATAGAATATGCTGCGCGTTCATCCGGACATGCTACACGGACAACCTGGCAACCTGCTTCCTCGAGTCGGAGTATTTCCGCTACTGTCGCTTCCACGTCATGGGTTTTGGTTGTTGCCATACTCTGAATAAATAATTCATTACTGCCGCCGATTGTGATGTCTCCAACCTTAATCGGGCGTGTTTTTGAACGGTGAATGATCTCACTCATCAATTATCTCTCCTTTTGGGATTTTCCGGCGATATGAGCCGTTCCCGTTATCTTCTGCCGGAATGGGCTGAAATTCAGCCCAGCTCCGGCTCTAATGGATGCCTATTGCTATTTTAGCAGTCGTTGGCTGTAAAATACAAGAAAGAACGGTCGAAGCTCATTTGCGCTGTGGCGGCATTTTCGGATAATATCGGACTGCCAGATAAAGATAGGCGGATGCCGACAGTGTAATAAGCATCGGGAGCCATTCATTTTCAACGAAATAGCCTGCAGCAAACGATAATAGTGTCGGAAATGTGACGCTGAGGGCTGCCGTTCTCCACAAATGCCGGTATTCACCCCGACGTTTCATCAATTTCAGGAAGGCCATCCCGACCCATGCGAATAAACTGATCTTGATGAAGTGATAGAGCGTCGTGGTGACGAACAGGAGAAGGAATGCCAGTGGGTAGAGCAGCCATTCGATTTCTTCTATATATAGAAGCAAGCCATCGAGTTCTCCTGAAACGGTGTTCAAGCCACTGATGAATTCAATGAAAGCCACAATGGCAAGCAGCAGGATGAACAGGAAAACAAAGCGCATAATTTTACCGATCGGCAATATCCTGACGGCTGCCTGCTTTTTAGGTTCCATGATACTGGCTTTCAGCAACTGGTAAATATTCAATTTCATCTTCCTTTCGTCAATTGATTCTATCGTAACATGAGACGAAACCAAAAATAATCGGGCTTTGTTACGGGAATGTAAATTTTTATTAAAGGTATTTACATTTGACTGTAGAACTATTCATAATAGACAAGGTGTGAATACGCTATTCTAGGAGTGAATGTTAATCGTGGAAACGAACTGGCAAGAAATACTGTTCACCTTCTTTGGTGGGCTGGGTATATTCCTTTTCTCCATTAAATATATGGGAGATGCCTTGCAAAAAGCGGCGGGAGACAAATTGCGGGATATTTTGGACCGCTTTACGACCAATCCGTTCATGGGGGTTCTGGTTGGTATTGTCGTAACTATCCTGATTCAGTCCAGTTCTGGTACGACAGTTATTGTCGTCGGTCTGGTAAGTGCCGGTTTCATGACTTTGCGTCAGGCAATCGGAGTCATCATGGGGGCAAACATCGGGACGACCGTTACTGCTTTCATCATCGGGCTAGATGTAGGGGCATACGCTTTGCCGATTATGGCAGTCGGTGCTTTCCTGATCTTCTTCTTCAAGAAAAATAAAGTACAGAATATCGGACAGGTCATTTTCGGTTTCGGGGGACTATTCTTCGGAATGGAAACGATGAGCGGAGCGATGAAGCCGTTGCGTGAATTGCCGGCATTCATCGATATGACAGTCAACTTGAGCGAAATGCCGATTTTAGGGGTGGCAGTCGGGACAATCTTTACGCTGATCGTCCAGAGCTCCAGTGGTACCATCGCAATTCTGCAAGGCTTGTATGCAGAAGGTCTAGTTGATCTAAGAGCCTCCTTGCCAGTATTATTCGGCGATAACATCGGTACGACGATTACTGCGGTATTGGCTGCAATCGGTACATCCGTAGCAGCACGCCGCGCAGCAGCCGTCCATGTACTATTCAATATCATCGGTTCTGTCATTTTCCTTATTTTACTCAATCCTTTTACAGCTTATGTCGCTTGGCTGGCAGCAACGTTGGGCCTTGATCCGAAAATGGAAATCGCATTTGCACACGGTTCATTCAACGTAGCGAATACGATCATTCAATTCCCGCTCATCGGTTTATGGGCATACCTTGTGACGAAGATGATACCGGGTGAAGAAGTGACGATCGAATTTAAACCGAAACACCTTGATATTCATTTCATCGAACAGTCACCATCCATTGCACTCGGCCAGGCGAAAGAGGAAATTCTCCGCATGGGTAATTATGCAGTGCAGGGGCTGGAAGAAACTTATGCCTACCTTAAAACGAAAAGTAAGAAAAATGCAGAAACAGCTTACCAGCTGGAAGATGCAATTAACAATCTTGACGGGAAAATTACGGATTACCTCATTTTGATATCTGCAGAATCGATTTCGTCTGCAGATTCAGAACGTCATACCGTCTTGATGGAAACTGTCCGTGATATCGAGCGGATCGGGGATCATTTCGAAAACGTACTGGAACTGATCGATTATCAGGAAAACCATAAAGTCAACTTGACTGAAGACGCTATGGAAGACCTGACAGAAATGTTCACGTTGACGATTGCAACAGTTCAAAAAGCACTTGTTTCCCTTGACACTTCTGATCATGAACTTGCGCGCGAAGTTGCGGAGCAGGAAGATCTCATCGATAAGATGGAACGTAAATTCCGTAAGAAGCACATTTTGCGTGTGAACGAAGGAAGATGTTCTGCACAGGCCGGCATCGTGTTCGTCGATATCGTCAGCAACCTTGAACGCATAGGCGACCACGCAGTGAATATTGCAGAAGCGATCCTGGGCAACAGAACTTAAAAATTTTCAAAATCGACTTTCTCCCTTTCATCTTTCTTTACATTTTAAAAAATGTAGGGCACGATGAAAGGGAGCTTTTTTATGGCAGGAAAATTATCGGCTTGTTAGCTGTACGTAATGCCAATTCGATCTTTTATGTCTTTAACGGGTGATTGTGCATTGAAATTAGAGGGGGCAACTATATGGAAGCAATTGAAGTGATTGGCTGGATTGTCGTTCTTTTATGTTTTGTGATCGGTTTTATCGGCCTTGTATATCCGATCATTCCGGCAGTCCTGTTTATCTTCGGCGGATTTGTCATGTATGGCCTGTTCTTCAGTTTCGCTGATCTGCCATGGTGGTTCTGGCTGATCCAGGTCCTGTTCGTCGGTCTGCTGTTCAGCGCAGACGCATTATCCAATGCCTATACCGTGAAACGTTTCGGCGGTTCTCGTGCCGGATTCTGGGGCAGCATGGCCGGCCTCATCATCGGGCCGTTCGTACTGCCGATCATCGGGATCATCATTGGACCATTTATCGGGGCAATCGGTGCGGAACTGATCTTCAACCGTTCGAAGTTCAAGCAGGCCTTCAATTCCGGAATCGGATCGGTAGTCGGATTCATCACATCGGTCTTCACTAAAGGGATCATCCAACTGGTGATGGTCATCCTGTTCTTCATTGTCGTCTGACTCGGTCAAAGGTCTGATTAAAATGCATGATCGTGCATTTTAATTGTATCAATCCGGATTCTTTGTTACGCTAGGAAAGTAGAACAATAGACTCAAGGAGGAATTTAATCATGGCTTATGAATTACCGGAACTACCTTACGCGTATGACGCACTTGAACCACACATCGACAAAGAAACGATGAATATCCACCACACGAAACACCATAATACGTACATTACGAATGTTAACGCAGCCTTGGAAGGCCATGCGGATCTAGCTTCAAAATCTGTAGAAGAATTAATTTCCGATTTGAACGCAGTTCCTGAAGATATCCGTACAGCAGTTCGCAACAATGGTGGCGGACACGCTAACCACTTACTGTTCTGGCAATTATTGACGCCAAATGGCACAGGAGCTCCATCGGGTGCTCTTGCTGAAGCGATCGACAGCAAATTCGGCAGCTTCGACGAATTCAAAACGCAATTTGAAAACGCTGGTAAAACTCGCTTCGGTTCTGGCTGGGCTTGGCTTGCTGTTTCAAACGGCGAATTGGAAGTCACTTCCACTGCAAACCAGGATTCTCCATTGATGGACGGCAAAACGCCGATTCTTGGAGTTGACGTCTGGGAGCATGCCTACTACTTGAAATACCAGAACAAACGCCCGGATTACCTGGCAGCATTCTGGAATGTTGTAAACTGGGATGAAGTATCGAAACGTTACGAAGCAGCTAAATAATCTAATTCATATGCAACCTGACACACACTTTTTCGTCTGAAAAAGTGTGTGTTTTTTGCTGTTCGATGATATACTGACTTTTGGATATTTAACCGGAAGGAGACCGTAGATAAATGACTCAACCCACTAAAAGGAGAGTAAGCCAGGCAAAGTCGAAGCTGAAATCCCATACCGTCTTTCGAATGAATGTCCTTTTTTTCTCCATCTTTCTATTGTTCTCTTTATTGATCCTCAGACTGGGCTACCTTCAAATCGTTAAAGGTGAAGATTACGCCCGCATATTGGCGAGAACGGAAGAAGTGCCGGTCAATACCAGTGTGCCGCGCGGACGCATTTTCGATTCGGAAGGGCGTGTGCTGGTCGATAACAATCCAGTAAGTGCCATCACCTACACGGCTATGCAGACGACCAAGCGAACGGAAATGCTGGAAACGGCAAGAGAACTTGCCAGATTGATCGAAAAGGATGACAAGCGAGTAACTGACCGGGATAAGCGTGATTTCTATATCATGCTGAATACGGAAGAAGCGACTGCCAAAGTGACGGATGAAGAACGGAGAGCCATCCAGAATGAAGATATTACTGAAAAAGAAAAGCAGCGCAAGATAGACAATCTGATCCGGGAAAAAATTACGGACGCAGAATTGGCAAGCATGAGTGCCGAAGATATTGAAACATTGGCGATTTTCCGTGAAATGACATCGGGCTATGCCCTGTCGCCTCAAATCATCAAAAATGAAGATGTGACTCCTGAAGAGTTTGCAAGGGTATCGGAAAGGCTGACGGATCCAAAATTGAAAGGTGTCAACACCATCACGGACTGGAAACGGGTTAAGACAAGCGACTTGACCATTCTCGGCAGCACGACAACACCGGAACAGGGGATCCCTTCCGATAATCTGGAATATTACCTGGCGCGGGATTATTCGCGTAACGACCGGGTCGGGACCAGTTTCCTCGAGCAGCAGTATGAAGAAGTGCTCCAGGGCCAAAAGTCGGTTGTGAAAAATATCACTGACGGCCGCGGCCGGGTCATCGAAACCGTACCTTCAGATGAAGGGAAGCCAGGCAAGGACCTGATGCTTACGATTGACAGCGAATTGCATTCTGCGCTTGAAGATATAGTGGAGACCAATCTGCGCGAACTGAAGGCCGGACCCAATTCACAATTGGTGAGAGATGCCTTTCTGGTGATGATGGACCCGCGCACGGGCGAAGTCCTTTCCATGATCGGCAAGAAAATCGAACGTGATGAAAATGGGCAGATGGTGGTGCTCGATCAATCCTACGCAGCTGCGACTGCAGCTTATGCAGTCGGATCATCCGTAAAAGGCGCCACGTTGCTGACTGGTTATTCTGAAGGTGCTGTCAGCATGAATCAAACCCTGATCGATGAACCTTTGATCATACGGGGCACTCCTCCAAAACGTTCGATTTTCAACCAATCCCATTTCAACAGGATCCCGTTGACTGACCTGAAGGCAATCGAGCGTTCATCCAACGTCTATATGTTCAAAATAGCGCTGGAAATTGCAAATGAAACTTATGAATACGATGAACCGATCAATATTCCTGCCAGCAGCTTCCAAACCATGCGGAATTCATTTGCCCAGTTTGGTCTTGGTGTGAAAACAGGCATCGACCTTCCGTTTGAAGGCACCGGCTATAAAGGGGCTACAAATGTCGGAGGGAATCTGCTCGACTTTGCCATCGGACAGTTTGATACGTATACGCCGCTTCAATTGGCGCAGTATATCTCGACCATCGCAAATGGCGGTTACCGGATGCAGCCGCATTTAGTGAAGGAAATTCGCGGTGCATCCACTGATGGACAGAACCTGGGTCCTGTAGAGGCAGTCGTGGAGCCTAAAATCCTGAACCGAATCAGCAACTCACAGGCGGAACTCGACCATCTGAAAAGAGGGATGCGAAATGTTTATACCGGGAGCCAGGGGTCGGCGAGAGCTTATTTCAACGATACCGATTACACAGCAGCCGGCAAGACCGGAACTGCTGAAGTCGAGTATTATGATAATGTAGATAGTCCGTTCTACACTAAGGATTCACTGACAACCACCCATGTAGGCTTTGCGCCTTATGATAATCCGGAAGTCGCATTCTCGGTTATGATTCCATATATCACGACCAATACGGGTGTTGTGCCGCCTACATCCAACCTGATTGCGCGTCAGGCACTGGACAAATATTTTGAGCTTCGCGAAACGAAATCGGATGAACCTCCTTCAGTCATCAAGCCGCCTTATTCGGATGAAGTGATTGAAGAAGGCGAAGAAGAAACAATCGATATCAATAATTGATCTGAACCCGCCCTGCAAAAATGCAGGGCGGGTTTTGTGTTGAAACTTTTGGATCCATGACGATTTTCATTAAGCAGCGCATTTACAATTTCTTAACAATGCGTTTATATGTCCTCAACAATCCATCTTTATAGTTAAGACTGTAAACAAAACAAACTATTTGGGGGCGTAACAGATGAAAAACTGGAAATTCAAAATGGCTTCAACGATTTTAGGTTCTGCATTGATACTTGGTGCCTGCGGAAATGATTCAGAAGAAACAGGAAACGCAGAATCAGGATCTGAAGTTGAAGAGAGCGAGACAGGGACGGCATCCCAATCAGGATCATCCGATGAAGCCGTGGAAGGTTCGGTTTCTGGTGACGGCTCATCGACAGTTGCACCGATTTTGGAAGGCGTCGTTGAAGAGTACGCCGGTGCTCAGCCGGATGTCCGCGTACAGGTTGGAGTTTCCGGTACAGGCGGAGGATTTGAAAAGTTTATGCAAGGTGAAACGGATTTCTCGAACGCTTCAAGACCGATCAAAGACGAAGAAATTGCAAGCCTTGAAGAAGCAGGCATCGAATATACAGAATTGCTTTTGGCATACGACGGTTTGACGGTCGTTGTCAGCCAGGAAAATGACTGGGTTGAAGATTTGACGGTAGAAGACCTGAAAAAACTTTGGGTGGAAGACGGTTCAACGAAAATGTGGTCTGACATCAATCCTGACTGGCCGGAAGAAGAAGTTGTTTTCTATGCACCGGGGACGGATTCAGGAACTTATGATTACTTCAATGAAGTGATTCTGGAAGATGAAGATCTGGTAAGTTCGGCTACGCTGTCTGAAGATGACAACATCCTAGTCCAAGGGATCCAGGCAGATAAGAACGCAATCGGATTCTTCGGATATGCATACTTTGTAGCAAACCAGGATACACTAAAAGCAGTTTCCATCGGCGGAGTTGAGCCGAACGCAGAAACGATCGAATCCGGCGACTATGAGCCGCTGTCCCGTCCGCTCTTCACCTACGTGAGCAATACGGCAGTTGCTGAAGACGATGCGGTCTATGATTTCATGAAGTACACATTGAACAATGCCGGAGCGATGGCTGATGCGGTCGGATATGTTGCATTGCCTCAGGAGCAATACGATGAAGGCCTTGAAAAGCTCGAAGCTTTAAGATGATGGATGTCTCCAATCACCTGGACTGAGCGGGCAGTTAATGCCTGCTTTTTCAGGGTTTCGTAAAAGTTTCGATAAGATGGCTGCATTGCAGCGCTTTACGCTTCGTTTTTCTTAAGTTGAAAGGGGATTCTCATTATGCGTCAATCTGTGCAAGAAATGATCGCGCAGTCGAAAGGCAAGAAAAATAAACAAGTTCTTGAAAAAATCATACCGGTCATCCTATTCCTGATTGCATCAGTATCAGTTCTGACGACGATCGGGATTGTCCTGACTCTGATTTTCGAAACGGTGACCTTCTTCACCCGGGTTTCTATTTCAGAGTTCCTGTTCGGCACGACGTGGCTGCCGTTCTCGAATAAGGATGCCCAGTTCGGCATCTGGCCGTTGATCCTCGGAACACTGAAAGTGACTGCGATTGCAATTGTTGTGGCGGTGCCAATCGGCATTTCCGCTGCCATTTACCTGAGCGAGTATGCCAGCGAATCGGTGCGCCGCGTCGTCAAGCCGGTTCTTGAAGTGCTGGCAGGCATCCCGACAATCGTCTACGGATTTTTCGCCTTGACGTTTGTCACACCTGTTCTTCAGTCCTTCTTCCCGGATATCAAAATCTTCAACGCGATTTCTCCCGGCATTGTGGTCGGGATCATGATCATTCCGATGATTGCTTCCCTGTCGGAAGATGCAATGTCCTCGGTTCCGAAACAGATCAGGGAAGGCGCTTTGGCAATGGGATCGACCAAATTCGAAGTTGCCTGGAAAATCACTGTGCCAGCTGCGATGTCCGGTATTGTGGCGTCAGTGGTACTCGCCGTATCCCGTGCAATCGGGGAAACGATGATCGTATCGATGGCGGGCGGTTCGACACCGAGGTTCGACGGCGATTTTGCGGGGTCTATCCAGACGATGACTGCGTATATCGTGCAGGTTTCTAAAGGGGACGCCGGTTACGGGACTACGATCTATTATTCGATTTATGCGGTCGGATTCACCTTATTCCTCTTTACGATGGCAATGAACCTTCTCGCCGGTTATGTTTCCAAACGTTTCAGGGAGGAGTATTGATATGAGATACATCGAACAGCAACAGGTTGTCAAAAGAATGAACGGTCGAAAAATCATCAATTCCATATTCAAAGGGATATTCATGCTTGCTACATTGCTGGCGCTGCTGGCGCTGGTTATCCTGTTGTACCGGATCATTACGCAGGGAGCGGGTCACCTGTCGCTTGATTTCCTGACTAATTTCGCCTCCCGTTTTCCGGAACAGGCGGGGATCAAAGCGGCACTTGTCGGATCACTTTGGCTGATGGCGGTCGTGGCGCCGACAGCATTGATTCTCGGTGTAGGTTCGGCAATTTATCTGGAAGAGTATGCCAAAAGGAACCGGGTCACTGATTTTATCCGCGTCAATATCTCCAATCTGGCTGGCGTGCCTTCCGTCGTTTTCGGTCTCCTCGGATTGACGATATTTGTCCGGGCACTGGCACTCGGCACAAGTGTGCTGGCAGCCGGTTTTACAATGAGCCTTCTGATTCTGCCGGTCATTATTGTTGCGTCACAGGAAGCGATCCGGTCGGTGCCCGGTGAACTCCGTGATGCATCGCTTGGCATGGGTGCCACCAAATGGCAGACTATCGTCAAAATTATCCTGCCTGCAGCAATTCCAGGGATCTTAACAGGAAGTATCCTGGCCCTGTCACGAGCGATAGGAGAAACAGCTCCACTGATCGTCGTCGGCATACCGGTCATTATTCAGTTTTTACCATCCGGTGTCATGGATACTTTCACAGCGCTGCCGATGCAGATCTACGACTGGTCTAGCCGTCCGCAGCAGGAATTCCAGGTCGTCGCAGCTGCAGGGATCATCGTTTTGATGGCGTTTCTGCTCTTTATGAACTCGATTGCCGTCATCATCCGCAACAAATTCAATAAGCGCTATTAATGCATATGAGTTGAGAGGGGTTTCTATAATGACAATGAACAGTACCGCAATAGCAACAGATGCCGTGATCGAACAGGATATCGTCAGCAGCAATTCCGTTTATAAGACGAATCAGCTGAATCTTTGGTACGGCGCCAATCACGCATTGAAAAATATAGATTTGGATATTAAGGAAAACGAAGTCACTGCAATCATCGGACCATCCGGATGCGGAAAATCGACATATATCAAAACCTTGAACCGGATGGTCGAACTCGTGCCGTCAGTCAAAACTTCGGGGGAAATCCTTTACCGCGGGAGAAATATCTTTGATAAATCATACGGCGTCGAAGAACTGCGCACACGAGTGGGCATGGTATTCCAGAAACCGAACCCGTTTCCAAAATCCATTTATGATAATGTCGCCTATGGTCCCCGTATCCACGGGATCAAAAACAAAAAAATCCTCGATGAAATCGTGGAAAAAAGTTTGCGCGGTGCAGCGATCTGGGATGAAGTGAAGGATCGCCTGACAGAGAATGCCTACAGCATTTCTGGCGGCCAGCAACAGCGGATCTGCATCGCCCGTGCCCTTGCCATAGAACCGGATGTCATTCTGATGGATGAGCCGACTTCAGCGCTCGATCCGATCTCGACGTTGAAAATCGAGGAACTGGTCCAGGAATTGAAAAAGGATTACAGCATCATCATCGTGACACATAATATGCAGCAGGCGGCGCGGATTTCAGACAAGACCGCATTCTTCCTGAACGGTGAAGTCGTGGAATATGATACAACCGATACAATTTTCTCGAATCCTTCAGACAAACGCACTGAAGATTATATCTCCGGCAGGTTCGGCTAAGAAAAGGGGCGTTTTAAAGTGTCAGTACGTGAAAAATTCGATACGGAATTACATTCCACCCAGGACCAGCTTATCCAGCTGAGTACTATGGCGGTTAAAGCTCTTGGAAAATCAATAGATGCACTTCTTAACCACGATGTGGATGCGGCACTCCAAGTCATCGAGGATGATATCCATATCAACCGGCTGGAAGAAGAACTCAATGACCGCGTCATCCTGCTGATAGCGAAGCAGTCGCCGGTCGCGACGGATTTAAGAAGGCTCATCGTCATGATCAAAGTTGCGACGGATATGGAACGGGTCGGTGACTATGCCGTCAATATCGCAAAAGATACCATCCGCCTCGGCAAAGAAGAACATGTTCCGGTAATCGCACAGATTGAAAAGATGCATCGCCTGGCAGCGACAATGCTGATGAAGGTGATAGAAGCTTTTGTGGAGGAAGATGTGGCAAAAGCCAAAGAAATTGCAGACCTGGACGATCAGGTGGATGCCCTTTACGGAGAAGTCCTGACCCAGTTGATGCTTGCCGGGGGTGAAAATCCGGCACAGATCAGCCAGGTGACTCAACTGGCATTCATCGGCCGCTATATGGAACGGGCAGCCGATCACGCAACGAATATTGCGGAGCAATTATTCTATCTGGTGCGCGGAAGACATTATGACCTGAACAAATAACAGGGAGCGGCGGAAATGATTCCGCCGTTTTTCCGTGTCTGAAAGATGGCGGCTGATTTCTGCGGGTGATATTTTTTTCTGGATATTTTCAGTGGACAATGCATAGATATATGCTATAATAATTAAGTCGTATAGATCTTGCTTATTTAATAAATGATCCTTGAAAGAATTAGGAGGGAAACCGATGCGTGTTAACATCACATTAGCTTGTACAGAATGTAGCGAACGTAACTACAGCACTGTTAAAAATAAGCGCAACAACCCTGAGCGTCTTGAAATGAAAAAATATTGCTCACGTGAACGAAAAATGACTTTACACCGTGAAACGAAGTAATCAATGGACTGCCAAAACCTCAAGGGTTTTGGCTTTTTTCTTTTAAGGGGGTATTCATTTATGGAAAAGCCGATCCAGCGAAAAGAAATGATCGAACAATTGAAAGCGATGGACCTGACAGAGCATCAGCGCAAATCGGATGCAATCGTCAGGCATCTTTTGGAAGATCCGGAATTCCGGAAAGCCGATACGGTCGGTGTGACAATATCTGCTTTCCCTGAAGTCGACACGAAACAGCTGATCGAATTTTGCTGGGATGCAGGAAAAAGAACTGCTGTACCAAGATGCAATGCGCAAACCAGGGAAATGACGTTCAGGATCATTACCGATTTCAGCCAGCTTGAGACTGTATATATGAAACTCCGGGAACCGGCAATAGAACTGACGGAAAAAGTGGAGCCTGAGGAGATCGACCTGCTGATTGTGCCGGGGGTGGTCTTTTCCCCGGACGGATACCGCATCGGTTTCGGCGGCGGCTATTATGACCGTTATCTCACGCGCTTCAGCGGCCCGACGAGGTCTCTGGCATTTGATATGCAGCTCGTGGCTGCGGTGCCGGTCGAAGAACATGATCTGCCCGTCCAGCTCATTTACACTGAAACGGGATCCCGTGATACAGGACAGGTGACTACATGAACAGCCTTTATGATGTTATGCAATTGCTGAAACGCTACGGTACGATCATCTATACGGCCGATAAGGAAGCGGATCTTCTGCTGATGGAAGATGAAATCCGGGAATTATACCGCATGCAGTTTATCACAGCCAAAGAATTCTCGACTGCTTTGGTGATCCTTCGCAGCCAACAAAAAAAGAATTGAAGGGAATCCATCATTAAATGAAACTTTTTGGCGTTTAATACGTTTATTAAGAGGGTAAAGGTATTATGTTACGTATGTAAAAAAACGTGAAGATACTGTAAATTATCCGATTAAAGAATGGAAATGATCCCTATGAAAAATGCATCAAGAGGAGGATGTGCAGGATGTTGAAAAAAGAATGGCCTAAACATTCGATTCTTGCAATTGCTATAGTCGTAACCTGGTTAAAAACCTATATTGTCTATAAAACAGCATTTTCAATAACCATTGACAATGCATTGCAAGAGTTTATCTTATTTATCAATCCACTGAGTATGCTGCTGTTTCTATACGGTATAGCATTATTCTTTAAGACCGAGAAGGCGAAGAACCGGTATCTGCTGACCGTTACGCTGTTAACATCCATCGTCTTATATGCCAATGTCGCATTTTACCGTTTCTTCAGTGACTTCATCACGTTGCCATTATTGTTCCAGACACAGAACTTCGGCGACCTGAAATCCAGTGCAGCAGCAAGCATCTTCTGGACAGATATCTTTTATTTCTCGGATTTCCTGATCGTCCTGCTCGCAATCAAATTCTTGCCGGCAGTGAAAACGACGGAAAAAGCAAGTTCTGTCCAAAGAAAAGCCTATTATATCCTTGCAGCTGCTCTCATGTTCTTTAACCTGGGACTTGCTGAAGCGGAACGTCCGCAGCTTTTGACACGCAGTTTCGACCGTGAAATGCTGGTGAAAAACATCGGGATGTATAACTACCATCTGTATGATGTCTACATCCAGTCGAAATCACAGGCACAGCGTGCACTTGCAAACGGCTCCGAGTTGGTTGAAGTGACGAATTTCGTCAGCTCGAGTCAGGCGGAACCTTCTGAAGAGATGTACGGCATTGCAAAAGACCGCAACTTAATCGTGGTGACGCTCGAATCGCTTCAGACATTCGTATTGAACAATGAAATGAACGGCGAGACGGTCACTCCATTCCTGAACGAATTGACACAGGATGAAGACACGGTTTATTTCCCGAATTTCTATCACCAGACAGGACTCGGGAAAACGTCGGATTCAGAATTCATTCTGGAAAACTCACTTTATCCGCGTGGCGGCAGTGCGGTATTCTTTACGCACAGCGGGAACACATACAACTCGATGGCTGAAAAATTAGGGGATGCAGGATATTTCACCAATGTACAGCATGCCAATACGAAGAGTTTCTGGAACCGCGATATCATGTATCAGGCCCTGGAAATCGATGAATTCTATGATGTTGACAGCTTTGTGGTAGAAGAAGGCGATGCAGTGAACTGGGGGATGAAAGACATTCCGTTCATGGAGCAGTCTGTTGAACATATGACAGAAATGGAACAGCCTTTCTACAGCCGGTTGCTGACATTGACGAACCATCACCCGTTCTATCTGGATGAAGAGGATAAATACATTCCCGAATTCGATTCCAATTCCGGCACATTGAACCGCTATTTCCAGACGGCGAGATATCTCGACGAATCGGTGAAAGTATTGTTTGATGAACTGAAAGAAAAAGGTTTGTATGAAAACTCGATCATCGTCATGTACGGTGACCATTATGGGATTTCAGAAAACCATAATACAGCGATGGCGCAATATCTTGGCAAGGAAATTACACCTTTCGAAACTGCCCAATTGCAGAAAGTACCTTTCTTTGTACACATTCCGGGATCTGGCGAAGGCCATGTAAATGAGAAAATCGGCGGTCAGATTGACATGCGTCCGACGATCATGAACCTGCTGGGAGTGGAATCACAAGGCGATATCCAGTTCGGCAGCGATCTTTTCTCTGAAGAACATGAAGAATTCACCATTTTCCGGGACGGACGTTTCATCACTGGGGATCATGTCTATGCAGGCGGCGTCTGCTATGACATCGAGACCGGCGAAGAAGCTCTTGACCCGGCGGTATGTGAACCATACATTGACCGGGCTCTGCAGCAGCTGAATTATTCTGAAACCATCATCAACGGCGATCTGCTCAGATTCTATGATGAAGAAACTGGCAAGCTTCTGACGGATGACGCAGGAGATGCGAGTAAAGAAACTGAATAACAAAAAACGGACCCTGACAATCGGGTCCGTTTTTTATTTGCCCTACAGGTTACAGATAAATAAAAAAACTGCTGCAGAATCCTGCAGCAGTTTTTTCGGTCAAATTGGTGCTGGAAAACCTTGTGTAATTGCAGTTGCAATTGCAAATCCACCGAAAATGACCAAGCTTCCAAAATTAAAGATTAGTCCTAATACTTCTTTGTTTTTGAATGTCTGTACAGTGCCTATTGCTGCCAAAACACCAACAAGCCCAAAAATGACTACAAGAATCCAACCTGATTCCATAACTATGACACTCCCTTCAACTTTAACAGCCGGTGCCGTTGTGTACTAATCTGTCCTATACTATTGTAATGAATTTTAAAAGATTTGTCGAGCGCCAAAAATGTCATACCGATGAACATTCCACTGCTTGCAGCCGTGCTATAATTGGGGCGAGGTGAAGGAAATGCTGAAAATAGAACAAATGGAACTTGGGCCGGTTCAAACGAATTGTTATCTTGTTTCAAATGCAGACAAGGAATGTCTCATATTCGATCCGGGTGAAGAAGCTCCGAAAATAAAAGGACTTTTGAAAAAGAGGGGATTCACTCCCTTGGCAATCCTGCTTACGCATGCTCATTTCGATCATATCGGAGCGGTCGATGACCTGCGTGATGATTACGGTATACCGGCCTATCTGCATTATCTTGAACGGGAATGGCTCGGCCGCCCGAATCTGAATGGCTCGGGGAAATATGCGGCTTTGCCTGACTACCGGATTAAAGAGGCAGATCGGCTGATTACGGATGAAAAGAAACTGGATATCGGTTCATTTACCATGGATCTGCTTCATACGCCGGGACATTCACCAGGGAGTATAACGTTTTCATTCAAAGAAGAAGGTTTTGCGATAGTGGGCGATACGTTATTCCGCGGCAGCATCGGTAGGACTGATCTGATTGATGGCTCTGAAGTAAAGCTGCTGCAGTCGATCCGCCAATCGATTCTTTCTTTGCCGGGTGGCACTGTCCTGTTTCCGGGACATGGACCGGATACGACGCCAGAAGAAGAAAGAGAGACAAATCCCTTTCTTAGGATGTAACGGAAGTTAATTGGGCAAAATGAAAAAGCGGCCATAATTGGCCGCTTTTTCTGTTTCATAAATTAATTTGTTGATTAATGTCCTCCACCAGGAATGTGGATGAATGTTGAGTAGTATGTGAATCCGACGAAGAATACAGTTAAGTAAGCTGCGAAGATGTACAAATACATACGCTCAGAAATATTTAAGAATCCTAGAAGTACAAAAAATCCGGTGTTGGCAACCATCAATAAGGAAACTTCCACCATATCGCCTACATAAAACAGAACTGCGAAAATCCCAGTCCACCAGCCCATTAATTTAAACATGTTATTCATGGGTAATCCCTCCTTTGCCAGAACACAGTAATCACATACTTTATTATATAGGATATGGAGCCGACCTGTAAACCGCGAGTTGATTTTCTTTGTGACAAAGCGGTGTTATCTTTTAAGGAAGAAATATTTTATACGGGTTGAATTAAAGAATCCGATAAATATGCCGCTACGTCGTTTTGGACAGGGCAAAGATTCTGCTCCTGCGCATTGCTCGTCGCAAAGGAGGCGCAGCAAGTTCAGGGCGCTCCTTCGCTAGTGTCCACTTCTGGACATGAAAGGAAGTTAAGAGGGCTTAGGAAAAAGAGTTGTGCTGCAATCCACTTTTGCGAAGTGCCGAGTTAGCTCAGCATAAGCCCCCAGGCAAGCGAAGCTGTTTTGCGGAATATCGGGTACTAAAATAGCAATGATACTTTTATGAAACCTATGGCCAAAAATCATTTTTGCCCCGAAAGAAGGGGGGCAAATAATTATTTTGGACGAAACTATTTCCTTCTGAAAAACACATGGTTATACTAGGGGGGAACTGCGAGGCGGCGAAGTTCAAATTCAATCAGGAGGGCCCAATGCAGGAAATTATCGAACGGAAATGTGCCGATCTGCTGCAGAAAGCGGCTGATTGCAACACTACTGATATTCACATCCAACCCGCACCTTCTTGCTACAAAGTTTCATTCCGCTCTTTTGAGGGGTTGAAACAAGTGACACAACTCCCCTTTGATTTGGGTGATCGGATGATCGCCTACTTCAAATATCTTTCCCTGCTGGACATGAGTGAAAAAAGAAAACCCCAAACCGGTTCCTTCCATCTTCCCATCAAAAACAAATCCTTTTATTTTCGCATTTCTACACTTCCGTCTGTTTTGACGAAAGAAAGCATCGTCATCCGCATCATGCCGGATGAAGCGGCCAAACCGATCCGGGAACTTGCGGCATTCCGGGATTCTGCGAGTCTGCTTGAAAAAATTTCTGAGGCAGGACAAGGGCTCATTCTTCTGACCGGCCCGACCGGCTGCGGCAAATCGACCACTTTGTATTCGTTGCTTAAACATTGTTCGGATAAATTAAACCGCAATATCATTACACTGGAAGATCCGGTCGAACGGAAAAATCAGGCAATCCTGCAGATCCAGGTCAATGAAAAAGCGGGACTGGATTACGCTGCCGGATTGAAAGCGATCTTGCGGCATGATCCGGATATCATCATGATCGGTGAAATCAGGGATGCCGAAACTGCCCACATTGCGGTCAGGGCAGCTCTGACCGGACATCTGGTCTTTTCAACGATCCATGCCAGGCATTCTGTAGGCTGTCTGCACCGGTTGAAGGATTTGGGCATCTCCTATGAAGATATGTCGCAAACACTGGTCGCTGTATCCGCTCAGCGCATCTTACCGGTATATGCGGAATTGGGCGATGAAATGCCGAGCTACCGCGCCCTCTATGAAATCTTGCACGGCAGCCGTTTAGAGGATGCCATTTCAGCGGCAAAAGATAATATGGCTTACAGCCTTCCGGAACGCTTGTCGTTCAGAGGGCAGATTCGGGAAGGGGTGACGATCGGTGCTTTTGCCCAGCAAAAAGAAGCCGCCGAAGATCCATCTGCGTGACCGCAGCCGCTTTTTGGAACGGCTGGCGGTTCTCTTGACGGAAGGCTATCTGTTGCCCACTGCGCTCGTTTTATTGCTGCCCATCCATTCGAAGAACCTCGAGGCAGCCGACGCCGGCTTGACTTCGATACTGAAAAGTGGAGGAAACTCAGCTGAATTATTGAAATTTCTCGGCTTCAAGGACGGTGTGCTGTTTCCTGTCGAAATTGCTGAACATCATGGCCGTTTATCGGAATCACTCCAAAGCATAGCGAAGAATTATGGGCGGACTGAGGAAGTCCAGACAAAACTGAAGAATATCCTGATCTATCCCGTCTCTCTGCTGGGCTTCACTTCTTTGCTCTTTCTTTTTTTCAGGATGAATTATATCCCGAATCTGACGGAACTGATGACATCCCTGCAATCGGGGGATGAGAGCGGAGGGATGCCGGCATACCTATTGAAGATGCCGGATTATTTCATCTTTTCGATGGCCGTGTTTGTTACGGGCTCTTTTATATTTTGGAGAATATTGAAGATGCAGCGGATCCAGGTGCAGATCAATTGGCTGCTCCGGATTCCGGTTATAAAAAACTATATCCGGCTGTACTGGTCCCATCTCCTATCCCGGGAGCTCGGCACATTGCTCCACAGCGGAATCTCCCTGCAGGAGTCGCTGCATGTGTTGTCTGAGCAGAATCATCACGGTGTCATCCGCTTTATTGCAGAAGCCATCCGATCAGAAGTCGTTACCGGGCAGCCGCTGTCTGTCGCTGTTGAGCGGCTCGGCACCTTATCCAATGATATGCCGGCATTTCTGCAGCACGGGGAACTTACCGGTTTTCTCGGCAAGGAATTGATCCTGTACAGCGAAGTGCAGATGGAAGCGATTGAACAACAGACACAAAGATGGCTGAAAATCATCCAGCCGACATTCTTTATCATCATTGCCGCTTGCATAGTGGCTGCATATCTGGCTATATTGCTTCCCATGTATAATCTGGTCCACACAATATAAGGAGGAATCCGGAATGAAAAAACTGAAAAATCAAAAAGGTTTCACATTAATTGAAATGCTGATCGTCATGCTGATAATTACGGTATTGATTGCAATCGCAATCCCGAACGTCTCCAAGCAGACGACGGCGGTAGATGAAAAAGGCTGTACAGCATTTGTGCAGATGGTCCAAGGGCAGGTAGAATCGTACCGGATGGATGAACGGAGCGTCCCGACCTTAGCGCAATTGGTGTCCGAAGATTACCTGAAAGCCGACAATCAAACTTGTCCGAACGGCGACTTGATTGAAATTTCACCGGAAGGCGTCGTGTCGTCCAGACCGGCCTGATGAATAAAGGGTTTACGCTGCTTGAAGTCGTCATCGTACTTGCGCTGCTCATGACGGGGCTGGTGTTCGCTTTGCCCGCCTATAATGCGATTACTGTGGAAAAAGAGGAAAAGCGGTTTTTTGAACTCCTGCGCAATGATATCTATTTCGCACAAAGTCTTGCTTATGGATCTAAAAACACAGTTTCAGTTTTCTTCAGAACGAACCCCAGCAGATATGAAGTTGGGGAGGGCCTGATAAATCCGCTGATATACCGTCAGACGCCAAAAACAGTGGCTATCAAAAATAGCAACTTAGGAATGATCAGCTACGGGACAAGCGGTTCCGTTCTTGCTTCGGGAACAATCCAGTTTGAAACGAGCACCGGGCTAAAAACGATTGTCGTCCATCTTGGAAAAGGGAGGGTGGTTTTTTCTGAATGAAAATGGCCTGTCTTGGGCAGAAACGATGCTGAGTCTCCTCCTTATCACGATGCTGTTCGGCACCTTGGTGCCGGTCATGCAAAAGATGCAAGGGTCGCTGGATGATAAGCAGCTGAGACTGACCGCATATGAAACGATGCATGAAGCGGCGAAGACGGTAAAAGCCTCGGGCGCGGCATCCGGCAAGCGGACGGTGAACAGCGTTGAGTTCATCTGGGAGTATGGCGGCAGCCTATGCGTCATGTACACCGATCATAGAGGAAATCCGGTGACGTTATGCGAAGGCTGAATAAAAGTTCGGCTGCCTTTCTGGATGGCAAAGGGTATATCTATTACAATGCGCTGATTGATCTGATCCTGGTGGCAGCCATCATGCCGCTCATCGTATTGTTTTATCTGCAAACAGCCGATTATATGGAAGATCTCCATGCCGGCAGATTGGAATGGCGTTTATTTACAGCAGATCTTCAAACATACCTGACAGCTGTCGATTCCATCGGATTGATCAACGAAGGCAGTGGCGTTCGGGTGAAACAAGGCATCAGCGTTTATGATATCGAGCATTTCGGCACCGTCATCCGGAAGCAGAGGTTTGATAAAGGCCACGAAATCATGCTGACAGATATTTTGACTTGCACTTTCCGGATCGAAGGCCAGATTTTGAAAGTTACCGCACAATTGAAAAATGGCACTGAAGAGAGGTCTGAATATGCCATTACGGGTCCTTAAATCGGAAAAAGCTGCCGCCTATCCGGTCACCTTGGTCTTTTTTCTCTCAGCTTTGATCATCATGTCCCATACCGGTGTTTTGTACGGTCAGCATTATAAAACATACGATGCATTGGAAAAAGTGCACCGGCATGCTACTATACAACTACTAGCGGAAATTGGGAAAAATAAAATACCTGAGTGAAAAAGGGTAGTATCGGGTGGTTGGATGAAGAGAATTTATTTAGTAGGGTTTATGGGATGCGGCAAAAGCGCAGTGGGGAGGCGACTCAGTTTTTTACTGAAAATGCCTTATTATGATATGGACAAGGAAATCGTGAGACAAAATGGCATGGCCATCACGGAAATTTTCGAAACTTTCGGAGAAGCGCATTTCAGGAATCTGGAAACGCAATTCTTGAAGGACCTGAAACATGAGGACTGCATCATTTCTACAGGCGGAGGGGTATCGATCCGTGAAGAAAACAGGAAAATCATGCGCCAGACTGGGCTTGTTCTTTTCCTGGATGCTCCTTTCCGAGAGATTTGGAGACGGATCCATAAAGACACCAAACGGCCGATTGTGGTGAAATCGACTAGGGAACAGATCGAAGCGATGTATAAAGCCCGCTATCCTCTCTATAAAGCGGCGGCGCATATCACTATCCGGACAGAATTCCGGACGCTGCGCCAGATCACGCAATATGCCGCCTTTCAAGTGAACCGCCTAAAAGGCGAATGAAAATATAAAATTATTATATAGCGTTCGTCTTTTGGTGTTCGACTTAAAAAAGATTGCGCTTACCCCCTATCAATGTTAGGATATAGACGAAGTTATACGTTCTGTATAACGCTATGGACCAATCATTTCGATTTGGGCGGATGAAAGCACGGGGAGAGCACGCGAAAGCGTCGCCGAAGGAGCAAATGGCAGCAGCCGTGAATCTCTCAGGCAAAAAGACTCGTGCCGGACGCATCTCTGGAGAATGTTGCTCAGCAGCTACCAAAGAGGAAAGCCGTTAAAGCACCACGGTAAACTTTCAGGTTCCAGGACAGAGATTTCCCTTCACAGGGGAATCTCTGTCTTTTTTTATGGATTCTGTTATCAAGAGGAGGAATTTGAATGGGAGAATTGAAACGCACGCCATTATTTGATTCGTATGCACAATACGGCGGGAAAACAATTGATTTTGGAGGCTGGGAATTGCCTGTGCAATTTTCAGGCATCAAAGGTGAGCACGAAGCAGTCAGAACGAAAGCGGGGCTCTTCGACGTTTCGCATATGGGGGAAATCCTGGTGTCAGGCCCTAATAGCCTGGAATTTCTGCAAAACCTTTTAACCAATGACATTTCCAAGATTAAGGACGGGCAAGCGCAATATACTGCAATGTGTTATCCCGACGGCGGAACGATCGATGATCTGCTCACTTACCGTTTCGATGAAAACCACTATATGCTGGTCGTGAACGCATCGAATATCGAAAAGGATTTCGAGTGGATGCAAAAGCAATCCATTGAAGGAATCACATTGGAAAACGTTTCAGACCAATATGCATTGCTTGCCTTGCAGGGACCGCTTGCTGAAACGATTCTTCAGCGCATGACAGATGCGCCTCTGTCGGATATCAAGCCTTTCCGCTTCCAGCAGGATGTGCGAATCAGCGGCCATACGGCGCTTATTTCACGTACAGGTTACACAGGGGAAAATGGATTTGAAATTTATGCTTCTCCAGAAGCTGCCATAGCGTTATGGGAGGAAATTCTGAAAGAAGGTGAGGCGGACGGGCTATTGCCGGTCGGCCTTGGTGCCCGCGATACCCTTCGGTTCGAAGCGTGCCTGGCATTATACGGGCAGGAATTGTCAAAAGACATTTCGCCGCTTGAAGCTGGTATCGGATTTGTCGTTAAGCTGCAAAAAGATGGGTTTATCGGCAAAGACGCACTTGCCGCTCAAAAAGAAAATGGGGTTCCGCGCAAATTGATCGGTATTGAAATGATCGATAAAGGCATTCCGCGTACTGGCTACCCGGTTTATGTGAATGACCGGAAGATTGGGGAAATCACAACAGGAACCCAATCTCCCACTTTAAAGAAAAACATCGGACTTGCGCTGATCGAGGCTGAATTTGCCGAAACCGGAAAAGAGTTCGAAGTTGAAATCCGCAACAAACGCCTGAAAGCCGAATCGGTTGAAACGCCATTCTATAAACGCAGCAACTAAATTTGTTTGAAAAGGGGACAGCAATCCATGAAACATCGCTATTTACCAATGACGCCGCAGGATGAAAAAGCAATGCTTGATACGATCGGCATCGAGTCGATCGATGAACTATTTGCCGATATTCCGGAGAAAGTCCGTTTTAAAGGTGAATATAAGATCAAACCTGCAAAATCAGAAAGCTCACTGACAAAGGAATTGTCACAGCTGGCAGCAAAAAATGCTGATTCCAGCACATATGCTTCATTCCTTGGAGCGGGTGTTTATGATCATTACAAACCGATCATCGTCGATCACGTGATTTCACGCTCTGAATTCTACACAGCTTATACGCCGTATCAGCCGGAAATTTCACAAGGCGAATTGCAGGCGATCTTTGAATTCCAGACGATGATAAGCGAATTGACAGGCATGGATCTCGCCAACTCGTCCATGTATGACGGCGGGACTGCCCTGGCTGAAGCTGGTATGCTTGCAGCGGGCCATACCCGTCGCAAAAAAATACTTGTGTCCAGAGCCGTTCACCCTGAATCCCGTGCAGTTGTTCGCTCATATGCACTTGGACAATCGATCGCTGTGGAAGAAATTCCATTGAAAGACGGCCACACTGACCTTGAAGCTTTGAAAAATATGATTGATGAAGATACGGCTGCTGTCATGATCCAGTATCCAAACTTTTTCGGCCAGGTTGAAAATCTGAAGGAAATTGAACCGATTGTCCACGGGGCAGGCGCTTTATTCACTGTTTCTTCAAATCCATTGGCACTTGGTGCGCTGACACCTCCTGGGAAATTGGGGGCGGATATCACTGTCGGGGATGCACAGCCGTTCGGTATTCCGGAAGCTTTCGGCGGACCGCATTGCGGCTATTTCGCTGTGACAAAAGCATTGATGAGAAAAGTTCCGGGACGCCTGGTCGGTGAAACGACGGATGAAGACGGACGACGTGGCTTTGTATTGACGCTGCAGGCCCGCGAACAGCATATCCGCCGCGATAAGGCGACTTCGAATATCTGTTCGAACCAGGCATTGAATGCACTGGCAGCATCTGTCGCCATGACTGCGCTCGGCAAAGAAGGCACAAAAGAAATTGCGATCCAGAACATTACGAAAACACATTATATGAAGAAGCAGCTGAAAAAAGCCGGTTTCGAAATCGCTTTTGACGGAGCCCACTTCAATGAAATCGTCGTCAAAACGGCTAAGCCTGTCAAAGAGCTTAACGCAGCCCTCCTGAAAAAAGGGATGATCGGCGGTTACGACCTCGGCCTAAGCTATGATGAATTCACAGGCCATGTATTGGTCGCGGTAACCGAACAGCGCACTAAAGAAGAAATCGATGCATTCGTGCAGGAAATGGAGGCTACTCATGCATAAAGATAATCAACCGCTCATTTTTGAAATGACAAAAGAAGGTCGTGTCGGCTACAGCCTGCCTGAGCTGGATGTACCTGAAATCGATCTTGCTGATTTATTGCCTGAAGGCCTGATCCGTGTCGAGTCGGCTGATCTGCCGGAAGTATCCGAACTGGATATCATGCGCCATTATACAGCCTTGTCAAAACGCAATCACGGAGTCGATTCCGGTTTTTATCCACTGGGTTCATGCACAATGAAATACAATCCGAAGATCAATGAATCGGTCGCCCGTTATTCCGGTTTTGCGAATATCCATCCGCTTCAGGATGAATCGACTGTCCAGGGTGCCATGGAATTGATGTATGACCTTCAAGAGCATTTAAAAGAAATCACTGGCATGGATGAAGTGACGCTTCAGCCGGCTGCCGGTGCTCACGGGGAATGGACAGGATTGATGATGATCCGTGCATTCCATGAAGCGAATGGGGATTTCAACCGTACGAAAGTCATCGTACCTGATTCAGCCCATGGCACGAACCCGGCATCAGCTACAGTTGCCGGATTCGAGACGGTGACAGTAAAATCGAATGAGCATGGACTGGTTGACCTCGAAGACCTTAAGCGTGTCGTCGGTGACGATACGGCGGCTCTGATGCTGACAAACCCGAATACGCTGGGCCTCTTCGAAGAGCAGATCCTGGAAATGGCTGCCATCATCCATGAAGTCGGCGGCAAGCTGTATTATGACGGAGCCAATCTGAATGCGGTCATGTCAAAAGCGCGTCCAGGAGACATGGGCTTCGATGTGGTTCACTTGAATCTGCATAAAACATTCACCGGCCCCCACGGCGGCGGCGGACCGGGATCAGGTCCTGTCGGCGTAAACAAAGATCTTATGCCCTACCTGCCTAAACCGGTACTGGTCAAAAAAGATGATGTGTTCACTTTCGATTACGACCGCCCGCAGTCGATCGGCCGTGTGAAGCCATTCTATGGCAACTTCGGCATCAACGTGCGTGCCTACACGTATATCCGCTCCATGGGTCCGGACGGCCTAAAAGCCGTAACGGAATATGCGGTATTGAATGCGAACTACATGATGCGCAAATTGCAGCCGCATTTCGATTTGCCGTATGACCGCCACTGCAAGCACGAATTCGTGCTGAGCGGCCGCCGCCAAAAGAAACTGGGCGTGCGCACGCTTGATATGGCAAAACGCCTGCTCGACTTCGGCTACCACCCGCCGACAATTTACTTCCCGCTTAACGTGGAAGAGGGGATGATGATCGAACCGACGGAAACTGAATCGAAAGAAACGCTTGATGCTTTCATCGATGCGATGATTCAGATTGCGAAGGAAGTGGAAGAGAATCCGGAGATCGTCCAGGACGCTCCTCATACGACGGTGATCAAGCGCCTTGATGAAACAAAGGCTGCCCGTAAACCGGTATTGCGCTATTACAAAGACCAAGCTGAATAAAACAGAAACGGCCCGGGAGCAGATCTGCTTCCGGGCCGTTTTCATTTTCATCAAAATCCGATATAAGTTTCAGCTTCATGGAAATCGTTTCGTTCAGTCCGTTTGTTTTGGAGCTGTAATTCTTCGATGCGTTTCATATAACCGGAATCGCCGTCATAATGCCAATTCAGCGCGCTCGACATATATAATTCGTTCAGCTGTGAAATAGACAGGCCTTTGGTGCGGCTGGCCATATCAGACAGTTCAGCTTCAGAAAAGATCTGTTTGATATCGAGTTTTTGCAGATAGGCCTTACGCAATTTCCGCGAAGGGGAAGGGATCTCGTATGCCCGGTCAAAACGGCCGGCGCGATTTATGAGAGCCGGATCGATCTTCTCCGGGTAATTCGTCGTACCGATGACAAAAAGGCCTTCACGCGCCTGCGTCCCGTCAAGTGTATTCAAAAAAACGCTGCGCGTATAGTCGGGCATCGAATCGATATCTTCGATGACAAGAATGGCAGGCGCCAGCCGTGAGACGATGCTGAATACTTCCTGGATCGTTGCGCTATTGGTGTATTCGGTTATCTGCCAATAGACGACCGGTGCTTCAGTGGAGCCGGTTATCGACTTCACCAGTGTTGTTTTTCCGTTACCGGGAGAGCCGTAAAGCAGGATGCCGCGTTTATAGGGAATCCCGTAATTCCTGAAAAATTGTCCGCCTTCCTTGAAGAATTCATCGATGGATCTGAAGATGTCTTTTTTTACGGCCTCTTCCAGCATCACTTCTGACCGTTCGATAATGGCCTGCGTGCTGAAATTTCTCCGCCTGACCCCGTCCTCGGTATCCACAAGGAACGTAATATTGTTCATGAGCATCTGGCGGAGCAGATCGTCCATGGCCTGCAGGAAGCGGTATGCGTCTTCTGCGGATTTCGCATAGCATTGAAATTCCGGCCAGCTCGTTTCGGAATGCGTATAAAAACTCAGATGGGCAATTGCGACATCGTGGCCGGTAAAATAAATGACGCGGTTTTCGAAAGTGGTTTCAATCGTCAGGTTGCCGCCTTGCAGATCTTCTGCCATATTGGTGATTTTCCCTTGTGGCCGCGCTTCATAGATGAAGGCAAGGGTTTCGAAATCGAGCTGGCCTTTTTTCATCATATCAAGGAGATGCGTGTGCAATTGCATAAAAGGTTCTGTCACATCGATATATTTCCAGTCGCCTGCCGAATGCTCATTGAGCCGGGAAAATATCCTATTGGATACTTCAGCCATATTGGCATAGACGGGCAATGTCTCTTTTAAATGGGTTCCATGGGGAAAAAGTATATTCTCTGCCATCGTTAGCCTCCATCGGAATGATATTTTTGTAAAAAAAACTCTTCCATAATGGAAGAGCCTGGTGTTATGATTTTGCTTTGATTTTACCAGTCCATTGCTTGAATCCGCCCTGTAACTGGAACAATTGGTTATAGCCTTGTTTTTTCAGGAAGATCGCTACACGGCCGGCACGCGCACCGTTCTGGTCATAAATATAGACCGGTTTGTCCGAACGGATTTCCTTATAGCGCTGGCGTAATTGTGTCTGCGGAATGTTGCGTGCGCCGAGGATATGTCCGGCTGCAAAATCTTTTGGTTCACGTACATCAATCAGCTGCGCTTTGCGGTATCCTTCGATAAACTGCTGCTGGGTAAGTGTAGTGACCGCTTTTTTAGCGCGTGAAAAGTTGATCACCGCAAACACGATGATGACAAATAATAAAGCTGCGATAAAATACAAGAATTCCAATGGTCTTTCCCCTTTCTATTCTCTCTTCATTATAAGAGAAAGGAGCTCTCTAATTCAATGGCTATATTCCCGTGGGAGTTTAAAAAGAGGCGAGGATGTGAAATATGATGCATCAAATCCGGAGATTCCTGAAAATTTATCATTGCCATCTGCGGGACTGGTGATGGTGGATCAATCAATATTTTCCCGGGTAAAAAGGTGGCTGCCCGGCAAGCCTTTCCGTGGCGCGCTTTGAGCTAGTTTTCGCCTCCGTAAGAGATCAAAATGCACGGGGAATTTCATGGGTATAAAAGTTATCACTTTAGACTCATTTTCATTCTCTTTGTGTTCTAAAACCTTGAAATGACTGCATTCTTCCAGCCCCCGAAAAAATGAAGCAAATTTTTGTTATAGAAAGAAGTTTCAACATCTAGTATCATGGGAACAGTATTAATACTATATATAGTGTTTGCCCTTATAATATAAAGGAGGAATTGTCAAATGGTTTCTGCAACTAATTCTGTTTTTACATTAAATCCGGATGCTTTGAACAAAGACATCGAACAGTTTCCGCAAGTGCACCCGATCACGCCTGATATGACGATTACGCACAAAGGGGTATCCCGGCTCGTTATGATCGACCGCTATTCGTTTAAGGATACGGAAAAGAAAACATTGAAAGCCGGAGATTTTGTCGTTCTGACAGTCAAGGAAGATCCGAAATTCCCGGCACGCGGCCTTGGATTCATTGTATCCGTCAATCACGCCGCCAATCAGGCGGAAGTTTGGATCGAAGAGGATTACCGCAGCGCCATAGACAATCAGGATGCTCTGGAAAAAGGGATTATTGTAAAATCCCTGGATGTCATCGAAAAGCCTCTTGAAGTTTACTACGAACAAATTGCCCGCCGCAATGCAACAGGGCTTGCGTCGGTGGAGACTACGGAAGAAAAGCGCCAGGAATGGTTCGGAAAATTCTACGAGCAGCTGGTCGGGCTTAAATTCATACCTGCCGGACGCGTTCTTTACGGAGCGGGCGCAGATACTGATGTAACATACTTCAATTGCTATGTGATGCCTTATGTGGCGGATTCACGGGAAGGGATTTCCGATCACCGTAAACAAGTCATGGAAATCATGAGCCGCGGAGGCGGAGTGGGGACAAACGGGTCGACTTTACGCCCGCGCAACACACTGGCACGCGGTGTGAACGGGAAATCTTCCGGCTCGGTATCCTGGCTGGACGATATCGCTAAGCTTACTCATCTGGTCGAACAGGGCGGGTCACGCCGCGGGGCACAGATGATCATGCTTGCCGACTGGCATCCGGATATCGCGGAATTCATCATTTCCAAAATGCAGAATCCGCGTATTCTCAGATATCTGATTGAAAACACGGAAGATGCGACGATCAAGCAATTGGCGAAAGATAAATTGAAATTCAAGCCTTTGACGGAGCAGGAAGAAGCGATGTACCAAGGCGTCTTGAATTACCGGGCGATTCCGGGCATGGGCGGATTCAATGAAAAGATCATGCGCGATGCGGAAACGAAGCTTCGTGACGGCGGCACCTATTCGGTCCACAATGAAGAATTCCTGACAGGGGCAAATATTTCTGTGACGCTGACAAGCGATTTCATGGAAGCCGTTGAACAGGATGCCGATTTCGAGCTGCGGTTCCCGGCGGTTGAATCCTATTCGAAAGAGGAAATGGCGATCTACAATGAAAAATGGCAGGAAGTCGGCGACGTCCGTGAGTGGGAAGCGATGGGCCATAAAGTCCGCACATATCGCACGATGAAAGCGCGCGACCTTTGGAACCTGATCAACGTTTGCGCCACTTATTCGGCTGAACCGGGTATTTTCTTCATCGATAACGCCAATGAAAAAACAAATGCGGCAGCTTACGGACAAAAAGTGGTTGCGACCAATCCGTGCGGTGAACAGCCGCTCGCACCGAACTCAGTATGTAACCTGGCTGCAGTCAACTTGGCACAATTCGCTGATCCGAAAACGAAAACGGTGGATTTCGAAGCGTTGAAAGAAACGGTTCGTGTCGGAGTCCGTATGCAGGATAATGTGATCGATGCAACGCCATATTTCCTGGAGGAAAACCGCAAGCAGGCCCTAGGTGAACGCCGTGTCGGCCTCGGGGTTATGGGTCTTGCCGATCTGCTGATTTATTGCGATAAGGAATATGGATCACCGGAAGGCAATGAACTGGTTGATGAAATCTTCAAGACAATCGCAATTGCGGCTTATGAAGTTTCCATCGAACTTGGCGCTGAACGGGGAAGTTTCCCATTCCTTGAAGGCGAAACGGAAGAACAGACAGCAGCACTTCGCCAGGCATTTACAGAAACAGGATTCATGAAGGGCATGCCGAAAGAAATCCGTGAAGGGGTCCTGAAAAACGGCATCCGGAACTCACACTTGCTGACGGTGGCGCCGACAGGATCGACGGGTACGATGGTAGGCGTTTCCACTGGGCTTGAGCCATATTATTCATTCACATACTACCGCAGTGGACGTCTGGGCAAATTCATCGAAGTGAAGGCGGATATCGTCCGTGAATATTTGAAGAATAACCCGGAAGCCGATGAAGAAAATCTGCCGAAAGCATTCGTCACATCGATGGACCTGGCGCCGGAAGCCCACGCGGATGTGCAGTGCATCATCCAGCGCTGGATCGATTCCTCCATTTCGAAAACAGTCAACGCACCGCGCGGTTACACTGTCGAACAAGTGGAAGGCGTGTATGAACGTCTTTACAAAGGTGGCGCAAAAGGCGGAACGGTCTATGTAGACGGAAGCCGCGATTCCCAGGTATTGACTTTGAAGGCGGAAGAAAATACGTTTGAAGACAATGCAGAGGAAGAAGTACAGGCGAAACGTCCGATCGTCCTGATCGACACGATCCAGGATCTGCGTTCTACAAACGTGACCATCGGATCGGAAGTCGGCGATACCTGCCCGGTTTGCCGCAAAGGTACGGTAGAAGAAATGGGCGGATGCAACACATGCACGAACTGCGCCGCACAATTGAAATGCGGATTATAAGATCATAACTGGAAAGCGGGAGCAGAGGCTCCCGCTTTTTTGACTGCTGCGCAAATAAATCAGAAGAGAGTGCCAATTCACGACTTTTAGTTGCTCGATTCATCTCGTATGATAAAATAATGAAGAAGTTAAAGACGGGGAGTGATGGAGATGCGCGTCCTGGTATTGAATGGTCCCAATTTGAACAGGCTGGGCAAAAGAGAGCCGGATGCTTATGGCACGTTTACGCTTGCGGAATTGGAACAGGACCTTGAAGAATTCGCCTACGGCAATGGAATCGAGTTGACTTGCAGCCAGTCGAACCATGAAGGTGAAATCATCGATTGGCTCCAGCAGGCCGAGAGGCAGAACCTGGATGGCGTCGTTTTGAATGCTGGTGCCTTCACGCATACAAGCGTTGCAATCCGTGATGCCATCGCTTCCATTGAAGTACCGGTGATCGAAGTGCATATATCGAACATTTATAAACGTGAAGACTTCCGGCACAATTCCTATTTGGCGCCGGTCGTGCAAGGGCAGATCACCGGATTTGGAAAAGATGTTTATTTCCTGGGTCTGCATGCCTTGCTTTTACGAAATCAGAGAGGATGAAAAGTTTGAAACTGCAAAAATTACGCAAAGAAATGGCCCAACACGAAATTGAAGCTTTCCTGATTACGAGTGAATTTAATCTTCGCTATATTACAGCCTTCACTGGCTCTTCCGGTTTGGCTATAGTAACGGAAGACAAAGCGCTTTTCATCACGGATTTCCGATATACCGAACAGGCGGCAGAACAATGCAAAGGCTTTGAAATCGTACAGGCTAAAACGAATCTTTTGGAAGAGGCTGCTGAGCAAGCGAAAAATCTTGGCATCCAAAAACTCAGTTTTGAAAAGGACTTCATGACTTACTCATCTTATGAACAATATAAAGAAAAAATGGATGCGGAATTGAAACCGGTCAGCGGCATCATCGAAAAAATCAGGATGATCAAGACTCCGGAAGAAGTGGAGATATTGAAGGCTGCGGCAAAAATCGCCGATGATGCTTATGAATATATTTGTACCTTCATCAAACCGGGCATGACCGAACTTGAAGTCTCGAACGAACTGGAGTTCTTCATGCGTAAGCAGGGAGCCACTTCTTCGTCATTCGATATCATCGTGGCCTCCGGATTCCGGTCGGCGCTTCCTCACGGGGTCGCCTCCGACAAAGTGATCGAATCCGGCGATTTCGTTACGATGGATTTCGGCGCTTTGTATAACGGGTATATTTCTGATATCACACGCACCGTGGCAGTCGGTGAACCTTCTGAAAAATTGAAGGAGATTTATCAGGTGGTCCTTGAAGCCCAGGAGATGGGTGTTGAAAAAATCGGACCCGGCATGACGGGATTCGATGCGGATGCTATCGGCCGCGACCACATCAAGTCCAAAGGATACGGCGATGCTTTCGGACACTCGACTGGACACGGCATCGGACTGGAAGTGCATGAAGGGCCGGGATTGTCATTCAAATCCCAGGTTGTTCTTGAACCGGGCATGGCTGTAACGGTGGAACCGGGAATTTATTTGCCGGGCATTGGCGGAGTGCGCATTGAAGATGATATACTGATAACCGAGTCTGGCAATGAAAGATTGACTAAGTCTTCAAAAGAGCTGCGCATTTTATAAAAACGGAGGAATTATTTATGATTTCAGTAAACGATTTTAAAACAGGCATGACAGTTGAAGTAGACGGCGGAATCTGGCGCGTGATGGAATTTCAACACGTAAAACCAGGTAAAGGCGCGGCATTCGTCCGTACGAAATTACGCAATCTGCGCAGTGGAAGTGTAACCGAGAAAACTTTCCGCGCTGGTGAAAAAGTGGCTAAAGCCCAGATCGACAATAAAAAGATGCAGTATTTGTACGCAAACGGCGATGTCCATGCGTTCATGGATTCTGAAACATATGACCAGATTGAATTGCCGGAAAAGAGCATCGAATATGAATTGAAATTCCTTCAGGAAAATATGGAAGTCCAGATCATGCAATTCCATGGCGAAGTGCTTGGTGTTGAATTGCCGAATACGGTCACTCTGGAAGTCGTAGCGACAGATCCGGGGATCAAAGGGGATACAGCAAGCGGCGGAACGAAACCAGCGACGCTTTCCACCGGCTTGACGGTCCAAGTGCCTTTCTTCATCAATGAAGGCGACCATTTGATCATCAACACGACAGATTCGTCTTACGTTTCTAGAGCACAATGATAAACAGGGCCTCCTATGCCAGGAGGCCATCTTCTAAGAGAATGGCAACTGCATATGCAACGTTCTGGTTGACGAATACATTTCATACATAAGGGGAGTAGGATACTTTGAAAATCCAGGAAATCCGTGAAATTATTAAATTGGTGGACAATTCGTCCATCAGCGAATTCAAGTACGAAGCAGAAGGCGTTAAAATCAAATTGAAGAAAAATGGCGAGGCGGCAAGTGAAACAGCTGCACCTGCTGTTCCAGCACCAACCCCGGCAGCTCCGCAAACTCCTGCAGCACCGGTAGCCCCGAAAGCAGTTGAGGCTGCGCCACAGCCTGCAGCCAAGGAAGAACCGGCTGATCCAGCAGCGACAGCGGAAAACGCTGCAGGAATGCATAAGATCCTGTCTCCGATGGTCGGGACTTTCTATCAGTCTCCATCACCGGAAGAGGCGGCTTATGTGAAAGTAGGGGACAAAGTCACATCCGAGCAAGTCGTTTGCATCGTTGAAGCGATGAAACTGTTCAACGAAATTGAAGCGGAAGTGGATGGGGAAATTGCTGAGATTCTTGTAAAAGATGGACAACTCGTCGAATATGGGCAGCCTTTATTCCTCGTTAAATCAAACTGAGGAAAAGGGGGATTCAAGCGATGAAAAAAGTATTGATAGCAAACCGCGGTGAAATAGCCGTGCGCATCATCCGCGCCTGCAAAGAGATGGATATTGAGACTGTGGCGGTTTATTCGGAAGCGGATAAGGAAGCGCTTCATGTCGAACTTGCGGACGAAGCTTATTGCATCGGTCCAAAACTTTCCAAAGACAGTTATTTGAATTTCTCGAATATCATCAGTGTCGCGAAACTGACGAATTGTGATGGAATCCATCCTGGCTATGGTTTTTTGGCGGAAAACGCCAGCTTTGCCGAACTTTGCGAGGAATGCGACATCATGTTTATCGGCCCGACTTCGGATGCCATCTCTAAAATGGGGACAAAAGATGTTGCCCGCGAAACCATGAGGAAAGCGGGAGTTCCTGTTGTGCCGGGTTCTACCGGTATTGTGGCAAGCGAAGAGGACGGACTGGAAATTGCCGAGAAAATCGGGTTTCCTGTTATCATCAAAGCCACTGCCGGCGGTGGCGGTAAAGGGATCCGTGTAGCAAGAAACCGCGAAGATTTCGTAACAGGCCTTCGCATGACTCAAAAGGAAGCTGCTGCAGCATTTGGCAATCCTGGGGTCTACATCGAAAAATTCATTGAAGATTTCCGCCATATCGAAATCCAGGTGCTGGCGGATTCGCATGGCAATGCCGTTCATCTCGGTGAGCGCGATTGCTCGATCCAGCGTCGCATGCAAAAATTGGTCGAAGAGGCGCCGTCACCGGCTTTATCACCGGAGTTGCGCGCAGAAATGGGCGATGCCGCTGTTAAAGCTGCACTGGCGGTCGATTATCGCGGTGCCGGAACGGTCGAATTCATCTTTGACGCCGTCAATCAGAAATTCTATTTCATGGAAATGAATACACGTATTCAAGTGGAACATCCGGTAACTGAAATGATTACCGGCGTAGATCTCATCCAGCAGCAGCTGAAAGTGGCTTCCGGTGAAACTTTGAGTTTCAAACAGGAAGACATCACATTCAAAGGCTGGTCGATCGAATGCCGCATCAATGCGGAAAATCCGGCGAAGAACTTTATGCCGTCAGCTGGCCGCGTCGATATGTATCTTCCGCCAGGCGGGCTAGGTGTCCGCATCGATTCTGCGATGTATCCGGGCTACAGCATTCCGCCGTATTATGATTCGATGGTGGCTAAATTGATCACATATGCTGATACGCGCGAAGAGGCCGTCGCTAAGATGAAACGTGCACTTGATGAATTCGTCATCGAAGGTGTATTCACCACAATACCGTTCCATCTGAAATTGATGGACCACGAAGTTTTCAAATCGGGAGATTTCAATACGAAATTCCTTGAAAAATACGATGTTCTGAATTCCTAGGAAGGAGTGTTTTTATGGCTGAAAAAACGGTTCCATATGTACAGGTGAAACCTACGAACAAACAGAACCTGGGTAATATCGAAGTTGCACCGGAAGTCCTGGAAATCATCGCGAGCATTGCGGCTACAGATATCGAAGGTGTTGCCAGCATGCGCGGAAACTTTGCCTCCGGCGTTGCAGAACGCCTTGGCAAAAAAGTGCACGGCAAAGGGGTAAAAACCGAGCTTTCCGAGGAAGGCCTGATGATCGACATCTATTGCGTCATCAATTACGGAGTCTCTATTCCGCAGACAGCTTTGAAAATTCAGGAACAGGTCCGCCAGACGCTGGAGAATATGACATCCCTTCAAACGCAGGAAGTGAACGTCCATATCACGGGTGTCCAATTTGACTCCCAGCAGCAAATAGATTAATCCAGAAAGCCGGTCCATTGCCTATAAGGCGGGGACCGGCTTTTCTTTTGAGGAAAATAGAAGCCATTTGATCTAAGTGGAATAGTTTACGCCTTTCTTGACGATTTTATGAACACGGGCGATGCAATCGTTTTCGGAACATTTCAAACATGGAAGTTCAGGCGTATTATCTGTATAATGAGGAATAATTAGCAGTGAAAAGGAGACCGAATTTACTATGAAACGACATGAAGCACGCGAAAAGGCACTCCAGACTTTATTCCAATTGGAAGGTACTGAGCTGACAATCGAAGAAGCGATCGACCATGTAATGAACGGCGAAAACGATAATTTCTATACGCTTCTTGTCGAAGGCACCCATACCAATATGAGTGACATCGATGAAAAACTGAAAGGCCATCTTGAAAATTGGTCATTGGAAAGATTGCCGAAAATCGAACGTACGATATTGCGCATGGCCGTATTTGAATTATCCTATATGGAAGATGCGCCTTCACGGGTCATCATGAACGAAGCGATCGAACTCAGCAAAACATTCGGGGATGATAAATCCAGCCGATTTGTAAATGGTGTATTATCGAAGTTTACCGACGAAACTTAATAGTAAATAGGAGGAATTATCTTGTCAGCCACTTTAATCGATGGAAAAGCAGTTAGCCAGAAAATCAAAAGCGGGATAGCAGAGAGAGTTGAAAGATTGGCCGCCAGAGGAATTGTTCCAGGATTGGCAGTTGTGCTGGTCGGAGACGATCCGGCTTCCCATACATATGTCACGAGCAAAAAGAGAACATGTGAAGCTCTTGGGATGCGTTCGGATCTGCTGCAGTTTCCTGCATCCATGTCCGAAGAAGATCTGCTGGAACTGATTGGAAACTTGAACAGGGATCCGGAAATACATGGCATATTGGTGCAATTGCCCCTTCCGGATCATATCGATGAATTTAAAGTGATCGTGGCAATTGATCCCGAAAAAGATGTGGACGGCTTTCACCCTGTCTCCGTCGGAAACATGAGCATCGGCCGGGAAGCATTTTTGCCGTGCACGCCGCACGGCATCCTAAAGCTGCTGGAAGAATATGAGATCGACCCTGCAGGAAAACATGCGGTGGTGATCGGCAGAAGCAACATAGTCGGAAAACCGGCCGGGGTTCTGCTCCTCCAAAAAGATGCGACAGTTACATACTGCCATTCCAAGACGCGGGACCTGAAAAACTTTACACGCCAGGCGGATATCCTCATATCAGCTATCGGGCGTGCTAAATTCCTTGGCAAGGACCATCTGAAAGATGGCGCTGTAGTGATTGATGTCGGCATGAACCGCGATGAAAACGGTAAATTATGCGGCGATGTGGATTTTGACGATGTGTTGGGAACGGCTTCCTATATCACGCCTGTCCCGGGCGGTGTGGGTCCGATGACGATCGCCATGCTGATGGAAAATACACTGCTGTCGGCTGAAAGAGGATCAACGGAGACAAAATGACGGGGAGCATGTAAAATAAGGAGTAACATGGCTGTTTTTCGAAAGAAAGACGGCTTTTTAATTTGGTAGATGGGGGCTGAAAATTTGACGTCCGATCCATACTTAAGCGTAAAAGCATTAACGAAATACATAAAGAAGAAATTCGATGCCGATCCCCACTTGCGTGATGTTTACGTGAAAGGGGAACTTTCGAATGTAAAAATCCATACTAGCGGCCATATTTATTTCACTTTAAAAGATAATTCTGCCAGACTGCCGGCAGTGATGTTCGCAGCGAGTGCACGATCAGTCAAATTCAAACCTGAAAGCGGCATGACCGTCTTGATCCACGGAGATGTATCGGTCTACGAAGCATCCGGCCAATACCAGCTCTATGCCCAATCCATGCAGCCTGACGGAGTAGGGGATTATTATCTTGCTTTCGAACAATTAAAGAAAAAGCTGGCGGCTGAAGGTTTGTTCAATGCCTCCCATAAAAAACAGCTTCCGCGTTTTCCTGAAAAAATAGCAGTTGTGACTGCACCGACAGGAGCGGCGGTCAGAGATATCATCATTACATTGAACCGGCGCTATCCGATGGCGAAAGTTACAATCTTCCCGACACTCGTACAAGGGGAGCAGGCGACGAGGTCTATCGTCCAGTCGATACAGGCGGCCAATCGTTCGGATTTCGACGTGATGATCGTCGGACGGGGCGGCGGTTCGATCGAAGATTTATGGGCATTCAATGAAGAAGCGGTTGCACGGGCGATTTTCGACTCCCGTGTTCCTGTCATTTCAGCTGTAGGCCACGAAACGGATACGACGATCGCGGATTATATCGCTGACCTTCGTGCAGCTACACCTACAGCAGCGGCGGAACTGGCGGTTCCAAGCCGAACGGATTTGCTGGACAGGGTGATCAATCAGCAAAGCGGCATGTACCGGATCTTATCGAATCTGCTGGAAAGAGAGAAGACCGCGCTGAGGAAACTGGAGACTTCGATGCCTTTTGCATATCCGGAACGGTTATACCGTCCCTTTACAGAAAGGGTGGAACGGGCGACGGAATCACTGCAGCGGGAAGTTTTCCAGCAGTTGAACCGGTCGCGTGAGCGGTTCACTTACCTTGACCGGCAACTGGCGAACCGGATTCCGCTGCAGAGGATCAGGCAATCGGAAGCGGATATGGCCAATCTTCAGAAGCGGCTGGAACAGGCTGCCCTTCAAACGATGAGCCACAATAGGATGAAACTGGGATCGACCATCCGGACACTCGATGCGCTCAGTCCATTGAAGCTGATGGAAAAAGGCTATACGATTCCATATAAAGATGATGTGGTTGTAAAAAGCATCCATCAGGTGGAGCCCGGAGATCTGGTTAAATTGACCATGCAGGACGGAGTCGTTGAAGCTGCCGTCAAAAATACTATTCCAACTACAAAAGGGGAGCATACTAATGGCTGAAAAAGAAATTATGTTCAACGATGCGATGCATCAATTGGAAGAGATCGTAAGGCAATTGGAGCAGGGGGATGTGCCCCTTGAAGAAGCGCTCACGCTGTATCAAAAAGGCATGCAGCTCTCAAAAGTCTGCCATAGCAAATTGCAGAATGCCGAAGAGCAGCTTGTCACGATGATGAAGGACGGGACAGAAACTCAGGTGGAAATCGGGAAGGACGGTAATTCCAAATGAAACTGAACGAATTCCGGAATTATTATGAACCTTTGATCCAACAGGAATTGGCGGAACAGATCGCTGTATTGCAAATACCCCATTCATTGAAGGAGTCCATGCATTATTCCCTGCAGGCCGGGGGGAAACGCATCCGGCCGATTCTGCTGCTGGCCGTCATGCGCGAACTGGGAGCTGATCATCCTGACGCATTGAAGGTTGCGGCCGCCGTTGAAATGGTCCATACCTATTCATTGATCCATGACGATCTGCCGAGTATGGATAATGATGATCTGAGAAGAGGGATGCCCACCAACCATAAGGTTTTCGGGGAAGCTGTCGCCATATTGGCCGGAGATGCCCTGTTGACATACAGTTTTGGCCTGCTATCGCGCCTTAAGGATGTATCGAATGATGATAAAATCCAGCTGATTGATCTGCTGAGCGTATCAGCAGGAGCCGAAGGGATGGTCGGCGGCCAGATCCTTGATATCGAAGGCGAAGAGAAAAACCTCGCGCTGGAGGAACTTGAACAGGTCCACCGACTGAAAACGGGCGCATTGTTGACTTACAGTATTGTGGCAGGTGCGATTCTGGCAGGTGCGAAGCCTGATGCAATGGTGGCGCTCTCTAAATTCGGCGAACATGTAGGCCTCGCATTCCAGATCCAGGATGATATCCTGGATGTGACCGGTACGTCGGAAGAGCTCGGGAAAACTGCCGGCAAAGATGAAAGCAGCGAAAAAAGTACATATCCAGGCATTCTCACATTGCCTAAAGCAAAAGAGAAATTGGCGCATCATGCGACCGAGGCGCTCGCTGCAATCAGTGGGCTGGACGGGGATATGGGGCTCTTAAAAGAACTGACGGCAATGATCATCGAAAGAAAAAATTGATCATAGGGGCTCCAGTTTGTACATTCGCCCACAATTGATATAATGTAGAGAGAAATATAGCGGAAAAAATTTTTAAAAAAGGTGTGTGATGGAATGGATCTTCATACGATTACTAGTCCATCTTTCTTAAAAGAGCTGGATAATGAGCAGCTCGTCGAATTAAGCGAAGATATCAGACGATTTTTAATAGAGAACTTATCGAAGACCGGGGGACATATCGGGCCGAACCTGGGCGTCGTCGAATTGACGATTGCGCTTCACCGCGTATTCAACAGTCCGGCAGATAAATTGATCTGGGATGTCGGGCATCAGTCCTATGTCCATAAGATTCTGACGGGAAGAGCTTCACAATTTGATACGCTCCGCCAGTTCAAGGGGCTTTGCGGTTTTCCGAAACGGAACGAAAGCGACCATGATGTCTGGGAGACCGGACACAGCTCGACGTCTCTGTCGGCGGCAATGGGAATGGCTGCGGCACGCGATATCAAAGGCGCTAAAAATCATGTGATTCCGATCATCGGCGATGGTGCCCTTACCGGCGGGATGGCTCTAGAGGCGCTTAACCACATCGGACATGCCAATACGGATATGATCGTCATTCTGAATGACAACGAAATGTCGATTGCCCCGAACGTCGGTGCTCTCCATTCGGTTCTCGGAAGGATGCGTACGGCAGGTAAATATAATAAAGTCAAAGATGACCTTGAATATCTATTGAAAAAAGTTCCTGCAGTCGGCGGAAAATTGGCTTCGACAGCCGAACGCGTCAAGGACAGCCTGAAATATCTGGTCGTCTCCGGCATGTTCTTCGAGGAGCTTGGATTTACGTATCTCGGACCGATAGACGGCCACGATTTGGAAGAACTGGAAGATAATATCCAATATGCGAAAAAAGTCGGCGGTCCTGTCCTCCTGCATGTCGTAACTAAAAAAGGTAAAGGCTTCCTGCCGGCCGAACAGGATAAAATTGGCACATGGCACGGAACGGGCCCTTATAAAATTGATACGGGTGACCTGGTCAAATCATCATCTACCGCGCCTTCGTGGAGCGGGCTGATAGCCGAAACCACCCGCAAGCTTGCGCGCACCGACGAACGGATTGTCGCGATTACCCCTGCCATGCCGGTCGGTTCGAAACTGGAAGGCTTTGCTTCCGAATTCCCTAACAGGTTCTATGACGTGGGGATCGCTGAGCAGCATGCGACGACGATGGCAGCCGGACTTGCCACACAGGATATGAAGCCGTTTTTGGCAATCTACTCGACTTTCCTTCAGCGCGCATATGATCAGGTTCTTCATGATATTTGCCGTCAGAACCTCAATGTCTTCATCGGCATCGACCGCTCGGGACTCGTTGGAGCAGATGGTGAAACGCATCAGGGCGTATTTGATGTGGCCTTCCTTCGCAATCTGCCGAATATGGTCGTCATGATGCCGAAAGATGAAAACGAAGGACAGCATATGGTTAAAACTGCCATCGATTATAACGGCGGCCCGATTGCACTCCGCTATCCGCGGGGCAACGGTCTGGGCGTAGCGATGGATGAGCAGCTGCAAGCATTGCCGATCGGAAGCTGGGAAGTATTAAGAGAAGGCAGCGATGCAGTCATCCTGACATTCGGAACAACGATTCCGATGGCGCTCGATGCTGCTGAGAAGCTTGCTGAAAAAGGCATTCAGGCGGAAGTGGTCAATGCCCGCTTCATCAAGCCGATGGATGAAGGCATGCTGCATGACATCTTCAAACGCAATATCCCTGTGCTGACTTTGGAAGAAGCGGTTCTTCAGGGAGGCTTTGGCAGTGCGGTTCTTGAATTTGCCCACGATCATGGCTATCAGGATGCTGTCATCGACCGTATGGGAATTCCGGATCAATTCATCGAACACGGAGATGTGGCTGAATTGATGGATGAAATCCACTTGAACAGTGATGAAGTGATCGTGAAGATTAAAAACCTGGTTCCGGAAAAGTCAGAGGCAGGATTTAAGGCACTATGAATAAAATAAAAAAAGAGCGCGTGGATGTTCTCCTGGTTGAACGGGGAATTTGTGAAACGCGTGAAAAAGCGAAACGAGCCATCATGGCGGGAATTATTTTTTCCGGCACTGAACGGATGAGCAAACCCGGAGAGAAAATTCTCGCCGATGCGCCTCTATTGATGAAGGGCAATGATTTGAAATATGTCAGCCGGGGTGGATTGAAGCTTGAAAAAGCCCTCGCTGAGTTTGATCTTGATGTAGACGGGAAACTGATGCTTGATATCGGTTCCTCGACCGGCGGATTCACTGATTGCGCTTTGCAGAACGGGGCAGCCCATTGCTATGCGCTGGATGTCGGTTCCAATCAGCTTGCGTGGAAAATCAGGCAGGATGAACGTGTAACAGTAATGGAGCGGACGAATTTCCGTCATTCAAAACCTGAGGACTTCACTGAAGGCTTGCCTGAATTCGCAAGTATCGATGTGTCGTTCATTTCATTGAAAATCATACTGCCTGTGCTGAAAACGATTCTTGTGCCTGGCGGTGATGTCATCGCGCTCGTTAAACCTCAGTTCGAGGCAGGACGTGAAAATGTCGGCAAAAAGGGGATTATAAGGGATCCGAAAGTCCACCAGGAAGTCTTGGTGAAAGTCGGCGGCTTTGCTGCTGAAGCCGGGTTCCATATCCGTAATATGTCCTTTTCTCCTATTACCGGCGGTGAAGGCAACATCGAATTTCTTTTTCATCTGCAATCAGCTCTTGAAAACGAGGAAATTCAAGTTGTTTCCAAGGAAGAAGCCGCACAAATCGTCAAATTGGCACATGATCATCTTTAGCTAGAAAACACATGCCGGCCGGCATGTGTTTTCTTGTTTTTATGGTCATATAAAGGTACGATATAAGAGAATTAGAATAATTATTCATTCAGGGGGCACATTATGAATAAAGGACAACGCCATATTAAAATCCGCGATCTCATTTCAAACCGTGAAATTGAAACACAGGATGAGTTGGTGGATTTACTGAAAGCCGGCGGATATGAAGTGACGCAAGCCACTGTTTCTCGTGATATAAAAGAATTGCATCTTGTAAAAGTTCCTTTGCAGGATGGCCGTTATAAATATAGTCTGCCTGCAGATCAGCGGTTCAATCCGATGCAGAAACTTCACCGTGCCTTGACCGACGCCTTTGTCAGCATTGACGGAGCCAGTCATTTCCTGGTGATGAAAACATTGCCGGGCAACGCCCATGCGATTGGTTCTTTGATCGACCATTTGGATTGGCCGGAAATACTCGGCACGATCTGCGGTGATGACACCTGTCTGATCATTTGCAGGGACATAGAACAACGCGATGTTTTAAAGCAGCGATTAATCGAGATGCTTTGATCCGATCGGGTTTTTACTGTCAGCCGGTCCAGCTTGAGGAAGTGGGAGCCATACTGGCTGTTAATTCAGGTTAAAGAGGTGAAAGCAGATGCTTCGTGAATTGGATATAAGAAATTTTGCTATCATAGAAAATCTGACGGTCAGTTTCACTGATGGCCTGACTGTATTGACGGGCGAAACCGGAGCTGGGAAGTCGATCATCATCGACGCGGTCAATTTGCTTGCCGGTGGCAGAGGGAGCCAGGAATTCATACGCCACGGAGCGTCCAAAGCAGAAATTGAAGGGCTTTTCTCCATTGAAGACCCGAATCATCCTGTCTTCCGCAAGATGGATGAGCTGGGGATCGATTCTGCTGAAGGAGATGTATTATTGCGCCGTGAACTCAATGACAAAGGCAAGAACGTCTGCAGGATCAATGGGAAGCTTGTGACGATATCTATCCTCCGGGAAGTCGGCGGTGCGTTGATCGACATCCATGGGCAGCATGAAACCCAGGAATTGATGGATGAAAAACGCCATCTTCATTTATTGGACCAGTATGCCGGTAAAAGTCTGCATAAGGCAAAAGCGAGTTATACGGATACGTACGAAAAATATATGAAATTGAAACGGGAATTTTCCTCCTACAATGAAAATGAGCAGCAAATTGCACAGCGGATCGACCTTTTGACTTTTCAGCTGCGTGAAATTGCTGCTGCAGAATTGGTTGCCGGGGAAGAGGAAGAATTACATCTGGAGCGTAAAAAGCTTCAAAATTTCAATAAAATCTACGAATCTGTGTCCGCTGCCCACGAGGCGATCCAGGGTGAATCGAAAGGCCTTGACTGGGTAGGGTCTGCGATGTCCGAACTGGAACATGCGGCATCTGTTGATGATACATTCCAGAGCCATTCGGAAATGGTCAATGGGGCTTTCTTTCAATTACAGGATACAGCAACCGAGATAAAACGGATGCTGGATATGATGGAATTCGATCCATCCCGGCTCAATGAAATTGAGCAGCGGCTGGGAGTCATTCAGTCTTTGAAGAGGAAATACGGGGCTTCTGTAGAAGATATCCTTATTTTCCATGATGCTCAGACCGATGAACTCGATAAATTATTGAACCGTGACCAGCGGCTTCAACTCGATCAGCAGAAGCTGAAAGAACTGACCGAAGATCTTAAAGTCGAGGCGGAGGAATTGACGCTGCTCCGTGAAAAAGCGGCTGTGCGCCTCAGCAAGGATATAATGGAACAGCTCCGCGAACTGCATATGGGCAAAGCATCATTCAAAGTGATGTTTGAACCGTATCCGCAAGGTAAATTCGATCGCAACGGCGGAGATTCAATTTCATTCCACATTTCAACAAATTTAGGCGAACCTCTGAAGCCTTTGACAAAAGTTGCGTCAGGCGGAGAATTATCCCGTATGATGCTTGCTCTAAAAACGATCTTTTCAAAACATCAAGGGATCACTTCCATCATTTTTGATGAAGTGGATACAGGCGTCAGTGGACGGGTGGCTCAGGCGATTGCCGAAAAGATTGCAGCAATTTCTGTCCATTCCCAGGTTCTTTGCATTTCTCATCTTCCTCAGGTAGCCGCAATGGCAGACCAGCATCTTTTCATAGAGAAGAAAGTTGAGAAAAAACGTACTGTTACAGTGGTGCATGACTTGGACGGACGTGAACGGACGGAAGAAATGAGTCGTATGCTCTCGGGTGCTGAAATTACAGAACTCACTTTGCAGCATGCAGATGAACTGCTGAAGCTTGCCAAAGACCGGAAGTTGGCGCTGAGATAACACTCCACCAGGCAGTTACAGGAGGAAAAGAGAAGATGGATAAGATTAGAATTGCAATTGCGGATGACAATCGCCAATTGGCGGAAATGATGACGGACTATCTCAATCTACAGCAGAATATGGAAGTGGTGGCGGTTGCGCATAATGGAAAAGAATGCATCGAAATGCTGAAGGCGCAACAGGTGGATATTCTGTTATTGGATAATATCATGCCTTTTTTGGACGGGATTGGCGTACTAGACGCCATCAAAGGGGATCAGGAGCTGGAGAAAGTGCGGGTCATCATGCTTTCTGCATTTGGCCGTGAGGACCTGATGAGCCAGGCTGCCAAAAACGGTGCGTCCTATTTTATCATGAAGCCATTTGAACTTGATCGGCTGCTGCTGCAGATCGAACATATCATGGCTCAGGAGGACCCGGAAGTAAAAGATGATCCGGTCACGGCTGTCGTCAAAGAAATCGGCATTCCTCCGCATATCAACGGCTATATTTATCTGAAAGAGGCAGTCAATCTGGTATTGGAAGATCCGAATATCATCTATAAGATCACCAAATCCCTGTATCCGGGAATCGCTGCTAAATTCGATACAACTGCGACCCGAGTGGAACGGTCGATCAGGCATGCGATCGAACTGGTCTGGAACCGCGTTGATATCAAAGTGATCGCCCAGACTTTCGGATACAGTGAAGAATATTTGAAGAACCGGCCGGCAAATTCCGAATTCATCGCGATGATGTATGAAACGGTCCAGCGGAATATGGAAAATGAACAGCAGGATGATGACTAGAAGCTTTTCAACTGTTAATGCAAAAACGCCCACCTGAGCCAGGAGGGCGTTTTTTTTTATGTCACTGCCGCTGTTCCTTATTTCTGGAACCTCTTCGCGACTGTTCCTTTTTTTCGGTCACGGTTCAGCAGGAAACCTGCAAAAAAGCCGACGCCGAGTACGGTGAATATCAGTCCGAGTACAAACTGCAGCCAAATGAACGGGTAGGGCTCCAGCAATATATTGAACACGGAATCCCTCATCAGTTTTATGCCGTAAGCGGCCATGATTCCAGGTATCAGAAGTATGATGAATGCAATTAGACGTCCCATGTTTCCACTCCTTCTTATCCATTGTTCCGATTTCCAACAAAGTTGTCAAGAAAACCATACTGATGTAATCTAAAATAGGATTGCAATAAATTGCATAGAGCTAAAGGGGATTTGAATAATCTTGCAAAAAGTATTGATCATCGGAGGCGGCGCAGGCGGACTGGCTTTATTGAATGTACTTGGGGATTCCGAGCACCTTGAATTGATGGGGATTGCGGATATTAACCCGGATGCGCCTGCGCTGGAAAAAGCAAAAGAACTCGGTATAGCAAGCAAAGAAAGATATGAAGATTTTCAAAAGGATATATTTGACATCGTCATCAATGTTTCCGGCAGTGAAGCAGTGCAGCGTCAATTGGAAGATCACTTTCCAGCGTCGACTGTCATTATCCCCGGAAGCATAGCGAATTTTATCGTAAAGCTGATTGATGAAAAAGAACATTTCATCAATAAACTGAGCGTTGAGAGCCACAAGCAAAATATCATCTTCAATTCCATCGAAGAAGGGATGATCGGGATTGACCGGGAAAGCCATATCATTTTCATGAATCGCTCAGCTTCCCGGATGTTGGAGAAAAGTGCAAGGGATGCAATCGGAAAACATATCCATGAATTGATTTCTTCCAGCGAACTGCCCCGGATCTACGAAACGGGCAGGACCGAACTGAACCGTGAGCTGCGGTTGAAAAATGGGTTGAAGATCGTCACTTCCCGTTTTCCCATGATAGATGAAAGAGGAGACATCATCGGGGCGTTTGCTGTATTCCAGGATATTACCGAGGTCGTCTCCCTGGCGGAGGAGATCACGGATTTGAAGGAAATCCAGACCATGCTCCAGGCGATCATCCAGTCAAGTGATGATGCCATTTCAGTGGTTGATGAAAATGGTTATGGATTGATGGTTAATCCCGCCTATACACGGTTGACCGGCCTTCAGATGGAAGAAGTGATCGGCATGCCGGCTTCAGCTGATATTTCCGAAGGTGAGAGTATGCATCTGCGTGCTCTCCAGACCAGAAAACCGGTTCGCGGAGTCAATTTGAAAGTGGGCCCGGCGAACAGGGAAGTCATCGTGAATGTCGCTCCGATCATCGTTGATAATATTCTGAAAGGGAGTGTCGGGGTCATCCACGACACCACTGAAATCCGTTCGCTTATGAAGGAACTTGACCGTGCAAGGAGCATAATCCGGACGCTCGAATCGAAATATACGTTCGACGATATCATCGGCCTTTCACCGGAGATGCAACTATCCCTTCAGCAGGCAAAATTGGCCGCTCAGACACCAGTGACAGTGTTGCTCCGCGGGGAATCAGGCACAGGCAAGGAATTATTCGCCCATGCCATCCACAGCGCGAGTGACCGGAAATACAATAAATTCGTGCGGGTCAATTGCGCGGCCCTGTCCAGTGAATTATTGGAAAGCGAACTTTTTGGCTATGAAGAAGGGGCGGTGCCGGGCATAAAAAGCGGCAAGAAAAAAGGGCTGATCGAAGAGGCTCATAACGGCAGTATCTTCATTGATGAAATCGGTGATTTATCGCCATCGATCCAAAGCAAATTGCTGCGTGTCCTGCAGGAACATGAAACTTTACGGATCGGAGGGACCAAATCGGTACCCGTAAATGTGCGCGTCATCGCCTCCACGAACGCTAATATGGAAAAAGCGCTGCTCGATGGGACTTTCAGGGAAGACCTCTACTACCGCCTCAACCGCATGCCGATCCTGATTCCGCCGCTCAGAAGCAGGAAGCAGGATATTCCCCGCATCGTCGACCGGCTATTGATGAAACTGAATCAGGAATACGGCAGAAATGTGGAGTCGATTACGGAAAAAGCGCTGCATTTACTGCGGTTATACGATTGGCCGGGCAATGTGCGTGAGCTGGAAAATGTACTCAGCAGAGCGATGATTTTCATGAATAACAATGAAAAAGTGCTAAATGAACAATATATTCCACTGAATATGATCAAAGCCCCCGAGGCAAAAAATGAAGTGGCGATTGAAAGCGGGAGCCCCCTGCAGGAACAGCTGGAAACTGTAGAACGCGGCATCTTGCAAAAGGCGCTTGAGCTGCATAAAGGCAATAAATCCAGAACGGCGAAATCTTTGGATATTTCTCTCCGGACCCTTTATTACAAACTTGAAAAATTCGGTTTGGATTGATTTTTGCAGTAAATTGCACGCTTTTGCAAGGATTTGCAAAAGGATGAGGCATTTTAGGCTGATAAAACGCTTACATCCCTTATATTACGCGGAACTATCTGTTTTAATTAGATAAGAATGGGGTGAATAGTTTGACCACATTAAATGAGCTTGTCAATCAGATATCCATGGAACAGAAACAACATGACGTAGCGGTCGCCGCTGCTGCCGACCTTGAAGTATTGGAAGCAGTGGATTTAGCGATCAGCCGTGAGATTGCGAGTTTCAGCCTGTTTGATGAAGAAGCCAAATTAAGGCGGATGATCAGCAAGCATTACCCTCATCTGCTGGACCATCCGAAAGTCCGTCTTTACAACGCAAGCGGAGCTGCAAAAGCTGCAAGTGAAGCTGTAAAATCCGTTTTCACCGAAGAATCGAGTGTCCTGATGAAAGGGCATATTGCCACGGCTGTGCTCCTCAAAGCAGTTCTGAATGAAGAATACGGTTTGCGGACGGAAAATATCCTGTCCCATGTAGCCGCATTTGAAATCCAGGGTTTCAACCGGCTCATTTATGTTACGGATGCCGGCATGAACATAACACCTAATTTGAAGCAAAAAGCTCAAATCATTCGCAACGCCGTGCACATCGCCCGCTCGCTCGGAGTGGAAACGCCTGTAGTGGCTCCACTCGCTGCTGTTGAAGTGGTCAATCCGGCAATGCCGGCAACCATGGATGCAGCCGCCTTGACTGTCATGAACCAAAGAGGGCAGATCAAGGATTGCATCGTCGACGGGCCCCTAGCTCTCGACAACGCGATTTCTACACTTGCAGCCGAGCATAAAGGCATCTCCGGCGATACAGCCGGAAAAGCTGACATTTTAGTTGTTCCAAATATTGAATCAGGCAACATCCTATACAAATCTTTGGTCTACTTTGCACAGGCCAAAGTCGGCGGTGTCATTGCAGGTGCAAAAGCGCCGATTGTTCTGACTTCCCGGGCCGACAGTGCTGAAAGTAAATTATTTTCACTGGCACTCGCGCTCCGTTCATCAACTATTGAATAACAATCACTAGGAGGAATATAAAATGGAAATTTTTAAAAAAATGGAAGAACATGATTACGAGCAATTGGTTTTTTGCCAGGATAAGAATTCCGGACTAAAAGCGATCATCTGCATTCATGATACGACTTTGGGGCCAGCACTTGGCGGAACACGCATGTGGAATTATGAAACGGAAGAAGAAGCGATCGAAGACGCAATCCGTCTTGGCCGTGGAATGACTTATAAAAACGCAGCAGCAGGCCTGAATCTTGGCGGCGGTAAAACAGTTATCATCGGTGACCCGTTAAAAGATAAGAACGAAGAAATGTTCCGTGCATTCGGCCGTTTCATCCAGGGATTGAACGGGCGTTATATTACTGCGGAAGATGTTGGGACTACAGTAGCTGATATGGACTTGATCCACGAAGAAACTGATTTTGTAACTGGCATCTCTCCGGCATTCGGCTCTTCAGGCAATCCATCACCGGTGACGGCATACGGCGTTTACATCGGTATGAAGGCGGCCGCGCTGGAAGCATTCGGTGACGATTCACTGAAAGGGAAGAAAGTTTCCGTTCAAGGCGTCGGAAACGTTGCTTATACATTATGCGAATACCTCCACAAAGAAGGTGCAGACCTGATTGTTACGGACATCAATAAAGAGGCTGTTCAGCGTGCAGTCAATGATTTCGGTGCGACAGCTGTCGAGCCTAACGAAATCTACTCGCAGGATGTTGATATTTTTGCACCATGTGCGATGGGCGCTATCATCAATGATGAAACGATTCCGCAGTTGAAAGCGAAAGTTGTGGCAGGTTCCGCGAATAACCAATTAAAGGAAGAACGCCACGGCGACGAACTTGAAGCGCGCGGCATCGTCTACACTCCTGACTTTGTGATCAACTCGGGCGGCGTTATCAACGTGGCTGATGAATTATACGGATACAATAACGAACGTGCGATGAAACGTGTAGAAACGATCTACGACAGCATTTCACGCATCTTCGAAATTTCGAAACGTGATGGAATTCCTAGCTACCAGGCTGCAGAACGCATGGCGGAAGAACGCATCGAGCGCGTACGCAACTCCCGCAGCCAGTTCCTGCGCAACGAACATAACATCATTAGCAGACGCTAATACAGAATGGAGGGATCTATTTGCAAGAGCAGTCTTATCGCATACTGGTCATTAACCCAGGTTCCACGTCGACTAAAATCGGCGTTTTTGATAACGATATTCTGATCATGGAAAAAACGATCCGCCATTCTGCAGAAGAGATCAATGGATTCCCCACAATCATCGATCAGTATGCTTTCAGAAAACAGACCATACTGGAAGCATTGGATGAGGAAGGGATGAATATTTCAAAACTTTCCGCTGTCTGCGGCAGAGGAGGATTGCTTCGTCCGATCGAAGGTGGAACTTATGCTGTCAACGAAGCGATGCTGGGGGATCTCCGTAAAGGGGTATCCGGCCAGCACGCTTCGAATCTTGGCGGCATCATCGCCAATGAGATTGCTGACGGATTGAACATCCCCGCCTTTATCGTGGATCCCGTTGTAGTGGATGAACTTGATCCGATTGCGCGCATATCCGGGTTTTCATTGATTGAACGAAAATCGATCTTCCATGCACTGAACCAGAAGGCGGTCGCCAGAAGATATGCAAAACAAAAAGGGCGGCGCTATGATGAGCTCCGTCTGATCGTGACGCATATGGGCGGCGGCATTACTGTCGGTGTCCATAAGGACGGCCGTGTGGTCGAAGTGAATAATGGCCTGCACGGCGATGGTCCATTTAGTCCTGAGAGGGCTGGGACTGTTCCTGCCGGCGATTTGGTGGAATTATGCTTTTCAGGTCAGTATTACCGGCATGAAATCATGAAGCGCCTTGTCGGCCAGGGAGGACTTGTCAGCTATCTCGGCACGAATGATGCAGTGACTGTAGAGAAACGCATCAAAAAAGGCGATGAACAGGCACAGCTGGTCTATGATGCCATGGCTTATCAAGTAGCCAAGGAAATCGGTTCGGCAAGTGCCGTGCTGGAAGGCAAAGTCGACGCGATCATCTTAACCGGTGGGCTTGCCTACGGAAAAGAATTCGTCAAATCGATTTCCGGCAGAATCAGCTGGATCGCTGATGTGGCGGTCCATCCCGGCGAGAATGAATTGCAGGCTCTCGCAGAAGGTGCGGTCCGTGTTCTGAACGGCGAAGAAACAGCTAAGAATTATCCCGCTTTATAATAGAAGGAGGACATTTACATGGCACAGAATTATGATATTGTCATCCTGGGCGGCGGAACAGGCGGTTATGTGGCAGCCATCCGTTCAGCTCAATTGGGTTTGAAAACGGCGATCGTCGAAAAGGGCGATTTGGGCGGTACATGCCTTCACAAAGGATGCATTCCGAGCAAGGCACTTCTCAGAAGTGCGGAAGTTTACTCGACTGCCAAAAACCACGCAGCTGATTTCGGCGTGCAAACAGGGGAAGTCACACTTGATTTCTCGCGTGTGCAGCAGCGAAAACAGGAAATTGTCGACCAATTGCATAACGGCGTCAAAGGATTGATGAAAAAAGGGAAGATCGATGTTTACGAAGGCATCGGCCGCATTTTGGGACCTTCCATCTTCTCGCCGAATCCAGGTACGATTTCAGTTGAAATGAATAATGGAGAAGAAAACGAGATGTTGATCCCCCATAATGTCATCATCGCAACGGGTTCACGACCAAGAAGTTTGCCAGGTCTTGAAATCGACGGCAATTTCGTCATGAGTTCTGATGAAGCGCTCGCCATGACTGAATTGCCGAAGTCGATGCTGATCGTCGGAGGCGGAGTTATCGGAATCGAATGGGCATCCATGCTGAACGATTTTGGTGTCGATATCACCGTCATCGAATACGCAGACCGGATCATTCCGACAGAGGATAAAGACATTTCAAAAGAAATGCTGAAATTATTGAAGAAAAAAGGCATTAAATTTGCTGTAAATGCAAAAGTCATGGCGGATACCCTTGAAAAAGGTGAAAACAGCGTTACGATCCAAGCGGACATCAATGGTGAAAATCAGCGTTTCACTGCTGAGAAAATGCTGGTATCGGTCGGACGACAGGCAAATGTCGAAGGAATCGGCCTTGAAAACACAGATATCATCGTGGATAAAGGGTTCATTCAAGTTAAAAATACCTTCCAGACAAAAGAATCGCATATTTACGCAATCGGCGATGTCATCGGCGGACTTCAATTGGCGCATGTGGCTTCACATGAAGGCATTACTGCTGTAGAGCATATTAAAGGGAATAACCCGCACGCCATCGATTATGATAAAGTTTCCCGCTGCATCTATTCAAATCCGGAAGCGGCAAGTGTCGGCATCACGGAAGATCAGGCAAAAGAAAAAGGATTCGACGTCAAAGTCGGGAAATTCTCTTTTAAAGCAATCGGTAAAGCGCTGGTTTACGGCGAATCTGATGGTTTTGTCAAAATCATAGCTGATAAGGAAACGAACGATGTGCTGGGCGTCCATATGATCGGGCCACACGTAACGGATATGATTTCTGAAGCTGGGCTGGCAATGGTCCTGGATGCTACACCTTGGGAAATTGCAGATGCGATCCACCCCCACCCGACATTATCTGAAATTATGGGTGAAGCTGCACTGGCAGTTGACGGAAAAGCAATCCACAGTTAAAGGAGGAAAATTGAATGACTGCAAAACATGAAGAAGTTGGTTTGTCGAATGATGATGTTCTAAAAATGTATGAAACAATGCTGACGGCCCGCCGCGTTGACGAGCGCATGTGGCTATTGAACCGTGCGGGTAAAATCCCGTTTGTCATTTCATGTCAGGGACAGGAAGCGGCCCAGGTCGGCGCTGCTTTCGCCCTAGACAATCAAAAGGATTACATCGCACCTTATTACCGTGATATCGGGGTAGTCCTTCATTTCGGTATGACGCCTAAAGATCTTATGCTGTCGGCATTTGCCAAAGCGGAAGATCCGAACTCCGGCGGACGCCAGATGCCTGGTCACTTCGGCCAGAAGAAGAACCGTATCTTGACGGGTTCCTCACCGGTTACGACCCAATTGCCTCATGCAGTCGGTGTGGCATTAGCCGGGAAAATGAAAAAACAGGATTTCATCACATTCACGACTTTGGGTGAAGGTTCATCCAACCAGGGTGATTTCCACGAAGGCTTAAACTTTGCGGGAGTCCATAAATTACCGGTCATTACAATGGTTGAAAATAATAAATATGCAATTTCTGTTCCTTTTGACCGTCAAGTGGCTTCGAAAAACGTGTCAGACCGGGCAATCGGCTATGGCATGCCGGGCGTCACGATCGACGGCAACGACCCGATCGAAGTCTACAAGCACGTCAAAGAAGCAGCAGACCGTGCACGCCGCGGCGAAGGCCCGAGCCTGATCGAAACTGTATCAGAACGCCTGACTGCCCACTCTTCTGATGATGATCACAGACAATACCGTTCAGCTGACGAACTGGCTGCACAAAAAGAGAAAGATCCGATTCTTCTGTTCGGTGCCTACCTGAAGGAAAACGGCATCCTGAATGATGATCTGGAAAAAGAAATCAATGACCGCATCATGGTGATCGTGAACGAAGCGACTGACTATGCGGAAAATGCACCTTACGCTGAACCTGAACATGCATTGAAATATGTCTATGCAGAAAAAGGAGGTAACGAATAATGGCAGTAATGAATTATATTGACGCCATCACACTTGCCATGAAAGAGGAAATGGAACGCGACGATAATGTATTCGTCCTCGGTGAAGACGTCGGTAAAAAAGGCGGCGTCTTTAAAGCGACTGCCGGCCTTTATGATCAATTCGGCGCTGACCGCGTCCTGGATACACCGCTTGCAGAATCTGCAATCGCAGGTGTAGGGATCGGTGCCGCCATGTATGGACTTCGTCCGATCGCTGAAATGCAGTTTGCCGATTTCATCATGCCTGCCGTCAACCAGATCATTTCTGAAGCATCACGTGTCCGTTACCGTTCAAATAATGACTGGTCATGCCCGATCGTATTCCGTGCACCTTTTGGCGGCGGTGTACACGGCGCACTTTATCATTCCCAGTCGGTTGAAGCGGTTTTTGCCAATCAGCCTGGTCTTAAAATCGTCATCCCATCAACACCATATGATGCAAAAGGTCTTTTGAAAGCGGCAATCCGCGACGAAGATCCGGTGATGTTCTTTGAACACAAACGCGCATACCGCCTGATCAAAGGTGAAGTGCCGGAAGAGGATTACACGATTGAAATCGGTAAAGCTGATGTAAAACGTGAAGGTGAAGACATCACTGTCATCACTTACGGCCTGGCTGTGCATTTTGCATTGCAGGCTGCTGAACGTCTTGCAGAAGACGGCTATTCTGCGCATATCCTTGACCTCCGCACAATTTATCCACTGGATAAAGAAGGCATCATCGAGGCTGCGAAGAAAACCGGGAAAGTCCTTCTTGTCACTGAAGACAATAAAGAAGGAAGCATCATCGGCGAAGTGGCAGCGATCATCGCTGAAAACTGCCTGTTCGACCTGGATGCTCCGATTCAGCGCCTCGCTGGTCCGGACGTGCCGGCAATGCCGTACGCACCGACCATGGAAAAATATTTCATGATCAATCCGGATAAAGTTGAAAAAGCGATGCGTGAGTTGGCAGAATATTAATAAGAAAAGCGATAGCACCCGTTAAGTTCTGAAAGGCATAAGACAGAACAGCGAAGCGGCCTTGGCCGCTAGAGTCTGGACACCGGACATAATAATAGAATAAAAAAGGAGGAATCCCTTTGGCTATCGAAAACATTAAAATGCCTCAGCTTGGTGAAAGTGTCACTGAAGGCACGATTGAAAAATGGCTCGTTCAACCCGGCGACCATGTCAATAAATACGATGCACTCGCTGAAGTGAACACGGATAAAGTGACGGCTGAAGTGCCGTCGTCATTTACAGGCACCATCAAAGAATTGATTGCCGCAGAAGGCGACACACTGGCAGTAGGCGAAATCGTCTGTACAATCGAAACTGAAGGCGGCGACTCGGCTCCAGCTGAAGATGCGACGCCGCAGCCTGCGAATCCGGGCAAAGAAAATACGATGCCGGCGGAAGATACTGAAGTGACTAAAGGTATGACTGGCGAAAGAGGCTCGTCAAAACCAGCGAAAGCCAGCGGTTCCAAAGCACGTTATTCACCGGCTGTAATGCGCCTGGCACAGGAAAACGACATTGACCTGACGCAAGTGGAAGGTTCCGGCAACGAAGGGCGCATCACCCGCAAGGATATCATGGCGCTGATTGAAAGCGGCAATATTCCTAAAGCTGGCGATGCACCGGCAGCATCAGCTCAAGCTGAGGAAACCCCTCAACAGCAGCAGTCAGCACCGGCAGCTCCATCAGCACCGGCACCAAAAGCTCCATCAGCTCCGATCCAAAGTGCACCGGGAGATGTTGAAATTCCGGTAACCGGCGTCCGCCGCGCGATTGCCGCGAATATGCTGAAGAGTAAACATGAAGCGCCTCACGCGTGGATGATGATTGAAGTCGACGTAACGAACCTCGTTCAATACCGTGATTCGATCAAAGGCGATTTCAAGAAAAAAGAAGGTTTCAATATCACTTATTTTGCGTTCTTCGTGAAAGCCATTTCACAGGCGCTGAAAGAATTCCCGATGATGAACTCTATGTGGGCAGGAGATAAGATCATCCAGAAGAAAGATATCAATATCTCTATAGCTGTTGCATCGGATAACGCATTATTCGTACCGGTCATCAAAGATGCGGACGAAAAATCTGTCAAAGGCATCGGAAAAGAAGTCAATGAACTGGCCTTGAAAGCACGTTCAGGCAAATTGTCTTCAGCTGACATGCAAGGCGGTACCTTCACTGTGAACAATACCGGTTCATTCGGTTCGATCCAGTCGATGGGCATCATCAACCATCCGCAGGCAGCTATCGTTCAAGTGGAATCGATCGTTAAACGACCGGTGATCATGGACAATGGCATGATCGCTGCACGTGATATGGTCAACTTGTGTATGTCGCTTGACCACCGGGTCCTTGACGGGCTTGTCGCTGGCCAGTTCCTGGCACGCGTCAAAGAGATCCTTGAGAACATGTCGAAAGAAAATACGTCTGTTTATTAAGAAAAATCTAAAGAAAAGCCTGAAGTCTGCGGACTTCAGGCTTTTTTGGCTTTAATAGACCGGCGTTCTCAGGTAAAATGAAATGGAGATAGATAAGGGAGGGAAAGTTTTGACGATTGAATCGATGAAACAGACGAAATTTCCGAAACGTACATATGACGAATGGCGACAGGCTGCCGAAAAAGCGATAGACGGCAAGACTGTCGAATCAACTCTGAAAACACCGACAATTGAAGGCATCACCCTGGAGCCTTTATATACAAAGGAAATGCTTGAATCCCTTGGAGACCTTCCAGGATTTCAGCAGGAAGCGGTAAGAAATGGCAAGCAGGAAGCGGGCTGGCTGGTTGCACAGGAAGTGCTGGTCGAATCACCGGAAGATTTTTTGTCGAAAACGAAGGAAGATCTGACAAAAGGCAATAACGTTGTTGTTTACACCAGTTCAGCGAAGTTCGTCTGGTCTGAAGAAGAGCTGAAGAGACTTGCTGATTTGCTGATCAAGCATCCTTTCTATTTTAAAGTGACAAGCGATGATACGGATATTCTCCGCGTCTTTGATATTATTGATGAAAAACAGCAGCATCTTTTGTCGGGCGTTATTTTTTCGGAAGAAAAAGTGACTGCGCCGGGCTCGATCAAGACCGTCTTGATCGATACGGTCCCTGTCCACAATGCAGGTGGAACGATCGTTCATGAACTTGGCGTGGCATTGAGTATTCTTGCTGAAAAGATCAAGGACGGCGATTATAAGGAAACCGCTTCAAAATCCTGGATCCGTTTTGCTGTCGATACGCAGTTTTTCCAGGAGATTGCTAAACTGCGGGCTTTCCGCGGATTATGGAAGGCATTCAGTGAAGCATACGGGGAGGAACCGGTAGCGATCCCGGTCTATACAGAAACCTCTGTGCGGTCCTATTCCAAACTGGATCCCTACGTGAATTTATTGCGGGCAGGCAATTCCACTTTTGCAGCGGTACTGGGCGGCACCGATGCCCATACGGTCCACCCGCATGATTTCCTGACGGTGTCTCAGCCCTCAAGCAGAAGGATCGCACGGAACGTGCAATTGGTCATTAAAGAGGAAAGCCATGTTGCACGGGTTCTCGATTCTTCCGCGGGATCCTATTTCATCGAGCAGCTGACCAATCAGTATATCGAAGCTGCCTGGAATTATTTCCTTGAAATCGAAGAAGCAGGCGGATATTCGGAAGTCATCAAAACAGGCTTGCTGACCGATGATTTTCAGGCTAAATGGCTTGAACGCAAAAAATTGGCTGCGGAACGTAAAGTGTCTCTGATCGGCACGAATATATATGCCAATCCGCAGGAAGCGGTAAAAGACCATTCCATTGACAGCAGCCATCTTGAATATATAACAGCAAAACGTTTGGCAACGCCTTTTGAGGAATTGCGCGCGAGAAGCCGTGAAGTCGAATTGAAAGCGGCAATCGTTCATTTGGGGCCATTGAAGGAAGTTAAAGCGAAATCCGACTTTGTGGAAGGTCTCCTGGCTGTCGGTGGCATCGAACCTGCCATTTCTCCTGAAATCAAAGATGCGGCTGCATTGGACGCTTATATAGAAGAAAATGGAATTGACTATGCTGTGCTGTGCGGAAATGACGAACAGCTGAACGCCATCATCCCATCGGTTAAGCCGGCTGCAGTGATCGATGTGGCAGGCAGATACCCTGCTGAACAAATGACTGGCTGGAAGGCCGGGGCTTTGGATGGTGCTGTCTATTCCGGACAGGACATCGTGAAAAAACTGGACCAGATTCTGAACTTAGGAAAGAAGGCGCTGTGACATGACTAAACCGGATTTTTCCAAAGTAAATCTTAAAAAATACACATCACAAAACATTCAGCCGGAAATTTCGGAAGAGTTCCTGACTAATGAAGGAATCTCGATCAAACAATCCTATTCACCAGCAGATACGGCTGGAATTGAAGATTCTCTTCCCGGTCAGGCACCTTTTCTACGTGGTCCATATCCGACGATGTATGTCTCCCGTCCGTGGACAGTGCGCCAGTATGCAGGGTTTTCGACTGCAGAGGAAAGCAACGCATTTTACCGCAGAAATCTGGCGATGGGGCAAAAGGGGCTGTCAGTCGCATTCGACCTCGCCACACACAGAGGATATGATTCTGACCATCCGCGCGTAGTGGGTGATGTAGGTAAAGCGGGGGTTGCCATCGACAGTGTCGAAGATATGAAAATTCTGTTCGACGGCATCCCGCTTGATAAAATGTCGGTGTCGATGACAATGAACGGAGCGGTATTGCCGATCATGGCCTTTTTCATCGTGGCAGCCGAAGAACAGGGAGTCGCTCCTGAACAATTGGCGGGAACGATCCAGAACGATATATTGAAGGAATATATGGTAAGAAACACATATATCTATCCTCCGGCAATGTCGATGAAAATCATTGCGGATATTTTTGAATACACTTCCCGTAATATGCCGAAATTCAATTCGATTTCCATATCCGGCTACCATATCCAGGAAGCAGGGGCCACAGCGGATATCGAACTTGCCTATACCCTTGCAGACGGACTGGAATATGTCCGTACGGGTATAAAAGCGGGAATTGATATCGATTCCTTTGCACCGAGACTGTCCTTCTTCTGGGGAATCGGCATGAATTATTTCATGGAAATAGCGAAAATGCGTGCAGCCCGCGAAATCTGGGCAAAAATGATGAAATCGTTTGATCCGCAAAACCCGAAATCTCTGGCGCTGCGCACCCATTCCCAGACATCCGGGTGGAGTCTGACGGAGCAGGATCCTTTCAATAACGTGACTCGCACGCTGCTTGAAGCGAATGCGGCAGCGATGGGCCATACACAATCCCTGCACACGAATGCGCTCGATGAAGCGATTGCATTGCCGACGGATTTTTCTGCCCGCATTGCAAGAAACACGCAGCTGTTCCTGCAGGAAGAAACGGCTATGACGAAAGTGATAGATCCGTGGGGAGGTTCTTTCTATGTGGAGAGCCTGACGAAACAGCTGACGGACAAAGCATGGGAATTGATCGAAGAAGTCGAAGAACTTGGCGGCATGGCAAAAGCGATCGAAACAGGTTTACCGAAAATGCGCATCGAAGAAGCGGCTGCGAAAAAACAGGCGCAGATCGATTCAGGTGAAGAAACGATTATCGGCGTCAACCGATACCGTCTGGATCAGGAAGACCCGATCGATATCCTGAATATCGACAATACGATGGTCCGCAAAAAGCAGATTGAACGCATTGAAATGGCAAAAGCGAAAAGAGACAGCGATAAAGTCAAAGAAGCATTGGCAGAACTGACAAAAGCTGCAACCGAAGGCAATCGGAATATAGTGGAATGTGCTGTGAATGCAGCAAGGGAGAGAGCGACTCTCGGTGAAATTTCCGATGCCATCGAACTCGCCTCCGGCAGGCACAAAGCGATCATCCGTTCAGTAAGCGGTGTATACAGCTCGAATTTCTCCAATCAGGCAGAAATTGAAACCGTCAAGGAAATGACGGAAGATTTCATTGAGAATGAAGGGCGCAGACCGCGTATCCTTGTCGCGAAGATGGGGCAGGATGGTCATGACCGGGGAGCAAAGATCATTGCAACGGCATTTGCCGATCTGGGTTTTGATGTTGATATCGGACCGTTGTTCCAGACCCCTGCCGAAACTGCGCAGCAGGCAGCAGAGAATGATGTCCATGTCATCGGGGTCAGTTCGCTTGCTGCCGGTCACCGGACGCTTGTTCCGGAACTTGCCGCTGAACTGAAAAAAGTCGGCCGTGAAGATATCCTGATTGTTGTGGGCGGCGTTATTCCTGCACAGGATTATGAATTCCTCCGCAATAACGGAGCAAGTGCCATTTTTGGGCCAGGTACCGTTATTCCGGTCGCTGCCCAGAAAGTGATCGAAGAAATTTACGTACGCCTCGGATATGAGGAAGTGGCTGACTGATGAATCGCGAACACGGCTCAAGACGGATCATGGACGGCGTCAATGCCGCCCATGATGGCATGGTGCCGGCTCCACGGAAAAGATTCAGGAAACCGAATAAAAAAGCGATGGATATTGAAGAGATCATGTCGGGAGTAATTAAAGGATCCAGACTTCATCTTGGAAAAGCGATAACTCTGCTCGAAAGTTCGAATCCTTCCGATAAGGAAGACGGGCAGGCATTATTGAATCGCTTATTGCCCCATACGGGAAAATGCCTCCGAATCGGCATTACGGGAGTGCCGGGGGCGGGAAAAAGCACGTTTATCGAGACTTTTGGTGAAATGCTCACGGGTCTCGGCCTGCGTGTAGCAGTTCTCGCAATCGACCCCAGTTCTTCTTTGAGCGGCGGGAGTATTCTTGGTGATAAAACGAGAATGGAGAAGCTGGCAAAGAATCCCCGTGCATTCATCCGGCCGTCCCCGACAGCCGGTACGCTCGGCGGGGTCCATAAAAAGACGCGGGAAACGATGCTGTTATGTGAAGCTGCCGGCTACGATGTCATATTGGTGGAAACAGTCGGAGTCGGCCAAAGTGAAACGCTCGTGCGGGGCATGGTCGATTTATTCATGCTTCTCGTCCTGACCGGAGCAGGGGATGAATTGCAGGGCATGAAAAAAGGGATCCTTGAACTGGCTGATGCGATCATCGTGCATAAAGCCGACAGCGGGAACTTGCCGCTGGCTGAAAAAACGGTTCGCGAATATAAAGGGATCGTCCATTTTCTGCAGCCGGCAACGGAGAACTGGAAAACACGGGCTCTCGCAGTTTCCTCTGTAGAACAGACCGGAATCCGGGAAGTTTGGGAGATGGCGAAGGAATTCGAGGAAACCGGCAAGGCGAATGGCGTCTTCAACAGCAGGCGCCAAAGCCAGACACGGGATTGGTTCCGCTCGATGATCACGGATGAATTGCATAGCCGTTTTTTCGGCGACCCGCAAAAGCGGCAATTGGTCAAAAAACTGGAGCAGGATATCCTGGATGGCCAGCTGACTGTCGCACAGGCCATCAGCCATTTATTCGAGTAAGCTTTTTTGCAGTTGGTAACAACACCTGCTATGATTATTACAGATAACAGAAGGAGTGGTACCAGTGAGCATGGATTTTAACTTTTTGATGAATGATCTGACAACTAAAGCCCGCCAGGAACTTACAGACGGCGGCTATAAAGAATTGACGACACCCGAGGAAGTAACGGAAGCGTTGACTAAACCGGGTACAAGCCTTGTCATGATCAACTCTGTTTGCGGTTGTGCAGGCGGTATCGCAAGACCCGCAGCGCTTCACGCAATCCATTATGATAAACGCCCGGATAATCTATATACGGTTTTTGCCGGACAGGATAAAGAAGCGACAGCACAGGCCCGCGCTATTTTCGGCGACGACCACTTGCCGTCTTCCCCTTCTTTTGCGATCGTAAAAGATGGGAAAATGGTCGATGAAATCGGACGCCACGAAATTGAGGGCCACGATCCTATGTCTGTCATCACGCATATCCAAGCATTGTTTGAAGAGCATTGCAGCGAAATCTAACATGAAAATGCCCCTCAAAAAGGGGCATTTTTTTATATATGACATAAAGGGAGGAAAGGATTCTGAAATTAAAACGTTTATCCATCGGCTATCGCACCCTGAAAACAGCAGTAGGCGTCATCATCGCCATTTCGCTGGCGCAATTGCTGCAGCTCGAATTTTATGTCTCGGCAGGAATCCTGACCATCCTTTGTATACAGCCGACAAAAAAACGCTCCATCCGCGCTGCACTTTCCCGCTTTATTGCCAGCCTGATCGCCATCGCCTATGCATTTGTCTTCCTGGAAGGAATCGCCTACCACCCGGTAACCGTCGGAATTATGATCCTGCTGTTTATACCGGTTCTGGTCAGTCTTCGGTTTGCAGACGGATTCGTGTCGAGTTCTGTTATAATATTCCATATTTACAGTGTGGGAAATCTGACAGGCAGTCTGATCCTTAATGAGATCATGCTGATGGTGATCGGTTTTGGGACAGCATTGGTCGTCAATATGTATATGCCGAGCATCGAGAAGAAACTGGAAGATTATCGCTACCGGATTGAGGAATTATATGCCAGAATCCTCCATGAAATGGCGAGATATCTGAAGGACGGGGAGAGCAGCTGGGACGGCAGGGAATTTATGCAGACAGAGGAACTGCTGAGTAAGGCAAAAGCGCTCGCCTATCAGGATGTAGAAAATCACGTGACCCGCCTGGAAAATAAATATTACCGCTATTTCGATATGCGGGAAGACCAGTTTGAAATAATCGAACGCATATTACCCAAGATCTCAACTTTGCCTGTAATGGTGAAGCATGCGGAGCTGATCGGGGATTTTCTCGATGATCTCGCTGATAATGTCCATTCAGGGAACACGGCCTATCATTACCTGGACAAACTGGATATCGTCAAAGATGAATTTTCCGAGCTGCCTTTGCCGAAGACCCACGAAGAGTTCCAGGCCATGGCGGCCCTTTATCAAGTCATCGAAGAACTGGATAAGTATCTGGAAATCAAACAATCCTATAAAGGTTTCACCAATAGAAAAACGGCCGATGCATAATCGGCCGTTTTTTTGCTTTTATTAAAGTACGAAGCTTAGTCCCATCATCAAAGTGGATACCAGCATGATCGCAATCATTGCATAGACGATGATTTTACGGAATGCCTGATTTCTCATTCGTTTCGAATCTCCTTTATGTGCATTTGAACTTGTACGTAGAATAACATAATTCTCTGTATTTTTGAAGAGCTAAGTGCTTGTCGCCAAATATTCCTTAACAACTAGAGTTTTCGGCTCCGAATCGGTACAATAAGAAAGAAGCTGAAAAAAGGTGGGATACAGGATGAAGAAAGTTGATCATATCGGCATCGCCGTTCGTAATCTGGATGATGTTATTCCATATTACACGGAAACACTGGGCTGTCCTTTACTGAAAATTGAAGAAGTCGAATCAGAACGCGTACGTGTCGCTTTCATCGACGCAGGCAATATCAAACTTGAATTGCTGGAACCGATGGATGACAGCAGTGCCATTTTTAAATTCCTGGAAAAAAAGGGAGAAGGCATCCATCATATCGCATTCGGTGTCGAAAACATTGAACAGCGGATGGAAGAGCTTCGTGAAAAGGGAGTCCGTCTCCTGAATGAACAGCCGAAAAAAGGCGCAGGCGGGGCTTTGGTTGCCTTCATGCATCCAAAATCTTCGAACGGCGTATTATACGAAATGTGTCAGAAAGATAGTTAAGGGGTGTAATTGATGGATATCTATGAGCGCATAAACGAATTATACGACCGCAAACGGAAAATTGAACTTGGCGGCGGGGAAGAAAGAATTGATAAGCAGCATGAAAAAGGGAAGTTGACGGCAAGGGAGCGCATTGAACTTTTGGTTGATGAAGGGTCTTTCGTGGAATTGAGCCCGTTTGTAGAGCATCGCACAGTTGATTTCGGGATGGCAGAAGGGCCGGGGGAAGGGGTTGTCACCGGTTACGGCAAAATCGATGGCCGTCCGATTTACTTGTTTTCACAGGACTTTACTGTCTTCGGCGGCGCACTTGGTGAAATGCATGCCAAGAAAATCGCCAACGTCATGGATATGGCTGCAAAAAATGGTGCTCCGTTTATCGGCTTGAATGATTCAGGCGGTGCACGCATCCAGGAAGGCGTTTTATCTCTGGATGGCTACGGGCAGATTTTCTATCGCAATTCGATTTATTCGGGCGTCATCCCTCAGATCTCCGTGATCCTGGGGCCATCAGCGGGTGGAGCGGTTTATTCGCCTGCCATCACTGATTTTGTCTTCATGGTCGATAAGACGAGCCAGATGTTCATCACTGGACCCAAAGTGATCGAAACGGTGACCGGGGAAAAAATCTCTTCCGAAGATCTCGGAGGATCACGCGTACATACAGCTATCAGCGGCAACGCCCATTTCCGTTCCCATTCAGAAGAAGAAGTACTGAAAATGGTGCGCCAGCTGATTGCATTTTTACCACAGAATAACAAGGAAATGCCACCGCGTCTTGAAATGGACGATGAAGACGATTACCGTCCGGACCTTGCTGATGTAGTGCCTTTCGAAGCGATTCGCCCATATGATGTGCGAAAAGTGGTTGAACAGGTGGTCGATAAAGACAGTTTCATGGAAGTGCAGCCGGAATTCGCCAGAAACATCGTTGTGGGCCTTGCACGCATCAAAGGTGAAACTGTCGGACTGGTCTGCAATCAGCCGAAAGTGATGGCCGGGGGACTCGATATCGACAGTTCCGATAAAGCGGCACGTTTCATCCGTTTCTGCGATTCATTCAATATACCTTTGATCACGTTCGAAGATGTCACCGGTTTCTTCCCGGGCATCAAACAGGAACACGGCGGCATCATTCGCCACGGAGCGAAAATCCTCTACGCATATTCAGAAGCCACTGTACCTAAAATGACCGTGATTCTGAGGAAAGCATATGGCGGTGCTTATGTAGCGCTGAACTCGAAATCAATCGGTGCAGACCTTGTCTATTCATGGCCAAACGCCGAAATTGCGGTCATGGGGCCGCAAGGGGCTGCGAACATCATCTTTGCGCGCGAAATTGCGGCAAGTGATGATCCTGAAGCGACACGCGCCGCTAAAATCGAAGAATACCGCGTGAAATTTGCAAATCCCTATGTGGCCGCTTCCCGCGGGATGGTGGATGACGTAATCGATCCGCGCGAAACACGCATCAAGTTGATCCAGGCACTGGAAATGATGCGCAATAAGAAAGATTCAAGACCTGAGAAAAAACATGGTAATATGCCGCTATAGGAAAGGATGAGGACCAGATGGAAAAAGAACGCTTGTTAAACGAATTTCTGGAATTGGTTCAAATCGATTCCGAAACCAAGAATGAGGGAAAGATTGCTGAAATATTGAAAGTGAAGCTTGAAGATATGGGATTTCATGTAGCAGAAGATGATTCTTCTGTCCGCAACGGCCACGGCGCCAATAATCTGGTGGCTACGCTCCGCGGAGCTGCTTCAAATGTCCCGCCGATCTATTTCACGGTTCATATGGATACGGTTGTGCCGGGGAATGGTATAATGCCTCAGATCCGCGACGGTTATATCCATTCCGATGGCACGACGATCCTCGGTGCAGATGATAAAGCCGGGATTGCTGCATTATTCGAGATGATCCGCTCTATCCAGGAGCAGCAAATCGAACATGGCGACATCCAATTGGTGATTACTGCTGGTGAAGAAAGCGGTCTTGCTGGAGCGAAGGAATTCGATTCCTCATTATTATTTGCAGAATTCGGCTATGCAGTCGACAGCGACGGCAAAGTGGGCGGTATTGTGACTTCTGCTCCTTATCAAGCGAAATTGTGGACGACGATTTATGGCAAGACGGCCCATGCCGGTGTAGCTCCTGAAAAAGGTGTGTCTGCCATCAATATCGCAGCCAAAGCTATTTCTTCCATGAAACTGGGACGCATCGATGAAGAGACGACCGCCAATATCGGGCGTTTCGAAGGCGGAAAAGCGACCAATATCGTTTGTGAAGAAGTGAACATCCTATCGGAAGCCCGTTCGATCCGCGAAGATAAACTGGCGGCCCAGACGGCTCATATGGAGAGCGTGTTTGCTGAAACGTCTGCAAGTTTCGGCTGCAAAGCGAAAACTGAAGTCAAACTCATGTATCCAGGATTCCATTTTGATGAATCCGAGCCGGTTGTCGAATTGGCGAAACGTGCAGCAGCGAAAATCGGCCGCCCTTCACCCGTATTGACAAGCGGAGGCGGGAGCGATGCCAACATCTTCAATGGCTTCGGAATCCCTACAGTCAACCTGTGTGTCGGATACGAAGAAATCCATACGAAGAACGAGCGCATGCCGATCGAAGAACTGGAAAAGCTGGCGGAGATGCTGATTGAAATCATCAGGGAAACCACGAGTGTCTAATTGAATATACGTATCCGAAAAGAGAGAACAGGATGTATGTTCTCTCTTTTTTAATTTCTTGAAATGCAAGGCTTCTCTAATCATTGCGCTTCAGGGGGACGCTTCATTCTGGTTCTGTGCAGTATTGAAGTGTTCCCTTTACAATCAATAGAAAATTAAAGACACCTCTATATAGAAGAGATTCTGAGATATGGAGCAAAACAGCGAAGACTCCCAGGGGAGCAAGCTCAGCGCAAGCCCCCAGGAAAGCGAAGCTGTTTTGCGGAATATCGGATTTTGTTTTTTCTTAACAATTTGAAAGGAGAGAACAGGATGTATGTTCTCTCTTTTTTGTCTGGACTCCAGCGGCCCAGCTCTTCGGGACATAAGCCACTTTGGCTATGCTGCTGAAGACACGCCGCTTCGCAAAATCGTCTTATGCCTTTCAGAGCTTGACGGGCGCTGTCGCTTTTCTGTATGTTACACTAAAAGAAAACAACAGGAGCGATTGCAATGGCAGGGCGAGTTATATTCCATATAGATATGAATAGTTTCTACGCCTCTGTGGAACAATCGCATGACCCTTCATTGAAAGGGAAAGCACTGGCGATTGCCGGGAATCCGAAGGAGCGGAGAGGGATCATCGTGACGTGTTCCTATGAAGCGAGAGCGCACGGCATCTATACGACGATGCAGGTGCATGAGGCGAAACGCAAATATCCGGAACTCATTTTGATGCCTCCGAATTTTGAACGCTACCGCGCGGCATCAAAGGCGATGTTCGATATTCTGCGGTCCTATACTGATCAGGTGGAGCCGGTATCGATCGATGAAGGCTATATGGATGTGACCGAGCTCCTGAATGACCGGAGCGGTCCGGAGCTTGCAGCTGAAATCCAGCAGCGGATTTTGGCTGAACTTGACCTGCCTTGTTCAATCGGCATTTCCCCCAATAAATTCCTGGCAAAAACCGCCTCCGATCTGAAAAAACCGATGGGCATCACGATATTACGGAAACGGGATATCCATCAAATCCTTTGGCCGATGCCAGTCATCGAGATGCACGGCATCGGCGAAAGTACCGCTGCTAAGTTCAAGAATATCGGCATCCATACAATCGGTGATTTGGCACAGGCACCGGCCGGCCTAATCAAAGAAAAGATGGGCAAAAACGGAATGCGCCTGCAGGCTCGGGCAAATGGACAGGACAATAGAGCCGTCGATCCAGATTCCATATATGACACTAAAAGTGTGGGGACGTCCACCACTTTGCCGATCGATGAAACGGATGAGGAAAATCTGAAGCGGATTTTTCGTCAGCTCAGTGAAAAAGTGGCGAACCGGCTTGAAGCGAAAGAATTAGCCGGTCCAACGGTCAGCATCCAGACTAGGAGTTCGGAGTGGCAGAATCGTACGCGCAGTGTCACCCTGAACAATACAGTCTGGAAAGCGGATGATATCCACCGCAACGCGTGGCATCTTTTTACGAAGCATTGGAACGGGGAACCCTTGCGACTGGTCGGGGTTACGGTTTCAAATGTCGTCGATAAAGGCGAGATGACGGAACAATTATCCTTGTTCAATTTTCAGGAACATGTGAAAGATGAACCGATTCTAGAACTCATGAGTTCACTTGAAAAGAAATTCGGTAAAAATGTACTTTCGAAAGGAAGCAGATTGAAGAAAGCGAATTTTGATTCTAAGACAAGTTTCAGCAAGGATTTCCTTGATGACCATGATCGCAAGAGAAAGTAGGATAATTATGCAATTATTATTTTTAGGGACGGGGGCAGGCATGCCGTCCAAGCAACGCAATACTTCTGCCTTGGCTTTGAAATTATTGGAAGAACGGGGTGCGGTCTGGCTGTTCGACTGCGGGGAGGCGACGCAGCATCAGATTCTGCATACGACTGTGAAGCCGAGGAAAATCGAAAAGATTTTCATCACCCATCTGCATGGAGATCATATTTTCGGCTTGCCTGGCTTACTGGGCTCAAGATCTTTTCAAGGCGGCGATGAAGCGGTTGAAATATACGGCCCTCGGGGAATCCGTGAGTATGTCGAAAGCGTCTTGCGCATAAGCCGCACGCATCTCAATTATCCTTTGCGCTTTATCGAGGACTTGGATGGCCAAATTTTTGAAGATGAATCAATGACGGTGACTTCGGCAAAATTGGATCATGTCATTCCGTCCTATGGATTCAGGATCGTCCAAAAACCGCTGCCGCCAAAACTCCTGATCGACCGTGCAAAAGAATTGGGTGTCCCGAAAGGCCCGTTGCTCGCCAAATTGAAAAATGGACAGGATATACGATTGGAAGATGGCACCCTGGTCAAAAGTGAAGAAGTGACAGAACCGGCGAAACCGGGATTTATTGTCACCATCCTTGGCGATACCCGTTATTGTCAGGCAGCGATCGAGCTGGGCCGGAATGCAGATGTCATGGTCCACGAAGGGACATTTGATGGGGATACGGAAAAACTGGCTGGAGAATATGGGCATTCCACTATTCTTGAGGCAGCTGAAACGGCCAGGCAGGCAGAAGTGGAAACGCTGATTGTCAATCATGTCAGTGCCCGTTTTTTGCCTGAAGATGAAAAGAGGCTGGTGAAGGAAATCCGAAAGATCCACAGCAACAGTCATATCGCCCATGACTTTTCGGAATTCGACTGGAAAGTGAACAGCCGTAAACTGGAGAAAGTGTAAGGGAGAAAAGCAGGAAGCCTCATATTGATGGGGTTTCTTTTTTTATGGGGAACAATGAAGAAACTCAAAGAACTTTTTTGGGTTGAACTAAAGAAATAACAGGAATAGCGCTTCGGCGCACGGCAAACTTATATTCGCGAACGTCGGCTAGTGTCTTCGCAGCTGTTTTGCAGCATATCGCTTATTGAAAAATTATCATTTAAACTTTTAGTAAAATATATCGATTATTCAGTAGGTAATAAAAAAAATTACCACGACCTATTAAATTTCTTCATATTAATGGATAATTATATTTAATTTCTGATTATTAATAGAACAAACGTTCGTTTTATGGTAAAATAAAGGTACAGCTGTATGAGGGCGGTTTGGCCATTCCCTGGGAAAGGGGGTGGTGATATGACGATTAACGAATCATTCGGACTGGTGTTCACGAGTATCGGGCTGACAATCAGCGGCTTAAGCTTGATTATTTCGATGATTTTAGTCACCAATAAAAAAAAATAACCGTCCCATGTGGCGTGGAATGACGGTTATTTAATGCCTGGAATTCCAGCCAACCGCTCTAAGATCGCGGCATACAGCTGGCCGAATGCGCAAGCATTCGGTTTTTTTAGTCTAGTCTCCGGCAGCCGGGGCACAAGATCAAAAGATCCTTCGCTTACCGGTTGCCTTCGCTATACGTACTTTACATTAATTATACTAAATCCAGTCTAATTTGCAACTGACTTATATCCAGCCGCGTTTATAAGGGACCGGCACATCGATTTCAGCGTCCAATTCTTTCGAGGCACGGTAAGGCCAGTATGGATCCCGCAGCAATTCACGTGCAAGAAAAATCAGGTCAGCCCGGTCATTCTGAAGAATTTCCTCAGCATGGAGAGGGTTCGTAATCAGGCCGACAGCTCCTGTCGCCATATTTGCACCGTGTTTGATGGTTTCGGCAAACGGGACCTGATATCCGGGATAAACCGGGATTTTCGCCGGTACGAGTGCACCTGAACTGACATCGACCAGGTCGACGCCCTGCTCTTTCATCCAGACCGCCATTTCAAGATATTGTTCTGGCGTCATGCCGCCCTCGGTATAATCATGGGCAGAAATCCTGACAAATAAAGGCTTTTGCCACACATCATTCACCGCATCAATCACTTCCCTCAAAAAACGGTAGCGGTTTTCGGCCGATCCACCGTAATCATCTGTCCGCTTATTGGAAAGGGGAGACAGGAATTCGTTCAGCAGATAACCATGTGCAGCATGGAGTTCAATGACATCGAATCCTGCATGGCCGGCGCGAATGGCCGCTTGGCGGAAGGCTTCCACCGTTTCCGCTATATCCGCTGCCGTCATCTCGACCGGCGTCTTATACGATTCATTGAAGGCGATCGAAGAGGGGGCATGAATATCGCCGTCGACTGTCGCTTTTCTTCCGGCATGTGCCAGCTGGATACCGCTTTTGGCACCATATGGCTCCATCAGGCGCACGAGTTCTGCCAGCCCTTCGATGTGGCCGTCCTGCCAGATGCCAAGGTCTCGGGCAGAGATACGCCCCTGTTGCTGAACGGCTGTCGCTTCGAGGATGATCAATCCTGTGCCGCCGACGGCACGTGCTGGATAATGGATCCGGTGCCAGTCCGTCACAAAGCCGTCTTCTTGTTCGCTTTCATACATGCACATCGGTGCCATTACAATCCTGTTTTTAAAGGTCACATTTTTTATTGTCAGCGGTTCGAAAAGCTTTGCCATGGACAATTCCCCCCTTATACATATTCCCAGTATAACGAAAACATTATTTGAATTCCTTCCCGAGCTCACGTGAGCGGTCGGTCGCTGCCCGTACGCATTGTCCGACGATGTCGCTGAACTGGTTGTCTGCCAAGGATTTGAGGCCGGCTGCAGTAGTTCCATTCGGGCTCGTCACTTTCTGGCGCAGTTCAGCAAAATCTTCCTGCTGCATCATTTCAGCAGCACCAAGGAAAGTCTGCCGCACCAATTTCTTGGCGTCTGCTGATGACAGTCCGTTATCGACGCCTGCTTGCTGCATCGCCTCAGCGAAATAATAGAGATAGGCAGGACCGCTGCCGGCGACACCCGTCACCGCATGCAGTTGGTCTTCTTCCACTACAGTGACACTGCCGATCGAAGACAGCAGCTTCCGAAGTTCGTGCTGCTGTTCGACCGTTACGTATTTGCTCCATGCAACACCGCTTGCCGACTTGCCGACCTGTGCGGATGTATTCGGCATTACACGGGCGACCGGGAAGTTTCCGACATGGCGCTGGATCGTCTCGATGGAGACGCCTGCAGCGACAGAGATGATGACGGTATTGCCCGTCAATTTTTTCTTGATGCCGGCAAGTGCTGCTGCCACATCTTTCGGTTTCATTGCGAGAAGGATGAAATTCGCATCCTTCAATTCGGTCTTATCTTCATCTACTATATTGACTCCGTATTCACCGTTCAGGAATTCCAGGCGATCCTGGTCTGAACGGTTCATCACCGAAATTTCCTCCGGCTTCATGATCCGTTTATTGATCCAGCCATGAATCATGGATTCAGCCATGGATCCGGCTCCAACACATACGATTTTCATCTTTCTCCACTTCCTTCATCCAAAATAAAAAGCGCATTCATCCCTGTTGATCAAGGACGAAAACGCTCTGTTTCCGCGGTACCACCTAGCTTTGTCTCTAAAGACACCACTTTCATACCCTTAACGCGGATCTACGGCCGTTTTTAGCGGCAGCTCAAAAGCAGGTTCCGAAAGGGAGAGGGGGTGCGCATTTCAGCTTCAGCGTCACTCTCTTTACACCATCACCTTTTGTACTGGTCTTTCTCAACGCTTATATATGTATCTAGATTATACGGACCACCCAAATGGATGTCAAATGGCCCCTGTGCGTGACGGGAGCTTAATTTCACGGTATGATGGATGAACAGCCATTCATTTTTTTAAGGGGAGAATAATTTGAGTATACATAAAATAGTTATTCCGACACCTTTCGCCGTCGGGGACGTAAACGCATATCTTTTGAAAGGGGACGCGCTGACATTGGTCGACGCCGGACCGAAAACGCCGGAAGCCTGGGAGGCTTTGAAATTCGGGCTGAATAGAGCCGGCATCCAGCCGGAAGATGTCGAGCAAATCGTCTTGACTCATCACCATCCAGACCATGCCGGCTGGATAGACGGTTTTGAAAAGGCCAAACTGTATGGACATCCGTATAATAATCTTTGGCTGCGACGGGATCAGGCTTTCTTTGATTTCCATGACGCCTTCTATTATGAACGTTTAAAAGAAGAAGGGGTGCCGGAAGACCAGCTTTTCTGGATCAAGCGCATGAAACGCCCACTGAGCCTGATGGGTTCACGTCCGCTCGATATGACGATTAATGAAGGAGATGTGCTGCCGGGCCATCCGGGCTGGGCAGTCATGGAAACACTGGGACATGCGCAAAGCCATTTATCCTTCTGGAATGAAGAAACGAGGGAAATGATCGGCGGGGACCATGTCATCGCAAAAGTTTCATCTAACCCGTTGATCGAACCGCCGCTGGATCCGAAGATGGGCAGGCCAAAATCCCTGCTGCAATACAATGCTTCATTGTCGCGCCTTTTGAAGATGCCTATTGATGTCATCTACAGCGGGCACGGCGAAGAGGTCCGGGATGTCCATGAGCTTGTTTCGGGACGGCTCGCCAAACAGCATCAGCGCGCGATGAAAGTGCTTGCCATGATTTCCGCTGAAGAAAAAACGGTTTATCAACTTACTGCTGAGCTGTTTCCGCACGCTTATGAAAAAGAGCTGGGGTTGACACTTTCCGAAACGATCGGCCAAATCGATTACCTGCTGGAAGATGGACTCATCCTGGAGCGCATGGATGAAAACGGAATCTTCTATTATAAAGAAGCTTGAATAAGCTGTTAATTTTTTTTATTGCAACAATTCCTCTGTCCGTGTAAAATATACCCGTCCAGCAAGTTGCTGAAGGCCATCATGATTAACTCGAAAAGGATGAATGAATTTGAAAAAATGGGGTATCTTATTGGCTGGCATGCTTGTTCTGTCAGCTTGTTCAGACGACGAAGCAAAACCTGCTGAAACAGAAACGAAAGAAGAGAACGCTGCTGTTCAAGAGCAGATGGAAATGACGGAAAGCGGCTTTATTACACAGATCCGCAATGATAAAGTGCTCGTCAATAATATTTATTTTTCTGTCGGGGAAGATGTGACGGTGGATTCCGATGACGGCAGTGAAACGACTGATAAAGTGCTGAGCGACATCCGCACAGGCATGAAAGTGGATATCGATTACAAAGGGCCGCTTGACCAGGTTTTTCCGCTGGAGGCTGAAGCACAGGGCATCACCATCCTGAATGATGAAGAATCGGTCAAACAGGCAGAAGCATTGCAGGCGTATATCAACAAGGAACAGCTCGCGAGCCTGTTGATCATGGGGCAGCCGATCGTACGCAATAACGAAATTGGATTCCTGTTCAATAATATGGAAAGTGGAGAAATGCAGGAAGTCCGCATAAATATGGATACTCATGAATATACCGTAGGAAATGAAGATACGGAAAAAGAAGACGCAAGTTGACTGCAGAACGTTGGGAACCTGTTCCCGACGTTCTTTTTTTGTCCACATTTTCTTCCGGCTGCCACTTGCAAGTTATTTTCATGCATGCTATTGTATGTATATTAACTTTAAATATTGTATAAAAATACAAAGGTGGTAATTCTATTGAATAAAAAAATCGTACTTGCATACTCAGGTGGACTTGATACATCGGTGGCCATTCCTTGGCTTAAATCAGAAGGATATGACGTAGTGGCTGTGTGCCTGGACATCGGAGAAGGCAAAGATCTTGAATTCATCAAACAAAAAGCTCTTCAAGTCGGTGCGACTGAAAGTTATATGATCGATGCACGCGATGAATTTGCCGGAGAATATGCCCTTATTTCCATGCAGGCCCATACATTATATGAAGGCAAGTATCCACTCGTGTCGGCATTGTCACGTCCGCTCATTTCCAAAAAACTCGTGGAGATCGCGGAACAATCCGGAGCAACGGCAGTAGCGCACGGCTGTACAGGAAAAGGGAATGACCAAGTGCGTTTTGAAGTATCCATCAAATCGCTGAATCCGGATCTTGAAGTCGTAGCGCCGGTCAGACAATGGGGATGGTCGCGTGATGAAGAAATCGCATATGCGAAACAGCATAATGTGCCGATTCCGGTCAATCTGGACAGCCCGTTCTCCATCGATATGAATCTCTGGGGACGTGCCAATGAATGCGGCATCCTGGAAGATCCATGGGCGACACCCCCGGCGGATGCCTATGAACTGACGAATGCGCTGGAGGATACACCGGATATGCCGGATCTCATCGAAATCGAATTTGATAAAGGGGTGCCGGTTAAGCTGGACGGCGTTTCCTACGGCCTGACCCAATTGATCTTCGAATTGAATGCAGTGGCCGGCAAGCACGGCATCGGACGCATCGATCACGTGGAAAATCGTCTGGTCGGCATCAAATCCCGTGAAATTTATGAAGCTCCGGCCGCCATGACGCTGATTGCAGCACATAAAGAGCTGGAAGACATCACGCTTGTAAAAGAAATGGCGCATTTCAAACCGGTCATCGAGAAGAAACTGACGGAATTGATCTATGAAGGATTATGGTTCTCACCGCTTCGTGTTGCCCTTCAAGCCTTCCTGAAAGAAACACAGGAATTCGTCAATGGCACTGTGCGTGTTAAATTATTCAAGGGCCATGCCATCGTTGAAGGGCGTAAGTCACTGAATTCATTGTACAGCGAGCAATTGGCGACATATTCCACAGATGATACTTTCAATCATGATTCGGCAGTCGGCTTCATCGAATTATGGGGCCTTCCGACAGTGGTCAATGCACAGGTCAATAAAAAAGCGGTCGCTGTAACGGAACAGGTAAAAATAGAGGTGAAATCATGACAAAGCTCTGGGGGGGCCGTTTCCAAAAATCGGCCGAGCAATGGGTCGACGAGTTTGGCGCTTCAATCCACTTCGACCAGAAGCTTGTGCTTGAAGATCTGGAAGGCAGCCGGGCCCATGTCAAAATGCTCGGCGCCTGCAAAATTTTATCTGATGAAGATACAGCCCTGATTCTTTCGGGTCTGGATACATTGGAAGACAAAGCGCTGGCAGGAGATCTTGAATACAGTACGGCTAATGAAGACATCCACCTGAATCTGGAGAAATTCCTGATTGATGAAATCGGACCGGTGGGCGGCAAACTGCATACCGGCAGAAGCCGTAACGATCAGGTGGCAACAGATATGCATCTGTATCTGAAAAACCGGGTCCATGAAATCATTGAAGCGGTCGGTCAATTCCAGGGCGCCATCGTTGAGCAGGCAGAACAGCATGTCGAAACGATCGTTCCGGGCTATACGCATCTTCAGCGTGCCCAGCCTATTTCTTTCGGCCACCATCTACTGACGTATTTCTGGATGCTGCAGCGAGACAAGGACCGCCTGACCGAATCCATGAAGCGGATTGATATGTCACCTCTCGGAGCGGGTGCCATGAGCGGCACGACGTTTCCGATCGACCGAGAGATGGCTGCGCAGCATCTTGGCTTTTCAGCAGTTTATCCGAACAGCATCGATGCTGTCAGTGACCGGGATTTCATCGTGGAATTCCTGTCGAATGCATCCATGCTGATGATGCACATGTCCCGTTTTGCAGAAGAAATCATTCTTTGGTCAAGCGAAGAATTCCGTTTTATCGAATTGGATGATACATTCGCAACCGGATCGAGCATCATGCCGCAAAAGAAAAATCCGGACATGGCGGAATTGATCCGCGGCAAGACCGGCCGCGTCTACGGCAATCTGTTCGGACTGCTCACAACACTGAAAGGATTGCCGCTTGCCTACAATAAAGATATGCAGGAAGACAAGGAGGGCATGTTCGATACAGTCCACACGCTGATGGGCTCCCTGCCGATTTTCGAAGGGATGGTGCGCACGATGACCGTCCGCACCGATTCCATGGAAAAAGCCGTTTCCTCGGATTTTTCGAATGCTACAGAACTTGCCGATTACCTGGCGTCAAAAGGCATGCCGTTCCGCGAAGCGCATGATGTGACGGGGAAACTTGTCTTCACATGCATCCAGCGCGGCCATTACTTGCTGGATCTGCCGCTTGATGAGATGAAAGCGGCGAGTCCGCTGATCGACGGAGATATTTACGAAACCTTGAAACCGAGAACGGCAGTCGACAGAAGGAAATCATACGGCGGCACCGGTTTCGGACAAGTGAAAATCCAGCTGCAGCAGGCGAAAGACTTGTTAGGGAGATAAATAAAGGAAAGCTTTCTAAAACCCATAATCTTTAGAAGCCGATATTCAGCAAAGCGACACCAAGGCGTTATATATACTGTGGCACCCTTAAATTCAACTTATTCAAAAGCCAATGCAGGCATCGCCCGCATTGGTTTTTTCATGCATTTCTCCTCCCTTAGGCTGAATTACTTCAATAAACGAAATAGTTCTCCTTTTTTAACTAATAATTTGCTAAAATGAGAAAGTTCGATACATACAATAACATACAGCAGGGAGACAGTTTGAATGCGCGTTTTTTTGGAGTTGGGCTGGTTTTTTAAAGAAAGGAAAAAGTTCTACGCTGCAGGCATCTTCATGTTGCTGATCGTTGCCGCCCTCGGTGTATTGCCGCCCCGCATCATCGGTTTCGTCGTCGATGAAATCAGCAGGGGAACATTGACGCCTGCCTATCTTATGACATGGCTTGGCATCTTGGCGGCATCAGCAATCATCATGTATGTGCTCCGGTATGCATGGCGTCTGATGATCTTCGGATCGTCGATCATCCTCGCACGCAATCTGCGCCGGCAGCTGTTCCATCACTTTACCCGGATGTCTCCTTCTTTTTATCAGAAGAGGCGGGTCGGCGACTTGATGGCACATGCGACCAATGATTTGCAGGCGGTGCAGATGACGGCAGGGGCCGGCGTGCTGACTTTGGTCGATTCCCTTGCGACAGGGGGGTTTGTCATCGCGGCGATGGCTATCACGATCGACTGGAAGCTGACGCTGATTGTCTTGCTGCCGCTGCCTTTAATGGCTTATTTGACAAATTATTACGGACGGCTGATGCATCTTCGTTTCCATGATGCACAGGCAGCTTTTTCCGGGTTGAATGATAAAACCCAGGAAAGTATTTCAGGCATGAAAGTCATAAAGACGTTTGGCCAGGAAAAAGAGGACATCGAGGATTTTCGGGCGCTGTCTAAAAAAGTGGTCGATGAAAACATACGTGTCGCCCGGGTCGATTCATTATTCGACCCGACAATTTCAGCCATCATCGGCATCTGTTATTTTCTCGCCATCGGCTTCGGTTCCTATTTCGTTGTAAATGGAGATATGACCATCGGGGATCTTGTTGCGTTCACCGCTTATCTTGGTTTGCTTGTCTGGCCGATGCTTGCATTCGGCTGGCTTTTCAATATTGTGGAACGCGGGCGCGCCTCCTATGACCGGATTCGCCAGCTGCTGGCAGAACCGGCTGATATCGATGACCGTGCAGGTGCACTCGATATCCATCCGGAAGGCGACATCATCTTCAATCTGGAGGAATTCAAATTCACCGGTGATGAGCGGGCCGCTCTCCGGGATGTCCATTTCACTTTGAAGCGCGGGGAAACACTTGGAATCGTCGGGAAAACCGGATCAGGGAAATCGGCCATTCTGCGTCTGTTGCTGCGTGAATTTGAGAATTATCGCGGTGAAATCACTTTTGGCGGCAGGCAGATCCATGATTACCGGAAGAAGAAATTACGTGAGGCGATCGGCTATGTGCCGCAGGATCATTTCCTGTTTTCGACATCCGTAGCCGGCAATATCTCATTTGCCAGACCCGAATCTTCAATGGAAGAAATCAAGGAAGCGGCTCAGCTCGCCCATATCCATCAGGATATACTGAACTTTACGGATGGTTATGATACGGTCGTCGGGGAACGCGGCGTTTCCTTATCGGGCGGGCAGAAACAGCGGATTTCGATTGCACGAGCATTGATGATGCAGCCTGAACTCCTTATACTGGACGATTCTCTATCTGCGGTGGATGCGAAAACCGAAGAAGCGATCCTGGAATCGCTGAAAAGGACGCGCACCGGCGAAACGACCATCATCACCTCGCACCGCTTGAGTGCCATCCAGCATGCCCATCAGATTATTGTGATGGATGCCGGAACGGTGGCGGAGATCGGATCGCACGACGAATTGATGAAAAAACGTGGAATCTATTATGAAATGTATGAGCTGCAGCAATTAGAGGCGCTCGTCGAGCAGGGAGGCGAGTCAAAATGAATGAAAAACAGAAAGAATTGACGGGCAAGGACCAGTGGGTCGTTTTCAAACGGCTACTTGTTTATCTGATTCCCCATAAGAAGATGCTGTCGGTCGCCATGCTCCTATTGATTCTAACCGTCCTCGGAGATGTCCTTGGACCCTTGCTCATCAAGACATTCATCGATGATTTTCTGACGCCGGGCACTTTCCCGACAGGACCAGTTGTCGGTCTGGCACTCGGTTATTTATTCATCCAGGTGTCCAATGTCATCATCAGCTACTTCCAATTATTGAAGTTCCAGGAAGCGGCCCTGAAAATTATCCAGCAGATGCGCATCGATGTATTTTCTAAAGTGCAGCGTCTCGGGATGCGCTATTTTGATAAAACACCTGCGGGCGGAATCGTTTCCCGGGTGACGAATGATACGGAAGCGATCAAGGAAATGTTCGTGACCGTACTCATCGGCTTTATTCAAAGTGCGTTCCTGATCGTCGGCGTCTACATCGCCATGTTCTTCCTGAATGTGCGTTTGGCGATGATCACGCTGATCCTCTTGCCGATTCTGCTGTGGATCATGTATCTGTACCGCAAATACAGTTCCGTTTTCTATCAGGATCTGCGGGAGCGGCTCGGACAATTGAATGCGAAGATCTCCGAGTCCGTCCAGGGAATGGGCATGATTCAGGCTTTCAGCCAGGAAACGCGGATGCAGGACGAGTTCAATGATATCAATGAAAAACATTGGAAAGCGGCAAAACGGAATATTAAAATAGACGGTTTGCTTCTGCGTCCGGCCATTGATCTCGTTTATGCGCTGGCATTGATCATGCTGCTCAGCTATTTCGGAATCACATCCTTTTCATCTACCATCGAAGTCGGTGTGATCTATGCATTCGTGACTTATATCGACCGTTTTTTTGAGCCGATCAACCAGGTTATGCAGCGCCTGTCGATTTTTCAGCAGGCCATTGTTGCAGCTTCACGTGTATTTGATTTGCTGGATGAAAAAGACGTCGCACCTGCCCAAAAAGACGGCAACGCTAAAATCGTGGACGGCCGCATCGAATTCCGAAATGTCAGCTTTTCCTATGACGGTCAAGCGGATGTCCTCAAAAATATTTCATTCACCGCTGAACCCGGTCAGACAGTGGCATTAGTCGGGCATACAGGGAGCGGGAAGAGTTCGATCATCAACCTGTTGATGCGATTCTATGAATTTGAACGAGGCGATATCCTGATTGACGGCGAATCGGTGAAAAATTATCGCTCGAGTGAATTGCGGAAAAAAATGGGGCTTGTGCTGCAAGATCCTTTCCTTTTCTACGGAACCATTGAAAGCAATATCCGGTTGTTCAATCCGGATATGCCGTTTTCGGAAGTGCGTGCAGCCGCTGAATTCGTTCAGGCCGATAAATTCATCGCCCAATTGCCGGAGGGCTATGACCATAAAGTGACTGAAAGGGGATCGACGTTTTCCAGCGGACAGCGGCAATTACTCGCATTTGCGAGAACGATGGCCGCGGATCCGAAAATCCTTGTTCTCGATGAAGCCACAGCGAACATCGATACTGAAACGGAAGTGGCCATCCAGTCAGGGCTCGAGAAGATGAGGAGGGGGCGCACAACGATCGCTATCGCACACCGGCTGAGTACGATCCAGGATGCCGAACTGATCCTGGTCCTGCATCAGGGTGAAATCGTTGAACGCGGATCGCATCAAGAACTCCTTGCGCAGGGTGGACTCTACCACAAGATGTATCTTCTGCAAAATAACATTGTTGAAACAGCCCGATAAGTAAAAAGAATAAAAGGTGCAAAAGCGTACAGGGAAATGACATTTATTTCCTTGTATGCTTTTTTCATGTAAGTTAAACTACTAATCTTCAAAAATCGATATTCCGCAAAACAGCTTTCTTTAGTTCTACTTCTAACGAATGATTTCACTTTTCTGCCGGTTTGCGCGTAACCCACTCGGACCATCGTTTTCATTCACAAAGTATTCACAGGCAAAAGGGCAGTTTTCCGTGAATATATTTGATAAGATGGGGAGAGTATAATGAAGGAGTGGACACATTGGCAAGTGACATCAACCTCTTCCTGGCCTTTGGGGCAGGATTCCTAAGTTTTATATCACCATGCACGCTGCCTTTATATCCGGCATTTTTATCATATATCACCGGCATGTCACTGGATGAAATAAAGAACGATAAGAAAGTCATGCAGCGCAGAGGCATGTTCCATACCCTTTTCTTCCTGCTGGGCTTTTCGACCATTTTTATCGCACTCGGTTTCAGCACATCGTTCTTCTATGAATGGTTCGTCCGCTATGATGATGTGATCCGGCAGATCGGGGCCATTTTCATCGTCATCTTCGGATTGATGATCGTCGGGGTGTTCCAGCCGAAATTCCTGATGGCAGACAGAAAGTTCTCTTTCAAAAACCGGCCTTCCGGATTCCTGGGGACTTTCGTGATCGGTTTGGCATTTGCGGCAGGCTGGACGCCATGTACGGGTCCTATAACAGCTGCCATTTATGCACTTGCAGCGGCTAACCCGGGGTCCGGCGTCTGGTATATGCTCGCATATGTTCTCGGTTTTGCAATTCCATTCTTTGTGCTGTCGTTCTTCGTCACACGCCTCGGCTGGCTGCGCAAACACAATAACATCATCATGAAAGTCGGCGGTTTCATCATGATTGCAGTGGGAATTCTGCTGTTCTTTGATGGCATGACTTATCTTATCCGGATCCTAAGCCCGATTTTCGGAGATTTCCAAGGATTCTAATCGATTTTAAAGCAGGTGAAACCCATGAGAACCATCCAGTCAATAAATGAATACCAACAATTGGTCGAACATGCAGAAACTTTCCTGCTGTTTATCAAAACGGATAATTGTTCGGTCTGTGAAGGCTTGCGTCCGCAGGTGGAAGAATTCGAAAAAGATTATTCGGTCCCTTTTTACTTGGCGAATGCGGCGAAAATGCCTGAACTCGCGGGAGAACTTCTGCTTTTCTCAGCACCGGTCGTATTATTGTTCCATAAAGGCAGAGAATCTCAGCGGTTCGTGCGTTTTGTCCGAATCGAAGAACTGAGAAACCGTCTGGACGAACTGGAGGAGAGCTCGGATGTTTAGCAGTATTCCTCCAGAAATATATTTGGTCGTCAGCACAGTAGGAGCTTTGTTCATGGGGGTTATGGCCATGTTCGTCAGATCGCGTGCCGCAAAAAAACCGGCTTCCGTGAAAAAGATCCTGTTGCCTCCGTTATTCATGTCAACGGGTGCATTGATGTTCATCTTCCCATTTTTCAGAGTGGCGCCGCTGCAGATAGCTGAAGCGCTGGCTGCCGGCATCATTTTTTCCGCCGTGCTGATCTGGACTTCAAAATTCGAGGTCAAAGACGGCGAAATTTATTTAAAACAATCAAAAGCATTCATTTTTATACTCGTGGGCCTTCTATTGTTCCGTGTCGCTTTAAAAGTGATACTGAGCTCGACGATTGATGTCGGTGAACTGGCGGGGATGTTCTGGATACTCGCGTTCGGAATGATCATTCCTTGGCGAATCGCCATGTATCTCCAATTCAAGAAACTGACTGAAAAGCAAAAAAGCGCAGTTCCCGGTTGAGGGAACTGCGCTTTTATTTTGCATTGTTATAGAAGAAAACCGATTTATTGCTCAAAATACCGCTCGTACGGAGCTGCATCGATATCGAGTTCTTTCAATTTCTTGCGTAAAAATTTATGGTCCCGTTTCGGGGTTGCCAGGATATAGCCTCTGATCAAGTGTTCATGTTCCATTTTCTTCACTTTTTCTTCCAGCAGGATTTGTCCGATGCGTCCTGCAATTTTCTGTTTCGCAACGGGGCGGAACAAATCAGGCACCGGCTGCACCAATTCATTCAATAATTCTTTATCTTTGTCTTTCCAAAGATGGATCGTTTTGTCGACATAATATTCTTCCCAGTTCAAATCAGAAAGTCCGTCTTTCTTGGGAATCGATTTCAGGAACTTCCTGAACATGAAATAGCCGCCGATTGCAAAAAGGCCGACCAATACCACAACCCAAAAAAGGATAAACCATAAAAACCAACCATCTAATGCCACATTTTTCACCTCTTACTTTCCGATATCTCCATTATAAGAGCAAGCTGAAAATAATTCATTAAAAATGTATCCCTTTTTGCCCGAACTGTCTATATAGCGGGTGAAAGGAGGTGAGCAACATGGCCAACAGCAGCTTCAAGAACGCCAGCATCCGCCTAACTTTTTCCAACGGCGTCGATGAACTTGGCAAACCGCGCAAGAAAGTGAAAGCGTACCACAACGTATCAGACACGGCAGCGGCAACCGAGATTTTCGAATCTGCCCGTGTATTAACGGAATTCGGGATGAAACCGTTAATGAATCTGGAGAAGCAATCGAACGTATCGATCTACTCGTAATCCGAAAAGGGGGAATAGGGAATGGCAAAAACATTGGAATTGATCTTTGAAACTAGTGCAGGCAAAGCGGTAGTGCTCGCAGTGGAAGAACCGAGGGAAGACCTGTCGTCGCAGGAACTCGCGGCTGGCATGCAGACGATCATCACACAGAATATTTTTGAAGTCGAAGGGGCACCGTTTGCACTTGCAAAAGGGGCACGCGTCATTGAACGGAACGTCGTGGATTACGAAATCTAAAGTATGCAGCCCTCCTGGCACGGAGGGCTTTTTTCAAATCCCAGGAGAGGGGGAAGCGGGATGGAAGAGTGGATGAAGTTGATCCAGGAAGTCGGATTTCCGATTTTTGTATCATTTTACCTGATGCACAGAGTCGAAACGAAACTGGTGGCCATACACGAAGCGTTGATCGCCATTAAGCTTTGATTAAACAATGTCCAAATAAATTATATAAAGATTTCTGAGAACGATATAAATAGATAATCGATATTCCGCAAAACAGCTTCGCTTTCCTTGGGGCTTGCTGTTTTGCTCCATTTCTCCGAATCACTTTCTATTAAGGAAGACACTAAAAATGGATAATTGAAAATGACAAACTCCAGTTATCCACAAAATCAAAAAGAAGCAGCAGGCAGATCCCTGCGGAACGCGTCCGCCTGTCTCTGCACCGCTGCGCTAGCTTCGAGACATGAAAAGATTTGCAGCGTAATGATTGGAAAAAATGATCTTTCTCCACAAACTTAAAAGGCTTATTCCAATCCAGGAATAAGCCTTTTACTTATGATTTAGAGTTGGTGTTTTTCAATAAATCACGGATTTCCACAAGCAATTCTTCTTTCTTGTCCAGTTCCGGTACAGTCTCTTCTTCCGGCATAGCTTCTTTCCGGCGGAATTTCATGAATAGGCGGATCACCATAAAGATCGAGAATGAGATAATGAAAAAATCCAACACCGATTGTAAAAATGCACCGTATCTTAAAGTGGCATCCCCTACATTATATTCTGCATTCGCGATCGAGAATCCGCCAAGCAGCAATCCCACTGCAGGCATGATCAGATCTTCAACCAATGAAGTGACGATCTTACCGAAAGCTGTACCGATGACTACCGCTATGGCGAGGTCCAATACATTGCCTTTCATGGCAAAGTCTTTAAAATCTTTCCACATGCTGTTCACCTCCTTTATTTTAATGTACCTTTAGAACTCTCTAAAAGATAGTGCCAACAAAGTTACAATTTTATGATAAACTGAAGAAAATAAGCTGTTGGACGTGAAGTAGTGAAAAAGAAAAAGAGGAAATTAAAGAAAAAGAACCTTTTCAAACTGTTATTCCTGCTGACAATCGTGCCGGCTCTATTAGTGGCAGTCACTTTGTTCATCAGCATCTATTACCTTTTCAATCCTGATACGGTGATCAAGGCTTTGAAAGAAACTCCCCATATCTTCAGGGAAATGGAAGTGCCGGAAGAGTATATCCCTTTGTATAAAGAGACAGCGGAAGTATACGGTATTCCGTGGACGCTGCTGGCAGCGCATCACCGCGTTGAAACACGCTTTTCGACCATGGATCCCCTTTTATCCCCAGTCGGGGCGGAAGGGCATATGCAGTTCATGCCCTGCACGTTTGTCGGCTGGAGCCATCCGACTTGTTCAGGACTGGGACAGGGGGGAATCCCCGACAGTGAAAAAACGGATCCGGAAGTTATCGCAGCTTACGGAGGCTACGGCACTGACGGAAACGGGGACGGCATTGCTGATCCGTATGATCTGACGGATGCGCTTTACAGCGCAGCAAACTACCTGTCACAGAACGGAGCGGCCGACGGGGAGCTTGAAAAGGCGATTTTTCAGTATAACCACAGTGACCAGTATGTAGAGGATATACTCCATTATTATAATCTGTATAATGAAGAATTCATGGATTAACCCAAAAAAAAAACGAGTGGACGATGAATCCACTCGTTTTTTTGATGTGTCAATTATGCACGGTTGCGGTTTTTTCTGCCCATTGAGCCAAGAATCAGGCTCAGAACAAATACCAGGATCAGTGCACCGATCAGTGCCGGAATAATGTATACATCCCAGATCTGAGGACCCCAATCCCCAAGGATCAGGCTGCCCAGCCATGCGCCGATAATACCTGCAATAATGTTTCCGATAATACCACCCGGAATATCTTTACCTAGAATAAGTCCTGCTAACCAACCGATGATACCACCCATGATTAAGAATAAAATAAAGCCCATTTCGTGTCATCTCCTTTTCATAAAGTTATAGTTGCTACACTACTGATATAACCTTTATAGGGAAATTTAAAACATGGGCCAGGAAATATTTATAAAATCCCTGCTCCCAATGTATTGGCAAAATGGCGCAAAGCCCAGGCATGGCCATCCGGATCGAAGCTTGCGACAGCATCCTGATGGATGACGAGGCTGAATCCTTTATTGTACGCATCTACTGCAGTATGGAGGATACAGATGTCGGTGCAGACTCCTGCAAGATGGATTTCTTCTATCCCTCTTTCGCGCAGCAATATTTCCAGACGGGTGCCGGCGAAAGCGCTGTAGCGGCTTTTATCCATCCAGACGATGTCTGCTGCATGAGCATCATATAAATCTTGCAGCTTGCCATATAAATTGCGCCCTTCCGTCCCTCTGATATTATGCGGCGGAAAGAGCCTGGATTCCGGATGCAGCTGGTCATCCTGTTCATGAAGGTCGACAGGGAAAACGATAAAATCGTCGTCGCCAAGAAATTTTTCAGTAAGGGATACGATTTTCTCTTCCAGGTCCTGTCCGGGTTTGCCGCAAGTCAATTTTCCATCATCAGCTACAAAATCCACTGTATAATCCACAACCAATAGAGCCTTTTTCATAAATATTCCCTCCAGTAAAAGTTTGTTTGACCACATCATAACATTTCAGCTGACGGACAGTGTTCACATTTGAAAGTAGACTGAATATTCGATATAATTAATGAAAAAGGAAGGGTGAAAGCGCATGATTTACGAAAACACGGACCGACTGAACAGACAAGGGATGCTGTTTGTTGTATTTCACACCATCATCGTTTTCAATCTGGCGCTGAATTTCGGTTTCTTTGCCTAGGCATGGACAAATGGAAAGCCGCCGAAAGGAATATCCTTTCGGCGGCTTTCCTGTTCATTTTTTCAGTCGCTGCAGCGAGTCTTTCAGGATCCGGGAAGCGGAATCGAGCGAGACGCCGAGGATTTCCTGTATCTCTTCCAAATTCTTCTGTTCTTCGGAATACAGATAATGTACATACGCAAACCGGATGTCCCCTGAGCGCATGGGAATGCCGATGAATGAAGAGAGGGCTTCAGTATAATCCGAGAGAGACCCCATTTGGAAGCTGGTGAATTTATTGTCCACTTTCGATGACAGCAGGTAGGGGGTGCCCCTGAATATCGCCCGTTCGATTCCTTCCAGCAGCACAGCGATTTCCTTGCCGGTAAAATCGATACGGCTCATATAACCGTCTTTCTTCTCGAATTCCAGCGTCAGTTTATGTCCTTTATCTTCGAAGTTGCTGATATCGATGGAAGCCATGTCCCGCAGGCGCAATCCGCGCAGATAGAGGATGAACAGGATTTTCGCGTTGAGTGACAGCTGCCCAGACTCAAGGACCGATTCTTTTTTGGCCAGCAGATCGGCATAATTCAAATGTATATCAGGAGGAGTGAGATCCAGTTTCTCCGAATATTTGAATTTAGGCATGAAATCCACCGGAATGCGGCCAATGCGCCACATATAGTCAAACCATTGCCGGATGAAGATGATTTTCCTGTTCAGTGTGCTGTCTTTGATGCCGCTTGCTCGCTGTTCATGCAGGAAATTCTGAATGTCGGCTGGCCGGATCTCATGTGGTTCGATTTTTTTATTGTAATGACGAACCAGAAAAGCAAGGAGGGAATGGATCAATTGGACTTCATGGACGACCGTGTTCGGGCTAATGCCGTTCTGCAGCCTGTATTTCTCATATCCGTAGGGCATTGCTGCTCACCTCAATATCCATTTTATTGAATATTATAGCATATCGCGAGAAAAAACAGAACGTACTTTCCCTTACTGCTGAATGTGAAGTATGATAGTTTAAAATGGAATAGGGGAGCATAAGTTTATTTAAATAATAATTTTCCTTGAATATTTTGATACATAAGGTTTTTTTAAAAAAAGAAAAAAGAAGTAGACAAGAAAAAACGGCCAACCCTATTTTCGAAACAGGACCTGCCGAAAAGATAGCGTTGCAGACTGGAAAATGGGGTATGCAAAAAGTAGGGCTGGCTAAAACAGGAAAGGGGAGAAGATATGTTCAAAGAGGAGAATGAGGCGATCCGGAAGCGGATTTTCGAATCAGTGGAAGGGCTGTCTGATGAGCAATTAAATACAAAGCCTGCACAGGATAAATGGTCGGCTATGCAGATCTTGGATCACCTCCACAAAATGGAAACGGTCATTGCGCGAAACATTTCAAAAGAACTGAAAGAGGGAAACAGCAAAAAAGCGGTTAAAAAACCCATTCAACTTACCGTCAGCAGAACGTTAAAAGTCGAAGCACCATCTTTTACTGTGCCGATGGATGAGTTTGTCCCGTTGGAGGAGATGAAAGCGAAACTGGCAGCCTCCAGAAAACAGCTGAATGATTTATACGATCAGGCTTCTCCGGAAGCACTGGCCGAAAAATCCCTGCCTCATCCGGTCTTCGGCAAAGTCCCGTTGACCCAGTGGTTTCCCTTCATCGGACTGCACGAGAAAAGACATCACAAGCAACTAAAAGAGACCTTAAGCCAAATCAATGGCTAAGGGAATCAGTGATAGGAAATACTTATCACATTCCATAATTTTAATGTAATTTACTTATGCTTCGAATTTCGTTATGATGGTAGAGGAGAAAAGAAGCTATCTAAAGCCTTTTCAGAAGATTCAAAGGAGGAACACAACATGGCAAAAAGCAGTTTGCACAACAGCCGTACTTCTTTTGAGCTAAACGGTAAGACTTATAATTATTACCGTCTGGCTGCACTGGAAGAAGCAGGAATCGCGAAAGTATCTCGCCTTCCTTACTCGATTAAAGTTCTATTGGAATCCGTATTGCGGCAGCACGACGGATATGTCATCAAAGATGAGCATGTTGAAGAATTGGCCAAATGGGGCAAGAATGCCAACAAAGAAGCAGAAGTACCATTTAAACCATCCCGCGTAATTTTGCAGGATTTCACGGGAGTTCCAGTTGTTGTTGACTTGGCAGCACTTCGTTCAGCTATGGCAGAACTTGGTGGGGACCCGGACAAGATCAACCCTGAAATTCCGGTTGACCTTGTAATTGACCACTCTGTTCAAGTTGATAACTACGGCTCAAGCGATGCGCTTCGCGTCAACATGGAGTTGGAATTCGAGCGTAACGCAGAACGTTACCAGTTCCTTAACTGGGCTCAAAAAGCCTACGATAACTATCGTGCTGTTCCGCCTGCTACAGGGATCGTTCACCAGGTTAACCTTGAGTACCTGGCAAACGTTGTCCACGCAGTCCAAAATGGCGATGGCACATTCGAAGCATTCCCTGATACATTAGTCGGTACGGATTCACATACGACGATGATCAACGGTATCGGTGTTCTTGGATGGGGCGTCGGCGGAATCGAAGCGGAAGCCGGTATGCTTGGACAGCCATCTTACTTCCCGATTCCAGAAGTAATCGGCGTTAAAATGACTGGAGAATTGCCGAACGGCGCAACTGCGACGGATTTGGCTTTGAAAGTTACTGAAACCTTGCGTAAAAAAGGCGTTGTAGGTAAATTTGTCGAGTTCTTCGGCTCGGGTGTAACAACATTGCCGCTTGCTGACCGTGCAACAATTGCCAACATGGCTCCTGAATACGGCGCAACTTGCGGATTCTTCCCGGTTGATGAAGAAGCATTGAACTACATGCGTCTCACTGCACGTACAGAAGAGCAAATCTCCATCACGAAAGAATACCTGAAAGCGAACGACATGTTCTTCACTGTAGAGAATGAAGATCCGATCTATACAGATTTGGTTGAAATCAACCTTTCTGAAATCGAGCCGAACCTTGCTGGACCGAAACGTCCACAGGATTTGATTCCGTTGTCTCAGATGAAGACAGAATTCAATAAAGCGGTAACAGCTCCGGAAGGACCGCATGGTTTTGCACTGGATGATGCTGAAATCGCTAAAACAGCGACTGTAAACTTCAAAGACGGGCGTTCCGTTGACATGAAAACAGGCTCTTTGGCTATCGCGGCAATTACTTCATGTACAAACACTTCCAACCCATACGTTATGCTTGGCGCTGGTCTTGTTGCGAAGAAAGCGGTAGAACTTGGATTGACTCCGCCTGCATATGTGAAAACTTCACTTGCACCGGGTTCTAAAGTGGTAACTGGTTATCTTCAAGATTCCGGATTGCTTGATTACATGAACCAAATCGGCTTCAACCTTGTCGGTTACGGCTGTACGACATGTATCGGTAACTCGGGTCCATTGCTTCCTGAAATCGAAGATGCGATTTTGGACAATGACCTGCTTGTTTCTTCAGTACTTTCCGGTAACCGTAACTTTGAAGGACGTATCCACCCATTGGTGAAAGCGAACTACCTGGCGTCTCCGATGCTGGTTGTAGCTTATGCACTTGCAGGAACAGTGGATATCGATTTCGAAGTCGATCCGATCGGTAAAGACAAAAACGGCAATGACGTCTTCTTCAAAGACATCTGGCCATCAACAAGCGAGATCAAAGAAGTGGTTCACAATACTGTGACGCCTGACTTGTTCCGTAAAGAATATGAGCATGTATTCAGCGAAAACGAAGCGTGGAACGCTATCGAAACTAACGATGACGCTCTTTACGATTTCGATGAAAACTCAACATATATCCAAAACCCGCCGTTCTTCGAGAACATGTCGACAGAACCTGCACCGATTCAGCCATTGGCAGATCTGCGTGTAGTAGCGAAGTTTGCAGATTCGATTACAACTGACCACATTTCTCCGGCAGGTGCTATCGGTAAAGATACTCCAGCAGGGAAATACCTTCGTGAAAACGGCGTAGAGCCGCGCAACTTCAACTCTTACGGTTCACGCCGTGGTAACCACCAGGTAATGATGCGCGGAACATTCGCGAACATCCGTATCCGTAACCAGGTAGCTCCAGGAACAACTGGCGGTTACACAACTTACTGGCCAACTGGTGAAACAATGGCAATTTACGATGCAGCGATGAAATATCAGGAGCAGGGCACTGGCCTCGCTATCTTGACTGGTAAAGATTACGGCATGGGCTCTTCACGTGACTGGGCAGCAAAAGGTACATTCCTTCTGGGCATCAAAACAGTCATCGCTGAAAGCTATGAGCGTATCCACCGTTCGAACCTTGTAATGATGGGCGTTCTGCCGCTTCAATTCATCAATGGTCAAAACGCTGATTCACTTGGTCTGACAGGCCGCGAATCCATCTCTGTCAACTTGACGGACGATGTGAAACCACGCGATATCCTGAAAGTCACTGCTACAGCTGAGGACGGCAAAGTAACTGAATTCGAAGTACTTGCTCGTTTCGACTCTGAAGTTGAAGTGGATTACTACCGTCACGGCGGTATCCTGCAAATGGTGCTTCGCAACAAATTGTTGGAAGTATAATTTCAGATTAATAAATATTAAACAAAAGGCTGCCCGCGGGCGGCCTTTTTACTTGTTTAAACTAAATATATTTTAATAACCGATATTGCGCAAAACAGCTTCGCTTTCCATAAACCCGTGCTCCTGCATCGCTGCGCTAGCTTCGTCGCAAAGACTTGCCCTCGCAAGCTTCGGCCAATGTCTTGGCTCCCGCCCAATCCTCCTCGTCCGCTGCGCTCCCTGCGGTGTATCGGTCGTGTCGCTAAGCCGCAGGACAAGTTCGACCGAACAACATTCGGTCGAACTTTTGCGACGCAGCGCAAAGCGCTGTGGGAGCAGTACGGTTTTCTCAGCTGTTTTGCTCCATATCTCAGATAACTTTCAATAAAGCAATATATTTTTAGTTTCGTTTCAAGGGAGAAGTCGGCATTATGATTTTGAACATACCTAGAATGAAGCGTTAGGTGGCGAAGAGCGAAGATATGCTCCTGCATCGCTGCGCTGCTTCGTCGCAAAGACTTGCCCTCGCAAGGCTTCGGTCAATGTCTTTCCTGCAGGAAATAGAGCGAGTCCTGAGACCCCGCAAAAGCATAGCGACGAGGAGGCTCAGGGAGCTCCTTGCGGAAAGCGTCCGCCTAAAAGCGAAATGATTCAAGAAAACATGACTTTTTAATAGCCTTTTCTCTTAGAATTTCAATAACATTTTCTGTATACTGACATAGAGGTGAATCTGGAATGCATATCAGTGAAAAAGAAATAGAAATCCGCTATGCGGAAACGGATCAGATGGGTGTCGTGTATCATGCGAATTATATTATCTGGCTCGAAATCGGACGTACAAAGCTGATTGAAGATGTCGGGTTTACATACGCAGAAATGGAAAGTCAGGGCTATCTGTCTCCTGTGACGGATATCTCGATCCAGTATAAAGCGGCCATGCGATATGGCCAGAAAGCGCGTGTCCGGACATGGATCGAAGAGCACGGACGCCTGCGCACCACATATGGCTATGAAATCCTGCATGAAGACGGTACACTGGCAGCGAAAGCCACATCTGAACATGTTGTGGTGAAGAAAGACACGTTCCGGCCTGTTTCCTTACAGAAAATCTATCCGGAATGGCACGAAAAATATGAAGAGATCAAAAAGAGGGAAGACCATGGCGTTCGGAATTAAACGTGAGGAGCTCGATCAGTGGAAACAGGATGTAGCAGATGGGAACATCGCTTTTTTGACCCATTATTGGATTGATGAGCGCTTTCCCGGCTGCAGCACCGTCACAAAAGTCGGCTGCAGCGACCTGGATAAATTGAAAGCATGGGGGAGCCAATATGGCCTCCGCCCTGAATGGCTGGATCTGCGGGGGGATTATCCCCATTTCGACCTTTTTGGGGACCGGCAGAAAGCGATATTAAAAGCTGAAAATAAACTCGGGCAAGTGGAAAAACTGGAAAAGTAAAAGAAGCCGGAATAGAGGGGGATTCCTCTTTTCCGGCTTCTTTTTTCATTCATATGAATAATCCAGTTCGTCCAGTTCATCATTGACGCTTACCGAAAGATTCTTGCCATCGAAATACCACAGGTCATTTTGTTCGATAAAATAGGTGACCTGGTCTTTTTCGACTTCAATTGCGGCTTCATGCGGCTGATCTTTCGTCACTCCCAGTGAAAATCCAGGCTGTAGCCCGGATCCGCCGTAACGGACAAAAAATCGGACGGCTTCACCGGCTGTAACTTCCATTTCTTCATTGAACCATTCAAAAGCATCGTCACTGATCTTGATTTCCATCATGCTTCACGCCCTTCCAAGTATGTGGCTGCCAAGCAATATCACCACTTGATCTTTGGTTCTGTACCTGCTCGAATGCGTGCAATATTCGCACGGTGGCGGTAGAAGATAAATGCCGCCAGTACAAGGATTACTGCCATGAAAGGATAATCTCCTGTGTTAATACCATAGATGACAGCGTAGATAACAGCAACTGTTGCGAGTATCATGGAGGATAATGACACCATTTTCGTGAATTTCAATGCAATCAGGAGCACCGCAACTGCGACCAGAAACAATGGCCATTGATAGCCCAGCAGAATACCGCCTGAAGTGGCGACGGCTTTCCCGCCTTTGAATTTTGCGAATACCGGATACATATGGCCGACTACCGCGATAAGACCGAACACCAGCGGATGGATATTGGTATCGATAAACATCGGGATGAGCGTGGCAGCTGTCCCTTTCAGGATATCCAGGATGGTGACAACCAGACCGGCTGTCTTGCCCAGCACCCGGAAGGTATTGGTGGCTCCGAGATTGCCGCTCCCTTTTGTGCGTACATCCGTATTATAAAAAATTTTCCCGATCCATAATGCGGAAGGGATCGAACCGAGTAGATAGGCTAATAAGACAAGTAAGAATATCTCCATTATAAACTCCTTTGAATCTCTCTATTTAGTATCCTAAGTTTACCATGCCAAAACTTCTTTAAACAATACTTGCAGGAATTTTGTGAAACAGCGAGAATATCATGTATGATAGAATAAAAAGGATAGGTGATCGTATTGAATAATCCAAGCCGTGAAGAGATCAAAGAAGTTTTGGACAATGCAAAGACAATCGCTGTAGTCGGACTGAGTCCGAATCCGAACAGAACATCCTATATGGTTTCAGAAGCGATGCAAAAAGCAGGTTACCGCATCATACCGGTCAATCCGGCAGCAGATGAAGTATTGGGCGAAAAAAGCTACGCCTCACTGAAAGACATACCCGAACGCGTGGATATCGTCAATGTATTCAGGCGCAGTGAGTTCCTGGAAGCACTGGCTGAAGAATTCATTGAAATTGACAGTCCGGTGTTCTGGACCCAGTTGAATGTTGTCGATGAAAACGTTTTTAACCGTTTGTCCGGCCTTGGCTACACAGTCATCATGGACCGTTGCATCAAAGTTGAACACGCCATCCTTAAATAAGCTGGTCAGAGGAAAAGGGCGCCTGGCGCTCTTTTTCTATGATTATTGACAGATGACGAAGATACCGATACGATTAAAAGATAGATATATACGAACAGATGTTTGTTGGAGGGAATTAGATGGCAAAAACGAAAAATACGGCATACAACGAAGAAGCGATCCAAGTACTCGAAGGCTTAGATGCCGTAAGAAAGCGCCCGGGTATGTATATCGGTTCCACCGATACCCGCGGGCTTCACCATTTGGTCTATGAGATTGTTGATAATTCCGTCGATGAAGCACTTGCTGGATTCGGCGATAAAATTTCTGTAACCGTCCATGAAGACAATAGCATCAGCGTACGCGATTATGGACGCGGCATGCCTACCGGGATGCACCGCAGCGGCAAACCGACGCCTGAAGTTATCTTGACGGTCCTTCATGCCGGAGGGAAGTTCGGCCAGGGCGGTTATAAGACGAGTGGAGGGCTCCATGGTGTCGGGGCTTCAGTCGTCAATGCGTTGTCCGAGTTTCTGGAAGTCACGATTTACCGGGACGGCAAAATTTACCGCCAGCGCTTTGAAAATGGCGGAAAACCGGTCACAACACTGGAAGAGATCGGAACGACGAAGGAAAGTGGGACGAACCTGCATTTCCGCCCCGATCCGACAATTTTTTCAGCGACCAAATATAATTATGAAACGTTAAGTGAACGTCTCAGAGAATCAGCTTTTTTACTGAAAGGGCTGAAAATCGAGCTTGCCGATAAACGGAGTGAAGAAGAGCGTTCTGAAACGTTCTTCTATGAAACCGGGATTGAAGCATTTGTTGAATATTTGAACGAAGAAAAAGATACGCTGCATAAAGTGGCTTATATCGAAGGCAGACAGGATGAACTGGAAGTCGAATTTTCATTCCAGTTCAACGATGGCTATTCCGAAACGATCCTGTCATTTGTCAATAATGTCCGCACGCGGGACGGCGGTACGCATGAAACCGGAGCAAAAGCGGCAATGACCCGCGTATTCAATGATTATGCGCGGAAGATCAATCTTCTGAAGGATAAGGACAAGAATCTGGAAGGCTCCGATATCCGTGAAGGAATCGCGGCCATCGTCTCTGTCCGCATCCCGGAGGCCCTTTTGCAATTCGAAGGCCAGACAAAGAGTAAATTAGGGACGAGTGAAGCACGAAGCATCGTCGATTCGGTCGTTTCGCAAAAACTCATGTACTTCCTTGAAGAAAATGCGGATCTCAGCGCTTCATTGGTACGGAAAGCCATCCGCGCCTCACAGGCACGCCTTGCTGCACGAAAAGCGCGGGAAGATGCGCGGAACGGAAAAAAACGCAAGAAATCGGATATGCTGCTGTCGGGTAAGTTGACCCCTGCCCAATCACGCAATGCAGCAAAAAATGAACTCTATCTGGTCGAAGGTGATTCTGCCGGAGGTTCTGCCAAGCAGGGCCGCGACCGTACGTTCCAAGCCATTCTTCCGCTTCGCGGAAAAGTGGTCAATACAGAAAAAGCGAAGCTTGAAGACATCATGAAAAACGAAGAGATCTCCACTATCATCCATGCAATCGGCGGGGGGGTTTCTTCCGAATTCTCCATCGATGATATCGCTTATAACAAAGTCATCATCATGACCGATGCCGATACGGACGGAGCTCATATTCAGGTCTTATTACTGACTTTCTTCTACAGATATATGAAACCGTTGATCGAAGCCGGTAAAATCTTTATTGCGCTGCCGCCGCTCTACAAAGTTTCCAAAGGGATCGGCAAGAAAGAAGTCGTCGATTATGCATGGACGGAAGCGGATCTGGAAGCGTCGACGAAAAAAGTCGGCAAAGGATATATGCTCCAGCGCTATAAAGGTCTGGGTGAGATGAACGCTGACCAATTATGGGAAACGACGATGAATCCAGAGACACGGACGTTGATCCGTGTCACGATAGAAGACGGGGCACGTGCTGAACGCCGCATCACGACATTGATGGGCGATAAAGTTGAGCCGCGCAGAAAATGGATTGAGAATAATGTCGACTTCGGTATGGAAGAAGACAGCAATATTTTAGAGAATGACCTGATTCACGCTGAGGAGGAACTGGTATGACGCAAATCGAACGTTTTCAAGATCTGCCATTGGAAGAAGTCATCGGCGATCGGTTTGGGCGTTACAGTAAATACATCATCCAGGACCGTGCGCTGCCGGATGCACGCGACGGCCTGAAACCGGTACAGCGGCGGATTCTTTACGCCATGTATCACGAAGGCAACACGAACGACAAAGCTTTCCGCAAGTCGGCTAAAACTGTCGGTAATGTCATCGGGAATTATCACCCGCACGGCGACAGCTCGGTTTACGAAGCAATGGTCCGCCTCAGCCAGGACTGGAAAATCCGTCACATGCTGGTGGAAATGCACGGCAATAACGGATCGATGGACGGGGACTCTCCGGCAGCAATGCGTTATACGGAAGCCCGGCTTTCTGCAATTGCCGGAGAATTATTGCGCGATATCGACAAACGGACAGTCGAATTCATCCCGAACTTTGATGATTCGGATATGGAACCGACTGTTTTACCTGCGCGTTTCCCTAATTTATTGGTAAACGGTTCTACCGGTATTTCCGCTGGGTATGCAACGGATATTCCGCCTCATGCCCTGCATGAAGTGCTGGACGCAGTATTGATGCGCATGGATAACCCGAATGCGACTGTTGATGAACTGATGAAAGTCATCCAGGGACCGGATTTCCCGACAGGCGGCATCATCCAGGGGGTCGACGGCATCCGTAAAGCTTATGAGACCGGCAAAGGGAAAATCATTGTCCGTTCCAAAGCGGAGATCGAACCTTTAAAAGGCGGCAAGGAACAGATCGTGATCACGGAAATACCGTTCGAAGTCAATAAAGCATCGATGATCAAAAAAATCGATGATCAGCGTTTTGACCGTAAACTGGAAGGTATATCCGAAGTGCGTGACGAGTCGGACCGAAGCGGACTCCGCATCGTCATCGAACTGAAGAAAGATGTGCAGGCATCGGGCATCTTGAACTATCTGTACAAAAATACGGATCTGCAGGTGAGCTATAACTTCAATATGGTCGCCATCTATAAACGCCGTCCGACCATGATGACGCTGCAATCCATGCTGGACGCCTATATCGATCACCAAAAAGACATCGTGACCAAACGTTCGGAATTCGATCTCCATAAAGCGAAAGACCGGATGCATATTGTGGAAGGTTTGATGAAGGCTTTGTCGATTCTCGATAAAGTCATCAAAACGATCCGCGCATCGAAAGACAAGCGGGATGCCAAAAACAACCTGATCGAATCTTTTGCTTTTTCTGAAGCACAGGCTGAAGCGATCGTTTCTTTGCAGCTTTACAGGTTGACCAACACGGATATCACTGATTTGCAAAAAGAGGAAGCTTCGCTGAAAAAACTGATCGAGGAACTGACCGGTATTTTGACAAGCACCACGAAATTGAAAAATGTCATCAAAAAGGAATTGGCAGGAGTGCGGAAGCAATTTGCCGAACCACGCCGCTCCGTGATCGAAGAGAAGATCGAAGAAATCACGATTACCCGTGAAGTCATGATCCCGAGTGAGGAAGTGGTGGTGACTGTTACAAAAGAAGGATATGTAAAACGGACCAGCACGCGCTCGCATGCTGCTTCAAATGGCCGGGACTTTGCAATGAAGGAATCAGATCATCTGCTGTTTGAAGCCAATTTGAATACGCAGCATACCATCTTGATCTTCACGTCGAAAGGGAATTTCGTCTATCAGCCGATCAATGAACTCCCGGACATCAAGTGGAAAGATCTCGGTCAGCATTTATCGAGCATCGTCCAATTGGAATCCGATGAATCCATAATCGCTGTCTATCCATTCGAAAACTTTGACGCAGATGCAAGCATCCTCACCGTGTCGAAACTCGGTCAGGTGAAACGCTCTGCCTTGAAGGAATATCAAGTGCAGCGTTATTCCCGTACGATCAAGACGATGAATCTGAAAAAAGACGATTCAATGATCTTTGCGGGTCTGGTAACAAAAGAAAATGAATTGTTCATCGGCACAAACCATGCTTATGGTGTCCGTTTCCCGATTGAAGAAGTACCGCTGACGGGTCTTCGGACAGCCGGAGTAAAAGGCGTCAATCTGAAAGACAAAGACGTTGCCGTATCCGCCATCTTATTGGATCCGGAAGTGAAACAGGATTTGATCGTCGTCACTCAGCGCGGAGCAGCAAAGAAAATGCGGCTCACTGAGTTCGAAACGGGCAGCCGTGCAAAACGCGGTGTTGTCATGCTCCGTGAATTGAAATCGAATCCGCACCGTGTCATTTCTGTTCAAGGTGTGACAAACGGGGAAGAGATCATTCTGGAGACTGCTAAGAATGTCCGCCTGACTCTCCCGGCCGGCAATCTGAAACCGGTAGACCGCTATTCTAACGGCTCATTTGTGCTGGATGAAGCATCGGATGGAAAAGTGGAATCTGTCTACTTAGTCCATTCAAAAGAATAAACCCGAAGTGCCTCTTTTAAGGGGCACTTTTTTTTATGTGTAAAGCAAATGGACTGTAGAAGATAGTCATATAAGAGAATGCTTATGTTTTAATATTATTATTATGTAAACTATTATCAATTAAAAAAATTTAGCATGACGCCATAGAAAAAGGCAGCCGGTGAAGGCTGCCTTTTTGCTTTTCAATTCTGAATCAGCGCACTTCTTCGAAATGCAGCATCTCGGAATTTTCCTTTTCTACATTGGAATGGAGCGTCTGCAGATTTTCCGGCAGATGAATGATGTCCTCTGCCGTATCCGTCACTCGTTTCACCTGGCGATTGTTTTCCTTGTCATGTTCTGCGCGGTAGACAAGTCTGTCTGTTATCGCGCGTACAGATGCATTCAGATCGACCAGTGAATTCATGGTGCCTTTTCCGGCATCGACCAGCACGTTGATCTTTTCAGATTTTACAGCTATTTCCTCTGAAAGTTCCGTCGCCGTGTGCTGCAGGCTTGAAACTTCGAGATTCAGTTTGTCGAATCGTTCTTTCAGATTTCCGGCAGAACCTTTGATCTTTTTCATCGGCTCCTTCATGCCTTTGATGAAAAGAAAAACACCGACTCCTGCAATGATGAGCCCGAGTACCAGTATGCCGAGCGCAATAATCCACCAAATCGTTGAATCCATATAATTTCCTCCTCATTTTACATCCTCTGTTGTTTTTCTATACCCATAAAGAATGCGTGATTAACATGTGAAAGCGTATAAAAAAAGCTTCCGCTGATTTGCGGAAGCCTTCTTACTCTAGTTAAGAAACCATTTTCAATCCGACAGCGGAACCGAGCACCATGGCAATGAAGAGGATTCTTTTCCAATCCTTATCTTCATTATAGAACAGCATCCCTATAATGGCGCCTCCCGATGCACCGATTCCGGTCCAGACTGCATAAGCGGTGCCCATCGGCAATGTTTCCATCGCGATCGACAAAAAGATGAAACTGAAGGCAAAGCCGGCGAGCATCATGGCCATGGACAGCCATTTCCGGTCATGATGCCATTTATTGATCATTGCGACTCCGGCCATTTCAAATAATCCGGCAATAACAAGGGAAATCCAGGCCATCAGGCTTCAGCTCCTTTATCCGATTTGTCTTCTGTCACCAATTTCAATCCGATGACTCCTGCGAGGAGCACACCGATCAGGAAGATCTTCGACCATTGGAGCGGTTCACTGAAAATCATGATTTCCGCCAAGACTGTCCCGGCTGTTCCCATTCCGACGAAAACCGCATACACTGTGCCGACCGGAAGTTTCCGGCCCGCCATGATCATCAGATAGAAACTGACGATTATCGCAATAATTGTGCCCACCCAAGGCCAGAAGCTGTCTGCGTGCTTCAGGCCGATGACCCAAAAAACTTCGAAGAATGCGGCGATGTAAACTTTGATCCATTCTTTATTCATATTAAATCCTCCATTTCAAAATAAAAAAACCCGGAAAAAACTGTTGTACAGTTTCTCCCAGGCTTTTGTCCCTCCGTGTCACAGCAGGTGCTGTGCGTTTTCTCTCGGACCAGGCCAAGCCGGAGCTTGCGGAACCCTAGAAAACATTGGCTTGCTATTTCATTACTTTAAAGTATACACAGTTTTTAAAGCAGGGAAAAGGAAAAACCATCTGTTTATAAAGACGAGGATTCAATAGAAGCAAATCAATCGGTTGACCTTTAAATTTCAGCATGGTATACTTATCTCGAATTAAAGATATATGAATTAAAAACAATGAAGAGGTGAAAGGGATGGATTTACCGAATCGCAATCTGAAGGCGGTCGCTGTGATTATCCGGGCAGCTGATGCCGTACGGGAAGTTATCAAAAGCGATGCAGCCGCAAGCGGTCTGAACCCCACCGAATTTTCTGTTCTGGAGTTATTGTACCACCAGGGCAGACAGCCGATTCAATCGATTGGCAAAAAGGTGCTGATCGCCAGCAGCAGCATTACTTATGTGGTCGACAAATTAGAGGCCAAGGATTACGTCAGACGCACAGAATGCCCCACAGACCGCCGGGTGACTTACGCTGAGCTTACTCAAGAAGGACAGGCGTTGATGAAGCAGATCTGGCCAGAGCATGAGAAGAAAATCGATGCATTGTTCCTGGAACTGGCTGCGGATGAGACCGAAGTTTTAATCAGTGATCTGAAGAAAGTCGGCTACAAGGCCATGGAAGTCTAATTTTTTTTACGCAGTAATTATCTCTAATTCGAGATACTGTATTTTAAATTAAAGGAGCGGATAAAATGAACGAATTAAAAGGAATCCACCACGTGACAGCAATTACAAGCAGCGCAGAGAAAAACTATGAATTTTTCACTTATGTACTGGGCATGCGCCTGGTGAAGAAAACAGTCAACCAGGATGATATCCAGACTTACCATCTGTTTTTCGCAGATGATAAAGGGTCTGCAGGCACGGATATGACATTCTTCGATTTCCCTGGAATTCCTAAAGGGAAGCACGGGACGAATGAAATCTACAAGACGGCATTCCGTGTGCCGACAGATGCTGCCCTCGACTATTGGGTCAAGCGTTTCGATAAATACGAAGTGAAACATACGGGCGTCAAAGAACTATTCGGAAAGAAAACGTTGTCGTTCGCCGATTTCGACGATCAGCAATATATGCTGGTGTCGGATGAATCGAATGAAGGCATCGCATCCGGGACACCGTGGCAAAACGGTCCCGTACCGCTCGAATTCGCGATAACGGGGCTTGGACCGATCCACATCCGGATCGCCCAGTTTGATTATTTGAAAGAAGTGCTGGAAAAAGCGATGGGCATGCGTGAAATCGCAAAAGAAGGATCTCTGCACCTTTTCGAAATGGGAGAAGGGGGCAACGGAGCACAGGTCATCGTCGAATATAACACAATTCTGCCAGCCGGCCAGCAAGGCTTCGGCACCGTTCACCATACAGCGTTCCGCGTCCATGACACCGCTGCGCTGAATGAGTGGATCGACCACATGCAGACAGCCGGATTCAGCACTTCCGGATATGTCGACCGTTTCTTCTTCGAATCCTTATATGCACGTGTGGCTCCAGGTATCTTGTTCGAATGGGCGACGGATGGTCCAGGCTTCATGGGAGATGAGCCTTATGAAACGCTGGGAGAGAAATTGAGCCTTCCGCCGTTTCTAGAAGCACAGCGCGAGCGCATCGAAAACATGGTGCGGCCGATCGATACAGTCCGCAGTACCCGCACGATCGAAAAAGAATATCTGTAAGAAGGAGCTTTTAGGCAATGACAATTTTTTCAAAACTATTTAAAACCAAACAACAGGAGGAAACAAAAATGACTAAACTAAACATCGGTATTATCTTGGGATCAACTCGCGAGGGGCGCTTGAGCCCGCAAGTAGGTGAATGGGTAAAAGAATTGGCTGACAAGCGCGGCGACGCTAACTACACAATCATCGACATCGCTGATTATAAATTGCCATTGCTTGGTGAAAACGGGCAAGATGCATCAGGAGCGGCTGTATGGTCACAGGCAGTAGCAGAGCAGGACGGATTCGTATTCATCGTCCAGGAATATAACCATTCCATCACCGCTTCTCTTAAAAACGCACTCGATTACCTGCGTGTGGAATGGAACAACAAAGCTGCAGGAATCGTTTCCTACGGTTCGGTAGGCGGTGCGCGTGCGACAGAACATCTGCGTGGCATCCTTGGCGAATTGCTTGTGGCGGATGTACGTGTCCACCCGGCGTTGTCACTATTCACCGACTTTGAAAATGGTGCAGTATTGAAACCCGCTCCAGTGCAGGCAGATTCAGTCAATCAAATGCTGGATCAGGTCATCCCGTGGTCCACAGCGTTGAAGACAATTCGTTAAAATAATTTGATGCAATAAGAAGGTGCCTTTCCGGCATCTTCTTTTTTATTTCTTAATTTTGATTTATTGGTAATGTGGTTGCTGTAAATCGAGGCAGGCCGGTATACACTTCCATAGAAAAGATATTATGAAAAGTGTTCGAGAAAGTGGGAGCATGTTCGTGAACGTTCGTAAAGTCGTTTGAGACGTTTGCGAACGTTATTATTGATGATTTTGGGTGTTTTTGGGGTGTTCGTAAAGGTGTACTTTTACGAACGCTTTTATTTCCACTACTATTAAACTTCGTTCAGACTATACGAGTGTAAAAAGAAATCTCTGAACTTATGGAAGAAATCGGATATTCACCTTTTTCTACAGGTCTTCTTTAATCGCCTCTTTCATCTATTAAGAAGCTCATTCTTTTGAAATAAATATACTTCCCATAACAATCGGTTATTAGAAGAAAAAAAGAAGATGGCCGAGAGACATTTTCTCTTCCTTTATTTTTTTATACATCGACCATTTAGGTCCACTTTGTTGAAGAATTAAAATTAAAAAGAATCAATATACTTGACCTTGTACCGTGGTACAGGGTTTATTCTGTATATATCGAGGAAAATCCTGCACATAACGTTGCAACTCAAAAGAGACAGGAATGTAATCAAGCAAGTATAGATCCTGTACTCGACTAGAGGGGAATATGACAAGTGAGGTGAGAGGCATGCAAATGCGTATCGGAGAACTGGCTGACAAATGCGGTGTGAACAAGGAGACCATTCGATATTATGAACGTCTCGGCTTATTTCCAGAGCCTGATCGCACTGAAAAAGGCTACCGGATGTACGGTTTGGAAACGGTTGATCGATTGAATTTCATTAAACGGATGCAGGAACTAGGATTTACTCTACAGGAGATTGATAAATTGCTTGGAGTCGTCGATCGCGATGAAGCAAAGTGTCGGGATATGTATGATTTTACTGTGCTCAAGATAGAAGACATTCAACGGAAAATTGAAGATTTGCAGCGAATTGAACGGATGTTAAGTGATCTTAAAGAAAGGTGTCCCGAAAACAAGGATATCTACGAATGCCCCATTATTGAAACACTGATGAAGAAATAAGAGGTGAAACGGAATGAAAAACACATTGAAAAGTTCAGGCTGGTTTTTTGTCGCATTAATCACATGTCCCTGCCACTTGGTTTTACTCCTTCCCTTGTTTGCAGGAACTGCACTGGGGTCGTACTTCATGGAATTTAAAGATGTTATTTTCATCTTGATGAGTTTGCTATTCATTTTTGCTCTTTTCAAGGGCTGGCGAAAAATTGATCCAGAATCAAAACAGAAAACAAAGAAAGAAAGCGCGCCGATACATGATTGCTGCAGCTTGAAGAGGATAAAATCATGAAGGAAAAAGTGCCGCAGTTAGCTGCTGTATTCTCGGCTTTTGCTATGGCTGCCTGTTGCCTAGGTCCGCTGATTTTTCTTCCCCTTGGACTGACAGGTCTTGCAGGAGCATTAGCCTTCTATTCATTAAAATACCGGTTGTTGTTTAGCGTCTTAACGCTTTTTCTCCTTGCTTACTCCTTTTATAAGGTGTATGGAAGAAAAGGGAAAAGGAAAAGTTCGGTCATTGGTTTATGGATTACGTCGTTTCTTGTTTTCGGCATGTTTCTGTTTTTATTCATAGTCGAGGGCGGAATATAAAAGAGGAGGAATTTATATGAAAAAACAGCTAATTGGGATTATGATGGTGGTATCTCTTTTGTTGGTGATCAGTGCTTGCAGTAACGGGCAAGAAGTTCAACAACCGCCAACGGAAGAATCGGGGAGTAAAGTGGAAATGGGTGTTGCGGCCGCACAGAAAGGTGGAAACGCGGAAGTGGCAACCGAAGGGACAGGTGTATTCATGGTTACGGCTTTTATGGATTGCTGCCCGCCATCTGTCGTGGAAGATGCCATTGCCGAAGTAGAAGGTGCCGGTAAAACGGATATTCAAGTTGACGGAAGCACGGCGGAAGTGACAGTCACTTTTGATGAGACGAAAACCAGTTTGAATGCCATTAAGACGGCGGTTGCAGACATAGGGCTACCCGTCGAATAAAAGGAGGAATTTTCACATGAAAAAAGTTCACGTAAACGTTCAGGGAATGACCTGCACAAGTTGTGAAGAACATGTTGCGGCTGCTCTTGCGAATGCAGGAGCAAAAGGAATTGAAGTCGATTACCGCCGCAAACAAGCGACGTTTGAAATCGCTGAAGGGAAACTGGAGAAGGCGAAACAGGCAATCGACGAGTCGGGGTATCAAGCGGGGGAAGCGACGGTGGAAGCCGAAGAAAACGAGTTTGTTTCAAACAATTCGTCCCTTGATTATGACTTGCTGATTATCGGTTCGGGTGGAGCTGCCTTTTCAGCTGCCATCAAAGCCGTTGAAAAAGGGGCAAAAGTGGCGGTCGTCGAACGGGACATTGTTGGCGGCACGTGCGTCAACATTGGCTGCGTTCCTTCCAAAACGATGCTTCGTGCGGGGGAAATCAATCACTTGGCCAGCAACAACCCATTTGTCGGTTTGAAGACAAACGCCGGACCGGTTGATCTAGCTGCGTTGACCGGGCAAAAAGACGAGCTTGTCGACGGGATGAGACAGCAAAAATACATCGGTCTGATTGAGGAATACGGATTTGAGCTAATCCGCGGAGAAGCCGCTTTTAGGGACGAAAAAACAGTCGAAGTGAATGGGCAGGCCTATACCGCAGCGAAATTTTTGATTTCGACAGGGGCAGCCCCGTCCATTCCGGATATTCCGGGACTTAGCGAAGTAGACTATTTAACAAGTACCACCGCTTTGGAGGTAACAGAAGTGCCGAAAAAATTGGCCGTTATCGGTTCAGGTTACATTGCGATGGAACTGGGCCAGCTGTTTCATAACTTAGGGTCCGATGTGACGATGATGCAGCGGAGTGAACGGCTGCTGAAAGAATACGATCCGGAAATCTCGGAAGCCGCCGATGAAGCTTTAACCAAGCATGGCCTAAAATTCGTCAAGGGAGTCACCTACAAGAAGGTCGAACAGAGCGGTGATATGAAAAAAATTCATATTGAAGTGAACGGTCAGGAACAGGTAATTGAAGCGGATCAAGTGCTGGTTGCCACTGGAAGACGGCCGAATACGGATTCCCTCCATTTAGAGAAGGCCGGGGTTGAGATTGGCCCGCGAGGGGAAGTAGCGGTCAATGATTATCTGCAGACCAGCAACGCCGACATCTATGCAGCGGGAGATGTGACCTTAGGCCCGCAGTTTGTCTATGTGGCTGCTTATGAAGGTGGGATTGTAGTTGAGAACGCACTGGGTTCGGCAAATAAGAAAGTAGATTTGCGGTTTGTTCCGGGCGTGACGTTTACTACCCCAGCCATTGCAACAGTCGGGCTGACGGAACAACAAGCCCGGAATAAAGGGTACGAAGTGATAACTTCCGTGCTGCCGCTTGAAAACGTGCCAAGAGCTCTAGTGAACCGTGAAACAAGCGGTGTCTTTAAACTGGTGGTCGATCAGCAAACAAGAAAAATTCTCGGGGCACATGTCGTGGCTGAAAATGCGGGAGAGGTAATTTACGGAGCCACACTGGCCGTACAGTTCGGCTTGACCGCAGAAGATCTGAAAAATACGATGGCCCCATACCTGACAATGGCTGAAGGATTGAAACTGGCAGCCATCACGTTGGACAAGGATGTCAGCAAACTGTCTTGCTGTGCCGGCTAACGAATCGGCCAGGATAATATCGCCAGCAAAGAGATAAGGGATAGGTCTCTTAATGAAAAATGAGACAGAAAGAAATCAGCTGAGAAAATAACTGAAATTCAATCGAAAGAAGATTGGAATAACAGGGGCTTAAGGACAAATCGCATTTGATTTGTCCCTTTTGTTTTGAGAGGCTTATTATTTTAGCCAGTTGGGCAGAAAAAATGACACATGTAAAGCCATCTCCGTTCTGAAAGGTTTTCAGGTGAAAGGAAAACAAACTGAACCATGAACAAGGTACATGGTTTTTGACAGGACGGGCGGTGGAATAGTAGGACTAGCACTATAGAAGGGAAAAAGGAAAAGCGATTTCTTTTTTTACATGGAGAGGATGAGAGAAATGGAAGAAGAATTCGATTTGATTGTCATTGGAACCGGTTCAGGTGGGTCCGCTGCAGCTTCTAAGTGCAATAACGCGGGATGGAAAGTCGCAATAATTGATTCACGGCCTTTCGGCGGCACCTGTGCACTGAGGGGATGCGATCCGAAAAAAGTGCTGGTGGGAGCTGCTGAAATGATTGACGGCATCGACAGAATGAAAGGAAACGGCATCACCTCCGGTTCCAGCATCAATTGGCCGGAATTGATGGCTTTTAAACGCACCTTTACTGAACCCGTGCCGGATAACCGAGTGGAGAACTTTCAAAAAGCAGGGATTCACACTTTTCATGGGCGAGCTTCCTTTTTGAATGAAGAGAAAATTCAAGTAGGCGAAGATGTCTTAACCGGAAAGCATATTCTGATTGCGAATGGAGCCAAACCGGCCCCATTGCCTATTGAAGGGACGGAACATCTCACGTATAGCGACGAATTCCTGGAATTGGATGAGCTTCCAGCGAAAATGGTGTTTATCGGCGGCGGATACATCTCATTTGAGTTTGCCCATATCGCTGCCCGGGCAGGGTCAGAAGTGCATATCATCCACCGGGGAGATCGCCCACTTGAGCAATTTGATTCTGAACTGGTCGGGTTGCTGATGGAGAAATCGAAAGAGATTGGTATTCATCTGCATCTCAATACGGAGGTAAATTCGATTGAAAAGAAGGGTTGCTCTTACATCGTAAACGGGTCGAATAACGGCCAGCCGGTTCACTGGGAAGGCGACCTGGTTCTACATGGCGCAGGACGAATGCCTGACCTAGAAGATATGCAGCTGGAAAAAGGCAATGTGGAACGCGAAAAAAGAGGCGTTTCCGTCAATGAATACCTTCAAAGCAGCAGCAACCCAAGAGTATACGCAGCCGGGGATGCAGCAGCAACAGCGGGCCTTCCGTTAACCCCGATTGCATCGATGGAGTCGCATGTGGTGGCATCGAATCTGCTCAAAGGAAATCACCGGTCGCCTAATTACAAAGTGATGCCGACAGTAGTTTTCACACTGCCAAAACTGGCTTCTGTAGGATTATCCGAAGAACAGGCGAGGGAAAAAGGTCATCAAATCAAAGTGAATAAAATTGATACATCAGACTGGTACACTTACAAGCGCACTAACGAAAAATATGCGATGGTGAAAGTCATTGTTGATGAACAAACCGACAAAATACTGGGTGCCCATTTGATCAGCCAGGAAGCAGATGAATTAATCAATCATTTTGCGACAGCTATACAATTTGATTTGGCGACAAAGGACCTTAAGCAGATGATTTATGCCTATCCAACGGCGGCTTCCGATCTAGGGTATATGCTATAAGATAATGAATTAGGCAAAAGAATAAAATAAAGACAAACTTTAAATGGGTCAGTATGAATTATTAAGGAATCCATTTTACTATAATCTCAAGCAGCGCCTAATTTACGTTATGTTACGTGAAAATTCTTTAATATGAAGAGAGAAGAGGTAGTTCGAAGCATATCTTCTCCCATTTTTGTTTGTATAAGTGTACTTTTACGAACGCTTTTCTAATAACCTTTTTAAGTTTTACTCCTCATGACTACAAAGTGAATTTAATGAAAATAGATATATAGAAAATGCATGTACGTAAGGTGAAAGAAAGTAGCTGAATATCGAGAAATTTATGGCTTAAAAGCTCTGTATGCCCTTAATGTGCCAACCACGGTTGAAAATTTCCCCGTCTCTTCAATTGCAGCGAACCCGGTTTCTTTCAAGAGATTCGGAATAATGCCTTTGACATGAGGGGAAGTGGTTTCAAATCCGTCTAGGAATTGGACGGGGAAGAAGGCAACACGCATCAAGCCATTTTGCGGTTTATCGAAATCCAGAAGATGAAACTGACCGCCTGATTTGAGTGTCCGATGAACTTCTTCAAATGTTTCCTTCTTCTTCTCTAGCGTCAAATGATGAATAAATAAACTGGTGAAGACATGATGAAATAGATGATTGGCAAAAGGAAGCCGATCGGAAAATCCTTCCTCAAATCGGATGTGATGAATTTGATTTTCCTTTACCTTCTTTTTGGCAACGGCTAATATTTCGGGATCAGCGTCGACTCCAACCACATGCACTCCGGGTTGTGAACGTTGAAGAAAAAGAGCAAGCGTCCCTGTGCCACAAGCCAGATCCATTACCACTTCCCCGGGTTGAAGGGCTGCTTGATGGACCAGGTGCATTTTCAACTTCTTTTCCTGCATCCCCCATTGAATTAACGGATCATAGAACCGGGTCATCCAATGATATTTGAGTACCGGTATATAGGCTCCTTTTTTGTCTGCCTTCATGAAGATCGCATCCTTTCAATATAAGTAGATTTTTCGTCATAAGGAACTGTTGTGTGGGAACAGCGAGCAAATTGATCATCTAGTCTGTTAATCGTCGCCCCAGTAGGCCACAAATACACCAATGTAAAAAATCCGGCCTACGTTATGAATGTGCAGGCCGGTCTTGATGTGTGTTCGCTATAAATTATTTTTTATTCAACATATGAATCGGGTGGCCCATGACACCTTCCGCAGCTTCCATCAATGGTTCGGGCAACGTAGGGTGGGCATGAATCGTCAGGCTGAGGTCTTCGGCAGTCGCTCCGGTCTCAATCGCAAAGACCGCTTCGGCAATGAGGGATGACACTTCCGGTCCGACCATCTGGACGCCCAGCACTCTTTTCGTCTCTTTTTCGGCCACAATCTGTACAAAACCATCGGCATCGGAAATGGATAAGGCACGGCCGTTCGCCTGGAACGGAAAACGACTGGAAACCGTTTCATAGCCCAGTTCTTTTGCCGCTTTTTCGGTCAATCCAGTATACGCCACTTCCGGATCGCTGAAGATAACAAACGGCATCGCTTGGAAATCAATCACACTTTTTTGTCCGCTTGCCACCTCTGCAGCAATCTTGCCTTCATAACTCGCTTTGTGGGCAAGAAGGTCACCGCCTGCACAATCGCCGATTGCGTACACATGGTCAATCGTGGTTTGGCATTGGTTATTTATCTTGATAAACCCACGTTGATCAAGTTCCACATCAATATTTTCTAAGCCGATTTTTCCGGTGTTCGGTTTTCTCCCGATGGAAACCAGGCAGTAATCACCGGTAATGGTTTCTTCTTTGCCATTTACCTGGAACCGGACATCGACTTCTTCACCCGTATTTTCACCGCCTTGGACCATAGCCTTGGTGATGACGGTGATTCCCAAATCTTTTAAGTGGCGTTTTACTACATTTGTCAGCGCAGCGTCCGTTCCCGGAAGAATGGTATCCGTTCCTTCCAGGATGGTCACTTTGGCCCCGAATTTCGCATAGGCTGTTCCGAGTTCCAATCCAATATACCCGCCGCCAACCACCACGAGATGTTTCGGTACTTCTTGGAGTGTCAGAGCTTCTGTTGACGAGAGAATCCGTTCTTGATCGAACGGCAGGCTTTTCAGTTCGGTCGGCAGGGAACCGATTGCCAGAATCAGATCTTTGTAGGTATAGAGCTGTTCTCCGTCTGCAGTTTTGACTTTTACCTGCTGTGATTCAGTCAGGTAAGCCTCACCGCTAATGACTTCCACACCATTGCCTTTCAGCAAGGTCTGGACCCCACTCGTCAATTTGTTCACGATGCCATCCTTCCATTTCACGACTTCCGGCATGTCTACGACCACTTCACCCGAAACCTTAATGCCCATAGAGCCGGCATGCTGGATATGTTTTACACGTTCAGAAGCACTGATCAGCGCTTTTGAAGGGATACACCCGCGGTTCAAGCAAACTCCGCCTAATTCGGCCTTATCCACCAACACCACTTTTTTCCCGAGCTGTGCAGCACGAATGGCCGCCACATAGCCGCCCGACCCGGCTCCGATCACCAATAAATCAATATCCTTTTTTGCTTCTTCAGTCATTTCTGTTTCCTCCTTAGCATTTGGTCATTGAATAAAATGAGGATTCTGCTTATTTTATATCGCAAATGAGGAACTGCACTAACAATGTGCTGCTTCGTGACAGGTAAGCCCCTTTTAAAACTCCATACCCTTTATCTCAAGAATTAAATAAGATCGTGCTGCAGACTGGATGAGCGATAGTATGTATTTCAGAAAAGAGCTTTCCATTTGGCTGGAAAGCTCTTTTCGTTACTCTTTTACGCGCATTAGCCGTAAGCTGTTGAGCGCGACCAGAAGGGTAGCACCCATATCCGACATAATGGCGATCCATAGCGTCAACCAACCCGGGATGACAAGCAGCAATGCGATCGCTTTGATGCCAATCGCAAATGCGATGTTCGCTTTGATGATGTTCAATGATTTCCGGCTTAACTTCACCGTGAACGGCAGCTTGCTCAAATCATCGCCCATCAAGACCACATCAGCGGTCTCCATAGCGGTATCAGTTCCAGCACCGCCCATGGCAATTCCGACAGTAGAAGCCGCGAGTGCCGGAGCATCGTTCACGCCGTCTCCAATCATCGCGACATTGCCGTATTCGGCTCTTAAGCGTTTGATGAAATTCAGTTTATCCTCCGGCATCAGTTCGGCCTGGATTTCGGTTACGCCGATCTGCTGACCGATGGCGTTCCCGGTCCCTTTGTTGTCGCCCGTCAGCATGATTGTCTTCTTGATGCCCATTTGATGGAGCTTCTGAATGACTGCCTTGCTGGATTCACGGACTTCATCTGCCACGGCAATGACCGCCAGGATAGTTTGTTCCGTTCCGATGATCATCGCCGTCTTGCCCTGATTTTGAAGAGCTGTGACATTTTGTTCCAAGTTCGCATCGGCACTTGCGGCGCCCAGCTCGTTGAAGAGAATCGGGCTGCCGATATAGTACGTGGTTCCTTCGACGGTTCCTTTAATCCCTTTACCGGTAATGGATGAGAAGTCCTCGACTAAGACCGAAGAATAAGAAATATTTTCTGCATCCGCTTTTTTCATGATGGCCGAAGCCAGGGGATGCTGTGAGCGATACTCCAGCGCTGTGACGATGGAAAGCAGTTCTTTTTCATTTACCTGCTTGTTCGAAACTTCAAAATCCGTGACAACGGGAACCCCTTTGGTCAGAGTGCCGGTCTTGTCAAACGCAATCGCTTTGATGGCACCCATTTCTTCCAGGTACACACCGCCTTTTACCAAAACGCCTTTTTTCGCTGCGTTGCCAATCGCGGATACAATCGAAATCGGAGTCGAAATAACCAACGCACACGGACAGCCTACGACCAGCACAGCCAGCCCTTGGTAGACCCAGGTTTCCCAGCTGGCGTCAAACAGGAGGGGAGGGACAATGGCAACTAACGCAGCCACGGCCATGATGATCGGTGTATAATATTTGGCGAATTTATCGACAAACGCCTGTGAAGGGGCGCGTTCGCCTTGCGCTTCTTCTACCAAATGGATGATCTTTGCAATGGTCGTGTCTTCGACCAGTTTGGTGACTTTGACTTCGAGCAAACCTTCTTCGTTCAGCGTGCCAGCGAAGACTTCATCATTCACCGTTTTGCCGACGGGCACAGATTCACCGGTGATTGCTGCCTGATTGACCGCCGAATAGCCGTTGACCACCATACCGTCCATCGCAATCTTTTGTCCGGGTTTGACGATCATGGTATCCCCGACAGCAATGTCGTCCACTGAAATCAACTGTTCTTGTCCATTGCGCCGGACGAGTGCCTCTTTCGGGGCAATGTCCATCAACGAACGGATGGATTGTCGGGCCCGGTCCATGGAATAGCGTTCCAATGCTTCACTGATGGCAAAGAGAATGACCACGATGGAAGCTTCCGCCCATTCGCCGATGAAGGCTGCCCCAATGACGGCGACCGTCATGAGGGTCTTCATGTCGAAATCCAAGCGTATCAAATTCTGAAAACCGACTTTAAAGAGCGAGTACCCGCCAATGACAATGGCCGCCACGAACAGGAGGGACGTCATCAGGTTATCTTCCCCGTTTACGAACTGGGAAATGTACCCGAAGACAATCAACAGGGTGGAATAGAGCAAGACGCTGTGCTTTTGGTAGAACGGCACTTTCTTCTCTTTTATAGCTGTCGTTTTAACAGTTTCCGTTTTCGGACCAGCTTGCCGACTTGTGATTTCAGGAGCGACCTTCAAGTTTTCAAAAGCGCCGGCTTTTTCTAATTCTTCAACGCTTGCCATCCCATACACAGAAATCTTCGAAGCCCCGAAATTCACTTTTGCATCTTGGACACCAGGAATTTGCTTGACATTGTTCTCAAACTTCCCGGCACAGTTCGCACACGTAAAGCCTTCCACCCGGAAGACATTCTTTTCTTCAATGGCGACTTTTGCTTCCGGAGTTGTTTGGCGTTTCGATTTTTCCGGTGCCACTTTCAAATTCTCGAAAGCGCCAGCTTTTTCCAGTTCCTCGACCGTCGCTTCACCGTAAACGGAAATTTTCGAAGCGCCAAAGTTTACTTTTGCATCCTCAACACCGGAAAGATTTTTGACGTTCTTCTCGAATTTCCCGGCACAGTTGGCGCAGGAAAATCCTTCCACACGGTAGACGGTTTTTTCTTCTTCTATCTTTGCTTTTTCAACCAACGCTGACACCCTCCTTCTGGTGGGTGAAGGCCACTTGTACGAGGTGTTTCACATGCGCATCGTCCAATGAATAGTAAACCAATTTCCCTTCTTTGCGGTAGTTTGCCAAACCCATATTTTTTAACAGTCGCAGGTGGTAGGAGGCGGTCGCCACAGAAGAGCCGATGATATTGGCGACGTCACAGACACAGAGTTTGTCTTCCAGCGATAAGGCATAAGCAATTTTAATTCTTGTATCATCAGATAATGCCTTGAAAATTTTCGCCACTTCCAACGGATTTTGTTCCGAAAGTTGTTGCTGGACTCGCTCTACTTTTTCCTCATCCACACATAAAATTTCGCACGTATCTTTACTCATTTTATTTTCCCCTTTTCATCAATTTAATTTTTTGCAGCAAGCTTTTCTTCTATATGAATAGAAAAAGAGAAAAATCACTTCAGCTCACCAGACTCCAAAGGAAACGGAATGTCCCGTTCTCCACCATGATCAAGATGCCGAGTCCGATAAAGACAACCGGCACAATCCAGCGTTCCCATTTTTCAATCGTTTCAGAGACCGATTTAACGGATGCCAAACGGTAACTGAGGTAACACAAAATAGCGATCATAATGGCAAAGACGACAAGCATCACAACGGTTTCACTTGGATTTAAGGTTGAAAAGTAGGGTATGTAGACACCGATGTTATCCCCGCCAGCCGCCAGTGTAATGACCGTTATGGTGACAAACAAGCGATTGGACTTGCCGGAAGACAAGCGGGACAGGAGATCCTCTTCGTCGTTCTCTTCTTCCTCTCGCTTCCAAACCTTGACTCCCAAATAAATCGGTATGAGACCGAGCAGGCCGACCCAGTGAGTCGGTACGAGCGTCAAGCCATACGCAGCCAATAGACTGACACCCACTAATATGGCTGTTCCCAAATATTGACCGATGACTATGGATTTTAACTGACCTTTTTTCATCGTCTGCGAAAACAGGATCAACAAAATGATGACATAATCAATGCTGGTCGCAACGTAAGCTGCAACAGCGGAAAAAATTGTCGTAATCAGCTCCACCAACTCCTTTGTGGATACTAGAGCCAACTAATATCCTTCTAATAGTTATACGTTCAAACGAACGTTTGATTAATGCAAGTGTACAAATATTTCGCTAGATTGTCAATTATACATTCAAATGATTGTTTTAATATTTGAACAGGCTTGTTAGAATGAACAGGGAGTGACAAGCGGCAAGGCGAATCGGAAAATTGGTATAGCTAATCCGGACTTGTCCTGTTAAGCATTCTATTTCTATGAATGCTAGAAAATGTATGTGGGAACGATGCCGAGTAATTGATTGATAAATCACGATAGGAAAGAGGGTTACTATGAAGAAGAACAATAAGAAGAAACAATCGGGGATGAAGCTCGCTGTTCTCCTGACGTTAGTGGCAGTTGGGATTCTCGCAGCAATCGTAGTATTGACAAATCAGGAAAGCACCTCATCAGTGGAAACCGCTGGAGTTGATATTACTGGCCAGCCAACACTTGGAGAAAGTGGTGCACCGGTCACAGTCATCGAATTTGGCGACTTCAAGTGCCCGTCCTGTAAAGCATGGGGAGAAATGGTGTATCCGCAGCTGGTGGCGGACTATGTTGACACAGGAGATGTGAAATTCTCCTATATCAATGTTCTCTTCCATGGCAATGAATCGGTCGTGGGCTCTTTGGCAGCTGAAGCCGTTTACGAACAAAGCCCGGAATCCTATTGGGACTTCCACAAAGCCTTATTCGCGGCACAGCCGTCTGAAAATCATGATGCTGCCTGGCTGACACCGGAGAAAGCCCTGGAAGTGGCCGCCGGATTTCCAGCCATTGACCAAGCCCAGATGAAAGCGGACATGGAACAGCAAGAGACGATGGATAAAGTGGATGCGGATAAGACTTTGGTAGAAGAGCATGGGGTAGCTATGACACCGACAATTGTCGTCAATGGACAGACGTTGGAAGATCCATTTGATTACGATGCCATCAAAGCGCTGATTGATGAAGCGTTAGCGGAGGAAAACTAATGGAAGAGACCCACAAACACTCGGATAAAAGTGGCTTCTGGCTGTACGGGGCTTGGTTCGTCTCGTTGATGGCGACGCTCGGCAGTCTGTATTTCAGTGAAATCAAGGGGTTCATCCCGTGTGACCTTTGCTGGTTCCAGCGGATTTTCATGTATCCGCTCGTGTTGATTTTAGGGATTGCGACGTTCCAGAACGATTGGAAGATTGCCCGTTATGCCCTGCCGTTATCGGTTATCGGGGGAAGTATCTCGGTCATGCATTACATGGAGCAAAAGATTTCAGGATTTGGAGGGATTCGCCCCTGTGTGAGTGGGGTTCCCTGCAGCGCGGAATATATCAACTGGCTGGGGTTCATCACCATTCCGTTCCTTGCCCTTGTTGCTTTTCTCTTAATTAGTATTGCGATGTTAATTTTAATCGTGAAGAAAAGAGTGAATTGATAAACCGCATCTGACAATCAATTACGGTCCATCTTTTTTTACAAAAGGCGGCGATAGGTCAGTTAAGGTAATATACAACTCAATCACCAAAAAGGAGATCAATTTATGGCTGAAGTAAGTTTATTGCTGGCGTTTGGCGCTGGACTGTTATCATTCATTTCTCCCTGTGCCCTACCGTTATATCCGGCTTTTCTATCCTATATTACCGGAGTTTCGGTCAATGATTTAAAAGAAGGCAAGGGAATGATGAGAAGCACCGCGTTGATTCACACGATTTTATTTTTAATTGGATTTTCTATCATTTTTTTAGCGTTGGGTTTATCAACTTCGCTTCTCGGAAACTTCTTCTTGGAATATCAAGTCCTTTTACGCCAACTAGGCGCTATTTTGATGGTATTTTTCGGGTTGGTCTTAACAGGCGTTTTGAAATTTGATTTTCTGCTTTCGGATAAAAAAATCCAATTTCAGAAAAGACCTTCCGGATATGCCGGTTCTGTCCTGATCGGCATCGGTTTTGCGGCTGGATGGACGCCGTGTACCGGTCCAATACTGGCGGGCGTGATTGCGCTCGGAGTAGCGGACCCGGACCGTGGACTCCTTTACATGCTGTTTTATGTCCTGGGCTTTTCGATTCCTTTTCTCTTAATGTCGTTATTTATTGAGAAAATGAGTTTCTTGAAGAAGAGAAGTGCTCTTTTCATGTCAGTTGGCGGAGCACTGATGATTCTGATGGGCGTTTTACTTTACTTTGACATGATGACTGAAATCATCGCTTTTCTATCGCAATTCACGGGTGGATTCACCGGATTTTAACAGACCGGACTTAAAATACTTAGAAAGGGTGTGACACTATATGACTGCTAAAAAGAAGAAAAAGAAGAATCGTTTGATAATGAGGACAAGCATCTTGCTTGTCCTAGTCGGAGCTATTGCCTTCACCATCTACAACGGGGTCACAAAGGAGAAAAATGATTTGCTGCAGGTTGGAGATATGGCACCCGATTTTGCATTGACTGATTTGAACGGGGAACGGCATCAGCTGTCGGATTATAAAGGACAAGGGGTGTTCGTGAACTTCTGGGGAACTTGGTGCAAACCGTGCGAGAAAGAATTTCCGCTGATGGAAAAACAATACCAAGTATACAAAGATCAGGGCGTGGAGATACTGGCCGTCAACATTGCTCAGTCGGATTATGAAGTGAGACAATTTGCCGAACAGCGGAATTTAACGTTCCCGATTATCATCGACAAGGACAAAAGTGTGATGGAAGCCTACAATATTCGCCCGTTGCCGACTACTCTATTAGTAAATTCAGAGGGGAAAATCGAGAAGATCATTACAGGTGAAATGTCGGAGGAAGACATTCAAAGCTATATGGAACAGATTAAACCAGCAGAGCTTTGAAAGAGTATTCTTTTAGTGGAACCACTATATTTACGAATGGTTTCACAGCAAATGGCGTCTAAGAAAGGAACTCCTTAGGCGCTTTATTCTATTTAACTATGGCTTTCCGGAATAAGGAGTAGAATTTTAACTGCTTCGAATTGATGTTTACATATGAGGGGTTATCGGAAGAGAAGAGACTTAAATACGAGTCTCTTTTTTTGTTTCCATAAATGCACTTTTAGATAGCCAGATCGAGACGTTGGCCAGCATTCCTGTGCCGCCTATTACAAGTGCATGTTTCACTGCGATCATTCCTTTGCTGAAATAGCGGAAATGAATGGTCATGGCTCTCTTTTTAGAATAGGAGCCTTTTGTAAGATTAGCCTAGTTTCTCCGACGTTCTAGTACTTTATGCACCATTTTAAGTTTTGCCGCTCGGAGTTTGCGCTCGTAGGGGTCAGTTTCGAGTTTCGGCCTGTCAAGATAGTCCTCGCAATACTTGATTTCATAATAGAGGATTTCATCTACTTCCCTGACGATCTGGCGTTCGGACTTCTCCACCTCGGCTTCGATCTTTGCCGTCTCAAACTCCTCAGGGTTTCGCTGGGCGATCTCTGTGAGAATGATATTAATAGACCGAGTGTCCGGTGGTTGGAATTCCTGCAGCCGCATTAACTTCTTATACAGCTTCTTGTTACTGAATCTTTTAACCCGAATTTTGCAATATCTCATGGCGCCATATTCCTCTATTCACATGGATGTAAGTTATTTTAACATTTTATCAGGTAGGATAATAACTACATCGTCACCACTTTGCTTAAACTACGGATGCCGGAATTATATTAGGAAGGTTTTTCTCTAGTAGGGAAGAGGTAAAGGAGCGGAGTCTTGCTATATCAAACTATCGAGTTTCTTTGGCGTTAGAATTTTAATTCGGTTTATATATAATGATTTCCAGAAATATTTTGGATAAAAAAGGGGAGAGGATGCTGCAAAACCAGCCCCTTTCTCCCTTTGAAACTCTAAGGGTCCCCAGCAAATCAGACAAAGCCGGTTATAAGGGAATTATCGCTATTTCCTTCTGCAACTGTCCATTTTTAAATCTGTATAAATATTTTCATTCCTCCATTTTTACTCTCGAAACAGTCATTCCATCCCCAATTGGGATAAGCAGAGATTCCAATTGAGGGTGGTTGGCCACAGTTTCATTGAACTTCTTCATCGTTCCCGTATAGTGTTTGGGTTCCACACTTTCATCCGCGACACTGCCGTTCGCAAGTACATTATCCGTCACAATTAAAGCGCCATGCCTTGCCAGTTTCATGCAAGCATTCAAGTAGTTTTCATAGTTTTCTTTGTCAGCGTCGATAAAGAAAAAATCAAATCGTCTGTTCTCGCTGATTAATTGTTCGAGGCTTTCCAAAGCGGGTCCTGTCATATACGAGACCTGATTACCGAAGCCGGCTTCAGCCAGATTTCTATGCGCTAGCTTTGCGTAGCTTTCCTCCAATTCAAGTGAAGTTAATTTTCCTTCTCTGCCAAATCCCCGGGCAAGACAAATCCCGCTGTAGCCTCCGAGAGCTCCGATTTCGAGGATATCTTTTCCTCCTTACAGGGACACAAGCATGGTCAGAAATTTTCCCGAGGAGGGCGATACGGACATGGCTCGCATACCGTTCTCTTTTATGGACAGAAGAACTTTCTCTAAAAGATCATCCTGGGTGTGAAAAACCGAATCGATGTAGTTGTTTACTTTTATCATTGGAAAGACTCCCTCACTTAAATTCATTTTTCGTTTTCGCTTGCTTCTGCTGATTCATCCACTTCATGAATCTCAAATAGTTGAACAAATTCATCAATGACTGATTCCATTGCTTTCAGTTCGCCCACTAAAATGGGATTAATTGATTGTAATTCCGGCGTTTCTAACTGCCTTTTTAATGTGGAACGTTTACTATTCAGCCTCTCTAAAAATGCAAGAGCTCTTCCTCGACGAAACGTTTTTGCTCCGCGATGATCTTTTTTCCGGCGTTCCTCACTCCGGTGATGCTTCTCTCTATTTTGCTCCCTCTGCTCTTCATTCTCCATAACACTTTCTCCTCCTTGTATACAAAACACTCCTTCTATCGTATACGTTTGTATACAATTAATCAATAAAATATAAGAGGTATTTTTAAAATGCCAGACGTGCTGTTTCTTAATTTCGAGATATATTATCTGCAAGAGTGGACTTGTACAAACATTTTAGGTGACGGTTACGTTAAAAAGTAAAATAAGGATTGCTACTTTTTACAAATATAAACGTCTATTATGCAAAGGGGATGAAAGAAATGAAAAAAAGCTCGGTGTTTATAGTCATTGGATTTCTGATCATAGCCATAATTATTTTTAAACCATTTCGTTCAGAACCGCCGACTCCGAAAATTTCGGCAGCAGAGACAGAGATTTCTACAACACAAGGATCTTATTGTTGGGATGGATTTTTATTTGCACAGTGTGTAGACACCATTCATACTACGCCATTCGACATGACAGAAGCACATACCCCAACTAAGGTATCAAAAAACGAGGAAATCGAAATTGAATTCCCTATCGGTTATCAACCCAAAACCTTGAGATTAGAGCAGTGGGTTGATGAAAACACTTCAAATATTATTGAAATAAATGATGAAAAAATTAAAGCGCCTAATGAAAGTGGCAGGTATGTATACCATGTAAGAGCCGACTGGAATCAAGGGGATGGAAATTATGCGTTCTTGATAGAGGTAGAATAACCATCAATCTTCAATATTTAGAGGAATGTTGTGGAAACTTCCGTGGTTTTCCAAGAGGAGTTGCTTTCTCAGAGAGGCATCAAGTAATGATGGTTCTTACTTCCGATTACGTATTCAAATTGGAAGTTGCCACCAGAGAGCTTCTTGACTCCGCTTTTAACCCGGCTATCGATGCCTCACCGTTTCTCTTTCTGGTGAGTTCGTTCCTAAAAGTGCACTTTTACGAATGACGCTATTTCCAGAATTATCTAGCTATTTGGATATACCTTAAGTATATTAAAGGGAATAAAGTAAATTATAAGAATCGAGAAAAAGATCTTTCATAAATACGGTTGAAAGGAGCGGAAGGATCATGGAGTTTATGATTGAGGGCAAGTAGGGATTCATCCCAATTGAACTAACAGAAGTATACGGATTCCCTGAAGAATCTATTTATTTAGGCAGTATCGAAATTAAAAGTGGAAATTATTACGCTAAAGATGCAGAGCTATGGTTTTTCACGGTGTAAGTATATGATTTTTCGTTCAGCTGAAGAAATCCAATGAAAATTAAAATTTCACGGGGGTAGGGGAATTGAAGAAAATCTCAGTGTGTTTGGTTCTGCTGGTTCTGCTCGTTGCTTGCTCAAATGAGGATGAAGGGAATTCTGCAGAAAATGACAGAGCAGAAGAACTCAATGATTTAACACAGCTTCTGGAAGAGAAAACGGCTCAAATCAATAAATTAGAGATGCATAAAGAGGAATTGCAATTAATAGTGGACAATCTTCAACTGGATTTTAACTATAAACAAGAAGAAGCTGTGTTTTATAAACAATGGCTCGATGAGTTGGTTAAAGATTATAGTGACACCGAATTAAAAGATCTGGCAATTAAACTATGGGAGTATGACTTACTGATTAACGGACTGCCTGTTCCGGCAAACGGCATGGTGGATATGAAAGAAGACACGATTGCAATTTCTTTGAGTCAACACCAATCAGCTTATCCTATTTTACCAAATGATCTTTTTATGCTAGGGCAAGTCAGCGGAAATTATATGGACCATTTAAAAATGAATTCAAACCCTTCTGAAACATATGGAACTGATGGCACAATTGTTACTGCTATACATCATAAATTCACAGATGTAGAAAAGGGGGCAACAATTTCACTGACTGTATCTGAAGAATTAAAAAAACGACTAGGACTGGAAACTACTGAAATTACAATTAATAAAAAATGAAATTTTAAGTGAGCTTGACTAATATGGATGCGACTAATTTACATCGTTTTTAAAATAGTTTTGGATACGTAATCCAGTTCTTCAGCCATTTCACTTTTTGTTGGTGTTTCTGACACCTTCACCAAGTATTCTTTGAAATGTAATTTCGAATCTAAGGGCAGTTCGCTCACTATGCAAGTTAAAAGAAACCACTTCCAATTATCGTCATTTCCAGCTAAAACAGCTTGTACTGAAGGGACAATTTCTGTTGGGAACATTAATAAGGTTTCTACTGCAATTGGTGCGACCGGCCAGTTTATATCCTTGGTGTAACCAATAAGATCCGGCAACAAAAGAAGTACCTGACTCCTATCTAAGTCTTTCAATTTTTTTGCCTGTTCTACATCAAATTTATCGTTTGGGAGCAGATTTTTCAAATCGTTCATAAACACCATCCTTTATTTGAAATAACAAATTAAATATCATGGATTTCACTGGCATTAAAAGTCTGAATTTGATTTAGATATATATAGACAAGAGGGGGAAGTCATTTGAAAAATTTGGTGAATGGGTTTTTAAAATTAATCGTCACTGGTATTTTCTTTTTTGTCTATTTGCAAATATTCTCTTTTGTTGCGTCCAACCTGCAGCTTGATGTTCCTGTACTAGAAATTATTATAATCGGACTGCTAGTAATTTTTGCATTCGTGTCAACAGCTTTTTTATTTCGTTATAGAGAACCGTCTTCCTCGTAAATATGAGTAGAGAAAAGGGAGTACCTGATGAGGATTATTGCTTCTATTGGGCGTCCTTCTGTTAGGGAGCGCTCTTTTTCTTTTGAGAAAGTTCTGGCGGTCAGGTTTTTTATAGCCGTATTTCGAAAAGAACTAGGTTTACATATCCTGGATTTATCGGAAGACTAATAAAATAATAAGCTTTTTTTAGTGAAGAGGAATTTTCTGACCAATAGGTTGCTCACAAGTTTTAAGTTATTTCGTATATTCTAAAACAAAATCTAAATAAATTTTAAGCCCGATAGCTATATTTGGCGCATCCAATTGTTCAAGCATACGCATTGCAGAAACAGCGAGTTCAATACCTTCCTCTTTGTTCCCTGTTTTGATTTTATATAGGCCATCTATGAACATTAGTTGATTTTTAAAGAACAGGTCTTCTTCCTTGATCTCCATGCTCATAAGATAAGATTTTAACGTATCATAATGTTCTATATAGGGATGAGTATATTGACCGCCCATTAAATAGATTAAGGTATTCATCAATATACTGACAATGGTCTTGTAGTATTTGGGAAAATCCTTAAAACGAAAACTCTTATCATAAGCAGTTTTTGTAAGGGTAACGACGAGTTCAGGGGGCAAAAGCAAAATAGTCGAATTGTAAAGTCTTAGTTCATAATATCCCCAGATTTCCACTTTAAATAAGTAACTACATAAAAATTCCAAATCTTCTTGTGCTATTTTGATTTCCTGTTCCTGAATAATGCTTTCAAACACTTCCAGCATTGCCAAGATGGATCGAGGGGTTATCAAAAAGGGAATGTTGGCTGATTTGATTATCTTATCTCAAAATCCATTGATAGATATAACAAACACCCAATCAATCGAGCTAGTTATAAAAGGCGGAGAAATTTATACGCAAGATGAGGTTTTAGCACATGTGCCGAACCCCTCGGACGCTCTGGAACGATATGAAAGGTTTGTAGAGGAATTTGAGGAAATAGTATCCCCTCTATGAGAAAGGGTTAAATTTTTTCTATTTCATGAAGATGGACCTCTCTAACGCATCATACACTTTGAAAAATTCAAAAGGAGTAATGACAAATGGCTGAATTCGAAGGTTATTCTTTTTCTCGATTATACAGGGATGAAAATATTGAATTCTTTTTTATTATTGGTGTGAATGATTCGGATGATTTTGATGACTACTGGGATGAGAGGATAAAAGAGGTAGTGGGGTATGCATTGATATTTACTGATAAAAATGAACGCAAGCAGAAAAACTTCATTTACCTGATTGAAAAACCTTTCAGAAAATTTGAAGATATTATTAGATACACAAAGCGGTTTGTTGACCAGATGTCCTTATCACCTAATCTTTATGACAGAGAGAATTTTAGAATCCTAAAGACGAATATAAACGGCCATTCTGTTGGATTTCCTTACATTCCTTTTATTCAAACCATCATCGGTAATGACATTCCTCAATATATTTTAGATTCCATGACCGAAGAAACCACGTTTGATACGATCTGACACGGGTCTTGCCAATTACTAATAGAGTAAGCTTATCCGATTTCACTGTTCTGCTGAATTGAAAGACACATTTCTGACAATGAATAAAAATAATAGAGCTTTTCGTCTTACTTTTTGCTAAGCGGATAAAGTATTCTACACAAAAGCTTCCTTCATTTCGCTAAAGAAGGATAAGTAAGGAAGATGGAAAGAGGAAGAAAGATGATTTCGTTTGTATTAACATTGAAAAGATTATTTTCAGCGGTATTGAGAGTAGGAAAAGAACCGATATTTAAAACACTGCTTTTAACGCTGGCTCTTATTTTGTTGTCTGGAACTCTGTTTTATCACCAGACAGAGGGATGGTCGTTGCTTGACTCGTTTTACTTTGCTTTCGTCAGTCTGGTTCCAACCGGCGTCAATACCGGCTTAACGCCAGAGGCTACCAGCAGTAAGTGGTTTACCATGTTTTATCTGGTGGGCGGAGTGGGCGTTATGCTTATGCTGTTGATGAAGCTGGGACTGGCCATCATTAAATTTGAAAAGCCCGGAGACAAGGCTGTTGAACCAAAGAAATAACTGGACGCGGGGAGAAACTCAAAACTGGGTTTCTTTTTGTATCCAGATAAAAGGAGGCGCGTTGGATGAATATCCGTAATTCCGCAAAATCCGAGCCTACTAATACAGATACGAATCAGATCCGGATAGAATGGGTGCCATTGGAAGACCTCGGAGAAAAGCGGATTTATCCAAAAGCTTTAGTTAAAGCGGTCCAGGACTTCGGAGCGGACATGAAGAGACAAGTTTATCTGGGGGATGTGAATTGATGATGAAGAAGCTGGGCAGTCGATAAGGGACTGCCCGGCTTTTATATAAGAAATTTTTACGAAATCACTTTTTGTTGCAGCTTTGTAGGAGCGGAGACGCATTCAGTACAGCGGGAATAAGCTTTTTCCTCTATCAGCCCCTTGATATAGGCAGGGCAATTCGTAAATTCCCGGTAAGTGACCGGAGTATCGATGAATCCGCACGAATCTCCCGCAAATTGTTGGGAGTGGATGCTTTTCCTTAAATGATCGACAAAATACTTCATACATTTCACTCCTCTTATCTTATTGGTACTAGAGGGATATTGAATGCCAGCAGGTTTTAACCTTTTTAAAACGTAATGAATATTTTTTAGGGCTAAAGTCTAAATTAAATAGATTTATCTTCACATTCAGAATACCTATATTCATTCATAAAGTAAAGATGAAAAAATAACTATTTGATTTTTTAATTTTAAATTATCATTCATTGGCGTGGAATCTGAATTCCTGAGTAAGTCTCTGTTTATAAATCAGGGTTTCGAGGTAACAGGTTTAAAAAGGAGTGATAGTATGTTCGAGAAAAAAGCGGGCACCCATGTCATTGAATTATTGAAACAATGGCAAGTGGATCATATATACGGTATGCCAGGGGACTCGATCAATGAATTCATGGAAGAATTGCGAAAAGAAGACAGCATCCGTTTTATTCAAGTGCGTCATGAAGAAACCGGAGCGCTGGCTGCAGCGGCTTACGCTAAGCTGACAGGCAGTGTTGGCGTCTGCATGTCAATTGCAGGTCCCGGAGCGGTTCACTTGTTGAATGGGTTATATGACGCGCAAAAAGATAAAGTGCCTGTACTGGCGATCGTCGGACAGGTCAGCAGCGAACTAGTGGGCACTGATGCGTTCCAGGAACTGAAGCTGGAGTCGATGTTCGAGGAAGTGTCGGTTTATAACCGCAGGGTCCAATCAGCCGAACAGCTGCCGGATATGCTGAACCAGGCTATACGCAGTGCATACGCAGAAAAAGGTCCGGCGGTGCTCATTGTTTCCGATGATCTATTCAGTAAAAAGATCAAACGGGATCAGGCACTGACTTCTGCTGTGTATTCAAGACCGCACACTAGGCCTGCGGAAGAAGATCTGCTGGAAGCGGCCAAACTTATCAGCAATTCCCAAAAACCCGTCATCCTGGCAGGGAAAGGGGCAGAAGGGGCTGTTGCAGAATTAATACTTTTTGCAGAAAAAATCAAAGCACCGTTCATCGCTTCATTTCCATCAAAAGGGCTGATACCGGATGAACATCCGAATAATATGGGGCATCTGGGACAGCTTGGCACAGAACCAGCAGAAGAAGTGATGAAAGATGCAGATCTGCTGATACTGGCGGGTACGGCTTATCCTTACCGTGATTATTTGCCGGACAGCGCACCAGCCATCCAGATTGATGTTGATCCGGCAGTTATCGGCAAGTATTATCCGGTTTCCGTTGGGATTGCCAGCGAACTGGAACCTGTCATGGCCTGGTTTATAGGACAGAGTGAACCGAAAGAAGCTGGTTTTCTGATGAAATATCAGGCGAAACGGGAGCGTTGGCATGAAAAGCTGCAGGCACATATGGAAAAAGAAACAGAGCAGCTGCAGCCACAGCAAGTCATAGCCGAGGTTCAGAAAATTTTAGAACCTGGAGCGGTCGTGTCGCTGGATGTCGGCAGTGTAACGCTGTGGGCAGCACGTTACCTCCGATTGACCGACCAAAAGATGGTTGTATCAGCCTGGATTGCGACCATGGGATGTGGTTTTCCGGGTGCCATAGCCGGTAAACTGGCTTATCCGGGGAAGCAGGTAATTGCTTTGAGCGGTGACGGCGGATTTTCAATGGGCATGCAGGATTTCGTTACAGCAGTGAAATACGATCTGCCGATGACCATCGTCGTTTTCAATAACAGAAAAATACAATTGATCGAAACGGAACAAGAAGAAATGGGCAATAAAGCAACGAATATTGACTTGGCGAATATTGATTTTGCTGCGTTTGCGGAAGCATGTGGAGGTTTAGGGTTTACAGTGAAGACCCGAAGTGAATTGAGCGAAGCTTTGATACAGGCGAAAAACAGTGGAAAACCGGTTGTCATAGATGCATTTGTAGAAGATATCGATTTTGAGACGCTTTAAGCGGAGTATTTTAATGAGATGAATGCGGGTTGATATTGCATGACGAAAGAGATTTGGATGGACATCGCTGGAATTTGGCAGTGATGCCGGAATGATCGGAAATGTAACTATAACTATAACTGAAACGAGATTGCTGATGCTGTTCAGTGATTTCGTTTTTTTAATTTGAGATTGTTTTGAGGCTGTATTGCATGGATGAATCTGTTGAAATTATATCAGTCGGATATAAATGACTCGTCAAAATTACGCTTAAGAAGTGATTCAACAGTAAAACTGTCAAATCAGCCGATTTCTATAGAAAAATCGCCTTTGTCTCAATATCATGAGTATACTTATATTATGATACTCAACTTCCTATAATTTATATTATGTAAACTCAAATATTTTCAGCATTAATTTTTATTAAACTTCCTCCACCCGGCCTTCAATCTGTTTTTCAGTATACCGAATTCGGTAATAAAATAAAAAGCACGAAAACCGCTATCAGGCACGGTCTTCATGCTCTATTGGATCATCTCTACATCCGTCCGATGCAAAACTGATAAATTGCCGCCGTCGCCAAACAGTCGCCAAGTGCATCGTGTGCATTATGCTCAAGCTCCAGATATGCTGATAACGTCGTGAGCTTGTGGTTCTTTGTCTCAGGGATCACTCTGCGTGCCAACTTTACGGTATCAATCACTGTATACTCCGGAATCGGCGTTATCTCTTCCAGTGCATACAGGAATCCCATATCAAATGGTGCATTATGAGCAATGATCGGCAGTCCTCCGATAAATGCGATCAGTTCATGAGCCACATCCTCGATGACAGGTGCGTCCTGTACATCGCTGTTTGTGATGCCGGTGATGCGTGTTATGGTGCTGGAAATCGGCCGTTCCGGATTGATCGTGACATACATCGTATCCACATGCATATGGTTCAGATATTTTACTGCGCCGATCTGAATGATTTTGTCACTGCCGGCACGCAAACCTGTCGTCTCAAAATCCAGGACGACATAATCTTCGACCCGTTTCATGCTTGATTTATATTTTCGCGGCTTTGCCGGTGCATTACGCGTCCAGCGCGGCCGGGTCTCACGCATTTTCTGTTCCAGAATCTCCCTTGCGCTCGGTCGTTCCATCCAATCACTCCTTTAAGATCCTGCACCGTATCTGCGCAGGTGTTCAGCATCTCCTATAGGCCGCTGGTCCGTTTCATATCTCGTATGGCCTGTATCGACAGCCTGACCAATAATACAACACTTAGGAATAGGCCTGCATAGGAGGCTATATTTAAATATACCGCATATCCTGTATCGATAAACTGGGCGATGGCAAGTAACGCTGCTGACACCAGTCCGAATGTGATGCCTGTCATAAGCAGGACGAAACGCGAAAATAACTGCGTTACGAACATGGAATTATGCTTGTCCGAAAATACATCGTGATGCAGGATCACTTTCCCGGATTCCACTCGCTGCACGAGACGGTCGAGCCTTTTCGGCACCTTCATCAGTTCAGGAAGCCAAACGGCCAGTTCTTCCTCTATTTTTTCTTTTGTGGCAGATGGCTGTGTTGTGGCAGATGGCTGTGTGAACGGTTTGAAAAGATAGGTCGTTTTGTGTTTCTTAGCAAACGTTTTTGATTCCTTGAACATATCAAGATCCGGGTCCACAAGGCGCAGCGTGCTGTCCAGTACGATCAACGCACGCAGCGCCGTGCTGACAGGCGGCTGGAATTTCAGCCCGAAATCACGCACTACATCGAACATCGAGTGTATCAATTCCCTCGTCGGAATCTTATCAATATGGGAAATACGCATGAGCGTCTGTCCCAGTGCATATTCAAACTTGCGCCTGTCGATCGATTCACCTTCCTGCACCAGCTCTAGAACAGCGTCAGCCATGATATCCGTATCGTTTTGCTGAATCCCGAGGACAAACAGGTAAAGTGCATTGCGCTGACTTTCCGTCAGCCTTCCGACAGCCCCGAAATCAAGGATAATGGGATTGCCATCCATCCGGTCGATGAAAATATTGCCTGGATGCGGATCTGAATGGAAGATGCCATTGAAGAAAATCTGTTCCAGGTAGGAAAACAGGACTTCCTGGGCAAACCCACTGCGGTCCACATCAAAAAAGTTGAATAATTCATCGCCTTTGGCAATGCTTTTTCCTTCCAGATACTCCAGTACGATCAATTTATCATTGCTGTATTCCGTATAGACCTTTGGAACTTTGATCCGGTGATCGCTTTTTTCCATGATATTGTAGAGCTGGTTCGTATTGCGTATCTCGATATTGAAATTCACTTCTTCACGCATGGAGTTCGCAAATCCGATTGCGAGATCCCGGATGCCGATATTATTGATCCAGGCCGATTTTTTTGAAAGCCATTCCGTAAACTCCACGAGCAGATTCAAGTCATCCCGCATTATACCGCGGATGTCCGGACGCAGCAGTTTTACGACAACTTCATCGCCGTTCTTCAAGAGAGCCCGGTGAACTTGTCCAATGGACCCGGCCGCTAACGGCTCCATATCCACTTGCGCAAAAACATCTTCAATCCGGTAAGGCAATTTCTCATTCAGCAACTTTTCCACTTGTTCACTGGTCAGCGGTTTAACATTTTGCTGCAGCGAACCCAATTCTTTGATGAACGCGGGAGGAAACAATTCGGTATGTGTAGACAGCATCTGCCCGAATTTGATGAAGATGCCCCCACTCTCTTCGAGTGTGACACGGAATGCGCGAGCCAGTTCAAGATCATTCTCCCCGCGGCGGCGCGCAAAATCCAACGCCTGGGAAAAACCGTTGCGGACAGATATTTCCAATATCCGGCTGAGCCTCTTTTGTTCGCGGAGCCGGTTTCGCCAGCGGAAGAAAAACAGCTCCCTCCCCGCTTTCCGGTCCCCGAGTTCCCCCAGCTCGACCGGGTCGAATAACTCGAAAAATAGATACAAGAGCATCGAAATCAATAGCATGCTGCCTATCCATAGGATCGACGTCTCGTCCTGGACAATCTGAAGTGTGTTGAGATCTAAATAATCCGTAAATCGCAGATAGGAGTACCAGTAGAGAAACGTCGTCAGCACCACACCCATCGAAACGGACAGGACCCTCTTCCGGAAATCCACTTTCGGTCCCATGAGTCGGCCGCTGATCAGGTAAATCAGCAAGGCAATCACGATCAGTTCAATCAAGAACTTCAAAATCCCCATTCAGGCAGCCCCTTCCGTCTTAATCTGAAAAATATGACAACGTCATTTCTCTCAGTATAACAAACTTACAGCAATAAAATAAAAAACCTCCTTAACAGGAAGTTTTTAAACCGTGAACTTGTCCCCCAGGCGGCTCCCAAGTATCTTGCCTCCACCGCGTTTTGACAAGCAATACTTCTCCTGATCCATTGGTAATATAGGCAGACACTGCCACAATATGCCTTGGATAATCTTCTGCCATAAAAATCCTCCTGGGTATTTTGATTTCTTACTACGAATTTGTTGATTATAATAAACCCTTTTGTATTATGCTACATAAGTAGATAGGATTTCATCCAACCATTGCCCTACAAGCAGTCAGCTACATGATAATTTTAGTGATACAATCCGATGATTTCCTGCATCTTTTCATTGCCGATAGCTCCTGGATTCACGATATTGGCTTCTACCCAGTAAACGATCGAGATCGATGAACCGTCCTATTAGATGGATATCCAGAAAAACCCGGTCTTCATCATCCCCGATTTTACTATATACTTCATCGAATCCCACATAGTCCAGTGCAAGGAATGCTTCCATGAATTGCTCCGAATGCCCTTCTTTTAAGTCCATTACATAACTGCCGTCATAAGAGCTTCTGAGACTCATGCCTGCGACCTTCCTTTTTATATCATAAAGGTCGGCAATCGTTTTCGCCTGCTCATTGTGCTCGACTTGATAGACGGTGCCATCTGCGATTACCCGGAAATCGGTCTTGTATCCAGCAAACTCGTGGATTTCAGTTTCCACATCCAAAAAAGCGGCATCCCCGTTTCTCATTTTATGGTCTGAACAAGCTTTGTCAGCCATCCTATAGCTTACTTCCCCTATTGTCTTGCCTATATCTCCCTCTTTAACCTGATAATTTTCCTGATCAAGCGAAAAATATTGGATGTCATTGATCTTCACACTGTCGATCCAGTTGATCATGGTATTAGGCGGACAGCCTCGATCTCCGCCCATTGGCAAAGAACAACCCGACAATATCAGCAGCACCGATAAAAACAATAAACCCTTATTCATCTATTATCGCCTCTTTTACACTTAGACTTTAATGGGCCGCAAAAGTTACAGTGTCTGAAGAAAATCTGCTGGTGAATTCATGGCGGTAAAAAACTTGATAAATTCTCCGGTTTATTCACTATCGATTTCATGTCCATTATTTGTTACGGTGAATCAGGAAGCTTTTATAGTGCTTTCGGTTTCTTGGAGGCAGATTTGTTTTTGATTATTAATCCTTATGTAATTACCTACATATACTAGTTGGGCTTCATCATGTCTTTTTTATAAACGATATCGCCATTATAACTGATTCTTTTCCTTGCATTGGCTTCTTACTGAAAGTGCGCAGAAAATTATCAGCAGCAATTCCCTTCCCGCTCCCCGCAAAAAAAAGAAGCCTGCTATCCAGGCCTCCCTAAAACTTTATTCCATTTCCATTTTCTCCGCTTTTGTTTGCACGCGCTGCATGAAATCACGGATGGTTTGTTCCCGGCCCTTCCTGCTTCCTGCCAGCAGCATCATTTTCCCTGCAGCCGTCAGCCCTTTTTGAGAACCTTCATAAGTAAACAAGGTTTCCTCTTCGCCTTTTTTATCCAGTGTAAAAAGATAATTGATCTCAAACAAGCCATTCATCTCAAATCTGTTGTGGCGAAACTTTTTAGTCGGTGAGTCGTCAAAAGCGACCGTTTCAACGATGTATGTCTGAAGCTGATTGCCTTGTTTGAAGCTTTGGCCATGTTTTGCCCCGATTTCATCCGGTTTGTTCTCGAACAGCTCATGACTTTCAAGTTTCGGGTAAAGGACCTTCGCATTTTTATCCAAAAAAAGCTGCCACACTTTTTCAATTGGCTGCTTGATGATGATTTCTTCTTTCCATTTAACCAATTGGCTTCCCCCTGTCTTTTTCACGATATGCGTGCCAGGAGACTGGGTCTCCGGCACCAGCACTAGACTAAATGATGACTTTTAAAACGGATTTGTTGCCCACTGGCTCGATTGCGGGATGAAGATGCGCGGGTGAAGCTTTAACTGGGCCACGATATATTCAGCGATATCTTCCGCCTGCATGAATTTTTCCTCACTTTTCTCCGGTGGATTGCCGCCTCCTGAAAATCCAGTTATGACCCGGCTTGGCGTGAGCGCTGAAACGCGGATATTATATTTGCGGACTTCCTGGGACAGCGATTCCGTCAAGCCCAGCACCCCGAACTTTGAAGCGCTGTAGGCACTCGACCCCGCTGTGCCTTTTACGCCGGACATGGACGAAATGTTGACGATATCCCCGCCACTTTTCTCGATCAATTGCGGCAGGACAGCCCGTGTCACGTAATACATGCCGAGCAGGTTGACATCGATCACCCGTTTCCATTCTTCCGGATCTATTTCCAGAAACGGTCCGAATGCGCCCATTCCTGCATTATTGATCAGGATATCCGCTTGGCCAAGTTCTGCAGTCAACTTCGCTGTGGCCTCTTCGACCTGTTCCATCGATGAAACGTCTGCAGTCGCATAGACGGCTTTGGCATCCAGACTTTCGATTTCTTTCGCAACTGCTTGCATATCGGTTTCCGTACGGGCCATCAAGCCGATATGTACACCTTCTTTCGCGAGTGCAAGTGCTGTTGCCCGGCCAATCCCTTTGCCCGCTCCTGTAATAAATGCTGTTTTGTCTTTCAGGCTCTGTGCCATAGACAGTCAATTCCTTTCAGATAAAATTCAACTGCTTCTTAATTCGTCTTTCTTAGAATTCCCTATTCAGTATAAACTACACTTCTTTCAAAGAATAAAATATTTATGGCTTGTTCGTTTATGTCTTGTTCGGCAGAGACAATCAATCCAGAAAAAACCCGTTATAAAAAGGATATCCTTCTTATAACGGGTTTCCAGGAAATTCAAACTGCTGGTATATTCCTTTTTAACAGACCTGCAGTCACCGCAGTGACAGCAGCTCCAATAAGAATGGCTACAGCATACAGCAGAATACTCAAGCCGCTGCCTTCAACGAATCCCATAACGAAAATGCCGCCGTGGGGTGCCCGAAGGCCGATATCGAACAGCATGACCAGCGCTCCGGTTGTTGCGGCACCTGCAATAGATGCTGGAATGACACGGGCCGGGTCAGCTGCAGCAAACGGGATGACGCCTTCCGTTATAAAGCATGCGCCGAGCACGTAAGCCGTTTTACCGGCTTCACGTTCCGGTTTGGTGAATTTCTTCTTGAACAGAGTTGTTGCAATGGCCATACCAAGCGGCGGCACCATGCCGGCAGCCATGACTGTCGCCATGAAATTGAAGTTTTCTGCATCCAGCATGGCAATCCCGAACGTATAAGCCGCTTTATTGACCGGACCGCCCATATCGACTGCCATCATGCCGCCAAGAAGCAAACCAACCAGAATCAGGTTCGTGCCGCCAAGGCTTTCCAGAAACGATGAAATGCCCGTATAAACACTTGTCAGCTGCGGGTTGACGAGCATCATGACAATACCGGTGATGGCAATGCTGAACACCGGATAGAACAGGACAGGCTTCAAACCTTCAAGTGCATTCGGCAGACCCGAGAATGCTTTTTTTACTAACAGCGTCACGTAACCGGCCAGGAAACCGGCGATCAAACCGCCAAGGAAGCCCGAACCGCCACTCACTTCATCAACACCGGAAACCGTAATGGCAATTAAACCACCGATCATACCCGGCGCAAATCCGGGACGGTCGGCGATACTCATGGCAATAAAGCCGGCAAGTACAGGAACCATCAGGAAGAACGCATTTCCGCCGCCGATTGTATTCAGCATTGCTGCAAATTCATTATAATCGGGGTGAGTGGGATCTGAAGCATTTATTCCCCAGAAAAACGAAATAGCAATTAAAATTCCTCCACCGACGACAAACGGCAGCATATTTGAAACACCGTTCATTAAATGCTTGTAAAATCCGCCTTTTGAACTTGAATCACTTGCTTCGTCTTTCGACTTATCATGTTTATAAATCGGTGCGTCATTGGTCACCGCACGGTTCAACAGATTATCCGTCTCGTAGATTGCTTTGCCGACAGCTGTCTGGATGACAGGCTTGCCGTCAAAACGGGCCATATCCACTTTCGTGTCCGCGGCCACAATGATGGCGTCCGCTTCTGCGATATCGGCATCGGTCAGCCGATTTTTTACGCCGCTGGAGCCGTTTGTTTCCACTTTCAGTGAAATTCCAAGTTCTTTTGCGCGTTCATTGAGTTTTTCAGCAGCCATATACGTATGTGCAATACCCGTAGGGCAAGCGGTAACCGCCAAAACTTTTTTGCCGGTTCCTGCAGTTTCTCCTTGTGGTGCCGGGTCTCCTTTTGATGCAGGAGCTTCTTCCGGACCTTCCACTTCAATTTCTTTTTCCGTCACTGCAAGCAGAACTTCTTCTTTCGTAGCGGCAGCAAGAATCCGTTCCCGGAATTTTTCATCCATTAAGAAGGTAGCCAGACGTGACAGCGCTTCTAAATGCGCGTCATTCGCCCCTTCACTGGCTGCAATCATAAAGAACAAATTTGCCGGCTGCCCGTCCATTGATTCAAAATCGATGCCTTCAAGCGAACGGCCAAAGGCAATGGCAGGAGAACTCACAGCTGCTGATTTCGCATGGGGAATGGCAATTCCTTCACCGATGCCCGTTGTGCTCTGTTGTTCTCTGGTCAAAATGTTTTCTTTAAATGTTACCGGGTCTGCCAGTTTTCCTGCTGCATCAAGCTGCGCAATCAATTCGTCGATGACGCCGGATTTTGAGTTTGCCCGCAAATCCATCGCAATCGTTTCTTTTGTCAATAAATCCGTAATTCTCATTTGCTCACATCCAGTCTTTTAATGGGTTGAACTTCTATTTGATCCAGTAATTTTTCCGTATCTTCTTTGGTGCACAGGTCCGCTCGGAATGCAGTGGCACTGCCGCTGGCGATGCTGTAGCGGAAAGCATCTGCTTTTGATCGGCCCTGCGACAGAGCTGCGATGAAACCGGACACCATGGAGTCGCCCGCTCCCACGGTATTAACCATCTTCCCTCTGGGTGCTCTCGCGAAAAGAGCCTGTTCCTTATCCACAAGGATCGCCCCTTCCGCTCCCATCGACACGATGACATTTTCCACACCCTGCTTCGTCAGCTCAAAAGCATACTCTGCGGCCTGCTCTATTCCTTTAATTTCTGTCTGGAATAAATCCCCGAGTTCTTCTTTATTGGGCTTAATCAGGAAGGGCTTGCTTTTGATGAGTTCTTTCAATGCTTTTCCGGAAGTGTCGAGTACAAAACGGGCTCCTGCATTCTGGCAAGTTTCAGCCAGCGCTGCAAAATAAGCCAATGGCAATTCTTCGGGTATGCTGCCGGACAACACGAACCAGTCACCGGAGCGGATGTTTTTCACTTTTTCTTTCAGTTCTTCCAGATGCGCCTTGGTCAATTCAGGCCCTGGACCATTCAATTCGGTCTCGTCGCCAGATTTAATCTTGATGTTGATGCGGGAAATCTGGCCGGTGCCGATAAAATCCGTTTTCACATTTTCCTCCGCCAGAAAATCTTCGATAAACCGGCCGGTGAATCCACCGGCGAAACCGAGCGCTACGCTGTCCACGCCGTGGCGTTTGAGTACACGCGAGACATTGATCCCTTTTCCTCCGGGATAATAATAGACCTTTTCACTTCTGTTCAATTCGCCAATTTTAAAATCAGCCAAATAATTCGTACAATCGATTGAAGGAGCTACCGTACATGTGTAAATCATCATTCCACCACCTTTACTGAAGTTAATTTTTCAAATTCCGACAGTTCTGCCGATCCCAGTCGATTGACAACCAAGGAAGCATCCTGCAGATCCATGATTTTCGCGAAACTCACTTTATGGATCTTGCTGTGGTCTGCCAGCATATAAGTCGTTTTTGAATGAGAGCTGGCCATCCGCTTGATGGCTGCTTCTTCCGGATCTGGCGTCGTGTAGCCGTATTCGGTGTGGAACCCGTTCACGCCCAGAAAACAGATATCAAAATGATAGTTGCCCAGCGCCATTAATGTGCCTGAGCCGACAAAAGCTCCTGTTCTCGGTTTTAATAACCCTCCGGTCAGATAGGTAGTGATTCCGGCAATATTCAAAGCTTCTGCCAATGGCAAACCGTTGGTAACCACCACCGGATTTTTGTCTTTCAGAAACGGAATCATCTGCAATGTGGTTGTGCCTGCATCGAGAAAGACACTGTCACCATCCTGGACGAATGATGATGCGTATTCGGCAATTGATCTTTTCGCTTTCAGATTACGGGTCGATTTGTCCTCGATGCTTGGTTCCTGCAAATTGCTTGAAGGCAAAACAGCACCGCCAAAGACCCGCTCCAGTTTGCCCATATTTTCGAGCTCCGTCAGATCCCGGCGCAGCGTCGATTCCGAAGCGTCCGTTCTTTCCACCAGTTCCTGCAATTTTACAGTCCGCTTTTCTTCGAGTAAATTTAAAATGAAGTCATGGCGCTCGTTCGTTAACAAGTAATCACCCGCTTAAGTAATTTTAAGTAGATAATACTTGAAATCGCTTCCAAAATCAATCATAATCATTCATAAGCAATCAAATTCGTTCATTTCATTGGAATAAAGCCTATAAGCTAAAGGATTTATGGCTGAATGAAAAGATGCGTACACAATTAATGAGGAGGAAATACTAATGATAGAAAAACAATTTAAAATTACAGATGAAGCCGGGATGCACGCGAGACCTGCATCAGCACTGGTAGGTTCATTAAACAAATTCAAATCCGATATCCAATTGGAATTCAACGGCAAAAAAGTCAATTTGAAATCGATTCTGGGCGTTATGTCTCTTGGGATCTCATCAGGCTCAATTGTTACCATTACAGCAGACGGCGAAGATGAAGCAGAAGCAATGGCCAAAGTTGAAGAAACCATGAAAGCTGAAGGGATTTCAAACCAATGACAACAGAACTTTATGGAATTGCGGCTTCTGACGGAATTGCCATAGCGAAGACTTACCGCCTGGAAAGTCCCTCCCTTCTATTTGATAAGACAACGATAGAAGACCCGGAAGCGGAAATCGAGCGTTTGCACGCTGCCCTTACAGTTTCTATGCAGGAACTGGAATTGATCAAAGAACAGGCTGAAAAACAGATCGGCCCGAAAGAAGCGGCCATTTTCGGCGCGCACCTGATGGTATTAAGCGATCCGGAACTCATTGGCCCCATCACCGAAAAGATTAAAAATGACGGCGTCAATGCAGAATTTGCCCTTCAGGAAGTTTCTGATATGTTCATGGAGATTTTTGCTTCGATGGACAATGAGTATATGCAGGAGCGCGCAGCAGATATCAAAGATGTAAGAAACCGAGTGCTTGCCCACTTGTTGGGCGTTAAATTTCCGAACCCGGGCCTGATTTCGGAAAAAGTGATCTTATTGGCAGAAGACCTCACCCCTTCCGATACGGTTCAATTCAATCCGGAATTCATCCAGGGCTTCGTGACGGAAATCGGCGGCAGAACTTCGCATTCCGCTATTCTTGCCCGGACACTCGAAATTCCCGCGGTTGTGGGAGTCAAGAAATTGATGGCGTCACTGGAAGATGGGACTTTGCTGATCATTGACGGCATTGAAGGGAAAATTATTGCCGACCCGTCAGCAGAAATAATCGAAGAATACGAACAGCGCCAAAAGCACTTTGCAGCTCAAAAAGATGAACTGGCTTCCTTAAAAGATGCAGCTACGGTATCATCAGACGGATTTGAAGTTGAACTGGGAGCCAATATCGGTTCACCGAAAGACGTGGCATCTGCCCTCGAAAACGGCGCTGAAGCAATCGGGCTTTTCCGTACGGAGTTTCTGTATATGGGCCGGGACAGCTTCCCGACTGAAGAACAGCAATTCGAGATGTATTCCGAAGTGTTGAAACGGATGGGCAGCAAACCGACAGTCGTCCGCACAATGGACATCGGCGGCGATAAGGAATTGTCTTATATGGATTTGCCGAAAGAACTGAATCCGTTCCTCGGACTCCGCGCCATCAGGTTATCCCTAAATATGCCGGACCTGTTCCGGACGCAATTGCGCGCCTTAATACGGGCAAGCGTCCATGGCAATCTGAAAATCATGTTCCCGATGATTGCCACACTGGAAGAATTCAGGCAGGCCAAAAGGCTGTTTATCGAAGAACAGGAAAAACTGGCAGCTGAAGGCATTGCATTCAATGATAATATTGAAGTCGGCATCATGGTTGAAATTCCATCCACTGCAGTCATGGCGGATGTATTTGCCAAAGAAGTGGATTTTTTCTCTATTGGAACCAACGATCTGATCCAATATACATTGGCTGCAGACCGCATGAACGAAAATGTCGCCCACCTTTACCAACCATTCAATCCGGCAATTCTGCGGATGGTGAAAATGGTGATCGACGCTGCCCATAAAGAAGGCAAATGGGCCGGGATGTGCGGAGAGATGGCCGGCGAAGAACTGGCTGTCCCCATTTTGCTTGCCATGGGCCTTGATGAGTTTTCAATGAGTGCAACGTCCATATTGAAAACCCGTTCAATCATCAGCAAACTGTCCAAAGCAGAAATAGAACCACACATTGACGCCATCCTGTCGCTGGCTACTGCGGAAGATGTGAAAAACTATGTCTCAAAAATCTAATTAATGTGCTGTTTTTTTATACAGAAAAAATCCCCCCGGTAAAAGTGATCCTTTTACCGGGGGGATTTTAGATTCAGGCTGTTCTGACTGATTGCATCTACCAGCTGCTCTGGATACACATTGATAGAAGGCAGCAATCCAATTGGTATCCAAACCGCTTCATAGCTTCCCCGATCCGGTTCAGCTGCAGTGAATTCTTTACCGTTTCCTTTGCCAAACTCACCGCTGGTAATGAATGCCATAAAATAATATTCATGCCCTGTGCCCATTACTTCAAATGCATACGAGCCGATTTCCACATGGACTCCCAGTTCTTCCCGCGCTTCACGCACTGCTGCCTCCTCAGGCGTTTCTCCAGACTCGACTCCGCCGCCCGGTATCACGTAATATGTATCGCCATTCCGCACTCTTTTAATTAATGCTATTTGCTGATCTTCAATCAGGATAATTGCTGCACGTTGTCTCATAATGAATCCCCTTTGCTTACATGATTTAAAAAGCTAAGCTTGAAATTCAGCCATATGGGTATATAATAGTATGTATAAGAAAAAGCCGCCCGGTGCGTCAACACCGAACGGCAAGCAAACGATAGGTCCCAACAAGGGAGATTAGCCATTAGGTTACTTAATAGGAATAACCCGCAGAGCTACCAACTCAAGGGCGGGTTATTTTTTTTGGTCTTTAGACGAAATCATAAGCATCAGGCTTGCGAAAGTTACTGCAAACATCAATGCTTCATATACCGTCATATGCACCACCCCCTTTCTGCCGGGGATGGCCAACCACCCTTGAGTTACCTATTCGACTGCATATTTCAGTTTACCACAAACCATAAATGAGGCAGACAGGCTATTTTCTCATTTTCCTGTCTGCCGGACTATTGATAATTACTGTTTCATTAACTATTTGCCTGTTTCTGCTTTTCCTGCTGTAATTCAATCATGAAGGTAATAATGCTTTTTACTTTTTCGGGATTGCTGTGATCCAATGTATAGACATCACAAAAACAGAAATGACGGGACTTTCCTTCCGTGTCATTGCGTCTCGAAACACCTTTCACTGCGGCTTCTCCTTCATTGCAGATAATCGATTCGATTTCATTTTCCATATTGCTGAAATCCGCTATCCCGAATGCAGCATCCAGTAAACCTTGTTTCCCTTTCACCGGTTCTGAACCGACAATGGACCATACGACGTCCTCTGTCACATGCTCATTGATGAAATCCTGGTCACCTTCGAAAAAAGCTGCATTGAATTTACGGAAAAAATCCATCTTCACTTGTTCGTCCATTCCAGTCGCCTCCACATCCTGATCTATGGCACACTGACAGTAAGCAGTTGAAGGGATGATTTCTTTTATATCACCTCTTTTTCTGATATTTCAGATTATTTCACTTGAATTTATTTTACCTCAATTCCCGCAGGAAATAAATAATTTCTGCTCTCAAATTTCATTGGACATAAACAGCCGCCACCTTTTTAAAGGATGGCGGCTGTTATCATTCTTCTTGGTCCTTCTCTTCGCCGGCGGCTTCTTTGAACTGTTCTTCCTGCCTGCCCTGTTGATCTTCAGCTTCCAGATCAGGGAATTTCTGTTCAGGTGAGCCCGTAAATTTTTCGGTTTTATCGTCTTGTTCATTTTGTCTGTCTTTTCTATCAGTCATCTTAGCCACTCCTTTGAATTATCGGTTTATAGTCCTTTACCCGCTCCTTGGATTTTCAAGCCATTGCCTTTCGGGTTTAATTCTCCAGCTGCAAGGTTATTTCAGCTATAAGAAAGGAGGAGTCAGATGCTTGAAATCCCTGTATGGTCAGGTCAGGATGTCCGCAACACATTGCCGCCGCGCAGTTCTAACAGCCATAAAGGCAGTTACGGGACAGCGCTTCTCGCAGCGGGCAGTCCCGGTATGCCCGGAGCGGCCGTATTGGCGGCCCTCGCTGCGATGAGGAGTGGCCTTGGCAAGCTCACAGTGGCCACTTCAAAGGAATCGATGGTTCCCATTACGACGTTCGTACCGGAAGCGACATTTGAATTCGGCTTCTTCGAGCGCCTTGATGAATCCGGTTTTCCGTTTGTTGATTACCGGGCCATCGCTATGGGCCCCGGGCTGCTTCCGGATGAGTTGACGGAAAGGGCAGTCGAAAGGCTCCTGGAAAACGGCAAACCGCTCGTACTGGATGCCGGGGCTTTATCCGCGCGGAGTTATCAGGTTGCTGATGCTCCCGTCATTCTAACTCCGCATCCGGCTGAATTTTCCCGGATTACAGGCGTCCCGGTAGAAGAGCTGCAAAAGAACCGCGGTTTCCATGCCGTTGAATGGTCTCGTAAGCTCCAAGCCGTAATTGTCTTAAAAGGGGAAAATACGATCACCGCGTTTCCGGACGGACAGATCTATAGAAATCCCACCGGTAATGCCTCACTTGCCAAAGGCGGGACAGGCGATACACTGACGGGCATGATTTTGGGGTTCCTGTGCTGTCATGATGATCATCGGCACGCGGTCTTGAACGCAGTCTTCCTTCACGGTGCCTGTGCAGATGAATGGGTGAAAAGCCGCTCCCCCCACACCCTTCTGGCACATGAACTGACAGACTTTCTCCCGGCTGTCATGAAATCCTATGAACAATAAAAGAAGCAGTCCCTTTTATAAAAAGGGGCTGCTTCTTTTTACTGCAATTTATGATAGAGCTGTTTCTTTGCTTACATCGAGCTGCACGACATTCGGCTGTTCGATGACGAAATACCGTCTGTGCCAGACAAGAAACATGAAAATGGTCCAAATCTTGCGGGCATTATTGGCTTTATTCGTGTAATGTGCCTCCAATAAAGCGAGTATCTCGTTTTGATTGAAGAATTCCGCCGCTTCAGCAGACAAGAAATATGATTTGATCTGCTGATAGAACTTGTCATCGCGGATCCAGTTCCGGATCGGTACCGGGAAGCCCATTTTCTTACGGTTGGCCGAAACTTCCGGCAACGCGCGGCGTGCAGCCAGACGCATGGCATATTTGGTATCATTAGCGCCGATCCGGTATTTGGCCGGCAATTTCGATGCAGTCTCCATGACGCGTTTATCGAGAAACGGCACACGGAGTTCCAATGAATGGGCCATGCTCATCTTATCGGCTTTTAAGAGAATATCCCCTACCAGCCACAGGTTCAGATCCAGGTATTGCATTTTCGTCAAGTCGTCTTTGCCTTTGACACGGTCATAAACCGGACGGACGATTTCTGCCACAGAAGGCCCTTTCCGGTAATCAGCTTTCAGCATACGCACCGCTTCTGCTTCCGGGAATACATTCGCCTGGCCGATAAACCAGTTTTCAACCGGCAGTCCACCTTGGATCAGGAATTGTCTGCCGCGCATTTCCGGCAATTTTGCTGCAACTGAACCGACTGCGGAACGGATACCCGCCGGCAGTTTTCTGTATTTCTTCAGGTTCGGGCGCACGTCGTAATCGTCGTAACCGCCGAATAATTCATCCGCTCCTTCGCCTGACAGCACCACGGTAACATCTTTTTTAGCCATCTTCGCCAGGAAATAAAGCGGCACGATCGATGGATTCGAATGCGGTTCATCCATGAGATACTGGATCTGTTCCAATTCAGTGAAGCATTCCTCCGAATTCAGCACTTCGCTGATATTCTGGATGCCCAGTTCATCGGACAGGATCTGTGCATTATCGATTTCCGAAAAGTTTTTGTCGCTGAATCCGACGGTAAACGTTTTATCTGGTTTCAATACGGAAGCGACATAACTTGAATCCACACCGCTTGACAGGAAGGACCCGACTTTTACATCACTGATGCGGTGTGCCTGAATCGATTCGCGGATGACGGAATCGATTTCTTCCACTGTTTCTTCCAGCGGTTTTTCTTCCACTGAGAAATCCGGCTCCCAGTAACGCTCGATGACGGATTGGCCATGCTTCGGCTCATAAACCATGAAATGGGCTGCCGGCAATTTGAAAACACCTTTAAAAAAAGTTTCTTCCATAACAGAGTATTGGAACGTCAAATAAGGCTTTAATGCATCACGGTTCACTTCTTTTTTGAAAGCCGGATGCGGCAGGAAACTTTTGATTTCCGAACCGAAAAACAAAACGTCGTTCATTTTTGCATAATAAAGCGGTTTGATCCCGAACATATCCCGTGCAACGATCAGTTTCTCTTCCACACGGTCCCAGATGGCGCAGGCGAACATGCCGCGCAGACGGCTGAAGATCGCTGTGCCGTATTCTTCGTAACCGTGGATGATGACTTCACAGTCCGAATGAGTGGTGAAGACGTGGCCTTTGCCGATCAATTCCTCCCGCAGTTCCTGGAAATTATAAATTTCGCCATTGACCATCGATACCAAAGTTTCATTTTCATTGTGAAATGGCTGGCTTCCGCTTTCCAGGTCGATGATGCTCAGTCTTCTGAAGCCCAGTGCCGCTTGCCCTTCGATAAATTCACCAGCCGAGTCCGGCCCTCTATGTATGATCCGGTCCATCATTTTTTCAAGTGTGGCACCGGCATTGTCTGTATTACCGATAAATCCTGTAAATCCGCACATAATATGCCTCTTTTCTGTTTTTAATTACAATGGAAAATTGATACGTGATTAATTAAATCACATGAACCCCAAAAAAAGAATCGTTTTTTGATAAATTTTGTGAAAAGATTTAATTGCATAGATCCAGGTCGATTTGATGTCCATTAAAACCCGGCAGATTCGGAAATGGCTATTTCTTTTTTCACTTCAGGCCATTCGGAAATGGCTATTTCTTTTTTCACTTCAGGCCGCATGGATACGACGCTGAGACGCTTAAAAAGTTTCAGCATGCAGCGGCCCTCAGGCCAGATGTGTGTTTAGCTGAGTCGCTTTAGGGAATTCTGATAATCAGTGGATGTTTCAGCAATCAGCAGTGAATCGTTTTAAATGGTTCTATCAACGAGGAACAGGAGGTTAGAATATGAAAAGTGGAAAAAGCGTGGAAAGTGAAATATCAGGGTATATCTCGACCTTGCTGAGGCAAAATTTCGGCAAAGGGCCAACGTCTGTATACGTCACCCTATCCGGCCCGTTTATGACGATCCATTTCCGCGGATTCATTGCACCCATGGAAAAGATTCTATTGAATAAAAATGAAGACAACCGAATTCTGGATACGCGTGATTTGCTCATGAATGAATTGGCGTCAGACATTATCCTGCAATTGTATAAAATTGCAGGTCTGGAGATTGACCGCATTTTTGCGGACTGGAATCTCCAGAATGAAACAGGGATGATCTGGGCAGTGCTCAGTGGGTATAAAGGGGGAGCTGCCACTGATTGGCCGAAAGATGTCAATAAGGATGAGTTTCACAAAGCACTGGATCTCGCCAGCGACAAAGCCGAAAAAATACCAGCTAAAACAACCATTTACTGGCTGAGTGACCGGACGGCAGCCGTTGTCCGGGATAACATACTTGTACCGATCGAAAAAGAACTGATTTCCAATGGATTTACGGAACAGCTGAAATTGGCTAAACGGCCATTGGAAAAAAGAGTGATCGGAGAAGTCAACATCCCTTCATCCAAAAACCGTATGATAGAAGAGACATTTGTCGATTGGGATTTCAAGAATGACCAGGGTTTTTTCATATTCGTCTTGAAACCTCTGTGAATTCACAGGAAAAACACAAAAGAACCTGCAATCATCCAATTTCCTTGCAGGTTCTTTTTTTATGGCTATTTTTATTCAAATAATCAAGAAGCCCCATCGCACTGACCATCAAATCAAGTTCAATCAGCATGTAAACTTCGTGATTTTCTGGGATCCCTTTTTCGGCAAGCACCAGGGATACCCGTTCTTTTAACCGTGCAGCCAGGTCTATATGGCTTTCCTTCCGTGAAAAGGAAATTCCCGCCTGCTCCATGAAAATATCCAGCCATTCAAGCGATTGGCTGAAAGCCTGTTCCGGCTTGTCAGTCATTCCGAAATGGCCATAAAAAGCGTATGAGAACTTGGCGGCTTTCATCCGGTTGGCCGACTGCCGCATATTATCCGGATCAAACTGGTTGGGGGAAGTCGAAGGAAGCGAAAACAAAATTTGCTCTTTCGCCAATTGCTCATAAAGGATCCCTGCCGTATCACCGGAGAATATGCCGTTACTGATGGGATCGATGATGGCAAAATGATGATTCGCATGGCCAGGAGAATCCCAGAATTCCAGCATGCATCCGGGGCCGATCTGCAACGAGTCCCCTTCCCCTTTGACGAGGAGCCTTTCCGCATCAATCGGAACCACAGGATCGAACAAGGGCGAGAACCGTTCGCCGTAGACTGCTTTCGCACCAGCAACCAGTCGTGATGGATTGCTTAAATGCCGTGCCCCTTTCGGATGGACGACCACTTTCGCATTCGGACATTGCTTCAGCAGCAGACCCGCTCCGCCGGCATGATCCAGGTGAATATGGGTGACAATTATGTAGGCAACGTCTTGGGCTGAATGTCCAAGTTGCTCAAGTCCTTCTACGATATGCGGAATGCTCGGACTCGGACCCGTTTCGATCAAAGTCAATTGTTCTTCATCTATAACGTATGTGCCTGTCCGTTCAGACATGCCCATATCGAATCCGTCGATCAATGAAATGCGGTCGGTTAATTTCCTCGGATACATGGTCACCATAAAATGAGCCCCCTTTTTTGGTTACAAGTATAGCAAATATTCCGCAAACTTAAAGTTGCTAATACGAAAGTTTGCGATGAATACGTATACATAAATGATTTATTCTATGGATCCCGTACTTTTTCTTTGGTAAAGTTCAGGCTGAAGCAGGATGCTTCCTATCTTTTCCCTGAATTCACCTGCGATCTTGACCAGCAGTCGATCGGCCGCTTCTTTGTAGATATCCACATCCTCCGACAGGCCGATGCTCGTAAGCTGAAGATAATTCATGGAGGATTGGCGGGAATTGCCGATACCGGCAACATGTATATCTCCCGGAATCGAATAGCCATAGGCAAGCAGGAAATCGATTGCACGCGCTCCCAGTTCGTCTGTTGCAGCAACTAGAGCAGATGGGCGGTCTTTTCGCGCCATCATCGCGGACATCACCGCATCATAATCGGAAATTTCCCCCATCGCGGCGATAACTTCCGCACCATTCGCCTTTGCCTCTTCCATAAAACCTTGGTAGCGGTCCAGTAAGCGCTGGTCTGCTTCGCTGCCGCCGATCCAGCCGATAAACCGGTGTTCGCGTGAACAGATATATTCGGCCGCCAACCTGCCTGCCGCAACATTATCCATGGAAACTGAGCTCCCTGCCGCCAGGTCATCCTGTCCGCAGAATACGTAAGGGACTCCGGAACTTTCCAGCAGCTGCATCTCTTCCCGGGTAATGTGGACAGGGCCGAGAACGATGCCTTCAGCCTGTGTTTGGCTCAGCAAATCAAATACTTTTCCCGGCTGTTCGGCATCCTGGATGTGAAGTTCTGAAGTATAGCCCTTAGACTGCAAATATAAAATCGTTCGTCCGGCAGCATCTGCGGTTTCCGGGTCAGTCAACGGTCCGCAGACAAAAGCGACTTTGCCGCTTGAACGATTGCCCACGAGCGAACGTGCGGCTGCATTGGGGCGATAATTCAATTGCCGGATTGCAGCATTCACTTTTTCAAGCGTCTCTGCGTTCACTTTGCCCGGATTATTCAATACCCGTGATACCGTCGCCTGAGATACTCCAGCGAGCTTAGCGACATCCACTGAAGAAACCATTCCGATCACCTCTTTCATTAAGACCATTTTACATGTATACGTATTCATTTTCAACTGGTGCGATCCACAAAAAAATCCCTTCCTGTTTTTTAGCAGGAAGGGTTTCTCTTTTATTCATTCAGCGTCTGCCGCGGAATTGCTTTCGCTTGCCTGAAACTAATGTAATCCTATCCCGTTTCCGGTCAAGCCTTTCATTTTCCAGCTTAGCCGATATCAATCCGAGGACCACGCCAAACATCGCACCCGCAAATACCTCCACCGGCTGATGGCCGAGAAGCTCTTTCAGCTCTTCTTCCCTTTTGATGAGTTCAAGGCTGGGAAAATCACCTTTCAATGAAATGAGGCTGTCTTCCAGATCGTTCACCAATTGGGCAATTTCGCCGGTATGGCGTCTGATGCCCTGTGCATCGTACATGACGATTGTACCGAACACTATTGCCAAAGCAGTTTCAGTATGGCGGGTACCTTTATTGGCCGCCACATATGTAGCCAAAGCCGATACGCCAGCCGAGTGTGAACTTGGCATGCCGCCCGTAGTGAATGCATGCTTCCAATGCCATTCACCCGTCAATTTTTTATTGGTCAAAATTTTCAGACCTTGTGCGATTCCAATCGCTGATAATGATGTGATTACTCCGCGGTTCATTTAATCCGCCCCCTGCCTTTGGATAATGCAGCTGAATGCTGTATAAATTCCAATACCCCAAAACATAAAACAATAATCGGAAATTCTGGCCATAAAAAATAGAAGCGACCGCGCGCTTCTATTTTCCAGCCTATTTTTTTGTTGTGTGCTGCGGCAGCACAATACCGGTGGAGCGAAGTGTATCGATCAGCAAATCATGCATCACTCTGTAACCTTCATCATTCGGGTGGATTCCGTCCAGCCAGATATCCGGCTTCCTTCCCATTTTATCTGTCCTGGAAATGATGACGCCGCGTTCCCCGATCATCCGGTTCCACCGGCGATACAGTAGTTTCGTCAAACCCATATATTGATGTTCTTTCTTCATGGAATTATAGAGATCGTTCTGGACCAGCAGCGTATCCGGATTCAATTCACGGATTTTCCGATAGATGGCCAATAGATTCTTCCGGTAATTCAGACGGATCGCCTTGAAATTCCGGACAAGCCCCGCAGTGCCGAGTTTCCTGAAACCTTGAAGCAGATCATTGCCGCCAATATTGATCAATACCAGATCAGCTGAAAGGAGTTGGCGATCCCATTGTCCTGAGTCGAGCCTTGAAACGAGACCGTCGCTTGTCAATCCGTTGATCCCCAGATTGATGATTAGGCTGTCCGGAAAACTCTCCCTAAGATATTTGGCGATCCCTTCTTTCGTACCGTAGCCATAGGCGACCGAGTCGCCTAGAATGACAATCGTCTTAACAGTATATTGTTTCATATTATGTTTTATTTTACTTAAAGGCACCTTGTTTGACAGGATGCCAGACATGAATTTTTTATTCAATTACAGCACATCCTTATTAAGAATTACATTAATACAATTATACCATTATAATAATTTATTGACAAAAATCCTGCCTGACAGGACGCTTATGATTATACAAGCAGCGTTATTTCCCTTATCCTTTTCTTATGAGGTTTTAGGAAATCTTTAAAAAGGGGGACGGCGGATGAATGAAATATACTTGATCACAGGTCTTCTTCTATTGGCAATCGGAATCATCGATTTCTGCTGGACGACGTTATGGCCTGACGGGGGTGGCGGCCCTGTCACGAACAGGGTTTCCCTATTGCTGTGGACCGGAATCCGCTGGGTCAGCAGAGACAATTCAAAAATCATCAGCCTGGCTGGCCCGCTGATCCTCCTTGCCGCTCTTCTCACTTGGATATTGCTGTTCTGGACAGGATGGACATTGGTGTTTGCAGCAGATCCCGGCTCATTTATCGATACAAACGATAATAATCCGGTCAGCTGGAGTGAACGCTGGTATGTCGCAGGTTACCTCCTGTTTACTTTAGGAGTCGGTGATTACATCATGAAAGAAGGCGTATGGCAGATATTCGCCATCTTCACTGCCGGAAGCGGACTGATTTTCATCACGCTGGGAGTCACCTACATCCTGTCTGTGCTGGAGGCGGTTTCACAGAAAAGGGCTTTGGCGGAAAGCATCCGGGGCCTTGGTGACAATGCTGAAGAAATTGTCGCCGCTGCATGGAACGGCAATGATTTTAATGACATCGACCTGTTGCTGAACACTTTTTCTTCCCAATTAAGTACACTGACCTCACAACATAACGCCTACCCGGTCCTCCATTATTATCATGCAAGCAAGAAAGACGAAGAGCTATCGGTCGCCGTCGCTGCACTGGATGAATCCCTTACGCTTCTCAAATTCGGCATGAAAGAAGGAGTCGGCCCCAATCAATTGCTGGTCAAGGACACCCGTTCAGCCATCGAGAGCTACGTCAAAACATTGCAGAGCGGCTCCATCGCACCGGCTGATATCAGTCCGCCTGTTCCGGATCTGGACTCCCTGCGTGATCAGGGCATGCCGGCAGTTTCCACAGATGAATTTTTGGAATCATTGGCTAAGCTTGCCGATCGGAGAAAAGCATTATTGGGCGGCCTGCGCGATACCGGCCGGAAATGGCCCACATAAAAAGGACTCTGGAAGGCGATAGTTCGCCCTCCAGAGTCCTTTGATCTTTATTTCTTCACTTTTTTATTGGATTGCCCTTTGTTCGTCACAACCGTATAATTGCCGAACTCTTTGGTTTTCAAGGTAAATACATCACCAGCCAAATTGCCCTGGATGATTTTCCATTTACCTTTTCCGTCTTCACGGGCACCAAACTGGATTTTCACCTTGCTGTCCGTTTTGAAAGCGAGTGTGATGAACGCTTTGAAATTTACGCTGAGCTTACGACTGAATGAATCCGTTGCAGCTATATTCAGCTGCTGTGCCAGAGCCGGACGGTCGTCCACCATTGCCGCATCGTCAAGAGTCAAATGCAGATTGTAGCCCGCTCCCGCCACTTTAGCCAATTGCTGAAGATTATTGGCAGCAAGCGTCAAATCGATATCAGGCATTTCAATATGCAACTCTTTTCTGCTGTTTTTGAAGTCCTTAAGTGTTTCTTCAGAGAATTTAATCCAAAGTTTACCCTCAGCATCAAATTCTTCAGCCTGGATCACCGCAATTGCTCCAGAGAAGTCCACTTCTGCATTCTGCTCACCCGGCATTTCATGCACCTCCATTTCAGAAAAGTCGATTTGTGCCAGCAACGGATCATGATCCGATGCACGTCCATGTTCTTGAAGGTTCCCTGTCTTCAGGTCAGTCTATTCGAATAAAAAACACTTCCGAAGTTTCACTTCCGACGGCGGCGCTTTGATCACCGTGTCTTCAGCTGAAACGATTGGCGCTGTATATTCTGTGCTCCGGCAAGACCAGTAAAACGCTGAGCAAAATCTTTCCGATCGCGCCTTTCGTCAAGCTATTCACTCCCTATTCCAAATTATCTTACTGGTCAATTATACAAGATGAAAATTAGACAATTGTAAATTTATCGTAATCTGACTTTATAAATACCCGATGGTCCCGAAATCCAGAAGACGTCTACAGACCTCTTGATTTCTTTTTCCTATCCTTTTATCAAAATTTTTACTGTCCTGAATTTCCAGCTTCCACTATAGGGAATTTCTAATTTTCTAAATGAAATAAAGGGTTTCATGCAGACCTTAAGGAATACTTATTAAGACTATGAAAACGATGGGAGCTTACATATGAAACCACATTTTTTACCAATCCTGATCCTGGCAATGAGCATTCTCTATATCTTTTTTATCCCCGACGATCCCTTATGGTTTAAACTCATTTTCAAGCTGATTCCCATGATCCTGATATTTCTCTATGCTGTTTTAAGGCTTCCGAAACAGAAACTGAAGATCCATTGGCTGATCCTGACCGGCCTGGTATTCTGCGCAATCGGTGACGCGACACTCCACTGGTTCGTCATCGGCCTTTCCGCTTTCCTCATCGGACATTTATTCTATACTGCCGCCTTCTTGTCCCAGTGGAAATTCAATCGCTACCGGATACTCACGATACTGCCGCTCATTTTCTACGGGTTTATCATGGGAAGCCGTTTGGTTGAAGCTCTGGAAGTCAGCGGGGACACTTCGCTGATCGTACCCGTACTACTCTATATATCAGCCATCATGCTAATGGTGTGGGCAGCCATCATGACGGGGAACCGCTGGCTGATCACCGGCAGCCTGCTTTTTGTCGCATCCGATTCAGTGCTTGCATGGAATATGTTCGTTTCGCCGGTGGAATATTCCCACCTCCTGATCATGTCCACTTATTACGGCGCTCAATTTTTCATTGCCCACAGTGTGGCAAGTTTCCGGAAGCTGGGAAACGGGAATAGTTGAGGCAGACCGTACATGCTTGAAAGGAATGAAATAAATGATGGATCCCATAAACTATCTGAAACGATTCGACGCATATCCGGTCGATGAGAATTTCCTGCAGGACCTTGCGAGACTGCAATCGCTGCATATGCAGCATATCCCGTTCGAGAATTTGGATGTCATCCGCAAAGTGCCGATCTATCTGAACCTGGAAACCATTTACGATAAAGTGGTCAATCAGCATAGGGGCGGCTATTGTTACGAACTGAACGGATTATTCTGCTGGCTATTGCAGGAAATCGGCTTTGATGCAAAAATGATTTCAGCTACCGTCATGAAACCGGACGGCACTTATGCCAAAAAGGACACCCATGCCGCTATCCTGGTGGAACTGGACACTCCGTATCTGGTGGACGCCGGGTTCGGAGACTCGACGATCAGCCCCATCCCGCTCGGAGGCGAACGGGCGACTGACAATAGCGGAACATACAGCATAGACGAAATTGAACCCGGTGTGCATCAATTGACAAGGGAAAATAACGGAGAAGAAAAAGTCCTTTACCGTTTTACACTGGATGAAAAACAGCTGGAAGATTTCCATGAAGGCTGTATATTCAATCAAGTATCGAAAGACTCGACCTTCACGCACGATGATATCGTAACCCGGGCAACGCCAGAGGGCCGCATCACATTGTCCGGCTTGACGCTCACAAGAACGATTAACGGGGAAAAGCATAAAGAGCAATTGACTGAAGAAGATAAAATGAAAGTGCTCGAAAAAGAATTCGGGATTGTACTGAACACAAAAAAGCCTCTTCCAAATTGAAGAGGCTTTTCGATTGCGCGTTTTTTGGCTGAATCCTTAACGGACTGCCTCGAACATGGCAGGTTCCAGAACATATGCAGATTGTGCATTCAGATGAGGATAACTTCGCAGATTGCCGCGGTACAGCAATTCCATCTCATCATAAGCGAAAATATCACGCGGCTTCACTAAGGCCGGCGGTTTGTCCGCAATCCGGATATTGCCCGCTGCCAGCGCTTCGGTGACAAAATGCGAACAGAAATAGGCATTTTTACGGTTCAGGTCGTAATTGAAAGCTACAGCAAAGAGGCCGGTAAAATTATATTTGAATGAGTCCTTTTCCCGCTCCATCTTCTGGACATATGCCCAGATGCTGTTATAGCTTTCTTCCGACAGTTCCAGTTTGCATACGGCGCAATCTGCACGCTGGAACAGATGATCCTGAACATCTTCTTTCACGAATCCGGCGATAAACGCATTATACGTATCCTTTCTGCCAAAACTGTACATTTGGCTCAAATCTTTCGTGAAGGATATGGACACATGGCTGAATGGGTAGCCTGTGCAATTTTTGATCATCCGCGATAGATTGGTTTTCGTATTGGTGAACACAATGTAAATCTCCATCCTTTTCATCCCCTTTGCTGACTGTCCCGTTAAATGCATGTTCCGATAACTTCAGTTTATCTTTCTCTCTAAAAACCCACATCCGGCGTCAGGCTATGTTGAACTGAGACCAGAGGCTTAGAACAATGCAGGACTTTTCTGCTCTTTTTATATTTAACGTTTGAAATGGTCCGAAGTTTCAAAAATTATGGTTTTTTCTGTTAGATTACTATTCATTATAGCCTTCTTTATCTGAAAAAGAATCAGAAAATTTATTAATAATTTATTAAGAATAGAACCCGTCCAAAAATGGGCGGGTTCATAATAGCTGCTCTATATAATTATTGAAACATCTTCAGTCACCGGTATTCCGCAAAGCAGTTCACCGTTTTTTCAGCTGTTTCCCTGTATTCAAAATCTTCATCAACCGCATCGCCGCACTGTACAGCAGCGTTTTGCTGTTTGCCATCGCCTCTGCGAGAAGCACCGGACCTTCGACGATCGGCATAATTGCATGTACGCCTTCTGTCTCCAATTTTTCTGTGCCGGCACCAATCGAACCGGCAAACGCAATAACCGGAATATCCCGCCGTTTAGCCAGGCGGGCGATCCCGACAGGCACTTTTCCAAAAAGCGACTGTCCATCAATACGCCCTTCGGCAGTCAGGATTAAATCAGTATTTTCCAGCTGCTTCTCCATTTCGGACAATTCCGCAATCATTTCAAAGCCACTCCTGAATTCTGCTGCAAGCAATGCCCTGAACAGGAAACCGATTCCTCCGGCAGCTCCAGCCCCGGCTTCATCGATACAATTCCTTCCCGTCAGTTCCGTGACCAGCACTGCGAATCTCTCCATCCCCTCTTCAAACTGCGCCAGCTGCGTTTCGGCTACGCCTTTTTGCGGCCCGAAGATATGAATGGCCCCGTCCTTTCCGAGAAGCGGGTTGGTGACATCACTTGCCATGATGAAAGTGACGGTCTTCACTCTCGGATCAAGGCCGGACAGATCGATTCGGGCTATGTTTGCCAGGCGTCCACCGACGGCTGAGACTGGCTGATGGATGTCATTTAAAAACTTCACACCCAGCGCCTCGAATATACCGGTGCCGGCATCGACGGTCGCACTGCCGCCGAGTCCTAGGATGATTACAGCCGCCCCGCGGTCAAGCGCATCTTTTATCAATTCACCCGTACCGTAACTTGAAGCGAGCAAAGGATCCAGTTCATCCGGAGCCAATAACGGCAATCCGGAAGCGGCAGCTGTTTCGATGATCGCCATTTTCTCTTTTTCGATCCAGCCGTATGAGGCTTCAATGGTCCTGCCAAGCGGATCGCGGACGCTGCGGTTGATCATTTCACCGCCTTTATTCCACAGAACCGCTTCGACCGTCCCTTCTCCGCCATCTGCCATCGGGATCTGGACAGTTTCAATCAGCGAATCGAAATCCTTGATCGCCTGATGGATGATTTCGGACGCCTGTGTGCTGGAAAGGGATCCTTTCAATGAATCCGGTGCAATCACTATTCTCAATGCGCTCTCCTTCTTTCTTATGTATGGACTAAAGAAAGTGTAGCAGGCGTGCCGATTTTACTCAAACGATTCTCAGATCAGGGCATGTGCGACAGAATTATTGACGACATCCAGAAACCGGGAAAGGTCATCGGCAGTGGTCTCCTTGGAAAATGAAATCCGGATGAACTTTCTCGCAGCGTCGCTTTCCACTCCCATGGCAAGCATCGCCGACATCGCTTCACTGGCTCCTATCTTGCAGGCGGTGCCGGTTGAAATGGCGATCTGGTGGCGGTTGCATTCCAGCATCATCCACTGTCCCTCGACATGCGGCAAGAGAAGACCTTGGATAAAAGGTGATTTAGACCGGATATCCCCGGCTGCACGGACTTCCGGATGGAGGTTATCAAGAAGGAATTCTTGAAGCAATGCCGCTTTCCTGTAATTTTCCGCCTGTTCAGCTACGGCATATTTCGCCGCAATTGCCGCAGAGACAATCCCCGGTACATCAAGCGTCCCGGCGCGGAACCCTTGCTGATGCGTCGTCCCTTCATAGACCGGCTGCCAGTGGATGGCAGGGTCAAGGTAGACAATTCCGACCCCTTTCGGCCCCCCGGTTTTATGGGCTGAAAATACAGCTGAAGTGACGCGTGACGCGTTCAAATCCACCGGAATTTTCCCTAAGGCCTGCACCATATCGCAATGGAACGGCACGCCGAACGCCGCAGCATGTCCCGCCATTCCGGCAATATCCTGGACCGCCCCCATTTCAGAGTTGACGGATTGCATGACAACCAATGCAGTGGTTCCATTGACCAACCGTTCAAATTCACCTATATCCACCCTTCCTTTCCGATCCACCGAAACGAATCGGACGTCGTATCCTTCCTGACCAAGTTCATGGAGCACCGCCAGAACAGAGGCATGCTCCAGCTTAGTTGAAATGATGCTTCTGCAATTGTCCGGTCTCCCTTTCAATAAAGAACGGATAGCCAGCTGATTGCCTTCCGAGGCGCTGCCGGTGAAATAGAAGCCGTCTTTTCTGCCATTCAGTAATTCACCCAGCATCCGCCGGCACGAGTCGATGTAACCCGCAGCTTCCGACCCTGCATCATGGAGGCTTTGGGTATTGCCGAATGCTTGTGCGGCTGTTTCCATATATGCATCCAACGCTTCTTTCCGCATCGGAATGGTTGCTGCTGCATCGAGATAATAGGTCATTTCATCATCAAAATCCCTTCGAAAAACATTTTTGCCTTGTAATCACTTTATCTTTATGTCATTAATAGTGTCAAGACACTTGTAAAGAAGGTGTAAAGATTGTTTGATGTATGCATCGTGGGCGGAGGCGCAGCCGGGTTGATGCTTGCCCGTTCCCTCCCCCGATCTTATAAAATAGCCGTTTTGACAAAAGCTGCTCCTTCAGTATCGAATACCGCCCTTGCGCAAGGCGGCATCGCAGCAAGCCTTCATTCCGCCGATTCGGCTGATGTCCATGCTTCCGATACCATCAAAGCCACCGCAGGCCATGCGGATACCGGACGGGTAGAGATGCTGACCCGGGAAGGTGCCAGCGCCATCCGTCAATTGATGGAGGACGGACTGCCCTATGATAAAACTGACAGCGGCGAACCGCTGCTCGGGATGGAAGGTGCCCACAGCGTCCGCCGGATCCTCCATTCGGGCGGCGATCAGACCGGAAAAGTGCTGATGGACTTCTTAATGAAGGAAACCGAAAAACGAATCCAGACTTTCAATTATCACCAAGTGCTGGAATTGCTCGTCGATGACAATAAATGCACCGGGCTAATGGCCAGTGACAGCAGCGGGCAACGGAAAATCATCCATGCACGCCACACGGTCCTGGCAACCGGCGGCATCGGCGCGCTATACAGCCACACGTCCAACTCCCCCGTCGCGGAAGGCGACGGGCTTTCGCTTGCTTACCGGGCCGGTGCTGTTCTGGAAGATCTGGAATTCATCCAGTTTCATCCAACGGTCCTGAATATAGACGGCACATCGGCTGGCCTCGTTTCAGAAGCTGTCCGCGGTGAAGGTGCACTGCTCGTCAATAATCGGGGCCATTCCATCATGGATGGTTTTCATCCGTTGAAAGAACTGGCTCCGCGTGACATTGTGTCAAGAGCGATTGAATGGCATTGGCAAAGAGAGGGGCCGGTTTACCTGGATGCCCGGCATATCCCAGATTTCCACGTGAAATTTCCTGCCATTCACCAAAACTGCCGTTTACACGGGCTGAACCCTTCAGCCGATTTATTGCCGGTGCGGCCAGGTGCACATTTCCATATGGGCGGCGTGAAAACTGATGATAAGGGTGCCACCACTATCAAGCGGCTCTATGCCATCGGTGAAATCGCTTCGACAGGCGTCCACGGAGCTAATCGCCTTGCCAGCAATTCGCTGTTGGAGGCCATCGTCTTCGCAAAAAGGCTGGCCGGATTGATAGCGCAGCTGCCGGCTGAAGCCGGGGAATCGGATGTTCCAGCGATTCAGCAATTGCCATCCGGTCGAAGTCTTCCTGCCGTCACTCTGCCGTATCCAGGACCCAAACGTTTAAAAATGACGCAGGATGTAGGTATTCTGCGGAATAAGCAGCAATTGCAGGATTTTATCCGGGAGAATCCTCTGCCGCCTGACCTTGAAGTGAAAAATGCGAGCAATGAAGCGGTAGCGCATCACCACCGACAAACTGCCTGCACGTTAATGGCAATGGCTTCCCTATACAGGGAGGAAAGCCGCGGCGCTCATTTCCGCACCGACTTTCCTGCCCCCTCAGCGGACTGGCAAGGGAAAACGATTGCAATATCGAAAAATGGCATTTTCACCGAACACCGCGAAATTCTAAGCAAGGAGACTGTATGATGATGAATAAATTATTGGCATTGAAAGCATTGGAACACTTTTTAATAGAAGATATCGGCGAACGTGATGCGTCATCTGTTATTTTCGGGGATGATGCCACATGCGAAGCTGTTGTAAGGGCAAAAGCTGAAGGCGTGGCAGCGGGACTGGTTATTTTTGACTGGGGCTATTCCCTGCTCGATCCTTCGGTAACCGTTGAAACGCTAAAACAGGACGGAGAAACTGTAGAATACGGAGAGGCACTGGTCCGGATCAAAGGTCCCGTTTCCAGCATCCTTGCCGGGGAGCGGGTTTTTCTGAATCTCGTGCAGCGGATGAGTGCCATCGCCACCTTGACCCGCAATTGTGTGGAAACGCTAGGATCCTCCGGCACGCGAATCGTCGACACGAGAAAAACGACGCCGGGTCTGCGGATGTTCGAGAAATACGCAGTCCGTGCAGGCGGCGGTTTTAACCACCGCAACGGATTATATGACGCAGTCATGCTGAAAGACAATCACATCGCAGCGGCCGGCTCGATTTCAGAAGCCATCCATAAAGTGAGGGCATCGCACGGCCATATGATGATGGTCGAAGTCGAAGTGGAGACGGAAGCACAATTAATGGAAGCGATCTCCGCAGCACCGGACGCGATCATGTTCGATAACCAGACGCCGGAAGTAATCTCGAACTGGGTAAAACTTGTCCCGGCAGGCATCCGAACAGAGGCATCGGGCGGCATCGATTTAGAGAAATTGGCCTGCTACCGCAATACCGGTGTCGACGTCATTTCGCTCGGTGCATTGACGCACAGCGTCTCGAATCTCGATATGTCCATGAATTTGATCCTGTCACATAAGGAGGCTATCATACAATGACATCTTTACTCGAAGAACTACAGCTGGCCGATGCAATGCCGGCACATTACCTCTCAGCGCCAACCGAGGAATTGCACGCGCGTGCCAGCCATGCACGTGAAATCCTGGGCGACCGCCTGTTTATCCTGGGACACCATTATCAGAAAGACGAAGTGATCCGGTATGCTGATGTTACCGGTGATTCCCTGCAATTATCACAGGTCGCAGGCAAGCAGAATGCTGATTATATTTTATTCTGCGGAGTCCATTTCATGGCTGAAACAGCCGATATCCTGACCACACCTGAACAGGCAATCATTCTGCCGGATATGCGGGCAGGCTGTTCGATGGCGGATATGGCCAATATCGACCAGACTGAGCGCGCCTGGGTAGAGCTGCAGGAATTATTCGGCGACACGATCACACCACTCACCTATGTCAATTCGACAGCTGCCATCAAAGCGTTTGTCGGGCGCAACGGCGGTGCCACCGTGACATCTTCGAATGCGGTGGAAATGGTGGAATGGGCATTGGGGCAAAAGCAGCGGATGCTGTTCCTGCCAGATCAGCATCTTGGCAGAAACACTGCTGTGAAACATGGAATTCCGCTCGAACAGATGGCCATCTGGGATCCGGTCAAACAGAAGCTCGAATTGCAATGTGAGATCGAAGATGTCCAAGTCATCCTCTGGAAAGGCCATTGCTCGGTCCATATGAATTTCCTGCCGAAACATGTGGAAATCCTGCGCGAAAAAGAACCGGAACGCAAGATCCTCGTTCATCCGGAATGCACGTACGATGTGGTCAGCATGGCCGATTACGCCGGATCGACGAAATACATCATCGATATGATCGAAGCCTCCGCTCCGGGATCCAAATGGGCGATCGGAACGGAAATGAATCTTGTAAACCGTCTGATCAAAGATTTCCCTGACCGTGACATCATATCATTGAATCCGTATATGTGCCCTTGCCTCACGATGAACAGGATTGACCTGCCGCATTTGACTTGGGCGCTGGAAGAATTGGTCGAAGGACGCGTCATCAACCGGATTTCCGTTGATCCACTGACTGCTCGTGAAGCGATAATGGCATTGGAAAAAATGATGTGAACGAAAAAATCCCGCACACCGATTTCAGGCGTGCGGGATTTTTATATGGGTCAATAACTTAATGCTTTTTGATAAATCCAGGTCTTCAGGTTCCCGATGGATGGAAAGTGAATTGACTCACCGGTAGCCTTATTCTCAGCTTTGATGATGACATCAAATTCATTGGGAGTGAATGACCAGCCTTCTTTCATCAGTTTGCGCGTCATCTTGATAATCATGCTTGAACCCTTGATCGTTTCCAAACTCATTGGTATCAACTCCTCATTCAGGATAGGATGCTTCTTAATATTATTTCAAAACTGAGAGAAATGAAAGTTTAATGATTTATACCTTCTTTCAGAGATTATTAAACCATTCCTATTCTTATGTAATTTTGTTATGTAAACTTATTAATTTCCAATCTCACGTTATACGAATTCTGTATAACTATTTAACTTTTAAATTAAACTGCAAAATATAAAAGAGCGGAAATCAACAAAGATTTCCGCCCTATTCCTTGCATATGGAATTCAAATGCGTTTCAAGCATCAAGTTGTATTTTCGTGGCCTGTCCCCTGTCCTCTCAAGCAGCGCATCCATCGCCAACCCATCCATCAATGCGTAAAGACGGTCCGTTTCGAGGCTCAACTCCACATCTTTCTTCAGCATATTAAGCATCATCAGATTCGACATGATGGATTTTATGGCCTGATAGACACTGTCCTCGCTTTTTTTATAGCCACTTCCCAAGTATTTGGAATGGTATTTGAAAATCAGCCGGGCTTCTGCAGCAGGATCCTTCCCGTCCCTGTCCGGTAACAGGCCATTTAATAACTTAAGTATTTTTTCCCTCGGCGGCAAATCCACCATGAATAGTTCAGCCGTTTTTTCAGCAAGACTTGCATGTACCAGCTGTTCCGTATAATTGATCAGTTCTTCTTGTGTAGTGAAATAATAACGCAGGGCTCCAAGCGTAATCCCGGCCTCCTTTGCAGTATTCCTTACAGATACACCGTCCATACCCTCCTTCAATAGAATTCTCCACGCGGCATGTGCAATATCCAGCTTCTTCTCTTCAATATTTATTAGTTTTGGCATATATCCATTTTATCAGAATACTTCTATAATTCAATAAATATAATACACCTGTATTGAAAAAGAACTCCTCCGAAGCTTTATTTAATACAACTGTATTATCAAATAGTTGATAACTTAGCCGGTTTGTGGATAACCTGTTTTATCTGTGGGTTATTGGATAACTGGGGTTTATGAGTATCCGATCGGTCTACAGCCGGAACATCCTTACCATAAATATGATCATACTTCCGAAAATGACAACCAGGAATATCGGCATGAAAAAATTGCTCAATCCTTCTGCTTCCCCTGCCGCTACCCTTATTCCCTGAAAAATCAGATAAGCAAACAGCAGGACGCTTTCATTCTTCAAGACGTTTATCATGAGCTGGCCATTGCGGTATTGCGCTTCAATATTGTCTTCACGCATATTCATATAATTGAAGGTATGCGGAAATTTTTCCACTGCCGTCATCATGATCCATAAACCGATTGCCACGATCGGCAGAATCAGCAGCTCCATTTTACTGCCCCAGCGGTCCACCGTTCCGCTCGCATCGTAATGCCCCGGTACCCGGTCAGGCAAACCCGGGAATTCAATGATCAAATAAATGAGTACTGCCAGAAACAGCATGATTGTCAGGAAATCCAAAAATTTGGCAAAGCCGGATTTCGGCAGTTTAATCCTCGGTTGTTTCTGCATAAACTCCCCTCCCCTCTCTTCTTCTCTTCTTATATGTATACGGACCAATGCGTAATGGGTTCCGGATAATATTTAAGGCAATGGATTTTATATTTGCACATACAGGGTTTTCCTCATTAAAAATCTTCATAAAAAACCCGCCGAGAGTTGAAATCTCTCAGCGGGTTTGCATTGAATATGAGGTTTTTATAATCCCCGATTGCGGTCTTTATCGTCAAACAAGCCTTTATCGCGGTCTGTGCCTTCATTTCTCAGTGTATCTTCATCGATATCCGCTTCTTCTCGTCGCACCGTTTCACGGACATGTTCAGTGTCCTGGACTTTGCGTTTACCCACAACGATCTCTTCACTGACTACATCGTCTTTTGTCACATTCAAACGCTCTTCAGTGACATCGACATTGATGGAATCTTTATCGTCATATCCGCCGTAATCCGTACTCGCTTCATTCACGGGGCGCCGTTCGACATAGACTTCTTCCCGTTCAACCGGAACATCAACTGTCTGCTCTTCTTCCACCACGTGCTTGCCGACATTCACTTCACCTGTCTGCACACGTTCTTTATCGACATTCAGACGCTCCTCGTGCAGTTTCAGGCTTTCTTCGGTACCGGCTGCAGTATCCGAGAAATCACTCCGCGTGCGGTCTGTCCCTGCGCCTGTTGCAGTGCCGGAAGTAAATGTTCCGGATGTGCCCGCATAATCACGATCGACATATAAAAGGATACGGCCGTTCTCTACATGGCTGCCATAATCCGAGTCATAGGAAGTATCATCATTGATGCTGCGATAGGAACTTCTTTCCGTATCGTCACTTGAGAATAGATTTTTGAATTTATCTTTCCAATTGCTGTCATGGTCACTGGATGTAACGTTGATCCCGGAGGTCCCTTTCAATGTATCGACATTTGCACCGTCTTTGGCAACTACATACATATCTTCTTCACGGTAACCCTGTTCTTTCAATTCTTCGATTTTCTTGAATACCTGCGCCTGCAGTTCAAAAGTGCCTACAAGTTTGTCATTGTTGTGATTATTGTTCATCATCTTAAAACCTCCAATGAATTGTTTGTTTTTATTGATGAAGCTAGTATCTGTGTACCCGCTGAAAATCGGGTTAAACATTAGGTGGCCTGTCGCCATCCGGCAGGTTGCTTTCATCGATATCCACTTCTTCACGCCTCACCGTTTCAGAAATGTGTTCCGTATCACTGATTTTTCTTTTCGTAATGACAATCTCCTCTGTCACAACTTCCTTTTTAGTAACCACCAGCCGTTCCTCAACAACCGGAATATGGAGTTCGTCTCCGACATGATAAGGTTCCGTTCTGATATCGCTGCTTCCATCGCCAGAGTCATCCACCGGTCTCCGTTCAACCACGACGTCATCCCTTTCAACCGGCACATCCATCTCCTGCTGTTCTTCCACTATGCGTTTATTGACATTGATCTCACCGGTCTGCACACGTTCCTTATGGACTTCCAATTGTTCTTCATGAAGAAAAAGACTCTCTTCACCAGATCCGGATTGCTGCTTGCGCCGTTCGGTTCGGCTCATGATCGGCGGTCTGTCTGAGCTGCCATCCTTTGATTGCCCATCATCAGAGTAGTAATTGCCTGATTTGAAAAGCTCTTCCCTGCTGCCAGGATCAGCGTTCCGCACTTCGCTGTATTCTTCATCATCGGCAAATAAAAATATTTCGCCATTTTCAATCCGGCGGTTATAGTCCTCAGATTGCTCCCGCGTGAATCCCATTTCTTCAAAAACATTTATCAGTGACTGGTTTCCGGAAAAAAGATCCTTGAATTTATCGATCCAATCCCCTTCCTGCTCCGTACTGAAATGGACACCGGAAAAGGAGCGCAATCCATTGATCTGTTCATTGTCCTTCGCAATAACATATAAATTATCTGATGGGTAGCCTTCGGACTTCAATTCTTCAATCTTATCCTGAACCTCCAATTGCCCACCGAAGAAACCGAATTGCTTTGCACCTTTTTTCTCCATTGATCTATACCTCCATCATTCGATTTGGATTAGGTTAGCCATTATAGACTCACTACCCTTTGCCTTTTGGATCAAAACAAACCAGGTCCGCACAAAACAAAACAGCCCTCTTCCTGGAAGGGGCTGCCGACGGGACCTATTTTTTCCTGCGCGAACTGAAATCTCTTTCTATCTCTTTTTTCCAGCTTGGATCGATGGATTTACCTATCCGGAAGGAAGAGACCGCTTCGCTCAAAACGTTAAAATTGAGTTCTGTGCCTTCAGCATCTGCATGATAATTGACGGCGAATTCCTCTTTTACCCCGAATTTCTTCGCCGTGGCGATGGCATCGATATTCGCACCCAAAAAGATGAATTCCCAATCGGATCGACCTTTCATTTTTCCGATCATCTCCTGGACCTTTTTATAATCATATTCACAGCTGGCGTTTTCCATGCCGTCTGTCGTGATGACAAACATGATTCGGTCTGCACGCTGATCTTCTCCAGCCCCTTTTTGGGCATTCGCTGCCTTCTGTATGGCAAACCCGATTGCATCCAGCAGGGCAGTCGTGCCGCCTACTGCATACTCAGTTTCCGTCAGCGGCGAAACTCCTGCCAGCGGAATTCTGTCATGCAGCAATTCATATGCCTGGTTAAACAGCACAGTTGTGACCCGCACATCTCCGGAAAGTTTCCGCTGTTTCTCGATCAATGCGTTGAACCCGCCGATTGTATCCTGTTCCAAACCTGCCATCGACCCGCTTTTATCCAGGATAAAAATTAATTCTGTCTTGTCTTTTCTCATTTAAAGTGCCTCCCTAAGAGTTATTTACATCTTAAGGATAGCTCTTTGCCCTTACGAATAGGTCGCTTCGGAAGCGACATTTCATACCCCCAGAAGCAGCTGGTCGAATGCGAATAAAGCTTCGTTGATCTCATGGATATTATAAATTTTCCGCTCCACAAAATACAGGATGATCAAATCGAACTTATGGCTGCGGGACAAGCCATAGCCAGCTTTCCGAAGAAGATCCTCCATTTCCGGAACCGTCAGTTCGAGAGCGACAGCAAATGCGTATATCGTTTTTTTCATCGGTGTATATCCAGGGGAATTGCGTATTTTCGAAAATAATTTCCGGTCGATATTGGCTTTTTTATAAGTCTCCGTGTCGGTCATGCCTTTTTCATCGATATGGCGGAATAAAGCTGAGGTAAACGATTCATCCATATTCTCCAACAGATCTTCCAGGCTTTCGCCCAGATCGGATTCCAACCTGACTTTCTGCTCGAGGCTGTGCGAGATGATCTCCGGTGCATCTGAGAAACGCCGGCGATTATGCTTTTCCTCCATCGCAGCCGCTTCATGTTCCTCAATGAAGGAAGAAATCGATTCAACAAGTTTTTTGCTGATGCCAAAGGACTGCTTATCGAACACCACTAGCGATACATGCATGTCATGATTTTCCAGGTATGCAGCAATTTCTGAAATGGCGACCTTCAGAGCAGGTTCTTTCGGGTAGCCAAAAATACCGGTGGAGATGAGGGGGAATGCTACCGACTTACAGCCGATCGATAACGCCAGTTCCAATGAATTCCGGTAACAATTCCGCAGCATGGCCTCTTCATGATGGGTCCCTCCTTGCCAGACCGGCCCAACTGTATGGATAATAAACCGGGCAGGCAGCGCAAACGCATCGGTCCAAACCGCTTCACCGATTCCGCAATAGCCGATGCGCACGCAAGCTTCCTGAAGCTGGTACGCCCCGGCCGCATTAAAAATGGCACCGCATACGCCGCCGCCCATTTTCAGCCCCGAATTGGCGGCGTTGACGATGGCGTCCGTATTCATCTTGGTGATATCATTCCGCACAATTTCGAGTGGCATGTCCGCATCCCCTTTTTGGCTCTCTTTTCTTTTTCCAGCTAGTTTCTCTCATTTTATCATATCCGTTGATGTCAGCTATCCAGCAACTGTCATTCCCAGTTGGTGGATCAGCCCATTCAGGATATAATTAACTCTGCTCAAGAAATGGAAAAGAGGTGTTAATTTTGAGAAGCGGAAATCCAAGTTTGAAAAAAGATGCATTCGAAAACTTCGACAATTCCGGCTCAGGTGAAACGATGACCATTGGCGGGACAGTAAATAAGACGCTGATACTGATCCTGCTGGTGCTGATCACCTTCGTCTACTCCTGGAATCAGTTCGCTACCAGCCCGGAAAACGTATTGCCGTTGATATTAATCGGGGCAATCGGCGGTTTGCTCATCGCGTTGATCACTATTTTTGTACCGAAAGCATCGCCATTCATTGCGCCATTATATGCTTTATTGGAAGGCCTGTTTCTCGGAGCCGTCTCTGCACAGTACGAAGCTCAATACGGCGGCATCGTGTTTCAGGCCATCCTGTTGACGATCGCCGTACTGGTCAGTCTGCTATTGGCATATAAATCAGGACTCATCAAAGTGACACAAAATTTCCGTCTCGGAGTCGTGGCGGCAACCGGTGCGATTTTCCTTGTATATGTCATCTCGTTCATCGGCAGATTTCTCGGCTTCTCCGTGCCCTTCCTTCATGAAGCTTCGCCAATCGGCATCGCCATTTCGATCGTCATCGTCATTATTGCCGCGCTGAATCTGGTGCTCGATTTCGATTATATTGAACACGCTTCAGCCAACCGCGTACCGAAATACTTCGAATGGTATGGCGCATTCGGTTTGCTTGTCACATTGGTGTGGCTGTATCTGGAGATCCTGCGGCTGCTGTCGAAAATCCGGAGCCGGTGATGATCATCCACGATGCAATCCAATAAATGCTGTAAAGCCGCAAATGGAGATAATCCGTTTGCGGCTTTTTCCTGGAATTTATTTCAGACCATTTCCCGTACCGCTTTCAGCTGCGCCTCCATATCATCGAGCCACATCATACATTTTGTCTGGAGCCACGGGAATGGATGATAATAGAGTGGATGCTGTCTGAAACGCAGCCCCTTCACTTCTGCGACTTCCCATAAAATTGTATTCGCTTCGGTAGCGGCAGACAGTATTTGCGGTTTTGTTCCCCATCCTGCTATCACGGTTTCCGCATTTTCTACACGGTCCAGCAATTCGTGGTAGCGGTCAATGGAAAAGATGCTGTGACGGTTATACCTGTGACCGGACATCCATTGCTGGCCAGCCTTATATTCTTCGAATTTGGCCGTCCTTATATCCGTCAGATTGATGATCTGGACATGATTCCATCCCATCCGTTCCATGAGGCGCATCAGCTGAAACATCGTATTATCGGGAGCTGCCGGCACCATCGGCAGGGATTCCAGCTCCCCTGAAGGCAGCGAAATACTTTCCTCACCTTCCACAGGCAGGCATTTCCCCGGGTTCAGAAGAACAAATAGCGCATCCGCTTCTTCCTGCCACACCCCATTCCGCCGGATCGCAGCCACACTCCTGCATAAATGGATCCGTCCATTCGTTTCCAATTTGTAGAAAACCGCTTCTGCCGAAAAAATCGATTCCAATTCCTTACTGTTTTTAAACATGAAAAAACCTCCTTCAAATTTTTGGTCTTGATTGAAGAGGCATCCCCGGGAATGAGCGGCAAAGTGATCCGCCATTCCATATGTATATAAAATCATTATAGCAAACAGAACTTATGTTCGCAAATATTTTTTGATTATTCTAACTTTCTGTTCGTCAGAGCAGGAGATCCGCGAATTTCTTCTATTTCATGTGACCGGAAAAAGTGCCTTCTTCTATTTCCCTGTATCCTTTTTTCAGTTTGGAATGGATCATCTTTTCCGCTTCTATAAGGCATTTTTCAGGGGTCGGAAATTCCTTTGAATTGACCGATCCCAAAGTGCCCATTCTTCCGTATGAAACAATGAAAAAATTACCTGACACTTTTATCTTCCAGAACTTATTGGATTTTAACGTTCTGCACACCAATGATTTTTCCATTTCCCTGCTCCATTTCTTTCAAGACTCAATAGGTTTGTTTCGATTTAAATATCTTCAATAGAAAAGGTGAGAGCTCCAGACTCCCACCTGCCGTCAATAATTCTTCATCCAGTTCAATCAGCTGCAGGTTTATTCCTTCCCAGCGACCAGACAACCACCGGTATGAGAAGCAGCGCCAGAAATCCTCCAGCGAGCGACAGCACCGTATAGCTGAACCCTGCGACCACCATGCCCGACAGCATTCCGCCCGCTGCACCCGACAATGCGACCAGCACATCGACCGTCCCCTGTGTTTTCGCCCTGGCTTCTGGCAACGTCGAATCGACGATCAAAGCTGTTCCGCTGATCAATCCGAAATTCCAGCCGAGGCCGAGAAGTGCGAGAGCAAGAACCAGCATCGGCAAAGAACTGCCGGGCGCAAAGGCTGCGACGATACCTGCAGAAAGAAGTGTGATGCCTGCCGCAACAGCCATGGCTGTCCGTCCGACTTTATCGACCAGGATTCCTGTCAAAAGTGATGGCAGATACATTGCCGTGATATGGATACTGATCACCATGCCGACTGCGCCGAGGCTATGGCCGTGATGGCCCATATGGACAGGTGTCATTGTCATGACGGCCACCATGACCAGTTGTGTAATGACCATCACAGTAGCGCCAAGGAATACTCCCCGGCTATTGATCACTGGCAGTTCGGCTGCTTGTTTATTGGCGGATTTATCATCCTGTCCTTTTTTGACTGCTGCCGCCTGTGCGACAAGCAGCGGATCTGGACGCAGGAATGTGAAGAGCACGAGGGACGCCAAAAAATACACTGCAGCGGCCAGGATGAAAGGTCCCGCGAGTGCCGGGACGCCTATGGACTCGGCGAAACGGCCCATGGCCCCCACCAAATTGGGCCCTGCAAAAGCACCGAATGTGGTGGACACCATCGCAATACTGATCGCCTTGCCGCGCTGTTTGGCGCTGGCAAGATCCGTACCGGCGTAACGGGCAAGCAAATTGGTCGCCGTTCCGGATCCATAAAACAGCAGCGAAATCAGCAGCATCGGTAAATTATCCGCTACCGCTGAAAGGATGACTCCGACTGCGCCAGCCGCACCGACGAAAAATCCGGCAGACAAACCTGGACGCCTTCCGAATTTCTGCGATATTTTACCGACCGCATAAGCGCCGCCTGCCGATCCCAATGTGAAAAGAGCTGTCGGAATACCGGCGAAGATCGCGTCGCCGAACATATCTTCCGCAAGGAGTGCCCCGACTGTGACACCTGCAGCAAGGCCAGCGCCACCTAGAATCTGTGAAATAACGACAATCCACAAGGTTTTCCGGTAAAGCTGCCGCTGCATTTCAGCTGAATCCACATACTGTTTCATCAAGTCTGTCCGGCGCTTTGCCGACGTTCGAACTTCTTTTTCCTGAGCCACTGCACTTCCCTCTTTCTATTGATCAATACGCTAAGTATGGACGGTAAACCGGAATTCATCAATAGCTTATATGAAAATGAAGGCCTGCCTGAAATCCATTTCTGATGGACGGGCTAATAGTCCATTGGTAGCAAAAAATAATTTGGAACAAAATGTATACAATAAGGAATAATTATCCTTATTTTGGAAAATTGCTATTGAGTTTCCCCTGATGATTTTGTATAGTTGCAGATAGGCGGTTCGGTTTTAGAGAAAATAATGTCATGCTCCGGTGTACAGCCGGTGCCAAGCAGCCAAACATTTGCCATCGCCTGCAAGCCAAAACTAGATAGATAGAAGGAACTCCATTCATGCATTCACATGTACAAGTTAAAAGACCAAAATTAATGGCCGCTATTTTGATGCTCGGCTCGTTCATCGGCCTATTCGGTGAGACTGCGTTGAATATGGCTCTCACAAACATCATGGAAGATTATTCGATCACAGCGGGCACCGCCCAATGGCTGACCACCGGCTATTTACTGGTGTTGGCCATTCTGGTGCCCCTGTCCGCCTATTTGGTGCGCTGGTTCAGCACGCGTCAGCTGGTCATCGCAGCTTTAGTGATTTCCTCCCTGGGCGCAGCGCTTGCTGCAATGGCGCCAAGCTTTTCCTTCCTGTTGACTGGACGATTGATACAAGCGGTCGGCACCGGGATTTTCCTGCCGCTCATGTTCAGTGTCATCATGCTGATTTTCCCCATCCAAAAACGCGGAGCGGTGATGGGCATTGTCGGCTTGGTCATTACAGCCGGCACCGCTTTGGGCCCTACACTCAGCGGTTTGATCATCAGCGCAAGCAGCTGGCATTATATCTTCTGGGTGATGGTGGCATTAAATATCGCTTTGCTGCTTAGTGCCCTGAAGATTGAAAACGTGTCGGATATCACCAAGCCTAAAATTGACGTCCTGTCATTATTCTTATCCACCATCGCTTTTGGCGGCATCATCTTTTCACTTTCAACTTTGGCTGAAACACCATTTACAGATGCGCTTGTCTGGGCTCCACTGACGATGGGGGCAGCCGCCTTAATGCTGTTCATCCTGCGCCAGCTGAACATGGACCATCCGATGGTCGATCTGCGTGTCTTCAGTTATCCAATGTTCGCCCTTGGCACGCTGCTGATGTTCCTGACCCTGTTTGTGATCTTGTCCGTCGCCATCATGATCCCGATCTACCTGAAGAGTGTGCTCGCCTATACGTCAATTGCTGCCGGGTTATTGATGCTGCCGGCCAACCTTTTGAATATCATCATGGCCCCGGTCGTCGGTTCGAATTTTGACCGCGTCGGCGCCCGTACTTTTACACGTCTCGGCTTCGGTTTCATCACAGCGGGGACAATCATGTTTCTGCTGTTCCTTTCCGCAACAACTCCCGTATGGCAAATAATTGCGGCGCTATGTGTATTGTTCCTGGGGATATCCATGACGATCATGCCAGCGCAAACCCATGCGATGAACCAGTTGCCGCGCAATTTGTTCGCAGATGGTTCAGCTGCCATGAACACGTTGACGCAAGTCGCCGGTGCTGCTGGAACCGCAATTGCCATCACATTATTCACTGCAGGCCAAAACGACTTTATCGTGGAATTCGGGGCTTCCTCCCCGCCGGAGTTTTTGGCTAACGGCGTCCATTATGCATTTTATGCAGTGCTCTCAGCTGCCATAATCGGTTTGATCGGTTCCGTATTCATTAAGAATAACCGGGCGGAAGCAGAATAAAGTCAAAAACACACCTATCCCGTATCGGATAGGTGTGTTTTTAAATCCATCGATAAAACAGCTCGCTATAAAGGGAGTTCAGATATCCAGCTCATACTGTTTCACAATAGTCTCAAGCTTCAATGCTTTTGTTATGTCACCCTGAATTTTTAATTTCCCGGTCATGAATGCGGCCATGCCGTTCAGTTTGCCTGCCAGGAATTTATTGAAATTATCATAGGACATGACCAGGGTACAGTTTGGATCCACTTTATGTTCCAGTATTTTCGCCTGGCCATCCTTCAATTGCAGCTGATAGGCTTCCCCGTCGATTTCGAATTGATAAACCGTATCCATCGATGCGATCGGCTCCGGATTTTGATTGATTTCCTTTTCAATTTGCTGCATGGTCTCATTCAGTGTAGCATTCGTCATTCATTTCATCCCCCAATGATTTTCTTAGTTTTCAGTTCTAGCGCACGATTTTCACCATTCACAATCGAATTGACAATATGCAGCGAATCCCATTCCCTGCCGGAAATTTTGATGAGCGGATATTGCTTCGGAAACAGTCTTTTTCGGATTTCCTCTGCAGGAAGCCCTTTCTTATGCAGATCGAGCACTTCCGAGCGGACAGAATTCAAATACTCCCTTTTCTGCTCCAGGGCTGTTCTTCCCTCTTGAATAATGCCAGCATGATTACAATAAAGCACACCAAAATCATAGGACAGCACCCGGTCCAGCGACTGGATAATTGAGGGAATGTCCTCTTCTGCCAGAATAATTTTCGTTCGCGGGTTGACAAAAAGATCCCCGGTAAAGAGCTGGCCGGTTTCACGGTTCAGGAAAGCCTTATGGTCATGGGCATGCCCCGGTGTATCGATGACATCCCATTCGGCATTCCTCGAACTGAACATTTCCGGCATCGGCTTTGCAGTGAACGGCTCCCGTTTCCCCCAGAACAACTTGCGGTACAGCGGGTAATCCGCTTTCTGCGCGCATGCATCCACTGATTTTTCGCTCAGATAAATCGGTACGTTCTTCGTCTGTTCGATATAGGCGGCGTTTCCCGAATGATCTTCATGGGAATGGGTGATCATGACCTGGTCGAAATCCGCCTCATCGATAAATGGCTTAAACTGCTTATGTAAGGATGCCCCGCCCGTATCAATCAGCACACCGTCAACCAGATAACTGTAGACATTCAACGAAATACGCTGGAACTTCACTTGGCCGTTCAGCCAGGACACGCCATCCTGTTCACCTGCCTGCATCTGCTTTTTGAACACCATGCGTCTGCTCCTTTCATATCCCTAAAAATGAGTGGCCATTCAATTTTAACTTAAAAAGACAGAAAAATAAATCTTCTTCCGCATATTTTTTTATATGAAGAAAAGCAGCCGCTTGCTCTTCTGTAGGAAGCAAGCGGCTGCTTTATCGTTTTATTCAATTCGTATAACTTTCCTCTTTCTTACTGTAAGCTTCGTAAGCGAAATAGCCGACCAAATAACCGAGTGCACTCCCCATGGTGATCGTTGTCAGTAAACTGAACGGCAGAAACCAGCTTGTGGCAGCACCCAGCATAGCACCGAACATCAGGCCGAGTGGGATCAGGCTGTTCAGAAGAACCTGTGCATTTTCACTCTTCTTCTCACCAAGCGTGCCAGTCCGCTGTTTCGTTTTTAACCGGAACACGACAAACAGTGCAATTCCGGAAACAAAAATAAGCGGCAATAAAATCTCAAGTATATCCATAATTGCTTCCATGCGAGCAGCTCCTTCCCATTTAAAATTCATCATGTCACATTATGCGCTGCTTGAATTATCACCATATTGTAAGGATAACCTATCCAAAAATTTATACCACCGATACTATCAGAACATTCAAATAAAATGCATTGTTTCCCCAGCTTATCTTTAGTTCTGCCAAGTAAATTCATGTTATCATGAACAGAAAAATGCGAAGGAGCTATGATATGACGAAGATCAAGCTAGCTTTTATTATTTTGATTTCCTTAGTCCTGAGTGCTTGTTCTCAGGAAGATATAGAGCCGGCGAAGCTTGTCGCTTTAGGTGATTCCATTACATTCGGGGCTAATCTGGATGATAGCGAACATGCGGCATATCCTGTTTTGATCGGAGAAGAAGCGGGTTTCGATGTATCTAATCTTGCAGTATCCGGCTGGCAGACCGGGCAAGTGACAGCAGCTTTACAGCAGGACGAAGAGTACCGGGAACAGGTCCAGGAGGCCGATTATATAGCCATGACCATCGGTGGGAATGATTTGCTGCAGATCCTGGGGAACGCACAAACTGAAAGTTCAAATGACCCGATGAGAATGGCCAACAGCCTTCTTCAGCAGCTCAGCACGAATCCGTTAGCTGCCGATCTGAAAGCCCTGATCGATGAGATCCGGTCATTAACAGATGCAAAAATCCTTCTATATAATGTTTATAATCCACTGCCTCCCTCAAGTGAACTGTATGACATCGGCGAGTCGCTGCTGCCCCAGATAAATGCCATCTTTACAGATATTGCCGAAAGCCATGAAAATGTCGTTCTTGCCGATGCATTTTCAGCGTATCAGGAGAAACAGGCCGACTACATCATCGCGGGCGACATCCATCCGACTGCGGAAGGTCAGGCAGTGCTGGCGGAGATTGGGTTGGAGGCTTTGGGGTTGGAATGACAGCGATTACTTTGAATAAGCAAAATAGCCTGTTCTTCTACTTAAAATATATATTATCATTTTAATGCTATGATAAATCATAACGGTTAAACGTAATGATTTCAAAGGAGACGATAGTGCGCATATCGATCAAATAAAATAAACCTGTAAATCCAATTAGTTCTGGAATTTACAGGTTCGATCTATCGTTTATTTATTGGATTCCATGCTTCTTCCCATTCAACTCACTCGTCAACTCTTCAAACCACTCTTTATCCCCAGTCTGCAAAGCCAGATCAATCAGATACTCCAGCTGTGCCGTATCTTTCGGCACCGTCTGCTGCAGACTTTCAACCTGCTTCACAGCCAGTGGAATCGTCTTGCCAATAATTGCTTCGTTGTCACTTTCAGCTACCGTCACGTTCACAGCACCGTGTACCATGCTCATCGAATCAATAAAGCCGATGATTATTTCACCGTTTATGGAAGTCGCTTTTACCCAATCGCTTGTTTTCAATATTGTTTTCTCTTCATTCATCTCTGAACACCCCTTTTAATCTATTTTAAAAAAATATTTTAGCATTCTAGTTATCAATACCCTCTTCAACTATTTATATCCTTCTCGAAGGGGGTAAAACGAATATTACTCCTCCTGCCACCGTAACTCAATAAATATGCTCTGAATTCAGGATAATTACCTCACTCATGTCCATCTATCTATAATATCCTCCCCCGCGAAGCTGTTTTGCGGAATATCGGTTATTAAACACTACTCCTCCTGCTCAAACAACGTCACACTTTCAACATGATTGATGAATCTTCTCAATTCCTTCACTTCTTCTCTTGATATGGATCCGGATTCGTAAAGCCTGAAGATTTCGGACCGGCCGACATCCAGTAACCGGATCCGCAGCACTTCTTTTTGAATTTCATATTTATCGGCAATCGACTGGTCCGGATTTTCCATGCGGGCGATTTTATGCCGGTATTCTGTAATGACCTCATGCAGCAGATCATCATCGCCCTTGTCTTCCGCCAGTTTCTCCAGTTCCTTCACAGCTGCCTGGAGCGCCTGCAATTGATATTCCTGTCCTTCAGGAAATGACTTCGGCTTCCTATTCACCTCGATGGCAGATCCTTTGAAATGGTTCCAGGCTCTCCTCAGTTTTCCCTGAAGATACAGGGAAAAAGAACGGATATTGTCTGAAGCGACTTCTTCCCGCCGGTCAAAGGACTTTTCAAAGGCCTTGAAGATTTTCCGGTCCATTTCCCCGTTCTCTTTGAGCCTCTTTATAAAGCTTCTTTCAGTTTTTAAACCGATCCGTCTCAATTCATTTATTTTCCTAACTCTTTCCTTATCGGCTTCCGACTTCGGATTTTCAGAAGGATCGAGCTGCTCGAACCTGCATTTGTATTCATCGATTAAATCGTATGCAGCCAATTCGTTCTCTTTATTCATTTCAGAGCGGATCTTCTGCAAGGAAGCCAGCAGCACCATTCTCCTTGCCTCTTCTAAACTCATTTCAGGTTTGGTCACACTTTGCTCCTTCGGCAATCTGTTCAAAAGCGGAAGGCTCACTGTAGCCAGGATCAGCGTGAACAGAATGGTTCCCGCTGCCAGGAAAAGCAACAGCGAACGCTGCGGAAAGCCGTCTCCGTTCTCAAGGAGCAGCGGAATGGACAGGACCCCGACCATTGTCACGGTTCCGCGTACGCCGGTCAGGCTGACGAGCAAGGAAGTTTTGAAACTCGGCTTGGAATCAGGCGCGATTTTTCCATAATTGTATTCATAAATGGAGAAAAGGTATGCCCATATAAAACGGATGCCGAGGATTACGAGCCCGATGGCGATGACATAAGAGAATATCAAGCCCAATCCCATTTCCGGATTTTCCAGAATCCCGCTCATGGAAGCCGGGATGCTCATTCCGAGCAGCAGGAACACGATGCCATTCAAAATAAATAAAAGAATTGTCCAGATATTTTCTGTCAGTACCTGTTCTTCTGCTACCAGTGTCGCTGTCTGTTCCCTCACCAATGAATGGATGATGCCGGCAACCACTACAGCAATGACACCTGAAGCATGCAGCACATCTTCGGAGATGATGAAGATGAAAAAAGGCGTAAGGATCTGCAGCAGCGTATGGAAAGTCACATCGATGATGCCCTGTCTCCGCAGCGCCAGCCGGATACCGATGAGCAGCAAAGCAAGTACCAGGCCAAGAATCCCGCCGGCTACAAATTTATACGAAAAATCGAGGGCTGCTTCCTGCCAGGAGAAATAGCCTGTCACGACAGCAGTGATCGCATAATTGAACGCGACAAGTCCGGATGCATCATTGATCAGTGATTCCCCTCTGACCAGGTTCAATACTTTCTTCGGCAAACGGACGCGCTTTGCAATGCCATTGACTGCAACAGGATCCGTCGGTGACAAAATAGCTGCCAGGGCAAATGCGGCCGCCAATGGAATTTCATCAATCAGCCAGTGGATGAAAAAGCCTCCGCCAAGCGTAGTCAGAAATACCAGAAGTATCGCATTGGAGAGGATAGCCCCTTTCATCCGCCATAATTCATCGCGGGGATAATTGCGGCCGTCATTATAAAGGAGCGGAGCGATGAACAGCAGCAAAAATCATTCCGTCTCAATATCCAGTGCAATATCTTCAAATACCAGAACAAGAATCAGCCCGAGCGGCACCTGAATCAAAGCGACAGGTATAAAAGGTATATAATTGCTGATGACATTGGACAGCAAAAGACAACCCAAAAGCAGCAGCACAGTCAGTAGTAAATCCATGGGGTTCCCCATTCCGCTTTAAAATAGTAAGTTTAGTATTCTTCTATACCCAATAATCCATTCCTTATATTTATTGTTTGCTTGTTTGAATGTAATAAATTCATTTTTTGAGTCCTTTTATTCTTATTAAAGGATGTAAGCTAATGAATGAGCGGAAGATGGCGACTCCTTGGTGATCAGCGGTAAATGGAGACCCCGCACGGAGCGAAGCGCAGGAGGAGGCTCCATTCACCGCCACTTGGAAAGCGTCCATCTGCAGCGAATTCATCACCCTCACCTCAGATTTCATTATCCCCTTTACATCCCCCACTTCTTCATTTACACTGGAGCCATCGGGACCAACCCGAACACAAAACAACCGCATACCGTTTTCTGCACTGGGGGTGCTTATTTTAGCTGAGATGCGAGCGAAAGCTCCGATCCCTTATGACTCGATCAGGTTAGGACCTGCGTGAGGAAGTGCGGTGACTTTCCGCAAAACGAACTTTTCAGGAGAAGGAATCTCCTTTTAATTTGCATGGAACAGTGGCTGCATCTTCACGGATGCGGCTTTTTTTGTGCACATTTTTAAGGAGGAATTTCATCATGGAACCATTGCAATGCGGCACGAGCCCGATCGTCGGATTTCGCTTCACGCTGAATCCGATGTCCGGAGACTTCATCAAAATCATCAAAGGGGCGTTGAACAGCACCGACACCTCGAACGTCTGGATGCACACGGACGACGTCTCGACCGTCATCCGCGGAAAACAAAATCACGTTTTCAATGTAGCGAAAGCTTTAACGCTGCATGCGGCGAAAACAGGAGAGCACGTTGCATTAAACGGCACATTTTCGATTGGCTGCCCGGGCGATTCATCTGGAGACGCTTATTTGGATAAAGACGATCAGCTGCTAAATACAGATGACACGAAACAGTACGTTTCTTCCCAGTTCGCGCTGTATCCGATGAATAATCCGGATTATATGGCGGTCATTTACCGAGAAGTCGAGCGCGCCAAAGAACACGGCGTCTGGAACGATTCGATGCATTATGCAAGTGGCATCCACGGCGACATCCATGAGGTGTTCGCATTTTACGAAGAGACGTTCACGCATGCCCGTTCAGATGAACACCGCCATCTCGTCATGACAGTGTCGATGAGCATCAACAGCCCGTCCCATACCAAAGCTGATGGAGGAAAAGCCGATGCTTAACTCGTGGAAACTGAAGGAAATAGTATTGATGTCCCTCTTCGGCGTCGTATTCGGCATCGTCTATCTGCTGTTCATCCATCTCGGCAACATCTGGGCTGGTCTGATCGGCCCGATCGCCTATGAATGGATGTTCGGCATCTGGTTCATCGTCTCGATCATCTGCATGCACATCATCCGGAAACCTGGAGCTGCCGTAATGCCGGAAACGATGGCCGCGGTCATCGAAGTGATGCTCGGCAATGCGGTTGGCCCCCGCCTCATCCTGTCCGGAATTGTCCAGGGACTCGGCGCTGAAGCGGCATTTGCGGTAACACGTTACCGCCACTTCAATCTTTTCGTCTTTATGCTCGCAGGTATCGGCGCCGCGGTTTTCAGTTTCATCTACGGTTTTTTCGTTTCCGGCTATGCCGCGCTTGACCCATCTTTTGTCGCGCTGATGTTCACTCTGCGCGTTCTCAGCGGTGCGATCATTGCGGGAATCGGCGGCAAATACATCGGGGATGCGCTCCTTGCAACCGGCTCGCTCCGGGGTTACGCAATTGCCCGGAGTAAAACAGGTGATGCAAGTGCCTGAAACGATTTTTGCAATGAACGACGTGTCCTTCCGTTTTCCTGATGACAGCCATCAAACGCTGTCTTCGGTCACCTTTTCGATCAATCGGGGTGAACGGGTCGCCATTTCAGGACCAAGCGGCTCAGGAAAATCGACGCTGCTGTATTTGCTGAACCGCCTTTATCCAATGAATTGCGATGGCATCGTCAAGGGTGAAATCGAGCTGTTCGGGAAGGCTTCCGAACTCTATGCGCCGGGGGAAATCAACAAGCGGGTCGCCACTGTCTTCCAGGATCCAGATGCGCAATTCTGCATGCCGACTGTCGAGGAAGAGCTGGCGTTCACGCTGGAGAACATGAGAACTCCGGCTAAAGAGATAGAAAAACGGATCGACCGTGTCCTGGAGTCGACCGGATTGACACATTTAAAGTACGTGAATATCCAAACACTGTCCGGGGGGATGAAACAGCGGGTTGCCACCGCCTGCGCACTCGTCATGGAACCTGAGGTCCTGCTGTTGGATGAGCCGATTTCACATCTAGATCCCCTAACCGCGAAGGAATTCATTTCCTGGCTGGACCTTTTGCAGCGGAGATTCGGCCTGACTGTCATCGCCGTCGAACATCGCCTCGACAGCTGGGGAGCTTTCTTCGACCGTGAAATTGCGATTGATCGTGCCGGCAATATTGCGGAGGACCGGGAATTTATTCCGCATGAAACATTGCACTACCCTGCCCGGATAAAATCGGTGAGTGACGAAGATTCCCTGTCTGCAGAAGGCCTTTCCGTGACAATAAAAGACAGAACCCTGCTCCTGCCCTTATCATTCACGTCGAAAAAGGGGGAATGCATCGTGATCGCCGGACCAAACGGCAGCGGCAAATCCACCTTAGTGAAAGCATTATGTGGAATCCTGAAAAAAGATTCGGGAACAGTTTCCGCCCATGCATGCGGTTATGTGCCGCAGTCGCCTGAATTCCTGTTTTTGACTCCGTCTGTGAGCCGGGAAATCGCGTTTTCAGGGACCTCTTCTGCACAAGAGCTTGAAGAATTGATGGAATCGCTGCGTCTGGCGGAAATAGCTGAGCACAATCCGTTTGCCGTCAGCCACGGCCAAAAGCGTCGGGTCGCAATCGGTGCGATGCTGGCGGATAAACGGAATATCCTGTTTCTGGATGAACCGACTTCTGGACAGGATCAGAGGGCTTTATTGGAATTATTCCACTTGATCGAAGAAAGATTGATTAGCGGTGACACGGTTTTCATCGTCACACACGATATGGAGTTCGCCGCGAGCGTAGCGGACTCGGTTCTGTTATTGAAAGAAGGCCATTTGTCGGGGATGTTCCCCGCCGAACAAATTTGGGAAGAAACAGATTTGCTTGCGGAACACAATCTGCTGCCGCCAAAAGGAGTGATGCAGCTTGCGGAATCTCCTGCATGACATGAATCCGGCTATTAAATTTGTGATGGTCACGGTAGTGATGCTGGGCTTGGCATTCTTCTTCAATCCGTGGACGCCCCTGCTGTTCTTTTTCGGCGTCATTTGCCTGCAATTATTCTTCAGCCGGATGGATTGGAAAATCTGGAGTTTATTCATGCTGCCTTTTACTCTCGGCGCGTTCGGTTACCTGTGGACAACGATCGTCTTCGGCGCTGAAACAGAAGGAACTGTCATCTGGTCGCTGTTCGGCTTTGAAGTGACCGATGAACAATGGGCAGTCGCCCTGTCACTGGCATTCAGAGTTCTGGCTTTCTCTTCCCTGTCACTCCTGTTCGCTTTAACGACGGACCCGGTCCGTTTCGTCATGAGCCTGATGCAGCAATTGAAATTGTCGCCGAAAATCGCTTACGGCGTACTGGTCGGCTACCAATTTCTGCCCGTGTTGAAGGATGAATTTTTCCAGATCCAGCAGGCGCATCGACTGCGCGGAGCCGCCACAGAAAAATATTGGTGGCAGCGTCTTCTCGGTATTCGCAGGGTCATCATTCCCATGCTTGCCGGCGCAGTCCGAAAAGCGGAACGCTCGGCTTTTGCAATGGAGGCGAGAGGATTCACGGGTGAAGCGCGTACGGAGTTTTACCGCCCGGTCCGTGCCGGCCGATTGGATATGGTGATGAGTCTCGTAATTGTCGCTTTGTTTGTGGGAAGTTGTGTGTTCGGAGTGTATTTGAGCGGTTAAATGAAAGACTGTCTGCGTTTGCGGACAGTCTTTTTGGTTTTTCGGGCTGCTTTCGCGGAGCGAAGGCGGCCCATGCAATTATTCTTTTGGATTTTTAGCTTTTCGCGTGCGAAAAGCATCCGTTTGTCTTTTGTATTGGAGTTTTTGATGGAAATGAAGCTCTTTTCTTCTCATAATCGAATGTTGAATCGAGCATGACGCCATATATCGGCGCTCAGCACTTTTTATCGGCGTTCGCCAAATCTCGCCTGAAGAATCTCACCCTTTGAGAGCAAGCTGCTGGTTTTTTCACTTTTTGCGTGCAAAAAGTATCCGTTTGTCTTTTGCTCTCGCTTCTTTAGAGCACTCTTCTGAGGTGCTGTGCGCAAATGCGGCCAGCACCTTTTTTTTATAGAGAATGGTTTCACTTATAGTCCGTCAAAGAACTGATAAGCATTGTCTCCGATTGGCTCGTACTGAATGGCGCCATCAAAGAAACGGGATTTTAACTCGTCGTCCGTGTAATGGTCTTTGCCGTTTCGTCCAGTGGCCAATCCGCTGATGGACTGGAAAACAGCGCCTCTATACCCCTCCACCCTGTTTCTTGTTGACGTTCTTTATTTTCGAAAAATCCCATATGTATTATATTACTTATATTCATTTTCAACCTGCTCTTTTATTCCAATAAAAAAGAGAGCCTCTCAGCTCTCAATTTTTCCGTATGTAATTTCGTCTTCGTCTCTGGCATCCACGCCTTCGCGGATATGGACAATCGTCCGCAAGATCAGGCGTGTTTTATCACTTTCAATCAGCCAGCGCTCATCCGGCACGATCTCGAATTGCTGCATGACGGTCTCTTTTGACTTTACAGACCCGGCAAACTCCATCGACTGTTTCGAAACGATCGTTTCGATGATGCTGAAATCACTGTCTGGACGGTCGTCATCCATCTGTTTGACGATCTGCAATTCGATGTAATCGATATCCTGATCAGCCTCTCCGCCTTCCAGATAAATCGTCCCATTCAATGTTTCGCCTTCTTCTAAGTGCGGCCGCTCCACTACAGTATCAATTTTCATGGATCCGACGCCTATCGATGATAAAAACTCCTTGAATTTCATAATGGGGAAACCTCCAAATTTTTGTAATGGTCTTTACCACTGATTGGAAAATGCTAAACGCTTAATGCAATTCAGTGTAATCATAATGATTTTCAAGATCCGCCTCATGTTTATTGTATCGGCGTTTGAATAATTTATAGGCATGGGCCACCAGCACGCGCAAAATTGCGTAACCCGGGATCCCCAGGATGACGCCCACAAAACCGAACAGCGAGCCGGCTGTCAAGAGAACGAAGATGATAGTCACCGGGTGGATGAACAGCGTTTTGCCCATAACCTGCGGAGAAATCAGATTTCCTTCCACGAGCTGGACCACCGTCCACACAACCGCAAGTTTCACCAGCATGAATGGCGAAGTGACCAAGGCGATGATGGCGGCTGGTGTTATGGCAATCGCCGGCCCGATATACGGAACGACACTTGTCACCATCGCCAGAACACCGAGCAGCAATGCGTAATCCATTCCGATGATCAGGAATCCGATATAGACCATGACGCCGATGCAGAATGCGACGATCAGCTGACCTTGGATATAGGCGCTGAGCTGACGGTCCATTTCATGAAACACTTCTTTCGTGTCGCGGCGCATGCGCGGCGGCAACAGCTTTAAAGCATACGCAGGCAGTTTCTCCCCATCTTTCAGCAAATAAAACAGGATGAACGGCACGATGACGATCGATAAGACAAATCCTGTGATCGTGGAAATAAAACTGGTGATCCCCGTCACGATCGAAGTCGCCGCATTCTGGATGGTTTCCCCGATATTGTTCGGCAGGGTTTCCAGCAATTGATCGATATCGAAGCTGGAACCTGTGTAATAGCCTCCGATAATGGATGTCCGCAAAAATGCATCGAGATTATTCAGCAACTGCATGAAATAACTCGGGAATTCTTCGATCAGATTGGTGAATTGTTCCCGCAGGAACGGCAATACCAATACGGTGATCAACGTCAGGATTCCCATTACTCCCAGGAAGAGGATAACGATTCCCCAGATCCTGGAGATCTTCAAACGCTCCAATAGCCGGAGAACCGGCCGCAGGAGATAATACAGGATCAACGCCAGGATGATCGGCAAAACCACTGTCTGCATAAAGACGATGACAGGATTGAAGATGAATGACACTTCCCTGAATATGAAAATGATCATTCCCAGCAGCAAGAGAGCGATTAACGTGAATAAGGTGTTTCGGCCACCCATGAACTGAATATAATTGGTTCTAAAAAATGAGGGCTTCTCTTCCGGCTCCATAACTCGACCTACTTTCAAATACCAGTTTCTCTGTCCATTTTACCATATATTCTGAAAGATTCATTGCAGTGATTGACCTAAAAATTCTCCCAGCGCCTGACGGTTCTGGTCGAGATCGATCTCAAGCACGGATCCGGCATGTGAATAGCTGGCGTTTCGATAGCTGTTGTCTACAGGAATCGTCAGCCTTTCAATGTCACTTGATCCGCCGATTGCCATGTCGACCGCCAATTTCATCTGGTCGAGCACCGGCATATCAGTTTGTACATATCCTTGGGCGGCACCCGCCAGCTTTGGAAATTTCGGAATGGCGGACAGGCTGATCATTTCTTCTTTCAATGCAGCCATGACCTGCTGCTGACGGGACACCCGTCCAAAATCCCCTTCACTGTCTGCACGGAAACGGGCATAGCCCAGCAGTTCCTGGCCATCCAGCTTTTGTCTGCCCTGAGTTAATGTAACACCGATTTTTTCCGACATATCTTTTTCGACATCAATTTCTACACCGTCCGGTGCACCGATATCCACTAATTTTTCAAAACTTGTAAAATCAAGCATAGCGTAATGGTGGATTTCAACTCCGAACATGCTCCGCAGCGTGTCAGCAAGAAGATCTGCTTCCCCGAGATAGAACGCTGTATTGAGTTTATAGGATTGGTAACCAGGAATCTGTGCATATATATCCCGCATGAATGAAACGACTTTCACATCGTTCGTTTCCTTATTATGGGCGACGAGCATCATCGTATCTGTCCGGGATTGCGCTTCCCCGCGTGAATCGACTCCCAGCACCAGGATATTTTCATAATTGCCGTTATCATCATCTCCACTGAAATTCATGGCAGGCAGATCCGTTTCTTCAGCCAGATTTTTTCCGCTTTGGAATTGGAAGAATGAATAAACTCCGGCAGCAAGCAGGACTATCAGCAGCAGGAGAAGGATTCCCCGTTTGCGGAATCTTTTCTTTTTCCGTCTTTTTCCTCTAAGTTGGCGTTCTTCTTCCATTTTGACACTTCCTTTTCTCTTTCCCATGCAAATATAGACGCATGGCCACACCAGAAGTTTCTGGGGGCATTTCTAATTTTTTTTAAGTTAAGCTACTTATTAACCGCTTCGGCGCTATGGGCCGGTTTCCCTCAATAAGCCTAGAAGGATTGCTGAGAGATGGAGCGAAACAGCAAAGACTCCCAATTATAGTCAAGGAAAACATGTGCTCCAGATCGCTTCGCTGCTTCGTCGCAAAGACTTAGCCTCGCTGGCGTCGGCTGATGTCTTCGCAGCTGTTTTGCGGAATATCAACTTATAGATTCATCAAACAAACTCATCTACCTCCAGTATAATCAATTTTATTGTCTGGAAACAGCGGCAGTGGTACTATTTCTTTTATGGAACATGAGAGGGGGAATGAGATATATGGAGAAAGCGACTTTTGCAGGCGGCTGTTTCTGGTGTATGGTCAAACCATTCGACCAGTTTGAAGGAATTGAGAAAGTGGTTTCCGGCTATTCCGGCGGCCATGTGGAAAACCCGACATATGAGCAAGTGAAGACCGGCACGACAGGCCACCTTGAAGTGGTGGAAATCACTTTCGATCCGGCTGTCTTTTCTTATGAAAAGCTATTGGACATCTACTGGCAGCAAATCGATCCGACTGACAATGAAGGGCAGTTCCAGGACCGCGGCGAACAATATAAGCCGGCAATCTTTGTCCATAATGAAAGACAACGGCAGATTGCTGAACAATCCCGCGCTGACCTGGATGCGAGCGGACGCTATAAAAAACCGGTCAACACGGAAATCCTGGATGCCGCTCCTTTCTATACAGCGGAAGATTACCATCAGGATTATTATAAGACGAACGCCGAACATTACGCTGAAGACCGCGCACAATCCGGACGCGACGAATTCCTCGAAGAAGTCTGGCAGGCTGAAAAAGCGAAATGATCCAACAGCAACGGACGCTTCCCACGTGGAAGCGTCCGTTTTTTTATTGCCTATAGGAGTTGGATGAAGATGATGCCTGCGAGCATAACGGCCAGGCCCAGAATATGGAGTGTCGTGATCCGGCCCCGACTTGAGCCCAATAGTCCGAAACGCTCCACCAGCAGGCTGCCGGTCAACTGCCCGAACAATGCCAAAATGACCGTTTGCCCTGTCCCTATTCTCCCCACAAGGAAAACGTTCAGCAATATATACAAGCCTCCGAGCAATCCGCCAATCCAAATCCACCACGGCGCTTTTTGCTCCACAGGATTTTTGACCGCTGCAAACGAGCGATATCGCAATGCGACCACAAGGACTAGAAATGCAGCCCCTGTTAGAAATGAAACGAAAGCTGCATGGACCGGCGAGCCGAGTAGAGATCCCAACTGTCCGTTCACAGCTGCCTGAGCAGCCATCAGCATACCGGCACCGGCACCGAGCAGGCGCCACGGCGATTGCCCGTCGCTCCGTTTCTCGGCAGCAGCCTGTTTTATTGCCACATGCCGTCCCGAAATGAGATCCGTCAGTGCAACGGTAAGGAAAATCCCGATGAACAATAGGATAACGCCGATCAACCGATTCCAGGTGAACGGCTGTTCAATCGAAGCGAACCAGCCGAAGTGATCGATGAGCATTCCCATAATGATCATCCCGAGTATCGGCATGACCGATGCCTGGATGCTTCCGATTTTAGGAAATAAAAAGATGCTGGTCGTCAGGCCAATGACCCCGAAGATTCCACCCAGCCAGATCCACAAAGGCTGCTCCGTTACAATATCCAAGGAAATAAGCAATGGCGTCCCGCTGACCACCATGACCATGGTGAGGAATACGGTACCCACCACGAATGAAATCATCGATGCCGTAAATGGGGATCCGACAAATTTCCTTAACCGGGAATTGACTGCCGTCTGCATCGCCAGGCCTATTCCAATACTTACCCCCACCAGCGCTAACAGCATAAAGTCTTCCCTCCGAATTAAATTTTATTCTTATAGAAGGAATCTGTTGAAATCCATCTTCCGGATTTTTCCCCTTCTTGTTCCGCTCCATCTTTCAAAATGCACAGAAATAGAGGACGGAACGAAAGAATTCCACTCTAGCATAGACCCTGGCGGCACAATTGTCAGCTATGTGACCAGAAAAATAAAAAAACTGATCAAAAACATGAACTCGAGTTCATGTTTTCGGTTTATTTATGTTATCTTTAATCATGAGGTGAAAATATGCCGCATGATAATTTAATCGGGGCCTATCCAAGCTCCCCGAAACAGCTGCGTTCAAAGCTAAAGAAAGAGGCTTTGGTCCAAAGTGGGCGCGAGTTATTCATCCTGCAAGGATATGAACAGACCACCGCTAAAGAGATTGCCGCCCATGCTCAGGTTTCAACAGGCACCTTCTATCGATATTTCTCGGACAAACGCCAATTGCTGATGTCATTGATCGAGGAACAAATGGATACCCTGATGCCGATGGAATTGGAATGGAAAAGCGGAGATCCGGAAAAAGTGCTTGCTGCACGTCTGGAATTTCATTTCCATGAAATAAATAAAGAGCATCTGCAAAAGCTGATGCCTGAACTCTTGATGAAAGACGCTGAATTAGCTGCATTAATGGAAGAAGCGAAAATGAAGATGCGGGAAAAATTCCTCGCCCATTTAACGTATTTGGATGAAAAGTGCCTGCTTTGGCCAGACCTGGACAGAGACACTTTGATGTGGTTTCTGGAAGCCCTGCTTGAAAAATTGAGGAACCGGGTCAGCCAGGGAATGCAAGTGGATTACCAGCATTTTGCGAAAGCATTCTGCCGGCTGTTATTTCCGCCGGAAACTGTACACAAGATGCGTAATGGAGAGATCAAATGAAAGGGATGTGAAAAAATGAAAACGAAGCTTTTTACGATCAGCAGCAACAATTCCTGCAGGAAAGCGATCCAATGGTTAACGGATTTCGGAATTCCATACGAAGAAAAAAACCTCTCCAACACCCCTATCACCATTGAAGAAATCCAGGAAATCCTGTCTCTCACAAATGAAGGAACCGAAGAAATCATTTCCAAGAAGACGAACATCGTCAAAAAACTGAAGATCGACCTCAACAGCTTATCATTGCCGCAACTTTATGAAATCATCATAAAAAATCCCAAAGTTCTCCATCTGCCGATCATCCATGACGGCACAAAACTTCAAGTCGGATATAATGACGATGAAATCCGCCAATTCCTCCCCCGCTGGATGCGTTTGGAACGGCTGAAAGAATTGCTGAATCCCAAGCAGGCGGAAATCGACAGCTGAGGATTTAACTTCTACGAAATAATAACAGCTGAGCACAGGCCCTTGCCCTTGCTCAGCTGTTATTATGACCGGCGCAGAAAAAATGGAATTACATTTTTTGCAGACGGGCATAACACTACCTCCAGCCGGAATTATTTCCAGTGTAAAATTCCCGGCAAAAAATGCCCGCAACAGTGTCGATCCATTATCCGGACGTTGTGTAATCCCTGGTATTCCTAAACTCCAATCAGCTTCGCCATATAATATTCGTCTATGTATTCCCCATCCACTTTGAGCGAGCTCTTTTTAGTTCCTTCTATAAGAAAGCCCATTTTCTGATAGAGTGCTACTCCGGCATGATTCCTTACCATTACGGTCAGTTCCAAACGGCTGATGCTGTTTTCGATTGCCCATTTGTCGGCTTGTTCGAATAATTTGGTGCCGACTCCCTGTCCGCGGCTGCTTGAGTGAATGCCGATCGCCAGGTATGCACTGTGTCGCGTCCTGTTTGTCTCACTACCGATGATGAAAAGGTATCCAGCGAGCCCGCCATCGGACTCAGCCACCAGAATGGCCGACGTATCGGCTTGTTTCATTGCTTCAATGCGCTTACTCAATCCTGCCGGGGTCATTTTCCGCTCACCGGGATCGAACATCATGTTCCCGGAATTTTCGGCATCGGCAATCAAACCGATCAATTGTTCAGCGTCTGCAGGTTGTGCTTTTCGGATGATCATAACGGCTCTTCCTTCCCCGCTCCAGTTTGCCCTTTTACGATATCGACCACTTCCAAAAGATCTTGAATTTCATAAGTCGGACGGATGCCCTTTGACGCCGTTTTGCGTTTCGGGTTAAACCAGACCGTATCTATTCCGAAATTATTGCCGCCTTGAATATCGGAAGTGAGCGAATCACCTACAATGATTGACCGTTCCTTCAATGGATTCCCCAGTTTTGCAAAAGCGTAATCAAATATTGCCGGATGCGGCTTCTGATAGCCTGCTTCTTCGGAAATGATGATCTCTTCAAACAGATTGCCGATCGGTGAATTTGCCAGACGCGCTTTTTGCACTTCACCAAAGCCGTTTGTCATGATGACCAATTGGCAATCAGTCAGGCTTCCCAGCACTTCCACAGCCCCTTCCATCAAATGGGTTTCCTTCCCCAGATACTGAAGATAGCTCGAACTGAAAGAATGCGGGTCTTTGTCTGCACCGTGTTCCAGGAACAGCCGGCGGAAACGCTCGACTCCTAGTTCGTGCAACGCGATTTTCCCCTGCTCCAAATCATTCCATAAAACTTTGCTGATGGCTCTGTAGCTGTCATGCATATCTGCAAAGCCGGTAGGCATTTCATATTCCATAAATGTATTATGCAAAGCTGCATGTTCCGACAGCGAAAAATCAAATAATGTATCATCGATGTCGAATATGACTATTTCGTATTTCTTTTTATTCACATTGAACTCTCCTTTATATATAAGCTGAACTAATAATCGTAAATAATCGATATTCCGCAAAACAGCTTTGCTTTCCAAAACCCATGCTCCTGTCTCTGCATCGCTAACGCTAGCTTCGAGACATGGTGGGGCGTTGCATCGCTGCGCTAGCTTCGTCGCAAAGACTTGCCCTCGCGAGCCTCGGCCAATGTCTTGGCTCCCGCCCAATCCTCCTCGTCCGCTGCGCTCCCTGCGGTGTACCGGTCGTGTCGCTAAGCCGCAGGAAAAGTTCGACCGAACAACATTCGGTCGAGCTTTTGCGACGAAGCGCAAAGCGCTGGTGGAGCAGTACGGTTTTCTTCACTGTTTTGCTCCATATCTTAGAAATCCTTCTAGAGCTGAAGTAGTTTCCATAAGCGAACTCGGACCTTCGTCCGAGGGGGTGCCGGGCGCTGCGCTGAGACTGTAGGGCGTCTTTGCTGCTTCACTTCAACTCCAGAACTGGATCCAAGCAAAGGCGCGGCTCAGGAGCAGGCGAATGCCGAGTGGAGCAATAAGACGAGTGTTCTTCTCGGCTTATTGTGGGAACCAAGGTGCGCCATGAACTTGCGGCGCCTCCTTTGCGACGAGCTGTGCGCAGGAGCATAATCTTTGCACGGTCCATAGCGCCGAAGCGATATTTCGGTTATTCCTTTAGTTCAACTTATCCGATGTTTTATTGTTCAGCAGGAACGCGAAAACGAACAGCAAACTCAAAAAAACCAGCAACAGCGACAAGGTAAACAAATGGTTCTGAAAACGGTCATACAGGATGCCGATAGCAAAAGGCGTCGTAGCAGAAATGATATAGCCGCCTGACTGTATCATCGCGGTCCAGCTGTTGACATCGTCAGCCGATGAATTTTCATCCAGCGGCATCATCAGAGCAAGCGGGAATAAGCCGCCGAGCGTAACCCCGAGGAAAACTGCCGCCAGCCAGATAACCGAAGTGCTTGCAAACATTAGAAGCAGCACGCCGATCGTGCCCGAACTGATGCTGACAAGGATCCATAAATGGCGGCTTGGCCATTTTGCCAGTAAAAAAGGAAGCGTGATATTACCTAGGATGCCGACAATCGATACGACCGTCAGTACCGCTCCGGCCAAGAGAATCGATAGGCCTTTGTCGATGGCAATTGGTGCAAGCCATGTAATGGTCGAAAAGAACAGGGAGGATTGCAGACCAAAAAATGCCAGCATATACCATGCACGCTTATTCCGGACCGGAGACACTACTGCTACTCCCTGTACCGGAACCTCTTGGACTTCCGCTGCCGGCTCTTTGACCCTCAGCCACAGGATGACCCCGGCAATAGCGAGTGATCCCCAGCTCGCCAAAGCGATGGGCCAGCCGGCAATCGAATAAAAGACGCCCGTAAGACCGGCCGCCATCGTAGCGCCAAGCCCCATGCCGAACGAATAGACGCCGATCAGCGAAGCGGTGCGCGTCGGGAAATTCCGCTTGATCATCGCCGACAGCAGCGGGCTGATGATGGCGATGGACATGCCGATGAAAAATGCGCTGATCAAGAGCACGGGATAGGTCGGCAGGATGCCGCGCAGCAAAGTGAATAGGCCGATTGCTGCAACAAGTATTGCAACCGATGCCTTTAATCCCAGTTTTCTGTTAAAAACGACTGCCAGCGGCGCAAACAAACCCATACAGAAAACCGGGACGGAAGTCAGCAGGCTCACCTGGCTGCTTGATAAGTCAAGATCCGCCCGAATCGTATCGAGCAGCGGACCGATGGAAGAAATGGCCGGACGCAGGTTGACCGATACCAGCAGAATCGCCAGGACCATCAGGCCGAGCGCTGATTTTTTTTGTGCTGTCATGGTGGATACACTCCTTTATTACTAGTAAATCAAACTTGTGTTCGCCGCAAATTTTTATTAAACTAAGGGCAGTGAAAGGCGGTTACTGTTATGAAACTTGTGAACTGGAGCTATGCAAAACGATATAATATCAAAGCGATTTTCGATGAATTCCCGCACGTGGTCGTCTGGTTCCGCCAAATCGGCGGCTATTATTTCATCTTTACGATGAAAGGCCTGACTCCGGAACATATACCGACACGGCGTGATTATGTAAAAATGGAATATTTATTGAACAAAGATCTCGGGATGCTCGAAGCTTATAAGGAACGGAAATATAAAGTTTAGTGATCCAATATTAAAAAGAAGTAAATATTAACTTCCAGTCACCGCTTTGGCGCTTGAGAAGTCTCTGGAGATATGGAGCAAAACAGCGAAGACTCCTGAGTTAGCTCAGCGCAAGCCCCCCGGAACGCGAAGCTGTTTTGCGGAATATCGGGTATTAAGGGTTATTAATTCATCTTCTATATAAATAATTACTTCACTTCTATTATGTTACCAACTGGCGCGTTCAGATGCTATCTGTTTGGGACCGTTTCATGGTATACTAATCACATTGTGAAATTTAGGAGGTACGTATTAATGATAGCAGTTAATGATGTAAGTTTGCGTTTCGGGGACCGTAAATTATTCGAAGATGTTAATATCCAATTCAACCCGGGGAATTGCTACGGACTGATCGGTGCCAATGGTGCCGGTAAATCGACATTCATCAAAATTCTTGCCGGTGATATAGAAGCACAATCCGGTAACGTAACGATGGGTTCCGGTGAGCGTCTTGCGGTATTGAAACAGGATCACTTCGAATACGAAGAGAATCAGGTTCTTGATACAGTGATGATGGGTTATAAGAAACTGTATGAAGTCATGACGGAGAAGAATGCCATCTATATGAAAGAAGATTTTACTGATGAAGATGGCATGCGCGCTGCTGAACTTGAAGGTGAATTCGCTGAACTGAACGGCTGGGAAGCTGAATCTGAAGCAGCCATCCTGCTTCAAGGCTTAGGTATTCCAGACAGCCTGCATGACAAGAAAATGGCTGAACTGTCAGGTTCCGATAAAGTGAAAGTGCTTTTGGCACAAGCCTTATTCGGTAAGCCGGACGTTCTTCTTCTGGATGAGCCCACCAACCACCTGGACCTGAAAGCGATCCAGTGGCTGGAAGAATTCCTGATCAACTTTGAAAATACAGTCATCGTCGTATCGCATGACCGTCACTTTTTGAATAAAGTCTGCACACATATCGCGGATCTAGATTTCGGGAAGATCCAGCTGTATGTAGGAAACTACGATTTCTGGTACGAATCAAGCCAATTGGCAACTCGTCTGGCATCCGACCAGAACGCGAAAAAAGAAGAGAAGATCAAAGAACTCCAGGCCTTTATCGCCCGCTTCTCTGCCAACGCTTCCAAATCGAAGCAGGCTACGTCCCGTAAAAAAATGCTGGATAAAATCGAGCTGGACGATATCCGCCCTTCTTCAAGAAAATATCCGTTCGTCAACTTTACGGTCGGCCGCGACATCGGAAACGACGTCCTCACTGTCAAAGATTTGAGCCAGACAGTCGACGGCAATCAATTGCTGAACAACATCAGCTTCAATATGAATAAAGACGATAAAATCGTTCTCATCGGTGATCCGCTTGCGAAATCCGCCCTTCTCCGCATCCTTGCAGAAGAAGATGAGCCTGCTGAAGGTTATGCACGCTGGGGTGTGACAACTTCTCGCGCTTACCTGCCGATTGACAATTCAGCCTATTTTGAAGGCAGTGAACAGTCGCTTGTCGACTGGCTGCGCCAATACTCTCCAGATGATGAAAGCGAAACGTTCCTTCGCGGCTTCCTCGGCAGAATGCTGTTCTCCGGCGAAGAAGTGAAAAAGAAACCTTCCGTCTTGTCAGGTGGAGAAAAAGTCCGCTGCATGCTGTCTAAAATGATGTTGTCCCATGCAAACGTCCTGCTCCTTGACGAACCGACAAACCACCTGGACCTGGAATCGATCCAGGCTCTGAACAATGGTATGATCGCATTCAAAGGCGCAATGGTCTTCACATCGCATGACCATCAGTTCATCCAGACAGTTGCAAACCGTGTGATTGAAATCCGTGAAGACGGAACGATCCTCGACAAGCAATTGACTTATGACGAATTCCTTGAATGGAAAGAATCACAAGGCATTACAAACTAACCAATAAATCCCGCCGCACAAACCATTGTGCGGCGGGATTTTCTTCTTTTATTTAAGGAATCGTTTCACCATTTTACTTGCCGGAAGACGCCATGCCCATTTATTTCCTTTGTCAGCAAGCCTGCTCACTACCTGCAGCAGATCTTCATCGCCTGCCCAGTGGGACATGATCACTTCTTTCGGATATCTGTTCAATAATGTGTTGATGACGTAAACTGCCACGACGACATCATCTGCAAAACCGACCGGGCCGAGAAGTGCTTCCGGCATAAGGTCGATCGGGGCGATGAAGTACAGGATACCTGCACCGATCATCGATTTGCTCTTCGCCTCGATACGGCCATCAAGCATCAATTTTGTCAACAAGTGGAAAAAGTCCGGTGCAAACATGACATATTTCAGGAATTTATTGTCCTTGCCTGTCTTGCCCTCTACCCAATTTTGAATTTTAGCTCTCAGTTTCTGATAGAAATCTCGCTGCTCCTGCTGTGACGGCAACGGCTTTTTCAATTCTGCATTTTCCATCGGTGGTTCCCCCTTCAAAAATTTCTTTATTATAACTATACCTTAAATAAATAAAACTGAAACTATATGTTCAACTAAAGAACTGATAAAATATCGCTTCAACGACATGGACAGTAAAAGTTTGTGCTCCACCGCTGCACCACTCGGCATTTCCTGCTCCCGAGCCGCGCCTTTGTTTAGGTCCATTTTCCAAGTTATAGGAAAGCAGAAAAGACTGCCTGCAGTCTCAGCACAGTGTTTATCAACCACTCTGACAAGTGTCCGAGTTCGCTTTTGGCAACGGCTTCAGTACCAGATGGATTTCTAACATATGATGCACAACAGCGAAGGCTCCCAGCCGCTCGGCGATGTGCTGAGATCCACTTGGGCAAAGCGGAACGGGTCCGAGTCAGCTAAGCTCGAGCAGACGAGTGCGGCCAAAGGAACCTCAAAGTATCGCTCATTTATCTCCGTGCCGAAATCCATTAAAAACAGCAGCCCCCGAACCCATCGGTGGCTGCTGTCTTTTGTGCTTTAAAATTTCAAGGTTATGTTCGTCGCTACCCGTTCCCGCTCCGGATTTCCTTCAAAAATATTGAAATTCACCTTCTGTCCGGGCGTCAAGGCGCCAAAATCGTTGCTGATTGAAATCGATTCAAAGAAAAATTCCTCACCTTTTTCATCTACGATATAGCCATACCCTTTGGTGGTGTCGAACCATTTGACTTCTCCCGCCCCTGATCCAATTTCTTCAGACATGCTAAAACCTCCTTGTGTATATACGTTCCTACCCATTCATACCCTTTTCGTAAAGGTCGTTAAACTACCAAGGTAAGACAGGTATCCAATCCGATGAAACTCGGTCTATTGAATCGTGTCGTTTGACTATGGACATCGTTACGGGTTAAGTTTGAATTGTTCTCAAATACAATGAAGGAAAGAGGTTGGAAAAATGGCAGCATTATTCACAACATCCGTAACAGCCACTGGTGGCCGTGAAGGACGAGTTATTTCCGAAGACAACGTAATTGATCTTCAATTGGTATCGCCGAAAGAACTGGGCGGTCCGGGAGGAGAAGGTACGAATCCTGAACAATTATTCGCAGCAGGCTATTCATCTTGCTTCGACGGAGCATTGAATCTGATGATCAAACGTGAAAAAGCCGATGTTACCAGTACTTCCATCAAAGCGGATGTCCATTTCCTGAAAGACGAGGAAGATGGCGGCTTTAAAATCGCTGTAACATTGAATGCGCACCTGGAAGGCGTCGATGAAGCGACTGCCAAGGACCTTGTCGAAAAGGCGCATGCATTCTGCCCATACTCGAAAGCGACGCGCGGCAATGTCGATGTTGAATTGAAAATCGTCTAAGCCAGTCAACCGAAAATTGATGAGGGAGAAAAATCGCCGATTTTTCTCCCTTTTTGTCTGTATAAAAATAGAAAAAAAGAGCCACTCGCAATGAGCAGCTCTTGGAGATTACAATTTAGTTACGTTTGTAGCCTGAGGTCCGCGGTTGCCTTCCTCTACTTCAAATTCAACTCTTTGACCTTCGTCAAGCGTTTTAAAGCCTTCGCCTTGAATCGCTGAGAAGTGTACAAATACGTCGTCTCCGCCTTCAACTTCGATGAAGCCAAATCCTTTTTCTGAGTTAAACCATTTTACTGTACCTTCTTGCATGTTGAAAAACCTCCTGGTAATAAAAAAATTTTCAATATGTGAATTTCCATAAAAAAATTCACATATTCCAAAAAGTACCATAACTTGCTGATCACTTTTTGGAATATGTGAATAGCTGTATCTGGTGGAGATGTATTAATTTCCTTTATAATAACCAAATTGAACTCAAAAGTCAAACAAATCTAAATATTTATAATTATATTCCGTAAAAAATTCAGTATTAAGCAATAAATCGATTGCCCTATCTAGCATTTTGCCAAATGATGCGCTGTCTGTCCAGTAAAAAGCTTCATTTTACGTAGAAATTCCGAAGTTTGTATTGACACCCCCTTTCACGTAAAATAGGGATATAACTGATGAACACGAAACTTTTTTGACCTTCATTCGTATAGATACAGTAGGAAACGCCTTAAAGGAGTGACTTTCGCATGAAGCGAGTCCAAAATTTTATCACACGCCAATCTGTCAGCCTCCCGATTATGGGAGTGATGTTTCCGGTCCTCTATCTCGGTGCTGAGATCGGATTGCTCGCTTCAGGAGCAGTCGCTGCCGGAAGCTACCTTGCCAGTACGACAACGATGAAACAAGTGCAATTCTCCTCCACCTCCAAAGAGCTTGGAATGACGAGAAGTGAATATAAACACGTACTCAAACAAGTACAGGAAGCAAAAGCGAAAGTGAAACGGCTGCAGAGCCATTATTACCGGGTCCGCTCCATCTCCTCTTTTAAACAATTGATGGAAATGACTAAAATTGCAAACAAGATCCTGATGATTGTCCAGCAGAACCCCAGAAAATTTTATCTGGCCGAGTCCTTTTTCTATTCGCATCTGGACTCCGCGCTGGAACTTACCCAAAAATATACGTTATTGGCCGGACAGCCGGTCAAAGACCGCGAGATGACGATCGCCTTGCAGGATACGCGTGAAATGCTCCAGTCAATGAACCGCGTCATGGCAAATGATTTGAAACGGGTTCTGTCTTCCGATGTCGAGCAGCTTCGCATGGAACTTGATTATGCAAAACTTGCTGTCGATAATCAGCAAAGCCAAAAACTATTGGTCCAACCCTTAACCGAAGACGAAGGAGACGTGGAAAATGAACGAAAATCAATCGACTCGCAGTGAATTGGATGACCTTTTGCAATCCCCATTCGGAATCCAGATCGAAAAAGAGCAGTCCCCTGCCGATCAGCAATCGGGACGCCCTGTCCTGCTCATGGATAAATTATCAAACGAAGACAAGAAAAAAGCGCAGGAACTGGCAAAACAGATTCCTGCCGGCAATCATGAAGCGATTCTGACGTACGGTGCAAATGCCCAGAGTCAACTTGGTAATTTTTCCCATAAAATGCTCGACCATGTGCAACAGAAAGATATCGGTCCTGTCGGCGACGTCCTTCACGATCTGATGAAAAAATTGCAGGAACTGAACCCTGAGGAACTGACTGCTTCGAATAAAAAGGGCATCCGTAAAATCTTTGCCAAAGCGAAAAATTCCATCCAGGAAATCATGACCAAATACCAGAAACTGAGCACGCAAGTCGACCGCATCTCAATCCAGCTGGATCATTCGAAGCGCGGTCTGCTGGAAGACGTACAGATGCTTGAAGAATTATATGACCAGAACAAAATGTATTTCCAGGCACTTAATGTCTATATCGCCGCTGCCGAATTGAAGCGTGATGAAATCCTGAATGAGACCATCCCTGCCCTCCGCAAAAAAGCGGAAGCATCGGATGACCAGATGGCCTACCAGGAAGTCAACGATATGGTGCAATTTGTGGACCGTCTGGAAAAGCGCCTTTATGATCTGCAATTATCACGCCAGATCACCATTCAAAGTGCACCGCAGATCCGGATGATCCAACAGACCAACCAGACTCTGGCTGAAAAGATCCAGTCATCCATCATGACATCGATTCCACTTTGGAAAAATCAGATTGCCATTGCTTTGACACTCAATAAACAAATGAAAGCTGTCGAAGCGCAAAAGCAAGTGACTTCCACGACGAATGACCTGCTGCTTAAAAACTCTGAAATGCTGAAGATGAATTCAATCGAAACCGCGAAGGAAAATGAACGCGGCATCATCGAGATTGAAACCCTGAAGAAAACGCAGGAAAACTTGCTTACGACCATTGAGGAAACGCTGCAGATCCAGACGGAAGGGCGCCGGAACCGCCGTGCAGCTGAAGTTGAAATCGGTAAAATGGAAAATGAACTCAAACAGCGCCTCCTTGCCATCCATGAAGGTGAAAAATCCAGAGAAGTCTAAAAGGAAATCCCGCCAAGCATATGCTTGGCGGGATTCTTTTTGTTATTGAAAAGTTTTTGCCCTCTTCCACCATTTCGCTCCAGGCGGATGCTTTCCGCGGGGAGCGGCTTGAGCCTCCTCATTGCTGACGCTCTTGCGGGGTCTCAGTCTCGCTCTTGATCCCGCAGGAGTCACCGCCTGTCGCTTCATTCTAATTATGCCTAGAATTGAAGTGCCTGCTTCTAAATGATGGCAGTCTGAATGATATTTCTTTTATAGAAGGCAAACATAGATATGGAGCAAAACAGCGAAGACTCCCAGGGGATCAGAAAGCGAGTTGGCTTGCCGACTCCCTTTCGAGCGAAGTGCTGAGATCCACTCGGGCGAAGTGAAACGAGCACGAGTTAGCTCAGCGCACGCCCCCAGGAAAGCGAAGCTGTTTTGCGCAATATCGGTTTTCATATTACATTCTGAAAATCAACCAGATAGAATCACCAGATGCAGCGTCCGTTTCAGCAGCCGCAGCGTCTGGTCGACGAATTGCTCCAGCGAGTCGGCACTGACGGATTTATTGCCGTACATCATCCGGTAAAAAGCGGCTTGTTCTTCTGTGATCGCTTCACTGCTGAGAAACAGGTGCAGCAGTTCGACGCCTTCTTTTTTCGCTTCAGCCACAGCGTTCGCCGTATCGACGACTCCATTTTCTGCGTAATTATAGGCTGACGGTTCGCCGTCGGAAAATACGAGCAGGAAGCGATGCTTTTCATTGCGCCGCTTTACCCGCTCCGTCATCCAGCGGATAGCGAAGCCATCCCTATTATCTTCGTGCGCTTCGAATGAGGCGATTTCCTGGGCATGGTCACGCCTGCCGTCTTCGAATTTATGCATCCACTCGAAATAATTCGGCTGCACCCTGTCACTTGCTTCATAGGCATCCTCGTAATACAGTACGATTTCATGCGGGATTCCAAGAGCCCGGAGCACATCGTGGAAAAGTAAGACTGCCTGTTTCGTTTCATCCAGTTTATCGACCATCGATGCGGATCCATCGATCAATAAACAAAAGACCGCATCCAGCTCTTTGGAAGGTGCAGATTTCCGGTAAAAAGGCTTCGGACGTTCTTCCAGCGCAAGCGGCAGCAGATTTTTCGACAGACGGCCAGCGTTGAGGTTTGTCCGGTAATCCTGATGGCGCTGGGTGATGCGTTTTTTCAATTCCTTTAATAATGCCCGGACAAACGGCGACTGTTTCCGTCGCCAATCCGCAATCCGCCGGCTGTGATCGCCGCTTGCTGCGAGGCGCTGCTCATAAAACACAACCTGTTCGTTGGCACGGCCAAATTTGCCCGCTGCCCGCTTCGGACCGCTGTCCATATCCCGGTCTTCCGCTTCATTGTCTTCTATATGCTCACCGTCCGAATCACCTCTGCCGGTCTGCTGCACTTCGTCCGCACCCGCTTCTTCCCTGCCGCCTGTAGCCAATTGGGAGTCGCCGCGCTCCAATTCGAATTCCATTGCCGGCGTATCCGTCCTGTCATTTTCCCGGTGCCAGGTCTGGAACCATTCCTCGATGGTCTCGATTTCTTCAGGCTGCTCCGCTTTATCCGCTTCAATGCCTTCATGATAATGAAATGGAGGCATCTTCTCGGCTGCTTCGCCGAATGTATAATATGTATGTATCATATCCTCATTCAACAGGTATTCAAGCCGCCCGGACATGCGTTCCACGACAGCTGCCGAATCCGCAGTCGACTGGGCGTCAAATAAGTTCTTCCATAGTTGAAGCAATGCTTCCCAGTCATTGTCAGCCCATTTTTCAATACCGCGCAGGCTTAAATAAGCCGAATTCAAAAAAGCATCGGCTAAGAACCCTTTTTTCATATTCTGATCGTATTGATCCCGGTGATATTCCGTATAGACCCGTTCCCGTGCAGAAAAAGCCGCCGCCGTCCCAGGTCGCTCTTTCACAATCATTTCGGACATCCGGAATTCCTCTGCACAAAGCAGCAATTGTTCAAGCAATGAAGAAAGCGGGGATTGTACGGCAGTGAACCTTTTCCACGCCGGCAAGCTGAAATTTCTCCAGAAGCCGGCGCTGAGCAGATAGATATCCGATAAGTATCCAAGCCGTTCCAATTTCTTCTCACGATGGCGCCAAAAAACGCTGACCGAAATTGCCGATTCTGCCGGACGCAGCTCGATCAATTTCCGGGTCGTCACTTTCAGGTAAGGCGCATCCGCTAGTGCCCCTGCCAGCCGTTCCATCCCGTAAAGCATCTTGGTATCAATCGTTTCATTATTGAATTGTATAAAGCGGTTTACAGAAGCCATACATCTTCACCTACTTTTTCCAGGTAGTCGCCAGGTCCATGAACAGGTCGCGTTCACTTTCGTCTTCCAATTTCTGCGCGATTGCATAATCGACGGCCCGCAGGGGATCCATATGTGCCGCCAGAGCTGTCGCATCCAACAGACTCCGGATGGAAGCCGCTTCTTCTGACAACAAACCGTTTTCCACTTGTTTCATCAAATCTTCCGCCAGGTTCAGCATGAATTCTTTCAAGGCAGGGAGCGTATCGGGAAACTCCCTGTCCCATAATCCAGCCAGCTGATCGCCGGTCAAATAAGGAATCGGATAAGCGACAAAGCGATTTTTCAGCGCTTCGTTCATGGGAGCCGTTCCAATATAACCTTCGTTGATCGCCGCAATGACACCGAAATCCGGATGGGCTTCAATCACTTCACCGGTGAATGGATTTGTCATCATCCGCCGGTGATCGAGTGCCGAATGCAGAATCGGCAAAGTTTCGGCCTTCGCCATATTGATTTCATCGATATACAGGAGATGCCCTTTTTTCATCGCCGTAACGACCGGTCCCTCTACAAATTCGATCCGGCTCTGGCCGTCCCGTTGAACCAGTGTCTTAAACCCCAGCAACGCTTCAGCGTCCAGGTCCACCGAACTGTTGATGCTTTGCATCGGTTGACCGAAAGCCGCTGAAATCGATTCTGCCATCCGGGTCTTCCCTGCTCCGGTCGGGCCTTTTAAAAGAACCGGTTTTCTGAGCACCACAGCGGCCATGACATCGTGCCATAAATGTTCATCCGGGGAAATATAGCCGCCGGTGCCGATCAGCTTTTCATATCCCGCATGGTCTCTTTTCAGACGCGTTTCAATTTCTCTTTCAATAAAATCCATGTTCATCCCTCTTTCCATCAAAAAAGCCGATGAGCATGCATCGGCTTTTAGATCATTCAAAATAAGTTTTATAGAATCCGCCGATTTTACCTGTGTTGTCCACTACAAAGATAAACTCTTCGGTTTCATTTTTCACTTCATACGTTTTGCCCGGGGTCAGTACATTCGACACCAAAAACTTTGCTGCATCGGTGTGTGTGCAGGTAACCGTGCGGATCGTCTCTTTAGTCAGCCATTCGTTATGAATCACAGTCCTCATCCTTTTCTAAATGTCTATGTATTTCAGTATAGGGAAATCCCGCTTTAATTTCAAACCTATCCTTCTGTCAGGCGCTCATTTTGAAATTTTTCGCGCCATATAAAAATATCGTCCAAGCAGTACGGCAATGATGAGCACCGATAAGAGAATCAGAAAGCCCTGCAAATGTTCAAGAATCGATTTATAGGCGTAAGGAAATGTCCGGCCCAGATTAAAATAGACCAGCATCCAGACAAAACCTGCCGTATAGGCATAGACCACGTATCGGGCAAACGGATATTTATTGGCTCCGACGACATACGGCATCGCCCAGCGGATACCAGGCAGGAAAAAACTGAAGGATATTGCGATCTCTCCATGCTTTTCCAGAAAATTGGAAAAGTTCGCAATCGGCTTTTTCAATTTTGTCCTGCTGAGCCGATCGAGCAATTTCTGTCCAAAAAACCGTCCGATGAAATAGGCGAACGTATTACTCGTGATCAATCCCAGATAAGCGGATATAAAAGCTAAAATCGGTTTGAAATAACTGATTTCTGTCAATACGCCTGAAAACGCAGCCGCCACTTCATTGGGAATCGGCATGCCGAACAGGAGCAGCCAGTTGAAGATGAACATGCTGATATAGCCGTACTCTTTCACTAAATCCATAAAAAATGATAAATCCATCCCATTCAACCGCCTTCTGGCCCTTCTCTTCCTATCATGACAAAAAAGAGAATGGACTGCAATCCGAAACTCCCGAAACGCAGGAAATAAAAAATCCGCCTGCCGGCACAGAGCCGACAGACGGATTTACTGTTTCATTAACCTTGAAGCAATAGATCTTCAGGGTTTTCAATCAGGTCTTTGACCATTTTCAGGAAGCCGACAGAATCGCTTCCGTCGATTACACGGTGGTCATATGAAAGTGCCACATACATCATCGGACGGATTTCGATATTGTCGCCGACAGCGATCGGACGTTTTTGGATTGTGTGCATTCCAAGAATTCCGACTTGCGTACCGTTAAGGATCGGTGTAGACATCAATGAACCGAAGACACCGCCGTTCGTGATCGTGAACGAACCGCCTGTCATGTCAGCTATCGAAAGTTTCTTATCACGCGCTTTTGTTGCAAGCTCGCCGATAGCCGCTTCGATTTCCGCGAAGTTCTTCTTGTCCGTATCGCGGACGATCGGCACAACAAGTCCTTCTTCTGTTGAAACGGCAATCCCGACATCATAGAATTGTTTCAGCAATACATCATTGCCATCAAGTTCAGCATTCACGTAAGGATATTTTTTCAATGCAGCCGTTACTGCTTTTGTGAAGAATGACATAAAGCCTAATTTCACATCATTGTTTTTAAGGAAATCATCTTTTTTACGGCTGCGAAGAGCCATAACGTTCGTCATGTCGATTTCGTTGAACGTTGTCAGCATCGCTGTGGACTGCTTGACTTCAAGCAAACGTTTAGCGATCGTCTGACGGCGTCTGGACATTTTCTCACGTACAACGCGTCCATTTTCTTCATCAGAAGATGGAGCTGACGCTGCAGCTTTTGGCGCTTCCGATTTAGCTGGAGCGCTTTGTGCCGGTTTTGAAGCGTGTGCTTCCACATCCTGCACGCGGACACGGCCCATAGGATCAACCGGTGAAATAGCAGCAAGGTCGATGCCTTTTTCACGAGCCAGTTTACGTGCAGCCGGGCTAGCGATAGTGCGGTCAGAAGAAGATTGCTCTTCTTTTGCAGGTGCTTCGACATTCGCTTCCTGTGTTGCAGGAGCTTCAGATTTAGCAGGCTCTTCAGCAGCCGCTTTTTCTTCTTTCGGCTCTGCAGTTGCCCCGGTTCCTTCGCCAGAACCTTCGCCGACGATTGCGATCACTTGACCGACTTCTACTGTGTCGCCTTCAGCAGCCATAAGTTCCTGTATGACTCCGGCTTCTTCCGAGATGACTTCAACGTTTACTTTGTCTGTTTCAAGTTCAACGATGAATTCACCTTTTTCCACCGTATCGCCCGGCTGTTTCAGCCATTGTGCAATCGTTCCTTCAGTAATCGATTCTGCTAATTCAGGTACTTTGATTTCTGCCACAAAAAATTCCTCCTTAGATTATGCTCAAGATTTAGCTGCATAAGTTGAACCAACTAATTACCGCTTCGGCGCTATGGACGATGCGAAGATCATGCTCCTGCGCACTGCTCCCCGCAAAGGAGGCGCCGCAAATTCACAGCGAACCTTAGCTCCCCCAATAAGCCGAGATTATAGGTATCAGTTCAGCTTATTCAATGCTGAATCAATGATTCGTGCCTGTTCCACTTTATGTGATTCCCCGTCGCCTTCAGCAGGACTTGAACGGACAATACGGCCGTAATAATTTATATCAATGCCATCTGCAATGTCACGTAATTGTGGTTCTGCAAATGACCATGATCCCATATTTTTCGGTTCTTCCTGAACCCATGCAAGTTCTTTGAGGTTCGGATAACGCTTGATGACCGCCTGGATTTTCTCTGCCGGGAATGGATAAAGCTGTTCAACACGGACAATGTGCATATCCGTATATTCTGAACCGTCTTTCACCCGTTCTGCCAGATCGATGGCCATTTTACCGCTGGCGAATAATAGACGTTCCACTTTATCCGTTTCCTGTCCCATGCCCGGCTGTTCAATAATCGTCTGGAAATGGCCTTCCGTCAAATCGTTTACATCCGCCCCAACGAGTGGATGACGCAATAATGATTTAGGTGTAACGATGATCAACGGACGGATTGCTTCGTCGCCAAGCATTTTCGCTTGTCTGCGAAGAATATGGAAGTAGTTTGCCGCACTTGAAAGGTTCGCCACTGTCCAGTTATTTTCTCCGGCATTCTGAAGATAGCGTTCAAGGCGTGCACTCGAATGCTCCGGACCTTGTCCTTCATAGGCATGAGGAAGGAGCATAACCAATCCTGATTTCTGGCCCCATTTAGCGCGGGCAGCAGAGATGAACTGGTCGAACATCATTTGCGCCATGTTGGCGAAGTCGCCGTACTGTGCTTCCCAGATCACAAGCGCTTTATCGTTCTCGACATTATAACCATATTCATATCCGACGATGGAAGCTTCGCTTAACGGGCTGTTATAAACCACGAATGATGCTTTGGCATCTGAGATATGGTGAAGCGGGATCAGCTGGTTGCCGTTTTTCTCATCATGCAGCACCAGGTGGCGGTGTGCAAATGTTCCCCGCTGTGCATCCTGTCCTGACAGGCGGATCGGATTGCCGTCATGCAGGATAGAACCGAATGCCAGGGTTTCAGCGTGCGCCCAGTCAATTTTACCCTTGCCATTGAACGGGTCCTCACGGCGTTTCAGAATCCGTGCAAGCTTGCCGAATGCTGTGAAGTCGCTTGGCCATGACAGCAGCTCTTCGTTCATTTTCGTCAAAACGTCTTTATCGACGCCCGTCGGAACTTCAGGGTATCCCTTCATGATCGCTTCAGGTATGACGATTTCATGTTTTTCATCGGATTTGTTTTCTCTTACCCGATCATATGCTTTTTGCATCTCTGCCAGAATATCACTGTCGAGTTTTTTCACATCTTCTTCAGAAAGTGTTTTTTCAGCAGCCAGTTTCTGTCCGTATAGTTCACGGACAGTGCCATGCTCATGGATGCCATGATACATTTTCGGATTCGTCACAAGCGGCTCATCCATTTCGTTATGGCCATAACGGCGATAGCCGATCAGGTCGATCAGAATATCCTTGCCGAATTTCTGGCGGTATTCGAACGCAAGCCTTGCTACTGCAATAACTTCTTCCGGTTCATCAGCATTCACATGGATGACTGGCACTTCGTAGCCTTTTGCAGGATCCGAAGAATAATGGGTCGATCTTGAATCATATTGTTCCGTCGTAAAGCCGATCAGGTTATTGGCGATGATGTGGATCGAACCACCCGTCTGGTAACCGCGGATCCGGCTGAAGTTCAATGTCTCCGTGACTACACCCTGTCCAGGGAATGCAGCATCCCCGTGGATGGTGATCGCAAATGCTTTATTGACATCGATCGGCGCAAGTCCGCTCTGTTGAGTCATTTCCTGTGCAGCACGTGTTTGACCTGCGATTACAGGCCCGACAATTTCAAGGTGGGACGGGTTATACGCCAATTTGACATTGGTGCCATTCGGTGATTTATAAGAAGCACCCATATGATATTTAACATCGCCGTACCAGCCTTTGGTAATTTCCAGAGATCCATCTTCCGGCAGGAATGTTTCATCCGATACATGTGCAAATCCGGCAAACATCATCTCATACGGTTTGTTCAAAATATGTGTAAGCACATTTAAACGACCGCGATGCGCCATCCCGATCATGATATTTTCAGTGCCGGCTGTTTCGGATAAACGGACAAGTTCATCCATTAACACGACTAGCGTATCGACACCTTCTATAGAAAAGCGTTTTTGTCCGACAAATGTGCGGTGAACGAATTTCTCAAAACCTTCTACGCGTGTCAGCAATTCCAGTACCTGTTTTTTCTTGTCAGCGTCAAGGGAAGGTTTCACATCACCAGCTTCGATTTTCGATTGCAGCCAGCTGCGTTCCTGCGGCTGAACGATATGCGAGAATTCGAAAGCGACTTTGTCCGTGTAAAGTGATTTCAGGTATTCAATCGCAGCCAGGCCATCTTTCACGTCAGCCGGTGCGTTTTCCAATAACAATGAAACTGGCACTTCTTTCAAGTCCTGCTCGGTCAATCCGTAAGTCGACAGCTCCAGTCGCTGTGTTTCACGCGGCTGGTCTTTCAGCGGATAAATATCGGAAGCAAGATGGCCGTGGGCACGGATGGCTTCAGCCAATTGGATGGCGCCAAGCACTTTACCGAATTTATCGCTTTTCACTTCTGCGGTTGCTGCGGGCTTCGTTTCAGCAGCAGGATCGGCAGGAGGTCCATATTGTTTGAACAGCTCTGCAAATTCCGGATCAAGCAGTTCCGGAGACTCCTGATAAATGTCGTACATTTCCATAACATAACCTAAGTTAGCACCTGTAATGGAACTCCATGGGGATTTTGAATCTGAATAATTGCTAGACATAAAAAAACCTCCAACTATTTTGCCTCTAAGGCAGTCCTGTAAACACATAAGTCTTCCCTATTTTATCACGCAAACCGCTATACACAAAGCAGAAGGCGTCCAACCCATTGAAGAACAATTTTCCATATCAATCTTACTACTTCCGTTAGAAAAAACAATGCTTTTTAGCGAAATTAATCACATATCAAAATGTTAAGCGCTTTCATCCAGAAATCATGCAGAAAATTAGAAATTAATGGATGTTTTCAGCAGTTGAATCGGCGAAATGAATGGTTATTCAGCGTTATCACTGAGTTTTACTCTCTTGCGAATTGTTCAACCACATCAGAAATCTGTCTGATGAAGTTCTTATAATTGCTTTGTTCATCCACCGGCTCATCCGCTAGGAAACTGCTGCCGCCGCTCCCCGAGATCCAGCTGAATTCATGGATCGAGATGCGAGTGGCGTTCCCTTTCAGCAGAAGAGTGAAAGTATCTCCAACTTTTTCGACGGTGCACTTCACCATGCCGCCCGGATTATAGACCTGCACCTCACCGAAAGGAACTAGTCCCGAGAGGCAGCTGACGAGCGCAGAAGCAGTCATCGCCGTCCCGCATGCATTTGTGAATCCCACTCCCCGTTCAAAAGTCCGCACGAAAATGCCCTGTTCCAATGCCGTCACATAACTGACATTCACCCCATCAGAAAAATAGTCATTCGCTCCATTGAACTTTTCAGCCCACCGTTTCTGATGGGTCACATCTTTTTGGATGTGTTCCGGCACGATGCCGATCAGATGCGGGTTCGGCACGGCCACCGCTGTAAATTTGATGTCGCCCGAAATTTCCGGGATGGCGTCAAGGATCAGCTGGCTGCGTCCATCGTATTCCATCGGCAGGTCTTCCAGTTGAAATGAAACCGGTGATATTTCCACCGAATATGTCTCAATGCCGTCCATGAGCGGCTCTTCTCTTCTGACTTTCAAATCGGCTTTCATCGTTTCGATGATCGCTTCCTGTATTCCCTCTTTTTCACAAACATAACGCGCTACACACCGGAGTCCGTTTCCGCACATCGAAGCTTCTGATCCATCACGGTTAAAGACACGCATTTTTGCATGTGCAACAGCAGACGGTAAAATGACGAGGAGACCGTCCACCCCGCTGTCCTTGCTGCAGAGCTGGAGCGCCAAATCCGCATAATCGTCACGTTCCTGGCCATCCAGCATATAAAATGTATTCATCGACCCGTGAACTTTTTCCAGAACCACCTTCATATCCATCACTCCATCATTTCTCTTTCTTTGTATGGGCTAAAACAAGCTTCGCCATTTCGTGTGCTGTTTTCGGTGACTCTGCCTGATTCATATTTTCAATCAACATCTCTTCGTCAGCTTTCACTTGACTCAAAGCCTGTAAAAAGCGTTCAGGATTTGCTTCTTCCTCTTCAAGAACGAGTGCAAAGCCGTTCTTTTGGAAAAGCTCGGCATTCAAAATCTGATCGCCTCTGCTCTTCTGCCGTGACAGCGGAATCAGCAGCATCGGCTTTTTCAGCGCCAGGAATTCAAAGATCGAATTCGAACCTGCGCGCGAAACCACAAAATCTGTCAGATGCAAAAGATGCGGCAATTCATGCGTCACATATTCAAATTGCCGATATTGATTGATTCCCTGGAGGGTCTCATCAAGATTCCCCTTGCCGCAAAGGTGAATGATATTGAAAGACTGGATCAGCTCCTGCAAGTTCGAACGGATGGCCGTGTTGACCACTTCCGATCCCTGGCTGCCCCCCATGATCAACAGCACTGGCAGGCTATTTTCGAATCGGCAGATTTCACGTCCGGCTGCTGCCGAACCATCCATCAGTTCACTGCGTATGACTGCCCCCGTGCATGTTGACTTTTCCTTCGGCACGTATTGCAAGGTTTCATTGAATACGGTGAATATATGATCTGCAAAAGGCATGGCAATTTTATTCGCAAGACCGGGCGTTACATCCGACTCGTGAATGATCACTGGGATGTTCATCATTTTCCCTGCCATGGCAACCGGCACCGATACAAAACCGCCTTTAGAGAATATCGCAGCCGGTTTCGTTTTGCGGATGATATTCACCGCCTGGATCAGACCGCCTGCAACCCGGAACGGATCAGTGAAATTCTTTACAGAGAAATATCTTCTTAACTTGCCGCTGGCGATCGTATGATATTTTATCTGCGGAAAAGATTCCCCAATCAGTTCTTTTTCTATACCGTCTTTCGACCCGATATATTCAACGTCATAATCCATTGCCATGATTTCAGGAATTATCGCCTGATTAAGAGAGACATGGCCAGCCGTTCCGCCGCCTGTCAATATAATGGTTTTACTAGTCATTTCCTATCCTACTTTCACATGAGAATATGTAATATTTCTTCCAGTCAAGAAAGATTTAAGTGTAAGCTTCTATGCTATACTAGTTTTTATCTAGTTTATGGTTATCGTATTTCAGGAGGTTGAACATGCACGAGACACATTCAAACAGAGAAAAGATAAAATTGCTGATTAAAATTGTAGCACCGATACTGGTCACACAAATCGCGATGTATTTAGTGACGTTCTTCGACATTTACATGACCGCCCGCTACGGCACAGATGATCTCGCCGGCGTATCGATCGGCTCATCATTCTGGGTTCCCGTCTATATCGGTCTTGCGGGAATATTGATGTCCATCACTCCAATTGTAGCACAATTGATGGGCGCCAAGAAAAAAGAAAGCGTCAAGGAAGCCGTTCAGCAAGGGATTTATCTCGCCATCCTGCTGGCGCTGATCGTATTCCTGTTCTTTTATTTCTTCATCGACTCACTGCTCGGATTCATGGATCTTGAGCCGGTTGTCGCAGACGTTGCCGGCCGCTATATATTTGCCATGAGCATCGGACTCATCCCGTTATTCGTCTACAATGCGCTGCGCTCATATATCGATGCACTCGGTGCAACGCGCGTCACGATGGTGATCACATTATTGTCCGCTCCTATCAACGTCTTTTTCAACTACCTGCTGATTTTCGGGAAATTCGGATTTCCTGAACTGGGAGGTGCCGGAGCAGGAATGGCATCAGCCATCACCTACTGGCTGATCCTATTGATCGCCGCCATCATCATCCATACCCAAAATCCTTTTTCAGGTTATGGGATTTTCAGGAATTGGGAAAAGATTTCCTTGACCCGCTGGAAGGAAATCAGCCGTATCGGTGTCCCGATCGGTATTTCCATCTTTGCTGAAACGAGTATCTTCTCGGCCGTCACGTTCATGCTGGCCGTCTATGGCACTGTAACGATCGCCGCACATCAGATCGCTTTGAATTTCACTTCTCTTCTCTATATGCTGCCGCTCAGCATATCGATGGGCGCGACGATCCTTGTGGGTTATGAAGTTGGAGCAGGCCGTTTCAAAGATGCAAAATTATACAGCTGGCTCAGCGTCGGTACCGCCATCGTCATCAGTTTCGCTTCGGCCAGCATCCTGTTCTTTCTACGCGAACCGATTGCTGAATTGTATTCATCGGATCCGGCAGTTATTAATCTGGCTGTCCAATTCCTTGTTTTTGCGGCACTGTTCCAATTATCCGATGCCATCCAGGCCCCAGTGCAAGGGGCATTACGTGGATACAAGGACGTCAACATCACGTTCATCATGGCGCTGATCTCCTATTGGGTGATCGGCCTGCCTGTCGGATACCTGCTCGCACGGTTTACTGATTACGGAGCATTCGGCTACTGGATCGGACTTATTGCCGGCTTGACTGCCGGTGCCGTAACTTTATCGATCCGCTTGCTGTCGATTCAGAAGAAACTCGGCTCTGACACTGTGAAATAACTGAGATATGCGCCTTGATTGGCGCATATTTTTATTTTGAAGGAATTTCAGCGAGATTTGAAAGTTTTTCACGAAAATTAAACCAAATTATTCCTTTTTGCAGGGAGTTTTATGGCAGCTTTCAATTTTATGATCGGCATTCGCCTTTTGTGATCGGCATTCGCCTGTTTATGATCGGCATAAGTACTTTTATGATCGCTATAACAGGATTTGTGATCGCCATTAATTATCATTACATTTTATCCCTTCAATACAATAAAATCCCAATACTCAGTTTAAAGAAATCCAATAGAAAAACCGCCCCTAAAAATCCGGGCGGCCAAGTTGCCGTTCAGTCGATCTGAGCGGCAACTTTTCTATAGAAGCTGATGAGATCCTCTTTCTCCTGGTCATCGAGCTCCGACTCTTCGATTCTCTTCACAGCAAGCTCCAATTTCTGCTGCTTTGTTTTTCGGACACGCGGATGCGTCAGTTCATCATTCAATTCGACCACGATCATTTTCCGCATGTCTTCTTCCGACTCAACAGACAACGCTGCCAGCCGCTCAGGCCATAACTTTTTGAACGCTTCGACCGTCTTCATCTTCACGGCAGCTCAACTCCGTCGATCCCTTCTCCGATCACCACGATCTGGGGCTGCATCTTCATATATTCCGGCAGCCACTGTGCCATTCCGTAGGCATATTGAAAAGCATGCGGATATTTATCCCCATCCAACGGCACATAGCCTTTGATGCGGTACACCGTTTCCGGCAGCGCCCTCAGCCAGTCTTCAAATTTCTCGCGGTTGACGGGTGCATCAAAGCGCAGCACTTTCGTATTCAAGTTCAATTTCCCTATATCTGCACTCTCTACAGCACCTTTGGATGATGCCGATAGATCCTCCAGTAATTTATAAGGGATCTTCGCATTGGACGTCTGGACGATCCGCGCTTCCGAATTCAAAGCCTGCAGTCCGAACACCGCATCCCCCTGCTCTTTTTCACTCAACAAGTCCATTTTGTTCGCCAGGATCAGGTCAGCGTGGCGGATCTGTTCAAGGAATAAAGAACGGATCTGCGGCGACATACGGTCACGGTCAAGCCAGCGTTTGCTGTCGGCCACCGTGACAATCCCTTTGAAATTCAGCTGTTCCGCAAATAAAGGCGAGAAAATCGCATCCAATGCTTCGACCGGATGGGCGGCGCCTGTCGTTTCAATCAGCAGAACATCAAAAGTCTCTTCCGCCAGGAGCGTCTGGATCTGCGCTTCCGATTTTTCGGAACCCGTACAGCAAATACAGCCGTCCAGCAATTCCTTGAGCGGTACGCCGTCCTCCACTTCGTCGGAGTCGACAGCAAGCTCGCCCAGCTCATTCATGAATACAGCCGGCTTCAAGCCTGCATCTTTTATCTGCAGCAGCATACTTTTCAAAAGCGTCGTCTTGCCGCTTCCAAGAAACCCGCTGAATAAATATACATCGATCATAGTTACCCTCCTTCATCTCTTTAAATTCTATCATAAAACAGCAAAAGAAAAGGCAGTCGAAAAACACACCTATTTTTTAATCATTCCGCTCCAGACAGACGCTTTCTGCAGGGAGCTGCCTGAGCCTCCTCGCTCGCTGCGAAAACCAGTGCTCCTGCAGCGTTGCACGTTTCGTCGCAAAGGTTCGACCGAATGCTGTTCGGTCAAACCTTCACTGTGGGGTCTCAGGACTAGCTCTACATCCTGCAGGAAAGACTTTGGCCGAAGCCTACGAGGGCAAGTCTTTGCGACGACGCAGCGCAGCGATGCAGCGCAGCGATGCAGGAGCATATCTTTGCCCTTCGCTGTCTTCCGCTACATTTTGGTTCAGAATAATATTTATTTGCAGGCTTTCACAATAAACAGAATTAGTTCATCATGTCCCTTATAGAAAGCAATCAGAGAGGTGGAGCAAAACAACAAGAATCCCAGGGGAGCAAGCAAAGTGCTGAGATCCACCAAGCGAAGTGCAATAAGCACGAGTTAGCTCAGTGCAAGCCCCCAGGAAACCGAAGCTTTTTTGAGGAATATCGATTCCTCTAGTTCTTGCTACAAACCAAAAGAAAAGGCCCGCACACGGCGGACCTTTCCATCTTATTCAGCAGAATCCTCTTCGGTTTCTTCAGCCTCTTCATCCGTTTCCGGAGGAGCGGCTTCGATGCCCGCTTCTTCCATCACCAATTTCTTGGCTTCCAGAAGCATCGGATCATCCGCCTGGATTTTCGCACGCAATTCATCCATCAGTACATAGATGCTGTCGCCTGTCAGTATGCCAGTCACTTCCAGCTCTTTGCTTTCCTGGAAACTTTCAACAGCAGTCACCATGGCTTCGTCAAATACGCCGTCTACCTCACCGACTTCATAACCAAGAGCTTCAAGCATTTTTTCAGCTGTCCGCACCTGCTCCGAAATCGTCCCGTCCTGTAATTCCAGCGTGGCATCCAGATACGGAAGTGATGCATATTCCGGATAAGCAACTTCGATATCAGGTTTTATTCCTTCTTCGTGGATCCAGTTGCCGTCAGGCGTCAGCCATTTGGCCGTTGTGAATTTCAGGTTGGAACCATCGGCCAGATCGTTGGCAGTCTGAACAGTCCCTTTGCCGAACGTCTTTTCCCCGATCAGCTTAATGCCTGCGGACTCACTCATTGCCCCGGCCAAAATTTCAGAAGCTGATGCGCTTCCTCCGTCGATCAGGAGTGTAACCGGTATTTTGACTTTATTGCCTTCAGATGCCAAATAAATTTCAGGCTCAAGGCCTCTAGCCTGGACTTCGAACATTTCTTCACCATCTTCGATGAACAAGTTAGAGATTTCCAGAGCGGATTGCAATAGACCGCCCGGATTTTGGCGCACATCGATGACCATCGCCTGCATGCCTTCTTCTTCCATTTCGGAAATAGCCTCTTTCAGTTCTGTAAAGGTATCCTGTGAAAAGCTGGTAATCTGAATATGTGCGACATTGTCACCGATCATTTCGGAATAGACAGTTTCGATCGGAATTTCATCACGGACGATTGTGACATCCATCGGTTCCTGCATGTCGCCTCTTTTGATCGTCAATGTCACTTCAGTTCCCTTTTCCCCACGGATCAGCATGACGGCTTCGGTCGTACTGAAACCTTGGATGCTTTCTCCGTCGACAGCGATCACCTGGTCATTCGGCTGAATGCCAGCTTTTTCGGCTGGAGAATTCTTTATCGGCGAAACGATTGTTATAAAGCCGTTCCGTTCCTGAACCTCGGCCCCGATTCCCTCAAAGCTTGAAGAAATCCCTTCAAGGAACTGGGAAGCTTCTTCTTCATTCATGTAATCGGAATATGGATCGCCGAGTGAATCGACCATGCCATTGATGGCACCATTGATCAATTCTTCGCCGTCCACTTCTTCAAAATATTTGGTCTGTATTTCATCATAAGCAGAGTATAATTTCTGGAATTCACGGCGTTCAGGTGAATTCACTTCCACCGCTTTCTCGTCGCCGAAGGTCAATGCGAAAACCGTCAGCCCTGCAGTTGCCAATATCAGCAGCACGACCAGCATAATGAAAGAAAAAGTTTTCAGGCGGATATAATGCCCTTTGGATTCTTCCACTGGCGGCAATTGCTCATTTCCCTCTTCCGGATGTTTCTCATCCATTCTGTTCACCACTTTCATAAATCACGGCAATTGATCATTATCCGTATAGCCAGATTCCTGTATTTGAAAAAAAGACTGTATCGACAGTCTCTTTTCCATGTATGTTTTTCGTTTAGTCCTGGATTGCAGCTTCAAGCGCAACAACGATCATGTCGTTGAACGTCGTTTGGCGTTCTTCAGAAGTCGTCACTTCTCCAGTCAGCAAGTGATCGCTGACAGTCAGGATCGACAATGCCTTAGCTCCAAATTTGGCAGCAAGCGTGTAAAGAGCCGAAGATTCCATCTCCAATGCCAATACGCCGTACTGTGCCCATTTCTCGTGTTCTGCATGGTCGTTATAGAAAACGTCTTCAGTGAAAACGTTACCTACACGCAAGTTCAAGCCTTTTTCAAGTCCAGCGTTATAAGCTTTCAACAGCAAATCGAAATCTGCAGTCGGAGCATAGGATACGTTGCCGAAAATGATCGAGTTCATATTCGAATCTGTAGATGCGCTTTGCGCCAAAATGACATCACGGACTTTTACATCCTTATGGATCGAACCGCAAGTTCCGACACGGATCAATTTCTTAACGTCGTATTCGTTCATCAATTCTGTTGTATAGATGGAAATGGATGGTACGCCCATTCCAGTACCTTGAACAGAAATGCGTTTGCCTTTATAAGTTCCGGTGTAGCCGAACATATTACGGACTTCGTTGTACATTGTTACATCTTCCAAAAACGTTTCAGCGATGTATTTCGCGCGAAGCGGATCTCCTGGAAGAAGGATCGTGTCGGCGATTTCGCCTTTTTTTGCATTGATATGAACACTCATGATAAAACCTCACTTTATTTTAGTCGTACTTATCATACTGTTTTTTAGCCGTCAGTGCAATGAAGAGCATTATAGACGGATATATTCATCCCACATTTCGTCGAACACGGAAACTTTCATGACGGGATGCGCACGTTCTTCCAGATACCTGGAGATTTTTTCGAAATCCTTCGCGCTTCTGGGAAATGAATGGTCCAAAAACATCGCATCGGCAAAACGCGAGAAATCGTCGGCATTCAGTTTTCCCCTGTAGCTCAGTGCAAAATGGTAAAATGATTTGTCCATATTCAGGGGACCCTCCCAATTAATGCAAAATAAAACCCCGGACAGCCTGACCGGGGGAATTTAAATGTTTCCTGACTTGCTGTGGCTGGAACGGAAGATGTTATTCGAAGAGCTGTCTGTATTCAGGATAGCCCTCTTTTTCAAGATCGTCCTTAGCTACGAAACGGAGCGCTGCAGAGTTGATGCAATAACGCAGGCCGCCAAGTTCGGATGGCCCGTCCGGGAACAGATGCCCCAGATGCGAGTCGGCAGTAGCAGAACGTACTTCTGTGCGTCGCATGCCATGGCTCGTATCGAAACTTTCCTTGACCTCTTCCGCTTCGATCGGTTTTGCAAAGCTCGGCCATCCGCAATGTGCGTCGTATTTATCTTTTGAACTGAACAGTGGTTTGCCTGATACGATATCGACGTATATGCCTTCTTCAAAATGCTGATCATATTCTCCCTGAAACGGCGGTTCAGTGCCGCTTTCCTGTGTCACATGATATTGCATTGGAGTCAATTTCTGTTTAAGATCTTCACTCATTGTGATTCCCCCCAGTTTCTTTGGATAAAAGCAGCCCTGCCTGAGCCTACGGAATATCGCTCATAATGTGCAGGATTCTTCTTATAATAGTCCTGGTGATAGATTTCAGCCAAATAAAACGGCTTGGCTTCGAGAATCGGCGTTACAACCGGTTTATCGAATTTCCCTGACGCCTCCAGCTGCTCCTTCGATAATTCAGCTGCCGCACGCTGCTCTTCATTATGATAGAAAATAGCGGGGGCATAGGATGAACCGCGGTCAAAGAATTGGCCGCCGCCATCTGTCGGATCGATTTGAGACCAAAAAATTTCCAATAATTTTTCATATGGGTAAACGTCCGGCTGGAAAACAATTTCGACAGCTTCTTTATGACCGGTCAAATTTGTGCAGACCTGCTCGTATGTCGGATTTTCCAATTCGCCGCCCGTATAGCCGCTGACCACCGATTCTATGCCCGGCAGACTGTCGAATGGTTTAACCATGCACCAGAAACAGCCTCCTGCAAATGTCGCTTTTTCCGTTTTCAAATCCAGCACCTCTTTCTATTGTGTGAAGGTTACCCGTAACCGGATATCATCTTCTTCCAGATTAAAAGCTTCCGCCCTGACACTGATTCCGTCATCCAATGGTATATCAGTCAGCCTCAGCAAAACTTCCTCCGAAGCTGGATTCACTTCCATGAATTCAGGAAGGGACACCGAATCGCGCAATAATTTCAATGCGGATTCCGGAGGTATATCAAGCATGCCCACATTGACGGATTTCTGTTCCAAAAGCAGATTCCCATCTTCCTGGACATGCGGTTCAAATTTCAACAGGATCGGCAAAGACATGGAGAAGACCTGCAATTCCGTAGACAGCGCCACATCATTTTCCACCGATAATGTCAATGGGATCGGCTGGTCTTTCATTGCATCGCGGATATACGAATTGGCGATCCCTTCAAAATCGGCTTTGGAAGTCCTGACTGTCAATGTGTTGCCCTGCGCAAAGGCTCTTTTTTCAGCCTGATAGCCGACATGATCTTCTGCCGGAATCGTGATATAAAAGACGAAACCGATCACCACCAGGAGATTGACCGCCAACAACGCAATAAATGCAGCTCGCCAGAATTTCATCGCTTCTCACCCCTCTGTTTAAAACACCATGCCGCATTCTTCCATCCGTTCTACAATCCGCTCAGCCATCAGATCATAGCCTTTTGCATTCGGGTGGAAGAAATCGGTATGGTAGACCAGATTATCATTTCCTGTAAACAAATCCTCCACCGGAACGAAGCAGGCTTGCGGATCATCTTCCACAATATCTTCCATTGCATCATTATAGGCGGCAATGATTTCATCAAACTCATCCACTTCGTCCGTAATCAGAGAAAACGGATTATAGACGCCGATGACAATGACAGGTGCCTGGGGATTCATGGACCTGACGGTGGAATAGATATTCATGTAGCGGTTTTCGTAAAAAACCAGTTCTTCCTGAAACGCCTCGATCGTCAAATTGAACAGATCGCGTTTCACAATGCGCATAATATCATTGCCGCCAATGGTCATCACGATATAATCAGCTTCTGTAACCGGACCGGTCAGTTCACCTTTCTGGAACATTGCCAGAAGCTGATCACTCCGCCGGCCCCGTTTTGCCGTATTTTCTACGGCCGCTCCGTAAACCCCCGGCCACTGCCTGATTTCAGCTGCCAGCCTGCCGACATAACCGCCTCTGTTTTCTTCATCGCCAACCCCTTGGGACAAAGAGTCGCCGAGGGCAGTGATGATCAGCGCCTGCGGAATAAAGTTCGGCGGCACATTGTATCCGGCAAATACGGTTTGCACTCGAGGTGTCGCTTCATCGTTGCCGAATATAAAAGAGGAACTGCATCCCGCTAATACTACCGTGGCCAATAAAACTACATAGAGGATGCGTTTCACTCTTTTCTCTCCTTTGTGATCTGTGGAAATTTCGACTTAAATTTTAAAAAAGTATTTACTGTTTGTATATAAATGGAATTAATTACTCTACAGAATTCGATATTCCGCAAAACAGCTCCGCTTTCCTTGGGGCTTGCGCTGAGCTAACTCGGTCTCGTTTCACTTCGCCCGAGTGGATCTCAGCACTTCGCTGATCCCTTGGGAGTCTTCGCTGTTTTGCTCCATATCTTAGAAATCCTTCTCGTGTTGAAGTGGTTTCCATAAGCGAACTCGGACCTTCGTCCGAGTGGGTGCTCAAGTCTATGCCGAGTCTCTAAGGAGTCTTTGCTCCTTCACTTCATCTCAAGAAGTGGATCTAAGCAAAGGCGCGGCTCAGGACTGGCTGGAGCAATAAGACGAGTGTTCTTCTCGGCTTATTGTGGGAAGCTTGTCCATAGCGCCGAAGCGAAATCTAAATGTCATTTCCTTAATTCCATTAATAGAGTTGTCTAGACTCCAGCCACTCTGCTGTTCAGTCTTATGCTTATCAGAGCTTAACGGGTGCCGTCGCGTTTCTAATTAATCGGTATAGAACATAAATCCTAACGCACCAATCCCTGTATGGGTCGAGATCACCGGGGTCGTATAGTCGAAATAGACATCGCTGAAACCGGACTCGATGATTCGGTCACGCAGCGGCTCCGCCATCGCAAAACCATTGGCATGGGCAAACCCTACACCTTTGACCGTTTTGCCTTTTGTGCGTTCCATGAAATCCTCAAACAGGTAATCCACCACTTTTTTATGGCTGCGCGCTTTAGCGACAGGTGTATATTCCCCGTCATCCAGTGATGCGATCGGCTTGATCTTCAAAAATGAGCCGACCAGGGCTCGGCCTTTTCCGATGCGTCCACCCTTGACCAGGTTATCGAGCGTATCCACAACGACGAACAATTTTGTATTGCGTCTGATTTCATCCACTCTGGCTACGATTTCTTCCATCGATTTTCCTTCTTTGGCCATCTGTGCCGCTTCCAGCACCTGGAAAGACAACGCATAGGAAATATAACGTGAATCGATGACCGTTACATCCGTATCCGTCAGTTCCGCCGCAGCACGTGCCGATTCCACTGTCCCGCTCATTCCTCCGGTCATGTGGATCGACAGGACCTGGTCCCCATTTTCACCGAGTTTATCGTATAGCTCTTTGAAAATCCCCGGAGCCGGCTGTGAACTTTTCGGCAGTTCATCCGCTTTTTCCATCAGCTCAAGAAACGATTTCGGTTCCAGATCGATTCGGTCCAAATAGGTTTTCTCGCCAATTTGAATCGTTAACGGCACCATGTGCACATCATACTGTTTTAAAATTTCAGGACGCAGATCCGAAGTCGAATCCGTCACTATATGAATCCTTGACATGACATCACTTCCTTCTTTCTTATATACCTTATTTCCTATTCTAAAAACATACAGGAGGCAAGGCAACTTTTAAGGCTGAGGCGTTACCGCCTTCAGCCGGGTAAGACCGCTTATTTATCGGAATGCATGTCCAGAGCCTGTTCGACTGTGTCCTGCACAAACCGGACCGCCTCTTTAGAAGGCATTCCCTTGTATATTTCAGGTCCAATCGGTTCCAGCACTTCCAAAGTTACATTGGCTGGCCTGATTTTATTGTTGTTCTTCTCCATGATATCCGCTGTCCCTTTTATCGCCAGCGGCACTATCGGCACACCCGCATCCGAGGCAATCCGCATGAAACCGGCTTTAAATTCGCTGATCCCTGCCCCTTTGCTCCGGGTGCCTTCCGGAAAGATCAGGATCGAATGGCCTTCTTTCAGCTTTTCGGCTGTATCCGATATTGACTTCAGCGCACTTCTGCGGTCGGTCCTGTCGATGAAGACACAATTCATATCTTCCATGTATACCGGTATGATCGGAAGTTTTTTCACTTCTTTTTTCGATATGAACCCGAATGGTTTCGGGATGCTCGATAGGATGACCGGAATATCGAAATTGCCTTCATGATTGCTGACGAAAAGGACTGGCCCTTCCGGCAGCCGTTCAAGTCCGGTGACTGAAACTTCACTTTTTGTACGCTTCATGATTCCGGCTGCCCATTTCAGCGGTTCCGTGTGAACCAACCGGTCGTATTCGTCTCTACTCAAATGCGGTTTCTTCTTTTGGAATCCTTTTAACTTTACTGCCGCAACAGGGAGATAGCCGAACAGGAAAGAAAATGTGCGGATGGAACTAAACATTGCCGTCTCCTCCGCTCCGGCGATCAAAAATCAGGTAACTGTATGGGACTCCGCCCGATTCGAACCGCTCTGATTCAGCCGTCAATTCCCATTCGTCTCCATATTCAGGGAAAAAGGTGTCACCTTCGAATTCTTTATGGATCAGCGTGATATACAGGCGGTCCGCTTCCGGAAGAATGCTCCTGAAAATCTGCTCACCGCCGATGATCATCACTTCTTCATGGAACTGCTCGGCCCTTTTGACGCCGTCTTCGATGGAATGGACAATATCCACTCCGTCGATCTCCAGCTCTTTATTGCGCGTAACGACGATATTCAGTCGTTTCGGCAGCGGACGGCCGATCGATTCGAACGTATTCCGCCCCATCACGATCGCTTTTCCGACCGTGTGTTTTTTGAAATAAGCAAGATCCTCCGGTATATGCCATGGCAATTGATTGTCCCGTCCGATGACATGGTTCGGGTCGTGCGCAACCATCAATGAAATCATTCTTTTTCCTCCTAAACAGCTACAGGCGCTGATATCCGCGGATGGGGATCGTACCCTTCAATCCGGATATCTTCCAATGTAAGATCAAAAATCGACTCGACCGATTCGTTTATTGCGATCGTCGGCAGCGGTTTCGGTGTTCGGCTCAGCTGCTCCCTCACCTGGTCGAGATGGTTCACATAGAGATGCGTATCTCCTGTGGTGTGGACAAATTCGCCCACTTGAAGTCCGCATTCACGGGCAATCAGATGGGTCAATAATGCATAGGAAGCGATATTGAAGGGCACTCCCAAAAAGACGTCTGCACTGCGCTGATAAAGCTGGCAGGACAGTTTGCCGTCCGCCACGTAAAATTGGAACATTGTATGGCACGGTGGCAGAGCCATATCCTCTACGAATTCCGGATTCCAGGCAGTCACCAGATGGCGGCGGGAATCCGGATTTTTCTTGATGGCGTCGATGACATTCTTCAATTGATCGATCGTTTCGCCTGTTGTCGTATGCCAGGAGCGCCATTGCTTCCCGTAGACAGGGCCCAGGTCGCCGTATTTTTCAGCAAATGAATCATCCTCTAAAATTTTCTCCTGAAAGATAGTCATCTGCTCTTTATACAGAACGGCGAATTCGTCATCCTTTTGGGCTCTTCGGCCGAAATCGGTCATATCAGGACCTGCATATTCCGGACTCGACACCCACTGGCCAAAAGCCCATTCATCCCAGATATGATTATTTTCTGCAATTAAGGCCCGGACATTGGTGTCACCTTTTAAGAACCAGAGCAATTCTGAAACGATCAGGCGAAAGGCAGTCTTTTTCGTCGTCATCAAAGGGAATCCTTCTGCAAGGTCATAGCGCATCTGGTAACCGAACACGCTCAAAGTCCCGGTTCCTGTGCGGTCTTCTTTTTTTGCTCCATTTTCAAGGATATGATTGCAAAGATCCAAATATTGTTTCATTTCATTCGCCTCCATTATACGTTCAATCATAACAAAAAAACCGTTAAGAGTTCTAACGGTTTTGACGCGGTAATTCAAAAGTTTGGACGCTGTCGGTCAGGACAGCCATTTTGGAGGTGTGTTTTTAGACCAATAGATGTCTCCCAGAGTGATATGCTGCTGAAAGTCATCGTCTTCCAGATGGTAATGGAAATTGAAATAATAGCCTTCCTGGGGCTTTTTCTCCGTCCTTACATGGAAGCGGATCTTATCCTTATTGGTTTCTGTGTCGTAAATGTGAAATATTTTTTCGGAATGGCTGCCGGATGGTTTCTGTGAAATGGCCAGTCTGCGGAGATCGTCCCCATCCACTTGCGCAAGATGAAGGTCGATCGCCTGCTGGATGTTCGGCAGAATCTCGTTCTTGAACTCATCTTCGATGACCGGTCCGATGCGTGAACCGAATTTCATATACGCCTGCTCTTCAGCTTCCTGCTGGAATGATTCCAGAATGGAAGGATTGCTGTAATAGAATTCGGACGGGTCCAGCCAATCATATGCAGTTTGACTATTCTGACTTTTTTCGGCGTGTGTTTTCAGTTCCGTCTTATCTTCGAGCAGGTTCTCCCAAATCGTGTGGTTTGGAGAGATCATGCCGAGTGTGAGGACTGCCACTGTCACAACGAGCGATTTCTGCCACCAATTTTTCATCTCATATTCACCCTTCAATTTCGAACAATTTGTAAACAACTGTGTTTAATTATACGAATTAATCTGGTAAAGGTTTCATCTTCTTGAAATTCATTGTACAATAAATACAGCAATTATGCGCTGTTTTTTTCGAAAAGGAGGAATTTTCATGGATACTTCAATTTTAATCGGAATAGGCCTGCTGCTTATGCTCGTTTATCTGACGTCATTGAGCTTTACTGACTAATGCAAAAAATGGAACAGCCTCTCCTGGCATTCAGGAGAGGCTGTTTTATTTCATCCGGTCTGGATGACCCCATAATGGAATTTCGTATTCGGCCGGATGCGCCGCTTGAAACCGAATGCCTCGAAATCCGTTGAACGGAAATGGGCTTTTAAGACAACGGCTCTGCGCGCAACCCTCTTGGCTTCCGCTACCCATTCCCCTGTCAGCTGCCCCATATCGGCAGTGTTTCGGACCGGGGAAAAATTCGATGATTCCGCAATCGCCTCTGTAAACATCGGATCCATATAAATGACATCGAAACTGTCATCTTCCTGACTCTTCAAGTATTCAACAGCATCAGCGGCTTCCACTTCGATCCGCTGCATAGCCTCTGTCAGATGCGGCATCATGCTGTAGCTCTTCAGCCCTTCCTTGATAATGAAGGCGATGATCGGATTGCTTTCACAGCCCACTACTTTCCCGCCAGCTCCAAGCCACTGTGAGACCGTGAGCGCATCGGAAGCCATTCCGAGTGTGCAGTCGAGAAAACGTTCACCCGGCTGTAAACCTGAGATTTCAATGAGCGGATCTGATGCCAGCGGACGTTTGGTACGGAACGCTGCTGAATTCGGATGAAAAAAGAACGGCTCCGCTTTTCCCAAAGGGTAAAGCTCAAGCCGCTCATTCATTGCCACGATTACATCCGATCGTTCCTCCATATGCAAAGCTTCAATCGGCCGTTTGTTGCGGCTGATGAAAGGAATCCCTAAATCTGCAGCTATCCGCTCCGCATCAGCGATCGTCTTTGCAGTCGGCCGGTATGCAGTAGTGACGACCGTCCCCATTATTCTGCAACCTGCTCCAAAGCCTGCGCCAATTGGTCACGGATGTGCTCTACCGAATGGTCTTCAATCTGTTCACGCGGGATGAAATGGGCTAGCTGGCCGTCTTTCAATACTGCGATCGACGGTGAAGAAGGCGGGACATCTTCAAAATAGCTGCGCATCTGCGCAGTCGCTTCCTTATCCTGTCCAGCAAAAACCGTCACCAGATGATCGGGCTTTACTGCCGCTTTCTCCAGCGCTTCGATAACGCCGGGGCGTGCAAGGCTGGCCGCACATCCGCAGACCGAGTTAATGACCGCAAGAGTCGTTCCGGTAGCTTCGCTGACATGTGCATTGACATCATCTGCAGTCAGTAATTCCTTGAACCCGTGATCTGTCAATTCCTTGCGCATCGGTGTAACAATGCCTTTCATATATTCATCGTATGCATTCATCACATTTACCACCTTATCGTTTATACTCTCCCGGATAACCCGGGAGTCTCTTCTTCTATTCTAACGGATAGCTTGGGTGATTTCATGCATACCGTTCTAATATTTAGGATATTCATTATTAATATAGGAAAGCAGCTCCTCAAATTGGTCTGCATCATACCATTCATAAGGAACTTGCTGATCCACTTCACCGTCTTCCTTGATCTTCAGGCTTGTGGCGGATAATTGCAGGATCTGGGTATCATCCACGTCGCTTTCCTTATCAGCTATTGCATGTGAATTGAATTTCTCCAGAATTTTATCGTAGAGTTCATCACGCGCAACTTCATTTCTGAAATCCCACGATTCGTACTTCCCCTGGTAAATTATTTCAATCGAAAATATATTCCCTTCCATCCGAAATCCCTCCTTGAAATTCTCGCTTAGAGATAAAAGCTGTTTCAAAAGCTAATACCTCTTTATGCTTACCCGAAAACATCCTGCTTCAGTAAAACTGGGGTTACGGCAATAAAAAAATAGCCAGCGGCATAGCTTGCCGCTGGCTTTGGAACAACTTCACCTTTTATTTTTGATCTTTCATTGCCTGCCGCGCTTCTGTCATCTGTTTCCATACTGAGCCTTCCGCTTCATCACCCTGCTCAATCCGGGCGATCGCCATTTTGATCTGCAGTTTCACTTCAAATTCCGGATCATTTTCCGCTTCTTTCAAAGCGGGCAGCGCAGCTTCTGTTCCCGTTTCATAAAGGAACATCGCCGCACGCCAGCGGACAAGCTTGTTTTTGTCTTTCAATGTTTCGATCATGATCGGTTCGAACTCTTCAAAGCCCAAATCACTGATCGTATCGCCAGCAGTTCTGCGCACTGCCCAGCTTTTATCTCGCATCGCGTGTTCAACATAGGGAACAACTGCTTTATCGTCAATATCTCCGAGATAAATCGCAGCCTGCCGGCGGATAGACATCTTCTCGTCATCAAGTGCCTTGCCGAGAAGCGGCAGATCTTCCAGGTCGGCTTCGATCATCTGATCAAGCAACTGGAATCTCGTTTCCCAGTCAGGTGCGTCAAATTCCGCCACAGTTACTTTGCGGCCGCGAACTGCTTCTGCCTGTTCCTCCGCATCTTTTGTTTGTGTGAGGGCATCCAGGCGCTCCTGGGGATAAGCAGCTTCGATTTCCTCAACCACATTTTTTCCGATTTCTTCTTTTTCACCGTAGCGTACGCCGTAATCTGCCCATTTGCGCTGCAGCAGATAATTTTCTTCCGTCGGGTCCATGACGATGCTCATTGCCGCCACAAACCGCTCAGGCATGCCAAATCGCTGTTCCGAACTGTTGTCGAAGACTTTCACCTGCAGCGGGATGCCTTTGAATTCCTGTACATGTACATAGACTTCGCCGTAATGCTCATCCAATTCAATCTCAGCACCAGGGCCTTCACTGTTCTCCCCCAGCGCTTTCCGTACGTCTGCCAGAATATTTTCCCAGCCGAATTTGGCGATGCGTTCCACTGCAAGGAAATCTGCAACATGATACACACCCTTGACCCCTTCGATCGCGAGGATCGCCTGGATTTCAGCGGGCGCCCCTTCCAGATTGCCCGTATTATAATTATGGCTTTTCCCAAATGGCAATTCCTGATCGATGATCACTTTCATCGTATTCGGGCTTGGTGTAGGTTCAATCGTTTTGATTTTCACAAAAAATCCCCCCTGTTAATATGATCTCTAAAAGTTTCTGCCAGAAATATCGATTCCGCAGGTTTTGTAAGACAATTTATATCAGTTTGCGTTTTTACCCCTCAGCCAGCTCCTGAAGATAAGTCCAGCGTTCAAGTTTGGCGTCGTATTGTGCTGTGAGGTCATCGATTTCCGCAGTCAGTGTCCGCAGTTTATCGTAATCCGCACCTGCTGCCGCCATTTCTTTCTCGCGCTCTTCAATTTTTGATTCCAAAGAAGAGATATCTTCCAGAATCGTATCGTATTCCAATTGTTCTTTATAGGTCATCTTCTTTTTCGGCGCCGCTTTCGGCTTTTCCGGTGACAGGGCTTCTACCGGAATTTTATTGTCTTCCGTTAACGCGCCTGGCTTTTCTTTGATGAATTCCGAATAGAGGCCCTGGTATTCCACAATTTTGCCCGTACCGGTCGTCCATAGCTTATGTGCGATGCGGTCAAGGAAAAAGCGGTCATGCGAAATCGTCAGCACGACGCCCGGGAAGTTCTCGAGGAAGTCTTCCAGGACACCGAGAGTCTGGATATCGAGATCGTTTGTCGGCTCATCCAGCAACAGGATATTCGGCTGTTCCATCAGCAGCTTCAACAAGTATAGCCGCTTGCGCTCCCCACCTGATAATTTGCCAATTTGTGTGCCGTGGCCATTCGAAGGAAACAGGAAGCGCTCCAGCATTTGGGTGGCTGACAGACGGACGCCTTTTGCCGCTTCGTAATCATTCGAGATCTCCTGGATATATTCAATCATGCGCTGGTTTTCATTCATCTCCGGAAGGTGCTGTGTGAAATGGGCGATTTTGACCGTGCTGCCGTATTCCAGTGTGCCTTCTGTCGGCTCGTAATCCCCCGAAATCAATTTCATCAGAGTGGATTTCCCTGCGCCGTTCGGTCCGACGATACCTATGCGGTCTCCTCCCTGCAACAGGAAGTCGAATCCGCTGAAAATATGTTTGTCGCCAAAAGACATGCCGAGATTTTCACCTTCGATGATTTTTTTGCCAAGACGCTGGCTCTGCATAGACAGTTCCAATGAAGTGTTGTCATTTTCTTTCTGCACATTCTCTTTTATTTCGTCGAAGCGCTGGATTCTGGCCTTCTGTTTGGTCGACCGTGCTTTCGCTCCGCGGCGGATCCATTTCAATTCAGAACGGAAACGGTTTTCAAGCTTTTGCTGTGAAGCGGCAGCCATCTCTTCCCGCAGGGCACGGTTTTCAAGGTAATCGCCGTAATTCCCTTTATGTGTATACATCGTCTGATCCGCAATCTCAAAGATATGCGTCGATACCGCGTCCAGGAAATACCGGTCATGCGTTACGAATAGCATGGCCGAATTCATGCGCAGCAAAGTTTCCTGCAGCCATTCAGTGGACAGGGCGTCCAGATGGTTGGTCGGCTCATCCAGCAGGATCAGGTCTGCCGGCTCGATCAGAGCTTTCGCCAAAGCGACACGCTTACGCTGGCCGCCTGATAATTCGCCTATCGGCTGATCGTACATATCGATGCCCAGTTTCGTCAGCGCGGTTTTTGCCAGGGCGTTGATATCCCAGGCGTTTTCACGCTCCATGCCTTCCTGGATTTTCATGAGTTCATCCTGAAGTTCAGTTGAACTGGAATCGGTCATCATGTTTTTCAGCGCTTCTTCATATGACCGGTTAAGCTGCAGGATCGGTGAATCGCCTGAGAAGACCGTCTCGAGCACAGTCAGCGATTCATCGAATTCCGGCTCCTGCTTCAAATAGGTGATGTCATATTTTTTCGGATGATCCATTGCAATCGAATCCGCATCCATTTCTCCGGCAATGATCGACATCAATGTCGACTTGCCTGTTCCGTTGACTCCGATCAATCCGGCACGGTCTCCAGGATATAACGTAAATTCAACATCTTTGAATAAAGTTTTGGCTCCGACCGTCTTGGTCAGTTTCGTAATATTTAAGTGGCTCATGCATTACCATCCGTTTCTTTTTTAAGTTGCTCTAAAAAGGATAGCATAAATTGATGGCGTTCATCAGCTATTTGCTTCCCTGTCTCCGTATTCATGCGGTCTTTCAACAGCAATAACTTTTCATAAAAATGAGTCGCGCTGCTCGTCGGCTTGTTTCGGTATTCCTCTTCCGTCATTTCAGCTCTTGGTCTTTCTGACCAGTCATAAAGACTGCGCCCTTTTGCTCCGCCATATGCAAATGTCCGGGCAATCCCGACTGCACCGATGGCATCCAGCCGGTCAGCGTCCTGGACAATCTTCGCTTCGGTGCTTGCAGGCGCCTCCCCGTTGCCGCCTTTGAAGGAAACCTGGCGGATGATCCGCTTTATCAGGTTCTGCTGATCTTCAGGAAGAGACAAAGAAGAGAGGATCTCTTCTTCAGGATTTTCACCTTCTTTACAGTATTTCGGATCGGAGACATCGTGCAGCAGGATCGCAAGCTCCACTACAAACCGGTCTGCAGATTCATTTTCCATAATTTCTGCAGCATTGTGGAGCATCCGTTCAATATGCTGCCAGTCATGGCTCGCATCGAAAGTATCATAAATCGTTTTTACCTGTGTTTTGCATTTTTCAATAATAGTTTTTGACATATCAGCTCTCCTTCCATGCCCTGGCAATTGTCTCCCGTTTAAGCCGCACCCACATCAAATTGACGGTTTGACGGGCTTCGTGTATAGTATAAGCCATCCATTAGTACTATATTAATGGTACCACGAAAGTACTCAATACTGAGGGGGAACGTGCATGCACCAAGGAACGGTCAAATGGTTTAACGCAGAAAAAGGTTATGGTTTCATCGAGTATAATGATGGCGATGACGTGTTCGTCCACTTTACAGGTATCACCGGCGAAGGTTTTCGCACATTGCAGGAAGGCAAACCCGTCTCATTCGAGATTATTGACGGAAATCGTGGTCCTCAAGCCGCAAATGTAGTCCAGCTGGACTCGGAATAATTTCAACTTAAAAATAATCACAAAAAAAGCAGAAACGGGATTGTCCGTTCCTGCTTTTTTATTTTTTGTTGCCGTGCTTATTCAGTTCATTGCCCAAAAATTGCAGCTGTGTCCCAATTGTACAGTTGCTGATGCAAAAACGGTGTGCGGCCGTTTTCCCGTTGTCTTTGCGAATTTGCGCTTTGACGAAACATCCTTCGCAATACGCAGTCAGCATTTCATCTATTTCATTGATAATCGATGTTTTATTCACGCAGTCACCTCTTAATAGAATTGCCGTTTTTTCATTTTACTACTTGTTTGTTATTTATTCCAATAATAGTTATACTGTCAAAGGATATTTAGTATCCAAGCGGTTCGTGAACTCCCGCTTTACCAAAACTAAGGAGGAAATCAATTTGTTCAATGAATTCTGGGGCCTCGGCTTTGCCGTGGCCAATTTTGCAATGCTCATCATCATGTATAAGGTTTTCGGCAAGACGGGATTGTTCGCCTGGGTGGCAATGTCCACGATCCTTGCCAATATCCAGGTCACAAAAACGATCGAAATCATCGGGCTGACGGCGACCCTTGGAAACAGCCTCTATGCTTCGACCTTTCTTGCTACAGATATCCTGAACGAGAAGTATGGTAAAAAAGAAGCCAAAAAAGCTGTATGGCTCGGTTTCACTTCCCTGCTTGTCATGGTCATCGCCATGCAATTCGGATTGAAATTCATCGCCGATGACAGTGATTTTGCCCATGGCTCACTCGAAACCATATTCGGTCTCGTCCCGCAGATAGCTATTGCCAGCATGATCGCCTATCTCGCCAGCCAGCATATCGATGTCCTGATCTTTGCGGCTCTTCGGAAAATCTTCCCGAAAGACAATCAATTTTGGATACGCAATAATGGTTCGACGTTAATAAGCCAGTTGCTCGATACGCTGATTTTCACCAGCATCGCTTTTTACGGTGTTTTTCCGTTCGACGTGTGGCTGCAGATTTTCATATCCACTTATGTTCTGAAGTTTATCGTTTCGGTGATGGATACCCCGTTTGGCTATATCGCGAAATGGATTACCCCACTTGATGAAAAGAAGGTGTAGACATGCTTGAAGTGTTTGTCGATGCCGCAACCGCGGGATCTCCCAAAGTCAGTGCTGTCGGTGTTTTTATCCGGGGAGAAGGGCAATTGATCAAATGGAATGAATTTGTCGGAGAAATGGACAATCATACAGCTGAGTTCACTGCTTTGGTCAAAGGGCTTGAACTTGCTGCTGGATTGACCTCAGAAATGGTATCGGTGAAATCGGATTCCAAAGTTGTGGCCGATGCTTTTGAAAAGGAATTCATCAAAAATCCGCTTTACAAACCGCTTCTCGAAGAAGCCCTGAACCTTTCAAAAAATTTCTCTTATTGTTTTATCAAATGGATACCCGATTCCCAGAACCGGGCAGCGCATGATTTGGCCGGTACGGCTCTCCGGGCTAATAGATGAAAGGGCACCATCACCTGAAACTTTCCCATTTCACGACCGGACCGCTTCTTTTTCTGATAAGATGAGAAGAGCATAAGCCATACAACTGGAGGAAGTACATGAGAACCAAATTAGGCACAGCACTTGATATTTTCATCCTGGTCATCGGACCCTGGATCATTTACACCCGTATCATCCAAATAATGGAGAGCGGTCCGTCGGCATATCCGATCATTTCCATCATTATCGTGACACTTGCAGTGATTTTTTCGATTTACAATTTATATGCGCTGTATAATAACAAGCAGCAGGATAGTATGAGAAAGTAACCGGAAAGGTGATTTTGTGAATTCCATTCTTTTTTATCTGATTCCATTATTCGTTTACGCCGTTGTCAATAATATAGTTGATAATCTGTACTGGCCGCATTTTTTGGTGCTCCTTCTTTCATTTATCGTATTCCAGCTTGCCCGTCTCCGGTATCCGAAAGACAGAATCCCATCGACCGCCAAAATTGCGCAAGGCGCTTTTTATGTGTTGACTGTCGCTTTCATATTCCGGGATCAATTTCTTGAACCGCTGTTCATCAATATCTTCCTCGGCATTACGGCAGGACTCGTCATCATGGACATCATGCAAGGCAAAAAACAGGCCCAGGATTAAGGCCTGTTTTTTCATTCTCACTTATTTTTTGGTTTATTCTACTCTTATGGAAGAAGAGGGAATCATCAGATGAAAAAACGGATTTTATCACGTCTTTTCCTGATATGCCATAACAGGCTGCATTGATGCAAAGCAGAATGGTCAGGACGTAAACAGGCCAATACTTTTAGCCATATCAAAAAGCGCAGCGAAAAATCGCTGCGCTTTTTCGATTACTACGCTAGTTCAGAAATTTCACCATTAAATCTTCATCGATATACCGGTCTCCGCTCTTCATCGCACGGACTTCTGTACCGTAGTGTTCAAAGCCGAACCTGAGATATAAATTCCTTGCCGGAAGGTTTTCAGATGCGACCATGAGATCCAGCTGTTCGATTCCTTCCCAACGCGCTGCATAAGCCAATAATTCCTCCATCAGCCGATCCGCGATTCCTTTTCTCCGATGGGCCGGTGATACGTAGACGGCTACGATTGTCGCTTTGTGCCTCATCTTTGGGATCGATTGCCTGATCAGGGTCATATTACCGATCAACTTGCCATCTGCGAATGCCCCGAAAGTCACCGCATGGTCCGAAGCAAGGTTAGCCCGCGTCTTCTCGATCGGGCTGTCGAGGGCGTCTTCATATAAAGTCGCAAATGAGTCCGGGCTATTGAGCAATGCTTCCAGCCTTAAGATATAATAGGCTTCCGCATCCTGCGGTGTAAGAATTTTTATCTCCATCCATTTGAACATCCTTTTCAGATGAATTTTTGTGTGATTTCCGCTTTTCCTTCATTGAATTCAACTTGGGCAAAAGCTCCATTGACAAAGATGATCTGGGGCGGCATGTGCCCGCAGTCAATGTCATAGATGACCGGTATCCCGAGCTCCTGCTCCAAATCTTTGTACATTTTTTCCACAGTATACGTTTCTGTCGGATGATTGGCGGGGCTTCTGCCGAACATGATGCCCGCACAGTTTTCAAACCAGCCTGCATACTTCATCTGTGTCAGCGAGCGTTTCAGATCAGCTACAGACATTTCACAGTTTTCCAGGTACCAAACGACCGGTTCACCCGGGATGTGCTGTTCCCTGAATGAAGCAACCCTCCCAAACGGCGTCCCTGCCAGATGATGGATCACATCGATGCAGCCGCCGAGAAGCCTGCCTTCAAATTTGAGACGGGCGGCCCCGGTCGTTTTCCAGACCGTTTTTTCTGTCAGATGAAAGACTTCCGGAGAGGGATTGGCATGCTCCCACTTCTTTTGATACTTATCGGATGAGGCCTGGATAATTTCTTCACCCGCAGCAGTCAGAAGCACATCAATCCATTTGGCTGTTGTGCCATCGATTTCAGGTCCTCTTAAATCGATGATATTCGTACCGTGGGCTGTAGCAATTCCTGTATTCAGTGTAATCGCCAATAGCAGCATGCTGACATCGGAATAGCCCATGATCCACTTCGGCTCCATTTTACTGAAATCCAAAAACTCCAGTATCTCTATCAGCAATTCACCGCCCCACGGGGGTATGACGGCATCAATCCCCTCATCCGTCAGCATGTCCATCAATTCGGCTGCCCGAATTTCCGCAGCTGCAGATTTAGCATCATGCTGTGTCCAAGCCGTTTCGCCCACTTTAAAGTTATAGCCTTTTTCCTTATGGTGGCTGATGGCCCTTTCGAGCAGATGGTGAAGCTCCTGTTCCACGCCCGAAGAAGGTGCCGTGATTCCGATTGTTTTTATGATGGGTGCCGGATAACGGATCATAAGCTCATTCCTTTCTGTTCAAGTCAGCTGATTCAGTCAAATTATGTAATCGTCAATAAAGCCAAAAGCATTCCGCAAAGAATGATTCCGCCGAGCAAAAATAAAAACGACTGCATTAAAAAGTCGAGAAATCTATTAGCTTCACGATCCGTTGATTTACCGTCCATATTCGCGACACCGTATGACAAGCCTGTGTCCTTATGATTTTTTGTCCGGCGGAAATCCTTCCTGCTTCTCCGTAGCTCCATCTTACCCCTCCTCAGTCTTATAAATACCTGACCTACGCTTGATAGTATTCATTATACTGAAGTTCAGGAGATGCGAAAGACCCACTTTCTAACAATTCGAATAAATTGATCATAAAAACATCAAGATCAGCTGATTCTTCTTAACAACAGCATTTATTAGATAAAAAAAGATCCCGCTGCGGGACCTGATTTTATGCCTGGACCTGTCCGGACGACTTATAGCTTTTTACGCCAAGCACCGCCTGAAAAATAGAGGCTACGGTGCATATGATGATCGCGGCATATCCCAATCCGGTTATCGGCTGGAGCATCAGTGTCCGGATGACAATCAGCGCCAGCATCGCCGTCAGTGCAAAATTCACGATATACGGGCGGTCATAAAATTTCTTTAATGCATACGCTGCAAATATTGCGACCACAATTATGGCTACGGACAGAACATTCCCCATGTCTTCCCCTCTTTTTCTGAAGATTTTCTATTAGTTTACCATGTTTTTTGAACATTCGATACATTGCCAGGAAAATGCTTACTCCAGCAGTCATTTTTCTCAAGACGTTTTCAATGGATTCATCAAGTTTTTATAAAAAGACATTCTCTTATTTCAGATTTACTTATATAGTAGAAATAACCATAATTCAAAAAGGAGAGGATCAGGATGAATAATCACGAAATCGACTTTAAATTGTACGGCGACGACATGCAGTTTGTAGAGATTGAATTGGATCCAAATGAGACAGTGATTGCTGAAGCCGGGGCATTCATGATGATGGAAGACGGCATTGCGATGGAAACGATATTCGGGGATGGCTCCGCCGGCAGTTCCGGCAGCGGTGTCATGGGGAAATTGTTCGGGGCCGGCAGAAGGATCCTGACAGGGGAAAGTTTATTCATGACAGCTTTCACAAATAAAGGCGTCGGCAAACGGACCGTTTCTTTCGCTTCCCCTTATCCCGGTAAAATCGTACCGCTGGATCTCAGCCGGCTGGGCGGCAAGGTGATCTGTCAGAAAGATGCATTTTTGGCTGCCGCTAAAGGAGTATCCATCGGCATCGAATTGCAGCGGAAACTGGGAACCGGCTTTTTTGGCGGTGAAGGATTCATCATGCAGAAATTGGAAGGAGACGGGATGGCTTTTATCCATGCCGGCGGAACGCTGTATCGCAAGAATCTCCAAAAAGGCGAAACGCTCCGCGTGGATACGGGCTGCCTTGTGGCGATGACGGCTGATGTCGATTACAGCATCGAAACGGTTCCAGGGATCAAAACGGCACTTTTCGGAGGCGAGGGACTTTTCTTCGCAACCTTGAAAGGACCTGGCAGTGTCTGGATCCAGTCGCTGCCTTTCAGCCGCCTTGCCAGTAAAGTCTTTGCAGCTGCTCCACAAAATCCGGCCGGCCGTTCACAGGGGGAAGGCAGTGCCGCCGGAGGTTTATTCGACATTCTTGGCGGAAGATAGGAATCCGCTCAAAAAAAGCATCCTGATCAGCCAGAAAACTGGCTGTCGGGATGCTTTTTCATTAATTTTTCTGCTTTTTCATGAGTTCCACTGCTTCGTTGTATTTATCAAAATCGAATTCGACACTGTTCGGCTTATAGAAAAATAGGATATTCTCTTTTTCTCCATGTGCCAGTAAATGAGTGACCACCGCTTTTGGGCTGGCCATATTCACTCCCGCTTGATCGGCATCTGCAAGCAACTCCAGGATATTGGAAGGGAATTTAGTCATGTCCATGCTCCTTTCTGATTCATCCGTTTGAAAATTTAATCGAAATCCCTGATGTCTGCTATTGTATTCAGCTCTCGAAAATCAGTTCTTTCCATAAGCTGGACCAATTTCTCGGCGGTCTCATCCGGTGTGCTCAGCCTGCCTTTAGCCTTATAGTCTTTAAAATACGCCAGCAGAGGGAAATCCGTATCGGAACTGGATCTGATTTGTGCCTGCATATCAGTATCTATGATTCCAGGTGCCACTGAAATCACTTTAATGTCCTCATATTCTTTTTCAACCACCGAACTGAAATGATCAAGACCCGCTTTTCCTGCGCAATAAGCGCTCCAGCCCTCGTAAGCGTTCCGCCCTGCTCCGGATGAAATATTGATGATGGCTTTTTCAATGGAAATGTTTGCCGTCTCTTGGATAAATGCAGCAGTCGTGACCATCGGGGCTGTCAGATTCAGGGTTACGCTCCGGTTTATGTCTTCAGCCCTGTTCTTTCCGGCAAAGCCGATCGGCGCCACGGTGCCTGCATTATTTATCAACACCACTTTTTTAGTATCCGCCGGTATTTCCGAAAATGTCCTTTTGATCAATGCCGGAATCTCGTCCGTATTCAGCAAATCAAATTCAAATGGTTTATTGCCTGGCCAGCCTCCCTGAAAAGTCCGGGCAATCCCCAAAACTTGATGTCCCTTCCTGGCCAGCACTCCACTGAGGGCGAGGCCGATTCCTTTTGAAGCTCCAGTAATGATATAGGTCTCCAAATCACTGTCTCCTTTCAAACATAATTTCTCCAGCTACAACGGTCAGCTCGACCTGCGCTTCGAGCAATTGTTCTTCATTGCCCTCAAACAGATCCCGGTCAAAAACAGTGAAATCAGCGTCATAACCTTCTTTGACCATGCCCCTCGAATCTTCTTTGCAAATCGCTGCAGCACTGCCGGTGGTATAAAGGCCGATTGCTTCGAAGCGGCTCAATTTTTCTTCCGGCATGTATCCTTCGTGCGTTTCATATGGTTTACGCCGCGTTACTGCCGCATAGATCCCCTGCTTAGGATCCACTTCTTCAATCGGTGCATCCGAGCCACCCGCGCAGATGAGTTTGCGGCCGATCAGCTTCTTCCAGGTATAAGCCCAGTCAAGCCGATCTTCTCCGAGGCGCTCGATCACCCAAGGAAAATCGGAACTTACGAAACTTGGCTGCAGATCAAGAACCACATTTATCTGTTCCATGCGCTCAACCAGATCTTCACGCAGGACCATCGTATGGATCAGCCGGTCCCGCTTGCCAGCCGGCACTGGGTAAGCTTCAATGGCGTCGAGCGCCTTCTCCAAAGCCAGGTCGCCGATTACATGGATCGCAACTGCTTCCCCGTGTTTCCGGGCGATGGAAACAAGGCGTTTCAGCCCGTCGTCCGAATGGATGGCCACACCGCTTGTGGAAGGGTCATCATTATATGGTTTGCTGAGTAAAGCTGTGCGCCCACCGATGGAGCCGTCCGCAAAGATCTTCATCGGACCCGGATCCACGAACGGTTCCAGATAAGCCGCATTTTCCATCATTTCCTCAAACGCACTATGCGCCCGCAGCAGATGAGCCCGGAACTTCGTTTCTTTGCCTAACACATTCTTGAACGCCTGCAAAGGTTTCGTATAATGGCCGTAACTTCCCATATCTTCCGTATGTGCACCCGTCAAACCCAGTGCCAGAAGATCATCGACAGACGATTGAAGCGTGCGCGTCAATTCTTCTATGCTCTGTTCGGGTACAATGTCCGCCACTATTTCCTGGGCAGCATCCAGCAGATAGCCTGTCGGCTCGCCGTCAGCATCCCGTACGATCAAGCCGCCTTCAGGATCCGGTGTATCTTTCGTAATGCCTGCAAGGGCGAGCGCGCTGGAATTTGCCAGTACGGCATGCCGGCAGACGCGTTTCAGCATCATCGGGGAAGCTGAGATTTCATCCAGCTCCAGCCGGTGGAAAATCTTGCGGTCAGGGAAATTATTTTCATTCCATCCTTCTCCGATAAACCACTCGTCCTTCCCAAGCGATGCGGTAGACTCGATCAATTGCTGCTTCATCTCTTCAGATGTTTCGATTTTCGACAGATCGACCCGCATCAATTTCTGGCCATGCCCGATCATATGCATATGGCTGTCCACAAATCCTGGATAAAGGACATTCCCTTTCAGGTCGATTTCCCGGTCAGCCTTCCCTTCCAGTTCTTCCACTGTTCCCGTTGCCTCTATTTTCCCGCCAGAAACCAACACAGCTTCGACTGTCTCGCCTTCTGCCGCCATTGTATAAATTTTGCCGCCATGCCATAACAATTTTTCCATCGACTCACTCCTTTTCTGTTTTAATCATAAGTTGAAATCTTCATATATTCAATAAATCTCTGGCTTATTTTCTGAATTTTCCTGTGGCCTGCAATCTGCGGTGACCTTTTTCGGATCGATTTTATGATATACTGGTTAATATTTGGAAAGCAGAGGTGAACCTCCTTAAACGGGAGGATCTATTGGACAGTATACTAATCATCACATTATCAATCATGGCTTTATTGATCTCGCTGTCGGCATTATTTGTAACAGCGGAATTCTCCCTTATTAAAGTCCGCATTTCCCGGATCGATCAATTGATATCGGAAGGCAATAAAAAAGCCGTAATTACAAAACGGCTCATGGACAATCTCGATTTCCACCTGACCGCTTGCAGGCTCGGCATTACGCTGACGGCCCTGGGTCTCGGTTGGCTAAGTGAGCCTGTAATCGAACGGCTACTTCAGCCATTATTCAAAGTGATGAATTTCAATGAAACGGCTGCGACATTCGCTTCATTCTCCGCGGCATTTCTACTCATCACCTTCCTTTATGTCGTGATCGGTGAAATGGTCCCCAAAATGATCGCCATACAAAAGGCTGAAAGCGCAGCTTTACTTGTTTCATGGCCGCTTTATATCTTCAGCGGCATCATGCAGCCCGCCATCCGGCTCTTGCAGTCCATTTCGAAAGGTGCGCTCGGTATATTCGGGATCAAAGTCGACGGCCACGAACAGGGGCATTCGGAAGAAGACCTGAAAGTCATCATGACACAAAGCTATAACAGCGGCGAAATCAATCAGACGGAACTTTCTTATATGCAGAATATCTTTTCGTTCGATGAGAGGATGGCAAAAGATATCATGATTCCGCGAACCCAGATGGAAACCATTTCCCTTCAAATGGATCATGGCGATCTGATGGGGATTGTACATGAACATCAATACACACGCTATCCTGTGACAGAACAAGGAGATAAAGATGATATCATCGGCTTCATCAACGTGAAGGAAATGCTGACTAACTATACGCAGCAAAAAGATTTGAAAAAAAGCATCGCGCTCCATGATCTTCCTTTTGTGCATGATATGGCACCGATTCAGGACGTGCTTGTTAAAATGCAAAAAGAGCATGTCCACATGGCGATCGTCGTCGATGAATACGGCGGAACAGCAGGCGTCATTACCATGGAAGATATACTCGAGGAAATTGTCGGGGAAATCCGGGATGAATTCGATGAAGATGAAAGAGACGAAATCAAAATGCTGGATGCAAACCGCTACCTGTTGAATGGCCGCGTGCTGCTGTCTGAACTGGAAGACCGCTTTGCGCTGAATTTCTACGACAGTGAAGATGTGGACACCATCGGGGGCTGGGTGCAGCTGATGAATACAGATATCAGCGAGGGCGGCTCAGTCGATTTGCCGGGACATAAGATTACGGTAATGGAAATGGAAAACCACCAGATCATCCGGCTGCAGCTGGAGAAAAAAGAATAAAAGAAAAAGGCATATCGGAAAAAATCCGATATGCCTTTTGCATTCATTGATAATGCACTCTACTCTTTTTCCTGCAGCAGCGACTTCTCGTATTCGAATTTCTTCATCAGCATTTCACCGCTGTAGCCTTCTTCGATAAGCTTCGCCAAAATTGCACGGCTATCGTCGTCTGAAGCTGCCGGCTGGATGTCCCGGTCAATTTCGACTTCATTTTCCGGATCTGCAATCCAGTCGGAATAGCTGCCCGTATAAAGTTTCAATGACGTAAACCCTTTTTCAGCGAGCATCGCATATAGCGGTGCAGCTGTAACACCGCTGCCGCAGTAAACAACAATCGGTTCATGGGGCTGCCCGACTGCAGAGAAATCCACCCCGCTGTCAAGCTTGCCGCCAAGGATTAGCTGGCTCCAGTCAAAATTACGGGCGCCCGGAATCCTTCCGGCGACCCGGTCGATCGGTTCTTCGATCCCTGCATAGCGCTCAGGGGAACGGGCATCAAGGAGGAGTCCGAGCTCCTCGCCTTTGATGATGTTCTTCACGTATTGGCGGTCCGCATAAATGTCTTCATTGAAATCCGGCGTCCATTCGCTTTCCGGATAGTCAGGAATTTCTGCCGAGACTGCCGCACCTTTTTCCTTCAATTCCGTGAATCCGCACTTGCTGATGAAAACATTTTCAAAACCGCAATATTTCAACAGCCACCATGCTCTCGCAGCATAAGGTGAACCGCCCTGGTCATAAACGACAATGCTGTCGCCGGCTGTCAGACCGCTCTTGCGGATCAAATGCTCCAATTGTTCTTTCGACGGCATAGGATGGCGTCCGGCTTCAGACTCCATATCGCTCAGATCTTTTTCCAGATCCCAGTAAACCGCGCCTTTGATATGTTCCTGGTCATAGAGGCGGCGCCCTTCCTCCGGCTTGCCCATTTCATAGCGGACATCTATCCAGCGATGGTTCTCCGTGTTTAAGGTCTCAATGAATACATTCATGTCCTACACCCTTTCGCTTTTCAAATTCGCATAAATTTTCTTCCATTGGATCAATTTCTCTTCCTGTTGAAGCAATGTCCGTTCAGAATCGATCTGGTCTGTCCCTTGGCGGATGATATGCTGCCTCAGTCCTTCCGCTTCCTGTTCGATCCAGAATTCCGCCCATTCCATCAACTTTGACTTTTCTTTTTCCAAATACGCACCCGCATCCGGTTCCATCAGGTTTTGCAGGGCATCACGTAATTTCTCTTTTTCATTTTTCTCGAAAAAGCTTTTATTGTTCCGGTAATAGGATTTTACAGCTGAATAATCGGCACCTGTAAACGCTTTGCCTGGTTCCAGCATAACCGCCTCTTCCACTTCGTATGGCGTAAATGAAAATTCCGCGTTATGGGCCCGCAATTTTTCTGTTTCTTCACGGAAGCGGTTTTCGATCGCCCTGGTTATCTGCTGTGCCAACCGGAAGTTCGTCACACGGACTTCCTGCCCGAAATCAAAGCCGGTCATTTCCACGATGTCATGCAAAGCCATCGTTAGGGCCTGCTGTGCAGATTTACCTGCAAACAGCGATGGATTGAAGGATTCCTTGAAAAAGTCATTGAAACGGTAGAACACGCGCTGGTGGACATAATACAGCAATTCATTCAATTCATGGGCCGATTCTTTGATCATCACAGGGGCGGGAGAATCGGCAAACTGCCGGCGGATCAATTGTTCAAGACCGTTCAACTCTTCAAGCCGCTCGTCCTTGCGTGCCATATTGGCATCAGTATGTTCAATCAGCGACCGAAAGCGGTCCACCGTTTTTTGCTCTTCCTCTGCAAGTGACTGCACCGCCATCCCTTTCAGCTCGTCTTTCAGGAAATGCTGGAACGCCGATTCAAAATCCTGCATTCCGGAAGCTTGGCGATCCTTTAATGCCTGTAGGCTGGAGACGCCGAAAAGCCGTGGGAAACGGATGCCGAAGCGCTGCAATTCTTCTTTTACGTATGTTTCGACAGATTCTTTTTCCTCATTGTTCTGTGCAAGGTCGATCGCGTTGACGATGAAGAACATCTTATCCAGTTCGAAGGCATCTTTGACTCTTCCCAGCTGAATAAGGAATTCCCGGTCTGCACGGGCAAAGGCGTGATTATAATACGTGATGAACAGGATGGCATCCGCATTACGGATATATTCGAATGCTACATTCGTGTGACGCGCGTTGATCGAATCGGCACCTGGTGTGTCGACAAGAGTGACGCCGCTCCGGGTCAGCTCGCAATCGTAATAAAAATCGATTTCATCGACAAAACAGCTGCGCTCTTCTTTTGCCACATATAAACCGAATTCTTTCCTGTCCGTGCGGATCGTTTTCCCGAGATTGTCTTTGAATTCACGGTAGCCTGCACGGAAGGCATCGATAAATGATTTATGCACCTGTTGTTCAGGGACAGTCGCTTCCGGCAATTGTTCCGCTTTGCGGAAAGCGTCATCCAACGTCGAAACTTTCATGTTAAAGATTTCGAATGAATTCCGGACGTCATCCGTCATTTGCTGTACCGTCTTCAAGCGCACATCAGCTGTTTCATGCGGATGTTCTTCCGTCACTGGACGAATCCGGTTGATCGTCGCGGTGGTCGGATTCGGTGATACCGGCAAGACGCTTTCTCCCATCAAGGCATTCGAAAATGAAGATTTTCCGGCACTGAACGCACCGAACAACGCAATAGTGAATTCCTGGCCATCAAGTCTGCCTGCTTTTCTTTTCAGGTATTCTGCTGTTTCTTCGAATCCTCTGATCGGTCCAAGTGCCGCAGCCGTCGTCCTTGCACGCTGGATGACAGCATTTTCGTCCTGCAAATTGATGACCGGCTTTTGAACATCAGCTTCTTCCCGCTCTTCAATTTCATCAGCAGCCTCAAGCATGGATGGCTCAAATTGGATCATATCAGCTGCAGAGGCCTGAAATTCACTTTGCCATTGCTGCACCAGTTCCTCAGCCTTGCTCTTTTGGTTCGGCAGCATGGCAGAAAATGCACGTTTGACCTTGGATATTTTCTCTTCCATTTCTTCGAGGGTTTGGATCGCCAATAATTTCTGGTTCAGGTTTTCCGCTTTCATGCCGATTTCCGTTCCGGCATCTTCAGGAAGGGAATCGAATTTTCCTTCCTGAGCGTTCTTCCAGCTTTCCGTTTCTTTTATGAACCAGCGCTGTATGGCGACAGTCAGCGTATTCGCGAAATTCAGAACGGTGTCCCCTGTGATCAATATGCCTTTCGGCAACTGGCCTTCCACAATCGAAAACGGTAATTTCAGTTCCATATCATCAATGGCGAGTGACTCTTTATCGGTCAATAAACCGGCATCCCTGAGAGCGGATTTCATCAATCGCTTTAAATGCACCGTGATCTGTGATGGGATGACAGCCGCTAATTTTTCTTCGACTTCCTGACGGCGAGCGTTTCGTTCCGCTTCCGTCTTTTTCCCGCTGAACAGCATGCCCACTTTAAAATCGGATTGCATCGATTCCAGATAAGAACTTAAGGCATTGCGCAATTCATAGGGCATGATATTGGCATTTTCCAGCAATTCTTTGCGGTTTTTCTCGAAATCCTTTTTCCAGCTTGTAAAATCCTGGACTGAAAGCCTCCGTTCGACCCGGTCCGTCTCATTTTTAAGCTCTTCACGCGCTTCCCATTCCTCCGGACTGAGAACAGAGGAAAATGCTTCAAGCCTTTCCGATTTTTCGTCTTCCAGGTAATTGAGGTGCTCATCTTTCAATTGGGATAAAGCAGATTCAGCTGCCTTTCCGACATTTCCCTGCCAGCCCTCCATGGAAGAGGACACAAGGCCTTTCACCTTTTCGAAATCATTGCCTTCCAGATCAAAATCGCGCAGCGATGTGAAGAATATCCCTTTTGGCTCAACACCCCAGGCAGCAAAGGAATCTTCCACTGACTTCCTGAAATCGGCAAATGACAATTCGCTGTTTTGATGTTTATCGATTTGGTTTACGATCAAATACAAATCTGTGTATTTTTGCAGGTCTTTTGTGAAATTGAAATTCAATTCGGATTGGACATGGTTATAATCCATGACATAAAACACCATATCCGCAATATGCAGGGCCGATTCTGTCGACAGCCTATGGGCGTCGTCTGTGGAATCCACTCCCGGAGTGTCCATGACACTGACGCCTTCCGGCAGGACTGAGTCCCTGTGTCCGATATCGATTTGAGTGACATCTCCGCTCTTGCAATATTGTTTAACCGCGTCGAAATCGTAGTTTTCGGGGAAATAAACCGGTTTCCCTGCAGTCTTATTTACAATGGCAAAATCTTTTTCAGCTTTATGCACATTGACGATATTCGCGCTGGTTGGAATCGGGCTTGATGGCAACAGGGTTTCACCTGTCAACGCATTGATCATGGATGATTTGCCGGAAGAGAAATGCCCGGCGAAACCGATGATGAATTGATTTTTCAGGATCTTCCTCCCGAACAGTTTCGCTTTCGCTGCACGGTCGTTATCATCGTTATCTTCAAAGATGCTGTGCAGGCGTGCTGTTTCGATTAATTCTTTCTGGTGTTCCAAAGCTGTCATATTCAGGAATCTCCTTCATCTTGTACTGCTTTTATCATACCATTTATAACGATAAACGAAAAACATCCCTTCCAATTAAGGAGGGGATGTCAAAAAATTTTCGAGAAAGTAAACGTATAAGTTGAACCGAAGAATCAATATAGATATGTCGCTTCGTCGCTTTGGACTCAGCTTACGCAATAAGCCGAGAAGAGCACTCGTCTTATTGCTCCGCTCCGTCCGGTCGCGCTCCTTTGCTCGGATCCATTTCAAAATATGTGAAAAGCAACGAAGTGTTGAAATCCACTCGGACGAGATGGTCCAAGCACGGGTTTTGAAAAGTGAAGCTTTGTTGCGAATATTGATTACTCCCCTTTATTTCTTTCTAACACGCTGAAAACATCCCTCCCAATGATGAAAGAGATGTTTTCAGCTTAACAGGAACGGGTGCCGTCGCTTTTCTTTGTCCAGACTCCGGCGACCCAGCTCTTCGGGTCATAAGCCAGCTCAGCTGCCGTGGCCAAGGACGCCACTCTGCTGATCCGCCTTATGCCTGTCAGAGCTGAGCGGGTGCCGTCGCTTTTCTTACGAAAACCCATGAATCGACATGCCGCCGTCGACAAACAGTGTCTGGCCGGTGATGTAGCTGGATGCATCTGAAGCCAGGAAGACGACCGGCGTCGCCACTTCCGGTAAATCTCCGACACGTTTCATCGGGGTCACAGCCAGGATCGAATCCAGGTAATCCTGATCGCTTAACAGTTTCTCTGTCAGAGGCGTACGGAAATACCAGGGGCCGATTGCGTTGACGCGAATATTCTTTTCGCCCCATTCCATGGCCATGACGCGGGTCATCTGAATGATCGCCGCTTTTGAAGCCGCATAGACGACACCGGTTTTGAGTGCGCGTTCCCCGCCCACCGAACTGATGTTGACGATGGAACCGCCGTTCTGCATTCTCTTCGCCGCTTCCTGTGAAAACATGAAGACACTGTGTGCGTTCGTATCCATGATCTTATGCCATTCCTCATCCGTCGCTTCCAGCAATTTCGACCTGATATTCATCCCGGCGTTATTGACCAGGATGTCGATCGACCCAAAACGTTCCATCGTTTTTTCCACTGCTGCCTGGATCTGGCTGCGGTCGGTAATGTCTGCCATTACATATTCTGTTCGGTCATTGCCGATGGTTTCTTTTACATGCTTCAGGTCTTCCTCCGTACGGGCTACGAGCATGACATTCGCTCCCGCTTCCGCCACCGCTCGCGCAATGGCTTCTCCGATGCCTTTCCCTGCACCCGTAACAATCGCGGTTTTTCCTTCTAGACTGAATGATTTCAACAAGTTAATCCCCTCCGCTTCTATTATAAGCGAAGATTCGGTAAATTGCCCCGCCGGTTTAAAAACCGGTATTATTTTTCACCGATTCTCACCAGTTGTTCCTTGTCCACTCCAAACGCACCAATACCGTCCGGATCTTTTTTGTACTGGATTACCCCAATCGCTTTATCGATGCCTTCAATCCCTTGGAAATCATCTGCAGTAACCACAAGGAATCTGTCGACATATACCCGGCCATCACCGATGATGATATTGCCTTCGTATTTAGTCGCAAGCTCCAGCCCATCGAGGCCATTTGCATCCTCTTCAGTCTTGGCGAATAAAACGCCCTCACCCTGAATAGTTTCCGGAAGTTCTGAAATCGCTTTTGCATCGTCTCCGGACACTTTCTTCAGCAATTCCTTTTCCATCAGGATTTCGGCAGTTGGCTCGTCCATGACCAAAGTACTTTTTTCGTCCGCTTCAATGATTTTCACAGAGAATGAATCTTTTTCAACTTGCCCTTTATGCTCTTCCTCAAGTGAACTCAAAACTTTTTCTTCATCTCCATACAGAATGATGCCATTCGCTGTCTCAAACAGACTGCACCCCGTCAATGCCATAACCCCTAAAAATGCCGATACCATCAATAATGCTTTTTTCTTCATAAGAATCTCTCCCTGTACTGTAATTTACGATTCACTCGGCGTCTGCCACCGGAGTGTTAACATCAGTATAGGATAGTCAGGAAAATACAGCGTCGTCTTTAGATGACGGCAACCTTACATTTTCGTCATGAAGAAAAAGAGCCTGTCCGGCTGCAGCCGGACAGGCTCTGACATTTTAGAGCTAAACCAATTGATAAACTTTTGAATACTTCTCTTCCAGGTATTTCGCCAAATGATCCGCATTCAATCCTTCGCCCGTCGCTTCTTCCAATATTTCAAGCGGCTTCTTCATCGAGCCATGGCGGTGGACTTTTTCCGTCAGCCATTCACGGATCGGTGCAACATTGCCTAAAGCAAGCAGTTGGTCGTAATTCGGCAGATCTTTCAGCATGGCATTCTTGAACTGGGCCGCATACATATAACCAAGTGCATAAGACGGGAAATAACCGAAGCTCGCCCCTGCCCAGTGGACATCCTGCAGAACCCCTTCAGCGTCATTCGAAGGGCGCACCCCGAGATACTCCTCATATTTATCATTCCACAGCTGCGGCAGATCCTTCACTTCCAAATCTCCATTGAATAAACCTTTTTCCAGTTCATAACGGATCATGATGTGAAGCGCATAAGTCAGTTCATCCGCTTCGATGCGGATCAGCGACGGTTTGGATTCGTTGATCGCACGGATAAAATCTTCCTGCGGCACTGAACCGAATTGTTCAGGTGAATATTTCTTCAGCAGCTCGTAATTGGCTTCCCAGAACTTCTCACTGCGGCCGACAAAATTCTCGAAGAACAGGGATTGCGATTCATGGATGCCCATTGAAGCACCGTCCTCCACGAACGTACCGCTCAACTCCTCGCCGATATTCTGTTCATACAGCGCATGGCCGCATTCATGGATCGTGCCGAAAACAGCTGTCCTGAAGTCTTTCTCATCGTATTTCGTCGTAATGCGGACATCCTGGCGATTGATGCCGATCATGAATGGATGCACGGTTTCATCGAGGCGTCCTGAGTTGAAATCATAGCCGAGCTGTTCCAGCAGTTCATTGCTGAAATCACGCTGTGCCTCTTTTGGAAACGGCTTGTAGAGGAAATCCGTTTCCGGTTTGCTTGAAGCGGCGCTGATCTTCTGCACGAGCGGAATGATCCGGCTGCGCAGCTGGCCAAACACTTCATCCAGGATTTCTGTCGTCATGCCTGGTTCGTACTGATCCAGCAGCGTATTATAGGCACTGCCATTCTTCTCGCCCCAATAGCCGATCATCTTTTTCGACGTCGCCACCATTTTTTCAAGATATGGCTCGAACAATGAAAAATCTGCTGTATCCTTTGCAGTTTCCCAAACGGATTCAGCCTTGGATTGGAGAATGACGAATTCCTTGTATTCTTCAGGCGGAATTTTCTTGCTTAGATCATATTGCTTGCGGGCTTCCTCGACAGAACGCAGCATCACCTGATCCAATTGGTCTTTGTTTTCTTCCAGTTCGGTAAGCAGGCTGCCGAATTCATCTGAAGTTGACATAATAAAAATATCTGAAGAAATCGTTCCGATTGTCTCCGATCTCAGATCAACTCCATTCTTAGGCGCGCCCGTGCGCAGGTCCCAATAAAGAAGTGAAGTCGCTTCATTATAAGCCTTGATTTTTTTCATATGGTCTGTAAATTTTTTTTCGATCGACATATAGCTCCCCCTTTAGTTAACGGGACTATTATATCATGAAATTTTATTGTATTCAGAAATTTTGTGCAGAAACCGGTAAAACTGCTTCCCACAGATGTTCAAGTGCCAATTCTTCCTCGTTTAACAGCATATGGATTTCCCCATGGTCTTCAGAGGTCCGGATCAATCGTCCGATGCCTTGCTGGATGCGCAGCTGCATGAACGGCAAATCGATCTCTTCCAGTGGATTCAGGGAAAATTTCCGTTTCGCTTCGAATACCGGATCCTGCGGAGGGAATGGCAGATCCACGATGATCACTTTCGTCAGCGCTTCTTTCGGCAGATCCAGGCCTTCCCATAAGTGGTAAGAACAAAGGACCTGGAATTTCGCCTCCTGGAAATCCTTGACGACCGTCGATAATTCCCGGTCTCCTTCAAATTCGATTTTAAAGGCATGGTCCAGCGGCAGCGACTGCTTGAAATTATCCATATCCATTTTTGATTTGAATAGAATCAGGGTCTGCTCTCCACCGGCCAGCAAATCGAACGCACGCTCAAATTTATGCTGCTGCTCAAGCGGATGCTTGATCACTTTCATGACGTCCTCGTAATCGAACGGAGAAGGGACAGAAAATGAATTGAAATCGTCAATGCCCAGGCTGTCAGCAAGATAAGTGAAATCCTTTTGGATCGACAGGGTGGCGGATGAGAAAATGATCGGCACTTTGCCGTCGAACAGTTTTTCGTCCAGAATATCCGTCACAAGCCGCGGCATGATGACGAGTGTTTCGATTTCATCCTTCACTTCCAGCCAGTGGACTGCGTCGCCTTCTTCGGTGAACAGCCCCATGGAAAAGATGTATTTCTCAAAGAATTCCTCTGCCAGACGGAGTTCATATTCCGGGATGGTGAATAATTCACCTTCAAAGACGAATTCCTCAAGTAACAGGTGGATGCGGCTGACCAGCTGTTTACCCAGACCGATCAATTCCGGATCGCGTCGGATCGCTTTCCTGTCTTCATCACTCGCTACGATATGAAGGCGCAGCGTGCGGAAGAAATCGTTGTGCATGTCGATGATCTCTTCAATCAGCTTCAATGTTTTTTCACGCACACCATCAATCAATACGCTTTCCGTCACTGCAAGCAGGGTACTTTCCTGCACTTCGTAAGTCAGGGCGCGCTGTGCGGCGAATTCCAGCAGATGTCCTTCGTCCAGTACAATCTGAGAAAACTCCGGCAATAGCGGTGTCTGGCCTTCACGGATGCGTGTCTCCTTCGTCCAGAGATGTTCCATCAGGAAATCATGCGAACAGATGACTAGGTCGGTCGCTTCGCGGTAATGGTTGCGGTGGATGGTCTGGCCGCATTTATTGCGCAGCTCACAGGCCGCGCAATTCTGGATCGGGTGATAATTGACCTGCTGCCATTCGTTATCGGCGATTTCGGGGAAACTGGAACGTTCACCGTATGGATACGTGTTCTGCATCGAAAAGGTCTTGTTGACGAAGTCCGGCAAACGCGTTTCGATATCATCCAGAAAATCCGCTCCGCTTCTTTTCTTGGCACCTTTAAAGCGCTGCAGGCACAGATACTGGTCGCGCGATTTCGCCAGCCGGACATCCAGGTTCAGATCGAACAGGTCGTTGAGGCGGTCGATATCGCCGCCTTTTTTCACCAGCTGTTCGATCAGCGTTTCGTCAGCACAGGAAATTAACGCGGGTTTTCCGGTATAGCGCGCATAGGCAATGGCCGGAAGCAGATAGGCAAGCGTCTTTCCTGTTCCAACCCCCGCTTCAGCGAACATCACCGACTTGTCTTTCAGTGCTTTTTCAATCTGGAAAGCCATGAAAATCTGCTCATCGCGCAGATCGTATCCTTTTTCCGGAAGTTCATCGTAGAAAACATCCCCGATCCAATCATTCAATGATTCGAAGAAAGTTTTGTCTTTCGTTAAGGGAAATGGTATAGGCTGTCTCATAAACTCTCCTCACAGAGAAACGGAAGAGCCTTTGCCCTTCCGTTCCCACAATTTTATTTTTTCGGACGCTCTCCCCAGAATTGGAAAAGGTCAGTTCGTATAAAGCCGTTGAATAATTTCCGCTTTTTCGTAGCCGGCTGCCCGTAAAGCGTTTCAAAACGTGCCATTGATGACAGGATATACACCGACCAAGTCGGGTGTTTGGCAAAAATGCGCCCCATGTCCTGGATCATTTCTTCAATGATTTCAATTTCACCGATACGTTCACCATACGGGGGGTTGCCGATGACGACTCCATTTTCTTCATCGGTCTTAAAATCCTTCACTTGACGCTGTTCGAACTGGATGATATCGGCAAAACCTGCTTCAAGTGCATTCTGTTCAGCGATTTTCACCATCCGGTGGTCGATGTCTGTACCCAGGATATTCAAAGGCTGGTCATAATTCGCCAGTTCCTCCGCTTCTTCACGGACCTGATTCCAGAGATCTTCACCGATCCAAGGCCATTTTTCACTGTCGAATTCCCGGTTATAACCCGGCGCGATATTTTGGCCGATCATTGCCGCTTCAATCGCGATGGTGCCTGAACCGCAGAACGGATCGATAAATGGACGGTCAGGCGTCCAGCGGGACAATTTCACCAATGCCGCAGCCAGTGTCTCTTTCAGCGGAGCTTCCCCCTGATCGACACGGTAACCGCGTTTATGCAGGCCTGCGCCGCTTGTATCAATGGATAGCTGGACTTTGTCTTTGAGTATCGATACTTCTATTTTAAAACGCGGACCTGTTTCATCCAAAAACGAATTTCGGTGATACGCTTTTTTCAATCGCTCAACGATCGCTTTCTTGACGATCGATTGGCAGTTTGGCACCGAGTGCAGCGTGGATTTTACGGATTTGCCCTGTACAGGGAATTCTGCATCCACCGGCAGGAATTTTTCCCATTCGATCGCTTTTGTTTTTTCGAATAATTCATCGAATGTATAAGCATCGAATTCTCCGGCGATGATTTTCACGCGGTCTGCAGTGCGCAGCCATAGATTCGTTTTGACGATATCCCGTTCATCGCCTTCAAAGAAAACTTTTCCGTTTTCAGTTGTTGTTGCATAACCCATTTCTTTCACTTCACCGGCAACAATCGACTCCAGGCCCATTGCAGCGGTAGCGAGCAATTTATATGACGCCATATTTACACCCTTTCCTCTTGCCTGATATTCCATTCCTCCATGAAAAAGCGGATCTCTTCCGGCCGCATCGGTTTGCTGTAATAATATCCTTGAACAATACCACAGCCCAGACGCTGAAGCAATTGTACCTGCTCCAGCGTTTCCGCACCTTCAGCCACCACTTCCATCTGCAGGCTGGAAGCCATCGTGATGATGGCATTTACAATCAATTCATTTTCTTTTTGATCGTGGATATTCTTGATGAAGCTCCGATCGATTTTCAGGAAATCAATCGGGAAGCGGTGCAGATAACTTAACGAAGAATAGCCTGTACCAAAATCATCGATTGAAATCTTGAAGCCCATGTTCTTTAATTCATTCAATTTTTCTGCTGTATGATGGCTATTGTTCATGACCGTATGTTCTGTCAGCTCCAGTTCAAAATAGGCAGGCTGGCAGTTCATCTTCTCAAAGATCTGCTTTAACACTGCGGTAAATTGACTCTGTTGGAAATGGATCCCGGATATATTGATCGACACCGGCAATCCGCAATCTTTCGCCAGATCATAGCGGATAAAATCTTCACAGACCCGTTCCAGGATGACTTCACTGAGCGGTGCAATCAGTCCGGTGGATTCTGCATGCGGAATGAATTCCGAAGGAGACACGGGTCCCAGTTTTTCACTGGTCCACCGGACAAGCGCTTCCAATCCGATCACCCGGTTGCTTCTCACGTCAACTTTAGGCTGATAAACCATCTCAATGGTTTTCGCTTCAATGGCTTTCCGCAATTCGCTTTCCAGGATGACCAGCCGTTTTGAAGAAGGTTGGAGGTCATCATGGAAAAAGCAATATTGGTTGCGGCCATTCTCTTTCGAAAAATACATGGCTTTATCCGCTTTGCGCAACAGCTCATCCGTTGTATCCCCATCATTCGGATACAGTGAAATGCCGATACTGGTGGAAATGTATATTTCCTCTCCGTTCAAATGGAAAGGATGTTCAAGGGCTTCAATGATCCGGTCAGCCAAATGTGCCGCTTCCCTCGGATGTTTTATCGCCGACAAGGCGATGACGAATTCATCCCCGCCGTACCTGGCGATGATATCTTTATTTTTTATCAGTCTGCGGATACGCTTAGAGACTTCTATCAATAGCATGTCGCCGATATCGTGGCCCAGAGAATCATTGATTTGCTTAAAACGGTCCAGATCAAGAAACAGCAAGGAATGGGAAATATTGTATTCTTCAGAAGTTTTCAGGAGCTGCTTCATCCGCTCCGAAAAATCATAGCGATTGGAGACACCGGTCAGCGAATCTGTCAGCGCCATTTCCTTCAGCTCCTGTTCCGCAACTTTGCGGTCAGTCAGATCCGTGAAGATTCCGCAATAATTGCGTATAGCCCCTTCCGCATCACGGACGGCCATGATGTTCAGCCATTCCGGATAAATTTCACCATTTTTTCGCCGGTTCCAGATTTCCCCCTGCCATTCCCCTTTATCATTGACTTCTGCCCACATCTTTTGATAAAAATCACTTCCATGAATGCCTGACTGAAGAATTTTAGGTGAATGTCCGATGACTTCATCCCGTTGAAAACCGGTTACCATCTCAAAAGCCGGATTGACATGAAGGATCCTTTTGGAAAGATCTGTGATCATGATGCCTTCTGAAACTTTTTGAAACACTTTTTCCGACAATTCTATGGGATAACCTGAAATTGAATCCTGCTTTCCTTTTACAAACAGTTCTTCAGCCACATTCAAGCATCCCCTTCTACTTATAATCATAAGAAAGGCTCTCCCAGAGGAGAGCCTTTTTACCAATCATTTTAAGACCATTGAAAATTCCATAAGCCATGTTTTGTTTTCCACGTACTCAAACGGCTTGCGCCTTGTACTCTTGGAAGGCAATCATCTATCTGCAAGACTTGCGCCTGCCTCTTCCTCAGTTCAATTCCTTCGGAAAAGTGCCCCTACCATAGTTTGGGTTTCTCACTCGCGGGGTTTACCTCGTTCCACCTGCATAATTTCTTATGCAGCTCCGTCACTGTGGCACTTTCAGGGTATTTCGACCATATCCGAAGACTTAGGTGTTCTACCCGCCGTCAGCTGTTAAGCTGCCTTAGCTTATTGTTTCGCTAAGCGCGATCACTACGGCCATCTCAGGTCCGTGCGAGCATGGACTTTCCTCTCCGGCCATTAACCGGAGCGATTGCCAGAATTTCAATGGCATCCATAAGTATACTGTAAATCCGGTGAGAAAACAAAAGGTTTTATTCGTTGTTTAACTTATTGCCGAAAACATGGTTCTCCAAATGGGAGAGTCTGCGTAAAATATCGAAATTTGTCGTCCCTGGAGCAGGGGTTGCCTGTTTCCGCGGAGCATCTTCCAGTTCAGCGCGCAGACGTTTGTTTTCATTCGTCAATTGATCGATCTTTTTAGCGAACGCTTCATAATCCTGAATGATATCGTCCAGGAAATGGTCCACCTCATCCTGGTTATAGCCGCGCATGCCAATTTTAAAATCTTTTTCAAGGATATCTTTAGCTGTGAATTTATTGTCCATTTTAATCGTCCTTCCATAAGCGGAAACTTCCTTCAGCGGGAAATCCTCACTGAAAGTCAGTTGATCCAATCGGTTTTTACGGGATAAAAGTCTGCTTATGGTAAGTATATCATAAGCATCATTTTTGTGTTTCAAAACTTATCATTTTGATGGACGATTTTTTTGCTTCTTAAGTTCCAGCCTGTTCAACCTTTTTTCAATATCCTGTGCTAGTGAAGCCCTGACCTTCAGGTGCATGCTCGCTTCTTTCGCAAATCCGGCCATGATCGATGCCTGTTCCGGATCTTTCATCTGATGTTCATACAATTTGGCGGCGTGAAGCCATGCTTCCACTTCGACAGGACCCCGCAGATTGGGAGCCGCTTCCTTGAAAAGTTTCAGCGCTTCCTCAAATTGTCCGCTCCTCTTCCGCTGGATAGCCAGAAGATAGCGGGCCAGTGCCGATGACGCGCCGCGCTCTGCCGTCACATGTTCGAGATAAGCGGCACTTTGATCGAATTGCTTCAGATCTGCATACCATTTCCCGATATTCGTATATGCTCCAAAAGTTTCAGATTCCAGGTCTTTCATCAGCAAATCGGACGAAAGCACATACAGAGACACAAGCGACAGAATATCCAATTCATTGTGCAGCAGGACTTTTTCAAGCGCTTCCGGATAGCCGCTTTTTACTGCGTCCAAATAGATGGCGGGGATAAGGAAACCCGGCACATCCCCTTCTCTCTTGAAACCCAGCTTTTCCTCTTCAATCGTGCTCAGTTTCATCCGTGCCAATTCGTTTTTCCAGATTCTTTTTGTGCCGTGAAACAGATCAATTTGGCGGAGAGGCTTTAGTTTCGGCAGGTCTTTCCGGTGCATCGTCCATCTCGAAGCGAGCTGCGGCCAGTCAAAACTCTTTCCGTTATAAGAGAAAATTATCGGCTCTTTCGACTTCCAGAGTCCTGTCTCATAAAGAAAAGCCGCTTCATTGGATGGGTCCGGCATGACAAATTGAACCATTTCAAAACCGTCCTTTTTCATTTCGAGCAGCCCTGCCAGGAAAATATAAGCGCCGGTCCCGCTGAGTCCTGTCGTTTCTGTATCAAAAAACAGGATGCGTTCGTCCTTCCCGAGTTTGAACGGGTGGTCGAACCCGGCATTCTCCCATGCTTCAAGAACCCGGCCCAATTCATTCAGCTGGATATTGCCGTGCTGTCTTTCAAAAGGATAGACGATGGTTTTTTTAAAGACGAACCCCAGATCGTTCTCGACAAGTTCCAGCCCTATTTCCTGCCAGCGGCTTTCATGAGCCGGCCGTTCCCTATTCTGTTTGGGCGTTTTCGGCCTTGACTTGGCTCCTGCATCTTTTTTCAGCATGCCTTTCATCTGAAGCAATTTATTTTCAAATGACATCGGATCTCACCTCTCTTCGCGAAGCTCGTCCAGTAAACGGATGACATTCTCTTTCATATTGACCATTGCATCCTGAGCTCCGATGCAGGACGGACAGCCGTCCAGACATGGACATTCGGCTACGTGGCTCCTTGCCTTATCAAGCAGCGGCAGCCACATATCGTAAATTCGCTCGCTGATCCCGATGCCGCCGGGATAGGAATCATGGATGAAAAATGAGGGCAGATCATTATGAGGCGATTTCACCTGCGGTACTACATGGACATCTCGCCGGTCGCATGATACGAATATCGGGATGAACGATTCGATGGCATAGGCAGCACCCGTCATCATATCCGACAGTTCAGAATCAGAAAAATCGGCCGGCTTTTCGAAACTCAGCCATGTCGATGACGTATGCAGTTCTTCGGCTGGCAGTGAAATCGGCCCGGAACCGATATTATCATGCGAATCAAACCGGATCTTCTTGAAAATGGTCGGCATCGCAAGTACGGCGATATCCCCGTAATAAACTTCCGATCTCCTCATGTCTTTTGTTTTATCTTCACTCATCACTTTCAATTCCACTGCAAGATTAGCGTCTGTAAAATAATCGACGTCCACTTCCCGGACATAGGCTTTCTTTTCTTCCCAGTCCAGGATCTCCACCTGGAACTGTGTACCCTGATGAAGATAGATCGCTTCTTCATGCAACAGCGTCAATGCACTGAAGCGGTCCATTTCACCGATCACCCGTGTATCCGATGGAACCGACTGGTCGATGATGACGACATTTTCCTGTGAAGCCGAACGGAGTGAAATGTCATGCGCCGGAAACCGGTCGCTCATCCAGTGCCAGCGGTCGGATGTCCGGACAAGCACGCCTTGCTCCTGCAGATATTCCAACAGTTCCTGCACATCAAATTCACCGTACATATCGTCTGTCGAAAAAGGCAATTCAAAAGAAGCGCATTTCAAATGATCCATCAGGATGATGATATTCTCCGGATGGATCCTGGCCTCTTCAGGTGACTGATCCAGCAGATAGGACGGATTGTTGATGATGTATTGGTCGAGTGCGGTTGACTGGGCAACATAGACGACAAGTGATTCGTCCTGCCTTCTCCCGGCACGTCCCGCCTGTTGCCAGGCACTGGCAATATTGCCCGGATAGCCGGTCATGATGCATGCCTGCAACTGCCCGATATCGACACCCAGTTCGAGGGCATTGGTCGAAACGACACACTGGATCGAACCGTCCCGCAAACCTTTTTCAATCGCCCGGCGTTCCGTCGGCAGATAGCCTCCCCGGTAGCCTTTGATGGACTCATCCTGCAATTTCATCTTGGTGATCGCCTGCAGGTAAGTCACAAGCATTTCAACGCGCACCCGGCTTTTCGCAAATACGATTGTCTGGACCCCTTGTTTGATCAATGTCGTCGCAAGGTCACGCACTTCAAGCACGGCGCTCCTTCTGACACCGAATGTCGGATGGATGATCGGCGGGTTATAAAAGAGGATATGCTTTTTACCGGCAGGTGCGCCGTTCTGGTCGATCAGGGCATGTTCTTCATTGGTCAGCGCTTCTGCCAGTTCTTTCGGATTGGCGATCGTCGCGGATGTGCAGATGAACACCGGATTGCTGCCGTAAAATTCACAGATCCGTTTCAGCCGCCGAATGACATGCGCCACATGTGTCCCGAAAACGCCTTTATAAGTATGCAATTCATCGATGACTATATAATGAAGATTTTCAAAAAGCGACACCCATTTAGTATGGTGCGGCAAAATGGCTGAATGAAGCATGTCCGGATTGGTCATGACGATCTGTCCCGCTTTACGGACCTTCGTCCGGATGGCTGGAGATGTGTCCCCGTCATAGGTATAGGACAGAATATCCCTTTCCGTTTTTTCGATCAGATCATGCAGATCGCTTTTCTGATCCTGTGCCAGCGCCTTGGTCGGAAACAGGTATAGGGCTCTGGCACCGGGATCGTTCAAAATTTTATGGAGCACCGGTAAATGATAGCAATACGATTTTCCGGAAGCGGTAGGCGTAACGGCAGTGAACGATTTCCCCCTCTGTGCGAGGTCGAAAGCATCCCGCTGATGGGTGTACAGCTGCTCAATGCCTTTTTTTCTAAGCGCTTCTTTCAGTCCGTCATGCATCTCTTCAGGAAATGCCGCATAGCTGGCAGGCTTTTCCTCTTTCGTATGCCAATGGACGATCCGTTCCATCATGTCCGGTTCCGTTTTCCATTCTTCCATCAACTGCGGCAAAGTTTTCTTTCTGATCATGGCTGTTCGCCCTTTTCATCTATGGCCAGCATAAAAGTCTGCAGTGTATACTGCGCCGCCTGTATAGTCTGCAGAAAACGCTTCCTGCTTGTTTCCTTGTAAAAACTCTGTACGAAAACCTGGGCCATTCCTTCCGCAGCATTATCAATCTGCGGCTTATGGACATACTTCGGACGTTCCTGCTGAATATACAGGAGTGATTTTTCCTGCCACCGCTCTATTTCCTGATGCCAATGATCGGCATATGGTTTAACGTCTTCATAGAAATCAGGCACCGCATCGCGTTCGCGCATGTCAAAAAAGCGGTCCTGGCATTTTCCGCATTCATCATATAATAAGGAAGAAAGTTCGCGAATGTTCATTTTCTTCATCCCTCCAATGCCTTAAGTTTATCATAATCGTATATGGGAGACGAATTTTATCGAACAGGCATTCTTTTCAATTGGAATATCATGTCCATTCGGCTATCATGTAGCTAGCGATTTGGAACCTGGAGACTCATTCATCGTCTAATTTAATGTGATATGATAAAGTAAGCGAGGTGTATCACAATGGCCATTAATTATCCTAATGGGAAAAAGTTCATTCCTGCGGATGTTCAACAGCCGGCTGACAAGAAGAAAAAAAGAAAAAAAGATTTCTCTTTCAGTAATCGGGGTAAAACATTAGAGGATGAGCTGAACGAAACGAACGATTATTATCTCGAACTCGGGCATGCCGTTATCCACAAAAAGCCGGTGCCGGTCCAGATCGTACGGGTGGAATACCCATCCAGGAGCGCCGCGGTCATAAAGGAAGCCTATTTTCGTTCCCCTTCCACGACTGATTACAACGGTGTCTGGAACGGGAAATATGTTGACTTTGAAGCTAAGGAAACGGAAAACAGTACGTCGTTCCCTTTAAAGAACATCCACGACCACCAGGTGCATCATATGGCGCAAGTCAGAAAACACGAGGGCCTGGCGTTCCTGATTATCCGTTTTTCTTCATTGGACCGCTATTTCATCTTGTCGTTCGAAGCATTTGAAGTCTATTGGAACCGGATGATGGAAGGTGGCAGGAAATCTGTAACACTTGCTGAAATCGAAGAAAGCGGCATTGAGATCAAACCGGGGGCATTTCCACGGATCGATTATCTGCCCCAATTGTATAAATTTCTTTAATAAGCAGCAACGAAAGTGAGGAACAATTTGTGAGTGAAAAACAAATGTCGCGCGAACAGCGCAGAAAAGCTATGGAACAGGAAAAGAAAAAAGGCAAGAAAAAGAAAACGTCGACAGGCGGCTGGATGAAACGTGTCATCATGGCCCTCCTTATCATCGGGATTGTCGGACTTGTTTTCGGTATCGGCCTTTTCACTTATTACGCCAGCGGGGCACCGGAACTTGATGAAGAACTTTTGCGCGATCCAATCAGCCCGACCTTCCTGGCAGCTGATGGCGAAACGGAAATACCTTTCTTCACTTCGGAAAACCGCGAATATGTCGATTATGAAAATATTCCGAAGCTGATGGAGAACGCGATTCTGGCAACAGAGGATAATCGCTTTTACGACCATTCCGGAATTGATTTCATCCGCCTGGGCGGAGCAGTCATCGCGAACGTGACCGGTGGATTCGGTTCCCAGGGTGCGAGTACGATCACCCAGCAGGTCGTGAAAAACTCGTTCCTGAAATTCGATAAAACACTTGAACGGAAAGCGCAGGAAGCCTATCTTGCCTACCAGCTTGAAAAAGAATATTCCAAAGAGGAAATCTTTGAAATGTATTTCAATAAAATCCTGATGTCCGGCAATATTTATGGTTTCGGAACGGCATCCGAACATTTTTTCGGCAAGCCGGTTTCAGAACTGGAATTGCACGAAGCTGCCCTTCTTGCAGGGATGCCGCAGAGCCCGAACGGCTATAATCCCTTCAATAATCCAGACCGCGCTGAAGAAAGAAGAAATGTCGTACTCAGCCTGATGGAGCAGCACGGGAAAATTACAACAGCAGAAAAAGAGGCAGCCCAGGCAATTCCGGTCACGGACAGCCTATTGCCGGCAGAGCAGCGTCCCGCTCCTATAAGCGGAGAATACACTGCTTTCATGGAAATGGTCGAAAGTGAAATCGAAGCACTCGATAGTGATATTTCACTGGATGAAGGATTGACGGTTTACACGACTCTCGAACCGGATGTTCAAAAAGCGGTAAACGAAACGATGGCCTCTGATATCTTCTTCAACGAGGAAGTCGAGTCCGGCTTGACGGTCGTTGATACGAAAACCGGCGCGATCCGTGCGATCGGTGCGGCCCGTGATTACAGCGGAGATGTCCGCAGAAACTACGCCACTGAGCGCGAGCGTCAAATCGGTTCTACCATCAAACCGTTGTTGGATTATGGTCCGGCTATTGAATATCTTGACTGGTCCACCGGCAAGACATTGGTGGATGAGCCTTACAGATATCAAGACGGCGACCAGGAAGTCCGGAATTTCGACGGTGATTTCCTGGGTGCCATGACGATGCGGGAAGCCTTATACCGCTCAAGAAACATTCCGGCTGTTAAAACATTAAATGAAGTCGGAGCTGACAATGCGAAAGAGTTCACTCAGAAATTAGGTCTGGACTTCGGTTCGATCGGTGAATCAGCTGCAATCGGCTCGCCGGGAGAAAACATTAATACAATAGAAATGGCCGGTGCATTTGCTGCATTCGGCAATAATGGGATCTACACTAAACCCCATACAGTGACGAAAATCGTTTTCCGCGACGGTACGACTGAACAGGTGGTTGCACCTGAATCGGTTCCGGCGATGAAAGACAGTACCGCTTATATGGTTACGGACATGCTCCGCGATGTACTTGACCCGAATATCTCCGGCGCGTCCGGTAAAGCGGCAGCCATCAATGGCCTCGATATTGCAGGTAAGACAGGTACTACAAACTTCACGGCACAGGAATTTGAGGATTACGGGCACCCAAGCAGTTCTGCACCGGATATCTGGTTTGCCGGCTACTCCCCTGAATATTCGATTTCGGTATGGAGCGGCTATCCAAGCCGTGCTGGCGCAATTAACACATCCAATGATGAACGGCTATTGGCACAACTGCTTTTCAAGGACGTCATGTCGAAAATCTCTTCCCCGGATTCCGGCAGATTCCAGCAGCCTGACTCCGTAGTGGAAGCGACGATCGAAGTCGGTTCTGAACCGCTCCAATTGGCGAGTGATTTTACTCCAAGCTCTCGAAGAAGCACCGAGCTTTTCGTCCGCGGAACTAACCCGACTGAAGTCTCGGAAGAATTCGTCCAGGAAGATCTGGATGCACCGACCGGATTGAATGCGGCAGTTGAAGAATCTAATGTTGCATTGACATGGAATTACGGCGAAGTTGACGATGTGCAATTTGAAGTGGCAGTCGAAGTTGACGGCAGCCGCTCAGTTCTTGGAACTACGGGAGACAGGGCGTTCACTTATGAAGGACTCGAAGAAGGCCGGGCATACACGTTCAGTGTAACGGCAATCAGAGAAGATCAGAGAAGTGACCCGGCATCTGTCATCGTAGAATTAAGGGCAGCACCAGAACCGGAAGAAACGCCTCCTCCGGAAGATGAAACTCCGCCGGAAGATGAAGCTCCACCGGAAGACGAAGCCCCACCTGAAGATGAAGCTCCGCCGGAAGATGATGGCGAAGGTAATGGTGATGGCAACGGGAATGGAAACGGGAATGGAAACGGGAATGGAAACGGCGAAGGTAATGGCAATGGTGAAGCTCCACCGGAAGACGGTGACGGCGAAGAATCACCTGATGCCGGTGGCGAAGGTGATGGCGAAGCAAACGGCGCTTCCGTCCCTCCCAATAACGGCAACGGCAATCGAAATGGAAATGGAAATGGAAATGGCAATGGCAATGGCAATAACGATGATGGCGATGAATGATGATCATCACAGAAAACCCCCTCAAGCGGATATCCGCTTGAGGGGGTTTTCTAATGCCGTCCTTTTTCAAGGAATGCTCTTTTAGAAGCGATCTTCTTTTGCATTTCAGTGAATAATTCCTGAAGCTGCCGGAAAGCTGCATACGAATTTTTGTTCTTCATGACAAAATCCAGCCGTTCTACATTATTCAACGGGGCTAATTGCGTATCACCGAAACTGCATTGAGCCAGTAAAGCCTGATAAATGGTAATCCCCTGAGTCATCTCCGTTTCGATCTTTCGCTTACGATCTGAAAGAAGCGACTCGATCTCCTGCTCTACAGAGGACCAGGAATCAAAGAAAGGAGAAACTTTTTCCTTGTCAATTGACTTCCGTAACATGTTCACGTTTGACCAGCCCTTTTTTCTCGCGTTTCTTCCCTTCCCGGCATCTGTCGAGTAACGGACAGATATGGCAGCCGGGATTTTGGGACTTGCAATGGTAACGCCCGAAGAAAATAATCTGATGATGTGTTTTCGACCAATCATCAGCCGGTGTTTTCTTCATCAGGGTTTCTTCCACTTGAAGAGGTGAATCCTTCCAGCGATTCAATCCGAGACGTTTCGCCACCCGCTCGACATGCGTATCCACAGCCAGGGCCGGGATGCCGAAAGCCACCGACACGACCACGTTAGCCGTTTTCCGTCCGACTCCAGGCAACGTCATCAGCAAGTCCCTGTCTGGCGGAACTTCGCTATTGTGCTCTTCAATCAGAATATGGCTCAACGCCTGGATATTCTTCGCTTTATTGCGGAATAATCCAATTGACCGGATATCGGTCTGCAGTTCTTCCAATGATACGGAAATATAGTCTTCAGGCGTATGATATTTTTGAAAAAGATCGGCAGTCACCCTGTTGACCAGTTTATCTGTGCACTGTGCAGACAGTAATGTCGCGATCAATAAGTCAAAAGCATTGCGGTGCACCAGTTCACAATGTGCATCCGGGAACATATGATCCATTTCATCAAGGCATAATTGCCATTCTTTCTTTGACATCATTCCAATCACCTACTAATTCCGGTCTTCAAGCCAATTGTAAAACTTCACTTTTTTCGCAGTATTATCTGCTACGGGCTGAATCTGGATATTTTTTTCCCTGAATGTCGCCGCATGTTTTGTCACTTCCGACGAAGTCCGGATATTCTTCTTCTTCCATTCAAAAAGAATCCGATCTACATAGCGCAAGCTCATCTTCTGTGAAATGACCGCTTCTTTCAATGCCATTCTGATTACGGCAGGTGTATGTCCGTCCTGGTCCATCCACATCGAAATCGTCTCAATTTCCATCGGCGACAGGAATCGGCCGAATTCCTGCTCAAATAACTGGAACACTTGCCCTTCCACCTCTTTTTGCGAATTCACTTTTTCCTGATGGGCTTCCTGGTCGACACAATCCATCAACCGGTTCCATAAAGGCAGCAAGGTAATGCTTTCAGTCAGAATGTCGTTGACCGTATCCTGCTGGATGGCTATAAACCCTTGCTGCATCAGTTTCTGCAGCATTGTCGTGACGCTTTTTTGAGAGCACATCATGCGTGCTCCGATTTCATCGGGAGTCGGAAACTGGTTGCCTGCCTGCTGAAAAGCATGCACATGCATCAATAGCATCGCTTCTTCATCCGAAATCTTCAATTCCTTATAAAATTGAAAAAAAAGCTGGGAAATGTTCACATTCCCCTGCTCGATCCATTTCTGAAGTCGATCTGGCTGCTTCATATCCCAACCACCTTTCTATCTATTAAATCTATTAAAAATATTTTTTATAATCGATATTCCGCAAAACAGCTTTGCTTTCCAGCGGGCTCCCGCCCAATCCTCCTCGTCCGCTGCGCTCCCTGCGGTGTATCGGTCGTGTCGCTAAGCCGCAGGAGTCTTCGCTGTTTTGCTCCATATCTTAGAAAACCTTCTCGTGCTGAAGTGGTTTCCATAAGCGAACTCGGACACTCGTCCGAGTGGGTGCTCAATGCTATGCTGAGACTGTAGGAGTCTTTGCTCCTCCACTTCAACTCAAGAAGTGAACCTAAGCGAAGGCGCGGCTCAGGACTGGGTGGAGCAATAAGACGAGTGTTCTTCTCGGCGTATTGTGGGAACCTGGTCCATAGCGTCAAAGCGGGATATAAATGTCATTTCTTTAATTCAATTAATAAGCTGTTTATATATTTTATTACGGATACAAACGGTTCAGCAAACGCGGGAACGGGATGGATTCACGGACGTGTTCCGCACCTGAAATCCAAGCCACTGTACGCTCAAGGCCAAGTCCGAAGCCGGAATGCGGAACTGCTCCGTATTTGCTGAGCTCAAGATACCAGGCATAAGCAGATTCGTCGAGATTGTGTTCCTGGATGCGCTGTTTCATCAATTCGTAATCGTAGATCCGTTCTGATCCCCCGATGATTTCGCCGTAACCTTCAGGCGCGATCAAATCGGCGCAAAGAACGACGTCGTCACGTTCCGGATGCGGCTGCATATAGAACGGCTTGATGCCGATCGGATAGTTGATGATGAATACCGGCATATCATATGATTCGGCAATAGCTGTTTCATGCGGTGCGCCGAAATCGTCGCCCCATTCAATATCGTCAAAGCCGTTGTCATTCAGCCATTTGATCGCTTCATCATAAGTGATGCGCGGGAATGGTGCCTGAATCTTTTCAAGTTTTGAAGTGTCTCTTCCCAGACGTTCCAATTCAAGTTTACAATTTTTCAAAACGGATTGGACGATATGGGAAACGAATTGTTCCTGGACTTCCAGGCTTTCATCATGTTCCATAAATGCCATTTCCGGTTCGATCATCCAAAATTCGATCAAGTGGCGGCGCGTTTTCGATTTTTCGGCACGGAAAGTGGGTCCGAAGGAGAACACTTTCCCTAAAGCCATTGCCGCTGCTTCCATATACAGCTGTCCTGATTGGGACAGGAATGCATCTTCGTCAAAATATTTCGTTGCGAAAAGTTCTGAAGTCCCTTCCGGTGCAGAACCGGTCAAAATCGGCGGGTCCACTTTCACGAAGCCATTGTCGTTGAAGAATTCGTATGTGGCACGGATGATTTCATTACGGACTTTCATGATGGCGTGCTGCTTGCGCGAACGCAGCCATAAATGGCGGTTGTCCATCAGGAATTCAGTTCCGTGTTCTTTGGGTGTAATCGGGAAATCTTTTGCTTCGTGCAGCACTTCGATTCCTGTCACCGCTAATTCATAGCCAAAAGATGAACGTTCATCTTTTTTAACTTCTCCGGTTACGTATAAAGACGTTTCCTGCGTCAGGCCTTTTGCAGTTGCGAAGATCTCATCGCCTACTTCAGCTTTCACTACGACTCCCTGGACAAATCCTGAGCCGTCACGCAATTGAAGAAATGCAATTTTTCCGCTTGAGCGTTTATTGGCGACCCAAGCCCCTAGTTTTATCGTTTGACCTTCATATTTAGCCATTTCGGCGATTGTTATTTTTTTCATACCAGCACTAGCCTCCAAAAATATGTTTTCAACGTTATTTCTGCCATCTTTCTGCAACGAATTTACCGATCCGTTCCACCGCTTCGTCCAAAGCTTCCATAGAAGTCGCATATGACAAGCGGATCGTGGATGGTGCGCCAAAACCGGATCCCGGGATCACAGCTACATTCGCTTCCGTAAGTATGGCCTCTGCAAATTCATCGACTGAGGCAAAGCCGGTTTTTTCAGCCGCTTCAGAGACATCCGGCAATAAATAAAATGCCCCCTGCGGACGGATGATGTTAAAACCAGGAATTGCTTCCAGTTTCGGATAAATCTTTTCCAGTCTTCCTTCGAACGCCTGGCGCATTTCCTCCACAGCATCCTGTGGCCCGTTATATGCTTCAATCGCTGCATACTGGGAAGTGGTGGTCGGATTCGAAGTCGAATGGCTCGCTAGATCTGTCATCGCTTTGATCAGGCTTGAATCGCCTGCTGCGTAACCGATGCGCCATCCTGTCATGGAATGGGATTTTGAAACGCCATTCACGATGATCGTCCGATTTTTTGCATCGTCCGATAAAGTCGCTATGGAGACATGCTCATCTTCACCATAGACCAGTTTTTCATAAATTTCATCCGAAACGATCAGGATCTCTTTCTCGCGGCAGACTTCCGCCAGCTCCTGCAATTCCTCTTTCGAATAAATCATGCCGGTCGGGTTGCTCGGCGTATTGATCATCACTGCTTTCGTGCGGTCTGTAATCGCCTCGCGCAATTGCTGCGCCGAAATTTTATAATCCTGGCTGGCTGTAGCTTCTATGTATACCGGTACACCTCCAGCCAACTTCACCTGTTCCGGATAGCTGACCCAATATGGAATGGGGATGATGACTTCATCGCCTTCATCGAGCAATACCTGGAATAGCGTATAAAGTACATGCTTCGCCCCTACCCCAACCATTATTTCATTCGGTGCATAACTTAACTCCTGATCACGCGCTAATTTCTGGATGATCGCCTTTTTCAAAGCAGGCAATCCGCCCGAAGGTGTATATTTTGTCTTTCCGTCAAGCATTGATTGGTAGGCTGCCTGCAAAATATGATCCGGTGTATTATAATCGGGCTCACCTGCTCCCAGTCCGATGATATCCACTCCCTGCGCCTTCAGTTCATTGGCCTTCGCCGTAATGGCCAATGTCGTTGAAGGTGTCAATGTCTGGACGCGTTTTGCCAGTTTACTCACTTGTCTTCAGCCCCTTCACAAATTTAAAATCCTTTTCCAGATCGAACCGTCGTCTGCGGAAACATAGACGTAATTCAATCGGTCGTTCTGCGTTATAAAGACGACTTCCCAGACCACTTTTTCATTTTCCATGCCAAGTTTGGTATGGAGGATCTCTTTGACGTCCATTTCTTCCAAGGCAATGCCTCTTGCCTCCTGGGCCGTCACTTTTCCTTCCATATCCAATTGGATGACTTCCTGTCCTTCGATCGGCACAAATACCGCTTTTAATATGCCTTCTGCATCCGTTCCGATGACAGTGACAGAATTTTGCCCTTTCGAATAAACATATGACCTGCTGATCTCATCGAGTATATTTTCATCCTGGACCTGGGCCACAGCTCTATTTTCAACGTCTGAAAAAGGCTTATTGCCGAGGATCAGGATGACGATGATGATGGCAGTTGCAAGGAAAGTCAGGAAACCGGTTATAAATATGATCCATTGTTTCATTTCATCACCTGATCTATGTTTTGTAAATCGTGAAGACCGCTTTCTCCGGATCTTCTTTATCTAGAGCAAGGCCGAACATCAGATTATCATGCTTCAGCGTCCTGTTCAGTGCATCAACGACTTTATATAAATCAGGTTGATAGGCAATATTCACCGTGGACAGCACTTCTATTTTTGACTCCATCTAAACGACCTTCCTTTCAATTTTCACTGCTTATTATACCAATGTTCAATATCCGTTACCATCTTTTCCAAAGACACTTTTGAGACCCCTACTTTTGGCAGGGCATCGAGAAATTCCTGGCCGTAGGACTTCGTTTCAATACGCCGGTCCAGGACGATGAACAGCCCCTTGTCCTCCTTCGAACGGATCAGCCGCCCGAATCCCTGCCTCAAACGGAGCACGGCTTCGGGCAGAGCGTAATGCATGAATGGATTGATGCCTTCTTTCGCGATCATTTCAGATTTGGCTTTGAAGATCGGCTCGTCCGGTGACGTGAACGGAAGCCTGACCACGACCACCGCCCGCAGTGCATCCCCAGGCACGTCGACCCCTTCCCAGAAGCTGTTGGTGCCGAAGAGGACCGATTTCTGGAAGCGCTGGAACGATTTCAGCAACCGCATCCGGCTGCCCGATGAAATTCCTTGCGCAAACAGCATATAATCGTCGAGCAATCCGGTATCCTGGATCAGATCGACCGTTTTCCTCAGCATATCCTGGGAGGTGAATAAAACAAAGCATCGCCCTTCTGTTACGAGCACTGTGCGAATGACTGCATCTGCCACAGCCTCAATATAATCACTTTGCGAAACCTGCTGGATATCCGGCATATCGTCAATTACAAAAACCTTTGCGCCTTGATAGAAATCTTTTGGCGGTTCGTATTTGGTGACTGCCACGGAATCCGGAACACCTAACTGGTTCACGATAAACCGGTCGTTCGATGGCACGGTCATTGTACCGGACAGCCAGATGATCCCTTTTTCACCACGGATGGGAGCCGTCACCCGGTCGATGATGGACTTCACTTCAAAAGGCCGTTTATATAACGATAAGCTATTCGGCAAGCTCCTCAAATCACCTTCAACCCAGCTGACTTCATCGTTTGCCGGGAAAACGAAGATCTCGCTGAACTCGACCGCTTTCAACATCAGTTCCTGCGTCCAATAACGCCAGTCGGCAATCACAAGATGATCTTCAATCGACTGTTCCGGAATATTCTCCGCTTTCCGGAGAATGGTCTGAGACAGGTCGATCCATTCATTCAATAATTTCAGCAGTTCAGCGAATTCCCCAGTTGGCGCCGGCAGCTCACTGAGCAGCAGAGAATTCTTCTTGTGTTTCTGTTCACGGAATTTCACTGCAAAATCCTGTGAGAGGATTGTGGCGATCCGGTCAAAAGCGACTGTGAACCCGATGAACAGGCTATCGAGCCTGTTCATCTCCGCAAGGCTTGCAAATCCGCTCCTGTCAGCAGCCGATTTCAGCTTCGAATATAGTTGCCGTTCTTCGGCAGTGCCGATCTGGCCGAAAATATACTTCCACTGTGTGTAGACGAAAGTTTTTTCATACTGTGAAACTGCAGCCTGGACTGCCTGATGGGCTTCATCCCATATGATCGAACCGGCATTGTCAAGCAGGGAATTGGATGAATTCGGCTGATTGAGAAGAAATGCATGATTGGTTACGATGATATCAGCTTTTTTTGCTTGATCCAAAGCATATCCAAAAAAGTCATACGCTTGTTCTTCTCGTCTCGGCCTTCTGGTATGTGAACGTCTTATCTTATCCAATAATAATTGGCCGCCGCTGGAAACATTCAGTTCATTCAAATCCCCAGTGGATGTTTTCGTCAGCCAGATGAGAATCTGCATGATCGTAAAGGTTTCATCATAGGATTCATCTTCGCCGTAAAGTATTTCAGCGAATCTCGTCAAATCGATATAATGGCCAAGTCCTTTGATGAGGGCGATGGAAACTTTCTCGCCGGTGAATTTTTCGACGATACCGGCTTCATTCCATAATAACTGGTCCTGAAGATGCGTCGTATACGTACTGACGATCACCTGTTTGCCGGTCGAAAGCGCATGGTTTGCAGCCGGCAAAAGATAGGCGATGGTTTTCCCCATCCCTGTGGAGGCTTCTATCACCATCTCTTCGCCGTCCGAGAGAGTCGACTGGATCGCTGACATCATCCGGAACTGGCTTTCACGCCGTTCAAAATTCGGGAACATCTCACTCAGCCTGTCCTGCCAATCCGTTTTCGGCACGTAATGGCCCCGCTCTTTGTCAGGCGTTTTTGTCCGGGGTTTAAGCGGTATCCCCTTGAACTGATCCAAGTCATTCCGGTGTGAATTTCTCTTGCGGGCCGTTTCCTCATACAGCAGCCGTGATAGATCTGATTTCAGCTGGAATGAACGTTTATGCAGCAGGGCCAATGTTTCATATGGGAGCAACCCCAGATCTTTCTTGGCCTGCAGGAACAGTTCTGCGGTCGCATAGGCATCATCATCGGCCCGATGCGCATTGCCAAGCTCAATATCGAGGTCAGCCGTAATATCCTGTAATTTATAGCTGATGGCTGTCGGATAAAGAAGACGCGCCAGTTCCACCGTGTCCATCGTCAGACCATGCCATTTCGGCTGTCCGCTCCTCTGCAATTCCTTCTGAAGGAACGGCAGGTCGAAATTGGTATTATGCGCGACAAAAATCGCATCCTGCAATTTGCCGTATACTTCTGTTGCATAGGATTCGAAAGGCTCCGCCTGTGCGACATCCGCATCAGAAATCCCGGTCAGATCCTGTATGAACATCGGAATTTTACGTCGGGGATTCACAAACTTCGTATATGTATCAGTAATTAAGCCATTTTCAATCGTCACTATTGCCAATTGGATAATCCGATCACCTTTAGCAGGGGAATGGCCGGTCGTCTCGATATCGACGACAACGTATTTATCTGTGTTCATGACAATCCCTCTTTCTACGGTGGTCCTAAGGAAAAGCGGAAGCGCCCGGTCAGCTCTGAAAGGCATAGGGCAAAGCAGAGTAGTGGCGGTCTTTGCCACGCAGCTGGGTCGCCCTATGTCCCGAAGAGCTGGGCGCTGGAGTCTGGACAGCGATTCATCCATGCAAAGAACTTTTCAATTTTAACAAGTCTTATTTTCATAACATCTCCCAAAATTGTAACATATCCGGCCCTTTTGCGCTTTTTTGTTCTGCTGTATACGTTTGAGAAAAATAATTACTTTTTCAATACGCTTCGGCGCTTTGGACAGACCATGGTTTTTGGAAAGCGAAGCTGCTTTGCGGAATATCGATTGCTCTAGTTTACTAATTCAGTTTAATTTTAAAAACAAAAAAGCCTTCTATATAAGAAGGCGAGGTTTACATAATCGTTGCTTCTGGTTCGTAGCTGATGATTTCTTTGATTGAATTATCCTGGTCCATAATCGCGACGGTCGGTTTATGGCCGCGTGCCTGATCATCCATGATATAGGCATAGGACAGGATGATGACGATATCGCCTTTTTGTACAAGGCGCGCTGCCGCGCCGTTCACACAGATGACGCCGCTGCCCCGTTCGCCTGAAATGATATACGTTTCAAAACGGGCACCGTTATTATTATTGACGATGTGGACTTTTTCATTCGGCAGCATGCCGACCGCATCCAGCAGATCCTGGTCGATCGTGATGCTTCCGACATAATTCAGGTCGGCTTCTGTGACTGTGGCGCGGTGGATTTTTGAGTTGAGCATCATTCGAAGCATTGTCAGTTCCCCTTTACGGTAAATAATAAATTATCGATCAATCGCGCTTTTTCGAATTGGACAGCCAGTGCCAAAATCGCATCGCCCTCCACCTTTTCGGTAAGATCCGGATAGGACAGGAACTGGATGTAATCGATTTTGCCGGAAGTATGGTCTCTCAGATAGTCTGTCATGACAGCAACCGGATCCTGCTTGGCCAGTGCCGCCTGTTTGCCAAGTTCAAGGGCCTTTTTCAGATGCGGCGCTTCTTTACGTTCCTGTTCAGTCAGATAAACATTGCGTGAGCTTTTTGCGAGTCCGTCTTCTTCCCTCACTGTCCCGACGCGCCTGATTTGGAGCGGGAAATTAAAATCGTCGGCTAGCGATTCGATGATTGCCAGCTGCTGGGCATCTTTTTGGCCGAAATAAGCCTTGTCCGGCTGCACCAGATGAAATAATTTCGTCACCACTTTCAGGACGCCGTCAAAATGTCCGGGACGCGATTTTCCGCATAATTGCTCAGCCAAACGCCCTGCTGAAATCGTGATGGCCGATTGTCTCGGATACATCTCTTCCACGCTCGGTGCAAAGATGACATCGACCCCTGCGTCTTTTGCCAGCTGTGTATCACGTGCCATATTCCGAGGGTAGCGGTCAAAATCTTCATCCGGACCGAATTGGGCCGGGTTGACGAAGATGCTCATGACTATGGCATCATTTTCATCCTTTGCCGTACTCACGAGTTTCATGTGCCCTTCATGCAGGAAACCCATCGTCGGCACCAGGCCGATTGTGGAACCGGCAGCTCTTGTATCTGCCACCCATTGTCTTAATTCTTTTATCGTTTCGATAATGCGCAACACTTTTCTCTCCTTCCCGGAAGAAAGCCGCATATAAAAAGTCCTCCTGTCAAAAATGGACAGAAGGACAGAAAATGATAGACTCGTTTCTTCCGTCCCTGTCATGCAATAGATCAAGGCAGATTAAATTATTTTCGTTTTGTTGGTACTTAAAATGGTGCAGTTCCAGATCGGATACTGCCCGTAAAAATACTATAGCAGAAGAGGCATGGAAAAAACAATTATCAATTCTTCATCTCGATATCAGCCGAATAAACGCCGTGTAGCTTGCCGTCCGGTGTACGGAGCTGCAATACACCGTCATCGGTGATGCCTTCCGCAATCCCTTCAAGCGTCTCTTTTGCCATCCGCGCACGAACCGGTTTGCCGATGGTGGTCGAATAGCTTTCCCACATCAATTTCAGCACACCGAACCCTTCTTTGATATAGAGGGCCGTATATTGTTCCAGATGATAAAGGATGGCGCGCACCAATTCCTGGCGGCTGACATGCTGCCCTGTCTCCATCTTTAAGGATGTTGCGATCTCTTTCACTTCATCGCTGAAATCTTCCGGGTCCTGATTGGCATTCAAACCGATTCCGATGATGAGCGCTTTGATGCCATCCGCATCCGATTGAAGTTCGGTCAGGATACCGGTACTTTTTTTGCCGTTCATCAGAATGTCGTTCGGCCATTTTATGTCCGGCCGGAGTCCCGTGACATCCTCGATCGCCCGTACCACAGCCACGGCGGTGATCAATGTAAATTGCGGCGCACGGTGAAGCGGTACATCCGGACGAAGAATCACACTCATCCAAATACCTTTGCCGTGGACAGAGTCCCATTTCCTTGCCATTCTGCCTCGTCCAGCGGTCTGTTCTTCCGTCAATACGACTGTGCCGTCGGGGACACCTTCCTGTGCAAGCCGGTGTGCGATGATCTGAGTGGATTCACAGGAGTCGATCCATTCCAGCGTTTTTCCGAAGCGTTCGGTTTTCAGCAACGGCTGTATGGTCGAAGCTTCAAGTGAATCAGGTATTCCTGACAGCACATAGCCTTTCTTTTTGATGGATGAAATTTCGTAGCCCTTTTCCTGCAGCTCCTTAATATGTTTCCACACAGAAGTCCTGGAAATGCCGAATTCATCTGCAAGCTGCTGTCCGGATACCGGTTCACCTGAAGCTTCCATCAACCGCGAAGCCAGTTTATTCGTTACAGTTATATTCATGAAGGAACCATTCCTTTATCTTCTCTTTGTCATTAGCCAGTCTGCCGTAGACTACCAGCTGTTCTGCAGCAGCAATCGCATCCTTCAGCCACGGCCCGGATTTTCTGTCCGTCCAGCGCATCAGATCACGGCCATTTACAGCGAGATCCGATTTAGACTGAACCGGCAATTCACTTTTTATCTGCGCCCAGTCTCCGTGAATCCGCTTTAGCCGCGCTGCAAGTTCCAGTTGGCGCACTGTGTGCCGATAGAATGTCCCCGCATCCCATGATTCGTTTGAAGCTGCTGCCAATGCATTTTTGAGCAGGCTTTTTTCTTCATTTGAAAATCTATAACCGGCTAAAGCAGAAACGTCGCGCTGATTCTGCCATAATGCATAGAGCCAGCCGCTCAGCGGATCCTCAGTCGGAATAAACCCTTTCCAATCCGATTTGAAGATGTCTCCAGCAGGCAGATGGTCCGCAAGACCGGAAGCCACCAGATAATCGATACTCCGGACAGCATTGGGATTGGACATGATTTTATCCAGTTCAAGCTTCAGGCGTTCAACCGCAATCTTTTCGATTAATCCGGCATTCGAACAGATCGACGCCAATGTATCGTCATCGATCGAGAAGTCCAATTGCCCCGAAAACCTGACTGCCCGAAGCATGCGCAGGGCATCTTCCCGGAAACGGCTGTCCGGATCCCCGACAGCCCGGATGATTTTATGCTCAAGATCTTTTCTGCCGCCGTACAGGTCGATGACTTCCAGCGTTTCTGTCATAGCCATGGCGTTGATCGTAAAATCGCGCCTCTTCAGATCTTCATCCAATGATTTCACGAAATTCACCGAATCCGGCCTCCGATTGTCGGAGTAATCGCTTTCTGTCCTGAAGGTCGTAACTTCTACACCTGTGCCATTTACGAGAACCAGAACCGTGCCGTGCTGTATGCCGGTATCTACAGTCCGTTTAAATAGCCCTTTTACCTGCAGCGGCTCGGCAGAAGTCGCCACATCAAAATCTTTCGGATTTTTGCCGAGAAGGAAGTCCCTTACAGCACCGCCGACCAGATACGCTTCAAATCCGGCTCGTTTTAGCGTGCCGATGATTTCAATCGCTGTTTTCATTTCGCTTCCCCTTTTGTATCAGCCGCGCATAAATCGCCTCGTATTCCTTCAATATCTTTTTGGAATGGAATTTGGAAGCAGCTGTCTCAATGGCCCCCGCCTTTAACTGCACACCCGTTTTCTGATCCATCAACAGATCCACAGCGTATTCGGCAGCTTTCCCGGTGTCGCCGAGTTCCACCAGATAGCCGTTCCTGCCGGGTTCGATGATTTCAGGAATACCGCCGACATTCGTCCCTATCCCCGGCACACCGCAAGCCATCGCTTCCAGCAGCACCAGGCCGAACGCCTCTTTTTCCGAAAGCAGCAATTTCAAGTCGCTGATATTATATAACTCGGATAAATTATCCCGTTTCCCAAGAAACAGCACATCTTCTTCCATATTAAGAGTACGCACTTGTTCCTGGACCCTGCTCATTTCCGGACCGTCACCGACCAGCAGCAATTTACTGGAAACTTCCTTATTAATCCTATAGAAAGTGTCGATGACATCTCCGACTCTTTTCACTTTCCTGAAATTGGAAACGTGGATTACGACTTTCTCATCTTCTCCAATGCCGAGGTCGGTTTTTAATGTGCCCATATTTTTGACCTGATAATCCCGCTCATCCACAAAATTATAGACCGTTTCGATTTGCTGGTCCGGGTCGATCATCTCGTATGTCTGATCGCGGAGCGAATCGGATACCGCTGTCACGATATCCGATTTTTCGATGCCGTAGCGGATGGCTTCCTTCAATGAAGAATCCGATCCCAGCACCGTAATGTCTGTGCCGTGCAATGTCGTCACGATACCGATGTCCGACCCAGCCATATCACGGCCCAGGATTGCGCAAACCGCATGTGGAATCGCATAATGGACGTGCAGAAGATCCAATTGCTCATTTTTGATGACCTCTGCTATTTTCGTTGCCAGCGCAATATCGTAAGGTGCATATTGAAACACAGAGTAGGAATTTACATCCACTTGGTGGCTGAACACATTTGAGTACATCCGGTTCAAGCGGAACGGTGTGCTCGATGTGATGAAGTGAATTTCATGGCCTTTTTCAGCCAGCAGTTTGCCCAGTTCCGTCGCGACCACTCCTGAGCCGCCTACGGTCGGATAACAAGTGATGCCAATTTTCATTTTCTTCAATTCAGCCATTCTTATCCTCTCCGTTCGCGTATCAGGCGCCAATCCACAAAGCCTTCTTTTAAGCCCTTCAATAACACTTCAGCTGTGCCCATATTGGTCGCCAGCGGAATATTGTATACATCACATAGACGGATCAATGCAGTGACATCAGGTTCATGCGGCTGTGCCGTCAATGGATCGCGGAAAAAGATGATCATATCCATTTCATCCTGTGCAATCATTGAGCCGATCTGCTGATCTCCGCCGAGAGGACCTGAGCGGAAACGGTGGACTTCAAGACCTGTCTCCTCAATGATCCGCTGGCCTGTCGTGCCTGTCGCAAACAAGGAATGCTCAGATAAAATCGGCTGATAGGCGATTACGAACTGAATCAGGTCATCCTTTTTGCGGTCATGTGCTATTAATGCGATTTTCATGCCATCTTCCCCTTTTAATCGATTATGTTTTCCAATCCGTAAACGAGATTGTCTATTTCCATCACTTTTGTGACCGATAAAGTCACACCTGACATGAACGAACCGCGGTTGAAAGAATCATGCCTGATCGTCAGCAGCTGGCCTTCTCCCCCGAGCAATACCTGCTGGTGAGCAAGCAGACCCGGAAGCCTCACACTATGGATACGCATGCCGTCATAATTGGCACCGCGCGCCCCTTCCAAAGTCTCTTTTTCTTTGGGGTGGCCCTGCATATGCGGCTCCCGCTGTTTCGAAATCATGTTGGCCGTCTTCATCGCTGTGCCGGACGGGGCATCCAGTTTCTGATCATGGTGCAGCTCAATTATTTCGATATCCGGAAGATATTTCGCTGCCTGTTCTGCAAATTTCATCATCAAGACAGCGCCGATCGCAAAATTCGGGGCGATGATGCAGCCGATGCGATGTTCTTTCGCATAAGCTGTCAATTCCTTCAATTCCTCATCGGAAAATCCTGTCGTTCCGACTACCGGCCGAATGCCGAGTCCGAGCGCATCCCGCGTATGCTGATAAACGGATTCGGGTGATGTCAGATCGACCAGTACATCCGGTTTCGTTTTTTCATGCAATTCCTTAAGATCCAGAAAAATCGGCACTGTAAAGTTCTGCGGAAACAAGTTCGTATCCGCCAGGGTCTCCCCGATTTCTTTATAATCCAGTATGGAAACAAGTTCCATTCCTGTGTTTTTCATAATGGTATGTACAGCTTCCTGCCCCATTTTTCCACGGGCACCAGCGATTGCAACCCGAATCGTCAATTGCTCTCATCCTTTCTTGTCCAGCGGTTTTTATCCCGTGTATTAAACTTTTCCATCACGCCGTCATGTGCTGTGGCCAGGTCTATATCCAATGAATTCGCCATTGTGATCAAAACAAAAAGAAGGTCACCCATTTCTTCCGTGATGCTTGCTTCCGCCTCGGTCGATTTCTTTTTCTTCGGTCCGTATACATGATTGACTTCCCTCGCCAATTCTCCCAATTCTTCCGTCAGACGGGCAATCATTTCAAGCGGCGTAAAATAGCCTTCCTTAAATTGAGAAATATATTGGTCGACTTCCTGCTGCAGTTGTTTCATCGTTTTATCCTGTCCCATATTTTCACACTCCTTAGTCAATCGTAAAGAAAAGAAATGGTGTTGTCAAAATACTGAAAATAACACATAATACAAGAGTTGAACTTTTAGAGCGGAGATGATGACAGTTGAAAGACCTCAGAATAAAAAATATTTTTTTCATCTTATTGGGCGCTGCCATATTCAGTTTTGGGTTTGTTCACTTCAACATCCAAAATGAGCTGGGTGAAGGCGGATTTGCAGGTATTACGTTGATCTTATATTTCCTTCTTAACTGGGATCCTGCGTTAATGAATCTATTATTGAACATCCCGATTTTTTTTATCGGCTGGAAGCTTCTAGGCAGAAAAGTGTTCTTTTATACCATAATCGGAACAGTGGCCGTTTCTGTTTTCCTGAAAATATTTTTGATCTATGAAATCCGGATTGACCTGCAAAATGATTTATTCCTGGCTTCCCTGTTTGCGGGGATTTTCGTCGGCGCGGGTCTCGGCATCATTTTCCGCTACGGCGGAACTACAGGCGGCGTGGATATCATCGCACGGCTTGTGCAAAAATATGTCGGCTGGAGCATGGGGAAGACAATGTTCCTTTTTGATGCCGCCGTTATCCTCGTTTCCTGGGTCGTGTTTTTGGATAACCGTTCGATGATGTATACCCTTGTTGCTGTTTTTGTCGGCGCCCGGGTCATCGACTTTGTGCAGGAAGGCGCATATTCCGGACGCGGGGCTTTAATCATTTCCAATGCCCAGGAAGAGATCGCAAGCCGCATCTCGGTTGAAATGGACCGCGGCATAACGATTCTCCGCGGTTATGGTCATTTCTCCAAAGAAGAGCGGGAAGTCCTGTATTGCGTCGTCGGCCGAAATGAGATTGTCCGTCTGAAAAATATCATCAATGAAGTCGACCCGCATGCTTTTGTATCGCTGATCGAAGTGCATGATGTCATCGGTGAAGGTTTTACGCTCGATGAACAGAAGATGCCGCTCCATTAATCTAGCTGAAATCAGAAAAGCCGCTCCGACTATTCAGTCGGAGCGGCTTTTTACGTATTACGAACGGTTCATGCTTGTGTAGATCAACAGCAGACGGGCAAGCTCCATAACTGCTACTGCAGTTGCGGCCACATATGTCATAGCGGCTGCATTCAAAACTTTCTTCGCATGCGGCTCTTCTTCATTGCGGATGATATTCGCCGACAGCAATTGATCCATCGCCCGGTTCGAAGCGTTGAACTCAACCGGCAGCGTAATGATCTGGAACAATACCCCCATTGCAAGCAGGATGATCCCGATCAGCAAAGCGCCACTTAAAGAAGAGAATATACCGATCATGATGAAGATCCATGATGCGTTGGATGAAATATTGACCAGCGGCACCAGCCGATGGCGCAGACGCAGGAATGAATAATCCTCTGCATCCTGAATCGCATGCCCCACTTCATGGGCAGCTACAGCTGTACCAGCGACAGAAGCTTCATGATAATTATGGCTTGACAGCGCCACAGTTTTCTTCAGCGGGTTATAATGGTCGCTTAACATTCCGCGGCTTTCAATTACCTTTACATCATACAAACCGTTCTGGTCCAGAATCATACGGGCAACTTGAGCACCTGTATGGCCGGAAGTCGAACGAATTTTGGAATACTTACCGTAAGTTCTCTTTAATTTGAATTGAGCCCATAAAGGAAGGATCAACAGCACGGCAAAATAGATTAGATATGCACCTAAACCCATATAGCAATTACACCCTTTCGCAAATATCTGTTACCTTTATTTTACTTGGAATGGTCAGGCTTGGTCAACTGAAACGGCGCGGGCTTATTCAGCCAGGCAACGAATAAGGCAAAGGCGATACAGGCTATTGAAAGCCAGAAGGTAAAGTAGCCGATTTGGCTGCTGTATTCCATGAGGCTTCCATAGATCGGCATCTGGCCGAAGACATAATCGATGACATCGTTATGCAGCGTCCAAATTGCCGCAAGCGCCACTGCCAGCCAGCCGAACCGGTAATGATCGATATACAGGACGGCCTGCAGCGCCATGGCGAAATGGGATGCTACCAGCATCCAGCCGATCCAACCGATATCGCCGGTCTGTCCTAAAGTCAGAAGGTTCATGACCACTGCCCACAAGCCATATTTTATAAGCGTGATAAACGCCAGCGCTTCGATCAGGCTGCTCCGTTTGCCGATCAGCCATAAACCGAGGACGATTGTGAAAAAGAGGCTGGCAGTAGGACTGTCAGGGACAAAAAGAAGGAATTTCGGTGCAGTGATGGCTAATTGCCACCCATACCATATGTATCCGTAAATGGTGCCTCCCAGATTGACGAAAAACAGCAGGATCAAAAACGGCTTGAACATCAGCCAGGCAGAAACTTTATTGATAAAGGAATACATTTCTATTCTTCCTTTCAAGATAGCAAAAAAGAGCCGGTTTCCCGGCTCTTTTTTTAGTATGTCATTCTGCTTCAAGGCCAGCGATAAACTCAGCCATTGTCTGCAGGTCTTCTTCAGAACCATCTACGTCAACTTCGAAGGAAGGTGGCATTTTTTGTTCGCCGTCTTCTTCGATACCGTTGACCGCGATGTCAGCGATTTCTTCAGGCGTATAGCCAGTGCCAACCAAAGTAGGTCCTACTTGACCTTCAAGATTGTCACCATGGCAACTGATACAAGAACTGGTCGAATAAACTTCGTAACCCGGATCTGTAGTATCAATTTCAACTTCTTCCTGGATTTTCCCTTGAGCTTCAGCAGCTTCCCAGTCGTGGTTCGCAACAGATTCCCAAGTAAGGAAAACGATTGAAGCGATAGCAAGCAGCATGAAACCTGTCGGAAGCGGCCGTTTTGACGGGCGTCTTTCCGGACCGCGATCCAGGAATGGCGCCAAGGCCAAAGCACCGAAAGCAAGACCAGGTACGATGATGGCACCTACAATATTGAATGGACCTGAAGCAAATTCATATTTAAGTAATTGGTATAAGAATAAGAAATACCAGTCTGGCAGTGGAATATAGCCCGTATCAGTCGGGTCAGCCTGGCCTTCAAGAGGCGACGGATGAGCGACAGTCAAAAGCAGATAACCAATTAAGAAGACTGCACCTATCATCCATTCTTTAAGAAGGAAGTTAGGCCAGAAAGCTTCTGTCTTACCAGGATATTCGGAATAATCCTTCGGGATATTCGGCATGCGATGTTCTAAGCCTTTAACACGCGAATCCCCTACAAATTTCATTCCTTTTCCGCGATGCATAGTGTCCCCTCCTTTTAAAATCCATTAAGCCTCACTTATTAAAGCGGGCCAGAAATACCCTGTCTCCGAATCATGATAAAGTGTGCCGCAAGCAACCCAAGCAAAGCAGCAGGCAAGAAGAATACATGAATGGCGAAGAATCGGGTCAAGGTTTGTGCACCAAGAATCGTTGAATCCCCGGCAAGCAATGTTTTGATCATATCGCCGACCAGTGGCACCGATGCAGCGATTTCAATACCAACTTTAGTTGCGAATAATGCTTTCATATCCCATGGAAGAAGATAACCTGTGAAACTTAATCCTAAGATAACACCGAACAGCATTACACCAACAACCCAGTTCAATTCACGAGGTTTCTTATATGAACCCGTGAAGAATACGCGAAGCGTATGAAGGAAAATCATAACTACTACTAATGAAGCTCCCCAGTGGTGCATACCGCGCACGATTTCTCCGAATGCAACTTCATTCTGAAGATAATAAACCGACTGCCAGGCATTCTCGATATCTGGTACGTAGTACATAGTTAAGAACATACCGGATAAGATCTGGATTACCGTGATGAAGAACGTTAATCCTCCAAAACAATAAACGAATGCTGAGAAGTGGTGTGCGGGGTTTACGTGTTCCGGTACTTCATGGTCCGCAATATCACGCCAGATCGGCGTAATGTCCAGACGCTCATCAACCCAATCATATAACTTATTTAGCACTGGTGTCGTACCCCCTAACTATTAAACTACTAATGTGTTTGCTTTTACTACTCCGATAGCTACATAGCCATCTTGCTCTTGAACGTCATATTCATCGAGCGGTCCAAGTGGTGGTGTACCTGGAACATTCTGTCCGTTTTTCTCATAACGTCCAGCGTGGCATGGGCAGAAGAATCGATTTGGCTGTTCCGGATCTCCGGCCCAGTTGACTGTGCATCCCAAGTGTTTGCAGACTGGTGAAAGTGCGATCAATTTATCGCCTTCTTTGTAAACCCAAGCTGAACTTGTTACTTCAGATACATACCATGCATCCGTTTGTTCAAATGTAAAGTCGACGCGTACTGGTTCTTCAGTAACTTCATCCACTCTCTGGTCAGTCAATACGAAGTCGCCCCCTTCTTTCTGTTGAAGAACCGGGTCAACTGCGAAACGAACCATCGGCATCAGCATACCTGCTGCCATGAATCCGCCGACTCCTGTTAATGTGTAGCCTAAAAATTGACGTCGTGATACACGATTGTTACTCATCCTTTTCCCCCCTCTAACATTCAAGGTCAGTCCAATGGACATACTCATTTCAAATATAATTACTAGGACAACCTAATGATATATCAATAGAAAGTACAGGTCAATAATGCCGTGAAGCTAAATACCAGTTTGTGAACATTTCATGAAGCTTATGACCATTCCTTCAGGAAAAGCGGAAGCACCTGCCGCAGCTGGTCTTCCATGACCGATTGCTTGAAATTTCTGTCCATATCCATCGTCGGGATGGCCGGAAGCCACAGCACATTTTCCAATTTTTCAACTGAACGCCACGCAGCATCAGTCGTCAGATAAAATACATGTTTAAATTCAGCCTTTTTCATTTCAGCAGATATTTCTTCTGCCACCCGTTCCCTGTCAGCACCCGATGTATAGGATAATGGCGGAAAGAGCAATATTCTTCCTTTGAATTGTTTTTCAAGCAAAGCCGTCAGCGACTGCAAATATTCCGAGGCCCCGGCACTCGATTTCAGGTCGGATGGATTTAAATTCAGCTCGAGCAGCGGAACTACCGCTGTATCCACATATTCTCGCTGGCTGAGATATTGATCGATGTCTTTACCAATAAAATGCATAGAATCTACTCACTTTCCAATTTTTTGATCGTTTTTATCTTGTACAGCAAGGTTGAAAGTTCAAAGAAACGCTCTTTATCATTCGAATCGAGCGCTTCATCAATCTGCGCCAGAATGGTTTCCTCCTGAAATACGGAGAGACTTTCCTCCAGAAGTTCTTCGGCCAATAGCCGGTCCTGGGCACTTACAGTTTCATCCGGCGGCAAATAGGGATTCTCCTCCAGCACAGATAAATATAGGGGTGACGGCGGTCTGTTGGGGAAATTCAATTGCAGATAAAGGTCCTGATCCGGGTTCAACCTCAAATCATGGAAAGATTTTTCGGCATCGGCAGTCATGAGGTTGCCTTTATAGAAACGGAATGGCAATTCTTTGGATTCCGTTGACGACATGACCATCGCGCGCGGACAATAATGCGCCTCTTCAACGAAATGGGTTTTTTCCAGCAGCTCATCATTGCTGAGCATATAGTTCAATATCCAGATACATTCCCGCCGTTTCATCTTATAGGATTGAAGAAACCATCGGACAAACTGCTTTTTATCTCCAACCGAGACAGAAGCTGTCATTCCTGCTCCTCCTTTCATTCAAATGAATGTTCCAAATCGAGCCATTCCTGATTTTCCGGCTCCAGAACCTGCAACTCTTTAAGTATTTCAATAGCACGTTCCCTTTTTCCTTCTTCGATCAGAAAACGCATATATTTCGAGAGGAAATCCGGATCATCGCGGAACGATGGATATGCCAGATCGAAATATTCCGCGGCTTTACCGAATTGCTCTGTTCGTTCGTAGGATTCAGCCAACATCGGGTACAAGCCGGCCCAGTCGTCTCCGCTTGCCACGACCGCTTCCGTAAGTTCGAGGACGTCTTCATCCATTTCCTGCGAATGGAAATAAGATACAAGCGTATAGATGGCCTCCATGTATTCCGGGTCAAGGGCCACTGCCTGCCTTAGATTTTCGATCCCCTCATCCGAATTGCCTAATTTCATCGCAAGCTTCCCTGCAAAAAGATAAAGTTCCTTATCGAATTCGTCTCTCTTTATCCCTTCTTTAATGGCTTCATAAGCAGCTTTATAATCTTCCGCCATATTGAGGCTCTGGGCCTTCAGCAAATAGGCGGAGAAATAATCGGGATCCAGGACAGTCAAGTCGTCGAGGCGCTGGACAGCCCGCTCATATTGCCGGGTTTGAAATGATGCAACCGCCGCTCCGAAGAGGACATCCGGCTGCACTTGGTCTTCAAGTGCTTCTTCGTAATAAGGCAAAGCTTCTTCATAAGCAGCACCTGCACTATAGACTTCGGCAAGCCGTTCCGATAGATTGACCCCGTCGATTTTCACACCATCCCTTTTCAGATCCTGATAAATCTTCGCAGATTCCAGGTATCTGCCAGACTCCAGCAGCAATTCCGCTTTCGCCTGCATCAGAAGGGGTTCATCCGGCAGCAGCTCTATCGCTTCATTCAGCCGGTTTTCCGCCGCTTCCAACAGTCCCTGAAGCTGGAACAGATCGGCAAGCGTCACCAGGGCCTGCGGATAATTCTCATCTTCCTTCGAAACTTCCATCAGCAGGTTCAATGCCTCGTCCTCCCGGTCTGCTTCGATCAAAAGATTGGCGCGGTCTATTTTCAGCTGGCCTTCTTCCGGAAATAAATATTCCAGGTGCTCTAAAACCCGGATCGCCTCTTCAACAAACCCGATATCACCCAGCCATTCCGATAATCCGAATTGCTCTTCCGGGTCAGCGTTCAATAAATATGTGTCGAGCAGGGAGTTCACTTGGTCCATATCCCCAAGTTCCACCGCTTTTTGGATTTCCTCAATTGTAGCCATACTATCACCCATTCTTTCAATTTCCTATATCCATCCTACACGATACCCAGTTGTTAGCATAATAAAAACTCCCCCGGAGGAGAGTCAGCGGACCAAACTATTCAAATGATCCATGAAGCCCGGATAAGAGACCGCGATGCAATCCGGTTCATCGATCGTTACGGGACCCTCAGCCGCAAGTGAAGCGACTGCCGCCATCATACCGAGCCTGTGGTCGCCGTACGTTGTCATGGCGGCACCATTCAGCTGTGTCGGCCCTTTGATGACCATGCCGTCTTCTGTTGCCCTGATATCGGCACCCATTTTCGTCAACTCATCGACTACCGCTGTAATCCGGTCCGTTTCTTTGACGCGCAATTCTTCCGCATCTTTGATGACCGTCGTCCCTTGGCATTGAGTGGCGATCAGTGCAATGACCGGAATTTCATCGATTAATCTTGGAATCAGCTCTCCGCCGATTTCAATTCCGGTCAGTTCGGACGAACGGATGACCAGATCGGCCACCCGCTCCCCCTCGGTTTCTGTTTCAAGGATTTCAAAATCTGCGCCCATTTCTGAAATTACATCCAGAATGCCGGTCCTTGTCGGATTTATCCCTACATTTTCCAATGTGATCTCACTGCCGCGTGTCACCAGGGCCGCGCCGATCATGAAAGCTGCTGATGAAATGTCGCCTGGCACTTTTACATGCCGGGCTGCCAATTCCTGCCCTCCGGCAATCTCGATGGTGCTTCCATTGCGGTTTATCTCGGCACCGAATTGGCGGAGCATGATTTCTGTATGGTCTCTTGTCGCCACCGGTTCTTCGATGGCTGTGGTGCCTGTTGCCTGCAGAGCAGCCAGTAAAATCGCTGACTTCACTTGTGCGCTCGCGACAGGCAGGGAATAATTGATGGCCTTCAGTTGGGTGCCGTTGATCGCAAGCGGTGTAAAACGGCCGTCCTCACGACCACGGATGTCCGCTCCCATCCGCCTAAGCGGTTCAACAATCCGTTTCATCGGCCGCTTCGCAATGGAATCATCACCGGCCATGACCGAATGGAAATTTGTCCCCGCCAGCAGACCCAGCATCAGCCTGGTGGTGGTCCCGGAATTTCCGGTATCCAGCACTCGGGAAGGCTCTTTCCAGTGGGCTATGCCTTTACTGGTGATGGTCACTTTTTCATGATCCAGCCGGATCTCCACCCCGAGATTCCGGAAACAATCGATGGTGCTGAGGCAATCTTCTCCCAATAGAAACCCTTCGACTGTTGTCGTTCCGGATGCGATGGCCCCGAACATGATGGACCTGTGGGAAATCGATTTATCTCCAGGCACTTGAATGGAACCTTTTAATGAAGGGTGGTCAAATGTCAGATTCATAGGCAAAGCGTGTTCCTCCTTATCAGGAAATATAAACTTCATAGGCAGTTTTTCGCCCGATGCAGACTCTGGCTTTTTCCCGGTCTTCAGCGGTCTGAAAACTCATGACCAGGATACCGAATACATCTTCACGTGTTTCGATAATGCGCAGGTTGACGATGCTGACCGCTTCTTCAGCCAAATAGCCGGTCAATTCTGAAATGATCCCTGGAACGTCGGGAATGTCGACATACAAGTCGAACGCGGTATACATGGCGCCGTGTCCGGCAATCGGCAATTCATCCCGGACGGCCTTCGCCTTTTCGAAATAGCGCCTGATCGGCTCTTCTTCATTGGCAGTAAGCAGATCTTTCAAATAAGCCATCTCATCCATCCATTGATCCAGCTGGGCTGTTATCATGCCAGCGTTCTGCGTCGTGATATCCCGCCACATGACGGGATCTGAAGAAGCGATGCGGGTGATATCCCTGAAGCCCCCTGCCGCCAGCTGGCGCGTAAAGGGATACTCCTTCTCACGATCAAGCTGATGGACAAGGGATGCGGCGATCAGATGCGGAAAGTGGCTGACGATCGACGTCATATGGTCATGCTCTTTTGCGCTAAGAACAACCGTCTTCGCTTTCGTCACTTTCAATAAGTCTTCCATCTTCCCGACATGCGCCTCTTCTGCATGCCTGCCGGGCGTCAAAATATAGAAGGCGTTTTCGAATAGTACATCCTTGGCTGCTTCGACTCCGCTTTTATGAGAGCCGGCCATCGGATGCCCGCCGATAAAGACATGTTCCAGTTCTTCCGCAGTTTCCAGAATTTCCATCTTGGTGCTCCCGGTATCGCTGATGATTACCCCTTCCCGCAATTTCCAGAACCGGCTCTGCTTCAATAATTTTTTGGCAGCTCCGACTGGTGTCGCAAGAAAGATGAAATCCGCTTCAGCAGCCGACTCTTCGAGCGATAATACAGCCTGATGGATAATGCCCATCTTATAGGCCTTGCGGACAGTCAAAGTGTCGGCATCATAACCTGAAATCCGTACATTCTCATGCCGCATCAAAGCCTTCGCCAAAGATCCTCCGATCAAGCCTAGGCCGATAACCAATATATTCGTCTTCACCGATTGTTCACCTGACCGTCCTTTACAAGGTCCGGCCGCAATTTCACCGCATCATTCATGTAAATATGTACGATGTCTTTTTGGGCTGCAGTTGTATTGGCGTGCATCATGACCCGGATGCATAGCGGCATACTTCCGGGAACCGACATCTCATGTGTGCACATGACAGGCACATAAGTCCATCCTTCAATCGTCCGCACTGCTTTTGCCGGAAAAGCGGACGAAATATCCGCCGTTGTTGAAATGATGACGGACGCGACCTGCTCCGGATCGACGCCGTTTTGTTCAGCCATCTCCAAAACCAGTTTTCTCGTTTCACCCAGAATTTCATCCGGATGATCCGCAGATACAGTGATCGCCCCTCTTATGCCTCGCATGATCATTTTACAGCTCCCCTATCTTTGAACAGATTGCTCTAAAGGCTTGTTCCGCCTGATGCTCCTCCACCGTCTCCATGAACGGCTGTCCTGTGTCTTCAAGCAATACGAATTTCAATAAACCGCCGGATGTCTTTTTATCTTTTTTCATGAATTGTAAAAGTTTGTCAAAAGGCAGTTCCGATAAAATTTCAAGCGGATAATCATTAGCGAGGCACCATCTTAAATACCGGGGCAGTTTATGATGCCCCGATAATTCAAGGGCATAAGCCATACCGGCCGCCACTGCTTCGCCGTGAGTTATTTTACCGTAGCCGGCACTGGCTTCGATCGCATGGGCCAGTGTATGGCCAAAGTTCAGAAATTTACGGACGCCGTTTTCATATTCATCCTCTTCGACGATGGCCGCTTTCACCGCAATCCCGCGCTCGAGGTGGACAGCCATCTCTGCGTCAGCTATTTCGGTTATATCTGCTACAGCCAATAACTCATCCAGCCATCCTTCATTTGAAATGAAAGCGTGTTTGATGACTTCCGCCATTCCGGAGCGGATTTCCTTAGCCGGCAAGGTCTTCAGGAAATGTGTGTCATAGACGACAGCCACAGGCTGATGGAACGTGCCGATCATATTTTTGCCGGCAGCATGGTTGATGGCCGTTTTTCCGCCGACTGCGCTGTCATGTGCCAAAATCGTTGTCGGAATCTGGATAAAAGGGATGCCGCGCATGAATGTCGAAGCGACAAACCCAGCCAGATCTCCGACGGCTCCTCCCCCGAAAGCGATTAGGAGGGAGTTTCTTGAGAACTCATTTTCCAATAAAAAACTCTGGCATTCCATGAATGTTTCTATCGACTTCGCGTTCTCGCCTTGTGGTATTTCTTTAAAATAGATTTCGGCCGCCTTCGGCAAATAGGCTTGCAGATAATCCAAATGAATGGAAGCGACATATGCATCGGCAATAACGGCTATTTTGTCGGCACCGGCGAGAAGTTCGCCATAGCTTTCTTCCAGTTCACTCACTGCTCCGGCCCCGATATGCACTTTATAAGGATTACCAGCTTCCACAGTCAGTGTAGTCATAGAATCAGAACTCCTTCGTATAAGTCAGGTAGTCAGCGATGTTCGCTTTCAAGCGCGGCAATTGGTCGGCATCAAACTGCTCGAGCAGCGCGTTGGCAACTTCCCATGCGACAACATGTTCCGCAACAATTGAAGCGGCAGGCACAGCACAGCTGTCAGATCGTTCGATACTTGCCTGGAACGGTTCTTTCGTTTCGATATCCACACTCTGTAACGGTTTATATAAAGTCGGTATCGGCTTCATCACGCCGCGGACGACAATCGGCATTCCCGTGGTCATGCCCCCTTCGAAGCCACCCAGGTTATTCGAGTTGCGTGTATAACCCGCTTCTTCCGTCCAGAGAATTTCATCATGCACCTGGCTTCCAGGCTTCCGGGCCATTTCAAAACCGATTCCGAATTCGACTCCTTTAAAAGCATTGATGCTCATGACAGATGCCGCAATCTTGGCATCCAGCTTACGGTCATAATGGACATAGCTGCCGATGCCCGGCGGCATGCCTTCCACAATCACTTCCACTGTGCCGCCGATCGAGTCACCATTTTTTTTCGTTTCATCGATTAAATCCGTCATCTGCTGTGTAACGGATGGATCTGCACAATATACCGCATCTTTTTCGACCAGTTCACGGATTTCAGCTGCCGATTTGCCGGCGAAACTTTTTGGATCCACTTTAATGCCGCCGATTTCTGTAACATGCGAGACCATTTCGATGCCCAATTGGCTCAATAATTGTTTAGCGACCGCACCTACTGCAACCCGGACAGTGGTTTCACGTGCTGAAGAACGTTCCAGTACATTCCGCAGGTCGCGGTGGCCATATTTCATACCGCCATTCAAATCGGCGTGGCCTGGCCGCGGCCGTGATATCTGGCGTTTCACTTCATCGGTTTCTTCGATAGGTTCGATGCCCATGATATTGGTCCAATGTTTCCAATCATCATTTTTCACAACCAGGGCTACAGGTGAGCCAAGGGTTTTACCGTGCCTGACACCTGAGACGATCTCGACTGTATCCTTCTCAATCTGCATTCTCCGGCCGCGGCCGTGCCCCCCTTGCCTTCTCTTTAATTCTTTATTGATCATGTCAGCTGTGAGCGGCATCCCTGCCGGCAACCCTTCAATAATAGCTGTCAATTGCGGTCCATGTGATTCTCCTGCTGTCAAATAACGCATAAACGCTTTCTCCCTTCAACGCACTAAAGTATTTATGTACCACTATAACACATAATATTTCATCAATTCTATATGAAAATCACAAGAAAGTGAACTATACCGGCATGTCATGACAAACTGGAAATTAAGGGCAATGGAAAATATTAAACGATATTGCGCAAAACAGCTTTGCTTTCCAAAACCCGTGCTCCAAATGATTAAAACCTGAATTTTTTTAGATAATAAAAAAGCACCCCGAAGGATGCCTTTCATTACGTTGTCAATTGGATCAGTTAATCCAGCTGCTCATTGTTTTTTCGTAAGATACCAATTCCTCTTCTTTGAAGAACAAGCCGATTTCACGCTCAGCGCTTTCAGCTGAATCCGAACCGTGAATCATGTTTTTGCCGACAGTGACTGCGAAGTCGCCGCGGATAGTTCCTGGAGCTGCATCTTTAGGGTTTGTAGCGCCCATCATTTGACGTGCTGTCAAAATAACGTTCTCGCCTTCCCAAACCATTGCGAATACGGGACCTGAAGTGATGAATTCAACCAATTCACCGAAGAAAGGACGCTCTTTGTGCTCGCCGTAATGTTGTTCTGCCAATTCAGCAGGGATCTGCATCAATTTAGCACCTACAAGGTTGTAGCCTTTTTTCTCGAAACGCGCTACGATTTCACCGATTACATTGCGTTGTACACCATCAGGTTTTACCATTAAAAATGTTTTTTCCATTCATGAACACTCCTCTATTAAAAGCTCGGGCAATTTTGCCCACCTTAAAAAATACTATCATTATGAAGCGGATTGTCAACTCTCTGCCTAAAACTTTCTCTTTCCGATAAACAATGCGATTTTCCGCATCGTCTTATTGGCAGGACCTTTCGGCAAATGGGAAAGTTCTTCCAAAGCCTTTTCCAGGTATCTGTCACTCAACAATTTAGCTTCCTGCATCGCATTGCTGTCCCGGATCATTCTAACGATTTCACGGCGTTCCTCATCAGACAAATCTTTTCCAAGCGCTTCTTTCAACTTGCTGTAGATTTTCGGATCTTTGCGGGCAAACAGGACAGGTATCGTGATATTGCCCTGGATGAAATCGCTGCCGGCAGGTTTCCCCAATTCTTCATCCGTTGAAGTGAAGTCCAGGATATCATCGGTGATCTGAAACGACATGCCGATAAAATAACCGAATCTCCGAAGTCTGGCGGCTGTTTCAGCATCCGTGCCGGAAACTGTCGCCCCGAGTTCACAGCTGGAAGAGATCAGTAATGCTGTTTTTCGTTTTATACGGCGCAGGTAATCCCTGATGGACTGATCCAATTTGTATTTATCCTCAATCTGGATAATCTCCCCGCGGCATACTTCGATCATGGTTTTGGAGAGGATCTTGTGTATTTCGGAATCTTTGATCACCGTAATATACTCCAGAGCCCGTGCCAATATGAAATCCCCCGTATACATCGCTACACTATTATTCCACTGTGCTTTCACCGTTGCCTGGCCGCGTCTCATCTCAGAATCATCGATGACGTCATCATGGACGAGTGAAGCCATATGGATCAATTCGAGTGGAACGGCCACCTGTTTCATGACATCGACATTGTAATTGCCGAATTTGCCTGCAAGCAAAACAAAAACAGGCCGGATTCTTTTTCCTCCGGCCTGCAATAAGTGTAGGGAAGCTTCATTAAGGAGGAGTGAATTGGAACCCACAGCGACTTCCAATTCTTTTTCAATCTTATCCAATTCCGGTCTAAGGTCGGAATAGAGCAATTTCAACTTCACCTTTTCCACTTAAAAACCTTCTCCCGCTACTTTACTTTTTTAATCCCCATATGCAGCGCAGCAGCTCCGCCGGTATAGGGCTTATATTTGACCTTTTCGAAGCCGACCTTCACAAACAGCTTGGCCAATTGCTTCATTCCCGGAAAACCTTTGGCAGATTCCTGCAACCAGGAATATTCCTTATAGCTCTTTGCAAAAAGCTTTCCGAAAACCGGCATGATGAACCGGAAATAAAAACGGAAAAAGGGCTTGAACAGAAGACTCTCCGGTTGGGAAGTCTCTAAACAGGCGATCATTCCACCCGGTTTCAGGACGCGGTGCATTTCAGAAAGCACCTGTTCATAATCGGGTACATTCCGGAGGCCGAAACCGATCGTCGCAAAATCAAACGAATTGTCTGGATAAGGCAAAGACATCGCATTGCCTTGGACAAGTTCGACCTGCGGCATGTGGCTCGTTTTCTCTTTTCCGACATTCAGCATATTCTGGCTGAAATCGAGGCCGACAATCCTTCCGGCCGGGCCGGCTGCTTCTGCAAGGGCGATCGTCCAGTCCGCCGTTCCGCAGCAGACATCTATCGCAGAAGAACCTGGAGCTACCTGCATTTTGTGCATTGTATCTTTACGCCATTTATTGTGCTGTTGAAAACTGATGACGGAATTCATCTGGTCATAGTTTTCTGAAATTTTTTCGAATACTTCATGGACGCGCTGTTCTTTGGTTTTAGGCATCTTCGTCATCCTTCTCGGGTAAGCTGTTCAGCTAAATGCTGATGCGGAGTGATTTGATGGAGCAGAAAATTTTTCACATGAAAATCCAGCTGCTGGCCATCCAAAGCTTTGTTCAATTCATGGTGGAGCATATCCAGCTTATCGAGGAGCCAGCGCTCGCTGTACATCGGCAAAGACAATGTCTGATTCAGCTTGCTTAATAGATTGGTCTCGATGCCGCTCTGCAGATAATCCAATTGCCTTGAGAAATAAACATATTCCAAAGCGGGTTCCGCTATGCTTGCATATTGTGAAAAGCCATAATAATCATAAAAAATACGCAACAAGCGCGTTTCGATCACTTCTGCCGCATTTTCTATTCCAGCTATAGACATCTTCTGGCTTTCATAAAGTGTCGCTTTTTTCTCACTGACGCCGATAATTCCGCTCGCCAGCAGCTGGATCATCTTGATATTATTCGAATTGCTGAGTAATTGATAATAAATACCGCTGTAAAAATCGCCGGCCAGCACTGTAAGCTGCTGGCTTTTCGAAACCGGGGTATCTTCTTTCACCTGATCATGGGCATGCAAAGCCGCATAGACGATGGCGACTGTCTTAGCAGAATCCTCAACATCTTCCGGCCATTGTTGTCCATCAAAAAAAGGCAGCAGCAAAAAGAACAAACGCGCCCGTTCTATCGAGGGGCCGGCTGTATATTTATCGAGAGTCCGCTGCCGCAATGCCTGAAGGACATCGATTTCCATGGATGTGATTTTAGAATGTATTTGTAATTCATTCATACTGCTGCTCCATTCGTGATTAAAGAATTCTACATTTATTCTACATAAGTATAACACAGCACAGGTGCCGCCTTCACTCATTTGGCCCTATTTCTTGGACTCGCTTTCGACCATGCCATGTGCTGAATGAATTTCGGCTTTTCCTCGAATTTTCATTGCAGATGTATGTTCAGTAAACTGTGCAATCATCACTTCACCTTTATCGAGTTTTTCCGTGTGATGAAATTTCGTGTCGTTGCCGCGCGTCAATCCGATGACATTCACTCCGTCTTCCTGGGCGCGAATGACAATATATTCAGTTTGAGCCATTTCCTTCACCTGCTTCCGTCTGCAATTTATTGATTCCATTAATTTTTATTGATATAGGTAATGACTTCGGAGCGTTTGATGGCATCGGTTTCAAGGATGCCCCGTGATACTGCCGTTATTGTAGTGGCGCCAGGTTTTTTTACTCCGCGCATGGTCATGCAGAGATGCTCAGCTTCGACCATGACAAATACACCGTGGGGATTCAGGGTCTCCATCATCGAATCAGCGATGGTCGATGTGATGCGTTCCTGCAGCTGCGGCCGCTTCGCAACAGTTTCCACTGCACGCGCCAATTTGCTTAGCCCTGTCACTACTCCGTCACGAGGAATATAGGCAATGTGCGCTTTGCCGAAAAAAGGCACCAGATGATGCTCACACATCGAATAAAAAGGGATGTCTTTTACTAGAACCAGTTCCTCGTGGCCTTCATGGAATACTGTTTTGAAATATTCCTTCGGATCTTCCTTCAAGCCGGAAAAAACTTCCGCATACATTTTTGCAACACGTTTCGGCGTATCTTGTAAGCCTTCACGTGAAACGTCTTCACCTACCGCTTCCAGGATCATTGAAACTGCCTTTTCTATTTTTTCAAGATCAACATTCTGCAATTCTGTATCGGTCACTGCGGTTCCTCCTGTAAAAGACGAATTCGTATACATTCAGTTCATATGTAAATCGGGTTCATCTCTTGAATATATTTTATGGTTGCTTGATCATGATAGGTCTGAATTTCGAATTTAGATAGAATTGGCCAAAAATGACCGCCTCTTACCATCTTAGCATAAGAATCTTAGCATATGAGAGCTGGTTTTGGAAAGCAAGCTGTTTTCCTGGACAGGGCTGCCGTGGATTTCGGGCACCGGTTTCGACCTGACAGAATCCATCCAATAAAAAGAATGGCCCCGACGGAATCTCCATTCCGGCGGAGCCACTCTATGTACAGCTTTACAACTTATTTCACTGCGTCTTTAAGCGCTTTACCTGGTTTAAATGCAGGTACTTTGCTTGCAGCGATTTCGATTTCTGCACCAGTTTGAGGGTTGCGTCCTTTACGGGCAGCGCGTTCGCGCACTTCGAAGTTACCGAAACCGATCAACTGTACCTTTTCACCTTTTGTCAAAGCGCCTTGAATCGCTTCAAATGCAGCGTCAACTGCTTTAGCAGCATCTTTACGGGAAAGTTCAGCTGCTTCAGCAACAGAGTTCACTAATTCTGTCTTGTTCATGCTATTCACCTCCTCTCAAAGGGGATGTTTACCATCAATCCTGTAAAAAGAGTATCACATCGAAAAACGCATAGCAACCACTATTACAGCGGTTTCGGCAGTTTCAAGGCAAAAACTGACAAAATATTCTAAAAAGAAGGATTTTCTATCATAAACCTTGTAAAATCAACAATAATCACTCATTTGCGAAAATCGGTTCCCCGTTTTCATCAATTGTGTATGGCAGCGAATAGGCAGGCACTATCGGAGAATCCTCATATAACAGAAAACGGATATCCTGTCCTTCTTCCAGTTCCCCTTCATACTCCTGTAGCGCGGAATATAAATCCATGGAATAATCCACGAAAACTTCACCACTCCCAGTAATTACCATAGGTAATTTCCTGCCGCTGTAAGGGCTGGTTACAGCCGGTTCTTCCTTGAAGCCCATAAGGGTATGGTTGAACTTATAGACATTATCGGAAATGATTTCTGAAATCGGGGCTTTTCCGCCATTCGCACTCTTCCTGATATTGACGGATCGAATCGCATCAGCAACCCGTAAGTCAACCAGTTTGACAGTCGGATTTTCTTCAACATCCGTCAAGACATACTGGAATATACCGCCGGTTTCGAAAGCGTTGGGAGGAATTTCAGACATATGGGCAGGTACGATTTTTGAAAAATCAATCGGATACTTGATGTATTGATCGACTTCCATATCCCGCGTCTTTATAGGCAATAAGCCCCCACTTGCATTTCGGTATTTATTCACCCCATCCTGGACGGAAATCAATTGATCTTCGTGGGGTATTTGACTTTCTGCCCGCTCACTGTCCGGGTATGCGCAAGCACTGAGCAGAAACAAGGCCGTAATGAGCAAAGAAAAAAGAACTGTCTTTTTCATATTTACCACCTCATGCGCCGCCAGTTGGACCGCTGAAAATCGTGAAGACCATGATGAAGAATCCAAGTATCAGCAAAATATACGCAACCAGGGCAAAAATAAATTTAAGTACGCCATTATTCAATTTGTATCTGCTTAAGTAAATCAATCCCATGGAGATGATCAGAAAAGCTATACCAGCAAATGATACCCACATTTTATCCAAAGCACTCATTAATTAGCCGCCTCTCGTTCAGTTTCAGTCCATAGTATAGCATAAGACTAACCTTAGTGCCCGTAGAGAATTTGACGAAGAACAGACAATTGGCCGAGGCCACCCTTGACTTGCCGATAAAAAAAGAGCGGCGCATTTACGCCGCTTCTCCTATAGCAAATCGATCAGATCTTCCATTTCATTTTTTTTCATTCTGCCCATCAGATGCCCTACAGCTTCATCTGTAGGTACATTTTCAAACAGGACACTGTAAAGGACTTCCGTGATCGGCATCGGCACATCGTAGGCTTGCGCCATCTGATGCGCTGCTTTCGTCGTACGGATCCCTTCGACGACCATGCCCATATCTTCCAGCACTTCGTCCAGTGAACTGCCTTTGCCGAGCATATTGCCGGCGCGCCAATTGCGGGAATGCTGACTGGTACATGTGACGATCAAATCGCCCACACCAGTCAACCCTGAAAACGTCAGTGGGGTCGCTCCCATCTTCACACCGAGCCGGGCAATTTCTGCAAGGCCGCGGGTCATGATGGCAGCTTTTGCGTTATCGCCAAGGCCCAGGCCATCCGTAATGCCGACAGCGAGGGCAATGATATTTTTCAGGGCTCCGCCAATTTCCACACCGATGACATCCGTATTCGTGTAGACACGGAAATAATGGTTCATGAACATATCCTGCACCCGTTCAGCGGACGCTGTGTTTTCACAGGCAGCCGTGACAGTCGTCGGATGCTCAAGCACCACTTCCTCTGCGTGGCTCGGTCCAGAAAGAACTACAAGGTCTTTTATCCACTTTCCGGGAATTTCCTCACGGATCATTTCACTGACCCTTTTCAGGCTGTCAGGCTCGATCCCTTTGGAAACATGGATAAACAGCGATGGTTTCTGGATCAGCGCTGCGATGTCGGAAGAAACCTCCCGCATCGCTTTTGTCGGGACGGCCATGACATGCACATCCGCATGCCGCACCGCTTCCTCGAGATTGCTGGTGGCCTTGAGGTTTTCAGGCAGCTTAATGCCTTTTAAATAGCGTTCATTGGAATGCCGGTTGATCTCATCCGCCTGATCAGGCCGGTGAGACCATAAAAGAATATCATGGCCATTCTGGGCCAGTACATAGCTGAGGGCTGTCCCCCAGCTGCCGGCACCATAGACCGTAATTTTTTCCATCATTCAATTACCACCTTTAACTCTCTTAAGTACGTGCCCGTGTAATCAGACGCAACGGGGTACCTTCAAAATCAAAGCTTTCCCGTATGCGGTTCTGGATAAACCGCTCGTAACTGAAATGCATCAATTCCGGTTCATTTACAAAGACTACGAACGTCGGCGGCTGGATGGCCACTTGTGTAACATAATAGAGGCGCAGACGTTGGCCTTTGTCTGTAGGAGCCGGGTTCATCGCTACAGCATCCGCTATGACTTCATTGAGTATGCTTGACTGGATGCGGCGTGAATGGTTTTCATTGACCTTATTGATGGTTTCAAGGATCGTGTGTACGCGTTTGCCGCTGATCGCTGATACGAACATGATCGGCGCATAGTCGAGGAACAGGAAATGTTCGCGGATTTTCCGCGTCATGACGTTCATCGTCTTTTCATCTTTTTCGATGGCGTCCCATTTATTGACGACAATGATGACTGCCTTGCCCGCTTCATGCGCGTAACCGGCAATTTTCTTGTCCTGCTCCTGGATGCCTTCTTCAGCGTTCAGGACAACCAGGACGACGTCGGAGCGTTCAATAGCCCGTAGAGCACGAAGCACACTGTATTTTTCAGTGGTCTCGTAAACTTTCCCTTTTTTGCGCATGCCGGCAGTATCGATGATGACATACGGCTGATCTTCATATTCATACTGGGTATCGATTGCGTCCCGTGTCGTGCCCGCCACTTCACTGACGATGACACGCTCTTCGCCTAGGAATGCATTGACCAGAGAAGATTTACCGACATTCGGCCGGCCGATCAATGAAAACTTGATGACATCGTCCGGATAATCCTCTTCATCTTCTTTCGGGAAGTGTTTTGCCACTTCATCTAGAAGATCTCCAAGGCCAAGGCCATGCGAGCCCGAAATTGGATAGGGTTCGCCCATTCCAAGTGTGTAGAAATCAAAAATCATCGGTTTCATATCCGGATTATCGATTTTATTGACTGCCAATATGACAGGTTTTTTTGTACGATAAAGGATTTTTGCGACTTGTTCGTCCTGGACGGTTACACCGTCACGGCCATTTACAAGGAAAATGATGACATCCGCTTCATCCATGGCAATTTCCGCCTGTTGACGGATCTGCTCCAAAAACGGTTCGTCACGAAGGTCGATGCCTCCTGTGTCTATAATATTAAATTCATGTGTCAGCCAATCTGCAGAACTGTAAATACGATCACGCGTCACACCTGGAATATCTTCCACGATGGAAACCCGCTCTCCAACAATACGATTAAAAATCGTAGACTTGCCTACGTTCGGACGGCCGACTATTGCTACTGTCGGTTTTGACATAATTAGTTCATCCTTCCACTTCTGATATGTTTATTATACACGAAAAGGAGGATGGCATCCTGTAAATGTCCATCCTCCTTGTAGGTGAAATATTCAGTTTTTTGAAACGCGTGCAAAAAGAGACGGATCAAACCCTCTGGCCGTCAGATATGCTGCCAGTTCACCCGACAGGACTGCCGGACATTTTTGCAGCTCGCGAATGGACTGGGCACCAAGAGCAGTCATCATCATGGCCAGGTCTTCATGCAGTTCGGCCACGTTCCGTATGAGTGCCGATTCACCTTCCTCAACCGCCACTTTAAGGAAAGTTCCTGCAAGACCTGCAGCGTCAGCCCCCAGCAGAAACGCCTTCACCATGTCCTGGGCATCTCGGATGCCTCCGGAAGCGAGTACCGTTGATGGGAAGGCTTGCCTCACTTCAATGATTGCGGCTGCTGTTGGAATGCCCCATTCCTGGAAATACGCCAGCTTCTTAGCGCGCCTTTCATTCTCAATTTTGGCGAAATTGGTGCCGCCGTATCCACTGACATCAATTGCAGAAATTTTAGTGCCGGCAAGTTTCACCGCAGTTTCATAGGAAATGCCGAAGCCCGTTTCTTTAACGATGACCGGCACATCGATCGAATCCGCGATGAGCTGGATTCGATCGAGTGCGCCTTTGAAATTGCGGTCACCTTCAGGCATCGTCAATTCCTGCACGACATTCAAATGGATCTGAAGGGCGTTCGCTTCAATGATTTCTACAGCTTCCCTTGCCTGTTCCAAACTCGCTTCACTGCCGAGATTGGAGAAGATGATGCCATCGGGATTTTCTTTTCGGACTGTTTTGAATGACGCACGTTCGGAAGGATCCTTGATGGCCGACATCTGGGATCCGACTGCCATGGCCATTCCTGTTTCCCGTGCAGCCCGTGCCAGGATGGCATTTAACTTTTCTGTATGTTCTCCGCCGCCGCCTGTCATAGCATTAATAAAAACAGGTGATTTTAAGTTCAAATCACCTGTTTCAGGGCGCAGATCAATATCAGCCACACCAAGGCCCGGCAATGCCTGATGAACGAATCGGACGTCATCGAACATCGCACCCGTGCCCTGACCTGTTGTTAATGCATAATTGATATGGTCCATCTTGCGCTGGGCTCTCGACATCTACTCGGATTTGAATCCTTTCAATTTGTCGCCAATCACGTCGCTGATGGAGAAGCCACTCGATTCTTCCGGCATTTCATAATCCGAATAATCCTGGTTATCCTCTTTTTCCTGAAGTTCCTTGATGCTGAGTGACAGGCGTTTATCTTCTTTATTGACATCAAGCACTTTTACCTGGACTTCTTCGCCTTCGCTGAGAACTTCATGCGGCGTCGCAATGTGTTTGTGGGCAACCTGCGAGATATGCACGAGGCCTTCTACACCAGGCAGCACTTCAACAAATGCGCCGTAGCTTACAAGGCGCTTCACTTTCCCTGTATGGACCGACCCTTTTGGCGCTTTTTCCTCGATGGAATCCCACGGTCCAGGCAATGTATCTTTGATGGACAGGGAAATCCTCTCCGAATCGCGGTCTACCGAAAGGACTTTTACAGTGACTTCCTGACCTTCAGAAACGGCATCCGATACCTGATCAATATGTTCATGAGAAAGCTGCGAGATATGGACAAGTCCATCTACTCCGCCAATATCGACAAATGCGCCAAACGAAGCGATCCGCTGAACCTTCCCTTTGATGACGTCACCGGGATGGATCGTTTCCATCACTTCCACTTTATGGGACTCTTTCTCCTTTTCAACGACAGCCCGGTGAGAAAGGATGAGCCGGTTATTCTCTTTTTCCATTTCAACGATTTTGAACGTCATTGTGCGCCCTTTATAATCTTCGAATGATTCTACAAAATAATCTTCAACAAGTGAAGCCGGCACAAAACCGCGGACTCCAAGATCGACCACCAGGCCGCCCTTCACCACGTCTTTCACTTCCGCTTCAATGATTTCACCTGAATTGAACTTTTCTTCCAATAGATCCCACGCTTGTTCGGCATCCACTTTACGTTTGGATAAAACAAAGTTTTCGTCTTCCACTTTTGTAATCACCAGATCAAGTACATCACCAACCTGTACAGAATCTGATGCTTTTTCAATATGGAGGCTCGACAACTCACTGATTGGAATTACCCCATCGAACGGAGCACCTTCGATCGTAACTGTAACTGCTTTTTCTTCGATGTTAGCAACTGTACCTTTTACGTGATCGCCAGCTTTAAATTCACTGTTTTCCATCATGTTCATTTCCTCAGACATAAGTAGCCCTCCTTCACAAACTATCCATCTTCTATTTTATGCGAATTCTCTAACAAAAACAAAAATTTCACCTTATTTTTACGAGTTTTCATTCAGAAGTTTTTGGATACTCTCCATTATTACTAACGTAACTTCATCAGCAGAGGCTTTGCGTTCCCGGTACGGTTCCATTAAAATCGGTTCTCCGTAGACGACTTTCACTTTACGGAATGCCTTATAGGGTCCGATGATCGCACAAGGCATGACATCGGCATTGCCTCTGAGCGCAAAGAAACCGGCTCCGCTCAACCCTTTTTTCAGCACCCCATCGTCCGATCTCGTCCCTTCCGGAAACAATCCGACGACATCCCCGTTTTTCAAGATGCGGAGTGCGCTGCGGAGTGCCTCCCTGTCACTCATCCCCCGTTTTACAGGGAATGCATTGACCTGAGGCAGGATGCGCCCAAGCACCGGCACTTTGAATAATTCTTCTTTAGCCATGAAATGGACCGTACGCGGCGAAGTCATCCCCACTACAGGCGGATCGAGTGCATGTATATGATTTGAGCAAAGCAGAATTCCTCCCTGCTGCGGAAATTTCTCAGTGCCCTTCACTTCGAAGCGGTAAAGGGGAGTCAATGCCGTTTTGACCAATGCTTTTCCGACTGTATATAAATTCACTTCAGTTCAACCTTTCTTCCGCTAATTTTAGAATTTCCTGTGCCGCTTCCTCAATGCTCAGTTCAGTCGTATCCAGATAGAATGCATCTTCTGCTTGGCGTAAAGGAGAAACAGCCCGTTCACTGTCCATTTTATCGCGTGCCGCTATCTCTTTCTGAAGATCAGCCAGAGGTGTATTGATCCCTCTTAAAATATTTTCTTCATACCGGCGTCTCGCACGCTCTTCGACAGAAGCCGACATGAAAACTTTCAGCTCTGCATTCGGCAATACATCCGTTCCGATATCCCGGCCATCCATCACCACGCCTCTGCCGGATGCCAGCTGTTGCTGAAGTTTCACCATCTGTGTACGGACAGATTCATGGGATGCCATTTCCGACACGGATTTCGTCACATTTCGCGAGCGGATATCTTCCGTAATATTCCGCCCATCCAGGAATACCAGCTGTCCGTTCGGAGAGGGCTGCAGGTCGATAGCTGTATCACGCAGTAAATTCCCCGCTTCTTCGCTGTCTCCAAGGTCTATCCCTGATTCCAGCGCCTTTAAAGTGATTGCACGGTACATGGCACCCGTATCGATATAAATATAGCCCAATTTCTCTGCTACGATTTTTGCTATTGTGCTCTTTCCTGCCGCAGCCGGGCCATCAAGTGCTATCTGTATGGATTTCGTCAAAAAAAGTCACCTCATCATATGTATTGAAATTATTTTAACACAAGAAAAGCGACAGCGCCCGTTAAGCTCTGAAAGGCATATGAAGGAATAGCGAAGCGGTATCCCGGCTCCACTGGCCTTCACCTATTCAGCCAATAAAAATAGCCCGGATAGCCGGACCATTTTTGATTTTCTTCAATTATGGGAACCTGGAATTCTGCTGATGGTAATGATCCAGTGACAGCAGATGTGCCTGCTTCACTTTCCGAAGGCCGAACCACCAAAGGAACAGCATGAACGGAGCAGCGCCCAGCAAAAGGTTATCGTTGTAATGGATAATCGCATTGAAAAAGAAATGCAGCATAAATGGGACGGCCAATGCCAGAAAAAGCCATTTATGTTCAACTCCATCATCCGAAGAAAACTTCGCCTTTCCGAAATAATACCCCATGACAACACCAAATAATGCATGGCTGGAAACCGGGAGCAACGCCCGGATAAATGCGATGTCCGTACCGTATTCAAGCAGGTAGATGATGTTCTCGACAGTCGCAAATCCGAGGGAGACACTGGCCCCGTATAAAATACCGTCGTAAGGATCTTCAAAATCGACATGGCGGAAAATGGCGATCAGCAGTACGAGCCATTTGAAAAATTCTTCTATTATGCTTGGAAACAGAATAACCGAAGTGAAGACATGACTGAAAAGCCCCTCTTCATTAAAAACATATTGAAGAAATAAAATCGGGAAAGTCAAGACAGCCCCGTATATAAAACTCTGGAACAATAATTTCGAAGGTTCCTGCGCAAACTGGTCGCGCAGATAGAAATAACTGAATAATGCCAGGCTCGGAGCTATCGCTACAGTCAATAATATAATCATCGTGATGCTCCTTTGCACATAGTAACTCCAGTATATCACGATATATTATGAATTTTTAGCCGTTGAGAATAAATTCTTCCTTTTAAATGGAAAAAGTCTGTTCGTCAATTGTTTCTGCTGAAGCCAGAACAACCGCCAGCTTAATCCGCGCTTTTTTACTGTCGTAATCCCGGCCCAGGAAAACGCCTTTCGACAATAAATCATGGGCACTTCCCGGATAGCCATAGGAAGGGTAGACATTGCCTTCTTCAGCGCTTGTCGCCAGAATGACGAATACACCGTTCATTACAGCTTGTTCGATGGCATCCACCATATGGGGTGACACCTGTCCCCTCCCTGCAGCTTCAAGGACAATCCCCTTTGAACCGCCTTTTGCAAGCATATCGATGATATAACCGTCCTGGCCGGAATGGCATTTGACGATATCGACCCGCGGTATGCTGTCAACCACTTTATGTATTTCACGTGTTATCGGTTTCTGATAAACCCTGACTTGATCGTTGTCGATGATCCCCAGATAGCCGTGCCCGAAACTGTCAAATCCCTGCAGATTGCTTGTATGCACTTTTTTGACATATTTTGCGGTATAAATCCTTTCGTTGAACACGACTACTGATCCCACGTCGCGCAGCGTCAGATCGACTGCTGCGTTTATGGAATTCCGCAGATTCGAATAAACATCCGTCCCCACTTCTTCAGGTGCACGCTGGGAGCCCGTGATTACGACAGGCCGGCTGTCATCGACCGTCAAATCCAGGAAGAAAGCAGTTTCCTCCAGAGTGTCGGTGCCGTGAGTGACCACCACCCCGCTCACTGTCGGATCAAGGAATTCCTTCTCCACCGCCCGCTGGATGTCCATCATCTGGTCAAATCCGATATGCATGCTCGGCAGCTGGAACAAATCAACGACTTTTACTTCGATGTCAACCGGCAATTGACACAATTCAGCCAGCTCCTGCCCCGAGATCGCCCCGGATTTCAATAATCCTTTTGAGATTTCTCGTGAGGCGATAGTTCCTCCTGTCGTGATCAAAGATACTTTTTTCTTCATAAAAAAACTCCTTCCCATACAAAAAGCTGTGGTATTTTTCCCATTCCTGTAAATTCAGCTTCTAGCTTCTTTCGCTGCGATGTCGGCAGCAATCTGGCCTCCGTGGAAACGGCCATTTTCGATGAATATTTCATTGGCATTATTTCCTGCCGCAATGACCCCTGCGATATACAGACGGTCTACAGTGGTCTCCATCGTTTCCTCATTAAACGCAGGACGCCCGGTTGCCGGGTCGATGGCAATTCCCATGCTCTGCAGGAATCCGTGATCCGGATGATAGCCGATCATGGCAAATACGAAATCATTTTTGATGACTTCTTTTCTGTCATCGACGGTAAGCTCCACTTCATCCGCAGAAATCCGGTCCACCATGGAATCGAACAGCATACGGATTTCCCCTTTTCGGACTAAGCCATCGAATTCAGGCAGTATCCATGGTTTGATGCTTTGTGAATAACTTGTGCCGTGATAAGAGACGGTGACACGGCTGCCCGCTTTATGCAGCTCGAGCGCAGCATCGACCGCCGAGTTTTTACCGCCGATCACAAGAACATCCTGATTGAAATATGGATGCCCTTCTTTGAAGTAATGCATCACCTTTTCCAGTTCCGCTCCTTCAATGTTCAGCTTATTCGGCTGGTCATAATAACCGGTCGCTGCCACCAGGTATTTGGAACGATACGATTTTTTATCGGTTTTGATGATGAAATCCTCTTCTTTATCCACAGATAACACCGTTTCATAAGTTCTGACATCGATGCCTGTCATCGAGACGACATTCCGGTAATAGACGAGCGCCTGGTTTCGTCTCGGTTTGCGTTCTTCTGTTATAAAAGGAATGTCCCCTATCGACAAACGTTCGCTGGAACTGAAAAAAGTCTGGTGTGTCGGGTACTTATAAATAGCATTGACCACATTTCCTTTTTCGATGACAATCGCCCGGAGACCCACTTTTTCCAGTTCAATTGCTGCAGACAATCCGCAAGGACCTCCGCCAATAATTATGACATCCGTCGTTTCCATTAAAGCCAACTCCTGCCTATCGTATTTCTTTTCTATCTTCAGTCTATATAAGTTGAACGGAATACTCTACATCAGAC
>NZ_JADHDU010000019.1 GCF_016820495.1 Planococcus beigongshangi | reverse complement strand
CAGCACGTCCAGCACCCGCTGTCGTTTCTGCGCTTTCTTTTGGCGGCCGAGATAGTTGTAACCGTCAAGTAGAATTCAACAGTTTTTCACAAATACGTTCCAACAGTTTTCCCCAATTAAGATTCAACACCTTGTTTGTCAAACAATGCTTTTCTGTATTTCATCCGTATACTGTCCTGCGTTTCGTCAAATGTGAGAATCTCGCTTCGGTGAAGAAGGCGGTCTAGAATGGCAGTCGTTAAGGTGGGGTCCCCCAAGAATTTTCCCCATTCGGCTGGGCCTTTATTCGAAGTCAAAATGAAGGCCGCTTTGTCGTACATTTCATAAATGAATTGGAAGAACAGATGAGCCTCTTGAGGCTCATAAGCCATGTACATGACATCATCAATGATGATCAGATCAGAAGCGGCAATCCGCTTATATCTCGTTTTTGACTTGCTCGTGTATTCTTTCGATTTCAATACATAGATGAGACGCTCCATCGATATAAACGACACCTGATACCCACGCTCGATGGCGTGGATACCTAAAGCAGTCGATAAATGAGTCTTGCCAGCGCCTGTCGGCCCCATCATGATCAACGTGAAACAGTCATCGATCCAAGAAAGTTCCTTTAACACATTCAGCTGCTTTTCACCGATGGCTGTCTGTTCTTCCAGGCGAAACTCCTCGAACGTCAGTAATTCAGGGAACTCTGCCCATTTCATGAGCTTTTCGCTGGTTTTTCGTTCGCGGCAGCGCATTTCATAACTAAGCACTTCATGGATAAACTCATGATACGTCCATCCCTTTGCCTCGGCTTCGCGTAGAAAATTTGGCAGTTCCTTGGCCGTTTCTGCCAACCGCAAGGTTCGGCACTTTTCCTGTAATCCTTCGTAGGGGTGACTCATCGGTTCTCACCTCCTTGAAGGACGGAGAGGTAAATATCCGCTGTTCGTTCGGGTGCCACGAAGTCTTTGTACTTCTCGTTGATCGTGCCGGCTTTCTTTTGATTCTTTTGGCTTTCTATCTCTAACGAGATAGCGATGTCCCGTAAATCATTGGCGCTCGTCAGCTTGAGTCGTTTCATCTCATCCAGCGCTTCATCGACAAAGTCAGGGTAATTTCCGATGACGGATTGCACGACTTTCAGTTGGTCGATCAAATGGCGGGGATACCGTTCGGTCAATCGCTCAATGAACCAGGTACTTGTTTCCGCATCTGCTAATTGGTCTTGAACTTGCTGGATTAAACCATCTCGTTTGGTCTGATTTCGTTCGCGGTGGGCAGGGTCCGAAATGACTTCTCCTTTGCCCTTCGCCAGTCGGTGTTTCGCTAATATCTCACCCTGTTCCTGGAGGCGTATGTACAGGTGGTGGTTATCCGTCTGAACATAAGCGATATTTGGCGCGCCTTTGCGGTAAGTGCCACGGGGCACACTGTAACGGTTTGAGCCAAAACGAATGACATTGTCATGCTTGATATCTCTTGTTATACTCGAAGTGAAGACTTTTTCAAAAATGTAAGTACCAGAGACCTTTTGCAGGTGTTGCTTTTCCAGGGCGTGCACCTCAAAGGGTCTTTTTTTGATGTTGTGATGAACTTTGTAATTACCGGTTCGTTTCAGCCACTTCATGCAGGCAGCTTGCCAATCCATTAAATTATCAAAGATACGATTTTTGACGAAATTGTTTTTTACATATTTCACGACTTGTTCGATTTTCCCTTTCGATTGCGGATCTGACTTCCGACAAAGATAGACTTTGAACTTTCGTGTCTGTTGGTATTTGGTGAATTCCGCTGTCATAATCAAATCTCCCGAATTCTCACTGACCATTAAGAGCCGGTCTTGGTCATAGACGATTTCTTGGGACATGCCCCCAAAATGGCGAAAGGCATTCTCATGCATATGTATTAAATCGCTTGCCCGGAAGGGCCGATCCAGAAACTCCACATACTTGAACCTCGAATGCGCTAACACAAAACCAATGAAATACAACTTTCGGTATGTCCCTTCAGTGGTCAATACCTTCTTCTCTCCAGCCAATCGAAAATTTGTGCACCTGTCAGATCGGGATGTTCTTTCAGCCAGCTGACGATCTCCTCGTGATAAGGATCCAGTTTCTTGCTTCTGTTTTGCAGCGAAAGAACGAATTTACAAAAATCATCAGGTGTCATATTTCCGTAGTTAATCACCCGATTTCTAGATATCTTCAGCTTTTTCGCAATAGCGCTATTTGAAAAGCCCGCGCTTCGAAGTTGGTGAATCTCGTTGTAAATCATAAACTTTTCCACTCCTCATTCCTCACTTTCAATAGACTCTCTCAAGTATATTAAAAGTTCATCGGTATCGGTAAACTGTTGTGTCTTATTTGGTGAAATCTGTTTACCGTTATTTGTGGAAAACTGTTTAGTCTAGTTTAGCGTTTACAATAGTCTTTCCATATTTCCACACGGTCATGGAACACATAAGATTCGAAAGCCATCGCTTCAATCATATCTGTGTT
>NZ_JADHDU010000018.1 GCF_016820495.1 Planococcus beigongshangi | reverse complement strand
TTTTCCCCCTTTACTGAACTTTTTTTCCCTTTCACATTGAACTTTTCTATTTTTAAAGTACAATGTCTTTATATAAAAGAACTTTATTACAGTTATAAGTTCAAAAGAATAAGGAAAAAAAGTTTAATTGGGAGTGAAGTATTTGGCCAGAATAAATAGCAAAGAAACTTTATTGAATTACGAGAACAGTATATTGAAAAGTAATGAAATTTCCATGTCTAAACTGAGTCATGGTCTTAGCTTAAATCAGATGCAGTTGTTGGCATATGCAATCTACTCTACTCAAAAAGATGGAAATACTGCATTTCGAAAAGCTGACTTTGAAAAGAAGTTTGATCTCGAATATAAAACAGAACACGCTAGACAAGATGCTCAAAAAATATCTCAACTACAATTCAGCATCATTGATTTAGAAAATGATTATTTTGAGTTCTGGAACGTGTTCAACGGAATTAAATATGAACATGGCAAATTTACTTTTCGTTGGAGTACAGATTTTATTCCCCATATACTCGAATTAAAAGAAAAATTTATTACGACAGATTTAACAATTGCTTCTCAATTTAACAGCAGTTTTAGTTGGACACTTTATGATTATTTACAAGCACATTATGGGTACTGGCACAAACCAATCTCGAAAGAAGCAATTATGCGATTATTTGGTGTTGAAAATAAAAAAACTTATAAAGAGAATACTGGACGGTTCAAAAAAACTGTTCTTGATGTGGCTATTAAAGAAATAAACGCCCTAACAGATTTGGAAGTCCGTTATAACGAAGAACGAGAAGGACGAACCATAATTGGGTTTGATTTAATCTGGTCAAACGGCAAGAAGGTGACCAGTGCCACGAAGAAGCAGATCAAGGAGATCCAAAGCATTCTGGATATTGTTTTTGAGGACATGTTCCAGTACATCAATATCAACGATGAAGACGATCGGCAGCGAGCCATTAAGTTGATTCGTGAAATTGAAAACATGCGTGAATTTACCGGCGAACCGATCTGCATTACTAAAGAAAAAGCTGATGACTTGATCAAAAAAGCCGTTTGGAATTTCCGGGAAATGAATCGCTTATTAGAAAAAAACAATCGTCCAGTTTCGGAAAAATCTGTGAAGAAAGTAAAGTTTTATAATTGGTTAGAGGACAGAAGTTAATTCGTTTTTATGAATCAAGAAGGTGTCTATTTTGTTAGGCAGCTTCTTTTTTATGAGCAACAAAGTAAAGCGAAAAAAACGCAGTAGAAAAACAAAAAAATGAGGGAACAAAGAAAAAACAGAGAAAGAGCATAAGAGAAACATGCCCCCATTTTCAATGTGGGACTAGGCAGAGCCTAGTGTTTAAATGGGTACATCATTTTTTCACTTTGGTACAATTTTGTACCACTTTATTTTGTGTTTGGTACAGTTTTGTACCAACTTTTTTAGAGCCGATCCCTTCACTTTTTTCATTTTTTCTTGCTCGATCTTGGAATTTAAAATTTCATTTTTGAACTAAAAAATCTCTAAAAAAACATCAACTATTGTCTTCAACTTCTCATTTTTTCCTGTCACAAACTTGTGCCAAAGCAGAAAAAGTAGTGTCACAGAGTTGTGACACTGGCGCTTTTTCACTGTCACAAACCTGTGCCAAAACGACTTTTTCATGTCACCACCTCAACCCCAGGCTCTGCCTGTGCCCACACTCTCAGTGGGGGCACGTTTTCCTTATGCTCTTTCTCCTCTTTTTGCTTGATCCGTAAAATTTCCGGTTGGATTTGAGCCCCTGCAGGAGATCCAGAACGGCGCCGGTATTTTTGAAAAAGATCGATGCGTATAAATGGGCACTCGCATTGAATCCAGTTGTTTTGAATTTCGTTTTTGAACTGAACCGAATATTTTTAGAAAAAAAGAATGGGATTTCCGCGCCGATCGACAGCAGCAAAAATTCCGGAGTGCCCAGTTATACACCACCCCAAAATCGGGGTGGTGAAAGGGATTCACTTGTCGCCTTCGGATGTAAAAAGTACATAGATAAAAATGAAAAAACAGCAATAATTCGTTCGTAAATTTAGCTTGAAATAGAAGAACGTTCGCAAAGTGTATGACCACATTTACGAACGTTCTTTTTCTGTTTTTCGGTTGCTTTTGAGGTGTTCGAAAACGTGTACTTTTACGAACGGTTCGACTATTGTATCGTTCTTGGATTTGCTAAGTGATTGATATGAAATTTTAGGAAGGACTTTTTGGATTTAAAAGCGAATGGTGAAGTAAGCGGAGTTTATTAAAAAGGTGGGTTTCAAGTGATAGTGACTTTTATTGTGGCAATGGACAGAAACCGGGTCATTGGCAAAGAGAATGACATCCCTTGGAGAATTCCAAGAGATTGGGAGTATGTGAAGGAAACCACCAAAGGATATCCATTAATTATAGGCAGAAGAAATTTCGAATCCATCGGAAGGGTTTTGCCTGAGAGAAGAAATATTATTTTGACAAGAGATCCCGATTTCTTTTTTAAAGGGTGTGAAGTGACACATTCCATTCAAGAGGTCTTTAAGCTATGTAAAGATGAAAAAGAAATCTTCATCTTTGGGGGAGAAGAGGTCTATAAATCATTTCTGCCCTATGCAGAAAAAATGCACATCACCAAAATCCATCACGAGTTCCAAGGCGATACCTACTTTCCGGAAGTAGACTTTTCAGAATGGGTTGAAGTTTCGGTTGAAGAAGGCATTCAAGACGAGAAAAATCCGTATTCTTACTCTTTTCATGTATATGTGAAGGAGGTTTCCTGATGGCTGATGCACAAACGCAATCGCAATTAGAAGTGTTGTCCGAAATTTGCCTATTGACGGAACAATTGGAAATGGAATTTTGGTTGCGTGGTGGCTGGGCAATTGACTTTCTACTCGGAAAAATCACCAGGCCACACGACGACTTCGATTTGATAACGTGGATTCAAAATCGGGACGGTTTAGAAAAAGAACTTTCCAAAGCAGGATATGAACGGTTACCCGTCAAATCCCATTTCGAGAATAGACAGTCTGATTTTCGTAAAAACGAGGTAGATGTCACAGTCGGCTATGTCACCCGATCCATTGAAGGCAATCTGATCCTGAACGGTTTGCCGGAATGGGTATGGCAACCTGACTCTCTGCTGCCTAATCGCTATACATTATGCGGACTATCAGTAAAGGTCTTAAGTCCCCAACAACTTCTGGAAGAAAAGGAAGTCTATGAACAAATTGGCCGAACACCCCGAACAAAAGATATCGAAAGTAAAAAGTTACTTCGCCAACTAATAAGGAATACCAAATAGAATAAATATTTCAGTTTTGAATGGTTTCTCAATGGATGAAAGTTTACATATCATGAGATTATCGGAAGTCACATAAGAAAAACTTTGAGAAGGTGCTAGCAATCAGCACCTTCTTTTTTATTTTTCTAGAAATGCTATTAAATCAGTATCCTTCAGACTAAAAGAAGCATAAAATAAAGCTATATTTAACTTCAATTAAAGCTAAATTTAAGGAGGAAAAACATGCGGATCCCAATCAGTCGATTGGCAAAAGAGCTAAATCTGGAAGCTTATCAGCTCCGGGAATGGGAGAAACGGGGCTGGCTTGGCGAGGTGGTGAAAGACCCGCGCCAGAATCAGCAACGAGTCTATACGGAGGAACAAGTGGAACGAATCCAGTTGATTGCCGAAACTATTCAAGCCCAGCGAGCAATCGGGATTAAGAGGACAGATTTCGAGGAAGTTGAAGCTAGATTATTGGAACAGTTCGGGGGAGAAATTAAACGGATCGATACTGATTTGGTGGTTGCTCCGCAGTCCCTCAACCAGATTGTCGAATTGCTCATGGGACAAAACCAGAAAATCAACGACCTGCAGCAGCTGATGCAACAGCAGCCGAAACAGCAATTGCCAGATCCGGTGGATCATACGGAAGTGCTTGCTGACATGAAAAACGAATTGAAAAAGAGCCAGGAACGGGAAGAACAGCTTTTGGCCATCGTTCAGCAGCTACAAAGTGACCTGGACGAATTGAAAAAATCCCCAATAAAATCCAAGTGGAAGTTTTGGGGCAAAGACTAGGATTTGAATACTGATTTTAGAAAGTCCTGAGGAGGAAGAAAGATGGTCAATGAATTGGTAGGGAATGATTATAGATTACTAGCTGTACAAGCTATTTTTTCAAATGATGATTTAATGGAAATTGTGACATTAAAGGGAGGAAATGCGATGCAGCTACTGGATTTAACCAGTCGTGCTTCTCTGGATATAGATTTCTCCATAAAACAAGGCAGGAGGATTTCGGAAGAAGTTGAAGGAGAATTGTTTAAAAAAAGCCTTCAAAAAATATTTAAAGAACATCAACTGACTGTAATTGATTTTAAATTTGACAGTAAGCCTAAAAAATCCAAACAGGTATCGCCTCCATATTGGGGCGGATATGCCATTGAATTTAAGGTCATTCAAGACGAACATTACGAAAAGCATAAAGATAATGCTCAAAAATTGTCTACTATGGCTGTTTCGATGGAAGGCAACAAGAAGAAAATTGAAATTGATATTAGTTTAGAAGAGTATACAGAGCCAAGAATTGCTATGGAAATAGAAGAGTACACTATTTATCTCTACAGTCCTTTGATGATAGTGTATGAAAAAATTAGGGCCCTATGTCAGCAGCTTCCAGACTATCCTTTAGCCTCGAAAGAAAAGACAAGAGCCCGTGACCTATATGATATTTACTCAGCTATTTCAGTTATGTTAAAGAAAAATGATGAAGATCTTCGTCAAGAAATTTTAAATCCGAAAAATCTCTATATCCTTCAAGAAATGTTCGCTGCTAAAGATGTATCTTATGATTTGATGAAAAAAATCAGAGATTATAAAGAAGAATTAAAGAGAGACTACGAAGATCGGGTAGTACCTCAAATTCCTAACGATGAATCAGTCCCGGACTTCGAATTTCTCTTTGAATACAACCTGGAAATCATTGAGGAACTCCATCAGTTAGTACTAGGATAAATCATAATTTTGAAGTTTCTTTGGGTAATAGATGCCAATATTTTCATCTAGAACTTTTCCAGGAATTTGATAGTCTAAGTAAAAAAATAGACTCGCTTCGTCACTCTTATTTATAGATTCCGAAACCATTTTTAACTGACTGGAAGAATAACCGGTTCTGCTTAGATAAAAATAAATTGATTTCTCGTATAAATAAACATAGTCAAGCTTTTTCAATATCCCTAGAAGCCGATTCACAGATAAATCATCCTTGGCTCGTTCAAAACCATTCAGAATTTCCTCAACACCACCAGCATATTTTGGTCGAACAACACAATCTATTAAAGTTCTTTCTAGATTAGTTACTCGAACTGGCCTATGTGTGTGTGGTGTTTTTAATTCTATGACTCCTAGTTGTCCAGTATGTTTTCCGTTAAGCAAAAAAACTTGGTACTTCTTTTTTTTATAAGAGAATTTAGCTATTTGATTGGTTTGTCTCATCGGTCTATTAAACGCATAGTCTAGTTTTTGCTGAGTCACTTTATTTTCAGAATCTCTAGGTTTAGGAGTTTGCTCTCGATTGATATAAATATTTTTCGGGATGTTATGGGTTAAATCGTGTAAAAAAAGAGCGCTGTAATGAGAAACATAGGCACCTGGATTGAGACTCAAAGCAATTTCAAAAGGATGAACAGTAAAATCGATTAGTACGTATCTTTCTGTTTTAACATCATTAGGAAGGTCAACTTTGACTGTTTCCAATATCGGGAGATCGGTTGTTATCAAATCAACAAACCGTCCATATTTAAAAGATCGTCCTAAAACCTTTTGTTCTTTTAAGTCTTCTAAAATTTTAATGAGATCTATCCTAGAAAAAACAGATTTGATCTCTGAAAAATACGATCTTAACCACTTCACATCAATATCGGGAATTTTCCTAGCATTCATAAAACCCCTTCTTCCTATACTACTAGTATATATACTAGTAGTAT
>NZ_JADHDU010000017.1 GCF_016820495.1 Planococcus beigongshangi | reverse complement strand
CGACCTTCGGCAGAAAGGGCTTTGCCTTGTTTGGCAGACTCACCCAATCGCATATAGCCTTCTATGAAGTTCGTGTTCCTCAGACCGGAGGTTTGCCGCCCGCTTCCTTCAGATTCCACGTCGCCGTGGACACCCTTGCGCTTGGCTAACTGTTACTTCTGCCTTCACAGTTCGGGACTTGCACCCTATAGATTACGCCCATGCCGGGCACACCAAAAGGCGTGCTTGTTTTCCACAAGCCCGTTACCCTTCATTCCACTCAGCCCATTACGGCTGAAATTGTTCTGGAAAGCATGACAGAAGGATTTTGTCTACTGGATGATGCTTTGCAACTGATTTATATCAATGAAAAGGCCGAAGAACTGTTTCGGACTGAACGGAGAAGTGTAGTGGGACGTGGATTGTTTGAGCTGTTTCCTGAAGCGATGGATTCACTCTTTCATCATCATTATGAACGTGCTTTACGGGAACAGGTCACAACGGAGTTTGTTGATTATTATGAGCCGCTTGACACCTGGTTTCAGGTCAAGGCCAGCCCAATGAAAAAAGGCGGCCTGGCGATTTTTTTTCAGGATGTAAGCGAACGCCAGAAGACAGAGGCGCAATTGACTGAGGCTGCGTATTATGATTATTTGACCGGTTTGTCAAATCGCCGGTCCATTCTTCAGACGACGCGTTCGATGATTGAACGAAAGGAAAAGTTTTCGGTCTTCCATATCAGTATAGACAACTTGAACTTTATCAATGCCCTTCACAACCAACATGCCGGTGAAACGATCATGAAAAAAATCGCCCAAGAGTTAAAAAGCTTTTCAAGTGACAGCTGTCACGTCGGTCGAATGGACGGAAACGAATTTATCGTTTTATTAAAACCCCGTACGGGTGAAAACTTAGCGGAGTTTGCTGAACAAATTGAAGGCATCTTTTATACTTCCATCTCTTTGGAAAACGAAAAGAAAGTCACCATTAGTGCCAGCATCGGCATTGCTTGTTACCCTTTTGATGCTGAATCGACGGATGAGCTGTTGTCCTTTGCTGAAATGGCGATGTCCGAAGCGAAAAATGTCCATGGCTCCTCTTATGCTTTTTTCCGGCCGGTCATGAAAATCCAGCGGGCTCGTAAATCCATTATCGAGGAAGGACTGGCCGGCGAATTAAAAACCACTGGTTTCTATTACACGATGCAGCCACAGATCGATGGACGTTCCAATGAACTTGTTGGTGTCGAAGTGCTTTCACGCTGGAATCATCCCGAACTCGGAGAAATTTCCCCGCCTGAATTCATACAAGTGGCTGAAGAGACTGGCACCATTGTTTCATTAACGCTACATCTGCTTACGGAAGTGTTTACAAAAATCAAAGAATGGGAAAATCATTTTGAATGGAACGTGCGAACAGCCATCAACATGACTGCCTCCCTTCTCAGCAACTCTGACTTCTTTGACCAGTTTTTCTATATGATGGACCGATACAAAATTAACCCGGACTTAATCGAAATCGAAATTACGGAACAGGCGGAACTGACTTATTCACCGAAAACACTGGAAAATCTGCTTCTCTGCAAAGCGAAGGGAATCTCGATTGCCATCGATGATTTTGGAACTGGCTTTTCCATGATTTCTTATTTGACCCATTTCCCTATCACAAAAATTAAAATCGACCGATCTTTCGTCCAGAAAATTGGGCAAGACACGAAATCGGAAGCCGTCTTAAAGTCTCTTATTCATCTGGCCAGGAGTATTGAATGCGAATTGGTCGCTGAAGGGGTGGAACGGAATGAAGAAGCTGCTTTTTTACGAGCGAATGACTGCGATGTCTATCAAGGTTACCTGTATGATAAACCCTTAAAAGTGATCGAATTTGAACAGAAATATTTGCTTGTTGAAGATAAATCCTCTAAAAAGTAATGGCCGTTTAGCGTATAATGAATTTTCAGATAGGCGTTTTAAAAGGATAAAAAAGCAGACAGTTCAGAGAGGAGTATGGCACGTGAATAAAACAGACAGGCTCCCTTATGACTTGGTATTAATGGAAGCAATCAAAGACATGGTTTTTATCGTCAGTGTGGAATTGAGTCCGGTTCTTAAATATGAATTTTTTAATCAGGCCGTATTTGAACGGACGCATTTAACCGAGAACGATACAGGGAAAACATTCGAAGAAGTGTTTCATCCGGCAACAGCGACTTTGCTGAATAAACAGTACAAAAAAGCCCTCGAAACAGAAGAGTGTGTGGTCTATGAAGATTCTTATCTTTCTTCCTCCGGGGAGTCGTATTACTCAGAAACCATGATAACACCGGTGTTCAATCAAAAAGGGCAATGCACACATTTAATCGGCGTCGTCAAAGACAAGACCGATGAATGGCTGACTAAAAGAGAAAATGAGGAGACCTGGGGACGGCTGAAAGAAAGCCGGGCTCGTTATCGTTCGTTGTACGAAAACAATATAGACGCCATTTTCTCCCTTGATTTAAACGGACAGATTTTAACAGGCAATTCTACTGTAGAAAAAATGACCGGGTGTCCGTTGAACACTTTCATTGACACGAACTTCAGCGACCATATCATCGAGAAAGATCATGAATTGTTAAATAGCTATTACCAGCTGGCCCTATCCGGCATTTCTCACGATTTCCGAACAAAATTCATCGGATGTGCCGGGAAAGCAATCGGTGTTCTCATTCATTTTGCGCCTGTCAAAGTACAGGAGGAAATAGTCGGTGTCTATGCGACGTTAAAGGACATGACCGAGCTGGATAAAATGTTCGACCAGTATTCAGAAAGTGAAAGTCGGTTCCGCATCATTGCCGAAAATGCACATGGCGTCATTGTCTTGATGAATCATGAAGGAGAATCCTTGTACGTCTCCCCTTCGAGCAAAAGAGTGTACGGGTTGGATCCGGAAGAACACCTGTCCATGCCCCCTTTCCATAATATCCATCCGGAAGACATTGCTCAGGTAAAAGAAGCATTTTCGCTGGCCATCCAAAATGCCGAAACCTATATCGTGGAAGTACGGCGAAAACACAAATCCAAAGGATGGATATGGACCGAAATGCAGGGGACACCTGTTTTTGATGAAGAACAGCAATTTGTGCATATGCTGACAATTTCTCAGGATATCACGCTTCATAAGGAACGCGAAATGCAATTGCAGCATTATGCTTATCATGACTCCTTGACCGGGTTGCCAAACCGGCGGTTCTTAAAGGACTTCCTATCAGAGAAGATAAGCCAGTCAACAGAAGCAGCTGACGTTTTAACTGTGATCCTTCTCGACATTGACCATTTCAAGGAAATCAACGACCAATTCGGCCATGAGATTGGAGATGCCGTCATTGAGGAATTCGGCAAGCGATTACGTCAGAGCATAGATAAACATGATTTCGTTGCACGCCTCGGCGGTGACGAATTCATTCTCGTTCTGCCGGATATAAAAACCACAGAACAGGCAGAGCGAATGGCAATTCAGATCCAGGAAGCAGTAGCACTGCCCTGGAATATGGAAAACGATTCCCTGGAAGTCAAAGTCAGCATGGGTATCGCCTTAACTCCCTTAGCTGGAGCTACTGGATCCTCCATCTTAAAAAATGCCGATGTGGCGATGTACGAATCGAAAGTAGCAGGACGCGGCACTTACCGCATCCATTGCTTGTGAATACATTTGCCCTTCTCTCATCTAAAAATTTTTAAAAGGAAATTTGACACCTACTGAATTGCTTGGTTTAAATAGCTTGAGCAGTCATGCACTCATAAACTAAACAAAGTCACTAAAGGGACTCTCCTGAAAGGTCATAAAACGACTTTTTTAGGAGAGTCCCTTTTCTGCATTTTTTATTTTATAACGCAGCAATCACGAATTCACATCATTGTAACTCTCTAGACGGCGTTTCACTTGGATATAAGAGGCAGCATCCGCAATTTCATTTTTGTCTAACACTTGATCATCAAGCCTCAGATTGATACTACTTTTAGTCGCGATATCTTGTAAATCCAAATCGATGACTTTTTCCGTTCGGTCCAGAAGATAATCGACTGAGAGATCGAAAAAATCAGCAAGCAGCGCAAGATGACTGATGGGAATTTGTTTTTTACCGCTTTCATAATCCCAAATCGCACTTTTCGCAACGCCTATCTCTTCAGCTAATTGTTTTGGAGAAAGAAACCTTTCTTCTCGTAAGTCTTTAATTTTTTCCCCGATATCCTTCATGAACATCCCGCACCCTTCCGCCAATAATTATCTGACTATTTAAAATACAAGGTTTTTCCCTGATAAAATCAATATATCGAGATAAAATTTTTAGAAAAAATTGAAAAAAATTAAAATTCCCATTTTTCTCGCTGTCGTTGTATTGTCAGGATTCCATAAAGTCTTCGCCCGTTTCATCACAGACCCGATTTCAGCTTTATCCTCTTTCTTGCTTTATTTTGCCGTTTCTAACATGTACTTTTATCAGCAAAATAAAAAGCAGGATACAAACATGCCCTTTCTTCTTATTCGTGCTTTACTATTAATTATAAGCGTTAAAATAAGTTATAAAGACTTTGATTCACCAGACATGAGAAATTCAAGAAATTCGTGGCTAAATCCCTTTTCAGCGTATTAAAGTAAATTTTTCGTTCAGGTCACTTTGTTTTATTAACAGCTTGTTAAGAAGATGCCAATATCATGCTTTACTTGTGTCAAAAGAACCAGTAAAATGAGGGTGAGTGGAAAACAATAGCATTTCCATTTTAGTGTATATTTCACCTGTCCTACGTTTTTACTTCTTTAAAAATGAATTATCTATAGCAGACTAATAGCGCTGCTGAAAAAAGCCGAAAAGCATAATAATTTATGCTTTCGGCTTTTTTCTTACCTGAAGACAAGGAGAGGTTTTAAATGACATACTTTATTGACCACATAACGAAAAAAATTCATCGACAGCGATTTGCAGGCGATTTATGCGGGTTTTTGACTACTCCTATTGAAAAGAGAGAATTTACAGCTTCGCAGGATTACATTAAGCGACTGGAAGAGAACGATGTTTTTACTATCTGTCCCTATTGCCAGTCTGTTCAGTTGCTGACAGAGAAAGTACATCCGATGAGCGATAAGTTTCTGTAAACTAACTTTTTAATCTGATTAAAATCTCCTTCTTTCTACTTTAGTCTGATGAGTTCTTTAATAGCTTTTCAAGAAAACTGTTCTCAGTGAATAAGACTCGATCGATTTTACTCATGTGAAAGTTGAAAAAAAGGAAATTCCATTCTTAAAACCACTTGAGTTCTTAAAGAGCTTAAAGTGGTTTTATATTTTTACAGAATTTCTTATGAAACATTGGAAAATTCAAACCTAAGTTGTCTTTAATAAAAATGACCGTTCGTAAAAGTACACTTTTACGAACGAATATCAAAAGTCTCATGCACTTAAAACATGTTAGGTTTTCTAATATAAATTAAAAAGACTTTTAAAAGTCTTTTAAAAAGTATATAATGAAACTAACCTAAAGGAGTGGATGGAAATGGCGATGAGAATACTGGATATCCCTACAACTTCGATTTCGAATGTCAAACGGTCACCCATGGAAGCTTTTCAGAAGGCCGATCAAGAAGCTGCTGGCGTGTATGTCTTCAACCGTGAAAAGGTTGCCGGTGTGATGCTTACCCAAAAACAATACGAGTCCTTGAACAGAGAAATAGAAGAACTTTACGATCAGCTGGCTGATTTGATGGCTGAAAAACGGCTGCTGACAGAAAATGTCTCTACTTTTTCAGACGTGGAAGTTCGCGGTGCAACCGCAACTGAATCCCCTGTCATTGATGAAGAAGACGGGTGGGAATAACCGTTGTATCAACTTGAATGGACACAGTATTCAAAGGAAGATTATGAACAGCTTGATGGCAGCCAAAAGATCTTTGTCAATAAAGCGCTGGACCGAATCAAATTGAGAGGCATGGAAGCCGGCCAATCCCTTCATGGCAATTTGGCGCAATGCAACAAGCTGAAAAACAAGAAGATGGGCCTGCGGATTATTTTCAGAGAAGCCGAGGGAACCATCCAAGTGATTCAGATTGTGGCCATCGGTAAACGCGACAAAGAAAAGATTTATAAGATGGCTGAAGAGCGACTAGACTAACTAAAAGGAAGAAAAGGTTCCTCCTATTAATAAGAGCCCGGCATACCGGCACTTCTAAAGTGCTCGCTATGCCGGACTCTTTTTTATTCAACCAGGTTATTCTCTTATTTAATGCCGCAACTTCTGATAATCCTTCATATGTTAACTAAAAATAAATATCGTGAAAATTTCATTCTCCCCTTGAACCTTACGTAGGGTAAGGTTTTATAGTAAAGCTAGCTTACTTTTGCAAAAGGGGGGAATCGTTGTGCAAAATGCCATTGTTAAGGCATTAATTAATGAAGAACAGATTCGTCTCTATTTTATTGATAATTCCCAGTTGCTTCGCGATATCTATGCCTTAAACCAGGAACTTCCTAAACCGCTTAAACTGATGTTAGGCAAAACGATATCAGCAATGAGCATACTCTCTGGTACGCTCAAAGGGAACCAGCGAATGAGCCTCCAGGTAACGTTGAGCAATCCTCTCCATAAGATTTTTGCGGAAGCCGAAGCCAATGGAAATGTCAGAGGATACCTGAACGA
>NZ_JADHDU010000016.1 GCF_016820495.1 Planococcus beigongshangi | reverse complement strand
TAAGTTGAACGGAATACTCTACATCAGACAATCTGCAGTTCCCTATTTTTAAGCGGCGAGATATCCAATATATGATATTCCGCTTCGGCACCGAGCCGGAGATGCAGGGTAGTGGTGCCGTAACCGTTCGTTACCAGTTCATACCTGTCACTCCTTCTGATCATCGCACCTTTTTCATATAACCCGAATTTCCCCAGGCGAATCTGGCCTCCGTGCGTATGACCCGCCATCAGCAGCTCGGCCTTCCGCTCTTCCCGGATGAATTTGAAGATCGACGGCGTATGTGAAACGAAAATAACCGTATCATCCTCATCCACATCTTCATAAGCCCATTCAACTTTCGCTTCTCCTGCACTGAAATAATCGATCCCGACCAGCTTCACATTCGGTTGTCCAAAAAGTTCGACTGATTGGTTGTCCAAAATTGTTACACTGAAATAATCCATGAGTTTCCGCAGATTTCGGTCGCCTACTTCACGGTCATTATTACCCCAGATAAAATAGACAGGGGCAGTTTCCGTTAAAATACGCAGATTATCCGCTGTCCTGTTCAAAGGCACACCTTTTTCCGTCAGATCACCGCCGATGATGATGGCATCGACCGGGCAGGAAATAAAATCTTCCGGAAGTTTCTTTCTATGGATATCAGCGATGAACATAATTTTGAACGGTTTGAATCCCTTTTTCGACTCCAGCTGAACCCTATGGCTCTTTTCTTTGATGCTGCTTGCGTTTCTGAACATAACAAGGAGCAGCGCTGCAGCGGCTGCAATCACTGTCCGGAAAAACCATTTCATATGTACCACTTCTCCAATCAATAAAGGGGCATAAGCAAAATCTGCTTACGCCCCTTTATTTTCCTATTAATCTTCGAAAATATCCAGTACGCGGAATCCGGATTTCTCAAGTTCTTTGACAAATTTATCGATATTATCTTTTTTGTGGATTTTCAGGACGATTCGTCGAACGACTTTATCCGTCTCATCAAATGTCACAAGGGAAATGACCGATTCCTTGAATTTCTCGATGAGGTCACCCAAACGGCCGATCCGGCCTTCTGATTCAACAGAAGTGAACGTAATCCGGTAACCGGGCTCTTTCATTCCGAAAGCGCTTTGAAGCTGATTCACAAGATCAAAACGCGTAACGATCCCAAGGAATTCACCCTTTTCCACAACAGCGATAATCGGGAAATCCTCCAATTGCACCATCGCTTTCTCGTATACATCATTAACGCTCAAGTACACCTCTTCATTGACCCGGATATCCTTGATTTTCGTTGAGCTTATGTACTCTTCCTTGCTTTTTCCTGAGTTGAAAAAAGCTTTATAAGCGTGATACCAGGTGAAGATACCTTTGAACGATGTGCCATCTACTACCGGCAGGGCATCAACTGTGTATTTTTCCAATAGATCCAGTCCGACCTGAACGGAATCCTCCGGTCTTACGGTATAACATTTTTCTCTTCTGATCATCGCACTTTTAACGAACATTCCACCACTCCTGTCTCTCTTATCATCGTATTGCTGTTTCAATATTAATTACCCTTTATCAAGGGAGAATTAACGTCTGGCCGACAAATATTTCATTGGAACTCAGTCCATTTGCCTGTTTGATCTTCTCTACTGCCGCTCCGGCTCCGGAAGCCCCGTAATTATTGACGGCGATTCTGTACAATGTCTCATTCGGCTTCACCACTACCGACTTCGAACTTACTGGGTCATTATTCGCAGGCGGGGCAGGTGTTGCTGCGGCTGGTGTTTCCTGCGGTGCCGGTGTTGTATTTTCTACAGGCTGCTCAGTCTCGGCAGGCGTTTCTTCTTTTGGTGTATCTTCGGCCGGCTGTTCTGCAGGTTCCTCAGCCTCTTCAACTTTTTCAACTTCTTCAGGCTCAGCTTCCTCGGTAACTTCCTCTTCTGTTTCCTCAGGAACCAGGACAGGTGTTTCTTCAGAAGGCGTCGTTTCAAAACTCACTTCGTTGTCATTGGTTGCTGCGAAATCTGTATCATCCGGCTCGTATACGAAAGCGACAAAAATAAGGATGGCAACCGGAATCAGGATGAAAATGAAGAACAATGTAGGCAATAAAAGATTTCTGCTCTTCTCTTTTTTAGGCTTGCCTGATTGCCGCTGTGCTCTGCGGGACATATTTGCATTCATGTCCTTAATCTCCTGGCGGTCTTTTTCCAAAGATTCTCTGTAATTTTTTTTATCCATGTACTGATTACCCCATTCTTATCTGATAACTTCATTATGACGAAAATAGACCCATTTGTAAATGCCGTAATCATACAATATTAACAAGGCAGTATGGATTCCAGGCGTTTTTGCCAAGTGGCCGGTGAAGTCCTTGCATCCTCTTTCCGCGGACCAGATTGGAGGCTGCTGTACTCTATGCCGTCATTCACACAGCAATTGGCCGGCTTGCTGACCAGCTGCTGATCAAAACATTCCATGAGGTACTCCCTTAAGCAGGTTTTGAGAGTTATTAATTTCTTGATTTTGGCCGACTGCATCATCTTTTCATTTTTTTGCTGTTCAATTTGCCTGATGGTCTGCTGTTCGGTCAACCTCGTTCGCCAATAAGACAGGACACGGAAGGAAGTTTCCCTGATGATCCCTTGTGCCACCAGCTGCGATCCCCCGTCGGCACTGTTGTATAGTTCCCTGATTTCATTTATCGTCGGGAGATCATCCAGCACCAGGCTCTCGAGCATTTCCTCATCACCCGGGGCATACAGCAGGGTTGCGAGTGCCGGGCTGCCGTCCCTACCCGCCCTGCCAACTTCCTGGACATAGCCTTCAATGGAGGTCGGAATTTGAAAATGGATAACATGCCGGATGTCCGGAATATGGACCCCCATTCCAAATGCATTGGTGGAACACACCCAGTCGAGTTCACCATTTTGAAATTGCTGCTGGACAAAGATGCGATCCTGATGTTCCATGCCCCCGTGGTAAAATGCCGCCCGGAGGCCATCCATATTCAGAAGATCCGCTATTTCCCGGGATTTATTGCGGGTGCCGGCATAGATGATGCCAGGCCCGCCGTTTGTTTTGACGAATTCCTTCAGCCATTCCAATTTTTCATTCCCCGCTGAAAATTTCCTGCAGTCATAGACGATGTTTTTCCTGTCCATCGGATGGCTGTAGATGAACGGATCTGTAAGCTGCAGATATTTCTTGATTTCTTCTGTCACTTTCGCTGTCGCCGTGGCAGTCAGCGCAAGCACTCTCGGATGTCCCAGTGCCGGAAGGATCTCCGCGATGCGCAGGTAATCCGGGCGGAAGTCGAATCCCCATTGCGAGATGCAATGGGCTTCATCAGCGACCAGCAACGAAATTTGAATGTCCTTTAATTTATTTTTGATATAAGGCTGCACCAGCATTTCCGGAGAAATGAAGATAAAGCGATAGTTCCTCAGGTTATTCAAGACGATGGTCCGTTCTGACGGATCCAAAAATGAATTGAGGGCTGTCACTGATTTTTCCCCCATCTTCTTCAGCTGGGCCACCTGGTCCTGCATTAACGATAATAACGGGGAGACGATGAGCACACTGCCTTCAAGCAGATGAGCGGGAAGCTGGTAGCACATCGACTTTCCCATTCCGGTCGGCAACAGGGCAATGACATCTTCACCGCCCAGGATCTTTTCGATCACTTCTTTTTGCCCTGGACGGAAAGACGTAAAACCATATGCATCATAAAGCGTCTTCTCCAGATTCATTCGATCCCCCCCTTTGCTGCAAGCGCCAGACGCAATTGGAAATAGCTCGCCTCAGGCACTTTTTCCTTGATATCCCGCAGCCGCTTCGTGTTCTGTGACTGGCTCACTGCGATGATTCTGGCGAATAGCGCGGCTTCCATGAATTCCAGAATGTCAAAACCCGGGTCATTCATCGCCATCTCCACAACATGATCTTCTATGGTACTTGTTTTCAGTCCTCGGAGAGCCGCAATTTCCTCTAGCTTTCGGCCGTTTTTGAAATAGCTTTCGGTCCGTCTCGCCGTTTCAGTGAGGGCAGACTGTTGAATCAGTCCATCAAGCAGATTCCGGAGCAATGGATAACTTCCTTGCTCGAGGACTGACATCCATCCATGCAGCGTTTCAATTGCCTGGACCTGGGCATCGGTTACCGTCTGTTTTTCGGCACGTGAAATCTGTTCCCAAGTGAGGCCGCCTATTTTCAGGCCCGACAAGCGCTGGATGACGATCATCTTCTGCCGCTCACTGACAGCGACTGCCCCGAGGCTGTGTATCATTTCATCCTTGAAAGCTTTACACTGTGCCGGATCTTTATAATTCATCTTGTTGAGGTAAATTTTTACCCAGCGCTGTATATCTTCTGAAATCACCACCGGGTCGAATATGCGGCTCTTTTGTTGAATATGGGAAAGCGTTTGGACGATGAGCGACAACCGGGCCATGAAAACTTGCTCGCTGCCCCGGTATTTCCAGCCATCCAATAATGTCGGACCTGGCTTTTGCTCCACTGGCACTCCCGTCATCCGCACTACCTGTCCGTCTATGGCAATTAAACCTTTTTGGAAAAGCTTTTCCACTGCTTGGTCATAGACGTCTTTTTCCAGTTTCGGCAGGATCCCGAAATAGGGGTACAGCTTATAATAGCCGATATCCTGCAGGGTCTGGCCGGATTTCTTGCCCTTCAGCAAATGATACGGCGAAGAAACCGTCCGCTCGCCGTCCACCGCTTTTAAAAGTATGATAAGAATATCTTCAAATAACAAGACTGCGCCCCCTAGCGGTTTATTGTTGAAAATCTGTACAAACACCTTTAGAATGAAATACGGTAGTATAACTGAACTTGTTCGGAGATAAAGGAGAGGAATAAGATTATGGCTAAGTATACCATTGTCGATAAAGACACTTGTATCGCCTGTGGCGCCTGCGGAGCTGCAGCACCTGATATTTATGATTATGATGATGAAGGAATTGCGTTTGTTATTTTAGATGATAACATGGGGAACACCCAAGTTCCAGATGAGCTGGAAGAAGATATGGAAGATGCATTCGAAGGCTGCCCGACGGATTCGATCAAAGTTGCGGACGCTCCTTTCGAAGGCGACCCATTAAAATATGAAGACTGATGGCTGAGGCTGTCCCGTACCCGGAGAAGCATTTCTCCCGGGTATTTTTTTTGCATCAAAATAAGCCGGCGGAATAAAAGCATTCGCTTTTTTCCGTCGGCTTATTGTTTTCACGCTCTGCGAAGAGCCTTTTAAATGGAGTTAACTGGACTGATAATAAAGCCGCTGCTTTTCGATCCAGCGATGCATGCTGCTGAACAGCAGGAGAACCACCGTGGTCAAGATGATGCCTTTGATCAGGTTGAATGGCAGAATACCAAGCACGATCGTACCGAATAATGCTTCACCGGTTTCAGCCGGCATATTCAGGAAATACGTGTACATCGGCAAGAACACAAGATAATTGAGAACGCTCATGCCTATCGCCATCGACAGCGTGCCTGCCGCCAAACCGAAAATCATCCCTTTTTTCGTCGAGATTTTACGGTAGATCATGTAGACCGGCATGAAAAATAGGATGCTTGTGGCGAAATTTGCCAAATGCCCTACTGGTACGCCTGTCGGGCTGCCCTGAAACAGCCAGTCGAGCACATTCTTGAAGAATGCGATCAGGATGCCGGCGACCGGTCCCATTGTGATAGCGCCGATCAAAGCTGGCACATCACTGAAGTCAACTTTCAAAAATGCCGGAAGTGCCGGCAGCGGGAAGTTCAACAGCATCAAGATAAATGAGATACTGCTCAACATCCCTATTACAATCATCGATTGCAACTTTTTGTTCTTCATATTCCTCTCTCCTTAGAGTGATTCACCAGAAGAAAGGCTTGGATCATGCGGCTACATAACAAATCCCTTAAGCGAAAAATCACTTAAGGGAGAAAAGGCACACTTAATAAGCGTTCCGTTTAATGTAAACGACACACGTCCGCACCTTCACCTTCTCCCATCCAGACTATACTGTCGGCTTTGGAATCTCACCAAATCCTGCGTTTTACGGCTCGCGGGCTTATGAACAAATGTTCAATTACCGCCGGTAGGGAATTTCACCCTGCCCCGAAGATGAATCGATATTTTATTGTGGTACAGATTTAATGATAAGCGAAAAAAAGTGCATTGTAAACAGTTTTGCTTACAATGCACAGTCCTATCATTTCCCTTGCAGCAGCGGCTGCCACTGCAGGTTATTTCTCCCTATCATTCAAAGGGGATCCGGTTGATCCCTGCCGGCACCGGCAACGGATTGCTGATATCAAAGCGGTCCCAGCTGTCCTGTACTGTGTTCCCGAGCAATAATTCTTTGCCGAACGAGTCAGCAGAAAGAGCCAGACCTTCGATCATGCGCATGGCATCTTCGTAATCATAGGCGTCGAAATCGATCGTCTCAACGAATTCAACGGTGACCGCCTGTTCCGTTTCCGAAACAGAATAATCCACGCCATCAGGGATCAATGACTGAAAAGCATCAGCTGGCGTTGATTTCATCGCATCCAGCGCCTCTGCCGCATTTTCGAAAGACATATCGAAGCCCGGCATCAAATAGGTCGAACCGTTTGAGCTTGTGTAAGCGTAATATGCGATTTCCCTCAACTCCGGTGCCACCGGTTCTACCGGGCCGATCTGATCGAATTCGGCAGGGTTGCCCGATTCATCGACCACGGAAAATTGTTCAGCTTCCCCAAAACTTACTGCCATCGAATTG
>NZ_JADHDU010000015.1 GCF_016820495.1 Planococcus beigongshangi | reverse complement strand
TCGGAGCTGAACGGCCGTTGTCGCTTTTCGTGGCAACTTGAGTTATTGGTAGAAATATAGTAGGATAAGTTAAGTTGTTTCTAGAAGAAAACGAGGGATACTTATGTTATTCAGATACAAAAAATCATTCGAAAAAATTGCAATGGGTCTGCTGTCGTTCATGCCGAAAGAGCGCGAGCTGAAAAGGCTGCAGCAGACGATGCATAAATACGAAGAAAATCCTGATTGGCAATTATATCTCTGGAAAAAAGGCGAAGACTTTGTGGGGCTGCTGGGTGTTGAAGTGGCTGAAGAGAGTTTCACCATCCATCATATTTCCGTCAATCCATCTCACCGCGGTGAAGGGATAGGCCATGCGATGATTGACAAGATCCGGCAGATCATGCAGGGTCGCCAAATGCTTTCAACGAGTGAAACTGAAGCTTTCCTTACTAAATGTCCATCAAAAAAAGGCGAACTTTAATGTTAAAGTTCTCGCCTTTTTTTTTGTTCCCGTAAATTGATGATCGATGAACGGTCCCGCAACCGGTGTTTGTGCATCAGGTAATAGGAATCCAATGTTTCCGAAGGGTTTTCAGCCATGTAGCGGCCGACCGCATCGATGAGTTCAGGAGACAGGAGGGGCAATTTATAGGGCGTAAACTCCCGTCTTGCTGTCACGGCCTCGATCGATTCGGATAGAATCCGTATCAATGCCGCTTGGTCGAACCCTTCTGTCCAGACCCCGGCATTGGCCAGTTTATCTTTTGCGCGGATGAATGAGCGCAGTGCACCGGGGAAGTTGCTGCGCCGCCAGTGATACATGCCGACAGCCATTTGGATCCAGCCCGCCATCGGATGCATCTTGTTTTTGGGGGCGACTTCTTTCCAATAATCTTCCCCGACTTCGTGGCATTCGAAATAATCTTCATGAAAATTGAAGTGTATAATGTATTGAATAAAGTGCGGATGCTGGAGAGGGTGCATTTTGATCCCCTTTCTACTATAATATATTGAGTATCTTTAACAGTCAGGTGGTTGAAAAGATGTCCTATGAAGTAAAGGTGGAGGCTTTCGAAGGACCTCTGGATTTATTATTGCATTTAATACACCGTTTGGAAATCGATATTTATGATATTCCTGTGTCACAAATCACTACTCAGTATATGGAGCATATCCGTGCGATGCAAGTGCTTGAGTTGAATGAAGCGAGCGAATACCTGGTTTTTGCGGCAACGCTCCTGGCAATCAAGAGCAAAACCCTGCTGCCGGTCCATCAGGGCGATCTGGATGATCCGGATTACGACTTTGAAGAACAGGACCCGAGGGACGAACTTGTATCGCGCCTCATTGAATACAGGAAGTTTAAAGAAGCGTCGATTGAATTGAAGGAACTGGAAGCGAACCGGTCCGCCATTTTTACGAAGCCGCCAATGGATCTTTCTGATTACCAGACATTAGCGCCTTATGAAAATGTCGAACTGGAAGTGAACGCCTATGATATGCTTGGAGCTTTCCAAAAACTGATGCGCAGGAAGAAATTGAAAGCGCCGTTGTCAGCGAGAATCGCAAGACAGGAAATATCCATTAAAGATCAGATGGTCTCTCTTGTCAACACTTTAAAAGCCGCGAACGGGCGTACGCGCTTTACCGAATTGTTCCCTACCAATGATAAGACAGTCATGGTTGTGTCATTCCTGTCGCTTTTGGAACTCATGAAAAGACAGGTGGTAGCGGTGGAACAGGAAAAGAATTTCACCGATCTGATGGTCGAACTTAGAAAGGAATCGTGGAATTATGATGACCCATCTTTCGAGTAAAATAGAAGCTTTGCTGTTCGTAGCCGGAGATGACGGTTTATCGATGAAACAGCTGGAATTTTTGACGGAAGCTGAAGAAAAAGACATTCTGGCGGAGCTGGCGGCCATGGCCGCCAGATATGAAGAATCCGAAACCAGCGGCATCATGATCAAAGAATTGGCCGGGGTCTACCAATTGGTGACGAAACAGCAAGTGGCAGAAACCATTATGCGTCTTGTGGAAAATCCGACAGTCCAATCGCTGTCCCAGGCTTCCCTGGAAGTATTGGCGATTGTCGCCTATAAACAACCGATTACACGTGTGGAAATAGAAGACCTTCGGGGTGTGAAAAGTGAAAAAGCCCTCTATACACTGTCGGGTAAAGGTTTGATCCAGGAAGTGGGCAGGGCTGAAGGGACGGGACGGGCGATCCTTTATGGCACCACGAGTGAATTCCTGAATTATTTCGGTTTAAAGAGTTTGGACGAACTGCCGCCGCTTCCTGAAGAACTTTCAGAAGACCAGGACGATGACGGCGATCTTTTCATGACCAAATTCCAGAATGCGTTCAAAGAAGAAGCGAAAGTCTAAAGGGATTTCTCGGACAGGGCAGCAACGATCAAGCGTCCTGAACAATATGACATAAAAAGAACATTAAATCAGACGGGGTGAGTTTATGGAACGATTACAGAAAATGCTGGCACATGCCGGCGTCGCTTCAAGACGGAAAGCGGAACAGATGATCTTGGACGGCAAGGTACGGGTAAATGGCAAAGTGGTGAAGGAACTTGGAACGAAGGTTTCTTCTTCAGATACGATTGAAGTGGAAGGCGTACAGCTTGAAAAAGAACAAAAAGTCTATTATTTATTGTATAAACCGCGGGGAGTCATTTCAGCGGTGACTGATGATAAGAACCGTAAAGTGGTTACGGACTTTTTTGATGATGTCGATAAACGCATTTATCCGGTAGGGCGCCTCGACTACGATACGTCGGGGCTGTTGATCATGACAAATGACGGTGAATTCGCAAACCTTCTGACTCATCCGAAATATGAAATTGACAAAACGTATGTGGCCCGGCTGAAAGGCATCCCTGAGAAAGAGGACCTTCAGAAATTGGAGCGCGGCATCAAGCTTGAAGATGGCATGACTGCACCAGCTAAAGTAAAGCTCCTTTCAGGAGATAAGAAACAGGGCAAAGGCATTGTCCAGATTACAATCCATGAAGGCAGAAACAGACAGGTCAGAAGAATGTTCGAAGCAATCGGCTTCCCGGTACAGAAACTCAGCCGTGAACAATTCGGCTTTTTAACCCTGCATGGGTTGAATGCAGGCGAATCCAGACAATTGACCGCCCACGAAGTGAAGTTGCTGAGAGTCATGGCAGAAACAGGGAAGAGGCATTAACGTTCACAAACCCTTCAAAACTCTGGATTTTTAGCCTCTTAAACTTTGCTATAATTGTTTCAGTATTGACCTCGAAGGAGGAATTGAGATGGCAGAACAAAAAGCGAACAAGTCAAATAAAAAAAGAAATCGCGCAATCATGCGTTCAGCGATATTGTCATTGCTGGTCATTGCGATCGGCTATACGATCTACAACAGCGTCACTGCAGAAGACGTTGAAGTGCTGAAAGCAGGAGATAAGGCTCCCGATTTTGCATTGTTGGATATGGAAGGGAATTCGCATAAATTATCGGATTATGAAGGCGAAGGCGTTTTCCTGAACTTCTGGGGTACATGGTGTGCACCTTGCGTTAAGGAAATGCCAGCGATGGACCGGCAATTCCAGGAGTACGAGGATCAGGGAGTAAACGTCCTGGCAGTGAATATTGCCCAATCTGATTTCGAAGTGCAGTCATTTGTCGACCGCTTCGGTTTATCCTTTCCGGTAGCGATCGACAAATCGAAATCGGTGATGACGGCCTATAATATCCGTCCATTGCCGACGACGGTCCTGGTGAATCCGGAAGGGGAAATCCAGCGGATCGTTACTGGTGAAATGACCGAAGAGGACATAAAAGGCTTCATGGAAGAAATCAGACCTCAATAAGGAGTTTTTTCGGATGGAAAATTTAGTATGTAAATGTGGACATAAAAATCCACCGGGCACAATTCTTTGTGAATCATGCGGACGTTCACTGACCGAAGAAGAGCAAAGTAAAAAGCTGGCGGATATGCGTTATGAAGGAACAGCACGCCGCTCTCAAACTTATAATAAATCTATCATTGATAAAATATGGAATTTCTTTTCAAGTGTAAAAGTGGGTGTTGGAATTATTGTTGTGCTGCTGGTTGCGGCCGCAATCGGCACCATTCTGCCACAGGCACAGTATGTGAATGTGCCTGTGAGAAATGATGCCACCCTCCAGGCCTATTATGCAGATGTATACGGGGAGATCGGCAAGATCTACTATTTCCTTGGACTCCACGATATGTATAGTTCCTTCTGGTTTATTACGCTGGTCGGGTTGCTGGCAATTTCACTGATAGTGGCAAGTCTTGACCGGTTCGTCCCGTTGTATCGCTCATTGAAGAACCAGCGCGTTTTGCGTCATCGCAGTTTTATGAACAAACAGCGGATCTATGCCGAAGGGCAAGCGCCGGATGACGTGCTTGTAAAAGCTGAAGAGAAGTTGAAAGAGCTGAAATACAACGTAACATTGGATAAGAATGGCCTATTGGCAGAAAAAGGCCGCTTCTCAAGATGGGGCCCTTACGTGAATCACATAGGCCTCATCATTTTCCTGTCCGGAGTCATGCTGCGGATGGTGCCAGGATTCTATGTGGATGAAACGCTGTGGATCCGGGAAGGTGAAACACGCGCCATTCCGGAAGCTCCAGGCTATTATCTGGAAAGTGAAAAGTTTACGATCGAAACCTATTCAGGTGAAGGCGATGAGGAATTATTTGAAGATGCCCTTGACCGTGTAGGCACCGTTGCGAAGAATTATCAGACGGATATCGTGCTCTATCAGACACCAGAGGAAAGCCTGCCCGGGGCTACGGATGAAATGGAAATGATGAAGGAAGAATCAATCCGTGTAAATCAGCCGTTGAAATTCGATGGTTATGCTGTTTATCAAATGGATTACAAATTGAATGAGCTCCGTGCGATGACGTTCGATCTGACCGATAAAGAGACGGATGCATCGCTTGGCACGCTGACAATCGACCTTGTTAAACCTGAGGACAGCTATGACCTAGGAAACGGTTCGAAAGTCGACCTTCTCGGTTATTATCCGGATTTCTCCGGATTTGAGAACGGTGAACCTCAGACAGCGACACCGGTTCCGAATAATCCGGGATTCCTTGTCAGAATGTATACACCTGAAACACCAGAAGGTGAGGTCAGTTTTATCGTCATACAAGATACGATTGAACCACTGGGGGAGAACCAATATAAATTGACCTTCCAGTCGGCTGAAACGAGACATGCTTCCGGTCTGACCATCCGGAAAGACAGAACTTTGCCGATCCTCGGACTTGGTGGACTGATCTTCATGATCGGTGTGGCACAGGGGATGTACTTCAATCATCGCCGTTTCTGGATTCAGCAGCAGGAAGGCGGAACCGTATTACTTGCAGGTCACACCAATAAAAACTGGTTTGGCTTGAAAAAAGATCTTGATCAGGTTTCCGAATATGCTTCATTGCCGGTCTACACTGACCAGCAGGAAGAGGTCGAGAAAAAGGAAAAGCTGGACAAAGAGCAGAAAGTGGAAGGTGATGAGTTAAGATGACACTGCCGGAGTTGAGTTCAAGTTTACTATATGTCGCTTTCATAGCCTATTTGATCGCCACCTTTGTTTTTGGTGGCGCGGTCAAAGGCAACAAAGAAGGTTCGTTTAAATCGGAAGGCCGATGGGGAAAAATCGCCTTTATCATTACATTAATCGGCTTTATCGCCCAACTTGGCTATTTCTTTACAAGATGGGCAGCAACTGGCCACCCGCCGTTAAGCAATATGTTCGAATTCACAACAGCATTCGGTATGACACTGGTTGGCGGATTTATCATACTTTATCTTCTATATAAAACGCCGGTTCTCGGTATGGTCGTTCTGCCGGTTGCTTTATTGATCATCGCTTTTGCAAGCATGTTCCCTAGTGAAGTCAGTCCGCTGATCCCAGCGCTTCAGACGAACTGGTTAGCGATTCATGTCAGTACGACTGTTATTGCGGAAGGGATCCTTGCCATCAGTGCAGGAGCAGGCCTTATCTATCTGCTGAAAGTCGTCGATATGGAGAAAAAATCGAAACAGCGTTTCTGGCTTGAAACGATCATGTACTCACTTATTGTGGTCGTCGGATTCGTTGTGGCAAGCACTTACTTCACATTGACGGATTATCAGGCTGAATTCACTTATATCAATAAAGATAATGCAGAAGCTTCCATTGAATATAATATGCCGCCATTAGTGGGGATGAATGAATATACCTCACTGACGGAAGGGGCTATGGAGCCGTTATTAGAAACGCCTGCCATTATCAACGCCGGTAAAGTGACGACTGTTCTTTGGTCGTTCATCGTCGGTACGATCCTGTACTGGATCATCCGGTTGATTGCGCGCAAACGCATCGCGGCAATCTTTAAACCTTTCCTTAAAAATGTCAACCTCCAGTTGATGGATGAGATCAATTACCGTTCGGTTATCATCGGGTTCCCGCTGTTTACACTGGGTGCATTGATCTTCGCCATGATTTGGGCCCAGATTGCCTGGTCGAGATTCTGGGGTTGGGATCCAAAAGAGGTATGGGCACTTATTACTTGGTTGTTCTATGCAGCATTCCTTCACCTTCGCCTAGGTAAAGGATGGCAGGGCGAAAAATCTGCATGGCTTGCTGTCGCAGGTTTTGCCATCATCATGTTCAACCTTGTCGCAGTCAACTTGATCATTGCTGGCCTCCATTCATACGCTTAATACTTGCGATATGAATACAGGCTCTGCACAGGATATAAATAGGGCAGGCGGAGAAAAAGTGATCTTTTTCTCCGCCTGTTTTTTGCTGGGGGCGAATTGGCTGCACTAGAAACGCCTTTCTATTTATTTTTGGAATTGTTATCGGTACAATGGTAGAAGAGAAGAAAGTTGGAGGGATTGCGATGTCTGAGGAAGTAACGATTTTGGTTGTCGATGATGAGGAAAGAATCCGCAGGTTATTGAAAATGTACCTGGAGCGCGAGGGGTATTTGGTCGAAGAAGCGGAGAACGGTGTTCAGGCTCTTGAACTGGCGACAGAAAAGGATTACCACTGCATCCTGCTGGATTTGATGATGCCGGAGAAAGATGGCATCGAAGTCGCTACGGAACTGCGTGAAACGAAAATGACGCCGATTATTATGCTGACTGCAAAAGGGGAAGAAGCCAACCGTGTGGAAGGTTTTGAATCCGGAGCAGATGATTATATCGTCAAACCTTTCAGTCCCCGCGAGGTAGTGCTGCGCGTGAAGGCGATTCTACGCCGCTCATCGGCCTATTCGCCAACAGCAAATTCGGGTGTTTCGAAAGATCTGGTTGTCTTCCCGCATTTGACGATCGACCATGATGCGCACCGTGTGACAGCGGACGGCACGGAAGTGAATTTGACGCCAAAAGAATACGAACTGCTTTATTTCCTGGCCAAAGCGCCGGATAAGGTGTTCGACAGAGAACATTTACTGAAGGAAGTATGGCATTATGACTTCTTCGGTGACCTGCGGACCGTTGATACACATGTAAAACGCCTGCGTGAAAAATTGAACCGCGTGTCCGAAACTGCCGCCAAAATGATCGTTACAGTCTGGGGCGTAGGGTATAAATTCGAGGTCGGCAATGAATAGAATATGGAATAGTGTAGTCGGGAAGCTGTGGATCACAATACTGCTTCTCGTTTCCTTTGTCCTTTTTATTGTAACCATCCTGCTATTGGAATTCCTTGGGAATTATCACAGTGAGACAGTGGAAGAAACATTGACGAAAGAAGCTGCGACGATTGCCCGTGTATTCAACGACCACTCAGACAATGAAGTGTCGATGACCATCATCGACGATATATTAGGTCCGGAAACCAATGCAGTCATCGCTGAAGTTCCTTACGAAAGCACTTATTATTTGCATAATGGCGAGAACGGCGACGAGATCCGTGAAAAGATCCTGAATGAATCAGCGTTCCAAATAGTTTTTGAAAGCGATCAGACAGTCATGAAAGAAATGCTGCTTCCGGCTTTGTCCGGTGAAGACCGGATGGAATCCTACGTCGTGATGGCAAGCCCTTTGCAGACGGGACTCGATATGCACGGTACAGTATTTATCTATCAATCACTCGAGGTGATGGACCGTACAGCTGAGCGGACGACGAACATCGTTTTCCTGTCCGCGTTCATCGCGCTGCTGCTGACGACGATATTTGCATTTTTCCTGTCATCCCGAATCACTTCCCCTCTTCGTAAAATGCGTGAAGGTGCCTTTGAGCTGGCAAAAGGGAATTTTGATACGAAAGTGGTTACAAGTTCCAAGGATGAAATTGGGCAACTGGCTGTGGCGTTCAATCAGATGGGCAGCCAGTTGAAACATCATCTCGAAATGATCAGCCAGGAAAAAGAGCAATTATCGAGTATCCTGACGTCGATGGCAGATGCGGTTATTACATTCAATCAGGATAAAACAGTGCTGTTGAGCAATCCGCCGGCAGAAAAACTTTATGAATACTGGAAGTTGAAGAAAGCGATACCCGAAGGCAAACCGCTTCCATTGGAGCTCTTCCATATGCTCGATCACGTCCTTCATTTTGAAGAGGAAGTGGAAGAAGAGCTGGAAATTGAAGGGGCATATTATACGGTGTCATTCAGTCCGTTATACAGCGGTGATTCGGTCCGTGGAGCCGTGGCTGTGCTGCACGATATGACCGAGCAGCATAAACTCGAGAAATTGCGGGAGGATTTCATTTCCAATGTCTCACACGAACTGCGGACACCGATCGCCATGCTGCAGGGCTATAGTGAAGCTTTGCTGGATGATGTCGGCGCGACGGAAGAAGAGCGCAGCGAAATGACGAAAATCATCTATGAAGAATCCCAGCGGATGGGCAGGCTCGTCACAGACCTATTGAATCTTGCGAGGCTCGAATCGGGGCATATGAGGCTTTATAAGGAAGTTGTGCAATTGAACGGGGTTA
>NZ_JADHDU010000014.1 GCF_016820495.1 Planococcus beigongshangi | reverse complement strand
CCGCGTAAGTGGTGATGGCCTTTTTTGTCGTAAAAAAATAAAATGATGGACAATGAATGGAAAGCAGACTCTTATTACTTGTGCCTCAACCATATAAAATATACTCTTAAAGTAACTTAGGAGGATGATAAAATGGTTTCGATTTACGACTTTAAAGTGAAAAATGTTCAAGGAGAAATGGAATCGCTTGAAAAATTCAAAGACCACCCAGTAGTGATCGTTAATACCGCCAGTAAATGTGGACTCACGCCTCAATTCGAAGATCTTCAAAAATTATATGAAGAATATGAAGGTCAAGGTTTTAAAATCCTGGGTTTTCCTTGCGCCCAATTCAACAATCAGGAATTTGAAAATCAGGAAGAAACAATGGAATTTTGCCAGATGAATTATGGTGTCACCTTTCCCATGTACGCAAAGATTGAAGTAAATGGAGAGAATGCAGATCCGCTCTTTAAACATTTAACTTCCTTGGGAGAAACAGTTCCGGCAGGGCCAATCGAATGGAATTTCACCAAATTTTTGATTGATAAGAAAGGGCAGATCGTTAAGCGGTATCATCCTCAAACTTCGCCGAAAGATATTGAAGAAGATTTGCGTGCAATCCTTTAAAACTAGTCGGAATACTTTTTCTATTCGAGAATTCTTGACACCCTGCATACCCACTGATAACCTTACAATAATATTTAATAGGAAGCTGGAGGCGTGTCGATTATGTGGGAATCGAAATTTGTTAAAGAGGGTCTGACTTTTGATGATGTATTACTGGTTCCGGGCCATTCGGAAGTATTACCGAAAGATGTGGATCTATCGGTTGAATTAACTCCGCAGTTAAAACTGAATATCCCGATCATCAGTGCAGGGATGGACACAGTAACGGAAGCAAAAATGGCGATATCCATGGCTCGTCAAGGCGGTCTTGGTGTGATTCATAAAAATATGAGCATCGAAGAGCAAGCCGAGCAAGTGACGACAGTTAAACGTTCTGAAAATGGCGTTATCACCGATCCTTTCTTTTTGACTCCAGAACATCAGGTATACGATGCCGAGCACCTAATGGGCAAATATCGTATCTCCGGGGTGCCAATTGTCAATAATAAAGAAGAATTGAAATTGGTGGGCATCATTACAAATCGTGATCTTCGGTTCATCCAGGATTATTCCCTCGAGATCAATGATGTAATGACGAAAGAGCGTCTCGTTACTGCTCCGGTCGGTACAACATTGGAAGATGCAGAAAAGATCCTTCAGCAATATAAAATCGAAAAATTACCGATTGTCGACGATGCAGGAATTTTAAAAGGTTTGATTACGATCAAAGACATTGAAAAGGTCATAGAATTCCCTATTGCAGCGAAAGATTCACATGGCCGCCTTCTAGTCGGAGCAGCAGTCGGCGTTACATCCGACACTCTAAGACGCGTTGAACAACTTGTAAAAGCTCATGTGGATGTTATCGTTCTTGATACTGCACATGGCCATTCGAAAGGCGTCTTGGATATGGTCAGCCAAATCCGTTCACAATATCCTGAGTTGCCGATCATAGCCGGAAATGTAGCGACTGCTGAAGGAACGAAAGCGCTGATTGAAGCAGGTGCTGACGTAGTGAAAGTCGGTATCGGTCCTGGATCGATCTGTACTACGCGTGTCGTAGCCGGCGTAGGTGTTCCGCAAATCACGGCCGTTTACGATTGTGCAACTGAAGCGAAAAAACATGGCAAGGCGATTATTGCAGATGGCGGCATCAAGTATTCAGGTGACATCATCAAGGCGCTTGCTGCCGGAGGGCATGTTGTAATGCTTGGAAGTCTCCTCGCTGGAACAACGGAAAGTCCAGGAGAAACGGAAATTTTCCAAGGGCGTCGCTTTAAAACATATCGCGGTATGGGTTCCATCGCTTCCATGGAGAAAGGTTCAAAAGACCGTTATTTCCAGGACGAAGCGAAAAAGCTGGTACCGGAAGGAATTGAAGGAAGACTGCCTTATAAAGGGCCGCTTTCAGATACGATCCATCAATTGCTCGGAGGCATCCGTGCAGGCATGGGCTATTGCGGAACGAAAGATTTGGAAACATTGCGCAATGAAGCCCAGTTTATCCGTATGACGGGAGCCGGCTTGCGTGAAAGCCATCCACATGATGTTCAGATTACAAAAGAATCACCGAACTACTCGATTTAATAGAAGTTGAAGCTTTTAGCACTCTTTATCACCTGATATAGGTGACAAAGAGTGCTTTTTTCATATTTTTATTTCATGGCATTAATAATATGATAGAATAGCATGGGGAAATAGATTAATGGAGGTATAGAGAGATTTGAAGAAGGTATTTAAGACGACATTGTTGTTTACGATATTAACTATATTTATGACGGCTATGATGGTTCCGCAGCAGGCAAATGCGAACGAATCATTGAATATATTGGCAGACGCAGCTATTTTAGTGGATGCTGACACTGGAAAAATCCTATATGAAAAAAATGCAGATACGCCGCTTGGTGTAGCAAGTATGACGAAGATGATGACCGAATATCTTCTATTTGAAGCAATCGAAGAAGGACGCATCACTTGGGATCAACAATATAACGTAACTGATTTTACTTACCAGGTTTCACAGGACAGAGCACTCAGCAACGTCCCGCTTCGTGCGGATGGCAGTTATTCCATCAAAGAATTGTATGAAGCTTTAGCGATTTATTCAGCGAATGCGGCTACTATCGGTATTGCTGAAACAATTGCTGGGACTGAAGGCGAATTTGTCCGTCTGATGAATGAAAAAGCAGTGGAACTCGGGCTTGAAGATACAAAATTCGTCAACTCGACAGGCTTGAACAATGCAGACTTAAAAGGCATGCATCCAGAAGGTACTGGGGAAACTGACGAAAACGTCATGCCTGCCCGTTCTGTAGCGAAACTGGCGAAAGTGCTGATGGAAGATTATCCGGAAGTTCTCGAAACAGCAAGCATCGCTAAAGCGGTTTTCCGCGCAGATACAAGTGACGCAATTGAAATGGAAAACTGGAATTTCATGCTTCCAGGCCTGGTTTATGAATATGAAGGTATGGACGGATTAAAGACGGGTACAACAAACTTCGCCGGCCATTCATTCACTGGTACAGCGAAACGCGGAGATACGCGCCTAATCACTGTAGTAATGAAAGCCGTGGACAGTGAAGGTGTCGGTTCTTATAAAGCACGTTTCGATGCTACGCGCGCTTTGATGGATTATGGCTTCGGTCAATTTACAAAACAGGAAATTGTGCCAGCTGGTTATCAATTTGAAGATAAGCAGACTTTACCGGTTTCAAAAGGGAAAGAAGATGAAGTCAAGATTGCGGTGAAGGAACCGATCACAATGATGGTCCGCTCCAGCGAGAAAGATGCTTACGTTCCGGAACTGGTTCTCGATGAATCATTGCTGGTGGATGGCAACCTTGAAGCAGCCATCGAAAAAGATCAAGTGGTCGGAACGGTTAAACTGACTACCGAGTCAGGCACTGATTATGGCTACCTGGACGGGGCAGCAGGCGGCGTTGAAGTCATTACGACTGAAAGTGTGGAACGTGCCAATTGGTTCGCCCTGTCACTGCAGGCTGTGGGAGGATTCTTCTCCACTATGTGGACAGGCGCTGTTGATTTTGTAAAAGGTTTATTTTAAATAGAAGCAGTTCATCTTTTATCAGATGAACTGCTTTTTGTTTTGGCTTATTTTCCAGCTTGCCATGAGTTCATGGATGCCTTGTTCGATTTGAAATTCCGTCATGCCGCCAAAACCGATGACGATGCGGGGAGAACTGCTTTCAGATTTCCCGATATCGTAGGAATGCAGGCCGAAAACCCGGATTCCTGCATCTTTTGCGAGTGCAATAAGCTGTTTTTCACTGAACATCGTCTCGATGGTCAATACTACATGCATCCCGGCTTGTTCGCCTGAAATTTTAACAGCCGGCGCGAATGAAGCCAGTGTCGCCGTCAATTTCTCCAGTTTTTTCTTATACAGTTTCCGCATCCGGTTGAGATGCCTCGAGAAATGCCCTTCTTTCATGAAATGGGCTACAATCTGCTGATCAAACCGCGGCACAGAAGATGAGTAATGGAGAAAGGTTTTATTGTATTCGTGCACCAGGGTGTTCGGCAGGACCATGTAGGCGATGCGGAGTGAAGGCATCAGCGATTTCGAAAAGGTGCTGATGTAGATGACCCGACCGCTTAGATCCATGCTTTGGAGGGCGGGAATCGGCCTGCTGGTGTAGCGGAATTCGCTGTCATAATCGTCTTCGATGATATAGCGCTCAGGCTTGGCGTTCGCCCAGTTCAATAATTGGGCGCGTCTGGCGGCACTGAGCACGGAACCGGTCGGAAACTGGTGGGAAGGTGTCACATATGCCACGTCGACCGGAGAGTTTTCAAGCTCATTTACATTGATGCCGTCTTCATCGATGGGAATTGGCAGCGACTTCCGGTCATGGTGGCTGAAAATACTGTGCGTCAAGGCATATCCCGGATTTTCAAAACCGAAGATGAAGGTATTTGGCAATAGCCGGATCAGCAGCGGCATCAATTGTTCTGTGCCTGAACCGATGACGATCTGGTTCGGCTGGCAAACGACTCCGCGTGACTGGAACAGGTAGCGGGTGATCTCCAGCCGCAGCATGTCTTCGCCTTGAGGATGTCCAGATAGCAGTATATCGCCATTTGTCTCGTCGATTACGTCTTTGGCCAATTTACGCCAAGTCGCAAAAGGGAACGAGGAAGTATCGATCTGGGCAGGGTTGAAGTCGAATACATAGTCGATTTTTTCCGGAATCACCGCTTCTTCCTGTGGCAGGTCAAGATAAGCCAGTTCCTCGATGGCCTGTGCGTAATATCCTTTTCGCGGACGGGATTCAATAAACCCTTCAGCCACCAATTGCCCATAAGCCAGCTCAACGGTCGTTTGGCTGATCGACAGGAAATCCGCCAATTTTCGTTTGCTCGGCAATTTCGTATCGACAGAGATTTTTCCTTCGATGATAGCTTGTTTGATGGCAGTATAGAGTTGCTTGTAAAGGGGACTGGCGTTTTGTTTATCTAATTGGAACATCAGCATATCCATGCGCGTCTCTCCAGACTGGTATGTTTAATTCATTGTTTTCAGTGGTTTAACGAAGGTCAGTTTAAGTATAACGCAACGGAGGAGTTGGAGCAAAAGGGGCAGAGCCGGAGATGCTCTTGCCAAACTGAACAGATTATAGTAAAGTATGATTAATTTAAAAGTAGAAACGTTGATGGGAACTAGTAGGACGTCTGTTTTTCCAAAGAGAGCCGGTGGTTGGTGCGAACCGGTGAAAAACGCGTTTGAATCCACCCCGGAGTTGCATGGCGAAATAAGCCATTGCCGGTTTTAATGCCGTTATGTGATGAAGAGAACCGGAGATTTTTCCGGTTAATCAGGGTGGCAACGCGGGTAGCTCTCGTCCCTTACCAGGGGACGTGGGCTATTTTTGTTGTCTTTTTTCCATTGGCGCCAAAAAAAAAGAGGAGGAATTTAACATGTTGGATATTCGATTTGTACGGGACAATTTTGAAGAAGTGAAAGGGAAGCTTGCGAAACGGGGAGAAGATATCTCGGTTTTGGATGAATTCCAGCCGCTTGATGCGAAGCGCCGCGAATTGATTGCGCAGACAGAGAAACTGAAAGCTGAGCGCAACGAGGCTTCACAAAATATCGCCGTGATGAAACGCAATAAAGAAAACGCTGATGAAGCGATTGCGAAAATGCGCGAAGTGGGCGATGCGATCAAAACGATCGACGATGAACTGCGTGAAGTGGAAGAGCGCCTGAATTACATCATGCTGCGCGTACCGAACATTCCGCACGACAGCGTGCCGCTTGGTGATACGGAAGATGATAACGAAGAAATCCGCACATGGGGCGATAAGCCGGAATTCGGTCATGAAGTGAAGCCGCATTGGGATATCGCGACAGATTTGAAGATTGTCGACTTTGAACGGGCCGCAAAAGTGACAGGAAGCCGTTTTGTGTTCTACCGCGGACTTGGGGCTCGCCTTGAACGCGCCTTGATCAATTTCATGATGGACCTTCATCAGGAAGAGCATGGTTATGAGGAAATGCTGCCGCCGTATCTCGTCAACCGCGAAAGTTTGACGGGCACCGGGCAATTGCCGAAATTCGAAGAAGATGCGTTCCTGATCGAAGCGGAAGATTATTTCCTGATTCCAACTTCTGAAGTGCCGGTGACGAACTTCTACCGCGATGAAATTTTGCCAGGTGACATGCTGCCGCAGGCATTCGCTTCCTACAGCGCGAATTTCCGCTCTGAAGCAGGTTCTGCGGGCCGTGATACACGCGGTTTGATTCGTCAGCATCAATTCAATAAAGTCGAGCTGGTGCGCTTTGTGAAGCCGGAAGAATCTTACGATGAACTGGAGAAATTGACGGGTCATGCGGAGAAAGTTCTTCAATTACTGGAGCTTCCTTACCGCGTCCTGAAAATGTGCACGGCGGATCTCGGATTCACAGCTGCAAAGAAATACGACATCGAAGTGTGGATTCCGAGCCAGGAAATGTACCGCGAAATATCTTCTTGCAGTAATTTCGAAGATTTCCAGGCAAGACGTGCGAACATCAAATTCCGCCGCGAGGCAGGCGGCAAGCCGGAATTCGTCCACACCCTGAACGGCAGTGGACTGGCAGTCGGCCGCACAGTTGCGGCACTTCTTGAAAACTTCCAGCAGGAAGACGGTTCTGTCCGCATTCCGGAAGTGCTGCGTCCGTATATGGGCGGCAAAGAATACATCAAATAATAGAATAGAGCTCCATAGGCCTCGTGCTTATGGAGCCTTTTTTGATTTTATTGCTGCCTGTGAGGGTATAGATAAGCAGACGACACGAAGGGAGTTTTTGATGTGGAAGATCTGGAATTCCAATGGATAGAAACAAATGGCATGAAGCTGTATACGGCTGTCGCGGGTCCGGAAGACGGGCCGCTGGTGATTTTGCTGCACGGGTTCCCCGAATTCTCATATGGCTGGAAACACCAGATAGGCGCACTTGTGGATCAGGGGTATTGCGTGATGGCGCCGGATCAGCGGGGCTATAACTTGAGCAGCAAGCCGGAAGGCGCAGAAAATTACACCTTGAATAAACTGCGTGACGACATTGTGGGACTCATCGGCTGGAGCGGGAAAGAGAAAGCGGTCGTCATCGGGCACGATTGGGGCGGAGCGGTCGCCTGGCAGCTTGCGGCGACGCGTCCGGAGCTCGTGGAAAAGCTGATCGCCATCAATATCCCGCATCCATTGGCGATGCCGAAAGTGATGATGCGGAATCCGCTGCAATTGGTGAGAAGTTCCTATATGGCGTATTTCCAGATTCCGCAGCTGCCGGAAAAGATGATGGCGGCGGAAGATTTCCGGTTCATGGAGCAGGCGATGAAGAATACAAGCCGGAAAAACACGTTTTCTGAAGAAGATTTAGCGAATTATAAAGAGGCATGGGCCCAAGAAGGTGCGCTGACAGGTATGCTGAATTGGTACCGGGCCCTTACAAAAGGCAGTTTCAACCAGACGCCCGGTAAAAAAATTGCTGTTCCTGTACGGATCTTATGGGGGCTGGGCGACCAGTTCCTGTCACAGCAGCTGGCGGAAGAAAGTCTGAATTTCTGTATGGATGCGGAGCTAGTTTTCATCGGCGAAGCGACGCACTGGGTGCATCATGAACAGCCGGAGATTGTGAACCGGCTAATCCAGGAATTTCTGGGCATTAAAAAAACGGAAGCTTTATAATAGCTTCCGTTTTTTCTTTTTGTCCCGCAGACCGCGGAAAAATTGGGTCAGCAGCCCGCCGCATTCATCAGCCAGCACATTTTCCTTCACTTCACATTCGTGGTTGAACCGTTCATCATTCAACAGCCGGTAAAGGGAATCGACGCAGCCTGCCTTTGGATCGCGCGCCCCATAGACAACCCGGGGAATGCGTGACTGCAGGATGGCGCCGGCACACATGGGACACGGCTCTAACGTTACGTAAAGGATGGTGTTTTCAAGCCGCCAATTGTCCAGCACCTCACAGGCATCCTGGATGGCCATCAATTCTGCATGCGTTACGGCGTTCCGGGTCGTTTCGCGGAGATTATGGGCGCGTGCGATGACTTTGCCATCGTGCACGATGACGGCTCCAATCGGAACTTCGCCTTTTGCCGCCGCTTTATGCGCTTCTTCTATCGCCATTTCCATATAAAATTGATCTTGTTCCAAGCCGTTCATACCGCATCTCTCCTTAAGCCCAGTTTAGCATCTTTCAGGAAATCCGGCAGAAAGTTTTCAAGCCGCATTCGGGAATATAAAAAATAAAGAGCCGCTTTTCTGACTATGATAAATTCTTCAGAAGCCTGCAGGAACAAGGTTTCGAAAGTCTTTTGTTAATTTTACCGTCACTTTTTGCCCCTACTTTTAAAAGGCTGTCTATGGTAAAATTAAGGTTACCGAACAGACTTGAAAAGAAAAAGGGGGGCTTCGGATGCCGGTTCCATTTATCACGGTAGAAGGGCCGATCGGCGTAGGAAAAACATCGCTCAGCAAAGCGATTGCCGATCATAATCAGTTTAAATTGCTGAAGGAAATCGTGGACGAAAATCCATTTTTAAATAAATTCTATGAAGACATTGAAGAATGGAGCTTCCAGACGGAAATGTTCTTTCTTTGCAACCGCTATAAACAATTGAGTGATATCCAAAAGAAATTCATCTCGAACCGTGAATCAGTCGTAGCGGATTATCACATCTTCAAAAACCTGATATTCGCAAAACGCACATTACCCCCTGAGGAATATGCGAAATACGAAGAAATCTATAAGATTTTGACGGCGGATATGCCGAAGCCGAATATGGTCATTTACCTGCACGCGAGCCTTGACACCCTCATGAAGCGCATCAAGCTCCGCGGCCGTGAATTCGAGCAATTGATTTCTGCGGATTATATGGAACAGCTTGCTGCTGATTACCATGAATTCATCGAACATTTCGAGCGTATGCACCCTGAAATTCCCGTGCTCCGCTTTAATGGGGATGAAATAGATTTTGTACAGAATAAAGCGGATCTGCAGCTGATCCTTTCCAAAGTGGATGATACGCTACAACAAAGGAGTTTATCAATATGAATTTACGTGAAAAATATGGCATCCCGGCAAATGCGGTCATTACGATTGCTGGAACAGTCGGCGTCGGCAAATCAACGATGACAAAGGCTTTGGCAGATGCGCTGCAGTTCCGCACCTCTTTTGAAAAGGTGGATTCGAATCCATACCTTGACCTGTTCTATGATGATTTTGAAAAATGGAGCTTCCATCTGCAGGTTTATTTCCTTGCTGAACGCTTTAAGGAGCAAAAGCGCATGTTCGAATACGGCGGCGGCTTCATCCAGGATCGTTCGATCTATGAAGATACCGGCATATTCGCTAAAATGCACTGGGAAAAGGGTACGATGAACAATGTGGATTACGAAACGTATACGAATCTTTTCGAAGCCATGGTCATGACCCCATATTTCCCGCATCCAGACTTGCTGATTTACCTGGAAGGGTCAATTGACGACATCATCGGACGCATTCAGGAGCGCGGCCGTCAAATGGAGCAGCAGACACCGGTGGAATACTGGATCGAAATGCACGAGCGTTATGAAAACTGGATCAATACCTTCAATGGCTGTCCGGTTCTCCGACTGAACATCAACGATTACGACTTGTTGAATGATCCGGAATGTTCGGAGCAGATTGTGGAACGTATCGGCAATTTCATGCAGCAGGCTTTAGTCCTGCGTAAATAAAACAAAAAACCTTGAGCGGTTATGCAGCTCAAGGTTTTTTCTTTGGTTTGGGTTCTCTGTCTAGACTCCGGCGGCCCAGCTCTTCGGCTAAGGCCGCTTCGCTGTTCTGGCTTATGCCTTTCAGAGCTAAACGGGCGCCTGCGCTTTTCGATATTTCCCGGGAAATAAAAAAGGCTTCCATATAGGAAGTCTAGTGAATTTAATAATTTAGCGAATCAAAATTTTCAGTCACATATGGTTTAAGAAAAATTCGTTACTTTCGTAACGAATCCAATCTCGAATTTATATGCGCGTAAATTCAAAAAATGGAGGAGGAAGAGGGATTCGAACCCCCGCGGGATTTGACTCCCCTGTCGGTTTTCAAGACCGATCCCTTCAGCCAAACTTGGGTATTCCTCCGTATCAGACAAGAATTAATTTAACACGGATCGATAAAAGCTGTCAACACTTTTGAAAAGATTTTTTTCATGACAATTGATTTTTTTCGATCGGAGTGAATGGAAGCTTTAAAAGAGAACAATTTTTTTCTATTCAGCCATTACGATTGATTTTTTTCGGATTAATACGTATACTAATAAATGCCGTGCTAGGTGGGAAGATAGCGGTGTCCTGTAACCTGCAATCCGCTTCAGCAGGACTGAATTCCTTTCAGAGGCTGTTTGTATGTAAGGTCTGCCTCTTGCACGTAGTGTTGACATCTGGGTCCTGCGCAATGGGAACCCATGAACCATGTCAGGTCCGGAAGGAAGCAGCATTAAGTGGAACTTTCCATGTGCCGCGGGATCGCCTAGATCGAGCCAGCGACAAGGGTAACGCTTATGTACAGCAGTCGAAGAAAGGTGCACGGCATTTAATTTACATTCAGAACCTGTCCGCTTTATGCGGGCGGGTTTTTTATTTTGTGCATGTGAAACCGTTTGAAAACCATAAGAAGGGGAGCCGATTTATGGTATAATGGAAGGACGATAAACATATTTTTTAAAAGGAGAGAAAACCGTTGGCGTATCAAGCTTTTTACCGTGTATACAGACCGCAGTCCTTTTCCGAAATGACCGGTCAGGTGCATGTCAAACAAACCCTTCAAAATGCTCTCCTTTATAACAAGACGACTCACGCTTATCTCTTCTCCGGCCCGCGCGGTACGGGAAAGACAAGTGCGGCGAAGATCTTTGCCAAAGCGCTGAACTGCGAAAGGGCGCCGGCATCCGAGCCCTGCAATGAATGCTCTTCCTGCGTGAGTATTATGGAAGGGTCCAACACTGATGTCATCGAATTCGATGCGGCTTCCAATTCCCGTGTGGAGGAAATGCGTGAAATCATCGAGAAGGTCCGCTTTTCTCCGGCCAATTCCCGTTTCAAGATTTATATCATCGATGAAGTGCATATGTTATCCAATAGTGCCTTCAATGCATTGCTGAAAACACTGGAAGAACCTCCGGAACATGTCGTTTTCATCCTTGCGACTACCGAGCCGCATAAATTGCCGCTGACGATCATTTCCAGATGTCAGCGTTTTGATTTTAAATCCCATACACAAGCAGATATCGTCAAGCGCATGATCGAAGTGCTGGACGACGCACAGATCCCTTACAATGAACAAGTGCTGAAAATCATTGCCCAGGCAGCGGCGGGTGGAATGCGGGACGCACTCAGTCTCCTCGATCAGGTGGTATCTTTCAGCGGAGACGAAATGTCCATCGAAGATGCCTTACTGGTGACAGGTTCCATCAGCCAGGATATGTTCTACGATATTGCGGAATCGCTACTTGCAAAAGATATTGGGCAGGCTCTGACTTTATTGGAGCAACTTGTGCGCGACGGCAAAGACCCGGTAAGGCTGGTGGAAGACTTTATCACCTTCTTCCGCGACCTTTTGCTGATCCAGACAGCACCGGATCTGCATGACATGCTGGAGCTTGCGAGCCACGAAAACCGTTTTGAAGAGCTGGCAAAACAATTTGAAGCGGCGACGCTTTACAGCTGGATTGACATTATGACGAAAACCCAGCAGGAAATGCGTTTTTCCAATCATACGAAGATTTACATGGAAACAGCCCTGCTGAAAATGGTGCAGGCGGAAACGCCGGCAGCGGTATCCGCCTCTGCAGCGGCTTCACCGGAACTCGAAGCGAAAGTGTCAGTGCTCGAACAGCTGGTCCGTGAACTGCAGCAGCAATTGAAGAACGGTGGCGGGGCTTCTGCAGCGCCGGCAGCAACGGAACAGAAAAAGCGGCAGCGCGTGCAGAGCGGTTTTAAAATTCCGACCGGCCGTATTCAGGAAGTGCTGAAAAACGCGACAAAACCGGATATTCAGGCCATTAAGACGAATTGGGCGACAGTCATGGGGCAGCTCCAGAAATCCCATTCGGCTTTATTGAATGAAGCGGAGCCCGTAGCGGCATCAAGTGATGCATTTGTGTTAAAATTCAAGTATGATATTCATTGCCAGATGGCGTCTGAAAATCAGACATTTGCAGCGATGTTCAGCGAGTTGCTGGAGCAGTATACAGGCAAGGCGTATACGCCGGTGTATGTCCCTGATTCAAGCTGGCTGAAGATCCGCGAAGATTTCATTAAAAAGAGCGGATTGAAAGCGGGTACCGAAGAAAAACAGGCGGACCCTGAAGAAGAAAATCCATTTTCGCAGGAAGGCGCTGCAGCGGAAGACGATCCGTTCATCGCCGAGGCGGAGCGGCTTTTCGGAAAAGATTTCGTCGAAATTCATGAAGACTGAAAAACACATATAATAGGAGGAAAACATTATGCGCGGTGGCGGAAACATGCAAGGTATGATGAAACAAATGCAAAAAATGCAGAAACAGATGGCTGAGGCTCAAGAAGAGCTCGGTACAATGAAATTCGAAGGAGCAGCTGGCGGCGGTATGGTCAAAGTCACTGTTTCCGGACATAAAGAAGTATTGGACATCGTCATGGATCCATCAGTAGTGGACCCTGAAGATGTAGAAATGCTGCAGGATCTATTGGTTGTTGCGACAAACGAAGCATTCAAGAAAGCGGACGAACATGCGAATTCCACAATGGGGAAATTCACGAAGGGCTTGAACATCCCAGGAATGTTCTAGGAGGCAATAATTATGCATTATCCGGAACCTATATCGAAATTGATGGAGAGTTTTATGAAATTGCCAGGGATCGGGCCGAAAACAGCGGCCCGTCTGGCATTTTTTGTGCTTGGAATGAAAGAAGATACAGTGCTTGATTTTGCGAAAGCGCTTGTTGATGCAAAACGCAACTTGAGTTTTTGCTCAGTGTGCGGACATATCACCGATGTGGACCCTTGCCATATTTGCCAGGATCTGAAACGGGACCGGACTACGATTTGTGTCGTACAGGATCCGAAAGACGTCATCGCCATGGAGAAGATGCGGGATTACACCGGTTTGTATCATGTGCTGCAAGGAGCGATTTCTCCAATGGAAGGCATCGGTCCTGAAGACATCAACGTGCCATCCCTTATCAAACGTTTACAGGATGAGCAGGTGGAGGAATTGATACTGGCTACGAATCCGACAATCGAAGGCGAAGCGACAGCCATGTATATTTCACGTCTTGTTAAACCATCGGGCATCAAAACGACACGTATTGCCCACGGCTTACCGGTAGGCGGAGACCTGGAATATGCGGATGAAGTTACGCTGTCGAAAGCGCTTGAAGGCCGTCGGGAGCTATAAAGAGGAGATCGACGAATGCTGTTTTCTAGAAAAGGCAGATTAAAGAAAGAGTTTGACGAGCAGTTGATATCCCAGTTCTTCGACACGAAGCAGGAATTGCACACAGCTAAAGAAATGGAAGAAATGTCTGACGATTATGATTTATATATAATAGCTAAACGACAAATTGCTGAAAGTAAGCACTTATTTCTTTTAAGGGAAGCAAGGCTGCGTGAAGTGAAAATCAAGTGAGGGCAGAGGGTTTTACTCCTCAGTCTTCACTTTTTCTTTTGACCACTTATATAGAAGGAAAAAGAAAAAGCGTAGATAATACTTTTTAAATATAATTTTATTTGGTAAATCTGTTGACAGTATCCGAAACATGCTTTAGTATAGTAGAAGTCGTCAAGAACGACAGCAACCATCAACAACTTGAACCTTGAAAACTGAACAGCAAA
>NZ_JADHDU010000013.1 GCF_016820495.1 Planococcus beigongshangi | reverse complement strand
AGGAAGAGGAAAAGCTGATAAGTTGGCTTCCCTCTTCCTTTCTTGTATTTGTTTTTAAAGAACTTCCGATAACGTCATCACATGTAAACAAAGTTTTAAAGAATAATTTCTCTTCAAAGAAGAGATGTTACGGAATAATCACCATGGAAATCGTCCGATCCTTTCCTTCTTTATCCTCTTTTCTATTATAGTACTTTTCCATTAATGTGCTTAATTCCGTCTGAAAATCATCGAATAAATCATCTGTTAAGTTCAATTTCACTAAGGAAAATGTCGCTTGATCTTGAGAATTTTCGGTAACTCTATTCTCATGATAATCCTTATAATTTTGTAAAATATACATAAAAAAATAAGTTACAAACTTTATTTTATCGCCGTAAGAGGCAGACTGCCAATCTTCTTCGCTAATCTTATAAGCTTGAGTATTCAGGGCATACAGCTTTTCTTCAACTTTTCCAATACGATTTATGCCAACGACTTTCAATAAATCGTCATCAACCATTGAGTTTACGTGTCTGTATAATGTCGCTTGCGATACTTCTTTCAATAATTTATTCAATTGCATAATCGATAACCCTTCATCGACATCTATTAATTCCAAAGCTATTTTGAACCTGACCTGGTTTTTAAATAAATCAAACTCCATCTATTTCGTCTCCTTTTTATTCATGCTTAGTAAGCTATTTATTAGTCTTTCTTCCAGATTACCAACCTCTTATAAACATCCATATCAGGATTTTCTTTCAATAAAAAATGAGATTACTCTTTAATTTATTTTTGAGTATACATCTAAAATACAATAGAGTTGTTGACTTTTCAATTATCATTATTGATAATGATAATTGAAGGAGTGTTTTATATGAATACAGATATGACTGTTCTACTTGAAATTGATTGGCCGCAGATTCTTCCTTTTGTCTTGCCAATTATTTTATTTAACTTATTACTGATTGGAGTCGCGCTCTATGATTGGTTCAAAAGAAAAGATCTGATTGTCTCGCCATATATTTGGCTGGTCACCATTATATTGCTCCAATTGCTCGGACCGATATTGTATTTAGTGATTGGAAGGAGAATGATCCGAAATGATTACAGTGGTGAAGCTTCATAAGACGATCAAAAAAAGAAAAATCTTGAGCGATGTCACCTTCTCGATTGCAGAAGGCGAGTGTGTCGGTTTATTAGGTCCGAACGGCGCCGGAAAAACGACGCTCATTAAATGCATGACTGGAATTCTGCAGCATGAACAAGGGAACATTACATTCAATTCCAAGCCTATCGTGCAGCACAAGAAAAATATTGGCTATTTGTCTCAGCATACGGACTTCAAACCTTGGATGACGTGTGAGGAATCGCTCTTTTTCTTCGGAAAATTGTCAGGCTTGGACAAGACATTTTTAAAGGGGAATATTTCAGCGGTTTTAGAAGAAGTCGGGCTCAAGGATAAAGGAAATTACAAAGTGGAACAATTATCTGGCGGCATGAAACAGCGGCTCGGGATTGCCCAGGCCATTTTGCACCAACCGCTGCTGCTGATTTTGGATGAACCGGTTTCTGCGTTGGATCCGATCGGCAGGAATGAAGTGAAAAAATTGATCGCTCGCTTAAAGAAGCGAACGACCATCATTATTTCGACACATATATTGGACGACGCCAGCGAGTTTTGCGACCGGTACATCATCATTAAAAATGGAATGATTGTCGGAAACATAACCGAAGAATTTCAGAAATCAGACCGTAAACAAATTCTAGTTAAGATGGGAAATGTCCCGCAAACAAGTGAAGCATTGAAAAGCTCTGAGGTCGAACGCGTTGAATGCCTATCACCGAACACCTTTCTTTTGACGGGAGCTGTAGAATTGGATTTACAGAAAGTCGTAAACGACTTCGCTGCAAAAGAAATGGATATTACATCCATTGAGTTTTATGAAAGAGGGATAGAAGAAATTTTCCTGGAGATGGTGTCGGACACATGACAAAATTTTATACATTAACGTGCACTGAATTAGTAGAAGCTGCAAAAGAATTTAAGTTCATCTGGTTATCACTATTTTTCGTGATCTTGGGCATTACTCAACCGCTGATCACTAAATACATGGACGTTATCCTCGAAAATGTTGGCGGCGCAGATGGGATCACCATCGATCCGAACCGGCCGGTGCCAAGTTCTGCTGAAGTTCTCCTGTCGACCATTTCCGGCCAATTCAATCAAATCGGACTCATCATCTTGATTATTAGCTTCATGGGGCTGATTGCAGCCGACCGTAACAGCGGTATGCAAGATTTCATATTGACCCGTCCTGTTTCGCTGCGCTCCTACCTATTGTCAAAACTAATGGGACATTGGGTTATCAGCATGTTCAGCATATCCATTGGGGCAGTCGTTTCCTATGGTTACACCATTTTCTTATTCGGTTCTTTCTCTTTTTCAAACTTTCTCCTGTTTCTGCTGTTGTACAGTTTATGGATCCTCTTCGTCGTGAGTCTGGCCATCTTGATCAGCACCTTTGTCAAGAGTCCCATCCTAATCGCCATTACGACAATCGCCGCTTCTATTTTCTTTATTCTGATCAAGGGGTTCAACCACTTCTTGTTCCAGCTGTCCCCAGGCGGCACCTTAAACCTCGCGGAGAACCAGTTGCTGTCGGTCCACGACTCCAATTACTTCAGTATTGCAACTTGTGTGGCATTCATTTTACTTAATCTCTCATGGGCCAATATGAATCTCAAAAAGTCTTAATTGAAGGAGGCTAGTTCAAATGTTATCGATAAACAACTTGACCAAGTTATACAAAGGATCTGAAAAAGGCATTAGAAATTTAACCTTGGATTTGGTGGAAGGCGATATTTGCGCCTTCATCGGCATGAACGGAGCTGGAAAAACGACTTCCATCAAATCCATCGTGGGCATTCATAGCTTTGATCAAGGCGCTATTGAATTAGATGGCGTGAGTATAGAGAAAAACCCACAAGAATTTAAACATATGGTCGGTTACTCTCCCGACACTCCTGTGCTCTATGGGAACATGACGGGGTATTCGTACCTGGAACTGATTGGAAGCATTTATCAAATTGACAACGAGACGATAAACGAACAATTGAACACCTTGCTGAAAAAGCTCAATTTCGGTAGTGCTATCCATGATTTGATTTCTACTTATTCGCATGGCATGAAACAAAGACTCGTTCTTATTTCAATCCTTATGCATAATCCAAAGCTAATCATATTGGATGAACCCTTTGTCGGGCTAGATCCGAACGCCACTTATTTTTTACAGGAAGAAATGAAAAAACGGGTAGCTGAAGGATCCATTGTGTTGTATTCGACCCACGTTTTAGAAGTAGCGGAAAAGCTATGCAATAAAGTGGTCATGATCCACAACGGCGAAGTGGTCGTCAATGATACGATGATCAACCTATTGTCTGAGAGCAGCTTGGGCGAAAAATTCAGGAGCATCACAGCACATGAGTAAGCTAATTCAATTGCAAAAGTATATCTTGGCAAATGATTTTCAGTTTTCCAGATTGGAATCATCCAATAACGATGACGACCGAAAGCACGCTGTTCTTACGTTGGCAGGCTATTGTGCCGCTGTTGTTATGGCCATTGGATATATTGTCTATATCGCTTTTGATTTGTACATCAACGAAGAATCCATGTTATTTTTTCCGATTCTTTCGTCTATTTTGTTTTGGGCCTTGGGGTTCTGGACCATCTTAAGCAGCATTAAAAAAATGATTTTTTCTTCAGATACTGAACTTATTTTCAGCCTGCCTATTCCATTATGGCAAGCCAAGCTCTTTAATGTAATCAAACTCATGATTCTTTATTTACTCATTACTGCAATAGCCGTTTTTGCTGGCATCTTGTTGCATATGTTCATTCTTCCCGACTTCTGGTTCGTTCTATTATCCAGTCTTATCCTTGTAGTGATACTTCCTTTACTAGTTATTACAACAACATTCATCATTTCATTAGCAGTAAAAATTCTTCTTAATTTTTTCAGAATCCATAGTAATGTGATCGAAGCTTTGCTTACATTCTTTTTATTCCTTTCACCTCTTTTATATATCACATACAACTCTGCGTCATTGAATTACAAAGACATTTTTTCTACTAGTTCCCCACTCTACTTGTTCGGCATCATTAGCAACTCTACCTCAGAATTCGGATTCTTTTACTTGCTGAGCTTGCTAGCGATAACTCTCGTTCTTGTTCTCATAACCGGATACGTATTTACTAAAAGATATGCTTTCTTAGTTGCAAGCTATTCTACTTCGTCAAAAAGGAGAGCACGTGATTCTAGCACGGTTTCTTCCAATAGTTCATTTAAAAGTCTATTCTCAAAAGAGCTGAAACTTTATCTATCATCTATTACCTATGTCAGCAATACAGTGCTTACACCGGCTTTATTACTAATTGGCAGCCTGGCTTACTTGTTCAATAGTTCCCCTCTTTTGTATGACACTACCTTGGAACTGTCCTTTATCACGTTATCAAGCAAATATATCTTCATTCTATTTACGACTGTATGTATTCTTTTGACCACAACCACTTCATCAAGCCTATCTTTTGAAGGCCAAAGCATCTGGATTTTGTTGACGTCTCCCCTCCCTTTAATGGACCTTGCAAAAGCCAAAATCGCGTTAAACATGATGCTTTTTGTGCCAGGATTAGCTTGTGCTATTTTGGTCTATACTCAAAATTTCAGTTCATCGTTATTGGATTCACTGCTCTTCATTTCTTTTACAATCACAAGTTTATTGCTTATTAGCATCACTGGCTTCTTTGTCAATTTGAAATTCCCAAATTATAACTGGTCCAGTGAGATGGAAATAATCAAGCAGGGTAAATCCACTATAATCACCGCTATTATCAGCACAGGTCTCATCTCAATTACGGCGATTTTAATCACACTGGATTTCAATTTTACATTCCATCTTCTCTTATTGGTCAATGTCTGCATAATTTTATTCTTAATTTATAAGCTAAGGGGAAGCTCATTACTTATGGAATAAAGGAATGAGCTCCACCACGTATGAATTAAACACTATCTTTGGAGCAATTGGCACCAGAACCTTCGACATCGCTTCACTTTCAATGTGGCTCTGGGGAGATGCATTTGACATCTATGGTTTCTTTCCTTTATTTGTAATGTTATTGGCAATGGGTAGACTTATTGAAGTACCTATTATATAGAAGGGAGACATTCGGTGATTTTCTGAATGTCTCCCTTCTATATGCGCAGCTTCCGATAAAGTCATGATATGTAAACTAATTTTGCCGAGAAAGATTTCTTGATACATTTTCTACTATCAAACTTGCAATTTTAGCTACTGATTGAGACCCGTCTACAATGAAATCAGCACTTGGCTTGATTGTATAAAGCATCTCCAGATAAGCTTGTCTCCCATGCGAATTATAGTGTTTCATCGCTTCAACAATATTCTCTGTAGAGCTATCTTGAAAGTCCCTGATTGTTCGACGTGCCAGTGCAATATCCAATGGCGTATCGATAAAGACCGAAAAATTGATAGAAGAATGAGTTTGAGCATGCTTGTAGGAAAACGGAAAATCCAACACAATGTAATCGAGAGATTCCCTCAATAATTCTTCTAAGTCCTTCACAATAGGAGTAAGATTCCATTCCTTATAATTAGATCCACGATTCATCCAATCTATTACATTTTCAGGGCCTTCCAAATCATACTCATCAAAGAAAAGTGCTTTAGAATTTGGCAATTCTTCATTTAACTTTTCCACAACGGTTGTTTTCCCGCCGCCTGAAATACTGGCTATTGCAATTACAATTGGTTTTTTTATTTCTTCCATATTATCAACCTCCAGTTGATATCGAATATTTCTGGTCCTTACTTTGAATATACTTTAGAAAAAACGATATCAACAAGACTGTCGCTAATCTCTTCGATTTTTTGTTTTGGATAAAGGACATTACAAAGAATAATGACCACTATTTTGGAATCGATGTACCTTAAAAAATTCGCACTAAAACCGTGTATTCCCCCACCATGATAGGCAACGTTTTGATTCTTCTCCCTTTTAATCATCCATCCTAGTCCGTGCTCTCCCAAAGAAGGTTGCAGCATCTTCTCTATGCTTTCCTGATTCAGTAATTTATTTGTATAAAATGCCTGGTTAAAGCGATAGAGGTCTTCTGTAGTTGAATATAAGGAAGCAGCACCATAGGGATTGGACATATGGATAGGAGGAGAATTAATCAGTTAAGGCCCTTTTATATTGTAACCAGATGCACGACACTCAATGATTTTCTCTTGCTTATCGAAACCGGAGTTCTTCATATCTAGAGGGGTAAAGATATTTTCTATTAAGTATTCTTCGTAAGCTTGGCCAGTTATGAGTTCCAGAATGTAACTAAGCAAGATATAACCGGAATTGGAATACTTGTACCCCTGCCCTGCTGGAAAATCAACGGGTTGATGCTTAAATCGCTTAATGGTTTCTGAGACAGGCGAATAATTTTTTACCCATTCGAGAAAGTCGGGGAGTTCTGTGAGATTAGCAACTCCAGAAGTATGGCTTAATAGGTGGGTGATTTTGATTTGGTTACCGTTCGGATAGTCTGCTATGTACCGATCTACTGTGGAATCCAGATCAAGCTGTTGGTTTTCCACCAGCTGCATGATGGCTGTAGCCGTGAATAGCTTTGTAATCGATCCAATCTGATATTTTGTTTTAGAGGAATTGGCTACACTCAGTTCATAATTTGCCATCCCTTGGCTTCCATTAAAGAAAATCTCACCTTCTTGGGCAATGAAAACCGAACCGGAAAGGTTACTGTCTTTTAGTACAATGTTTACATTTCTTTCGATTTCACCTATTAAATTCTCCATTTTATTACCTCCTTCTCAAACTATTCGAGTTTACTTCAAACCTTAATGAAAATATAAATTTAGTTTGCTACTAAAATGAGGTAGAGACTTTTTTGCTTTTTTTATCGTAATAAAATTTATAAATCGAGTTCAGGTTGCGCTGAATGCCTTGAACGCCTTTCCATCTTTTATATTCATCGGGAATTACAAAGGCAGAAACGAAATCAGCTAACGAAATATCGGTTTGCTGTGCTTCCTTTACTGCATGAATCATCATGGATATGTACTGAATCATGGTATCGATTTGTTGTGTGGTGCCGATATCCCCATGACCCGGCAAAAGCGACTGTATATCCATCTTCTTGGCTTCCTGCAAAATGCTTAAAAACTCTTCCGGTTGGAAAATTGGCAGATGCAGCTCTTCGGTTACAATATCCCCCATAAAGGCAGCCTTCTCTTGAGGCACATATAGAAACGTATCACTCGGGGAATGACCGCCACCCAAGCAATATAACTCAACATGCCGCTCAGTTCCGGAAATGATCATTTTTCTTTCAAACGTAAGTGAAGGCAATACGAGTTGTAAAATAGGAAGCTCCTCCAACAATTTTGCCATTTCCGCATATTGATTTGCTAGACTTTGCTTTACTACTTCGTTTTTCTCTGTTGAAATTTGCAATTTGAGGCTATCCAGGTACTGTTTGGTTTCTTTAAGTTCGGCCTCAACTTCTCCTATAGCATTTTTCTCTTTGATCCATTCTTTAGTTACCTCAGTAGAAATAATCATTTGTTCTTTAAAGACTTGATTGCCAAAAATGTGGTCGCCATGATAATGGCTGTTAATCAGGTATTTCACTTTTTTTCCCGTAAGTCTCTCGGCTTGTTTCTTCAATTCTTGAGCTGCAGATGGCGTATTGAACGAATCAAACACAAGCAGTTCAGTTCCTAAGTCAACAAATCCTGCGTTGCTCCATGCACCGTTTCCTGGTTTGGCGACTGCTGCAAATACACCATTCGCCATTTTCTTCAATGTAAAATATTCAGTATGTATTGGGGTTTCCATTATTGTAATCACTCCCACTAGTCTTTTTGTAAATACCCTGGCTGCCATTTATATATATATTGCGAACCACTTTTGTATGAGGCGAAGTTTCTCTAAATCAGTCAATTCGGATTTCTACTAAATTACTTCATTTTCTATCTTTTTTATAAACTACACTTATTATACTAAAAATTTCCATTATATGAATTTAAATAATTGAATCTTTAAAAATAAAACCGTTTGTAAAAGTACACGTTTACGAACGATTCAAAAAGGGCAAAAAAGGGCCGAAAAAACCGTTCGCAAACGTGTCAAACGACTTTACGGACGTTCGCCGATTTGCAGGTAGATTTATGGACACTTTCAGACAGTCGAATCCGAAAGTCTTCCGCATTTATTCCTGTTCCACTGCATTATCATGGAAATCAGAGATGCAAACGTGCTCCTTTTACCTAATTGGTATAAGCTTAGACATAGTACATATAAAAGGACGGGATCCATTGAAAAGATTAACGCCTACGGGTGAATTCATCTACAGCTATGCCTACCACCAGGACGAAACCGAGTTATGCCAGATGGAGATGCGCGCTTTCTTCGGGGAAGATACTGATGGGAAAATCATCAAAAGCACATATGGCTTTGCCCCGAGCAGAAGCCCCTTCATCAAAGAGCGGCTGGAGGTTTTATTCGAAGCGGCTGAACTGCCGGAAATCATCGAGCTTGCATCTCGGATAGAGATGGGAACTGCCACTTTCAAAGTGATTTTCCCAAAGATCAATGGTCTTGCCGATTCCGGGCAATTCGGTTTTGAGGAGAAGCGCGATGCTGAACGGCGAATCGGATTCGTCATCAAAGGGCGCGCCGATGTCCATCAGCCGGATGTCGTTTTCGGGCTGATGCCTTATGCCGGACGCTGGTATTTCGGGCTTAGTGTCCAGAGCGAGTCGGTCTGGTTCAAGCATCAGCGGAAACCCCGCGAATATTCCACAGCGCTGAGCACACGGGTGGCACGGGCGATTACGAACATTGCCGTCCCTGATCCTGCGGGCGTCAAAGCGATCGATCCGTGCTGCGGCATTGGGACGGTGCTCGTCGAAGCTCTATCCATGGGGATCGATATTGTCGGACGGGACATCAACCCGCTTGTCGTCGATGGTTCCAGGGAAAACATCGCTCATTTCGGATTGACCGGGGAAGTCGAATTGGGGCAGATTGCGGACATCACTGAAGAGTATGACGTGGCGATTATCGACATGCCTTATAACCTTTATACGGATGCAACGCCTGCTGAGCAGCAGGATATTCTGACACATGCACATCCTGTCACAGAACGCCTTGTTGTCGTGACGATCGAACCGATCGACCATATGATTGAACAGGCGGGCTTTACCATCATCGACCGCTGCATTGCGAAAAAGAGTCTATTTCTCCGGGAAATCCTGGTTTGCCAACGGACCATCCTTCCAGCGGAATCTGCTGAAGAACTGCTGGCCATCTCATAAAATACGCCTCCGGACACCGTTGTCGGGAGGCTTTCTTCATTTCCTAATTAACTCTGGGCTTTTCAGGGAATCATAATAAAGGATGGCAAGTTATCAGCAAATCTACCTGAGGAGGAAAAGAATATGAGCAATACAGCAATCATTACAGGAGGCGGCAGCGGTCTGGGGCAATCCACGGCACTGCGCCTCGCAGATGAAGGCGTCAATATAGTCGTAGTCGACGTCAGTGAAAAAGGCGGCAATGATACCGTCGAGAAAGTGAAAGAGAAAGGCGTCGATGCCATTTTCATCAAAGCGGATGTTTCAAAAGCCGAAGAAGTGAAGAATTACGTTGACAAGACGCTCGAACATTTCGGTTCGATCGATTATTTCTTCAATAACGCCGGCATTTCCGGCAGCGGCAAATATTTCCTTGATACGGATATTAAAGAAATCGAGCAGATCGTCGGCATCAACCTGCTCGGCGCGCTTTATGGTCTGCGCTATGTCGCTGAAGTCATGGTCAAAAATGGCGGCGGGTCGATCGTTAACACGGCTTCCAGTGCCGGAGTCATCGGCCAGGATACAGTCGTCACGTACGCCGCCACGAAACACGGCATCGTCGGCATGACGAAAAGCCTTGTGGCGGAATATGCCAAAGATGGCCTGCGCGTCAATGCCATCGCACCGGGACCGACTGAAACACCGATGGTCAAAAATTATTTTGAAGCCAATCCGGAGATGAAAAAGAACGCCGAAGCAGGGATTCCGCAGAAACGCCTCGGCACACCGGAGGAAGTCGCAGAAACTGTCGCTTTCCTCCTCACTTCAAAAGCCCAGTACATCAATGGCGAAACCATCCGCATCGATGGCGGCTTTACGAATACGAAATAACACAAAACGTGGTCCCCGGATAATGGGGACCACGTTTTTTCATGCTATTGCAAAGCTTCCGCTTTTTCCATCGCCTCACGCCAACCGGGCAACTCCTTTTCTTCTATCGCTTTTTCAAGCGTTTCATCCCATAACTTCGAGCCTGTATGCCAGACCCTCGAAAAAAACAGGTCCTGTTTCCGGTCATACAATTGGAACTCGATGCACGGAATATGGATCTCCTCTTTTTCAGTCATATCCTTGATGCCGGAAACGATGAGCTGGAAATCCTCTTCAGCAGCGTCCATTTCCCTCGACAGCAATTCGTATATGAGGTCGGCATCCGGCTCTCCTTCTGCGGCGTAGCGAAACAGCGTCAGTGCTGCGTCCTCCATTTGTCCGTCCGCCTCCACAAGCTGGTAATCTCCGTGACTTTCACTGAAGGAAATCATCGCTTGCCCGTCATCCAGCTCTTCCTCGAAAATGCCTTTTTCCAGATAATCAAACCCTTTGGAAGTCAGCACGTATCCTTTCTTACCGAGGGCGATCAAACCGGAGCTCTTCATTTTATGGATCAAATCACTGATGAACAATTCCTCTACGGCCAGCATATCCGCCAAAGCGGCTGCCCGGCGGATATCGGTTTCCTGAAACGCGAACAACAGCATTTTCATGAGGATGTCCATCTTCAACCGCTTGAGGCGGCCATACGAAACTTCATAGATTTTGAGCGGCAATTGCCAGACGTCACTTTTCAATATCGCCACATCCGGGTTTGCGGCGAGACTTTTACTCAATTTCTTTTTCAGCCCTTCCATCCGCTCACCCCTTCTGCAGTAATCTCAAGCCATTTTTCTTTTCAACGGTGCCCAGTACATGCCGGTACATCCGTTTCGTTTCTTCTTTTTTTGCGCGTTTCGTGAACATGTCGGAACTGCCGATCAGCACCAGTAATTGCTTGGCACGTGACAGCGCGACGTTCAGGCGCCGGTAATCTTTCGCAAAACCGATATCCCCGTGCTCATTTTGATTGTTGCGCACCATGCTCAGCAGAATGATTTCCATTTCGCTGCCCTGAAACCGGTCGACCGTCCCTGTACGGATCGTCAAATGCGGCAGGCGCAGTTCCTGGTCGATCATGCGCTGCAGCCGTTTGACCTGTTCACCGTAGAATGAAATGACGCCGACTGTCTTCAGTTCATCTGCCTCTATCCGCCCGGCTGCTTTTGCATCAGCCACGGCGTCGTTCAATTCTATTAACAAGCGGCTGATTTCCTGCAGCTCAGACGGATTATATAAACTTTTCCCACCGCTCATGCGCTCTTCAAAATAAGCCGGTTCATTCGGCAGATCGAGCCACATGAGATGGTTGCTGCGTTTGATGCCTGGGGATTCGAGGGAGTGATCACGTTCGCGGTCCGAATCCTCCAGTCCGCAGCGTAATTTGTCGTTATCAAATTGATAGAACGGTGAAATCGTCTCCATGATGTCTTCATGCATCCGGTACTGGATGGCAAGCATCGTTTTATTCGAGGCCGGCAGGTTTTTATACAGACGTTCAAACAACGACTCTTCCAGCAGTTTTTCCAGTTCACGCTTTTCTTCAAAACTATTGTCTTCCCGGATCATCGCTTCGAGCGTTTCTTCGAGCGTATCGTTGCCGAGAAGCGGCGGCAGCTGATGATGATCGCCGACAAGGATGATTTTCTTCCCTTTCAGCATCGGCAGCAGCAGTTCCGGCGGCGTCGCTTTCGACACTTCGTCGATGATCACGACATCAAACACCGGATAGTTATCGATGAAATCCTTGCGGGCAGAAGCGACACAGGTCGTCCCGATCACGTTCGCATGCTTGATATAGAGTTTCCGAATTTCGTCCAGATCGTGGTCGTTTGCAGTTTCCAATAATTCCAGCCATTTCTTCTGGATCCGCTGCAATAAAGGCAGGTCCTTCTGTTCCTGTTTGAGGGATTCCTGGTCGAAGGAGAGAGTGGCAATCTGTTTCGCCGTCTGTTCATACTCGGCTTCCGGATCGGAAGACAGGATTTCTTCCAAAACTTCCCGCTCTTTTTCTATGGCTGCCAATTGTTTCTGCACAGTTGCCAGCACTCCATCAAGTTCACTGATTCTTAAGCGGGTGGTTTGGAGTGTTTCCGTTTCTTCCAGTTGTTCCGCTACAAGTTCTTTCAGACGCTGAGCTGCCTGTTCAAAAGCAGTTTCCTCTTTTTCAAGCGCAGAACGCTCCGCCTTCCCCTTTTCGATGGCGTTTTCAAGCACTGATGGCATATCTGAAACAAACGGCAACCCAGCCACTTTTCTTTCAAGTGTTTCAAGCTCCTGTTGCATGCGGTCCAGTTCACCCAGCCATTTGCTGTCGGCCGTAGCGAATTGCTGCTGCTGTTTCAGCAGTTCCAGGCTGAGCGTTTTCTTCAGTTCCTGAAATGCCTGCCTGGAATTATCGATGTAGGCGTCATAAGGCTTCAGCATCTGCCCTCTCCGCCACAGCTCATTTTGGCGCTTATACAGACCGCCCAGGGTTTTAAGCAGCACAGCGGATTCGATGCTTTTCGTGTTTTTCAGGAAAGCCCGCAGCTTATCGATAAACTGTTCGATGTCAGCCACTGTAAATGCTTCGCCCGACGTCAACGCCTGCTTTTTCAGCGGTTCTACAGCTATACCCGCAGGTGCCAGCAATTTCTCGACGTATTGGATCGCCGAAGTGAGGCTTTCATTGATCTTCTCCAATTGTTTGCGTTCAGCCATTTTGTCCCGGATCATGTCCAGCCTACCGATCGAATAGGTCATTGCCGTGGTCTCTTCGATTTTCTGCTCTGTCATCACCTGCAGCAATCCATCCACTTTTTTTACGCTTTCAATGTGGTCCAGCGCCTCTTTCTTGCCGGCCATCAAGGCGGCAATCTGGTTGCGTTTGTCCGAAGCCGCAGCCATTTCCAGCCGCTGGTCTGTCAATTTGCCTTCGAGCTCTTTTCGCAGAAGCGCCTGTTCCAGTTCTGCAATCGCCGCTGTGACCCGCTCCCGCTCTTGCCGGAACCAGCCAGCATCCCTCCCGCTATCCAGAAGGTTTTCATTGGCAGCAATAAAAGCCGCCAGCTCATCCAATTTCTGCTCGCTGTTCCGGGCTTCTTTCAGTGACTGTTCTTTTTGAACGTCAAATGCCTGGAACTTTTCCTGTTCTTTATTCCACCGCAATTCAATTTCTTTCAAGCGTTCTGCAGCTTCTTTTTTATCCGCTACCGCTCTTTTCAGATTCTCAAAAACAGGCTGCAATGCTGCATATGCACGTTCTGTCGCTGCCAATTTTCCAGCCACTTCCGCTTCACGCAGGCTGCGCACTTCAAATTGCGCCGTGATTTCTTTTAAAGTGCTGTCTTTCCAATATTGCCCCACATTTTCCTCGATGAATTTCTTGCCGTCTTCTTCGATGCTCTCGGTCCGGCCGACTCGAAGAATACGGATATCTTTGTTCGCGAGCAAGCGGCCAAGCGCATTATCGACTGCAAGGTTCGACTGCGAAGCGACGAGCGTCCGCAATCCTTTTTTCGCATTCTGCAGGCAGATTTCCGAAATTACCGTCGTCTTCCCTGTTCCCGGCGGCCCTTGAATGACATAGAGATCCTCCGCCGCCATCGCACCCGACACCGCTTTTTGCTGAAAATCATTCAGCCTGTTGTGAAAAGTAAGCTTCTCCAGTTCTTTCAACGGCGCAACATCCGGCTGTTCTTCGAATATTAGCCGGTCCAGCTGCGGGTTCACCGCCATTCCTTTTTCCAGGTTCGTGAAGCCCTGGCGCAATCTCCGGATCTGGCTGAGAGCCGCGAAATTACTGAACACCACTTCCCTTTTCGAGAGGGCTTGCCCTTTTTCACGAAGCTGTTTGATGATATATCCATTCAATTCGATTTCAACATTCCGGTTTGACGATTTCAATACCGTTCCGACGTCGCCGTCGATTCCGGTGAGACGTACGCTTAAGCCGCGCAGATTCTTCCATTCCGCATCGCTCATCCGGCAGCCTGTCAGCGTGATGCCGCTGAAGTCATGATTGAAGGCCAGTGCCGAATACGCCGATTTGATATCCGGGATATCCATTCCCTGCTCCTGGATCTTCAAATAGCCTTCCCAGCTCGAAATCCGCTTTTTCACATAGTCTGAGCGTTCTTTCGCCGGTGTCATCCGGTTGATCAGGTTGATGAACGACACCGGCACCGCTTCACGTGAATCCGTGAAGACGACCGGCTCTTCCCGCAGCCAGTTCGTGCCGAGCGCATGATGCGCCTTACGCAGCGTCACATTTACCACCAGTAAATGGTGATTGCGGAAAACGCAGTGGAGGACGACAAGCTGGTCCCCGCCGCCGGTAAGCCGGGCACTGTCTTCAGTTCCGAAGAAAAAAGCAACAGAAAGTGAACCATCCGGGCCCGTCGGATAGCGCTCCATCAATAGCTTGAAGGGTTTCGCCCCATTAAAAAACGAGCGTTCGCTGATGCCGAACCCTCTCATTTTTTCTGAAGCGGTATTGGTTATGCGCAAGGATGTCCTGTTTATGCTCTTTGTTGTCTGTACCATCTAATCACCTGTTCTGCTGACTGAAATTCAATTCGGCAAGCCTTGGAATATAGTTCCGGCTCCCTTTTCATATCTTCTGATTATAACATCTATCGCTGCCGGCCATTACAAGAAAATCAATACTGAAAATAGGAAATGCTTTGTTTATTGGCTGATTCAACTCCCATAACTCTTTGATTAATTCAAAAAACTGGTATTATTTTTATAGGAGATGCACATCTCCTATTCAGGAATTGGCTTATTAATTATTTTTACACAACAGGAGGTTCTTCGGTAATGGCAAAAGGTTTACAAGAGACAGTGAAGTTGCAGAATGGCGTGGAAATGCCCTGGTTTGGTCTGGGTGTTTTCAGAGTGGTAGAAGGACCTGAGCTGGTTAATGCAGTAAAAACAGCGATCAACCATGGCTACCGCAGCATAGATACGGCTGCAATCTATCAGAATGAAAAAGCGACTGGGCAAGGTATCCGTGAAGGTATTGAAGAAGCCGGCATTTCAAGAGAAGACCTCTTCATCACATCAAAAGTGTGGAACGCGGATCAAGGCTACGAATCGACGATACAGGCATATGAAGCAAGCCTGGAGCGACTCGGCCTGGATTATTTGGATCTGTACCTGATCCATTGGCCAATCGATGGCAAATATAAAGAAACATGGAAAGCGATGGAGACCCTTTATAATGAAGGCCGCGTGAAAGCGATCGGCGTCAGCAATTTCCACGTTTCCCACATGAAGGATCTTTTGGAAGACGCTGCAGTTAAGCCGATGGTCAACCAAATCGAATACCATCCGTACCTGACACAACAGGAAGTCCAGGATTTCTGCGTCGAACACGGTATCCAGATGGAAGCCTGGTCCCCGCTGATGGCCGGCGAATTACTGGATCAGCCGGTGCTGAAAGAAATTGGCGAAAAATACGGGAAATCGGTGGCACAGGTCATTCTTCGTTGGGATCTGCAAACCGGCGTCGTGACGATTCCGAAATCGACGAATGAACAGCGCATCATCGAGAATGCCACGATTTTTGATTTTGAGTTATCAATTGAGGAAATGGACCGGATCTCTGCATTGAACCAAAACAAAAGAGTGGGTCCGGACCCTGACAACTTCGACTTTTGATCAAGACAGGCACTTTCCATTCATATGGACTGTGCCTGTTTTATTTTACAATTTCTGGTTGCACGTCTGTGACTATCCTGTAAAATCAATAATCATGCTGGATCACTTTCAGCAACACCAGACCAATCGCAGAAAAAATCAACCCGATTCCCATCATCAGCAAAATCAGGATAGGCGTTTCAATGGCGTCCGATAGGAAACCGGAGAGAAAAGGCAAGGCGCAGAACAGCAGCGTTATAATGAACAAGCTTTGGGCGAGACGGACAAGCGGACGCGGTGCAGCTTCAGTAGTTTGCAGCTTTCGCTTGAGCAGGAATGCACCTATCAATAGGAGCACAATGCCTGAAAACATAAATAACAGACCAAAAGGAATAGCGGAATCCAAGGCGTAGATCTCAAAAAAATGAAATAGACTCTGGAAGATGATCGCAGCTGCGAGAATGATGGCTGACCTTCTCACCTTTCTTTTGTAGATTGACTGGAGTATATGGATGCCTCCCAGACAAAGAAGCGGAAACAGGAATTTCAAATAATCCGTGGCATCACTGGGTGCATAGCCTGTATTGATCATTCGGCCGAGCACCAGCCAATCGTATAACGGTTTGATCCCCCATAAAAATCCTCCTGCAACGCAGCACCAGGCAGCGAGCCTCTTCACCTGCACCTCTCCTTTTCACTATAAATCTGATAGAGCTGTATTCCACATTTCTTTCTGGATTCCTGCCTGGTATTACGGCGCGAAAAAATTTTTCATCCCTGAAAAGCTGCCATGGATGATGCTTTTAAGTCGCCCGATATGGCATAATGAAAGCAGACCACTCACCTTCAATACAGGTATAAAAAGTGAGAAAAGGAGCTGATTTTGATGGGAAAAGCTGTCCCTTTCCTGATGTTTCAAGGCGGTAAAGCAGAAGAAGCGATGAACTTCTATGTCTCGGTCATCGATGATGCTGAAATAACCCGTATTGCCCGCTACGGCGCCAACGAGTCCGGTGATGAAGGAACTGTAAAAGAAGCGGTTTTCAAGGTCAAAGGCCAGGAGCTTATGTGCATCGACAGCAACTTGAAACACGAATTCACTTTCACTCCCTCTTTTTCGATTTTCATCACCTGTGATTCCGAAGAAGAAATTGACCGTCTTTATCAGGGGCTGCTTGAAAACGGTCAGGCTATGATGCCGCTCGGCAATTACGGATTCAGCAAAAAGTTCGGCTGGCTCAATGACCGGTTCGGTGTTTCGTGGCAATTGAATCTTCCAGCTTAAGCATCTACCACCCTGTGATTTGGCTATCAGCCGAATCACATTTTTTTATTAAAGATAACGTATAAATATCCTTAATTCATTATAAATGATTCACACACAAAAATATAAACTCTTTTCTAAAAACAAGGTTTAATGAAACTCAAATAAGGGTATTTGTGGCTTGGACTTTCATTTTTTCGGCATGAATCCTGGCTTTATTTCCTTAAATTCCATTTAAATTAGGATAATTTTTCAAAGTAGTATACAGTAAAGATAATTGGGTAATTCATCTTAAATATTTATACACTACAGGGGGAGCAATAATGGCTGATGCAATACAGCACTCAGAAGAAATCAAAGTTTTTTTCAATACATATCGTGAAGCATTCGAAGAAAAATTACTTGAAGAGGCTGTCAATGTCAAAGACAAAATCGAGGAAATTTTGAGAATCGGCAACATCGACCTTGTAACCAATGCCCACGCCGTTGTCGGTTATATCATCGATGGCCAGGAAGAAGAACTGAAATTATTCGCCAAACAAGAAGGCATCGCCTGGGCCACTCATTCGATCGCACTTTCCTTTAAATTGGAATGGATCCAGGCAATCCGCCGTACACTCTGGACCTTCCTTCAGCAATATAACGATGCCACTCTCAATAAATCAGGCTTTGACTTCTTCTCCATGGAAAGTGATGTGAACAACCGCGTCGATACATTCCTGAATACGTTCTTTATCAGCTATTCAACCTACAAGGATTCCCTGATCATGGCACACCGGGAACTTGTCGAGAACCTGTCTGTCCCTATTATCCCGATTAACTCGTCAGTCTCTATTCTGCCATTGATCGGAGCTGTCGATTCCTTCCGGACATCCATCCTGGAAGAAAAAGTGCTGACGGTCGTAGGAGATTCACACATTGATACATTGATCCTCGACTTGTCAGGCATCGCCGAAATGGAAGCGGAAGTAATCCATCATCTGATGAAAATCATTGATGGCACAGCGATGATGGGTTGTAAGACCGTCATCACCGGCCTGCGCGCAGAAGTCGTGCGGAAAATGATCCAGCTCGGATTGTCATTCGACCCGAAAACAAAAACATTCGGCACATTGCAGCAATCGCTGAAAACGTATCTTGTCATTTAATAATTGAAACCATAAAAAAGCTGCGATCCGGGTTTGATTCCGGATCGCAGCTTTTTTATTCATTACCGTTATTATCGTTGATTTGCCAGATCACGCTTAACAATCTTGTCACTGACTTGTTGGCCGCTGAGCGTCACCATCGGCATGCCTCCTCCAGGATTGACGGTGCCACCGACAAAATAGAGGTTATCATAAAGTTCGCTCTGCTTTTTGTGCTTAAAGCCGCCGTTACGCTTTTTATCGGAAACCGTCCCATAAATCGCGCCCCGGTCTGAACCGTAGACGCGTTCGATATCATGCGGCGTCCAGACGTCACGTGTCACGATATTGTCCCGAAGTCCGTGGAGGCCCATGCGCTCAAGTTTATCCAGCACCTTTTCCTCAAATTGCCGGTACTCTTCCGGTGTAAACGGCTCTTTTTGGATATAGGGGATATGGGGCAGGATCTTAATATTCTCGTGACCCGGCGGCGCTGTCGTCGGATCGGTTTTATTGACATTGACGAGGTAGATCGTCGGATCGTCCGGCAGCTCATGTTTCTCGAAAACCTTATCCATCTGTTCGTGTAAATTCTCTGAAAAGAAGAAGTTGTGATGGTTCAGGAACGGATAGGTCTTCTTCACACCAAGATGCAGCACGAGCCCAGAGCTTGCCGGCTCATATTTGCTCTCCAGTTTAGTGATGAACTTCTTCTCGACATCCACCATTTTTCTGTAGAACGGAATGACTTCCATATTCGATACAAAATAATCCGCACTCCTGATGGTGCCGTCTTCCAGTTCAATTGCGGATATTTTTTTGTTTTCATTCGTGTGCGCACGGATCACGCCTTTTCCGGTGTGGATCTGAACGCCTTCTTCACGTGCCAGCTTCAGCAGGCCCTCCGCCAGCTTATGTGTTCCGCCCTCTACATACCAGCAGCCTTGTGCATGCTGCATATAAATCATCATGTTCAGGACAGCCGGTGCGCTGTAAGGGGACGAACCGACGTATTTGACGTAATACGACAGCATGTCGCGCAGATGCGGGTTGCTGATCCGTTTGGAAATGGCGCTGTACATCGTCGAGGTCAGGTCAAAGCCGACGAGCGTCGAAATGATGCCGTTTTGCGCAACAGCCTGAACCGGCGATTCGAAGCCTTCTTTCAAGTAACTTTTTTCTGTAGTACGATAAATTTTCCTGGAGTATTTCAGCAAGTCGTAATATTCCTTCATGTCTTTTTTCGTCAACGATGGATTCTCTTGTTCCATCACATGAAGGTTGTGATACAGGTTCAATACCGTGCCGTCAGGGAAGAAGGATCGCCATTCCAATTCGAGCCGCTTGATCGGCACATAATCCTCCATACGCTTGCCGCTTCCATGGAAGAGTTTATCGAAAATATGCGGCATCGTTAAAATGGAAGGGCCAAGATCGAACCCAAACCCATCCTGCTCCAGCCGGTTCACTTTCCCGCCGATATGATCGTTTTTTTCATAAATTGAAACTGCATATCCTTTCTGTGAGAGTGATATTGCCGCCGATAAGCCGCCGAGGCCTCCCCCGATGACGATAACTGATTTTGTCTCTTTCCCCATCTATGTACCGCCTTTCTTTCACTATCATCTTCAATTCCATGTTTTCAATATCGCAGAGCTGTCTTTTAAAATTATTATACTCTTTCTTATTCCCTTCACCTGGATTTAAAAACCTTATATGTATAGTAATTGTATAATAACTTTGTTTGCATTTTTTTAATATTCTAGTGGAACTATAAAAGGCAGGTGACCACCACTTTATAGGGAGTATACTAAATCTATTGAATATTATAACATTGATTGTTGTAAGCGTTATCTTTAATGGGTTTACATTTTATTGCCATTATAGATTTCCATAGAAAAGCGGTCACATTTATCGCAACGGATTTCAAATAAATCAGAGGAGGTTCTTCATATGGCAGAAAAGATCGTATTAATAACGGGCGGCGCAGGCGGCATCGGCATGGAAACGGCTAAAGCGTTTTTGGACCAGGGCGATACGGTGATGCTGGTGGATGTTAATCAGGAAGCATTGGAGAAAACCAAAGATGCGCTGAATGCAGGAGACCGCGTAGGATTGGTCCGGGCAGATGTCACGGATGAAGAAGACGTGGAGCGTTATGTCAAAGAGACGGTCGATACATATGGACGCATTGATGTGTTCTTTAATAACGCCGGCATCAACGGTCCTTTCACACCAATCAAAGATCTCGACAAGAAACAATTCGAACTGATCATGGGCATCAATGTGACAGGTGTCTTCCTGGGGTTGAAACACGTCATCCGCCAGATGGAAAAGCAGGGCTTCGGCAGTATCATCAATACAGCGTCGAACGCCGCTTATATCGGGTCAGCAGGCATGGCAGGCTATATCGCATCAAAACATGCGGTCGCCGGTTTGACGAAAACGGCCGCACTTGAAGCGGCACAGCACGGTATTCGGGTCAACGCAGTCGCTCCGGCAGCCATCGACACGCAGATGCTGACAGCGATCCAAAGCAATATTGCACCGGACGATCCGGAATCTGCAGCAGCGGCGATCCGCCAAGGCATTCCCGTCGGCCGATTCGGCACACCGCTTGAAGTGGCGCAAGTCGTCCTGTTCCTCGCTTCCGATCAAGCTTCTTTCGTAACAGGTTCCATTTATAATGTCGACGGGGGCATGCAGGCGGACTGAGCCTGGCCTGAATCCTGAAGACAAGGCGTTTTCTTCTATAATATAGAATAGAAGAAAACGCCTTAGTTTGAGTTGGGCTTTTGTAATTGCTGAATTCCATTTAATGTGCGTTTATTTCCAAAAACTCTTTCACCGTTCCATACGTCCTCATTTCATTCATATTGATCCCCAGACTGACAGCCGTTTGGGCAATCACCGGACGAATCCCGGTCAATACAGGCTGTATCCCCAAAAGCTGCAGGACATCACGGATGCGGAAGATTTGCTGGGCTACGTTCGTATCGAAATTATGGATTCCCGAAAAATCGATGACCAATTGTTCAATATTCAGGTCCACTACCCGTGGAATGACTTCCGTTGAAAGATAAATGGCTCTGGAGTCAGTGAATTCACCGATGAGCGGCATGACGGCAACTCCTCTTTTGATAGGCACGATCGGCGCCGCCAGTTCCATGATCTCCTGTTCATTGGCATCCAGCCTTTTTTGATTTTCCAGATTGAAATTTGCCGTCGTCTTCCGGATGGCATCATCAAAGATGTAGATGATGTGGTGATAAAGCCAGGAAATCTGTGAAGCACTGCTCGCTTTGAACAACCCTCTTTCCAGAAGTTCCCGGTGGAGCAATAAACGGAAGGTGCTGATGATTTCGACCGTATTTTGCAGAAGGGTTCCGCTATGATAAAAATACTTGTCGACGTCATAATCCAGATCCAGCTCCTGCGCTTCCTGCCGGGTCAGCAATAAGCCTTTTGATACTTTATCCAGGAGTGTTTCCAGTAAATCGTAATGCTGTGCCTGCTGCTCTTCAGTCAATTCCAATTTCAATTGCTCTATCGCTTGCTGCAACAGATTTTCTGTTACAGAATTTTTTTCTTCCCTAAGAAAAGCAGCTATTCCATGTAAGATGTTTTCCATCTCCCTCTCCTCGCAATCTGTTTCTTGATGCATTATACAAAAGTTATATAAAATATCTTTTCCTCACTATTCCCCGAAATTCCCCCTATAAAACCAACTGACAATTTTTCACTTTCTGCCGTCTAAATCAGTTGCCTCCATATTCGCCTTCCATCACAGCTTTTCGGTATCTTCCGTTTCCATCTTCCACCGCAATCGCTTCTTTTGTTTGGATTCCAGATATGGAATAATATTTTGTCCCTTTTTCATATTCATTGGAGAAATTTCCACTGTATGTGCCTTCGTTATCCGAATACTTCGTGACTTTTCCTATTTCTTCATCCACTTCCAGCACATATTCATCCTCCAGCACATAAATCATCCCGTCCCATACAACGAAAGCAGATACCCAATCAGCTGATGATGAATTTTTCCCTAACCCGCATGCTGTTAAAGTAACGAAAATAACTATTGAAATAATGAATGCAGCGATTCCCCTGATCTTCATGTAATTTCCTCCCGGCAACTGATTTCACATTAGTACGTTCAGTGTGGAGTTAAGTTCCAATAAAGGCTTGAATGAAAAACAATCCGTGGCACAAGCAGTGCTTGTGCCACGGATTGCGATGAGAGTTTTGACAGCGTCAATCAGCATTAACAAATTTATTTCTTATATAGTCTGTCTTCCATTTCATGCCGGGTAAATCGTCTCCACTTCAAACTTCCCTGACCCTGGCAAATCTTCGAGCAGCCCAGAACCGAATAAAGCTGCAGGCGTATGGCTGCCGGAAGGAGAATCGCCTTCAAGTAGACGGCTCACCACTTCAAGCGCGCCGTAGACCGTCAGATCATAGACGTTCGCTGTCTGGATGCGCACCGTTTTAATGACACCGTCAGGATTGCGCGCTTCTCCCCAGATATAAGCGGGTGCTCCGGCACGCAGCGTTTCATCCGGTCCGCTGACCCGCTTTTCCACCCATTTCATCAATCTTTTCTGGATGGGCGGCAAGCCGATCAAAGCGCCAGCCGGACTGAAAATGCGCGCTCCGATAACATTCGCCTTTTTCATCGGAATCCACGTTTGGATGTTCGGAATGCCGGTCGTGTGGAAAGCAGTCGATACATCTCCCCACGGGATGCCCATCGCCGAACGTGTGCCCCGGCCGAAATCGATCGTCCGCCGCTGACTTCCGATCGCGACCGGAATAATTTTTCCGTCCCGCCGCTCCGCACTGCCGGACCCCGTTCCCTGGATCATCGTTTTATACGTGCCGGGAGAAATGCCCGAATCCGAATCGAAACCGAGAGACAGACTCGTTGCATCCGGCATTTCTTCTTTCAGTTTCAGTGCCGTACAATCCGTCGGGATGACGTCGAAGCCGACCCCTGAACAAATGAGGATGCCTGCCTCTTTCGCTTTAGCATCCTGTGCAAAACTGTGCTGGAAAACGGAAATCTCTCCTGTGATGTCCAGATAATGTGCTCCTGCTTCCAGGCATGCTTCGATCATCGGCGCACTCGTTTTTTGAAAAGGACCTGCGCAGTGGAGCACCAGCGTGATGCCGGATAAGTTTCCTGCCGCAGAGTCCACCAGGAATACCCGAGTTTCGAGCTGCAGCTCCTCACCGAGCGGTTTCAGCTTTTCTTCGCTGCGCCCAGCCAGTACCGGTGACATGCCGCGTTTCTTCGCTTCCCTTGCAATCAATTCCCCCGTATAACCGTATGCTCCGTAAATCAGCCATTTTTTCTGCAATCGCGCCACTTCCTTTCCGAATCTCCAACTTTCTGAAATCATACCGTCTCATAAAGGAACTTTCAAATCTGCGCATCCGCCATGTGCTGACAGTTAATCATGTACAGCGGGAATGTCTTTCTCAACTCCACGGAGCGTTTGTTGCGGCAGTCCGGTCGTTTCCGTATGATAAAGGAAATACAGGAGGAGAATATAGATGGATAATATGAAAACTGGCGAATTGATCTTTCGGCTGCGGAAAGAAAAAGGGCTGACACAGAAGCAATTGGCCGACATGCTCAAACTTTCCGACAGGACCGTCTCAAAATGGGAACGCGGGCATGGCTGTCCTGATGTTTCCCTGCTTCCCCGGCTTGCGGAAGTACTGGGGGTGCAAATCGAAAACCTGTTGGACGGCGATTTGCCCCTATCATCATTCATAGGAGGAAATATGAAAAAATCGACTTATTTTGTTTGTCCCACATGCCATAATCTGGCACTCGCCACTGGTGAAATCACATTATCCTGCTGCGGCAGAAAATTGGAACCGCTCGAAGCAAAAAAAGCGGCAGATGAAGAAAAGCTGTCTGTCGAGGAGATGGACGGACAATGGTTCATTTCCAGCGAACATCCGATGACAAAAGAGCATTACGTCTCTTTCATCGCGCTTGCAACCGGCGATCAGGTCCAGCTTATCAAACAATTCCCTGAATGGAGCCTGCAGACGCGCCTGCCAAAACGAAAGCACGCCACCCTGTTCTGGTATGACACGAAGACAGGCTTACATTATCAGTACGTCTGATCTCCCTGAACCCGGGAGAATCTGGATCCGAGGACTCTTTCCATCCAGGCATCCAGCTCCTCCCGCCATTCATGGGTTGCGCAATACCTGTTTCTATAGTAGAATTTTTAAATGATCATCCGCTCTGTATAACCTTAAGAATACGGCTTAAGGGTCTCTACCAGGAACCGCAAAATCCTGATTACAGAAAACGAATTTTTTCGTTTTCTGTAATCAGGATTTTTTTTATTTTCTGATATTTCATGTTTGAAAGGAAGCGTTTATACAATGAATCTGAAAGTATATATTTTAGCCTTATCGACGGTTGCCGTCGGTCTCGTCGAGTTGATCGTCGGCGGAATCCTGCCGACAATCGCCAATGAATTCGGTGTCTCCTTGAGTTCAGCCGGACAATTAATCACGGTATTCGCATTGATCTATGCGATTGCAGGACCCGTCTTATTGGTTGCCACCAGCCGTTTTGAGCGGAAGAAAGTCTATTTGATTTCGCTGATGGTCTTCTTCCTCGGCAATGTGATGACTTATTTCAGCCCTGATTTCACCTGGATGATGATCGCGCGCGTCCTGACGGCTGCGAGCACTGCGCTGATTGTCGTATTATCGCTCACCATCGCAGCGAAAATCGTCGAGCCGCGCTACCGTGCGAAAGCGATCGGCCTTATTTTCATGGGTGTCTCATCCTCGCTCGTCCTCGGCGTCCCGCTCGGCATCCTGATTTCCGATGCGTTCGGCTGGCGGGTCATTTTCCTTGGCATCGCCGTCCTGTCACTCGGCTCGATGGCGCTGATCGCGCGCTTTATCCAGCCGATTCCGGGCGGTACTGCGGTTCCACTGAAGCAGCAATTAAAAGCGGTGGCGAGTGCGAAAATCGGCACCGCCCACCTGGCTACGATGTTCATGCTTGCGGGCCATTATACCGTCTACGCTTATTTCACACCGTTCCTTGAAACGGAATTGAACCTGAATCCGTTCTGGATCAGCGTCTGCTACCTGGTATTCGGGGTCGCCGCAGTCAGCGGCGGTGCAATCGGCGGCACCATGTCCGATGCCATCGGTTCAAAACGCAGCATCCTGATCGTCATTTCGGCATTCGCAGTTTCACTATTCCTGCTGCCATTCACGACGTTTTCACTCGTCATCTTCATGCCGGTAATGGTCGTCTGGGCAGCACTCAGCTGGGGTCTTGCACCTCCGCAGCAAAGCTATCTGATTGAAACGGACCCGACAACTTCCGACATCCAGCAAAGTTTCAATAACTCTGCGCTGCAAGTCGGCATCGCGCTCGGTTCCGCAATCGGAGGCTTCACCCTCGCCCAGACCGGCTCCGTAACAAGCACCGCCTGGGTCGGCGGGGTCATCGTCCTCGGCGCGCTCGGATTCGCCGTCTTCTCCCTGACGCGCCCTGGTGTAGCAAGAAATGAAGCCGAAACTCAATCCTAAGCCAGCTGAAAAGGCGGCCGCATTTTATGCGGCCGCCTATTTTTGTGTTTTGAACTTAATAAAAGGCTTTTCGCGGGCGAAAAGCTTCGTTATTGGGTTTGATGATGAGTGGTGGAGGCTGGGTTTGGGTTTATCAGCGATTATTTTGGNGAAAAGGCGGCCGCATTTTATGCGGCCGCCTATTTTTGTGTTTTGAACTTAATAAAAGGCTTTTCGCGGGCGAAAAGCTTCGTTATTGGGTTTGATGATGAGTGGTGGAGGCTGGGTTTGGGTTTATCAGCGATTATTTTACGTTTATCAGCGATTTTTCACTGTTTATCAGCGATTCTTAGATTTCCATATTCCTAAACACTAAAAAGTACATTTAATATCAAAATAATATCAAATAAAACCAAAAAAAGAAGCACAACTAGCTTGTCCGCCTCACTTATAATTTTGAACTTAATAAAAAGCCTTTCGCATGCGAAAAGCTTCGTTATTGGGCTTGTTGGTGAGAGATGGAGGCTGGGTTTGGGTTTATCAGCGATTATTTTACGTTTATCAGCGATTTTTCACTGTTTATCAGCGATTCTTAGATTTCCATATTCCTAAACACTAAAAAGTACATTTAATATCAAAATAATATCAAATAAAACCAAAAAAAGAAGCACAACTATCTTGTCCGCCTCACTTATAATTTTGAACTTAATAAAAAGCTTTTCGCATGCGAAAAGCTTCGTTATTGGGATTGTTGGTGAGAGATGGAGGCTGGGTTTGGGTTTATCAGCAATTCTTATAGTTCGATTAAAATTCTTTATATAAACTCCACCTAAAATATACAATGCAATACATTTTCACCTGTTCTTTATTCTATAAATACGCATTTTTCTTTCGCCTGTAATTTCTAAATCATATTTAGATAAAACTCGCCTTGCTGCGTCGGAATTCACAATTCCCGTAAACTCCCTAAACTTCTTATTCGTCAACTCATCACTTACCAATGCAAAATACTCCTGCACGGCCAGCCGGTCCGCGCCGGCATCCTTATTGCCGCAGCCTGAACAGATCCAGGATTTCTTCACACGCTCCATGTGGAAGCCACTGCATTTATTGCAATAAACGCCTGTTTTTAAATCTTTCATCTCAATACGGTAATATTCACTCAAAGGGGATTTTTTAAAGGGGACCTGGTTTGCCGCAATCAGTTTACCGATTTCGTGAATCGGTTTTGAAACTGCGACCTGGGGACTGGTCCGAAGAATTTGGTAGAGATATTCGTTCATCTGGTACGTTTTGCAAATTAAAGCGCCGGGAGGTTTTGCACGAAACACACAGCTATTTGCCGTAAACACGATCAAACCGGTAACAGGCAAATTGATATTATGAATCCTGAATAGCATCTTTATGAAATCTATATGCTTTTTCAGCTGAAAAACCGGATTATCCAGATGCAGTATTTCGCCGCCTGGCACCGCCTTCTTATAATATTCCTCAGTCACCGCGTCATAATGGATTTCACCGCTGACATTCTTGGAATCCATCACGATGGCACAGCGGTCAGTCAGCAGCAGACCATCAATCTGAACCGCCCACTCGCCCAACACCATATTCAGATCCCATACAGGCAAATAATTGCCGTCATAAGAAAACTCCCGAAATTTCTTGACCATCTTGCCCTCGCCGCGAACTCCGGCAGAAGCGCGGTGCAGCTGATTTTCCAGGTAGTCGCGTTGCTTATGGCTGGCAGAAATACGCTTCAGCATACATTCAATCGCTGAACTTTTAGGCAGCAGTTCCAATTTCGTTTTTATCCCCCACCCCTCCTCCTGTTTTCCAATTTTCAATGAACCTTCACCTTTTCATAATATCATACTACCTTCCAATAAATCACAAAATTCCGTCAACTTAAATCCCACAACCTCCCTTATCGGAACCCTTTGCTGCGGCAACCTGCAGGGGCACATGAGCGGCAAAGCGCTCACGTGCCCGAAAAACTTTCTTCAACGCTGCTTCCTTCATATGGTAAAATTATCTGCACATACATCCATTTCCCCCCACACACTGGAGGCACATTATGAAATTGCTCAGAGTCATCGGTTTCCTTTTCGGAGCTGCATTTTTACTTGTGGCCGGCAATCATTTTTTCAACCCGCAATACGAGGCGGATTCAACGCTGATCCTTTTACTGCTTCTTCCGGTGTTTTTTATGTATGGAATTGAGCATCATCAGGCGGGACGTAAGAAAACGGCTATATTCTCTTTCACAATAATCAGCCTTTCACTTCTTTTCTTGATTTCAAGCCTTTTCATTGCATGGCCATAAATCAATAAATATCCCATCAAAAAACAGGAAGCCACTCTCCCAGAGCCGCTTCCTGTTTATCATTTCCTCACCTCAAGCCCCCGGCCGCATCTCCTGCCGGTTCACCCACTCACGCACTGTTTCCACATACGCTTCCGGCTCCTCGACTCCCGGCATATGCGAACTGTTTTCAAAGACATGGAATTCCGAATCCGGCACAAGGCCCGCGTAGTATTCCGTCGCTTCCGGCGTGGCTTCATCGTAGCGCCCGCAGGTGAACAGCGCTGGAATACCGATTTCCGGCAAACGCTCCGTCGCATCAAAATACTTCAGCGTGCCGGTGACTGTAAACTCGGAAGCGCCCCACATATGATTGTAAACCTGATGATTCAACCCCTTCATATCTTCCACAAGCTCTTCCGGCCACGGATCGACGCGGCACATATGCCGTTTATAGTAGGCGTCCATCGCTTCATTATATTCCGCCGAATCGGTCGTCCCTTCGCGTTCGCTCCGCTCGATCGTTTCCTGGATGTCCTCCGGGAACTGCTTCAGATAATTGCGCTGGTCCCGCTCCCACCTTTGCGCATCGAGCGCCGGTCCCGAAAAGATGACGCTGCGGACGCCGCCGGGTTTATTGAATAGATAAGAGGTGGCGAGCATCGTGCCCCACGAATGGCCGAGCAGATGGAACTCTTCCAGTCCCAGAGTTTCGACGACCTGGCCCAGTTCTTCGACAAAACGCTCCACCGTCCAGAGCGATGTGTCGGACGGCCGGTCGGATTTTCCGCTGCCGAGCTGATCGTAATGGATCACTGGCCGGTCCGCCCCGAGACGCCGGAGCGGATCCGAGTCGCTGCTTTTCGAACCCGGCCCTCCGTGCAAGATCAATAGCGGAATGCCCGGGCCATTGCCGCTGATCCGGTACCAGACATTGCCGCCAGTCACCGGGATGAATCCTTCTTTTACATTGTCCATAATTTTGCGCCTCCTCAATTTTCTTTCCATTTACCACTTCTCTGTTTTTTACCATTTCCCTTTATTCGAATAAACTAACTGCCGTTCTTTTTATGGACAAATTAATAAGGCAGACCCTTCAAGTCAATTTGATGACTGCCGGGACTGCCTCTGTCTTTGCTGATGCTTCCTATTGAACCTTATGATTCCGGCAATATCGCTTTTGGAGAAACCAGTTTCTCTTCAACCAGCTCTTCCCAGAACGCAGCTGGAATATTCGCCTGCATCGCCTGCAGGTCTTCCTTGATATGCTCAGGTCTTGTCGAGCCGACCACTACTGCTTTTACAGCGGGGTGTGATTGTTGCCGAACTCGGTTCCTGGGAACGCCATCCCGATGAACAGATCGGCCATATGCTGAACTCATTAAAGGAATTGTGGGAACAGGGAAAGGACACCATTATCGATTAACAGATCCTGCCCCTCGAACAACAGGCAAATTTTATGCTAAGCTTAATGGATCAAAAGATAAAAAGAGGGGTCAGGAATGAAGAAAGATAAATCATTTAAAGAAGAGTCGGCTAAGACCAAGATATTCATCATCGTGTCGATGACATTCCTCCTTGCAGGCTCATTGGCATTCGTCTTGGGCATCTATTTCTTCGGACTGTCCGGACTCTTTAATATTCTAGGTATCCAGTATGATTCGATCTGGTCGCTGTTTTGGTTCTGTGTATTCTTTTTCATATTGGAATCGATCGCTGATTTCGTCAAAATAGCCTTTGCGATTTTATTGGAACATTTGTCGATGGCTAATGCGGGAACCATTTTCACCATAAATTTCATGGTCATCTGGGCGGTGCTGTCGCTGCTCAACCTTTTGATGGATTCCATCACCATCTCCATCAACGCGCAGCTCATCGGTGCGGCTGTCATTGCCTTGATCGAACTCGTGTTGAATAGGAACAGCAGGCCTGTGAATCAGATGGGATGATAACATTTCCACGATTGCCCAAAAAGCCGTTCAACCCATACCAGGGCTGAACGGCTTTTTTCATATAAACTTCAATTTCCGATCTGCAGCGCCCGGCTGCGATTCTGCAGCACAGCCAGGATACTTAACGCAGCGAGCAGGCTCGTCTTCGGGTTATCCGGCATCGGGTTGTTTTCAACCCTCAGCTCCATGCGTCCGAAAACGCCCTCTGCTTCAATGGTGTGTGAATTCTGTTCCACGTCAGGGTCGACGATGACGCGCACATTCGTTTTGTCGGCCCCGATTCCCGCGATCGCGAGCACCATCGCCACATTGACGTTCTTCGGAAATTTCTCCACAGCATCGAAAGCGGACCCGTCGAACAGCACGCTTTCTTCGTCTGATTCCATGCCGAGTGACGCCGGCGATTTCCGGGTCGTGATCGATACGCGTTCCAAACCTCCTGCGGCTTTTGCCGATTGCAGCAGATCTAATCCGCCGATTGCGCCGGATGGCAGAAAGATATGCGTGCCGGCCGTTTTTGCCAGCCCCTTGACGCGGTCCAGAAAGTCAGCATTTTTGAAAACACCGATACTGCTAACGACGAGATCTTTTTTAGCCGTCACAACCGCTTCCAAATAGAGCGCAGCCGCCTCCACCGTCGCAGCTTCAACCACAATATCAAGCGGCTGCTCCAAAAATCCGCGCAGATCAGTGAAGAAATCAGCGCCAAATCGTTCACTCAACCGGGTGCCGGCTTCCTGGTTGCGGCCGAAAATCGCCAGCACCTTCTCATCAGCCAGTCCGCTGACATTCACTTGTTCCAATAAATACGAGGCAATATTTCCCGTTCCGATGATTCCGATATTCACATTAGCCCTCCTCCCTTGATTGGATGAGACCTATCCTCTATCTATATGATACCCATTTCAAACGGGGAAGTCTGCCAAATGCCTTCCCATCAAAAAGTTGCGTCCCTTGATGGGGGCCATGCTCCTAAGATTTTCCGCGCAAATGCCACCTGTCCTGCATGATATGAATTATGGAGCACAATCGTCTGCAGGCAATCTGCCCGGGTCCCTTCACTGCCTTTAACCACTTGTTCATCCAGTGCTTTTGCAGCTTCCGCCTCAGCCATATCCAAGCCTTTCCGGAAATAGACGACAGCCGCTTCCCATTCTTCTTCACTCTCTGGCCCCGCTATAGGCGGCCAGGATTCTGCATCTGCATTTTCTCCGCTCGGCGGGTCACCTTCTAAAATGTCCAGCATGAAATACTGCCAATAATTCATATGGAATAATAATTCCCAGACCGTATGCGGGAAATCCCCTTTCTTTTCACCAGCCTGCTGCCAGTCCATGCCGTCAAAAACCGTTTCCGTATCTACGTGCGCCCCTTCTCCGTGCAAGCCTTTCAAAAAGAATTGTGCATCCATCGAATTCCTCCTTGTGGCAGCTCGTCTGCCTTTTTCTTATTTCCCCTATTCCCTAAATCCTGTTTTTTAGTCAATAAAATCCCACCTAATACCTTGACACTCGATATATCGTTACATATACTATGGGTAACGATATATCGACAGGCGATATAAAAATGAAAGAGGTGGTTAGATGCAGCCCTTATCGGAATCGACGTACCTTGTTTTATTGGCGCTGGCGAAAGAGTCTCTGCATGGTTACGGAATCATCAAGAAAATCGAGGAATACAGCGGCGGTGAAATTGTTCTCGCCCCCGGGACCCTGTATGGTGTACTGACCAATCTGCAGAAACAGAAGCTGATCGAACTGGTCACCGCAGAAAAAGAAAGCCGCCAGAAGAAGATTTACCGGCTGTCGGAAGAAGGCCATCACAGCTTTCTCCAGGAATACGCGCGCATTAAAAAGATGCTGACGATCAGCGATGATATTTTGAAAGGAGAGGAAAAGGCATGACAACCATCAAGAAATTTAAAATTTCCCTTGCCAATGACATGGATAAAGAAGAAAAATGGCTGACAGAAATGTCGGCAAAAGGCTATCAGTTCTTCAAATACCGCTGGTTCTTCTACTATTTCGAAGAAAATCACAGCAAAGCCTATATTTATCAGACCGATTTCCAGTCAGCGGATGATGAGTATTTTGAACTTTACAATCAGGCGGGCTGGGAACACGTCCATACGGAAATGGAATCGTTCCATTACTTCCGCGCACCTGCTGATGTCATCGGCGACAAGCGCATCTATTCAGATCCCGCTTCCGTCAAAGCCATGTACCAGCGACTGCTGACATTTTATTCAATCATTTTCTTCGGCATGGTCGTGGCGCAGGCCGGCCTGCTGCTCAATTGGGAACCGACCTTCTTTTCCATCCTGTCCCTTACTTTTGTCACAGCCGTCATCTTGCTGTACATTTACCTGTTCATAAAGCTGATGCAGAAAATCAATAAATACAGAAGCCAGGTATACTAGGGCCTTTAATCTCGCATCACTTAAAACGAACCGCCATTCCTTTTGGATTGGCGGTTCGTTTGTTGTGGCAATACTCGACGCTGCCGGTATTTCACTTTTCGCCTGCGAAAAGCATCCGACTGTGTTTCGCTTTTGCTACTCGAAAAGAAATTCGGTGAAAATAAAGCCGGATTCTGCTTAAGAGAAGCTTTTGCTGCTGTTTTTCTCTTGAAGATTTCTTCTTATTGGCGGATATCGGCGCTCAGCGAATTATTTCCGCGTTCAGCGAGTTATTTCCGCGTTCAGCGAATTTTATCCGCGTTCAGGAATTTATATCCGCGTTCGCCGAAAAGCAAGCTGGGCAAACAGCATGCAAAAATAATCTTGGCTTCCAAGTCAGTTCAGCAGCCATCGTTAGTGAGCGCAAATTTTCATTCCCCCTACCAAACTGACAGGAAAAGGATTATATTTATTAGTTAGAAGTAAAAATCCATCAATAATTGCAGTAAAGGAGAAAATGGAATGACTTCAAAAGCTACACATCCAAAAACAAAAAAACTGAAATTGCTGCTGCGGGCCCTGCCTATCATCATCGGCGCTTTCATCACTGCATACGGCCTTGAAGCCGTGCTGATTCCGAATAATGTTTCGGACGGCGGGGTCACCGGCCTCAGCATCGTCGGTTCGCAAGTATTCGGTATTCCGCTTGGTGTGCTGATCGCTGTGCTGAATATCCCGTTCATCTATCTGGGCTACAAGCAGATCGGGAAAAGTTTCGCCATCTACTCCATCATCGGAATTGCGTCCCTTGCCTATGCAACGACTGTCATGCACCACATCCCGGTCATTGTCGAAGGCGATACGCTCCTGATCACGGTCATCGGCGGAATCATCATCGGAATCGGCATGGGCCTTGCGCTGCGGAACGGCGGCGCACTTGACGGCATCGACATGCTGGCGGTGCTGCTGTCACGTAAATTGCCATTCGGTACGAGTGATATGATCCTATTCCTGAATCTATTCGTCTTCATCGTGGTATCCTTCGTTTTCGGTCTGCAAGGCGCTTTCCTTTCCGGGATCGCCTATTACATCGCATCGAAAGTGATCCACCTGGTCGAGGAAGGATTCAGCGGTTCGAAAACATATAAAATCATTTCGAGCAAACCCGAGCTGATCGTCAAAACCATTTATGACCGCCTCGGCCGAAACGCTACATACAATATCGTCAAAGGCGCTTACACGAATGAAGAATATCAAGAAATCACGTGCATCATCAACCGGCTCGAAGACAGCAAGATGAAAGAGATTATCTACGAAATCGACAAACAGGCCTTTATCGCCGTCTACGACGTAGCGGAAGTGCGAGGCGGCAACTTTACGAAACGCGATATCAATTAACCGACAACAAGTTTGCAGTTTTTATAAATGAACCTCTTTTAGAAGGTGTCCATTTCTCAGTTACAGAGGAATGGATGCCTTTTTCATTTCCTGAACCACTTTTCACCCGTAATATTACATCCTTATTCTGTCAAAGCAGTTTCTGCTGAAAATAACCTTTTCTGTAGAAAAACCTCTTTCAAAACCCTTCAGCATCAACCTTCGAACAAGACACATTCCGATATAATAATTTCTTAACTCTATTCGCAAATAAAATACTAATATATCAAAACATTAATAGTTGATAACAAAGCGATGACAAAGCTTATCTTAGGTGATATTCCATGCTACACTGAGCAAGGCTTCAGAGAGATTGACGAGAAGCGTACTTGAACCATGTCCCTTATAGACCTTATGGCAAGAAAATATAAAATACGAGAATCGCTTTATTGATAGAAGTGTATTCCAGATAATTCAGGAGAATAAAATGAAAAAAACCAGAAAAGCATTATTAGCACTTACAGCAACAGTCGGAATGACAGCTGCCATCGCAGCACCAGCAAGCGCAGCTTCACTTGACGTGAAATCGGGCGATACATTGTGGAACATCGCACAGGACCACGGCACAACAGTGGCAAGCCTGCAAAACCTCAACGGCATTTCAGGACACCTGATTTTCCCGGGGCAAACACTCCAGATCGGCGGAAATTCTTCTGCAGCATCCAGTAAAACAGCTGCACCTCAAGTGACAACAGCTGCACCTCAAGTGACAACAGCCAGCAACCCGACTTCTTCCATCGTATCGATCGCGAAGCAGTTTGCAGGGACCCCATACGTATGGGGCGGTTCTACTCCTGCAGGATTTGACTGCAGCGGATTCATCTCTTACGTATTGAATCAGGCAGGCCATGACACAGCTCGCACAAGCGCAGCCGGCTATTACAATATGGCGGCAAAAGTCAGCACGCCAAAACCAGGCGACCTGGTCTTCTTCTCTGGCACTTACACGCCTGGCATCTCGCATGTCGGAATCTACATCGGCAACGGCCAAATGATTTCCGCTGCCGGCAACAGCGTCAAAGTCGACAATATCCATAGCGGATACTGGGGCAACTACTTCACAGGCTACGGCAGAATGTAAGCAAAATAATAAACGAAACAGACCAGGATGGATTTCCTGGTCTGTTTTTTGGTTTCAACTCCTCCAACAAAAAAAGGCCACTCAAATTATCTGAGTGGCCCTCTTCATCAGGATGAACTTTTCAATTGGTTTTGCTCCTCTTTCGCTTTGTGCTCCGTGTGCTTCTCTCCCCATTCGTGCATGGCTTCCAGGATCGGCTCCAGGCTGCGCCCGTAATCCGTCATGGAATATTCCACTTTCGGCGGGACCTGCGGATACACGACGCGGCGGATGATATCTTCATCTTCCAGTTCACGCAATTGCTTCGTCAGCATCTTTTGCGTAATGCCCGGCATATTGCGCTTCAGTTCGCTGAAACGTTTCGTGCCTTCCTGCAGCAGGTATAGAAGGATTATGGGTTTCCATTTTCCGACAAGGATGCCGAGCGCATCTTCCACACGGCAATTATCCGGTTTCCGTTCCATTACGACGCCTCCAATAGTATCTTTTTGTATACTATAGCACTTTGGAGTGCGTACTTACATATAAAACAGCTTAGGCTTATAATGATTTTAGAATTGAAAAGAAGGGCGGATCTATCGATGAAAAAATATCGCATTAATCCTGATGAAGGATTGGAGTTTGGAATATATACGCTTGGCGATCATTTGCCAAACCCGGCTACCGGAGAAAGAATTTCTGCACATCAGCGGATTCAGGACCTGATCGAATACGGCGTACTCGCTGAACAGGCAGGCGTCGACTTTTTCAGTGTCGGTGAAAGCCATCAGGAATATTTCGCCACGCAGGCTCATGCCGTCGTGCTTTCGGCAATTGCACAGGCAACGAAGAAAATGAAGATCGCCAGTTCTTCCACGATCATCAGCACGTCCGATCCTGTGCGGGTCTATGAAAACTTCGCCACACTGGACCTGATCTCGAATGGGCGGGCGGAACTTGTTGCAGGGCGCGCTTCCCGGGTCGGCTTGTTTGACCTGCTGGGCTATGATGTGCGCAATTACGAAGATTTATTCGAAGAGAAATTCGATCTGCTGCGGCTGATCAACGAAAACGAAATCGTCAATTGGAGCGGCGAATTCCGCGCACCCCTGCGCAACGCAAAAGTGCTGCCGCGCCCTGTCGACGGTTCCCTGCCGATCTGGCGTGCAGTCGGCGGTACGCCGGCCAGTGCGATGAAAGCCGGGTATGCCGGTGTGCCGATGTTCATGGCGCATCTCGGCGGTGCCACTTCGACGTTCAAACACACGATTGACGCTTACCGTCAAGCAGCGCGGGCAGGCGGGCATAACCCCGATGAGCTGCCGGTCGCAACAGCCGGATTCTTCTACGCTGCGGATAATTCCCAGCAGGCGTTAAGAGAGCTGTATCCTCATATCAATGAAGGCATGAAGCTCACGAACGGCGGCGGATTCCCGAAACAGCTCTTCGCTCAAGGCGTCGACCCGCACAATATCATGAATGTCGGCAGCCCTCAGCAGATCATCGAAAAGATTCTGCATCAGCACGAAGTATTCGGGCATCAGCGCTATATCGCACAAATCGATTTCGGCGGCATGCCGATGGATAACATCAAACGCAACCTGGAATTGATCGGTACGGAAATCCTGCCGGCCATCAAAAAATATACGGCAAAAAATAAACATGAGGAGGAAACGGAATGAAAATTGTTGGTCTATCCGGTTCCCAAATCGGGTCAAAAACGCGGGTCGCCATGAATGCGGCCATGAAATCACTCTCTGAAAACCACCCGGAAGCCGAAACGGAATTGATCGACCTCGCTGATTATAAAATGGACTTCAGCGATGGCCGCAATTACCTCGATTATGAAGGGGATACCGGCTATGTGACAAAAACTTTGATGGAAGCGGATGCCATCATCATCGGCACTCCCATCTTCCAGGCTTCCATCCCCGCGGCATTAAAAAATATTTTTGATTTATTGCCGGTCAATGCCTTCCGCGACAAAGTCGTCAGCATGCTGGTGACAGCGGGCTCTGCCAAACATTATATGGTGGCGGATACCCAGCTGAAGCCGATTCTGGCGTATATGAAAGCGCAAATTGTGCAGACTTTCGTCTTTATCCAGGAAGAAGATTTTTATCAGAAAGAAATCATCAATCACGATGTATTGATGCGCATCGACCGCCTCGCTGAAGACACGGTCGTGCTGACGGAGACGTTCACGAAAATCCGTGAAGCTAAAGAAGCGGAGTATGATTTTTAAAGTATGCGAGGACTGAGTGTGGCGAAGGTTTATGGGCAATTCTCACATTCATCGATGGGCTGATGTAAAAATTTTTTGCATATTCCCTTGCATTTATTTAAAATCTGTCTTATGGTTATACACATCGACCAACCACTAACTAAATATTCTATTTCTTATCAAGAGAGACGGAGGGACTTGGCCCTGTGATGTCTCAGCAACCTGCCTGTTTCAGGGCAAGGTGCTACTTCCAGTAGACGTCCGCGTCTAGAAGATAAGAAGAATGCATTTCCATACATGGAGCTTTCTTCTTTCGAGAAGAGGGCTCCATTTTTGATTTCAATGGATTCTTCTTTGTACGATCGTTTGAACAATAAAAGGAGGTATTCCATCATGACCGACCGCTTGGAAACGAAATTCATCCACTCAGCCGGCGTCGATCCGCAGACCGGTGCCGTCAACGTCCCCATCTACCTGTCGTCGACATTCCACCAGGACAGCATCGACGAATTCGGCCCTTACGATTACAGCCGTTCCGGCAATCCGACGCGACAAGCTCTTGAAGACACCATCGCGAAACTCGAGAACGGCACACGCGGATTCGCATTCGCTTCCGGCATGGCCGCCATCTCTTCAGCTTTTCTTCTGCTCGAATCCGGCGACCACGTGCTGGTTTCGGAAGATGTCTACGGCGGCACTTACCGTTTTATCACGAAAGTATTGAATAAATTCGGCATCGACCATACATTCGTCGATATGACGGATCTAGACGAAGTCGCACGTGCTTTCCGCCCGAATACGAAAGTCGTCTACATCGAAACACCGTCCAATCCGACGATGAACATCACCGATATCGAAATCGCAGCAAAGCTGGCCAAAGCGAACGATTGCCTGACTTTCGTCGACAACACGTTCATGACGCCGCTCTATCAGAACCCGCTCGACCTCGGCGCGGACCTCGTCCTGCACAGCGCGACGAAATTCCTTTCCGGCCACAGCGACATCACCGCCGGGCTCGCCGTCACCAAAGACACGGCACTCGGCGAGCGGCTCGGATTCATCCAAAACTCCTTGGGCTCCGTACTCGGTGCGCAGGATTCCTACTTACTGATTCAAGGAATCAAAACACTCGGCGCGCGTTTGAAGCAATCGAGTGAATCTGCAGCAAAAATCGCCGAATTCCTGCATGGTCACTCGGTTGTCGAAGAAGTCTATTACCCCGGGTTTTCATTCCATCCCGGCAATCCGATCCATGAGCGCCAGACAAGCGGCAGCGGCGCCGTCTTATCTTTCCGGCTGCCCGATATAAACGCGGCGCGCATCTTCAAAGATGCACTGCGGATTCCGGTATTCGCCGTCAGCCTAGGCGCCGTCGAAACGATCCTGTCGTATCCGGCGACCATGTCCCACGCCGCGATGCCAAAAGGGGAGCGCGAAAAACGCGGCATCACCGACGGCCTGTTCCGCTTCTCGGTAGGCCTTGAGCATGCGGACGATTTGCTGAAAGATTTAGAGCAGGCGCTTGAAAAAGTGCGGGTCAAAACGAAGTTGAGTATTGCAAACTAAAACCTAAAAACAGAAAGAAGGAATCCACAATGACAAATCCAATCGCAGAAACAGCAAAAACTGTAGTTAAAGTACCTTTCAAAGCAGATCACGTAGGAAGTTTACTCCGTCCAGAAAGCATCCACCAGGCAAGAAAAGACTTCAAGGAAGGCGTTATTTCTTCGGAGCAATTGCGTGAAATCGAAACGACGGAGATCAAACGCATCGTCGATAAACAAATCGAAGTCGGCCTGAAAGCAGTCACCGACGGCGAATTCCGCCGCACATTCTGGCACACCGATTTCATGGCTGGCATCAACGGCTTCGAAGGCTACACGCCGGATCACGGCTACCGGTTCAAAAACGTTGAGACCGAAGCCTACGACGTCCGCAATACCGGCAAAATCTCGTTTAACGAAAACCATCCCTTCATCCAGGATTTTATTGAATTCAAGGAAATCGTCGCCGGCCGCGCCATCCCGAAACTGACGATTCCGAGCCCGAACCAGTTCTTCAATGAAGGCATCCGTGATGTTAGTATTTATCCAGACCTGGAAGACTACGCAAAAGACGTCATCCAGGCTTACCGCGACGCGTTCCAGACGTTCTATGCTCTGGGCGCGCGCTATATCCAGATTGATGACGTCTATATCGCCGGTTTGTCATCCCCTGATATTCCGTTCAACGACGGACAGTATAATCGGGAGTATCTGATCGACCTGGCATTGCGCGTTGCAAACGGCGTCCTTGAAGGCAAGCCGGAAGATCTGACCGTCACGACGCACCTGTGCCGCGGCAACTACCAGTCCGACTGGGCATTCGAAGGCAGCTACGCATTGATCGCGCCGACGCTTTTCGCCAAAGAACGTGTCGACGGATTCTTCCTCGAGTACGACGACGACCGCTCAGGGAGCTTCCAACCGTTAGAACATATCCCGGCTGGCGGCCCGCGTGTGGTATTAGGTGTATTTACTTCTAAGAATGGTGAGCTGGAAGATAAAGATGTGATTAAAACGCGCGTTGCGGAAGCTTCTAAATACGTGCCGCTGGATCAGCTGTGCATCAGCCCGCAATGCGGATTCGCGTCAACGCATCACGGCAATAAACTCACGGAAGAGCAGCAGTGGGAGAAACTGCGCTATATTGTGGAGGTTTCTGAGGAGATATTTGGGGAGTGAATATTGGAGAAGGCAAGCGCTGGTGGCGCTTGCCTTCTTTTTTATGCATTTGAAGGTTTATCGTCGTTTCTCATTTTATCAGCGATTTTTGAGAGTTTATCAG
>NZ_JADHDU010000012.1 GCF_016820495.1 Planococcus beigongshangi | reverse complement strand
TTTTGCTGTTCAGTTTTCAAGGTTCAAATGTTTAAGCTGTTATGTGAAACAGCGACTTTTCAATATTACCAATTCCCTTAATGAATGTCAACGATTAAATTTATTATTTTTTCGAGCCTTTAAACAAATCAAAAACGCGACAAGAATTAGTATATCACCTTACACTTTAGAAAACAACTATTATTTTTAAAAAAGAACTCAGTTTAATACTGAGCTCTTTTTACCCTTTATTAAGTTACTCCCGTGGGCGCATTTGCGGGAATAAAAGAACGTCTCTAATCGAAGCAGAATCCGTTAATAGCATAATCAATCTGTCGATCCCTATTCCTAGACCCCCAGTTGGAGGCATTCCATATTCAAGCGCTTCTATAAAGTCTTCATCCATTTCATGTGCTTCATCATTGCCCTCAGCTTTTTCAATCAATTGAGCTTCGAATCTTTGTCTTTGATCGATTGGATCGTTCAATTCAGTGAAGGCATTTGCATGCTCGCGTCTGACAATGAATAATTCAAATCTGTCAGTGAAACGTTCGTCTTCCGGATTTTTCTTGGCAAGAGGAGATATTTCGACTGGATGGCCAAAGATAAATGTAGGCTGAACCAGTTGCTCTTCGACTTTCTGCTCAAAGAATTCATTTAAGATATGGCCAACTTCCATTGTATCCTTTATCTCGATATTGTGTTCTTTAGCAAGGGCTTGAGCTTCTTCTTTAGTCATTGCCTTCCAAAAATCCACCCCGACGTATTCTTTTACAGCGTCCGCCATGTGAAGACGTTTCCAGCCCGGTGCCAGATTAATCTCTTCCCCATTATAGCTGACAGTGGTTTTACCCAATACTTCTTGGGCTACATGAGCGACCAGGTTTTCTGTTAGCTCCATTATATCGTTGTAATCTGCATAGGCTTCATATAGTTCCAGCATGGTAAATTCAGGATTATGGCGAGTCGAGATCCCCTCATTACGGAATACCCGGCCAATTTCATACACTTTTTCCAATCCGCCGACAATGAGACGTTTTAAATGCAGCTCAATTGCGATTCGGATATAAAGCTCCATGTCCAAAGCATTGTGGTGAGTTTCAAATGGACGTGCCGCCGCTCCTCCAGCAATTGAATGCAGCATCGGCGTCTCCACTTCAAGGAATCCTAAGTTATCCAAGTAACGGCGCATCGCTTGGATAATACGGCTGCGAAGAATGAAAGTCTCTTTGCTTTCTTCACTTGTAATAAGGTCTAAATAACGTTGGCGATAGCGTTGTTCGATATCTTTTAGTCCGTGGAACTTTTCAGGTAACGGGCGCAGAGCCTTTGTTAAAAACTCAACCTCTTTTGCTTTTACCGATAATTCACCGACATTCGTTTTGAAAACTGTCCCTTTGACACCTATAATGTCACCGAGGTCGGCTGTATTGTAGAAATTGTATGCTTCTTCCCCGATAGCATCTTTACGGACATAAATCTGGATTTGCCCTTTCAGGTCCTGAAGATGGGCAAAGCCAGCTTTACCTTTGCCTCGCTTTGTCATTATACGTCCAGCAATCACTACTTCATGGCCAGCTTCTTCCAACTCTTCTTTTGAAAAGCCTTCATATTGCTGCACAACATCTTCTGACAAATGTGTGCGTTCAAATCGTTTACCGAAAGGATCCATTCCGTGGTCACGGAAATTCTGCATTTTTTGGCGTCTCACCAATAATTGATCGTTTAACTCTTCTGACATTCTCTACACTCCTTCATTTATTAAAACCACGCTCATTCGTGTATTTATCTATTGTACACAATTTCTCTGCATGCTACATAAAAAACGCTGTCAAAAAGATGACAGCTGAAAATCAATTGTTCAATGAAAGTCCTATAACCTGCAAATATCCATCGGATCAGGACTTTTGATCACGCTTCTATTCTTCAGAGACAAATGAATCGACGCTATTGTAAGTCCTCCATATTTCAATGCCTTCCCTTTGAGGTTCAATAAAGTCCTGCGCACCATCAATTTCGAGTAAAGGCACCAACACGAATGCTCGCTCATGCATACGCGGATGTGGGATGGTGAGTCTTTCCGAATCCATTCTGTCTTGATTAAACAATAAAATATCCAAATCTATCGTTCGAGGACCCCACCTTATTTCGCGTTTCCGGTCCAGCTTCCTTTCGATTTCCTGGCAAACATCTAGCAGGGCCGGAGCAGAAAGATCGGTATGAACTAGAATAACCATATTCAGAAAAGCCTCTTGTTCGGTGAAACCGACAGGAGCCGTTTCATATATAGAAGAAACTTTGGAAACTTCAATAGAAGAATGCTCCGTTAATAGGCGCACCGCTTGCTTTAGCATCTCCAGGCGATCACCCATATTTGAACCCAGCGATATAAAGCTTCTATTCATATGAACTCTCCTCTAGTGATCTCCACCGCCACCGATTTATAATGGCCTGGAATCGGCGGATCGGGTTTTATCAGGTGGATTCGAATGCCTTTTACTAAAGGATGAGCGGACAGAATTCGGGCAGCCAGGTTTTCCGCCACAGCTTCGAGCAATTTTTTCGGCTCGCCTTCGACAATCGATTTGCATGTATTATAGACCTCTCCATAATGGACAGTGTGCTCCAAGGCATCTGTGTCACCGGCTTTCTTCAAATCTACAGCCAATGAAACCGTCACCCTGAAACGCTGGCCAAGCTTTGTCTCTTCCGGAAAAACGCCATGGTAACCATAGAATTCCATCTCGTTCAAATGAATATAATCCATCATTCCACCCCTTCATATTTCACTTTGCCATTCAATATATCCATCATTCTTAACGCCCGCACTGTTTCTTTCACATCATGGACGCGGACAATGGCGCATCCTTTTAACGCTCCGTAACAAGCTGTAGCCAGCGACCCTTCAAGCCGTTCGCTAACAGGAAGGTCCAGCACTTTTCCGATCATCGACTTGCGGGAGGTTCCCAATAAAACCGGATAGCCGAGTTCTGCAAACTGATCCAATAATTGCATCATTTCGATATTCTGGCTCGTGGTCTTTCCAAATCCGATGCCAGGGTCGAGCCAAATTTTTTCTTTTCTCACACCGGCAGCCACGGCAATCCGAACACTTTCTTCCATATCCAGTTTAACGTCAGTCCAAAAATCAGTATATGCCGTATCGTTGCGGTTATGCATCAATATAATCGGGACTTCATATTTTGCTGCCATTTCTGCTATGGCAGGATCGTATTTCGCTCCCCAGATATCGTTGATAATGTCAGCACCGGCAGCCAGTGCCGATTCTGCGACCGCAGATTTATAGGTGTCGATGGAAATGGTGACATCTAACCGTTCTTTTATCGCCTTGATAACAGGCACCACGCGGCTGATTTCCTCTTTTATGGAGACCTGTTCATGGCCAGGACGAGTGGATTCTCCCCCTATATCGATAATATCTGCCCCTTGTGCCGTCATCACTTCCGCACGTTTTACAGCATTTTCCACAAAGTTGTATTTGCCCCCATCAGAAAACGAATCCGGGGTGACATTCAAAATACCCATCACCAATGTTTTTTCATCCAGCTTCATGTCCAAAATCAACACCGCCCATTTAAATAAAGTAATTGATATTTCCCGGGAAATAATCCATAACTACATCTTAACGCGAAAAGTTCTTTTTTCACACAAAAAAGGGACATGCGCCGGCATGTCCCTTAAGATGGTTCTCAGTTATTCTCTTCAAATTGATAGAGCGGTGTGCTCAGGTAACGCTCTCCGTTGGAAGGAAGAACAGTGAGCACTTTTTTACCTTTGCCAAGGCGTTTCGCCAGCTCCAGCGCCGCGTATACGGCAGCTCCAGAAGAAACACCGCCCAAGATGCCTTCTTCACGGGCAACTTTTCTGGCAGTATCGTAGGATTGTTCATTTGAAACCTGGATCACTTCATCGTAGATTTCCGTGTCCAATACATTCGGAACGAATCCTGCACCGATTCCCTGGATTTTATGCGGGCCGGGTTTACCGCCCGATAACACCGGTGAATCAGTCGGCTCAACTGCAGCAATCAGGATGTTCGGATATTTCTCTTTCAAAACCTGGCCTGCACCAGTAATCGTTCCGCCAGTACCGATACCTGACACGAATGCATCCAATTGGTCACCCATCGCTTCAACGATTTCAGGGCCGGTCGTCAGGCGATGCACTTCCGGATTCGCTTCATTATTGAATTGTTGCGGCATGAACCAGTTGTTGTCAGCTGCTTGTTTTTCCGCCATCTTGATAGCGCCGTTCATCCCTTCCGCTCCAGGAGTCAAAATAAGTTCAGCTCCATATGCACGAAGGAGGTTACGGCGTTCCATACTCATCGTATCGGGCATTACCAATACTGCTTTATAGCCTTTGGCAGCTGCAATCATCGCTAAACCGATCCCTGTGTTGCCACTCGTCGGTTCGATGATGACATCACCCTCTTTTAAATCGCCGGACTTTTCAGCCGCCTCGATCATAGCCAAGGCAATCCGGTCTTTTACGCTGCTTCCCGGGTTAAAATACTCCAGTTTCAGATATACTTCTGCATCCTCCGGACCAGTTAAACGGTTTAGTTTGACGATAGGTGTCTGTCCAATCAAACCTGTAATATCATTTGCAATACGAGCCATTTTCAACACTCCTAATCCCTAGTAGTTTAATCGGCATTTCATTAATATATCGTATCAATGTTTTGCCCATAGTGTCAAACGGCAGGATTGGCCTGCAGGTTTATTCGCCATAAAACCATTCGGTATCGAATTCCTGCCAGAAAGCTTCAGGCGTCACCGATTGCGGCAATTGTTCCAGCGCCAGTTCACGGCTGATATGGCCTTCCACATCTTTATATGTAAACGTATTGCCTTCCGCTTTTTCAGTGACTGTGATTACTGCCGCCCGGCCATCGGCCAATGTCAGCGGTTCGGACCAGCCCTCCACGTCAACTCCGGATACGGCATTTGATATCGCCGTATCGATTGTGGATTGACCCGGTACAATATAGCCAATGTCACCGCCCAGGCTGCCGGTGGCGGTATCCACCGACCGCTCCCGCGCCAGGGCCTCAAATGACGAACCGTTTCCGAGTTCTTCTATAACCCCCTGCGCTTCCTGTGTCGTCTCCAACACAATCATCCGGGTCCTATACGAATCCGGAACGTCGTAAAGCGCCTGATTTTCCTGATAAAAAGTTTCGATTGCTGCATCTTCAATCACGATATCCTTGGTCAGCACCTTTTCGAGGATCAACTGTGCTTTCACTTTTTCCCGCATATGTTCAGTATCCGAGGAATAAAGCATCACCTCGCTGCCGTCCCGTGCCGAACGCATCATCGCCAGCTCCAGATCGATTTCTTTATCGCTGACTTTGATGCCGTATTCTTTTGCAGCTGTTTCCATGACTTTCAAATTCACGAGTTCAAGCAAAGTTTCACGTCCATGCTGCTCTTCCATTGCGGCCATCCATTCCTGGCGAGTGATTTCCTGGCCGTCTACAGAAGCCACTTCTTCATCGCCCTCCGGATTGTTCGGAATGAGCCAAGCGATGAACCACAACAGATTTCCCACAAACAGGATCAGCAGCAGAATCATCAATGGTTTTGTTTTCAATCTTCTTCTGGGTCTGCCCGCATCACTTGTTGCTATGCGGACATCCCTGTCATCACGCCTGTAGCTCATCGATCATCGCTTCCAGTTCTTCTTTTGAATAGTTATAGGTTTCAAGACAGAAATGGCATTGTGTTTCGGCTTTGCCTTCTTCATCGATGATTTGTCCGATTTCCTCGGCACCGAGTCCCATGATTCCTTCGGCAAACCGTTCCTTGGAACAATTGCATTCAAATTTCACCGGCATTCTATCCAGGATTTCAACATTGTCTCCACCGAAGATTTCATTCAGGATCGCTTCCGGACTTAAGCCGCGCTGAATCATTTTTGAAACCGGCTCAATGGATGCTAACCGATTTTCGAGTTTTGAAATCGCTTCTTCTTCCGCGTTCGGCATCACCTGTACGATAAAACCTCCAGCTGCGAGCACCGAATTATCCGTATCCACCAATACCCCGAGTCCGACTGAAGACGGAACCTGTTCAGAAACAGCAAAATAATAAGTAAGATCTTCTGCAATTTCTCCAGACACAATTGGACTCTGGCCGGTGAAGAAATCACGCATCCCGAGATCCTTGATGACGGAAAGCATTCCATCTGTGCCGACTGCGCCGCCGACATCCAATTTCCCTTTGGCATTAAGGTCAAGATGCGTTTGCGGATTTTTTGCGTAGCCACGCACGCCGCCGTTCGCATTGCTGTCGACAAGAACCGGGCCAAGCGGACCTCCGCCATCAATTTTCAATACGACTTTGTCGTCGCCTTTCAGCATTGCGCCGAGCATGACGCCGCCAGTCATCAAACGTCCAACTGCAGCTGTAGCGGTCGGCCACATCTTATGCCTCTTTTGTGCTTCCCCCACAGTTTCGGTACTATCCACCGCGAATACACGGATGCTGCCATCAAAAGCAAGCCCCCGCACTAAATAATCTGCCATTCGAATCTCCCTTTCCTGTTAAGCTTCATTGCGTTTATAAATTAAATATAAACCTTTTAAAGTTAAAAACGGCTCCACTTTGTCGATCAGTTTTGATTCGGCTGCGATCAAAGATGCCATTCCGCCTGTCGCGATGACAGTCGGCACTTCCCTGCTTTCCATTTTCATCCGCGTGATGATGCCTTCCGCCTGTCCGACAAAACCGTAGACGATGCCAGCCTGCATAGCGGAAACCGTATTTTTGCCGATGATGCTGTCCGGCCGGGCAATTTCAATGCGCGGCAATTTTGCGGCACGGCTGTAAAGCGCTTCTGTGGAAATGCCAATGCCGGGAGCAATGGCACCACCCATATACTGATGTGCTTCATTGATGTAACAATAAGTGGTCGCCGTGCCGAAATCGGCAATGATCAGCGGACCGCCGTATTCATGGATAGCTGCTACGGCATTGACGATCCGGTCAGCGCCGACTTCCCGCGGGTTATCGTATTTGATGTTCAATCCAGTTTTCAGTCCTGGACCGACAACGAGCGGTTTCAATCCGAAATACTTTAACGCCATCCGTTCAAGTGCAAACATGATTGGCGGTACGACAGACGACATGATGATGCCCGTGACTTCAGAAAACTGTAATCCAGCGTCAGCCAGAAAAGCTTTGACCTGCATGCCATATTCGTCTTCTGTTTTATGACGGTCTGTTTCCATCCGCCAATGATGGGTCAAGTCGCCCTGATTGTAAATTCCCATCATAATATTGCTGTTTCCGATATCCATTGCAAGAATCATTTTGCGTTCCCCATTTATCTGCAATTTTCCAAAATATCATACCATAGTTTCAAGTGAAAGAAAAAAAGCTGACTGCCTTTTCCTTTTAGGAACCGGGCAGTCAGCTTTCAATCTATTATTTGCGATCTTCCTGGATAGGACCTTTAACTTCCGTTGATGAGTCTTCACTCGGAAGGTCTCCAGCTGAAGGGTCATTCGGAGCTCCTGTTACATCAGGAGTTTCCGGTTCTTTTTCCAGATTGACTTCTTTATTTTCATTTTCGAAATCGCCGTTCAATGCTTCATATGAACGCTCCGGCAGTGTGCCGTGCTCTTTCAAATGCTGGATTTGAGCGGCATCCAGTGTTTCAACTTCAAGCAATGTCTGCGCAAGCAATTCGAGAAGATCCTTGTTCTCGGTAAGAATCTCTTTTGTGCGGATGTATTGCTCTTTGATGATGCGCTGGATTTCCTGATCGATTTCAAAAGCGATGGCGTCTGAATAATTTTGCTCTGAGTTGAAATCGCGGCCAAGGAAAACATTTCCGCCTTGTGCCTGACCGAATTGGATCGGTCCGATCTTATCGCTCATCCCATATTCCGTCACCATGCTGCGGGCGATAGCCGTTGCACGCTGGAAGTCGTTATGGGCGCCGGTTGAAACTTCCCCGAAAGTCAAATCTTCGGCAACACGGCCGCCGAGCAATCCGGCAATCTTATCAAGCAATTCAGGTTTCGTCATAAAGTAACGGTCTTCTCTTGGAAGCATGACCGCATATCCGCCAGCTTGTCCGCGAGGAACGATTGTTACTTTATGAACGATATCGGCATCATCCAGAACCAGACCGATGACTGTGTGGCCTGATTCGTGGTAAGCGACGATATTTCGTTCTTTTTTCGAAATGACACGATTCTTTTTGGCAGGACCGGCAATTACACGATCCGTTGCTTCGTCGATATCGGACATATCAATTTTGAGTTTATTGCGGCGGGCTGCAACAAGTGCCGCCTCGTTCAGCAAGTTCTCTAAATCTGCACCCGAGAATCCTGGAGTACGCTGAGCGATAGCTTTCATATCCACAGATTCGTCAAGCGGTTTATTGCGTGCATGCACTTTCAATACTTCTTCGCGTCCTTTTACATCCGGGCGGCCAACTGTGATCTGACGGTCGAAACGGCCAGGGCGCAGAAGTGCCGGGTCCAGGATATCCGGACGGTTTGTCGCTGCAATAATGATGATACCTTCGTTGGCGCCGAACCCGTCCATTTCAACCAATAATTGGTTCAATGTCTGTTCACGTTCGTCGTGTCCGCCGCCGAGGCCTGCGCCACGCTGACGTCCAACTGCATCGATTTCATCGATGAAAATGATACATGGTGCATTTTTCTTGGCGTTTTCGAACAGGTCACGGACACGTGATGCCCCGACCCCTACGAACATTTCCACGAAATCTGAACCACTGATTGAGAAGAACGGCGTACCCGCTTCTCCAGCAACCGCACGGGCAAGCAATGTTTTACCGGTACCCGGAGGTCCGACAAGCAAGATCCCTTTTGGTATGCGTGCACCGATGTCAGCGAATCTGCGCGGATCTTTCAGGAAATCAACAACTTCAACAAGTTCCTGTTTCTCTTCATCCGCTCCAGCTACATCATCAAAGCGCACTTTCTGCTTCTGATCGTCATACAGCTTCGCTTTACTTTTGCCGAAGTTCATCACACGGCCGCCTCCGCCGCCTTGTGACTGATTCAGCAAGAAGAAGAAAAGGATGAAGATGATGATGAAGGGAATGATGCCAGTGAAGAATGAAACCCAACCGCTCGTCTGCGGCGCTTCGAGATAGTTGATCTCAGCACCATCAGCTCTTGCGACTTCATCGATCTGGTTCATCAACGCTTCGTTTTCCAGAGGAATGTTCGTTACGAACGATTGATCCTCATCGTAATTATCCAATGACCCAGTCACCTGATAAACCATGGACGTCGGCTGAATGGTCACTTCTTTGATCTGTCCGGATTCCAGTGCCTGTAAAAATTCGTTATATCCTATATCTTCAGTAGGTTGTCCACTATTATTAAATGTCCCCAGAATACCGATAATAACTAGGAAAATCAGTAAATAAAATATGGTGTATCGAAATATCCGATTCATCCCAAGCCTCCTCAAAAAGTTTCCCAAAACTATACTAAATACTAACATAGGAACATTTAAGCACACAACGATAAGCACTCGTCCAACGAGTTAAATCGAATATTCGTGAATTATATATGCTTATTCTGTGTCGTCGCTGTAAACTTCAGGCTTGAGAACGCCGATGTACGGCAGATTACGGTATTTTTCCGCGAAGTCAAGACCGTATCCGACTACGAAAGCATCCGGCACTTCAAAGCCGATATAATCTGCTTTCAAATCCACTTTCCGGCCGCTCGGCTTATCCAAGAGCGTGACAATTTTTATCGAATTCGCTTTGCGGTATTTGAAGAGGTCCACCAGATAGCTGAGCGTCAGTCCGCTGTCGATGATATCTTCGATGATTAACAGGTCGCGTCCTTCTACGCTGGCGTTCAGGTCTTTGATGATTTTAACTTCCCCTGAAGAAACAGTGGCGTTGCCGTAGCTGGAAACATCCATGAAATCCATTTCGACATAGCCGTCAAAGCGTTTCATCAAGTCTCCCATAAATGGCATCGCACCTTTTAATACGCCAATGGCCAACGGATACTTATCCTTATAGTCGTTCGTCAGGATTTCTCCCAGTTCACGGGCTTTCTCCTGAAGCCGTTCTTCAGAGATTAATATTTCTTCGATGTCTTTCTGCAACATAAGTGGACCTCCTATATTTCGCTTTAGCGATTTTCACAATTTTGTTCTGCCAGCACCCAATTATCCTGCGGGCGGGGGGAGCGGCTGATATGCAGGGACGGGCGTAAACCCGGCACCAGCAAAATTTCCCCCTTGCCGTCAGTAATGACGGGCCAATCTTTGCGGAGCGGCGCAGGCACTTTTTCATCAATCATGAGCCGCGCCACTTTTTTGGAACCGATCATCCCGGGCAAGTGAATCCGATCCCCCGGCAGCCTGCTGCGGATCTGCAGCAGGGGTTCGGCTGATTCAGAAAAATACCATGCACTGGCACCTTCCTGTTCTTTGAACTGATGGATCGGCACCAGCCTGTAACGAAAATTATTCACTGCCGCCGACCAGTCCTCCGAAATCTGCAAAGGGAATCCTTCAGGGGCGGCCAGTAAATTGCGGCGGCTGAATAACACACGATCATATTGCCGGACCATTCTATAATGCTGCGGCAAATGCAGGAAAACAGTGCCCGATGAACTTTGCATCATCTCCTGCATTTGTTCGGCAAGCTGTCTTGTGACAATTACTTGCTCCCTGCCATATAGATAGTTTAATAGTAGTAGAACCATTCTTTTTTGTAAAGCGGATGCATGGGATCTGAAGCTTTCGGCTGACAATGAAAATTCGGGCCCCTCGGAAGAAATGAGGTGATCCAATTTTTCCTGTGCCAGCTCCATAAGAAATTTTTGATCTTCCTGCAGGCTTTCAGATAATTCCACAAACTGTTTCGATACGTCAGCGTTTTCTTTTTTTAATTCGGGTACGACATTTTTACGGATGCGGTTCCGTGTATAGGTATTCTCTGCATTGCTTGGGTCTTCCCGGAACGGGATGCGGTTGGCCTCTGCATACGCAGCAATCTCCTGCTTGGTGACCGCCAGAAGCGGCCGGATCAGCATGCCGCCTTCGAAAGGACGGCTGGACGGCATGCCGAATGAACCGGATTGCAGCGTGCCCCGCAGCCCCGACAGCAGGATGGTCTCGAGCTGATCATCAGCATGATGGGCAGTCGCAAATTTCGAAGCCCCGGTGGCTGACATCATTTCTCCAAAAAATTGATACCTTTCCTGTCGGCAGATCTGCTGTTTATTGCCGCCCCCGGCTTCAAGGATTGCGGGAATCGGAATATCGCGGCTGTGGCAGGTAACGCCCCATTCGCTGCACATGCGTTCCGTGAAAAGCCGGTCCTCGGCCGATTCATCGCCCCGCAGCATATGATTGACATGGACCGCTTCCACTGTAATTGACAATTCCTTTTCCTGGGATTTGAGGTAATGCAGCAGCACCATCGAATCGATCCCTCCCGAGCAGCCGATCAGCACACGGTCTCCAGGTTCCAGGAGTTTATGTCTGGTTTGGTAATCGGCTATCTGTTCATGGAAATTCTTCACTTGTTCCTCCTCCATTACCGTGGCGGGTTTTCTTCTAAAAAGGTTGCCGATTTTTTTCAAATTGGTAATTGACTTTCTTTCACATCCTATAGTATGATATGAAATGTCCGTTTCAACANCTTGTTCCTCCTCCATTACCGTGGCGGGTTTTCTTCTAAAAAGGTTGCCGATTTTTTTCAAATTGGTAATTGACTTTCTTTCACATCCTATAGTATGATATGAAATGTCCGTTTCAACAAGGCGGCGTAGCTCAGCTGGCTAGAGCGTACGGTTCATACCCGTGAGGTCGGGGGTTCGATCCCCTCTGCCGCCATCTTATAGAAATAAGCGTCCCTTTCGCGGGGACGCTTATTTTTTATGCCTTATTTCTCTAAAAAAGTATCAATCTGCCGGCGGTGATGGGCGTCGTGCGACAGGAGCCCTTCAAAATATTCGGCTGCATTTGTCTGATGTCTCTCGACTGTAAATGGAGCTTTATAAGCGCCCGCATCCATTTCTTCAATCGCTTTGGCCAATAAAGCACGCTGTTTTTGAGCGTTCGCAAGGATCGGAGGAAATTCTCCATCTTTGACATTCTCGACAGCCTGCCGATTGAACGCATCCACATCCGGCATCGATGGGATTTCCGCGCCTTCTGTCATGAACGGAAGACGTTCCTCCCTCATGAACCGGTCCCAAGCCCCGAGATGTGCGATGATTTCCGAAACTGACCATTTTCCTTCCGCTATCGGTTCATGCGCCGCTTGATCAGTTTCAATGCGCGTATTCAATGAAGCCAAATAAACTTCGTATTCCGTAAAAGCTTCCAGCAATTGTTCTTTTTCCATCCTCATCATCACTCTCCAGCAGGAATTTTATTATAAAAAAACGCTTCCCGAGTTGAGAAGCGTTCCATTATCAAATATGTTTCAGCTGAGCTGAAGCATTTTTCCATGCCATTAAAACAGCTAGCAAGTTAGCCTCTTTTTGCACCTCGGCCGCCACGCTTGGATTCTGTAGCACGCTTCAAAGTCGTCATGTTTTCTTCGCTGTCCTTCAGGAACTTCGCCATTTTTGTTTCAAAGTTCTCTTTTGGTGCGCGGTCAAACGAACGATTGCTTGGACGTGGACGTTGTGGGCGATCTGGACGTTGTGGTGCGCCTTCCGGCTGTGGTTTTGCTTTGCGAATGGAAAGGCCGATTTTGCCGTCAGCTTCCACATTCATCACTTTCACTTCAACCATTTCCCCAACTTTTAAATGATCGTTGATGTCTTTTACATAGTTGTCGGCGACTTCACTAATATGCACGAGGCCTGTAGCACCAGTTGGAAGCTGAACGAACGCTCCAAAATTTGTAATACCTGTAACTTTACCTTCTAACTTGCTGCCTACTTCAATCGACATAAAAAAAATGCTCCTCCTTAAAAATTAAGATGGCCTGTTATCAAGCCATTAAGTTATGGTAACGGTTTGCCGTCACACTTTTAATTATAACCATGAAAAAAAGAGTGTCAACTGACTACTCTTTTTAACCCTTTTTTTCTTCACTTTTCAGGCAAGGTAAAAATGATTTCCCCGTTTTCCGAAACGAACAGTTCCTTCTTCGCCAGTTTCGCCAGGTATTCATCATCATTCAGCAGAATAATCTGCTCCTGTAATTTCACTTGCTCTTTCTTGACGTCTTTCAGGGCAAGCTGCGCTTCTTCACGCAATTGCTCTTTTTCAGTCAATGTCTGCGACTGCGCATAAATCGTTGTCCCGATCCAGATGGTTGCGAGCATCACCACGAGCCCGAAAACAGCCAGCCTTCTGAACAGGCGGACTTTATGCGCCATCTGTCTTTTTTCCTTGCGTTCCACCGAGCGGACATAGTCATTTTGTATTGAAGCGACTTCCGGAGCGGCGGTGGACTTTTCTCTCTTCAAACTCATGACTTGTTTCCCCCTTCGCTTACGTTGATGCCATTATACCTGAAAACCCTTACTTATATAAGAGGTTTTTGCAATTCTTCAAAAATAAACCTGATGACGCAACTCTTACGTTTCGTCATCGATGAATTCAGGTTCGATCTTTTCAAGCTTTTCCTCTTTCAAGATCGTATACATATTGGCCGTCTCTTCTTTACGTGCGTTTTCTTTCAGCATATCCACCCGTACGGTGACCACTTTCTGGCCGAAACGGATCTGCAGTTCATCATTTTCCTTGATGACTGAACTGGCTTTTGCTTTATTGCCATTTACGGTGATACGGCCCTGGTCGGCCACTTCTTTTGCCAATGTCCGGCGTTTGATCAGCCGGGAAACTTTCAAAAATTTATCGAGGCGCATAATTACTCTCCCTTTCTTGCCAATCGCTTGGCTTCATTCCAAAAACCATCCAGCTGGTCCAGTGTATAATCGATGAAGCTGCCGGTTCCTTCTTTCACTTTCTTTTCTACGAATCCGAAACGGCCGCGGAATTTGCGGTTTGCCTGGACCATCGCCTGCTCCGGCGATAAATCATGGAACCGGGCGATATTGACAAGCGTGAACAGCAAATCGCCCAGTTCATCGAGCTGCTCTTCTTTGGAACCATTCGCCAGCTCAACCTTGAATTCCTGCAGTTCTTCTTCGAATTTCTGCCAGGCGCCTTCTGCATCATGCCATGTGAACCCGACTTTTGCGGCTTTTTTCTGGTAGTTATAAGAGGTCGTCAAGGACGAACTGAAACGGTCCTGACCGTCCAGCAGCGAATTACCCACCGGTTTTTCCTGTGCTTTAATCGCTTGCCAATTGCTGACCACATCGTCCGAACCCTCGACTTTCGCGTCTCCGAAAACGTGCGGATGGCGCCGGATCATTTTCGCGCTGATCGATTCGAGCACATCTTCAAGTTGGAAATATCCATTGTCCTGGCCGATTTGCGTGTGCAAAAACACTTGCAATAAAACATCGCCCAGCTCTTCCGCAATGGCCTCGTCATCCTGCTCCTCAATCGCCTGCAGCAATTCATGCGCTTCTTCCAATAGATATGGCATCAGGCTTTCATGCGTCTGTTCGCGGTCCCACGGGCAGCCGTCCGGGCTGCGAAGCGTCGCAATGACTTCGCGGAATGTCTGCCATTCCTTCAAGCGCTGTTGCGCATCCATTGCCGGTGGCACATACACGGTCGTCAGGTTGTCGATTTCAGCCGCGCGGTCCAGTTCATGGAGCGGCACAGTCCGCAATTGCTCCTGAGCTGAGCCCGCTGCGGTGACAATCGTGACGGGATAATCATCCGGATATTTTTCCATCAATGTCAATTTCGCTTCCGATGCGGTGAACGTATCGTAAATTTGGGCAATCAGGATATGCTGCGTCATATTCAAATAATCGCTTTTCATTGTCATCCCATCGACCAATTGAAAACCGTCGATCGGATCAATGCGGAGAGCACCGAAAATCGAATCCAGGAAACTGCTGCCGCCTTCTATCATCAGACTGCAGCGGCCGGATTTCTCAGCTTCGATCAAATGCTGGACGGTCTGCTCTGCTACAAGGGGATGGCCCGGCACCGCATACGTGACGGTGCCTTCTTCCGACAATTGAATCAGCGTATCTGCAATTTCGCGGTACACGGGAGCGAAATCGTCATGCTTTTCGTAAACAGCATCAAAACTTTCATAAGTAAGCCCTTCTTTCGCCAATTCAGCGAGAACAGGGTGGTCAGCGGTACGGACGTATAGCCGCTCCGCATTTTTTAATTTTCTATAGACACCGAGCGGCAGCTGGTCGAGATCTCCAGCACCGAGACCGATGATGTGAATCTTCTTCATCGTCCATCACCTTTTTTCTTTGAATTGAGGATCAATTGCAGTTTGGCCATTTTCCGGCCGAACGGCATGACATACCATTGTCTTTCTGTAATGATGCGGCTTTTGGCAATAAGTGCGAGAAATACTGCCGCACCGAGCGGCACCGCTGTCAAAGCTGTCAGCGCTGAGCCGAAACGGCCCGGCAATGCAGCGAATACGACGGTGTCCGCAGCGACGGCCCAGATGACCACCACTGCTCCCATCGAGGCCGATGCCAATGCCAGCCAGGCGTAAAATTGAGCAGGTGCAAATCGCAGAGGCCAGATTTTCTTGAAGTAAAGAAGCAGGCCCCCAACAATAAATGCAAGGCCCAGATTCCCTGCCAACGCGGCGCCCATGACACCATAGAGCGGAATCAGCAGCCAGTTGCCCATTATTTTCACGAAGAGGCCGCCTGCCATCAGAAGCGCAGGCACCTTCACTTTACCGATGCCGTGAAGCAGCGCCGTCAAAATGAGCAGCAGCGACATCCAGACAATCTGCCAGCTGAAAACGACCAGCGCTGCAGATTCATCCCGTGTCTGAAACAGCATTTCATTGACATAAGGCATGACGAACGTCAATCCGGCGGCTGCGGCTACAGCGAACAGCAATGAAATCCGGTAAGCGAGTTTTGCATACAGTTCTGCTGAACGGCCATTTCTTTTCCGCTGCATCTGCGCAACCAGCGGCACAATCGACAGCGCGAGCGAAGTCGCTACAAGCAAGCCGAATTGCGCGAGAGGCTGGCCCCGGTCATAGATGCCCTTTTTTTCCATGGCTTCCATTGTGCCGATCCCGCTATCTTCCAACAAACGAAAAATCGTAAACGAATCAGCCATCTGGAAAATGAGCAGGATCAGCGAACTCATGCTGACGCTCAAACTGATGGCCAGCATCTTTTTGACAGTCGGCCATACAGGAAGCGCCACCGGCTCCGGAACATTGCTTACATGTTTATTGACATAATAAATCAGCAGCCCGACCGCAGCAAGTTCGCCTGCGACTGCCCCGAGCATGGCGGTCTGGCCTGCCGTATACAATGAAAATCCTTGCGTCACCACGATCCAGGTGCCGACTAAGATAATGGTCACCCGGACCGCCTGCTCCATCACCTGGGCATAGGCTACCGGCTGCATGAAGCTGCCCGCCTGAAAAGATCCTTTCATCACTGCGAGCGGCGCCATCAGCAGCACCGCAAATGAACCGACTTTCAGCAAGGCACTCAACCGGGCATCCCCCATCCATGCTGCCAATAAATCCGCCCCGGCAAAAAGCAGGCCGAAAATAAGCAGCGAAAGGATGGCGATTGTCCAGAAAGCGATCCGGAAAATCGCCCGATGTTCCCCCTTTTGGGAATCCGCCAGCATTTTGGAGACGGCAACGGCAAAGCCATAGGAAGTCCAGACACCGAACACCGCGATAAACGGATAGACCTGCTGGTAAATATAAAAGCCCTGGTCCCCGACCATATTCTGGAACGGCACGCGGTAAACGGCACTGAGTATTTTTACGATCAGCCCGGCGAGCGTCAAAAGGACAGCGCCTTTCATAAATGATTTCATCGCACCTTCTGTGTTCAACCGGATTCACCCATTTCATCTATCTCTTTAATTTGCCGCTTCTGTTTCCCGGAGCGATTCCGGCAATAATTTCATCATGCCTTCCAGTACATCGAAAGGATGGTGTTTAGCGGTTTTATTTTCATCGATTGTCATGACGAGCTGCTGGCCGGACATGGAGAAGCCGACTGCGCGTCCGAAGGCGGCAGATTCTTCGACCAGTTTGCCGCCATTGACAGCGGCTGTACCTTTTTCGCTGAGCCGGATGGTGATGATTTTGCCATTTTGTTTGATCGATTCGACACCCACCTGGCGTCCCCACACTTTCATGAGCGCAATGCGGAGCAGACGGTCCGCTTCAAGCGGCAGATCGCCGAAACGGTCGATCAGTTCATCCTGCAGCTCCGACACTTCTTCCACTTCATCGATGCCCTTAACGCGTTTATACATTTGAATCTTTTGGTAACCGTCATTGATATAGGAATCCGGAATATAAGCATCGATATCGAGCGAAATTTCGATTTCCTGCACCGGCTCTTTTTTGACGCCGGTCTGACGTTCTGCAATCGCTTCTTCCAGCATTTGCGAGTAAAGATCGAAACCGACGGAGTCAATAAAGCCGTGCTGCTGGGAACCGAGCAGATTTCCAGCGCCGCGGATGGTCAAATCGCGCATGGCGATTTTAAAACCGGATCCGAGTTCCGTGAATTCTTTGATGGCCATGAGGCGTTTTTCCGCTACATCCGTCAGCACTTTATCGCGCTGATACATGAAATAGGCATATGCGACGCGGCTGGAACGCCCGACGCGCCCCCGCAATTGATACAGCTGGGACAAGCCCATGCGATCGGCGTTTTCGACGATCAGCGTGTTGACGTTCGGGATGTCGATGCCCGTTTCAATAATGGTGGTCGTCACCAGCACATCGTAATCGCCGTCCAGGAAACTGAGGATGATCGATTCCAGTTCCGTTTCGGACATTTGTCCGTGTGCGTAGCCGATGCGTGCTTCCGGCACCAATTGCTGAAGCTCTTCCACTTTTCTCGTCATGTCCTGTACACGATTATAGAGATAGAACACCTGGCCGCCGCGCGCCATTTCACGCTCAATCGCTTCACGCACGAGCGCACCGTTCTGTTCCATGACATAACTCTGCACAGGGAAACGGTTTGCCGGCGGCGTCTCGATGACGGACAGGTCCCGTACGCCGATCATCGACATATGAAGGGTACGCGGAATCGGCGTCGCCGTCAGCGTCAGGACGTCGACATTCGTCTTCATCTGCTTGATCTTTTCTTTATGGGTCACCCCGAAACGCTGTTCTTCGTCGATGATCAATAAACCGAGATCTTTATAATGCATATCTTTCGACAGGATGCGGTGCGTCCCGACAACCACATCAACCGAGCCGTTTTTCAGGCCTTTGACGGTTTCCGTCTGCTGTTTTTTCGAACGGAAACGGCTCATGAGGCCGACTTCGATCGGATAATCCTTGAAACGTTCACTCATCGTTTCGAAATGCTGCTGCGCAAGAATCGTCGTCGGCACAAGGAATGCCACCTGTTTGCCGTCAAGTACCGCTTTGAAAGCGGCACGGATGGCGACTTCCGTTTTGCCGTAGCCGACATCGCCGCAGATCAGCCGGTCCATCGGGCGTTCTTTTTCCATATCTTTTTTCACTTCATTGATGGAACGAAGCTGATCCACCGTTTCATCGTACGGAAATTCCGCTTCAAACTGCCGCTGCATATCCTGCTCTTTTGAAAACGCATAGCCTTTCAGCGCTTCCCGTTCGGCATACAGTTTGATCAGGTCATCGGCAATGTCCTGAACCGCTTTCGACACTTTCGCCCGCGTCTTCTTCCACTCAGCGCCGCCCATTTTATGGAGTTTCGGTTCTTTTTCTTCCGATGCGATATATTTCTGGATCAGGTCGATCTGATCGACCGGCACGAATAATTTATCGTCCGCTTTATAGACGATATGAAGGTAATCTTTATGGACGCCTTTTACTTCAAGCGTCTCAATGCCGACATAACGCCCGATCCCGTGGTGGACATGGACGATATAGTCGCCCGGTTTTATTTCTGAATAGCTCTTGATGCGCTCGGCATTCGTCAGTTTCTGTGCCCGCGTCTTTTTCTTCGGCTGCTGTTTGAATAATTCGGAGTCGGTGATGACTGCGAAACGCTGCAGCGACATTTCAAAACCGTTGCCGAGATCGCCGTTCGCCAAATAGACCTTACCGGGTTGCACGGAAGTTGTGTCCATTAGAATCTCCGCTTCTATACCATAATCTTCCAGAACCGATCGTACTTTCCGCAAGCGCTCTTCTCCGTCCGCGATGACGAAAACACGGAATTTCCCTAACACCCAGCGTTCCATTTCCGCTTTCAATAAATTCATCTGACCATGGAAAGACTGCATCGGCTTACTGGAGAAGGCAACCGACTTCTTAATGGAAACCATTGGGAAAGTCCGGACAAATAAAGAAAGGTACGTGGTCTTCTGCGTGGCCCGGCTGATCACTTCCCGGAATGTATAAGACAGACTGACTCCCTGAAGAAACTTCCCTTCTTCAAGCAAGGAAACGATCCATTCGCCTTCCTCCCGTTCCAATGTTTCTGTCATTTCCTGAATACGGCCCAATTCATCAAAGAAAATAAAACCATTTCCCGGGAAATAATCACTCAAAGAAGCTGTTTGTGTCGGAACCAGTGAAGCATACTTTGCTGCCTGATCCGGCATATCGCCCTGGCGCAGGATATCGATATCGTGCTGGATTGTTTGAAGCAGTAACTCTTTCGTATCGTCAGCCTTTGTTTTCTTTAGTGTAATGGCCAATTGGTCTGCAATACGGTCTGCAAGTACCGCTCGCTGCGACCGGTCGAGAACCAGTTCGTTGGCAGGCAGAATGCACAGTGACGTGATTTTCTTCAACGAACGTTGATCTTCCGCATTGAAAAGCCTGATCGAATCGACTTCAGTATCAAATAACTCAATGCGCACCGGATGTTCAAAATTCAATGGATAAATATCGAGGATGCCGCCACGCAGGGCAAATTCCCCCGGTGCCGTCACCATGGTCGTGCGCGAATAACCCATCGCCACTAATTTCAGCAGCCATTTCTCCGCATCCAGCTCATCTCCGTCGTTCACTCGCAAAGTCGATGCTTCCCATTGTTCACGTGAAGGCAATAATTTCCGCATACCTGCTACAGGTGTGATATAGATGCCTTTGCCGGTACCTGCCATATGATCGAGGGTATCAATCCGGTGAGAACGGAGTTCAGGCCCTGAAAACGAAACATCCGCCGCAATCAATTCTTCAGCCGGATATAAATGAACAAGCTCTTCCCCCATTAATTTCACCAAATCATCGTAAACCCGCTGAGCATGCAGTAAATTTGGCGTGACAATCAGCATCGGTTCGTCTAGCTGTGCGTAAAGGGTGCGGTAGAATACAGTGCGTCCGCTGCCGGATAAACCTGAAACCAGCTGTTGGTCCTGCCCTTTCTTCAAATCGGCAATTAACTTTTGAACATGTGAATCCTCTGAAAACGCCTGCAATATATGATTCATGAAGATTCCTCCTTCCCGGGAAACAGAAAAAAGCTCTGGACGCCGTTGTGCGCCAAAGCAGATCTATGCTCCATTAAATTTAGTCATTACTTCGATAAACGGTTTAGAAAGCCAAAATTCGCAAGCATCTGCAGATTTTTGGACTGCATCCGCCATATCTGCACTTTCCTCTTTTGAAAATCGGGACAATACATAATCAGGAACTTTCATCCCGGCAGGCGGGCGGCTGATGCCGATCCGAATCCGGTTGAAATTTTGCGTCCCTAAGTGCTGGATCAATGATTTGATGCCATTGTGCCCGCCGGCGCTGCCTTTTTGGCGCAGCCTCAATTGTCCGGTCGGAAGATCCAGGTCATCGTAGATCACCGTGATGTCCTCTATCCCGATATCGTAATAATCCATTATGGCACTGACACTTTCGCCGGATAAATTCATATACGTCAACGGTTTCAACAGCATCACTTTGCCTTCCGGCCGGTGGATGACAGAATACATCCCTTTGAATTTCGCCTGTGTAAGCGGCGCATTCCATTTTGCTGCCAAATGATCGATGACATGAAAACCGATGTTGTGCCGTGTTTGTTCATAAGCTTTTCCTGGATTCCCCAGGCCTATTATCAATTTCATCGCAACTCGTCCTTTGCTGTTCACTGCTCTCTATTTTACCATATGCGCCTGGTAATGAAAAAATGGGGGCTGTCTGCAGACAGCCCCCGTTTCTTTTATTGTCATTTCGAACGAATTACTCTTTATCGGCTTCGTCGCCACCGACAACTTCCGGCTCAGCGCCTTCTGTTTCAGGAACTTCTTCAAGCTCATCCATTTCTTCCTGTGTACGTGGTGCTGTAACAGATACCAGGATGAAATCATCTTCATCAAGAAGCTCATAGGAAACAGTGCCGCGAATATCGCCTACAGTAAGTGTATCGCCGATTTCAAGTTTGCTTACATCCACTTCAAGCGCATCCGGAATATCCGAAGGCTTGACTTTGATGTTCACTTCACGGTTCGGCTGGTTCACAACGCCGCCCTCTTTTTCACCCGGTGATTCACCGATCAGGTGGACAGTCGCCGCTACTTCAAGCTCATCACTCATGTTGATCGCTAAAAAGTCGACGTGCTTGAAATTGCCTTTTAACGCATCCATTTGATAATCATTTAAAACCACATTCAAATTCGTGCCATCCAGTTCAAGGCTGATAACACCATTGCGTCCTGACTCACGCAAAGTTTTGATCAGATCTTTTTCCGATACGGTAAGTGGTGTCGTTTCAGCCTGGTAGCCGTAAACGACTCCTGGAACGTCACCTTTCGTGCGAAGTTCTGTCAATGCCGAATGCGGTGTTCCGCTTTCTCTTTTCAGTGCTTTCATCTTAATAGCCATAGTTATTTCATCCTCCAAGTTTTGTAAATGTCCATAATCAGTGTATACCCGTTACAGTCAAACCCTAAACTTTAGAGGGCGGGGGATTAAAGAATCAATCAAACAACGTGCTGACTGATTTTTGTTCGTGCACACGAACGATGGTTTCCGCCAATAATTTCGCTACAGATAATTGCTTGATCTTCGGTGATTTTTTCTCTTCCGGCAACGCGATGGAATTCGTGATGATCAATTCCTTGATGACGGAATCGTTGATGCGCTGAACGGCAGGCCCGGACAGGACCGGATGCGTACAGCAAGCGTACACTTCTTTTGCCCCACTTTCGATCAATGCACTGGCAGCGATTGAAATCGTGCCTGCTGTATCAATGATGTCATCGATGATGATGGCTGTTTTGCCTTCTACATTACCGACGATATTCATCACTTCAGCAACGTTCGGGCGCGGACGGCGTTTATCGATGATGGCAATCGGTGCTTTCAGGCGATCTGCCATTTTACGTGCGCGTGTCACACCGCCGTGGTCAGGTGATACGACGATGACATTTTCAAGGTCGATGCCGCTTTCGTTCAGGAAGTATTCCGACAGTAATGGTACTGCCACTAAATGGTCGATCAAAATATCAAAGAAGCCTTGAATTTGAGGTGCATGCAGATCCAGTACAACTACACGAGTAGCTCCAGCTGTCTCCAAAAGATTCGCCACCAGTTTCGCCGTGATCGGTTCACGCGAACGTGCTTTACGGTCCTGGCGGGCATAGCCATAATATGGGATGACCACATTGACTGTACGTGCTGAAGCGCGTTTGACCGCATCGATCATAATCAGCAATTCCATCAGGTTCTCGTTGACTGGCTGAGAAGTGGATTGAACGATGAAAACATCGTATCCGCGAATACTCTCTTCGATATTGATCTGGATCTCTCCATCGCTAAAGTGTGTAACTGAACTCTTTCCGAGTGGAATTCCAACGTGCGTTGAAATTTCCTCTGCCAATTCCCTGTTTGAATTCAATGAAAAGATTTTCAGTTTGCTGTCTGCATTTTGATACCCCATTAAGGTATACCTCCTATTTTTTTACGTTTAGTTTTGACGCATAGCCATCTTTATTTTCCTGACGCGCACGCGCAATTGCGAGGGCGTCATTAGGAACATCCTTGGAAATTGTCGAGCCTGCCGCTACGTAAGACCCTTTGCCGATGGTAACCGGAGCAATGAGGTTCGAGTTGCAGCCGATAAAGGAGTCATCTTCGATTTTCGTAAGATGTTTATTTTTACCGTCGTAATTGACCGTAATCGTGCCGCAGCCGATGTTGACGTTTGAGCCCACTTCCGCATCTCCGATATAGCTGAGGTGCGAAACTTTACTGCCGTTGCCAAGCACCGCTTTTTTCACTTCGACGAAGTTACCGATTTTCACTTTGTCGCCGAGGTTGCTGTCCGGACGGACGTGAGCGAAAGGCCCGATGTTCGTATCTGTGCCGATCACGCTATCGTAGACTTCGGAAGAACGAATTTCCGTGCGGTCACCGATCGTGCTCGATACAATGCGGCTGTTCGAAGAAATAAAGCAATCTTCGCCGATTATTGCAGGACCTTCGATCATGACGTTCGGATACAGCACTGTATCTGCTCCGATTTGGGCTTCCGCGCTGATATATGTGGATGACGGATCGATGATCGACACGCCGTTCCGCATATGTTTTTCAGCGATGCGGGCACGCATGATGCTTTCCGCCTGGCTCAAAGCTACACGGTCATTGACGCCAAGCGTTTCTTCAAAGCTGTCTGTCGCGTGTGCTGCCACGGTTTCATTTTGTTTCTGAAGGATTTCAATGACATCCGGCAAATAATATTCACCCTGTACGTTGTCATTCGATACCAGCTTCAATGCGTCAAACAAGGCTTCATTGTCAAAACAATATGTACCTGTGTTGATCTCTTTGACTTGCTGCTCTTCTGCCGATGCATCTTTTTGCTCGACGATCTTGGCTACCTGGCCGCTATCGTCGCGGATGATGCGCCCGTAGCCTGTCGGGTTGTCAGCCAAAGCTGTAAGGATTGTCGCTTTCGCAGCCGTCGCTTTATGGTGGTCAAGAAGCGCCTGCATCGTCTCCGGACGGATCAGCGGCGTATCTCCGCAGACCACCAATGTCGTGCCCGGCTTGCCTTCAATCAGCGAGGACGCCTGCTGAACCGCATGCGCCGTTCCGAGCTGCTCTTCCTGCAGCGCATATTCACTGCTGTCACCAAGCTGCTCTCTTACTTTTTCTGCTCCGTGTCCGACAATCGTCACGATTTTCTCCACGCCGAGCTGTGTGACATTGTTTGTCACATGCTCAACCATCGGCATGCCGCAGACAGGATGCAGCACTTTATACAATTTCGATTTCATGCGCGTGCCTTGTCCGGCCGCTAGTATTACCGCATATGTACTTGTCATATACCGATCCCTCCATCCGTCAATTTTTTAGTGAAATGTATTCTTAACCGCAACGCTTCTGCGTATGAGCGCAAAAAAAAGCCATTGCGGCATTTGCTTTTCTCTCTATATAAGCTTCAGTTTCCTGTTTCCGGATCGGCTCCAGGAACTGTTGAGCTGTTTCAGCCTTCTTAACTATATCGGAAAAAGCCTGATTTTTCAAGGTTCGGGGGCATTACAATACGGTGACGAAAACGAAAAGCGGAAACGGCTGTTCAGCATTTATCGAATTCTGTTCAAATCAAAAAAGAGCCCGGATGCTGCGTCAGGCTCTTTTGTCTCTTCTGCTTATACACCCGCTTCTTCAAAAACGGGATCACTCTCACTTTGTTCATAGGCAGCCAGTACAGCTTCCTGAAGTTTGTTGCGTGTTCCTGAATTGATTGGATGCGCTATATCTCTAAATTCGCCATCCGGTGTTCTTTTGCTCGGCATTGCCACAAAGAGCCCATCATTTCCATCGATCACCCGAATATCATGTACAACAAATTCGTTGTCCAGGGTGATGGAAGCGATTGCTCTCATCCGGCCCTCCGTTTGAACACGTCTCAACCTCACATCAGTTACTTCCATTCTCATCACCTCTCCCCTAAGATGTAGTTTTGGAGCTTATTTTTGGAGCTATTTTATGTTATTCGCTACTCAGGACTAATCTCCTTCAAAAATTACAAAATTTATTAGAATATTTTGTTTTTATGATAAGAAAAGCGACAGCGCCCGCTCAGCCTCGACAGGCAGAAGACGGATCGGCGGAGTGGCGCTCTTTGCCGCGCAGCTGGAATCCGGACAATAAAAAAAGCCGCCCTTTACAGGCAGCTTTCCTCACATCAATTAACTTCGGCGATGACTTCGATTTCCACTTTTACATCTTTCGGCAAACGTGCCACTTCGACAGTCGAGCGTGCCGGTTTGTGGTCCCCGAAATAAGAAGCATAGATTTCATTCAGCTCCGCAAAATCATTCATGTCCTTGATGAACACCGTCGTTTTCACAACTTGTTCCAATGACGAGCCCGCTTCAGCCAGCACCGCTTTCAGATTGGCGAAAACCTGATGGGTCTGATCTCCGATTGAGTGTCCTGCAATTTCACCCGCAGGCGTCAACGGAATCTGTCCTGAACTATAGAACATCTTGCCGGTTACGACACCTTGTGAATACGGTCCGATTGCTGCGGCTGCCTTATCAGTTGCTACAAATTTCATATCAAAAACCTCCATCTGCAAAATAATTTCCTGCTTGCAATTCGATTTTACGTTCTTTTTCACTGACTTCGCGCAATTTGACAAGTGATAAGTATTTCTCGACCAGCTGTTCATCTTTATGTTCCGCTTCTACCAGCACCGCCACGCCCGCAAGCGTGCATTCGAATTCTTCAAGAAGATTCTTCATCCCGTTCATGGTGCCGCCGACTTTCATGAAATCGTCGGTGATCAGCACACGCTGGCCGCTCTTCATGCTGCGTTTCGACAGCACCATCGTCTGGATGCGGCGCGATGAACCGGAGACATAATTGATGCTGACGGTTGATCCTTCTGTCACTTTGCTGTCGCGGCGGACGATGACAACCGGTACGTTCAGGTGACGCGCAATGGCATGGGCAATCGGGATGCCTTTTGTCGCCACTGTCATGATGACATCGATTTTCTGATCGGCAAAAGCAGAAGCGAAGACTTTTCCGACCCGGTTCATCATATCCGGATTGCCCAGAATATCCGTCATATAGAGATAACCACCCGGCAGCAGCCGGTCGGAATGGCTTAATTCGCTGATAAGCTCCTGCATGATGCCGTGAATTTCCGATTTTTGCATTTTGGGGATATATTTCACTCCACCAGCCGCTCCAGGCACCGTAGCCAATAAACCGATGCCTTTTTGTTCAAACGTTTCTTTGACGATTCCGAGATCTTCACTGATCGATGATTTGGCCGATCCATACAAATCAGCAAAATACGTCAACGGAATCAATTTATGCGGATGATCCAATAAATAATGTGTCATGTCCACTAAACGTTCACTGCGCTTCCACTTCATTTTCCACTCTCCTAAACACGAATGATTTAATGAAAACTTACCATAATTATCCGTCTTTAAGCAAGTGGCTCCCGTTCGCCGACCAATCGGACCGCATACACTTCATCACAGAAGCCGCGTAATCCGTTATAAATACGCGCCACACGCGCTTCCTGCTGTACCAATCCGAAAACAGTCGGGCCGCTGCCGCTCATCAAAACAGCATCCGCACCGAACTTCTTCATCTGATCTTTGATCTGTGCCACTTCCGGATACAATGACAAAGTCACACTTTCCAGGGCATTGCCCAGGTTCTCACAGACGGCGTCATAATCTTTATTTTCAATGGCACGGATCATTTCCTGCGTATTCGGATGATCCGCCCGATTGACGTCAAATGCACCGTATACTTCTGCGGTGGACACGCCAATTGTCGGCTTCGCCAGAATGACCCAGCAGTTTGGCGGTGATGGCAGCTGTTGAATGATTTCTCCGCGGCCTTTTGCCAGTGCGGTTCCGCCGTAGACGCAGAAAGCGACATCCGAGCCGATTTTCGTGCCGAGTTCGGCAAGCTCATCCAGCGACAGATTCAACTTCCATAATTTGTTCAAGCCTTTCAGCGTTGCAGCTGCATCACTTGATCCGCCGGCAAGTCCGGCAGCCACCGGAATCTGTTTATCCAGCTTGATGATGACACCGGATTTGATGTTATACGTATCTTTCAATAATTTTGCTGCCTGGTAGGCGAGGTTCCGGGAATCATTCGGCACAAACCGATCTGCTGATTCGATATGGATACCGCGTTCTGTTTTCTTCAGTCCGATACGGTCTGCAAGGTCTACAGTGGTCATGATCATTTCGACTTCATGGTAATTGTCGGGTCTTTTATGTAAGACATCCAGTGTTAAATTGATTTTGGCGGGCGCTTTTACGTAGAGCATTCCACTGTCTCCTTTATATTCTGATGAAGACTATTTTAACACATGCGAATGAAATGAGGCGTTTTTGGACAAAGAAAAGCGACGCCGCCCGTTAAGCTGAAATCACCAACAAAAAACCCACACAGCGCCGAACCGGCACCGCATGGGTCTCAAAAAAATATGAATATAGTTCAATTATTTAACGACTAAAGCGTCTTCTGTTCCTTCGTATACAGTGATTTCCACTGCTTCCGTCAGGATGTCCGCGTAGCTGTAGGACACTCTTTCAAATGCATGTTCATCTTGATCTAACTCAATTACGAACACGGAGTGATATGTTTCGCGCAGGATTCCGGCACGTTCGACCGTTTTCTTGCGACCTCCGTTTGCTTTCAACAGCAATCGTTTCCCTAAATGCAAATCCAACGACTTCTTGATATCCGCCAAAGTTTTGGGCATTTTGTCTACACCTCACTATAAACAAACTTTACTACAAAATGCCCAAATTGTCAAATAAATTTTTAATTTTATCCCTGAATCCGCTCTGTGTCAATATTTATTTATTCGAAATACCTTTTTTTATTTTTAGTTGTGCCGTTTTTTCAACAGATTAACCGAAATGCTTGTAAAGCTCGTCCGCTAGCCCACCGAATTCTTTGATGCTCAGCGTTTCACCGCGTCTGGTCGGATCGATTCCCGCGTCTTCAAGCGCCTTCAGGATCAGCTCTTTCTTTTCTTTGCCGTCCGGCATTGCCGCCTGGAGATTATTAAGGATCGTCTTGCGGCGCTGCACGAATGAACCGCGTGTCACTTTGAAGAAAAAGTCCTCATCGATGACTTCCACTTGCGGCGTCGTGCGCTTCGTCATGCGGATCACCGCCGAGTCGACATTCGGCTGGGGCATAAAGACGCTCTTCGGCACCGTCAAAGCCATTTCCGCTTCTGTGTAATACTGGATGGCGATGGACAAGGAACCATAGGCTTTAGTTCCGGGTTTCGCCGTAATCCGCTCTGCCACTTCTTTTTGCAGCATGACCACGAGCCCCCGGATCGGCAGCTTCTCAAGCAGAAGCTTCATGATGATCGGAGTCGTCACATAATACGGCAAGTTAGCGACCACCATGATATCGTCGTAGCCTTCCAGTTCCTTCGCAATGGCAGCCGCCACGTCCGCTTTCAGAATATCTGAATGGATGATCGAGATATTATCGTACGGCGACAGGGTATCGTCCAAAACAGGCAATAGCCGCTGGTCGATTTCAAATGCCAATACTTTACCGGCTGAACGTGCGAGATGCTCTGTCAAAGCGCCGATCCCCGGCCCGATTTCGATAGCCGCGGATTGTTTCGTCAAATCTGCCTGGCCTACGATTTTGCGTAAAATATTCGGGTCGATCAAGAAGTTCTGCCCTAGGCTCTTTTTAACGGTCAAACCATGTTTCGCCATGATTTCCTGTGTGCGTATGGGTGTTGCGATATCTTTTATCATTTAATGTTCCTCCTGGTTCAGCGCCTGCACCGCTTCGATGAATTGCTGTTTCGTTATGCCGAACATATGCAGCCGCTTGGCAAGCTGTTTGCCATTTGTATAACCGATCTGCAGCCTGTTGCCAAGTTCTGTACGCCGCTGACGGGCCTGTGGATGTGCCACAAGCTGTGCGAGGATCAGATCCTCCATTGTGATCACAGCAGGCTCTTCGTTGTTCCACAATGTATGGACGGCAGCCAGCGCTTCCCGGATATCTTCATCTTTTGCATGTTCAATTCCCAGGCCTTTGCCGTTTTTCGCAATGGTCTTTTCTTTCGCCAAAAATGCATGCTTCGCTGTCGGTACATATTCCTCAATAATAGCACGGATCCGCCTGCCTGGATAATCAGGATCGGTAAACACGATGACGCCGCGTTTCGCTGCGGCATGCGCTATTTTCTGTAAGGTCTCCTCAGAAATCGCCGAGCCGTTCGTTTCGATGGTGTCGGCTTCGACTGCGCGTTTGATCGCGACCGTATCGTCTTTGCCTTCCACCACAATCACTTCTTTTATCTTCATCTATTTGTTCCTCGTTTCAAAACTATTTGTTTTAGTGAGTTGAATAGCTTTATATACCGCTTCAGTGCTATATAAGTTGAACTAATAATATTTAATAATCTTTAATAATCTTTAATAATCGATATTTCGCAAAACAGCTTCGCTTTCCGGAACCCATGCTCCTGTCTCTGTCCCTGCATCGCTGCGCTAGCTTCGTCGCAAAGGTTTGGCCGAATGAAGTTCGGCCAGACCTTCCCTGCGGTGTATCGGTCGTGTCGCTAAGCCGCTGGAGTCTTTGCTGTTTTACTCCATATCTAAGAAATCCTTCTCGAGCTGAGGTAGTTTCCACAAGCGAACTCGGAACCCCGCCCGAGTGGGTGCTGGGCGCTGCGCTGAAACTGCAGGGAGTATTTGTTGCTTCACTCCAACTCTAGAAGTGGACCTAAGCGAAGAAGCATAATCTTCGCACTGCCCATAGCGCCGAAGCGAAATATCTGGTATTTCTTTAGTTCAATTTATATAGAAGTAATATCAATATGTTCAGTGTACCCTGTTTCAACCGGACATGTAAAAAGCTTTCCCGGTACCCCGGGAAAGCTTTGCCTACGATTTATTAATCCAATACTTTGATTTTCACCTGTTTGCGTCCGAATGCCAATGCTGTCGAACGGTCTGCTACAAAGATGTCGATCTTGTTGCCTTTGATCGCGCCGCCTGTATCACCAGCGATTGCATGGCCGTATCCTTCAACCCATACTTTTGAGCCGAGCGGAATAACGGAAGGATCAACTGCGATCACTTTCAGATGCGGATTCGCTTTCAGGTTGATGCCAGTTGCTGTGATGCCCGAGCATCCAGCACATGAAGCGGTGTAGGCTGTTGCCGATACATAGAATTCACGGCCGCTTGCCGGTTCGCTGCTTTGTGCCGGTGCTGCAGTTTTAGTCGTTGCTGCAGCTGCCTGTTTCGGAGCAGGAGCTGCCGCTTTTTTGTCAGCGCCGCGGGAAATGCTGGCTACGACCGTTTTTGTTCCGACTGCCACTACGTGCTTTTTCGGTTCTTTGATGATTTTCTCGCCTTTAAGTTCACGTTTTACTTCTTTGCCGTTTTCTTTTACGACTTCATAAGTTTTCTCTACAAGACCTTCTTCGCCGTTTTGTACGACTTTTTCAGATCCTTTCAATAGAGAGGAATCTTTTTTCGTCTCTTTTGCAAATTTCACTGAATCTTCCACTACATCGGTGACCTTTTCTACACGAACAACTTTAACTTCAGATCCGGGAAGGACTAGTTCATCCATATTTTTTTCCACACGGTCAAGATCGTTCAAAGTGATTTTATGTTGTTTCAAAAAGTCAGCGACCGTAGTCGAAGTGGACCATACTTTCTTTTCTTCGAGTCCATCATGAACGGTAACTTCATATGCCTTTTCAACAGAGATGGCTGTTTCCGGATCCACTTCCGCATCAAGGGCAGGGGTTACTTTATCGTGCTCAGTAATTTCGATATTTGCTTTTGCCAATATATCTTCCACTGTATTCAAAGTGGTCCAGGCCGATGTCGGCTTGCCGTCCACTGTGATTGTAAATTGATCCGCTTCTGTCCATTCGATGACGATGTCGTTATCGATCGAAGCATCGGCTGTATGGCTCAAATAGTCATCCTGGCCTACTCTGATTTCCTGTTCTTCAAGAAATGCACCTACTGTTTCAGCATGCGTTTTCACTTCTTCTTCATTACCGTTGGAAACCATTGTAACTGTGTTTTTTGTACCTTCATAAATTGCGAAAACCATAACGGCTGCGAACATAAGCACCGTCGCCATTGTAATAATGACCGATTTCCTCTTTGATGTTTTTATCGTTGAATAATTATTATCTTCTTCTTCTTTCGTCAAACTTAACTCCTCCTCATTCACCTGAGTGATTATATAGACTCATTTTGAACCTGTCAAATCAAACGGTTAACAGCGATTCAGTTTTTATCATTTAATTTGAAGAACATTTCAGCATTCTGCGTGGTGGCTTTTGCCACTTCTTCCACCGTGATCCCTTTCAGACGGGCAATTTCTTCGGCTACTAATGGAACGTAGGAAGGCTCATTGCGTTTTCCGCGGTAAGGGTGAGGCGCAAGATACGGTGCATCCGTCTCGATCAGCAGATGTTCAAGCGGAATCTCCGCTGCCACTTCTTTCGGTTTCTTGGCATTTTTGAACGTCACCGGACCTCCAAGTGAGATCATGAAGTTCATATCGATGCTTTCCTGTGCCGTTTCGACACTGCCGCCGAAACAATGCATGATACCGCCGACTTCGGCTGCGTTTTCTTCTTTCAGGATGTTCAAAACGTCCCCGGTCGCATCACGGTTATGGATGATGATCGGAAGTTCCAGCTTTTTCGCGAGGCGTATCTGCTTGCGGAAAACTTCCTGCTGCACACCTTTCGGCGATTTGTCCCAGTGGTAATCCAAGCCTGTTTCGCCGATGCCCACCACTTTCGGGTGCGCGGAAAGCTCTTCGATCCAGTCCAGATCTTCATCCGTGCAATCCACCGCATCAACCGGATGCCAGCCGATGACGGCATAAATGAAGTCATATTGTTCTATCAAGGCCATCGCGCGCTCAATCGTTTTCCGATCGAATCCGATGACAATCATTTTTGTAACATTGTTTTCCAATGCGCGGTCGATGACTTCCTGAAGATCGTCATCATATTGGTCTGCATTTAAATGTACGTGAGTATCAATAAACATAGAGCACTCTCCTTACGCTAAGACTTATTCTAGCTGTAATTTTGATTTCTTTCTTCACAACAATATTACATTTGTATAACAAAACATCTTATTTGTGTATCATTTTTACCGGTTAGCCTTCTTAAAAACACACAAATATCACCATAATAAAGATGGTCCGCTCAGTCAAGCGGACCATCTTCAATCGTAATTTTATTTAATTTTTGCGCCATTCGGCAATTTTTCCGCAATGGAGGCCATTGTCAGGTAACCGTCTTTTTCTCCTGCCAGAATCATGCCCTGTGATAATTCACCGCGTAATTTGACAGGTTTCAGATTGGCCACAACGACCACTTTCTTGCCGACCAATTCTTCCGGTTTATAGTGCTCGGCAATTCCTGATACCACCTGCCGCTGTTCGTAACCCAAGTCCAACTGCAATTTCAGCAGTTTGGATGTTTTCGGAACAGGCTCACAGGCGATGACTGTCGCTGCACGAAGATCCACTTTCATGAAATCGTCAATCGTGATTTCCGGCACGTCCGGCACTTCTTCCACAATTTCCTCTTCGGGTGCTGCCGCGCCTCCGCGCATCTGGTCACGGATATAGGCCACTTCCGGTTCGATTTCAAGACGCGGGAAAATCGGCGTGCCTTTTGCCGCTACTGTTGCGCCAGCTGGAATTTTGCCGAATCCATCAAGTGTTTCCCAAGTCAGATACTCTTCACTCAGACCGAGCTGCTCAATGATCTGTTTCGGTGCATTCGGCAGGAACGGCTGCAGCATAACCGCAGTCATACGCAGACTTTCCGCCAGATGAGCCATGACAGACGCCAGCTGATCTTTCAGCGCTTCGTCTTTTGCCAGCACCCAAGGCTGTGTCTCATCGATGTATTTATTCGTTCTGGAAATCAGCGTCCACACTTCACTCAATACCATGCTGAACTGCATTTTCTCCATATGCTTCTCGTAGACTTCGACTGTCTGTTTCGCAACCTGCTGAAGGGTTGCATCAAATTCCGTTTTTTCACCGTCAATCTGCGGCACGTTGCCGTCAAAGTATTTATTGATCATGGAAACCGTCCGATTCAATAAATTCCCGAGGTCATTGGCAAGATCGTAATTCGTGCGTTCGATAAACGCTTCCGGAGAAAAGACGCCATCAGAACCGAATGGCAGCTCACGCAGCAGGAAATAACGCGTGGCGTCCAAGCCATACCGTTCAACCAGCATTTCCGGATAGACGACGTTGCCTTTGGATTTTGACATTTTGCCGTCTTTCATCATGATGAAGCCGTGTGCGAAAACTTTCTTCGGCAGCGGAAGATCAAGCGCCATCAGGAAAATCGGCCAGTAGATCGTATGGAAACGGACGATATCCTTACCGACTACATGGACATCCGCCGGCCAGTATCTATTGAATAATGATTCGTCATCGGAACCATAGCCGAGTGACGTGATGTAATTCGACAGGGCATCCACCCACACATAGATGACGTGTTTCGGATCTCCAGGAACCGGAATTCCCCAGTCGAATGATGTACGGGAAACGGAAAGGTCCTCGAGGCCCGGCTTGATGAAATTATTGATCATTTCGTTTTTGCGGGATTCCGGCTCGATGAATTCAACATTATTCTCGTAATACTCGAGAAGGCGTGCTGCATATTTCTTCATATTGAAGAAATACGATTCTTCCTTCACTTTATGGACAGGTCTGCCGCAATCCGGGCAATTGCCGTTTTCCAGCTGGCTTTCCGTATAGAATGATTCACAAGGCGTGCAATACCAGCCTTCGTAATGGCCTTTATAGATATCCCCGTTGTCCAGGAATTTCTGGAAAATCTTTTCGACGCCTTCTTTGTGGCGATTTTCCGTTGTACGGATAAAATCGTCATAGCTGATATCCATCGTCTGCCAGACGCTTTTCGCAGCATCTGCCATTCCATCGACAAATTCCTGCGGCGCAAGCCCGGCTTCCTGAGCCTTCTCTTCAATCTTTTGGCCGTGCTCATCCATGCCCGTCAAAAAACGGACATCAAAGCCGCGCAGTCGCTTATAGCGTGCCATCGCATCGGAAGCGACCGTAGTATAAGCGGTGCCGATGTGGAATTTTCCGCTTGGATAATAAATCGGAGTCGTTAAATAGAATGTTTCTTTGTTTGCAGTCACGAAAAATTCCTCCAGTTCATGTGTATAAGATTTATTTTAACGAAGTCCGCAATTTTGTACAATGTTTCAAACTGTGGCTTCGTAAGGGATTATCTGTAAAAATACTATTCTTTTATTTTTGTCTAATATTTACAATACTTTAAATTTTCTTTCTTCATGAAGTTTGCAGATTTATTATCTTAAAAAAATGTCAGAAATTATGAAATTTCATTATAAAATAGATAGTTTTTATTGACCTTCTTGATGGGACTTGGTATGCTTTATGACAGGAAGTGGTAATTGTCGAATTTTGGCGAAAGCATCCATAAACTTTAAGGGGGACGAATTTGATGAAATCAACAGGTATTGTACGTAAAGTTGATGAACTGGGCCGTGTCGTTATTCCAATCGAATTGCGCCGCACATTAGGCATTGCAGAAAAAGATGCATTGGAGATCTATGTTGATGACGACAAGATCATTCTGAAAAAATACATGCCGAACATGACTTGCGCCGTAACTGGTGAAGTATCAGACGACAACATGAAACTTGTCGGCGGTAAATTGGTCTTGAGTTCTGAAGGCGCAGAAATGCTGATGAAAGAAATTCAAGGCAATTTGAAGAAGTAAGACCAGTAAAAACCGGACGCTGCAGGCGTTCCGGTTTTTTTATTGATCTAATTCATGGTAAGCCTGGTAAACCTCACGTTTCGACAGGCTTCGTTCAATCGACACTTGCTTGATCGCTTCTTTTGAAGAAAGGCCGTCGCGTTCCATCACCGCTGCCACGTGTTCTGCAATGGATAATTGTTCCCACCAGGTCGATGCATCAACCGGATCCGGTGCAGCATTGCCTTCGATGACCAGACAAAACTCTCCCCGCGCTTCATTGGCGTCCGCCCATTCCACTGCCTGCTCCACTGTGCCTCTCAGAAATTCCTCAAACTTTTTCGTCACTTCACGTGCCAGCACAATCCTCCGTTCGCCGCCAAAACTCTTATGGATGCTCTTCAGGCATTCCTTCAACCGGTGGGGTGCTTCGTAAAAGACCAGCGTTTCGCGGTTCTGGCTCAAGCGCTCCAGTTCTGCCTGCCGCTCTTTTTTGCTGCGGGACAGAAAACCGTAGAATTGAAACGGCTGCGGCGCGATTCCTGAGGCGATCAACGCGCTCAGTGCTGCATTGGCGCCTGGAATCGGCACGACCGGAAAACCGGCTTCAATGACGCGTTTCACGATATCTTCACCGGGATCGGAAATGCACGGCATCCCCGCATCGCTGACAAGTGCCACCGATTTGCCTTCTTCCATATAGGAAAGGATCTTGTAACCGCCGCTTTCCTGATTATGCTCATGGTAACTGACGAGTTTCGTCTGGATATCAAAGTAATTGCACAATTTTTTCGTATTCCTCGTATCTTCCGCCGCGATAACATCGGCTTCCTTTAAAATGCGCAGCGCACGGACCGTCATGTCCTCGAGGTTGCCGATCGGCGTGGCCACCAAATATAACGTGGCCGTCTCATGTTGAAAACTTTTCTGGGATTTCATCAGCTTTGCTCCTTCCCTTCAGCAATATAACGGATTTTCTTCGCTTTCGTTAATTGCTTGAAGGCATATTCCGCCTTCATCGCTTCGGGCTTCGTTTCGAATTCTTCAAAATGGATCATCCGAACGGGGCCTCTCGCCCGTGTATATTTAGCCCCTTTTCCGGAATTGTGGGCATCCAGCCTTTTTTGCAGATCATTTGTATAGCCGGCGTAATAGGAGCTGTCCGCGCATTCCAATACATAGAAGTAATGGCTAATTGTCTCCATAGAGCATTTCCCGCACTTCTTCCGTATATTCACCGTCATCTCCGTAGACAATCAGCGGCGGCAGGATTTTCAGATCCGGCTTGCCGTCTTTCGTGCCTTCGATCAAAAGCGTATTCGCTTCCTTGCCGGCTTTCGGATAGACCAGGCGGACGCGTTTCGGCTCCAGCCGGTTGGCGCGCATCGCAGTGATCAGGTCGATCAGCCGTCCTGAGCGGTGCACAAACGCCGCTTTACCACCCTGTTTCAATAATTGGCTTGCAGAACGCACCGCTTCATCCAAAGTCAGGTGCAGCTCGTGGCGTGCAATCGCCATATGCTCACTGATATTCTTATCGCTCATTTCATGCGCCGGAAAATAAGGCGGGTTGCATGTCACTACATCGTATTTCTCAAATCCCAGCGTTTCGGGAATCGACTTTACGTCGCCCTCCATTATACGGATCTGCGCTTCGAGCTCATTATAAGCCACACTGCGCCGAGCCATATGGACAAGGCGCTCCTGCAGTTCGACGCCGATGATCTCTGACTCGGTCCGTGCACTTAAAAATAACGGAATTGCGCCGTTTCCGGTGCACAGATCCACAATTTTACCGCGCTTCAGGGGCAGATAGGCAAATCGTGCCAATAAAACCGCATCCAGCGAAAACGAAAACACGGAAGGACTTTGGATAATCCGCAAATCCTCCGCCAATAAATAATCCAGCCGTTCATCATCCAACAGCATCACTTTCAACTCCTTTATAAAAACAAAAAGCTGCCGTCACGCAAAGTGACGGCAGCTTTTGTGGATTTCACCATCAATTCTGCTTGTTTAAAAACGATAGGCAGAACAGGCAATCATCGCCTTTTCGTGAACTGCCGAAATGGACATGGCAGACATGGTAGCCTTCATGATAAAGGCGGGCCAGATTATCATAACCTTCACCGATATCCATGACCGCTCTTTCAAGTTTTACAGGGTCGACAGCTGCCGCCGCTTCCGGAACCGATTCGTGAAGCTCATCAAGCCGCGCACGCAGATGATGATTTTCAAGCTGCAGTGCATGATGTTCTTCCATTGTATGCGCTACAACTGCTTTCAATTCGCGGAATTGCTGCTGCATCGATTCGAGTTGCTGCTCGAAATCCATGACCGTGTCCAAAAAGTTCTTATCTTTCACACCAACCACCTCACGCTCTCGTTCCTTGGTCCATTATCTCACTTAATGCATATTCAAGTGTCTGTTCCTGCTCAGAAAGACGGATTTTTAACACCCGTTCCAGAATATTCATCCCGACAACGCGTCCTTCACCGTCCGGAGTCGCAACGCGCATGCCGACATCCGGCATTTCTTTTTTCGCCTGCTCGTATTCATCGTTCTCATATTTCAGGCAGCACATCAAACGTCCGCATAATCCTGAAATTTTCGAAGGATTCAATGACAGATTCTGATCTTTCGCCATCTTGATCGAAACCGGTTCAAAATCGCCAAGGAATGTTGAACAGCAGAGCATGCGTCCGCATGGCCCGATACCACCCAGCATCTTCGCTTCATCTCTTACACCAATCTGGCGAAGTTCAATGCGAGTACGGAATATTGACGCCAGATCCTTAACGAGGTTCCGGAAATCGACGCGCCCTTCCGCTGTAAAATAAAAAATCACTTTATTGCGGTCGAATGTATATTCAACGTCCACCAGCTTCATATCCAACCGATGTTCTTCAATCTTGCCTGTGCCTGTTTCAAACGCCCGCTGCGCTTCCTCACGGTTCTCTTCCACTTGTTCGCGGTCACGGTCACTGGCAACACGCACAACTTGTTTCAGTGGCAGCACGACATCATTTTCTCCGACAGTCTTGACCGGCACTACCACTTTCCCGTACTCTACTCCGCGTGCAGTTTCTACGATGACATAATCATCTTTTTCGATGGCGAATTCGCCTGGATCGAAATAATATATTTTACCCGCTTTTTTGAAGCGGACACCTATGACATTATACAATTTTTACCCCTCCTGCAGATTCAGCATTAATTGCTCCATCAGCAGCGTTCGGTTCATATTGCGAGGCAATTGCTGTTTGGCCTGTAAAATGGCCTGCAGCTGTGTTGACAACACAGTAAAAGAACGCTGAAGAGCCATCTGCTTCCAAGTTTCTTCCATGTCTGGATACGTTCTTGCTGTCTCGAGTCCTGCCTTTACCGAGGCAATGTCCCGATAAGCAAATAATAACATGTCCAGGCCTCTTTCGGTATCTTCTTTTTCCTTAAACAACGGAAACCAGTCTGACTGCAGCATTAAAAGAGCCTCGTGTACATTGTTGCTGACCACTTCCACGATCTTCAAAACTGTTTTTCTTTCCTGCGGGAATTGTTCATCTGCACTTAAAGCGAACGCCTCCTCTTCGCTTTGCGTAAGCATGCTCACAGTCGCAGCCATAGATGCCGTCATCCCGCGGGCAATCAGTTTCTCCATCAGCACCGGTCGGGACAAAGGTTGAAACGACACCAGCTGGCAGCGTGAACGGATCGTACTCATAATCGCATTCAACCGTTCTGTCTGTAGAATGGCGATGACATTGAATTCCGGCTCTTCAAGGAATTTCAGCAACGCATTGGCGGAAGCGTTATTCATGCGATCAGCATCCTGGATGACGTAAATCTTACGCCCTGTGTTCAGCCCTGTTTTATTCATCCGGTAGATCAGTTCACGAATCTGGTCGATTTTAATGTTTTGGCCATCCGGTTCAATAAAAACGATATTCGGATGATTCCCTGAATCATATATTTGGCAGCTTCTGCATGTTCCACATGGAACATTTTGCTGCGGATTTTCACATAGCAATAGCTTTACAAAAAAATGCGTCACTTCTGTTATACCGGAACCGGCAGGTCCTTCAAAAAGGTAGGCATGTGCCAAACGCTCTTTTTCAAAAGCCCCCTGCAGCCTTTTCATCACCACCGGCTGCATTTGCCCGAATTCTTCGATTGTCATCTGCACATCTTTCACCTTCCGCCTTTTAAAAAAATCCCGTGTTCCAAAGGAGCACGGGGTCATGTATTGGTAGGACTATGCTGCTTAGAAATGATGGAATTGCTCGATTGGCAGCACAAAAATCGTGGCTCCGCCTACTTCAACTTCCACTGGGTACGGAATATAGGAATCCGCATTTCCGCCCATCGGTGATACAGGTGCTACCATCTGTTCACGGGAACGGCAATTCTCTCGGATCAAATCCATTAATTTAGGAACGAGGTTATCTTCCACCCCGATTAAAAAAGTCGTATTTCCTGAGCGCAAAAACCCTCCTGTACTGGCAAGCTTGGTAGCCCGGAAATCATTTTTTGTCAACGCATTGGATAAACGGTTACTGTCTTGATCCTGTACAACTGCAACGACGAGTTTCATCAGCACTCACTCCTTTTTTGTTTTCCTTCTATTATAAGTATAACACGAACAATTAATTACGTTGTATAACTTTCCAAGCCTTTTTTTATCGCTGCCAATGCATCTGCCACAATTTCTTCAGGTTCTTTTGCGGCATCAATCTTTACGATGCGGTCAGGGTATCTGCGCATCACTTCCTGATAGCCCTCATACACCTTTTCATGGAACGACAACTTCTCCATATCCAGCCTGTTCTGCTCTCTCCCGCTGTTTGCCGCAATCCGCTGCAGGCCGATTTCCGGCGCCACATCGAACAATAAGGTCAAATCCGGCCACGTATCCTGGATGGCAAATTCATTGATGGATAGAACTTCATCTATGCCAAGACCTCTTGCGTGTCCCTGATAAGCAAGTGAGCTGTCGATAAAACGATCGCACAGCACCACTTTTCCTTCACGTAGAGCAGGCAGTACTTTTTCCGCCAGATGCTGGCGGCGGGCCGCAGCATAAAGAAGTGCTTCCGTCCGGCCATCCATTGCTGTGTGATTTTTATTCAGAATCACTTCCCGGATCTTTTCAGCGATTTCAATGCCGCCTGGTTCCCGTGTTAACACGGCTTCGATGCCAAGCGATTCGAGTTCCTTCATTAAGTGTTCGATCGCAGTCGTCTTCCCAGCGCCTTCAGGCCCTTCAACAGTAATAAAATATCCTCGTTTATTCATTTTTGTTGCCTCCATGCTGAATGACAGAAAGTTGTTTTTCAGCCAAATTATGTTCTCCCTGAATCATCGCTCCGGCTGCCAGATGATCCATTAATTGCTCCAATTTTGAATGGGTCCAGCGTTCTCCCGGCAATACAAGCGGCACTCCCGGCGGATACGGGGTCACCATCGCTGCGGAATGGCGTCCCATCGCTTTCGTATATGAAATCCATTCCTTATCAGCCAGATCGATCGCCTCAAATGAAATCTCCGGTTCACTGATTGCAGCCGGATGCTGCATCGGCATCGGATAAATCTCATCCCTTTGCTCTTTCCGCAGTTTTTGAACGGCTTCCCGGATACGGCTTCTGATTTCCGCAAACGGATATGTATGACTTTGCTTCAATAACGGTAATATCAGCACCACTTGGCGCATATCCGCCATTTCGGAATACAGATTCAGATTTTCCAATTTTCTCTGTAACCTGAAACCATTATAACCGCGTACCCTCAGCATGATTTTCAGTGGATCATCTGCTGTAAAAACGTCCAGTCCTGAAATCGTTTCGAGACTATCGATGAAAAATCGGCGCTTATCCTCAAAAATCTGCCTGTCAGGACCTGTATACGTCTGTATATAGGCCCGGGCATCATCCAATGAAGCCATGATCAAATAAGACGGACTGCTTGATTGGAACATTCGCAGGTATTTGCGGATTTTCTCCGAATCAACCCGGTTTCCCTGTATATGAAGATAAGAACCCATTGTCATAGCCGGCAACGTCTTGTGTGCCGATTGCACAACTACATCAGCCCCGTATGCCAAGGCGGATTGCGGAAAAGGCGGGCCTGCAAGGAAATGGGCTCCGTGGGCTTCATCCACTAATACCGGCAGACCGAATTGATGGCAGAGACTTATAATATCTTCTATCTCAGTGCCAGCCATGCCGTAATAATTGGGATAAGTCAAAATCAGTGCTTTTGCCTCCGGATATTGACGAATGGCTTCCTGCACAGTTTCCAACGTAACACCTTCCGCACTTTGAGAAGCTTCACCCCATTCAGGTGCCAGATAAACCGATTTTAACTTAGCTAATTCCAGTGCATGAAAAATCGACTTATGGGAATTTCGCTGGACCAATACTTGATCGCCTTCTCTGCAGACGGCATGGATCATCGCCAAATTACCACTGGTCGTACCGTTCACCAAAAAGAAGCTTTGATCAGCGCCGTATGCCTGAGCCAATAATTCCTGGGCTTCCTTGATCGCAGCTTCCGGATAATGCAAATCATCCAAACCGGTTAATTCAGTTTGATCATATCGCAAAGCAGACCGAATGCCGTCCTGCAGACCTGACAGCTCTCCGTGTTTATGGCCCGGTACATGGAAAGAAACGGGCCGCTGCTGCTGAAAATCATTTAACGCTTCCACTAAAGGGCGTCGGTGCGTCATCTTATTCACCCTCACCTATTTCTGATTCCTTCTATTATAACGAACTTCGGCACCGAAGTGAAAAAGCAGTCTTTGAAATCAATCGTTTCTTCGGAACTTCTGCTCTTATTAAAACCCTTCATTTCAATAAAATCATTGAAATGACAAAAAAGGCCATCACCACT
>NZ_JADHDU010000011.1 GCF_016820495.1 Planococcus beigongshangi | reverse complement strand
TTTGCTGTTCAGTTTTCAAGGTTCAAGTTTGTCGCTTTGTTGCTCGGCGACTTTTATTATATTAAAGCATCTTCTATTCTCTGTCAACAGATTTTGAAAAGTTTTTTTGAAATTAGTTTTTCCTTCTGTAATTTCTTGAGTGGACTCTGTCAAACCATTGATGTTCCTGCAGCGGGTTTCAAAATTTATTCCAAATGAAAAATGCCTGCTGTGTGAGCAGGCATTTTAAAATCCTAGGATTTTTTTACAGCGGGTTTTGCATTTTCTCTCCGGGCAGCTCGGCGTGCTTCAAGTTTCTCCCGGTCTTCATCAGACTTGGCATTGTATTTCGGCAGCACCAAAAGTTGATACGCGTTTACCGCCAAGAACGGGAAGAGCAGCAGTGTCACCCAGCTGTCCACGTTCCCTGCCTGAACCATCAGCGCAGGAAGCCATTCAAGCGTTGTAACTGCAATCATGAAGAATAAGGCGGAAATGAAAGTCGATTTTGTCGTCCACTTCGCTTTGAAATATGCCGTGACCACAGCTGTCCCGATTAAAATCGCAAGGAGTCCGGCATACAGCCAGCCTTGAGCTGCAGTATCCGCATTCGGCATGAAGCGGAATACAATCAAGTCGAAAATCACGACTGCTATGATCAATAATTGCACCCAATTCCATAGCGTCAGCGTTCTGAAAATATTGATCCCGAATTGATGGATGGTCAGATACGCAAAAAAGCCCATCTGAGCGATTAAGCTCATTGTCATCCCGACTACTATCATCCAAACGAAGCCAGCAATTAATTCGCCCCAATCGCCATTCGCAAACGGTGTTGCGAAAACGTCATTCCAGCGTATGAATATACCGAGTATACCGGTTACCCCTCCACCGATAAGCATTGCATTTATAAAGAATTTTACCCAATTTCGTATTGTCACATTAATGCCTCCGTTATTTGAACTTCTTTTAAGATTGTACCAATCACAAAGGCAAAAATCCATTCGCGATATCAAACAGATGTGAACAAACCTTGAAGTCACGGCATCCGTTCAGACTTTAGGCACAATTAACGCCGTAATCACCAATTCCGGATAGACTCTGACAGCCTTTCCGACATAACATACAGTACTTACACATGAAAATCAGCTGAATTAATAACTCTTCCCTACCAATAGACCTTTTAGAATACTTCCCATAAAAAATCCGGAACCTGCGAGAGGTCCCGGATTCCGATTATTGACGTTTAGCTGCAAATTGCTTAAGAATGCCTTCAGCGATCTCCCCATAAAGCTTGCCTGTCGGATGATCTTCCAAATAAACAGAAGGTGCAAAATCAGCTTCGTTCCAATCAGGCTGGCCCAGAGGAATCTGTCCGAGCAGCGGCACTTGCAGTTCTTCTGCAAGTTTTGGTCCGCCGCCCTGGCCGAATAGATACTCTTTCTTGCCTGTTTCTTTGCTTTCAAACCACGACATATTCTCGATAACTCCCAAAACCTCGTGATCTGTCTGCAGCGCCATCGCTCCCGCTCTCGCCGCTACAAATGCTGCTGTCGGGTGAGGAGTCGTAACGACGATCTCTTTGGAAGCCGGCAGCATCTGATGAATATCAAGTGCCACATCTCCCGTGCCCGGAGGCAAGTCCAATAGAAGGTAATCCAGATCGCCCCATTCCACATCACGGAAGAATTGATCGAGGACTTTACCAAGCATCGGTCCGCGCCAGACGACTGGCATGTTCTCTTCAACGAAGAAGCCCATCGAAATGACTTTGACGCCAAAACGCTCAACCGGGATGATCGTATCGCCGCGCACAACCGGCGTTTTTTCAATCCCCATCATATCAGGAACACTGAAACCGTAAATATCCGCATCAATCAAACCGACTTTTTTGCCAAGGCGTGCAAGGGCGATCGCCAGGTTTACGGAAACCGTGGATTTACCGACGCCGCCTTTACCGCTGGCAATCGAGATGAATTCCACTTTATTAAGTGGAGATAAAAGATCCTGGGCTTCGGATTCATTGGCTGTGCCGCGGAATTTAGCCATCGCTTCCGGAGCCAGCTCTTCAAAACGGATGCCGACTGAATCTGCGCCCGCTCCTTTTAAAATTTCAACCACTTTCATCTGCAATTGCATCTGTTCAGGGGTGTTCACCTTAGCGATCGCCAATTTAACACTGACATGGCTTTTTTCTTCTTTGATCCTTACAGAAGTAATCCCATCAGTCTCTGTCAACGATCTATGTAAAAACGGATCTTGAAGCTCTCCGAGTAATTCGCGAACTTGTACTTCAGTCATCATATAAATACACTCCTTATCACTTTTGCTCACCGTAAAGTATAACATAGCGTTAATCATTTTAAATCAATTCTGTCTTCTTATAGAAGAAAAGCAAAACCAGCCGTTCAGTAATTGCATCACAAAAACAAATAAAACCCCTCTTCTCCGAAGAGAAAAGGGGTTTCAGGAATATTAACGTTTTGAGAACTGTGGTGCACGACGAGCTGAACGCAAACCTGGTTTCTTACGTTCTTTCATACGTGGGTCACGAGTTAGCAATCCAGCAGATTTAAGTGCTGGACGGAAAGCAGGGTCTACAGTTAGTAGAGCGCGAGCGATTCCGTGGCGTACTGCTCCAGCTTGACCTGTGAAGCCTCCGCCTCTTACGTTTACAAGAACATCATAGCTTCCAAGAGTTTCAGTAGCTACTAGTGGCTGCTTGATGATTTGCTCAAGAGTTTCGTATGGAACGTAATCCGATACGTCACGGTTGTTAATTGTAATTGTGCCGTCACCTGGTACTAAACGTACGCGGGCAGTTGAGTTTTTACGACGACCTGTACCTAAATATTGAACTTGTGCCAAAGGTGTATCCTCCTCTAATTTACTGGTTATTAACCGCGTAGTTCGTAAACTTCCGGTTGTTGTGCTTGGTGGTTATGTTCTGGTCCTGCATAGACATGAAGTTTCTTGAAAGTCTGGCGTCCAAGAGAGTTCTTAGGAAGCATCCCTTTGATAGCCAATTCAAGCATTTTAGTTGGGTATTTATCACGCATTTCGCCTGCTGTGCGCTGTTTCAAGCCACCAGTGAATTGTGTGTGGCGATAGTAGATCTTATCAGCCAATTTGTTACCTGTAAGATGGATCTTGTCAGCGTTGATGATGATCACGTGGTCACCTGTGTCAACGTTTGGTGTGAATGTTGGTTTGTATTTACCGCGTAGGATTGAAGCGACTTCAGAAGCTAAACGTCCAAGAGTTTGCCCTTCTGCATCGACAACCAACCATTTACGCTCTACTTCGTGACCTTTAGCCATGAATGTTGTACGCATGTATATTGTCCTCCTAATAAATCGTCTCGTTTAAAATTTAAAAATACAGTGTTCCGCTGTTCCGTTTTTTCGTTATCCCTTAACACAAATAACCTTCCGGGGCATATCGTGGGGGTAATGAAAATACCATACATCATGTTATAACGCCAGCGCCAAAAAGTCAAGTGTTTTTCTAAAAACACCTGGATTGGTTGCTTCAGTCCCCGTACTCCACCTTTTCCAGGTATAAACCATGGGGAGCTGCCGTTTTCCCTGCCGCTCCCCGGTCTCCTGAACGGATGATTTCCTTCAGCGCTTCAGGCTGCAGCCGGCCGGTTCCGACCTCCATCAATGTGCCCGCAATGATGCGCACCATATTATAGAGGAAACCCGAACCTTCGATGATCATATGCAGTTCTTCCCCGTGTTCTTCAAAATCCAGCCGGCGAACCGTCCGCACTTTATCGACCACTCCTGTATTGGCTGCACAAAAAGAGGAAAAATCATGTGTGCCCAAAATCGCTTTTGCCGCTTCTCTCATCGCTTCTATATCAGGACGCTGTTTCAAGTGCACCAGATAGTTGCGGGTGAACGGACTGATGATCGGACTGCGATCCCATTTATAGCGGTATGTTTTACCGGTAGTATGGTAACGCGCATGAAATCCCGGCAAGGCCTCTTCAATCGCGAGCACCCGGATATCTTCCGGCAGCAGCACATTCAATGCCTTCAGCCAGCCCGCGGGAGCAATCGTGAATGCCGTATCAAAATGGATGACCTGGCCGGTCGCATGCACTTTGGCATCTGTCCGGCCGCTCGCCACCACTTGAACATCCTGCCCTTTATGGATCCTCTTCAATACTTTCAGCAATTCAATTTGTACAGTACGCGAGTCGGGCTGTATCTGATAGCCGGCGAAACCCGAACCATCATAGGCAATCGTCGCTTTCATTCGTTTCATAATTTCTCTCCTTATGTGCGGAAATACCATAATACGGCAGTGAGTCCTGCCAATAAGACAAAGCTGAGCGTATCCGCCAATCGCCAATCCAGCTGACGGAAACGGGTTCTGCCTTCACCGCCGCGGTATCCGCGCACTTCCATCGCTGTCGCCAAATCCTCTGCGCGTTTAAAGGCGCTGACGAATAACGGGATCAGCAAAGGAACCACTGCTTTGATGCGTTCTTTCATCGGACCCGAACCGATATCGGAGCCACGCGCCATTTGCGCTTTGATGATTTTCCCGGTTTCATCCATCAATGTCGGGATGAAACGCAGTGAAATCGACATCATCAATGCCAGCTCATGCACAGGCAATTTGATCTTTTTGAATGGCCCCAGCAAAATTTCTATCCCGTCCGTAATGGAAATCGGCGATGTCGTCAATGTCAGGATACTCGTCATGAAGACCAGCACCAAAAATCGGATCGAGATGAAAATCCCTTGCCGCAACCCTTCTTCATAGATTTCTATGATCCAGAAACTGAATAACAGATCCCCTTCCCTCGTGAAAAACAAATGCAGGAGAAAGGTGAATATCAATAAAATAAAGATCGGTTTCAACCCGTTTATCAAAAAATAAAGCCGGATTTTCGATAGGAAAACGATCAATAGCGTAAATCCGAGCAGTAAAGCATAACCGATGGCATTATTCGCCACAAACACGATTCCGATGAACAGGAACACAAAAAGGATCTTTGCCCGTGGGTCAAGTCTGTGAACCAAGGAATCACCCGGAATAAAACGGCCGAATATCATTTTCTCCATCATCGGTCGTCACTTCCTTTCGAAAGCGCTGCTGCAATATTCTTCGCCAGCGCTTCTTCAGTGAGTGAAACACTATCCAGCAATAAACCCGTACGTTTTTCGAAATCACGCTGAAACTGCACGCTTCTCGGCGGTTGCAGGCTATAATCGCCCAATTGCTCTTCATTTGAGAAGATGGCTGCCGGTTCACCTGTCACCACGCATCGGCCTTTATGCATAATCGCAACGCGGTCGGCGTATCTTGCCGCATCTTCCATACTGTGGGTCACTAAAATTGTCGTCAGCTTTTTCGTCAAATGCAATTCATGGAAGAGATCCATTATTTCTTGACGTCCTCTTGGATCCAGACCGGCTGTCGGTTCATCAAGCACGAGCACTTCCGGCTCCATTGCCAGTACACCAGCAATTGCGACACGCCGCATTTGGCCACCTGACAGGTCAAAAGGTGATTTCTCCAGCACATCTTCGGGCAGCCCCAACTGAACCACCAGTTCCCGCGCGCGCCGTTCCGCTTCTTCTGCCGGCACCCCGAAATTGAGCGGACCGAACATGATATCTTTTAAGACGGTTTCATCAAAAAGCTGTTGTTCGGGAAATTGGAAAACAATGCCTACCTGGCGCCGGATTTTGCGTAAATCCTTTGCTTTAACACCCGCTTCGATTTTCCGGTCGCCTATCGTAACGACGCCCTCTGTCGGTTTCAGCAGTGCGTTCAAATGCTGCAGGATGGTCGACTTGCCGGAACCTGTATGACCGATGATCGCGGTATAGGAACCTGACGGAATATGAAGATCAACGTCCGTTAATGCCCTCTTTTCAAATGGTGTATCCTCCGCGTAACTATAGCCTACGCCTTCGAGTAATATTTCCACAGTTCATCCACCAACTTATCTTCTGTCATATGCTCTTCCTGTAAACCTACCCCCGCCTCCTGCAATAAATGCGTCATACGCATCGCAAAAGGCAGATCGAGGCCCATTCCAGTCAATTCATCGCCGCGTTTAAACACATCTTTCGGGGCCCCTTCCACATGCTTATGCCCTTCATTCATGACAATCATACGCCCTGCTAAAGCTGCTTCTTCCAGATCATGTGTAATGGAGATCACTGTAAGGCCGGTCGATTCACGCAAGCGCCGAATGGTTTCGATCACTTCCATACGCCCCTGGGGATCCAGCATCGAAGTGGCTTCATCCAAAATCAGCAATTTCGGCCGCATTGCGAGTGCCCCTGCTATGGCCACCCGTTGCTTTTGACCACCCGACAGATGATGGGGCTCATGATCTTTATAATCCGCCATCTTCACCTGGTGCAGAGCTTCATGCACCCGTTCCACCATTTCTGCATGCGGCACACCGTTATTCTCCAAAGCGAAAGCGACATCATCCTGTACCGTCGCTCCGACAAACTGGTTGTCAGGATTCTGAAATACCATACCCATTTGCGATCGGATATTCCATAACGTTTCTTCAGACATGGTATGACCCATCACTTTCACTGATCCTTCTTGCGGAAAAAGCAGCCCGTTCATTAATTTTGCAATGGTCGATTTGCCCGAACCGTTGTGGCCGACAAGCGCCACCCATTCGCCTGGCTGAATGGCAAAAGATACTTTCGCCACTGCCGGCAAGACCGTGCCGTCTTCTGTATCATATGTGAATGTCACATTTTCAAATGACAATATATCCAAATTCATCTAGGCTGACCTCCTCTGGCTCTTCTCATCTCTACTCTACTCGTTCAGATAAGCATATGTAAAATGTAAAAAGAATAAAAAAAAGCGCGCACCTCATTCAGAGAAATGCGCTTTTCTGTCTCTATGGCTCCCCGATTGCTTAAGCCGGGGTTGAATGAGGTGCGTAGAGCTAGACAAGACGCCGCCTTTCGGCTCGCTCATCATAACGCTCAGCTTTTCATATGTGTCGTATAAATCAATATGCTAAAAGAAGAGGGCGTGAACCCTCTCCAGATGAAGATTAAACTAATTCGATGATAACGATTGGTGCGCCATCTCCGCGACGAGGCCCCATTTTCATGATGCGCGTGTATCCGCCTTGACGGTCAGCGTAACGTGGTGCAACATCATCAAACAATTTCTGCAATGCATAAGTTGTTGTTTCGTTGCCTTCAGCGTCTGCAGTTGTTACCAACTCACGGCGCATCCATGCTGCTGCTTTACGGCGAGCGTGAAGATCTCCACGTTTACCAAGTGTAATCATTTTTTCTACAGTCGAGCGCACTTCTTTCGCACGAGCTTCAGTCGTTTGAATGCGTTCGTGTACGATTAGGTCTGTTGTAAGGTCACGTAATAGTGCTTTACGTTGAGAACTTGTACGTTGAAGCTTTCTCATTGAAGTTTCCCTCCTTTATTAAAAATAGTTCGGATCCGAGTTCGGAACTCAGTCTTCTTTACGAAGGCCAAGGCCCAAATCTTCCAACTTCACTTTGACTTCTTCAAGTGATTTGCGTCCAAGGTTGCGTACTTTCATCATGTCGTCTTCCGACTTGCTTGCCAGTTCGTGTACCGTGTTGATACCCGCACGTTTTAAGCAGTTGTAAGAACGGACTGAAAGATCAAGCTCTTCGATAGTCATCTCCAAGACTTTCTCTTTTTGGTCTTCTTCTTTTTCAACCATGATTTCAGCAGTTTGTGCCTCATCCGTCAATCCTACGAAGATATTCAAATGCTCAGTAAAGATTTTAGCTCCAAGCGCAATCGCCTCTTTTGGACCAATGCTGCCATCTGTCCAAACATCGAGTGAAAGTTTATCGAAATGTGCCAACTGGCCCACACGAGTATTTTCCACCTGGTAATTCACGCGTGAAACTGGAGTATAAATTGAGTCAATCGGGATAACGCCGATCGGAAGATCTTCACGTTTGTTCTGATCTGCACGAGCGTATCCACGGCCGCGGTTAGCATACATGCGCATGCGCAAGTGGCCGCCTTTAGCGATTGTTGCGATATATAGATCCGGATTCAGAATTTCTACATCACTATCGTGAGTAATATCTGCAGCCGTAACCGTTCCATCACCTTTTACGTCAATTTCAATGACTTTTTCTTCGTCAGAGTAAATTTTCAGAGCCAGTTTCTTAATATTCAAGATGATTGATGCCACATCTTCTTCTACACCTTCGACAGTGGAGAATTCATGCAACACGCCATCTATTTGAATTGAAGTAACAGCAGCGCCTGGTAAAGATGAAAGTAAGATTCGACGTAAGGAGTTTCCTAAAGTGGTTCCATATCCACGCTCAAGTGGTTCGATAACAAATTTGCCGAATTTGGCATTGCTATCGATCTCAACCGTTTCAATCTTTGGTTTTTCTATTTCGAGCATTCATTTTACCCTCCTTCAAAACGTCGGTGTATTTCGTTAAACCAAGAATTCGATAGTCACAGACTTTCGCAACGATTCAGAACACATTCAGTAAGTCGTGATGTTCAAAAATCCTATTCAGATTAACGATTATACGCGACGGCGTTTTGGCGGACGGCAACCGTTATGAGGAACTGGAGTTACATCTTTGATAGCTGTAACTTCTAGTCCAGCAGCTTGAAGCGCACGGATTGCAGCTTCACGACCTGAACCAGGACCTTTAACTGTAACTTCCAAAGTTTTCAAACCGTGTTCAATCGAAGTTTTTGCAGCGGTTTCTGCAGCCATTTGAGCAGCGAAAGGTGTAGATTTACGTGATCCTCTAAATCCTAGTGCACCTGCGCTTGACCAAGATAGTGCGTTACCTTGCATATCTGTAATCGTAACAATTGTGTTGTTGAATGTTGAGCGGATGTGAGCAATACCTGATTCGATATTCTTTTTCACACGACGCTTACGAGTTTGTTGTTTACGTGCCATGTTAAGAAGAAACCTCCTTTACTGATTATTTTTTCTTGTTCGCAACTGTTTTACGAGGACCTTTACGCGTACGCGCATTGTTCTTCGTATTCTGACCGCGTACAGGTAGTCCACGGCGGTGGCGGATACCCCGGAAGCTTGCAATTTCCATCAAGCGTTTGATGTTCATTGATACTTCACGGCGAAGGTCACCTTCGATTTTGTATTGATCCAATTGTTCACGGATATTGTTCAACTCATCTTCTGTAAGATCACGAACTCGTGTATCTTCAGAGATACCAGCAGCAGAAAGAACTTTCTGAGCAGTTGTTTTACCAACACCGAAAATGTAAGTTAATGAAATAACTACGCGTTTGTCGCGCGGAATGTCAACACCAGCAATACGTGCCATGTGTTCGATGCACCTCCTTCAATATTAGCCTTGTCTTTGTTTGTGTTTCGGATTTTCACAGATTACCATGACTTTTCCGTTTCTGCGAATAACTTTACATTTTTCGCAGATCGGTTTCACAGATGGTCTCACTTTCATCTAACCCAACCTCCTTAGTAGTCCGGAGTGCAAAAGATTATTTAAAACGGTATGTGATACGACCGCGCGTTAAATCGTAAGGAGATAGTTCAACTGTAACTTTGTCCCCCGGCAGAATGCGGATGAAGTGCATGCGGATCTTGCCAGATACATGCGCAAGAATCGTATGGCCATTCTCCAATTCTACTTTAAACATCGCGTTAGGCAAAGTCTCAACGACTGTTCCTTCGATTTCAATTACATCGTCTTTCGCCATCGACCCAGTCTCCCTTCTGTATACAAGTCAGCCCTCATCTTCGAACAGTAAATGCTGATTGAATAATTGTTTTCTATTCATTCACCAGGATTGCGTGAGTGACATATAAAAGACATCTTCCAGGTTCCGCTTCCCGCGATTCAGCAGGTCGGGATGATCCGGTTAAGCCCTACAGCCTCACTTATCCTCGAGCGCCCGGACTGCTTAGGATGAGTTCCAAACCTGTTACACAGATGCTTCCACGAAACCCATTATACTATTTCCAATGCTGAATTGCACGATTCAGACTTGTGTCTGCGGGCATTCGGCATCGACTTTCATATAATAAGGCACCAAGCTTTTGCAGCTCTCGAAAATTCATATCTCCGGTGCTCCTTAAAGCCGCATGGAGGCAACTAACTGCGCCCGGCGCCGGGGATTATCCTCGGTCGCCCTTTAGAAGAGCATCAATGTCAGCAAATACTTTTTGAATGTCCTGCTGTCCATTTATATTTTCCAGCACGCCTTTGCTTCCGTAAAAGTCAAGCAGCGGCTGAGTTTGTTTCATATTAACTTCAAGACGGTTGGTTACAGTTTCAGGCTTGTCATCTTCACGCTGATAGAGCTCTCCGCCATCTTTGTTGCAAATACCGGAAACTTCCGGTGGATTGAACACAGTATGGTAAGCAGTTCCACAAACCTTACAGATCCAGCGGCCAGTCAAACGTGCAATCAATTCATCTTTTTCTACTTTAATATTTACGACATGCTCGATTCTTTTGCCGATGTCAGCAAGAAGAGATTCTAGAGCTTCAGCTTGAGGGACTGTTCTAGGAAAGCCGTCTAAAAGAAAGCCATCTTCACAATCCGGTTTGCTAAGGCGCTCACGGACGATACCGATAGTCACTTCATCAGGCACCAACGCACCTTGATCCATGAACGATTTTGCTTTCAAGCCCAGTTCCGTGCCGCCTTTGATAGCTGCGCGAAACATATCACCTGTAGAAATATGAGGGATGTCGTACTTCTCAACAATTTTGTCTGCCTGTGTACCTTTACCGGCGCCAGGCAAACCCATTAATACGATATTCATACGGAGTGCCCCCTCAGACAAGCGGATAAGGAACGTTTTCACGTTCCTACCCTACATCTTTTATTTCATAAAGCCTTTGTAATGACGTTTTACAAGTTGCGATTCCAATTGTTTCATCGTCTCAAGTGCTACCCCGACTACGATCAGAAGACTCGTACCACCGATTTGCGCTGATTGCGGCAAGCCGGCAACATTGATGAAGAAAATCGGCAGAATCGAGATGACCGCAAGGAAGATAGCTCCGACAAATGTCAATCGGTAAAGCACGCTTGTTAAGTAATCCTGTGTATTTTTACCCGGCCGGATTCCCGGGATATATGCACCCTGCTTCTTCAGATTGTCCGATACGTTTTCAGGGTTAACCTGAATGAATGCGTAGAAATACGTGAATGCAATAATCAACCCGACATAAATGATCATGCCGACCGGCTTAGTGTAATCGAATGTATTTTGTATAGCATCCGTAAAAGAATTGGAACCAAAGAAAGAAGAAATGGTTTGAGGCGTGATCATAAACGCTACTGCAAAGATTACCGGGATAACTCCGGCCGCGTTCACTTTCAAAGGTAAATGCGTTTGTTGACCCGCCGTTGTCTGGCCACGGCCAGCAACACGTTTTGCATACTGGATCGGAATTTTACGCAGCGCTTGCTGAACGTAAATGACCAATACAGTAATGGCAACAACTGCTAATGCAAGCAACGCCATGATAGCGATATTGATCGGAAGCTGATCGCCAGCTCCTTGGATCTGCTGTGCATATAATTGGTTAATTGCACCTGGTACTGCAGCGACAATCCCTGCGAAGATGATAATCGAAATACCGTTCCCCACACCTTTTGCCGTAATCTGCTCACCCAGCCACAGTAGAAACGCCGTACCACCTGTCAAAACGATTGCAATTACAATGTAAGTTGAAATTGAATCATCTTTGATCAACATCCCGTTATTCATTTGGTTGAACCCGTAGGACATACCAATTGCCTGGATGAAAGCGAGTACGATTGTGAAGTAACGAGTGAATTGTGCAAGTTTCCGTCTTCCGACTTCCCCTTGTTTCGCCCACTCAGCAAATTTCGGTACAACATCCATCTGCAATAATTGCACAATGATTGATGCTGTAATGTAAGGCATGATTCCCATAGCCAAAATCGAGAAATTGGCAAGGGCGCCTCCACCGAAAGTATTTAAGAATCCAATCAGGCCAACCTGATCGGCAGCCTGTAAAACTGAAGCATCGACATTCGGCACCGGAACAAAAGTTCCGATACGGAAAATGACGAGCATCAATAAAGTAAAGATGATTTTATTTCGAATATCAGTCACGCGCATAAAATTTGAGATTGTCTGAAACATTAAAGCACCTCTGTTTGACCACCGGCAGCTTCAATCGCTTCTTTAGCTGATCCAGAGAATTTGTGAGCTTTAACATTCAATTTCTTTTCTAAGCTACCATTACCAAGGATTTTGATTCCAGATCTTTCGTTGCTGACGACACCTGATTCAATAAGCAATGCAGGTGTAATTTCTGTGCCTTCATCGAAACGGTTCAATACATCCAAGTTCACGATAGCGTAATCTTTACGGTTGATGTTAGTGAATCCACGTTTTGGCAAACGACGGAACAATGGGTTTTGACCACCCTCGAATCCAGGACGAACACCGCCGCCTGAACGGGCGTTTTGACCTTTATGACCTTTACCTGCTGTTTTACCAGTACCTGAACCGATACCGCGTCCGATGCGCTTTCTTGAGCTGCGTGAACCTTCTGCTGGTTTTAATTCATGAAGTTTCATTTAGTTGGCACCTCCTTCTATAGAAATCAGGGATTAAACTTCTTTAATAGTTACTAAGTGAGCGACTTTATCAAGCATACCGCGGATAGCAGCATTGTCTTGATGCTCGACTGTCTGATGCATTTTACGTAAGCCTAGAGACTGAACAGTTTTGCGTTGTGCCGGTTTTGAACCGATCACAGATTTTGTGAGGGTAACTTCAAGTTTAGTAGCCATGTAATTTTCCCTCCTATCCTAACAGTTCTTCTACTGATTTACCACGAAGTTTTGCAACTTCTTCAGCACTTTTCAGTTGAGTCAAACCGTTAATAGTAGCACGTACCATGTTGATTGGTGTGCTTGAACCTAGAGATTTAGACAAGATATCCTGTACTCCGGCTAATTCAAGTACCGCACGAACAGGTCCACCGGCGATTACACCAGTACCTGGTGAAGCTGGTTTGATAAGGATTTGGCCTGCGCCAAAACGTCCTGTTACTAGATGTGGAGTAGTACCTTTAACCATAGGTACTTCAATCAAGTTTTTCTTCGCATCTTCAATAGCTTTACGGATTGCATCTGGAACTTCTTGTGCTTTACCAGTACCAAATCCGACATTACCATTTTTGTCGCCTACAACAACTAATGCGGAGAAACGGAAACGACGTCCACCTTTTACAACTTTCGCTACGCGGTTAATCGTAACTACGCGCTCTTCAAGTTCAAGTTTGTTTGGATCAATACGACGCATGAAATGTGTCCCTCCTTCTTTTAAAATTGTAAACCGTTTTCACGTGCAGCATCTGCAAGAGCTTTAACACGTCCATGATATAAATAACCACCGCGGTCGAAAACAACCGATTTCAAGCCCTTTTCAGTAGCTTTCTTCGCAATTGCTTCGCCGACTTTAGTTGCTGCTTCCACGTTGCCTGTTGCTTCGCCGGAGAAATCTTTATCCATTGAAGATGCACTTGCAAGTGTCACACCATTCATATCGTCGATCAATTGTGCATAAATGTATTTGTTCGAACGGAATACGTTTAAACGCGGACGTTCTGCTGTACCCGTAATTTTAGAACGTACGCGAGCGTGACGTTTTTTACGTGATGCGTTTTTATCGAGTTTCGTAATCACTGAGGTCACTCCTTTCAGCCTGCCTAAGCAGCATTATTTACCTGTTTTACCTTCTTTACGGCGAACAACTTCACCTTCGTAGCGAATACCTTTACCTTTATACGGCTCTGGCGGACGCACTTGGCGGATGTTCGAAGCAAGAGCTCCAACATGTTCTTTATCGATGCCTTTTACGACAACTTTAGTGTTTCCTTGGACTTCGACTTCAACGCCCTCTGCCGGAGTAAATTCAACCGGGTGAGAGTAACCTACGTTAAGAACCAATTTCTTGCCTTGCAGCTGAGCACGGTATCCGACACCCACTAATTCAAGCGTACGCTCGAATCCTTGTGAAACGCCAGTAACCATGTTAGCTAACAACGCACGGCTTGTACCGTGGTTTGTGCGGTGGTCTTTAGAGTCAGAAGGGCGTGTCAATGTTAACACGTTCTCTTCTTGAGAAATAGTGATATCTTGGTTAAATGTGCGAGATAGCTCGCCTTTAGGTCCTTTTACCGTTACTTCATTATTGTCGCCAATAGTGATCGTAACGCCAGCTGGTACCTCGATTGGTTTTTTACCTACACGTGACATTCTGTTGCACCTCCATTCGTTTGTTGTTTATTACCAAACGTATGCTAATATTTCTCCGCCGATTTGTTTCGCGCGGGCTTCTTTATCAGTTACTACACCTTGTGATGTCGATACTAAAGCGATACCTAGACCGTTTAGTACACGTGGCACCTCGTCAGTTTTAGCGTAAACACGAAGTCCTGGTTTTGAAATACGTTTCAACCCAGTAATAACGCGTTCGTTGTTTGATCCATATTTCAAGAAAATACGAATCATGCCTTGCTTGTCATCTTCTACATATTCAACGTCACGAACGAAACCTTCACGCTTAAGAATTTCAGCGATGTCTTTTTTCACATTAGAAGCCGGAAGCTCTAATTTTTCGTGACGAACCATATTCGCATTACGAATGCGAGTAAGCATATCTGCAATCGGATCAGTCATTGTCATTACATTTACCTCCTTCCCAAATTAGGGGATTACCAGCTGGCTTTTTTGACACCAGGAATTTGTCCCACATATGCAAGTTCACGGAAACAAATACGGCAAAGTTTGAATTTGCGCAGTACTGAATGCGGTCGTCCGCATCGTTCACAGCGTGTGTACTCTTGTACCTTAAACTTTGGCGTGCGTTTTTGTTTTGCAATCATAGATTTTTTAGCCACGTTTACGCCTCCCTCACGTTTACTTTTGGAACGGCATTCCGAATTGTGTCAATAACTCACGAGCTTCTTCGTCAGAGTTCGCAGTTGTTACAATTACGATATCCATACCGCGTACTTTGTTTACTTTGTCATAATCGATTTCAGGGAAGATCAATTGTTCTTTCACACCAAGTGTGTAGTTGCCGCGGCCGTCGAATGATTTAGTCGAGACACCACGGAAGTCACGTACACGTGGAAGTGAGATAGCAATCAATTTATCCAGGAAGTCATACATACGCTCTCCGCGCAGTGTAACTTTACAACCGATTGGCATACCTTCACGAAGACGGAAGCCAGCGATAGATTTCTTAGCTTTAGTGATTACTGGTTTTTGACCAGAAATTGTCTGCAATTCTTCAACAGCTGAATCAAGTGATTTAGTGTTTTGGACTGCTTCGCCAACACCCATGTTGATAACGATTTTATCAACTTTCGGTGCTTGCATGACTGATTTATATTCAAACTTGCTCACTAGAGCAGGAGTGATTTCATTCACATATTTTTCTTTTAGGCGGTTCATGTGTGTACCTCCCTTCATTCAAGAGTTTTAGTTGTTAAATTTTTCACCGGATTTTTTTGCAACACGAACTTTTTTGCCATCTTCAATCTTGTATCCAACGCGAGTCGGCTCACCTGATTTAGGATCAAGCAACATTACGTTTGAAACGTGGATAGCTGCTTCCTGGCTGACAATTCCGCCTTGCGGGTTTGCCTGGTTCGGTTTTGTGTGTTTCTTGATGATATTGATACCTTCAACAACCACACGGTCTTTTTTAGGTAAAGCAGTAAGGACAACGCCTGTTTTGCCTTTGTCTTTGCCTGAGATTACCTTAACTTTATCACCTTTTTTAACATGCATTCTGTCGCACCTCCTTGGTATGGCACATTGATTTATTAAAGAACTTCAGGAGCAAGTGAAACGATTTTCATGAAGTTGTTGTCACGTAATTCACGTGCAACAGGTCCGAAAATACGAGTTCCGCGTGGACCTTTATCGTCACGGATAATGACGCATGCATTTTCATCAAATTTGATGTAAGTACCGTCTTTACGACGAGCCCCGCTTTTCGTGCGAACGATAACAGCCTTAACGACTTCACCCTTCTTAACAACGCCACCTGGTGTTGCTTTTTTCACGGTACAAACGATAACATCACCGATGTTTGCAGTCTTACGACCAGAACCACCAAGTACTTTAATCGCTAGTACTTCACGAGCACCCGAGTTGTCTGCAACTTTTAAACGACTTTCCTGTTGGATCACTTAGGTAACCTCCCTCCGGAATTTCTTACGTTCCGAAATTATTTAAATTAAATGATAACCGCTTTTTCTACTACTTCTATCAAACGGAAGCGTTTAGTAGCTGATAGCGGGCGAGTTTCCATGATGCGAACGATATCGCCAATTTTAGCTTCGTTTTGCTCATCATGAGCTTTATATTTCTTCGAGTATTTTACACGTTTGCCGTAAAATGCATGCTTCTTTTGAGTTTCAACCATTACTGTAACGGTTTTGTCCATTTTGTCAGACACAACACGGCCTGTGTATACTTTGCGTTGATTACGCTCAGTCATACTAGCAAACCTCCTCTCGATTTATCAGTTGTTTCCACTGAGTACTCTTTCATGAATCACAGTTTTCATACGTGCGATCGCTTTGCGAACTTCGCGGATGCGAGCCGTATTTTCTAATTGACCAGTAGCCAATTGGAAGCGAAGGTTGAAAAGCTCTTCTTTCAGTGATTTCACTTTTTGTTCGATTTCAGCAGTGGTTAGGTCACGGATTTCATTAGCTTTCATTCGATTCACCACCAATTTCTTCACGTTTTACGAACTTGGTTCTAACCGGAAGTTTGTGAGATGCAAGGCGCAATGCTTCGCGTGCCACTTCTTCAGATACTCCAGCAAGTTCGAACATTATTTTACCAGTTTTTACTACAGCTACCCAGCCTTCAGGTGAACCTTTACCAGAACCCATACGAACCTCAAGAGGCTTTTTCGTGTATGGTTTATGCGGGAAAATTTTAATCCAGACTTTACCGCCACGTTTCATGTAACGTGTCATTGCAATACGTGCAGCTTCGATTTGACGGTTAGTGATCCAAGATGATTCCAGAGCTTGAAGACCGTATTCGCCGAATGCGATTTCTTTGCCGCCTTTAGCTTCCCCGCGCATCTTGCCTCGGTGCTCACGACGATATTTAACGCGTTTAGGCAATAACATATTATTTGCCTCCTTCCTCAGTTTTCTTCTTAGTTGGAAGGACTTCACCGCGGTAGATCCATACTTTTACGCCAAGTTTGCCGTAAGTTGTGTCAGCTTCAGCGTGTGCATAATCGATGTCAGCACGAAGCGTATGGAGCGGAACAGTACCTTCACTGTAGTGTTCAGCACGCGCAATGTCAGCGCCGCCTAGACGTCCAGATACTTGAGTTTTGATCCCTTTAGCGCCAGAACGCATAGTGCGCTGGATTGCCTGTTTTTGTGCACGACGGAAAGACACACGGTTTTCCAATTGACGTGCAACACTTTCAGCAACTAGTCTCGCATCAAGGTCAGCTCTCTTAATTTCTATGATGTTGATGTGTACGCGTTTGCCAGTCATAGAGTTAAGCTGTTTGCGAAGTACTTCTACTTCAGATCCACCTTTACCGATTACCATTCCTGGTTTTGCAGTATGAATTGTTACGTTCACACGGTTTGCAGCGCGCTCAATTTCAATTTTAGAAACTGAAGCTTCTTTCAAACGTGCTTCGATGTATTCACGGATTTTAATATCTTCGTGAAGAAGTGTCGCATAGTCTTTTTCAGCGTACCATTTGGACTCCCAGTCACGAATGATTCCGATACGCATACCTATTGGATGTATTTTTTGTCCCACGAATTATCCCTCCTTCTTCTCAGATACCACTAATGTGATGTGGCTTGTACGTTTATTAATTGCGCTTGCGCGTCCCATTGCTCTTGGACGGAAACGTTTCAATGTTGGACCTTCGTCAACGAATACTTCACTGACAACCAAGTTGTTCAGATCCATTTCGTAGTTGTGTTCAGCATTAGCAGCTGCAGATTTCAATAACTTCTCAACAACAATAGATGCTGCTTTCGGAGTGTGGTTCAAAATCGCAACGGCTTCGCCAATTTGCTTGCCTCGGATTAAATCTACTACTAAACGGACTTTACGAGGAGCAATACGTACTGTTCTAGCGACAGCTTTTGCTTGCATGGGGAAATCCTCCTCTCAATTAACGTCTTGTTTTCTTATCATCTGCACCATGACTAGCGTATTTGCGTGTTGGCGCAAATTCACCTAGTTTATGGCCGACCATGTCTTCAGTCACATAAACAGGAATGTGTTTGTGACCATCGTATACTGCGATTGTTTGTCCGATGAATGTCGGGAAAATTGTAGAACGGCGAGACCAAGTTTTGATCACTTGTTTTTTCTCAGAGTCCTTCTGTGCGTCAACTTTTTTCAAAAGATGATCATCTGCAAAAGGTCCTTTTTTCAAGCTGCGGCCCATTTGGGATCCTCCCTTCGTGATTGCACCACGGTTCTTATCTCGAACCGCAGCGAAATCAAATTATTTTTTACGACGACGTACGATAAATTTATCGGATTTGTTCGTTTTCTTACGAGTTTTGTATCCAAGAGTCGGTTTGCCCCATGGAGACATTGGAGATTTACGTCCGATTGGCGTACGGCCTTCACCACCACCGTGCGGGTGGTCGTTCGGGTTCATAACAGATCCGCGGACAGTTGGGCGGTTACCCTTCCAGCGGTTACGTCCAGCTTTACCGATGTTGATCAGTTCATGCTGTTCGTTTCCTACTGCACCGATTGTAGCGCGGCAAGTAGCAAGGATCATACGAACTTCACCTGATTGCAGACGAACTGTTACGTATTTACCTTCTTTACCAAGAACCTGAGCTGAAGTACCAGCTGAACGAACCAATTGTCCGCCTGCGCCTGGCTTCATTTCAATGTTATGGATTGTAGAGCCCATCGGGATGTTAGACAACGGCAAAGCGTTACCTGGTTTGATGTCGGCAGTTTCACCTGACATGATTTGAGTTCCAACGCCTACTCCTTTAGGAGCAAGGATGTAACGTTTTTCTCCATCCGCATAGTGGATCAATGCGATGTTTGCAGAACGGTTCGGATCGTATTCGATCGTAGCAACGCGCCCTGGAATGCCATCTTTGTTACGTTTGAAATCGATGATACGGTATTGGCGTTTATGTCCACCACCGTGATGGCGTACAGTAATTTTACCTTGGTTGTTACGGCCGCCTTTACGCTTAACTGGTGCTAAAAGCGATTTTTCAGGCTTGTTCGTAGTGATTTCAGCGAAATCAGACGTTGTCATGTTACGACGACCGTTAGTGGTAGGTTTGTATTTTCTAATCCCCACGTTGTTTCCCTCCTTCTTTGATTAGTCCTTATCAGAACTTAAGGAAATTAAATCTCGAACAATTCAATGTCTTTAGATTCAGCAGTCAATTTAACAATCGCTTTACGGCGTTTGTTTGTGTATCCTGCATGTTTACCCATACGCTTGAATTTACCTTTGTAGTTCATGATGTTGACTTTTTCAACTTTCACGCCGAAGATTTCTTCAACCGCTTGTTTTACTTGTGTTTTGTTTGCGCGAGTGTCCACTTCAAAAGTGTACTTCTTATCTGCCATTACTTCAGAAGATCGCTCAGTAATGACCGGACGTTTTAATACATCACGTGCTTCCATTAACTAAGCACCTCCTCAATTTTTTCGACTGCAGCTTTTGTCATTACAACTTTATCATGTCCAAGAAGATCAAGAACATTGATGCCAGTTGCAGTGATTACTGTCATGCCTTGGATGTTGCGTGCAGACAATGCTAAGTTTTCGTTAACATCCTCTGTTACGAACAATACTTTTTTGCCCAATGAAAGGTCATTTTGCAATTGCAAGAAAGACTTTGTTTTTGGTGCATCGAAAGTTAGCCCTTCAAGTACCATCAAGTTTTCGTTCACTACTGTCGAAGACAAAGCTGAACGCATTGCAAGACGGCGTACTTTCTTAGGCAATTTATAGCTGTAGCTGCGTGGTGTTGGTCCGAAGACGATACCACCGCCGCGCCATTGTGGTGAACGGATCGAACCTTGACGGGCACGTCCAGTCCCTTTTTGACGCCATGGCTTTTTACCGCCACCGGCTACTTCAGAACGGTTTTTAACTTTATGGTTACCTTGACGAAGTGAAGCACGTTGTGCAATCACAGCTTCAAATAGTACGGCTTCATTTGGTTCGATACCGAAAACGTAATCGTTCAGCTCGATATCGCCAACCTGTGAACCTGTTTGGTTTAATACTGTTACTTTAGGCATTCCTGTTTCCTCCTTTCTTCAAAAAATGATTATTTAGCTTTGATTGCTGATTTAACGCGAATCAATGCTTTACGAGATCCAGGAACATTACCTTTAATAAGAAGCAAGTTACGTTCAACGTCAACTTTCACGATGTGAAGGTTTTGAATCGTAATTGTCGTGCCACCCATTTGACCAGGTAATTTCTTCTGTTTGAATACACGGTTAGGAGCAACCGGACCCATTGAACCAGGACGACGGTGGTAGCGTGAACCGTGACTCATTGGTCCGCGTGATTGTCCGTGGCGTTTAATAACACCCTGGAAACCTTTACCTTTCGTTGTTCCTGTAACATCTACTACATCGCCTTCTGCGAATACATCAACTTTGACTTCCTGACCAATCTCGTAATCAGCTAAGTTTACATTGCGAAGTTCGCGAATGAAGCGCTTAGGAGCAGTGTTAGCTTTTGCGACGTGTCCTTTAGAAGGTTTGTTGGCAAGCTTCTCGCGCTTGTCTTCAAAACCTAGTTGGACTGCTTCATAGCCGTCAACCTCAACTGTTTTCTTTTGAAGCACTACGTTTGGAGCAGCTTCAATTACAGTTACAGGGATTAAATCACCGTTCTCAGCAAAAACTTGCGTCATACCGATTTTTCTACCTAAGATTCCTTTGGTCATTTGTCACACCTCCTGCAAATTTTTGTTTTTTCTATTTCGTTGCCGATTAAAGTTTAATTTCAATGTCAACGCCGGATGGTAAATCCAATTTCATCAATGCATCTACAGTTTGTGGTGTAGGATTGACGATATCGATCAGACGTTTATGTGTGCGCATTTCAAATTGCTCACGAGAATCTTTGTAAATGTGGACTGAACGCAGGATCGTGTATACAGACTTTTCAGTCGGCAACGGGATTGGTCCCGAAACACTTGCACCTGAACGTTTTGCAGTTTCCACGATTTTCTCTGCAGACTGATCCAGAATTCTGTGATCATATGCTTTTAAACGGATACGAATCTTTTGTTTTGCCATTATTTTCCCTCCTTTTCGCCTATTTTTGATAGACATTCTCCACGAAAATTTTCCAATCACTCGCCATGGCAAAGCGGCCGGGTGTATCGGTAACCTCTCGCTTCATCGCAGTCAAAGACCAACATTCACCATTATACAAAATAAAAAAGAACTTCGCAAGTGTTTCCACGAAATTCTTTCTAATTCGCTTTTATTAGTATAACAGGATTTCTTGAAGATACAACACATCAGCTGTTAATTTGAAAACTTTTTTATCAGCCGAGAAGCATCACGGTCATCCAGCCGAAAATGACGAGCGGAATGTTGTAGTGGATGAACGTAGGGACGACCGTATCCCATATGTGATTGTGCTGGCCGTCCACATTCAGACCCGCTGTCGGTCCGAGCGTCGAGTCCGATGCCGGCGATCCCGCATCACCGAGTGCGCCTGCTGTACCGATCAATGCGATGATCGCTACCGGCGAGAAACCGAACTCCATTGCAAGCGGCACGAAGATGGCTGCAATGATCGGAATTGTCGCAAACGATGAACCGATGCCCATCGTCACCACCAATCCGACAATAAGCATCATCAGAGCTGCAATGCCACGGTTGCCAGCAAACAAGTCCGATACGCTGCTCACGAGCGGCTCCACAGCTCCAGTCGCCGTAATGACAGCGGCAAAACCGTTGGCCGTAATCATGACGAACCCGATGAAAGCCATCATGCGCATCCCTTCCGTCAGCACGTCGTCCGCTTCGCGCCACTTCATCGCACCGAATACATACAGCACCAGGATTCCGGCAAGTGCACCGATGATCATCGTATCTGTTTCAATCTGCGCAATTAATGCAGCTATAAGGGCGATGACTGTAACGATGATATCTTTAAGGGAAGCTTTCTTTTTTTGAGTTTCTTCTATAGAAGAAACCTCATTATATTCACGCGGTTTCCGGTAGGAAAAGAATATGGCAATGATCAGCCCAATGGCCAATCCTGCAACCGGCAATGCCATCGCTTTCGGGATATCCGCCATATCAATCGGTAATCCCGCAAGCGCCATCTGCTTCGCCAAAATTTCATGAAAAATCAAGCCAAAGCCATACGGCAATAATATATAGGGTGCTGTCAGACCAAATGTCAGCACCGAAGCAATCAACCGTCGGTCTATCTGCAATTCATTCAGGATATGAATGATCGGCGGAATAAGCAGTGGGATGAACGCGATGTGAATCGGAATCGCATTTTGCGAAAGAATCGCCATCGTCAGCAGCGCAAGAATGATTAAAGCTTTCGCCAAGCCTTCCCGGCTGTTTTTTCCATCTTTATTGACAATCTTCAATACCCCTTGCACCAGCAGCTCCGGTATTCCTGTCCGGGAGATCGCCACCGCGAATCCACCGAGCATGGCATAGCTCAGTGCGATGGTCGCACCTTCTCCGAGGCCACCTGTAAAAGCGGCAATCGTATCCGCAAACGAAAGCCCTCCGGCTACTCCACCTGCAAGCGCACCGATCAACAGGGCGAAGACAACATTCACTCTCAATAAACTAAGTATTAACATGACCAATACGGCCAGAATAACTGCATTCATAAATAAAACCCCTTTAGTTTGCTAAAGCGTTAAAGCACAAATATAAAAATACCAAATTGGCAACAGCTTGTCAAACCAGGCGTATTTCATCTCTTTATTTATCGAGCAGGCATTTGCCGGCTCTAACTTTTCATGGTCCTGCGAACTCAGGCAGCTTGTCTCTATCATTCATTCCCTGCCGAATGAAGCTCCTAAACAAAATAAAAAATCCCCTGCCTCAATTAAGAGACAGGGGATTTGAAAGAATTTGCAGAACTTATTTCTGGATAGTAGCTACTACTCCAGCGCCTACAGTACGTCCACCCTCACGGATAGAGAACTTAGTTCCTTCTTCAAGAGCGATTGGTGAGATAAGCTCAACATTCATTTCGATGTTGTCGCCAGGCATAACCATTTCTACGCCTTCAGGTAGGTTACAAACACCAGTTACGTCAGTTGTACGGAAGTAGAACTGCGGACGGTAGTTTGTGAAGAATGGAGTGTGACGTCCACCCTCTTCTTTTGAAAGAACATAAACTTCAGCTTTGAAAGTCGTGTGTGGAGTGATTGTGCCTGGTTTAGCCAATACTTGTCCACGTTGCACGTCGTCACGAGAGATCCCGCGAAGAAGAGCACCGATGTTGTCGCCAGCTTCAGCATAGTCAAGCAATTTACGGAACATTTCTACTCCAGTAACAGTTGTAGGTTTTGGCTCTTCAGTAAGACCAATGATATCTACAGTGTCGCCGACTTTGATTTGTCCACGCTCAACGCGTCCAGTTGCTACTGTACCACGGCCAGTGATTGAGAATACGTCCTCAACAGGCATCATGAATGGTTTTTCAGTATCGCGTGGTGGTGTTGGGATGTACTCATCAACAGCGTTCATCAATTCAACAATTTTTTCTTCCCATTCTGCTTCGCCTTCAAGAGCTTTAAGAGCAGAACCTTTGATGACTGGGATGTCATCGCCAGGGAAGTCATATTCAGATAGAAGATCGCGAACTTCCATTTCAACTAGTTCAAGAAGCTCTTCGTCGTCTACCATGTCACATTTGTTCATGAATACTACAAGGTAAGGAACACCTACTTGACGTGAAAGAAGGATGTGCTCACGAGTTTGTGGCATTGGGCCGTCAGCAGCAGATACTACCAAGATTCCGCCGTCCATTTGAGCAGCACCAGTGATCATGTTTTTAACATAGTCAGCGTGTCCTGGGCAGTCAACGTGCGCGTAGTGACGAGTTGCAGTTTCGTATTCAACGTGAGAAGTGTTGATTGTGATACCACGCTCTTTTTCTTCAGGTGCGTTATCGATTTGAGCGTAAGAACGAGCTTCCCCGCCTGATTGTTTTGCAAGTACTGTAGCGATTGCTGCAGTCAAAGTTGTTTTACCATGGTCAACGTGACCAATTGTACCGATGTTTGCGTGTGTTTTAGAGCGGTCAAATTTAGCTTTACCCATTAGAAAAATCCTCCTCATAATTTAAGTTAATTTTTTAATTTGATGTGCCGGAATAATAGGGCCCTATTATTCCAGGCATACAAATTATTTATACTTCATTAAAGAGCGAAATTCAATTATTCGCCTTTATTTTTTTTGATGATGCCTTCAGAAATTGATTTCGGAACTTCTTCATAGTGATCGAAGTGCATTGAGAACACACCACGGCCTTGCGTGTTAGAACGCAATGAAGTCGCATAACCGAACATTTCTGCAAGTGGAACCATAGCACGGACAACTTGCGCGTTTCCGCGAGCGTCCATACCTTCTACGCGTCCACGGCGTGACGTGATGTCACCCATGATATCTCCAAGGTATTCCTCAGGGATAACGACTTCAACTTTCATGATTGGCTCAAGGAGAACCGGGTTAACTTTAGAGATAGCGTTTTTAAGTGCCATGGATGCAGCAACTTTAAATGCCATTTCGTTGGAGTCAACATCATGATAAGATCCGTCGAACAATTTGGCTTTGATGTCGATCAAAGGATATCCGGCGATAACACCGTTGTCTAGTGAGTCACGAAGACCCGCTTCAACAGCTGGGATGTATTCACGTGGAACAACACCACCAACGATAGCATTTTCAAACTCAAAACCTGCTCCTTCTTCGTTTGGAGCGAATTCGATCCAAACGTGTCCGAATTGTCCACGACCACCAGATTGGCGTACGAACTTACCTTCAACTTTAGCAGTATCACGGAATGTCTCACGGTAAGATACCTGAGGCGCTCCTACGTTAGCTTCTACGTTGAATTCACGTCTCATACGGTCAACCAGGATATCAAGGTGAAGTTCACCCATACCCGCGATGATCGTCTGGCCAGTTTCCTGGTCAGTGTGTGCGCGGAAAGTCGGATCTTCTTCTTGCAATTTAGCAAGGGCTTGACCCATTTTGTCTTGGTCCGCTTTTGATTTCGGTTCCACAGAAAGGGAAATAACCGGTTCTGGGAATACCATACGCTCAAGGATTACCTGATGCTTTTCGTCACTTAAAGTGTCACCCGTAGATGTATCTTTAAGTCCGATTGCAGCAGCGATGTCTCCGCAGTATACTTCAGCGATCTCTTCACGGGAGTTAGCGTGCATTTGCAGGATACGTCCTACGCGTTCACGTTTACCTTTAGAAGAGTTTTGTACGTAAGAACCTGATTTAAGCATTCCAGAGTATACGCGGAAGAAAGTTAATTTCCCAACGTAAGGATCTGTCATTACTTTAAACGCCAATGCCGAGAACGGCTCGTTTTCGTCAGGCTTACGCAATACTTCCTCATCAGAATCCGGAAGAACACCCGTCATCGGAGGTACATCAAGTGGTGATGGCAGGTAATCAATTACTGCATCAAGCATCAATTGAACACCTTTGTTTTTGAATGCAGTTCCGCAAACTACTGGATAGAACTCAACGTCAAGCGTTCCTTTACGGATTGCAGCTTTAAGTTCAGCTTCAGTAATTTCTTCGCCGCCAAGGTATTTTTCCATCAGATCTTCATCAAGCTCAGCAACAGCTTCCACTAATTTCGTGCGCCATTCTTCAGCAAGCTCTCTGTAGTCTTCAGGAATTTCCCCATCAGTGATTTCAGTTCCAAGGTCGTTCGCGTAGAAGCGGGCATTCATTTCAACAAGGTCAATGATTCCATTGAACTGGTCTTCTGCACCGATCGGCAATTGGATCGGGTGTGCATTCGCTTGAAGGCGATCATGCAAAGTGCCTACCGAGTAAAGGAAATCAGCACCGATTTTGTCCATCTTGTTGATGAACACGATACGTGGTACCCCGTATGTTGTTGCTTGACGCCATACAGTTTCAGTTTGCGGCTCAACACCTGATTGAGCATCAAGAACTGTAACTGCACCATCAAGTACGCGCAGTGAACGTTCAACTTCAACTGTGAAGTCTACGTGCCCTGGAGTATCGATGATGTTGACGCGGTGTTCTTTCCATGAAGCTGTTGTTGCAGCAGATGTGATTGTAATTCCACGCTCCTGCTCCTGCTCCATCCAGTCCATTTGAGAAGCACCTTCATGCGTTTCGCCGATTTTATGGATTCGGCCTGTGTAGTATAGAATACGCTCCGTAGTAGTCGTTTTACCGGCATCAATGTGTGCCATGATCCCGATATTACGTGTTTTGTCTAAGGAGAACTCTCTTGCCATAATGTTCTTCTCCTTCCGTCTCGGATTAAGATTTTAAAATCTCTTAAGAAATTACCAGCGGTAGTGAGCGAATGCTTTGTTCGCTTCTGCCATTTTGTGGATATCTTCGCGTTTCTTAACAGATGCACCAGTGTTATTGGCAGCATCCATGATTTCGTTAGCCAAACGCTCTTCCATTGTTTTCTCTCCACGAAGACGCGAATAGTTTACAAGGTAGCGAAGGCCTAGAGTCGTACGGCGCTCAGGACGAACTTCAACCGGCACCTGATAGTTAGCTCCACCAACACGTCGTGCGCGAACTTCAAGAACTGGCATAACGTTAGCCAAAGCTTGTTCGTATACTTCAATCGGATCCTTACCGCTGCGTTCTTTAACTAGTTCGAACGCTCCGTATAGGATTTTTTGTGAAGTACCTCTTTTTCCGTCAACCATCATTTTATTAATTAAGCGTGTCACCAATTTCGAACTATAAATCGGATCTGGCAACACATCACGTTTTGCTACAGGACCTTTACGAGGCATGTATGTTCCTCCTTTCAACGAAGTTATTCGTTAATTTAATTGATTATTTTTTTTCTTTAGGGCGTTTAGTTCCGTATTTAGAACGTCCTTGCATACGGCCGTTTACTCCAGCTGTATCAAGTGCTCCACGAACGATGTGGTAGCGTACACCTGGTAAATCTTTTACGCGTCCGCCGCGAAGAAGAACTACACTGTGCTCTTGAAGGTTGTGGCCTTCACCGCCGATGTATGCGTTGACCTCAAGTTGGTTTGTCAACCGAACACGCGCATATTTACGTAATGCGGAGTTAGGTTTTTTCGGTGTCATCGTACCAACACGAGTACAAACTCCACGTTTCTGAGGCGAGCTTACGTTAGTCTGAGACTTTTTGAAGCTGTTATATCCTTTGCCCAACGCTGGTGAGTCTGATTTAGTGCTTTTTGGTTTACGAGGGTTGTTAACTAATTGGTTAATTGTAGGCATCGATTTTTTCCTCCTCTCAAAAGGGTGTTCTAATACCACATATCCAGGTGGTTCATTTTTAGGTAAAAAACAAAGTCTTTGTGTTTTCTACACAAAAACTGGTATCCAGTAATTGCTTCAGCAGCTGCAGAAGTTGGATTCATCTGCCTAGCCAAGCTTTGTTCTTGGGTGAATCCGGTTGACTTGACCTTAATCTAGATGTCCGGACGATCTGATGGGTCAATCAATCGTTCCACTTATATATTCTTGGACAATGCCACTTTATACGCTATTACTGTTGCTTAGTACCGAAGATAATTCGCGATTCCTCTTATTCATCAAGGCATTTTCAACCCGATAAATTAAAAGGCCGCTAACCATCAACCTTCAACATAATATCACCCTATGAATTTCATGTCAACTAGATTCATAAAAAATTTCGGGGAGTTATTGGTACTCCCCGAAACCATAGAAGCTGAATTACGATTCAGAACCGACGATCTCTTCAGTCGCTTTTTTCTCGCTTTGAGCAATTTTAATCTGACGGTAACGCTGCATTCCAGTACCAGCCGGAACGAGCTTCCCGATAATAACGTTCTCTTTCAAGCCAAGCAATTCATCACGCTTCCCTTTAATCGCGGCATCCGTTAAGACGCGCGTTGTTTCCTGGAAGGATGCGGCTGACAGGAATGATTCTGTTTCAAGTGAAGCTTTTGTGATCCCCAGGATAACCGGACGGCTTGTTGCCGGCAGATTGCCTTCGAGAACCGCTTTCACGTTCGCCTCTGTGAATTGATGGATATCAAGCAGTGAACCTGGCAGCAATTCTGTATCGCCGGCTTCAATGACACGAACTTTACGGAACATCTGGCGAACCATGACTTCCACGTGCTTATCACCGATTTCAACACCCTGCATACGGTAAACTTTCTGAACTTCCTTCAATAAATACACTTGAACAGCTTGAACATCTTTAACTTGCAGTAATTGTTTCGGATCGATCGAACCATCCGTCAATACTTGTCCGCGGACGATTACATCATTCTCCTGAACTTTCAGGCGAGCGTTATAAGGCGCGAGGTATTTACGTGTTTCGACTTCACCTTGAATCGTGATTTCTTTCTGGCCTTCGCGGATTTCGTCAATTTCAGTAACCGTACCTGTGATTTCAGAAATAACTGCTTGCCCTTTCGGATTTCGCGATTCGAAGATTTCCTGGATACGCGGAAGACCTTGTGTAATATCGTCTCCTGCAACCCCGCCTGTATGGAATGTACGCATCGTAAGCTGAGTTCCCGGTTCCCCGATTGATTGAGCGGCAATAATCCCAACTGCCTCGCCCACTTCAACTTCGTCACCAGTTGCCAAGTTCGTACCGTAACATTTCTTGCAGACGCCGTGTTTCGTATTACATGTAAACGCAGAACGGATTGTCACTTCTTTGATCCCTGCTTCAACAATGAGGCGGGTCAAGTCCTGTGTAATCAATTCATTTTTCGCTACAATAATCTCTTTTGTTTCCGGATGGCGGATTGTTTTCTTGGCGTGGCGCCCTACAATACGCTCTTCCAGTTCTTCGATGACCTCGGAACCTTCCATCAATGCTCCAACCAGTAAACCGCGGTCCGTGCCACAGTCATTTTCACGGACGATCGCATCTTGTGCAACGTCTACCAAACGACGCGTCAAGTAACCTGAGTCAGCTGTTTTCAGTGCTGTATCGGCAAGACCTTTACGGGCACCGTGAGTAGAGATGAAGTATTCCAGTACCGTTAAACCTTCACGGAATGAAGACTTGATCGGAAGTTCGATAATGCGTCCTGCCGGGTTGGCCATAAGTCCGCGCATACCAGCTAATTGCGTAAAGTTGGATGCGTTACCACGTGCTCCGGAGTCACTCATCATGAAGATCGGGTTCATATTATCAAGAGAAGCCATCAGTTTTTCCTGAATAACGTCTTTCGCGCTGCTCCAGAAAGAAATGACTCGTGCATAGCGTTCTTCTTCAGTGATTAAACCGCGACGGAATTGCTTCATGACTTTATCTACATTTTCCTGAGCTTCCACAAGGATTTCTCCTTTATCAGGAAGAACGACGATATCCGAAATACCTACCGTGATACCTGCCTGAGTGGAATATTTAAATCCAAGGCTCTTCATGCGGTCAAGCATTCTGGACGTTTCTGTAATATGGAAACGTTTGAACACTTCAGCGATGATTTCCCCAAGAATCTTTTTCTTGAACGGTGTTACAAGTTCGGCTTCTTCGATGTGCTTACGAATATCTGTCGTCGTAGGAACAAAGTATTTTGCCGGTGTTTCGACTTGCAGGTTGTAATCTGTCGGTTCATTGATATACGGGAACGATTTCGGCAGAATTTCATTGAAAATGATTTTGCCGACAGTTGTCAGCAATAACATTTTGTTTTGTTCAGCCGTAAACGTCGGGTTGTTTACAGATTCGGCTTTAATTGCAACGCGGGTATGCAAATGCACGTGGCCTGACTGATAAGCAACCAAAACCTCTTCAGGTCCGGAGAACGTAGCACCTTCGCCTGTTGCGCCTTTGCGCTCCAACGTAAGGTAATAGTTACCCAAAACCATATCCTGTGAAGGAGTAACAACAGGTTTTCCGTCTTTCGGGTTCAAAATGTTCTGAGCGGCAAGCATCAACAAGCGTGCTTCTGCCTGAGCTTCAGAAGAAAGCGGTACGTGAACAGCCATTTGGTCACCGTCAAAGTCGGCGTTGTATGCTGTACATACCAGCGGGTGAAGGCGAATCGCCTTACCTTCGACCAATGTCGGTTCAAAAGCCTGGATACCAAGTCGGTGAAGAGTCGGTGCTCGGTTCAATAGAACCGGATGCTCCTTGATGACATCTTCCAGTACATCCCATACTTCGGAATGAAGACGTTCGATTTTGCGTTTTGCGCTCTTAATGTTGTGGGCAAGGCCACGCTCTACAAGTTCTTTCATAACGAAAGGCTTGAACAGCTCGATCGCCATTCCTTTCGGCAATCCGCATTGATACATTTTCAGGTTCGGTCCGACAACGATAACGGAACGGCCAGAATAATCGACACGTTTACCCAGAAGGTTTTGGCGGAAGCGCCCTTGTTTCCCTTTTAACATATGCGAAAGGGATTTCAACGGACGGTTACCAGGTCCAGTGACCGGACGGCCGCGACGGCCATTATCGATCAATGCATCTACAGCTTCCTGCAGCATGCGTTTTTCATTCTGAACGATGATGCTCGGTGCACCAAGGTCCAATAAGCGTTTCAAACGGTTGTTCCGGTTGATGACGCGACGGTAAAGGTCGTTTAAGTCAGAAGTGGCAAAACGGCCGCCGTCCAATTGAACCATCGGGCGAAGCTCTGGTGGAATTACAGGAAGAACATCCAGAATCATCCAATCCGGGTTGTTTCCGGAGTTACGGAAAGATTCTACAACTTCAAGGCGTTTGATCGCACGTGTGCGGCGCTGGCCCTGTGCTGTTTTCAATTCTTCTTTCAATGAATCCGTTTCACGCTCAAGGTCGATTTCCTGAAGAAGTCGCTTGATCGCTTCCGCTCCCATTGCCGCCTGGAACTTTTTACCGAATTTATCGCGATAAGCGCGGTATTCTTTTTCCGACAACAGCTGTTTTTTCTCGAGCGGTGTATCCGCTGGATCAATGACAACATATGAAGCGAAATAAATAACTTCTTCCAATGAACGTGGTGACATATCAAGGATAAGGCCCATACGGCTCGGGATTCCTTTGAAATACCAGATATGTGAAACAGGTGCTGCCAATTCAATGTGCCCCATGCGTTCGCGGCGAACTTTTGAACGTGTAACTTCAACGCCGCAGCGATCACAGACGACACCTTTATAACGGACGCGCTTGTATTTTCCGCAATGGCATTCCCAGTCTTTTGTAGGACCGAAGATGCGTTCACAGAACAAACCGTCTTTTTCAGGTTTTAATGTACGGTAGTTAATTGTTTCTGGCTTTTTGACTTCTCCATAAGACCATGAGCGAATTTTATCGGGTGACGCCAATCCGATTTTCATATACTCAAAATTATTAACATCTATCAAGGAGCCTACCTCCCTTTTGTCTCGAGTTTCTACGCGGCTCTTCCTCGTTTATGACCAAGTGAATGGAAACCGGGCAGTTTGTGGCTGCCCCTATCCAATTATTTATCAATCAACTGTTCCAATCGGTGTTTCCTGATCTGCAATCGGCAGGATATTAAGTGAATCCGCTGGTTGAAGATCTTCTTCTTCATCCAAGTCGCGCAATTCAATTTCCTCGTCGTCGATTGTCAGCATTTTTACATCCATACCTAAACTTTGAAGTTCTTTTATCAATACTTTAAATGATTCCGGTACGCTTGGTTCCGGTACACTTTCACCTTTGACAATCGCTTCATAAGTTTTCACACGGCCAACCACGTCATCCGACTTGACTGTCAGGATTTCCTGCAATGTGTGAGCGGCACCATATGCTTCAAGCGCCCAAACTTCCATCTCCCCGAAACGCTGTCCACCGAATTGTGCTTTACCACCAAGCGGCTGTTGCGTAACAAGTGAATATGGCCCAGTTGAACGGGCATGGAGCTTATCGTCAACCATGTGCGCCAGTTTGATCATATACATGATTCCGACAGACACGCGGTTATCGAAGGCTTCACCGGAGCGGCCATCATACAGGATGGTTTTTCCGTCTCTTGGCATACCTGCTTCTTCCATCGTTTCCAGAACATCATCTTCATTCGCTCCATCAAATACAGATGAAGCCATATGAATTCCGAGTGAACGGGAAGCCATACCCAAATGGAGTTCCAATACTTGCCCGATATTCATACGGGATGGAACGCCGAGCGGGTTCAACATGATGTCGACAGGAGTGCCATCCGGCATGAACGGCATATCTTCCTCTGGAAGGATGCGGGAGATTACCCCTTTGTTACCATGACGGCCGGCCATCTTATCTCCAACAGAAATTTTACGTTTCTGAACGATATAAGCGCGCACCAGCTGGTTAACGCCCGGCGGCAGCTCGTCTCCGTCTTCACGGTTGAAGATTTTAACATCCAATACAATTCCTCCGGCACCATGCGGCACACGAAGCGATGTATCACGGACTTCACGGGCTTTTTCACCGAAAATAGCGTGAAGCAGGCGCTCTTCCGCCGTCAATTCCGTTACACCCTTAGGCGTTACTTTACCAACGAGGATATCTCCATCTTTAACTTCCGCCCCTACACGGATGATTCCACGGTCATCGAGATTACGCAATGCATCTTCTCCGACGTTCGGGATATCACGCGTGATTTCTTCAGGCCCCAGTTTTGTATCACGTGAATCTGATTCATATTCTTCAATATGGACAGAAGTGTAAACATCATCTTTAACAAGACGTTCACTCATGATGATCGCATCTTCATAGTTGAAACCATCCCACGTCATGAATGCTACCAGGACGTTGCGGCCCAGAGCCATTTCCCCGCGCTCCATCGAAGGTCCATCAGCCAGGATATCGCGTTTCGACACGCGGTCCCCGACTTTGACGATCGGACGCTGGTTATAGCTTGTTCCTTGGTTTGAACGAATGAATTTCTGCAATTTGTAAACGTCTGTATCGCCTTTGACTTCATTGCCGTCAACTTCTTCGATGCGGCGGACACGAATTTCTTTCGCTTCCACGTATTCAACGATTCCATCGTTTTTGGCGATTACTGCTGCACCTGAATCTCTTGCTGCCAGGTGTTCCATACCAGTACCCACAAATGGAGCTTCCGGGTTAAGGAGTGGAACAGCCTGACGCTGCATGTTTGCACCCATAAGGGCACGGTTGGAGTCATCGTTTTCAAGGAACGGGATACACGCTGTCGCAACGGACACGACCTGTTTCGGTGAAACGTCCATGTAATCGACGCTGCTGCGTTTGTAAAGCGTGTTTTCCCCGCGGAAACGGGCTACTACTTCATCTTCGACGAATGAACCATCCGGGTTCAATACTGAGTTCGCCTGAGCCACTACGTAATTATCTTCTTCATCAGCTGTCAGATAATCAATTTGCCCAGTCACAAGGTTCGTTTCAGGATCAACGCGGCGATATGGCGTTTCAATAAAACCGAATTTATTCACTTTCGCAAAAGTCGAAAGTGTATTGATCAAGCCGATGTTCGGCCCCTCAGGCGTTTCAATCGGGCACATGCGGCCATAATGTGAATAATGGACGTCACGCACTTCGAAACCTGCACGTTCACGCGTCAGACCACCAGGCCCAAGCGCAGAAAGACGGCGTTTGTGCGTCAATTCAGCAAGCGGGTTCGTCTGATCCATGAACTGTGACAACTGAGAGCTTCCGAAGAACTCTTTGATCGATGCGATAACAGGGCGGATATTGATCAATTGCTGCGGTACGATCGCTTGAGTGTCGTTGATTGACATACGCTCACGCACAACACGCTCCATACGGGATAAACCGATGCGGAACTGGTTCTGCAGAAGTTCTCCTACTGAACGCAGACGGCGGTTTCCGAGGTGATCGATATCATCCGTGTTTCCAACTCCGTATAAAAGGTTAAAGAAGTAACTGATGGAAGCAATAATATCTGCAGGTGTGACATGTTTGATCTTGTCTTCCACATACGCATTGCTTATTACAGTGATTTCTTTTTGCTCTTCGTCATTTGGAGCAAAGATTTTAATGGACTGGACCGTTACATCACCTTCAAGAACGCCCCCTGCTTGAGAAATAGTCTGGAAGCCCACACCACTTTCAAGATTCGGGATGATGCGGTCAAGAACGCGGCGATCGATGACAGTGCCTGCTTCAACTAAAATTTCACCTGTTTCAGGATCAACCAGCGTCTCAGCGATCGTCTGATTGAAAAGGCGGTTCTTAATATGAAGCTTTTTGTTCATTTTATAGCGGCCTACGTTAGCCAGATCATAGCGTTTTGGGTCGAAGAAACGCGAATACAACAGGCTCTTTGCGCTTTCCACTGTCGGCGGTTCACCAGGGCGCAGTCGCTCGTAGATTTCCAGAAGCGCTTTTTCCGTGCTTTCTGTATTATCTTTTTCAAGCGTGTTGCGCAGGTATTCGTTATCACCGAGCAAATCGATGATTTCCTGATCAGAGCCAAATCCTAGTGCTCTTAACAGAACTGTGACAGGGAGCTTGCGTGTGCGGTCGATTCTGACATGCACGACATCTTTTGCATCTGTTTCATATTCAAGCCAGGCGCCGCGGTTTGGAATGACAGTTGCGCCAAACCCTTTTTTACCGTTTTTGTCTGTCTTATCGTGGAAATAAACACTTGGTGAACGAACAAGCTGTGAAACAATAACGCGCTCAGCGCCATTGATTACGAAAGTACCGGTTTCCGTCATTAATGGGAAATCGCCCATGAAGACGTCCTGCTCTTTCACTTCGTCCGTTTCTTTGTTGTGAAGACGCACTTTAACGCGTAATGGAGCGGCGTAAGTAACATCCCGTTCTTTTGATTCGTCTACTGGATATTTCGGTTCTGCAAGACTGTAATCAACAAACTCGAGCGAAAGATTTCCTGTGAAATCCTCAATCGGTGAAATGTCGCGGAACATTTCGCGCAGCCCTTCTTCAAGGAACCACTCATAAGATGATGATTGAATTTCAATCAGGTTCGGAAGATCCAGCACTTCACTGATTCTCGAAAAACTTCTGCGTTGACGATGTTGACCGTACTGAACTAGTTGACCTACCAACTTATTCACCCCTCAATAAAACGATTATAGGTCTTTGCGATTCCCACAAAATAGTGTATGATATCGAAAAGACAAAAAGAAAACGAGACCAATAAATCAGCTCATTTTCGGTTAACACGTGATTAATACTGTCGCCATGCTCTGCCCAAAAAAGGGCAAACGACCTCAAAATAATAAATTTTGCATTTCATTATAATATCATACGGTTTTTGTCAAGTCAAACTTTTCTGGCCTCAAAAATGAAGTATCCCTTCTTCTTATCAGCCACCTGGCAGTTGCCGAAAAGTTCTTTCAGCTTCTCCTCCGTCGAAGGGGCTCCTTGTTTCTTCTGGATTACCACCCATAATGATCCGCCTTGCGCAATTTTGGCGCTGGCTTCCTCATAAAACCTGAAAACCGTCTCTTTTCCGGCACGTATCGGCGGATTTGTCAGGATTGCCGAAAACCCTTCTTCTTTTACCGAAGAAAGCCCATCACTTTCATAGACTTCAACATTTTCCGCATTATTTCTGGCTGCATTCTTCTTGGCAAGTTCGATGGCGCGGGTATTGACGTCCACCATATGAACCGTTTTCCGGGGAAATGACTTAGCGATGGCGATTCCAATCGGACCGTAGCCGCAGCCGACATCGAGTATCGGCCCTTCAACGGCAGATTCCTCAAAGGCATCGATCAGTAAGCGCGAACCGAAATCCACTTCATTTTTACTGAAAACCCCTGCATCTGTCTGGAATTGGATTTTTTCGCCCCGCAACGTATAGGCCCATTCTTGGGGTTTGCTTGTAGTTTGAGGATTTTTGGAATAATAATGCTGTGACATAAAAGCCCTCCTTACATTAATCAACCAGCGGCAATTAAATTGAAAATGAAGAAAAAGCTCGTCGGTATGCACTGACGAGCTTTTTCTGTATTGCTATCAAGTTCAGAAATTATTTAACTTCTACTGAAGCGCCAACTTCTTCAACTTTAGCTTTGATTTCTTCTGCTTCTTCTTTAGAAACGCCTTCTTTAAGAGCTTTAGGAGCTTCGTCAACTAGAGCTTTAGCTTCTTTCAAGCCAAGACCAGTAACTTCGCGAACTGCTTTGATAACTTTGATCTTCTGATCGCCAGCAGATGCAAGGATTACGTCGAATTCAGTTTGCTCTTCAGCAGCAACAGCGCCGCCAGCAGCAGCAGCTACAGGTGCAGCAGCAGTTACGCCGAATTCTTCTTCGATTGCTTTAACAAGGTCGTTAAGTTGTAGAACTGTCATTTCTTTGATTGCGTCTAAGATTTGTTCTTGTGTCATTATAAGTTCCTCCTATGATAGGTAATTTTTTTGTATTGCAAGCCGTGTCAAGCGATTAACTGATTAAGCGCCTTGTTCTTCTTTGTGATCTGCAACTGCTTTCGTTGTAGCAGCAAAGTTGCGGATTGGAGCTTGAAGTACGCTGAGTAGCATAGACAATAGACCTTCGCGTGATGGAAGTTCTGCCAATGCTTTGATATCTTCCGCAGAAGATACAGCACCTTCGATAACGCCTGCTTTAATTTCAAGCGCTTCGTTCTTTTTCGCGAAATCGTTGATGATTCTCGCTGGCGCAACTACATCTTCGTTAGAGAATGCGATTGCGTTAGGACCTGTAAAGTGTTCGTTGATCGCTTCAAGACCATGCATTTCAGTAGCACGGCGAGTCATTGAGTTTTTGTAAACTTTAAACTCAACGCCTGCTTCACGAAGCTGTTTACGAAGTTCTGTCAATTGTGCAACGTTCAAACCGCGGTAATCAACAACTACTACAGAAGCTGCAGAGCCGAATTTATCAGCGATTGTTTGCACGACAACTTTTTTCGTTTCAACTGCTTTTGTCATTTTGGCACCTCCCATAGATTTTCCATTCATACCGTTTCCATAAGAAAAGCCCCTGGTCCACTACAGACACAGGGGCATAAAGTCAGCATCAAAAAGATGGTTACTGAATTCATTGTCCTCGGCAGGAATAATTTAAGCGACTGGCGCTCCTGCTGTCTGCGGTACAAACGTATATTTCACAACTCCGCTATTATAGCCGAGATATTGTGTAATGTCAATAAATTATTTAACGGCAACTTTCGTCGGGTCAACTTTTACAGCAGGTCCCATTGTAGTTGTTACGTTAAGTGATTTAATGTAAGTTCCTTTAGCAGTTGCAGGTTTAGCCTTAACAACTACATCGTAGATCGCTTCCAAGTTTTCAGCAAGTTTGCTGTCATCAAAAGAAACTTTCCCGATCGGCGCATGGATGATACCTGTTTTGTCTGCACGGTATTCCACTTTACCAGCTTTGATTTCCTGAACAGCTTTCGCTACATCAAATGTAACAGTTCCTGTTTTCGGGTTTGGCATCAAGCCTTTTGGTCCCAATACGCGACCGATTTTACCAACTTCACCCATCATGTCAGGTGTTGCTACGATCACGTCGAAGTCAAACCATCCTTGTTGGATTTTTTGGATATAGTCAGCATCGCCTACAAAATCAGCGCCAGCTGCTTCTGCTTCTTTCACTTTATCGCCTTTAGCGAATACCAATACGCTTTGAGTTTTCCCAGTACCGTTTGGAAGCACAACTGCTCCGCGGATCTGCTGGTCGTTCTTACGCGTATCGATTCCAAGACGGAAAGCTACTTCAACTGTTGCATCGAAGTTTACTGTACTTGCTTTTTTCGCAAGTTCAATCGCTTCTTTTGCATCATAAAGGTTTGTACGGTCGATCAATTTTGCTGCTTCGCGCAGCTTTTTGCCTGTTTTAGCCATTTTAAATGTCCTCCTTGTTGTGGTCTAGCGGTCTTATACCTCCCACGATTAAAGGCTGCGCAGTCCTTTAGGAACTTGCGCAACCCGTCCAAAAACAACTGCTGGATTAGTCTTCGATCGTAATGCCCATGCTGCGAGCAGTACCTTCAACCATCAACATTGCAGCTTCAACTGAAGCAGCATTTAGATCTGGCATTTTAGTTTCTGCGATTTCGCGAACTTTATCGCGTTTCACAGTCGCTACTTTATTGCGGTTCGGTTCACCTGAACCTGATTCAATACCGGCTGCTACTTTAAGTAGAACAGCTGCGGGCGGAGTTTTCGTAATGAAAGTAAATGAACGGTCTTCAAATACCGAAATCTCAACTGGAATAATCAGTCCTGCTTGATCCGCAGTACGCGCGTTGAACTCTTTACAGAATCCCATGATGTTAACACCTGCTTGACCCAATGCTGGACCAACCGGCGGTGCTGGATTTGCTTTTGCTGCAGGAATCTGCAATTTTACAACTTTAATAACTTTTTTAGCCACGAAACACACCTCCTTAAGTCCGTGATGTGGTAATAGGGTTTCCCCTCCCACTCAAATATCTGTCTGTCAACAATGTTGATAGAATTAGCTAAATTGTACAGATTGTCCTATGACAGTCTGACCTATGAAATAATACCACTTATGATCCGGAATAGCAAGCGGCTTTTAAATTTTTTGGACTTGCTCGAAATCAAGCTCCATTTTTGTTTCCCGGCCGAAGATATCAATGGAAACTTTGACTTTGCCTTTTGTTTCATCGATTTCTTCCACTTTACCCTGGAAGTTCGCGAATGGCCCTTCCATGACTTCGACGATATCCGCAACTGCGAAATCGATGTCGACACGGCGTTCCGTCATACCCATCTGCTTCAGGATGAAATCAACTTCTTCGTCAAGCAGCGGCGTCGGTTTTGCCCCGCCCCCCGAAGAACCGATAAAACCTGTTACTCCCGGTGTATTGCGGACAACATACCAGGATTCATCCGTCATGATCAATTCGACCAGGACATATCCCGGGAATGTTTTACGCATGACAGTGCGCTTTTTACCGTCTTTGAAATCTGTTTCCTGTTCTTCCGGAATGATGACGCGGAAGATGAGGTCTTCCATGCCCATTGTTTCAACACGTTTTTCCAAGTTCGCTTTTACTTTGTTTTCATAACCGGAATACGTGTGGACTACATACCAATTCTTTTCCATATTCGCACGGACTAGACGTCCATCCCTCCTTTTTTCCAAATGAAAAAACCCGTACTCGTAGAATGACGGGCTATTTTTTATTCATTATTCTTGTTGGACGCCAGAGTATTAAAGCGCTAAGAACCAACGGAATAATTCCGATATGCCTGTATCGATCAATGCGAAGAAGAGCGCCATGAAGATAACTGTTGAAAGAACGACGATCGTATAGCGTGTCAATTCCTTGCGTTTTGGCCAGCTTACTTTTCTCATTTCCGAAATGACGTTTTTAAAGAAATCCCCAATGTTGCCCATTGTTCAAAAACCTCCGAAGTTTAAAAAATACTCTCTATATCGTTCGGCATTCACTTAAATTCATAACGTTTGTTTATGCACGGTATGCCCATTGCAATGAGCACAGAATTTATTAAGTTCCAAACGTGTGCTGGATTCCGCTTTCGCAGGAACCGTATAATTGCGGGATGCACATTTCGAGCAGCTTAAAACGATTTTTTTAGCCATTTCCCTCATCCTATTCGAGTTTGCAGCTTTTTCAAGGTTATCACCTTAAAACTTCCATGTCAACAGCGCATCAGGAGGTGCGGGTTTCATCTATCTGAAGATGGCGCTCCAATTTCCTTTTGACACGCTGCAGAGCGTTATCGATCGATTTTACGTGGCGATCCAATTTTTCTGAAATTTCCTGGTAGGTCTGGCCGTCCAGATATAAAGCCAAGACTTCCCGCTCCAGTTCACTGAGCACCTCGCCCATTTTCTCTTCCATATAAAGAAATTCTTCGTTATTGATCATCAATTGCTGCGGATCATCCACACCGTTGTCGGTCAGGACATCCATCAACGTGCGATCAGATTCTTCGTCATAGATCGGCTTGTCCAAAGAGACGTAGGAGTTCAGTGGAATATGCTTCTGGCGTGTTGCCGTTTTGATGGCGGTGATGATTTGCCGGATGATGCACAGTTCCGCAAACGCCCTGAACGAAGACAATTTATCGCTGCGGAAATCACGGATGGCTTTATACAGGCCAATCATGCCTTCCTGGATAATGTCTTCTTTGTCAGCTCCGATCAGGAAATAAGAACGGGCTTTCATACGAACGAAATGCCGAAATTTATTGATCAGAAAATCCAGTGCTTCGGTATTTCCGTCGTGGACCAAACTGACAAGTTCCTCATCTGTCATTTCTAAAAATCGCCGGGCTTGAACTTGTTCCTGATTTCCCACGGTTATCCCTCCGGTCGCGCGAACCTCGATATCATCAGTATACAGGAAGGAAAATTTAAGCGTCAACCGTTCATTTCAGCCCACGCCGCCATTTTTCAAATATTTCTGCAACTTCCTTGGGGAGTGCGATTTTCGAGAAAGCTTGCTGCTCTTGGATTTCTTTCACTTTTTTCGAAATTTTCTGCTGAATTTCTTCCACTTCAATTTCCAGTTCGCGGGCAGAGATCCTAAGCGCACCTTTGGCAAAAATCACCGATTGCTCCGTTGAATCCGAAGTGGCCACATAAACCTGGTCGCGCCGGTTGTTTAAACTCGTCGCCAATTTTTCAATCCGCTCATCGGCGGTTTCACTTTCTTTCGTGAAAATCACTTCGACATTCGACTGCAGATCACGGGCCTCGATGCCAGGCACCAGATGGGCATCGAATACGATGATGACGCGCCAGCCTTTGTATCCCCGGTATTCAGCCATCCGCTCAATCAGGCGGTCTCTGGCATCGGCCAGTCTGTCTTTTTTTAACTCCCTTAGTTCCAACCAGTCTCCAATGATGTTATAGCCATCAACCAGCAGAATATTCATATCGCTTAATCCAGTGAATGGCGCTTCCGGTAGACTTCATACATGAGCAGGCTCGCTGCCACAGAAGCGTTCAAGGAAGTAACATGGCCGACCATCGGCAATTGGTAAAGGAAATCACATTTCTCGCGCAGGATCCGGCTCATCCCTTTGCCCTCGCTGCCGATGATGACAGCCAGCGGCAGATTAGCATCCATGCGGCGGTAATCGACGGATTCCTTCGCATCGGTGCCTGCAATCCAGACACTGCGTTTTTTCAGTTCATCTACTGTCTGCGAAAGATTATTGACGCGCACAACCGGAATATGTTCAATAGCGCCAGTGGAGGCTTTTGCAACGACTGCTGTCAAACCGACAGCACGCCGCCTCGGGATGATCAATCCGTGTGCCCCTACCGCATCCGCCGTACGCATGATCGAACCAAGATTATGCGGATCTTCCAGTTCATCCAGGATCAGAAAGAATGGATCTTCCGAACGGGATTCCGCAATTTTAAAGAGGTCATCAAGTTCTGCGTAATTATAAGCGGCAACCGCCGCAGCGATCCCTTGATGATTCGAATCCGTCAGGCCGTCGATTTTTTTCTTCGGCACAAACTGGACGATGACTTTCCGCTCTTTCGCCAATTGCAGCAGTTCTGCAATCCCCTTTTTCTGGACGCCTTCCGCAATCCAGATTTTATTGATGTCACGCTCTGCACGTAACGCTTCGAGCACCGGGTTTTTGCCCCCGATGATTTCCGGTTCCATTTCCTCAGTCATTTGATCACTCCTTTCGGTTCTTCTATTATAGCGATGGCATACGTTATAATTTCGCCGACCCGCTCCGTATGGCCCTTTAAATAATTCCAGCCCAGCACCGCTTCAAAAGCGCTGCTGAAATTGTATGTCTGCACATCGGTGTTTTTCGGCACCGACCCGGATTTGGCATTGCGTCCGCGCCGCATGACAGCCAGTTCCGCTTCCGACAGAAACCCTTCTTCCGTCAGCCGCTTTAACACGACAGCCTGGGCTTTCGCCGAAACGAAAGTCGTCGACATCCGGTGCAATGTGTTTGGTTTCACCCTGCCTGAGCGCAGCAAATGCTCACGCACCGCCTGCTCGTACACGGCATCTCCCATATAGGCGAGGGCAAGGGCGTTCAATTGGTCTACATCCTGATTGCGCAATACGTCCAAACCCTTACCCCCTCTTCCAGCGTGTACCTTGTGCGGTATCTTCTAAAATGATATTTTTTTCCTTAAATAAATCACGGATCTCATCGGCACGGGCAAAATCACGGTTCTTGCGTGCTTCGATGCGCTCAGCCAATAAAGCCTCAACTTCCGCATCCAGCAATTCTTCTTCCTGTTTGAACGGCAAGCCGAGCACAGCCGCCAATTCATCCAAGACAGCAATGAACGTTTCCAGCACTTCTGCCGAAGTCTGTTTTTCCAACAGATACGTATTCGCCAGACGCGACAGGTCAAACAATTTCGAAATCCCGTGTGCCGTGTTGAAGTCATCATCCATCGTTTCAATAAATTCTTTCTTGATTGCTTCGATTTTCGACAGCCAGATATCGGAATGATCACCGAGCCCGGCCGATACGCCGAGGCGATGTGTCAGATTGGCATAAGAGGTCCGCAGACGTTCCAGCCCGGCGATGGCATCTTCCACCAATTGCTGTGAATAATTGATCGGATGGCGGTAATGCACCGACAGCATGAAGAAACGCAGCACCTGCGGATCCAATTCTTTCAGGATATCGTTCACCAGTACGAAGTTATTCAGCGACTTCGACATTTTTTCGTTGTCGATATTGATATAGCCGTTATGCATCCAGTAGCGGGCAAACGGTTTCCCTGTGTAAGCTTCCGATTGCGCGATTTCATTTTCATGATGCGGGAACGTCAAATCCTGTCCACCGGCATGGATATCGATTGTATCCCCGAGATGTTCACGGGCCATGACCGAACATTCGATATGCCAGCCCGGACGTCCTTCGCCCCACGGACTTTCCCAAGAGATTTCTTTCGGCTTGGCCGCTTTCCATAACACAAAATCCAATTCATCCTCTTTTTTATCGCCTGTTTCGATGCGGGCACCGATTTTCAGTTCGTCGACCGACTGGTGCGACAATTTACCGTAGCCCTCAAATTTACGGGTGCGGTAATAGACGTCACCCTGCGATTCGTAAGCAAAGCCTTTTTCGATCAGCGCCTCGATAAACTCGATGATCTGCTCCATATGTTCAGTGACACGGGGATGGACGTCCGCCTCAGCGCAGCCGAGCGCCTCCGTATTATCGAAATAGGCCTTGATGAAACGCTCGGCAATTTCTGGAACCGTTTCGCCCAGTTCATTAGCCGCTTTGATCAGCTTATCGTCCACATCGGTGAAATTCGAGACGTATTTAACGTCATAGCCCCGGTACTCCAAATAGCGGCGCACCGTATCATAGACGATGACCGGACGTGCATTTCCAATATGGATATAATTATAGACAGTCGGTCCGCAGACATACATCTTCACTTTTCCTTCTTCGAGCGGAACAAACGCCTCTTTCGTACGCGACAATGAATTAAAAATCTGGATCGTCATTCAGCATCCCCTTCTTTCTTCTTACTGGCTTGTTTCAATAATTCCACTTCACGCCGGAGTTCGGCGATTTTCATCTCCATCGAATTGCAGATATCCGCTACCGGGTCCGGCAGATCCTGATGGTTAAGATCCTTTTTGACCCGTACGCCGTCCTGGATGACCACTTTACCTGGTATGCCCACCACTGTTGAATGCGGCGGCACATCTTTCAATACCACCGAACCCGCACCCACCTTTGAACTATCACCTATCGTTATAGATCCAAGCACCTTGGCCCCAGTCGCCACGAGCACGTTATCTTCCAGTGTCGGATGGCGTTTGCCATTTTCTTTTCCCGTTCCGCCGAGTGTGACCCCCTGGAACAGTGTGACGTTATCACCGATGACGCATGTCTCACCGATGACGACACCCATTCCGTGATCAATGAAAAAGCGGCGGCCTATGACAGCACCCGGATGAATTTCGATTCCCGTGAAAAAACGGCTGATCTGTGAAATGACACGGGCAATGAAAAATAGTTTCTTCTTAAAAAAGAAATGTGCCAGGCGATGTGCCCAGACAGCGTGCAGCCCCGAATACGTGAGGATGACTTCCAAATAATTTCTGGCTGCCGGATCCTGTTCAAAAACTACATCCACATCTTCTTTTATCGTCTTAAACATTTCGTTCAACTCCTTTTACTGCAAAATAAAAAGCGCCCCTGTCAATAAATTGACAGAGACGCATAAATGCGCGGTTCCACTCTGATTAAAAAGGGATCACCCTTTTTCTCTCGGCACCTTTAACGCAGGTGAAACGTCTGGTCTACTCAGTTCGACTCAGCACTCAGAGAGGCATTTCCACACAGCAGCGGCCCGGATCCCTCTCAGCCGGTAAGGATCCTCTCTGGAGAGCATGCGGCGTGTACTTCTTCTCGTCAACGATTTTCTGATAGTAAATTCATTTTACACTTTTGGTGCTATAAGTCAATCTTATGCACTTGCGTATTGTGCTACGCGTGCAATCGTTTTGTCTTTGCCAAGCAAGGCGATGGCGTCCGGGAGTTCCGGGCCATGCGTTTGCCCTGTCGTTACGACACGGATCGGCATAAAGAGGTTTTTCCCTTTGTGGCCCGTCGCTTTTTGAACTGCTTTGATCGCCGCTTTGATTTCAGCCGCTTCAAAAGTTTCCAGTGCTTCCAGCTGTTCCTTGAATGAAGCCATCACTTCAGGTACCTGTTCGCCTGCAAGAACCGCCTGCTCTTCTTCGCCGTAATGAAGATCATCCGAGAAGAATTGTTCAGACAGCTCGGTGATTTCTGCGCCAAAACTCAATTGGTCGTGGTACAGCGCAATCAGGCGGTGTGCCCATTCCTGCTCTTCCGCAGTCATCGTTTCCGGCAATCTGCCCGCTTTTTGCAGATGCGGCACAGTGAATGCCACAACCTCTTCAAGCGGCATTTGCTTGATATATTGGTTATTCATCCACGTCAATTTCTGTTTATCGAACATGGAAGGTGATTTTGATAATCGGTTGACATCAAAAATCCGGATCAATTCCTCTTTCGAGAAGATCTCCTCTTCCCCTTCAGGCGACCAGCCGAGCAGCGCAAAGAAATTAAACAGCGCTTCCGGGATATAACCGAGGTCCTTATATTGAGAGATGAACTGAAGGATCGATTCATCACGTTTCGACAATTTCTTGCGGTCTTCGTTCACGATCAGCGTCATATGTCCGTATCTTGGATGCTCCCAGCCGAATGCATCATAGATCATCTGCTGGCGCGGCGTGTTCGACAAATGCTCTTCCCCTCGGAACACATGGGTGATCTTCATCAGGTGGTCATCGATGACTACTGCAAAGTTATATGTCGGGATGCCATTCGTCTTCACCATGACCCAGTCACCGACATCTTTTGATTCGAATGAAATCGGTCCGCGAACCAAGTCGTCGAACTTATACGTAACGTCAGCCGGAACTTTTGCGCGCAATGTGAATGTTTTGCCTGCTTCTTCACGCTCTTTCACTTCATCAGCGCTCAAGTGGCGGCAAGTTCCGCTGTACTGAGGCGCAGCAATGCCAGCCGCTTTTTGCGACTCGCGCTCCGCTTCCAGTTCTTCTGACGTACAGAAGCATTTGAAAGCAAGACCCTTTTCAAGCATTTCATCGGCGTAGCCTTTATAGATATTCAAACGCTCCATCTGGCGGTAAGGACCGTAATCCCCGCCGACATCCACCGATTCATCATAATCGATGCCGAGCCATTTCAAGTTATCGAGCTGAGATTCGATGCCCGTTTCAATGTTGCGCGCGATATCCGTATCTTCGATGCGCACGATGAATTTCCCGTCATAATGGCGTGCATATAAATAATTGAAAAGCGCAGTGCGGGCTCCCCCGATATGTAAATGCCCTGTCGGACTCGGAGCATAGCGTACGCGTACTTCCTGTGTCATAAAATTTCCTCCTAGAAAACGTTTGTCTCTTGCTATTCTATCACTTTCAGCAAAGCGTTTAAACCTTCCGCTCCACCAATAAAATCACAGCGAGTGCCGCGATTCCTTCTTCGCGCCCTAAATATCCAAGCTTTTCATTCGTCGTCGCTTTGACGTTGACCTGGGAAATATCCGCTTCCAGCAATCCGGCAATCGACTCGCGCAATTGCTCGATATAAGGTGCCAATTTCGGTTTTTGCGCAATCACGGTGCAGTCCACATTGCCCAGTTCATAGCCTTGCTCTTTTACGTATTGCCAGATATGCGTCATCAATTTCCGGGAATCTGCATCCTTGAATTCCGGATCCGTATCGGGGAAATGTTTGCCGATATCGCCTCCGCCAATGGCCCCGAGTGCCGCATCCGTAATGGTATGCAGCAGAACATCCGCATCCGAATGGCCAAGCAGCCCCTTATGATGAGGGATTTCAATCCCGCCTAGTATGAGTTTTCTGCCTTCCACCAATTGATGCACGTCATACCCTTGTCCGATTCGTATCATTCTTGTTCCTCCTGTACACGGCTTTCCAAAATGGCTCTGCCATAAATCAGATCATCCGGTGTCGTCATTTTCACATTTTCATAATTGCTTTCAATAATTTTTACTGGGTGCCCAAGCCGCTCCACGAGCATCGCTTCATCAGTCCCCATATAGCCCGCTTCAAAAGCCGCGGTCGCTGCCTTTTTGATTAATGCATAGTCGAATGCCTGCGGCGTCTGGATGATCCATAAATTCTCCCGCTCCACAGTCTCCGTGATAATATCGGATCCCGCTTTTTTGATGGTATCTTTCACCCGGACACCGGCAATCGCCGCTCCCGACGCCGCCGCTTCTTCCGCAAGACGTGAAATCACAGCCGGTTCAATGAAAGGCCGGGCCGCATCATGAACAAGCACCACGTCACATGCAGGAATCATTTCAAGACACGCTCTCACGCTATCCTGCCGTTCAGCACCACCTGCAGCAAAGCCGGCCACTTTTGTGATACCGTATTCTTCCACCAGTTCTTCGATTAATGGCTGTTCCTGTTCTTTCACAGCCAGCCAGATACTTTCACAATTCGGGTCCCGCTGAAAGACTTCCAGTGTATAGATGAAAATCGGTTTCCCGAAAAGTTCCAGCAATAGTTTATTTTTATCAGCTTTCATGCGCTTGCCGCTCCCGGCAGCAGGCAGAACTACAGTATATTTCATGAGCCTACATCCTTTTATCCATCATTTCCCGTTACGCGGTTTGGCAAAAATCATGCGTCCCGCAGAAGTCTGCAGCACACTCGTCACGGTGACGTCAATTGCATCACCGATGAATTTCTTGCCGTCTTCAATGACGATCATCGTGCCATCGTCCAGATAAGCGACACCCTGATTCTGTTCTTTACCGTCTTTAATGACGACCACATGCATATCTTCTCCCGGTATGACCACAGGTTTCACTGCATTGGCCAAATCATTGATGTTCAGGACCGGCACATTGTGCAGTTCACAGACTTTATTGAGGTTGAAATCGTTTGTCACGACCTGGCCACCCATTTTCTTGGCAGCACGCATCAGCTTCAGATCGACTTCCGCCACTTCATCAAAACTTTCTTCCGTAATCATGATCGCACCTTCACGCTCACTTTGAAGGCGTTTCAGGATATCAAGCCCGCGGCGCCCCCTTGTGCGTTTCAACGTATCCGACGAATCCGCAATATGCTGCAGTTCCGACAACACGAACTGCGGCACAACAAACGTGCCTTCCATAAAGCCGGTCGCTGAAATATCCGCAATCCGGCCATCGATGATGACGCTCGTATCCAATAATTTATACGCCGTCTTCTCCACTGGCAATGCTGCAATTTCCTGCCCCGATTCATTTTTCTTGGAATTGAGGGAGAGCTTTGACGGCGTCAGCATACCCAGCATTTCGTCACGTTTCTGGAAACCGACCTGAAATCCGAGGTACCCCAGGACCACCGACAAAATAATCGGAGCAGCCGTCGCCACCAACGGAATATCAATCGTGCTGAGTGCAAACCCGATAAGGAAAGCCACGATCAATCCGATAATAAGCCCCACCGTCCCGAATAAAAGATCCGGCGTAGGTGCGCGCAACAATGTTTCTTCCATCCACTTCATGAAGCGGACCAGCGTATCTGCAAATAACAGGGATAAAAAGTAAAAAATGACAGCTCCCACAATAGCGGAAACAATTGCATTATTGATCCAAGGGTTGTCGATCATAGGTATAAGTTCAAAAACATAAGGTAAGAATATAAGCCCGACAGTTGCACCGATCAATAAAAATAACAGTTGAATGATTCTTTTTAACATTTTTCCACCTCCTTGCAATTAATTATACACACATCATTTGGAAAACGCTGTTATGACCCGTATTGATAAAGAAATAAGAGGGCTAAATGCCCCCTTATTGTGGAAAAATCTCTTTTAATGCGTCACTTACTGTTTCTACGCCGACTACCCGGATGCCTTCCGGGAAATCCCAGCCGCCGATATTGGATTTGGGAACGATCGCCCGCTTGAACCCAAGTTTTGCCGCTTCCTGAACCCGCTGCTCAATCCGCGAGACACGCCGCACTTCACCAGTCAGACCGACCTCACCGATAATACAGTCAAACCCGTTCGGCGCAACATCGCGGTAGCTGGACACGATACTCGCAAGCACAGCCAGATCGATTGCCGGCTCGTCGAGTTTAACGCCGCCCGCCACTTTGATGTATGCATCCTGCGCTTGAAGGAGCATGCCCATCCGCTTTTCCAACACCGCCATCAATAAAGATACCCGGTTCTGATCAAGCCCTGTTGCCATGCGTTTTGGATAATTGAAGCTGGAAGGGGTGACGAGCGCCTGGATTTCCACCAGAATCGGCCGCGTCCCTTCCATTGAAGCGACCACCGTTGAACCGGCAGCACCGTTGGAACGTTCCTGCAGGAACAATTCAGATGGATTCAGCACTTCCTTCAATCCGCTTTGCAGCATTTCAAAAATCGCAATTTCATTCGTTGAACCAAAACGGTTTTTCACACTGCGTAAGATCCGGTACGTATGATGACGCTCCCCTTCAAAATAAAGGACCGTATCCACCATATGTTCCAGAATCCGGGGACCCGCAATCTGGCCTTCTTTTGTTACATGCCCCACCAGGAAAATCGCGATATTTTTCGTCTTCGCAATCCGCATCAATTCAGCGGTGCTTTCACGGACTTGCGTGACACTGCCGGGAGCTGACGTCACTTCGGGATGATGGACCGTCTGAATCGAATCGACGATGACAAAATCCGGAGCCACTTCTTCAATTGTATGATTGATCAACTCAAGGTTCGTTTCGGCATAAATATACAATTCAGCAGAAGAAGCATCAAGACGCTCTGCACGCAGTTTTGTCTGGCGGACAGATTCTTCCCCCGAAATGTAAAGCACCCGGCTGCCGCTGTTTGCGAGCATCGCCGATACTTGCAATAGTAACGTGGATTTCCCGATTCCCGGATCTCCGCCGATCAAAATCAAAGATCCCGGCACAATTCCGCCCCCGAGCACCCGGTTCAATTCACTGAGTTTCGTTTCAACCCGCGGTTCTTCCTTCGTCTCGATCGCATTGATCGGTGTCGCTTTCTGAGGCGCTGCAGCAGTATGCTGGAAAGTGCTTCTAGTGCCTTTCGGAACAGCTATTTCAATTTCTTCGGTCATTTGATTCCAGACTCCGCAATTCGGACATTTCCCCATCCATTTTGCTGATTCATATCCGCACGACTGGCATACGAACTTCGATTTCTTTTTGGCCATGTGCTCCTCCTTCTATGGAAAAACCGCTCGCCGGAAATCCTCCGGCGAGCGGAATATCTTATTACTTATTGTTTACAGTTTCGTTTGTGCGGACGACAAATTCATCATCTTCCACATCAAAGATAATTTTCTGACCAGCCAGGGCATTCCCTTTCAACAGCTCTTCAGACAAACGATCTTCCACGTGCTTCTGCAGCGCCCGGCGAAGCGGACGTGCACCATATTCCGGATCGTAGCCTTCTTTTGCAATCTTATCAAGAGCCGCTTCCGTCAATTCAAGATTGATATCCTGCTCCTGCAATCTGTCGGACAATTGTTTCGACATCAATGTCACAATTTCACGCAGATTTTCTTTTTCAAGTGAATGGAACACAATCATATCGTCAATTCGGTTAAGGAATTCAGGACGGAATGCTTTTTTCAATTCTGCCAGCATTTTTGATTTCATGTCTTTATAATCCGTTTTTGAATCTTCCAGATTGAAACCGACGTATTTATTATATTTCAATTCTTCCGCTCCGACGTTCGAAGTCATGATGATGACCGTGTTGCGGAAATCGACGCGGCGCCCTTTTGAATCTGTTAAGCGGCCGTCTTCAAGCACCTGCAGGAGGATATTGAATACATCCGGGTGCGCTTTTTCAATCTCATCGAGGAGCACGACAGAATAAGGTTTTCTGCGGACTTTTTCAGTCAGCTGGCCACCTTCGTCATAGCCGACATACCCTGGAGGTGAACCGACAAGACGGGAAGTCGAATGTCTTTCCATATACTCTGACATATCGATGCGAATCATCGCTTCTTCGTCCCCGAACATCGATTCAGCCAAAGCGCGTGCCAATTCTGTTTTACCGACACCCGTTGGTCCAAGGAAGATGAATGAGCCGATTGGACGTTTTGGATCTTTCAGTCCCGCACGAGCACGTCTGATCGCTTTCGAGATGGACGTGACGGCTTCAGATTGGCCAATGACACGGCCGTGGAGGATCTCTTCCAGATTCAATAATTTATCGGATTCAGTCTGTGCCAGTCGTGATACCGGAATGCCTGTCCACATGGATACGACTTTCGCAATATCTTCAACCGTCACTTCAGACTCTTCCTTGCCTTGCTTTTCTTTCCATTCTTTTTTCGTTTTCTCCAATTGATCTTTCAATTTCTGTTCTGCATCACGGAGAGAAGCCGCTTTTTCAAATTCCTGGCTTTGCACCGCTTCATTCTTCTCAGAACGCGCAGCTTCAAGCTTCGCTTCCATCTCTTTCAGATCCGGTGGAGTCGTATATGAACGAAGTCGGACTTTAGAACCCGCCTCATCGATCAAATCAATCGCTTTATCCGGAAGGAAGCGGTCAGAGATGTAACGGTCAGACATTCTTGCCGCAGCATCAATCGCCTCATCCGTAATTTTAACACGGTGATGCGCCTCATAGCGGTCACGCAGGCCTTTGATGATTTGGATCGATTCTTCGACAGTCGGCTCATCTACTTGAATCGGCTGGAAACGTCGTTCAAGAGCCGCGTCTTTTTCAATATATTTGCGGTACTCATCCAATGTCGTAGCACCGATACATTGCAGTTCGCCCCTTGCCAGTGCCGGCTTAAGGATGTTCGAAGCATCGATCGCCCCTTCTGCTCCGCCTGCACCGATCAATGTATGAAGCTCATCGATGAACAGGATGACATTGCCTGCCTGGCGAATTTCATCCATCACTTTTTTCAGACGGTCTTCAAATTCACCGCGGTATTTCGTGCCCGCAACAACAGTACCCATATCCAGTACCATGACGCGTTTATCGCGAAGTGTTTCCGGAATTTCATTGTTTACGATCTGTTGTGCCAAACCTTCTGCAATGGCTGTTTTACCGACACCAGGCTCACCGATCAGAACCGGGTTATTCTTGGTCCGGCGGCTTAAGATTTCAATCACGCGTGTGATTTCATCGTTTCTGCCGATGACCGGATCAAGACTGCCGTCACGCGCCACTTGAGTCAAATCGCGTGCCAACCCATCCAATGTTGGGGTATTGGCCGACGCATTCGGACTCATTCCTGTAGACGCCTGTTCGTTGCTGCCAAGCAGCTGAAGCACTTGTTGACGAGCTTTATTCAAACTCACGCCTGCATTCCCGAGCACACGTGCAGCAACCCCTTCACCTTCACGGATAAGGGCCAGCAGCAAATGCTCTGTACCAATATAGGAATGGCCCAGTTTTCTGGACTCATCAACAGACAGTTCGATAACTTTTTTCGCTCTCGGCGTATAGTGTACGATCGGTCCCACATTCTTCTCGCCGATTCCCACCAGTTCGGTTACGCCTTCTTCGATCAATTGCGTATTCACTTCAATCGCTTCCAGGGCTTTAGCAGCGATACCGCCCCCTTCACGAATCAAACCAAGTAAAATATGTTCTGTTCCGATTGAATCGTGTTTCATACGAATTGCTTCTTCTTGAGCCAATTGAAGAACCTTCTGCGCTCTTTGTGTAAATCTGTTTAACATCATACAGAATCCTCTCCTTCTTTATCTCCGTTAATTTTATGTTCTTCTTTCAGACGTTCCCTGAAAAGTTTCGCCCGGGCAATATCCCGTTCGCCAGGTGACAATGGTTTCTTGGAGTAATGCTGTAAAAAAGCCGGCTGCATAAAAATCATCAATTCGTTCAGAATGGACATATCGATATTCTCGATTAACTTTAAGTCTATTCCTAAACGGACATCAGAAAGGCATTTAGCTGCTTCTTCGGTAGTCAAAAGCCTCGAATAAGTCAGAATGCCGAGCGAGCGGTAAATACGGTCTTCCAGCTTCAACGGCGAATTATCAACAATCGCTTGTCTCGCTCTTCGCTCCTGCTCAATAATCTGCTCGGTCATGTTCTGGAGGTCCTGGAGAATCTCATATTCCGATTTTCCAAGCGTCAGCTGATTGGAAATTTGATAGACATTCCCCAAAGCTTCGCTTCCTTCTCCATAGATACCCCTTACAACCATTCCTAAGCGTGAAATAGCCGGAATAATCCGGGTAATCTGTTGAGACATTGTCAATGCCGGCAGATGAAGCATGACCGAAGCTCTCATCCCCGTTCCGGTGTTAGTCGGACAACTTGTCAAATACCCGAATTTCTCATGAAAGGCATATTGCAGATTTTCTTCCAGCAGCGAATCCAGTTCATTTGCTACTTTATAAGCCTCTTGTAAATGAAATCCTGATTGGAGGCTCTGGATACGCAGATGGTCTTCTTCGTTTATCATAATACTGAGTTCTTCATTTTTTGAGATCAGAACCGAACCTGCATGTATTCCAGCAGCTAAATAAGGACTGATCAGGTGTTTTTCCACCAGCAGCTCCCTATGCAAAGAAGAGACCTCATGAATATCAATATGAGTGAATTCCTGATTCACTTCTTCTCCTCTATCCAATAACACCGAAGATATCGCCTTATCCACCTTCAATGCTTCATCTTCTGTAAAAGCATATGGAAACTTAAAGTCATTAAGGTTTCGCGCTAATCTGATTCTGGTACTCATGGCTATATCGGTATTATCTCCCGCATTGGCCATCCAACTGCTCGCTTTAGGTTCTAAAAAACGATCAATCGCCATGATCAGCACCTCCTTCAAGCTGCTTATTCAATTCTCTCACTTGGTCACGCAATTTTGCTGCTTCTTCGAACTCTTCCTCTTCAATGGAGATTTTCAATTGTTTCCTTAACTCTTCGATTTCCTTCTTTATCTTTAAGGTACTTCCATAGAATGCCGGTATCTTGCCAGTGTGCTCTTTATTGCCATTATGGAGACGTTTAAAAATCTCTTCCAGATTCGATTCGAATGCCTCATAGCAAGTTGCGCATCCAAATTTCCCTAACTTCAAAAAGTTATTAAAAGTAAATCCGCAGGACGGACATACTGTGACTTCTTTTTTAACCGGATTTACAGATGGTGAGTGAACTGGAAACCAATTGGACAGCAATTGGTGAATCGCCAGTGGATCTTGTTCAAAAGCCAAATTCAAATTATGGTTCTCAGCTGCACATACATGACAGAGATGTCTTTCTGTAAGCTGTCCATTCCTTTTTTGTTTAACTAACACAGACGCAGGACGCTCACCGCATTGATTACAAATCATCGTACCACTCCCCATTACTTCGACTGAAAATTTAAGGTAAACAACATTGCTATCAGGATACGAGCCCTAACCTCATCTCTTAAAGGGAGACCCAATAAAAGCGTTGATCGATCAATAGCGCTTAAAATCATCTTAGCTTCGCGTTTTGTTACAATTTCCTCATCCAATAAACGAAACACAATATCTTCAGCCATACTTTGAGTAGCACCGTTTTCCAGGTTCTGTATAATTGCTGCAATTACATCAGACTTTTGGTGAAGGCGTATACGTTTAATGCGAATATAGCCACCGCCACCTCTTTTGCTTTCAACCAAATAGCCTCTTTCAGGAGTAAACCTCGTGTTGATCACATAATTGATCTGAGAAGGAACACATTGAAATTTTTCTGCTATTTCATTTCTTTTAATTTCAATGTATTCTCTTTCGCTTAATTCGATAACCTGCTTTAAATAACCTTCTATCACATCGGAAATGTTACGCATCGCATTCACCTCTTTATCATCTATTCTTATAGAAATTGACTTTGACTATATTTGACTTAATTATAACGTATGCATTTTATAGATTTCAAATAGTATGTACTAAATGCAGAATAAAAAAATCCTGGAATATTTAATTCCAGGAAATTCTTTAATCTTCTTCAAATATTCGATTTTTAAAATCTTTTAAATGGCTTTGTACCGATTTAGTCTCTTTTTCAAGATATCTTGTTCGCCAGTGAGTACCTTCCAGCCAAATTTCAACTGTATCTCCTGCTGACACCTCATGAGTAAATTCATTTACGGGAAAGGTATACTGTTCGTTTTCTTCATCCAGTGCTTTTAACAATGCAGTTCTTTTATCAATAACTTCGACTACATATACACCTGGTTTCATTATTACCACCTCACCTTTATTTTCCCATTTCATAAAACTTTAATCATTTTAAGGTAATAATTTTTGAAATGACAAAAAAGGCCATCACCACT
>NZ_JADHDU010000010.1 GCF_016820495.1 Planococcus beigongshangi | reverse complement strand
TATAGATTACGCCCATGCCGGGCACACCATAAAAACCTCCGCGCCCTTTGCGCGGAGGTTTATTTGATGGCACGGTAAACGATGAGAGACGCAACGAAAGCACCTGAGGAAACCCAAAGATACGGTTCGTGTGAGAACCAGACCGAAATCGAAATTCCCGCAAATGACAGGATACTGAAAATGCCTGCAAACATCCTGCTTTGCAGGTCTCTCCTGTATTCGCGCATGCGGCCGTCCCGGTTTTCAAGGTAATGGCGCATCCGTTCAGGCTCCTCCAGATAATTGATGACTTTCTGAGGAAACGCGCGCAGCGGTCCGGTGGAATTCAGGATCCAGCGGAGCACATCGCCTCGCCCGAATACTTTCTCCCCCTCTTTTTGTGAAGAAGCCCATTCAAGGATGCGCGGACGGGCAAGAGCCATCAGATCGACTTTCGGATTCAGCACATGAAGCACGCCGACAAAGATCGATGCCGCCCGGCCAAAAAAGGCAAACTCCGATGGCAGCTGCACAGGCTGTGTGCGGACGATATTCTGAAGATCCCGCAACAGGCGTTCCACCACAAAGCTGTCCATCTCCATCAATTCATTGGATTCGTAGGCAGTGACCAGCCGGGAGATGGCGTCTTTCAACACTTCCCGGTCCGCATGCGGCAACAGGAAGCGGAGCTCCTGCAGACCATCAAGCACCTGATCGTAGTTTTTGAAGATGATGCCTTCCGCTATCCGCAGAATCGCCACCGAATCGGATTTCCGGATAACACCGGTCATGCCGAAATCGATCAGTACAATCGTTCCATCTTTTTTCAGCAGGATATTGCCGCCGTGGGGATCGGCATGGAATTGCCCTCCGTAGAGCACCTGCTCCAAAAACAGGATGAACAGACGCTCTGAAATTTCAAAGCGGTCCAGCCCATTCTTTTCGATGAACGAAAGGTCAGTGATGCGCGCCCCTTCAATCCAGTCCATGACCAGCACGTGGCGCGTAGACAGTTCATCAAAATAACGGGGAAACTGGATGCCATCCATTTCATCGAAGCGTTCAGCGAAATTCCGGCCATTCTGGAGTTCCTGCTGAAAATTCAATTCTGCGCCGATCGTTTCTGTCATTTCCACATATAATTGGGTAAAGTCGACTTGTTTCGTCAACCCGGTGAATTTTCGCGCGAACCAGATGACGAACCGTACGGCCTTGAAATCAGCACGCAATATCCGCCCCGTGCCCGGACGCTGCACCTTGATCGCTACATCCGTCCCATCTTTCAGCACTCCTTTATACACTTCTCCGATGGAAGCGGAAGCGACGGCTTCATCTGAAAGATGTGTTAAGTAAGTGGTATAAGGTGTATTCCATTCCTGTTCAAGAACGCCGACGATTTTCTCACGGGCAACCGAAGGCACCCTGTCTGTCAGCCCTTCGAGTTCAGCCAGGAAAGTCGGTGGCATGATATCCGCGCGGGTCGACAGGAACTGCCCGAGCTTGATCATCAAGCCGCCCAATTGAAGAGCCAGGATCTTATATTCCTTGGCCATCGATGTGACAAGCTTATTCCATTTCTCTTCTACAAGCGGATTCCAATTGCCCCGGTGGCGTCTCTGGAAGAACGTTGCCCGCATAAAAAATTTCAAAGCCATGGCAACGATTCGGATGATGCGGATAAAGCCAATCTGATTCATAAGCAGCGCTCCTCTCTGAGTTTATTATAGGGACAGATGGCGGAATAGTCCAAAAAGTGGTATGTTTTTATTGGATGGCAATCAATCAGAGGGGGATGGAAATGGAATCAATCCATTACGAACAAAAGGAAAACCTGGCCTTTATCACATTGAACCGCCCAGATGCGATGAACGCGTTCAATTATGAGATGCTGACAGAACTTGGACAGGTAGTCGAATCGATCCGCATCAATCCGGATATCCGGGTCGTGGTATTTACGGGGGCGGGCGAAAAAGCATTCAGTGTCGGAGCCGACCTAAAAGAACGGAAAACATTGACTGATCAGCACGTGAAACGCAATATCTATAAAATCGGGGAAGTTTTCTCCATTATCGAAAACCTTCCGCAGCCTACTATCGCCATGATCAACGGCTATGCGTTCGGAGGCGGCATGGAGCTCGCGCTCGCCTGTGATTTCCGCATCGCTGCCGACAATACGCTTCTTGGACTGACCGAAACAAGTCTTGCGATCATTCCGGGGGCGGGCGGTACACAGCGATTGCCCCGCCTGATCGGTGAAGCGAAGGCGCTGGAATTGATCCTGACAGCACGTCGACTGAAATCTGAAGAGGCTTTGGAATATGGCCTTGTGACCCGCATTGCTCCTCCTGGAGAACTGGCGGACGTGACGGGTGCGTTTGCCGATATGATGCTGGCGAATGGCCCGATTGCCTTGCAGCAGGCAAAATTCGCCATCAAGAATGGCATGAATGCCGACCTGCAGACAGGCTTGCATATTGAACGAAAAGCATATGAACTGACAATCCCGACAGAAGACCGCGTGGAAGCCCTGCTCGCATTCGGCGAAAAGCGCAAACCGGTTTTTAAAGGGAAATAATAGTTGCGGTTTAATAACCGATATTACGCAAAACAGCTTCGCTTTCCTGGGGGCTTGCGCTGAGCTAACTCGGGCTCGTTTCATTTCGCCCGAGTGGATCTCAGCACTTCGTCGGCATTCGCCTGATCCCCGGGGAGTCTCGCTGTTTTGCTTCATATCTCTGATTCTCTTCTATAAAAGAGAAGTCTTTAATTTTCTATTGATTGATAACGGAACACTTCAATACTATACGGAACCAGAATGTAGCAGCAGGTGGCGACTCCTGCGGGAGCAGTGACGCAGCGAAGCGAAGGAGCGAAATGAGTCCTGAGACCCCACAGTGAAGGTTTGACCGAACAGCATTCGGTCAAACCTGTGCGACGAAGCGCAGAGCGCTGGTGGAGCATCGGTTTTCGAAGCGAGCGAGGAGGCTCAGGCCATGCCCGCGGAAAGCGTACGCCTGTCTCTGCATCGCTGCGCTAGCTTCGAGACATTAAAAGATATGCTGCGAAATGATTATAGAAAATGACACTCTTTAGATAATATTTATCAAAAGAGGCCATCCCACAATCGGATGGCCTCTTTTTGTGTTCTGTTTTATTCGTTCAGGTATTTCTCCATCCAGCCGGCAATCTGCTCCAGGCGTGCAAAGCGCAGGTTCGGTTTGCCTGTGCGTGACAGGTTATGGTCGGCTTCCGGGAAACGGACAAATTCCGTTTCTTTGCCCATGCTCTTCAGCGTGATATACAATTGCTCCGCCTGTTCGATCGGGCAGCGGTAATCGTTTTCCGAATGGAGGATCAATAACGGCGTCTCCACATTTTTCGCATATTTCAGCGGAGAATGATGCCATAGCTTGTCGACATCCATCATATCCGCATTCATCTGCCAGTCGGAGAAATAATAGCCGATATCCGATACTCCGAAGAAAGAAATCCAGTTCGAGATCGAGCGCTGCGTCACAGCCGCTTTGAAGCGGTTACTGTGGCCGACGATCCAGTTCGTCATGAAGCCGCCGTAGCTGCCTCCCGTAACCCCGAGGCGCTCCGTATCGATCCAGCTGTTCGCTTCGATGGCACCGTCGAGTGATTTCATGATGTCTTCGTAATCGCCTCCACCGTAATCCCCTCTTACCGCATCGACGAACTCCTGGCTGTAGCCGTGGCTGCCGCGCGGATTGACATACAGGACACCGAAACCGCGGGCCGCCAGCAATTGCATTTCATGGAAAAATGAATTGGCATACATCGCATGCGGGCCGCCGTGGATATTGACGACGAGGGGATATTTCTCCCCTTCTTTAAAACCATGAGGCTTCATCAGCCAACCATGGACTGCCCAGTCTTTCGCCCCTTTGGCAATAATCAGTTCAGGAGCGATCAGCTCCGTTTCTTCCAAATAGGTTTTATTGAATGAAGTCAGCGCTTTCCGTTCACCGGTAGCGATCGTCAAATGATACAGTTCACCAGGGTCCACCGGGTTCGAGATGGTGGCAAGGGCGAATTCCCCGCTCCTCGCTACATCGTAGCCGTAGACATGCTCCATATCCGGGGATGCGGGATAGACAGCGCCGTCAAGCGATGCGAAATACAGCCGCACATCACCCATAGCCGATGCCTGGAAATAAAGATGGTTGTCTTTTGTCCAGACAGCGCCTGGTGCATTCGCGCTTTGCTGGTGGTCAGCCACTGCGTAATCGCCGACTGGAATATCCAAGCCTTCAGTCAAACAGATGGTCGACTTCGATTGGATCGAATGGACATACAATTCCGTATGCGTCGCATTTTGGAATTGGCGCGGACTGCCGATATACGCAATATGTGCATCATCGTGCGAAAATACCGCTGCACCAAAATAACCGTCTTCATCCACGAGCGGCGTTTCCTCTTTGCTTTCGATATCATAGATGAAAAGCGGCTGGCGGAATACGAAATCCAGATTCTCTTCACGGGTCACCCCGTAGACGAGTTTGCTGCCGTCATGCGATACCGCTTCCAGTCCGTGATGGTGCGATCCGTCTGTGATCTGCTCAACTTCTTTCGATTCGATGTCGATTACGCCGATTTGCCTGTGGATCTCTTTCGGCAAAAGGCCCATGCCGTCCATTTTGTATTTCATCTTGTCGACAAGATAAGGTTCCGGCATTTTCTTTTCTTCTTTTTCTTCTTTATCAGTGAACGTCTTGCCTTCCTTCACCATTGCGTTGAACCAGATCTTTTTATTGCACGGCGACCAGACGAAACTATTGACCCCTTTTTCAAAATCAGTCAGCTCGCGGGCTTCCCCTCCGCCTGTCGGCAATAGATAGAGCTGGCTCTTCCCGTTGCGGTCGGATAAAAACGCCACAGACTTTCCGTCTTCCGACCATTGCGGTGACGAAACACGCTGCTTGCCATGCGTCCATTGGGTCAATTCGCCGCTCTCGATGTCGATATGCCACAGGTTGGTTATGTATGTATTTTCCTCTTCATCCATATGTGTCTCAACAAATACCGCTTGTTTGCCATCAGGCGAAATATGCGGATCTGCCACCGATATCAATTTTGTCAGATCTTTTGTTTCCACTGCTTTTTTAGCCACGCTGTTTCCTCCTCGAAATTATTTCGATTACCGCAATACTTACTCTTTCACTATAATGAAAACTGTCAGTACTTTCAATGTATTTCGAAATCATATTAATTGAATTAAAGAAACGGCATTTATCTGCCGCTTCGCCGCTTTGGACAGTGTAAAGATTATGCTCCACCGCTGCGCTCGTCGCAAAGATCCGGCCTCTCAGGCGTCGGCCAGATCTTCGAAGCTATTTTGCGGAATATCGGTTATTAAAGATTATTAGTTCAACTTATGTAAGATTAAACACAGTGATATCCTTCCTAAAAAAAGAAACCCCCGGCAATTTTGCCGGAGGTCCCATTCACTTAACTGTTATTCTGCTTCAATGCCTGATCCTTCAATGAACGGCGCAGGATTTTACCCGTCGTATTTTTCGGCAGTTCGTCAAGGATTTCAAAATGCTTAGGCACTTTGTATTTCGCAAGATGTTCAGTGCAGTACTTATGAAGATCACCCGTCGTATAAACCTGGTCTTTCAATACGACATAAGCATTGATCGATTCACCGAAATCAGCATCCGGCAAGCCGACTACAGCCGCTTCGGAAACACCCGGATGTGCAAACAGCACTTCTTCCACTTCACGCGGATAGACGTTATAGCCGCCGACGATGATCATGTCTTTTTTGCGGTCGACGATGAAGAAATAACCATCTTCATCGATTGTCGCCAAATCACCCGTATAGAGCCAGCCATCTTTGATCGCCGCATTTGTTTCTTCCGGCAATTTATAATAGCCTTTCATGACGTTCGGTCCCTGGACGATCAATTCGCCCACTTCTCCGACAGCCACTTCTTCCCCAAGTTCGTTGACGACTTTGTTTTCGACGTTGACGATCGACGTACCGATCGAACCAGCTTTGCGCTCGCGGTCGATCGGGTTGAAACAAGTAACCGGTGAAGCCTCAGACAAGCCGTAGCCTTCTGAAATGCGTACATTGAATTTGTCTTCAAAGTTATGGAGCAATGCAACCGGCAAGGCAGATCCACCCGAAATGGCCATACGGATGGTTTCAAAATCAGCCGATTTCGCATCAGGGAATTGATACATGAAATTATACATGGTCGGCACTCCGGCGAATACAGTCGCTTTTGTCGCTTTGATGGCATCAAAAACATCTTTCGGGTTGAAACGGGGCACCAGAACGATAGTCGCTGCCTGGATCAGCGGTGCATTGACTACGACAGTCAAGGCGAATACATGGAACACAGGCAATGTGGCAATCACGCGGTCAGCTGAAGAAATCTTCAAATATTCACCGACATCTCTCGCATTGGAATACAGATTGCCATGTGTCAGCATCGCGCCTTTCGGTTTGCCCGTTGTTCCTGATGTATACAGGATGACTGCTGTATCATCTTCCGACACTACGACCGGCAGCGTCACCGATGCCGCTGTGAACAACAGATTGCTGAAAGCATGCACTTTCCCTTTTACGGGATCCGGCAATTGAGCAAGCTTGTCTCCAGTAGCCGGATCTGTTTCACAAATGATATACGATTCGACAGCAGGAAGTGCCATATGCGCTTTTTCTACAAGCGGCAGAAGGGCATCCAGAGCGATAACGACTTTCGCGTCGCTGTTATTGACTATGTAAGCGATTTCATCCGGCGTGTAAATAGGATTGATGGGAACAGCTGTAGCCCCGATCCGCATTGTCGCATAAAGGGAAATAAGGAAATGTGGTGTGTTGCTCAACAGAAATGCAACGTGATCCCCTTTTTTGACACCCATCGATTCCAGTGCATTGGCGAACTTGCCGACCGTTTGTTCGAATTCACCATACGAAGTGTCTTTCCCCATAAAATGGTAGGCCGCCTTCGATGGATTCTGGCCGGCGATTTCATGGACACGCTTAACTAAATTCATATTTACATCCCTCTTTCATATTGAATGAATACTCATTCATAATCGTCACTTTGTTCATTATAAAATAAATCTTCAGACAATACAACAGGCACCGTGAAATCACGATGCCTGAAGATGCGAGATATACCGCCAGCGGATCAGATAAAAATAGAGCAGCTGGACAATTGTGAAGCCTGCAAGGACCATCGCCATCTCCCCTAATATGGAGAGTTCGGCAAATTCGTCCCACACCACCTGCAATGAAATAAAAGCAAAGCAGCTATGCAGCAGTGCAATCGTCCATGGCAGGAAGAATTGCGGCACCAATTGCCGGTTGATGATGCGGAGCAATTCTTTTTCCGTCATGCCGAGCCGCACCAATAATGCATACTGTTTCCGGTCCCTTTCAAGATCAGTGTAAAGCTTAAAGTAAATGAAGCTTCCTGCTGCCAGCAGGAAAACGAGCGCAACCATCACACCGATGAAAAGCAATAGCGCAAAAGAAGATTTAAACCAGCGGTAATCTTCACCGGGGTTTTCGAAATAATAAGAGATCCGGCTAAAATCCCCTGTTTCAAATGCTTCATCCATTTGATCCGTGAGCGAATCACCGATACCGAGAGTCGCCGTCCAATCGGGAATATCGAATGCGTAATAGTCAAAAGATGAAAGCTCAGCCGTCAACCCGCGAAGCGGCATATTGATGTTCTCGAAATCCCTGTCATTGACGATGATGCTGTTGGCATTCAATGTTCGGCTCGGAAACAGAACATGTGGATAAGCTTTTGCGATTACCAGCGGAATGCCGCTCTCGATGAGGACCGTGTCTGTCACCGTTTCATTTAATGCAGCTAAGGAATCCTGCGAATATGGGACGAAAACCCCTTCTCCTGGTGCGGGGTTCACATTCTCATGGCCAAGCGTCGACGCCAGGCGGTTGAACTGCGATGCCTGCAGAATATCGACTTCATTGCCGCTTGCCTCGGAAGTCTGGCGCTTGACGGTCAATTGCGCCACGTCATACGCCAGCCCTTTTTGCTCAAGCTGATTCATCAGTAAGCCGATATGCTCCTGTTCCTGTTCATTGTCTTCAAAGGAAATATAAACAAGGCTGAGCGGATTCGTTTCCCGGTAATCGCCAGTATAGGATGTAAAAGAAGCAAGCGTCCCTACTGTCAGGAACGCAACAGTCGAAACAATGGTTACGATAAAGAACATCTGGGCGCTGTCTTTTAATTTCACCGCCGAATCCGCAATCGAGACCAGCCGGGATTTATGCCAGAATAAAGATTTATTCTTTTTATAAAGATTAAGAAGCGCGTGGATCGAGTGTGTGAAGAAAAGATAAGTTCCGATTGTCGCAACAGGGGGAATGATGAAAACCATCATATAGACGGTTTCGTCCTCAACCAGTGCCGCCAGCGTATAGGCAAGCATCAGTAAACCGAGCCCTGCAATAGATAATATGGAAGAGTTCTTCCCCATCTCATCTACTTTCCAGTAGCCGTGCAATAGATTCAGCACCCGTTTCGTACGGATAAAACTTACACTGACAAATGAAATGATGATGAACAGACTCGCAAAAGCCCCGATAGTTAACATGAACGGCTTCCAGCTGAGATACAGCGGCAGGGAGTCCAGTTCCATGATTTCACGGCCGATCATGAAAAAGAATTTGGAAAAAGCAAAACCGAAAGCGATTCCCGCAGCTGTCGAAATGCTCCCAAGAATCATCATTTCGAAGAAAATCATTTTATTCAATTGCTTCTTGGTCATTCCAAGATGTACCAGTACGCCGAATTCCTTGGAACGGGCCTGAAGAAATGCACTCATCGAATAGAAAAGGAAAAACAGTGTGAATACATATAGCACGACTTCAGCTATCAACATGCCCTGAACTGCCATCGATCCAAGTGCTTCCTCTTCAAACAATGGATGGAAGATGAACATCGAATACACAAAAAACACCATGATAGAGACGACACTCGCAAGGAAGAAAGCGGCATAGCTTCTTAAATTGCGCAGAACATTACGGTAAGCGAGCTGCCGAAATGTCATTGACATTGCCCCCCAACAACGACAGGACATTCAAGATGCGCTGATAGAAAGTCTGGCGCCGGTCATCGCTGTATATCTCATTGAAGAATTCGCCGTCTTTGATGAACAGCACCCGGTTGCAATAGCTGGCTGCAATCGGGTCATGGGTGACCATTATGATCGTCGCGCCTTCTTCCCGGTTGATCGCCGATAATAATTCAAGCACTTCACGTGATGCTTTGGAATCCAGATTCCCCGTCGGTTCATCTGCAAGGATCAAATCCGGCTTATGGATCAGCGCCCGTCCGATTGCCGTGCGTTGCGCTTCCCCGCCTGAAATCTCATACGGCCGCTTGTGGAGAATCGGTTTCAAGCTCAAGCGGTCTGCAATGCCCATGACTCTGTCCGCCATTTTATCCAGCGGAATATAATCAAGCGTAAGAGGAAGCACGAGATTCTCTTCAACCGTCAGCATCTGGAGCAAGTTGAAATCCTGAAAGACAAAACCCAGTTTTCTTCTGCGGAAAAGCGCCAGTTCATCTTTACCCAGCTCATGCGGATCGATGCCGTCAATCATGATGCGGCCTGAAGTCAGTTCATCAATGGTAGAAATCATATTCAAAAGCGTCGTTTTACCGCTGCCGGAAGGACCCATGATTGCCAGGAATTCACCTTTTTCAACTTCAAAACCCAATTGGTTTATGGCTCGGTGCGTGACTTTGCCTTCATAGACTTTGGTGACATCATCAATTTTAACTAATGGCATTTTTTTCCTCCTGTATGACCGTTTCCTGATTCGCAAAAAGGATGGAGACGGTTGTTCCTTGGCCAACTGCTGAATCGATTGACAATTGGTGTCCCAGCTTGCCGCACACTTCCTTCGCAATATAAAGGCCCATGCCCGTCGACTCCACTGTTTTCCGGCCATTTTCACCGGTGAAAAACGCCTTGGTCACTCTGGCCATGTCCGTAGCCGGAATGCCGATCCCTTCGTCACGTACAGAAAGCTGGAGGTGACTTTCCAGACAGGCCGCCGTAATATGGACTTTTTTATTTTCTTCGAACGTATATTTGACGGCGTTCGTTATTAATTGGCCCAACACGAATTTCATCCATTTGCGGTCAGTCGCTGCATGGAACTGGGCATCCACATCCACCACCGGATAAACCCGTTTCGATATGAAGAGACGCTTATTTTCGGAAATGATTTCCGTTGCGAGACTTTGCAGATTCACTTGTTCAATCTGCATATCCTGCTCGAATGTATCCAGACGCGCGTTCATCAGAACTGTATCCAGACTCGCTTTCAGGCGGCTGATTTCTTCTTCCACACTTTTTTTATCCAGCTCTTCCGGATTCTGAAGCATCAGCTGGATGACAGAAATCGGTGTTTTCATCTGATGCACCCATTGGTTCATGAATTGAAGATGGCGGTTTTGGGACGCGTACAATGCCTGGGCTTCATTCTGGTAGACTTTATATAATTTCTGGAGGTAGAGGTCGACCTGGAGCTGCTCCGGTGACCGTCCATCCTTTTGCAGCATGTGTTCCATCGCTGCAGGGGTTTCCATGATCTTTTTATAATAACGATGGCGCTTGATATAGCGTGTACCGAGAAAAGCGCCGGTCAACAGAATGCTGATGACGAATGAATAAACGGCTGTATCAAGGTTGCGGAAACCGTCAAGCCAGTAGAGGATCATGATGAACGAGACCAGTACAGCCTGAAAAACGATGTATGCGGCGTGTTCTTTCAAAAAAAGGCGGACCATTAAAGTTCCCCCTCGTCGAGCAGCAGCCGGTAACCCGCTCCCCTGACTGTTTCAATGACAGAACGCACACCGTAATCGGCAAGTTTTTTGCGCACCCTGGTCATATTGACATTGAGCGTGTTTTCATCGACAAATGCCTGCTCATCCCATAATTCTTCCAGCAATTGCTCCCGGGATACCACTTTCGGATATTGCCCAAGCAATAAACCAAGGACCGTCGCTTCTTTCTTTTGCAGCGGAATGGTTTCATTGATCACATGCAATTCCATCCGCTCCATATAAAGTGTAAGACGGCCGGCTTTCACTGACCGTTCTTCCTGTTTTAACGCATATTCCCCAAATGCCCTGCGAAGATGGCTTCTTATTTTTGCAAGGACGATTTCATAATGGAAAGGTTTCGTGATAAAATCATCGCCGCCATTTTCTAAAGCGAAAACCTGGTCCATCTCACCTGAACGTGCTGAGATGAAGATGATCGGACAGGTGGTTGTCAGCCGGAGCTGGCGGCACCAATAATAACCGTCATAAGAAGGAAGATTGATATCAAGCAGGACCAGATGGGGATCGAACGCCTCAGCCTCTTCCAGAATTCGATCGAAATCTTTTGCGGTCTCCACTTCGTAATGGTATTTCCGAAGCGTTTCAGCAAGCATTTCCGCTATTTTCAAATCGTCTTCCACTATGAATATGCGCTGTGCAGACATAAGTGATCCCCCCCTTTCCTCTTTCTTTCCATTCTATCAAAAGAGCCTGCTGATAAGCAGGCTCTTCATAATATCTTAATAAATTAATTTGAGGAATTCTTCTTTTGTAATGCCGCCCAACAGTTTAGGGATGTCCATGCCGGAGACCGCATCGTCCAAAGAGGCGCGTTCATATTTGACACCGGTGATGGCATTTTCAATTTCAGATACATCACCGACGCCAAAGAAATCGCCAAAGATTTTTGCATCTTCAACCATGCCTTTTTCAACCTGCAGACGCACATCGATGCCTCCGACAGGGAAGCGGTGTGAATGCTTCACATTGAATTTGGGCGACTTGCCGTAATTCCATTCCCAGTTGCCGTAGCGCTGGCGTGAAATTTCGTGGATGCCTTCCCAGTCTTTATCAGTCAATTCCCAGATTTTAACGTTTTCTTCCCCTTCAAAAATGGAATGAAGGATCTTCGAACGGAATTCTTCAACCGTCATCGGCTCCTGGAGGAACTCGGAAATATTGGCTACACGGCTGCGGATCGATTTAATGCCTTTGGATTCGATTTTTTCCTTGCTGACTTTCAGCGCAGAAACCACTTCATCCACATTCGTATCAAACATCAGCGTACCGTGGCTGTACATGCGCCCTCTTGTTGAAAACTGTGCATTCCCGGATACTTTGCGGCCTTCCGCCATCAGGTCGTTGCGCCCTGACAACTCAGCATTGACGCCCATTTCGTTCAATGCCTTTACAACAGGTTCCGTAAATTTGCGGAAGTTGCGGAAACTTTCACCATCATCCACTGTGATGAAACTGTAATTCAAGTTGCCGAGGTCGTGATAGACGGCCCCCCCGCCGGACAATCTGCGGACGACATGAATTCCGTTCGAATCCACGTATTCTGTGTTGATTTCTTCAGCAGTGTTCTGGTTTTTACCGATGATGATCGATGGTTCATTGATATAGAACAGCAGGAACGGGTCTTTTTCCACGTCCATATTTTTCAGCAAATATTCTTCGATGGCCAGGTTGATCCGTGGATCTGTGATTCCCTTATTGTCTACGAAATACATAATCTCTCTCCTTTTGAATTGTATCCTTTCTCCAGTTTAACGGATTATTGAAAATTATTCACCGTTTAGAGTTGACTTCTTCAAACTGTTATAATACACTGTTTTTAATCAACACAGTACTATAACAAAAAGGAGCTGGAATGAATGATTGAGAACGTAGTCGAATTTTTCAAGAACCTGCCGCCGAAGCAATGTGCGAATTGTGGAAAACAGATTGAAGAACAGCATGAGTGCTACGGGACTCAATGCAATTCCTGCGACGAAGTATAGTATCTGATTGCCAAAATGAAAGCAGAAAAACATCATCTGCTTCCATCATTCCGTTTCAGCTGGACGCGTTCCGCAGGGAGCTGCCTGAGCCTCCTCGATAGCTTACGCTATCTGCGGGGTCTCAGGACTCGCTCTATATCCTGCAGGAGTCGCCAGCTGCTACTCCATTTTGAGTCTGTGAGAAACTGGATATCTACTTTTTCAACGGACTCATTTTCTTGAATTTTTCTTTATCGAAAGTGATGCTGAGATATGGAGCAAAATAGTGAAGACTCCATGGTGAGTAAGCGAAGTGCTGAGATCCACTCGGGCGAAGTGGAACGAGACCGAGTTAGCTCAGCGCAAGCCACCAGGAAAGCGCAGCTGTTTTGCGGAATATCGATTACTTACCTTTACTTCTTTCTCAACAAGCAAAAAAGGCAGGCGCTTATGCGCCTGCCTTTTTTCTGTATCCATCCTTTTCTATCAATGGCCGTGGCCACCCATATCGACATTGCTTTCTGAATCGTCGCTGTCATCCGGTACGATTGAATCGGGATCTGGATTACCGACAGTGATTTCCTGCTTGGGCATCACATGAAGCGATCGAGCCGTCGTATGTGCCTGAACAATATAAAGCCCTTCTTCATCAAATGTCGCTTCGCTTTCATAGACGCCAGCGCCGACATGCTCAGCCGTCAGCATCTCGGCCTCTTCACGGTTGCCGGATTGCCACACTTCGTAAACGACTTCATCCGCATCTTCAACAAGTTCGTCCCCCTGTGTCACAACTACGGATAAAGTCATCGCTTCCCCCGGTTCGCTTGTAGCAGGTGAAGTGAATTCAGTTTCGATTATTTCTGTACTGCGCGTTTCTTCTGCCGGATGATCGTCTTCTCCGCATGCGCCGAGGAGCAGAACACCGGACAAAGCTGCAATCGATAGTATTTTTTTCATAAGATTCATTGTCCCCCAGGATTCCAGCCGGAAATGTGGCTGTCAGCTCAGAACGCTGCCGCACATTCCATTGTTAGCTGGAAACTAAATCGTTTATTTTTCAGCCAATTTGTTCAGGACAGTATCAGCCAATCCGTCGATGAACAACGGCTGCACATTCGGCATTTCCGGACGGCGGTATGCCGCTCCGATTTCGTCGCAGACAACTTTGCATTCGTAATCGTTATCGAATAATACTTCCAGGTGATCCGCAACGAATCCTACTGGCGTATAAACGAAAGAATCATACCCTTTCACGTCATGGAGTTCACGCGTCAGATCCTGTACATCAGGGCCGATCCAAGGTTCAGGCGTCTGCCCGGCACTTTGCCAGCCGACTTCATAGTTTTCAACGCCGGCTGCCTGAGCGATCAGGTCTGCCGTTTCCTTCAATTGATCCGGATACGGGTCGCCGTTCGCAATGATTTTCTCCGGCAATGAATGTGCAGAAACGATCAGGCAAGATTTTGCCCGTTCTTCTTCTGACATTTCAGCGAAGGCATCACGCACTTTTTCGCTCCAGTACTGGATGAATTTCGGTTCTGTATACCAGCTTTCCACTGATGTCAGCTTGATGCCGGCTTTTTCAGCCGCTTCTGCCGCACGGCCATTATATGATTTGACCGAGAACGTCGAGAAGTGCGGAGCCAGTACGATTGAAACAGCTTCGGTGATGCCATCCTGTTTCATCGCTTCCACTCCGTCTTCAACGAATGGCTCGATGTGCTTCAATCCAAGATACACTTTGAATTCGATATCATCCTGAACAGCATTCAGGCGGTCGCATAATGCCTGCGCCTGATCTTCCGTGATTTTCGCCAAAGGAGAAAGTCCGCCAATCGCTTTGTAGCGGCTGCGCAGATCTTCCAGGCTTTCTTCGCTCGGCTTGCGGCCGTGGCGGATATGCGTATAGTAGCGTTCGATATCTTCTTCTTTATATGGCGTTCCGTATGCCATCACCAATAAACCCATTGTCTTTTTCATCAATAATTCACCTCTTGAGAAATTTTTATCCGATTATTTCTGTGATTTATAAGCCGCACTGTAGTCATGCACGAAGGTTGTCAGACGTTTTAATGTATCCGGATTCACTTCCGGGAATACGCCGTGTCCAAGATTGAAAATATAGCCGTCATCCTGCATGCCCATATCAAGGATCTTTTTCACGCGTTCTTCAATTACAGGCCAGTCCGCCAATAAGTATGCGGGGTCAAAGTTCCCCATCAACGGTTTTGTCAAACCTCTTTGGCGGGCTTCCGAGATCGGCAGGCGCCAATCAAGCCCAACTACGTCCACCGGCAGGTTATGCCATTCGTTTGCCAGATGCGTTGCACCGACACCGAAGATTGTAAGCGGCACGCCTTCGCTGCGCAATTCGTTGAAGATACGGTCCATGACCGGTTTGATATAGATGCGGTAATCTTCCACATTCAATGCGCCGACCCATGAATCGAAAATTTGAACGGCTTTCGCTCCAGCTTTCACTTGAGCCTTTACGTAAGGAATGATGGTGTCAGCAAGTTTATCCATCAATGCAAACCACATTTGCGGCTGGGATACCATCATCGCTTTTGTCTTGTTATAGCTTTTGGAAGGTCCGCCTTCGATCATATAGCTTGCCAATGTAAAAGGTGCACCTGAGAAGCCGATCAATGGCACATTCAATTGTTCTTCTGTCAGCAATTTGATGGTCTTCAATACATAATCGACATCCTGCTCGGGATTTATTTCGCCCAAACGGCTGATATCGTCCATCGTACGGATCGGATTGTCGATAACCGGACCAATGCCTGCTTTGATCTTCACATCCACACCGATTGCCGGCAATGGCGTAACTATGTCTTTATAAAGAATCGCGGCATCGACATTATACTGGTCGACCGGCAATTTCGTTACATAAGCACAAAGTTCCGGCTGATGCGTAATTTCCTCAAGTGAGTATTTTTCTTTTATCTTGCGGTACTCGGGCTGCGAACGGCCAGCCTGTCTCATAAACCATACAGGTACATGATCCGTCTTTTCTCCTCTTGTCGCCCTCAGATAAGTATCATTAAAAGCCATGTTAAAAACTTCCCTTCAAATTTATCGTCCATTGCATATCTTTCTTATGTCCGTATATACTATAGACGCTCTATTTTCTATTGTATAGATTGTACCGCTAAATGTCATAAATTAGACGCTTATGGCTTCACCAGTTCGACAAAGACGTTTGCAGATATTTATTCGGGGGAAAGTTATACTGTATTTATATATATAGGAGGGGATATAATGAATTTATTCATGACTACGGGAACTTATGAGTATATGAAGAAATTACGAGATAAATATCCTGAAGAAAACATGGTTGTCATGCAGGGAGAAAACACCACTTTAGTCCTGCATGAAACAGAAGGCAAAACTGTCTTTCAGTCAGCCCGCCGCTATGAAGTCGTCGTAGGAACTGGAGAATTCAGAGAAAAAGGATTTTTTGTTTTCAATAATATCCCAGTCACTGACGAAGGTCGCCCGATATTTGAGCACCGCTTCAAAAACCGTGCCGGTGCCATCGAAAATGAACCAGGCTATGTGGCATTCCGCGTCCTGCGTCCACTCGATTCAGACACGTATGTAGTTTTGACTGAATGGGAATCGCCGATTTTCTTTGAAAAATGGAAAGAATCACAGGCTTTCTCAAAAGCCCATTCCAAACCGGAAGGCGCATCAGCCGCGAAACCGGTGAATATTTTCTCGGGATCTTCTTATATAACTACTTATCGAGCAAAACCCGAAGATGAATAATGGACATGCTCTGCTTATGGCAGAGCGAAATACATACCCAGAACAGGAGGAAAATTAATTGGTTTTCGTTTATTTCTTGATAGCCGGCATCATAACCGTCTATGCTTCGATCAAGTTATCGGAGTATGCGGACGTCATCAGTGAAAAAACAGCAATGGGCGGCATGATGGTCGGGACATTGCTTCTGGCGGGGGCAACATCCCTTCCTGAAGTTTCAACAAGTTTCTCGGCAGCAGCCATCGGCAACGCCGATATTGCCGTCGGAAACATGATCGGTTCCAACCTTTTCAACTTATTCATTCTGGCAGGGTTCGATTTCCTGCTGCGCAAACGCCGTATCCTTGACCGCGCATCCCGGGATAATATCTACACAGCATTACTTGGAATCTTATTGACAGTATTGGTCATGTTGGCCTTATGGCTCCGGATCGACACTCAGATTCTAGGCGTCGGGCTGGACGCATTGATCATCGCCATCGTTTATATCGTCGGGATGGTGCTTATCAATAAATTGCCTTCTCTTGACCCTGCAGCTGAAGCGGCAGCAGAGGCGGAAGAAGAGCCTGATAATCCTAGCGCAGGACTTTCTGCTAAAGCTGCAATAACAGGCTTTATCATTGGAGCACTGGTCATCCTTGGTGCCGGTACGGCATTATCCATCACGGGTGATGAAATCGCCACTATCACAGGCATCGGTTCAAGTTTTATCGGCAGTTTCCTGATTGCCGCTGCCACTTCACTGCCTGAAGCTATTGCAGTATTCGTCGCCTTGCGCCTGAATAATGTCAATATGGCAGTCGGTGCAATTCTGGGATCGAACATCTTCAATATGATCATCCTCGCCATCTCTGATCCAGTTTATCGGGATGGCAACCTGATCGCTGCAGCTACGCCGGGTGCAACGATGATCATTGCAACTGGTGTATTGGTCATGTCATTATTGGCTTTATATTTACTGGCCAGAAAAAACAGCAAGTCGATCCTGACATATTCATTGCCATCACTAGTCATCGTGATCATCTATTTTGTCGCATCTTATATGAACTTTACGTATTAATTAAGAAGAGAGCGGATTCCGCTCTCTTTTTTTATGTTATTATTTACTGAATAATACACATTTTCTAGGAGGGGTTCTATTGGTGCTGAAGAAATTATATGCAGAACTGGACACAGCTTATCCGGAAATGGTCGATATCCGGAGACATTTGCATATGCATCCCGAAGTTTCATTCAATGAAATAAAAACTGCGCGGTACATACGTCATTATTACGAACAATTGGGAGTCGAAGTCCGGCATAATGTCGGCGGCAATGGTGTTGTAGCGACGATCAAAGGTTCAAAGCCCGGCAAGACGATCGCGCTGCGGGCGGATTTTGACGCTCTTCCGATACAGGATCAAAAAGATGTTCCTTATAAGTCGCAGGCACCGAATGTCATGCATGCCTGTGGACATGATGGCCATACGGCTACTTTATTGGTCTTGGGGAAAATCCTCCACAGCCTGCGGAACGAACTGGCAGGGACCTATGTCCTGATCCATCAGCATGCCGAAGAATTGGTTCCGGGAGGTGCAATGTCGATGATCAATGACGGCGCACTGGATGGCGTCGATAAGATTTTCGGCACCCATCTATGGTCCATGACTCCTTTCGGACGTATCGACTACCGTGTAGGACCGATCATAGCGGCAGCTGACAGCTTCACCCTGAAAATCCAAGGCCGCGGCGGGCACGGTGCAATGCCGCATAATACAAAAGATGCCATTGTTCTCGGTTCTCAGATAGTCATGAACCTTCAGCAATTGGTGTCGCGGAGAGTCGATCCCCTTGAATCAGCTGTATTATCCGTCGGTTCATTCGTCGCTGAAAACCCATTCAATATTATTGCAGATCAGGCAGTCTTGAAAGGCACCATCCGTACATTCAATAAAGCGACGCGGGATTTGATGGAAAAAGAAATGGAACGCATCATCCATGGCAATTGCCTTGCTGCTGGCTGTACATATGAATTCTCCTATACCCGCGGCTACTCCCCTCTTGTCAACCATGAAGAGGAAACGATGTATCTGAAAGACATCGCCGGACAGGTTCCGGGTGTGGAAGAAGTATATAACACTCCTCCTCTCATGATCGGAGAGGATTTTGCGTATTATCTCGAAAAGATACCAGGCACTTTCTTCCTGACAGGCGCAATGCCTGACGGTGAAATGTATCCGCATCACCATCCCAAGTTTGATTTCAAAGAAGAAGCCATGCTGATTGCTGCAAAAACACTCGGCAGCGCTGCGCTCGGTGCGCAGCCCTGAACATGAAAATCCCGTTTCCATCTGCTCATGGAAACGGGATTTTCTATTTCTTCTTTTTATTGGCAGCCAAAAAGACTGTCGCTGCTGAAACGGCAAGTATCACGGCAAAGGTAATCCCAGCGGTCAGATAAGCTCCTGCAAATAACAGGGAGATGGCCGCAAACAGGGCCTGCAGCAGCTGGACTGCGACTATCAGCTTCCTGACTGCGTGCTGCCTGCTGAAAGAAGACAGCGGGAACAGATTATCCATCCTGAAATGCTGGGTCTGATTCAATCCCTGCCATAATTGGATCGCTGTCGCAAAAGCCAGCGCCGCTGCAAAAATGGCTGCCGCGATCGTGAAGGGAATCAAAAGCGCACCTGCTATCGAAAGCAAGGTCAGCCTCACCCAAAGATAGAATAATTCATCCGACCGGATGAAGGTCCGCCAGACAAGATAATAATGGGCATCTTTCGGCTGAGTGCCGATCATTTTATAGATCCAGTTAAGCCATCTTCTCTGTTTGATCTTCCCTTTGATCTGCGGAACATCAGTAAAGTAATTCGCAAACTGATAAAAACGGAGCATCCGATTTTCTTCCATCCTGACGAAATGCTCATAAGGAAACGCCAAGCCGGCCGAACGGTTCTGCATCCATTTGCCGTAAAGTATCATAGCGAACAGCACCAAGCCGGCAAACAGCACCAGCCCTTCCACATAGAGATAAACAAATGCTCCCGCCATTACGAAGCGGACTGCGCGATCTAACCAGGCTCGATGGCCGGAAAATGCTTTCCTGTAAGAGAATTCGATCTGGATATTCCACCATTTGATGATCAGCACCAAAATCGGAAAACCGATCAAATAAGAAGTTTCCAGGCCATAGATGGCATTCACCGTCGGCAAAGAAACGACAAAGGCAATGATCGGCAAATAGAGCTGAGATAGAAAAGACCAACTCCGGGCCGGCTTTAAAAATTCATCCAATCTGCTTTCAAGCGGCAGAAAATATACCATATCCGCTTCTTTCAACAAAGTTGAAGGCGGGCTGTAGGCCAGCAGGACGCCGAAAATGCCGGCCAGGATCCAAGCCGCCGGGAAATCGGGCGGCACGTCCTGCACCCAGTCACTATAAGCATAGCCGGCAGCGCCGAGAGCAAATAACAGGACGACCGCAATATGTCCGGTAAAGATATATTTGAAATAATTCTGCACTTCCAATGTGTAGCGGTGCAGCCGTTTCGACCAGACATCATGCAGGTTCTTCATGATCATCATCCTCGGTCATCGCGATATAAAGGTCATCAAGCGTCGCATCGGGCAGTTGGAACTCTTGCCGCAACTGGTCCATTGTCCCGATTGCCCGCACTTTTCCGTTATGCAGGAGAATGATCCGGTCGCAATATTTTTCAGCAGTGGCGAGGATATGGGTCGACATCAAAACGGATGCCCCCTTCTTCTTTTGTTCCTCCATCTGATCCAACAGGGATTTGATGCCCAGTGGGTCAAGCCCGACAAAAGGTTCATCAATGATATAAAGATCCGGATCCACAAGAAAGGCACTCATGATCATGACTTTCTGGCGCATCCCTTTCGAAAAATGAGATGGAAACCAATTCAATCGCTTTTCCATTCTGAATTCCTTCAAAAGCGCAGCGGAACGTTTCTCGAAAGCATCCTTATCGAGCCCATATGCCATCGCTGTAAGTTCCAGATGTTCCCGCAAAGTCAATTCTTCATATAGCACCGGCGTCTCCGGAATGTAGGAAAATGACGAACGATAGGCATCCATATCTTCCTGAAACGTTTTTCCATTTAGCCGGATTTCGCCGGATTTTGCCTGCATAATTCCGATAATATGTTTGATCGTCGTACTTTTCCCGGCACCGTTCAATCCGATCAGACCGACAAGCTCACCTTTTCCGATTGAAAAGCTGACCTCTTTCAACACCGGTTTCCGCGTATAACCGCCTGTTAACGATTCCACTTCCAATATAGCCAAATCCAACACCTCTTTCTTACTATGTAAATTACATCAAAATTCTGCGTTAATACGCCGATTCGGCGCTATGGACAAAGCAAAGATTATACTCCTGCGCACAGCTCGTCGCAAAGGTGGTGCCATCTTTGTATGGCACCACCTTGGCTCCCACAATAAGCCGATAAGAACACTNATACTCCTGCGCACAGCTCGTCGCAAAGGTGGTGCCATCTTTGTATGGCACCACCTTGGCTCCCACAATAAGCCGATAAGAACACTAAGAACACTCGTCTTATTGCTCCACTCGGCATTCGCCTGCTCCTGAGCCGCGCCTTCGCTTAGGTCCACTTCTAGAGTTGGAGTGAAACAACAAATACTCCCTACAGTTTCAGCGCAGCGCCCGGCACCCACTAGGACGGGGATCCGAGTTCGCTTGTGGAAACCACCTCAGCTCGAGAAGGTTTTCTAAGATATGGAGCAAAACAGCGCAGAAAACCGTACTGCTCCACCAGCGCTTTGCGACGAAGCTAGCGCAGCGATGCAACGCACTTTCATGTCCCAAAGCTAGCGTTAGCGATGCAGGGACAGGGACAGAGACAGGAGCACGTTTTTTGGAAAGCAAAGCTGTTTTGCGGAATATCGGCTACTACAGTTATTTCATTCAACCCATAAAGCCATTGTATCAAAATTCACCGGCAATTTCTTTTTCTGCAAATGAAATATGATAGACTGAAGAAAATGGAAAGGATGTTGTATATGACGAATTGCATTTTCTGCAAAATCATTTCAGGAGAAATTCCAAGCGTCAAAATCTATGAAGATGAACATGTCTTCGCTTTTATGGACATCATGCCCTTATCAAAAGGACACACCCTGCTGATCCCAAAAACACACCGGGAATTCGTCTATGATCTTCAACCCGATGAAGCAGCAAGTCTTTTCAGTGTAGCGCCTAAAATTGCCGCCGCCATCAAAGAAACGTTCCAGCCGGAAGGCATGAACCTCCTCAATAATAACGGCGCAAAAGCAGGCCAAAGCGTTTTCCATTTCCACCTTCACTTCATTCCCCGCTACGGCGAAACGGATGGATTCGGGGCCAAGTGGATCACCAAAGAAAAAGAGTTCACCTCTGAGCGGATCCAGGAGCTGGCAGAAGAAGTAAAAAATAAATTAGCCGCCGAGGCTTGATTTCGTCAGCAGGAACGTTTAGTATCAAATATAAGTTTTTCGCTTGCGGTCATGAGGACACGCCGGGAGAAACTTAAAATATAGCCATGAGCTGAGGAGAGATGAGAAATGAATACGAAGAATCTTGTACTGATGGCGCTGCTGGTCAGCGTCGGGGCGGCGCTTTATGTTGTCATCCCTGGGATTAACGGCGGTATGAAGCCTGACTTCATGCTGACAATGATGTTTGTGGGCATCCTGTTGTTCCCGAATTTGAAATCCACTTTTTTGCTTTCAGTTACTACGGGAGTCATTTCCGGTTTGTTTTCAACATTCCCTGGAGGATTCTTCCCGAATATCGTTGATAAATTCATAACAGCTTTTGTTTTTCTCGCGTTTGTCTTCATCCTGAAGAAGGCGGCAGCAAAATTGCCGGTTGCCATTGCGCTCTGCGCAGGCGGAACAGTCCTTTCAGGATCGATATTCCTGTCGGCTGCCATTCTGCTGATCGGCGCCGAGATCCCATTCGCACTCCTGTTCACGACGGTTGTCCTCCCAGCGATGATATTCAACAGTGTAGCTTTCGGTCTAATCTATCCGATTGTCATAACGTTGGTGAAAAGATCAAAATTTGAAACCGCTGTCTCGCAGACAGCATAATATAGAAAGCTTTCCGGTATATTATTTGCCGGAAAGCTTTTTTTCTTTGAACAGCCGTTCAACTTTATGTTTTAATTAATGGTAATAGAGGAAAAGACCTTTATAGGACGAAAGGGGCGCATTATACATGAAAGCATCGAACTTTTTTATAGGGCTTGCGACAGGGATGGCTGCGGGAGCTGCAGCTACACTATTCTCAGCACCACAATCCGGCGAGGAACTTCGTACTTCCGTCAAAACCACTTCCTCGGACTGGAAAGAAAAGTTGGCAGATGTAAAGGAACAGGTGGCCAAGTTGAAAGAATCCATCAATACGCTCAAGACTGAAGCAGCGGCGCAAGTACCTGCAGCAATGGACGGCTTGAAGCAATCGATGGAGAAATGGCAGGAAGAAACAGGACCCGCCAAAGAGCATCTTCAACTGGAAATTCTGGCGATCCAGAATGCGATCGAAGAATTACAGAAAAACATCAGCAAAGATAAAAAAGATGATGATAAAGATGATAAAAAACAGGTTAAAAATCCAGAGTATAATAAAATCGAATCAGAAAATGAGCGCAAAGTTTCAGAATAATCGAACTTATAATTGGAAATCATTAAAAGAACTGCCTTTTGGCGGTTTTTTTATTTAATTTTTTTACTATTCGGACTTTTATTCACTTTACTTTATTGCTATAATGAAGAAAATCTTAAACTACGGGAAGCAGGTGCTTGTGATGGATGAACGGGAATACTCCATGAAAGAAGCGATGATGTTTAGCCAGCGTATCGGACAATTGTCTAAAGCATTGTGGAAGGCAGTCGAAAAAGATTGGCAATTATGGATTAAGCCTTATGATTTGAATATCAACGAACACCATATTCTCTGGATCGCCTATCACTTGAAAGGCGCGTCAATTTCCGATGTGGCAAAATTCGGCGTCATGCATGTTTCAACGGCTTTCAACTTCTCCAAGAAACTGGAAGAACGTGAATTCCTCGCATTTTCAAAACGCGATACGGATAAACGCAACACCTATATCGAACTTACCGAAAAAGGTGAGGAGCTCATGCAGGAAATGATTGAACGGTATCATGACACCCCTCATTCCGTTATTGACGGATCGTTGAAATTGCGGGAATTGTATGGGAAATTCCCTGAATTCCTTGAAGTCATGGCTGTCATACGCTCGATTTACGGGGATGATTTCATGGAGATCTTCGAAGCTTCCTTCAAGAATATCGAATCCAAATTCAACGAAGAAAATCACATTGTGGAAGCTATTAAAAAGTAACTGAATTTCTTTGCTTTGCATGGTTGCATTTATCGGATAATCGTTGTATTGTATGTAACGACTCATTCGAGAATACCATTATGTGAGGGATGCATTTCATGCACTGCTGGAAAACGATAAATGTAAAAAAAGAATATGGCTTTCACCGTCTTTTCACCTTTGCAACATTAGCCGGAATGGGTGTTTTTACTGTATTTTATATTTTACTGAACTCTTTATATACTTCTCCATTATCCGACGGTTATTTTATTGCTTTTGTCTTGGCAATTCTTTCAGTCTACCCTCTTCATAAAATGTTCCATTTCCTGCCGCTGATCGGCAGCCGGAAATGCCTGCAATTTATCTTGAAAAAAAAGCTGTTCATGCTGCCGGGTATTTCGCTTCATATCAAGGAACCGGTTCCTAAAACCAGATTTCTGCTCGCCCTGTTATCACCCGTTGTTATATTGAATGGCCTGATAATTATAATGAGTGTACTTTATCCTTCTTATATTCATTATTTCGCAATTCTTCTTGCTTATCATTGCAGTCTTTGCCTGACCGATTTGGTCTATGTGCGACACTTGCACCGCGCTCCAAAACATGCCCTGATTGAAGAAACAGAAACTGGTTTTGAAATATTGGTGCCGCAGACAATCGGTTAATCCTGTATTTTCTCTCCTGATTTGTTATACTTGAACCTAAGGCAGAGGGGAGGAAATTCATGATTATCGCATTGGTAGTAATGTTCTCAGTGTTTTACCTGTTCCAAATCAACCGAATGACTTTGGCGCTGGTAACATCACGGGAAATTCCAGAGGAAAACCACGAAAAAATATTCCGTACCATTAATATATTGATTACAATCTTACTTGTTTCGCTATATGTAGGCGTAGAATTTACCCCTTAAGTCTATTTGCCTTTTGGCACATAGGCTTTTTTTTAATTAAATGACGGGGAAATTTCTAACAAAAAGAAACTTTTTTAATTTTATAACGTTTGTGGTATAGTAACTACGGCAACCAGAATGTTAGATAGGAGCGGAATTTATGAAAAAAACAGTATTAACTTTATCTTTGGCAGCATCAGTACTTGCTTTGGCAGCATGCAGCGACGACAACGCAGACAGCACTGTCCTTGTAACTTCTGAAGTTGGAGATATTACAAAAGATGATCTATATGAAGAAATGAAAACTTCCATCGGCGACCAAGCGATCCAGATCATGATGATCGAAAAAGTTTTGGACGATGCATACGATGTTTCTGATGAAGAAGTAGAGGCAGAACTTGATAAATCAAAAGAAGAACTTGGTGAAAACTACGAAGCTTATCTCGCTCAGAACAACCAGACAGAAGAAAGCTTTGAAAAAGTGATCCGCTTGAACCTTTTGCAGGAAAAAGCGCTGACTGAAGGCGTCGAAGTGACTGATGAAGAAATTCAGGCGCAATACGACCGTCAGAACACAGAACTTAACGCCCGCCATATTCTTGTAGAAGATGAGGAAACAGCTGCAACTGTTAAAGCTGAGTTGGACGCTGGCGGAGATTTCGCTGCACTGGCGGAAGAATATTCTTCTGACGGTTCTGCTGCTCAAGGCGGAGACCTCGGCTGGTTCGGTGTCGGTGCAATGGTTCCCGAGTTTGAAGAAGCAGCATACGCTTTGGAAATTGATGAAATCAGCGAACCGGTTTCCTCACAATTCGGTTTCCACATCATTCAGGTACTGGAAAAACGCGATGTTGAAGGTGCTGAGCCGCTTGAAGGCCAGGAAGATGCACTCCGCAGCGAAATTATGATGCAAAAATCCGATCAGTCTGCATTGCTTCCTAAAATTGCGAAATTGATGGAAGATGCAAAAGTGGAGATCAAAGACGAAGATCTTGAAGGCGCATTGGATGAAATCATGAATGCTGGAGCTCCAGTTGAAGAATAAAAACAGATGAAGACAAAGGTTAACCCCCATTTCCAACCGGAAATGGGGGTTTTCTCATTAAATCTTCGGTTTGTAGAAAGAACGGTTCTCAAGCGGAAATAGCCGTTCGGAAAATTCGCCGGGTTTCGTTTTTTCGAGCGCACGGTCGAGCATCATCATCTTCGCATCGATATTATCGATATAATGAAGCATTTCCGCTTCTTTGATCATCGGCCGTTTCGGGCTGCCCCACTCTTCCTTGCCATGGTGAGACAGGACCATGTGCTGAAGGAGCATCACTTCTTCCCCTTCGATTTCAAGTTCGTCGGCTGTTTTCGAAATCTCCGTCACCATGATGGAGATATGGCCGAGCAGATTCCCTTCCACGGTATACGTCGTGGCAATCGGGCCGGACAGTTCAAAGACTTTTCCGATATCATGCAGAATGATGCCGGCATACAGCAAATCTTTGTTCAATGTCGGATAAATCGCCAGCAGCGCTTTTCCAAGCTGCAGCATGGAAACGACATGATCGGCGAGTCCCGATACATAATCGTGGTGATTTCTTGTTGCGGCCGGGTAAGTCAGCACACTCTGCTGATGTTTTTTCAGGATATGGCGGGTGATCCGCTGAATCTGAGGATTTTCCATTTCAAATAAATACTGCATAATTTCCTCGAAAAGCTGGTCTGTGCTTTTTTCAGATGCCGGCAGCAAGTCACCGATGGACTGGTTTTCTTCCGGCTTTGCAGGACGTATGCTCTTGATGCGCAATTGATTTTTGCCGCGGTAATTATGGATTTCTCCGCCTACACGGACGATCGTTTCAGCTGCAAACAATTTCTCATGTTCATCTTTTGTATCCCATAGCTTCGCTTCGATATCCCCGCTCTTGTCCTGTAAGACCAGTGACATGAAGGGATTTCCCGTCGTCGTGACGCCTTTGACCGATTGCTTGATCAGCAGGAATTCATCTATTGTTTCTCCCACAGCCCGCTGGGTAATGCCTTTTTTCATAAATACACACTCCTTCCAGTGTTGGCCACATCGATTACCTGTGCTTCCGGCCAGGCCGCGCACATCTCTTCGTGGCAGGTGAAATATATGAACTGATGATCCGCCTGCAGCTCTTGAATCAAGTTTATCACTTGCTGCAGCCGCAGGCGATCAAAATGGACAAATGGATCATCCATGATGATCGGGAAAGGATGGCTCTTTTGCATGGAAACAGCCAGACTGAATCGAAGGGCAAGATAAGCCTGCTCTTTTGTCGCCTGACTTAATTCGGCAATGCGGAAACGCTGGTTATCTTTACGGACTGCTTCAAAATGACCATCCGGATGGATTTCGATTGTGCTGTATGCACTTCCAGTAAGCCGCTGGAAGAAATGACACGCTCCATCCAGCACTGCCGGCAGGGATTTATCCTTCAGCTCAGCCATCGTTTCGCGGATTGCTTCCATAATCGATTTGTTCACTGACCAGCGATGGGCAAGTTCATTGAAATGCGCTTTTTTCTCTTCAAACTGTTGAAGCTTCATTTCATAGGCTTCATCTGTCTGAAGATGGATCACCCGCTGCTGTAATTCTGCCCTGTCATCCACCAGCTGATTGCGTTTCCCCTTTAGATCTTTGAGTTCCGTTTCCAGTTCACTGATCCTTATCTCTATAGGTACGCTTCCAGCAGCAAGGTCTTCTTCCGCCGCATCCATCGCAGCCAATTGATTTGCCACCAGCTCCAGTTCCTGCTGCAGTTCTTTTTTGCGGTTCCAATCGAGATGCATCCGGTAGTAATGATCGGTGTCTGCTGCTCCACTTTCATCCAGCAGCTTCTGTCTTTCAGCAGCCAGTTCGTTCAGGTAGCTGTTCAATTGATCGATTTCCGTCGTGAAGGTTTCTCTTTTTTCCGCTCGTTTCAGGAACGTTTCACGTTGTTCACGAACCGTTTCCGCTACTGACCGGAGCACCGTATATAAATCTGCTGATTGGACGATGCGCCCTGTTGCGGCAGCCGCCAGTTCGAGCCATTCGGTTTCTTCGTCTTCCGCTTTTGCCAGCGCTTCTTGATTTCTTTTCAGCCTGGCATGGATTTCCTGCACTTTTCGAATGGTCCTGAACAATTCGATCAATGTAGATCTGCCCGCCGCAGATGATATTCCCAATTGATGCACATGATCGGCAAAGGCGAGGGTCGCCGGTTTATGGCTGATTTCCTCAGACAATCCAGCGATTTTCCCATCACAGGCAGTTATCACCCGAAGCGTCTCTTCCACTCTGCGATCATGGTCAGCAACCCTTTGCTGAATCGCCTCGAGTTCGCCTTCCCTTCCCCCGTACCGGTTGATTATTTCATCTGTACCTTCAAAATTATCCGTTTTGCGGCGGTTCTGCCAGAGCATCCAGGTTCCTGCCAAGGCCGCTCCGATAGCCAAGATGCCAACGAATGCATCTCCCTGGACGAATCCCATGAGCAGCCCTGCAATCCCAAGGGCTAAGAGGATATAAGAAATCTGCGGGCTGTTTTTTTGTTTGCCCAGCCGCTGAAGCGCTTTTGCTTCAGCGAGTCTTCCTTTGAGCGTTGGCCATTCTTCTGCAGCTTTCCGCTCTTCTACTGTCGGCTCCATGTTTTCCAGAATGGACATTTCTTTTTCGGCTTCAATCAATTTCTTTTTTTCATCCTGGAGCTGCCGTTCACGGAAGCGGCTGTTTTCTTCTTCTTTCTCCGCTTCAGAGGCAAGGCCCACCAGTTTCTCCTCATTGATGAGGGATACATCAAATTGCAGTGCTTCGCCGATCGGCATGCCGATCCTTCCCAATTGCTGCTGAAGCTCTTCTTGAAGTTTCTCCCGTTCCATTTCCTTTTCCCTGAAATCCGAACGGAACCGATGCCATTCGGATTCCTTTTCAATCAATTCCGTCAGGCCGGCTTCATTAAATGACGTGTCTGCCACAGCAGGCAGTGCAGCCAATTCGGTCGATAAATAATTCAGTTTGGCTGCCGCCTCTGAAATCTGATCTGAAATCCGCTCCATCCGCCTGCTTCCATCCGCTGGAAACGATTCAACCGCCAATTGCGAGAGCTGATCTTCCAGTGTCTTTTTCTTCCTGTATAACGGAGCCGCCTGCTGCTGTTTCCCTGCTTCGGCAAGTTGTGCCGCCATCCGGTTTTCCTTTTCCGTCATTTCTGTGATCTGTCTGTTCAGTTGTCTCAACTGCCCGACATAAGGACCATATAAATCTGCCTGTTCACGGTGCTTTTTCAATTCTTTTTCATCATGCCTAAGCTCATCGACCAGACTGTTCAGCTGGGGATTGCGGCCCCCCTTTTTGAACAGGAGCCCCATTTCTTTTTCCAGTTCCGCCTCCAGCTGCATGATCGCATCGATTCCCGTCGTGCCGGATGCCAGCAGCGTCCTGCTCAACTGCTCTTCAGTCATCCTGTCGAGCCCCTGCAGTTCGTGGATGGAAAACGAAAAGATGCCTTCATATGAAGCGCGGTCAAAATCACGGAGGATCTTTTTCAATTCCGGTTCCGCTCCTCGTGAACCGTCTTCAAAATAAATCGTTACATCCCCAGCCGCTTTCCCTTTAATCCGTTCGACCACGACTTTTCCGAATTGCTCATCCATCAGATGGAGCTGTCCCCCGTATTTTCCGCCGGCTTTGGGTTCATAACGGTTGCCCGTGTGATTGCGGGAAGGAAACCCGAATAAAATCTGAAGGATAAATTGCTGAAGCGTTGTTTTGCCCGCTTCATTTCGCCCATGAAAAACAGCCAATGCCCCGTGGACCGGTATCGTCAGGTTTTCATGTTTCCCAAAGCCGTAAACCGTCAATTTTTCAATTTTCACCTGTCTCCCCCGCTCTCATGGCTTTATGTATTTTCGTTATCGCTTCCGATTTTACCTCTTCCATCACTTCTTCCGTCAGCGGTACAAGATACCTGCTTGCTTTCGGATGCTGATAGAGGTCTTTCAGATTCTTTTTCCAGTCTGCCGGCTCCCAGCCGCAAAGCGTCGAAGATATTTTCTCCCCGATTGCTGATACGCCGCGTTCGGTGACTGTGTCTTCGATAACGATATGTGATATCCACGCTTCAATGGAATCCCCTTCCAGCGCTTCCTGGATCGTTTCCAATAATGCAGATTCCGGTAATTCAGCCACCAATCCAGAGGAATCCGCATCCAGCTCTGTCAGATGAAGAACTCCGATAACCGCGCTGCCTTCTGCTGTGTATTGCTCAGCGGCTGCTTTGCACGCATCGATCAATTCGTTCATATGGAGGATGCCTTTGCACGAAACATACAGCGAATCGAAATTCACCTCGGATGTCCGGATAAATTCAAGCTCTGTTTCCGGACCATCCAGCCGCACGTCGTAGAATCCTTTAGCTCCCGCTTCATTCCGGTGCCTTCCCTGAATATTTCCCGGATAGACAATGAAGGGATCCCGATGGAGAATCTGGCGGAGATGGATATGGCCGAGCGCCCAGTAATGGTAATTGCGGCTAAGCAGCTGCTCTTTACGGAATGGGGCATATACAGCATGGCTTGAATCGCCGTCCATACTGCCGTGCAGCATCCCGATATGATAATCTGCACGGCCGTCAGCCATTGGATAATCCGTAATTCGCGCTTCTTTTACATGGCGCTCCCCGTAACTGAATCCGGTGACCGTCACAGAACTTCCGGAAACGAAGAATGTATGATCAGTGACTCCCTCTCCAAAAACATGGACATTCCCCGGCAGTTCAAAACGGCTCCAGACACCACCGAGATGATCATGGTTCCCATGGCTGATCAGTACCGGAATGCCGGCGTGCGACAAGCGTTCCATGCCCTGCTGAAATTTGAACTGTGCCCGGAGCGCCCGGTCTTCTCCGTCGTAGATGTCTCCTGCAATCAGCACAAAATCCGGTTGTTCGCTGACAGCATAATCGATCAGCCGGTCAAAAGCCTGGTAGACCGTATCAGCCAGTCTTTTCCGCTGTGCAGGACCGAGCCCCGCCATCCCGGTAAACGGACTTCCTAAATGTAAATCTGCAGTGTGAATGAAACGTATAGGCGCCATTCTGTGACCTCTCCCCTGAAAGCGAATATTTGTTCTAATTTTACCATGCAACTTCCATTAAAAAAACTGTTTGCAGAAATCTCTCCGCAAACAGTTTTTCAGATTAATATAAAATAAATAACTTATAGTAGCCGATATTCCGCAAAACAGCTTTGCTTTCCAAAACCCGTGCTCCTGCATCGCTGCGCTAGCTTCGTCGCAAAGCCCCAGGAGTCTTCGCTGTTTTACTACATAGCTAAGAAATCCTTCTCGTGCTGAAGTGGTTTCCAAATCGAACTCGGACCTTCGTCTGAGTGGGTGCTCAACGCTTCGCTTAGAATGTAGGACGTCTTTGCTGCTTCACTTCAACTCCAGAAGTGGACCTAAGCAAAGGCGCGCCTCAGGACCGGGGGGAGCAATAAGACGAGTGGTCTTCTCGGCTTATTGTGGGAACCAAGGTGTGCCATACGAAGATGGCGCCTCCTTTGCGACGAGCTGGGCGCAGGAGCATAATCTTTGCTCTGTCCAAAGTGCCGAAGCGGTATATAAACGTTACATCTTCGCTTAACCATTTACCTATTTTTTATTGCCAAGCGTAATGGCTTTGCCGATGTCTTTCAGCGACTGCGAAGAACCGTACATCAGCACGCCTCCGCGGTAGACGCGTGCGCCGAACCAGCCCAGGATGCCGATTGTCACAAGCATGATCGCGATGGACAGGAGCGGCTCCCAGATCGGAATATCGAGCATTCCGACGCGCAGGAACATGACGAGCGGCGCAAAGAACGGGATGAACGATGTAACAGTTACATAATTTGCATCCGGCATACTGATGCCTGAAAATGCGATAAGCGATGCAATGATGATCAGGAACATCATCGGCAGCATCAATTGCTGGACATCTTCTGTCCGGCTCACAAGCGAACCCAGGAGGGCTGCAAGAACCGCGTAAAGGAAATAGCCCAGCAGGAAGAATAGAACCGCAAACAGGAAAGTTGCCACTTTAATATCAGAAAAGCCCATTACGCTGAAAAATCCTTCTGTTAATTCAGAAGCGGACGTTTTGAATGCAAAATAGCCAGCGATTCCGAAAATCATCATCTGGACAATTCCGAGTGTGCCGATACCCAAGATCTTCGCAAACATGTGCTTGACCGGAGAAACGGAAGAAATCAGGATTTCCATCACTCGCGATGATTTCTCATTGGCCACTTCCATGGCGATCATATTCGGATAATAGATGACAGCAATGTAAATAAGGAGAATGAGAATATACACAAGGCCTCTTGCCTGACTCATCTCTTCTTCTGTTTTTGAACTGTTTGAGACGGCTTCCCGCTCGAAATTAACCGGCAGGAACAATTCTCCGACTTCCGCTCCGCTGAGGCCGAGCCTCTCCGCTGTCAATGCTGTCTGTATTTCCTGGACAGCGTTTTCAACTTCTCTCCCGGCTCCGATTTCATTGGCTGATTCTGAAACGTAGCGGGCAGATAAAGCATCTCCGGCTTCCATGATTAAATAAGCCTCGATCGTGCCTTCTGTTATGCCTTGCTTCAACTCTTCTTCAGAAAGATCCGTCGGCATTGCCTGAATCTCACTGTCCGATTGTTCAAGCTGTGCCTGCAATTGCGCCACCAGTTCACCGCTTTTATCCACCACATGGATCACATTGTCCCCACCTTCACCCGAAAAGGCATCAATGATATTCGGCAGGTTGGCAAGCAGGAAAAATCCCGCTGCTACAATGAGGGTCGTGATGATGAATGATTTCGTGCGGGCTTTTGTCATGAATGCCTGTTTAAAGATGATCCAGAAACTATGCATATGCCTTGCCCACTTTCGCGATAAAAATTTCTTCCAGAGACGGCTCTTCTATCGAGAAATGACGCAATTGCCCCAATTTCATCGCTTCCGTCAAAATATGTTGGGCTGTGGATTCCTCGGTTATCTGGAAAAGGGCGCCATCGATTGTTTCTTTATATTTTTCCACGCCCGGCAAACGGCTGAGACCGGCCAAGTCCTGATCCATTTTCAAACGCACATTCTGTTTGCCGAAGTTCCGTTTCACTTCTCTGATAGACCCGCCAACCACGATTTTCCCATGATCGAGAATACTCATATCATCACATAATTCTTCGACATGATCCATCCGGTGGCTCGAGAACATGATGGTCGCTCCTTGTTTCTGAACATCCAGGATAGCACTTTTCAGCATCCCGACATTGACGGGGTCCAGCCCTGAAAACGGTTCATCCAGAATAATCAACGAAGGTTTGTGGACAAGCGAAGCGATCAATTGGATTTTCTGCTGATTCCCTTTGGACAGCTCTTCGACTTTCTTATCCGCATAATGCGGTACTTCAAAGCGCTCGAGCCAGACAGCTGTCTCTTTTCTGGCCTCTTCTTTCGACATTTTCCGAAGCTGCGCGAGATAGATTAGTTGATCTTCCACTTTCATCTTCGGATAGAGACCTCTTTCTTCCGGCAAATAGCCGATATATGGACTTGTTTCATAGTTGATCGGTTTGCCGTTCCAGGTCACATTCCCTTGCGTCGGATCCAACAATCCCAGGATCATCCGGAAAGTCGTCGTCTTGCCTGCACCATTGGCACCCAAAAAACCGTGCATCTGCCCTTCTTCGATTTTCAAGGATAAATCATCCACTGCCGTGAAATCCCCGAACTTCTTTGTTGCATGGTCAACGATCAAAGTCATCTCATATCCTCCTTGCTGGGTTTGCTTTCTAGTTATACGGCCATTATATGCAAATGTTTCAAACAATTGCAGGACATTTGCAATAAAACCCTTTATACTGAAAATGAATAGCGATTCAGAAAGGGAGGATCCAGAATGAGAACATATAAATTAACGGCATTTGAACAAACTGGAAAAATGATACTGGATGAAACTTTTACAGCTGAAACTGATGAGCAGGCAAAAGAAAAAGGGCAGGAACTGCTCACCGAAAAAGGCTTGGTCGATCAAACGCACCGGCTGGCTTCACCGGCCGGCAAACTCTTGCTGTTCCATTCATAATCAGGCAATAAATAAATGTCCAGGCTTTTTGCCAGGACACTTTTTAGGCAGTCAGGACACTTCATCTGTTAGAATCATTTCGCTCCAGGCAGACGCGTTCCGCAGGGAGTTGCCTGCTGCTGCATACTGACTGTGCCGGAAATGGGGTACCCGCTTTTTTAATGGGGCTTTTTAAAAAACTTATTTTTTACAGAAAGCGCTACTAAGAGAGATACCCAAACAACAAAGACTTCATGGTGAGTAGGCGTCGGCCAAATCTTCCAAGTTATTTTGTGAAATATCGATTATTCCCATTTATTCTTTCTCAATAAACTTGAAAGTGCCCCAGCATTTGCTGGGACACTTTCATTGTTTATTGACCGGAAAATTCAGGCTTCCGTTTTTCGACAAATGCCTGGATGCCTTCCAGATGATCTTTTGTGCGTCGCATCGCTGATTGTGACGCCGCCTCCATTTCGAGCACCTGGTCAAGTTCATGTAATTTCAATGTATGAAGAATGTTCTTGGTCGCCAGTTTCGAAAGTACTGGAGAGGCCAATACCTCGTCCGCATATGCTCCAGCATGTTCCATGCCGCGCCCTTCAGCCGTCACTTCCTCTATCAGCCCTTTGGCAAGTGCATCGTGCGCTTTCAGCGTTTGTCCAGCCCAAATGATCTCTTTCGCTTTCGGCACGCCGACCCGCTCTTTCATGAAGAAGTGCCCGCCGCCATCCGGAACCAGTCCGATGCCAATGAAATTCATGGCCAATTTGCTGTTTTCTTCAGCGATGACATGATCACAGGCAAGAGCCATAGAGAATCCGAGTCCCGCTGATGCCCCGTGGATAATGGCAATCGTAACCTGCGGCAGCGTATAAAGAGCTTTTGCCAGCCGGCTGATGTCTTTCATCACTAGATCAATGTCCATCGGATTGTCCGGATTCATCATCTCTTTAATATCGCCTCCGGCAGAAAATGCTCTGCCTTCCCCGTAAATTTTCACTACGTGCAGGGATTTCTCGTGATGCAAAGACTCGAAGCAGTCAGCCAATTCCTTCATCATCAGCCCGTTCATCGCATTCATGGAATTTGGACGATTTAATACGACATGGCCAATGCGGCCCTGTTTTTCCAATCGAATTGTTTCATACATAGAAAAAGACACCCTTTCGTAAAAATGAATTGTCATTCATCTTTACTTATTCGGTGTCTTTTTCCAAAATCCTTTAAATTTGCTCCACAGAATTTCTAATGAAGAAGAAAGCGTAACTTATTACGACTAATGCCTTCAAAACTTAACGGGCGCCGTCGCTTTTCTCTGTCCAGACTCCGGCGGCCCAGCCCCTCGGTTCATCAGCCTGCCCAGCTGCGCGGCTCAAGCCGCTCCCCTGATCCGTCTTATGACTTTCAGGACTTAACGCGCGCCGTCGCTTTTCTCTGTCCAGACTCCGGCGGCCCAGCCCCTCGGTTCATAAGCCTGCCCAGCTGCGCGGCTAAAGCCGCTCCACTGATCCGTCTTATGACTTTCAGGGCTTAACGGGCGCCGTCGCTTTTCTCTGTCCAGACTCCGGCGGCCCAGCCCCTCGGTTCATAAGCCTGCCCAGCTGCGCGGCGAAAGCCGCTCCACTGATCCGTCTTATGACTGTCAGGGCTTAACGGGCGCCGTCGCTTTTCTTATTACATACTTTCATACAAAGATTGGACCGGCTTGATCAAGACACGATTCACTTCTTCGATCATTTGGCTGAGGCCCATCTCGGCTTCCAGCATCGCAAGAATCTTTTCGTTCTGCTGTGCTGCCATAGCAGTAGACTGTGCGCCCATCATTTCTTCTTCCGTGATTTCTTCACCCTGCTGCTGTTTTTGCTGCAGCGTGATTTGAAGATCACGGAAACTTTTGAATAATTCGTTCGCTTCGTTATCGGATTTCACGTTTTCCACCGCTGCCTCAAGTTTTTGAAACTCATCTGTCGAACGGAACGTGCTTTCCAATTTGTTGATGTCATCATAAATATTAACTGCCATTAAAATTCTCCTCTACATATTATTCAGTGCCAGACTGAGAACTCCCTGGACAACGCCGATGACGCCGCCAAGTAAAAAGCCAAGCGCTGTAATCATTTTCAATTCCCGCTGCGAAATCCCCAAAACGAGTTCTTCCAGGCGGTTTAACGGCAGAGAATCGACTTGCTCTTTGACCATGCCTTCCATGTTGATCTTCTGCAAGGCTTCTTCCAATTTTACCTCCCCTTGTTCAAAAGCGAATTCCACTACAAGGGGGATAATGTTTTTACTTGTCCATTCTAACCCTGTTGGCCAAGTCTCTGCAAGTGTTGCCCCCAGCCGCCCTTCAATATCGGCTGTCTCCCGGACATATTGCTTTACAGCCTCAATGGCTGGATCGAAATCGAATTCCTTCAGAAAATCATCCGCTTTCCGGTCCTGGATCTTCTCCCATTCCCCGTATGCGAGCGTTGCCAAGAGCTCAAAAGTCCGCGGCGAATTGAGGAATTTGATGATTTCCGGCTGGATCCGGTCCACCAGCACCCGTGCTTCCCCGAATAATGAATGCAGCATATTGCCGAGACGGCCCCGCGAGGATAGAAACTCATCAAGAAATGTCCGGATTGTTTTTCTACCTTCTATAGAAGCAAAATAATCCGAGCCCTGATCTATGGCGTATTTCAATCCAACAAGCATTTTCTGTTCTGCTTCATTCCGCCAATTTTCCGGCAGTACTTCCCGGACTGTCTTGTCTTTCGTATATTCACGGAGCGACACAATCTGGCGATCCACAAGTTCATCCAGTTTCGCCTCGACTTTTTGCGAGACTCCCTGCTGTCCCGCTGATTCCAGCCAATCATTCAATGAGTTGGAGGATTGGAATACATGGCGGTCCACCTGATCATACAGCCAGTTTTCCGCTTTGACGCGCATCCCTTCATTTAAAAAACGCTTTTTGAAAGTTTCCGGCGTCAATAAATGCTGGACGATGGTGCGGCCGAGCTGCGTGGATAATTCATCACGTCGCTTCGGTATCAATCCTGGTGTAAAAGGCAGTCGCCACTTGCCGATGTATACGGCTTTATAAGGTCGGAACAGCATTTTAATGGCGATGAAATTGGTGAATCCACCGATCAGCGCACCGATCAATGCCATCAACCCGATGATCAAAATTGTATTCAATATCTTCACTCTCTTCTTTTGTCTTTATGGTTTTCACGCTATCCCCTATAATGGAATGGATAGCAAAGGAGGAATTGCATGCTGCAGCATTTTAAATTTACGCCGATGTTCGAAAACACCCAGCTTCCCGGCTGGAATATTTCATTCTATTATAAAAATGAACGCATTACGGGAGAATACCACCCGGACGGAACGATTGCCTGGGGCATCCGTCAGCCCGAGGATGAAGAGGTTGTCAAAAAGATGGTCCATGAACTTATGCTCTATCATGTATACGATTAAAGCGCTGATATGTTTCAGCGCTTTTTCTTCTCCGTCCCTTCATTATAAAGTAAAGCACGGAAAATATAACAGCAATTGCCTCTAGTAAAGTAGCAGTAACCGATATTCCGCAGTACAGCTTCGCTTTCCAAAACCCATGCTCCTGTCTCTGCATCGCTAACGCTAGCTTCGAGACATGAAAGTGCGTTGCATCGCTGCGCTAGCTTCGTCGCTAAGCCGCAGGAGCAGTACGGTTTTCTGCGCTGTTCTGCTACATATCTTCAGGAAGTTCTCTGTAGTGATGGTCAGTTCATATCATGTAATTGGGAAAATGCTTGCTCACTCGGGCATTCGCCCGAGTAAATTAGACTGCTACACTTATTCAAGAACCTACTTAATTGCTCTCAAATCCAGAAGCGGTATATTATTCCTCTCCACACCTTCAAAAACAAAAAAGAGAATGTCCCCTACCCGATTTTCTGGGCAGAAGACATTCCTGATTGGATCTGATACATCTGATAATAGGTGCCGCCGAGTTTCATCAGTTCATCATGGGAACCGGCTTCGGCGATTTCTCCGCGGTCTAGCACAAGGATGCGGTCCGCATTTTTGATCGTGGATAATCTGTGAGCGATGATAAACGTCGTTCTTCCTTTTTTCAGCACTTCCATCGCATGTTGGATGATTTCTTCCGTCTCGGTATCGATATTCGATGTGGCTTCATCCAGAATGAGAATTGCCGGATCGAAAGCTAAGGCACGTGCGAAAGATACCAATTGACGCTGGCCGGAAGACAAGGTGCTGCCTTTTTCGACGACCGGCTCATCGATGCCTTGCGGCAGATGCTTCAGCACCCGTTCGCCTCCGACTTCTTCAAGCGCTTTGATGGCCCGCTCGCGGCTGATCCGTTTATCACCCAATGTGATATTCGATTCAATCGTTCCAGAGAACAGATACGGATCCTGTAAGACAATCCCCATATGCTCTCGGACACTCTGTCTCGGCATGTCATTGACATTGACTCCGTCGATGGTGATGGTCCCTTTCGACACATCATAGAAACGGAACAGAAGATTCATGATGGAACTTTTTCCGGAACCCGTATGGCCGACCAGGGCCACGGTCTCCCCCTGCTTCGCCTCGAATGTGAGGTCCTTCAAAACATATTCCTCTTCCTTATAAGCAAACCAGACTTTCTCAAATCGGACGTTGCCTTGATATCTTGGAATTTTTTCATCACTTACATCTTCCCCGCTGCGGTCAAGCAAGCGGAATACCCGTTCAGCAGCAACCAATGCCTGTTCCAGTTTTGCAAACTGGTTGACGATGCCGCTGATCGGATTGAACAGGCGGATGATATAATCGACGAATGCATAAAGCACCCCGACCGTTACAACCGAACTGCCGGTCATGGAAGCCCCGCCGAAATACCAGATGAACGCGATGAAAACAAGTGAACGCAGAATTCCCACCATATTATGGGATGCTGCGGCTTCCAGGATCAGCAGCTTCTGCTGGAATTTGAAATGCACATTGTTCATCGTTTCGAATTCTTCTTTCATCTGTTTCTCCCGGCGAAACGCCTGGATGATCGTCATACCTTGAATGGATTCGTTGATCATCGCATTCATGTCACTGACTTTTTCACGGACGACATGATTGTATTTTGCCGCATACTTACGGTAGACGAGCATCCATACGTAAAGCAGCGGAACAATGATGAACGTGATCAGCGCCATGCGCCAGTCCAGGTAGAACAATGCCGCATAAATACCGGCCATATACATGAAACTGGTCGCAAACTGCGACAATACCGTTACAAATAACTCCCTGATGGCTTCCGTGTCATTTGTGATTCGGGCAACGACCTTACCGGCCGGCAGGTCATCGAAATAACGGATCGGCAGCCTTTGCACATGTTCAAAAACATCATTGCGCATTTTCCGGATGATCTTATTGGCCCCTTTTTGCAGCAGGATATACTGCAGGTAACGGAAAATCGCGGTGATGATGCCGAGCACAAAGAACAAAGCCAATAAATTGGCGATCGGCCTGAAATCGACCGCTTCCCCTCTTGCAGGGATATGGTTATCGATGATTTCCTTGGCAATGAGCGGTGTCGCAAGGTCAGCGGCAACCGCTACTGCCAGGAAGACCAATCCGGTGATTAAGACACTTTTAAAATTCAGTGCATATTGTAATAATCTTTTTCCTGTAGTCATTGTTACACCTCCTCAATCTGCTGGCGGAGGAATTGTTCGTTATACCATCCATTTTTCTTCAGCAAATCTTCATGTGTTCCTTCTTCGAGGACTTTTCCGTCATCGAGAACGACGATCCAATCCGCATGCTGCACAGCAGACAGCCGGTGGGTCGTAATGATCGTCGTTTTTCCAGAACGTTCAGCTTGGATATTTTCAATGATTTTCGCTTCTGTCTTGGCATCGACTGCCGACAGTGAATCATCAAGTATCAATATTTCAGGGTTTTTGATCAGCGCCCGCGCAATCGAAATACGCTGTTTCTGGCCTCCTGAAAGTGCCACCCCTTTTTCTCCCACCAATGTATCGAGGCCTCTCGGGAGCATTTCCAGATCTTTCGTGAAATGTGATAATCGCAAGGCTTCTGCAATATCTTCTTCCGTCGCATCCGATTTACCGAATAGGATATTGGCCCGGATCGTACGGGAGAACAGGACATGGTCCTGGGGCACATAACCGATCCAGCCGCGCAGCTGATCTTTTGTCAGATCCTGAAGTTCGATGCCGTTCAGCATGATCGAACCCTGCCCGGCTGGGTATTCCCTCATCAATTGCTTGACGAAAGTTGTTTTTCCGCTTCCCGTTTTCCCCACAATGCCGAGTGTCTGCCCGCTGTTCATCGAAAGGTTGATGCCCTGCAGATTGATCGAACTGGAAGTCGGATAGGTGAAACTGAAATCACGGAACCCGATATTTTCGGGTTTTTCCGCGAACACGGGTTTCAGTGGATCCACGACATCCTCTTTGTACTCAAGGGTTTCATTAACCCGGTCAAGCGACGCATTGCCGCGCTGGAGAATATTGATCAGTTCCCCGATAGCGAACATCGGCCAGACGATCATCCCGAGGTATACATTGAAAGCCACGAGATCGCCGAGTGTCATCTTCCCTTCAGCGACGAGAAATGCGCCATATCCAAGACCAATCATATAACTGATCGCCGTCAGCACTTTCGTGACCGGGGCAAATAAAGCATCGATCCGCTCAACAGCCATGTTTTTCTCATAGACATCTTCCGTCATATCAGCAAATTGCTGTTCGGATGACCGCTCCTGAACGTAAGCACGCACGACTCGCACCCCGCCAACAGATTCAAGCACACTGTCATTCATGTCACCGAATGCATCCTGTGCCAATGTGTAGCGTTCATGGATTTTGCGGCCAAGAATCTGGACGACTATCGCCAGGATCGGCAACGGGATCAACGCCAACAAGGTCAATTCCCAGGAAACGAGAAAGCCCATCGCGATGATGATAGTGGCCATATATAAGGTTGAATCGACAAGCGTCAATATCCCGAATCCGGCTGTTTCTGAAATTGCACGCAGGTCATTTGTCGAGCGTGCCATCAAATCGCCGGTCCGGTTCTTTTCAAAAAATGTGGGTGTCATCTTTAAGAAATGTCCCATCAGACTGGAGCGCAGCTGCCGCTCAATCACATAGGCACCCCCGAACAATTGATATTGCCACACAAAATTAATGAGGTAGGCAAGTATCATCGCGACAGCCAGCACAATTACGTATTGCCACAACAGCTCTGAAGTCAATTCGTTTTGGGCGATGGAGTCAATCGCGACTCCGATCAGCCATGGCGGAATAATTTCAAGTATATTCGCAATCAGCAATAACCCTACTGCGATCGTATATCGAAGCCAATTTTCTTTAAAAAACCATCTTAATTTCCATAATACATCAAACATAAATAACTCCTTCTTTCGTCTTCGATTTCAGCTAATCGCCTTCCAGCGATTCCTTGATCATAATTTTACGTTGTTGGATTTTTTCCATTTTCCTTATCTCCTTCATTTTTTATTGGGAATTAATCCCTATTTAACAGCTGACGCTGGTTAAATCCATATAAAACGGAAGCGTCCCCTGGTGTCTGGACACATAAAAAAGCGCATGCCAATTTTTCTCGGCATGCGCTCACGAAAAAAGGACAGGTGTTCAGACCGGTCCCAATATTTCTAGTCACGAAATAAATTCAAAGGCAAAAAACAGGATGGCCTGACGCAGATATGAAATTGGGCACAGTGTTTATAAATACTTTTTTCATCGTCAAAACCTCCATTCCTTCAAATTTGATAGCTCAAGCGTAACACTGCCTTTTTTGAATTGTCAACATTATTTTAATAAAATAGAATATTCGTTCACTAATTACTTATTTTCTCAAAATATTACTATTTACATCGGACTTACCCCCTTTCTCCGTTGACTTTACGGGAACCGTTCTTTCATAGCTCAATATAATATGATAAAAGACAAACGAATGTTTTTATTTTCCTCCATACGGGTACTTTCTTAATAACAGCAAATCCTAGTGGGGTGAAGATGATGTACAAGAAAATGGCAGTCGCATATGACGGTTCAGACGGCAGTAAACTCGCTTTGGATAAAGCGATGGAATTGAAACAGGATTTTCCGGCACTGCAGCTTTCGATTATCTATGTCAACGAAGAGATGCAGGAAAGCATCGGCTTCATGAATGCCGGGGATGCTTCAGCACCTGTGACGTCTGCTGAAGTGGATAGTACGTATGCACAATTCATGCCATACGGTCTTGGTGAAAACGAAGGCAGCAGAGTGCCAAAAGAACCGATGGAACGCCCATCAGAATTCTCTAAGCAAATGCATAATTCCATCCAGCAGCAACTCGATGAGATGAATATAGAAGGAACGGTGTTGGCGCTTGAAGGGAATGCTGCCAAGACTATCCCCGCCTTTATCGAAGAACAGAAAATTGATCTGCTGGTGGTCGGCAACAGCGGGAAATCCGGACTGCAGCGGTTCTTCGTCGGCTCGGTCAGTCAAAAACTGATCAAGGAAGCTTCCTGCTCCGTATTGGTTGTAAAATAAGACAGCGGCCTGCTGAAAAGAGCTGCCGGTAAGAACTGCACACCTAGACCACCCCATTAAATGTGTCAATAATGTCATATTATCATTAGTTTAAACACCTCTGAGATGGGTAAACATTACTAAAGATAATGTTTATCAAATTGAAACAAAGGAAGAAGGAGAACAGCCATGTCTAAGCAAACCGTCTACTTTCTGTCTTCACACCAGCACCGTGGACTGATGGCTGAGATATGGGCAAATCGACTTGATCTCCCGGATTGGGAAATTCGAAGTGCAGCCTGGGGCCAGCCTTCCATAAGCGAGACCCCGATAGAAATCATGAAGGAAATAATAATCGATCTGCCGGAAGTTGCACCAAGATCCTACAACTCGGATGAAGTCGGAGAAGCGGATTTGATCATTGCGCTGCATGACGGCGAATTCGAACAAGATGATATACCTGCAGATTTGCCCGCTCAAAAATTATTGCGATGGGATATCCGCAATCCGGAATTGCGGTCGATGGATGAAACGGAACAATGGGCCTTATATCAGGAAATCTGCGATGAAATTGCAGTGAATATAAAAAATATGGAATCTTATTTCCGTTCCGATTATATGTAAAAAACCTTCACCCCGGATAACAGGTGAAGGTTTTTTTGCTTTCAGCGGTATAATACGGCCCGTACCGGACTGCCATCTGCCCCTTTGATTTTCAAAGGCAACGCAGATAATTGATAAACCCCTGGCACGACATCATCCAGCACGATGCCTTCCAGGATATAACGATGATTCGCGTTCATCGCCTGATGCATCGGTAATTCTTTGCTGTTTTTTGAATCAACGGACGGCAAATCGACCCCCAGCAGACGAATGTTTTTTTCAGCCATCCATTCCGCGATGGCTCCAGAAAAAATTGGCCACGTCTCTGGAAATCTTGTCCGGTCCTGCCAGCTGCATGTTTTCAGCAGGATGGCTGATACCCCTTCTTCCGGCTCCGGCAGATTTTCTGTGCCGATATGCGTCAGCCCCTGCGCATCCACCACTTGAGCAGAACTCAAGTAAACTTCCAGTGGCATTTCCTCGATTTTGATCCCATTATCATCATAATGAAACGGCGAATCGATATGGGTCCCCATGTGGGTGCTCGTTTTCACTTCACCCACATTGACTGAACCGCTTTGCTCTTTTGTCACAGATAAAGCATATTCAAACGGACGGTCTCCGGGCCACTGGGGTGCGCCGGTATATAATTCCATGGAAATATCATAAATCTCTTTAATGGTCATTCATGCCACCACATTTCGTTTATTGGAATAATTTTTATACAATTCTTCAGCCATTATGGTCTGGAGGATTTCCACTGTCTGCTCCACATCAGAAAAAGAGGTGTATAAAGCAACAGGCGCAAGGCGGATCATATTAGGTGCCCTGAAATCCGGCACTACTCCCTGATCCTTCAGGGCTTTACAGATTCGTGCCGCTTCCGGATGAGCCAGGGCAATATGGCCACCCCGCTCAGCATCAGCCTGCGGGGTTACATCCATCAGTTCGGGAACCCCTTCAGCGAGCCCTTTTCTCAGCAATTCTGTCAGCAGCAATGATTTTTCGCGGACGCGGAAAATATCTGCTTCCTCGAAAATTTCGATACTGCCAAGAAGCGGCGCCATGCTGAAAATATTCGGTGTGCCGATCTGATAGGCACCAGCGCCAGCCGCTTTTGAAAATTCGTGATCCATATCAAATTGTTTCGTTTTATCGGAACCGAACCAGCCGGCGTTGCCTGGCAGCAGATCATGATGTCGTTCATGGATATACAGGCCTCCTGTACCGCCGGGACCGGAATTCATATATTTGTAATGGCACCAGACCGCAAAATCCACTCCGTCTTCGTGAAGCGAGTGCGGCATGGCTCCAATCGAATGCGCCAGGTCAAACCCGACCAGGATCCCTTTGTCATGAGCAGCCGCAGTAATCTCACGGATCGGCAGTAGCTGGCCGCTCCGGTAAAGTACTGACGGCAGTAAAACGATTGCCACGTCTTCTGTCAGCTGCTCCAGAATATCCTCTGATGCCAGTGTATAGCCGTCACTGCTTCCAATCTTGCGCATGGCAGCCGACGGATCCAGCCCACGCAAACGGATATGGCTTTCGACCGCATAAATATCCGAAGGGAAATTCAGCTCATCCACCAGAATGACCGAACGGCCTTCTGTCGGTTGGAACAGGGTGGAGAGCATCTGGTGAATATTCGAAGTGATCGAACCTGTGACCATCACTTCATTTTCCTGAGCTCCCACAAGCGGTGCGATGCGCGAACTCATCTCTTCCGCCAGGGTGAACCACGGATGCTCCCCTTCAGTCCATCCATCGATGCCATGCACCTTCCAGCTGTCCATCAGGCTGAGCAGCTTGGATTCCGCCCGCTTAGACATCAGGCCGAGTGAATTTCCGTCCATATAGATTGTGCCTTCCTGCGTGTGGAATTCTTCTTTGAATTTGCGGAGCGGGTCTTGTTCATCCATTATTTTGGCGTTCACGTTTACCAACTTCCTTTCATCTATAGGAATGCATAAATCGCAGCGCCAAGAATTGCGGTGAACAGCACTACAATCCAAGGGGCCAGTTTAAAATAGACTAACATGGCAAATGCGATTATCGCAACGGCAAAGTCAATCGGGGCTTTGATGGCTGAAGTGAAAACCGGGTCGTAAAGAGCCGCGAGTAAAACACCTACAACCGCAGCATTGACGCCTTTCAACGCAGCCTGTACTCCAGATTTTGTGCGGATGATGCTCCAGAACGGCAAAGTGCCGATGACCAGAAGAAATGAAGGCAAAAACATCGCCGCTACGGCAATTGCCACCCCCAAGCCGCTCCCCATCAATTGCCCCAGATAAGCGGACAATGTAAACAATGGGCCCGGTACTGCCTGGGCTGCACCGTATCCGGAAATGAATAAATCGGTATCCATGAACATTGGCACGACTTCACGCTCGAGCATCGGAAGCACGACATGGCCCCCGCCAAAAACAATCGAACCAACCCGGTAAAAGATATCAAAAATTGCATAATAAGTGGATTCGAACAATGGGCGGAGCAATGGCAGCCCGATCAATAAGCCAGCGAAAATCGTCCAGGCGGCAATACCCGTCTTTTTCCCGAAAGACAGCACCAGCTTCACTGCTTCCGGCGCTTTATCTTTACGGTAGATGAAGTATCCTGCAAAGCCGGCAGCAATGATGACGCCGATTTGCGCCCAGGCTGTCGGCATCAGCAAGATGGCAGTAGCGGACAGAACGGCAATCGCTACCCGCTGCTTATCAGGTGCCAGCGATTTGCCCATTCCGAGCAATGCATGTGCGACGACCGCGACAGCCACGATTTTCAGTCCCTGTATCCATCCTGCATCAAAAGCGGCACCTGATACGAACATCGCAAACAATGCCAATATCAATACTGACGGCATGGTAAACCCGAACCAGGACAGGAAGCCACCGAGTATGCCTCCCCGCAGCATTCCAATGGATATCCCGACCTGTGAACTCGCAGGACCTGGAAGGAATTGACACAAAGCGACGAGGTCGGCATAAGCTTTATCATCCAGCCATTTGCGTTTCTCCACATATTCATCCCGGAAATAACCGATGTGTGCAGCCGGCCCCCCGAAAGACGTCAACCCGAGCTTGGTTGAAGCTTTAAGGATTTCCAGGTATTTATTCTTTGTCATATGAGCCTCTCCTTTTATAATAGTCTACATACAAGCATAACCGATTGCTTATATGAATAAAATTACACCCATGTAAATTTTATTGACAGAATTATTTGTTTTTTCATTTTCGTTGCCGTATCATTAAACTAACTCAGATTCTCCCGGGAGGTGCAAACTTTGCTGCACTCATGTTGCTGTGACTGGAGCAAAGGAATTATTTGGACATAGCCATACAGACGACGATATTTATCGTGCTGCTTAGTGCAGCTGCTTTTTTTTCAGCAAGCGAATATGCAATCGTGAAAGTCCGAAGCAGCAGAATCGACCGGCTGATCGAAGAAGGCAACCGGAATGCACCATATGCAAAACGCATCCTTTCCAATATGGACGATTATTTGTCAGCCTCCCAGCTTGGCCTAATGATTTCTGTACTCGGCCTCGGCTGGCTCGGGCATTCCTTTGTGCTGAATTTCATCACACCTTTAACAGGAAGATTGAATTTTGGCGGAGCAATTTCGGGTGCTTTGGCAATATTCATTGCATTTCTTCTGATTCTTGCAGCGCTCACGATCATAGGAGAACTTGTGCCAAAGACGATCGCCGTCAAAAAAGCTGAACAGATTACATTGATGATCGCAAGGCCACTGGTCCTCGTCTATTATCTGATGTATATACCTGTCTGGTTTTTTCATCAATCCTCCAAAATGACAGCAAAATTGTTTGGCGTCTCCCAGATTTCCCGATCAGACATCAGCCATACCGAAGAAGATTTGAAACTTCTCCTTTCGGCAAGCCTTGAAAGCGGTGAAATTACCTCTTCCGAACATGCTTTTGTCAATAAAATCTTTGAGTTTGATGAGCGCATCGCCAAAGAAATCATGGTGCCGAGAACCGAGATGAAAACGGTCGATAAGGAACTCACGCTGAAGGAAGTTTTTGAAGTGGCCGGCATGGAGCAATTCACCCGCTATCCGGTCATCGATGGCGATCGTGACCATATCATCGGTGTCCTCAATATGAAATACCTTTTGACCGCCTTTATCCGGAACCCGCTGAACGGAGAGAAAACAGTGGAGAATTTTGCCCTTCCTGTCATCCAGGTGATCGATACCATGCCGCTCAGCGAATTATTGCAGAAAATTCAGCGTGAACGAATACATATGGCCATCTTACGTGATGAATACGGCGGAACTTCAGGCCTTGTGACCATCGAGGATATCATTGAAGAGATCGTCGGGGATATCCAGGACGAATTTGATCTGGAAGAAATTCCAGAAGTTCAAAAAATCGGCGAAGACCATTATATTTTCAGTGCTAAGATGCTGATTGAAAGCATTAATGATATACTTGATATCGAAATACATGAAGAAGACATCGATACGATCGGCGGCTGGATCATGAGCAGGAATTTCGATACCATCCCCGGCGAGAAAATCGTTGAACAAGGCTATGAATTTCTTATCAAAGAAGTGGACGGCCATCATATCCTTTATCTGGAAGTCCAAAAACATATCGGAGAAAATGAAGGCTAATAGCACAAGCGACTCTCTCGCGAGGGTCGCTTTCACTATGTCTAAGGAAATTGGAGGCAGGAAACATTATGGAGCTGTATACAAACTTACGCCGCGGGGAAAGAGGTGCGATGCTGAGTATCGGTGCGTACATCTTCCTCAGTGCGCTGAAACTCACATTCGGTTTTGCAGGTTCCTCTGAAGCACTGAAAGCGGACGGCTTCAATAATTTAACCGATATCATCGCATCCGTCGCAGTCCTGGTAGGTTTGCGCATTTCACAAAAACCTCCCGATGAGAACCACCATTACGGGCACCTGCGGGCTGAAACCGTGGCTTCCCTTCTGGCCTCCTTCATCATGGCCGTAATCGGGCTCCAGGTCCTGCTCGGTGCCACACGCAATTTTTTCACACCAGCCGAACAGGCTGCACCATCCCTTTATACAGCCGGCATCGCATTCTTTTCAGCCGTCGTCATGTATTCCGTCTACCGCTATAACCTAAAACTGAGCAAAGAGATCGGCAGCACGGCTGTGAAAGCCGCAGCCTATGATAACCGTTCTGATGCGTTTGTCAGCATCGGTGCGGGCATCGGGATCCTCGGCGCCATTCTGGGTGCGCCGATCATCGACGTGCTGACCGCATTCATCGTCGGATTGATCATATTAAAAACGGCCTTGGATATTTTCAAGGAGTCCGTCATGACTTTGACGGATGCCTTCAATGAAGATGAAGTCGAAACCTTGTCGGCTATCATCCGAAAAGTACCGGGGGTCCGGAAACTAAGCGATTTTAAAGGCCGCAATCACGGAAATCTGATGTTCGTCGATCTTACGATTGAAGTGGATCCTTTATTGAATGTGATGGAAAGCCACTGGATTACGGAAGAAATTGAAAGAAAAGTCAAAAAAACGAAACCAAATTGCGTCGTGCTCGTACATATAGAGCCGGACTATTCTGAAAACCGCTATTTCCTTGAAGAGGAGGATTAACTATGTATGATTTTATCGATCAGAAGAAAATCATCTATATTACATTTGCCGTCATTTTATTTGTTTCAGCATTCTTTGCCCCTTTCGCCATTTTCTATCCGATCAAAGCCATGTTCATCACACCGGATTCAATCGCCATCGGCACATCGTCCACATCATTATTGACTGGCGGAATCGGGCTCGCACTTGTAGCATCCGGTTTGATCGTGCTGGCCAATGTCGAACACCGGCTGAAGAAATATTTATCGGCGCTTCCGTTGTTTGTTATTGGCCTGATCGGAGTCAGCCTGTCATTGACGGATTATTATTATGTCACGCCTGATAACTTTGTCCGGAATGCCCCTTTCGCCTATACTTCTGAAACATATGAATGGGCAGATTTCGAAAAAGTGGAAGAACGCATCGTCAAAGAAAATGGCATAACAAGGGTCGACTCCTACACGTTCATCATGAAAGACGGGGAAGTCATCACGATGTCATCCGGTTCACTTGACCAGATGCGGGGCACCATCATCAACAGTGTGCAGTTCTTCGGGGGAACCCACGAACGTATCGAACTCGAATGAATTAAACATCAAGAAGCCATTCGTCTCTATGAGGTGAACGGCTTTTTTAATGGAAAGCGAACGGCGGACTCTTCATTTTTATCTTTTTAGATTTAGCAACGGAATCTCTTTGACACCGCGAACGATCATTCCCGGCCGCCATTCCAGTTCAGTGACCGGCACCCGAAGCTCCAGATCCGGAAAACGCTCCAGCAGCCTTGAGACGGCAATCTTTCCTTCGAGTCTTGCGAGCGGTGCTCCTAAACAGTGATGGATGCCGGTGCCGAAAGCAAGATGCGGACTTTTTTCACGCTCGATATCGAAAACTTCCGCTTCAGAAAATTTAGCCTGGTCCCGGTTCGCAGCATTCAAAGCGACGACGACTAGCTCCCCTCGCTTTATATCCTTTCCGGCAAAAGAGAACTGTTCAAGTACCCATCGGGATGTACTGAATTCCACAGGACCGTCAAAACGCAGGGATTCCTCGAGTGCCCCGTCAATCAATTCCGGATTCCTGCTAAGCTTCTCTTTTTGCTCAGGATGCTGAAGCAGGTTCAAAAAACTATTGCCGATCAGATTGACGGTCGTTTCATGACCGGCGACGATCAATAAGGTGACCACACCGTATAATTCCTTTTCCGTCAAGCGGTCTCCCGCCTCTTCCGCTTCGATCAGTTTGCTGATCAGATCATCTTTCGGTTCCTGTCTTGTTTTGCTGAACCATTCACCCAGATACCCGATAAAATCATTCATATGCTGATATACACTGACGCCAGGTTCCCCGCTGCTTCCTTCGATAAGTGAATTCGACCAGATACGAAATTTGTCCCGGTCTTCCGAAGGCACCCCCAAAATTTCACAGATGACGATGATCGGCAACGGAAAGGCAAAATCGTCGATCAGATTGATCTCTTCTTTTTGCGCCATATCATCAAGCAAGTTTTCCGTTATCTCTTCTATCCGTTCTTTCATTCCTTCGATTACCCGGGGAGTAAACGCTTTTTGTGCAAGCCCCCGCAGCCGGCGATGGTCAGGTGGATCGGAAAAGAGCATGTTTTGTGTAAATACACTCATTCCGTCCATGGAGCCACCGTAAAGTTTGCTGAAATCCTTGATGAAGCGCGGCTCTTTCAATGCTGCCTCCGCTTCTGCGTATCCTGTGACAAGCCAGCCTTGCTGGCCGTCCGGAAAGCGCGTTTTGTAAACAGGCTCAGACTTCCGTAAGCCGGCATAAACCGGATATGGATCCTGGACAAAGCCGGCAGAAAATAATTGTTGTCCGTGAAATCCGTCAACAGTCATACAATCTCCTCCTTCCTTTTTCCATACCCGCTCTCCTTAAGCTATTTTCTCCTTCAAAACACTTAAAATCCCGTTTATTTTATCGCTGTCTGATATGCATGGCGGATCAGGCTTTTGACGAAGCGGTCAAAATTCGCAAACCGGGAATCCTGCGTCTGGCCATTTTGATAACGGAAATAGATCTGCTGTACAATGACCGCCAGTTTAAAATATGCAAACGTCAGATAAAAATCAATCTGTGATACATCCCGCCCGCTCTTTTCCGCATATCGGCGAATAAATTCATCGCGCGTGTAGAATCCTTCATTGACCGTCACAGGCGGCTTGCCCATACCATATTTCAACAGTTCGGGATCATCCGCCTGGATCCAATAACTCATCGCTGCGCCGAGATCGGCAAGCGGATCGCCGACGGCTGCCATTTCCCAGTCAAACAGGCCGGTCATTTCCGAAAAGTCTTCACTGAACATGGCATTATTAAGTTTGAAATCATAATGGATGATTGTCGGTGGCTGAGATGCCGGCAAGTTGGCGGTCATCCATTTCTTCAACGCTTCGACTTCTGCGATGTCATGCGTCTTCGCCCGGTCATAACGGCCGATCCAACCATTCACCTGGCGTTCCATGAAGCCGTCCGGTTTCGCCAGTGCCGCCAGGGCCGTCTGTGTATAATCAATTCCGTGGAGTTCAACAAGTGTATCCACCATTCTTTCGGAAATGATTCGTCCCCGATCGGCAGTCGCTTCCACTCCTTCCGGAAATTCCGTGTCCAGCAAAAGACCATGCCGCCTTTCCATGATAAAAAATGGACCACCGGTAATCGCCGGGTCATCCGACAATACATAGGGCTTCGGTGCTGCAGCAAAAACCGGGGCGAGCGACTGCAAAATCCTGAATTCCCTCTCCATATCATGTGCTTTCGGAGCAACCGGCCCAAGCGGAGGTCTCCGGAGTACGCCTTCCCAATCTGCGATTTTGAGGGCATAGGTCAAATTGGAATGGCCTGCACCGAATTGACGGACTTCAAGTTCTCCTTCCGGCAGGCCGTCAATCGATGCCCGCAGAAATTGTTCAAGTTTCGATATATCTATTTCCTCCCCAGTTCTTACTGGAATCGTCGTTTCTGAAAAACCGCTCATCTTCTTCCCGCCTCATTTCTCATTGAAATTTTTTTAATTCCAATTTTGCAATCTGGCTGCGATGCACTTCATCCGGCCCATCTGCCAGGCGCAGCGTCCGCGCGTTCGCCCATTGTGCAGCCAATGTGAAATCATCACTGACGCCGGCTGCACCGTGTGCCTGAATGGCACGGTCTATCACACGCAGCGCCATATTGGGTGCCGTCACTTTGATCATTGCAATCTCTGCTTTCGCTTCCTTATTTCCGGCAGTATCCATCATATAGGCGGCTTTCAGTGTCAAAAGCCTTGCCTGCTCGATGTCGATACGGGAGTCGGCTATCCATTCGCGGATGACCCCCTGATTGGCCAGCGGCTTTCCGAATGGCGCACGCTCGGCAACTCTGCGGCACATTTCCTCAAGCGCACGTTCAGCAGCACCGATCAGCCGCATGCAATGGTGGATCCTTCCGGGTCCAAGCCTTCCCTGTGCAATCGCAAACCCTTTGCCTTCGCCCCAAATCATGTTTTCAGCCGGCACACGCACGTTGTCAAAATTGATTTCCGCATGGCCATGTGGTGCGTGATCGTAGCCGAATACCGGCAGCATCCGTTCAATCGTCACCCCAGGCGTATCGAGAGGTACCAGAATCATCGACTGCTGTTCGTATTTCGGTGCAGCCGGATCATTTTTCCCCATAACGATGCCGATTTTGCACCGTGGATCGCCCGCTCCTGACGACCACCATTTTCGGCCGTTGACGATGTAATCATCTCCGTTTCTTGTGATCGTGGCAGAAATATTCGTTGCATCACTCGACGCTGTGTCCGGTTCCGTCATCGAAAAACAGGAACGGATTTCTCCATCCAACAGCGGTTTCAGCCATCGCCTTTTTTGTTCTTCCGTTCCATACCGCACGAGCACTTCCATATTGCCGGTATCCGGTGCCGCACAATTGAAGACTTCAGGGCCAATCAAGGACCTGCCCATGATTTCACAAAGCGGCGCATATTCCCGGTTGCTGAGCCCTGCACCGTATTCACTGTCAGGCAGGAATAAATTCCATAATCCGGCCTGTTTCGCCTTTTCTTTTAATTCTTCCATCACCGGTGGCACCTCCGTCCAACGGTTGGGCTGCTCTTTTAATTGCTGATCATAAACTGATTCATTCGGATAGACATGCTCTTCCATGAATGAAATCAGGCGTTTCTGCAAGTCCTGTGTTTTTGCTGAGTAAGAGAAATCCATCTGTTTTCCACCTTTCTTTATACTAACCAGTTGGTATGTTCAGAATATTAATATAATGGTATCGTTTCCCTCCTTCATTTGCAAGACTTGAAAAAATGGATCGGAATTCTCCCAATACTTCGAATGCTGAATAAAAATAGGTTGACGATATGTTGTTAATACAGTATGTTAGAGATAACTTGAGGAAAGAGGTGGAGTATTATGGCTATTCTATTAAATGTATTTGACGCAATTGAACTAGAGATCCAGTCCATAGTCTCCCACTCTGTGTATCGCTGACGATACGCTTCTTCCATTATGCCCGGGAACCATGGACTGCGATCTGCAAGACGCATCCATGGTTTTTTATTTTGCATAAAAATTGGAGGAACTCAAATTGACAATCATTCATCATTACGGCTGGAATGACAGCTGGCTGGAAAAAAGCGAAACGGCCGGAGTGCCGGGACGTGTCGTGCTCGAACATAAAAATCTATACCGCGTTATCACCGACCACGGAGAATGGCTCAGTTCGCTGTCCGGGAAATACAGGCACGGCCACTCAAAGGCGGAATTCCCCTGCGTTGGCGACTGGGTAATGGTTGAGCAGATGCCCGGGGAAGAAAAAGGCATCATCCATCAGGTCCTTCCCCGCATTTCCACCTTCTCCCGAAAAGCGGCAGGTGATACTTCCGATATCCAGACCATTGCAGTGAATGTGGATTACGCATTTCTCGTCATGTCGCTGAATCATGATTTCAATGTCCGTCGCCTCGAACGCTATTTGCTGGCGACTTGGGATTCAGGCGCGAATCCCGTCATTGTCCTGACGAAAAAAGATCAATGCGAATCAATCGAACCTTATCTGAAAGAAGTCGAATCGGTCGCTTTTGGTGTGCCGGTCCATGCCGTTTCCAGTGTGACACTGGAAGGCATCGATGAATTGCAGAAAATTCTTTCCGGCTCAAAAACCGGTGCGCTGCTCGGTTCGTCGGGTGTCGGCAAATCATCCCTTATCAACGCACTCGCCGGCACTGAATTGATGGCTGTTCAGGAAATCCGGGAAGATGACAGTAAAGGGCGCCATACAACCACACATCGTGAAATGGTCCTGTTGCCGACTGGCGGACTGCTGATCGACACACCGGGAATGCGGGAATTTCAGCTGGGGGATTATTCCGAAGGCGTCGAATCCGGTTTTACGGATGTCGAATCGCTTGCGGATTCCTGCAGGTTCCGGGATTGCAATCATGGCAATGAACCCGGTTGCGCCATCCGGGAAGCGCTTGAAACCGGCGCATTGCAGGCCGACCGGTATCGCAGCTACGTAAAACTGAAACGCGAACTCGCTCATATGGAGCGCAAAAGCGATCTTGCTGCCCAAAAAGCGGAACGCGCCAAGTGGAAGCAAGTCACAAAAGATTCCCGAAAACGTCCGGTGAAGAAAAAATAACTTAAAAGAGGCAAGCCGCTGTCTAAGCGGCTTGCCTCTTTTCATTCATTTCCAGCTTCCGTCAAACCATGTTTGACTGCATAAAGTGCTGCCTGCGTCCGGTCCTGGACTTCCAGTTTTACAAAAATATTGGATATATGGGTTTTCACCGTCTTTTCCGTCACAAATAAGGCCGATGCGATTTCCCGGTTGCTTTTTCCTTTTGTCAGTTCCGCCAGCACTTCCTTTTCCCGGGGCGTCAACGGGTTTACTGTATGCGGAGCCGGTTCCGCCGGCCCCTTCATGAGTTCCGAAGAAGCTTTGGGATGCAGGGTATTTTCGCCTCTCATCAAGCCGCGCAGCGATTCCACGAGTTCATCTGGTTCGATATCCTTCAATTGATATCCTGCCGCTCCCGCTTCAATCGCCGGCACCACATGATCACGGTCTGAAAAACTGGTCAGCATCAACACGATGATTTCCGGATGTTTTTCCTTAATCTTGCGTGTGGCCTGGATGCCGTCCATCACCGGCATCACCAGATCCATCAAGACGATATCCGGACGAAGCCGTGATGCCAGTTCAACAGCTTCTTTACCATTCGTCGCTTCGCCGATCACTTCAATATCCTTTTGGGTTTTCAGAAAAAATAAAAGCCCGCGCCTGACGACATGGTGATCGTCCGCTATCAGTACTCTCATAACATGTCTCCCTTTCTAATAAGGAATTCTCACCAGTATCTCCGTGCCTTTATCCATCGCGCTCGACCATTCAACCGTGCCGCCTTCTGAAGCTGCTCGCTCTTTCATGCTCAGCATGCCAATGGAAGGAATGTATAGTTTTTCATCCATGACAAAGCCCCTGCCTTCATCTTTCAGTACCAGCAGGACATCTGTCGGCGTAACAGACAGATATAATTGACCACGGTCGACACCTGAATGTTTCCGGATATTATTCAACGCTTCCTGGGCGATCCGGAACAGGGTTTCTTCGATTCTCGACGGCAGCTGAATGACCCCTGTCACTTTTGTTTCCAGCTCAAGGCCGAGCATATCCGCATATCCTTTTATCCCTTCCAGCAATCCGCTTTCCAATCCTTTCGGCCTCAATTGCCAGATCAATGCCCGCATTTCATTCAATGCTTCCTGCGTCAAATGCTGTATATCACTGAATGTTTCCCGGATCGCCGGTTCAGGAGACATCTCCACTCCGCCCCGCGCCGTCAAAGTGACGGAAAACAGCAATTGATTGACTGAATCATGAAGATCGCGTGCGAGCCGGTTACGTTCCGTCACCAATGCCAATTCCTGTTCCTGTTTCGTGAGGCCGATCCGTTTGATCGCGGATCCGATCTGAAAAGCCACCGATTCCAAAAGGGCCAGTTCATCGGCCGTGAAACGCTCCCGGTTCGGCGCAGCAATATTCAGCAACCCGAACCTTTCTGTCCCTGATTGAAGCGGGACCGTTGCATGGTGGGTAATATTACCATGGCTGCCCGTTTTTTCAGCAATCGAATTTTCAATGCGCTGGCAGGCGATAATATTGGAGGCTTTTTCCAAATTACTGTCATGATAACGTTTAACACACCAGCAGCCGCCTTTTTGCAGGTGGCGGCAATTGTCCTCTTCGAGCGCAGAAGGCAAATTTGCCGAAGCCATCAGCCGGTGCTTGCCGTTTTCATCAATGAAAAAAATCCAGGCAGTTTCAAAGTTCGAACCTCTCAGCAACTTCCAGATGGCGCCTTTCAGCATCCGCTCCATATCTGTTTCCTCGTTCAGCAATTCCGCAATTTCCTTTAACAGCAACACATTGGAATGTTCACTCAGCTTCATCTTTTCACCCCATGTCATTAGTCCAACCATACACGTTTTTGCGCCTGATGCGCCTCCTACTTTTGAATGAAAAAAGCTCCCGTAACGCGGGAGCCCTTCATATAGTTCATATTAAAGATCAACGGACTTCCCGCATGAATGGACTGACATTCAACCGGGATGGAGATTCGCTTACCTCTTATTCACTTCATCAAGGAATGAGTCTTTGATTAATTCCAATTTTTCATCGCTTTCCTGTTCAGTGCTTCCCTTCACACTGAAGTAGAATTTCACTTTCGGTTCCGTACCGCTCGGGCGCAGGCATACCCATGATCCGTCTTCCAGGAAATACTTCAGGACATTCGCCTGAGGCAATTCGATTTTCTCACTCTTTTCAAGATCTGTGAAAATCCGATTTTGTGTTTCATAATCTTCAATCGTAGAAACCCGGATACCTGCAATCGATTGCAGCGGAAGCTCGCGCATGCTGTTTAGCAGTGCGGATATCTCCCTTGCGCCATCTGCACCTTTTTTCGTTACCGAAACCAGTGCTTCGCGGTACCAGCCGTGCCGATTATAAAGCTCGATCAGCACATCACGCAGATTTTTGCCCTGCGTCTTGTAATACGCTGCCGCTTCGACTAGAAGCAGGACCGACTGTACGGCGTCTTTATCGCGTGCAAAATCGCGGATCAGGTAGCCATAACTTTCTTCATAACCGAATAAAAACTCGAATTCACCGGTCAGGTCATTTTCTCTCAATTTTTCACCGATAAATTTAAAGCCGGTCAGCACATCCGCCGTTTGGACTCCGTATGCCTCTCCGACCGCACGGCCAAATTCGGAAGTGACGATCGTTTTGAAGATGCGTCCCTTATCAGGCAGTTCACCTTTCGATTTCTTCTGGCTCAGCAGATATTCAATCAAGATCGCACCTGTTTGATTGCCTGATAATAATTCATAATGATCACCGTTTGACACTGCAATGCCGACACGGTCACCGTCAGGGTCGACAGCGACCAATAAATCAGCTCCTGAATCTTTGCCGTAGCGCATCGCCAATTCGAAAGCACCCGCTTCTTCTGGATTCGGTGATGCTACTGTCGGAAACTCGCCATCCGGCTCCATCTGTTCCGGAACGTAGACGATGTCAGAATAGCCCGCTTCTTCCAGCAACCGTTTGACGGTGGATCCGGACGCTCCGTGAAGCGGCGTGAAAACAGCCTGTATCGGCGTCGCTGCCGACTGCTCACACACGGTGAGCGCGTTCTGGATATAAGCCCGGTCAAGGGTTTCACCAATAGAGACAAGCATTTCCGGATTGTAGCCATCATTGGAAATCACCAATTCATCTTCCACCCGGCTGACGAATTCGATGACGCGGTCTGCATCTTCCAGATTCAACTGGGCTCCGTCTTCCCCATATACTTTATAGCCATTGTATTCCGGCGGATTGTGGCTCGCGGTGATGACCACCCCCATGAAAGCATGCAGATAACGGACACTGAATGACAATTGCGGCGTCGTGCGCGTATCGCTGTATAAATACGTATGGATGCCGTTTGCGGCAAAAGTTTTCGCTGCCTCTTCCGCGAATTCGGGGGACATGCGGCGGCTGTCATAAGCAATGACGATGCCACGGTTTTTTGCTTCCTCACCGTTCGCTTTTATGTAATCCGCAATGCCCTGCGAAGCTTTTCGGACAGTGTAGATATTCATGCGATTCGTACCCGGCCCGATTTCTCCGCGCATGCCGCCTGTCCCGAATGTAAGATCCTGATAAAAAGCATCTTCTGCCATTTTTTCATCTTCCATCAGCAAATCCAGGGACATTCTCGTTTCTTGATCCAGACCTTCAAAGTCAAGCCAGCGTTTGATCCGTTCATTCCAATTCATGCAGGTCCCTCCTTCATATGATAGGTGCAAATCGAACCTTCTGTTTTCAGTTTACCAAAAATGACAGAAAAAAACCGCCTCCATTCGGAAGCGGCGCGATATCTTCAATATTTATTGCCTGGCTTAATCTTTTTTATATTCAACGCGGTAGACATCGTGTCTCCGGTCCTTCAATTGTTTTACCGTACCGTTTTGGCGCTGGCGGCGCAGGATTTCAAGGTCGACGTCACCGATCAGGACCATTTCCAGGTTCGCATTGGTTTCGCCGACAATGCCGTCACGCGCAAACTCGAAATCGGATGGAGCAAAGATTCCCGATTGGGCATACTGGATGTCCATGTTTTCCGTCTGCGGCAAGTTGCCGACTGTACCGGAAATGACAGTATAGATCTGGTTTTCGACAGCACGGGCCTGTGCACAATACCGTACGCGCAAATAGCCTTGGCGGTCTTCCGTACAGAACGGGGAGAAGATGATGTTCGCTCCCATATCTGTTGCGATCCGTGCAAGTTCCGGGAATTCGATGTCATAGCAGATCTGGATCGCGATCTTTCCGCAATCCGTATCGAACACACGGACGGAATCCCCTGCAGAAATCCCCCACCATTTCCGTTCGTTCGGTGTGATATGGATTTTGTACTGCTTGTCGATCGATCCGTCACGGCGGAATAGATAGGCGATGTTATAGATTTCATCATCTTCTTCTTTGACGAAATGGGAACCGCCGATAATATTCACGTTGTAGCGGACTGCAAGGTCTGTGAACAATTCAATATACTGCGGCGTATATTCCGTCAATTTGCGGACCGCCTGGCTCGGTGATGGTTCATTCAGGAACGACATCAGCTGGGTCGTGAAAATTTCAGGGAACACAACGAAATCCGAATGCGCATCTGATGCCACATCGACAAAGTATTCCACCTGATTTGCCAGATCGTCAAACGATTTAATGGCACGCATCAGATATTGCACCACGCAAATACGGACAGGAAGACTTGTTTTGAAATGGCGTTTCGAGACCGGTTTGTAATCTACGTTATTCCATTCCATCAATGTTGCGTATTTTCCTGAAGCCTTATCATCCTGGAGATAATTCGGGTTGATGCGCATCAATTGGAAACCGTTCATCAATTGGAACGTCAGGACCGGATCATAAATTTTGTGACGGGACACTGCATCCACATATTCACGCGGCGACATTTCATCCGCATGTTTATGGTAGTTGGGAATCCGTCCGCCGATGATGATCGATTTCAGGTTCAACTCCCGCGCAAGTTCCTTACGCGCTTCGTACAGGCGCTGACCGACCTGCATCCGGCGGAATTCCGGATGCACCATCACTTCAATGCCATACATATTATAACCGTCCTGGTTATGGTTCGTTATATAGCCGCCATCCGTAACATCGTCCCAGGTGTGGCGGTCATCGTATTCATCAAAATTTATCAGGAGGCTCGAACATGAGCCGATCACTTTGCCATCAAGTTCCGCTACCATCTGTCCTTGGGGGAAAACACCCAAATGGCTTCTTAATTGTTCCTCTTCCCATGGTTCCATACCTGGAAAACAGAGACGCTGCATATCCAGAATGGCATTAATATCTGCATAGGTCATCTCGCGGATGATCATGCTTTTTTCAAAATCGGATAAATCAAATTGCTCTGCCATTAAAGCCACTCCTTCACAAAAGTATCACATCTCATTATATAGGATATAATGAAAGGATAATATTATTTTACTTGCCCTAACTAAAGAATTATAATTCTATAGTAGCTATTTAACAAGAAAGGACCTTGAATATGACGAAAATCCAAGAAAATCTGCTGCTCGGCATTTGGGCGACAGCGCTGGTGGCCACTGCAGGGTCCCTTTATTTCTCTGAAGTCCGCGGCTATATTCCATGCGAGCTTTGCTGGATCCAGCGGATTTTCATGTATCCCCTGGTCATCGTCGCGGGAGTCGCCTATTTCCAGAAGAATGTCCGAATTGCTGTAACCACAGGGATCCTGTCCGGAATTGGCGGATTGATCTCCCTGTATCATTACGGAATTCAAAAACTGGCGTTCCTTTCCGACTCTGCACCTTCGTGCGGTCAAGTCCCATGCACCGGCCAGTATATCAATTGGTTCGGTTTCATCACCATTCCATTCCTGGCGCTTAGTGCATTCATTTTAATCGCAGGAATGAGCATTTATTTGCTGAAAACCCTTAAGGAGGAAAAATAAATTGAAAAAAATGCTACTCATCGGAGGCGTCGTTCTCGCGATTTTCGCTTTGATCGTTGTGCTTACGCAAATGTCCCAAAAAGAAAAATTGGCGAACAACCCTTATGATACGGATAATTTGGATCCCGCCACTATCGATCAGCTGGACGATGAAAACTATCAGAACATCGTGTTGCCGGATGAACTGGAAGATCAGATTGCCAGCGGCGAAGCGACAACTGTTTATTTCTTCAGCCCTACCTGCCAATATTGCCAGCAGACAACACCGGTCCTGATGCCTGTCGCTGATGATATGGATGTAGACGTGCTGCAATACAATCTGTTAGAGTATGATCAAGGCTGGCAGCAGTATAATGTCCAATCAACGCCAACCCTAGTCCATTATGAAAACGGCGAAGAAGTGGCACGCTGGGTCGGCGCACAGCCAAAAGAGAATATTGAACGCTTTTTCACAGAAATCGTTAAAAAATAAACTATAAAGAGCAATGTGCACTGCGCATGCTCTTTTTTTATGGAGGTAATACTATGAGCTGGAATTATGAGATACAGGATGATGGCATGACCGTCGAAGAATTACTGCGCACCGAATGGGGCCTCGGCAAAAAAGTGGTGCATGAACTGCGCATGGCCAAAGCCGTGAAAAATGAAAAATTTCAGGAGGTCGTCTGGAAAGAGCCTCTGGCGAAAGGGACTGTACTGCAATTTGAGCTGCCGAAAGCGGATTCTCCATATGAGCCGAATCACGACATCGAGCTGCCTGTACTGTTCGAAGATGAACATTTCCTGATTGCACGCAAACCGAAAGGCATGAACACCCACCCGAATGAAGTCGGACAGAATGATACATTCATCAATGCTGTCATCGGCCATATCATCCGCGGCGGCGGCTCATACGGCGAGCATGTCCACCGACTCGATCAGGGCACTTCCGGACTTTTGATGGTGGCGAAGCACCCCGTCGCCAAAAACATTTTGGACCGTCTGCTGGAACAGAAGCAGCTGTCCCGCGATTACGAAGCTGTCGTCAACGGAAAAGTCCATAATAAGTCAGGCACCATCGATTTCGCGATTGGCCGTGACCGTCATCATCCGACTCGCCGCATGGTTTCACCGACCGGCCAGAGCGCTGTCACACATTATCGATTATTGCGCCATATGGAAGGGAAATCCCTTTTGCAATTGTCGCTTGAAACCGGACGCACGCATCAGATCCGCACACACCTGTCGCATATCGGCCATCCGATCATCGGTGACGAATTATACGGCGGACCTGCGACACAGGACGGCGCTTATCACCTGCATGCTTTCCGCATGTCGTTCATCCATCCGTTTACCGGAGAGAAAATCGTTGTGGAAGATACGGCGAGATAATAGAAAAAGAAGTTCCCTTCCATATTGGAGGGAACTTCTTTTTATTATCCTTTGATGTCGTCAGGATTCGTACCCGAACGCCAGTCCTGGTTCAATCCATCGATCGCTGCCATTTCATCGGCAGCCAGCGAAAAATCAAACACATTGGCATTTTCAGCAATCCGTGACGGCGTCACCGATTTCGGAATGACGATCAAGCCGTGCTGCAGATGCCAGCGGATGACCACCTGCGCAATTGTTTTATTGTATCCTGCAGCAATTTCTGCAAGCACCGCATCTTCCAGCAGACGGCCGCGCGCAAGCGGCGACCAGGACGTCACCGCAATTTCCTGCTGCGCACAAAATTCCCGCAGCGGCCCTTGCGTCAATTGTGGATGCAATTCGATCTGATTGACCATCGGTTTTGTATTCGCTTTTGCCAAAATCCGCTCCAGATGCGGCTGATGGTGGTTCGACACACCGATCGCACGCACCAGTTTTTCATCATACAAGCGCTGGATGGCCCGGTACGTGTCCTCATATTTGCCCGGCACCGGCCAGTGCGTCAAATACAGATCCAAATAATCAAAACCGAGACGTTCAAGCGATGCTTCAAACGCGCGAAGCGTCCCATCGTAGCCCTGGTCCGTGTTCCACACTTTAGACGTGATGAACAGCTCTTCCCTTTTTACCGATGAATTCCGCACCGCTTCCCCGACTTCACGTTCATTTTCATAAACGGTTGCCGTGTCGATCGCTTTATAGCCGGCATCAATAGCTGTTTCCATTGCCTGGACAGCCTGCTCCCGGTCCGTCATCTTATAGACACCGAGCCCGAAGCGCGGCATCTCCACTCCATTATGTAATGTTTTCGTCGAATTGATTGTCAGTTCCAAATCATTCATCCTTTCTTCTTCCACTTCTTTTATTGTACAAATTCAGCAGCCGAATTTCGAGTTTTAACCTAAGAAAAAAACCACCAGGGAAGGTGGTCTTTAAACTCGTGCACGGCTTGCAAAAGCGGCATTGATGAATAATACGATGGCAGTGATCAAGTGCAATGCCCAACCGATTAACGGAATCCATGCAAGCAGGCTCGTGATCAAACCAAGAATCGGACCTGATTTTGGCGAAAATTCACGGAAACAGAAGAATAGCGTGATGGCGTGAAGCACGAACATGAAGCCCAGCGCTGAATAGCCCGTGCTGATGACGAACGAACCGCCGATAAGCGGAATCGCCAGAAAAGCTTCAGCAATCGCTGAAATCCAAAGAAGAGCAGCTGAAATTTTCATTTTCATATAGATCGACCTCTCTTTAACAAATATTTAACTACCATACTATACGAATGAAACCTGAATAAGCTTCAAGAGTTTCCAAAAACAATCAAACCGACAGAAATTCTCCATAATTCAGGAAGGACTTATATTTCATTTTTCCCTGATTTCGGCTATACTAAACAAAGATGCACATTTCAAGGAGGTCGTTATTAATGAACTTAATCCTTATCTTAGGTATTTGTGTTGCGTTCCTATCAGCTATTTTCACTGCAGGGTACGACGACAAACCAGGAACTTTTGATCAAGATAATAACTAAAAAGAAAGCAGCGGACATTGTTCCGCTGCTTTTTTCTTTGTCCAGACTCCCGTGGCCCAGCTCTTCGGACTTAAGCTGCCCTTCCTGTGCGGCAAAAAGCGCCGCTTCGGAAGTTCACCTAAACCGTTAATGCTCCTGCATCGCTTCGCTAGCTTCGTCTCTTGTCTGTCGGAGCTGAACGGCCGTTGTCGCTTTTCTTTGTCCAGACTCCGGCGACCCAGCTCTTCGGGTCATACGCCAGCCTACCTGCGCGGTCAGGACCGCTACGTTATTCTGTCTTAAGCCTGGCAGAGCTGAACGGGTGCCGTCGCTTTTCTATTCAAGTCCCGGATAATTCTGCTGACGCAGCGCTTCATACAGCAGAATGGCTGCCGTATTCGACAGATTCAATGAACGGATATTGTCATTCATCGGAATGCGCAGGCAGCGGTCCGGGTTCGCTTCCAGCAATTCAGCCGGCAGCCCTTTCGTTTCCTGGCCGAATACGAAGAAATGATCTTTTCCCTGATCCGAAAAATCAAATGTCGTATGCGGTTTCGCACCGAATTTTGTAATGTAATAGAATTCTCCTTCGGGATAACGGTCAAACAGTTCCTGCATCGAATCGTAATACGTCAAATCGACGTGTTCCCAATAATCCAATCCTGCCCGTTTCAGCATCTTATCATCCGTCGAAAAGCCAAGTGGCCGGATCAGATGCAGTTTGCCCCCTGTCCCTGCACATGTACGTGCAATATTTCCTGTATTTGCCGGTATCAGCGGCTGGTATAAAACAATGTTAATCGCCAAACTCTTCACTTATCCTTTCATTTCTTCAGCAAAAAATGCCAATCCTTTTTGAATTTCCTCCAGCACTTGACTGTCTGTTTCATCATCAGCTGCCTGTTTCAATGCGCGCAGCCCTTCTGCTGTGCCGATTTTACCGATCGCCCATGCTGCCGTGCCCCTGATTACAGGACGTTCATCCGACTGGAGCAAATCGATCAATGCCGGTACAGCACCGACTTCCCTGAAATGGGCCAATGCCAGAATCGCATTGCGCTGAATCGGTTTTTTACCCCGCCACGAACCGGAAATATAACCGAATTTTTCTTTAAACTCGCGGTTCGTCATCTTCAGTAAGGGTTCAAGAAGCGGCTTCGCAATTTCCGGATCCGCTTCAAATTCAGCATGGATCTGATTCGCTTTCCGTTTATTCTTCGGGCAGACGGTCTGGCAGGTATCACAGCCGTATAACCGGTTGCCGATTTTCGTCCGGAATTCATCAGGCAAAAACCCTTTCGTCTGGGTCAAAAAAGAAATACAGCGCTGGGCATTCAACTGGCCTCCCTCGACAATGGCGCCCGTCGGACAGGTGTCGATGCACAGACGGCAATCCCCACACTGATCTTCCATCGGTTCACTCAATTCAAATGGTATGTTCGTAATCATTTCCCCCAGGTAGACATAAGAACCGAACTCCGGTGTAATGATATTCGTATTTTTCGCACTCCAACCGATCCCCGCCCGTTCAGCCACTGCCCGGTCGGACAATTCGCCCGTATCGACCATCGACCGCATGCGTGCCTCCGGGTAATGGGCAGCGATAAATGCTTCCAATAAGGTCAAGCGCTCCCGCAATGCCGAATGATAATCCTTGCCCCAGGACGACCGGGAAAAAATGCCTCTCCGGGCTCCTTTTGTCCCCTGCGGCGCATCCTTCATTCTCGACGGATAGGCGATGGCGATCGATATGATCGTAACTGCCTCTTCCAGCAATAAATCCGGGCGTACCCTCTTTTCGATATCCGGTTCTTCAAAACCCGACTGGTATCCCAATTGCTGCTGGCGGATCAGCCGATGCTTCAAATTAAAGAAAGGTTCTGCAGATGCAAAACCGATTTTATCTATTCCGATGTCCGAGGCATAAGCAACGAGCTCTTTTTGAAATTGTGCAAGATTCATGCTGATAACCCCTTTTTTGAATATATGATACGATGATGATAACTACTAGTTGAAAGGATGTTTTCGGTGGATATAACGATCGATCCTAAAATCACTGAAATACTTTCCGATTTTAAAATCGGAATCATTCATTATAACAATATCACCGTTTCCGATTCACCTCAAATGTTAAAAGGCCGTCTCCATCTTTTCCAGGAACAATTATACTTTGACCTGGATGAGAAAGAATTATGGGATTTTCCCGGCCTGCTTGAATGGAAAATGATATGGAAAGCACTCGGCGCCGATGCTAACCGCTATCGCCCCTCCGCAGAAGCACTCTTCCGAAGAGTCAAAAAGCAGAATTACCTGACACCCGTCCATTCCGGAGTCGATATGAATAATTTCCTGTCCCTTCAATACGAAATCCCTCTCGGATTATACGATGCCGATAAAATCGAAGGGAATGTCACTGTGGCCATCGGTACGGCGGAAGATCAGTATGAAGGCATCAATAACCGTTTAAATACCTTATCCAATATACTCGTCAGCAAAGATTCAAAAGGCGCTTTCGGCAGCCCCTTTGTAGATTCGAAACGGACTGCAGTAACAGAAGATACGGTCAATGCGCTCCATATTTTCTTTCTGCGCCCTTCAATGGACCGCGATACCGCGCTTGAACTGCTTGCTGCCGCCGCCAATATGTTCACCGGCATCAACGGCGGAGAAGCGGATTATTACGTGATTTGAATCTATGCCTGAGCCTTATTTCGCGGTTCAGGCATATTCTTTTCCATCCCGCCCCAAATTTAGTACTATTTTGATATCGAGATAAAAAAGAGGGATATACATGCAAAAAGTTCACAGTGACATTATCCAATTCCGGGGCGGGCATTACGATTTCGGTTACGCGCAGGGGCTGGAGCTAAGAGATTCAATCTTACTTCCAAACCGTCGTAAACAATTCGGCTCCTCCAATAGACAGCTCATGATCAATGAAAAAGAAGCGACAGAAATGCTCCTCACTTATGCCCCTAGGATTTGGGAAGAGATCAAGGGGCTGGCAGATGCGCTCGAATGGAATATGCATGACGCTATCCGGGAATTCGGAGGCTATTATTTGGAATACACCAGAAGCGGCTGTTCCATTATAACCGGATCAGATTTCATGGTCCGCAACTACGACAGCTCCCCTCAGGGCTATGAAGGCAGATTCGCCCTCTATCAGCCGACAGATGGCGGCTATGCTACAATCGGCCCTACCATGCAAGTGACAGGCCGTACGGACGGACTCAATGAAAAAGGCCTCTCAATGGGCTATAATTTCATTAATCGCCGAAACTCGGAAGACGGCTTCATCTGCAATATGATTGGCCGGCTGATTCTGGAGAACTGCAGTAATGTCAGTGAAGCGATTGAGCTGCTGGAAGAAATTCCACATCGCCGCTCATTCAGCTATGTCCTTCTCGACCGCAGCGGACGCTCAGTCGTCGTTGAAGCCTCCCCCCGCTCAGTGGTTGTGCGTGAAGCTTCTGTATCGACCAATCATTTTGAAGTACTGACAGAAGAAAATCGATATCAATCGGATGATTCAAAACGCCGTGAAGAAGCCTTATTAGTCCATAAAGAGCAATCGGATGATGCCTACACCGCATTCAGGCTACTCAACAATCTGGACAGTGGTATATTTTCCATGAAATACAGCACCGCTTCCGGTACGCTGCACACGGCTTCCTATTTCCCAGTCGCACTTAAAATGGGCTTTGCCATCGGCCCTGATCGGCTGCCATTAATGATCGATTTTCAAAAATGGCTGGACGGCGAAAAATTATATGCAAAACGGATCAATGGGAAAATCGATACCCACTTCCCTTTTGCCCATATGGCTGAAATGTAATCCGATACACCATAAGCATAGAAAAAAGCCCTGACTCTGATGGTCAGGGCTTTTTTCTTGCTTACCGTTTGGCATCCGATAAGTGAAGATACCGGCGGTCGGGGTCGAACCGACACTCCCGTGAAGGAACGGGATTTTGAGTCCCGCGCGTCTGCCAATTCCGCCACGCCGGCATAATATAATGGAGGCGGCAACCGGACTCGAACCGGTGATAAGGGTGTTGCAGACCCATGCCTTACCACTTGGCTATGCCGCCAATTTTTGGAGCGGAAGACGGGGGTCGAACCCGCG
>NZ_JADHDU010000001.1 GCF_016820495.1 Planococcus beigongshangi | reverse complement strand
TATCGTAAACAAAGAGTGGTGTTCCATATTCTTGCGCAAGCTCGACTGAGTCAGCTCCGCCGATTGTCAGATGTCCTTGATCGTTGATGGATTGAGTCCCATATAAATGCATAATCGTCCTCCTGAAGTGGGAATTTGAAAAGAATCCTGCCGGGTAAAACCCGGCAAGATTCTTTTTGCAGACAAGAAAGTATGACTTTTCAAAGTGAAAGCTTGTTAGTGGCCGTTGTCGCTTTTCTTTGTCCAGACTCCGGCGACCCAGACTCTCGAGGTCATAAGCCACTTTGGCTGTGCGGCTGAAAAGACGCCGCTTCGCCAAATCGTCTTATGCTTGTCGAGTCTAAACGGGTGCCGTCGCTTTTCTTTGTCCAGACTCCGGCGACCCAGCTCTTTGGCCATAAGCCAGCCTAACTGCGCGGTCAGGACCGCTCCGTTATTCCGTCTTATGTCTGGCAGAGCTTAGCGGGTGCCGTCGCTTTTCTTTTTAGTCTGTAATCAATTTTGAAATCAGTTGAATCTTTTCAACCGGTTCATCTTTGAATTCTATACTATTATATAACATCTCCGTGCATTTCGCGATATCCTCTGTATTCGAATAGACAGTTGCGATCGCTTCCCCTTCTTTGACGAAATCGCCGACTTTCTTATGGAGAACGATGCCGACGGCCAAATCGATTTCCGATTCTTTCGTCGCTCTGCCCGCTCCAAGAACCATCGCAGCTGTGCCGATCTCATCAGCTTCCATGAAGGAGATATAACCTTCTTTTTGCGAAGGCACTTCTTTTACGAATTTCGCTTGCGGCAGCAGGCTGACATCATCAACCACTGCCGGGTTGCCACCCTGTGCTTCGATAAACTGGCGGAACACTTCCAATGCTTTGCCGTTCCCGATCACTTCTTCAAGCATCGCACGGGCATCATCCAAATTATCCGCGCCACCGCCGACAACCACCATCTGGCTGCCGAGCACCAGGCAAAGTTCCGTCAAATCTTCCGGACCGTTCCCCTGCAAAGTTTCAATCGCCTCTTTTACTTCAAGGGCATTACCGATGGCATAGCCAAGCGGCTGGCTCATATCGGAAATGATGGCCATCGTCTTACGGCCAGTTGAGTTCCCGATACCCACCATCGCATGCGCCAATTCTTCTGCATCTTCAGCCGTCTTCATGAACGCGCCTTCACCTGTTTTCACGTCAAGGACGATGGCATCAGCTCCGGCTGCAATTTTCTTGCTCATGATGGAGCTTGCGATCAGCGGGATGCTGTTGACAGTCGCCGTTACATCACGGAGTGCATAAAGCTTCTTGTCTGCAGGCGTCAAATTGCCGCTCTGGCCAATGACTGCCACTTTAATGTCATTTACTTGTTTGATGAAATCTTCTGTGGATAATTCCACATGGAATCCTTCAATCGCTTCCAGTTTATCGATTGTGCCGCCTGTGTGGCCAAGCCCACGGCCGCTCATTTTCGCTACCGGCACGCCGCAAGCAGCTACCAATGGCCCGAGCACCAATGTCGTCGTATCGCCGACACCGCCGGTTGAATGCTTATCAACTTTGATGCCGTCTATAGCCGACAAGTCGATCTGATCGCCTGAAGCCGCCATCGCCAACGTGAGGTCCGCACGTTCGCGTTCCGTCATGTTCTGGAAATAAGTGGCCATCAGGAATGCGCTCATCTGGTAATCATCAATATCGCCAGCTGTATAGCCTTTTACAATAAATTGGATTTCTTCTGTAGAAAGTTCAAATCCGTCTCGTTTTTTTTCAATCAAATCTACCATTCTCATGCCTGTAAAACCGCCTTTTTATTTTAATTTGGATAGGAAGCTTGTGCCGTATTCAGGCATCGGAACTTCAAAGTTATCGGCAATTGTCGCACCGATATCAGCGAATGTCGACCCTAAGCCCAGTTCTTTCCCTGTTTCAAATCGTGGAGAATACGCCAATAAAGGAACAAATTCACGTGTATGGTCAGTGCCTGGGAATGTCGGGTCGTTACCGTGGTCGGCTGTAATGATCAACAGATCGCTGCTGTCCATCTTTTCCAGGACTTCCGGCAAACGGCGGTCGAATTCCTCAAGCGCTGCCCCGTACCCCTGCGGATCACGGCGGTGGCCATATAGCGCATCAAAATCGACAAGGTTCAAAAAGCTCAAGCCGGTGAAATCCTCTCCCGCTGCCGCAGCCAGCTTATCCATGCCATCCCCGTTATCTTTTGTGCGGACCGCTTTGGTGACACCAGCGCCGTTATAGATATCATCGATTTTGCCGATGGCGATTACATCTTTATCGTTATCTTTCAGTTCATTCATGACCGTACGGCTGAATGGCGTCAATGCATAATCGTGCCGGTTTGATGTTCGTTTGAATGCACCTTTTTCGCCGATGAATGGGCGCGCAATGACACGTCCTACCAGAAACTCGGCTGACAGGGTCAGTTCACGGGCAATTTCACAGATTTTATACAGCTCTTCAAGCGGCACAATCTCCTCGTGCGCAGCAATTTGCAGAACCGGGTCTGCAGATGTGTACACGATGATCGCTCCGGTTTCCATATGCTCAGCACCAAGTTCATCAAGAATTTCAGTGCCGCTGGCCGGTTTATTGCCTATCACTTTGCGGCCTGTACGCTCTTCCAGTGCGGCGATCAGTTCAGCAGGAAAACCATCGGGGTATACTTTAAAAGGCGTATCGATATTCAGGCCCATGATTTCCCAGTGCCCGGTCATCGTATCTTTCCCGACAGACGCCTCCTGCAGTCTGCCGTGATAGGCTGATGGTGAAGATACTGGAGAAATCCCTTGAGCCTGCTTAATATTGCCAAGTCCAAGTTGCTCCATATTCGGCATATTGAGTCCGCCCACCGCCTCGGCGATATGGCCAAGTGTATCCGACCCGATATCCCCGAATGCTTCTGCATCCGGCGCTTCGCCGATGCCCACGGAGTCGAGTACGATTAAATGAATGCGCTTAAATTCTTTATATGTCATTTTATATCCTCCTTATTTACATTTATATTCTAACACATTCTCAAAAAAGTCAGATGTCAGACTTGTGTCAGGCACGCGGATGAAATTGGGTGTAGACGTCCTTCAGCCTGGTTTTGCTGACATGGGTATATATTTGTGTCGTAGATATGTCCGCATGGCCCAGCATTTCCTGTACAGCACGCAGATCCGCCCCATTTTCGATCAAATGGGTGGCAAAGGAATGCCTTAATGTATGCGGTGTCAATTCTTTCTGGATGCCGGCTTTTTGGGCATGCTGCTTCAACAGCTTCCAAAAGCCCTGCCTCGTTAATCTCTTACCCCGCTGGTTGATAAACAAAGCATCAGCTGTGATGCCCGGCTTAGAAAGTTCACTCCTGGCCCTGGATAAATAATCACGGCACGAATCGAGCGCCGATTTCCCAAGCGGAATTATTCGCTCCTTTCCACCTTTTCCGAAACAGCGCACAAAGCCCATCGTTAAATTGACGTCTTCCAAATCCAGATTGATGCATTCACTGACGCGCATACCGCTGGCATACAGCAATTCCAGCATAGCCTGATCTCTGATGCCATTCGCCTTGGACGTATCCGGTGCTTCGATCAATGCTTCGACTTCTTCAATCGACAGCACATTCGGCAATTTCCTGTCCATTTGCGGCATTTCAAGATGAACCGTCGGGTCTTTTTCGACAATCCGTTCCCTGATCAGGAATTGATGGAACGAGCGGATGGATGAAATATGCCGGGCTACCGTCCGCGAAGACATGGTCGTCTCTTTCAGGTGGCTGAGGTGGTTCAATATATGTATCCTTTCAACCCGCCGGAGGGAATCCAATTGCTCCACTTCTTTCAGATATTGAAGGTAACTTTTCAAATCCCGCTCGTAGGACGTCAATGTATTCAATGCCAATCCTCTTTCAACACGCAGAAACTGCAGATAATCGTCCAGTGCGTCTTTAGCGTATTTCATCTTTGATGGCCTCCTTTTTATTAATAAGGCATTAATAAATGTTTTATTATATAAAATGAACTTAGTACTTTACAGAAGTCGATATTCCGCAAAACAGCTGAGCTTTCCAGCGGGCTCCCGCCCAATCCTCCTCGTCCGCTGCGCTCCCTGCGGTGTATCGGTCGTGTCGCTAAGCCGCAGGAGTCTTCGCTGTTTTGCTCCATATCTTAGAAATCCTTCTCGTGCTAAAGTGGTTTCCAAAAACGAACTCGGACCTTCGTCCGAGTGGGTGCCGGGCGCTACGCTGAAACTGTAGGGAGTCTTTAGTGCTTCACTTCAACTCCAGAAGTGGACCTAAGCAAAGGCGCGACCCAGGACCGGCTGGAGCAATAAGTCGAGTGCTCTTCTCGGCTTATTGTGGGAAGCTGGTCCAAAGCGACGAAGCGGCATATAAATGTCGTTTCTTTTATTCAATTTATATAGCTCACTGAAACAAAAAAAACGGCCAAAACTGGCCGTTACTCTCTGTCGCCTCAATTTTCCGATGAATCCTGTGAGCTGCGGTCATGGCAGCGCCAGCAGATGCCATGGAAAGTAAGACGGTGGTCTTTGATTTGAAAATTCCAGCGTTTTTCTACAATACTTTCTACATCTTCCAGCAGATCTTCCTGAATCTCATCTACAGCGCCACATTCCAGGCACACAAGGTGATGGTGGAAATGGGCAGCGCCTTCCTGACGCAGGTCATAGCGTGATACGCCATCACCAAAATTTATTTTATCGACAATTTTTAATTCGGTTAAAAGCTCCAACGTCCGATATACAGTTGCCAGCCCGATTTCCGGTGCAATATCCTTCACTAAAAGATAGACGTCTTCCGCACTAAGATGGTCTTCTTCATGGTCTAGCAATATTCGAACAGTCGCTTCGCGCTGTGGCGTCAATTTATAGCTCGCAGCGTGCAATTGCTTTTTGATCCGATCAATCCTGGTTTCCATGCGACGCCCTCCCTCAAACTGACTTCATTATATCAAAAGTCAGTTCTCAATTACAAGGATACATGCCGCCATTTAACGATAATCATTATAATCTGAGATTACTTCCATTCTCAATGGACAATCGCTGCTTCGCCCATAGCACGGCAAAAGCCGTTTTGGCATCATAGATCCGGTTATCGCCCATCATCTCTTCAGCTTCCTCGATGGTCACTTCCAGCAATTCGACGAATTCATCTTCATCAAGCGCGGCACCCGTCTCCGCTTTCTCGAGCCCTTCTGCAAGATAGAGATGGATCACTTCATCCGCAAATCCAGGCGATGTTGAAAATGACTGGATGAGTTCGAGTGCCGATGCTGTATAGCCGGTCTCTTCTTCCAGCTCGCGCATCGCCGTCACTTCCGGTGCTTCCCCTTTTTCGATCTTGCCTGCAGGCACTTCGATGATGGATCGTTCAAGCGCTTTACGGTACTGCTCCACCATGATGATTTTCCTTTCAGGAGTGATTGCGAGGATCGCCACAGCACCTGGGTGTTCGATCAATTCCCTTTTCGAGGTATTGCCGTTCGGCAGTTTCACTTCATCCACTTTCAGGTTGATGACTTTCCCTTCATAAATGCGTTCGGAGCTGATGGTTTTTTCTTCAAATTTTTTCATAGGGCGCCTCGTTTCATTTGTGGTTTTTCTCCCGCAAAGTATACCATAGTAAGAACAATAGTAAGAACAATAGTCTAAAATGAGGTGATTGTATTGGAGAAGAAACGTTTAGGGAACAGCAGTCTGGAAGTCAGCAGAATTTCACTTGGGTGCATGTCATTGCCGGCAGACCTCACTGAAGCGCAAGCCATTGTCGATGAAGCGCTCGACCACGGCATTAATTATTTCGATACTGCCGATCTGTACGGCAAGGGGCAGAATGAGGAAATGGTAGGGAAAACATTGGGCAGCCGCCGACATGATATCATTCTTGCAACGAAAGTCGGCAATCAATGGGATGCGAATTCAGATGAGGTGACATGGAATCCTTCTAAAGCGTATATCACCGCACAAGTGCATGACAGCCTCCGGAGACTGAATACGGATTGGATCGATCTTTATCAGCTGCACGGCGGCATGATCACAGACTCATCAGATGAAACAATTGAAGCATTCGAAGAATTGAAAAAAGAGGGATTGATCCGGGAGTATGGCATTTCATCGATTCGGCCGAATGTCATCAATCGCTTTCTTGAGGACAGCGCCATCGTTTCCATCATGATGCAGTACAGCCTCCTCGACCGCCGGCCCGAAGAATTGCTGGAAACGATCGGAACCGCCGGAAGGTCTGTCGTAACCCGAGGCACCCTCGCCAAGGGCTTGTTGACTATAGAAGGTTTGGAACGAGCCAAGCAGCATGATGGATACCTTAGCTATGATCGCGATGAACTGAAGAAAGTATTGGAGCAATTAACGGTGGTTGCTGAAAACTTGAATGCCCTCGCACTTCATGCCGTCCTCCAGTCAGAAACGATTGCTTCTGCCGTAACTGGGGCCAGTTCCGCCCGGCAGATCCAAGAGACAGTTGAAGCCCTGGAAACAAAAATCAGCCCGGAACAGATTGAACAGGCTAAGAAAATAACGAAGCAAATGAAATATACAGAGCATCGCTGATCTAACTTGCATCAATTTATATGGAAGTATTATAGAAGGAACCAGTCGAATTAGGTAAAAGTACGAAAGCATCAGTACGAAAGTAACTTGGTTTCAAACCAGGGGCATGTTGTAATATTCATAGAAGTCAACACATCCGGCAGCCCGGGAAATGAAAGTCTGCCCCCCTTTCCGGGCCGTCTGGAAATCACCGCACAGGAAGGTCAGCCCAAAAATGAAATTATCTCACATAACAGCGGGTTTACAACTCCACCACACCATAGACCATAATTTTCATGACCTTGACATAAAAGGAATTGCTGACAGCTCAAAGGCTGTCAAAAAAGATTTCGTGTTCATTGCCATCAGAGGTTATAACGACGATGGCCATAGACATATCGGGCATGCCATAGAAAACGGGGCCACAGCCGTCATAGGCGAACTCCAGATGGATGGCTTGCCCGTGCCTTATCTGCGGACTGAGAATACCAGGAAAGCTCTCGGTATTGCAGCAAAAAATTTTTACGGTGATCCCGCTAGCCGAAAGACCATGATCGGCATCACTGGAACAAACGGCAAAACCACCACCAGCTATCTTATCAGACACCTGCTGGAGAAGAACGGCATTTCCTGTTCAGTGATGGGGACCATCCGGAATATCGTGAACGGCCATTCCATCGAAAGTCCGAATACGACGCCAAGCTCTTTGATCCTTCAGCAATTGCTCGCTTCAAGCGACGATGAGGCAGTCGTCATGGAAGTTTCTTCTCATGGACTCTCACAGCACCGGATTGAAGGGGTTGAATTCGATATTTGCCTCTTTACGAACCTGCAGCATGAACACCTCGATTACCATGGTTCGATGGACAGTTATTTCGATGCCAAGAAAATATTATTCAATCAGCTGAAACCCGGGGGAACGGCAATCATCAATATCGATGATGAATGGGGCGAAAAACTTCCCCTCGAACTTCGTGAAAAAGGCCGGCACATCTGCAGCATCGGACAGCATCCAAGCAGTCACATCCGTATCCGCTCAATGGATAAGGAGAACTCATCCGCAGTACTTGATGATGAAGAAGAAACTATTCTCCAATCCCCGATTGCCGGCACCCACAATATCTATAATTCATTGATGGCATATGCCTCGGCTCTTGGTGCAGGCGTAAAAAAAGAAGGAATGCTTGCTGCCCTGCAGGTTTTCCCCGGTGTCGAAGGCCGTTTCGAACGTTCCGAAATGCCGAATGGGTCTGTAGTCATCGTCGATTACGCACATACCCCCGACGCAATATACCATTGCCTGACAACTGCCAAAGAAGCCGGCGCGAGGCGGGTCACCCATATATACGGATTCCGAGGGGACCGGGACACCAGCAAACGGATGGATATCCTGGATGTCTCTTCCAGGCTCAGCGATCATTACACGCTGACTACAGATGATCTCAATTCATCCTCATCCCAAGAAATGGAATCGATTTACCAGGATTTCAATACCCGTTTTGGCAATGATAAAGGGCAGATTGAAATGGACCGGAGCCAAGAAGGCGACTGGATAATCATCACCGGTAAAGGCCATGAAAAGTACAGCCATCAGTTCTCCCTTCCGACCAGATCGGATAAAGAAACAATCCAATATCTGGCGGATGGCCATTCGTCACATAAAATATGAAATGCCGAAAAAACCAACAGGTGCAGGAAAGCTGAATCAGCTTTCCTGCACCTGTTGGTATTTAGCGTATAAAAGTCCCGGGATCAATAAACTTTATCACCATTGAAAATGGAATTCTTCACGATTACATAATCGACGAGGCGGATAGCCTCCAATTTATCGCCGCCTGCATAGGAAATCGATGATTGAAGGTCCTGTTCCATTTCAGTTAGCGTATCCTGAAGCGGGCCTCTGTATTCCACAAACATCTTCTTGCCTTCCACATTCTTCTTTTCCCCTTTTTGGAATTCGGAAGCGGAACCGAAATATTCTTTATAGAGGACGCCGTCGCGCTCAACCGTCTCACCAGGTGATTCATCATGTCCGGCAAACAGTGATCCGATCATGACCATCGAAGCGCCGAAACGGATTGATTTGGCGATATCGCCATGCGTGCGGATTCCGCCGTCTGCGATGATCGGCTTGCTCGCAGCTTTTGAACAAAGACGCACAGCCGCCAATTGCCAGCCGCCCGTGCCGAAACCGGTCTTGATCTTCGTGATGCAGACTTTACCAGGTCCGATACCGACTTTAGTGGCATCTGCCCCGGCATTCTCGAGCTCTCTTACAGCTTCCGGAGTCCCGACATTGCCTGCGATCAAAAAGCTGTCAGGAACAGTTTTCTTTATATGCTGGATCATTTTGATAACAGATTCTGAATGTCCATGCGCCACATCTATCGTCATATACTCGGGAACCAATCCTTCTTCCGCCAATTGGTTGATGAAGGTGTATTCCTCTTCTTTTACGCCAACACTTATCGAAGCGTAGAGGCCCCGGTTCTGCATATCTTTGATAAAATCAATGCGCTGTTCCGGTTTAAAACGGTGAAGAATATAGAAATAATCGTTTTCTGCTAGGTAAATGGCTGTCTTTTCATCAATAATCGTCTGCATATTCGCGGGCACAACCGGAAGTTTGAATGTACGGCCTCCAAATTGCACAGAAGTATCACATTCTGAGCGGCTGTTTACAATCGCTTTTGCAGGAACCAACTGAATATCTTCGTAATCAAACACATTTTCCATCATTAACACTCCTATATACGAACGTTATATTTAAAATACTTCATTATCGTTCGCCAATAAACAATATAACGTATTTAAAGTCCGAAGTCAAAACCGTTTATAAAAAAATCCCGGACCTGCTTTTGCAGATCCGGGATTCCAATTCCTTAAAACTTGCTGCCTTGCTCACCGTGCTTTTCCAGGAGTTCAGCAAACGACATATTTTTTTCGCGCTGTTTGCGCTCGAAAATGCGTTTTGCCTCTTCTTCCTCGCGCTTTTGCCGCTCTTCAGCCAGCAAAGTATTTTTTGTATCTTTCAGCTTGGCCAGCATCTCTTCATTGAATAAACCATTTGCCTGTTCATCTTTCTTTGCCATTCAAACCAACTCCTTAAGGACGTTTAACAATCGTTGCGACTCCCTGGCCGCCGCCGATGCAAAGTGTTGCCAGCCCTGTTTTAGCATCCCGTTTCTGCATTTCGTGAAGCAAGGTGACAAAGATGCGTGTGCCGCTTGCGCCGATCGGATGTCCGATGGCAATTGCACCACCGTTCACGTTCAGGATATCATGATTGAATTTGAGCTCCCGGTCTACCGCGATCGACTGTGCCGCAAATGCTTCGTTCGCTTCGATCAGCTCGATGTCCCCGAGATCCATATCCGCTTTTGCCAATGCATTTTTCACAGCCTGAACGGGACCGATACCCATGATCGAAGGGTCTACCCCTGCATGGCCGTTGGCAACAATCGTCGCAAGCGGCATCAGGCCAAGTTCATCAGCCTTCGCTTTGGACATGACGACAACTGCCGCCGCTCCGTCGTTGATGCCTGATGCGTTCCCGGCTGTGACACTGCCGTCTTTTTTGAAGGCAGGACGCAATTTGCCCAATTTTTCTTCATTGGAAGAAGCTTTGATATACTCGTCGGCCGTAAATATGACCGGATCACCCTTGCGCTGTGGAATTTCAACCGGCACGATTTCAGCATCGAAACGGCCACTTTCCACTGCAGCCGCCGCTCTTGCCTGTGAACGTGCCGCAAATTTATCCTGTTCTTCACGTGTGATATTATACATATCGCAAAGATTTTCAGCAGTTGTGCCCATATGGTAGTTATTGAAGGCATCAGTCAAACCATCGGCCACCATGCTGTCGATGACTTTCTGGTCGCCCATACGGAATCCGCCGCGCGCATTTTCAAGCAGATATGGAGCCCGGCTCATGTTTTCCATTCCTCCTGCAACGACGATTTCAGCGTCTCCTGCGAAAATCGCCTGATAAGCGAGATGAATCGACTTGAGGCCGGAGCCGCAAACTTTATTGATCGTCATCGACGGTACAGACTGAGGCAAACCAGCATGGATCGCTGCCTGGCGAGCAGGATTTTGGCCAAGGCCCGCCTGCAAAACGTTCCCCATGATCACTTCAGAAACCTGCTCCGGCTTAATGCCGGCACGGTTAACGGCTTCCTTTATGACAATTGCACCAAGCTCGGTTGCCGGTACATCTTTTAAACTCCCCTGAAACGCTCCCACTGCCGTACGGACAGCGCTTACAATTACGATTTCCTGTGACATTTTCTTTTCCCCCTTGTTTGATGAAAACTGGTTGCTCTTTTATCCCCCGCATCGCTACAATGGACTCAGGGGGGATACTATGTACAGTTTACCAAAAAATATTACGATAATCGAGGTTGGACCGCGGGACGGCCTGCAAAATGAAAAACAGCTGGTTTCGACCGATGCTAAATTGCATTTTATCGAAGGGCTGCAGCAGGCTGGCATCATTGAAATGGAACTGACTTCATTCGTGTCGCCGAAATGGGTGCCACAAATGGCAGATTCAAAAGAAATCGTTGCCGGCGCCAAAAAAACCGGCCGCCAGTTTGTGCTGACGCCTAACGAGCGGGGCATCACTGCTGCTCTCGAAGCCGGCGCTTATGCGCTCGCTGTATTCGTCGGAGTCTCAGAATCATTCAATAAAAAGAATATCAATAAATCCACTGCGGAAAGCATGGCAGCCTTAAAACCGTTGATCCTCGATCTGAAAGACCGGGGTGTTTTTGTGCGCGCCTGCATTTCAACCGCTTTTTACTGCCCGTTTGAAGGTGCGATAAAACCCGAAGACACCATCCGGCTGTGCCAGGAATTCGTCGAGTGGGGTGTTGATGAGCTCAGCGTTGCCGATACGATCGGTATGGCGAATCCGGCCGAGAGCCATTACCTGTTCAAGCAATTGAAAGAACAATTTCCGGATACGCTGATCACAGCGCATTTCCACGATACACGAAAAATGGCCTTGGCCAACATCTACGCAGCCCTTCAGGCCGGTGTAGACCGATTTGACGCTTCTGCAGGAGGCCTTGGCGGCTGTCCATTCGCACCAGGGGCAACCGGCAATGTCGCAACCGAAGATGTCGTTAATATGATGCACCGGATGGAGATCGAAACAGGCATCGATTTGGAACGTCTTTATGAAGCAATCAAAAAAATCGAAACCCATGTGTCAAATCCGATAAATACGGGAATGTATACACTATATAAAAACCGTTCATAAAGGAGCAATGGCCATGAGAAAACGCGTATTCCAAATTTCAGCTGCAATTTCAAGCACATTCACACTAGCGGCTACCGCCGCAGGAATCCTTGCCAGCAATCGTCTGATGTATGTGAAGAAAAAGGACGAGGAGTTGATCTTGGAGCGCGAAACCTCTGCCAAACGCTACGATGAAGCCTGGTATGCCAATGTTAAAAAAGAAGAACGCTGGATCGAGTCGGAGAATGGCTATCATGTACACGCTATTTTCCTGGAACCGCATAACACGTACCATTACGCCATCATCTGCCACGGCGTCACCGAAACGAAAGTCAATTCATTCAAGTATGCACGGATGTTCGAAAAACTGGGCTTCAACTCAGTCGTTTATGACCATCGCCGGCACGGCGGCACAGGCGGCAAAACGACAAGTTTCGGCCATTATGAAAAATTCGACTTAAAAGCGGTGGTCGATATGCTGAGAGCCCATGTCGGACCCGATCTCGTGTTCGGCATTCACGGTGAATCGATGGGTGCCGCCACTACCCTGCTTTACGCCGGGCTGCGAGATGATGCGGCCTTCTATATTTCGGATTGCGGTTATTCCGACATTTCGGAACAGATTCTGCATGTCATGCAGACCACGACTCCCCTGAAGACACCGCTTGCTTTAAAACTGGCTGGATTTTTCATGAAATTACGGGATGGTTACCATATCAGCACTGTGGCACCGCGGGAAGCCGTCAAAACCATTGAAAAACCGGTACTCTTCATCCACAGCCTGCCCGATGATTTCGTCGTGCCGGAAATGACTATGGAAATGCATGAAATAAAACCCGAACCGAAAGCATTGAAGCTTTTCGAAAAAGGGGCCCATGCCCAGTCGTTCAATGAAAATACCGAAGAATACACCAAAACGGTCAGAGATTTTCTTGAACAATACGGTCTGCTTCCTGAAAATGCATCAAGTGATGAACCGAAAACGTTTGAACTTATCAGCGAAATGCCCAAAGAACCGATTGCCTAAAATGGCAGTCGTTTTTTTCTGAGTCACTTAGTTAACATAATATAAATATACGTCGATTATATCAAAAATAAAAAGCACTCAAATGAGCGCTTTTTATTTTTTAGCTGCTTTTACTTTTTTCTCGGGCTTGGTAGATGCTTTATTCATTTGAGTCATCATTTGATTTATTTTCTTTTGTGAAGGTTTTTGGCCCATTTGCATCATCATGATGCGGAGCATTTCTTCATTGATTGGCGGATTGTCCTGCAAATACTTCATCATGTAACGGCGTGCGATGAAGAATCCAAGAGCAACACCTGCGAGCAAAGCGAAAATCACGATTACGATCCAGATCCATGTATCCAAATTCATTACCTCCCTTGTGTTGCATAAATAAAATAGTACACCCAAAAAATTATACTATAAAACCAGCTGACTGACTATATCCCTGCAAAAAAGAAAAAAGCAGTTCATATCCATATAAAAACGGGAGCAAAATCGCTCCCGTCCAATTATTATTCGTTGATCAAGTTTTTAACTTTTGCCACTACGTTTTCAGGCGTAAATCCGAACTCCTGCATAATGCGTTCACCCGGTGCACTTGCTCCGAAACGGTCGATGGCAAGGATTTCCCCTTCATCCCCTGTGTAGCGGTCCCAGCCAAATGATGCGCCCATTTCAATGGCAAGGCGTTTTTTCACAGTCGGCGGGATTACAGACTGCTTGTATGCTTTATCCTGTTTCTCAAAGCGGTCCCATGATGGCATGGAAACAACGGATACAGAAATACCTTCTGCCGCCAATTGTTTTTGCGCTTCAACAGCCAGGCTGACTTCAGAACCGGTCGCAAGCAATAGGGCCTGCGGGTTTTCAGTGCCTGAAATTACATAAGCACCTTTTTCCACGCCTGCTGCTGCAAGTTCCCCGGTCCCTTCCAGAACCGGCAGATCCTGGCGGGACAGTACAAGCAATGTCGGCTGAGATTCAGCTGTAAGCGCCAGTTTCCACGCCTGCTTCGTCTCATTCGCATCTGCCGGACGGATAACGTTCAGGTTCGGCATAGCACGAAGAGATGCCAAATGTTCAACCGGCTCATGCGTAGGGCCATCTTCTCCTACAGCGACGCTGTCATGAGTGAAGACGAAAGTGACAGGCAAGCCCATCAAAGCCGACAAACGGATTGCCGGACGCACATAATCGCTGAACACGAAGAATGTTCCGCCGAAAACGTGAAGGCCGCCGTGCAGCGCCATACCATTCAAAGCCGCACCCATTGCGAATTCACGGACACCAAACCAAATATTGCGGCCTGCCGGATTTTCTGCATCGAAATCTCCGCCGCCTTTGATATTCGTTTTGTTCGATCCAGCCAAGTCGGCGCTTCCTCCGAAGAATGAAGGTACCGTCTTCGCTATCGCATTGACCATATCACCAGAAGATGAACGTGTCGCCTGTTTTTTGCCGACTTCGTATTCCGGGAATTCCGCTTCGAAGTTTTCAGGAAGATCACCACGAATAGCAGCTTTCAATTGTTCTGCCAGTTCCGGATGTTCCTTTTCGTATTTCTCGAAAAGTTCATTCCATGCAGCTTCAGCTTTTCCGCCAAGTTCATCAGTGGCTTGTTTGAATGTATCATAAACCTCATCCGGTACATGGAAGTCCTGATCGAAGGTCCATTTATAATATTCTTTCACCAGTTTCATTTCATCTTCACCAAGCGGTGCACCATGCGCATCCGCTTTACCGGATTTGTTTGGAGCTCCGTAGCCGATGACCGTCTTCACTTCGATAAGGGTCGGTTTATCTGCAGATTCTTTTGCCTGTGCAATTTTCTCAGACAAATCATCCAATTCGTTGCCGTCTTCGACGCGCAGATAGTTCCATCCGTATGACTCGAAACGTTTGCGGATATCTTCAGAGAAACTCATGCTGAGATCCCCGTCAAGTGAAATATCGTTGCTGTCATAAAGAACGACAAGTTTGTTCAATTTCAAGTGCCCGGCAAGCGAAATCGCTTCCCCTGCAACACCTTCCATCAAGTCACCATCTCCACATAATGCATATGTGTAATGGTCGACGACATCCAGGTTCTCTTTATTGTAAGTTGCAGCCAGATGCTTTTCAGCCATGGCCATACCGACTGCCATACCGATCCCCTGCCCAAGCGGTCCAGTTGTCGCTTCGACTCCGACAGTGTGATGATACTCAGGGTGTCCTGGAGTTTTCGAATCCCATTGACGGAAATTCTTGATCTCATCCATTTCCAGCCCATATCCACTTAAATGAAGCAAGCTGTATAAAAGCATGGAGCCGTGTCCTGCTGATAATACAAAACGGTCACGGTTGAACCATTCCGGATTTTCCGGGTTGTGGTTCATGTGTTTCGTCCACAATGTATATGCCATTGGAGCGGCCCCCATCGGCAAACCAGGATGGCCGGAATTCGCTTTTTCAATCGCATCGATGGATAATGTGCGAATCGTAGTTACTGCAAGTTGATCTGTATGGTTAGACATCGTAACACCCTTTCTGATACAAAAATTCATTCCTTATATAGTTTAGTAAAGTCCTGAAAAGAATACAACGAAAAAGAGAATAAGTATTAATTCAAATACTTATTCTCCCGGCTATTTTTGACCTTTTCCGGAGTTACATCGTCTCCATTGGGATCAATAATTGTAACATTTTCAATTGTGCCGCGCATCGTTTTGCGGAACGTCGACAGATATTCCTGCCTTAATGCACTTTGTTCTTTAGCTTCTTCAATAGACAACCCGTCTTTTTTAGACTTTTTCGCCAATTCATTTATCCGTTTCATTTTATCTGGTACTAACATATGCATCCACCCTTCTCTCTTCATATGGTATAAAAAGCGAAGGGCAAGTGCAAGAAATTAGTTCTGCGACAATTTTTGGAACTCCTTGTATCGGCGGTGTACAGTCGCTTTGCTCGCCTTATAGCCGAAACCTTCCAAAGTGGCCGCAATTTCATGAAAGGTAAGTCCGCTGTTCTTCAGGCTGACAATCTGGTCCAGGGGGAGGTCCAGCCGTTCCCGGCCCTGCGGATTCCCTTTCCCTTTCAGATTCCTTTCGGGTTTATAGCCGTTTTCAACAGCCCGCCTCATTCCCCGCTTGATCTTAGCATTATGTATTTTCCGCTGGTATTCTTCGACGATGGCCAGGATTTCAAGGACCATATCATCCATATCATTCAAGGAAATCTGTCCGCCATCCGATAACGTATAGACATCGACGCCGTATTTTTTCATGACATGAAGCAAGGCGATTCGTGCATGTCCTCTGCCAAGACGTGTTTCATCCTGCACAAATACAGCATCCAACTTTTCAGTTTTGATGCTGTTGAGCATTTCCAATAGACCGTCCCTGTCCATTTCGTAACCGCTGTGCTGATCCCGGAATACCTGTTCAACCAGGTATCCCTGCTGGAATGCGAACTTCATCAATTCTTCCTCCTGGCGTTCCAGGGAAGTCTCCTGAGTCTGTTTTTCCGTGCTTACACGGCAATAGATGTATGCTTTTTTCTTCATTCTGAATCACTCGCTAATTTGATATTTTGATCCGGCACAAATTTTAAGTGCTCTTCAGGGATCTTCAGGGTTTGTCCCGCAGTGATCACCGGTGCCTCCAGGCCGTTCTCTCTCATAATCTGGTCGATCCATTCATGATGAGGGACGTTGCCGCTGAATTCCTCAGCCAATTGCCACAAAGAATCACCCTGTTCGATTTTAATCTGCACCATTTGAGCCTGTTCATTATTATGGGATATGACAGTGAAAAGTGAAAGAAGAAGTATCAGTGCAAAAAATAAAACCACAAAAGAGTTTTTTTGAATGTAAGCCATAAAAAATCGCCTCCTGGAATGTAGGTTCGGAATGTATGTTCTTATAATAATGCGAACAGGTGTTTTTGTCAAGCCGAAATTCGAACCTATGTTTGCATTTCAATGCCCAAGTTGCTATAATAAAATTAGAAAACAAGTAGATTAATCAAAAGAGGTGAAACTGTTGAAAAAAGTATCGAAGCGACAGGAAGATATACTGACTTTCATAAAAGATGAAGTACAAAAAAAGGGCTATCCACCATCCGTCCGTGAAATAGGGGAAGCAGTTGGACTTGCTTCCAGTTCTACGGTCCATGGCCATCTTGCGCGGCTGGAGAGCAAAGGCCTGATCCGCCGTGACCCGACTAAACCGAGAGCCATCGAAGTTATTTCCACTGAAGAAGCCCTAGTCGATAAAAGCCCGGTGCTGCATGTTCCCCTCATCGGTAAAGTTACTGCCGGCCAACCGATCACGGCAATTGAAAATGTTGAGGAGTATTTCCCGCTGCCGCAATCTTACGGCACAGAAGACGATCACATCTTCATGCTTGAAATCATGGGTGAAAGTATGATCGAGGCTGGCATCCTGAACGGTGATTACGTCATCGTCAAACAGCAGCAGACAGCCAATAACGGTGATATCGTTGTAGCTATGACCGAAGAAGATGAAGCGACTGTCAAACGTTTCTTCCGTGAAGACAATTACTTCCGCCTTCAACCAGAAAACTCATCAATGGATCCCATCATCGTCGAAAAAGTTTCCATCCTCGGCAAAGTGGTCGGAGTTTACCGCCAGATCCATTAACGAAAAAAAGCCAATGGGCATGCCCCATTGGCTTTTTACTATTCACATACCATTTGCCTGGCTATTCTTTCCTGCATGAAAAAACGAGGACGACCGGTATTCTCTTTCGCCGCTCATATTCTTCGGATGAGGTAAAATTCTCCTCTACAGGTTCACCTTCCTGCAGTGCTTCTACCAAAAAGCCGGCTTTCGACAATAAAGTGAAATAAGTTTCAATCGTCCGGTGATATTTGATGATGGTCTTCCCCATGCAGGGCTCATCCCGCCTGCCCTGCTGAAAATAATCATCCACAATCCAGTCGCCTTTCCGTTCACCGGCACTCTTGCTTTTAAAAGATGAAGTCGTCAGGGGATGCTGGACACTGAAGATGAATTTACCGTCTTTTTTTAAGGCCGACTTGATTGAAGAGAGCAGTTTATCAAGATTTTCAATATAGTGCATGGCCATTCTGGAAATGACAATATCGCTGCTGTTCTCGGCAAAGCGGAAATTTTCCATTGCAGTAAGATGCAGTTCAGCATTGAGACCTGCGAGATTCTCACTTGCCAGTGCCATCATTGCGGGAGACCCTTCTACAGCCGTATATTTCTGAGCCCCGTTCAGCAACAGCTCCTTGCCGTATCCACCGTCCCCAGATCCTAGGTCCAGTATTGCCATCCCTTTAATATCCCCCAGCAGCGCAGTCAGGATCGGCCCCTCGATGGCATTATTCGGGCTGTCGGGACGCGACCGCCTCTTCAGATACGTTTCCAGAAAATCTTTTTCATCATATGCCAGTGGTCCTCTATATTCCATCGTCATCCCTCTTTCACGAAATTTCGATTTTGAGCTATATAAGTTAAACTAAATACTCTACAGAAACCGATATTCCACAAAACAGCTTCGCTTTCCAGCGTGCTCCCGCCCAATCCTCCTCGTACGCTTCGCTTCCTGCGGTGTATCGGTCGTGTCGCTAAGCCGCAGGAAGAGTTCGACCGAATCACATTCGGTCGAACTTTTGCGACGAAGCGCAAAGCGCTGGTGGAGCAGTACGGTTTTCTGCGCTGTTTTGCTCCATATCTTAGAAACCCTTCTCATGCTGAAGTGGTTTCTAGAAACAAACTCGGACCTTCGTCCGAGTGGATGCTTAACGCTGTGCTGAAACTATAGGAAGTCTTTACTGATTCACTTCAAATCTGGAAGTCGACCTCAGCAAAGGCGCGACTCAAGAGCAGGCCAAGGCCGAGTGGTGCAGAAGACGAGTGCTCTTCTCGGCTTATTGCGGGAGCCAAGGTACTCCAAATGCAGGTGGCGTAGCCTTTGCGACGAGCGCAGCGGTGGAGCACAATCTTTGCACTGTTCATAGCGCCTAAGCGGTATATAAATATTATTTCTTTAGTTCAACGTATATAGGGGGTTTTATTTGATGCCATAAAAAAACGCCGCAACCAGCAGCGTTATCCACCTTCAGAAACTAGACCTCTGAAACGATAATATATTTTACTAGATTGATGGTGATCCGATAGGCTTTCTTATCCTGTTCATCCTGGAATTCATAGGTGCCGTTTGTAGGGATGCTGCTTAACGCAGACTCTTTGCTGGTCGCTTTCACCTGGTGTGTCAGTGTATTCCCCTGGTCAAAAAAGAATTCAAGCTTAAAACTTTTCATCGAACTTCCTCCCATCTGCAGTTTCCTTCATCATATCCAGTTTAACATACCAATCCATCAGAACTTCACCCATTTTAAATAAAATGGCGCCGATATAAAAACTCCGGAGCTGCCCTGTATTTCAGGCAGACCCGGAGTTTTCCGTTCACTTTATTTTCGGTTTGAATTCGTGCTTGCGGCGCAAGTCCATCCACCATTCGATGTGATTGCTGTCAAAGACAATGATTCCACCATACGGTTTGCTGTGCGGAATTGTTCTTGCCCGCAGGAATTCGTCGATCTGCTGTTCGGTCAGCGGGTATCCCACAGACTCCAAATAAACAAGCAGGTTTTCAACGCCCTGAATCTTGCCCATTTAATCACCTCCCACAAAATCCTCCTTGCGAGCAAAGAAAATTCAGTACGAGTTATTAAATGGTCAGGATATTACATTATACCCAGTTCAATGAAGTTTATAACTTATTTGAACCCGTTCTCCATTTTTTAATTGAAAATGGTCAAATTGAAACTACAACTTTTCCAGAAAAAAAGTTGGAGCACTTAAGCTCCAACCTGATTTTTAGTACATTTTCAGATACTGCTCGCGCTCCCACGGGTGTACGGTTGTACGGAACATATCCCACTCGATCTCTTTCGCTTCGACGAAATTGTTCAGGATGTGGCTTCCAAGAGATTTAGTCATCACTTCATCCGCCTGCAACTCTTGTAAAGCTGCATACAAAGTGCTCGGCAGGTCTTCGATGCCTACTGCCTGACGCTCTTTTTTGTTCATCGCATAGATGTTGCGGTCAACCGGTTTTGGCGGAGTCAATTTACGTTTGATGCCGTCAAGTCCTGCACCAAGCAAAACAGCCATTGCCAGGTATGGGTTTGCTGCCGGATCGACTGATCTGACTTCAACACGTGTCGACAAGCCGCGAGATGCCGGGATGCGGATCAGCGGGCTGCGGTTCTGACCAGACCAAGCTACGTAGCATGGCGCTTCATAACCCGGTACAAGACGCTTGTAAGAGTTTACTGTCGGGTTCGTGACAGCTGTAAACCCTTGTGCATGTTCCAGGATACCAGCCATGAACTGATAAGCTGTCTCACTTAACTTCATTTCGCCATCTTCATCAAGGAAAGCATTTTCATTGCCATTGAAGAGGGATACGTTCATGTGCATTCCGGATCCATTGACACCGAACAGCGGTTTCGGCATGAATGTCGCATGAAGTCCGTGTTTTCTAGCGATAGTTTTTACAACCAATTTAAATGTCTGGATGTCATCACACGCTTTGATGGCATCTGCATATTTAAAGTCGATTTCGTGCTGTCCTGGAGCTACTTCGTGATGGGAAGCTTCAATTTCAAAGCCCATTTCTTCCAGTTCCAAAACGATATCGCGACGGCAATTTTCCCCAAGGTCCATCGGTGCAAGGTCAAAATAACCGCCGTGGTCATTCAACTCCAGAGACGGTTCGCCTCTTTCGTCCAATTTGAACAGGAAGAATTCCGGTTCAGGCCCAAGATTGAAATGAGTGAATCCTAGTTCTTCCATTTCTTTCAAGACACGTTTCAAGTTATTGCGGGGATCGCCGGCAAATGGAGTGCCATCCGCATTATAGATATCACAGATCAGGCGGGCAACTTTCCCCTTGCCTGTAATCCATGGGAATACGACCCATGTATCAAGATCAGGAAACAGATACATGTCAGATTCTTCGATTCTGACAAATCCGTCGATTGATGAACCATCAAACATCATTTTATTGTCCAGCGCTTTTTCAAGCTGGGATGTCGGAATTTCAACATTTTTGATAACTCCCAGTATGTCTGTGAATTGCAGGCGGATGAAGTTAACATCCTCCTCTTTAACTAATCTTTGAATGTCTTCTTTCGAATACTTGCCCATGCTCTTTTCACTCTCCTATAAATTTTATGTAACCCGGTGCTATTGATAGAACCGGGATAAATCACCTTGTCTGAAATTCTTGCCGGTGAAGGATTTTCCTGGGATCATTTCTTCCCGGAAAATTCTCCTTACATCCTCATCACTGAGGTTTTTCGGTTCTGACATGACATTCTGCGGACGGCTGGCCATTTCGAACATTTTTTTGATGCCCGCCATGTTCAGGCCCTGATCCAGGTAATCTTTGATCTCAAGCAGTTTGTCGACATCATAAAGCGAAAACATGCGCTTGTTCCCATCCGTCCGGGCTGGACTGATTAATCCGTGCTCTTCGTAATAACGAATTTGACGTGCAGTCAACTCTGTCAGCTGCATCACGATGCTGATCGGCAAGATCGGCATCGAACGTCGGACACGATTTGCCATATTGTTCACCCTTTATCTTGTACTTCATTTATAACTTTACATCATGTCAGATTTCCTGTCAACTGCATGTAAGGTAATATGACATACGAATTTTACAATAATTTATTCTTTTTCAAATAGTGTACGGCATTCATAACGGCGATTTTGACATGCTCGTAAGTTAATCCACCTTGGATAAAGGCTGTATACGGGGGACGGATCGGGCCGTCTGCCGTCAATTCGATGCTTGAACCCTGCACAAAAGTACCGGCTGCCATGATGACATCGTCTGCATATCCCGGCATATAGGCCGCTTCCGGCAGGAACTGGGCATTGACCGGGGAATTTGCCTGGATGGTCCGGCAGAATGCGATCATTTGCTCAGCGGAAGCAAATGATACCGACTGGATCAAATCCGTACGCTTATCTGCAAAATGCGGCGTTGTGACCATGCCTTCCGTTTCCAGTAAAGCAGCAGTAAAAATAGCGCCTTTCAGCGCTTGGGCCACAATATGGGGAGCCATGAAAAATCCCTGATACATATCAGGCAATGTACTCAACGAAGCACCCGCCTCTCCCCCTATACCCGGAGAAGTCATGCGATAACCGCATTTTTCCACTAAATCCTGACGACCGGCAATATAGCCCCCTATTTTCGCCAGTCCGCCACCAGGATTTTTTATCAGGGATCCCGCAATGAGATCTGCTCCCGCTTCAACCGGTTCCCGCTCCTCCACAAATTCCCCGTAGCAATTGTCCACAAAAATGATGGCGTCCTCTTTGATCTTTCGGATCTTCTGCACCATATCTTCAATTTCATCCACTGTGAATGATGGCCGTGTATCATAGCCTCTGGAGCGCTGAATGGCTACAACCTTGGTTTTATCAGTGATGGCATCGCCTATTGCATCCCAATCCGGTTTATTGTCCGCCCCTAGGTCGATATGGCGGTAGCCGATTCCAAAATCACGCAACGAACCCGTGTCCTGTTCTCCGCCGCTGACGATTGAAGCCAATGTATCGTAAGGCTTGCCTGTTATATAGATCAGTTCATCCCCTGGTCTCAGGACACCGAACAATGCGATGGTTATGGCGTGGGTCCCTGAAATGATCTGGGAACGGACAAGTGCCGCTTCAGCCTTGAAGACATCAGCATACACTTTCTCCAGTGTATCCCGCCCTTCATCGTCATAGCCATATCCTGTCGATGGATTGAAGTGATGGTCACTCACTTTTTGGTTATGGAAAGCCGTAAGCACTTTCTGCTGGTTGAGGAGTGCGATGTCATCCGCCTGTGATAATTGGGTCCATATTTTTTTCTCTGTTACTCTGATTGAATTCAGCATAATAATCTCCGTTCTGTTTTTATTCTCTCTATTATGGCCATTAGCTTGAAATTGCGTCAAATTCTGATACAATTCATACAGTTGAAGAATCGGGGAGTGATAAGCATGGCCTGGGAAGTTCTAAGTGCGATCGGCACGATCGCTTTTGCTATATCTGGCGCCATTATTGCAATGGAAGAAGAATATGATATTTTCGGCGTCTATCTCCTCGGTTTTGTTACCGCTTTTGGAGGCGGGGCTGTCCGCAATCTGCTGATTGGCGTTCCGGTTTCCGCCTTATGGGAACAGGAAATGATGTTCCAGCTTGCTCTGGTCTCGATTACTATAGTGTTCCTGTTTCCACACCGGCTGCTTGGTCAGTGGAACCGCTGGGGGAATTTCTTCGATGCCATCGGATTATCCGCTTTTGCCGTTCAAGGGGCGCTATATGCAGTCGAATTAAATCTTCCCATCTACGCAGTAATCGCTGCAGCTGTGCTGACAGGGTCAGGAGGCGGAATCATACGGGATCTATTGGCGGGACGGAAACCACTTGTACTGAAAGCTGAAATTTATGCGGTGTGGGCTGCCCTTGCCGGATTATTGATCAGTTTCGATTTGATCAGGGATGATATCATTTTGTATTTATTGTTTACCTTGATCACAGTTCTGCGGATTTTTTCCTATACCTACAAATGGCGTCTGCCGTCCAGAAAAATTACATCATAAAAAACTGCCGCCCGGAAAATTCCGGGCGGCAGTTTTAATTAGCTCAATCATTTTACGCCTGTGATTCACCGTTCCAGTTCAGCATTCCGCCTTCAACATTAATGGCTTCCACTCCCTGGTCATTCAGGAATTCACTTGCGCGGCCGCTGCGGGCACCAGAACGGCAGACCATGTAATAAGGTTTTGTATCGCCCAGCTCGCTGACGCGGTTCTCGATTTCGCCAAGAGGAATATGCTTTGCCCCGGGAATCATTCCGGCAGCCACTTCATCCGCTTCACGCACATCGATGATATTCAAGTCTTCGCCAGCTTCCAAGCGTTGCTGCAACTCATCAGTTGTAATTGTTTTCATATTTTCCACCTCCGAACCAATTATCTACTTTAAAATCCTATCCCCAAAATTTCCCGCTGTCAAATGAAAAACCGGCCACGAAAATGGGCCGGTTCTCAATAGAATGACTGTTGCCTGTCAGAGCTGAACGGCCGCCGTCGCTTTTCGGTTATTCCTGATGTTCGATCGACACCGGTTTAGCCGGTGAAAATGTGGAGATGGCATGCTTGTAAATAAGCTGTTGTTTTCCGTCTGTCTCAACCAGCACCGTAAAATTATCATAAGATTTAATGGTTCCTTTCAATTGGAAGCCATTGAGTAAGAAGACTGTAACAAAAATATTATTTTTACGAAGCTGATTTAAATAAACATCCTGAATATTTACCGGTTTCATGATTATCCCCCTATTTCCCCTGTTCTTTTTTTGATGCACCAATTAATTCAATTCGACGCTCCCGCTCGTTTTCCTGCATAAACTGCTCAATTATTTCAATATTTTCCTGCAAAGGCTTTTGGCCGTCTATCCAGAAGATCGGCAATTTATTGCGGAAGTAGGTCAATTGCCGTTTAGCATAATTCCGTGAATTCTTTTTAAGTTTTACAATCGCCTCAGCCAGATCCAGTTTCCCATCAAGATACGCGTACATTTCTTTGTAGCCGATCGCCTGAATCGACTGCACATCCCTTAGCCCTTTCGCATGAAGGGCACGGACTTCATCCAGCAGCCCTTCATCCATCATCCCATCGACCCTGCGGTCAATTCTTTCATATAAAAGGTTCCGCGGCATATCGATGCCGACGATCACTTCATTGTACATCGGCTGCAATGCGAGGCTCCGGTCAACTTTTTCCTCACTGCCAAGCAGGATTTCAAGGGCACGGATCACTCTTCTTGTGTTATTGGGATGAATATCAGCCGCCGGATCCAGTGCAGTCAACTTTTTATGCATATGAAGAGGCCCATACCGGTCCAATTCATCGTATAGATCTTCACGCAGCTTTTCGTCCACCTGGGATTCTGTAAAACGGTAATCGAATAAAACGGCCTGGACATAAAGTCCGGTTCCTCCGACAATTATCGGCAACTTGCCGGCTGCAGTTATTTCTGTGATTTTACTCCGCACCAGCTGCTGATATTCCGCTACAGAAAAGGGCTCTTCCGGATTTTTTATGTCCAGGAGATGATGCTTCACGCCATCCATTTCCTCAGGCTTCACCTTGGCAGTGCCGATGGACATATCCCGGTAGATCTGCATGGAATCACCGTTGATGATTTCACCATTCAGTGCTTGTGCCATTCGGATAGACAGTGCCGTCTTTCCTGATGCTGTCGGCCCTACGATGGCCAGTACCTCAATCATGTGCAGCCATCCAATCTGCCAGGAAGGGGAAATATTGCTCTTTCTTCACTTCGTGCAGCAATTCATGGCGTCCATCTTCCCCTAGATAAACCTGAACATTTTCGACTCCCGCTTTCAGATAATCAGCAGCGGAAGCAAACAGATCTTTGCCGTTATGGCCGACGGGATCCTGAGATCCGCTGATCAGGAGGATCGGCAAATCTTTTCGGATTTTAGCGAGTTCCGATTTTTTATTGATCAGCAGCATCCCTTCAAACAAATCTGCATAAAACTGATTCGTAGAGATGAATCCGCTCATCGGATCTGCATCATACTTCGCAACTGCACTTGCATCACTGCTGAGCCAGGCGAAAGTGGAATCCTCCTCTTTGAAACTCCGGATGAACGGTCCGAAAACAATCGCACCGATCGCTTTGCTTTTTTCATCCTTACCGTTTAATCTGCCGTTCGCCTTTGCCAGTAATATTCCAAGTTTGCCGGCAACTCCCGGATTTCCGCCTGTCCCTGAAAATACGGCACGGGATACCCGGTCACTGTGCAATTGGATGAAGCGGCGCGCAACAAACGACCCCATACTGTGGCCAAACAGGATGAGCGGCAGATCGCCCACCTGCTCCTGAACTGCGGAAATCACTTCCTCCGCATCCTGAACGACGCGTTCAAAGCCTTGCTGTTCAGCGAAAAATCCTTCCACGCCATTTCGTTCCGCTGTCCGGCCATGTCCCCGCTGGTCGTGTCCTGATACGGAAAATCCGCACGCTGTCAGGTACTCGATAAACTCTTCGTAGCGTCCGATATGTTCAGCCATCCCGTGAATGATATGGATATGCGCTGTCGCATTTTCCCGGTCATACACTTCATGGAAGATTTCATGGCCGTCACTCACCGTAAGAAAACTTTTTGTAATTTTCATCGCGGCACCCCTCGCCCGAACCGGGTGGCTTTATCAATCTCGGCAAGAAGCTCTGCACGGTATTGCTGTTTCTGCTCTTCAGTATAATTCAAGTGTTTCGCCATAAATTCGAGGACCTGGTCCTGATAGCGAATAACATCCTGCAGATGGAAATAAAGGTCGCCTGTGCGCCGGATAAAGAAGTCACTCGGCGTCATGGCCATTTCATCTTCAATTGCGTAGGCAACGACTGCAGCCAGTTCATCCGGCAACCCATCTTTATGCGGTTCAGCCGAGCGTTTCCAGTACTGTTCAAAAACTTTTCCGGCATTGGTGCCGAAAAACTGGGAGAACATGCGGCCCTTATCCGGACTCAATCCGAATTGCTCCGATTGGAGAGCCATCGACTGGACAAAGCGGGAGAAATTTTTGGAGCCGCCAAAATCACCGCCGGATAACGGCAATTTTTTTGTAACAGATTTCCCGTATTTTTTGCTTCCGTCTTTTTCCAGAGTCTTGGTGACACGATCAACAATCGCTTCAGCCATTTTTCGGTACCCGGTCAATTTTCCGCCGGCAATTGAGATCAAACCGTTTTCAGATTCCCACACTTCATCTTTCCTTGAGATTTCTGACGGTCCTTTCCCTTCCTCATAGACGAGCGGACGTACACCCGCCCAAGTGGACTCAACATCCGAAGGCGTAAGCTTCATTGACGGAAACATGGATTCGACTGCCGCTAAAAGATAGGCAACATCCTCTTCGGAAGCTGCAGCCTCTGCCGGATCCCCCTCATAAAAAGTATCTGTCGTCCCGATATATACTTTATCGTCCCGCCGAACAGCGAAAATCATCCGACCGTCCGGTGCATCGAAATATACCGGCTGAATGAGAGGGAAAGTCTTCCGGTCAACAACAATATGCACCCCTTTAGTCAGGCGTATCTGTTTATCGGCGGATTTGGAATCGATATCGCGGATTTCATCCACCCACGGTCCAGCCGCATTGACCACTTTCCGTGCGCCGATTCCGATTTTTTTACCGGTAATGGAGCATTTCGCTTCAACGCCCGAAACCTTTCCATTACTGTAAAGGAAATCTTCGGCTGTCACGTAGTTGAGGCATAATGCCCCGAGTTCGGAAGCTTTTTTCAGAATTTCCATTGTCAGACGGGCATCGTCGGTGCGGTATTCCACATAATAACCGCCGCCCTGGAGACCTTCTGCTTTCAAGAGCGGCTCTTTTTTCAAAGTTTCCTCTGCAGACAGCATTTTTCGGCGCTCCCCTTTTTTGACACCAGCGAGCGAATCGTAGACTTTCAAACCGACTGAAGTCGTGAACGGACCGAATGTGCCCCCTTTATGAAAAGGCAGCAGCATCCACTGGGGCTCTGTCACATGAACGGCATTTTCGTAAACGACTTCCCGTTCACGTCCGACATCCCGGACCATCTTGATCTCGTACTGCTTTAAATAACGAAGTCCCCCGTGGATCAATTTCGTGGACCTGCTGGAAGTGCCTGAAGCAAAATCATTTTTTTCAATCAATGCCACCGACAGACCTCGCGAAACGGCATCCAGGGCAATGCCCGCTCCTGTAATGCCTCCGCCGATGACAAGCAGGTCGAATTGAAATTTGTCCAGGTCTTCCATCTTTTTATCTCGAAGCTTGGCTGAAAGCATGTCCCTCACTCCTCTCTGCTGAAATAGCGGGTGGCAGCAACCGCTTTTTTCCACCCTTTATATAAAATTTCCCTGTCTGATTCCGTCATCGATGAACTATAGACTTTCTGTGTTGACGACAATTCTTCTATTTCCGACAGGTCCTGCCAGAATCCGGTTGCCAGCCCTGCCAGATATGCCGCTCCTAAGGCAGTGGTTTCATTGAGCCTGGCAAGCTCCACGTCTTTTCCGAGTATATCGCTCTGGAACTGCATCAGGATTGTATTCGCTACGGCACCGCCGTCAGCACGAAGCAATTGGATCTCGATACCTGAATCTTCCTCCATGCAATCGAGCACATCTTTTGTCTGGTAGGCGAGCGATTCCAGCGTCGCCCGGATAAAATGCTCTTTTTCCGTACCGCGTGTCAAGCCGAATACGGACCCCCGCGCTTCCGAATCCCAATACGGCGTACCCATGCCGACAAAAGCAGGGATGACGTAAACGCCGTCAGTCGATGGCACACGGTTTGCATAATCTTCCGAATCGGCTGAGGTTTTTAACATACGCAGGCCGTCACGCAGCCATTGAATGGCGGAACCTGCCACAAAGACGCTTCCTTCGAGCGCATAAATAACTTTTCCGTCAAGTCCCCAGGCAATCGTGGTCAATAGGCCGTTATCCGATTTCACAGGTTCTTCTCCCGTATTCATCAGCATGAAGCAACCTGTACCGTATGTATTTTTTGCCATGCCTTTGTCCACACAGTGCTGTCCGAAAAGAGCGGCTTGCTGGTCGCCCGCTATGCCCGCAATCGGCACCCGCTGCCCGAAGAACACACTGGGATCGGTATCACCGTAAACTTCGGAAGAAGATTTGACTTCCGGCAGCATCGACATAGGAATATCCAGCCTCTTACAGATCTCTTCGTCCCATTCCAACTCATATATATTATAGAGAAGCGTTCTGGAAGCATTCGAATAATCCGTCACATGGACTGCACCGTCCGTCATTTTCCAGATCAGCCAGGAATCGATTGTGCCAAACAGCAAATCGCCTTTTTCAGCGGATTCTCTCGCACCTTCCACGTTGTCCAGGATCCATTTCACTTTCGTGCCTGAAAAATAAGGATCGAGCAGCAAGCCGGTCTTTTCCCGGAACCACTCTTCCTGGCCGTCCTTTTTGAGCCCATCGACAATCGCCTGGGTCTGACGTGACTGCCAGACGATTGCAGGATAAACCGGCTGTCCTGTTCTTTTATCCCAGACTACCGTCGTTTCCCGCTGATTCGTGATGCCGATGCCGGCGATCTGCGTTTGCTGGACCCCGCTTTCGGTCAAAACAGCTGCAAGCACAGACAGTACCGTCCCCCAGATTTCATTCGCATTATGCTCCACCCAGCCCGGTTTGGGATAGGATTGCCTGAATTCCTTTTGGGAGCTGTGCACCAATTCCCCTTTTTTATTGAATAAAATCGCCCTCGAACTGGTCGTTCCTTGATCGATCGATAAGATATAGCTTTCCAAACAGCATACCTCCTCTAATTCATGACTCGTTTAAACATTTTCTCAACATCATACGTCCTGAAATGAATGATGACCGGGCGCCCGTGCGGACATGTAAACGGCTGTTCCGCAGCTTTCAGGTCCAGCAGCAATCGTTCCATATCCTGTTTCTGGAGATGATGATTGGCTTTGATCGAGCGCTTGCAGCTCATCATGATCGCCGCTTCCTCCCGCAGTTTTTTGACGTCTGCCCGGCTGCCGTTCAATACCTGTTCGATCAATTCCTCAATGATTTCCTGTTCAAAGCCTTTCGGGAACCAGGTCGGATGTTCGCGGACGATAAATGACGAATCGCCGAACAATTCCAGAAACACCCCGATTTCCGACAGGCTAGCCAGATTTTCCACCAGGCGCAGCGCTTCGTCCCGGCTGTAATGGAAAGTTAACGGCAACAGCAGCGACTGCCGCTCCATGGCGTCCGCCTGCCCCACTTTTTCACGGAAGTATTCATATTTGATCCGTTCCTGCGCGGCATGCTGATCGATCAGATAAAAGCCATCAGAACTTTGTGCGACGATATAAGTGCCATGGATCTGGCCGACCACTTCCAATTCTGGAAATTGCGGACTCTCCTCTATTCCCTGATGACCGGAAGAATATTCCTCCTGCGCCACAACCGGTTCAGGAAATGTTTCAGCCTCTTCAATTTCAGCGAATTTCTGTTCTTCAACGGGAAGCGCAGGTTTCGGCGTTGGCTGCACTTCCATCTTCTGTTCGTTCACTGCAGCAGCGGTTTTCCAGAAATCGAGCTGTTTCGACGGGGCAAAGGGCGGTTTTTTCGGCTTCGGTTCTTCGATGACCGGGGCACGCACTGCCGAGCTTACAGCCTGCCGAATGGTGTTGTAGATCAGTTCCAGCAATTCCTTTTCTTTACTGAGGCGGATCTGCTGTTTTGCCGGATGCACATTGACATCCGTCAGATAAGGGTCGCCTTCGATATTCAAGACCGCGATCGGCTGCCGCTCCAGGGGCAGGAATGTGTGATAGGCGCGGTGAACGGTTGTCGCGATGGTGTAATGCTTCACCCAGCGGCCGTTGACGAACAATGAAATATAGTTTTTATTGGCACGCGTGATTTCCGGAAGCGATGTATAACCGGATATTTTATAATCCTGCGATTCGCCTTCGAATGGAATCATTTTTTTCGCGATTGCAACGCCGTAGATATCAGCCAATACGCGGCGTATTTCCCCGCTTCCGGAGGTCTGCAGAATCGTTTTGCCATCGTGTACCAGTTTGAATGCGATGCTCGGATAACTGAGAGCGATCCGGTTCATCAGATCGATCGTATGTCCAAGTTCAGTCTGCAGCGTTTTCATGTATTTGAGCCGCGCAGGCGTATTGAAGAACAACTGGTCGATTTTGATATCCGTCCCTTGACGCAAAGCGTGGGCACGGTGCTCGATAAGACGGCCGCCTTCAAGCTGTACATAATTCCCGCTGACTCCATCAGAAGTCTGCAGCGTCACTTTCGATACCGAGGCAATGCTTGCCAGCGCTTCTCCGCGGAAACCGAGTGTGCGGATCCTGAACAAATCATGCTCGTTTTCAATTTTACTTGTTGCGTGACGGGAAAAAGACAGCAAAGCATCTTCGCTGCCCATTCCTGCGCCGTCATCGATGATCTGTATGGAAGACAGGCCGGCCTCTTCCAGGAGCACTTCGACCGTCCTGCTGCCGGCATCGATGGCATTTTCAACTAATTCCTTTACGACCGAAGTCGGCCGTTCCACGACTTCACCCGCCGCGATTTTATTGGATAAAGGTTCATCCATCAAATGGATCTTGCCCATAGAATCACTCCTTCCGGTTCAGCTTCATCTGCAGATCGTTCAGCATCTGCAATGCTTCGAGCGGTGTCATCGTTGCTATTCCGGCGTCCACAATCGCCTGGATCACTTCTTCCGTATCGGTATCCCGTTCATCGAAAAAGGATAATTGTTCGATATGCTGCGTCTGCTGCGCTTTTTCCTGTTCAAACGTCTTCAGCAATTCACGGGCTCGCGACAGGATCTGCTGCGGCAGATTCGCCAGCTCCGCCACATGGATTCCGTAGCTCTTATCCGCCGGTCCGTGTTTCACCTTATGGAGGAACACGACTTTTCCGGATTGCTCCATCGCCGCCACATGGACATTGCTGAGTCGATCAAGCGATTGATCGAGCGCCGTCAGTTCATGATAATGGGTTGAAAATAACGTATTAGCGCCAATCTTCTCATGGATATATTCAATCATCGACTGGGCCAGCGCCATGCCGTCGTAAGTAGACGTGCCCCGCCCGATTTCATCGAACAGCAGCAGGCTTCTTTCTGTCGCATGCGTGATGGCATATTGGGATTCGAGCATTTCGACCATGAACGTGCTTTGGCCGGATACCAGATCATCCGCTGCGCCGATCCGCGTGAAAATCTGATCGACTATCGGCAGCGTCGCCTTTTCAGCAGGGACGTAGCTCCCGATTTGTGCCAGTACGACAGTCAATGCCACCTGCCTCATATACGTACTCTTACCGGACATATTCGGTCCCGTGATGAGCAGCATATTGCTGTCTTCACTCATGACACAATCATTCGGCACGTAATGCTGCTTGTTGAGCATTTTTTCAACGACCGGATGACGCCCTCCGATAATGGAGATTTCCCGGCCATCCGTAAATGCCGGTTTGATGAAGCGATATTTTTCCGCTGTATCAGCGAAACTGATGAACACATCCAGTTCGCTCAATGTGGAGGCAAGCTGCTGGATGCGTGAAATGTATTGTTTGACTTCATCTCGGATCGCTGTAAACAGCCGGTATTCCAGATTCAGGCTTTCTTCTTCAGCCGTCAGGATCAGCGATTCCTTTTCTTTTAACTCAGGTGTGATATAGCGTTCTGCATTTGCCAGCGTCTGTTTGCGCTCATAACGTTCCAGGTCCGCAAGATGCATATTCGCTTTCGAGATTTCAATATAATAGCCGAAAATACGGTTATAACCGATTTTCAATGACTTGATGCCTGTTTTTTGACGTTCTTCCTGTTCCAGTTGCGCGATCCAGTCTTTCCCGTTGCGTGAGGCATCCCGGTATTCATCAAGCTGCTGGTCATAGCCTTCCCGGATGACGCCGCCTTCTTTCGCTGACAGCGGGGGATTATCGCTGATGGCACCCAGCAGCTCGCAAACTTCGCCGCAGCGATCCAAAGTCCCTGCAAAATCCGCCAGCTGCTGATTATTTGACGCAGCCAGTTCATCGATGATGCCCGGAACTTTTTCCAGCGAGCTCCGCAGCTGGGCGAGATCGCGTCCGCTTGCACTGCCGAAGGCGATGCGTCCGCTCAGCCGTTCCAGGTCATAAACTTCCTTCAAGGCATTCTGCAATTCGACCCGGGTAAAATAATGCTCGATCAAAGACTCGACCATCCCTTGGCGGCGTTCGATACGCCTCCTGTTGGCCAGCGGCTGATGCAGCCATTGCTTCAGCTTCCGGCTGCCCATCGCCGTAACCGTTTCATCCAAAAGCCAGAGCAGAGTCCCTTTCGTTTCTCCGCCGCGTATTGACTGTAGCAGTTCCAGATTGCGCTTGGAATGGAAATCGATGCTGAGCAATTGCCCTTCTTCACTGTAGACAAACGGCTGGATATGCTCCAGCGACTGCTTCTGCGTGCGGGCGATATAAGTCATCAGCCGGTGACTTGAACCTGTCAGATCTGCCGGGCAATCCTTCACAAGGGCCTTGTCCAGTTCATAGGCAAACTCCATGGGCTCGATCGACAGCAGCAGATCCTGCGCATCTTCATTCAGCAATAAAAACAGGGAGTCGGAAACGACCAGTTCACGAATTCCCAGCGACTGCAATTCCTGCAGCAGCGCTTTTCCCTGGCCCATTATGTAAGTTGCAGTGGATTCACCCGTCGAAATATCTATGTAAGACAATGAAAAGCCGCCGGTCAATTCTTCAGCAGCTGCTATAAAGTGGTTGGATTTCGAATCCACGCTCTTGCCTTCGGTATGTGTGCCCGGTGTGATCAGACGGACCACTTCCCGCTTCACGACACCTTTCGTCAATTTCGGATCTTCCACCTGTTCACAGATTGCCACTTTATGCCCTTTCGCAATCAGCTGGTCGATATAATTTTTTGCCGCATGATGCGGAACCCCGCACATCGGAATGCGGTCATCTCCATTGCCGCCTCTTGAAGTCAATGTGATTTCGAGCAATTGCGACGCCTTCAGCGCATCCTCATAGAACATTTCGTAAAAATCGCCGAGCCGGAAAAACAGGAACGCATCCTGGTAATCCGCTTTCACTTGAAAATATTGTTGCATCATTGGTGTAATCGCCATGTTAAAACCTCTTTCGCAATCGATTCTTCGTTTCTACATTATACCAAATATACAGATGGAAAAGAAAAAACCGAAAGAGTGTCGCTCTTTCGGCTTTAAAACTGTATGGATTAAATTCAATTGGGAATCAGCATTTGCCCGGCGTAGAGTTTTTCACCTGTGAACCAGTTTCGCCGCGTAAAAGATCGCCGCCTGTTTCCGTGATGATATTGTTCGTCACCTGATTGGCAATTGCAGAAGAAACCAATTGAAGCAATGAATTGACATCCGATTGGGATTGTTTGAATTCCTGTACAATCGGAACCGCGTCGATTTCTTCTTCGATTTTCTGGATCTTTCCTTCGATCAAGGCAAGTGCACGTTCCTTGCCGTAAGCCTGGAAGTTGACTGCCTGTTTCTGCAGGCTTTTCAGGCTGGCAATCTTTTCACGTACTTGCTGGTTTTCGTTGATTTGCGCTTCCGCACGTTTGAAAAAGTCCACTTCTTCTGTAGCTGAGATCATGTCAGCCACTTCGCGTGCTTTTGCTACGATTTCATCTTTTGAATACGTCATCTATAGGACACCCATTTCTTGGCCAGCGGCGACATCTCTCAGTTCACCGTTTATTGACCGTATTTTAATTTCAGTGAGGTTAGACTATCGATCCGGCATTCCATAAAACCGCTCTGAAGCGCTGGATTCCGGATTTTTTAATCCAGCCTATATTGTTTAAATGATTGTTCCATTCGAATCTGCTGAATCGCCCATTCGACTTGCCATCGCTTTTGATTGTACAGGTAAATGCAGATCGCCGACAAGAATTCCGCCTCAGCACAGAAACTGAATAGGGAACTTTTCTATTCTGCCTTCATTATACTGAATCGGCAGGCACCTCTTCAAGCTGAATACTTCAATTGTCGGAGAATCGTCACGAACAGCCTGCTCATCCGCGGAACGGATAATCATCGTTGATGTAAATCCGTTCACACGAAATGGCTTTGCCCGTTTCGTCATCAAGCTCCGCGAAGAATCCGCTGACAACTGAACGCCCGCGCTTCGGCACTTCAAAACGGGTCGGCATATTCGTTTTGAAACGGTATAACACCGAATCCTTGCTCATGCCAAGCACTTCATCGTAAGGGCCTGTCATGCCAACATCCGAGATATAGGCTGTGCCGCCCGGCAGAATGCGGGAATCCGCGGTCTGGACGTGGGTATGGGTGCCGACCACCACAGAGGCACGGCCATCCAGATGCCAGCCCATTGCAATTTTCTCACTGGTTGCTTCTGCGTGGAAATCCACAAATACGAGCGGGGACACCGCTTTGGCTTCTCCCAGCAATTCATCGGCTTTTTGGAACGGGTCGTCATGCGGCGGCAGGAACACGCGGCCGTGTAAGTTGATCACCGACAGTGTCTTACCGTTTTTCGTCAATGTCGCCATGCCGCGGCCCGGTGCTTCCGGCGAAAAGTTGGCCGGACGGATCAGATAATCCACTTCGTCGATAAAATCGAAAATTTCCTTCTGGTCCCATGTATGGTTGCCCATCGTCACCATATCGACGCCCATGAACAGCAGGTCCTGGTAGATCGCTTTCGTGATTCCTCTGCCTGCTGCCGCGTTTTCGCCATTTGCGATGACCGCATCCGGCTGATATTTTTTCTTCAGTCGGGGAAGGTAGGATTCCAGTGCATCCCGTCCGATCGATCCGACTATATCTCCAATAAACAATACTTTCATGCCATCACCTTTTCCCATAAGAAAAAGGCTTCTTTGAATAGACATTCATCGAAGCCTTTATCCTATTATTTTGCGTATTCAACTGCTCTTGTTTCCCTGATTACAGTCACTTTGATATGTCCTGGATAATCCAGCTCTTCTTCAATCCGTTTACGGATATCACGGGCCAGACGGTGCGCAGTCATATCATCGATCTGTTCCGGTCTGACCATGATACGGATTTCACGTCCTGCTTGAATAGCGAACGATTTCTCGACGCCTTCATAGGATTCTGAAATCTCTTCAAGTTTTTCCAGACGGCGGATATAATTTTCCAGTGTTTCACTTCTAGCTCCCGGCCGCGCCGCTGACAGGGCATCTGCCGCTGCAACGATGACTGAAATGATTGAAGTCGCTTCAGTGTCGCCGTGGTGGGAAGCGATGCTATTAATCACGACTGGATGTTCTTTGTATTTGGTTCCAAGTTCAACCCCGATTTCAACATGGCTGCCTTCCACTTCATGGTCTATCGCTTTTCCGATATCATGAAGAAGTCCCGCGCGCCTTGCCAAGGTGACATCTTCGCCAAGTTCAGCTGCCATCAAGCCGGAAAGGAATGCAACTTCCACGGAATGCTTGAGGACATTCTGCCCGTAACTTGTACGGTAGCGCAGACGGCCAAGAATCTTGATCAAATCGGGATGCAGATTATGTACCCCAACGTCAAATGTGGTCTGTTCACCAATTTCACGGATTTGCTCATCAACTTCGCGTCTGGACTTTTCAACCATTTCCTCGATCCGAGCCGGATGTATGCGGCCGTCGGATACCAGTTTTTCGAGTGCCAGTCTGGCAGTTTCACGTCTGATCGGGTCGAAACCTGACAGAATGACTGCCTCCGGAGTATCATCGATGATCAAATCGATGCCCGTCAATGTTTCAAGCGTACGGATATTGCGGCCTTCACGGCCGATGATCCGTCCCTTCATTTCGTCATTCGGCAAGTTGACCACTGAAACAGTCGTCTCTGCCACATGGTCAGCAGCAAAACGCTGCATGGCCAACGATAGAATATTCTTCGCCTTTTTATCAGATTCTTCTTTGGCGCGGGATTCACTTTCTTTAACCATCACTGCAATATCGGTAGAAAGTTCGTTTTCAACCTGTTCGAGGATGATCGACTTCGCTTCTTCCCGAGTCAGAGATGAAATCCGCTCCATTTCAGATTGCTGCTGGCGAACCAATTCTTCAGCTTTGCTTTCCATCTGTTCAATATGCTGTTGTTTTTCAGCAAGGGCTTCATCTTTCCGTTCCAGCCCAGCTTCCCTTTTGTTTAATGCATCATCCTTGCGATCCAAATTTTCTTCTCTCTGCAACAACCGATTCTCTTGTTTTTGAAGTTCTGATCGGCGTTCCCGAATTTCAGATTCTGTTTCAGTACGCAATTTGTGATTTTCGTCTTTTGCTTCCAAAAGGGCTTCTTTCTTCAGTGCATCTGCTTCTCTCTTTGCATCTTCAATAATCTGCTCTGCAGAGTTTCTCGCACCTGCCATTTTGGACTCATTTGATTTTTTCATTACAAAATAACCAACAAACACACCGACGAGTAGACCAAGCAAAGCGAAGATGATCACGTTATCCATTCGGACACCTCCTCTTGCTATTCGTTTTAACGGTTCAAAAATAATAGATTCTCTGTTTCTTTAAACGATGTAAAATTAGTGAATTATACAGTTTTAATTGTATAGATGGACCTTTAAAGTGTCAACCCGGTGGGCACCCGGGAACTTCAACAGCCCTCTGTTTCCGGAAGACTATAAAAATAAAGTAAAAAGCTGCTGGAAACAAAGCATCGCTTTGGATCCAACAGCTCATTATCCGGACTTATTCGTCGTCCTCATCAATCAGAAGATTGAACTCTTCCGGTTCTTCTTTTTTAGCCGCAATTGTATAAGATGCAGCAGCCATACCGTATTGTTCGCGGATTTTCCCTGCAATCTCATTGCTGATATCAGTGTGGTCGCGCAGGTATTGCTTCACGTTTTCACGTCCCTGGCCAATACGTTCTTCCTTGTACGAATACCATGAACCGCTCTTCTGGATGATTTCCAGTTCTGATCCGATATCCACGATTTCACCTTCTCGTGAAATCCCTTTACCGTACATGATATCAACTTCCGCTGTGCGGAATGGCGGTGCAACTTTGTTTTTGACAATTTTAATCTTCGTTCTGTTACCAATAATGTCAGTGCCCGATTTCAACGCTTCAGCACGACGGACTTCCATACGGATGGAAGAATAGAATTTCAATGCGCGTCCACCAGTTGTCGTTTCCGGGTTACCGAACATGACACCGATTTTTTCACGGATCTGGTTGATGAAGATAACAATTGTATTCGATTTGTTGATGATACCGGATAATTTCCGGAGAGCCTGAGACATCAGACGGGCCTGCAAGCCCATATGTGAGTCGCCCATTTCCCCTTCAATTTCCGCTTTTGGAACAAGTGCAGCAACCGAGTCGACTACGACGATATCAACTGCTCCGCTTCGCACCAATGCTTCACAGATTTCCAGAGCCTGCTCGCCTGTATCCGGCTGTGATAATAATAACTCATCGATATTGACACCGAGGTTCTGTGCATAAACCGGATCCAGTGCATGCTCTGCATCGATAAATGCTGCCGTTCCGCCTGTAGCCTGAACTTCTGCAATCGCATGGAGAGACATAGTCGTTTTACCTGAACTCTCTGGACCATAGATTTCAATAACACGTCCGCGCGGATAACCGCCTATTCCAAGTGCAGAGTCGACTGCCAGTGAACCACTTGAAACCGATGAGATATTCCGGTCGCTTTTCTCCCCTAATTTCATCACAGACCCTTTACCAAACTGCTTTTCTATTTGTTTTAACGCTACATCCAACGCTGCTTTACGATCACTCAAAAGAAATCCTCCTCTTAGTTAAAACCAATTTTCTACCTGTTTCTAGTATACTAGGTTATTGAGAAATACACAAGAAAAAAGCGAACGTTTATTCGTGTTCGTATTCGAAAAATCATTTTTAAATGCCCTATAAAGACCATAACCGAATTTTGGCATAAGAAAACGCGCAAAAATTTATTTTGCGCGTTTTCTTACCGTGTTAGTGTTCGTATCAGATAATGTAAAGTCAGTTTCACTGTGCGGATGCGATTTGTATTGCGCATTCCCGACAGTTCCAGTTTAAAGGCCTCACTTCCGGCATCAGAAGCTATGGCAATCCATACAGTACCTGCAGGCTGGCCGCCGTGTGCATCGGGTCCTGCAACGCCTGTGAGGCCGACACCGTAATCCGTTCCGAATTTACGGCGTACATTCCCTGCCATCGCAAGTGCTGTTTCTTCACTGACAACCCCGTATGTTTTCAGCAGCTCTTCATCAATTTCAAGCTGGCTGATTTTAATTTCTTCATTATATGCAATGACTCCGCCTGCGAGAACTGAACTTGCACCCGGTACAGAGGCTAGCTCTGACTGAAACAGTCCTGCAGTGAGGCTTTCAGCTGCCGCAATCGTCTTGTCCTGTTCTTTCAATAGATCCACAGCACGAGTTGTCAATGAATCGTCATCGTAGCCATAAAGATATTCGCCGACGACTTCAAGAATCTCTTCTTTCGCTTCATTGATCAGCTTCCAAGCCTCCTCCGCCGTATCCGTTTTCGCCGTGATGCGTAGTGTCACTTCGCTGGCAGACGCCAATGGTGCGATCGTCGGATTCGTCTGCTTCTCCAGAATATGGTCAAGGCGGTGTTCTAGTTCCGCTTCACCAATTCCGTAGAAACGGAGAACATGGGACACGATGACATTCTCCTTATTAAGAAGACGGATCAGTTTCGGTTTTGCCTCGAACTGGAACATCGGCTCGATTTCATGCGGCGGTCCGGGCAGCAGGATGTATATCCGGCTGTCATGTTTATAGAACATCCCCGGCGCCATGCCATTATGATTGACAAGCACTTCACTGTCCTTCAAGATCAACGCCTGCTTTCGGTTATTTTCCGTCATGGGCCGTTTTGCGCGTGCAAAATAAGCTTCGATCGATTCCATCGCGTCTTCGTCCATGGCGAGCGTCGTACCGAGATGGCGCGCGATCGTTTCCTTCGTCAGGTCATCTTTTGTCGGGCCAAGTCCCCCGGAGAAAATAATCAGGTCTGCGCGGCTCTCAGCGATTCTGATCGCCTGTTCAAGACGGTCGGGATTATCACCGACTACCGTATGGTAATAAACATTGATGCCGATTTCAGCAAGATGGCTGGAAACGAAACGGGCATTCGTATTCGTAATCTGTCCAAGCAGGAGTTCCGAACCCACTGCGATGATTTCTGCATTCATTCCGGCGTGCCCCTTTCTGTTGCATATATGAGTTGAAATAAAAACTATAATAACCGATATTCCGCAAAACAGCTACGCTTTCCTGGTGGCTTGCGCTGAGCTAACTCGGACTTGTTGCACTTCGTCCGAGTGCTCTTCTCGGCTTATTACGGGAGCTTTGTCCTAAGCGCCGAAGCGTAATATGAAAGCATATTCTTATCTTCTAGATATTTAGCAGAAAATTTTTGTTCTTATTTAGAAGCTAGCAATGCCTTCCGGTTGGCGTAGAAATAATCCCAGCCGGACCAGATCGTGAAGATCAAAGCAATATACAGCATGATCATTCCGAACGGTATACCCAGCAATGTGAAGATCATGTCATACAGCAGCAGTGAAGCGATCGCTAAGATCTGTGCAGTGGTCTTGATTTTGCCGAGACCGCCGGCAGCGACAACTTCTCCTTCGCCCGCCAATACAAGACGCAATCCGGTTACCGCAAATTCACGGCTGATGATGATGATGACGATCCAGGCTGGTGCAAACCCGAGTTCCACCAAAATGATCAATGCGGCAGAAACAAGCAATTTATCAGCTAGCGGATCCAGGAATTTACCGAATGTCGTCACCAGATTGTATTTACGTGCATAGAATCCATCAACCCAATCGGTCAATGAAGCAAAGATAAAAATAAGTCCTCCGATAAAATGACTGACGGGCAGAGTCGCTCCGAATAATGTCATTTCGCCCCAGCCAAAATCATTCAGCATGAAAAGCATAAAGACCGGTATTAATAAAATGCGTGAAACGGTAATTTTATTTGGTATATTCATGTTGTTTCTCCTTTCATACCTTCAAGAAAAATAGCCATCTTTTTAGATGGCTATTGTGCGTCTGTAAATTCAATGACGATGTTTTGCGTTGTCAGATTCTGCTGATATTCGATCGGTTCACCGTTCAGTGTAAGCTCGACATTCGGAGTTGCACCGAGACGGACCCGCACATACGATTGACCAGTAAGATCTATGCTTGCACTTTCACCAGCCTGCATTTCCCGCGGAGGCGTCAGATCCGCCTGACTGTTATCAGTCACTGCCACCCATGAGCGGCCAGAAACGTTGATAACCAGTTCCCGCTCAGCAGGTCCTGTCCAGGCGAAAGTCGTCGTTTGGCCATCTGTACCTGAAACGGTCATGGATGTCTCCGGTTCTGTGGGTTCTTCCTCACCGGCATCTTCTTCAGCCGGCTCTTCTTCAGCTTCTTCGCCGCCAGCCGGAGCCGATTCATCACCTGGTGCTTCGTATTGAAGACCATCATCATTTACAGCTTCTTCACCCGGTGCATCATCCCGTGTCGCCATATAATAGAACAACCACATCACAAACAAGATCAAGACGATGAATAAGGCCACGATGACCATCGGCATTTTCTCATTTATCCTGCTGGAAGACGACCTCGATATCGATTGCCTGCGTGATTGCACCGGCGCTGCCATCGATGGTGACACTTGTTCCTTCGACGTTTCCGGCATTTCCGATTTATGCTGCTCCAGCAATTCATCGGCATTCAAACCAACAGCTTCTGCATATTGCTTGATGAATGCCCGGACGTAGAATTGGCCAGGCATCATGCTGTAATTGCCTTCTTCAATTCCCGCCAAATAACGTTTCTGTATTTTTGTCACATCCTGCAAGTCCTCCAGGCTGTAACCTTTAGCGATTCTCGCTTCTTTCAGGCGAGTACCCAATTCATTCAACACGATCACCTGCCTGCCTAAAAATTAAACCCTCCGCCAAACATTCCGCCCATTTGGCTTTGATTGTTCTTCTCCATTATTTCATACGTAATTTCCTCATCCGGATGATGGCGCAGTTCAATGATATAATCGAAATCTTCTATATTATACTCTGATTGCTGTATGAACATGTCAGGATGCTCGACCACTTTAATCGTCGGCATGCGCATCATTTCCCTCACCAGCTGCATATGCCGCTCGTCATGGGCACGGCGCGTGACGATGCCGTCCAAGATGAAGATATTGTTTTCATTGAATTCATCGCCCATCAGCTGATTCCTGACAGTCTGCTTGATCATCGTCGAGGACAGGAAAATCCATTTCTTATTGGCGCTGACACTCGCAGCAACGATGGATTCCGTTTTCCCCACCCGCGGCATGCCACGGAGGCCGACCAGTTTATGGCCTTCCTGTTTGAAGATCTCTGCCATGAAATCAACCAGCAGACCGAGTTCATCCCTTACAAAGCGGAATGTCTTCCGGTCGTCTGCATCACGCTGAATATAACGGCCGTGACGGACCGCAAGGATATCCCGCAACTTCGGTTCACGGAATTTGGTTACTGCAATCGTCTCGATTGTCGACACGATCTGCTCGAATCGCTCCAGCTGAACATCATGTTCTGCGCGCAGCAGCATTCCGCGCCTGCCTTGGTCCACACCGTTGATCGTGACGATATTGACACGCAACATCCCAAGAAGTGAAGCTATATCTCCCAGCAAACCCGGACGGTTCACTTGAATTTCGTATTCAAAATACCATTCTCTCATTGAGCGTCCGACCTTTCGCCGTCAATTTTTTAGTAAATATGCCTATTCTCTTATAATAGCTGATTTAGGGGTGCAAGAAAAGGCTTGACGGAAAGAATCACGAAAGCTTATTGCATATGCCAGCCGCCATTAACCCTCAAAGTCTGCCCCGTTATATAATCAGCTTTCCCGCTGACCAGAAAATCGACTGCATCCGCTACATCCTGCGGTTTTCCAAGTCCCAGTGGAATCTCTTCCCGCAGCGATTCGACTTCGTCAACTGAAAATCCGCTGTTCATTTTCGTCATGATAAACCCGGGTGCAACAGCGTTGACCCGGGTTCCGGAAGGAGCCATTTCTTTCGCGAAAGCTTTTACGAATGCCAGTTGAGCTCCTTTGACGGAAGAATAGGCGGTTTCCATGGATGCGCCAATCTCACCCCAGATAGAAGAAATTACCACAATATAGGATTTTGGATGACGCAATAGAACCGGTGATAATCGACGAATGGCGGAAACCGGACTTTTAACGTGCACATTCCACAATTTATCCCATTCAGCATCATCCGTATCAATCAGCATCTTGACGAGCGCATGTCCATTCGCGACTACGATGCAGGATACATCAAAGATTTGGGCAGCCAATTTAGCTGATGCTTCCGGCAGTGAAAGATCGGCATGGACTTCGATAAATTCAAGCTCCGGATACGCCTCTCTAAGATAGGACGCCACTTCAGCCGGCGGGTTCGCATTCCAGTGCAGATAAAGCGACCAACCTGATTCAGCAAGCGTTCGTGCGATGCTGCCGCCAAGTTCTCCGGAAGCTCCCATCACAAGAGCGAACTTTTTCACTCCGCTTCCTTCTTATCTGGAGAAAGGATAGTAAAGACGGACTGCTGGCTTTCAGCACTGACCAGTGAAAAGGCTTTTTGAAGATCGGCCACTTCCATTTTTTCCAGAGCCGGTACAACGTCGAAAAGATTCATGCCATTGAATGTATAGCGTGTAAATTGATTGGCAATAAATTCCGGAGAATTTAAAGCCCGCAGGAAAAAACCGATTTTCTTGCGGCGCATGCGGTCAAGGTCCTCTTGTCCGAACGGCCATTTTTCTGCAGCCGCCGCGATTGTTTTCTTGATTTCTTCGGCTAGGACCTTTGGTTCCGCCGTGTCTGAACCGATAATTGCATATCCGAAGCCATTTTCAAGAGAATAATCGAAAGAATAGGACTCATCGATCCAATTCTTTTCATAGGCATGATGGTAGAAATCGGATGTCCGTCCAAAGAGCATTTCAAAAGCAAGTTCTGCCGCCAGCTCGTGCTTCAGCATTTCTTCACCTTCGAAATCCAGTTTTTCGGGTTTGATGCCGACAAATACTTTCGGCTTCTGGACGCTCATTTCAAGCACACGGTCCTTAATGGCCGCTTCCATGCGTTCTTCCGGGAAAAAGCGTTCAATTTCATGCGCTTCCTCAAATGTTTTTCTGGCCTGGTTCTCTTTGACAAAGGCCATCATCCCTTCAGGCTCAACCGCTCCGACAATGAACAGCACCATATTGGACGGATGATAGAAGGTATTATAGCAAGTGTATAAATGCTCGGCCGTAATGTCCTGGATCGATTCCACCGTACCGGCAATATCGATTTTAACCGGATGTTTTTCATACATATTTTCAATGATTCCGAAATACAGGCGCCAATCCGGCTGATCGTCATACATGGTGATTTCCTGCGCGATGATGCCTTTTTCTTTTTCCAAAGTCGCTTCTGTAAAATAAGGCTCCTGAACAAAATCAAGCAGCGTTTCCACATTCTCCTCTATTTGATCTGTTGCAGAGAATAAATAGGCAGTCCGTGTAAATGAAGTAAAGGCATTGGCAGAAGCCCCTTGTTTCGAAAACTGCTGGAAAATATCCCCTTCTTCTTTTTCGAACATTTTATGCTCCAGGAAATGTGCGATGCCGTCAGGAACTTTGATAGCTTCCGTTTCGCCGCGCGGCACAAAATGATTATCAATCGATCCATATTTAGTCGTGAAAGTTGCAAAGGTTTTGGAAAACCCTTTTTTAGGAAGGATATATACTTCAAGGCCGTTATCCAGTTTTTCATGGTACAAGGTTTCGTCCAATTGCTTGAATTCAACTTTATGCATTTGCCACACTCTCCTTTCCAGAAAGGAAATACGTCATTTCAAGGCTCAGGTCTTTTGCGGCCTGTGCAATTTCTTCTTTGGTCACACGATCCCAGCGGCTGATCAGGTATTCCGGTTCGAATGCCTCAGTCAGCTCCATATACTGGTCGTAGATATCAATCTGCCCGCGCGCGGAATCAAGCGCTTCCTTCAATTGATTGGTCAGCAGCGCTTTTGTCTGTCCAAATTCGACTTCGGTGATATTGCCCGCTTTCACTTCCTCCAATTGCTGAAGGATCAAATTGACCGCTTTTTCTTCAAGCTTGCCGTCAATTCCAGCCAGTACAAACATCAAGCCGAACTGGGATGAATAGGAACTTGACACATAATAAGCCATACTTTCCTTTTCACGGATATTAACGAAAAGTTTCGAATGGGCATAGCCTCCGAAAATGCCATTCATCAATTGCATCACAGGGAATTTCTCGTCACGGAAAGTGACCGGACTGAAAAACATCATGTGCAGTTTCCCCTGCTTCATGTCTTCGAATTCAGCTACACGCGGCTGGGCAGGTTTCGTCAATGCCATCGACGGAGGAGCCGGTGTTTTTTCCCGATCCGTGAACTTGAAATAATCACGGAAATAATCAGCAACCATTTCAGGTTTAATATCCCCGACCGCATAGATTTCCACTTCATTGGTTTCAATCATCGAACGATACTCTTCCATCAGCATCTCATTGCTGATTTTCTGGACTTCTTCGATGGATCCGTTGGCCGGAATTGCCGCTGGATGATCGGACAAGGCCAGTTCCATCATGCGCTGTTGGGCATATCTGGTTTTATCATCGATAATCGATTCAAGCCTTTCTTTGACAGCATTCTTCTCACGCTGAAAGATTGATTCCTTGAACAGGCCATTCTCCAAGTTCGGTTTAAACAGCACCAGATACATCAGATTCATGACTTTTTCAAGTACTCCTGTTTCGGATAAATACTGATCATTCACTGTCTCGACATTCAAGCTGACAATATGTTCATTTCCGCGTTTCGAAGAATCCATGTAAAGCGAAGTGCCGTATAAATCATCCAGCGCCATCCGCAAAGCCGTATGCGAAGGATAGGCTTCGTTGCTGTGCTGAAGCACATTTGCCAGGATCGAACGCGCCGACGCTTTATCCTTCGATAATTTGCTTTTAAATTTTATGGAAAAATTTATAGTTTTGAATTGTGTCGTTTCATTAACGTGGATATTCACGCCTTTAGCAAGCTTGATAGTTTCAAACATGATGAATCCCCTCTCATTGTTCATTCTATTACTATACCGAACATTTTCGGGCAATTGCAAATAAGAAAAGCGAGAACGCCCGTTTAGCTCTGACAGACCTAAGACAGAACAGCGAAGTGGCGTCCTTTGCCACATAGCTGGACTGGTTTAGGACCGAAGAGCTGGGCCGTTCGAGTCTGGACAATAAGAAAAGCGAGAACGCCCGTTTAGCTCTGACAGACCTAAGACAGAACAGCGAAGTGGCGTCCTTTGCCACATAGCTGGACAGGTTTAGGACCGAAGAGCTGGGCCGTTCGAGGCTGGACAATAAGAAAAGCGACGACACCCGTTCAGTTCCGACAAGCGCTGGAAGGCTTAGTGGAAATGGCGCTCTCTGCCATTGCAGCTGAAACCGAAGCGACTCGAGGAACTGGGTCGGCGGAGTCTGGACAATAAGAAAAGCGAGAACGAAGAGATGAACCAAATGTAATTTGGGACATCCCTTTGCGACGAAGCAGCGAAGCGATGCAGGAGCAGCCTTCTAACCCACTATTGTACTTCTTAAGAATTAATGCATAGATAAGAAAAAGAGCCGTCACGTGGACGGCTCTTATAATAGTAGAAACTTATCGCTGACCTTTGATATATGGTTTACCATTTGCTTTCGGCGCATTCGCTTTACCGATGAAGCCGGCAAGTGCAAGAATCGTCAAAACATATGGCAAGATCAACAGGATGACGCTCGGCACTTCACTGATGATCGGAATTCGTGATCCCGCGATACTGAGTGACTGCGCCAAACCGAAGAATAACGCTGCCCCCATCGCACCCAGCGGATGCCATTTACCGAAAATCATAGCGGCAAGCGCCATGAACCCTTGTCCGTTGATCGTAGCGTGGCCAAAATCATTGGAAATGGTCTGTGCGTAGATTGCGCCGCCGATCCCGGCTAGAGCTCCGGAAATCATGACTGCAATATAACGCATTTTCGTTACATTGATCCCCATCGTATCAGCAGCCATCGGGTGTTCACCCACCGCTCTCAAACGAAGGCCGAATGGCGTTTTGTAAATGACGAACCACGCAAAGACAGCCACACCGATTGCAAAAAACGACGTATTATAAATTGATTTGAAGAATAGGTCCCCGATAAACGGAATATCGGAAAGCACCGGTACACTGTAACGGGAGAAGCGCTCCGTGATGAAATCCGTCTGCCCTTTACCGAAGATTTTTTTCACCAGGTAAAGTGATAAGGCGATTGCGAGCAAGTTGATCGCAACACCGGATACAACCTGGTCAGCACGGAATGAAATCGAAGCCACCGCGTGAAGCAGCGACAGCAGGAGTGCAGCGACCATAGCGGCTACAAGAGCCAGCCAAGGCGTTGCCCCGCCAAACGTATCGGCAAAGAAAAGGTTGAACAGAATACCCGTGAAGGCACCGATGACCATCAAGCCTTCAAGACCGATATTGACGACACCGGACTTCTCAGAAAACACACCGCCGATAGCGACGAGAATTAACGGAGCAGCGTAGAAAATAGCCGAAGGAATGATGAAATATAATACTTCAATAAAACTCATATTACTTCGCCTCCTTCTTCTTATTTGCTGCCCGCAACAACAATAGGCGGATGATGTAGCCAGAAGCCACGAAGAATATAATTACTGCGATAACGATCTCTACAATTTCCAAAGGAATTCCGGCAGCGTTAGGCATATTCAAGGCACCGTATTTCAGGGAACCGAATAATGTGGCACCGAATATGACGCCAAGCGGAGTATTCATACCAAGTAAGGCAACGGCGATCCCGTCAAATCCGATTCCTGTGAATCCGCCTTTGGAAGAAACATATTCAAATGTCCCAAGAGCTTCCATTGCCCCGGCCAGTCCTGCGAATGCACCGGAAATGACCATGGCCAAAATGATGTTTTTGTTGACATTCATACCAGCATATTTAGAAGCGTTATGGTTGAAACCGACCGCTTTCAGTTCATACCCCAGTGTCGTTTTCTCTAAAATGATCCACATGACGGCAACCATGATCAAAGCGAGCAGGATACCGTAGTGAAGCCGTGAAAATTCAGTAAGGTTCTGGAAGAATTCCGAACGCAGCGATGCACTCGAGAAAATCTTATCCGTCCGGTCTCCACCGTCTGATACTGTTTTGATCAATGCATTCGTTACATGCAAAGCGATATAGTTCATCATGATCGTTACGATAACTTCATGCACCTGGAATTTTGCTTTCAAAAGCCCTGGCACGAAGCCCCATAATGCACCCGCTGCAGCTGCAGCCAGAATAGCCAGCGGCAAGTGGATGATTTTCGGAAGTTCAACAGCCAGACCAACGTAAGCCGCCGCGAACCAGCCAACGATCAATTGACCTTCGACCCCGATGTTGAAAAGCCCGGCGCGGAATGCAAATGCCACCGCAAGACCTGCAAGTAAATATGGTGTTATCTGACGGAGAGTTTCTCCTATAGTATAAAGATCCCCAAAAATTCCATTCCATAAAGCGGTATATCCTGAAATCGGATTATATCCGCTGACTAGCATGATTATCGCTCCGACGATCAAGCCTAAAATAACAGAAATTAGAGGGACCAGAATATTGGTGACTCTATTCGACATGCTGATCCTCACCTTCCTTCTTCACGCCTTCTTTATTATCCCTTACATGATGTCCTGCCATCAACAAACCAAGTTCCTGTTCTGTCGTGGATTCAGGTGTTACGATGTCGACAATTTCACCATCATGGATAACGGCGATGCGGTCGGACACGTTCATGACTTCATCCAGCTCGAATGAAATCAATAGTACAGCTTTTCCATTATCACGCTGTTCGATCAAACGGCTGTGGATAAATTCGATCGCCCCGACGTCTAGTCCGCGTGTCGGCAAAGCAGCGATCAGCAAATCAGGATCGCGGTCAACTTCACGGCCGATGATCGCTTTTTGCTGATTACCGCCTGACAGTGAACGGGCCAGTTCCTGAGGTCCCTGTGTCCGGACATCAAAGTCAGCGATGATCTGTTTCGCTTTTTCATTGATCTTCTCGTAGTCGATGATGCCGTTTTTCGAAATCGGCTTCTTATAATATGTTTGAAGGGCAATATTGTGGCCGATCGGGAAATCGAGTACAAGTCCGTGCTTGTGGCGATCCTGTGGAATGTGTCCGACTCCGGCTTCCGTCACTTTGCGCGGCTTCGATCCGGTAACATCTTTTTCATTGATGAAAATGGTTCCGCTTTTCACTTTACGAAGACCTGTAATGGCTTCTAACAATTCCGTCTGGCCATTGCCGTCGATACCGGCAATCCCCACAATTTCACCTTTGCGGACATTCAGGTTAAGGTTCTTGACTTTTGCTAATCCGCGGTAATCTTCTACAACGAGATTCTTGATATCCAGCACTTCGTCTTTAGGGAAGGCAGGCCCTTTGACCGTCGTAAATTCAACCTGGCGCCCGACCATCAGGGAAGCGAGTTCATTCGGATTCGTTTCAGCCGTCACGACTGTTCCGATGCCCTGCCCTTTTCGGATTACCGTGACACGGTCAGAAACGTCCATGATTTCCTTCAGCTTATGCGTGATCAAAATAATCGATTTTCCTTCGGCAATAAGGCGTTTCATGATTTGAATCAGTTCGATGATTTCCTGCGGAGTCAACGATGCAGTCGGCTCGTCGAAGATCAGGATTTCCGCTCCGCGGTAAAGCGTTTTCAAAATTTCCACACGCTGCTGCATACCCACTGAAATATCTTCAATGATGGCGTACGGATCTACGTTCAACCCATATTGCTCAGACAATGCCTGAACTTTCTTGGCTGCATCTTTTTTATTGGTAACGCCCATCTTCGTCGGCTCAGTACCCAGAATGATATTCTCAGTCACCGAAAAGTTTTCGACCAGCATGAAATGCTGATGGACCATTCCGATGCCAAGATCATTCGCGATGTTCGGATTGGTGATATCCACTTTTTTACCACGTACGCGAATCTCGCCGCCTTCCGGCTGATAAAGACCGAAAAGGACGTTCATCAATGTCGATTTTCCAGCACCATTTTCACCAAGCAGTGCATGGATCTCCCCTTTTTCCAATTGAAGGGTGATATTGTCATTGGCGACAAAGTTTCCGAATTCCTTGCGGATGTTCAGCATTTCAACAACATATTCCACTGTTTTCACTCCCTAGAAAACTGTTAAATTCTCTTTTATTAATTAATACAAGAAAGGCTTCCATCGTTAAAAACCTTTCGTCTATTAATTTTGTAAATTTAGGCGAAAAAAAATCATAAAGACCGGCTTAACCGGTCTTTATGAGCATGACCGTAACAATCAGAAATTACTCCAACGTTTCTGGAACTGTAATTTCTTCGTCAATGATTTGCTGTTTGAATTCTTCGATCTGAGACATGACGTCTTCAGAAATAGCTCCGCGTGAATCAGCAAGGCCGATACCATCGTCAGACAGACCGTAAACTACTGTTTCGCCACCAGGGAATTCGCCATTCTTAGTTTGTTCAGAGATGTTGTAAACTGCGTTATCAACGCGTTTCAAGACTGATGTCAATGTTACGTTGTCGTCACCAACCTGACCTTCGTCGTACTGGTCAGAGTCAACTCCGATTACCCATACATTTTCGCCAGCTTCTTTGCGTTCTTTAGCTTCTGTAAATACACCGTTACCAGTACCGCCGGCAGCGTGGAAAATGATATCCGCTCCGTTTTGGTACATAAGGTTAGCAGTTGTTTTACCTAATGCTGCATCATCAAAAGCACCTGCGTAGCTAACATCGACTTCAACGCTAGAGTCAGCAGCTTCAACGCCTGCAAGGAATCCAGCTTCGAAACGTTCGATTACAGGGATTTCCATCCCGCCGACAAAGCCAACTTTTCCTGTTTCAGTCATAAGTGCAGCTGCAACTCCGGCAAGGAATGCGCCTTCTTGCTCTTTAAATAGAACGCTTGCTACGTTATCCGCTTCAACAACCGCATCAATGATTGCGATATTAGCATCTGCTTGCTGCGCAGCGATTTCAGCTACTGCACCTTCCATAAGGAAACCGATGCCGAATACGACATCAAAGTCGCGGCGGATCAAGTTGTTCAAGTTCGTGTTGTAATCTGCATCACTTTGTGACTGAAGGTAATCGACTCCGCCGTCTTTCTGTACTTCAAGACCGTTGTCTTCAGCGAACTTCTCAAGACCTTCCCAAGCTGATTGGTTGAAGGATTTGTCATCGACACCGCCGACATCCGTAACCATAGCTGCAGAAATTTCGCTTGTTTCCTCAGTGCCTTCTCCTCCGTCACCGTTTGATGTGTCAGTTGAAGAATCATCGTCACTGCCGCATGCCGCTAGCATACCTGCAGCAAGCATTAAAGAAAGACCCAGACCAAATTTACGTTTTGTCAATGTAATAACCCCCAAGGTTTTTTTGATATTAGCAGGAATAGTTTGTTTTACACACGTTTTCGAACTACATGGAAACTGAATTTATCAGCCCGGAAATAGTTCTTCGAATAAAGCACCACTTGATCGTCTGTATCATAATGGAGCTGTTTTAATACTAATAATGCAGTTTCAGGATCACATTCCAAAATCGGAGACGCTACTTCATGGTATCCGATCGGATCGATATAAGTGACCGCATAACTAATATAGGTGTCTCCGCTTTCCTCTATTGCTGAGAAAATGGAGCTTTCGGCCCGGCTCAGGAAGTCTTCCGGCAATTTGCTGGATAAAACCTTGTCGATGCAATAAACGACCGGTTCATCGTTCGCTGTACGGACCCTTTCTATCGTAATTACTGAATCTTCGGGATTGCAATGTAAGCGTTTTATATCATCTTCAGAAGCAAGGCTCTCGGTTGTACTCAGATAAATCGACCCAGGCTCCATTCCCGCCTGGCTGATCGTTTCCGAGACACTCGTCAATTGTTCGATCCCTGATGTGAACAGGGGTTTCGGATTGACGAATGTTCCGACGCCATGCCTTCTTACGATAATATTGTCTTCTTCCAACAGCCTGAGCGCTTCCCGTAAGGTTGCGCGGCTGACTCCCAGTGTTTTTGCCAATTCGAATTCGGAAGGCAACTTCTCTTTTTCTTTGTATATTCCGGCAGCAATATCCTGCTTCATTCGATCGATTACCTGGAGATACAATGCCCGATGATCCGATTTAATTGTCATACGATTCACCACCAATGACAGAGATCAGACATCTGATGTAAAACATTCCTACTAATCAGAATTACTATAACACTTATTACAAATGAAATAAATAGTCTTTTGTCGAATTTCGCGAATTTTACTTAAGTCTGATTGTTCCAAAGTGCGCAAATTGTCACGAAATTTTCGCTTGATTTTAATATTCTTCCTGCTTTTGAACTAACACGGTCCGTGGCTTACTGCCTTCATATGGCCCGACCACTCCCCGTTGCTCCATTTGATCAATGATCCTGGCAGCACGGGAATAGCCTACACGGAATCGACGCTGCAGCATTGAAACCGATGCAGTCTGCATTTCCGTCACCAATTGGACAGCTTCGTCGTAGATTTCATCCGTTTCTTCATCTACGCTGTTTTCTTCAATTTCTGTTGGGATCATATCTTCCTGATACTGCGCTTTTTGCTGTTCAATGGCAAAGTCGACAATCTTCTCCACTTCACTGTCAGACAAGAATGCCCCTTGCACACGGACAGGTTTCGACTGGCCAGCCCCGAGGAACAGCATATCTCCGCGGCCAAGCAGTTTTTCGGCGCCGCCCATATCCAGGATCGTCCGGGAGTCGATTGCCGAAGAAACGGCAAAGGCGATCCTTGATGGGATATTCGCCTTGATCACACCTGTGATGACATTGACGCTCGGACGCTGTGTCGCGATGATCAGGTGGATGCCCGCAGCACGCGCCATTTGTGCCAGACGGGTGATGGCATCTTCGACCTCGTTTGAAGCGACCATCATCAGATCCGCCAGCTCATCCACGATAACGACGATGAAAGGCAATTTCGGATGTTTCTCTTCGTTTTCTTCATTGAAGACTCTGACGTATTCATTATATCCCTCGATATTCCGTGTTCCGGTATGTGAAAACAGCTCATAACGCCGTTCCATTTCCGATACGATCTTCTTCAGGGCTTGTGCAGCTTTGCGGGGATCCGTTACGACGGGTGCCAATAAATGCGGAATCCCGTTGTATACATTCAATTCCACCATTTTTGGATCGATCATCATCATTTTCACTTCATGCGGTTTTGCGCGCATGATGATACTCGTGATGATGCCATTGATACAGACTGATTTCCCGCTTCCCGTAGAACCCGCGACAAGTAGATGCGGCATTTTATTGAGTTCCGTCATGACCGCTTGACCAGTGACGTCCCGGCCCAGACCGAATAGGAGTTTGGATTCCGGTTTATTGTTTTCCTCGGATTCCAGCACTTCACGCAGACTGACGATGGCCACTGTCGAATTCGGCACTTCAATGCCGATTGCCGATTTACCCGGAATCGGCGCTTCAATCCGAATATCCCTTGCAGCCAGCGCCAATGCCAAATCGTCATGTAAGCTGACGATTTTACTTACTTTTACGCCGGTATCCGGCAGCACTTCGTATTTTGTAACGGCAGGTCCCAGATGAACTTGCGTGACTTTTGCCCGGACGCCGAAACTTTGAAATGTTTTCTCAAGTTTTTTGGCATTTTTCTGGATTCCTGCGTATTCGCCGCTTTGATCGCTGTGCGGAGGCAAAGTCAGAAGTTCCATCGGCGGCAATTGATATTCCTCGTTTTCAAGTTCTTCAGCCGTCGTCAATATCTGCACGTCTCCTGGATCTGTATCTGCTGCCGGTTCTTCCTGCACAGCTGGTGCCTTATCGGCTGGCTGTGCTTTTGGCTTCACATTTTCAGTGAATGCCGAAATGATCGGCTCTTCCGGAACATCCACATAAACCGATTCCGTTTCAAATTCATAGCTGTTATCTCCAGGTTCAGGTTCAGTGTCATCTATAAACCGGCCGTTTTGCTGAGTCGCAATGCTGCTGTCTTTTATTTTCTTCGGCTTTTTCTTCGGTTTTGAGAAACGTTTTCCCAGTGCGTTGATCACCGGCCGGAAACTTGGAACTTTTTCAGCAATGAACGGCGCGAGTGTGCGCCCTGTCAAGATGATGATTCCAATTGACAGCATGATGAGGGCAACGATCCAGGTTCCGCCGGTTTCGAACAGTCCATGCATGATCGCATACAGCACTGCTCCGGCCATTCCGCCGCCGATTGCCGTATATTGCGTCCAGATCGTACCGCTGACCTGGATGTACCTGGACGTTTCCCCGAGCACATTCGATGAGGTGATCGGTAAAATCATTCCTGCTGCCCAGATCAAATGGCAGATCAGGAAGATTCCGGTCAATAGGAAAGCGTAGCCGATCGTTTTTCTAAACTGCAGTTTGGGCCAGCTTCGCTTCACCATGATATAGACAGCGACTCCGACGAGCACTACCGGTATGAAAATCGCCAGATAGCCCGTCAGATATTCTGCGATATTCGAAAGCATGCGCCCGACTTTGCCGAATTGAAAAGCCGTCAGGGCGGCGACGCCGAGCATCACGATGCCGATGATCTCAAAAAGGATGGAGGGCATCTGCTGCGCATTTTTCTTTTTCTTCGCTGTTGTTTTTGCCGTTGGTTTCTTTTTGTTTTTTTGTCCGCTTCGAGGCATTATGTTCCCTCATTTCCTATGTAATCGAAAAAGGATTTCCCCCGACCCTTCGGCATGGAAATCCTTTTTCCTTTTCTTGCTTAATATTCCATAATAATCGGGATGATCATTGGACGGCGTTTTGTTTGCTGGAATAAGTAGGAGTTCAGCGTATCGCGAATTTCCTGTTTGATGTTATTCCATTCGAACGTATCACGTGCCACGTATTTCTCAACCACTTTTCGAACCAGTTTCGCTGATTCGTCCATCAATTCTTCCGATTCCCGGACATAAACGAATCCGCGGGAAATCATTTCCGGACCAGAAGCGATTTTCTTCTGTTTGCGGTTCAATGTTACTACGACGATGAAGATCCCATCCTGAGACAGCAATTTGCGGTCGCGAAGGACGATATTGCCGACGTCCCCGATGCCGATTCCGTCAATCAGGATATTGCCCGCTGTTACACGTCCGCTCATACGGACTTTGCCGCCTTTATATTCGACGATATCGCCTTTATCGGCAATAAAGATATCTGATTTCTGCAAGCCCGTCTGCTGCGCCAATTTTGAATGGGCAATCAGCATTTTATACTCACCCTGGATGGGGATGAAGTATTTCGGTTTCATCATATTCAGCATCATTTTCAAGTCTTCCTGGCTGCCGTGTCCAGATACATGCACTTTTTTATTGGATGTCAGTACATTTGCACCGGCTTTAGCCAATTTGTTCATCGTTTGATACATCTGGACTTCCATGCCTGGTGATGGCGTGAACGTGATCAGAACCGTATCGGTTTCTTTGATGCGCACATCTTTATGCTGTTTGCGCACCATTTTATCAAGAGCTTCCAGCGGTTCCCCCTGGTTGCCGGTAACGATGATGACGATTTCTTCATCACGGTATTCATTTAGTTCCTTCAGTGAAATGACCGTTTCCTCGCCCGGATCCAAATAACCGAGGCGCACTCCCACTTCATAACTGCTCTCAAGGCTTTTTCCGACGACAGCCACTTTTTTGCCGGTTGCGCGGGCGATATCGAATACCTGCTGGATGCGGATGAAGTTTGATGAATAAAGTGATACCAGGATTCGCCCTTCAGCTTTCCTGAATTCCGAATGGAGATGATCGACTACGACCCTTTCAGAAGTTGTGTAGCCAGGACGTTCCGCTTCGGTCGAATCAGACAGCAGCATCAGTACGCCGTCTTCCCCGAGTTTCGCCATCTTCGCGATATCCGGTCTGTAGCTGCCTTTTGCAGACTGATCGAATTTAAACTCGCCAGTGTGGACGATTGCTCCTTCGGACGTATGGAAAACGATACCGAATGCGTCCGGGATACTGTGTGTCGTATGGAAAAACGTTACATGGGTCGAATCGAAATTCATACGGCTTTTGTTTGTCACTTCGAAGAATTTCACTTGCTTCAGTGACCCCTGCTCTTTCACATGTTCCTTAGCGAGGCCGATCGTCAATTTCGAACCATAGACCGGTGCCTGCACTTTCTTCAATAGATACGCAATTGAACCGATCGCATCTTCATGTCCGTGTGTGAGGAAGATCCCTTTTACCCGGTCCTTGTTCTCTTCAAGGTATGAGACGTCCGGAATGACGATATCCACTCCGAGCATTTCGTCTTCAGGGAACATTAATCCACTGTCGACTACAAATATATCTTCATCGATCTCAATTACATACATCGCTTTGCCGATTTCACCGACGCCGCCTAATGGTATTACTCTAATAACTTCGTTTTTAACTTTGCTCAAATTATTTCCTCCTAAAAAAATTCACCCGTACACATCCATAGAATCTATTATACGGGAATCGTTGGAAACAGTCCAAACAAAAAAATAAACCGGCAAAGCCGCCGGTTTATTTTCAACGAAATCAGATGATCTTTTCTTCGATCAGCGCTTCCGCGATTTGGATGGAGTTGAGCGCTGCACCTTTCACCAGGTTGTCTGAAACGACCCAGAGATGGAAACCTTGCGGATTATCGAGATCTGCACGGATACGTCCGACGAATACGTCATCAAGTCCTGCTGCCATCAGTGGCATCGGATACACTTGTCCTGAAGGATCGTCCATCAGCGTCACTCCCGGAGCTCCTGCAATTGCGTCCTTGATCTCAGCAAGCGTCGGAGCCCCTTCCAGTTCCACGTAGACAGATTCCGAATGGCCAGTGACCACCGGCAAGCGCACACATGTTGCAGCCACGGACAAACTGTCGTCATGCATGATCTTCTTCGTTTCATTGATCATTTTCATCTCTTCCAGTGTATAGCCATTTTCAGCAAACACATCGATTTGCGGAATGACATTATAGGCGATCGGGTAATGCTTGTCCGCCGATTTCACCGGCAGCATTTTCGCCTGTGAATTTTTTGCCTTTTCAAATCCGGCGTCCGACTGCTCTTTCAGCTCATTGATAGCGTCGATGCCGGCTCCTGATACCGCCTGGTAAGTGGAAACCACAATTTTCGACAGGCCGAAGTGTTCTTTTAACGGCTGCAGCGCACAAACCATCTGGATGGTCGAGCAGTTAGGATTTGAAATAATCCCTCTATGTTGTGAAAGGTCGCTTTTGTTCACTTCCGGTACGACCAGCGGCACTTCCGGGTCCATCCGGAATGCGCTCGTATTGTCGACGACGATTGCCCCGCGTTCGACTGCTGCAGGGGCGAACTTCTCGGATACACTCCCTCCCGCGCTGAAAAAAGCGATATCGATTCCTTCAAATGATTCCGGTATTGCTTCTTCTGCCATATAAGTTGTTCCTTTAAAATCGATTTTATTGCCTGCTGAACGTTTTGACGTCAGAAAACGGATTTCATTTACAGGAAAATCGCGTTTTTCCAGCTGCTCCTTCATCTGCTGCCCGACGGCGCCTGTTGCTCCCATGATCGCTACATTATAGGTTTTCACTCGGCTCTCTCCTTCTATGATGATTTGCATAATTGTAACATAATTTAGCGCACTGACGTACTGAAACATGAAAAAACACCCTCGTCAGGATGAGGGTGTGGGTCTTGAAGAAATGATGGACCGGGCTGGCGTCCCCTTTAATAATTCCAGTGTATATTGCACTTTTTCCAAGGAAACTTCTTCGATCCGTTCCAGGACTTCGCTGTAGGAAATATGTTTTCCGAGGAGCAATTCGTGCTTGCCGTTGCGGCTCATGCGGCTGCCCGTGCTTTCCATGCCGAGCAGCAGATTGCCTTTGAACTGTGCTTTGGAATCGCTGACTTCCAGTTCCGTCAATCCTTCTGTAAGCATTTTACCGATCGACTCCAGGATCTTTTCCTGAAGTTCCGGCAGCTGCTCATTGGATGTACCGCCGTAAATGGCCAATGTGCCATGGTCGGAATACGCCGAATGATACGAATAGATCGAGTACGCGCGTCCGTGTTCTTCCCGGATTTCCTGGAACAGGCGAGACGACATCGTACCGCCCAGCACATTATTCATGACCGCCATATCGTACAGATGCGGATCATTTATTGATAGACCCGGAAACCCATAACACAGATGTCCCTGTTCAATGTCTTTATGCCGGATCGATTCGCCCGCTGTAAACTCAGGCATGATATATGGCTTTTCTTCGCCGCTCTTTTTGAAGCTGCCGAAAAGTTCAGCAATCTGCTCGCTCAAGCCATCCGGAATATTGCCTGCGACAGATATCACGGTATTCGCAGGTATATAAAACCGGTCCATAAAATTCCGGATTGCGGCTGCGTCGAATTGCTCCAGGGTTTTATCAGTGCCAAGGATCGGCGCCCCCATCGAATGGCGGGGGTACATGACGCGCCATAACTGCTCATGTACATCATCATCCGGCATGTCTTCTGTCATGCTGATTTCTTCCAGCACCACTTGGCGTTCCCGTTCAATTTCAACAGGATCCATATTCGAATTAAAGAACATATCCGCTAAAATATCCACTGCATGACCGGCATGCTCATCGACCACTTTTGCGTAATAGCATGTATATTCTTTTGATGTATAGGCATTGATGTCTCCCCCGATGCGGTCAAATTCCCGCGCAATGTCTTTCGCCGAACGGGTGGGTGTTCCTTTGAACAGCATATGTTCGATAAAATGAGTCATGCCATTTTCACTGCGTTCTTCATCTCGGGATCCCGCTTTCACGAAAACCCCGACAGCGACCGAGCGGAAATGCGGAATCTGTTCCGAAACAATTCTAACTCCGTTAGCACATGTAATTGTAGTAGCCATTCGTATTTCCCTCCAATAAAGAAAAAATTGCCAACTTTCGTTGGCAATTCTCATTTATTCCTGTTTAGCTTTTTCAGCCTGTTCTTTCTCTTCTTTCAAAACGATCTTACGGGACAAGTTAACGCGTCCCTGGCGATCGATTTCAATCACTTTCACTTTAACAACCTGATCCATTTTCAGTACATCTTCCACTTCTTTTGTCCGCTCTTCCTGGATTTCAGAAATATGAAGCAGTCCATCTTTGCCTGGGAACAATTCAACGAATGCACCGAATTTTTCTATGCGTTTCACTTTGCCTTCGTAATATTCCCCAACCTTCGCTTCACGCACGATATTTTCGATCATCGCTTTCGCTTTGGCGTTCATCTCTTCGTCAACAGAAGAAATGAAGATGGTGCCGTCCTGCTCTGTATCGATCTTGACGCCTGTTTCGTCGATGATCTTATTGATCACTTTCCCGCCAGGTCCGATTACATCGCGGATCTTATCAGGGTTGATCTTGACCATGATGATTTTCGGAGCGAATTTAGACAATTGCTCACGCGGCTCAGAGATAGTCGCAAGCATCGATTCAAGGATATGGATACGTCCGATTTTCGCCTGTGTCAAAGCTTCTTCCAGGATATCGCGTGACAATCCGTCAATTTTGATATCCATTTGAAGAGCTGTAATGCCTTCAGCTGTTCCAGCTACCTTAAAGTCCATATCGCCAAGATAATCTTCCATACCCTGGATATCGGAAAGAACTGTATAGTTTTCGCCTTTTTTAACCAGACCCATTGCAATACCGGCTACCGGTGCTTTCAACGGCACACCCGCATCCATCATTGCAAGTGTAGATGCACAGATACTTGCCTGTGAAGTCGAACCGTTCGATTCGAGAACTTCAGCAACCAGACGGATCGTATAAGGGAAATCTTTTTCGTTCGGGATGACAGCTTCAAGTGCACGCTCGCCGAGTGCCCCGTGGCCGATTTCGCGGCGGCCTGGTCCACGAAGGAATCCAGTTTCACCAACTGAGAACAACGGGAAGTTATAGTGATGCATGAAGCGTTTTGTATCTTCGATGCCTAGACCGTCGATGATCTGGACGTCACCGAGTGCACCCAGCGTACAAATGCTCATCGCTTGAGTCTGTCCGCGGGTGAAAAGGCCTGAACCATGCGTACGTGCCAATAAACCGACTTCTGAAGAAAGTGGACGGATTTCTGAAGGTCCACGGCCATCCGGACGGATTTTCTCATCCGTGATCAGGCGGCGGACTTCGTCTTTGACCATTTTGTCCAAAATCTGACCCGCTTGTTTTTTCACATCGTCATCTGATTCTTCATATTGTTCCATGACACGTTTTTTCACTTCATCGATCGCTTCATTGCGCGCCTGTTTCTCATTGATCTGCACAGCAGCGACCAATTCGGCTTCAACCGTGTTTTTAATCGTTTCGGAAAGTTCCGCGTCCAATTCGAACAACTGGATTTCGGATTTTTCTTTTCCGACTTCAGCAGCAATTTCTTCCTGGAACGCGATCAATTTCTTGATCTCCTCGTGACCGAACATGATGGCTTCCAAAATGACTTCTTCGGAAACTTCTTTTGCTCCGGCTTCAACCATATTGATGGCGTCTTTTGTGCCTGCCACTGTCAGGTTAATAGAGCTTTTTTCCAATTGCTCGTTGGTTGGGTTGATGATGTACTCGCCATCAATCAGGCCGACGATGACACCGGCAATCGGACCGTCGAACGGAATATCGGAAATCATCAAGGACAATGAAGATCCGAACATTGCTGCCATTTCAGATGGGCAGTCCTGATCAACAGACATGACCATTGAAATTACCTGTACTTCATTGCGGAAGCCGTCAGGGAAAAGCGGACGGATCGGACGGTCGATTAAACGGCTCGTCAGCGTCGCTTTTTCAGAAGGACGGCCTTCGCGTTTGATGAATCCTCCAGGGATCTTACCTACCGCGTAAAGACGTTCTTCGTAGTTTACCGTCAACGGGAAGAAATCCAGTGGTTTCGGTGTTTTTGAAGCTGTAGCTGTGGACAATACTGCTGTATCCCCATAACGGATCAATGCCGCTCCGTTTGCTTGTTTCGCCAATTGGCCGACTTCGACCTGTAATTCGCGGCCTGCCCAATCAAATGTGTAGACTTTTTTAGTTTGCTCCATAATCGAGCTCCTCTCTGTTCCAATGTTTAGACAGTTTTATGTATCCATTACTAGTAGTGTAACAAAAAAGCATTCGCTATGCGATTGTATGCGAAAAATTTATCCTGCTTTAATGGACAGTAAGAATCCCACTTTTGCAAGTGGGATTTCAACTTTCCATAAAAGTCCGATTGGAGCAACTGTCATTCAGCGGGAATAGAGCTTTCCACTGAGTGAAGCTTCTCTTTATCCATAAAGAAAAAGCGGGACGAATCCCGCTTTCACTTAGTGCTATTATCGGCGTAGGCCAAGTTTTGCGATTAGATCACGGTAACGGGCTACATCGTTTTCACGAAGATATTTCAGCAAGTTACGACGGTGTCCAACCATTTTGAATAGACCACGACGTGAGTGGTGATCTTTTTTGTGAGTACGTAAGTGCTCATTCAAGTTGTTGATGTCTTCTGTAAGAATTGCGATTTGAATATCTGCAGACCCAGTATCCGTGTCATGCACTTTGTATTCATTGATCAATTCATTTTTGCGTTCTTGAGTGATTGCCATACTGTTTCCACCTCCTAATTTCTGATAGCCCCTATTACCGAGCAAACGTTGGTGATTCGATTTGCCAAGCAACGGTTAGTACATTCTGTACCAATAAATCATAGCACACGGCTATTTGAAAATCAACTCGCGCATCCATCTGATTTATTCAGCGAAATATCGGATCGTTTCCTGCTTATCCTTTTCGATCTGCGCCTTCAATTCGTCAATGCCTGAAAATTTCTGTTCGTCGCGTATGCGCTTGTGCCAATCGACTGCCACTCTTTCCCCATAGATGTCTTTATCGAAGTCGAAAATATGCACTTCAATCGAAAGCTGCTTTAGAGATGGATCATTGAATGTAGGTTTATATCCCACATTGCAGACACCGTCGTGGACTTCCCCTTGGACATGCAGCCTTACCGCGTATACACCTCCAGCGGGAACGAATGTCCCAAGATCCGGCTGGACATTGGCGGTGGGGAATCCGATCGTGCGGCCGCGTTTATCACCATTTACCACTGTTCCTGAAATTTGAAAAGGCCGTCCTGATAAACGGCGGACTTCTTCGATTTCACCTGCTTTCAAATGGCCGCGGATCCGGGTTGAACTGATCTTTTCCGTACCATCTGCCTGCTTGCTGATGACACTTACGCCGTAACGGCCTGCACTGGATTGTTCCATCAATTCCATATTGCCGCGCCCTTTTGAACCAAAAGAAAAGTCAAAACCGGCCGTGGCATGAACCACATCCAGCCCTTCAACAAAATGGCGGATAAATTCTTCCGGTTCCAATTGGGCGAAATCAGATGTGAAACGGACGATAAAGCATACGTCGACGCCCATGTCCTGCAGGATTTCCATCTTTTGCTGCAGCGGTGTTATATAGAAGACTTCTTCTTTTCTGCCGCCCAGTACGAGGGATGGATGCGGATCAAAAGTCATAACAGCTGATTTCGCATTCAGCTCCCGTGCTCGATCCATCGCTTCGCCGATCACTTTCTGATGCCCTTTATGCACACCATCGAAAAAGCCGAGCGCCATTGATAAGGGGCCCAGATGTTCTTCAGGTTTCATGTGGTTCGGGTAATTCAAATGAAAAATTTTCATCTTACACCTCGTCTTCTGTCGGTAGTCCAAACATTTTTTCAGGTTTCATTTTGCCTGCTTTATCGGGGTGTTTCTTATACAGGGCAAATGGTTCTCCGCTGATCGTAAAGACAACGAATTTAGTTGATTCCAATAATGGATGCACTGGCAGCACCTGACCATTTTTCATAGCAAAGAAATTCTCGGGTTGCACTTCAAGCAGCGGAAATTCAGCCAATCCATAGGCAAGGGGTTTCAATACGGTTCCGATAGTTCCATTTTGAGCAATTTCATCCACCTGTGCAAGCGTAAGGCAATCCTCTTTTTTGAATTTACCGGATTCCGTTCTCGTCAGTTGCGACATATGTGCAGGATAGCCCAGTGCTTCGCCGATCTGAACTGCCAGCGTACGGATATAGGTCCCTTTGCCGCACTTGATGCGAATACGGAAATGGATATTCACACCCGCCCATTCTTCTGCATCATCCAGAAGTTCAATCGAATCGATCTGGACTTTTCGGAGCGGACGTTCAACCGCGATACCGGCTCTCGCATATTCATATAATTTTTTGCCGCCGACTTTTACAGCAGAATACATCGGGGGAATCTGAGTGATTTCGCCGGTGAGGCCTTCGAGTGCGGCCAAAATCTGTCCGCGCGTGATTTTCTTATCTTCTGAATTCTGTTCAACCATTTGTCCGGTGGCATCTTCTGTTTCAGTTGAAAAGCCGATGGCAACTTCCGCCTCATATGTTTTTCCCTGATCAGTGATATATTCTGCCACTTTTGTCGTGTTGCCGATGCAAATCGGCAATACACCGTCCACTTCCGGATCAAGCGTGCCGGTATGGCCCACTTTTTTGGTTTTCAAAATTTTACGCAGTTTAAACACGCAATCATGGGAAGTCATGCCTTTTTCTTTCCATAAAGGAAGGATTCCATTAATGGCCATCCTGTTCAACCTCCTTTTATATAATCCTATATATACCGCAAGCTCGTCGCAAAAGCGCGCCATCCTTGTATGTAAAAAAGCCTGCAATCTATGAGTAGACAGCAGGCTTAGTTTTATTGTTCGTCTTCTTTCGGATCTTTTATCTCACGCAGCAGATTATCGATGCGCGTTCCGTATGCTACCGAAGTATCAAATTCAAATGATAGTTCAGGCGTTTTGCGCAAACGGATGCGCTGGCCGATTTCTGAACGGATAAACCCTTTGGATTTAGATAAGCCGAGCAATGTCTGCTCTTTTGCAGCATCGTCACCCAACACACTGATATAGACAGTTGCCTGCTGGAGATCCCCGGTCACTTCAACATCCGTCACTGTGACGAAGCCGATTCTCGGGTCTTTCAACTTGCGGCTGATAATATCGCTGAGCTCTTTCTTCATTTGCTCGCCTACACGATTTGAGCGCATTGTCATTGCTTATTCACCTCGTTCTTACAGATATTCTTGATGGTATTCAAGACATTCCCACGCCGGATTGCTCTCCAGATAGTAAAGGACTTGCGCCATTTCTTTTTCAGCCATCTCTTTAGAAGAAGCGACGGTGACAAAAGCGATACGGGTGCGCTGCCAGACATTCTGATGGTCAATTTCGGCGGCGGAAACGTTGAATTTTTGTTTTGAACGGGTCAGCATGCTTTTAAGCACTGCCCTTTTTTCCTTCAATGAATGCGCAGATGGTATGAAAAATTCGCATTCCATGTAAAAGATCATTTCCGTTCGATTTCTTCCATTACATAGGCTTCGATGATGTCGCCTTCTTTGACATCATTGAAGTTCTTGATCGTGATACCACATTCGTAGCCTTTAGCCACTTCTTTGGCGTCATCTTTGAAGCGTTTCAATGTATCCAGTTCGCCTTCGAAAACGACAATTCCTTCGCGGATTACGCGAACGCTGCTGTCACGGGTGATCTTACCTTCCGTTACATAACTTCCGGCAATCGTGCCGACTTTGGATACTTTGAATGTGCTGCGGATTTCAGCCTGGCCAATAACTTTCTCCTCGAATTCAGGATCAAGCAAGCCTTTCATTGCAAATTCGATTTCTTCGATCACCTTGTAGATGATGCGGTGCAGACGGATATCCACGCCTTCAGCTTCTGCTGCGCGTTTGGCATTGGCATCCGGACGGACGTTGAATCCGATGACGATGGCATTGGATGCAGCAGCAAGGGAAATATCCGATTCTGTGATCGCTCCAGCGCCAGTGTGGATAATTTTCACATTCACGCCTTCTACGTCAATTTTCAGAAGTGAAGCAGCCATTGCCTCTACTGCCCCTTGAACGTCTGCTTTGACGATCAGGTTCAATTCCTTCATCTCGCCTTGTTTCAATTGGTCGAACAAGTTATCAAGTGTGACGCGTGTCTTCTCAGAACGCTGAACCTGCAGCGCTGAAGCAGCACGTGTTTCGCCCACTTGGCGGGCAGTCTTTTCATCTTCGAAGACGACAAAACGGTCGCCCGCCTGTGGTACATCATTCAAACCGGTAATTTCAACCGGCGTAGATGGACCCGCTTCTTTCACACGGCGGCCCACATCTGAAACCATTGCACGGACACGGCCGAATGTATTCCCCACAACGATCGGATCTCCGACATTCAACGTTCCGTCCTGGACAAGCAGAGTCGCTACTGAACCGCGGCCTTTATCAAGCTCCGCTTCAATAACAGTTCCGATTGCACGGCGGGCAGGGTTCGCCTTCAATTCGCCGACTTCAGACACAAGCAGGATCATTTCAAGCAATTGATCGATGCCTTCACCTTTCAAAGCTGAGATCGGTACGAAGATCGTATCGCCGCCCCATGCTTCAGGAACCAGTCCGTGCTCAGTCAATTCCTGCATCACGCGGTCTGGATTCGCACTTGGCTTATCCATTTTGTTGACTGCGATGATGATTGGAACTTCTGCAGCTTTCGCATGGTTGATCGCTTCTACAGTTTGCGGCATAACGCCGTCATCTGCAGCAACGACAATAATCGCCAAATCGGTCACTTTTGCACCGCGTGCACGCATTGTTGTAAACGCTGCGTGTCCAGGTGTATCAAGGAACGTGATTTTCTTGTCGCCTTCGACTACCTGATAGGCACCGATATGCTGAGTGATACCGCCGGCTTCGCCTGCAGTCACTTTCGTGTGGCGGATCGAATCCAGCAAAGTCGTTTTACCATGGTCGACGTGCCCCATGATCGTAACGACCGGTGGACGTTCTTCGTTCAATGTTTCATCTTCCGCTTCGAAGTAGATTTCCAGGTCGGATTTATCCACCAGGATTTCTTCTTCCACTTCAACTTCATATTCTGCGCAGATCAATTCGATCGCATCTTTATCAAGTTCCTGGTTAATGGTAGCCATTACACCAAGCATGAACAATTTTTTGATGATTTCTGATGGCTCGCGGCCCAATTTTTTCGCCAGTTCCCCTACTGTCAGAGATTCTGAGAAAGTGATTTTCGCCGGCAGCTCTTTTTCTTTTTTAGGCATTGGCGGCAGCGGATTTACTGGACGCTGCTGTTTGCCTTTATTGCGGTTGCGGTTTCCGCCGCCTGGACGGTTTGAATTACGCTGTCCCGGTCCTGCAGTCGGCTTCGCCGCTTTTGGTGTGAAGTTCGACCCTGTTTTGGCTGGTGCAGCCGGACGCTGACCGTTGCCCTGTGAACGGGATTGGCCCTGGCTAGGTGCTGCAGCCGGACGTGATCCGCTTTGAGCCGGACGGTTTTGACCTTGTCCTGCTGGACGCGATCCACCCTGTCCGCCTTGCGGGCGTGATTGTCCCTGCCCAGCTGGACGTGAGCCCTGCCCCTGCGGACGGTTTTGACCCTGGTTCTGTGGTCTTGACGGAGTACCAGTCGTTGAAGCGGATGAAGATTTCTTATAAATGCCATCCAATTTTGTAACAGCATTATCCTCAAGCGTCGACATATGGTTTGTAACGTCAATATTCATTTTAGTTAATTGCTGAATGATCTCTTTACTCGGTTTATCTACTTTTTTCGCGTATTCATGTACTCGAATTTTGGTCATCTGCTCACCCCCGGTTATATTCATCAAACAAGCTCATCAGTTTTTTGGCGAATCCAGCATCTGTGACTGCCATAACTACGCGCTCTTCTTTGCCGATTGCATGCCCGATTTCTGCACGCGTTCCAAATATCTGGATGTCAGCTCCATAATGGCTGCATTTATCCTGCAGCTTCTTGCTCGTATTTTCTGAAGCGTCTTCCGCGACGATCACCAATTTGGCATTGCCGCGGCGCACTTCATTGATCGTCAGTTCTTCTCCGGTAATCGTCATTCTCGCTCTTGTGGCAAGACCCAGGATTTGGAGAATCTGCTGTTTAGTATCCATATTACTTCAACTGCTCTCTTAGTACGACACGAAGCAATTCCTCATAAATTTCCTCAGGCACTTTCACTTCCAATTGGTTATCAAGCACCTTTTTCTTCTTGGCAGCTGCAATAGCTGCTTCGGATTTGGAAACGTATGCTCCGCGCCCTGATTTTTTGCCGGTCAGGTCGACACTTACTTCGCCTTCTTTGGACCGGACGATCCGGATCATTTCTTTTTTAGGATGCATCTCGCCTGTAGCTACACATTTCCTTAGTGGAATCTTCTTTTGCAGAGCCAACGGACATCACCTTATCTTTCTTATTCTTTTTCGTCGTAAAAATCAAAGTCATCCGTATCAACATCGGATTCCGTCAATTCGATATCCGCATCGGGATTCGGGTAGATGCCCATTTCACGGGCATCCGTTTCACTCTTGATATCGATTTTCCAGCCAGTCAATTTAGCAGCGAGACGCGCATTCTGGCCGCGTTTGCCGATCGCCAGGGATAATTGGTAATCAGGCACGACAACTGTTGTCGATTTATCGGCTTCATTGACCTGTACATCAAGCACTTTCGAAGGGCTGAGTGCATTGGCGACAAATACGACCGGTTCTTCAGACCATTCAACGATATCAATCTTTTCGCCGCTGAGTTCGTTGACGATCGTCTGCACGCGTGCACCTTTTGAACCGACACATGAACCAACAGGATCGATATCTTCACGATGAGCCATCACAGAGATTTTCGAACGGTCGCCGGCTTCGCGTGCGATCGATTTGATCTCAACGATGCCATCATAGATTTCCGGAACTTCAGTTTCAAACAAGCGGCGGAGTAAGCCCGGATGTGTTCTTGAAACAAAAACCTGAGGTCCGCGAGTCGTGCGTTCCACTTTGGTGATATAAACTTTAATTCGGTCATGAGGCTGATAAGACTCATTTGGCATCTGCTCTGTCTGCGGCAGAACCGCTTCCACTTTACCGAGGCCGACATATAGGTTGCGGGCATCCATCCGTTCAACAATCCCGTTGACGATATCATCAGCACGATCGACGAATTCTTCGAATACCATGCCCCGTTCAGCTTCACGGACACGCTGAGTGACAACTTGTTTTGCTGTCTGTGCCGCGATGCGTCCGAAATCACGAGGTGTAACTTCCTCTTCCACCACATCGCCGATTTCGTATGCAGGATTAATTGCATGCGCAGCTTCCAGGGAAATATGCAGACGGTCGTCCTCGACTTCCTCAACTACATCTTTGCGGGAATATACGAGCATTGTCCCCGTATCCAGGTTCAAATCTACACGCACATTTTGGGCCTGGTTAAAATTGCGTTTGTATGCTGTCACTAAAGCAGCTTCAATCGCTTCAATCAATACTTCTCTTGAAATCCCTTTTTGTTTTTCCAACACATGCAGCGCTTCCAGCAATTCACTGCCGTTGCTTTTGCCGGTATCTTTGCTTTTGCTCTTCGCCATTAAATATTCACTCCCAAGTTCTTCAATCAGGTTATGCTGAAAAATCAATTGCAAGACGGATTACAGCAATTTTCTGTCTCGGAATCACGATTGTTTTTCTGCGGGTTTTGATTTTGACTTCAATCTCAACTTCTTCATCATTATACGATTGTAAATAGCCTTCAAATTCTTTGGCGTCCAAAACCGGTTCATACGTTTTGATGTAAATGAATTTACTGATCGCATTTTCGAAATCTTTTTCTTTCTTCAACGGACGCTCTGCTCCCGGAGAAGAGACTTCAAGGAAATAATTCTGTTCAATCGGATCCAGCTCATCCAGTATCTCACTTAGACGTTCACTGACCATCGCGCATTGTTCAATGTCAATAGGCGCTTCCGGATTATCTACATACACACGTAAAAACCAGCTGCGGCCTTCTTTTACGAATTCCACATCGACCAGTTCCAGATTCAGCTCATCTGTGATGGGCTGTGCGATATTTTCAATTTGTTCTGTAATTTTGCTCATACATGCCTCCACCCAATTTTTCTGCTTTAACGGGCAGCAATCAAATCACTTCAATAAAGGTTGATCAACTGACCAAAAAAGCCCTATTTGTTCAACTGACATCCAGCAGGAATTACCCGTCGGCTGAAGTTTCACTTTACGTCATTACAAACAGAAAAGAGCGGGAGAACCCACTCTTCTGCGACAGAGCTATCAGTAAATGTTACTTCAATAATACCATGTTAGGCGTACCAGTGCAACCGGCTAGAACAGCGACAGCTGGTTGGCTTCGGGCATACCTTCAAGACACCCGTGATCATCCATGTATTCGATGATCGTTTTGGAAACGCGTCCGCGCTGCTGGAGATCTTCCTTGGACAGGAAAGTTCCTTGCTGGCGAGCCGCAACGATCGCTTTTGCTGCGTTCGTGCCGAGGCCAGGTATTGCATTGAATGGAGGAATCAGCGTCTTGCCGTCGATGACAAATTCATCAGCCTGTGATTTGTATAAGTCAACTTTCTGGAAAGCGAAGCCGCGCTCCGTCATTTCAAGTGCCAATTCCATGACCGTCAGCAGGTTCTTCTCCTTCGTGGAAGCGTCAAGCCCCTTGGCATTAATATCCGCGATCACTGAACGGATGGCATGGGAACCTTTAGCCATCGCATTGACATCGAAATCTTCCGCACGCACTGTGAAATAAGCTGCGTAATAAAGAATCGGGAAATGCACCTTGAAATAAGCGATCCTTACCGCCATCAATACATAGGCAGCCGCGTGGGCTTTAGGGAACATGTATTTGATCTTTTTGCAGGATTCGATATACCAATTCGGCACGCCCTGCTCTTTCATCGCTGCTTCGAATTCAGGTGTCAGCCCTTTACCTTTCCGCACCGCTTCCATGATTTTAAAAGCCATGGAAGATTCCAGTCCCTGGTAGATCAGGTAAACCATAATATCATCTCGGCAGCCGATTACATCAGACAGCTGGCATGTTCCGTTTTTGATCAATTCCTGGGCGTTGCTTAGCCAAACGTCCGTCCCGTGGGACAGTCCTGAAATCTGCACAAGCTCAGAGAATGTCGTCGGCTTCGTCTCTTCCAGCATCTGCCGGACGAAACGTGTGCCAAATTCCGGAATTCCATATGTGGCTGTTTTACAGCCGATCTGCTCTTCGGTAACTCCAAGTGATTCGGTTCCGGAGAAAATCTTCATCACTTCTGGATCATCCGTCGGAATCGTTTTCGGATCGATGCCTGACAGATCCTGGAGCATACGGATGACTGTCGGATCATCGTGGCCGAGAATATCAAGCTTCAACAGATTATCGTGGATCGAGTGAAAGTCGAAATGCGTCGTTTTCCATTCTGAATCCTGTGCATCAGCCGGAAACTGGATCGGTGAGAAATCATAGATGTCCATGTAATCAGGAACTACGATGATTCCCCCAGGATGCTGCCCGGTGCTCCGTTTTACACCCGTACACCCCTGAACCAGCCTGTCGATTTCCGCTCCACGAATCGTCATGTCCCGGTCATTGGCATAACCGCGCACATAGCCATAAGCTGTTTTCTCGGCAACGGTGCCGATTGTTCCTGCTCGGAAAACATTGTCTTCACCGAACAGTTCTTTCGTATAATTATGTGCTTTTGCCTGGTATTCACCACTGAAGTTCAAATCGATATCCGGTACTTTATCCCCTTTGAATCCGAGGAACGTTTCAAACGGAATATCCTGCCCTTCTTTTTTATAAGGCACATCACAATCCGGACAATTCTTATCTTCCAGGTCAAAACCTGAGCCCACTGAGCCATCATCGAAAAACTCGGATTTCCGGCATTTCGTGCAGATATAATGCGGAGGCAGCGGATTCACTTCTGTAATCTCCGTCAATGTCGCCACCAGTGAGGAACCGACAGAGCCCCGCGAACCAACCAGATAACCATCATCCAGCGATTTCTTAACAAGTTTGTGCGAAATGAGATAAATAACTGCAAAACCATGGCCGATTATCGATTTCAATTCTTTTTCGATGCGGGCTTCCACAATTTCCGGCAGCTCATCGCCGTAAATACTCCGAGCCATATTGTAGCTCAATTCCCTGACTTCCTCGTCTGCACCTTCTATTTTCGGTGTATAAAGGTCATCTTTGATCGGCTTCACTGTTTCAATCATATCCGCTATCTTGTTCGAGTTTTCAATCACGATTTTCCGGGCCATGTCTTCACCAAGGAATTCGAATTCGTCCAGCATTTCATTGGTGGTACGGAAATGGACTTTCGGCAGCTTCGTGCGGTTCAGCGGATTCGCACCGCCCTGTGAACCGATCAGCACCTGCCGGAAAATGGCATCGTTCTCATCGAGATAATGGACATTGCCGGTTGCAACCAAAGGTATATCTAGCTTTTTGCTGACCTTCACCAATTTCCGGATGATATCCTCCAGATTCCACTCATCCCGGATCAATTCGCGTTCGATCAAAGGTGCATATACATCTTTAGGGTGAACTTCTAGATAATCGTAGAACTGGGCTACGCGTTCCACTTCTTCCATCGACTTCTGCATCACGGCTTCGAAAAGTTCCCCTTTATCACAGCCGGATCCGACAAGCAGCCCTTCGCGGTGTTTCATGAGCAGTGAGCGCGGAATACGCGGCACGCGGTAGAAGTAATTGATATGGGAAGCCGATACCAGTTTGAACAGATTCTTCAGCCCGGCATCATTCTGTGCCAATAAAGTCACATGAGTCGGGCGGGCGCGTTTGTAGGCATCTCCTGCTCCTACGTACTGATTCAGCTCATCATGATAAAGGATCCCTTTTTGATGAGCTTCCTTCAGAAGATGTGTCATTAGGTAAGCAGTGGCTTCCGTGTCATAGATTGCACGGTGGTGCTGCGTCAGCTCGATTCCGAACTTTTTCGCCAACGTATTCAACCGGTGATTCTTCAGTTCCGGATGAAGCATACGTGCCAGTTCCAACGTATCCATGGTGGCATGCTTGGTATCGATTCCGAATTTCTTATAGGCGACATACAGGAAGCCCATATCGAATGAAGCATTATGGGCGACCATGATATGATCCCCTGCCCATGCATGGTAATTGCGGATCACTTCTTCCACTTCCGGCGCATCTTTCACCATGTCATCAGTGATGCCTGTCAGGTTTATCGTCGTATCTGACAGTGGATGATGCGGATTTGCAAAACTTTCGAATTTATCGATGATCTGCCCGCCCTTGATCTTAACAGCGGCGAGCTCGATGATCGTATCGTAGACAGCTGATAAGCCTGTCGTCTCTAAATCGAATACAACAAACGTCTCTTCTTCGAGCAGCGCGTGCCGTTCTTCAAATGCGATCGGCACCCCGTCATCGACCAAATTGGCTTCAAGACCAAATATTGCTTTGATGCCGTGTTTTTTACTCGCCGAGTAGGCGTCCGGGAATGATTGGACTCCGGCGTGATCCGTAATGGCGATTGCCGGATGGCCCCATTTCGCAGCCTGTCCGACAAGTGCATCGACTGAAGATACGGCATCCATCTGGCTCATTGGAGTGTGCAGATGCAATTCGACTCTTTTTTCAGAAGCTGTATCCTGGCGAAGCTGCGGTTTGACCTCTACCATATCATTTGCCATCATCACAAGATCACGCACGAACGTATCGGTCTGGATCGAACCACGCGCTTTCAGCCACATGCCTTTTTTAACGTTATTCATCAGTTCGGCATCTTCTTTATCACGCGAGAACATTTTTACTAGAATCGAATCCGTATAATCCGTGATTTTTACCGTCAATAAAGAACGTCCGCTGCGCAGTTCGCGAACTTCAGCATCAAAAACGAAGCCTTCAACCGTGATGCGGCGCTCTTCGTCAATGATTGAACGGATTTCAGCAATCGGCTCGTCCGCTTTGATGTTGGTGCCCATTTGGAATGGTCCGGCTGGTGCCCCGTTATCTTTGCGGTCGGTTTCACGTTTCTTCATGTCAGACAGAGCTCTTTTTGCCAGCTCTTCTTCTTCGGCAAGGCGTTCTGCCATGAATGCTTCATGGGCCGCCTGTTGATCTCCAGCGGCCAATTGGAAATCGATCGCTATCCGCGGAAAACCGAATTGCTGATAGACCTGTGCCAGCTTATCCGTGTATTTAGATTTCAATGCCATCATTTCATGTTCATGGCTGCAGCTGAGAATCAGCTTGCTTCCGCGCCACTGAGGTGCCTGATTCAATAGCCGTTCCCGGAGAGGCGGCGCCATATCTGCAAGTTCTTCGACTGCATAGCGCCAATAGGCAGCGATCAACTCCGGGTCCGGCTGATCGTCATCGGTGACTATCGTCAACTGGACAGCAGCAATCGGTGAAAAAGTGGTATGCAGCCGCTCCTTCAATAACAGAAACAGCTGTAAAGGCAATATTTTTGAAAGTTTGACCGTAAAGCGCCACGCTCGCTCTTTTTTATGGACGGTCATCCGGGTCAATTCAGCCTCTTCGAAAAAAGGCATATGTACGTCATCCGTCAGATCGAGATGCTGGAGCAGCAGCTTCAACCGTGTTCTGGGATCCTGCTGAATTGTCATAACTATCTCCTTCACTAATGTAATAAAACCGGCGGCAGCCGGATATTGTGCAATTTAAGAAATGCCTGCTGATGATTTCCAGCCATTCGGCAGATAAGAAAAAGAAAGGAAAGCACACATTGTGCTTTCCTTTCATCATATCAGATTTTGGGCTCAGTTTTGAAAAACCTGCTCCAATTGTTCAAGTAATTCTTCCTGCTTCCACTCGAACGTTTCCCCTGTACTGCGGATTTTCACTTCAAGAATCCCGTCGGCAGCTTTCTTGCCGACAGTGATGCGAACCGGCAAGCCGATCAGATCTGCATCAGCAAATTTAACTCCTGCACGTTCATTGCGGTCATCCATCAGCACTTCAAAACGTTTCGATTTAAGCAAAGTATAAATTTCAGCGGCAGTTTCTCGCTGCACGTCATCTTTCATGTTCACCGGCACCACATGGACATCATAGGGTGCAGCTACAGCCGGCCACGTAAAGCCGTCGTCATCATTGAATTGTTCTGCGACCGCAGCAACTACACGGGATACACCAATGCCATAACATCCCATGATATAAGGGACTGCACGTCCCTGATCGTTCAGGATCGTCGCTTTCATATCTTCACTGTAACGGGTTCCCAGTTTGAAAATATGGCCGACTTCAATTCCTTCGGCAAAACGGATCGTCCCCTGGCCATCTGGTGAAGGATCTCCTTCTTTGATGAAACGGAGATCAGCATATTTTTCCACCTGGAAGTCCTGTTCAGGCGTCACATTCTTATAATGATAACCAGGCTCGTTAGCGCCAGCGATTCCATTGACGATCGTTTTGACAGCATTGTCAGCTATTACTCGGATATTCTCCGGCAAAGCGACTGGACCGATCGAGCCGATTTCACAGCCGATCAATTCCTTCACTTCTTCGGGTGTAGCCATCTCGACGACTTTTGCATCTGTTGCGTGTTTGACTTTTACATCATTCACTTCATGATCGCCTCGGGACAAGACAACGACAAATTCTTCGTCAGCTTTAAAGACAAGTGTCTTGATGCAGTTTTCAGCATCCGTTCCGAAGAATTCAGCCACTTCGGCAATCTTCTTCTGATCCGGCGTTTCCACTTTCTCCATTTCTTCCGCTGTTATATCCGGCACGGAATACTCGATATTGACCTGTGCCATTTCAATGTTCGCCGCATAGGACGAAGTATCGGAATAAGCGATCGTATCTTCCCCGATGTCAGACAGCACCATGAATTCATGGTTGTCTTTACCGCCGATCGCTCCAGAATCCGCAATGACCATGCGGAAATCAAGGCCGAGGCGCGTAAAGATATTTTTATATGCCTGCATCATGACGTCATAAGTTTCATCCAGGCTCTCAGTTGTAGAATGGAACGAATAGGCATCCTTCATCAGGAATTCGCGTCCGCGAAGCAAGCCGAAACGCGGACGTTTCTCATCGCGGAATTTTGATTGGATCTGATAAAGGTTCAAAGGCAATTTCTTATACGATTTGATCTCATCGCGCAAAAGATCCGTTATCACTTCTTCATGGGTTGCACCCAGGGCAAATTCACGGCCGTTGCGGTCTTTCAATCTCATCAGTTCATCGCCGTATGAATACCAGCGGCCAGTCTCCTGCCAAAGTTCCGCCTGCTGCATTGCCGGAAGGAACACTTCCACGCTGCCTGCATTCTCCATTTCTTCACGGATGATTTTTTCCACTTTATCAAGCACGCGCTTGCCCAGTGGAAGGAACGAATAGATTCCGCTCGTATTCTGACGGATAAACCCGGCACGGAGCAATAATTGATGTGATTTGACTTCTGCATCTGCAGGAGTTTCACGTAAAGTCGGGATAAAAGTTGCTGATTGTTTCATTCCAAAATACACCTCAACTGACTGATTATTTTATTGCTTATATTTTTTAAAAATGGGCGATAAAGAATATCGCATGATTATGCCGCTTCGTCGCTTTGGACTCAGCTCCCGCAATAAGCCGAGAAGATCACTCGTCTTATTGCTCCGCTCTGTCCGGCCGCGCTCCTTCGCTAGGGTCCACTTCTTAACATGGAGCAAAACAGCGAAGACCCCAGTTGAAGGAGCGTAGTGCTGATAATCACTCGGACGATGGTCCGAGTTTGCTTAGCGTATACCGACAAGAAAGCGAAGCTCCCTTGAGGAAAACCGGTTAATTAAACCATCGAGTGACTTTCTTCTAAATTATCAGAAGAAAAACTTCTGTATATCATTCCACGTAACGACGATCATCAGAAGCATGAGCAGCATGATGCCGACGAAATGGACCATGCCTTCCTTCTGACGGTCGACCGGTTTTCCTCTTAATGCTTCAAGCACAAAGAACATCAGACGGCCTCCGTCAAGTGCCGGCAGCGGCAATAAGTTCATGATACCGAGATTGATGCTCAGCATACCGGCCCAGCTCATCAAGGTGAAGATGCCGTATTGCGCAACTTGCTCCGTGGTTTTATAAATGCCGACCGGACCGGATAATGCGTCAATGGTAAACTGGCCTGTCACCAGCATGCCGAGGAGGCGGAAAATTTCCTTGAACCAGAATACCGTCTGTTCAGCACCGTATGCGAAAGACCCGAAGAAATCTTTTTCTGTCGGACTGTTGTAAAGGACACCGATGACGCCGATATTTCCTTGTTCCTGTTCCAGAAGCTCCGGAGTAATCGTGAATTCAATCGGTTCTCCGTCACGGTCTACACGGAAGTCGAGCGGAGTGCCCGCTTCATCCTGAACTGATTCCACCAGATCGTTCCAAGTGGTGATGGTTTTCCCTTCGACTTCAGTGACCAAGTCACCAGCCTGCATCCCGGCTTCCTGCGCCGGACTGTCATCCGTCACTTCAGCGATGACCGGTTCATTGGTCGGTACACCCTGAAGCAGACCGATCGCTGTGAAAATGAAAAAGGCGAGGATGAAGTTGAATAATGGCCCCGCAAAAATCGTCATGAAACGGTGGCCGAGGCTCTTCGAATCGAATTGGCGGTCGAATGGTGCCAATACCGTTTCCGTGCCATTCTCTTCTATGACAGCATTTCTCGCCACTTCCAGGCGAACGAATTGATCTTCTTCATCGTAGCCTTTAATATAGAGGGCTTTTTCCAGATCCGCTTCTTCGACTTCAAGAAACATGATATCCGGATACATCGTTTTTTGATTTAAAATGATTTTTTGTGCCTGGCCTTCATCGTTCAGCAATACACCGATGCGATGCCCTGCCTGAATAACGATCCTGTCCAGATCTTCACCGGCCATCCGCACATACCCGCCGATCGGCAGCAAACGGATCGTATAAAGTGTTTCCCCTTTTGTTATGGCAAGAATTTTCGGCCCCATACCGATGGCAAATTCACGCACGAGGATTCCTGCACGTTTAGCGAACAGAAAGTGACCCAATTCATGAAAAAATACTAAAGCGCCGAAAATTATGATAAACGATATGACTGTTTCCATCTGAACCCATCCTTATAAACCTTTTCGGTTTTAATCTTTAGTTATTTTAGCATGTTTTGAACTGCTTTTCTTGTTTCAGAATCGACCTGGAGAATCGTTTCCAAGTCCGGGGATGCGATCGGGTTATGCGCCATCATCGCCCGTTCGATCAGTTCTTCGATCTGCAGGAACTTGATCTCTTTCTTCAGGAACATCGCTACGGCCTGTTCATTCGCTGCATTCAAGACAGTCGTCATCGTGCCGCCTGTACGGCCGGCATCAAATGCCAATTGCAAAGCATGGAAGCGTTCGTAATCCATCGGCTGAAAATGCAATTTACCAATTTCCGCCAGATTCAGCCGTTTGGCATTCGGCCGCTCCAGGCGGTCCGGATACGTGAGTGCATATTGGATCGGCACCCGCATATCCGGAGTACCCAGCTGCGCCATCACACTTGTATCTCGGAATTCGACCATCGAATGGATGATGCTTTCACGATGCAGCAGCACTTCAATATCATCGTAGCCAAAATTGAACAGAACATTCGCTTCGATGACTTCGAGCCCCTTATTGACCATCGTCGCAGAATCGATTGTGATTTTTGCGCCCATTGACCAGTTCGGATGATTCAATGCTTCTTCAACTGTGACGTTTTTAAGATCGGCTCTCGTCGAATCACGGAAGCTCCCGCCTGAAGCGGTAAGGATCAGTTTTGTCGCCTGCTCGATCTTTTCACCGTTCAAGGATTGGAACAAGGCGGAATGCTCACTGTCGACTGGCAATATCGCAGCACCGTAACGCTTCGCACTTTCCATCACGAGATGTCCTGCCGTCACCAGCGTCTCTTTATTGGCAATAGCGATTGTGCGTCCAAGTTTGATCGCTTCGAGCGTCGGCTCCAGCCCTACGCTGCCAGTGACCGCATTTACAAGGACATCTGCGTCGTAAACTGCCGTTTCAATCAATCCTTCATTGCCGGAGACGAAAGCTGTCTGCGGAAACTCGCCACGAAGGGTTCCAGCGTCCTGTTCACTTTGCATACAAACGATTTCAGGTTTGAATTCCTTGATGAATTCTTTTGCCAATTCAATATTGCGGCCCGCTGAAAAACCCGTCAATGTAAATTGTTCAGGGTGCTCACGGATAATATCCGCAGTCTGGACACCGATCGATCCGGTCGCCCCTAGTAAAATGATTTTTTTAGACATTCAGGATGTCCTCCTCAGATGAAATGTAAGAAATGAAGCAGCGGCATCACGAAAAGAATACTGTCGAAACGGTCAAGTATACCGCCATGTCCCGGCAGTACATTTCCGGAATCCTTTACGTTGAAATGCCGCTTTAACGCAGATTCCACCAAATCCCCCATCTGCCCGAATATCGATGCGATAATGGTCACGATGATGAGGATATAGACAGGATGGCCGAGATCCACGAAATAATTGAATACCAGCGCTACTGCGATCGCATAAACGATGCCGCCGATAAAGCCTTCCACGGTTTTATTCGGAGAGATTTCCGGCCAGAGCTTCCGCTTGCCGAATTTTCTTCCCGTAAAATAAGCGCCTGAATCAGTAAACCATACGACCAGGAGTGCATATATCAGAAAAGCAAGACTGGCTTCCCTAGTTTCAATCAGGAAAAGGAAACCCATTCCTACATATAATGTGCCGAGTATCGCAAATGCGGCATCATCAAATGTAAAGCTGTTCTTAACAACTACAGTATGTATTAACAGCAGGATAACTGCGATAAATGCAATTTCCACTTTTGTATAGCCTGTCCATTCTAAAATCTGCTGTGCCCATTCATGAGGCATCATGAATGCATAGAGGGCCAAAAGAGAAATAAGGCCGGGAACACTCCAAAGTGTGCGGCCTTTCATCTTCAATAATTCCTGCAGTCCAATCGTTCCTAATATGAACACTAAAATTGTAAATGGAGCATCACCGTAAATGACGAATGGAATAAACAGGGCAAATGCGATCGCTCCTGTAATGATACGCTGTTTCACTGTGCTTCTTCCCCTTTCAATCCTCCAAAGCGGCGATTTCGTTTCTGATAATTCTCAATCGCAGCCATTAAAGAATCTTCGTTGAAATCCGGCCACAATGTCTCAGTGAACCAAAATTCTGTATATGCCAGCTGCCAAAGCATGAAGTTGCTCAAACGCACTTCTCCACTGGTCCGGATCAATAAATCAGGTTCCGGCAATGATTTTGTCATGAGCCCGGAATTGATATGTTCTTCTGTAATATCTTCAGGTTTCAATGTGCCGGCAGCCACTTGTGCAGCAAGCTCTTTCACCGAATCAACAATTTCAGCCCGACTGCCGTAGTTCAGCGCAAAATTCAAGATTAATCCAGTATTGTCTTTTGTCGCTTCCTTGGCTTTCGAGATTGCCCGCAGTGTATGGGCAGGAAGATTCGTATGGTCTCCCATCATTTCCACTTTGACATTTTCAGCCACTAATTCCGGCAGAAATGTGGAAAGGAATTCTTCCGGCAAACGCATCAGGAAATCCACTTCCATTTTGGGACGTTTCCAATTTTCTGTGGAAAATGCATATAAAGTCAATACGTTAACGCCAAGGCTATTTGCTAAACGTGTAATTTTGCGCACAGTTTTCATGCCCTCATGATGTCCGGCAACACGCGGCAGCGAACGTTTTTTCGCCCAGCGTCCATTGCCATCCATAATAATGGCGATGTGTGAAGGAATGATTCCATCACGGACTATCGAGAGGCGTTCCAAATCGCCAATCACCGTTTCCGTATTTCTTTTTAATAATTTATTTATCATAACTAATCCTCCACCTATTACAAATCGGCATGTCTATCCCTTATCATAACAAAAAAACCGCTATCGTGCCCTATCTTTCTCCCCGGTTGTTTGAAATGAAAAGGCGCCCTGCTATACAGGACGCCTGAAAATTTATGAAGTTCGTTTATCCCGTATTAATGGCCAGTAAATTTCCGGCTTTTTCGAGCAGAAAATTTACTGACCCTAAAAACCCGATTGGATCAACTAACATTCAGCAGGGATGAAACCCCTGCTGAATGAAGTTTCTCCTTATACTTCCAAAATTTCTTTTTCTTTGTCTTTTGCAAGTTCATCGATTTTAGCGATATTATTATCTGTCAACTTTTGGATATCATCAGAATAACTACGCAGATCATCTTCAGTTATTTCACTTTTCTTTTCAAGCTTCTTGAATTCGTCGTTAGCATCACGGCGGATATTACGGATATTCACTTTAGCAGCTTCCGCTTCTTTTTTAACTTCTTTGACAAGGTCCTTACGGCGTTCTTCAGTTAAAGCTGGTACCGCCAGTCGAATGACTGACCCATCATTTGAAGGATTCAATCCAATATCGGATTTCAGAATCGCTTTTTCGATGTCGCCCAGCACTGTTTTATCGTAAGGCTGGATCAGGATCATACGTGCTTCCGGTACAGAAATTCCTGCCACCTGGTTGACAGGGGTAGGAGCGCCGTAATAATCGATTGTCAGTCTGTCCAAAATGGACGGAGTGGCGCGGCCAGCGCGAATTGTTGAAAGTTCGCGGGAATAGGCCTGGATTGCGTTTGTCATTTTCTCAGTGGTTTCGTTCATCACAGATTTCGGCATTATATGTCTCTCCTCACAACTGTTCCGATTTTTTCACCTTGAACAGCACGTTTGATATTTCCGTTTTCCATAATAGAGAATACTACGAGTGGGATATCATTGTCCATACATAGTGTGGAAGCCGTAGAATCCATTACCTGCAATCCTTGCTGGATAACTTCGAAATAAGACAGCTCATCGTATTTGATGGCTGATGCATCCGTTTTCGGATCGGCAGAATAAACACCATCAACATTGTTTTTCGCCATCAGGATTACATCCGCTTCAATTTCGGCTGCCCGAAGAGCTGCTGTCGTATCTGTCGAGAAGTACGGATTGCCGGTGCCTGCCGCAAAAATTACCACACGTTTCTTTTCAAGGTGGCGGATTGCACGTCTGCGGATATAGGGTTCAGCAACCTGGCGCATTTCAATAGAAGAAAGTACACGGGTTTCAACGCCCTGCTTTTCAAGTGAATCCTGCAAAGCCAATGAATTCATGACTGTAGCAAGCATTCCCATATAATCGGCAGTTGCGCGGTCCATGCCCATTTCAGAACCGACCTTGCCTCTCCAAATGTTGCCTCCGCCGACAACTACGGCCACTTCGACGTCTAAATCGACAACTTCTTTAACTTGAGCGGCTACAGATTTGATGATTTCAGGGGATAACCCGAAACCTTGTCCGCCTGCCATCGCTTCTCCACTAAGTTTTAATACAATGCGTTTATACTGCTGAACACTCATCGGTACCCTCCATTTTAACTAGTTATTATAAGAAAAGCGCAAGCGCCCGTTATGCTCCGAAAGGCATAAGACAGACCAGCGAAGTGGCGGTCTCTGTCACGCAGACTTGAAAAGCGAAAACGGCCGTTCAGCTCCGGCAGGCTTAAGATGAACTTCCGAAGTGGCGTACTTTGCCGCAAAGGAAGGACAGCTTAAGTCCGAGGAGTTGGCCGTTGGAGTCTGGACACTGGGTTGGCTTATGACCCGAGGAGCAGGGCCGCTGGAGTCTGGACAAAAATCCGCTCCGTCTAAAACTTGCTCACATATAAAAATGTTTAGTTGCTTATCTTTAAAAATAGGGAACACCTTTCAGTGTTCCCCAAGGTCAAGCTATGAAAATAAAATTATTTTTTGTTTACTTGGCTCATTACTTCATCAGCAAAGTTATCTTCACGTTTCTCGATACCTTCTCCAACTTCGTAACGGATGAATTCTTTCACGCTGCCGCCAGTTGATGCTGCGAAATCGCGGACTTTTTGATCTGAGTTCTTAACAAACGCCTGGTCAAGCAAGCAGATGTCTTCGAAGTATTTACCAAGGCGGCCTTCAACCATTTTAGCAACGATTTTTTCAGGCTTGCCTTCGTTCAATGCTTGCTCAGTCAAGATTTTACGCTCTTTTTCCACTTCTTCAGCAGAAACTTCATCACGTGAAATGTATTTAGGGTTCAAAGCAGCGATGTGCATAGAGATATCACGAGCAGCGTCTGAATCCGTTGAGTTTTCAAGCACTGTCAATACTGAGATGCGGCCACCCATGTGAAGGTAAGGACCGAAAGCGTCAGCGTCAGATTTCGTGCGGATCTCAAAGCGGCGCAAAGTGATCTTTTCACCGATCTTCGCGATTGCGTTTGAAATGTGATCTGCAACAGAAAGTCCGTTAGACATTGTAGAAGCAGTCGCTTCTTCGATTGTAGCCGGTTTAGTGGCCAATAAGTGATCACCCAACTCCGTTACAAGCGTTTGGAAACCAGTGTTTTTCGCTACGAAATCAGTTTCAGCGTTCACTTCGAAAATTACTGCATCATTACCTTCAACTTTGATTGAAGTGATTCCTTCAGCAGCAATGCGGTCCGCTTTTTTAGAAGCGCTTGAAAGACCTTTTTCACGCAGGAAATCCAGTGCCGCTTCCATATCGCCGTCTGTCTGTACAAGTGCTTTTTTGCAGTCCATCATACCTGCACCAGTTTTTTCACGCAATTCTTTTACCATTTGAGCTGTAACTGCCATGATTAAATTCCTCCTTAGGATATACGTTTTCTCAAAAAAAGGTGATAAGAGGGTTTGGCCGCTTATCACCTGTGGTTCATTGTGAATTACTCAGCAGCTTCAGCTGGAGTTTCTTCTTCTTCTTCCGGTTTAGACTCAAGCAAAGCATCAGCCATTTTACCAGTCAAAAGTTTTACTGCGCGGATTGCATCATCGTTTGCAGGAATTACATAATCGATTTCATCCGGATCACAGTTCGTATCAACGATACCAACGATCGGAATGTTCAATTTCATAGCTTCTGCTACCGCAATGCGTTCTTTGCGAGGGTCAACTACGAACATAACATCCGGCAGACCGTTCATATCACGAATACCGCCAAGGAATTTAACAAGACGATCGTGTTCTTTATTCAATTGAACAACTTCTTTTTTCGGCAGAACTTCGAAAGTTCCATCTTCAGCCATGCGCTCGATCTGTTTCATGCGATTCACACGTTTTTGGATTGTACCGAAGTTAGTAAGTGTTCCACCCAACCAGCGTTGGTTGATGTAGTAGTTGCCAGAACGTTCTGCTTCTTCTTTGATCGCGTCCTGAGCTTGTTTTTTCGTACCAACGAATAGCACTTTACCGCCTTCTTCGCCCACTTGTTTCATGAAGCTGTAAGCCTCTTCCAATTTGCGGACTGTTTTTTGAAGGTCGATGATGTAGATGCCGTTACGCTCAACGAAAATATATTTTTTCATTTTCGGGTTCCAACGGCGAGTCTGGTGACCAAAGTGTACACCAGCTTCAAGCAATTGTTTCATAGAAATTACTGACATGTGTGTTTCCTCCTGATAGGTTATTTTTTCCCTCCGCATCCTTCATCTCTGAACCGTCACCTCAAAGGGCACCTGCGGAACAAATCCGAATGCGTGTGTATTTAACACCATTTGAAATTATACCACGGTACTGTTCCATTACGCAACAAGTTTCTCCTGGAAATAAAAACTATACAAGTTGTACTAGAGGTATAACAGAAATATCGCTTCGGCGCTTTGGACAGTGCAAAGATTGTGCGCCACCGCTGCGCTCGTCGCAAAGGCCACGCCACCTATGTTTGGCGTACCTTGGTTCCCACAATAAGCCGAGAAGACCACTCGTCTTATTGCTCCACCCGGTCCTGAGCCGCGCCTTTGCTTAGATCCACTTCTGGAATTGAAATGAAGCAGCAAAGACTCCCTACTGTCTTAGCGTAGCGCCCGGCACCCCCTCGGACGAAGGTCCGAGTTCGCTTATGGAAACTACTTCAGCTCTTGAAGGATTTCTATGATATGGAGTAAAACAGCGCAGAAAACCGTACTGCTCCACCAGCGCTTTGCGCTTCGTCGCAAAAGTTCGACCGAATGTGGTTCGGTCGAACTCTTCCTGCGGCTTAGCGACACGACCGATACACCACAGGGAGCGTAGCGGACGAGGAGGATTGGGAGGGAGCCCGCTGGAAAGCGAAGCTGTTTTATGGAATATCATCTTCACAAGTCAACTATTTTTTGTACATAAAAAAACACCGGATAAAATATCCGGTGCCTTCCGAAACGGTCTTAGTTCATTTTCAATTGCTCAAGCTCAGCAAGGAATTTCGTGTTAAGAACTTTGATGTAAGTCCCTTTCATCCCAAGTGAACGTGATTCGATGACGCCGGCACTTTCAAGTTTGCGAAGTGCGTTGACGATTACTGAACGAGTGATTCCTACACGGTCAGCGATTTTTGAAGCGACAAGCAAACCTTCGTTGCCGTCCAGTTCTTCGAAGATATGTTCAATTGCTTCAAGCTCACTGTATGAAAGTGAAGAAATCGCCATTTGTACGACAGCTTTGCTGCGTGCTTCTTCTTCGATGCGGTCGCCTTTTTCACGCAGGATTTCCATCCCGACAACTGTTGCACCGTATTCACCAAGAATCAGATCGTCATCCTGGAATTGTGCATCAACACGTCCAAGAAGCAGCGTACCGAGGCGCTCACCGCCGCCGATGATCGGAACGATCGTCGTCAAACCGTTTTTGAACAATTCACGTTCTTCAACCGGGAAGATCGTATGCTCACTGTTGACGTCCAGGTTTTCTGTCGTTTCAGTAATATTTGAAAGGTTTTGTGTATATTCGATCGGGAATTGGCGTTCCTCAAGCATACCTTTCATGCGTTCGTTTTCGATTTGCTGGTTGATGGCATAGCCAAGGACCTTACCTTTACGGCTGACAACGAATGCATTACATTCGATGACTTCACTTAAAGTTTCTGCCATGTCCTTGAAGTTTACCGGTTTACCTGCTGCTGCTTGCAGCATTGAGTTAATTCGTCTTGTTTTTCCTAATAAATTCATATGAATGAACCTCCTACATAATTCGTACCGTATTTATTCAATATTCTAAAGCTTTTTACTCTTTAAGGGAACTATTTTGACTTAATTATAGAATAAATTGTGACAAATCTTTGTTTTTTGCCACATTCTCAAGTTTTTCGTTCACATATTGAGGTGTAATGTCGATTTGTGCCGGACTGATTTCCGATGCTTCAAAGGACAGGTCTTCGAGCAGCCGCTCTAAAATGGTGTGCAGCCTACGCGCACCGATGTTATCGGTCTCCTGATTCACTTCAAACGCAATTTCCGCTAGTCTGACGATTGACGCATCATTGAAGTTTACCACAACTCCTTCTGTTTCGAGAAGCGCTTTATACTGATTTAGCAAAGAATGTTTCGGTTCTGTGAGGATTTTCACAAAATCTTCAACTTCCAGCTTCTGCAGTTCCACCCGAATGGGGAAACGTCCTTGAAGTTCCGGTATCAGATCTGACGGTTTTGACATATGGAATGCCCCAGCCGCAACAAACAGCATGTAATCCGTTTTCACTGCCCCGTATTTCGTCGACACTGTCGATCCTTCGACAATCGGTAAGATGTCCCGCTGTACGCCTTCCCGCGAAACATCCGCTGACGACGAATTATTTTTACTGGCGATCTTATCCATCTCATCGATGAAAATGATGCCATGCTGTTCTGCACGTTCAATCGCTTCACTTGCCACTTCTTCATCATCGATCAGTTTTGCGGCTTCTTCTGCTGCAAGAACGCGTCTCGCCTCTTTTACCTGCATCCGGCGTTTTTTCTTTTTCTTCGGCATCAGCGATGACAGGGCATCCTGCATATTGGCGCCCATCTGCTCCATGCCGGCTCCCTGAAACGCATCGAACATGGAAGCTGTATTTTCCAGCACTTCGACATTCAGCCATTCATATTCCAATTTCCCGGCTTTCAGGTCTTCAGCGATTTCACGTCTTTTGACACGGACTTCCACTTCCGCAGTCGGCTCTTCTTCCTCCTGCTCAAACTTTTGTCCGAACAGCATCTCAAGCGGATTCTGGTTCGGCTGCCTTTTCTTCATCGACGGTACAAGCAATTTGACGATGCGCTCATTAGCAGCAGCTTCAGCTTTGCCTTTGAAGGCTTCCACTTTCTCTTCTTTGACGATGCGGACCGCAGCCTCTACCAGATCGCGGACCATCGATTCGACATCGCGGCCGACATATCCGACTTCCGTAAATTTTGTCGCTTCGACTTTAATGAAAGGTGCACCGGTCAATTTGGCGATGCGTCTCGCTATCTCTGTTTTACCGACTCCTGTCGGTCCGATCATGAGGATATTCTTCGGAATCACTTCATCACGCAACTCTTCATCAAGCCGGCTTCTTCTGTAGCGGTTTCGGAGCGCAATCGAAATGGAGCGCTTTGCGTCTTTTTGGCCGACAATATAGCGGTCAAGATGTTCTGTTATCTGTCTGGGTGTTAAATCATTCTGGGTCTTCATTTTGTCAGCTCCTCCACAACGATCTGGTGGTTGGTGTAAACGCAGATATCGGCAGCCGTCTCGAGAGCCGACTGGGCGATGTCCCGTGCAGTCAAGTTTTCCCCTGCGTATTTTTTCAGCGCCCGACCGGCAGCCAGGGCATAGTTGCCGCCTGATCCGATGGCAAGGATGCCATCATCCGGCTCGATGACTTCGCCTGTTCCGGAAACGAGGAGAAGCTCCTCTTTATTCATCACGATCAGCATCGCTTCCAGCTGACGCAGCATCTTATCCCCGCGCCATTGTTTGGCAAGTTCAACAGCTGCCCGCTGGAGGTTGCCATCGTATTCGGTCAGTTTACCTTCAAACATTTCGAAAAGAGTGAAAGCGTCGGCGACGGAACCGGCAAATCCGGTCAATACCTGGCCGTTGTATAATCTGCGCACTTTTCTGGCTGTATGTTTCATGACGACGGCGTTGCCGAACGTCACCTGTCCATCCCCCGACATTGCGCATTCCCCGTTATGTCGGACTGCGAATATCGTGGTTGCATGAAATTGTTCCATTCTTTTTCCCCTCTCTATGCTCGCGGATGTGAATTCAAATATGTTTTCCTTAAATGCTCTTTTGTAACATGTGTATACACCTGCGTCGAAGCCAGATGCGAATGTCCGAGTAATTCCTGCACCGTCCGCAGATCGGCCCCGTTGTTCAGCAAATGGGTCGCAAAGCTGTGCCGGATCATATGCGGATAGATATTGGAATTGGCTGAAGCCTTCTTCATGCATTCAGTCAAAATATGGCGAATTCCGCGGGCAGTCACAAGATTGCCGCGGCTATTGACGAATAACCCATCGTGTTCAGAGTTTTTCATTAGTTTAGGACGCACTTCATCGATATATAGTTCCAGCGCATCGTGGGCAAATTGTCCGTAGGGTATGTAACGTTCTTTACGGCCCTTGCCCATGACCTTGACGATCTGCATATGCCGGTCAAGATCTTTCAGCCGGATGGAGACACATTCACTGACACGCATGCCGGTAGCATACAGCAGCTCAAGGAGTGCAGTATTACGGATGGATAAATGATCTTCGCCTTTAACCGATTCGAATAGCGCCGCCAGCTCCTCTTCATAGAAAAATTGGGGAAGCCGTTCTTCCTTCTTCGGATGATACAGTGACCGGAACGCTTCTTCACTGAGCCCGAATTCCCGGTTTCCATATTTAAAGAATGAACGGATGGCAGATATTTTACGGGAGACGGTTGGTCTCGATAATTTCTCTTCATATAGTTTCGTCATGTAATTTCGCGCGTGCACGTATTCGACCTGGTTTAGGTCGTCCACGCCTTCACTTTCCAGAAAAAGAAAAAAACCGGCCAGATCATATTCATAATGATGAACGGTGTGCTCGGAATAATTTTTCTCCAATTGGATATAGCTGATGAAAGACCGGACCATTTCTTCTTTTGTCATATTGTCAATCCGCCCTTTCCTCTCTGGACTTTTCCGCATAAGATGAAGCCGGGTGGTATGAAGCATTAATAAAAAGCCTCTAAATTATAGCAAAATTATGTGCGCTTTAAATAGTATAATACACTCTTCCGAAATGTTGAATTAACAACGTTTTTGAGTTTCTTCATTAATATAGAGTTATATGATATACAAATAAGTCGTGGGCGTTTCGTGGGCAATATAATTTTAAGGCATTTCGCATATAGTTTTCAATACTACCTTGTATAGCCGCATATAAAAAGAGAAGAGCTATAGCTCCTCTCTTTCTTTAAAATCTAAATTTTTCATTTCCCAAAATTCTACGGGGGTTACGAAAGGAAACGGATTAATTTCATCAGTAAATTTCATTATTAATCCCGACATTTTACTAAGTAGCGGAAAAAAGACTTCTTCTTCTTCTTCTAGTATAAACTCTTCCAAATCTTCTTCTTCAATATCATTTATGGATACTTCATAAAAATATTTGGCTTTTATATGAGTGGTAGTAAGCTTAAAATCAAATGCGCAATCATATCTCACATTAGTACCTTCTATTTCATAACTATATTCTAAAGTAGTACTGAACTTTTGTTTTTTAGCTCTTGTTTTGCATGTGACTTCTCTTAATTCCATATCTACTATACTTGCTGTAATATTTCTTTCCATAATCATACTCCTCAGTCATTTAATTATGCGCTAATTCTCTAAATAACCGGTTACCCGCTACCGGGTTTATGTGATGCAGATTATCAGTGTTCTTTTTATAACTTTTAGCGAATCCTAAATCAAATACTTTTTTCGACGAAACTTCTTCATCAAAAGCAATACCCCACATGGAAGTACTCTCTATCTTCTTAATTTCCCTAGTTAGTGCTGCCATTTCTTTCTTCACTGATTTAATTTCAACAGAATTTAACCCTTCTGAAATCAAAAATGAAATTGCATTATTTAAAGATGTATTATTTCTTTCCGAGTAATCTATTACTTTTTCATGAAGAAAAATTGGTAGTCTAAGAGTTAGTCTGCCTGATGGTTTACTTTTCATTTCAGGCATGAGAACCTCTTCCCCAAGTTCTTCTTTCATTTCAAACCACGCTATCTTCGCTTCATATAACTCTTCAAAGGCCTCTTCTATACTTTTCCCAAAAACTTTTATCCCTGCCAAGTCAGGGCAAGTAATAACATAACCCTTCTCCCCATATTCTTCATTTACATAAGGATCAATGACTATCTTGTAATCCATTTCTAAGAACTGCTCCATTGAGAAACTATTCTTCTTCACGCCTCTCAACCTCCTCTACCATTCTTACTACCTCTTCAATATGAAAGACACTCATAGGTTTGTCTTTGGAAAGTGTCCACCTTAGATCTTTATGAACCGGATGATGCACCTTGCTATGGGAACCTTTCCCTGCTCTTTCTTTAATAATAAATCCATATCGTTGAAGCAACGAAACAACTTCACGATAAGTACAGTCTCTCGGACTTCTTTTGAATTTAATTAACATTTTTTCTTTCTGGCCCAATTCATAATCACATCCGCACCATCTGTAGTGTCAATCTTGTTATTATAATACTAACACTCGCTAAAAAATGTAGCAAGAAAAAAGTAAAAAGCATAGCTTTCACTTACGTTGTGCTGAAGTATTCCGCCAGTGCCACAGCTTCCGGTAATGTAAAAGCCGTTCTGCCGATTTCCTTGTTTTGATAAGACGACTGGCTGATCCGCAACAGCTTTGCGAGATTCTTTTGACTTAACCGGCGTTCCCGGCGCTGGATGTAAAGATTGTGATACATGGGTTACACCTCCAAATTGATTAATTCTATATTCGCTTAATCTCTCCGCTTCTCCTTTATTCCATAAAAAAAAACAGCCAACTAAATGGCTGCTTTCGTTTTATTTTATACCTTTCATGTAGGAACTTGATCTCGATGCGCTCCCAGCATAAACGTCCATAGGTTTACCGATTGCTCCCACAAGAGCATCACTGTCCATATAGACGTTTCCGTCTTTCTGTAATAGTTGCATCAATAGTTGATTCTGCTGCATCAAAAATTCATTTGTTCTCATCGCCGCAGCTACTAATGCATCTATCGTATTATTCCCTTGCACATTCGGCAATTGATTCGGGCGAATCACGTTACTGTCGCCGCCTTGAATCTTCTTAGCCGCAAGCGCGAGCAGTTTCATGGCATCTGTGCGACGTTTCGGCGCTGTCGGGATTACGATCTCTGGATAGCCCTCTTCGTGCAGCGTGGAAGCCGTGAAGCCGGTAGTCATACCGCCTGTTGCTAAACCGCTTGGGTTAATATTTACACCGTTCTTTTTCAGTTCATGGTGTAAATGCGGGCCTGTGGAATCGCCTGTGGAACCGACCAATCCAACCGTCTGCCCTTTTCTTACAGCCTGTCCGGCGCTCACTGAATTTCGTGAGTTGTGTTGATACAAATGCTCATAGATGCCACTCTTCACCCGAACCGTATTCCCACGTGACGGCAGGTAGCCAGAGAATGAAACGGTACCCGACGCCTGTGACGCAATCGGTGTGCCACTTGGAGCGCCCCAGTCATCGCCCTGATGGAAGGATCGTTTGCCTGTGATCGGATGAATCCGCCAGCCGCGTTTTGAAGTCAGCCGGAATTTCGGTCCGAATCCTTGACCGTTACCGCCTGCCGATTCTTCGAAAATGGCGAGTTTATTTTTGATGAAATCAATTGCCCCTGACTTAGCTTTGTTCAAGCCGCCAGACAATACATCCTTCATAAATCCACCGATTGACGGCATTTTGAATCCGACAGCAGCCAGTCCAACATCTAACAGTTTTTTGGGATTTGCCAGGTAATCAAAAATATCAAATACTTTGGCTTTGCCAGCATTGAATAAATTCTTCCCTGCTCCCCATGCAGCAGAAAACATATCGCCGATTCCGTTTGCGTATCGCGGAACAGAATTAAATAATTTCTTCGTCTCGGTGGCAGATAGGACCATCGTGCCTTTCGGCAAATCCAGGAGGGTATTCGTTGCCGGAGATAACCCGACTTTCCCATCCGGTGTTCGAATTAATTCAGAACCCGCATTCGATCCGACGCCATCCCCGACTAACGCAAGTCCGCCGGTATGGCCTTTCGTGCCGTGCGCATAGGCTTTAACCGGTGCGCCGGACTTTGTGCCAGCACTTTGTTGACCTAAGATATTCGGAACTGCCCAGAAACCGATTGTTTTCACGTTCAGTTTACTCAGGACCCAGTTGATTCCCTTTATCACACCATTGACCATGGACCCGAGAGAATTAAGGCCATCTTGACCAGCTTGCCGGAATACTTTATTAATGCCGGTCTTATAATTATTCCAGCCTTTAATTGCGTTATTCTTCGTCGACTCTACTGCGTCCAAAAATTGGCCGCCCCATCGTTTGAAATCAGCCATATTGTTTTCATTGGATTCTTTAAATTTCCGAGCGACGTTATTCTTATAAACTTCCCACTTGGAAAGAATTTCTCCGGTTTCCCAGTTAACGTGACCGATGTGTCCTTCGGCTTGCAGCTTCGCTTCACCGACCACTTCTTTGTGCATGTTTTTTGCATGACCGACTGTCTGATCACGAGTTTTCTTCGCTTCAGCAATAAGTTTTGTTGCTTGTTCTTCTGTGAGTTCGCCAGTGTTGTCTCGCATGTTAATGTATTGCGCAACCGTTTCCTCATATTGCTTCTCTGCTTCATTGACAGCACCATCACGAGCCTCAGCAGACCGTTTAACGACTTCTGCTGCTTGTTGAGCAGATAATGCGCCTGCGGTATCCTTCATACGTTGCATAATAATTTTGGATTCCATTTCATTAGCAGATAATGATTCCACCGCTTTGTTGTTCATGAAAGTACGGATAGCTTCCAATTCAATTTCTTCCGCTTCAGTGGTATCGCGTTTTTCATCATAGGCTTTCTGGATGATTTCTTGCGCCCGCGCCTCTTTCGCCTCTTGTCCAGCCAGTTCCATTTCATGCCGCCATCCTTGACGTTTCAAAATGGCTTCCTCTTCCGCTGCTGTTAATGCTGATGAATTAGCAAAGGATTCTTTCAAAAGATTCGCTTCTTCTGCATGTCTGTTTCGCAAACCTTCTAAAATCTGTTCGTTCATGCTCGCAAAATTCCCGGAAAGTGTATCCGCCATTTCTTTTGTCATTTCATCGGATGTTATGGCCATTTCAGTAAGTGCGGATCCGACTCCATCAGACAACTCAAAGAATTTACCGAGCGCTTCTTTTGTAGTATCGGAAATTTGATCACCGAACCGATCAACCTCTGGGATTGCATCGTTCTTGAAATGATTGTACAAACCGATACCGGCTGCTGTGATTCCGGCTATGGCTGCTATTCCTAAACCGACTGGCCCTGTCAATACAGTGAAAGCTGTGGCCAGCCCACCGATTAACGGAGTCGCCGCAGCCACTCCCGTACCCATTATACTCACCGCGGTTGCCGCAGATCCCACAAAGGTAATGACTGCACCGAGCCCACTCGCTAAACCACCGAGAACCATTAAAACAGGACCAGCGGCCGCCGCGATTCCTCCGATCATGAGCGCTGCGTTTTTAGCTTCCGGACTCATCCCGCTGAATTTATCGGCGACATTTCCCAGCACTTCTGTGGCTTTTTCCATGAAAGGTAATAGTGCCACTTGAATCGTATCTCCGACTTCGCCCATAGCCAGTTTTGCGTTATTCATGGCAATGGCAGCCTGGTCAATCGGGTCAACTGTTTCTTCAAACGTATTTACAACAGCCCCTGCAGCTTTTTCACCAGCACCGGCGAAATCTTCTAAATTAAATGTTCCGCGTTGAATGGCGTCGACCATCCTCGGTCCGCCTTTGGTACCGAATACTTCCGCCGCAATGGTGAGTGCTTCCGTTTCATCTTTAGCGCCCATGATGGCGTCCATAGTGTCATTTAGTCCTTCTTCGAGCGTTTTACCGTCCTCCGCAAAGATCACTTGTGCTTTGCTCAAACTCGATAACGCAGCGCTAGAATCAACACCAGCTTTTTCAAATCCACCGATCAACGCTGCACCTTCTGCAAATTCCAAACCTAGAGCTTTTATTTGCGGAGCGCCTTTTGTCGTTTTATCGAAGAGATCATCCACAGATTGGCCTGTGTCCTGTGCCGTTTTTGTTACCGCATCTAATACGTCGTCTAAATCTTCATTGGCCAAACCATACGCTTCAATGGCTTGTTTGGCTGCAATAGAGGCAGAGGTGACATCCGTTCCGTTAATATCCGCAAACTGCAGCATTCTTTCAGATGCGTCTTCCAACTCCTCACCCATGAACCCGAACTGCGTATTGACTTCCCCGATAGCCTCACCTACAGATTGAAGGTCCTGCGGCACGCGTTTGGCGACGGTTTTAAAACTTTCCGTGAATCCTTCTGCCGCTTCACCCGTTGCGCCTGTTTTGGTGATGATTGTATCAATTGCCTCATCAACTTCATTGAATGCCGCAATTCCCGCTGCACCAAACGCTAAAATCGGTGCGGTCAATCCCACTGACAACCCTTTTCCAGCACTGGTCATTTTGCCGCCAATAGCCGAAACTTTGCCGCCCACATTGTCGAGTGACGCACCTAAACGGCCCATCCCACTGTTCGCGGCTTCCTGCTCTACCTGGAATTGGCGAAATTCATCCGTCAGGTTGTTGACGTGGCGCTCCAGATTATTCACCGCAGCGACTTCATTGTTGTAAGCAATAGCGGCTCGCTCGGCCTGTCTGGAACCTTCTCCGTGTTGCGCAACCATACGCTCATATTCAGTGCGGGCTGAATTGGTTGCAGTTTTTTGCAATTCCAGTTTCTTGTTGAGTCCGGTCAATTGCGTTTCGTATTTCCGCACAGACTTTTCTCCGTGATCAAACGCGGACATATTGGCTTTCATTTCTGAAGATGCCAATTTCAAATTTTGCTTAACGTGTTTCAGCCCTTTATCAAGACCTGTCGTATCGAGCCCAAGTCCGATGGATAACCCTTGTATTGGCCCTTCTGCCATTTTCTCACCTTCTCCTTTATAGGCTCGCCTTACTGTCCAGGGGGAAAGAAAAGAAGCCCTGGCCACAATAAGGCGGCAGGACTTCTGGAGTCTCTAAACTGTCAGGAAATTTAATTCCTCTATCATTTGTTTTTAAAGATATTTAATTTTCCACACTTGTGACATTTGATTTCAGCAGTACCGATTATTTTCCCTAGCAACTTATCACAGTTAGTGCAGCGCATTCGTTTAAGGTTTATATTCTTTTCTCTTAGCAGAAGGTCTTTCAAACGGTAACACCTCCCCCTTTGGATTTAATTCCATTTCTTCGATCACATGATCGATTGCCCTTGATGCCATTGGAAGGATCTCGCGGATATCATAGCCGTCTTTTAATTGTTCTTCTGTAAACTGGTGTCCGAAAATTGCACAGAGGAAAGGATAATATTCATTAAATAAATATTCCGGATCTCGCCTCTTGTCGAAGTCCTTCTCCAGCTTCAACGTTTTTTGAAATACGGCGCCAGTAACCATTTTAGGCGCTGTGAATCTTTTTTCTTTTCCACTGATATTCAGTCGAATGGTGAGCTTTTTCATGAGCAGGCTCCTTTCTTACAGGGTTTTGATATTGTCGAATGTAAGTTCCGGTTCATGCTCTATCGGAACTTCAGTTATGCGCATTTCGTAATCAATACCATCAACTAAATCACGATCATATCCACGAGTACTTCCATTAAGCCGTATTTTATATTTCTTAGTAGAAACATCCCGATGAGAAAAACGTTCAAGCTTATATGCCAGGGCAGCATGAGCCACATCTTTCGCATTGATCAAGCGTTGTTCTTCAGTTTCAGATTCATCATGGTAGAAAAGATTGTATTCCGTATAGAATCCGGATGCCGTCAAAACAGCTTCACCAACATCTGATTGAGGGTATACCCACACCCAATATTTTCTGTAAAGTTTTTTCTTTTCAATTTGTGCTTTCTTTTTTTCATATGAATTCATTTTTTCCAGCTCCTCTTTTATGAATTAAATTTTTCCTTTTAAGTTTGACAATAATTTTTTGTTTACATTTACAGCTTCAGCACTTAATTTTCTTAAAGCATTGCCATTTGAGCCTTGAGTAAGAAACGACAAGTCTGGGCGGAGAAATGCTTGTCTTCCGGCTAACTTATTAACTTTTCCAGCAAGTATATCTTCAATTTTCCCAGCTGTACTAGCTTGATCTTCTAACCGGGCAACATTATTTAGGAGTAAATTTAGTTCGTTAAGATGAACTGTGAATTCCTCTAGTTTTTTATACTGTGTATATAAAACTTCTTTTGCCTTTTCTTTTTCAATCTCATAATTATTCTCAACCATCGCTCTCTTGTCTTCCGGGATTCCGAAAACTTGAATGGCGCTAAAACGTAAGCTTTTTTTCAAGCGCTCTTCTTCCGCCTCTAATTCCTCGTCTTCTTTAATATCTCTCGTCAATTTTCTTGCTTCTTGAACCATTCTTAACCGCACATCATCTGGAATTTCTTTTCTCGCTTCCTCTTCCAGTCGTTTTGTCACCATTACTGCTTTGATAGTTTCTTCAAAAATATTAGTAACATTCGATTCAATTACCTTTGCTTTTGCCATTTTAATTTCCCCTTTTCATTTTTAGTTTCGTTCTCCGAATTCCTTATACACCAGGGCTTTGAGCATTTCGTGCTCACCAGTAATTACCAACTATTCCCAACATCCTCCCTCACGCGAGAGAGACCATAAATCCAATTTATCGAGCCCCTGCCCGGTCCCTAGATTTTTTTAAAAAGCCAAAATGTTTTTTGGGGGGGATGAAAATATTTTTTATATAAACCACAAATCTTCTGCGGATATTTTTCACAAAGCATCTGGATGATTAAAGTTATCTTTGAAGTATTCACGCATATCCTTCTGCTTAGCATCAAGACGTTTCTTCCACTGCAACAGATTGTATTCATCCGGATCAATCAGAATCCATTTACCATCTTCGAATACTGATAACTTCCGTTTAGGCATCCTCTTCTCCGCTGTAGCCTTAGCGTATTCGGCATACTCTTCCTTAGCTTGATCTGTCCGAACCTTTTCAATGTGTCTTTCTTCTTCAGCCAATCGCTTGGAAATCCGATGGAGCAATGAAGCAATCAGCTCCGGTCGCACAAACTTTTTCTTCTGGAAGTAGCGAACCATAATTGTTCTGTCGTGATCAGTCAGCCAGTCCAGTAGGAGTTGCCATCTGAAGTGTCGGTCATACTCGTTCATAATCATTCGGTCATAACGTTCCTTCGCTTCAATGATCCGTATCGCTTGGCTGTCTGTTGCTGTCTTGATTCCCTTTGGATTCAGCGGGTCGAAGTTAGTTGTTGAATAAGAGATACATTCATACAGTTCTTCATGAAATTTCGCTCTTAGGACCTCTAGCCTTTTGCCGCGGGTTAATGCTTGGGCCAGGTACTTCAATTGCCAGGCTTCAATATTGAGGGTTTCATTGTCCATCTTCATTCCTCCTTTCCTCCATTGAGATCAGAGCCATCCCAATCGATTAGCGATTAACGTGGCAACTTCTTCTTTCCACCGCTTCATTGTGCGTTCACTGTAGTTCAGTTGATCAGCCGCACGCTTCAAAGTTTGGTTGCCTGAACTCCAATAGTAGTTTCGGACAAAGGCCTGCTTTTCTTCATCCATCGATTCATATACATCCTGAACAGCTGTAACAACAGTTGCTGCATTTTCATACTTCCGTAACTGCTGAAGTGCAGTTCCGTCTTTTCTTGTCAGTTCGATATCCCCGCTGGCAATCTTCTTGAACTCATTCATTTTGAATAATAACTCTTCGATGTAGTTAGTCATGGCTCTTGATGGCTTCATTGTTTTCACCTTCCTTTATGAGCATGTCTTTACTCTATAAAATGCCTATTTTCTTGCAGTCTTTCGGAATAATAAAATTTCGAGCAGCGCTTTTCTTGGTAAACGTCATACGGGCAATTTCCTCACCAAAACCATCGTAGAAAGTCACACCCTTTGGTATTCCGCCGATTGTATATGTCTTTCCGGCCTCAACAGCGAATAAATGGTCACGCCGATCAAATCTAGTACAGCTTTCTTGTATAGTTAAACTGATCACGGCTCTTCCTTTTTTGTCATGCCCATTCACGTATCCAATCATCGTTTTCCCCTTTCGTGTGACTGCTGTAGCGTTATGGCTCTACCATAATTTCGATAAGCCTCTTCTTTTCTCCTGGATAAATCATCTTTATCAAAAGCCGGCATCTGTTTCCGTTCTTTCTCTTCCAGGAGTGCGTTAATGACAAACACATCTTTGATCGGCTGCAGCAATTCGTACATCGTTCTTCTCAATTGATCCTGTTCTGCTTCAGTGCCTGGACCATAAGCATAAAAATTGCAGAACGCTTTAAACCGTTTCTCATTGCGGTCCAGATTATTGAGGACATGGGCTATTTTTACTTGGCATCGGTTGAGTGTTTTGGTATCGGTCATGCGGATCACCACCCCGGAAGTTTTGCAAAGTCTACATCTTGTAATTTTTTAGACAAAGCAAACGTCCAATTTAAATCATTTTCATCTTTCGGTCTGAAGCCCGCAGCGAGTAATGCTCCTTTCATCTGGCCATTTGTAATATAGAAACCGTCTTTTGAATACTCGAACTGGTGCTTCAACCGATAGGACGTCGGCCCGTTAAAGGACTTAATCTTATAAGGCTCGATGTGATTTACAATCCAAGCATTCAATATTAGTTTTTCGAAGAGAAGCATATCTTCGTAATCAACCGGCTGATTGATTTTGAGCTTTCTTGGATTTTCTTTTGCTAGGACCATTTTGGTTCCTCCTTTAAAGTAATATTTGGTAAATACTAGAAGATATTTCTGTTTTTTCGCCAATTAGTCACCAAGTGTCACCACGCTGTCACCATGCTTTCTTCATATTCACCATAAGAAGAACTGCAGTACGACAATGTTTTAAAGGGATTGTCACCATAAGTCACCAAAGTCACCAAGTTTTTTTATAGGACTCTTTTTATTTGAAATAACCCGCTGTTGAAGGTAATGAACAGTTCCACAAGATAGTATATATATTTGGTGACTCTTGGTGACTCTTGGTGACTTTGTTGTTCAAACCCTTGTAAATACTGCTTTCTTCTGTCACCAAATCTGCTGAAAATGTGGTCCATATTTGGTGACAGCTTGGTGACTAATTCTTATAAGCCTTTTATATCTACTGGGTCCCGTTCAAAATTGAAACCTAACTCTTGAAGAGTATGGGAGTTGAATGCTACAACTTTAAATCTATCGCCATTGTGCCGAATCTGCTTATAATCAACTTCGCTGCCATTGTGCTGAAATATGGATGTCATACCCCGGCGCATCCATTCTTTCCGGATTGTCCACATATCCGCGCCAAGCATTTCAGAAAGATAAGATGGCTGGATATAGAGCGTGTCTTTGTGGTAAATAGCTTTTATCTCTCTACGCTCTGGATAATAGTTGTAGTAGATTGAACCTCTATCCGAATCAAGATCCGAAAGAATCTGCTCCAGTAACTGCTTTGGCTTGTCGGTAGACTTGTTTTCAAGCTTCACATCTTCGAACAGGTCAACTAATAACTGAATATTAATGCTTGCCTGAAAGAACTCTTTCAAAAGATGGGCGGTAAAAACGATTGCTGCATAATGTCTGGCGATTCTCCCAAGCACATCATTTCCGGCTGAAAGTTTTTGAAACTGGTCATTGTACTGCGCATACAATCCGATATAATCCGCTTTCTTTTCTTTCCATTGCTCCAGAAAGTCAATGCCGATCCGGCCATGGTATTTATCCACCGACTGATAAAGCTCGTTGAAGAATTTATGATCTACACCTTCGAACGGAAGTCCGGTTAAAGGGAGAATCCGAGCCGCTGCACCTCCTGCTTGCCTAGCGTATTCAACAAGCGAATTTTCACCGGTGGAAATCAATAGATTGTTCCAGGTATATTCCATCTGGCTCCCCTTAATGCTTCCGCGCCCTTTTGAACGTCCACCACTATAGTTATAGACAATCTGCTGAAGCTGATATTCCTGAGCCTTCATACTGTCGTCATAGAATGCCGGGAAACTGTTCAGGAACGCTGATTTTCGTTCAATGGATACTTTGGTGGCATTCCATTCATTAATTAGATGGGAAGTGCCCCACACGCTCGCTGCTACATGTAAAGCGGTGGTCTTCCCTCTACTAGTCACGCCAGACAGGTCAACGATGAAGGGAGACAAGCGCAAATCTTTGAGTATGACTGATGTAAAGCTTGATAACAGGATAGCCAAGACTTTCGGACGGTCTTTCACTTTGTAAAGCACGTTCCGCAGCCATTCTTCTTGTGTGCCTTGGGATTGAAAGGCTTCCAATGTCTGCTTTTCGCCTATATCCGGCGGCATAATCTCCACATTATCCGACATCAGCGGATGAATGAACGCGGTCTTTATGTGCCCCATGCGGTCAACTGCATGATGATAAGGTATGTGATTTTCTGCAATGTAACGCTCGAAGTAGAAAATTAAATCTTTGGCGTTCCTGTCAGTGACAGCCAAGTTTTTATCTGCCAGTTTCAGGAGTTCACTTTTGGTCGATATACCAATGGCTGGCACAACCTCCCGAAACTCCCGTTGATCTGACCGCCAATAGACTTCATAAAACACTTCAGACCGTTCGACATTGGACAGCTTTCGCGTAATTACTGGGAAGTTCCGGCAAACGAAAATCTCAAGCGTTTCGACTACCACACCTTCTTTTTTCTTTTCCTGAATCCTGAACAGGCTGCCATTTTTATTAAAGAAAGGTTTCGGGATTATCGAACCGCCGGTCACCTCTTCAATTCCGAATAAGTCGCCCTTTTGCTCTCTCATTTGATTAATTGCTTCTTGGACTTCTATTGAAATAAATGGCTTTTTCACTTCTTCGATGTTTTCGCTTTTAACCTCAGTCATATTCAATTCTTATCACCTCCGACCGCTTAATTTCTTTATTCAATATGCTGATGAATGTTCTCGCCAGTTCCGCATCGTCCATCGGTGGGTTATTCATCCCCCGGTTCCAGCCATTAATCAGCAGAAAAGCAATTTCCGGATCTAATCCTTTGCGCAGAAGATAGCCAGTTAATGAAGCCGCTGAATGGTTCCGCTGTCCATTGCCTACACCCTGCAAAATCGTTGTCCAGTGGCTCACTGGCTTGGCTGTCGGCTTACTGCCGCTATTCGTTCGGATAAGTGCAATCAGCCATTCTGGAGCTTCCTGGACGCTTTTTTCTAAAGGATGTCCACTCAATTCCCATTCATAGTTTTTACCACTGATATGTCCAGATGGTGACCCGAGAACATAGCCACCTTCACCCCTCACATCTAAGCCTTTACCTATCTGACTGGTTTGATTCTGAATGCCGGGTACGTGTTTGAAAAAATAATGGGTGCCGCCTCCGCCGGTTATAGCTTCGACTGTTTCGGGAAGTTCACCGTATGAATTAATTAGTTCCTCCAGTGAATCTGGGCCATTGTCTTTCAAATCTACATCTAGAACCCATATTCCACTTGCTGATCCGGTTGCAATGCCGATAGACGCTTTCGGCCACTTCCCCCAAAATTGACGGATTTTCTTTTCCTCAGACGTAGCCGATTTAACTCCATCTTCGATTAATCCGGCCGCCCATTGGGGATGCTTACCGGGGTTTGTGCATTTTGACTTCCCGCAACTACACCGCCCATTTTCGATATAGTGGACCGGAAACACTTTCCAGTTCAGACGTTGGGCATAAGCCAGTGCTGCACGTAACATTTTTGTACGGTCCAGGCTATTGTCAGTAGTATTATTTTTTGATACACTTGAGCCATCAGACGTAATTGTCATAGGTTGTTCTTCACCGCCTTTGCTAGTTGCATAAAAGTTAAATATTTGAGAGTTTTCTAACTGCCATCACTTTGCCGAGTGGTGGTTTTTTATTTCCCCGAACCACCATTCATTGCTTTTGCTTTAGCAATTATAGAATCAGCGGTAGTACGGGCTTCTTTGTTGTTTTTCGTAAGTTCATTTACGGTGTAAAACAAAAGTTCAGCCAAGATACGGACTTCGCGATGATGTTCTGTAAAAGTGAATTTTTGATTCCCTTCATGTACAGATTGATCCATATCTTCTTGCAGATGTTTCATTTTCACGGAGATATCTTGCAAAACCTCCACACGCAAATTAATTGAGCCCATATTCCCGTCGAGATCCAAAGCATTGTATAGCATTCCAGTTGCTTCATTGTTAAATTCAAAATTTTTGATTGTCATTTCATTTCTCTCCCTTTTCAATAAAGTTTTGTAATTCCTTCAAAGCCTTTTCCGCCTTAGCAGCGCGTTTTTTTACATCTTCGAAATAATCTTCGTCAAAAATGTCCTGTCCGCCCATTAGCGCGAGTTGAACGTTATTCATAAGGTTTTGCAACTTTCTTCTATCTTCGAATGATTCCATTGGACGAACCTCCCTTTAATAGATTGAAAACATCGTGTAGATCGCAATGGCTGCTGTTGCTGCATACGTTCCATAAAAGTAAGCTGCATCCGAGAAACTGATAGTATCTTCACCGAAAAAGTAATTGTTGAGTGCTTTCATAACTTAACCGCCCTTCTTCTTATAAGTTTTAATATCCCCGCCGTTATCCCGGACTGCTTCGTAATATTTCTGCATATACTCCGCAACTTCTCTTTTCGGGAAAAGCCACTTATTGCCCATCCGAATTTTCGGGAAATCGTAATCACTAATCAAGTGCGCGCTTACCAATGGCCAAGACATTCCCACAAAGCGACATAGCTCTTTACTGGACATGAAAAACACTTCGCCTTCAATTTCTTTCATGCGTTTATCCAATTGCTCCAGATAGAGGGCTTTCAATTGCGATTCATCAATCTGCACCTGGATCATTTGGCTGCCACCCCCTTTTGATAACTTTTATTATCAATTTTTATAAAAAAAATATCTTCAATTTCTAAATCTAATCCTTCAGCGATTTTCTTGGCTACAGTAGCAGAAGGATTGTTTTTTAAATTTAATACCTGTGACAGATAAGGTTGAGAAACGCCTATTTGACGGGAAAAAGACCTTAAACTCTTACCTTTCTTCCCAATCAAAACCTTTGTTTCATCAGCATTTTTAAATTCAAGCTTTATCATTCCCTCACCTCTTTTCGACTATTTAATATCAACCTTGAATTTATCCTATCACATATTGATAACTAATACAATCAAAATATATTGAAATCTATTAATAAATTTACTTTAGTTATCAAAAATGATACAATTAGAACAATTAGTATAGAGGAAGGAGATAAAAATATGAAATTCGGCGAATACATCAAGAAAATCAGAACTGAAAAAGGACTTTCTATGAGAGAACTTGAAAGGCGTTCAGGCATTTCACAATCCTACATTTCCCAATTAGAAAAAGGATCCCAGCAAAATCCCAAAACTGATACTATTCAGAAGTTGGCGAATGGATTAAATACGAGTTATAAAGATTTGATGGAGAAGGCCGGCATAATTGAAGTGGATTCTTTAATGGAAGCTTTTGGTTTTAACCGTAGTTCTGATGAAGAAGAAAATTTAACTTCTATAAACAACACTATTGAATCCCTTGTAAATGATATTTACTTCCATTTAAATGATGAAAGCAATCTCAAGACATATAAGACAATAACTTTGGACGAAATTGATCGAGACAAAATAAAAAGTTTAATTGAAAACTATCTTATTCGTAAATTAAGCAATGACGACGAAGAGGATAACCGCCATCTAATAAAAATTATAATAGATGAAAACTTTCAAATCCCTGGCGCTGTTAAAACTGATGAAAAAAAGGAGTGATCTAACCAATGGCCACATACCGAAAACGCGGGCAAAAGTGGGAATACCGCATACGCTATAAGCATCCGGCATCCGGTGAATGGGTAGAACGTTCAAAAGGCGGATTTAAAAACGAAGCTGCAGCACATAAGGCGGCCATTGAAGAAGAACGCCTGCTGATCCGCGGCGTGGATATTACAAACGCTCAGCTGACCGTCTCTGACTTCCTGGAATGGTGGTACACCGTCTATAAGAAGGAAAACGTTTCGGCCGGCACTGCCCGGAATATCCGGAATCACTTGAACCGGGTTATAAACAAGCTTGGATCCGTACCAATGGAAAAACTGACGAAACCGATGTATCAGCAATTCATCAATAATATTGCGCCTAATTACTCCAAGCGAACTCTCCAGACGATGAACTCCACAATAGGCGAAGCATTTGAAGAAGCCATTCAGGAAGATATTATTTATAAGAACCCGGTGAAGCGGATCACCTACCCACGGACCGTTAAACAAACTGCCAGGAAGAAGAAAACGCTTGAAGTGGAAGAGTACATGCAGTTATTCCAGTTGCTCAAACAGGACTGGATGGAAAAGCATCCTCACTATTTCTATCTGACGCCCCTTCTGGTGGCTTCTGGCGCTCGTATAGGGGAATTGTGTGCTTTGGGAATCAAAGACTTCCAAACAAGCACAGACGACGTTTTAGGCGCTGAAATTGGCACTCTGCACATTCACAAGACAGTTATTCGCGGGGATGATGGTTATATCATTAAAAAGACCACCAAAACCGGTCAAAGCGGCGAGCGGATCATCGGAATCGATCCAGTCACTACCCAGATGATGAAAGAATGGCTGCTGTATCGGAAAAAGTATTTGCTGAAGCATCCGTATGCCAAAAGTGATTATCTGTTCATTGACGGCATGGGCCATTTCGTGAAGCCGCTGAACTATGCTGACGCGCTGGAGAACTTATGCGCTCGTCATGACTTCCCTCACGTCCACCCGCACATGTTCCGACATACGCACGAAACACTTATGTGGGAATCGGACGTATCGGATATCAACTTCATCTCTGCTCGTATGGGAGATAAGAATAAGAAAGTTCTCTTGGACAGCTATGGCCACATGTCGAAACGGTCCGAGCAAATGAACATGGCCAAGATCAACGCATTTATGAGCCGGCTTTCAGAAGGATATAATACGATGGTTGAATAGAAAAAACCCGCCGAGGATATATACTCCTTAGCGGGTTTTCTGTCTTTCGTGGGCATTTCGTGGGCAAAAACTTAAATATTTCATCACAAAGCCTTATATATCAATGCTTTTTCATTCAATCCCTAAATTATAGCAAAATTTAGAGGCTTTTATCAATTAAACCGTTACGGTATTCATGTAATTGCGGATTGATTCGAGTGCACGGTCTGCATGTTTTTCTGCACGTTCCGCTTTTGAACGGATGCGTTCGCCAAGGTCCGGGAACAGCCCGAAATTAATGTTCATCGGCTGGAAGTTCTCACCGTCGGCTTCCGTAATATAACGCGCCATGCTGCCGAGCGCAGTTTCAGCCGGGAAGATGACAAGTTCTTCACCAAGAGCAAGTTTCGCAGCATTGACTCCAGCAAGAAGCCCGCTTCCTGCTGATTCCACGTAGCCTTCGACTCCTGTCATCTGGCCAGCGAAGAAAATATTCGGATTGGCTTTCAGCTGATAAGTCGGTTTCAGCACGCGCGGCGAATTGATGAATGTATTGCGGTGCATGACGCCGTAACGTACGATTTCGACATTCTCGAGACCCGGGATCAGCTTCAGTACTTCTTTTTGCGGTCCCCATTTCAGGTGTGTCTGGAATCCGACAATATTATAAAGCGTTCCTGCTGCATCGTCCTGGCGAAGCTGGACAACCGCATATGGCCGTTCTCCCGTTTTCGGATTTTCCAGGCCAACCGGTTTCATCGGTCCGAAAGTCAAAGTCTTCTCGCCTCTTGCCGCCATCACTTCAACCGGCATACAGCCCTCAAAATAAATCTCTTTTTCAAACTCTTTCAACGGCACAACTTCAGCTTCGACCAATGCTGTGTGGAAGCGTTTGAACTCTTCTTCCGTCATCGGGCAGTTCAAGTATGCTGCCTCACCTTTGTCATAACGCGATTTCAAGTAGACTTTATCCATGTCGATGCTGTCTTTTTCAACGATCGGCGCTGCTGCATCGTAGAAATAAAGATATTCTTCACCCGTCAATTCGCGGACTTTCTCAGCCAGAGCCGGGGAAGTCAACGGGCCCGTCGCGATGATGGTAATGCCTTCCGGAATTTCAGTCACTTCTTCATTGATCACTTCAACCAGCGGATGATTGCGGACTTTCTCCGTAACTGCACCAGCAAATTCATGGCGGTCCACCGCAAGTGCGCCGCCAGCCGGCACTGATGCACGGTCAGCGGATTCGATGATGACCGAATCCATCATCCGCATTTCCTCTTTGATGACACCCACTGCATTCGTCAACGAATTCGCACGCAGCGAGTTGCTGCATACAAGTTCAGCGAATTTGTCTGTGTGGTGGGCCGGCGTCTGTTTCACCGGACGCATTTCATACAAACGGACGTTCACTCCCCGTTTGGCGATTTGCCAAGCAGCTTCACTTCCAGCGAGTCCTGCTCCGATTACGTTTACTGTTTTTGTCATAGTTGAACACCTCTGATAATTATTGTACTTCTTCCTGGTAATCACAATTTACACAATCGATCTGAACACCTTTTTTGACTTTTTTCTCTACCAGCAAACTGCTGCATTTCGGACATGGCCGTTCGATCGGCTTGTCCCATGATACGAATTCACATTCCGGATATCGTTCACATCCGTAGAAAATCCGTTTTTTCTTGCTCTTGCGTTCGACGATTTCGCCTTCTTTACAAGTTGGGCACTTCACACCCGTATGCTTGACGATGGCTTTAGTATTCCGGCAATCCGGGAAATTGCTGCAGGCCATGAACTTGCCGTACCGGCCAAGCTTGAAGACCATCGGCGAACCGCATAATTCGCAATCTTCCCCTGCGGGTTCATCTTTGATTTGGACTTTCTCCATTTCCTCTTCCGCTACCTGAACATCTTTTTCAAAACCCGCGAAGAATTCAGCGATGATTTTCTTCCATTCCACATCCCCGTCTTCCACACTATCAAGATCATGTTCCATTTTGGCTGTAAATTCGATATTGATGATATCCGGGAAAAATTCAAGTACTAAACTGTGGACGATTTCCCCCAGTTCAGTAGGAATGAACCGTTTCGCATCCAACGTCACATACCCGCGTTTTTGGATCGTATCCAGCGTCGGGGCATATGTTGACGGACGGCCTATTCCCAGTTCTTCCAATGTTCTTACGAGACGCGCTTCCGTAAATCGCGGCGGCGGCTGCGTAAAATGCTGTTTCGGTTCAATGGCAACCGCTTTGACTTTATCCCCTTCTGCCATTTCCGGCAGGATATTGTCTTTGTCTTCCGTTTTATCATCCGTGCCTTCCACATACACTTTCATGAATCCCGGGAATTTCACTTGGGAGCCATTTGCACGGAAGACCGCTTTGCCGTTCTGCAACTCAGCCATTACCGTATCCAATACGGCAGGACTCATCTGGCTCGCTACGAACCGGTCCCAGATCAACTTATACAAACGGTACAGATCACGGGATAGAATACTCTTCAATGATTCCGGTGTGCGCAAGACGCTCGTCGGACGGACCGCTTCGTGCGCATCCTGCGATTTGGCTGATTGTTTGGCACCTGCCGTTTTCGTGACAAAGTCGGAACCATATTTTTCTTCGATGAATTTTATAGCATCCTGTTTTGCCGTATCGGAAATGCGGGTCGAATCGGTACGCATATACGTGATCAAACCGGTGATGCCTTCTTTACCCACTGAAATACCTTCATAAAGCTGCTGTGCAAGCATCATTGTCTTCTTGGCCCGGAAATTCAATTTGCGGGCTGCTTCCTGCTGCAGTGAGGATGTAGTAAAAGAAGGGGAAGGATTTCTCTTCCGCTCTTTCTTTACAACGCGGTTGACGTTGAAGGTTTTCCCTTTCATCGCAGACATGACCGCTTTGACATCCTCTTCGTTTGCCAACTTCATCTTTTCATCTGCGTTGCCGTAGAACTGTGCTTCGAATTTCTTTTTCGCTTTTTCGAATTCACCGGTAATCGACCAGTACTCTTCCGGCTCAAAAGCCTTTATTTCATTTTCACGGTCAATGACAAGCCGCAGTGCAACAGACTGCACCCTGCCTGCGGATAAACCTTTTTTTACTTTTTTCCATAATAACGGACTGATGCTGTACCCCACAAGTCGATCCAAAATACGGCGCGCCTGTTGGGCATCCACTAAATCCATATCGATTTTACGTGGCTGCTTGAACGATTCCTTTATGGCATCTTTCGTAATTTCGTTGAAGACGACGCGGCAATCCGATTCCACATCGACGCCAAGTGCATGCGCCAAATGCCAGGCGATTGCTTCCCCTTCTCTGTCGGGGTCAGCCGCGAGATAGACTTTTTTCGCTTTTTTCGCTTCTTTTTTCAAATCCTGGAGAATCGGCCCCTTACCACGGATGGTGATATAACGGGGTTCAAAATTATTTTCAACGTCCACGCCCATTTGGCTGCGGGGTAAATCTCGTAAATGTCCTAAAGATGCGCGGACTTTATACTTTTTTCCCAAATACCGTTCGATTGTCTTCGCCTTTGCGGGCGACTCCACAATCACTAAAAAATCCGACATAACTACTCCTCCTCATAGAGGTTTCTTAAACTTTTACACTTTGTATAAATAAGAAATACCTGTGCAAAATGTATAACAGTTTCAGAATGAATGCAAGGCTTTTCATTTTAATGCATGATTTCCGGCCTGAAACTGACGGTATTCCTCTACTATTTGAAGCCCGTTCCAAACCGGTTTTGCCCCATCTGCAATCAATTTATGCGGCCCTTCCGACAATTCCGCACCGATATTGCCGGGGACTGCAAATATATCCCTGCCGTGCTCGAGGGCGTGTTCAATCGTACTGAGGGTGCCGCTTTTCACTTTCGCCTCTGTTACCACAATCCCTTTGACCAGCCCGCTGATAATGCGGTTCCGCATCGGAAAATGCCATTTTTTCGGATGCATATATGGGGGATATTCGGTAATGACGAGTTGAGTTTCTTCTATTATATTATTCAATTCCCTGTTCTCTTTCGGATAGGGATGCAAAAAGCCGCTCCCAGTCACCGCAATCGTCTTGCCGCCGCAGTCAATCGCTTTTTGGTGGGCCATGGCATCGGCTCCTTTTGCAAGGCCGCTGACAATGATGAAGCCGGCTGACACAAGCTGCGGAACGATCTTATGCATCGACGTCTGCGAATAGTGGGATGCCTGTCTTGCGCCGATTATGCCGATTCGGTCTTCAGTGAGTAGATAGCCGGTATTGCCTCTCGCATACAATACGGCAGGCGGATCGATCAAATGGAATAGACTTTGTGGATAATTGGGATGGTTATAAGATATGGGGAGTATCTTATGCTTCTCATAAGTTTCAGCATACGGGGTGTTGAGAGATTTTCGGTAAGCATTCCTTAAGGCAATCGCCGCCTCCGGCATAACACCGAGCAATTGGCTTATTTCCCAGGCCGGCCTGTGTTCCAGCTTCTCCAGGTTTGGGTCATCGCCCATCAGCAAACGGATGCGATTGAGCGGTTTCGGATAAATATAATGAAGCGCCAGCAATCGGTGTTCAAACATTTTGTCCATGAAGTTCCTCCATTCTTTGTGGATGCCTGACAAGGATGAACTGCGACTTACTTCTTATAGTAGCCTTAGTGGAAGTTGGTGTAAATGATTGTTTTCAGATAATTGGATGCATTCGGTGGATCGGATCGGTGAAACCAAAAAAAGCGGAACCAGTAAAGGTTCCGCGTTTCGATCTATTAATGAGTCTTACAAGCGTCATATAGACCTTTTTCTTTGATGACTTTGATCAAAGTCTCGCCGATAACTGAAGGTGTGTCTGCAACTTCGATTCCAGCTTCGTTCATCGCTTTAATCTTGTCTGCAGCAGTTCCCTTACCTCCGGAAATGATCGCACCGGCATGGCCCATACGTTTTCCTTCTGGAGCAGTCTGTCCGCCGATGAAGCCGACAACAGGTTTAGTCATGTTCGCTTTCACCCATTCAGCAGCTTCTTCTTCAGCCGTTCCGCCGATTTCACCGATCATAACAACAGCATACGTATCTTCATCTTCATTGAAAGCTTTCAATACATCGATGAAGTTCGTGCCGTTTACAGGGTCTCCGCCGATTCCGACAGCCGTCGACTGGCCGATTCCTTCTTCAGACAATTGGTGAGTCGCTTCGTACGTCAATGTACCAGAGCGGGATACAACACCGACATGTCCTTTTTTGTGAATGTATCCAGGCATGATGCCGATTTTACATTCGTCCGGAGTGATGACACCCGGGCAGTTTGGTCCGACAAGACGTGTTTTCTTGCCTTCCATGTAGCGCTTCACTTTCACCATATCAAGTACCGGGATATGCTCAGTGATGCAGATCGCCATGTCCAATTCAGCTTCCACTGCTTCAAGAATTGCGTCAGCAGCAAAAGGAGCCGGCACATAAATTACAGATACATTGGCACCTGTAGCTTTTACGGCATCTTCAACTGTATTGAAAACAGGTACGCCTTCAACTTCAGTTCCGCCTTTGCCTGGTGTTACACCCGCAACGATTTTCGTTCCGTATTCAAGCATCTGCTTTGTATGGAAAAGGGCAGTTGACCCTGTAATTCCCTGTACAAGCACTTTTGTGTCTTTATTAATGTATACACTCATTTTTGTCCCTGCCCTTCTTTAGCCTACAAGTTCTACAATCTGTTTCGCGCCGTCAGCCATAGTGCCTGCAGCTACGATGTTCAGACCTGATTCGTTCAGCAGTTTTTTGCCCAGTTCCACGTTTGTTCCTTCAAGACGGACTACCAATGGCACTTCCAGGCTGACTTCTTTCGCAGCTTGGATAACGCCTTCCGCAATGATGTCACACTTCATGATACCGCCGAAAATGTTAACGAAGATCCCTTTTACATTCTTATCAGAAAGAATGATCTTGAAGGCTTCCGTTACTTTCTCAGCAGTGGCACCGCCCCCAACGTCAAGGAAGTTAGCGGGTGAGCCGCCGTAATAGTTGATCGTATCCATTGTTGCCATAGCAAGGCCGGCACCGTTAACCATACAGCCGATGTTTCCGTCCAATGAAATATAGCTCAAGTCATACTTGGAAGCTTCGATTTCTTTGGCATCTTCTTCATCGTAATCACGCATTTCCATAATGTCAGGATGACGTCCAAGAGCGTTGGCATCGAAGTTGAATTTCGCATCCAATGCTACGACTTGGCCATCGCCAGTGACAACCAACGGGTTGATCTCGACGATTGCTGCGTCTTTTTCGACGTAAGCCTGGTAAAGGCCAAGCATCAATTTGGCTGCTTTGTTTACAAGCTTAGCCGGGATGTTCATGTTGAATGCCATACGGCGAGCCTGGAAACCAGTCAAGCCTGCAACCGGATCGATTTCTTCATAGAAGATTCGCTCAGGTGTGTTGGCTGCAACTTCCTCGATATCCATACCGCCTTCTTCAGAGCCCATCAATGTGACGCGTGAAGTTTCACGGTCAAGGACCAATCCAAGGTAATACTCTTTTTCGATGTTGCTGCCCGCTTCGATGTAAAGGCGTTTAACTTCTTTGCCTTCGGGACCTGTTTGGTGAGTGACAAGCACTTTGCCAAGAAGTTCTTTGGCATATTCGCGCACTTCGTCCAAGTTCTTAGCCAGCTTGACGCCGCCTGCCTTGCCTCGTCCACCTGCGTGGATTTGAGCTTTCACTACGACAACATCCGTACCAAGTTCTTTTGCCGCTTTAACTGCTTCTTCAGGAGAAAAAGCAACGTGGCCTTCCGGAACCGATACGCCATATTGTTTCAGGACTTGTTTTCCCTGATATTCATGGATATTCATCTGTCATCCTCCAATCAAACATCTATCTCGTAATTTTATTGCCTCTACCATTGTAATAAAGTTGCCACAAAATGTCCACAGTATACAGCCACGCTTATGAATACTTGAAATATTCAGTCGCTTAGCAATTTGCTTTCAGCTGTTCCATCTCTGCGAATATGCCTTTAATGGGTTCAAATGTCCGCCGGTGGATCGGTGTCGGGCCATATTTATTCAGTGCTTCGATATGCTGCTTTGTGCCGTAGCCCGCGTGCTGATCAAATCCGAATTCGGGATAGTCCGCGGCATACGCATCCATGATGGCATCCCGGCCGGTTTTGGCGAGGATGGACGCTGCAGCGATCGCCAGGCTCTTCGCATCTCCTTTGATGATGGATTCACACGGAATCCCCGTATCCAGCTGCATGGCATCCGCCAGCAAAATATCCGGCGCTGGATCGAGGGCAAGTGCCGCCTGCGCCATTGAGATTTTAGTCGCCTGGTAAATATTCAGGCGGTCGATTTCTTCAGGCGGCTGGATATGCACGGCGTAACTGACAGCAATCCGTCTGATCTCTTCAGCCAGTGCATCTCTTTTCACTTTGGAGATTTTTTTGGAATCATCAAGACCGATCAGCGTCGGACAATCGTCCGGCAAAATGACAGCTGCCGTCACGACCGGACCTGCAAGCGGCCCTCTTCCTGCTTCATCAATTCCTGCGACAAGACAAGTTTTCTGCCGCTTGAAAGAAGCATCGAATTGCCGTTTCCCGTTATGGGCCTCAAGTAATTGTTCACGCTGTGCCTGCTTCCGTTTCCATGAACCCAGTAATTTTTGCACCGCTTTCCGCTCATCCTGCTCTAAATCGTCCATCCAGGGCTCCCAGGAATCTGTGCCGCTCAATTTCTCGCGTATCGCTGTAATTTTTTCCATCGTTCTGCTCCTTGCCGTTTCCCTTTTTTTATGTAAAGAAAAAAGGCTGTCCCGAATGCGGATCAGCCTTTTGTTTTGACGTGTTCACTCTTCCTCATCGACAATCATTTCATCTTTATAGTCGAATGTCACTTTGCCGAGATACTGATTCCGGATGTCACGGACAATCGCTTCAGCTGTCATTTCGTAATCGACTTCTCCGTCGGCGGCTATAAAATAACGCTTCTTGGCGATATGGTTGAACGTATTCACGATTTCTTCATCCACCTGATCGATGCCGTAGCGTTCCTGTAAACGCTCAGGATAACGCTCCTGAAGGAATTTAAGCGCATAGATCGCCAGCTCTTGCATCTGGATCACAGAATCCTTGATCGCTCCCGTAACCGCCAATTTAAAACCGGTTTCCGGGTCTTCGAATTTTGGCCATAAAATCCCGGGAGTATCGAGCAATTCAATCTCCTTGCCGACCTTGATCCATTGCTGCGCTTTTGTCACACCAGGCATATTCCCTGTTTTCGCCAGGCTTTTTTTGGACAGCCGATTGATCAATGTCGACTTCCCGACGTTTGGAATGCCGACGATCATCGCACGGATCGCCCTGGGTTTGATGCCTTTTGAAATCATGCGATCCCATTTTTCAGCCAGGATTTCCTTGGATGCTTTCGTCACCAATTGAAGACCTCTGCCTTCAAGGGAATTGATCGCCACTGCCCGCGTCCCCTGCTCTTCAAAATAGCGGATCCATTTTTTCGTTTCAACATCATCTGCCATATCCATCTTATTCAAAATGATCAACCTCGGCTTCTGCTGAATCACCTGGTCGATCATCGGATTGCGTGACGATAGTGGAAGTCTGGCATCAACCAATTCAAAAATGATATCGACCAGCTTCAATTTCTCAGTTACTTCTCTCCGGGCTTTTGCCATATGTCCCGGGAACCATTGAATCGTCATAAAACCTCTCCCTTACTTAACCATTCCCGCTTCTCTGAATGGCCAGAACACGAAATTCGTACTGCCGACCACTTCTTCCATGGGAATAACTCCGATTATGCGGCTGTCCTTACTTGCTCTGCGGTTATCTCCCATAACGAAGACTGTTCCTTCAGGCACAGTGCCTGCGTTGATTTTTTCTTCCAACGTGAAATCTTCCGTCAACAAACCGGATGCTTCTTTTTTGTATTCGTCAAGATACGGTTCATCGACCGGTTCACCATTGACATATAATTGATCGTTTTCATAAGCGATGTGATCTCCCGGCAAGCCGATGATCCGCTTGATGTAATCTTTCTCTTCAGGCGCATGAAAAACGATGATATCAAACCGTTCAGGCTGACCTATATTATAGCCGATCTTGTTGACGATCATTCGATCACCGTGTTCAAGTGTCGGCATCATGGATTCCCCGTCAACCACGATTGGCGTGAACAGGAAGATCCGGATGATTGCCGCCAAACCGAATGCAATCAATAAGGCCTTTGACCATTCCCATACTTCATTTTTCTTTTTCACTTCAGTTTCCATGCGCGTTCCTCCCTATGCATTGTGCTTTAATTGTACAAGGATACAGCGATTTAAGCAAAAAAGAAAGAGGGCGCGGACGCCCTCTTTCTGCAATGCAATCTTATCGGATTTCTTTGATGCGTGCTGCTTTACCGCGAAGGTTACGCAAGTAGTACAGTTTCGCACGACGAACTTTACCGCGGCGGGTAACTTCAAGTTGAGCAATTTTTGGCGTGTGTACAGGGAATGTACGTTCAACACCAACACCGTAAGAGATTTTGCGGACAGTGAATGATTCACTGATCCCGCCTCCGCGACGGCCAATTACAACTCCTTCGTATACCTGAATACGTTCGCGTGTACCCTCGACAACTTTAACGTGGACGCGGACAGTGTCTCCAGGACGGAAATCTGGGAGATCCGTACGAAGCTGTTCTTTTGTGATTTCTGTAATAATGTTTTGCATGGTTTTCTCTCCTTCTACAGATGCTCTTGCAGTCAATCTTTCGCCGCAGCGGAACACCGTGATCCTGTACTTCACATAAAAGTACAGACTCCATGTTATCACTGTGCGCCTTCAGATGCAAGAGTTAATCTTCATTTAATCAGTATTTTTCAAGCCGTCCAGAATCTTCTGCTGAGCTGCTGTCAATTCAACCTTTTCAAGCATATCCGGACGGCGTTCAAGTGTCCGTTTCAGCGTTTGTTCTTCCCGCCACTGATCGACCCGTGCATGATTGCCTGACGTCAGCACATCCGGAACTTTCCATCCCCGGTAATCGGCAGGACGCGTGTATTGCGGATGTTCAAGGAAACCGGTCGAGAAGGAATCCTTCATCGGTGAATCCGCATTGCCGAGAACTCCTGGAAGCAAACGGACGACACTGTCGATGACCGTCATCGCCGCAAGTTCTCCGCCGGTCAACACAAAATCACCGATTGAAATCTCATCCGTCACCAGATGCTCCCGGATCCGCTCGTCGTAGCCTTCATAATGGCCGCAGATGAAAATCAATTCCTCTTCTTTTGCGAGCTCTTCCGCTTTTTTCTGGGTAAAGCGCTCCCCCTGTGGACACATCAGGATGACACGCGGTTTGCTGTCGCCTGTCAGCGCCTCTACGGCATTGAATACCGGCTCCGGCTTCAATACCATCCCAGCACCGCCGCCAAACGGATAATCGTCCACCTGGCGTTTGTTGTCGGCGTAATCCCGGAAATCTGAAACAGCAAAAGAGACCGCCCCTTTTTCCTGGGCTTTTTTCATCATCGACTGATTGAACACACCTTCGAACATCGGCGGAAATAATGAAAGAACATTTATCTTCATTCGTTCAACAAACCTTCCATTACTTCAATCGTCACTTTCTTCTCCTCGACATCGATGTCCTTTACGACATCTTCGATATATGGAATATAATGTTTTTTGCCTGCTTCAGGAGTGATTTCCCAGACATCGTTTGCGCCAGTCTCCAGGATTTCAGTGATCTTTCCGATTTCGCGGCCTTCTTCCGTGAACACGGTGCAGCCTAAGATCTCGTGATGGTAGAATGCGCCTTCTTCCAGTTCTGTCAGGTCGTGTTCAGCGATCCGCAGATATGAATCCTTGAATTCTTCGACATCCTGGATGAATGGGTAGCCTTCAAATGTCAGCAATTCAAAATTCTTATGCCGACGGTGGCTGGCGATTGTCACCATGATCGGCTTTTTGGCGTCTTTCTTGAAAAGACCAAGTTTCATGCCGACTGCAAAGCGTTCTTCCGGAAAATCAGTGCGTGATAACACCCGCACTTCGCCGCGGATTCCGTGAGTATTGACGATTTTTCCTACATTAAACCATTCCACGCACATACATCCTTTCACTTTCGGTTTTCTTCTATATAAAATAAAAATAGTATCAATAATACGCAACCGCTTCGGCGCTTTGGACAGTGCAAAGATTATGCTCCACCGCTGCGCTCGTCGCAAAGGTGACGCCATCCGTTTTTGGCGTACCTTGGTTCCCACAATAAGCCGAGAAGACCACTCGTCTTATTGCTCCACCCGGTCCTGAGCCGCGCCTTTGCTTAGGACCACTTCTAGAGATGAAGTGAAGCAGCAAAGACTCCTACAGGCTCAGCGTAGATTTGAGCACCCACTCGGACGAAGGTCCGAGTTCGTTTCTGGAAACCACTTCAGCACGAGAAGGATTTCTTAGATATGGAGCAAAACAGCTGAGACTCCCAGGGTGACGGATGAAAAACCGTGCTCCTGCATCGCTACGCTGCTTCGTCGCAAAGACATAGCCTCGCACGCGTCGGCTAATGTCTTCGAAGCTGTTTTGCGGAATATCGGTTATTAAAAATTAATATCAGCTTTTCCAAGAAAAAAGGAAGGAACCGGGGCTCCTTCCTTTTACTTAATCCACGATATCGAGGTAAGTCTTCTTCTTATGATGATTGCCTGCTGCTGAATACACGATGGCACGGATGGCTTTCGCCACACGGCCCTGCTTACCGATCACTTTCCCTGTATCGCTTTGATGCACGGAAAGCTTGTAGACAATACGGCTGTTATTTTCGTCAGTTTCAATACGAACTTCTTCCGGATGATCGACCAGCGGTTTCACAATGGTTTCAATCAGCTGCTTCACAAGAAAAACTCCCTTACTTGTTTAATTTGTCGTTATGGAATTTCTCCATAATGCCGTTTTGAGAAAACAAGTTACGAACAGTATCAGATGGTTTAGCACCATCGTGAAGCCATTTCAACGCCAATTCTTCGTCGATTTTCACTTCAGCTGGAACTGTCAGCGGGTTGTAAGTACCTACTGTCTGGATTTGACGGCCGTCACGTGGAGCACGTGAGTCAGCAACAACAATACGATAGAAAGGAGATTTTTTAGCTCCCATACGTTTTAAGCGAATTTTTACTGCCATTTCTTAAAGCACCTCCGAATAGTTTCACACAAGATATTATATTAGCAAGCTTTAAATAGTTTGTAAAGTATTTTTTCTTAACACCTTAAAAAATTATTTGAAAAGCGAGTCCAAACCTGGCATCGACATCTTTTTTCTGCCTTTTTTCGTGTTCATTCCTGACATTTGTTTCATCATTTTCTTCATGTCCTCGAATTGTTTCAGCAGACGGTTGACATCCTGGATGGATGTTCCGGATCCGCGCGCAATTCTTTTTTTGCGGTTTGAGTTGATGATCTCAGGAGTGGTTTTCTCCTGTTTTGTCATCGAATAGATGATCGCTTCAACACGGCCCATCTGACTTTCATCCACTTTTGCATTCTCAAGCCCTTTGATTTTATTGGCGCCAGGCAGCATTTTCAGGATTTCATCAAGCGGTCCCATTTGTTTGACCTGTGCCATCTGCTCGAGGAAATCATCAAAAGTGAATGAAGACGTACGGAATTTCTCTTCCAGCTGTTTCGCTTTTTCCTCATCGAGATTGGTCTGTGCTTTTTCGATCAGCGACAGCATATCGCCCATGCCCAGAATACGCGAAGCCATGCGTTCCGGATGGAATACATCGAGTGCATCCATTTTTTCGCCCATCCCGATAAATTTAATCGGCTTCTGGGTAACAGTACGAATCGAGAGCGCAGCCCCGCCTCGCGTATCGCCGTCCAGTTTAGTCAGGACGACCCCTGAGATGCCAATCGCTTCATCAAAGCTTTGAGCGACATTGACCGCATCCTGCCCGGTCATCGCATCGACAACCAGGAAGATTTCATCCGGTTCTTTCAAAGAACGGATATCCTTCAATTCCTGCATCAGATTTTCGTCGATATGCAGGCGACCCGCCGTATCGATGATCACTGTATCCAGATGTTCCGCTTTGGCATGTTCAATCGCCTGGCGTGCAATTTCCACCGGCGAGATGTCCGTGCCTTTCGAAAACACCGGAATCGTCAACTGTTTACCAATTGTTTCCAACTGTTGGACCGCTGCCGGACGGTATACGTCTGCTGCCACCAATAAAGGTTTACGGTTATGTTTTTTACGGAGCAATCCCGCCAATTTTCCTGTAGTGGTCGTTTTACCGGCACCTTGCAGACCGACCATCATGATGACTGTCGGCTGTTTTGTCGAAAAATTGATCTTGCTTTCTTCGCCGCCCATCAACTCAGTCAATTCGTCCTTGACGATCTTTACGACCTGCTGGCCCGGCGTCAAACTTTCCATAACATCCGAACCGGCAGCGCGTTCGCTGACTTTCTTGACGAATTCCTTGACGACTTTCAAGTTGACATCCGCTTCGATCAGCGCAAAGCGGACTTCACGCATCATGTCTTTAACATCTGCTTCAGACACTTTCCCTTTGCCTTTGATCTTGGTCATCGTGCCTTGCAGGCGTTCGGATAAACCTTCAAATGCCATTCGTTCCGCCTCCTAGTCCCATTCTTTTAATTCACTGAGGAATTGATGGATATTTTCTTCAGTGAAGGGCTTTTTCTCAAATGAAGCAACAAGCTCCTGCCGCCGCTGAAATTTATCGAACAGCTGCAGTTTCGTTTCATACTCTTCCAGCATCGCTTCAGTGCGGCGGATATTATCATAGACCGCCTGGCGCGTAATATTGTATTCTTCGGCAATTTCGCCTAATGAATGATCATCCAAATAATACAGCATCATATAACTGCGCTGTTTTGGCGTCAGCAATTCCTGATAGAAATCGAATAAATAATTCATTCGCGTCGTTTTTTCCAAACCCATCATGTCTGCTCACCCCGTTCATACTACATCCAACAATACTGAAATAAAAATCAGCCGTCAAGTAATTTTACTTGTCTGCCCGTTCAGCTTCCAGCTTATCTTCTTTGTCGAGCCCTTCCGCAAACAATCCATAGACATATTTCGCCGGATCAAACGGCTGCAGGTCATCCATCTGCTCACCGAGTCCGACAAATTTCACCGGTATCTTCAATTTGCTGCGGATAGCCAGCACGATACCACCTTTGGCTGTGCCATCCAATTTAGTCAAGACAATGCCGGTAACTTCTGTTACTTCCTTGAACGTCTGCGCTTGGATCATCGCATTCTGTCCTGTTGTGGCATCGAGTGCCAGCAGCACTTCATGAGGTGCGCCCGGCACTTCCCGGGAAATGACGCGGTGGACCTTTTGGAGTTCATTCATCAAATTGACTTTGTTCTGCAGGCGTCCCGCCGTATCACAGATCAAGACATCCACGCCGCGTGATTTCGCCGCCCGGACTGCATCATACATGACTGCCGCCGGATCGGAACCCGCAGCTTGCTTGATGACATCCACGCCCACACGTTTCCCCCATACATCCAGCTGCTCGATGGCGCCTGCGCGGAAAGTGTCCCCCGCTGCAAGAAGGACCGTCTTCCCTTCATTTTTAAGGCGATGCGCCAATTTTCCGATCGTCGTCGTTTTCCCGACACCGTTGACTCCCACCATTAAAATAACAGTCAGGCCGTCCGCAAAATTGATCTCATTCAGTTCCTCGTCACCCGACTGGTAGATTTCCACCAGTTTTTCGGAGATGACTGACTGGACATTCGAGGTATCCTTCACGTTTTTGCGTTGAACTTCAAAACGCAGATCATCCATCAGTTCCAGGACCGTTTCAAAACCGACATCGGCCTGGAGCAGCACTTCTTCCAGTTCTTCAAAGAAGTCCTCATCCACTTTACGGTATTTCGCTACAAGGTCATTTATCTTCGATGTGAATCCTGTACGTGTTTTCGCCAGGCCATCTTTGTATTTTTCTGTGGATTTCTCCTGCTCGGCATTGCCGGCAAATTTATCTTTCAACTTTTTAAAGAAACTCACCAGATCACTCCTCAGTTATAGTTGTTCCTGCAGTTTAACAGAAACCAGTTTGGAAATACCTGATTCCTGCATCGTGATGCCGTAGAGGACATCCGCGCCTTCCATCGTCCCTTTGCGATGCGTAATGACGATGAACTGCGTGTCTTCACTGAATTTCTTCAAGTATTGGCTGTAGCGCACAACATTCGATTCATCGAGCGCCGCCTCCACTTCATCCAGTATACAGAACGGCACCGGGCGGGTGTTCAGGATGGCAAACAATAAGGCGATAGCGGTCAATGCACGTTCGCCACCGGACAATAAACTCAGATTCTGCAGTTTTTTGCCTGGCGGCTGCGCAATGATCTCCACACCCGTCGTCAGCAGATCTTCCGGATTGGTCAGCACCAGATCTGCAGATCCACCGCCGAACAATTCCTTGAAGACGCGCTGGAAATGCGAACGGATCGCGTGGAACGTGTCATCGAAACGCGCGGTCATTTCTTCGTCCATTTCACGGATGACTGTACGAAGGGTATCTTTCGCTTCGTTCAGGTCATTGCGCTGTTCAGTCAGGAAGTTATGGCGCTCCGACACATGGTCGAATTCTTCGATCGAACCGATATTGACCGGTCCGAGCTCTTCAATCGACCGTTTCAGCAATTTCACACTTTTGCGCACGATCTCTTCGTCGTCCGCCAGTTCAAATTCAGCAGCCTTCTCAAGCGTCATGCCATAATTCGTTTCGAGCTGCCCGAGCAGATTCTGGATCTGAACCTCAAGGCGGGTCGCTTTGACTTCGCTGATCCTCACCGCTTCAACAAATCCTTTATGAAGCCGCTGAATTTCCTTCAATTCCTGTTCAAGATTGGTCAGGCGGCCGTGATTTTCAGTACGCTCTAATTTCAGCTGTTCGACAATCTGCTGGCCAGCCTGTTTTTTCTGTGACCACTTCTTAATCTCCGAAACGATTTCCTCATCCGAATAAACCTTTGCAGCTTCTTCTGACTGCAGCCATTCGAGTTCCGTACGGATGTCAGCAAGTTTGCGGTCGCTTTTGGTTTTTCGTTCCAATAATTCCGCTTCGCTTGAAGTCAGCTGGCTGACACGCTCTTTCATAACTGCGAGACGGGATTTCTGGTCTGCGAATTTAACAAGCACGGCATCCCGTGCGTGTTCATTTTGCTGTTTGAACTGAGTCAATTCTTCAATTTTCTCTGAAGTGCCGCCAAGTTCCGCCGTAATTTCACCGAGCCGGTCCGCGGCCGATTGTTTACGGCGGGTCATGGCATCCAGATCGGAATCCTTGTTTTTCTGTTCTGCCTGAAAGACTTTGAAACGGTCTTTAGTCGTATTAAGGACAGCACTTATCTCGCGCAGGGTCATCGCACGCTCGGATTCCAGATCACGGTACTTTTCACCTTCAGAACGAAGGTCATTCAGTTTCCGCTCCGTTGCGTGTACAACTGCCTGTTCCTGCTGGACTGTCTTTTCAGCGACTGCAATCGTATCTTTCAATTCCGCAGCCTGCACCAGTAGTTGTTCCAATTCCGCTTTTCGCGTAAAGAATGATGCCTGTGTTTTATTGGCTCCGCCCGTCATCGATCCGCCGGCATTGACGATATCCCCATCCAGCGTTACAACTCTGTAGCGGTTGCCGGTGATTTTAGCGATCGCCCCTGCACCTTTCAGGTCTTCTGCAATGATGACGTTGCCCAGCAGGTTTTCAATGATCATGCTGTAGGCCGGATCATAATCCACCAGTTCAAATGCCATTTTGATGAACGACGGATGCTCACGCACAGAAGTCAGCGTATAATCCGGAATCGTTCTCGGTTTCATGACGGTCATCGGCAGGAAAGTGGAGCGGCCAGCCCTCTTTTCACGCAGGAAATTGATGGCGCGGCGCGCATTTTCTTCATTTTTTACGACAATATGCTGACTGGAAGCACCAAGTGCGGTTTCGATCGCTTTCGCATAATCCTGGTTTACTTGGGCGATTTCCGCCACTGCACCGACGATCCCCTCTAATTGCCCTTTTTCACGTGCCTGAAGGACTTCCCTGACACCTTGGAAAAACCCGGAAAAGTCAGCTTCCAATTCCTGCAAGGTCTGGATTCTGGAATCCAGCTGTTTTTGTGATTGATAGGCCTGAAACAGCAAATTCTGTTTTTTATCAAAGCCGTTTTTCAAATCAATGAATTCTTTTTCCATGTCTCTGTATAAACGGCGTTTCTCTTCCAATAAACCTTTGATCGTCTCGTATTTTTGTTCCGCTGTCTGCTTTTCCTTTTCAAGCCTGTCCAGTTCACTGCTGAAATTTTCCTGCTGAAAGGCAATCCTGCTTGTCGATTCAGACAATTGCTGCTCCTGCAGACCGATATTTTTCAGTTCGTTCCTGACCGTCGCCTGCTCGTTCATCAGCTCGATATACAGCGATTTGAACGATTCGATCTCGATTTCAATATCAGCAGGCGTTTTGCTTAGTTGGTCTTCCAGCTGTCTGATGGAATCCCTTATCTTTTGCTGTTCAGCTCTTCGTTCCTGCAGCAATTTCAGCTGTTCTTCATGCTTTTCAGCTAACAATCCATTTTCAGACAGCTCGGCTTCCAGATTTTCACGCAGCTGTTTTGCCTGCCGGTCCGCATTATACTTTTTCTCCGACATCAGTAATTTGCGGCCTTCCCATTTTTCCGTTTCGGAACTGGCTTCGATAAGGCTGCTTTGTTCAGTATCGATCTGCGCATCCAGCTGATTCAGCGTTTTGCGGATTTCAGCAACCGCCTGTTCTTTTTCAGCGATTTCCGCTGATAACACCTGTTCTTTAGCGCTTTGTGCTTCTGCATCTTCACCTAATTGCCCAAGTTCACTGTATAGACGCTCAGCGTCGAATGCCAACAGCGCGATATCCGCATCTTTCAGTTCTTCACTCATCGTCAGGTAATCCCTGGCTGTCGATGCCTGAATCTGAAGCGGTTCCATTCGGGCGTCCAGTTCATGCAGGATATCAAGCACCCTGTTCAGGTTTTCATCTGTTTCGTTCAATTTAACTTCCGCTTTTTTCTTGCGCTGCTTATATTTCAGTACGCCTGCCGCTTCTTCGAAAATCGAACGGCGTTCTTCGGCTTTGCTGTTGAGAATTTCGTCGACCCTGCCTTGCGAGATGATCGAGAATGCTTCTTTGCCAAGCCCCGAATCCATAAACAGATCTGTAATGTCTTTCAGCCGGCAATTTTGTTTATTTAATAAATAAGCACTTTCCCCACTGCGAAAAACCCTTCTCGTCACACTGATTTCAGTGTAATCAAGAGGGACGCGTCCATCCGTATTATCAAGAACTAAAGTAACTTCCGCAAAATTAAGGGGTTTCCTTGAATCGCTGCCGGCAAAAATGACGTCTTCCATCTTCCCGCCGCGAAGGGATTTTGCGGATTGTTCACCCAGAACCCAGCGGATCGCATCAGTGACATTGCTTTTTCCGCTGCCATTCGGTCCTACGACTGCTGTAACACCCGGAACAAAATCGATGCCGATGCGATCAGCAAACGATTTGAACCCCATTACTTCCAATCTCTTCAAAAACATTCTCTAGTCCTCCATTGCTTGCTGCAATTTACGGATTGCCAGCTGGGCTGCCTGCTGTTCCGCTTCTTTTTTGGACCGTCCATTTCCTACACCAAGTTCCTGGTCGGCCAGGGTGACACGCGTTACAAAAACCCGGCTGTGGGCGGGCCCTTTTTCTTCGATGATCTCATAAGTCAATGCTCCGGAGTTTTTCTGCTGCACGATTTCCTGCAGCTGGCTCTTATAATCCATCACATGCGAAAAAGCACCGATTTCCACTTTGGGGAAAAGAATCACTTCTAAAAACGAAACGACCGGTTCCAGTCCCTGGTCCAGATACAAAGCTCCAATAAACGACTCGAATACATCAGCCAGAAGTGCCGGACGCGTTCTTCCGCCGGTCAGCTCTTCGCCTTTGCCGAGCAATATATATTTACCGAAATCCAGTTCATTGGCGAAAAGTACAAGTGACGGTTCGCAGACAATGGATGCCCGCAGTTTCGTCAATTCACCTTCGCTCATATCCGGGTACTTCATATAGAGGTAATGGGAAACCGATAATTCCAATACTGCGTCACCAAGAAATTCGAGACGCTCGTTGTCAGTGAATTTTTTCCGCCGATGCTCATTCACATAAGATGAATGGGTAAAAGCCTGATACAATAATGCGGGGTTTCGGAAGGTGACATTCAACTCAGTTTGAAGCTGGCTGAATGCATCTTTCACACTTTCTTTCAGCACTCCCGGCTTCTGTTGGTTAAGGTTTTTTTTCATTGCCATTTTTATCTGCCTTCCTGTATTGTTCTTCAGTCAATTTTACCTGTTTTCGCGCTTTAACGCAAAAAATGAATTGACGCATGTCTGCTCCAGCTTCGGGCAGTCATGCGTCAAGGTCATTCATCATTCAAATTTATTTATGCTTGCTTCTTTTCAATGTAAGAAACTGCGTCTCCTACTGTAGACATGCCTTCTGCATCTTCATCAGAAATTTCCATGTCGAATTCGTCTTCAAGTTCCATAACCAGTTCAACTACATCCAATGAATCTGCACCAAGGTCTCCTGTGAATGAAGCTTCAAGTTTCACTTCGTTCTCTTCTACACCCAGACGATCCACGATTACTTTCGTTACTCTCTCCAGTACTGTTGCCAATGTCGTCACCTCCCCTCAATGCGGTATCCTGAAAAATAATTTACATGACCATGCCGCCATCGATATGGAGCGTTTGTCCGGTCATATAGGAAGCTTCATCCGACGCAAGGAACAACGCCGCTTTCGCCACTTCATCCGGCTTGCCGAACCGGCCAAGCGGAATCTGCCCCATCATCGTTTTCTGAATGTCTTCATTTAAGCTGTCTGTCATATCTGTTGTGATGAATCCCGGCGCCACGGCATTTGCTGTGATGCCCCGCGAAGCCAGTTCGCGTGCCGTCGTTTTTGTAAGCCCGATGACGCCTGCTTTCGAAGCGACGTAATTGGCCTGGCCGGCGTTGCCCATGACACCGACAATCGATGCGATGTTGACGATTCGGCCCGCCCGCTGCTTCATCATTTGGCGCGTCACTGCTTTCGTGCAGACGAACACCCCTTTAAGGTTGGTATTGATGACATCATCCCATTCATCATCTTTCATGCGCATCATCAGATTGTCACGGGTGATGCCTGCGTTATTCACCAGGATATCGACGGAACCGAAGGCCTCCATCGCTGCATCCACCATCGCTTTGACATCAGCGGAATCTGCAACGTTCGCTTTGACGGCGATTGCCTCACCGCCATTTTCTTTGATCGATTCAACGACTGCTTCCGCTTTAGACTGGCTGCCGCTGTAATTGACGACGATTTTCGCCCCTGCCTGCGCAAAACGACGGGCGATTTCTGCCCCTATGCCCCGCGAAGCACCTGTTATGATGGCTGTCTTACCCGTAAGATCGCTCATTTCTTCAGCTCCTCAATCGCTTTTTCCAAGGATTCCAAATCATTAACCGGCAACACGGTCACCGAACGGTCTATTTTCTTCACCAACCCGCTCAATACTTTCCCCGGACCGATTTCAATAAATACTGTAACTCCCAATTCGATCATCTTCTGCACCGATTGCTCCCATAATACCGGAGAATATAATTGGCGCACGAGCAGATCCTGAATTTGCGCAGCATTCGTTTCAGGCTCCGCCGTTACGTTGGCGATAACCGGAACGTGGGCATCCAAGAGGAACGCCTTGCTCAACACTTCTGCCAGGTCCTGGGAAGCCGGACGCATCAATTCCGAATGGAACGGACCGCTGACATCAAGCGGAATTGCACGTTTTGCGCCATTTTCCTTCGCAAGGCGGCAAGCTTCCTCGACACCCGCTTTTGTTCCTGAAATGACGATTTGTCCAGGACTGTTCAAATTGGCCAATTGGACAACGCCAGTCGTATCCGTGACTTCATTCGTCACCTTTTGAAGCTCTTCACTGGCCATGCCAAGAATGGCCGCCATTGTCCCTTCACCCGCAGGAACCGCCTCATTCATGAAAAGTCCCCGTTTATGTACGATATCCACAGCCGTCTCGAATTTCATGACGCCCGATGCTTCGAGCGCACTGTATTCCCCCAGGCTATGGCCAGCCGTATAGGAAGGGACGATGCCGGCACGTGCCAGCCGCTCAGTAATCATTGAACTGACTGTCAGCAGAGCCGGCTGGGCGTTATAAGTAAGGGTCAGCTCTTCAGCAGGTCCCTCCAGCATCAGTTTCGACAGCTGAATGCCCAGTACTTCATCTGCAATATCGAAGAACCCCTTGCTTCTTTCATCAGTTAAAAAGGATGCGCCCATTCCGACTGTCTGGGAGCCTTGTCCCGGGTAGATAAATGCTATTTTAGTCATTCTGCCTGCTCCTTTTTCAACGTGTTGTAGATGGTGCCGGTTACGTCAAATTCAACCATTGTTCGGGTCTGGCGGATTGCATTGAAGAGGGCTGTACTGTTGGAAGATCCGTGCGCTTTGATGACAGGCGCTTTTAAGCCGAATAAACCTGCACCGCCGTATTCACTGTAATCGAGCATACCTTTCAATCCCCGTATATCTTCTTTTACAAGAGCAGCTGCAATCTTTGTTTTCATCGATGACATGAATACATCTTTGATCATCGCAAATACATTCATCGCGGTGCCTTCGATTGTTTTCAGCACCATATTGCCCGTGAAACCATCCGTCACGACAACATCCGCGACTCCGTTCAACAGGTCACGCGATTCCACATTGCCGATAAAGTTGACAGGAGCTTCCTTTAATAGAGGAAAAGCAGCCTTGGTCAGATCGTTCCCTTTTTTCTCTTCCGTTCCGATGTTCAAGAGTCCGACTCTCGGATTTTGGATACCCCGCACTTTTTCTGCATAGATACTGCCCATGATCGCGTATTGTACGAGGTGTTCCGGTCGAGCTTCTGCGTTCGCCCCCATATCGAGCATGACAAAACCTGTGCCATCGATCGTAGGTAAAGTCGGAGCGAGTGCAGGTCGGTCGACGCCGTCGATACGTCCAACGATGAATAAACCGGCGGACATCAAACCGCCTGTATTGCCTGCAGATACACAAGCATCGGCAGTGCCGTCTTTTACAGCCTGTGCCATGCGCACCATAGAAGCATCTTTTTTTCGTCTGACTGAACGGACTGGATCGTCTTCCGCTTCAATCATCTCTTCACAATGAAAAACCGTTAACCGGTCGTGCTCTTTTATGTATGGCTGCATTTTATCCTGATGGCCGAAAAGCTGGACTTCCAAATCCTGATATTCTTCCAAAGCCTTAAATACACCTTCGATAATTTCTTTCGGGGCGTTGTCTCCACCCATGCCGTCCACAGCTATTTTCATCCAACTTCACCTTCACTTTGTTCTGTCATTCGGTACATTTCAAATGTGCCGATAAATACAGTCACCTGATCAACCGTCGAAACGACTTTTACAGATGCCCTGTTTTTTTCCGGCAGCCGTTCAATCACTGTCGCTTTGGCCACAATTCGCTGCCCGGCTTTTACCGGACGCAGAAATTGCAGTTCGGATTTCACGGTCAACGCCAATTCCTCATCCATCACTGCCACCGCCAGCGAGTTGGCCTGGGCAAAAAGATGGTGTCCCCTGGCAATCTGATTGCGCTGGAAAACATGTTCCGCTTTGACATCAAATATTGAAATCGCTTTTTCATCCAACTCGATATCAATGATCTCACCAATCACTTCGTCAATCGGAAGGGATTTCACTTCGTCTTCAAATGTCTTTACGGCCACGTGTTTGATGCGCTCACGCAATTCCGGTATAGCGAGTTCCATCCGGTCGAGCCGGATTGTCTGAACACTGACATCGAATTCAGCAGACAATTCTTCATCCGTCACGAATGGATTTTCTTCTATCGATTTTTTCAACGCTGTCTGGCGTTCTCTTTTTGTACGTTTCATCATGTCACCGCCCGCTATTAGCACTTGGTACTAACATCAGTATATGGAAATAAAAAAAAGAATGCAAGGGCAAATAATGCCAATGCATCCTCAGTCGAGCCGGGACATCGATAAAGCACCGGATTCCTCGAGCATCCTCCGCAGGCATGCGGTTCCATCGCTCGTCCAGAATTCTTCGCTGTTAACGAGACTCTCGGCATCTTTTCTTGCTGTTTCGAGGGCCCGGTAATCATGGATCAGATCCGCCATCTTGAACTCAGGCAACCCGCTTTGCTTCCGACCGAAGAAATCCCCTGGCCCCCGCAATTTCAAATCCTTTTCAGCGAGCACAAATCCATCATTCGTTTCCGTCATCGAGGTCATCCGCTCTTTCCCAATTTCGGTTTTCGGATCAGCCAGCAGCACACAATAGGATTGTTCGCTGCCGCGTCCGACCCGGCCTCTTAATTGGTGGAGCTGCGATAAACCGAAACGCTCTGCATCATATATCAGCATGAACGAAGCATTCGGGACATTGACTCCGACTTCCACCACGGTAGTGGATACCAACACGGCGATTTCACCTTCAGAAAACGAACGCATCGTTTCCTCTTTTTCATCCGAATGGAGGCGTCCGTGCATGAGGCCGACTGTATATTTGCCGTGGAAATAACTCGATAATTGGCTGTATAATTCGACCGCATTCTGAAAGTCGAGTTTATCCGATTCTTCGATCAGCGGACAGATCACATACGCCTGCCGCCCGGCAGCAAGCTCTTTTTCCATACGCCCTACAATTTTGCCGAACATATCTTTCTTCATCCAGAAGGTCTGGATCTCTTTTCGGCCGACCGGCATTTCATCGATGACCGAAACATCCATTTCCCCAAATGCAGAAATCGCCAGTGTTCTCGGAATCGGCGTAGCCGTCATGAACAGGACATCCGGATTATAGCCTTTGTCTTTCAGGACACGCCGCTGATCCACACCAAAACGATGCTGTTCATCCGTGATGACGAGACCCAGGTTCTTGAATTTCACATCAGGCTGGATCAGCGCATGGGTCCCTATCAGGATATCGATTTCCCCTGCCGCCAGTTGATCCAGGATCAGCTGTCTTCTCTTTCCTTTCACGGAACCTGTCAATAGAGCGATCGTCACTGGAAAATCACCGAACCACTGCACCAGTGTATTGGCATGCTGCTCCGCAAGGATTTCAGTCGGCGCCATCAGCGCACCTTGCAGTCCCGCCGTAACAGTGGCGTACAGGGCGATTGCGGCGACCACCGTTTTACCGGATCCTACATCCCCCTGAAGAAGCCGGTTCATCCGGAACGGTTCTTTCATATCCTTGGAAACTTCGTTGACGACGCGTTTCTGCGCCTCAGTCAATTCATACGGCAGCGACTGAACGAACCTGCGGACTTTTTCCACATCGTAATCAATGAACGAGCCGCCTTCTTCTTCGCGGTTCTTTTTACGCAGCGCCTGCATCTTTAATTGGAACATTAAAAGCTCTTCATAAACGAAGCGTCGCCGCGCTTGTTTTAGCGATTCGCCGTCCGGCGGAAAATGGACCCATTCCAATGCATCAGCAAGTGGCACCAATTTATATTCATGCAGATATTTTGAAGGGATGCATTCTTCGAGGTCATCCTTCGCGAGATCCAGCGCCTGGCGCATCAGCTTCCGGAACGTCTTCTGATGCATCGAACCCTTCAGGCTGTATACGGGTTCAAAATCAGCCCCATCCATGCGCGGACCAAGGGTATGGCTCGACACCGTGATGATCTGGCGGCCGCGATCCCATTTGCCGGTCAACGTAATGATCTCACCGATATGAAGTTTAGCTTTTACATAATGCTGGTTGAAGAAAACAGCCTTGATCAAATGGCGGCCAACCATCACCTGGACTGTAGTACGGGATTTATTTTTTCCTAAAAAAAGGACGGAAGGCTCGCTTTCGACCCTTCCCTCCACAGTTACACGTTCATTATGTGGTGTGTCCACCAGATCTTTCAGCTGAAAATCTTCGTGGCGGAAAGGAAATGTCATGATCAGATCATGGATGGTTTCAATGTTCATTTCCTTCAATGTTTCAGCTGCCTGTTTGCCGACGCCTTTCAAGGCGGCGACAGAATCTTTACCTGCCACTGCCGACTACCGAGCCGCCAAAGATTTTCGACTCAAGCCATTTGCCTGTCGGAGTCGCCGCAAGTCCGCCTTTTGCGGTTTCTTTCAATGCTGATGGCATCGATTGGCCGATTTCGAACATCGCACCGATCACTTCATCGGTCGGAATGCGGCTTGTTACTCCCGCCAGCGCCATATCAGCTGCGACCACTGCATTCGAAGCTCCCATGGCATTCCGCTTAACACAAGGAACTTCCACTAATCCCGCCACCGGATCGCAGACCAGGCCCAGCATATTTTTCATCGTGATGGCAAAAGCTTCCGAGCTCTGCTGCGGTGATCCGCCTGCCATCTCAACAATGGCCGCTGCTGCCATCGCCGCTGCTGAACCGACTTCCGCCTGACAGCCGCCCGCCGCACCGGAAATCGATGCGTTATTGGCCACTACAAATCCGAATGCTCCTGATGTGAATAAATAACGGATCATCTGTTCACGTGTCGGGTTCAATTGGTTTTTGACTGCAAATAATGTCCCCGGCACTACGCCTGCAGAACCTGCAGTCGGCGTGGCACAGATCGTTCCCATCGCCGCATTTACTTCATTTGTCGCTACAGCTTTGCTGACAGCATCCAGCATAAGCGGCCCCGACAATGTATTTCCTTTATCGATATAAGCCTGCAGCAATACAGCATCTCCGCCAGTCAATCCGGAAACCGACTGGACACCTTTCAGACCTTTTTCCACCGCTTCTTCCATGACCGTAAGATTTCGCTCCATCTGCGCCATGATCTCTTCACGCGTGCGCTGGGTAATCATAATTTCCTGTTCAATCATTATTTCAGATATCAATTTATTTTCAGATTCAGCCCGTTCGACCAATTCTTTAACGTTACGGAATAATACATCCATTTAAAACATCCTCCTCTTCAATCGGCGATCCTGGTCACTTGCGTGATGTTCGGAAGCTGCCGAAGTTCATCCATGACGACTGCATCCACTGTCTGATCCACTTCGATGACCATCAAAGCCATTTCGCCTTTTTGCCGCCGCGACACTTCCATATGCCCAATATTGATGTCATACCGGTACAGGCAGTTGGCGACGTTCGCGATACAGCCCGAACGGTCATCATGTACCACCAGGATAGCCGGATGGTTTCCGGACAATCGGAGCGGGAAGCCGTTCAGTTCGGTGATCTCAATCTTGCCTCCGCCAATCGAAATGCCCATCATCGACATTTCAAATTGGCTGTCGCCGATGACAACACGCGCTGTATTCGGGTGTTCTGTATGACCAGTCTCAGGAATAAAATCGAAAGTCATCCCTGCCCGTTCCGCCTCTTCAAAAGAAGTCTTTATCCGTTCATCGTCTGTATCATAATCAAGCAGGCCGCCGATAATTGCGACATCCGTGCTGTGTCCTTTATAGGTTTCGGCGAAAGAGCCGTACAGATGGATCTTTGCCCATTCCGGCTGACGCCCGAATAGATCCCTGGCTACTCTTCCAATGCGGGCTGCTCCCGCTGTATGTGAAGATGACGGTCCGATCATGACCGGCCCGATAACATCAAAAACAGATTTGAACTTCATGGCTCAAACCCCTCTCCCTTAAGTTTGCGTATACTATCAGTCTACACGATATTCACACTTTAGACAAAGAAAACAGAGCATTCCGGCCGAATGGCGTAAGCGTTTCCAGTTCAGTGATACCAATAAAACAGGCACTGGAAAGCGCTGAGCTTCCCGGTGCCTGTTCCGAAAGGAATACATATTAAAATAGCAGAAAAATCATTCCACCGAAAGGATGAATGGATAAAGCGGCTGTTTGCCGTTGTGGATTTCCACTTCGACTTCATCATTCAGCGACTCGATGTATTCACCAAGTTTCTCAGCGTCTTCTTCAGTCACATCTTCACCGTAGAGGATCGTGACAATTTCAGCATCCGAATCGATCAGCTTCTTGGCCAACTCTTCTGTAACATTCACTAGGCTCTTATCGGATACGACAATTTTGCCTTCTGAAATGCCCATGAAGTCGCCTTTCTTAATCGTGATTCCGTCGATTGAAGTATCGCGGACTGCAAATGTCACAGAACCTGACTTCACGTGCGCGGATGCCCCCGCCATCGATTTGCGGTTTTCTTCGACGCTCGCCTGCGGATTGAATGCCAGAAGCGCAGCCATTCCTTGCGGCACATCTTTGGTTGGCACCACCGCCGCTTCAATATCCAGTATTTCAGCTGCCTGTTCAGCAGCCATGATAATGTTTTTATTGTTTGGCAGAATCAGCACGCGTTCAGCCGAAACCGAACGGATGGCATTCACGATGTCTTCAGTAGAAGGGTTCATCGTCTGGCCGCCTTCGATTACGTAAGATGCACCGATTGAGCGGAGCAATTCCGCAACGCCTTCGCCCATAGCAACCGTAACCACTGCGTATGGATGCTTAACACTTTGTTTATTGTCATCTTTTTTAAAGTCTTCTCCGACAATGTCAATATGCTGCTGGCGCATATTTTCGATTTTCATGCTGATCAGACTGCCGTAATCCTGGCCGTATGTAAGAACTTTTCCCGGCTCTTCGGAGTGAATATGGATCTTCGCCACTTCATCGTCAGCGATAACAAGAAGTGAGTCGCCGTAAGCGCTCAGATCCGAACGGAATTCCGCTTCATTGAACTCTTTTTTACCGTCCTCGAATTTCACCATGAATTCTGTGCAGTAGCCGAATTCAATATCCGCTGTATCCATAAAACCGGCTATGTTTTTGTGGTGTTCAGCGCTGACAAGATCATTCATCGAATTGGTGACATGCTTCTCCGGCAGTTCTTCACCTTTTAAGCATGCCAAAAAGCCTTCATATACATAAACAAGGCCTTGTCCACCGCTATCCACTACGCCAACTTCCTTCAAAACCGGCAGTAGGTCAGGTGTACGTTCCAGCGATGCTTTAGCTTCCTCAACGATGCCTTCGAACAAAGCGATGATATCCGTCTCGTTGTCAGCCAGTTCCATCCCTTTCGCAGCCGAATCTTTCGCTACAGTCAAGATCGTTCCTTCGACCGGTTTCATGACTGCTTTATAAGCCGTTTCTACGCCATGCTGAAACGCCCCAGCCAATTGTTTTGCAGAAAGCTCAGGCTCATTTGCAATCGACTTGCTGAAACCACGGAATAATTGAGACAGGATAACGCCGGAGTTTCCGCGCGCCCCCATCAACAGCCCTTTAGACAATGCCGCTGCTGTATTTCCGATATGCTCCTGGGCATTGGCTTCTGTTTCTTTCGCTCCGGATGTCATGGATAAATTCATATTTGTCCCCGTATCGCCGTCAGGCACCGGAAAGACGTTTAACGCATCTACATAATCCGCATTTTGAAACAGATGATGTGACCCCATCTGAATCATTTCAGCGAACTTAATTCCGTTTAATGACTTCATAACCGCTTCTTCCTCCTCCTACGGGTTCGTAACGCGAACACCTTGAACATAGATATTGACTGCCTTAACCGGCATGCCAAGGGTTTTCGTAATCGTATATTTCACTTTTGACTGAACTTGGTACGCGACTTCGGAAATCTTCGTTCCATAACTGATGATGACATACATATCTATTATCAGATCGCCGTCTTCCTGGCGAACAATCACACCTTTGGCAAAGTTCTCTTTGCGCAAAATATCAGTAAGGCCGTCACGTATTTGATGTTTTGTCGCCATTCCGACAATCCCGTAGCATTCGATTGCTGCTCCGCCGGCAATTTGCGCTATCACATCATTTGAAATATCGATTTGGCCGTAATCGTTTTTAATCTCAATCGACATCAGAATTCCTCCTTGAGTCCTATTTCACTCTTTTCATTCTACAACAAACAAGTATATAATAAAAGCGGACGTTTTAGGGTGTAAAGGTTTTTTTCTTTAAAGGGCATGAAAATTAGTTGCAAACCCATTTTTTCTATGGTAAATTATTAAAGTATGTGAAATGAAAAACGAACTGAAATTCAATAATAATTTTCAGCTTCACTTGTGAGGAGGTACTTACATGGCTAAAGTATGTGCAATAAGCGGACGCAAAGCTCGCGCTGGAAATGCCCGTTCACACGCGATGAACTCGACTAAACGTACATGGGGAGCAAACCTTCAAAAAGTTCGCATCCTTGTTGACGGTAAACCGAAACGCGTATGGGTTTCTGCAAGAGCTCTGAAATCAGGAAAAGTTGAGCGCGTTTAATCGTTCTCATGAATAATGCCAGGTCTGACTAACGTCAGCCTGGCATTTTTTCGTGGGGATTTTTCTTTATATATAAGTTGAACTGAATATTCTCTATAAGTTAGGAGTTATTACGAACGCTATATTCCGCAAAACAGCTTGCGAAAACAGGACTGGATGGAGCAATAAGCCGAGTGCCCTTCTCGGCTAATTGTGGGATTCAAGGCAGCCACACGGAGATGGCTCACCTTTGCGACGAGCGCAACGGTGGAGCACAGTCTTTGCACTGTCCAAAACGGCGAAGCGACTTGTCCATGATTAATTTAGATTTTTTCTCTTTCCAATCTCAACTCAGCCTATCATTCATCCGCACTCTCAATCATGATGCAGTTTCCTTCTATAAAAGAGACAACTCCTGCATGTTCAAGTTCGTTGCTGATGAAACGCGTGGATCCGAAGGGAATCGTTTCGTCCGCTACTTCGTATTTAAAACCTGTCAGGCTGAAGCCTCTAATTTCTTCGGCGAACGGATAGAAGGAGATATACCGGTAACGGCTGTCACGTTGAACAGCATGGCCCCCGGCTTTAAGGAAACGGATCCGGTTCTGCCTGTTGACGAGAAAGAAGCTGGTATTCGGATACCTCATCTGATAATCAAAGGTGGCATGGAGGGCGCTCATATAATGATCTAGCCTTCCCCCCGTGACACCGGTCACGATGACCGTATCCGGCTGATATCCCATCGCTGCCGCCAGCGCAAGCTCTGCATCGGTCTCATCTTTTTCGGAATCGGCAGGCTGCAGATCCGGAAATATCCCCTTGATCTCTTCGAATTGCTCCTTTGAGACGGAATCAAAATCGCCTACCGCAGCTGCCGGCTGGATGCCTCTTTCCAGAAGGGCGGAAGTTCCGGCATCCACTCCGATATAGATTACATCTGACCATACGGAAAAATCCGGCAGTTCTTCTGCCGGACCTCCCGCTAAAATGACCACATTCACGATAATGCCTCTTCGCCCGCCTTTTTGATGCGTTGAAGTGCAGCAGCGCGATCTTCTTTCCCGTAAATTGCGGAGCCGGCAACAAAAACATTAGCGCCCGCTTTCACGCAGTCTGCTATTGTTTCTTCATTGATGCCCCCATCGATTTCAATATCGACGTCCAGTCCTTTTTCTTTGATGATTTTTGACAACTGCTCCACTTTCGGCAGGACCGAAGAGATGAATTTCTGGCCGCCGAATCCAGGATTCACGGTCATGAACAGCACCAGGTCGATATCTTCCAGTATAGGTAAGATCGACTCAACCGGTGTATGAGGGTTCAGTACGACTCCCGGTTTAACGCCGAAAGAACGGATCAGCTGGATGGATCTGTGCAGATGAGGACTCGCTTCCACGTGTACGGTGATGTAATCCGCCCCCGCTTTGGCGAAATCTTCTATATACCGATCTGCATTTTCAATCATCAGATGGACATCAAACGGCAGTTTCGTCAATGGACGGATGGCATCCATCACAACGGCGCCGAATGAAATATTAGGTACGAAATGGCCATCCATCACATCGATGTGGATCCAGTCGGCCCCTGCTTTTTCAACTTCCATTACTTCTTCGCCCAGCTTCGAAAAGTCTGCGGCGAGTATAGATGGTGCAATCTTAATCATTGGAATACCTCGGCTTTCTGCTCATAATTTCTTCCAAAAATTTCAAATAATGCTTATACCGGTAATCCGGGATCTCTCCGGCATCCACCGCTGCTTTAATGGCACATTTGGGTTCATTCAAATGCAGGCATTCGCGGAATTTACAGCTGTTGGAACGGTCTGCCATTTCCGGGAAACAGCCCGACAGCTCCTCTTTTTCAATGGTATCGAAATCGAATGAACTGAATCCGGGCGTATCCGCCAAAAGGCCGCTGTTCACTTCAATCAGTTCTACATGACGCGTTGTGTGCTTGCCTCGGTTCAGCGCTTTCGATATATCATCCGTCTTCAATTCGAGTGACGGGAGAATGGTGTTCAGCATCGTCGATTTCCCTACGCCCGACTGTCCGGCCAGTACACTGATCTTATCTTCAAGCACCGGCATCAGCCGCTGCTGAAGTGCCGGGTCATCGATATATGTCGGTATGACTTCATAGCCGATTTTTTCATAATCTGCGATAAAAGCCTGCAATGCCGGCTTTTCCTCTTCACTCACCAAATCCATTTTCGTAAGGCAGATGACAGGCTGAATGCCGTGCTGTTCGATGGCGACTAAAAATCTATCCAATAATAACGGATGGAAATCAGGTTGTTTCGCCGAAAAAACAAGAATCGCCTGATCGATGTTTGCTATAGGCGGACGGACAAGTTCATTTTTGCGTTCGTGAACATGCAAAATCGTCCCTTCCAGATCATTATCCGCTTTATAATCCACAATATCTCCAACCAGCGGCGAGATCTGCCTGTTACGGAATACACCACGGCCACGGCATTGAATATATCGTTCACCGTTGTCATCCATGACATAATAAAACCCGCTTAGCGCTTTTCTTATTTGACCTTTCGGCATAAATTTCCTCCTTCTTATTCTACGTTATTGTATTCGATCGTTTCTTCATCGATCATGGTGCCGTCGCGTAAAATACGGTAAACGGCCCGGTTCCCTTCTGCTATCTCCAATTGGATCCGGCGTTCGGTATCCTCGGTGATCGTGAACTCTTCCACCGGTTCAGCCATGGTCCGGGTCTCATCCTGAATATAAATTTGAATCACCTGTTCAACCTGCTCTTCGCCTTCTTCGGCAGGAGTTTCCGGTTCATATGGAATCGTGACGGTATGGATATACGTTTTCTGAGGCATTGCAGGCGGGCCTGACGACAGGACCACATTGATTTCCGATCCCGCTTCCAGCTCGCTATCAGCTGCCGGCGACTGGGACAACACGGTGCCGGCTGCAACTTCGGACGAAGGCTCGTCCCCAGTAATATTGATATGGAACCCTGTTGAGCGCGCATATTCACTGAGTTCAGCTTCATCGCGGCCTCTCAGATCTTCAACAGTCCGCATGTCCTTACCTTTACTCACTGTAAATTCCAGCACCGTTTCACTGGCTACGACTTCGCTTCCAGCTTCCGGACTCTGCTCCAAGATGGTGCCGGCCGGCTCATCTGAAAATTGTTCTTTTTGAGTGATGTCTTCGAATCTTGTGCCGAGCAATTCGACGGTCTGCTCGATATTCCGGCCGACATAATCCGCCAGTTCACTCGATTCCTTGCCGAGGCTTATGAAGAGCTGGATTTCCGATTCCTTATCCCTTAATTTTCCGGCTTCAGGAATCGTACGGATTATATGTCCTTCTTCCACTTCTTCAGAATAACGCTCTTGTTCATCAGCGAGCACAAACCCGGCAGATCGAAGCTCTTCGACGGCTACATCCCGTTCTAAACCGGATACATCCGGAACAGCGACTTGCTGCGGCCCGAAAAGATTCGGAAATGCCAGCGCAATGACCAGACCCGCTATGACGGTCAAAAGCAGGATGCCAACGATCCATGGCCATTTCTTTTTCTTTTCCTTTTTCGGCGCGGCCTGCTTTGGTGTGTCTTTCGTGCTCTTTTGGAGCGGTACCGTATTGGTGATCGTTTCTTCAGCATTGATATAGGAAGAGGAATCTTTGATCGCCGGCATTGCGCGGGTGGCATCCATGTCGATCGGCACCATGAATTTCGGTTCATCCAAACGTTCCGGCAATAATACGGTCGACAAATCTTCATCCATTTCATCAGCCGACTGATAGCGATGCTGCGGATTTTTCGCAGTAGCTTTCAATACTACATTTTCCAGGCTTTGCGGTATCGAAGGAACGATATCACGCAGCGACGGTGTCTCTGTCTGCAAATGCTTCAATGCGATCGACACTGCAGATTCACCCGAAAACGGCAGTCGGCCAGTCAGCAGTTCATACATGACGATACCGAGGGAATAAATATCCGATTTCTTGGTGGCATTGCCGCCCCTTGCCTGTTCCGGAGAAAGGTAATGGACGGTGCCGAGCACGGAATTCGTCTGCGTATATGATGTCGCACTTAACGCCATGGCAATTCCGAAATCAGAGATTTTCACATTGCCTTCTTCATCCATCAGAATGTTCTGCGGTTTGATATCACGGTGAACAATTTGGTTATGATGGGCGTGCGCAAGTGCTGACGCCAATTGCTTCATAATCTTCACAGCCCGCTCAGGAGCTACTGGTGAATGTTCGATTATGTATTCTTTCAGCGTCCTTCCCGGCACATATTCCATCACCAGGTAAGGCATCGCCCCATCTTCCCCTACATCGAAAATGTTCACGATATTCGGGTGGGCAAGACTGGTGGTTGACAGTGCCTCCCGCTGAAACCTTCTGCGCAATTCTTCTTCATTGGAAAAATCATATCGCAGGATCTTTATGGCAACATCGCGGTCGAGTATCATATCATGCGCCAGATAAACGTTCGACATGCCGCCTCCACCGATCAATTCCAAAACTTTATAACGGCCATTGATGTTTCTGCCGATCAACATACCTACACCTCCTCAGCTTTCGAGGCAAGAAGCACAAAGGAAATATTGTCTTCTCCTCCCTTGTCGTTGGCAAGGTCCACGAGGTCCTTCCCTTTTCGGGACAGAGGAGCCGAGGAACGGACAATTTCCGCGATTTCTTCTTTTGTGATTTTATTGCTGAGGCCATCAGAGCAGATCAGCAGGTACATCGGATCCTTGAGCTCCAGTTCCAACATTTCGCCTTCGATGCCCGGCTCAGTTCCAAGTGCCCGCACGATCCAATTCTTTTTCGGATGGCCTTCAGCTTCTTCTTCACTGATTTCTCCGTTATCAACCAGCACATTGACATAGGAATGATCACGTGTGATCTGCTCTGCCTTGCCGTTGAATGTGTATACCCGGCTATCGCCGATATGGCAGATAATGCAGGATTGCTGTTCAATCAAAGCAGCAATCAGGGTGGTCCCCATCCCTTTGCATTCAGGATGTTCCCCTGCGTAACGGAAGACATCCGAGTTGATGAGCCTGATTTTTTCATCGAGCCACTTCTTTTTGGATGCAGCCGATACGAAATGGCCGCTGTCCGCTTCCATGAACAGGCGGCCCATTGCGGCGACTGTCATTTCACTTGCAACATCCCCCGCATTATGGCCGCCCATGCCATCTGCGACCAGCGCCAGCAGCAATCCATCAGGCCTTTTGTGGACAGCCACACGGTCTTCATTCACTTCCCGCTTTTTACCAGTATCACTTTCCATGACGTAATGAAACAACAATCTCTACACCTCATCCCAAGTCATTTGTATTGCTGATTATTTCTCTGTCTGAGTTTTGCGGAAAGCGGCAATGAAGAATCCGTCGCTTCCGAAATCCTGCGGAAACACTTGAACGAATCCTGTGTGCTTGATGCCCAGTGCCGCCGGCAGCGAAACCTGGATTTTCTCCATGTCCGGATGTGCCTTCAGAAACTTTTCAGCCGTCCCGCGATTTTCCGCGTTATCGACTGTGCACGTGCTGTAGACTAAAATTCCGTCAGGCTTCAGCAATTGGGCTGCCTGGTCCAGCAATTGGATCTGGATTTCCTGCAGCCTGTCGAAATCTTCTTCTTTTTTCGTGTATTTGATATCGGGCTTCCGTTTGATCACACCCAACCCACTGCAGGGTGCATCCACCAGCACACGGTCAAATTGTCCGGTGCCGAAACGCTCGACGCTCTTTTTGCCGTCTCCGGTTTCAGCGGTGATGACCGTATGCCCGAGACGTTCAGCTGATTCTTTTATCAGCTTCACTTTATGCGGATGCAGGTCCAGTGAATAAAGCTCGCCTTTATTGTTCAATTTTTCTGCAATATGCGTCGACTTTCCGCCGGGTGCTGCACACATATCCAGTACTTTCATCCCCGGCTCCAGCTGAAGTGCGTAGGAAGGGAGCATCGAACTCTCATCCTGGATCGTGATGAATCCCTTTTCAAACGTCGTAGTCCGGGCAGGCTGTCCGTTCGTCACAACGAGGCATTCCGGAATGATGTCACTCCTCACCGCTTCAAGTCCTTCGGATTCGAGCATCTCGATCGCTTCTTCCACTGTTGCCCGCACAGTATTCACGCGTACGGTCTGGTCCGGTGTCTTATTATTCTCGAGCGCCATTTCCCGCGTTTTTTCAAGACCGAACTGTTCTGCCCAGCGCTTGATCATCCAAGCCGGATGACTGGTTTCGATGGAAACTTTCTCAATCGGATCGGCTATCGTATTGAACGATCTGACGCCGTTCCGCTGCACCGAACGAAGAACGCCGTTTACGAGAGATGCCACACCTCCGTGACCGCGTCTTTTCGCAATTTCCACCGCTTCATGAACAACGGCATGAGAGGGGATGCGGTCCAGATAAACGATCTGATAGAGCGACATGCGGAGCAATGTCTTGACCCACGGTTCCACTTTGCCTTTTAAAAACGGTTCGAGGTAATAATCGAGCGTCATTTGATGCTGCAATGTGCCGTAAGTGATTTCAGTCAGCAATCCGCGGTTTTTAGCGGAAATGCCATAACTCTCAATAGTCTGATGCAGCAAAAGGTTGCTGTAAGCCTGTTTGTTTTCGACAGCCCACAAAATCGAGAAAGCTGCATCGCGGACATTGCCTTGCAATTTTTTATTTTTCATTCAAATAAATCTCCTGCCTGGATTTTGGGTCCTGTCAAATATTCTTTCGCCGTCATTCGTTTTTTGCCGGCCGGCTGCAATTCCGTAATTGCCAGAATGCCATTGCCTGTTTGGACGTGGATGGCATCATCCGTGAGGCGAATCACTTCGCCGGGACGCCCTGTCGCTGATCCTTCAACGGCTTCACTCCACCAGATTTTCATATTGCCGTTTTTAAAACTGGTATAGGCTACCGGCCATGGATGCAAACCGCGAACCTGATTATAAAGGTCTTCTGCTGAACGGTTCCAGTCCAGGCGTTCCTGTTCCCGTGAAATATTACGGGCAAACGTCACTTGCGACTCATCCTGAGGAATACGCTCGTTCGTGCCATTTATAATAGAAGGAAGTGTTTCTTTCAGCAATTCCATCCCTGCCGTACTGAGCTTATCGAACATCGACCCTGTATGATCTTCTTTTTCAATTGGCACCGTCGTCTGCGAAATGATATCCCCCGCATCCAGCCGATCGACCATATACATGATGGTGACGCCTGTTTCTTTCTGGCCATCGATAATCGCCTGATGGATCGGAGCTCCTCCCCGGTAGGCAGGCAACAGAGATGCATGCACATTGATCGCACCGAGTTTCGGCGTCTCCAGAATTTCAGAAGGCAGAATTTGCCCGAAAGCCGCAGTCACCACCAAATCCGCATTCAGATCCAATACGGATTGCAGCTCTTCCGGATTCTTCAATTTCTGCGGCTGATATACCGGCAATCCGAGGCGCAAGGCCTCTTCTTTTACCGGTGTAGGCGTCAATACTTTTTTGCGGCCAACCGGACGATCCGGCTGCGTCACAACAGAGATGACGTCGTATCCCTCATTAACGAGCATACGGAGGATCGGCACGGAAAAAGCCGGAGTTCCCATAAATACGATTCTGGTCAAATGGGCTCCTCCTCTTCTTCCTGCAAACGGATCATTTCATCCAGTTCTTCCTGCGTCACATATTTTGTGATTTTGCTGGTGAACAAAACGCCGTCCAGATGATCCATTTCGTGCAGGATCGCACGGGCTTCATAGCCTTCCGCTTCGAGTTCATACCACGAACCATCCCGTTCCTGCGCTTTGATCTTAATATGGTCATAGCGTTCAACTTCACCGAATATCCCCGGGAAGCTCAGGCATCCTTCGATGTCCGTGTCGGATCCCTCATATAATACAAGCTCCGGATTGATCATTTCAATCGGATCCTGCCCTTCGCGGAAGTCGACGATTGCGGCGCGAACCGCGGTGCCCACCTGCGGAGCTGCGATGCCCACTCCATCTGCTTCGATCATCGTTTCATACATATCATCCAATAGGACGGCCAGGTTCTTATCGAAATTCGTGATGGGTTCACAGACTTTTTCCAGCACGTCGCTCGGGTGTTTTACTATCGGTCTTATTGTCATCGGATTTCCTCTTTTCTTTACATCACCGAAGTCGGATTCATATCAATCGCAAGTGTCGCTCCTTTTTTCAGCCACTCAGAACGATAGATCTTGATCAATTGCTGCATCACTTCGGGCAGTTTCGTTTCTTTTTTGTATTTTATCAAACATTGATAGCGATATCTATTGTTGACGCGGGCGATCAGCGACGCCGAAGGGCCGATGATGATTGTCTGCTGGGACAATTGCGACCTGAGATACTCTACGGTCTGTTCAGCATATTCGGCGACAGTCATCAAATCTTCATGGGTAAACTGGATATTCACCACATAATAATATGGCGGATAGCCGCTTGCCCGCCGCATCGCCATTTCCTGGTCATAGAATGGTTCATATAATTGGTCTTTTGCTAAGGTGATGGCATAATGCTCCGGTGTGTATGACTGCACAAAAACCGTTCCCGGCAACACATCCCTGCCTGCCCGGCCGCTGACCTGCGTCAATAATTGATAGGTTTTTTCAGCCGCCCTGAAATCAGGCAAATGCAAAGTCGTATCAGCCGACAAGACACCGACAAGGGTGATATTCGGAAAATCCAGGCCTTTCGCAATCATTTGGGTGCCCAGTAAAATATCGGCTTTTCCTTCACCGAATGCGTTGAGTATCTTTTCATGCGCGCCTTTATTTCTTGTCGTGTCCACGTCCATCCGCAACACCCGCGCTTCCGGAACAAGTTTCGCCAGCTCTTCTTCCACTTTCTGGGTCCCTGTTCCAAAAAAGCGGATGTGTTCACTTTCACATTCCGGGCAGTTATGTGGCACCCGCTCGTCATATCCGCAATAATGGCATTTCATCATTTCACTCGCCCGGTGATATGTCAGGGAAATATCGCAGTTCGGACATTGCATGACCGTTCCGCAGTCCCGGCACAAAACGAAGGATGAATAGCCGCGTTTATTCAGGAATAATACCGTTTGCTCCTTTTTCTCCAAGCGGTCCCTTATGGCCTCAGCCAATTGGACCGAGAACATCGAGCGGTTGCCGGTTCTCAGCTCTTCACGCATATCGACAATATGAACAGCCGGCAACGGTTGGTTCCGCGCCCGTTTTTCAAGGACGAGCAGCTCATAGACCCCTTTTTGCGCTCTTGCATAGGATTCCAGTGATGGTGTGGCACTGCCCAAAATGACCGGGCAATTATGATGGTTTCCGCGCCAAATCGCTATATCACGTGCGTGATAACGCGGAGAATCATCCTGTTTATAGCTCGATTCATGTTCTTCGTCGAGAATGATCAGGCCGAGATTCTGAAACGGAGCAAAGATGGCAGATCTTGCCCCTACCGCAACTTTCACCTCACCCCGCTGGATCTTGCGCCATTCGTCGTACTTTTCACCGGCAGACAAGCCGCTGTGCAGCACAGCGACCATATCACCGAAACGTTCTTTGAAGCGAAGTGTCATCTGGGGTGTCAGGGAAATTTCAGGAACGAGCATGATGGCTTCTTTGCCTTCCTTCAATACCTGATCGATGGTCTGCAGATAAATTTCAGTTTTGCCGCTTCCTGTAATTCCGTGCAGCAGGAACGTCGTCGGTGAATTCAGCGACCGGTCGATTGCGTCGAACGCACGCTGCTGCGCTTCAGTTAAGATGAGATTTTCTTTTTTCTCCACTTCAGCCAGCATTTTCGGGTCACGATAGGTCTCCATATTCGAAAGAGTCGCGGCCCCTTTTTCCACCAAGCTGTATATTGCCGGCAGAGTCACTCCCGCCGCTTTCTGCAATTCGGAAGATTCGATGGCAAGGCCCGGATTTTTTTTCATGAAGGCCATCAGTTTCAACTGCTGCTTGGCATTCGGCCGTATGTCGATCTGCTCGAGTGCCTCTTCCGACTCAGCGATATGCACCATGCGCACCTTTTTCACGGCGGTCTGCTGCTGGATGTTCGTATCTGCATAAATCGTCCCTTTATCGAGTTCTTTCTTTATAAGAGCATAGACATCTTCCGCTTCCTGGCTGCGGATAAAGGGTTTATCGCCGAAATATGGATGAAGCCTGGAATCGATTTCTTCCAGAGCTCCATTTAACACAAACCGTTTTTCATATTTCGCACGCAGCGCAGCCGGAACCATCACCTGGAGTGCGTCGATTTCAAAACAGACCGTCTGCTCTTTCATCCACGAAGCCATTTGGAGCAATTCGCTGTTCAGCACCGGGACCACATCCATCAGTTCATGGATGGGTTTCAGGCGGCTTGGATCAAAATCGGACGATTCTTTGATATTGGTGATGAAACCGAGCACTTTTCTGTTTCCAAAAGGCACTTTCACCCGCATACCCGGCTCAGCCAAAGCTTCCAGCTTTTCTGGAATGGCATAGTCGAATGGCCGGTCAATCGGATGGGCAGCAACATCAACAATAACTTCAGCGATCATTTCGCATTTCCCTTTCGGCAATAAGCTTCAGTAATTCACGTGCCAATTCCTGTTTCGGAAGAAGTTCGAACGCTTTTTCAAACTCCTGCTTGCCGTAAACGGTCACACGGTTCGTATCGGATTCAAACCCCGCCTGTGCCTCCGTGACATCATTGGCAATGATATAATCCGCATTTTTCCGTTCCAGCTTACTTTTCGCATAATGGCTGACATCATTCGTCTCAGCGGCAAAACCGATCAGCACCTGGCTGGATTTCTCCGAACCCAGATACTGAAGTATATCCGTTGTCCGCTCTAGTTCTATCGATGAATCGCCTTCCTGTTTCTTCATCTTCCGATCGTGCAGCGTTTTCGGCCGGTAATCCGCTACCGCTGCAGTTTTGATAACAAAATCACTTGTCTCGAATTCAGCCTTCACAGCCTGGAACATCTCTTCGGCACTTTCGACAGAAATCCGTTTTACGCCTGAAGGCACAGGCAATGACACCGGACCGCTGATCAAAATCGTTTCAGCCCCCAGTTCAGCTGCCGCTTCCGCCATCGCATAGCCCATCTTGCCGCTTGAAAAATTCGTCAAGAAGCGGACGGGATCGATGCGTTCGCGCGTCGGCCCAGCCGTCACTACGACTTTTTTGCCTTTCAACAGCTGTTCACGGCTTAAAAAGCCTGTAACCAATTCCGTAATTTTCTCAGGTTCTTCAAGACGCCCTTTACCGACATAACCGCATGCCAAAAATCCTTCCGACGGCTCAATGAAGCGGATCCCGTCATCATGCAGCTGCGCAATATTGCGCTTTACAGCAGGATGGTTGTACATATGGACGTTCATCGCCGGGGCAATCCAGATCGGTGCCGTCGCCGCCAGCAAAGTGGTCGTGACCATATCATCACCGATGCCATTCGCAAGTTTCCCGATGACATTGGCTGTCGCCGGGGCCACGATGATCAGGTCCGCCCAGTCGGCAAGATCGATATGGGCAATTACCGATGAATCCTTTTCATCAAACGTATCATAAAAGACATCATTTCTGGACATGACCTGGAACGTCAGCGGCTGGACAAACTGGCGAGCCGATTCAGTCATGATGACTTTCACTTCCGCTCCTGCCTGAGACAGTTTACTGACAAGTGCAACCGCCTTATAAACAGCGATCCCACCGCTCACGCACAATAGAATTTTGCGTTTTGCCAACAATGCAAACACCCTTTCTAAACAACAAACTCCCAAAGAACAAAGTTGCTCTGGGAGTCGTCAATTGTCATTAATGGTTAAATTTCGTCATCGTAGATTGCAGATTCATCCTGGCGCTCTTGAGTCAAAGCACCTTCTGCGATTTCTTCAAGCGCTTTACCGACAGGTTTGGCTGAAGTGTAGCTCTCCAATTTGTCGTCGCCATGTTCGTGCAATTGGCGGGCCCGCTTGGAAGCAAGGGCTACCAAAGAGTATTTTGAATCAATACGGCTTTTTAATTTATCAACTGATGGATATAACATCATGCATTCTCCTTTAGCATATCAAAATATCTTTTTTCAACACGTTCACGCTTGCAATGTTCTGCAATGATAATGGCATTGATCCGGTCACAGGCATTTTCGACTTCGTCATTTTCAACCACATAATCGTAAAGGTTCATCATTTCAAGTTCCTGTCTTGCTGCACTGAGGCGTGATGCGATTACTTCATCGGACTCTGTGCCGCGCCCAACAAGACGTTCTTCAAGTTCCGTGAGGCTTGGCGGAGCCAAAAAGATGAACAGCCCATCAGGCACCTTATCGCGCACTTGGGCAGCGCCCTGTACTTCGATTTCCAGGAACACATCCCGGCCGGCATCGCGCATTTTGTTGACATACTCCAATGGCGTGCCATAATAATTCCCCACAAATTCCGCGTATTCAAGCAGCTGATCCCGTTCGATCAGCTCTTCGAACTCCGTACGCGTCTTGAAGAAATAATCCACTTCGTCCAATTCGCCCTCACGCGGCGAACGTGTCGTCATCGAGATGGAATATTCGTAATTCGTATCCGGCTGTGAGAACAGCTCTTTTCTGACTGTGCCTTTTCCGACCCCGGAAGGTCCTGATAGCACGATCAGCAGTCCGCGTTGTCCGCGTTGTTTTCTCATTTCATTACCCACCTTAACCACCGCCAATACATCCGGTCTATATTCTTCGTTTTGTAACTAACTGTCTTATTATATCATAATACACGCTGAAAATGATAAGATGGAACAAAACGATTTGAAAGAGGGATTTTCATGGCATTTGATGGATTATTTACAAAAGCGATGACCACCGAACTGCAGCAATTGGTCAGCGGCAGAATTTCAAAAGTTCATCAGCCCAACCAGCTTGAACTATTGCTTCACATACGCGCACAAGGAGCCAACCATAAATTACTGATATCGATCCACCCGTCCTACTCCCGGATCCATCTCACAAAAGAGGCCAATATCAATCCATCCGAGCCTCCGATGTTCTGCATGCTGCTCCGCAAACATATCGAGGGAGGTGTCATTACAGAAATTTCCCAGCACGGGATGGACCGCCTCATCATCCTGAAGATCAAGGCGAAAAATGAAATCGGCGATGACATCGAACGCGAACTGCACGTCGAAATGATGGGCCGCCATTCGAACGTCATCCTTGTCGACGCCGAACGCATGATGATCCTCGACAGTTTGAAACATCTGCCGCCGAGCGTAAACTCGTTCCGGACGATTTTGCCCGGGCAGACGTATGTATTTCCGCCGTCCCAGGATAAAAAAGATCCCTTTACATACAGCGATGCATTATCGACTCTGGACGAAAAAGGAATCGTCAGCACGTTTGCCGGATTTTCCCCGCTGACTGCCCGCGAACTGCATCACCGCTTCTCAGGCACCGAAGATAAAAAAACCGCCGCAGAAAACTTCCTGCAGGATTTCAGTAAGGATTCACCCGGCGGCTATTACGTCGAGCACGAAGGCAAAAGCTATTTTTCTGCAACACCCCTTACCCATATTGCCGGTGCCGGATTGACTTACCAGAACCTGGGTGAATTGCTTGACCGCATGTATTTTGCAAAAGCTGAACGCGACCGCGTCAAACAGCAGGCAGGCGATCTGGAACGCTGGCTGCAGAACGAAATTTCAAAACTCAAACTGAAGTTGAAGAAATTGAAAAAAGAACAGGACCAGGCCGAAAAGCGTGACCAGCTCCAATTGAACGGCGAACTCCTCATGGCGAATATCCATCGCATACAAAAAGGCATGAAGGAAATCGAAGTCGACAACTATTATAATGAAGAAAAAGTGCTGATTCCTTTGGATCCGCGGAAAACTCCCATCGAAAACTCCCAAAAGTTCTATTCGCGTTACCAGAAAGCCAAAATCGCTGTGGTGAAAACGCAGGAGCAGATCGATAAAACCGAAGAGGACATCTCTTATTTTGAGACATTGATGTCACAGGTGCAGCAGGCAGGCATTTCCGATATTGAAGAAATCCGCGAAGAACTGGCTGAGCAGGGTTATATGAAAGCTCAAAAATCGAAGAAAAAGAAAAAGCCGGTGAAACCTTCCGTGGAACCCTACGTTTCAAGCTCGGGAATCCCGATTTCAGTAGGCAAAAACAATAAACAGAATGATTACGTGACCTTTAAAGTTGCCGCGAAATCCGACACTTGGCTCCACACAAAAGACATTCCCGGTTCACATGTCATCATCCATCATCCGGAACCGGACGAAACGACGATTATGGAAGCTGCGACCATTGCCGCCTATTTCAGCAAAGCGCGTGAGTCGTCTTCAGTCCCCGTGGATTACACGGAAGTGCGCCAAGTGAAAAAGCCGAATGGCGCCAAGCCCGGATTCGTCATTTATTTTGAACAGAAAACCGTTTTTGTGACGCCGGATGAAGAACTCGTCATTAAATTAAAGAAATAACTCATGAACTGCCGCCCTGATTTAAGGGCGGCTGTTCTTCTTTACATAATATAATTATTTTATTCTAAATTGATTTAATCTTCTGCGTTTTGGAAAAGCGGCTTCATATATTGCCCTTCCTTCTGCTTAATGCTATGTTTTTAAAGGATTAAAAAAATATAGGGGGTTTCTTCATCATGTTGAAAAATAAAAAATTTTTTCCGCTTGCTTCATTGATTGCTTCGTCCCTGCTGGTCCTTACGGCGTGCGGCGGAAATTCAGACGATGATACATCTGAAAACACGACTGCCTGGGATGAAATTCAGGAAGAAGGCAAATTGACTGTTGCTACGTCCGGAACATTGCTTGCGACTTCTTTCCACGATTCAGAGTCCAACGAGTTAACAGGTTTTGAAGTGGAAGTCGCCCGCGAAGTTGCGGAGCGCCTCGAGCTAGATATCGATTTCAAAGAAATGGGCTTTGATGAAATGCTGACAAGCGTTCAGACAGGCCAGGTTGATATAGCTGCAAACGATATAGAAATCTCCGAGGACCGTGAGAAGGAATTCATCTTCTCCACGCCTATCAAATATTCATACGGCACTGCTGTTGTACGTAAAGATGACCTTTCCGGCATCTCTTCACTTGAAGACCTGGAAGGCAAAAAAGCTGCCGGTGCCGCCACTTCCATCTACATGGAAATCGCCCGTGAAAACGGTGCAGAAGAAGTGACATACGATAACGCGACAAATGAAGTCTATCTGCGTGACGTGTCCATCGGCCGCACGGATGTCATCTTGAACGACTATTACCTGTCCACATTCGGCGTAGCCGCATTCCCGGAATTGAACATCACGATCCATCCGGACATCAAGTATTTGCCATCACAAGTCGGGCTGGTCATGAATAAAGACAATGATGAACTGGCTGAAAACGTTGATCGCGTCATCGATGAGATGCTGGAAGACGGCACCATCACTGAAATTTCAAAAGAATTCTTCGGCGGAGCAGATGTTTCTGTAGAAGTAGATATTGAAGAATAGAAAAGCGGCAACGAAAAGATAGACCAAATGAAATTTGGGATATCTCTTTGCGACAAAGCGCAAAGCGCTGGTGGAGCACAGAGAGTTTTAACGAAATCACTTTGGTATGACCCGAAGAGCTGGGCCGTTGGAGTCTGGACATTAGAAAAGCGGCAACGCCCGTTAAGCTCTGAATGTCATAAGACAGAGCAGCGCAGCGGTCCTGACCGCGCAGCTGAGCTGGCTTATGACCGAATATTGAAGGAGGGATTCGATGAACGATATACAATGGGAGTTATTATTCGATCCGGTACTCGCGATCGAATCCCTCCCTTACGTACTTGAAGGAATATGGTATACGCTGCTCATTTCAATCGTCAGTATGCTGGGGGGACTCATCATCGGCTTTTTCCTGGCACTCGCCAGAACATCGCCGCTGAAGATTCTGCAATGGCCCGCACGGCTGTATATATCGTTCATGCGGGGCGTTCCGATTCTTGTCATCCTGTTTCTCCTTTATTTCGCATTGCCGGTCATCGGCATCGAATTTACAGCAGTCCAGGCAGCTTTGATCGGATTCACCATCAACTCAGCCGCCTATATAGCGGAAGTTTTCAGATCTGCCCTGGCATCCGTCGATAAGGGGCAATGGGAATCTTCGACGGCTCTCGGCCTCACCTATTGGCAGACAATGCGCCGCATCATCCTTCCCCAATCGGTGAGGATTGCGGTGCCGCCATTATCCAACGTCTACCTCGACCTTATCAAAGCTTCTTCACTCGCCGCGATGATCACAGTGCCGGAAATTTTCCAAAAAGCCCGCATCATCGGCGGCCGGGAATACGATCTGCTGACATTATTGATTTTGGTAGCGCTGATCTACTGGGCCATCTGTTCGGTCATGACCGTGCTGCAGAATTATCTTGAAAAGCGGTATGCGGATTATCTATAAAAGATTGAAAGGCAGCCTCGAAATTTTTGTGGCTGCCTTTTTTATGTGGAATGAAAAATGTTTTTGTATGGAATAAATATACATTTGTAAATTATAAGTACATCGCAAATATTTTATCAGCGATTATTTTGAGTTTATCAGCGATTTTTCAGGGTTTATCAGCGATTATTTTCGGTTTATCAGCGATTATTCCCCCTTTATCAGCGATTCTCAAGGAAATCATTGTTCGGACAACTCCAACTCTTTATAGTAGCGATCGACAATGGGAAAAATATCCGGCTCTGTATAATAATATGTTCCTTCGATTTCATTCAGTGTAAAATTGAACGCTTCTTCACCGTCGAAAAGAGATACACTATACCGCCAGCCTTCCCGCTTTTCCTGATCAGCTTCCGGAATAAACATGATATCGTCAATCGAAGCAAGAAATCCATCCATTTTTTCCTTGTCTACCAATGTTTTACTATAGCCTGTCGAGCCATCCTGGATGGTGATTTTATCAGCAGTCTGAATCCCTGCTTCCAAATATAATTCTTCCAATGATTGTGGTTCCGCATCTGTGCAAGCCGTCATCGCCAGCAAACTCACTATTAAAATCAACACCAGACCTCTTCGCAACATCTCCCACTCCCTTCAAATAATCATTTGATTACTGTTATAGACGGGGATGCACTGAGATAGTTACAAATGATGAAATGGCTGCCACAAAATTGTGACGGCCATTTTTATTTAGTTTATCGTCGATTTTCTTCGGTTTATCGTCGATTCTACCTTCTTTATCGTCGATTTGCTCTCTTAACCTTAAATCCATTTCCCAGCATCATCGCCACCCGCCGTAAACATCACTTCCCATGAATGTCGGTCGATATACTGGAAACTTCAGGTATACATCTATTCATTCTCTTGAAGCAGATCCGCCGGAAGGTATACATGAATTTCTTTCGCCTGAAGTATGCCGGAAACCTCTGAAATAGCCTGCGCCTGAAATTATTTTTCACATTGCGGAAGGCGCCTGTACGCCTAACAACCGCAAGCTCTCCTCCAAAACAACCGTAACGGCGGAGACGAGCGCCAAACGCGCTTCCCTCTCGGAATCTTCTTCCAGCACTTTAACGTGGCTATAGTATTTATTGAAATCCTGCGCCAGCTCTACAGCAAATTTTGCAATAACAGAAGGCTCGCTTTGCTGATAGCTTTTCAGCACAGCATCCGGAAAAGCCATCAGTGTTTTGATCACTTCCCAGCTGTGGGGGTCATCCAATCCTTCAGGCGTCAGGGTTTCCGGCGCCACGCCCGACTTCCTCAGGATCGAACAGCCCCGGGCATGCGTATATTGCACGTAAGGCCCCGTCATTCCTTCAAAACGGAGCATATCCTCCAGTGAAAATTCGACATTATTCTGGCGTTCGGTTTTCAGGTCATGGAAAATGACCGCACCGACCCCGACCATTTTTGCAGTTTCTTCTTTATTTGAAAGTGCCGGATTTTTATCGTTGATATTCTTTTCTGCAAGCTCGATCGCTTCCTTCAGCACCTGGTCCAATAAAACCACTTTGCCTTTTCTCGTCGACATCTTCTTCCCTTCTTTCAAGATAAAACCGAACGGAATATGCTTCATGTGGCGGGCCCAGTCAAAGCCCATTTTCCCGAGCGTCAAAAACAATTGCCTGAAATGAAGCGTCTGCTCCTGGCCGACAACATACAGCGATTCCGCAAATTGATAATTCTCTTTCCGGTACAGGGCAGCTGTCAAATCGCGCGTGCCGTAGAGCGTAGCGCCGTCGCTTTTTCGGATTAAAAACGGCGGCAGATTGTGCTCGGCCAGATCAACGACTTCTGCCCCTTCTGATTCGACGAGCAGGTCCTTTTCCTTCAGCAGCCTGATAGTCGCTTCCATTTTGCCATTATAAAACGCTTCGCCCGAGTAGGAATCGAATTCGACTCCGAGCAGCTCGTAGATTTTGCTGAATTCCTTCAATGATTCATCTTTGAACCAGGTCCATAACTCCTCTGCTTCGGCGTCGCCGTCTTCCAATTTCTTAAACCACATCCGGGCTTCTTCTGCCAGCGTTGTTTCGTGTTCCGCTTCTTCATGGAACTTAATGTACAGCGCCAGCAATTCCGGAATCGGATTTTCTTTTACCCGACTTTCCTCGCCCCATTTTTTATAAGCGACGATCAATTTTCCGAACTGAGTGCCCCAATCACCGAGGTGGTTAATCTTTACAGCTTTAAAACCGACTTTCTCCACAATTTTCGCCATGGAATTGCCGATGACCGTTGACCTTAAATGCCCCATCGAAAATGGCTTGGCGATATTCGGCGACGAAAAATCGATCGTGATATTTCTCCCTTGCCCGATATCATTCTTGCCGTATTCCGCCTGTTCCTTCAGGATCGTTTGCATTACCTGTCGGCTGGCTGTCTTTTTATCCAGAAAACAATTGACGTACGGACCCTCCGCAACCACTTTTTCAAAATCCGGATGCACCAAATGTTCCGCCAGCTCCTGTGCAATTTTTTGGGGAGCCTGTCTCTTCAGCTTCGCCAATGAAAAACAAGGAAAAGCCAAATCGCCTTGATTGCCGAATTTCGGCTTTTCCACCAGCTCCATCACTGTTTCAACAGCAAGTAACCCTCCCAGTTTTTTATGGATTTCTTCAGCAAACAATTGACTGTAGTTCATTCCGATTTCCCCCATTTTCATCAAAATAAAAAATCCCGCCTCTAATCGAAATTAGAGACGGGATTTCCCGCGGTACCACTCTGATTGCCCATTACGGGCCAGCTTGAAACGGTAACGGCGTCGGCCGACCAGCCCTACTGAACGTTCAGGCGGTTTCTCAGATATGCGCTTCAGTATATTCCGGCCGCCGGGCTCGCACCATCCCCCGCTCGCTTTCGCCTTCCCCATACCTACTCTTATCTTCATAGAATTTCATGTATTTTTGTTATCTTACCGATTTCCATTATTTGTGTCAAGCTGCTTTTCAAGCTTCTCATATTTCAGTATAAAAGGAAGAAGCAAGGAATCCGCAGCTATTATCAGCAGCAGCGGCATCACAATCGATGAATTTTCCATGAAAATGAAAACAACGATCACCGGTACCAGCAGCAACATTACAGCCATTAGCCGTGAAGCATTGGCGACTTTATGCTCAGTTCCGCAATTCCGGCACGTAACCGGTTGAAAGGCAAACCAGAGAGATTTAAAAATTTGTCCCCATGCAAAAGGGGTTCTGCAATGTTCACATTTCTGGATCATCGGTTCTCCCCTGACAGGCCATCGACGTATTGTTTCGCTTCCAACAGGGAGTAACCGAATGCTTCCCTGGCTTCTTTCACAGCCTGTACATTCTTTCCTTCTTTCAGCAATTCACGCAGGCGGCCATTGACAGCCGGCTCTTCATAAGCGTCACCACTCTGCAGCTTCTTCACTTCAGCAGTTAGTTTAGAGATTTTCCTATCCATCATTTCGAATTTTTTCTGAACCGAATTATAGAAAACAAACGCGAATAAAACCGCTGCTGAGGCAATTATCAAAAACCATGACTGATCCATATCAGTTCCCCCTCTCCTCTCTTCAGATCAAGTGTTTTTCCATTTTTCATGCCCTTTGTGATAAAGCATTTTCATGTCTTCGTCCGGAACCAGGGCACCGCCTGTCGCCCACGCAATGTGGGTTGCATCGGCAGCATCAAACCAACGGCTCTCCAGATACTCGGTAGCAGCGAGCCGGGAAGGCCCCAGCAAGCCGGCAGCAGCTGAAGGCTCCACGTAAATTCCGTCTCCATCTGCAAGCAGCGCCAGCAATTTGAATAACTCCTCATCTTCCAGTGTGTAAATACCGCTCACCAATTTTTCACTGATGGAAGAGGCAAAACTCGAAGGCCTGCCGACTGCGAGCCCATCACCTTCCGTCTGATTGTCGATGCCGAAATCCTGTACGCAGACTTTTTCCTTTTCGCCGGTCATCAGCCCGATCAATACGGCAGGTGAATGCGTCGGTTCCACAAAAAAGCAGTGGACCGCATCCCCATAAATTTGTTTCAAACCAAATGCAATGCCCCCGGGTGCCCCTCCGACACCGCATGGCAGATAGACGATCAGCGGATGATCCGCATCCACCTGAATATCCAAAGCACCGAGTTGCTCCTTCAATCTGAAAGCGGCCGTGCTGTAGCCGAGGAAAAGATGCTTCGAACTTTCATCATCGACAAAATATGCTTTCGGATTCTCTTTGGTCTGCTTGCGCCCTTCCAGGATCGCTTCTCCGAAATCACCTGAAAATTCGTGGACGATCGCGCCTTTAGCCCGCAGCAAATCCTTCTTCCAGCTTTTTGCGTCTGACGACATATAAACCGAAACCGAAAAACCGAGTTTCGCGCTGATGATCCCGATGCTGAGGCCTAAATTGCCCGTCGATCCCACACCTATCGAGTACTGGCTGAAAAACTCCCTGAATTCGGCGCTTCCGAATTTACTGTAATCGTCATCTTCCTTGACCATCCCTTGGTCCAATGCCAATTGCTCTGCAAAATGAAGCACTTCATAAAATCCTCCACGGGCTTTGATCGATCCCGCAATCGGCAGATCGTTATCACATTTAAGCAATAGTTTCCCGGAGATAGGAGTCTCATATTTTTCTTGAAGAATTTTTTTGGTGCCTGCAATTTCCTTCAAAGGCGATTCGATGATTCCGCCGGCTTCAGCCGTTTCCGGAAATGCCTTCGACAGAAATGGCGCAAATCTGTGCCAAAGTTCTTCAGCCTGCTGCATCTCCTCTTTTGAAACGGCAAACTCGCTACTCGTTGTTCCTTCTTGCAGCTTGGGGTTCAGCCAGAACACCGGCTGAAAATCCATGATATCTGTCAATAGAGGAAATTGCTGCTGCCAATCCGTGAGTTGATGTTGAGTAAACGCCATTGGAATCATCCTTTCTGCTATATGACTGCTTCTACTCACATCATACAGGAAAAAAACAATCTTTTCAGTTTTCTCCCTGCCGCTCTTCTTTATTTCCTGAGCCTGATAGTGAAAGCCATGTAACGAAAATCAGCATGATGATGGTGCCTGCCAGCTGCACGGGAGCCAGGTACTGGCCGAACCAGAGAGCCGTGATGATCATCGCAGTCAAGGGTTCGAATGCAGACAGAATACTTGTTTCGACAGGCGATATGAAACGCATGCTGCTCAGGAATAGGACGAACGCCAATGTCCCGATGATGATGACTGCAAAAATCCCGATGGATACCCCCGGTTCTGCCAATAGCGGCCAATCTGGCGACAGGAACAAAGGATTGATCATCCCTAGGAATATGCCGCCGAACAGCATTGACCAGCCGACAATGAGCAGCACGCCCCATTCCGCCATTAAGCGGCCAGGATAAAGGGTATAAAAAGCGAATGTGATACCGACCATCAATCCCCAGAAAAGAGCCGGCCCGCTGATTGTCAGTTCATCGAGCCTGCCATTCGTGAGCAGCAGGAAAAGACCGGCAAGTGTTCCCGCCATCCCTACAATCTGATATATCGGCGGAAACTTTTTATGTTGCAGCGATATGAAAATAATGATGTAAAGTGGTGCCAAGAACTGAAACAAGGTGGCGACTACTGCGTTGCTCGATTCAATGGATGACACAAAACTGAACTGGACCCCGAGCATGCCGAGCACTGAAAAGATCAGTAATTGCCGGACCCAAATACCGCCCTGAAACACGGAAAGGATTTTGACTTTCCTCATTTTCAGGAAAGCAAGGAGCAACATACCTGCGATGATCAGCCGCAGCGTCAGCATGAACGAAACCGATATCCCGTAGACGCCCATGATCCATTCCATCAGCGGACCCGTAGCTCCCCAAAGAGCCGCTCCGCTCAGTATCATTCCAATTCCTTTCAACCGATTCATAAGAACCCTCCTTCTCCTGTTTAAGCAATTCATAGGATCGGTTCAAGAAAGTCCTCTGATACTTCATTTTTCCTTGTGGCTTGTGCTGAGCAGATTCTTAAGTATGATAAAAAATTTCATTCTTTATAAGAACTCAGATAGTCGTCTTCCAGCTCAAGAAGCGTCAAGCCGGTGACGGCTGTAAAACTTTCTTCGAAATTGCGGGATTCTTCGACCGCGTCAATAAGCTGCGTGATGACTTCTTCTCCGAACTCTTCGGCAAGGAACTTTAGTGCATAATAGCTCTGCGAATATGGACTCGCAAGTGACGCTGAAAATGCCGCTTCCCATTGTCCCGGACTGTGCAATTCCGCAAAAGGGACGCTCTGGAAATGCGGTGGATATACACGTTCCGGATCATTGCCTGCATATTCAGCCAATCCCTCTATAAACCACATCGGATAACGGTTTGCGTTCGATACTTTGCGGTAAAATGCATAATGGTTGTACTCATGCAGGAGAATCTGCCGAAAACTGTAGAGTGCAAGTTCATCTGCTGCCAATAAAACTTCTTTCCCTGAATTATGTATAGCGATGATTTTTTGGAAATCTGAATAATAGGCATCTTGCACTTCACGCATCTGGAAGCCGTTCATCTCCATAAAATTCTCATAAACCAGCAAATCGACCGGAACTTCTTCTGTCTTTCCAAGAAGTTCCTCATTCCTCTCGATGGCCATATCCAAAACCTCTTTCGTAAGCGGCAGCAACTCTGAGAAATTCTCTTCATAATAGATGGAAATGTGCCGGTGATCTTCCCGCATGGAAGATGCTTTCAGCTCTCTGACACTTTCACCTTCTGCCTTTCCGGTGATAAAACCTTTCATCGTCTGGACATAGGTAAGATCTGTGCCAAGAGGCTCTACTGCCACCTTATAGACAATATAACTTCCTCCCAGCATGATTAAAAACAGGGTGGATAATACGATCGTTGAAATCAACAGGATTATTTTTGTGGATTTTTTCATGCAACGCTCCTTTTCCTTACATGTCCTTTAGTATCTGCCTACCATTGTATCAATTAAATCCAGATAAAATAGAACAAGTTTGAATTTTCCACTTATAAATGAAACGATCAGGTCAACACCTGAAGGAGGCAGATTGCCAATGCTCACAATCACCACTTTTCTAGCAAGAAAAAATTTAAGTTACTACCAGGAAAACAAAGATTCTGCAGAATCATATTTTGTTGCAATCACTTCAGAAGATGCTCCGGCAGTGATTCAGTCATTTTCATCCCGTGATATAGACCGCGCTTTATACGGTGCAATTACTATTCAAGCGGCACAAAAATACGTTACTACTTTTGCAGATTGGGATGATTTGGATTTACTTTGGACCGGCTTCGTAACGATGGTGCTGGATTATCTGAAAAATAATAAGTATGGAACTGCCGACTTGTCACTGAACGGATTGGAATGGTCGTTGAACAGAATTCAGACTCAGCCGAAAAATCTGCTTTCATTCCATGCAAAACGTCCTAATGCTCATTATGATGGCCGAACAGGGACCCCTGCCTCAATTGAAACAAAGGCAACCCTGGATGAAACCGAATTTCTGCATGAGCTTTTAGACAGTGCCGGTACATACCTATCCTTTAGGGAAAAAGATACGCGGACTCAGAATTTAATTGTTTTTAAAGAACGCTTTATAAAAGTGAAGCATCTTGTTTTAGAGCTAGGACTAACGAAATGATTAGAGGACGCCAAGCAGCAACCTCTAATAATCTCCATTTATTTCCCTCAACATTTCTTAATAGCAATTACAGCAGCGAACATAAGGAGATACACGATCGAGACCAACAACGAAAAAGTTCCATATCCCAGGTCCAGCAGATAGTTCATACCAAAAAACGGTGTGATGAACAGGAGATATAATGGATATTGAATGGAAGCTATTGCATCAAGGGCCATGTTATTCATCACAGTTTCTTCCAGCATTTTAATGCCAAATACAAGTAAGCCTGACAGGAAACCGGCCATTAAGATTCCTTTTGCCCTTTTATGGTATTTAGCCTGAAAAAGCATACGTTTGATACCAGCCAGAAATGCCAGCAGCAATAAACTGGCTGCCAATAGATTGATGAATGTCAGATGGGAATCCGGATGCTTGAGTGATGGAATCAGATTTATGGAAAAAGCGAGCAGATACGAACTTATCAGCCATACATAAATCTTGGACGTCATTCTATCATCTCCTTCCCTACCCCCACCACATGGCCGTCACGATAATCGACCAAACCGATGCACTCAATCCTGCGATGAATAGCAACACGGCGATGGGTTCCAGATATTGATAAGCCGGCTGCCTTTTCTTGAATGAACGGAATATCAAAAAAGCTGTAAGCAAATACAGCAGAAATCCCAATCCTGTCAATGCGGTCAGGTAATAAACTGGCCAAATCGGTATAAAGTGTTCGGATAAAAAATAAGCTATCGATTGCCCAAACACACTGAAGATAGTTGCCAGCAAAAAACTGCCGATCAGGAAACCGTAAAACGTTTTCATCCTCTCACCTCTTCCTGTTTATTCGTTTAAAAAGCATCACCAAAACAAATGGATATCATTTTCCCCTTATCTTTTCCAAATACTTCAGATGAAGCATAGCCTCTTCCAATTCAAATGAACTGAACCAGCGATAATTTGACTCGTCAATGATTCGAAAATGCTGACTGACGACATTCTGCTGGAGCTTAAATCCGCCACGATTTTCTATTTCCTTCCACCAGATTTTTCCACCCATCGTTCTCATGACAGGCTGCTCAATATTGTTGAAAGTGATCAGCCGTACGACCTCCAATCCATCATCTCCCAGTCCGTTGCGCAGGATTTCACTCTGCTCAAATAATGCTATGCACGTCACGACCACGTTCCAGCCGGCTGCCACTCTGCCTTTTTCAATCTGGATCAAAGTCTTTTTGGAAATCCCGAGAATCTTCGACATTTCTTCCTGCGAAAATTCCTTTTCCAACCGGATTAACCTTATTTTCTGGGATACGATATCCACCAGTTCTTCCTGGTTCATTCCATCACCTCCATTCTTTTTTATTTGTTTTTGATACAATGAAACATTCCGGGATAACCCGTTCAAATACTTCGGGCTTTTCTAAGGGAGGAAAAAGCGGCAAAAAGGAACAGCAAGGATAGGAAAGAAATGATACTTGCCGTAATCAGGAAGTCGCCTGTAAATAATTCGATTCCATACCACGGGGTTATGAATAATGCTACAAATGGTGTTGCCCAAAAAGCATCCAAAACTTGTACATTAACAAGAATCGTCAGCACTGAAAAAAATAAAGTCAGCAGCCAGAACATCCCGAAAAACTTCATTGCCGCTTGGTCTTTAACCCATATAACCACCGCATACACGAAAGTCCAGATTGCAGCATATATAAAAGTGATCCCTGCATTTTTGACGGTCGGCGGATCTCCCATCAATGCGTTTGGGAAATTCAGGACAAGACAGACAATAAACGTGATAACTATCAACAAAATCGATAAAGCTACTCGTTTCTCCATTCAGCTCCCCCATTTAAAAAAAAATAACATTCTTTTGATAGTGTAATTTTACACCTAAAGTGTAAAATATACAACTCGGAAAAATAAAGAAGGAAAGAGGAGGAAATTCCTCCCCTTTCCTTCTTCATTAAGAATTCCAACTTTTTATCAAGATGCTTCTCCAGACCCGCCTATCAACTTCTCCAGTTCTTCTTCAATCCGCTTCACATCATACCGTTCAAACAGCGGCTTGATGTCCGCTATCTTTTCAGTTCCACAAGGCACATAATGCCAATTCAATTTCTCCATCCCTAACATGCCTTTTACTTTTTCCGTTGAAAACGGCAGGAACGGATTCAATAACTGGATGACATTCGTGATGATCACCATGCAATTGGCGATGGTTCGATCACATGAAACCTTGTTCTCTTTTAATTCCTTCCACGGTTCTTTTTCGTCAAAGTATTTATTGGCATAGCGAATGAAAGCGAAAATCTCTTCAATAGCCAGTTTCAGATAACCTTCTTCTATTTTTTGGCCAACGCTCGCATACAGGGCTTCGATCCTGCCTTTAATTTCCGGATCAATTTCCGCCTGCGGAATGATTCCTGCATAGCTTTTCTCGACGAATTTAAGCGTCCGGTTGATGAAATTGCCGTACGCCCCCAACAGTTCACCGTTATGGCTGTAGATGAATTCCCTCCAGGAAAAATCCGTATCGCGGTTTTCCGGTGCATTGATGGCCAGGAAATAACGGATGGAATCCGGATCATACCGCTCCAGGATATCCGGCACCCACACCGCCCAGTTTTTGCTCGTCGATATTTTCCGCTTTTCGAGTGTTAAGTATTCATTGGAAACGATGTGGGTCGGCAAGCCTGCAACTCCGATCCCTTTTAGAATGGCCGGCCAGATGATGGTATGGAACGGAATATTGTCTTTGCCGTGCACATAATAAGCGGTCGTATCTTCCTGCCAAAACGGGCCGTCATCCTGCTGATTTTCTTCAGCCCACTGACGGCTCGCTGAATAATAGCCCGAAACCGCTTCAATCCACACGTACACTTTCTTGTCTTCGTAGCCTTTCACCGGCAATGGGACGCCATTCGGCAAATCCCGCGACACCGCCCGGTCCAGCAATCCTTCCTTCAGATACCGTTCAGACAAGTGGATGGCATTTTCACGCCAGGCATCCTGTTGCTTTGCTCCATTGACATAAGCCTGCAGCTCTTCCTGGAAGGCACTCAGCTCGAAATAGAAATGCTCCGTTTTCTTGACGGCCGGACGGTTCCCGCAAATCTTGCATGTCGGTTCCAATAAATCCAGCGGGTCCAGAATGGTGGAACAATTATCGCACTGGTCTCCGCGGGAAGGGTGGGAACAGACCGGACAGATGCCTTCCACATAACGGTCCGGGAGAAACTGCCGGTCATGCTCACAATACATCTGATCAATCTCTTTCTTATAGATATGGCCATTCTCCATTAAAGTTAAAAATATGCGCTGGACCGTTTCATGGTGAAACGCGCCGTCCGTCCGCGTATAAAGGTCGTACGTGAAACCCAGCTTTGAAAAGTTATTTACGAACTCCTGATGGTAATGGTCTGCAATTTCCTTGATGGTCCTGCCTTCCTGGTTCGCCAGGATGGCAATCGGCGTGCCGTTGCAGTCGCTGCCGGATACATACAGCACCTTCTCCCCTTTCAGCCGGTGATACCTGGCCAGTATATCCCCCGGCAATAATGCCGCGATATGTCCTAAATGCAGAGAGCCGTTCGCATAGGGCCATGCCCCTCCAATAAATACACTCATCTTTTCCATTCCTCCTTAACATATAAAAAACCCCGTCTTTATCCGAAATCGATAAAGACGGGGTTCGCCCGTGGTTCCACTTTAATTTGCCGCCAACTCACATTGACAGCCTCAACAAGTACAAAGCCGCTGCTCCTATACTGTGGTTTTGATAACAAGTACCAACACTTGTCGCATCCTACTGGTTCCATAAAGGAACGTTCAAACCGAAGCTCCGAGACCATTTTTCGATTGCGCATTTTTGCTTCTTTTCAGCTGCCGAAGCTCTCTTGGAAAAATGCAGTCAATCTACTTTTCTCATCAACGCCTGATTATTTATTTAGAATAGTATATCTCTTGCAAGGACTTATTACAATAACAAGCAATAAAGATAATCGAAAAACCGAATCTTATTTTCGAATTGAAGTACTAATTTCGCTTTTAGCTTCTCCTCTGATCCAGGGTTTAAGATCCCATATATAATACTGTCAGTCCACTCGTTCTTATACAGTTTGCAGCTCGTTTAATCCTTGATTATGACGCATGCTTAACTCGATCATCTTGGTTAAAAGATAGTGGTGAAAACGAAAATTAATAACTATGCGTCAGGAGTTTGAAAACCTTGAATGTTATTGTTGTTCCTCGAGTTGCTTTATTCTTTTTTCTAACTTTTCAACTTTGGTCGTATTAAGTATTGCTATAGCTAAAATCAGCATTATTAAAGAAAATAAAAATATCGTCTCCATAAGTTCTCCTCCTTGCATTTCATTATTTTCAACTGGATATAAATAGAAAAAACGAATAATTCATTCATTTTAGTATAGCAATCGTTCTTAAGAATAAAAACCTGTTACTAAAATCAGTGCTATACAAATAAATGGCGTTCGCAAAACTATCCCTTTCCGAACACTGCATAAATCTGAAATGTCTAAAGAACATCCGTGAACGCATCAGCCGGATTTACGAACGTTCGCAGTTCTGCTTACACGTTTACGAACGGCCATTGGATGTTTCCCCAATGAAAAGGATCTCACCAGTAATTTTTCTGATGGGATCCTCTTCATGTTTCTTTATTAAATGCGGCTCAGCAATTTTGCCGCAGCCATCAATACAAGTCCAGTCAGCACATACAACCACCATTCGAGCTGAATGATCGGACCGAATTCAGGAATCAGCCACGCCAGCAGCATGATGATACCGAAAGCAGCTGCGCCGAATGCGCCTGCTTTGACATATTCCATCGTCCGGCTTTTTTTCGGACGGAAGAGAGTCGAACGCACCATTTTGAAAATCAGACAGACTGCGATAAACGCAACAAAGGATACGGTTGTCAGGAGAAGCAGGATGTTGCCCAGTGAGATCGCTGTGTCCACTTCAGTGAAAAATGACAGCAGGATATAGACTACACCATACGCGATACTGAACCAGCCAGCGAGAGACAAAAGCTGGGAAATGATGAATACCGCTGCATTGCGCTTTTTCTCCCTCGGTAAGGCTTCTATCACCTCATCTGCATAATCCTGGGGTCTGTCGCCGAATAACTCCTTGCCAGATTTTCCATCTGCCTGCGATTCCAGCAGATGGTCCAGCAAATCCATCAATACTTCTTCGCCTGCCTGCTCATCGACCCGCAGATCCGTTCGGATGTAAAGCAGGAATTCTTCATACAGAGCCAGGTTTTCGTCATTCAGCAATTCACGTTTCCCATTATTTTCTTCGATCAATGTTGCTGCTGTCCTCATCCCTATTCACTCCTTTTCAATAGGTTGCTTACCGGTGTTGCAATTTCTTCCCATTCAGCCGCAATCTGCCTCAGCTCATCCCTGCCGCTCTCCGTCAAAAAATAATATTTCCGGTTCGGTCCTGATGCTGAAGGTCTCATTTCCCCCCGAATGAAACCATTTTTCTGCAGCCGCAATAAAACAGGATAAATCGTTCCGTCGCTGATGTCCGGCAACCCGATCTTTTGCAGTTTTTGCGATAATTCATAACCATACACCGCTTCCTCTTCCACTACCGCCATGACACAGGCATCAAGCACTCCCTTTAACAACTGGCTTCTCAGCGCCAATGCGTCCACCTCTTCCAGTACTCGGTCTAACAAGATAGTTGGTAAAAATTTAACTACCTTGTCTTACCAAGTAGTTAACCAAAGTATAAAACTGTCTAAATTTATTGTCAATAGATTTATGATGCGTATTTCTGAAAAAGAAAAAGCCGACCCGCGGGTCAGCTCTTCATGGTTTATGCCAATTATAATCCCGGCAGTATTCCTGAAAATAAGTTAAGAATAAACACGGTTATGATGGCCGTTAAACCGGCGATAAAACCTCCACCAGTCCATGCAAGCAATGTTTGAGGTACAGTAAGTTTGCCGAAACGGTTGACAACCCAGAAACCGGAATCGTTCGGCAGCGAAAGGCCGATACCGCCCGCACAGATGGCAAGCCCAAGAAGAATTGGCGAAACACCAAGTTCAGCTACCATTGGTCCGAGGATACTGGAAGTGGTGACAAGCGCCACTGTCGCAGAACCGAGTGAAGCCCGTAAAATCTGTGAGAATATGAAAGCCAGCAGCAGGACAGGAATGCTCCAGCTCTGCATAGTCGTGATCAAATGATCTCCGATGCCGCTATTATTGATGACTGCTCCGAATGCCCCACCCGCTCCTGTGATCAGGATGATGATGCCGGCAGAACTGATCGCCTCAGAGTAGAGGCGGCTGTTCGGAATGGAAATATAAGGGCGTAAAAGGATGATTGCTGCAAACACACTGATTAGCAGCGCTACGTTTTTCTCACCGACGAAACCGAAGAAGCTGGCTATCGATGTTCCAGGCACCAATAACTGAGAAACTGTATTTGCCAGAATCAGCACAATCGGCAACGCAAGCATCAGAAAGCTCAAGCCCGTACCAATTTCCTTTTTCGGAAGGTCCGCTTTTTCGACAATCACTTCTTCGACTTCACCAGAGTGTTTAACACGTTTTCCGATGAACATCCCGTACAAATAACCACCGACCAGAGTAGCTGGAATGGCGACGATAATACCATATAAGATAAATAATCCAAGTTCTGCTCCTGTATTTTCTGCAACAACAAGCGGACCTGGTGTCGGTGCAATCATATTATGGGATACGATCAGACCGACGCCGAGTGCTGTGACAAAACTGACGACTGAAATACCGGTTTTCGTGGCAAGCGAGCGGATCAGTCCGCTTAAGATAACAAACGCCGCATCAAAAAATACCGGAATGGATACAGCAGTACCCGTCAATGCGAGACCCGCTGGAGATTTCTGAATCCCGAAAACCTTCAATACTGCCTGAGCGATTTTTTCGACCGCACCGGATGCCGCTAAAAATTGACCGAATATAACACCCAGTCCGATTAAAATCCCGACGCCGGCCAGTGTATTACCGAAACCGGTCGTAATCGTCGACGCCACTTCATTAAGGGGCATCCTGATGGCAAGTGCAGTAAGGATCGCTACCGTGATCAGTGCAAGAAACGGTTCGATTTTCAGTTTTAAAATTGCAAAAAACAAGACAGCAAGTGAAAGGACGAAAATTACAATCAATAAATTACCTGTTACCATAGAATATCCCCCTGATCCATTAACTCATTATTTTTTATTCGTTATTGCTGATTTTTCAGCAACCGGATGAATTTTGTCATGACCGGCTCCATCGCTTTTTGCATGCCGGACATCATATCCGACAAGTGGACCTGTCTACCTTCTTCAATAGCCTGTTTCAGATAAGATACAGCAGCCAGCGATACTTCCGTATTGACATTCACTTTGCAAATCCCTTTTGCGACAGCCTGCGTCATGATGTTGTCCGGCGTCCCGGACCCACCGTGGAGCACTAAAGGAATTTGAACAGCGTGTTGGATCTCTTCCAACAGTCCAAGATCGATATTCGGTTCTCCTTTATACATGCCATGGACGGTGCCGATGGATGCCGCCAAAAAGTCGACCCCTGTTTCATCGACAAACTTTTTAGCGGACTTGGGGTCAGTCAACGTTCCCTCACCCTCTTCTTCATCAGAGAAATCTCCCCGGGCTACAGAGCCAATTTCAGCTTCCACACTGACTCCCGCCTTATGCGCGATTTCAACAATTTCCTTTGTATATTGTATGTTCTCTTCCAGACTGAACTTCGAGCCATCATACATAACAGAGGTGAATCCGCAGTCTATCGCCCGGACTATCGATTCTTTTTGATACGCATGATCGAGGTGAAGTGCAACAGGAATTGAAGCTTTCTCCGCCAATGCTTTTGTCAGCGCCGCAAAGCCTTCTACATCGACTGTATCAAAATATCGTTCGCCTAAAGCGATGATGACAGGATGATTTTCTTTTTCGGCCACACGGATCGCTGCCTGAAGGGTTTCGAGATTATAGACATTGAATGCAGCGACAGCGTATTTCCTAAGTTGTGCCGCAGCAAGGATTTCTTTTGTACTAGTTAGCATTCAGACACCGCCTTTTCAATCTTTTCTCTGAAAGTGATGATATAAGTTCAAATCGCCTTACTTATCCGTGAAGCAATTCAGCCACTTCTTTCAAAGTCGTTTTCGTACCGACATTCCCAGGGAAAATGACGTACGCCAAACCCGGGAATTTACTTTCACTTCCTGTCAGCCAAACCGGAATGCCGGGTTTGATCTGACCGGCCACAGTCGCCCGCTTTACGCTTAAACCGTTTGTGCCGATATCACTGGAAGTGATGCCGCCTTTGGCGATGATGAAACTCGGACGCACATCAAGCTTTTGGACGATGCTCGTTACAGCTTCGGAAATTTTCACTGACAGCTTCAGTTCCTCTTCTTTTTTATCTTCTCCGAGGTCGAGGCGTTCTCGTTTCGTATAGACAGCCACTGTTTGGCCATTTCGTATGAAATTTTCGCTGGCTTCGATCACTCGCTGAATTTCGTTCTCAAATTTCACGGGATCCAATACCAGATGAACATCAAATTCGATAAACTCGATGAAATCACATGTTTGAAGCTCTGCAAATTGCTCCGTCGTTTTTTTTACGTGGGAGCCAATCATGATCAATCCGCCATTTTCCGACTGCTCCATCATCAGCTCTTCTCTGGACAGCAGTCCTTTGTCACTGATGCCGCCCATGATTTTTGTCAGCGCGGCAGCACTCCGGAACATGAAGCGCTTTCCGGCTTTCATCGCACGGATGAGGGCAATGACGACAACTTTTACGTCAGCGTATTCTGTTGCATTCACAATCACTTTATTGAAGTCTTCAACTGCCATAAGCTGACTCGTCAGACCTTCAATATTCAAATTGCGGATGTCTTCCAATGAAAGATAAACCGCATCGGAAGCCTTAAAAGCACCCTTTGATTTTTCTTCCGCCCAGTCACCAAGATGTGAGGAAGTATAGCCGAATGTCCGGTCTTTTGCGAATTCCGTGTCACCGGCTGGGATCAACTCATTCTCTTCCTGTACATAATGGACGTTCCCGATCGTGAAGCGTCCGCCTTCCTTGAAAAATGGCATGATGACTTCACCATCGAAAAGCTCATCGGATTTTATTTCAACCGTATTTTTCAATACTTCCGTCTCCAGCGGGTAATGCCCGCGCAACGTAGAATCTCCGCGGCTGATGATAATATACTCTTTATCCTGCGCTTCTGCAGTTTTTTGGATGGCCGTGGCAATTGCCTCATGAGCCCGTTTTGTTTCTTCAGCGGTAAAGCCTCTTGAATTTGTCAGAATGAAAAACATCGAATTCTCTTCGCTAAAACCGGCTTCGATGCTTTCAGCTGTCCAGTCGGTATAAACCGAGACGCCGTGGACAGTCTGCACTCCGGTTGGATCATCATCCAAAACGATGATCTTTTTATTGAAATCCTTTAATGCATTTGCCAATAAATCATCAAGCATCGCTTCATCTGGAATGGCCGGAAGATTCGCCAATGTTTCTGCAGCCTTTAAACGCGTATATTTCTCCACTGTCCTTTACACCTTCCTTACTTCAACGTTCGCCAGTTTTTCGTAATATTGAACGATGCCGCCATGGTCATCTGCCGCTTTGCCATCGACTTTCAGCGCATGGAAAATCTCAACAAGCTGGCTGGAAAGTGGTAGCGGTACACCAATATCATGGGCCGTTTCCATTACATTCGTCATGTCTTTCAAATTGATGTCGATACGCCCGCCGGCTACAAAATTCCGGTCGAGGATCAATGGCACTTTCGCATCCAGGACTGCACTTCCAGCAAGTCCGCCCCGGATGGCCTGATACATCTTCTCTACATCTATTCCGGCTTTAGCGGCAAGGACGAGCGCTTCTGACATCGCCGCAATATTTAAATTGACGATAATCTGATTGGCTAATTTAGCTGTGACACCGCTGCCATTTTTGCCGACAAGCGTGACTTCTGCTCCGACAGCATCCAAAATCGGCTTAACGGAATCGAAAACGGTTTCCTTTCCGCCCACCATGATCGCAAGCGTTCCATCGATCGCTTTCACTTCTCCTCCGCTCACCGGTGCATCCAGCATTTCTACACCATATGTTGCTGCTTCATCGGCGATTTCAACTGACACCACTGGAGAAATCGAACTCATATCAATGATGATCAAGCCTTTTTTTGCTGTTGTTAAAAGCCCATTTTCACCGAGCACGACTTGTTTCACATGCTGTGATGCCGGCAGCATTGTAATGACTACATCACATTCTGTTCCCATTTCAGCAGATGTGCCTTCTTTCGCCCCTGCCTCCACTAACGTATTAACACTTTCTTTGTTGAGGTCATTGACTGTCAGATTGAATCCTGCCTTCAGTAAATTCAATGCCATCGGTTTCCCCATAATGCCTAATCCAATAAATCCTATATGTTTATTCATGAATTTTTCTCCTTTCAAACGTTGAAATCTCATAGATAGCGCTTTCATTCTTAACTCTCATCCATTGTACACATTACTTATAATTTTGTATACAATTTTATATTATTTGTATACTAAATTATTCCTTCTCTATTATTATTGTTATACTTATACTAGTAGATAAGAAAATATTTATTTGGGAGTCGATAAACTTGGCAAATAAAGCAACGCAACTTGCTTATGTGCAGGCTTATGAATATATACGCGATCGGATATTGAGCGGTGAACTGGAACGCGGGACTAAATTAGTCGAAGAACGGCTGGCAGAGGAAATGGGCATCAGCCGCACGCCAGTTAGGGATTCCATTCGAAAACTTGAACAGGAAGGTCTCATCAAAGAGAAGCGGGTAGTTAACCCCAGTGATATGGATCTCCGCCATGTTTTTCAAGTTCGTATCCTGCTGGAAGGCTTTGCTGCCCGCCACTGCGCAACCTATATCACAGAGGAATCGCTCGAAAGGCTAAACCATTGTGTGGAGATTGGCAGTATGGGTACAAGCGAAGAAGTGATGGCAGCAAATAAAGAATTTCACGAAATTATTGTCGGAGTCACTAACAATCCTGTGATGATCGATATTATTGACCGGATGCAGTCCATCATCTATTTATTCCGCAAAACGGTCGTCTATCAGAAGAGACCGATGCTGATCGAAGAACATCAAGGTATTTACGAGGCCATCCGCCAGAACGATGCGGACGAAGCGGAGAAGTTGATGAAAGAACATCTGTATAAGGACCTGGAGTTTTGTCTGAACCGCATGTGAGATCTGCTGAAAATTTCTATAATATCTATAACCAAAAACACCTTCGATTTCATCAGCCAAAGCGGCCTGGATCGAAGGTGTTTTCATTATTTCATTTTAAGTATCAGCGCTTTAACGTCCCTGCCTTTAAACTTTCGTGCCATTCCTTCAGCATCGGCAGGTCTTCCTGTTCAATAGCTCCTGAACTGACAGCTTCTTCGACCAGTGCCGGGAAATCGGTTAGCGTATGGGACGTGAAACCTGCGTTTTCGATCGCTTCGACCGATTGCGGCAGATCATATGTAAAGATGGCGACGATGCCCAGCACTTCGAAACCGGCCTGCTGCAGACCCTGTGCCGCCTGAAGGACAGATCCGCCTTTTGAAATCAGATCTTCTACGACGACGACTTTTTTGCCCGGTTCCACTTTGCCCTCGACCATATTGCCCTGGCCGTGCTCTTTCGGTTTGGAACGGACATAGACCATCGGCAATTCCAACAGGTCACTCACCCATGCAGCGTGTGGAATGCCGGCAGTCGCCGTGCCTGCTACAACTTCGCATTGCGGATAGAATTCTTTGATGGTGTCTGCCAGCCCTTTTGCGATTTCTTTTCGCACTGCCGGATACGACATCGTCAGCCGGTTGTCGCAGTATATCGGTGACTTAATACCGGATGCCCATGTGAACGGATCCTGCGGGCGCAGTTCCACCGCCCCGATATCCAGTAAATGTTTTGCCGTTGCCCTTTTCATCATTCACCACTCCATTCCGCAGAAATTTGACGATAACTTTCGGTAGGATCCACCGATTTTGTAATGGCGCGCCCCACAACGATATGTGTTGAACCCTGCACACGGGCTTCGGCCGGTGTCGCAATTCTTTTCTGATCATCAGCTGAAACCTGTTCGGGCCGGATGCCTGGCGTCACTTTCAGGAATTCTTCCCCGCAGGCATCGCTTATTGCTTCTGCTTCAAGTACCGAACAAACGACACCGTCAAGCCCTGCTTCATCCGCCAGTCTCGCATAATGGACAACGGATTCCTCCAGGCTTACAGGGATCAATTGGCCGTTTCGCATCTCTTCTTCACTTGTCGAAGTCAATTGCGTCACGGCGATCAGTTGCGTCCGACTGCCTTTCAAACCGCGTTTTGCCGCTTTCATCATTTGGAGCCCGCCCGCTGCGTGGACATTGACCATGGCTACGTCCAGTTTGGCAATTCCCCGCATGGCTGATTCCACAGTATTCGGAATGTCATGAAGCTTCAAATCCAGGAATACATCATGCCCCAGTTCTGTGACAGCGCGCACTAAATCCGGACCCTCCTGATAAAATAATTCCATTCCTATTTTCACGAATAATGTCTCGTCAAACTTTGAAAGAAAATCCATCGTCTCTTCTTTCGATGCAAAATCCAGTGCGATGATCGGTCTGTCATTTCTCATAGACGGTGGCTCCTTCCGATAAGTTCCTGTACAGAATCAAATCCGAGCTCATGCAGCCGCTCCGGCAATTTGCCGATGATTTCCGGGCACACGAACGGATTGACGAAATTGGCTGTGCCGACTGCTACGGCGCTGGCTCCGGCGGACAGAAAATCGATGACGTCATCCACATTCGTGACGCCGCCCATGCCGATGATCGGCAACCGGGTTTGTTTGCTGACTTCATAAACCATCCGCAGCGCCACCGGTTTGATGGCAGGTCCCGACAAGCCTCCTGTGATATTGGCGATGACAGGACGTCCCGTTTTCGGGTCAAGCCGCATGCCGAGCAGCGTATTGATCATCGTGATGCCGTCCGCGCCGCCTTCTTCGACTGCTTTCGCAATCGACACAATATCCGTTACGTTCGGGGACAATTTGATGTAGACGGGCACCGATGAAACGTCTTTCACCGCCCGCGTCAATTCACGTGCAACAGCCGGATCGGTTCCAAACGTGATGCCGCCTTTTTTGACGTTCGGGCACGAAATATTGATTTCCAGCGCGTGGACATTCGGCGCTTTTGATATTTCCCGTGCCACTTCGACGTAATCTTCCGTTGTCGTACCTGCCACATTCGCGATGATCGGCACATCAAATTGATCGAGCCACGGCAGTTCATTGTCGAATACTCCCTGGAGTCCCGGATTTTGCAGCCCGATGGCATTCAGCATGCCGGATGAGGTTTCGGCGACGCGCGGCGTCGGATTGCCGAGACGCGTTTCCACGGTCGTCGCTTTGATCATGATGGCACCGAGCTGCGAAAGATCGTACAGCTGTGCATACTCTTTGCCGAAACCGAAACAGCCGGATGCCGGCATGATTGGATTTTTTAATTCGAGTCCTGGAATATTTACTGTTAAATCGATCATGCAATCACCACTCCCGCTGGAAATACAGGTCCGTCCGAGCAGACTTTGATGTAATCCGTTTCTGATTTCGTCGTGCGGCAGACGCAGGCGAAGCAGGCCCCGATGCCGCAGCCCATCCGCTGTTCATAGGACAGGAAACCCCGTTTTTGCGGATAGGCCCATTGCACCGCTTCCAGCATCGCGGTCGGACCGCAGCTGTAATACGTGTCGAAGTCAGTCGGCAAGCCGTTCAAAATATGCGTGACAAAACCTTCGGTGCCGTGTGAGCCATCTACCGTGGCAATATGGGTGTCGCCCAGTGCCTTGAATTTGTCTTCGTAGAAAATCGCTTCTTTGCTTTCAAACCCCAGTATATGCACCGTTTCGATTCCTCGGCTCTTCAACTGCTTCGCCAGTTCATAAAGAGGAGGCACTCCGATTCCGCCGCCGATCAAAAAGGCTTTTTTCTCAGCCTCTTCAACTGAAAACCCATGGCCAAGCGGACCGAGTACATCAATTTCATCTCTAGCTCTCTTGTCAGCCAAAATTTGTGTGCCCCGTCCTTCAGCCCGGTAAATCATCGTAAACTGTTTCTTTTCTTTATTAATGGAAGCAATTGAAATCGGACGGCGCAGCAATGGCTCAAAACTGTCCGCCACACGGATGTGGACGAATTGCCCCGGTTCAGCCATTTCATCGACCAAACTGCCTTCAACCGTCAGCTCAAAAATATTCCGCGCAATGGAATGCTGGGCAACCACTTTCATCTTTTCCTGTCTGATCAACGTGCAGCCCCCATTTCTTCTGCAGAAAATGTCATCGATTCGATGACGCGCAGCATCGCTTCAGCCGTATCAAGCGAAGTCAGGCAGGCAATGCCGTTTTCCACCGATTCCCGGCGAATTCTGAAACCGTCGCGTTCCGGCTGTTTGCCTTTCGTCAGCGTGTTGATGACGATTTGCGCATCACCGCTTTGAATCACATCGAGCAGCGTTCTGCCTTCTGAACCGATTTTACCGATCGGCGCAACGGCAATTCCCGCTTCTTCGAATGCAGCGGCTGTTCCGCCTGTCGCCATGATCTGGTAGCCGATCGACTTGAAGCGTCTCGCAAGTCCGACCGCTTCGGCTTTGTCTTTATCCGCTACGGTCAACAGCACCGTGCCGTGGTCTTTCACTTCCATGCCGGCAGCTGCCAGCCCTTTGTACAATGCTTTTTCCAATGTCGTATCTTTGCCCATCACTTCGCCGGTCGATTTCATTTCAGGTCCGAGCGTAATGTCGACCCGGCGCAGCTTCGCGAATGAAAACACGGGAACTTTCACATAAACGCCGTTAACCAGCGGCGCTAGCCCTGGCGTGTAACCCTGTTCGATGATGCTGTGCCCGAGAATCGCTTTGGTTGCGATATTGGCCATCGGAATCGACATGATCTTGCTCATGAACGGCACCGTCCGGCTGGAACGCGGATTCACTTCGATGACAAAAATGTCACCATTTGAAATGACATACTGGATATTCAGCAAACCAACGATATTAAAGCCTTTCGCCAGACGTGTCGTGTAGTCCACCAGCGTATCGATCAATTCCTGTGAAATGTTCTGTGTCGGATAAACCGCAATCGAGTCACCCGAATGCACGCCGGCGCGTTCGATATGTTCCATAATTCCTGGAATCAAAACGTTTTCACCGTCTGAAATCGCGTCCACTTCCACTTCAATCCCTGTCAGGTAGCGGTCGACCAGCACCGGATGTTCAGGGCTCGCTTCCACGGCGTGTTCCATATAATAGTTCAGATCTTCTTCGTTGTAGACGATTTCCATCGCCCGACCGCCTAATACATAAGAAGGCCGCACCAGAACTGGATAACCGATGTTATTTGCGATCACTACCGCTTCTTCTTTTGATACCGCCGTTTTGCCGAGCGGCTGCGGGATGTTTATGTCACGTAACGTCGCTTCGAATTTATTGCGGTTCTCAGCTCGGTCTGTATCTTCAAGCGTCGTCCCAAGAATTTTCACACCGTTTTGCTCAAGCTTTTCTGCCAGGTTGATGGCTGTCTGTCCGCCGAACTGTACGACTACGCCTTTTGGCTGTTCCAGGTCGACCACATGCATAACGTCTTCAATCGTCAGCGGCTCGAAATACAGTTTGTCGGATATCGAGAAATCCGTGCTGACCGTTTCCGGGTTGTTGTTGATGATGATCGCCTCATAACCCGCTTCTTTGATCGCCCAGACCGAATGGACTGTCGCATAATCGAATTCCACGCCCTGGCCGATGCGGATCGGCCCCGAACCAAGAACGATGACGCTCTCCTTATCCGTGCGGACTGATTCGTTTTCGTCTTCGTAAGTGCCGTAGAAATAAGGCGTTTCCGATTCGAATTCCGCTGCACATGTATCGACCATTTTATAGACCGGCATCAAGTTCTGTTCTCTGCGCCAGTTGTATACCTGTTGTTCGGTTGTATTCCACAGTTTGGCGATGGTGCAGTCTGCAAAGCCCAGGCGTTTTGCCCGTTTTGCCGTATCAAAATCGGATGGATTTTCGGCAAGCACCGGTTCGTAGCTGACAATGTTCTCAAATTTCTTCAGGAAGAACAAGTCAATCTGGCTCCAGTCATGGATTTTTTCAATCGTAACACCCCGGCGCAGCGCTTCACCGATGAAGAACAAACGCTCATCGCCTGCCCGGCGGATCCGTTTTTCAATCCATTCGTCACTCATGGCATCCGCATTCTTCAACTCCAGATGGAATTGGCCGGTTTCCAGTGAACGGACCGCTTTCAGGATCGATTCTTCAAAAGTTCGGCCCATGGCCATGACTTCCCCCGTCGCTTTCATCTGTGTCCCAAGATTGCGTTTTGCTGCTTCGAATTTATCGAACGGCCAGCGTGGAATTTTCGTTACGACATAATCAAGTGCCGGTTCAAAAGCGGCATAAGTGCGTCCCGTCACCGGATTCATCATTTCATCCAAAGTCAGCCCGACGGCAATTTTCGCCGCCAGTTTGGCAATCGGATAACCCGTCGCTTTTGAAGCGAGCGCCGATGAACGGCTGACACGGGGATTCACTTCAATGATGAAATAATTGAATGTATGGGGATCGAGCGCCAGCTGCACGTTGCAGCCACCTTCGATTTTCAGGGCACGGATGATTTTCAGCGACACATTCCGCAGCATCTGGTATTCACGGTCAGACAAGGTTTGGCTCGGTGCCACAACAATCGAATCTCCCGTATGGATGCCCACCGGATCAATGTTTTCCATATTACACACGACGATCGCCGTATCGTTGGCGTCCCGCATCACTTCGTATTCGATTTCCTTGAATCCTGCAATCGATTTTTCCAATAAACATTGGGTCACCGGGCTGTATTTCAATCCGCTTGTGACAATTTCCTGCAATTGCTCGTCGTTATGGCAGATGCCGCCGCCTGTTCCGCCGAGCGTAAACGCAGGGCGCACAATCACCGGGTAGCCGATGCGCTCCACGAACGCTTTCGCTTCATCGAGATTATGGATGATATCGGAATCCGGCACCGGTTCCCCGAGTTCATTCATGAGCGTCCGGAACAGGTCCCGGTCTTCCGCTTTATGGATCGCTTCCAGTTTCGTACCGAGAATTTCGATTCCCAGTTCATCAAGAATTCCGGATTCATCCAGTTCAATCGCCATATTCAGTCCAGTTTGCCCTCCGAGCGTTGCAAGAACAGCGTCAGGACGCTCTTTTCGCAGGATGCGGCTGACAAATTCCAGCGTAATCGGTTCGATATAGACTTTATCGGCGATTTCCGTATCCGTCATGATGGTCGCCGGATTCGAGTTGATCAGAATGACGCGGTAGCCTTCCTCTTTCAAAGCAAGGCACGCCTGTGTGCCAGCATAGTCGAATTCTGCAGCCTGTCCGATGACGATCGGGCCTGACCCGATCACGAGTATACTTTGGATGTCCTGTCTTTTAGGCATATTGCTGCTCCTTTCGATTTGCACTCATCATCTCAATAAAACGGTCAAACAGGTAATTCGAATCTTCCGGTCCCGGTGACGATTCCGGATGGTATTGCACAGTGAAAGCGGGATAATCCAAATGTTCAAGGCCTTCATTCGTGCCGTCGTTCAAGGCCTGGTGCGTCACTTTTAGACGCGTTCCCTGCAAGGTATCTTCATCTACGGCATAGCCGTGGTTCTGTGAAGTGATTTCGATTTTTCCTGTGGCCAGGTTACGCACAGGGTGGTTGCCGCCGCGGTGGCCGAATTTCAGTTTGAATGTATCGGCTCCGCAGGCGCGCGCGAACAATTGGTGGCCAAGGCAGATGCCGAACAGCGGCACCTGGCCGATCAATTCTCCAACGACCGCGACACATTCTTCGACGTCTTTCGGATCTCCAGGACCGTTTGACAGCATGACGCCGTCCGGTCCCCAGGCGAGAATTTCTTTCGCACTCGTGTTATAGGGAACAACGATGATATCGCAGTCGCGGTTATTCAGTTCACGCAGAATGCCGTGCTTCATGCCGTAGTCGATTAGCACGACGCGTTTACCGCGGCCCGGGCTCGGATATGGACGCGCCGTTGAAACTTGCGCCACTTGATCCGTCTGCAATGGTGTTCCTTTTAGCTGCTCCACGACATCATCAATCACCACTTCTTCACCGGCCGCAGTCAGAATTCCTTTGATCGCGCCTTTTGAGCGGATCAGCCGTGTCAGTTTGCGCGTATCGATTTCGGAAATCCCCGGAATGCCTTTCATTTTCAGTAATTCACAAAGTGTCGACTTGCTTCTGAAATTGGATGGATGCTCCGCCAGTTCACGGACGACCATTCCTTTCACTGCCGGTTCGATCGATTCGAAATCATCGCTGTTGATGCCGTAATTGCCGATCAGCGGATATGTCATTGTGACGATCTGCCCGCAGTAAGACGGATCCGACAAAATTTCCTGATAGCCCGTCATGCTTGTGTTAAAGACGATTTCCCCGACCGATGCGTCGTCACTTCCGAATGCTGTCCCTTCAAAAACCGTGCCATCTTCCAATATGAGATAACGTTTCATTGATGAGCCTCCTCCTGCCAGACGATTTCGCCGCCGAATATTGTCATTGCCGGCCAGCCTTTGCAATTCCAGCCGCCGAATGGTGTGTTCTTGCCTTTAGAATGGAATTTCTCCACATCGATTGCCTGTTCTTTTTGGAGATCGAGCAGCACCAGATCCGCTGCCGCTCCCTTTTCAAGCGTACCGTACGGCAGACCGAATACTTCCGCCGGCTTCCGTGTCATCCAGTCGATCAATTGCGCGAGCGTCCATACTCCGGTCTCGACAAATTTTGTGTGGAGCAGCGGAAAAGCCGTTTCAAATCCGACGATGCCAAACGGCGCTTTGTCCATGCCGTTCGCTTTTTCTTCTGCCGTATGCGGTGCATGGTCCGTGGCAATAAAATCGAGCGTTCCGTCAAGCAGCCCTTCATGAAGTGCATCGTAATCCTCTTTTGCCCGAAGCGGTGGATTCATCTTGTAATTGGCATCGTCTCCCGGAATATCATCTTCAGTCAGGAGCAGATGATGCGGCGTCACTTCCGCCGTCACTTTCACACCTGCTCGTTTCGCATCACGGATGACGCGCACTGATTCTTTCGTCGATACGTGGCAGACATGGTAATGTGCACCGGCCTCTTCAGCCAATAATATATCCCGTGCGATGTGCACCGATTCCGCAATGGAAGGAATGCCTTTCAAGCCGAGCTCCCGGCTGCGTTTGCCGTCATGCATCACGCCGTCGTAGATCAGGCTGTTGTCTTCACAGTGTGCGACAATCGGCATATCGATTGCTGCCGCATCTTTCATCGCTTCGAACATCATGCCGGCTTCCTGAATTCCGACGCCGTCATCTGTGAACGCAAACGCGCCGTTTTCTTTCAGCTCCGTCAAATTCGTCCGTTCTTTTCCTGCTTCCCTGATGGTGATGGAGGCATACGGCAAAACCCGGATGAGCGCATTCTTTTCAATCAGCGCATTGACCTTTTGCAGATTTTCTTTCGTGTCCGGCACCGGCCGTGTATTCGGCATTGCACAGATGGTCGTGTAGCCGCCGCGTGCCGCAGATTTCGTCCCGCTTTCGATCGTCTCTTTCTGTTCGCCGCCCGGTTCGCGCAAATGCACGTGAACGTCGACAAACCCTGGTGCGACCATGCGGCCCTTGCCGTCAATTTCTTTTTCTCCCTGTGGTGCAAGCTCTTTACCTATTTCTTCAATCTTTCCTTCTGCAATCCGTATATTTACCGGAGCCAATTCTCCGTTCTGCAGCATGTTTACATTTTTAATGAATAAGTTCATTTCTCAATCTCTCCCTTTCATCGTGTATTCAAGAACTGCCATCCGGACAAAAACTCCGTTTGCCATTTGTTTGAAAATCCTGGAACGTTCACTTTCGACGAGGCTGTCAGCAATTTCGACGCCCCTGTTGATCGGAGCCGGGTGCATGATGATCGCCGAACTTTTCATCTTCCCTTCACGTTCTATTGTCAGCCCGTATCGCTCATGGTATTGCTCTTTCGTCAGCAGCTCTCCGCCAGCATGGCGTTCGTGCTGTACCCGAAGCAGCATCATCACATCAGTTTCTTCTATATAATCATCCATCCGATTCGACGTTTCGAATCCGCCGCTCCATTCCGGCGGACAGACGAACGATACCTTCGCCCCTAATTGGGTAAGCGCTGCGGCATTCGATTTCGCCACCCGGCTGTGCGCAATGTCGCCGGCAATCGTCACATGCACATCTTCAAAACGGCCGAACTCCTGCCAGATCGTGTACAGATCGAGTAAGGATTGCGTAGGATGCTGTCCGGAGCCGTCGCCGCCGTTGATCACCGGAATCCCGACGCCTTCCAGCTGCCGATAATATTCTTCTTCACTGTGGCGGATGACAACTGCGTCAACCCCGATCGCTTCCAGCGTCTTCACCGTATCGTATAGTGTCTCGCCTTTCAGCACGCTCGAAAATCCGGTTTCAAACGGCAAGGAGGCAATGCCCAGTTTATGCTCGGCCATTTCAAAGCTCATTTTAGTCCGGGTGCTCGGCTCGAAAAACAAATTCGCAACCGTTCCGCCAAGTTTCAACAAATCTCCTTGTTCAAACTCCGCTGCCCGCTGCAGGAGCTGCATGATCGTTTCATTCGTCAGGTTGTTCATTGTCAACAGATTCGGCATTTCACTGTCCCCTTCCATAAAAAAACACCTTCCTGAGGGCAGGAAGGTGCGAAGAAACAAAAGGGTATACGGATCCCTTGTTGTTCATCCCTTTCCATGCCTCTCTGGACATTCATTAAAAGGTGATTATAAAGTTCCGTCATCAATTTCTTCTTTATTTCTTCCTGGCAGCACCAGGTTCAGAATAACGCCGATGATTGCTGCAAGAGCCATTCCTTCAATGACGAAGGTTGGCGTGAATTCCAGTTTAGCCCCTCCGATTCCGATGACCAGGATGACTGATGAAATGACCAGGTTCCGCTTATCGCCGAAGTCGATGTTATTGTCGACCAGCATGCGCAGGCCGGATGACGCGATGATGCCGAACAGCAGAATTGAAATTCCGCCGAGCACCGCCGTTGGAATCGTGTCGATCGCCGCCATCAATTTACCGGCGAACGAAAAGAAGATGGCGAATACTGCTGCACCTAAGATGACATAGACACTGTATACGCGGGTAATCGCCAGGACGCCGATGTTTTCCCCGTATGTCGTTTTGGGTGGACCACCAATCAGGGACGACAGGAAAGTTCCCAGTCCGTCACCAAGAATCGAGCGGTGGAGTCCCGGATCTTTTATGTAATTACGGTTTACGATTTTGCCGAGCACGAGCTGGTGCCCGATATGTTCAGAAATCGTGACGATGGCGATCGGCACCATGGCCATGATCAGCGTTCCTGTTACGGTGAATGAATAATCGACTCCTGGAATAAGGAAGTCAGGAACTGCAAACCACTGGGCTTCACCGATTGCTGTAAAATCGACGATGCCGATCGCTGCTGAGTACGCATAGCCGACCAGTAAACCGATAAGAATCGGCATCAATGAAATGATGTTTTTAAAGTAAATTGTGCAGATGATTGCCGTCAGCAAAGTAACAAGAGCTGCCGAAAAGTGGAGAAGACTGTATTCTGAACCACCATCAGCTGTCGGGATCGTCATGGCGTTGCTGACCGCTATCCCAGACAGTGCCAGACCGATGACGATGATGACCGGGCCGACCACAATCGGCGGCAGAATTTTCATCAGCCATTTATAGCCCGTTTGCCAAATAATGAGTGACACGATGGCATACACCGCGGAAACGAACATCGCACCGATCATGGCTGAGCCGATGCCACCCGATTCAGTGGCGATGATGATAGGGGTGATAAATGCAAAAGATGACCCTAAATACGCAGGTACTTTGAATTGGGTGATCAATAAAAATACGATTGTTGCGATACCGCTCGTCAGCAAAGCGATTGCCGGACTCAATCCGACCAATTGCGGCACAAGGATCGTCGCACCGAACATCGCGAACATGTGCTGCAGGCTCAGTGAGATCCACTGGCCGGCTTTCGGTTTATCCTGAATATCCAATATAGCGTCACTCAATATTCTTCTCTCCTGTCCTATTCGTGGATGGCGACGCGGTCTTTGCCGTCACTTTCTTTCATCTGTACGACGATGCGCTCATTGCTTGATGTCGGGATGTTCTTTCCGACATAATCCGAGCGGATCGGCAATTCGCGGTGTCCCCGGTCGATCAGGACCGCGAGCTGGATCTGGGCAGGACGGCCGAGGTCCATCACGGCGTCCATTGCGGCTCTCACTGTGCGCCCTGTATAAAGGACGTCATCGATGAGCACCACTTTGCGGCCTTCAATCGAGTGTTCGATATCCACTTGCTGGACCAGGGGTTCATTATTATTGTGTTTGACACTCAGATCATCCCGGTAGAGCGTAATATCGAGTTCTCCTGTCTTAATCGCCTTGCCTTCGATTTTTTCGATTTTCTCAGCCAGCCGTTTCGCTATGAAGGCCCCTCTCGTCTTGATGCCGACGAGGATGATATCATCGATGCCCTTATTTTTTTCAATAATTTCATGGGCGATGCGTGTAATGGCCCTTGCCATTGCCTGCTCATCCAGAATATCCGCTTTTTCCACCATTTTTTTCACTCCTTCAGACAAATAAAAAACCTCCTGCCAGAGGGCAGGAGGATAGATGCGCAGAAAAATCCAGCACGGAAGACAGACTCCCGGCTTGCGTAAATACCTTCTCAGCCTCTCTGGACTGTTTTTAAAGGTGTTATTATTCGATTGGTTTTTTCAAGTATAATGAACGACTTGCGGGTTTGTCAATCCTTCTGGCGAAGAGATTCCAGAAGTTCTGCGAAATACTCGGGCATTTCAGCTGAATACTCCATGTATTCGCCTGTTTTCGGATGATCAAATCCTATCACTTCAGCATGCAGCGCCTGGCCGCCGATATCCATTGTTTTCTTTGGCCCATATTTCGGATCGCCGACAAGCGGGAAACCGATATATTTCATATGGACGCGGATCTGGTGCGTGCGTCCTGTTTCCAGACGGCATTCCACCAACGTGAAATCGCCGAAACGTTCCAATACCCGGAAATGGGTGACGGCATGCTTGCCTTTATCGACAACTGCCATATTTTGGCGTTCACGAGGATCGCGGGCAATCGGAGCTTCGATCGTCCCTTTATCATGCGGGATGTGCCCATGCACCAGCGCGATATATTTGCGTGTCACGCTTTTCTTAACCAATTGGTTTACGAGAGATGTGTGTGATGCATCGTTTTTCGCTACCATCAACAGGCCGGACGTATCTTTATCGATACGGTGGACGATACCCGGACGGACGACTCCGTTGATCCCTGACAGATCCGTACAATGATGCATCAAACCGTTCACCAGTGTGCCTTTTGCATGGCCCGGTGCCGGATGGACTACCATTCCTTTAGGTTTATTGACGACCAATACATCTGTATCTTCATAGACGATTTCCAGATCGAGATCTTCCGGTACGACATCAAGTTCTTCAAGTACGGGCGGTGTTACGATAATCACATCAGCAAGGCGCACTTTATAATTCGGCTTGACCGTTTCGCCATTTACACTGACCGCACCTTCTTTTACCCAATTGGCGATCTGCGAACGTGACCAGTCCGGGTCTAATGACGAAACTGCCTTATCGATTCGCTCACCGGCCATTTCTTCCGTGATTTCAATTGTTAAATCTTCGATTTGAGTAGTTAATTCTTCCATTAAGACACCTTTTTCTTTTGTTGTTTTTCGTCATAGATCACGAATATGATCATCAGGATAACCCCGATTGTCAGTGCAGCATCAGCAATATTGAATATCGGAAAATGGTAATTAATGCCTGGAATCAGCACATCGACAAAATCGACGACTTCGCCGCGAAGCATTCTATCGATGAAGTTGCCGACCGCTCCGCCAAGAATGATCATCAGGCTCAGCTGCAGCAGCGGCTGCCCTTTGGAATATTTATGGAAATAATACAGGATGCCGATTATGACAGCTACCGTAATGATGGCGAACAGCCACATCTGCCCTTCCAGCATCCCCCATGCGGCACCCCGGTTGCGGTGTGACAGCCATGCAAAATAAGGTTCAACGACCGGAATCCGTTCCCCGAGCTCCATATTCTGCAGGACAAGCCATTTTGTAAATTGATCCGCAGCGATGATTGCTGCTGCAATTGCATAATAAATAAACATACGTTTCCCCCGTCATCTCATCTATCTTCCTATTTTAACACAATCTCGCGGAAAAAAGCGAAGGCCCGGAGAACGGACTTGCCGTTTCTCCAGACCTTATAGTTTATTGCTATTTGTTATTGCCCCTTCGGCGCTGCATAGACTCCATAGTGAGCAAGCAAAGCGGAATATCGGTTTATTTTCAATTATGCGTAATGTTTTTCCACTACGTCCGCACATCTTGGGCATAACGTCGGATGAGCTTCGCTTTCGCCGATTTTGTCGGAAATCGTCCAGCAGCGCTCACATTTTTCGCCTTCATTTTTTTCAACTGCCACAGTGACATGATTCAATGCCAATGCATCAGCAGGAGCACTCTCAGCGGATCCCCCGAATTCATAATTCGAAACGATCAGGAGCTGAGCCACGTTTTCATCGACGGATGCGAGCAGGCTCTGAATTTCTTCTGAACCGTAGACAGTAACTTTCGCTTCCAAAGATTTACCGATTGTTTTCGCAGCACGGGCCTCTTCCAGCGCTTTCAGCACATCGTCGCGGACTGCCATGAAGCGTGTCCACTTCTCTTCAAGATCTTTGAAGCTGCTATGTTCTTCGACTTCAGGGAAATCAGTCAGTTGGACACTGTCTTCTTCGACGAATCCAAGATATGACCACATTTCATCAGCCGTATGCGGAATGATCGGCGATGCCAATTTCAGGATGGCCATCAACGAGTCGAACATGACTGTCTGCATTGCGCGGCGGTGCGGATGATCGGCGCCTTCGATGTATACCACATCTTTCGCCACATCCAGATAGAATGAACTCAAATCATTCGCGCAGTAATTATTCAACGCATTATAGATGGTCGCGAACTCATATGTTTCGTAACCCTTGCGTGCAGTATCGATCATCTTTTGAAGTTTCATGACCATATACTGATCCATTTCACGCATATCTTCAAATGCGACACGGTCCTCTTTTTCATTGAAATCAGCTAGATTTCCGTGAAGGAATTTCAGGGTGTTACGGATTTTGCGGTATACTTCCGAAACTTGCTTGAAGTTCTCGTCGGATACGCGGACATCAGCCGTGTAGTCGACAGAAGCGACCCACAGGCGCAGAATATCTGCCCCCATCTGATTCATCACTTTCGACGGAAGAATAACATTTCCTAGAGACTTACTCATTTTTTTGCCATTGCCGTCAAGTGTAAAACCATGGCTCAATACGCCTTTATAAGGAGCAATTCCGTTGATGGCAACACTTGTCGTAAGAGATGAGTTGAACCATCCGCGGTATTGGTCAGAGCCTTCAAGATAAAGGTCTGCCGGATATTGAAGGTCTTCGCGTTCGTCAAGAACCGCTTGATGCGATGATCCTGAGTCGAACCAGACATCCATGATATCCAGTTCTTTCGTGAAGATGCCGTTCGGGCTGCTTGGATGTTCGAATCCTGGAGGCAATAATTCTGCAGCCGGGCGTTCGAACCATACGTTCGATCCATGTTCACGGAACAGGCCGGCAATATGGGCAATTGTTTCGTCAGTGATGATCGGGTCGCCATTTTCTGCATAGAAAACAGGAATCGGCACGCCCCATACACGTTGACGCGAAATGTTCCAGTCGCCGCGGTCGCGCAGCATATTGAACAGGCGCGTTTCGCCCCATGCCGGCGTGAACGTCGTTTCGTTGATCGCTTTCAGGATATTATCACGGAATGCGTCAATCGATACGAACCATTGTGCCGTAGCACGGTAGATGACCGGTTTTTTCGTGCGCCAGTCATGCGGATACGAGTGCGTGATGAATGTCAAGGCTTCAAGAGCTCCTGCTGCATCCAACGCTTCCGTAATCGCTTTATTGGCTTTATCATAGAACTGGCCTTCGAATCCTGGTGCTTCTTCTGTGAATACACCTTTTTCATCGACTGGGCAAAGAATATCAAGGCCGTATTTTTTACCGACCAAAAAGTCATCTTCCCCGTGACCAGGTGCTGTATGGACACAGCCTGTCCCTGAATCGACGGTGACATGGTCTCCGAGCATGACCAGCGATGTGCGGTCATATAGAGGATGCTTCGTCAGGATGTTTTCCAGTTCCGCACCTTTCATCTCACGCAGGACTTTAGGATCTTCCCACTTCAGTTCAGATGCGACGTCATCAAGCAATTCGCGTGCGATGACATATTTTGATCCATTCACTTCCACTTCGACATAGTCGAGTTTTTCATGGACCGTGATTCCAAGGTTTGCCGGGATCGTCCAAGGAGTCGTCGTCCAGATGATCAGTTTCGTGCCTTCAGCAAGAACACCTTTACCATCTGTTACAGGGAATGAAACATAGATGGATGGTGATTTCTTGTCGTGGTATTCGATTTCCGCTTCAGCAAGCGACGATTCACTTGATGGCGACCAGTAGACCGGTTTCAATCCTTTGTAGATATACCCTTTGTTCGCCATGGAGCCGAAAACTTCGATTTGGCGCGCTTCATACGAAGGCTTCAATGTGACATACGGATTTTCCCAGTCGCCTCGGACACCGATGCGTTTAAATTGAGTGCGCTGGCTGTCGATCTGCTCATACGCATACTCTTCACAGAGTTTACGGAATTCAGCCAAGGACATTTCTTTTCGGTTCACACCTTTATTCGTCAATGCCTGCTCGATCGGCAGACCGTGTGTATCCCAGCCTGGAACATACGGGGCATGGAAGCCCATCATTGAACGGGAACGGACGATCATATCCTTCAGCACTTTGTTCAGTGCGTGTCCCATATGCAAATCGCCGTTAGCATATGGCGGTCCATCATGAAGGATGAAATATGGAAGGCCTTTTGTGCGTTCCTGAACTTTCTTATAGATTTCCATTTCTTCCCATTTTGTTTGCATTTCCGGTTCCCGGTTCGGTAAATTGCCGCGCATCGGAAAATCTGTTTTCGGCATCAATAACGTGTCTTTGTAATCCATCATAATTCCTCCTGTAAACATAATAAAAAGCCCCCCATCCCTGGAAAGGGACGAGAAGCTTACTCGCGGTACCACCCTTGTTGCAGCTGAATGCTGCCACTCGAACACCGTATCGTGGCGGGACGGAACCGGATACTCGATTTCCCCGGTTCTGCTCAGGAGTGATTTTCATCCTAGCTTTCAGCACCGGGCTTCCACTGTCCCCGGCTCGCTTTCCTGAATGGCTGTGATTACTGTCTCCATCAACGCATTTGTTATGATAATTGCTATTTCCAGTATGTCGTAATTATAAAGAGTGTTGCATTTATAGTCAAGGACGGTAATCTTCGTTGGGATCTTCAAGCCGGTCCAGGGTCGTCGTGTCCACATCATATTCCATCAGCGAATCCCAGTCATCCGTATCGATCAGGTCAAGCTGGGCTTCTACGATCATTTTGAAGCGGTTGCGGAAAACTTTGGACTGCTTTTTCAATTCCTCGATTTCCATTGCAATGCGGCGCGCTTTAGTGAGCGATTCATTGACGATGCGGTCCGCATTCTTTTCAGCTTCGCGGACGATGAGCTTCGCTTCTTTCTGGGAGTTGCGGCGCACTTCTTCTGCTGCTTCCTGAGCGATGACGATCGATTTCTGCAAAGTTCCTTCAATTGTAGTGAAATGGCCAACGCGCTCATCGGTCTGTTTCAAACGTTCTTCCAGATCTTTTTTCTCTTTCAGCAGAATTTCGTAATCTTTGATGATCTGATCCAGGAAATCGTTCACTTCATCTTCCTGATATCCGCGAAACGCCTTACTGAACTCTTTATTATGTATATCCAACGGGGATAATGGCATTCAGTGCACTCTCCTTCATATATGTTTGTTACTTTTCATTATAACGCCCATTGCATGAAATATCAGTATAATTTTCAACATTCCATGCAAGCGTCATTTCCGTTGTTCAAGCCTTCCGATCTGAAGACGGATTTTATCTTTTTTCGTCCTGCCTTCGATCATCAGCACCTTGACCCGCCCGAAGCCCCTCGATGAAATCATATCCGATTCATGCAATTCGAATGAAGGCTGCTCCTGCACAGTCCAGTTGACTTTCACTTTGCCCCCGTGGATCAAAGCAGATGCCTTTTGCCGAGAAATATTGTAGACGGAGCTCAAGACTGTGTCGAGTCTCATCGAACTGACCGTATGGGATTCCTCAAACCAATCTTCTGTCACCGTCAGCATGTCGGCTGTATCTTCCACTTCGATCAGCTGGACTTTCACTTTTGCCGCAGAAACGAAATTGGTCAGCAGGTATAGCCCCACTTCGTCCGCCACAGCAAATTGGATGCGTTCGCCTTCGATCCGGATATCACCGAATTTACTCCGGCCAAGCCCCACCGACATCAAAGACCCCAGAATATCCGGATGGCGGAGCGTTACGAACTTCACAGGATATTTCAGCTCGAATACAGTGATATTGAAATCCTCTGCTGTCGGCTCATAATACGATGGATATAATAGGACCCTCTGCCGTTCCGCGTCTGGAAACAGGCCGAGCGACTCCATCCCGATCTCACTCGAGCCGAGCACGGATTGCACGATGAACCGTTCACGCGGATCCAGGAAGTCAGTAAGTTTAGGTGTATAGCGGTCTTCGACTTCATTCAACCAGCCGGAAACCTGTTCGATAAATTGCTGTTCTTCTTTTCGAAAATGCTGAAATATGGAATCCATTAGCCTGCTCCTTCCCGAGTTCAACTCATTTCAAGAAAAAAACCTCACTAAGCGTGAGGTTATTAGAAATAAAACATTCTGAATAAAACCAGTATTCCTTCCGATGCCAATTGCAAAGTGATAATCGCTACGATCGGTGAAATGTCGATCATACCGATCGGCGGGATGAATCTGCGGAATATATCCAGGTAGGGATCAGTCACTCTTGAAATGATCTGGCCGATGCTTGACTCTTTGATGCTCGGCACCCAGCTCATAAGAACCCCGGCTATCAATATATACGTATATATCCGAATTGCATTTAAAAGCAAAGTTACAATTAATACCATAGGTTAATATTGCTCCTCTATAAAATTAGTCTTCGTCATAGTAAAAGTCGGATATTGCGCCGTCCACTTCCACTGTATCCGGTACGCACAGGAAAATATCCGTACCGATGCGCTGGATATCTCCGCCCAGTGCATAGACCGTGCCGCTCAGGAAATCGATGATGCGAAGTCCCTGGCTTTTTTCAATGCGCTGAAGGTTTACGACAACAGCACGTTTACTTTTCAGATGTTCAGCAATGTCCTGCGCTTCTGCATAGACCCGAGGTTCCGCCAAATTCACTTTTGAGGATTTGGATGCTGCTGTTTGAATGCTCACCAGGTTCGGAACAGACGTTTCAGCCGCTTTCTGCCGACGTTCTTTTGGCGATTTACGGATTTCCTGATTGACTGACGGCTTTTCATAGCGGGGAGCCTGCTGGTTTTGCTGCTGTGGCTGATCTTCTTCTTCCTCTAAATAAAAGAAATTCTTGAATGAATTTTTAATGCTCATCATTCTGCCTCACTTTCTGAACCGATTAATGCAGTTCCGACGCGAACAAAAGTCGCCCCTTCCTGCGCTGCTATCAAGTAATCATTGGACATTCCCATGGAACATTCGGTGCATGGAGCGTGTGGCCAATTTTTCTCAGCCACCTGCTGCTGCAGTGTTTTTAATCCCTTGAAAACGTCCCGCAACACTTCTTCATCTTCAGTATTCGGTGCCATCGTCATCAATCCGATAATATTGATTTTATCATATTTTTCGAGTGTCTTGATGAAATCGACCGTTTCTTCAGGTAAGACACCACTTTTGCTGTCTTCTTTTGAAACATTGACCTGTACAAAACAATTGATGGTATGCTCCGCACGCTTCTGAATTTCATTTGCCAGACTTAACCGGTCAAGTGAATGCAGGTAATCGATCTGATTGATGATTTCCTTCACTTTTCGGGTTTGAAGATTTCCGATGAAATGCCAGGTGGCGCCGTCTCCGATTGCTTCATATTTCTTCAGGAAGCCTTCCGGACGGTTTTCACCAAGATGGACGATGCCGGCTTCGATTGCTTCTTTCGTCCGCTCGACGCCCACTTGCTTTGTTACTGCGATGACTTCGATGCCTTCACGTACTTCATCCAGTTCGTTTCTTATCATTTTATATATCGGTTTGATGGGTTTCATGAATTCACAACTTTTCTTCAGATGTTCAGTTTATTGTACCAAGTATGCCGCCATTTATCAATTGTGTCATATTAGCAAGAAAAGCGACAACGGCCGCTCAGCTCCGACAAGCGTAAGACATTCCGGCGAAGCGGCATCTTTTCAGCCGCACAGCCGGGAGGGCTTACGACTCGAGGAGTTGGCCCGTTGGAGTCTGGACAAAGAAAAGCGATAACGGCCGTTCAGCTCCGAAAGGCACACTTTCTTATCCACAAAAAAAACAGCTGCCACTATGGCAGCTGTTCGGATTAACGTCTCTTTTGTCTGTTGCGGAGGAACGTCGGAATATCAAGTGCATCATCCTGCTGCTTTTCCTGACGAGCCGGTTCCTGCTGATAAACTGGCGCTTGTTCTTCGCGGCGCTGTTCCTCACGGCGCGCTTCACGAAGCGTCGGCTGCGGTGCTTGCTGTTGCTGGATAGACTGCACACGGCTTGAATTCAAACCAGAGCCTCTTGGCGTTCTCGGCTGAAGCTGTTCTTCATTGAATCCGGTCGCAATAACCGTAACGACGATCTCATCTTTCAAGTTATCGTTGATCACGGAACCGAAAATCATATTTACATCTTCATCAGAAGCGGAAGCGACGATATCTGCAGCTTCCTGGACTTCATAAAGGCTGAGATTCGAGCCGCCTGTGATATTCATCAGGACACCTTTGGCTCCGTCGACAGATACTTCAAGAAGTGGACTTGAAACTGCTTTTTTCGCAGCTTCCGAAGCACGGTTTTCACCCGAAGAAACACCGATTCCCATCAATGCTGACCCTTTATTCGACATGATTGTTTTAACGTCGGCAAAGTCAAGGTTGATAAGACCCGGTACAGCGATCAAATCGGAAATACCCTGGACACCTTGGCGGAGCACATTATCCGCTTCACGGAACGCTTCAAGCATCGGCGTATTTTTATCCACGATTTCAAGCAGACGGTCGTTCGGAATGACGATCAGCGTATCCACCGATTCTTTCATCTGGCCGATCCCACCGATTGCTTGCGTCGAACGCTTGCGTCCTTCAAATGTGAATGGACGTGTCACAACACCCACCGTCAATGCGCCAAGTTCTTTAGCGATTGCAGCGATGACTGGAGCTGCACCTGTTCCGGTACCGCCTCCCATGCCTGCTGTCACGAAGACCATATCCGCGCCGCGGAGTGCTTCTTCAATCTGTTCCTTGCTTTCTTCCGCCGCTTTTTTTCCGACTTCCGGGTTGGCGCCGGCGCCAAGACCGCGAGTCAGTTTGCCGCCGATTTGAAGGCGGACTTCAGCTTTTGATAAATTCAAAGCTTGGGCATCCGTGTTGACTGCGATAAATTCCACACCCTGGACACCGTGTTCGATCATGCGGTTTACAGCGTTGTTACCGCCGCCGCCGACACCGATAACTTTTATAACTGCCATAGCATCAACTGATGTATCAAATTCCAACATTCTTTTTCCTCCTAAAATTGCCCAGCTTTATGATGAAGCATGATGCAATGTTTTTTTATTGATTAAGAAAGATTAACTATTAATTTTAAGCATTTGAATGCTGCACTTAACGGGCGCCGTCGCTTTTCGTTGTCCAGACTCCAACCAGCCAACTCCTCGGACTTAAGCTGCCCTTCCTGTGCGGCAAAGTGCACCGCTTCGGAAGTTCATCTTACGCCTGTCAGAGCTTAACGGGCGCCGTCGCTTTTCTCTGTCCAGACTCCGGCGACCCAGCTCTTCGGGTCATAAGCCAGCCCAGCTATGCGGCAAAGGGCGCCGCTCTGCTATTCTGTCTTATGCCTGTCAGAGCTTAACGGGCGCCGTCGCTTTTCTCTGTCCAGACTCCAGCGGCCCAGCTCTTCGGGTCATAAGCCGATCCAGCTGCCGTGGCAAAAATCGCCACTCTGCTGTTTCGTCTTATGCCTGTCAGAGCTTAACGGGCGCCGTCGCTTTTCGTTACTTACTCAAAAAATCTGTCGAACATCTTCTTGGCTTTTGTTACGACACCTTCGCCATTTTCTTTAGGCTGTTTCGGCTGTTTTTGAGGCCTTTGCTTTTCAGCTTTCGGTTTTGGTTCGGCTTCGACCTTCTGGGCATTGCCCAATGCGGCTCCGCTGCCGATATGTCCATAAAAGACATCTTCTTTATAAGCATACTGGATCAACCCGACAGAAGTCGTGTACTGTGGTTCTCTGACTCCGATATATTCAGGTGTGAACAGACGCACACGCGTTTGCAAGATATTGCGTGCAAGTTCCGGAAGACCTTCAAGTTTCGCCATGCCACCCGTGAGAACTACGCCCCCTGGAAGGTCCTGGACACCAAGGCGGTAAAATTCATCCAAAATCAATTCGAAAAGTTCTTCCAGGCGAACTCCGATTATTTCAGATATGTATTTTTGGCTGTACTGCTCTTTTGTATCAGAGCCGATGACAGGCACCTCGAACAATTCATCTTCAGATGCATTGTCATAAAAAGCGTGGCCGTATTCAAGCTTAATCTTCTCAGCCTGATCGGTCGGGGTTTTCAAAACGATTGATAAATCTTTTGTTACATGGTCGCCGCCGACAGGAATGACTGATGAAGCAAAGAGGTGTCCGTCCCGGAATACAGCGATTGAGGTAGAGCCTCCGCCGATATCGATGCAGGCTGTTCCATGATTCTTTTCATCCTCGGTCAACGCATAATATCCCGCTGCCAGCGGCTGAGGGTAAATGTCCCTGATTTCAAGGCCGGCCCTTTCAACACACCGCAGTATATTATGAAGAATGGTCTTGGACGTTGTCACCATTGTACCATCCATTTCAAGGCGAATCCCAATCATACCTCGAGGATCTTTAATTTCATCCAAATGGTCTACAATATATTGCTCTGGTATGACATTCACTAATTCTCGTTCGGGCGGAATCGACATGACTTGTGCCGCTTCGAGCACACGGTCCAGGTCATCATCTGTAATTTCACGATTTTCACTGTTTACGGCGACTACTCCTTTTACCGGCTGAAGCACCATCTTATTGGCAGGGATTCCAAGTACAACTTCGTGGATCGATTTGCCGATCATCCGCTCCGCCTGGTCTACCGCTTTTTTGATGGACTGTACAGTAGCATCTATATCAACGATAGCCCCTTTTTTTATGCCATTTGATTTGACGTTGCCGACACCGATGACGTGCAACGATTTATTGGCCATTTCTCCGATCAATACTTTAACCGACGAAGATCCAATATCTAAACTCACATACAATTCTGATTGGCTCAATTCGTGGCACCTCCTTATTTTATTGCAGTTATTATATATTCTATTGTAAATTATACACCTTGTCTAAGTAATTTGATGCAATATTTCTTTATTTGATCAGAAAATTCAAACTGATTCCCGAATCTCCTTTTTTTCTGCCCATTTACTTAATAATATTCGCCGGATAACTGCGATGTTCTGGAATAATCTGACCCCGAAAGCGAATATCGCCGCAAGGTAAAGATCGACTCCAAGATGGACTCCGAGAAATGCCAGCCCGGCTGCCAGCAAAATATTGAAGAAGAATCCTGAAACAAAAACTTTGTCGTCGTATACTTGCTGCAGATGTGCCCGGATGCCTCCGAATAAGGTATCCAAAGAAGCAAGAACTGCGATCGACAGGTAATTGGCATATTCGGGAGGAATTCGTATATCTGTCAACAGCCCGAGCGATACGCCGAGTATCAGCCCTAAAATGGCGAGCCACATCGTTATTCCTCCTCCATTGCATTTAAGTAATTGATGCCGAGCTCTTCATCATATGCTTCCACAGTGATTTCATCTTGTGGCTGAATCACATTGACCGATAAATTATCGATGTAAAAACTGTCAAGTATTGAAGATGCTTTTAAATGGTTATATAGTTTTTCGGCATTGTCGGCAGTGCCCGCAGCCACTTTGATCTCGAACGGCGGCGTACCGACCGGCAAGCCATTGACTGTCGTTCTTCCGTTGATATCCCGTATCGGGCTTGTATTGATCAACCGTTTTCCGTCTATCGACAATTCGATATCATTGAAACGGTTTATTTCATTGATCAGACGGATCAGCAATTCCGGTGATACTTGTTCGATGTTCTGTCCGGTAACTATGGCTTCCGCTGAAGGTTCGATGAAAATCTGGAGGCCTGGACCTGTTATTTCTGTCAGTCCCGCTGTTTCCCTCAATTCCTCGACAGTCTCTTTCAACGCCTGTTCCGGGCTATCATCCTTAGCCTTTTCATATTTGGCCAATGTTTCATCCAATGCGCTGATTTCTGATAATAACTCAGAGTGAAGCTGCTTTTCCCTGGATAACTCCTGCCTGATCTCCCAGATATCCCGTGTATCACGCGTATCCGGCTCGTTGATTGTATTATATTGGATGGCAGTCATCAGGCCGATGACGAATAAAATCATCGTGAACCGGGAAATGACTTTCTTTTTCATGCAACTTCCCCCTCAATCATGATTCCGACAGCAGAGCCGGCATCTGAATCGCCAGCCCCTCGTCCATGGTCACCACAATATTGTCATTGACCAATTGATCGAGAACTCCACCTGATAATTCAAATGAGGCAGAAAGGACATCAGGCTTGCCGATCGCTTCAATCGTGAACGGGGCAGGATATTGAACACCGTCCACTTCAATCACCGGGCCCGTGCAAATGATTGTTGAATTCGCATGGATCCGTTGACCGTTCACCGCAATCGCTTCTGCCCCGGAAATATAAAGCTCATGAATCACCTGGAAAACGTGGCTTTCATGCACGATATAATTATTTGGATTGGCGGATTGTCCATTGTATTCGCCGTCTTCCAGCACAATTTTCAAACCCGTCCCTTCCACCGGCATCAGACCGACATAGCGGCGGAGCTTCTCAGCCTCTGTCGCCATATCGCTGACAGCTTCTGCACCGTCTGAAAAAGAACTTTCATAATTCTGCAGTTCCTCTTGCTTTACTTGCATTTCCTCGCGCAGTGTTTTATTGCGCTCCAGCTGCTCGATCAATTCTTCCCGGTAACGTTCCTCTTTTTCAAAGTCGGAACTCAGGAAGTTCTCTTCACTGGGTTCAGCTAACAGGGAATTACTGTAGGAATAGGAGAGGATGAACCCCAATACCAGAAAGACAAGCGAAAAGACAATCGATTTGCTGACCTTCCCCTGTTTACGGCTCGATGGTTTCTTCATCTTCCGAAACCTCCTTTGGCGGACCATAAACATCATCGAAGGAACGGAACGTGATGCCCACTTCCATATCGAAGACCCCTTTTACCCCGTCATCCAGTTGAGCGATGAGCGCCGGGTAATAAGCAAGTTTTTCAGCCAGCGTATTCAATCTTGCCCGAACTTCATTGCCATCTGTCATATACAGCGTAATTCTGGAGGAGGCACTCTCCCCTTCAGTCACTATGATCTGGGACAGCAAGTTCGAGACCTCAGCATCAAGCTCCTGCAATTGTTCGGCAAGCTCGAGACGCGTCTCCTGATTTACGAAATCCGTAAAAATGGGGCCATTCACCCCATCCACCGGCAATGCCACTGCGTGACCATTAGCCAATAGTTCCTGATAGCCTGTATCAGTTTCGAGATAGCCGATCGGCGGATACTCAGCAATTGAAATCTCCACTCCGGTCAACCATCTTTTTTCGACTTTTGCCGTGTCCACCCAGTCCAGTTCTGAAATGGCTTCGCCGGTTTCATCTTCCGAAAATGACCACATGGAATCCCCCAGCGTCAACCTGCTTGCTTTGATATATTCTTCTTCCGAATATAATTCTTCACCTGTAACTTTGATCGTTTGAATTTTGCTGTATTTTGTCTGGCTGTAGATCAAGCCCGCCAGTAATAAGAGAAAAATGAACAGCAATGCCAGGAATTTGCGATTGGTCCTTTTCCGCCTGCGCTCACGGAGCGTGGGAATGCGTTCTTCTATATCAATCACTTTATCCATGCCTGCTGCTCCTTTCTCGTTTGTTCAGACTTCCACGTTTAACGGGCACCTTCGCTTTTATCTATCCAGACTCCGGCTGCCCAGTCCCTCGAGCCGCTTCGGTCTTGCCGGTAATGACTAAGGGCGCCTTCGCTTTCATTGTTCCTCAGTCACTTTTCTGACTGCATCGATGAAGGCGTCTCCGCGTATTTCGAAATTGTCATATTGATCCCAGCTGGCACATGCCGGTGACAGGAGGATCGTATCGCCTTCGGCTGAATGATTCACGGCTGTTTCAACTGCCGTGGACATATCCGTGACTTTTTCCACTGCGGCTACACCGCATTCATTTGCAAACCGCTCGAATCGGTCGGAAGTTTCACCGAATGTTACAAGCGCTTTCACCCGGTTCATATAGGGCCGAAGCTCTTCAAGCGAATGATTCCGTTCAAGTCCGCCCGCCAATAGCACAATATTCCCCGGAAAAGCTTCCAACGCGCTTTTCGTAGCCAGTGCGTTCGTCGCTTTGGAATCGTTATAGAAATTCCGCCCTTTCCAATTCGTGACGAATTGAGAACGGTGCTTGACTCCAGTAAATGACGTCAACACCCGGATGATGGTTTCTTCCGTACCGCCCCAAAGGAGGGCTGCGGCCGATGCTGCAAGAATGTTTTCGAGATTATGCTGGCCGCCGAGGAGAACTTTCGAGCGCTCGATTAATTCTTTTCCTTGCCAATAGATAAATTCGTCATCTGCACTGATGCTGTCTTCCGTCTTCCCTTTCAATGTAAAAGGGATGAGTTTCGCTTTGCATTTCTGGGCATAAGCAGCCAAATGCGGCTGGTCGGCATTATAGATGAAATAGTCGTCCGCTGTCTGATTCTGTGTCAATTTCATCTTGGACATTTCATAATCTTCCAGTGACCCATGATAATCGAGATGGGCCTCGTAGAGATTGGTGACAATAGCGATATGCGGGCGGAACAACTCCGTCCCTTTCAGCTGAAATGACGATAATTCTGTCACAATGACATTTTCGGGTTCCGCATGTTCAGCGACGCCGCTTGCCACTGTTCCGATGTTGCCGGCGATCAATGGTTTCTTTTCATCCTGATGGAGCATATGGAACAGTAAAGTCGTCGTTGTCGTTTTCCCATTCGACCCTGTTATTCCGATAAAAGGAGCTTCGCTTATGAGGTAAGCAAGTTCTACTTCCGTCCAGATTGGAATTCCTTTTTCCTGCGCTGATTGAATAATTGGGTTTGAATAAGGGATCCCAGGATTCTTCACCAGCAGTTCAAAGCCTTCATCCAGTAAATCTTCCGGATGGCGGCCGCATATGACCGTCACACCCAGATTCAATAATTCCTGGGCATCAGGATTTTCTTCAAATGGCTTAGAATCATTCACTGTGACAAATGCGCCGATCTTATGTAAGAGACGGGCAGCTGTAAATCCGCTTTTCGCCAGACCCAAAACAAGGACCTTCTTTTGATGAAGCTGTGCTGCGTCTTTCATCTATAACACCTCCAGAAGAACGGCAATTGCTGCGGCAATTAAACCTGCAAGCCAAAATACCGTTACCACTTTCCATTCAGACCATCCGCTCAATTCAAAATGGTGATGGATCGGACTCATCTTGAAAATCCGTTTTTTCCTTAACTTAAAGCTGCCGACCTGCAAAATAACGGAAGCTGTTTCGATGACAAAAACCAATCCGATCAACAGAAGCAGCAATTCCTGTTTCAGCAGGATTGAAACCATGGCAAGTGCGCCACCGAGAGCCAGTGATCCCGTGTCACCCATGAATACTTTTGCCGGGTATTTATTGAAAATCAGGAATCCGATCAATGCGCCCGCCACGATGAATGTGAACAGCGCAATTGCGTCCTGATCCTGTTTGATGGCTATCAGTCCGAATGCCGCGAAAGCGATGGATGCTGTACCTGCCACTAATCCATCCAGACCGTCAGTCAAATTGACTGCGTTCGAGAATCCCACCAGCCAGAAAATGATGAACAATACATATACAACTGACAGATCGATGGAAATGGAAGTGAATGGAATGAATAACCCGGTATCAAATTCGATCATTCCCAGCAGCAGGAATGATATGACGGCTATAACAATCTGTCCGATCAGTTTTTGCAGAGAAGTCAAACCCAGGTTTCTTTTTAATACCACTTTGATAAAATCATCCAAAAACCCGATCAATCCGTAGCCGAACAGCACAATCAGAAGGATCGACAATTCCACTGTCAGCATGTCCGTGAAAGCGGCCACGCCTAGAGCTGTCAATATAATGGAAATGAGGAAAACAAGGCCGCCCATTGTCGGGGTGCCTGTTTTCTTCATATGTGATTCAGGTCCTTCCTGCCGAATGCTCTGGCCAAATTTCATCCGTTGCAGCAACGGGATGAAAACCGGCATCAATCCAGCAGAGAGCAGTAAAGCAATTCCAAATCCGATAAATAAATAAACGTCCATAATTATCTCCTTTAAACATCTTCCTATTCAGATGTGTCTTCTATAATGATTTCATCGGTATTTTCTTCAGGTATGCCTTCAGGGCCGTCCGTCATCTGCACCTTATACGAATCAGCAGGTGTCTGCAGCCTGACGACAACCGGTTCACCGTCAGTCAAAGCAGATCCGGCGGATAAACTCTGATTTACAGCGTATCCCTGCCCCACAATTTCCAATGATAATCCGCTGAGCGTCTGAAATGCAAGCAATTCCCGCTTGGACCAGCCTGTGAAATCAGGCAGTACGGCTTCTCCTTCACTTTGAAGGATCACTGTTGCTCCCGCCACTATGACCTGCCCTTGTTCAGGGTATTGTGCAGTAACCGCTCCCGCACTTCCGGTTATAACGGCGTTGACATTCTGCGATTGAAGTTCTGAAGCCACTTCTGCAGAAGACCTGCCGATATAATCACCGAGTTCCACTGTTGGTGTATCCTCAGTTTCTTCCGGTTCGATATTCATATATTTCAATCCATTTTCCATTACAGATGTGAAGATCTCCGCGACGGGTTGAGAACCATGTCCCGTCACTTCCATCTGAGGCTGCTGAACACCGACATACATGATCAGTTCCGGATCTTCGGCAGGCGCCATGCCGACAAAAGAGAACAGGTAATTGTCTTTGCCGGTCATATATCTGCCATTTTCACCAGGAATCTGTGCCGTTCCTGTTTTACCTGCAACTGTATAATCCTGCAACGCAAAACGTTTCGCTGAACCATTCTCATCCGTCACCGTAGAGGCCATGATTTCCCGAACGATTTTCGCCGTTTCAGCTGAAATCGGCTGACCCGCTTCTTCAGGTTCACCTTTCTGTGTCACTTCACCCGTATCCGGATTTTTTATTTCATCGATAATATACGGTTTCATCATGACACCATCATTAGCGAAAGCCGTAGTGGCCTGGATCAACTGTATCGGAGTCACCGTTGAGCCCTGGCCGAATGTCATCGTCAATTTATTAATGTCGCGTTCTTTAAGAATTTTTCCTGCTGATTCGCCGGGAAGATCGATGCCCGTTTTATGGCCAAAGCCGAATGCATCGATATAATCCATGAAGATGTCAGGTCCGATGCGTTCAAGTAGATAGGCCATCGCTACGTTGGACGAGCGCTGAAAACCTTCCAGGAAAGTGATCGTGCCCCACCCTTGCCTGCCGTTATAATCTCCGATTGTTGAACTGCCGAATTGGTAGGACCCCGATTGGTAAGTGGCATTCGAATCCCACTTCCCTTCTTCGACAGCAGCCGCCAGCGTGAACATCTTCATCGGCGACCCCGGTTCGATCGTCAACTGAATGCTTTCGTTAAGCCAGTTTTCAGATAGACCTTCGCGTGTATTCGGATTAAATGAAGGGCGCTGTGACATCCCAAGTAATTCTCCGGTTTTCGGATTCGCTATCAGAGCGATCATCCGTTTCGGATTATATTTGTCCTGTACGGAAGACATGGCATCTTCCAAAAAGTTCTCCAATGTCTTATCCAGCGTAAGCTTGATATCCGAGCCATCCACTGCCGGTGTAACGGCTGTTTCGCTATTCGGCAGCAAAAAGCCCCATCTGTCCGTATCGAATTGCATTTTACCGTTTTCACCCGTCAGAATATCATCGTAGATCAATTCAAGCCCCATTTTCCCTTTGGTGGCCATCTCGCCGTCTTCCAGCTCCTCTTTCATCGCAAAACCGATTAAGTGGGAGGCAAATACTCCATTTGGATAAAGTCTTTTTAGATTGCGGACATACAGGAGACCGGGCAATTCCCTTTCTTTCATCTCCAGCATTTCCGTATGGCTGATTTCACGCCCTGCCGAGCCGAATTCGACCTGGTAGCGGTCTTCTGCCTGCCCTTTTTGCAGAATATCGTAAATCTCTTCTCTGGACAGGCTGATGTATTCCGACAGAACGTCTGCAGTCTGGCCAATATCTATCACGTGGCGCGGATCATCAGCTTTTTGGGTAGCCGATTCATCCAGAACAGCAACGAGTTTATAGGAAAGCGTATCTTCTGCTATGACTTCACCGCTGCGGTCGAGAATTTTTCCCCGTTCCGCCGTAAGCACTTCTTCCTGGCTATATTTGGCTGCAGCTTTTGCAGCCAACTCCTGACCTTCGACCTGTCCAGTTGCCTGAATACTGACAATTCTTGCCAATAAAAGGAAAAAGAGCCCTGCGAAAACTAAAAACAGCAGAAAGGCTCCCCATTGAAATCGAAACTTCTTCTTCATTGTCCAGGCACCACTACTTTTACATTTTCATCCTTCATTGTAAGGCCCAGCTCTTTGGCTTTTGCCCAAATGCGCTCATATGTAGAAAGTTCGCTTACTTGCACTGTCAAATCGGTATTTTGTCTCTGGATTTCACTGATATCATTTTCAATTGTCTGAATTTCATGGGTGGTAGCCTGAATTGTGGCTTGATTTTGAAGAACCAGCAATGCGCACATTACGAATACAGCCAAGAAAGATAGATACAAAACCTTTTCCCCTTTTGTAATGAGGGCTTTTTTTCTGCCCGGCTGGTGACTCGGAGTGTGAGGAACGGCCGGCTGTTGGATATAAGTCTCTTTTCTTGCATTCAACGCCATAAAAACACGTCCTATTCTCTAATTTTTTCTGCAATCCTTAATTTCGCTGACCGTGACCGATTATTATGTTCCAATTCCTCTTCGCTCGGGAGGATCGGCTTCCGGGTAATAAGTTTCAATAAAGGTTCTTGTCCTGTCGGAATAACCGGGAAGTTCGGCGGCAATTCCGGAAGCGACGAAGCTTCTTTAAAAATCGTTTTGCAAATGCGGTCTTCCAGTGAATGGAAAGTGATGACACTGATCCGCCCTTTAGGAGCAAGCAGCGTGATAGCATCCTGCAGCGAAGTTTCGGCTGCGCCGAGTTCATCGTTAACTGCAATCCGAATGGCCTGGAAAACGCGTTTGGCTGGATGGCCTCCAGTTCTTCTTGCGAATGCCGGTATGCCTTCTTTAATGCATTCAACTAATTGGCCGGTTGTTTCAATCGGTGCCTTTTCCCGTGCGGCTTCAATTTTCCGGGCAATCTGCTTGGAAAATTTTTCTTCACCGTAACGGTAGAAAATGCGGACCAGCTCTTCGAAAGCCCATTCATTTACCACTTCATAAGCGCTGAGTGGGGCACTTTGGTCCATCCTCATATCAAGCGGTGCATCATTATGGTAACTGAAGCCGCGCTCAGGAGTGTCCAGCTGTGGAGATGAAACGCCTAGGTCGTATAGGATCCCATCAACTTTTTCAATGCCCCGCTGTTCAAGTTCATTTTTAAGATCTTTGAAGTTGGCATGGATAAACGTAATTCTATGTACATAGTCTTTCAGCTTTTCCTTCGCATGGCCGATAGCTGTTTCATCCTGATCGAAACAATACAGATGGCCTTCATCGGAAAGCTGACGGACCAGATACTCACTGTGTCCTGCGCCTCCTAAAGTGCAGTCCACATATATGCCGTCAGGACGAATGTTCAGTCCATCGACAGTCTCATGGAGTAAAACCGTGGTGTGGTTGAACAATCCATTCCCTCCGTTTCTAATTTAAAAGTCAAAATCCACTAGGTTTTCTGCGATGTCGTTAAACGAGTCTTCAGAAGCTGCAAAATATTCTTCCCAGGAATCTTTCGCCCAGATTTCAAAGCGGTTGGAAACTCCCAGAATGATGCATTCCTTTTCGAGCTTTGCATAAGACACCAAAGTTGATGGGATGTTGACGCGTCCTTGCTTATCCAGTTCCACTTCCGTGGCTCCTGAAAAGAAGAAGCGGGTAAATGCCCGGGCGTCTTTTTTGGTGACAGGAAGTTCTTTCAACTTCTCTTCGATCTTCTGCCATTCATCCATCGTGTATCCAAATAAGCATTGGTCCAGGCCTCTGGTGATAACAAAATTATCTCCCAGAAGTTCACGAAATTTAGCCGGAACGATCAATCGTCCCTTTGAATCAACGCTATGTTGATATTCGCCCATGAACATACCCTTCACCCCGCTTATTGTAATTAATGTACCACAATCCCCCACTTCCCACCACTTGTTTTTGAAATATTTCATGTATGTTACAAACACATGTCTCAAATGAACTTATTGAAACAAAAAAAAGCCTGCTACAGCAGGCTTTTCAGCATTAAAAATAGATGATTTTATGATTTTTGTCATATTTCAACTCAAGGTCCAATAATTTGTCGATTAAATCCGGTCCATACTCATTCAGATAAGGAATCGGATTATAAATTCGTTCCTGGGGCGTGCCATTTGGAATCAATTCGTTTTCAAGGTAATCATAATGCCCGAATTGCACACTGTTTTGAAGCACCACTTCGTCTTCCAGTTTATGCTTCAGGAAGTTAAGCTGTTTCAAGTGAAATTGCAGATTCTTTTCCACCAAAGGTGTCAATCCTTTACTGATTTCGGTGAACACGGTTTGAATCTCTGCATAATCCCGCTCCAGTTTCTTCACCAGGTCCTCGACCATCTGTTCCGCTTCTTTTTCCCTTACGCTATCCAGCAGGTCCGCTTTCAGCTGGAGTGCTTTTCGATCAACCACCAAATCTTTAAAAGTCAGGCTGTATTTTTCAAACAGCACCTGGACGCGGCGGTTGACAAGGGTCATTCCCAAACGGGGCATGATGACCGGCATTTCCATCCCCATCAATTCAAAAGCACTTTTAAACACAGCCCAATAGGCGATTTCCCCAGGCCCGCCGACGAAAGCCAGTACCGGAAATACCATTTCCTGCATCAAAGGCCGTGTCACTACGTTATTACTTAGGATTTCAGGATTATTCTTTGCAATGGCCAGCAGTTCATTCCTGCTGAAACGGACGCTGCCATTATTGCCGATAAATTCATCGCCTTCCCTTTTCAACAGGATGCGCTCTTCTTTCACCGTGATGAACAGATTGGCTGCGTCAGTTTCTGCTGAAAGCGGCGCATTATAACCCATGGCAATCAATTCCGCTTCCGCTCCGTGAACACGTTCAGCGATTCCCTGCGCCTGCTCGATCAGCTGCACAAAATATTCCGATTCATATCTTCTTAAGCCAGAAAAAGCTGCGTCAATGAACAGTAATCCCGTTTTTTTGAAAAAGTGATTAAGCATGACTGAAAAGAACTCTGTAAAGGTTTCAGCCGTTTCTAAAAACCGAATAATAGTTGCTGCAACTCTTTGGAATGGACAGTTTCCGGCAGGCTTCTAAAGTATTCCGAAAGAAAGCTTTCGATTTCCGTCTTATTGAGTTGTGCAGTGGACGCTGTTTTCTTGCCGTATTCCGCATGCGGGAAATTGAGCTTTTCAACCCGCCCGTTCACTTCACGGTACAGATGGCTGATTTCTGCGAGATCATGGTCTTCTCCGGCAATCCAAAATACTGGAATCACTTTTTCGCCAAGCTGCCGGCTGGCCTCTTCTGCGAGAAGGATAGCCGATATGGCTTTATGGACCGTATACAACGGACCCGTCAAAAGACCCGCCTGCTGACCTGTAATCACCACGGATGCTCCATCGGTGAAATCCTTCAGATGCTGCTCGGCTTTTTCGGATATGCCGAACGGCTCCATATAGCTGCGGATGATGGAACTTAGATCTTTGCGGTCGACCTTATGTTCCCGGAGTTTTTGCTGTCTCGCAGCAAATGATGCCTGATCCGGGCTGTACGAAAAATAGCGGCGCAGCTTTTCTTCGCCGTTTATGTAATCATTCATCAAATCGCTTGTAGGCGATACGAATTGTTCTGCTAATTTCATCTTACGAATCCCCTTTTCCCATTACATAACACCTACTATATCAGACCCGGCATCGGTTTTAAAAAAATCAGCCTGATAAAAGCATTCAAAAAAGCATCGACTGTCATCCAGTAAAACTGATGACGGTCAATGCTAGGCCCGCAACCCATATGAGGATATACGAAGATGATAATAATAAAAAGTAAAGTCGCCACGTTTTCCGGATATACTTGAGCACTTCGATTTCTTTAGATCCTTTCCATTCCATCACAAGAAGGATGATGGCGATCAGGATCGCTGCCACATACAGGCCGAAAGAAATCTGTATACCCCATAAAGCATCGACCGACACCGGGACTGACAGAAATAAAAGAAAGGTGGTCAGGTCGGCCGAAAACCCGATGGCTCTTTTTTTCAGTCTTTTACGGCTGGCAAATAATAATAGGATAAATGCAAGAAATGGCGCAAACACCAAGACCGCGCCCATATTTTGAAGGATGTTCATCACTCTTCTTCAACCGCCTTCAATAGATGATAGAAAGTCTGTAAGGTCGGCAGTGTATAGCGGGAGCGCTTGATGGTATATAACAGGATCGTATCCAATTCCATTTTACGCCCAGCCAATTTATCAGCAAGCATTGATGAAGTGTTGCCGGCAGTAGAGGCACATAAGGTTGTAACCTGTTCAAACGGCAGCAGCGCATCAATTTCCGGGAATGCGGAATACAATTCCGTATAAACATTCTTTAATAATTCATAGGCATGCACGTTGCTGAGCAGCTCACCGTTTTTAATCGACAGCAACGCTGTCAGCGGATTAATCAGGCAATTCAGCAGCACTTTCCGGAACAGCAGCCGATCCGCATCTTCCTGCCATTCACAACCGACTCCGTTGATGTTCAGCAAGGGAAGAAAACGCTCTTCATCGCCTGCAAGAAGCGCCAGCCTGTATGTTCCTTTGCCTGTATGGCGGACATGGGTGTCGCCCTCTTTCAATGCACCGTGTTCAACGACACCGGCAGCTATATTCTTCTGCGGAAGATGGCGGAGCATTTCCAGATGCATCATCCCGTTTTGCAGAAAAACGATTGGATTGGCCAGGCAATTGCTTTTGAGCTTCTCAATGACTTCCGGCAGCTGGCCATATTTTACAGTGACGAAGATAAACGCATTCGATGGAATCGACTCCCATCCGCTGGAAGCTTGTATGTATTGGACTTTGCCGTCCCTGCTGATGCCTTCTGCATTGATGCGCTCTGCCTGTTCCGGCCTCCGGGTGATCAACCGGACGCCGCAACCCGCTTCCTTAAGTAAAGAAGCAGTTAGCATACCCACCGCACCTGCGCCTACGATCGCAAAATTCATGATATCCCTCCCATATTAATAAACCATGTATAAAGATAAATTAAATGAATAAATAAGTATAGTAACCGATATTCCGCAAAACAGCTTCGCTTTCCGGGGGGCTTTCTCCTCAAGGAGTCTTCGCTGGTTTGCTCCATATCTCTAGAGACTTCTCTAGCGCCGAAGCGGTATATTTATGCTATTCCCTTGATATGTAGTTTTAAAAAAGAAGCCTGCCGGCAAGGCAGACTTCACATCCATATTATCCATTATACAGGAGTGACCGCATGTTTTCGATACGGCAGCGGCATATCTTTTGTTTCGTAGAATGCCAGACGCTGCGACAGGACTTCACGGAGATCGGATGGCGCTACGATTTCATCGATGATGAGTTCAGAAGCCAGTTTATAGATATCGATCTCCTCTTTATACTCCTGATGTTTTTCCTGTACATATTTCAAGCGCTCTTTCGGGTCTTCGATCGCTTCGATTTTATTCGAGTAGACTGCGTTTACCGCAGCCTCCGGTCCCATGACAGCGATTTGCGCTGTCGGGAGGGCGATGCAGACGTCCGGTTCGAATGCAGGACCTGCCATGGCATATAATCCGGCACCGTACGCTTTACGGACGATGACCGAAATTTTCGGCACAGTCGCAGAGCTCATGGCTGCGATGAATTTTGCCCCGTGGCGGATGATGCCCGCCCGTTCAACTTTTGTGCCGATCATGAATCCGGGTACATCTGCAAGGAAGAGGAGCGGGATCGAGAATGCATCACAGAGAGTGATGAATTTCGCGCCTTTATCCGCAGAATCCCCGAATAATACGCCGCCTTTCACTTTCGGCTGGTTGGCAAGGATCCCGACTACCTGTCCGTCAATGCGGGCAAGTCCAGTGATCAATTCCGGTGCGAAAAGTTTTTTGATATCAAAGAACGATCCTTCATCAATCAGCTGATCGATCAATTCATACATATCAAATGGCGCATTTTGGTTTTCAGGAATGATCGCTTCCAGTGAACGCCCTGCTTTGGCAGCCTTCGCTTCAATGTTTTCCGGTTTCACAGCGAAATTAGCCGGGAAATTCGTCAAGTAGCGTCGGGCTTCTGAAATTGCTTCCTCTTCTGTTGATACAAGCACATCGCCAACACCACTTACGGTACAGTGCATGCGTGCGCCGCCCATTTCTTCAAGCGTCACTTTTTCACCGATGACTTTTTCCGCCATGCGCGGAGAGCCAAGATACATCGAAGCATTTCCTTCAACCATGATGACGATATCACAGAAGGCTGGTATGTAAGCTCCGCCTGCAGCTGATGGTCCGAATAACAGGCAGACCTGCGGCACCATGCCGGACATCCTTACTTGATTGTGGAAAATCTTCCCTGCCCCTCTGCGGTTCGGGAACATATCCAGCTGGTCTGTGATGCGTGCTCCAGCGGAATCGACCAAATACAGCATCGGAACCTGCATTTTTTCAGCCGTTTCCTGGATGCGGATGATTTTCTCCACCGTCCGTGAACCCCACGATCCGGCTTTGACAGTCGAATCGTTGGCCATGACACAAACCGTCTGGCCATTGACTTTGCCGATTGCCGTCACAACGCCATCAGCCGGAAGGCCTTCCGCTTCAACATTCGCAAAGCGGCCGTCTTCCACGTATTTTTCATCATCGAAAAGCAGTTTCAAGCGGTCGCGGACGAACAGCTTGTTGCTCTCTTTCATTTTTTCATGATATTTCGGTGCCCCACCGGCAAAGATTTTCGCCAGCTTTTCTTCGAGCCGTTCATTATACCCCATTGTTTCAGTTGTTTTGGTCATCATGCCCATCCCCTTTGCTCGTTGCTGAAATTACTCTGCCAAAGTTACCAATGTATCGCCTTCGTTAACAAAACCGCCGACTTCCACATTCACTTTCTCCACTGACCCTGAAAATTCCGCTTCGACCGGGATTTCCATTTTCATTGATTCGATCGTCAAAATTGCCTGGCCCGCTGAAACTGCGTCGCCTTCCCCTACCATTACATTCAATACTGTTCCTGCCATTGTCGCTTTAAGTTCTTTCATACTGTTTTCTCCTCCTTTGATTTTTCCATCCATTTCGGCAATACAGCTGTCGCATATTCCCCTGAGATGAATTCCTGTGATTCGATAAATTCCCTGAACAATGGAATGTTCGTTTTTACCCCGTCGATTGAAGTATGAGCAAAGAATTTCTGGGATTTTGCCAGGGCGTCGATCCGGTTGTCCCCGGTAATGATCACTTTTGAGATCATCGGGTCATAAAAAGGCGTTACGGAGTTGCCTTCCTCATAACCGGTTTCAATCCGCGCCTCTTCCCCCCATACAATTTTATCCAATTTACCGGGCGACGGGAAGAACGTTTTAGGATCTTCTGCGTAAATACGGTATTCAATCGCATGCCCTTTTGAAGTGATCGTCTCCTGCAAAGGCAACCTTCCGCCTCTCGCAACGTCGATCTGCCATTCAACCAAATCGAGTCCCGTCACTTCTTCCGTAACCGGATGCTCCACCTGCAGCCGTGTGTTCATCTCCAGGAAATAAAACTCATTTGACTGGTCAACGATGAATTCAACGGTTCCGGCGTTGCTGTATCCGACTGCCTTACCGGCACGGATGGCAGCTTCGCATAAACGCTCACGCACTTCCTGCGGCAGATGCGGAGAAGGTGATTCTTCAATCACTTTCTGATTACGGCGCTGAACGGAACAATTACGTTCGAAAAGATGCACGATATTGCCGTGGGAATCGCCGAAGATCTGGACTTCGATATGGCGTGCATCCGCGATGAACTTTTCGAGATAGACCACATCGTTGCCGAAATAAGCTTTGGCACGGTTTTTGACTGAATCGAATTGCTGACTGAGCGCTTGCTCACTTTCACAGCGCACCATTCCGATTCCGCCACCGCCTCCACTTGCTTTCAACATCAGCGGATAACCGATTTTAGCCGCTTCTTCAATCGCTTCCTCCAAGGACGCGACACCTTCTTCTGTGCCCGGAACAACCGGCACGCCTGCTTTGATCATGGCGCGGCGGGATTCGATCTTATCCCCCATCATGTCGATGATATCACTGTCCGGACCGATGAAAATAAAACCTGCTTCTTTTACTTTACGTGCAAATCCTGCATTTTCGGACAACAGCCCATAACCGGGATGGATCGCATCCACATTATGCTGTTTCGCCGCTTCAAGTATTTTATCTGCCTGTAAATAGGACTGCACAACCGGATTTGGCCCGATCAGCACAGCTTCTGTCGCTTCTTTCGCATAAGGCAGATCCCCATCTGCCTCCGAGTGGATTGCAACAGTTTCAATACCGAGGCGTTCACATGTACGGATAATGCGACGCGCAATTTCTCCCCGGTTTGCAATCAGGATTTTTTTCATATCAGAAATACCCCCTATGTTTTCTCCCTTCTATAGTCTATATGATATTTGTAAGCGATTTCAACTATTGGCTGAAAAAATTTCTGAATATACGGGCATCGGTTATTCTTTTGTATCGATCTTAGGCTGATTTATTATTGTTAATATTAATCAAAGAAAAACCTGCCACTCAGTAAGCGGCAGGTTCGGCTGATATTATTTTTTGGATTTTTCAAGGAATCTTGCTACAGCTTCATGATGGGCTTTGCTTGCCCACAACTGGGCGCAGCGCCAGATTTCAGCTTCCACACGTTCCTTAAGATTCGCCCCGTGCCATTTTCTTACTGCTATTTCCTTATAGGCACGATGCACCTCAGGAAGAACATTTTGAAATGAGGCAATAAAATCTTCAATATCTCCATCTTCACGGATAATGGCGGTCGCCCAACCGTTTTCCAGCAGTTCTTCCGCCGTATAAAGGCGGGCCTCACTGAGCATCTTCAAAGCATGGTCATGCTGAAGCGCTTCAAAAAGGTACGTGCCGCCTCCCCAGCCACTGGTGATGGCCAGTGTTCCCTGAATGAAACCCGCACGCACGTGGCTGCGGACGAGCCGGTAATCGCAGGCCGTAGCTATTTCACAGCCGCCGCCTACTGCCGTGCCATTTACAAGCGCAGCAACAGGAACCGGCAATGTTTTGATCTTATAAAGCACATCGCCCATCCGTTTCAGCATCGGATAGGCTTCGTCTTCAGTCTCAAGGGCATGAAAAACGGACAGGTCGCCGCCGGAGCAAAATGCTCTGTCACCGGCCGCTGTAATGATAACAAGCCTCGGCAGTTCAGTTGTTGCCCGTTCGACCAGCTCCTCGAAGCCGTGCATGACTTCCTCATTGATCGCATTGCGGATTTCAGGCCGGTCGATTGTAAAGGTCATGACCTCTTCTTTTGTTTCTATTGTATAAGCCATTTCAATTCACCTCGTGAGTGTGTCAGTAACCATCTTCGCTGTTTTGCTCCATATCTTCAGAGTTCATTCCAGCGCCGGAGCGGCTCAGGACCGGGTGGAGCAATAAGACGAGTGGTCTTCTCGGCTTATTGTGGGAACCTGGTCCAAAGCGACGAAGCGGTATACTGAAGTTATTTATTGAATGAGAATAATATAATAATTATGTATAGAGAAAAAGGCTATCGAGGGCCATGGCCCCTCAATAGCCTTTCAGCAGCAAATACTGTTTTATTTGCTTGCTACTACTTCTTTCCCTTTGTATGATCCACATGCTTTGCAGACGTGGTGAGCCAATTTCGATTCGCCACAGCTTGGGCAAGTTACCATGCCCGGCACGGACAATTTGAAATGCGTACGGCGTTTTCTCTTAACGGTTTTGGACGTTCTTCTGAACGGTACAGCCATTGGTGACACCTCCTTACAGTGATTCTATTCATCTGACTGATCGAAATACTTTGCTAAATCAGCAAGTCTTGGATCCGGTTTTGGTTGTGCTTCTTCTTTCTCCGCCTGAACTTCTTCGTCTGTCGAATATGACCATTCTTCGCCGCCTTTGATGACGGCTTGATCGGCATCTTCCTTGAAGACCTGCATCGGTATTTCCAGAAGGATAAGTTCTTCGAGGACTGGCTGGAAATCAATCGTTTCCGTTTCGACTCTGTGAACGTTATCATCTTTATCTCCAAGGCCATGTTCTGACCAAGTGAAGATTTCCACCGATTCAATGTCTATCGGGAACTCGACATCTTCCCAAGTCCGTGCGCAAGGTAATATTAACATACCTTTGAGCTGAAGCTGGCACGTGAGTTGCTGCGAACCAATAGTACAATGTCCTGTGACGTGGATGGGTGAGACTTCGCGAATATCGCTATTGCGTTTTTTCACATCTTCAAGATTGACCATCTGGTCGATCTTCATCCCGTCTCTGCGATGCTTTTGAAGCTGTTGAATCGCTATTTTCATAAGTAATCACCTCAAGACAACAAAGTTGATTATATAATGAGCAGAAAAAGATGTCAAGAAAAAATCTTGTCACACGATTCCCAACATCGTTATACTTAGACTTAAGTTTACCAAAGGAGCTGTACGAATGAAAGCTGCAGGCATCGTAGTCGAATATAACCCATTTCACAACGGACATCTACACCATACCCGGAGTGCCAAAGAAAGTTCAGGCGCCGATACCATTATCGCTGTCATGAGCGGGCAGTTTCTCCAGCGGGGGGAGCCGGCATTCGCCGATAAATGGAAACGCACTGAAATGGCTTTAGCCGGCGGCGTCGACATCGTCCTTGAATTGCCGTACGTTTATGCCACTGCCCAGGCATCTGATTTCGCAAAAGGCGCGATTGCTCTGCTCGACGCGATCGGGTGCGAATCGTTCTGTTTCGGCAGTGAACAGGGAGCCATCGAACCTTTTCTGAATACACGGCAGCTGCTGGTGGCCAAAAACGAGCTCTACCAGCACGCTATCCGCGAAGCCGTCCAATCCGGCATAAGTTATCCCAAAGCACTGAACAGCGCTTACCAGGCGCTTACAGGAGGGCTGGAGGGCTATGCAGACCTCACCCAACCGAATAATATATTAGGCTATCATTATATGGAAGCAGCCGACCGGATTTCATCGTCCATGCAGCCGCTCACCATCCAGCGCATCGGCTCAGGCTATCACGACCCGATTACGGAAGGTTTGTCGATTGCCAGCGCCACCGGCATAAGGAAAGCCTTTTTTGAAGGTGGTTCCCTTGACGGATTGTCCTCCTACCTTCCGGCTTCGTCAATGAAGGCACTGACAGATTTTAAAGATCAATATGGCGGTTTCGGCAGCTGGGAAACTTTCTATCCGATGCTGCGATTCATCATATTGCGCGATCGTCCAGAAAGGCTCCGTCAATTCGCAGAAGTGACAGAAGGAATTGAAAATCTGATTTTCGAAGCGGCCGCCAAAGAACAGGATTTCGAACCATTTCTTGCCCGCATCAAATCCAAGCGATTTACCCGCACCCGCATTCAGCGTATGCTGACCCACATTTTCACCGGCTTTACATGGCAGCAGTTAAAATCGTTTGATCAGCCTACCTATCTCCGCCTGCTTGGCATGACAGACAAGGGCCGCAGTTACTTGAATGCACAAAAAAAGAATATCAGCCTGCCCGTCATCAGCCGCGCAGCAGATTTGGCGGACAACATGGGCAAACTTGATATTCACGCAAGCAATCTATACCTACTGGGTCTCGGCGCGCATAATCTTAAAAAAGAATTTACGACTCCCCCGATTTATTTTTGCGGAAGACCTTCCAGATAATCAAGCGCATCCTGCAGTGTTTTTACCGGCACGATTTCCATATCCGTGCCGATTTTTTCTGCAGTCTGGACCGCCAGTCCATAATTGCTCTCCGCATTATCTGCCTCTCCGTCGTAAGGAGCAAAGAAAATATCCATATCATCTTTATCCGCCGCCATCACTTTCTGGTCGATACCGCCAATACGCCCAACTTCCCCTTCACTTTCCATCGTACCCGTACCGGCTATGTCATAGCCTTTTGAGAGATCTTCCTCCAGCAGCTGGTTGATGATTTCCAGCGTGAACATCAGTCCCGCTGAAGGACCGCCAATCTGTTCCGAATCAATCGTCACTTCAGGCTCTGTGGTAATTTTCCTGTCTTCCACGAATGAGATACCAAGCCCAACCCGCTCCGGATCAGACGGAAGCGGCTGAAGGGCGATCGTCTCGATCATTTCCCTTTCTTTCCGTTCAATAACCAACTCCACTGCGTCCCCATTTTGTTTGCCGGAAAGATAATCGATGAAATTCTGCTGGGTCTCGAATTTATTGCCATCGATCGACAGCACACGGTCACCGGGAGACAAAATGCCATCTGCAGCCCCGCCTTCCAGCACATTCAGGACGAATACACCGGCCGTTTCAATGTCATAAGGCAGCTCCGCCGTTTCGAAAGCCGCTTTCAGTGCGTTGATCTGCGAATCTGACATCAATTTCAGCTGACGGACGTTATACTCTTCATCCGTTTCGTGGGGACTGCGCACTTGTTCAGGCCGCAGCACCTTATAGCCGTCCTTGAACTGGGCATATAAATAGATTGCAGGGGTGGCGTTCAGCATCGACACAGTCATCAGGCTGAAGGTCCCTTCATCATCCATATCCCCGTTCTCGACTTCAACTAACGGAGACAGCTCATAAGCACTGCCTGGACGTGTCACATAACTGTCCATCGGAAAATAGGAAATGAATACAATGATGCCGATAAGTATGAGATAAAAGACCAATTTCTTGTTTTTCATGGACGAACCCTCGCTTATTTAAAACTGAATAACAAAAAAGCCACGCAAAACGTGACTTAATCGAATTTTTTCCTTAATGCCTTTTCAACAGCTGCAGGCACCAGTCCGGAAATATTCCCCCCGTATTTGGCTACTTCTTTGACGATGCTCGAGCTGAGGAAAGAATATTGGTTGTTCGATATCATGAAGAGCGTTTCGATATCTTCGTTAAGGAAACGGTTCATGGACGTGATCTGCATTTCGTATTCAAAATCCGATACAGCACGAAGACCACGGATGATGGCATTTGCCTCTACTTCGACTGCATAATCGATCAATAAGCCGCCAAATGAATCGACTGTGGCATTCGGAATCGAATCGGTCACTTCGGAAATCAACGCAATTCTTTCTTCTATATTAAAGAGCGGATTTTTCGAAGAATTATTCATGACCACCACTTTCACTTCATCGAAAATCTTGGATGCCCTTTTGATGATATCCAGATGCCCCATCGTTATCGGATCGAAACTTCCTGGCACTACAGCTATCTTACTCACTGGTTTCTCCCTCTTCCCCTGTATAGCGATAAATCGAAATGGAGATACCGCCGTAATTTTCATGTTTGTAGCGTTCGAAATATTTGGTCCGGTCTGCCAGCTTGACGCCTTTATCGTGTTCGCAGACAACAATCGAATCATCCGTCAGAATTCCCGTTTCTGCAGCAAAATCCATGAGACCATAAGCTTCCGCATTCTGGTAGGGCGGATCCAAAAACAGCAGACGCGCCTGAAATTCATTTTTCCTAAGGATCTTGACCGCCCGTTTTGCGTCATTACGGTAGACTTCCGCCTGTCCAGATAAGCGGGTCTTCTCCAGATTTGCGCGGATCGTTTCCACCGCTTTCCCATCCTTGTCGATAAAAACGGTCTTGTCGATGCCCCGGCTCAATGCTTCGATGCCGAGACCGCCGCTTCCGGCAAACAGGTCAAGTGCATTGCCCCCGTCGAAAAATGGGCCGATCATATTGAATACGGATTCTTTCACTTTATCTGTCGTCGGTCTTGTAGAGTCACCGGGAACCGCTTTTAACGGCAACCCTTTGGCTTTCCCTGCCACTACGCGCATATTCATGCCTCCCAGTGATATATTTTATTGATGCAATCCACCCTTTAAATGGTAGAATGGTTACTGGAAAGGACGTGTTAAAATGATCCAGCGATTTGTAGAGCTTGGAGAAGGTTACGGAGACATTTATGAACTCCGCGAGTTGATGAATTCCAACCGCAGCCGTTTTATGCACGGTTTTGTATTCACTTCTAAAGACATGGATGGAAAACCTGTATTATCGGTAGCAGCTGCCTTCAAACCAGCAGCAGAAGGCAATTTCATGCCTATTTACATATGCCGTGAAGGCATACCGGCGGACTCGAAACGCCTGGCGTTATTCGAATCGGCGGTCGAGGAGCTTGGAGCTGTGGCCATCCATATGGACGTCAAGCATTCAAGCGTCTATGCCGACCGGAAATTCTATTTCAGCCACCTGATCTCGGTCCTGCGCCTTAATCACTATATCCCACCGATGCAATGATCAAAGACCGATTTTATAATCGTATTCTTTGGCTTTATCGGGTTTGGCGTTTTCATATTCCGTCTTGATGAAAGGCCGCTGGGATTCCAGCACTTGTTTGACATAAGGCAATTTCAGTAATTTGGCTTTCGTCGTTTCGATAACATCCTGGTCCATATATAGCACAACATATTTCAATTTCCTCGAAATGAAATGAACATGTCCATATTTACGCAATGATTTTGCCTGTTTCAAATGATGCACATAGACAATGAGTCCCTGGCGATCATGCATAGCCATCCCTCTTTTCTTAGCTTCTAGAATACCATAGGAAAGAAAAGAGCCGCAACCGCGATTATGGGAACTTACAGCCATCACAGAACAATTAACTGACAATGCATTTTAAAATCCGATATAATGACTTTAGCGTTACTATACAAGGGGGTTACACAGCCATGGGTAAAAAAACGAAAATCGGTATAGCGGCGGCGGCAGTCGGCGCAGCTGCCTGGGCAGGATCGAAAGCTTTGGCAACAGCGCAGCCTCGCCAGAAGAAAGTTGCAATTGAATATGATCGCCCGGTTATCCTTGCACATCGCGGCGCTTCCGCTCTTGCGCCTGAAAATACAATGGCGGCATTCAAGATGGCCGAATCCTTCGGGGTTGATGGATTTGAAATTGATATCCGCCTGACAAGCGACGAAGAGTTGATCGTCTTCCATGATGAATTTATCGATCGGACAACGGACGGAGCCGGAAAAGTAGCGGATTATTCGCTTGATAAGCTTCGTACATTCGACCTCGGCTATCATTTTACAGACCTTGAAGGAAAAAATTCCTATCGGGGCAAAAATGAGAAAGTAGTCAGCCTGCGCGAATTACTGGAAGCCTTCCCGGAAATGTATATCAATATCGATATGAAAGATTCACCCGAGACATACGAAGGCAGCCTGATGCCTTCAAAATTATGGCGTCTGATTGAAGCCGCCGGTGCAGAAGACCGTGTCGGCGTCACCAGTTTCTTTGACGAACAGATCGACCGCTTCAACCTGTATGCACAAAACCGTGTTGCCCTGGGTGCCGGCGAAAACGAAATCCGAAAAGCATACACCGCCTTCAACAGCCAATTCGGCCATCTATATAAGCCGCGGGCAGATATGTTCCAGATTCCGCTGCGCTCGTCCGTATTCAATCTTGTGTCACCCCGTTTCATCGCGTTTCTAGGCAATCTGAACGTACCAGTCCACTACTGGACGATCGATGATCCTGAATTGATGCGCACGTTGATCGGAGCCGGTGCAAAAGGCATCATTACGAACCGTCCTGATCTTGCAGCTGAAGCAATAAAAGAAGGAAAATAAATATATACTTTGAACTGACAATTTTTAGTAGTCGATATTCCGCAAAACTGCTCGCTTGCCGGGGGCGTCTTCGCTGTTTTACTCCATATCTAGAGAGTTTTCTCTAGCTGAAGGCGCGGCTCAGGAGCAGGCGAATGCCGACCGGGCAATAAGACGAGTGTTCTTCTCGGCTTATCGTGGGAGGCAAGGTACGCCAAACGCAGGTGGCGTCGCCTTTGCGACGAGCGTAGCGGTGGAGCATAATCTTTGCACCGTCCAAAGCGCCGAAGCGGCATATTTATTGGATTCTTTAATTCAACCTATATAGAAACAAAAAAAGACGGAGAAAAAGCAAAGTGCTTTTTCTCCGTCTTTTTCTTTTAGGCTGAGCAGGAACAGCCGCCGCCTGTTCCACAGCTTCCACCACAGGAGGAATCTGAAGAAAAGAAAGGATTGCTTGAAGGGATCTTGACTGCTTCTGAGACGGAACGGCCAATGATGAAGCTAACCTGATCGATCAGGTCCTGCATTTCATTTTCCGCAAGCCTCAGTTCAGCAACCTGCTCATTCAGATCCAGATTCCGTTTGTCGACACGGATCCTTTTCATCACTTCTTTATAATCAGGGTGATACTTGCCGAAGCGCTGCACCTCTTCATATAGCTCTTTCAAACGGGCGAACGCTGCAATTTCGTCAGCCAGTACTTTATTATTGTAAACAGCATGGTAAGCTTGACGATATTGCTCAGCCTGCTCTGATTGTAGTATCATTCTACTTAACTCTTCAGCAGAGTCAGTAATTTGAACCCATTCGTAGGTCATTAACACATCCATTACCTCCTCAACGGTTCAATTATAACAAATTTACATCCATATTCATACATAGGAAAGGGTTGTCATCATGAAGGATTTATCAATCCAGTTCGAAAAGATCATTGAGAACGGTTCACCGGAAGATATCAGGATCCTCTCCGAGTTTCTTGAAAATCTCGAAAAGAAACAGGCCGGAGCATTCACTACTTATTTAAGCGCCGCACTTGGCATGACAAGGGAGCAGCAAAATGACACCTGGTCAGTCAGCATTCCCAATACCCCGTTCATCCATAACACGATCGACATCCCTCATGGAGGCATTCTCGCCGTACTCCTTGATACCGCAATGGGGACGCTCGCTAACAGTAAATGCCCCGAAGGTTTTGGCGCAGTGACCACCAATCTGGCAATCCATTACCTGACTGTTGCCACAGAAGAAACCATCAAGGCCGAGGCAAGAATCATTCGGCAGGGCCGTCATACGATGGTAATCGAAGGCAATATTTTCGAATCAGGGGGCAAGCATATCGCTACTTCCACCGGTTCATTTTTCATCGTCCCGAAAGCATGACCCCCGCTAATTTTTTTCGGCCTGTGCCGGTTTTTGGCGTAAAAAGCTCTGTGTATAATATTTCCCGAAAACGCCGACTCCCAGCTGGTTGAACCGGCTGGAATAGAACGTATCCCGGTGCTCATCGGAATTGACCCAGCCATTGACAGCTTCAGCTGCGTCAAAATATTGTGAAGCCGTATTTTCTGCGGCTTCCTCGTAGACGATCCGGGAAGATTCCAGCCGTTCTTCCAGGCTTTCAGGTTCGCTGTTATCAGTCTCAAATTGTTGGCGTGCCACATTGCGGCTGTGTTTCTGCGCAATCATGCCGACTGATGGATTGACACTTAAGGGCAACCGCTGATGATGCAGGCGATAGACATTCGTCAAATCGATCACCTGCTGCGCATTGGCCTTATCGATGGAAGCCTGCAGTGCGGATGACGGTGTAATCGGAACCAGCAAATCACCGGCATACATCATATCGTACGGTTGGTGGCGCACTAATGTTTCTGCATCCATGAAGCGGACAGCTTCCAATATGCCATCTTTCGAGTCCATATACAGCTGGGCATAGATATCTTCGAAACGGACCAATAGACGCGTTTCACGGTCTTCTCCGCTTAGATTGAAAGTATAGATATTATTTCCAAGTTTTGCTGTGATTTCGTTGTCTATGATAGTAAATCGATACAGCTCGTCTGCCGGCTGGCCGATTGTATACGGTGCTGCATCCGTAGCAGTGCCTGCTGTATAGACTTGTACGATTTTCTGATCTTTTACGCCGACCATCTTATAATTGGAATAGGACTGATTATAAATCCACCATTCATATCCGAATGCTGAAGGTTCGATGCGTGCGGGTTGGCCGTAATCATCGATCCAGTCCTGGGAGGGCCCGCCTATATAGACAGATACACCTTCTGCCGGACGTTCAACTTCCAGTGGTTTTTCTATGATTTGCTCAGCAGGCAATGGGTCTGCTTTACGTGGAGCTTCCAGAATATCATTCTCATTGATCGATGAATCAAAATAAAAGAATGTAATGAGGATAATGGAAAGAAAAATCATAATCCGCATTAAGTTCTTCAATCGTATCCCCCTCTTTCTCTCTTTTTATCAATTATAACAGCCGCCTCTATACTGACACAATCTAGCCATTGCAACAAGCGGGAATTTCATCTATTATTAAAGGAGCATTGAGTCAGTTTTTTAGATAGAGGAGGAGATCCTATGTATTTTGAAAATACAGGACTTGAGGACATTCGAGTAGACTTTACTTTACTCCAAGACATTATGGCTAAACACGGAATGACCAAAGAAGGGCAATGGGATTACGAGCGTGTAACATTCGACCGTAAATTCGATGTCCGTGAAGGCCGCTTTTACTTGCGCGTTTTCGCTTATGCAGTCGAAGGCGACATCGATGCGGGCGACGCAACGGTAATCGTCAAGAAGCCGGTTATCGGTAAATACTATTATCCATTCGGCGTTGAATACGGCGAAGATGAGCATTTCCCGGAACACCTTCTGAAAACTTGCGCTGATATTTTAGCGACGATCAAATCCGAAATAAAAGCATTTGAAATTCAAGTCTAGAATAGCAGTCACGCCCGTTCCGGGCAGGGAGCTTCTGGACACATGAAAAACCCGCAGTTCAATTATGAACTGCGGATTTTTTTAAACTTTATCTTTATTTACTTCTACTGATATAATAATTATAAAAAGATTTAGGGAGGTTCATTGTGATAAAGTGGTGGAATAAAAAAACTTTTACAATCATACTTGTTATCGCGTTAATAGTACTTGTCTCCATCTATATAATTCCGATCGTGATTCCACTGATCCTGGCTTTACTTACAGCCATTTTCCTTGAACCTTTTGTCGACTTTTTGAAAAAGCGATTTAAATGGCAGCGAAAATCTGCAGTCATAACAGCTTTTATCGTCTTTATGCTGCTCATTTCCGGACTCCTGTATTGGACGGTCACTTATCTAATCGGAAGAATAATCCAATTTTCTCAAAACATGCCCGAATACATAAATGGTTTAACTGCAATCTGGGAAGAAATACAAGCTTTCTTCCTGCGCTCATCCGAAGATATGCCAGTCGAAGTGATTACTTCTTTTGAAAGCGAATTAGCCCTTTTTCTTGAAGAAGTCCGGGATTGGATTCTATCCATCATCAATTATGACACCATCACAAATCTGTTGACTGGCATCCCTTCTTTCCTTGTCAGCTTCATCGTTTTTCTGATAGCCCTATTCCTTTTCATGCTGGACCTCGATGATCTGAAAAGAATTCTTTTCAGTATGCTAAAGGATTCTACAGCGGAGAAAGTACGATTCATGGCATCCAGGCTTAATAATGTCATTTTCGGTTTTTTGAAGGCACAGTTCCTTGTGAGTGTCATCATTTTCCTTGTGTCATTTGTAGCACTGCTGTTTATCGCGCCGGAAGTGGCAATTGTCATGTCCCTGCTCATCTGGGTCATCGATTTCATTCCGATTTTAGGCTCCATCATCGTTCTGACGCCTTGGTTCATCTATGAATTCATCTCCGGCGATATTGCGCAGGGCACACAACTTGTCATACTGGCACTCGTGCTTCTGATCATCCGCCGTACGGTTGAACCGAAAGTGATGGGCTCGCATATCGGCCTTTCCCCTCTCGCCACTTTGATCGCCATGTTCATCGGCTTGCAGCTGATCGGATTCCTTGGATTCTTTATCGGTCCGCTGATCGTTATCCTGTTCACTTCTGCCCGCGAAGCAGGCATTATCAAAATCGACTTTAAGATATGACAGCCAAATGACAGCAAAAAAGGAGAACCCCAGATGGGTTCTCCTTTTTAATTGCCCAATATTGCTTTGAAAACGGACGTCGTAGGTCCGCCTTGGTAAATCACATATAAGAGCAGGTATACCATTACACCGGTGATAGCGGTAAAGAACCAGATCACACTTGTGTATGGACCGATTTTACGGTGTTTATCCAAGCGGTTCTTCAATCCAAGCCAGATGGTCAGGAGCCCCATAACACCGCCCGTTGTCGCAAGGGTTATATGGAATATCAGGAAGATCGTATAAAAGATCTTGTATTCCTCCGGCCCGCCGAACGCGGTATTTCCTACAAATATGGTGCGTGAAGCGTAGATGATGAAAAAGGTCAGGGCTGACGCACCCGCCAATAACATCACCTTTTTATGCGCCTCGATTTTACGCTGCCGGATCAGATTCCAGCCGATTGCTACGAAGATAGCACTTAATACGATAAAGAACGTACTGATTGTTGGCAATAACGGTAAATCCATTTTATACAATCCCCTTTAATCCCGATTCAACGGTCAGTAAGACTCCGGCTGAAATAAAGATAGTCACATCTTTTATCCGTTATGCCGGTGATAAGCCATATCTTTTCTATCCTGCATAACTTTTGCAGTGATTTCATCTGCGTTTTCGTTTTCATTGCGGAGCCATTCATAGAACACCAGCCAAATGAATACGGAGAACACCAATTCCTGCAAAATCTTCATCGTGATTCCACCGGTACGCTGATCCTCGACCAGCGACATCGATGAAAACATTTCTGGACCTGATAATGTCAGCTGAGCAAGCGTTCCAGCCGGAACACATAACGCCATCGCCTGCTGCCATGCAGCCGAGTCCGTATATGTCTGATAAAATGCCGAATCGCTGAAAATGATAAGTGCACATGCTGGTGTCATCAGCACACTCAAGGCAAACAGATATCCCAGTTTCTTCAGGCCATGGAATTTATGCATGCCCTCCAGTTTATTGACCAATGGCCACCAATAGAAAATTGCTGCGATGAACAAGGTCGTACTCATTGCAGTATGCAGCCATATATCCTGTTTCACAAAATCGAACACCATCGGTAAATGGTAGAAGGAGAATGCCAGACCGAACAGGATCAATGCGAGCATCGGTTTAGTGAAAAACAGGAAGAGCGGCCGAACGACTGGCAGGTCGATAATCCATCTCCACAGCCATGTTGGAATACCCATGATCAGCAGTGGCGGAACTAATAACAGAAGGAACGCCATCTGCACCATGTGCATCGTGAACATGATATGTCCCAAAAGATCGACTGGTGATCCTTTGATGATATATAACAACGCCATTCCGGAAACGAACAGCAAAGCTTCTTTCTTTTGTAAAGGTTCACTGTCTTTAAATTTCCCTCTCCATTTGGTCGTTACCCAAAAATAAAAAAGAGTGATCAAGACAACGGCTCCCAAGAAATACGGACTCCACAAAGCCTGAAATCCGAAAATGCTGATTGGCATGGCAACCATACCTCCTTTTCCTCAAGTACCCCCATTATATAGCGTGAGCGCCTTCATATCAATGAACGAATCATGACAATTGATTGTGGCACTGAATTTTACTCCCACAAGTATCCAAGTGTTTTCATTTATGCTCTGATTTGTAAAGTCCTAAAATGGAAAAAAGCCCCTTTCACAAAATGTGAAGGGGCTTTTTGCTGTCTGTTTACCACCAAACGATTGTGACAAGTGCCAGAACCGTGATGAAAGCGACGAATATTCCACTGAACATGAAGAATGCTACCATGCCGTGGCCTTTATTGCTCAAGTGCATGAAATGATAAAGCTGAAGTACTACCTGAACTCCGGCCAACAAAAGGATGATTGGAACAATCAGGTAAGTGGAGAATCCGGCTGCGACCATCGTAAAAGCAATCAGAGTCAAGAAAATCATGATTGCGAATGAAGTCAATTGATGGCGCATTTCTGCGGATCTTTTTCTCTTCAGAAAATCGTGCTCTGCATGTGATCTGATTTTTTCAGTCGTATCGTGTGCCATATTAACTGATCGCTCCCATCAAATAGACTACAGTAAAGATGAAGACCCATACTACGTCGATGAAGTGCCAGTATAATGCTGCAAGATAGAACTTAGGTGCGTTGTACGTATTCAGTCCACGTTTTGAGTTGCGGATCATCAATGCAATAAACCAGCTGAGTCCGAAAAGTACGTGAGCACCGTGAGTTCCCACAAGCGTATAGAATGCCGCACTGAAAGCACTGTTAGTGTAACCGAAACCTAAATGAACGTAATGGTTGAACTCGTAAATTTCAAGTCCAAGGAACACAACTCCCAGTAAAACGGTTATACCAAGCCAAGCTTGCATTGCCTTGAAATTATGGTTTTTCATATGATGTATCGCGTACACACTCGTAAGTGAAGACGTCAATAGAATCATCGTCATCGCAAATACAAGTGGAAGTTCAAATAATCCTGAAGATGTAAATTCCATTCCGCTCGGCCCTCTGTCTTTAAGGGCAAGATAAGTGGCGAACAGAGAAGCGAATGTTACAGTTTCAGCAGCCAGAAGCAACCAGAAACCGATGAACTTGTTTTTACCTTCAAGCGTTGCCGTTTCAGGATGATCCGGCCAGGATTGAGGTGTATATCGCTTATTTAGATCCATCGGTGTTGCCTCCTTTCTTAAGATCTTCCATCAATTCTTCTTTAGTGATATGGAATCCAAGATCATCTTTCAATGAACGGACCAACATGGAACCGAAAAGAATCGCAAGACCAATGATCAAAACTGCCAGCGTCCAAGGTTTAGAATCATCCTGGAAGTATAGCGCACCGAATGATGCAACAAACATACCGAATGACATGATGAACGGAATGATGGAACCATTAGGCATATGGATATCACCAAGTGGCTCAGCGTATACCATGCCTTTTTTATTGCCTTCCATTTTTTCGATCCAGTAAGTATCCAGACCACGGACCAATGGAGTTTGTGCAAAGTTATAGAATGGCGGTGGTGATGGAATTGCCCATTCAAGTGTACGGCCATCTTCCCAAGGGTCATTGCCGACACGTACATTTTTAACAGTAGTAATGACAACGTTGACAAGCAGAACGATTACACCGATCGCCATCAAAAGTGCGCCAGCTGAGCTGATCGCGTTAAACAAATCCCAGCCCTGGTCTGCGCCGAATGTATAAACGCGGCGTGGCATACCAAGAAGTCCAAGGAAATGCTGGATGAAGAACGTCAAGTGGAAACCGATGAAGAAGAACCAGAATGTCACCATTCCAAGTTTTTCACTAAGCATAGTTCCGAACATCTTCGGCCAGTACAGGTGCACACCAGCTAAGATTGCCAGAACTACCCCACCTACGATTACGTAGTGGAAGTGGGCAACGATAAAGTAAGAATCGTGCAATTGATAGTCAAGCGGAGCAATGGCTTGCATAACCCCTGTGACACCACCGGCAACGAACGACGGAATGAAAGCAACAGCATATACCATCGGAACAGTGAACTTGATGCTTCCTCCCCAAATGGTAAGGAGCCAGTTAAAGATCTTAATACCGGTTGGAACTGCGATAATCATGGTAGCCAAGGCAAATACTGCGTTCGCAGTCGGTCCAAGACCTACTGTAAACATGTGGTGAGCCCAAACCATGAAGCCGTAGAAACCGATAAGGATTGTAGCAAATACTAAAGCTGTATAACCGAACAGGCGCTTTCTCGAGAAAATCGCAAAGATTTCAGAGAAGATACCGAATGCCGGCAAGATCAAGATATAAACTTCCGGGTGACCGAAGATCCAGAATAAGTGTTCCCAGATAATCGTGTTTCCGCCCATTTCGACAACGAAGAAATTCGCGCCGAACATGCGGTCAAAGATCATGAAGAACAATCCTACAGTCAATGGAGGGAAAGCCAAAAGGATTAAGGCTGAAGCGACAAAAGTCGTCCATGTGAACAATGGCATTCTCATATACGTCATACCAGGCGCACGCATATTGATGATCGTTACAAGGAAGTTAATCCCACCGATCAACGTACCGAAACCTGAAATCGTTAGTCCAAGCGCATAGAAATCAATCCCATGACTTTCAGATGCAAGTGCGAGTGAAGCATAGTTTGTCCACCCTGCATCAGGTGCCCCGCCCATGAACCATGACAGGTTCAGGAAAATTCCCCCGAAGAAGAACAGCCAGAAGCCTAATGAGTTCAAGAATGGGAATGCAACGTCACGCGCTCCGATTTGAAGCGGCATAACGGCGTTCATAAAGCCCAATAATATCGGCATCGCTGCCAAGAAGATCATGGTAGTACCGTGCATTGTAATCATTTCATTATATAATCCGGCACTCAGGAAATCATTTCCAGCTTTCATCAGCTGAATCCGGATAAGCATTGCTTCCAGTCCACCGATAAGGAAGAAAATGCCGCCTGAGATAAGATAGAGGATCGCGATTTTCTTATGGTCTACTGTTGTCAGATAATCCCATATGATAGCGCCGACTCCCTTTTTTTGAGCTAAAGAACTCACACTGTATACCTCCCTTTTTACACTCTGACGCTATTATTGCTCAACAGAAAGACTCATCAAATACGCAGCAAGCGCATCCAATTCCTCTTCGGTGAAGTCTTCTCCACCATTGAGTGTTTTAGCATCAGGCATCAAGTTTCCTGGTTTGTGTTTCTGTGGATCCTGGATCCATTTTTTAATGTTTTCTTCAGTGTGTTCCATAAATCCTGCTACACGGTTACGGTCACCGAATGTCGCAAGGTTCGGACCTGGCATTCCAGCAGGAGCAGTTCCTGATACTGCGTGACAGCCGATACAGCTGGCACCTTCAAGGCCGAATAGTTCTTCACCGGCTTGAGCAGTAGTTTCAGAAGCAGGTTCCGGCTCTTCCTGCATGGAAGCTACCCACTGATCGAACTCTTCGCGGTCAACGGACTTGACTTTGAAATCCATCAAAGCATGAGATGGTCCACAAAGCTCGGCACATTTACCGTAGTATACGCCATCATCCAGAAGTGCAGATTCTTTATCAAATTCAAGATAGAATTTGTTGACGTTTTCAGGGTTTACATCAAGTTTACCACCAATGGAAGGAATCCAGAATGAGTGCTTGATGTCAGCGGAGATTAAATTGAAATAAACGCGTTCGTTAGTAGGAACTACCAGCTCTTGAGCCGTTACGATACCCTGTTCAGGATATTCGAATTCCCACCAGTAAAGATAAGAAGTTACGTTGACAGTAAGGCTTGTTTGATTTCCTTCTTCGTCTATCGAATCCATAGCCGTTACATCAGCCAGATCGAATGTTGAATAGACAGTAGGAACAGCAAGGATAAGCAGTAGTACGATCGGCACTGCAGTCCAGATAAACTCTAGTTTGGCACTGCCTTCAACTTGTTCAGGGATCATATCATCCCCTAATTTAGAACGGCGGAACTTCACTATTGCCAATACGAAGATGATCGTTACGACAATAATTACAAAAGTCATAACTGCAGTAGACAGCAACAACAGGTTGAATTGATCCTGTGCAACCTTACCGGCAGGGATCAGAGTTGAAATCTCTTCACGCCCGCAGCCCGATAGAAAGACGAGCAATGCTGTCATCAAAGCGAAAAGACGCCAGTTAGTAAGTCCTTTCATCATAGCTTTTCTTACCCCTCTCTCATTAAAAAATTTTTAAGTATTGGTATTTAGACAAAAACAGCAAATATGATCATCGAGACGAAAAGGATCGTCATGTAATTCAATGAATAGATGAACATACTTTTTGCCCATTTTAAATCATCTTCCACTTTGAATCCGCGGATAGCAAGGATCAACCATCCAAGATTCAGAAGCGTTGCTAAGATGAAGAAACCTGTTCCCAGTTCCGGCAAAAGGAATGGTAATGGGAAAAGGAAGACCACCCATGCTAGCATGGATTTCTTTGTCCGGTGGAAACCTTTCACCACCGGAAGCATCGGGATGTTTGCTGCCCGGTACTCTTCAGTCCGTTTCATGGCCAGCGCATAGAAATGCGGCGGCTGCCAGATGAACATGATCAGGAACAGTGCCCAGGCACCTGCACCCAGTGCAGGTTCAACTGCCGCCCAGCCGATAAGCGGCGGGATGGCACCAGAAATACTGCCCACAATTGTATTGCTGACATGTTTCCTTTTTGACCACATGGAGTACAGGACCACATACGCTAGAATTCCGGCAATTCCCAGAAACCCTGCTGAAACAGAAGCGGAGAACAGAAAGATTTCGCCTAAAACGATGAAAGAAATGGCGAGTGCCAAAACAGCAGGCGGTTTAAACCTCCCTGTTACCGTTGGCCGTGATTTTTTGCTCGCCATTAACGGATCAATATCTGTATCAATGTAGTTATTCATGGCAGCAGAACCTGCTATGATCAATGCTGATCCGACCAAGGTGTAGACGAGGATGTCCAAATGCTGCAGGAAATGCCTGCCAGAGAACTGAAATGCCAGCCAAAGCCCAGTGAATACTGTAATCAGGTTTGAATTTACAATCCCGATTTTTATAAGTGCCAAAAAATCCTGGACAAAGGTCGTGGTTTCAGTCGTCCCGTTTGCTTCTGCAGACAGAGACCGGCCGTTTGACATTTAACCTCCTCCTTTCAAAGTTGTAAGCATATTCCGCTAACCATAACTATATCTAAATTCCGGCTGTTTTTCTACATATAACTGAAATTTCCTGATAAAAGCTGTGGTTACGGTGTTTTTGCCTCATTACACTCCTCCTATCATACCTTACCTCAAGTTCATTTTTAAGATTGAAAAGGAAGAGATTTTGAACAGTTTGTGAAGGCGGCAGTTTATATGTCCAAATATCGAAAGTTTCCGCTATTACTGATTTTCCGTTGTGTTTTAAGCTCACTTTCGCTATTATCGAGTATGCAGGTTAAGGTCGTTTACATGTATCTATATATAGAAGAAGGTGAAATTCTTGCGGCAAAATAAATTCATAAAAGCTTTTGCAGTCGCAGCGACCATCGGTATGCTCTTCATACTGCTCGGCGGCGCACTCGTCACTAAAACAGACAGCGGCATGGGCTGTGGACGCCATTGGCCAGGCTGTAACGGGCAGCTGATACCCGACGTCATAACAGCGGAAGTCCTGATCGAGTTCTCGCATCGTCTTGTAACAGGCGCTGTCAGCATTCTGATAGTGGGTCTCGCAATAATGGCCTGGAGAAAATTCGGACATGTGCGAGAAACAAAATTCCTGGCGATTACATCTGTCTTCTTCCTTGTACTTCAGGCACTGATCGGTGCTGCACAGGTTTTATGGGGGCAAGGCGACTTCATACTCGCTCTTCATTTCGGCATCTCCCTCATTTCTTTTGCGTCTGTGCTATTGCTGACACTTCTCGTATTTGAAGTGGACCGTAAATTTGACGCAGAAAAGCTGGTCATCGGAAGTAAGTTGAAATTCCATACCATCGGTGTTCTTTTATATTCCTATATCGTCGTCTATACCGGCGCACTGGTCCGGCATACGAACTCCAGCCTGATCTGCTCAGACTGGCCGCTCTGCCGGAACGATTCCTTTGCGCTCCCAGCCAATATGTATGAATGGGTGCAGATGGGGCACAGGGCAGCTGCCGGCTTGATCGTCATCTGGATAGGATACATCATGTGGCATGCCATCAAGAATTATAAAGATCAGCGGGCAATCTACTGGGGATGGATCATCGCCTTCACTATCGTCATGCTTCAGGCAACGACAGGCATGCTCGTAGTATTGACAAAATTAAATCTTGCTATTGCTCTATTGCATTCCCTTTTCATCAGTTTATTATTCGGACTTTTGTGTTATATGCTGCTTTTAGTTTCACGCAGCAGCAACAAATCATAAAAACAGCGGGCGCATCCGGATGCGCCCGCTGTTTTTTTATATCCGATCCATTTCAATTAGAAGATCGCCTGTGGAAATGCCATCTGCGGCACTTACATAGATTTCAGAAATCGTTCCATCGAACGGCGCCTGAACAGTCGTTTCCATCTTCATCGCTTCAGTAACGAGAAGGTGATCCCCGCGTTTTACTCTAGCACCTTTTTCAGCAACCACTTTCAACACAGTTCCCGGCATTGTTGCCGCAATATGGCTTTCATTGGTCGGATCCGCTTTCGGTTTGGCGGCACTGTCCGTTTCAACAGTCATATCGAGAATGGAGACTTCCCGAGGCTGCCCGTTCAATTCGAAATATATCGAGCGCGTGCCGTCTTTTTGGGCTTCACCGATGGATACCATTTTAATGATGAGGGTTTTCCCTTTTTGGATTTCGACTTCAATTTCTTCACCGAGACGCATACCGTATAGGAAAGTCAGCGTGTCAAGTACCGAAACATCACCGAAGGTTTTATTGGTGACCGTGTATTCATCGAACACTTTCGGGTAAAGGGCATACGCCAGCACCTCGTGGCTGGTCACCGGGCGATCGAGTTTGGCGAAAAGCATTTTGCTGATTTCATCAAAATCCGCCGGCTCAAGGAGTTCGCCTGGGCGAACCGTAATCGGTTTGCGCTCTTTCAGCACAACTTTCTGCAGTTCTTCTGGGAATCCGCCATGCGGCTGGCCGATATAGCCTTCAAAGAATTCGATGACCGACTCAGGGAAATCGATCGATTCTCCGCGCGTAATCACCGTTTTCTCATCAAGGTCGTTCTGGACCATGAACAATGCCATGTCCCCCACAACTTTTGAGGAAGGCGTCACTTTGACAACATCCCCGAAGAGCATATTGACGCGGGAGTACATTTCCTTCACTTCTTCCCAGCGCATGCCGAGGCCGACCGCTTTCGCCTGCTGCTGCAGGTTGCTGTACTGACCGCCGGGCATTTCATGCACATAGATTTCAGAATGCGGGCTGTTCATGCCGCTCTCGAAATCACCGTAGTATTTGCGGACATCTTCCCAGTAATGCGATAGTTTTTCAGCCGCTCTGATGTCCATGCGAATTTCACGGCCGCTGCCGTTCATCGCATAATAAAGCGAATTGGCACTCGGCTGAGATGTGAGTCCGGCCATGGAGCCCAGTGCCGTATCGACGATATCGACGCCTGCCTGGATCGCTTTTGAATACATGTAAATGCCATTTCCGCTTGTATCATGCGTATGCAGGTGAATCGGCAAGGAAACGGTATCTTTCAGTTCAGAAACAAGCCGATAAGCGGCTTCCGGTTTTAAGAGGCCCGCCATATCTTTGATAGCCAGAATATGGGCTCCTGATGCTTCCAGCTCTTTCGCCATATCTTTATAATATTGAACCGTATATTTATCCCGGCTCGGATCCAGAATATCGCCTGTGTAGCAAATCGCCGCTTCAGCGATTTTGCCGCTTTGCCTCACTTCATCGATGGCCACTTCCATGCCTTTGATCCAGTTGAGGCTGTCGAAAACCCGGAATACATCGATTCCGGCTTCACCGGATTTCCGCACGAAATCGCGGATGACATTATCCGGATAATTTTTATACCCCACCGCATTAGCACCACGGAACAGCATTTGGAACAGAACGTTAGGCATCTGTTTCCGCAAACGGATCAAACGGTGCCAAGGATCTTCCTTCAGGAAACGGTATGAGACGTCGAAAGTTGCCCCGCCCCACATCTCCATTGAGAAAAGATCGTGCTGCAAATGAGCCGTTTCCTCTGCGACCGCGAACATATCATATGAACGCAGGCGCGTCGCGAGCAGCGATTGGTGGGCATCGCGGAAAGTGGTGTCTGTGAGCAGGACATCCTCCTGTTCATGGATCCATTTTGCCAGCCCTTCTGCTCCCCGTTCATCGAAAATCTGTTTCGTTCCTGGAGGCAGCGTGGTCAACAGATCGATTTCAGGTTTTCTTGGTGCCGCATGGATCGGCTTTTTCTTCTTCTCGATTCCCGGGAATCCGTTAACAGTGACGTTGCCGATATAGCTCAGAAGCTTCGTGCCCCGGTCCTGGCGCACTGGGAACAGGAAAAGTTCCGGTGTTGAATCGATGAAGCTCGTGTCAAAATCACCTTTGATGAAATTAGGGTGCTTCACGACGTTTTCAAGGAAAGGAATATTCGTTTTAATGCCCCGGATACGGAATTCCTGTAAATTGCGGTCCATCTTCCCTGCAGCCTCTTTGAAAGTCAATGCCCAGGTGGATAATTTCACTAACAGAGAATCGTAATACGGTGAAATTAACGCTCCCTGGAATGCATTTCCTGTATCCAGACGCACGCCAAAACCGCCGCCTGAGCGATACACCATCAGTTTTCCGGCATCGGGCATGAAGTCATTCACCGGATCTTCCGTCGTTACCCGTGACTGGATGGCAAAACCGAACAACGGAATTTTATCCTGTGACGGAATGGAAATGACGTCTCCGTGCAGGTCATGGCCCCTCGCAATGTGAATTTGTGAATGTACGATGTCGATGCCCGTAATCATTTCGGTGATCGTGTGTTCCACCTGAATGCGGGGGTTCACTTCGATAAAATAAAATTCATCGTTTGAAACAAGGAATTCCACTGTACCCGCATTTATGTAGTCGATATTTTTCATCAATTTTACTGCTGCGTCACAGATTTCATTGCGCAGCTCCTTGCTGATGGAATTTGAAGGCGCTATTTCCACCACTTTCTGATGGCGGCGCTGAATTGAACAATCACGTTCATATAAATGGACGATATTGCCGTATTGGTCACCCAGGATCTGAACCTCTATATGCTTCGGTTTTTCAACGAACTTTTCTACATACATTTCATCGGAACCGAAAGCCGCTTTTGCTTCCGACTTTGCCCGTTCATAAGCTGATGCCAATTCTTCCTGTTTTCGGACGATGCGCATACCGCGCCCTCCGCCGCCGAGAGATGCTTTGATCATCAGCGGGAACCCTGCCGTCCTGCTGAATTCCTCCACTTCTTCAAGTGACTCCACTGGTCCATCGGTTCCTGGAATTACAGGAATCCCGGCAGCGATCGCCTGTGAACGCGCTTTCACTTTGTCGCCGAACATATCGAGATGGGCAGAAGTCGGGCCGATAAACAGGATCCCCTCTTCCTCGCAGCGTCTTGCAAAATGCACATTTTCTGATAAAAAGCCATATCCCGGGTGGATCGCATCCGTTCCAGTATCTTTTGCGATGCGGATGATGTCTTCAATGTCCAGATAAGCATCAATCGGTTTTTTCCCTTTTCCCACTAAATATGATTCATCCGCTTTATAGCGGTGATAGGATCCACTGTCTTCTTGTGAATAAATTGCAACTGTTTGAATTTTCAGTTCTGTACAGGCGCGGAAAACCCGAATAGCGATTTCTCCGCGGTTTGCTACCAAAATCTTTTCGATCTTTTTCACAATACAGCACACCCCTTATTTTCTTGTTTTTTCATATTTATGGAACATTGAAACATTCATCAATACACCCATAGCTAACGATAACAAAATTACGGACGTTCCGCCATAACTTATAAATGGCAGCGTGACCCCCGTAAGAGGAATCAGTCCTGACAGGCCGCCGAGATTGACGAATGTCTGGATGCCAATCATGCTCGCGATGCCTGCTGCAAGCATACGGGCAAGCGGATCTTTGGTGGTCATCGCTATAGACAGGCCTTTCAGTACAATAAACCCGAGCCCTCCGATAACAAAAACGACCCCTAGGATGCCGAGTTCTTCAGCAACGATCGACATGATGAAATCCGTATGCGGTTCCGGAAGATAGCCCAATTTCTGGATAGACTGGCCCAGACCCAGGCCGCCTATGCCCCCTGACCCGATCGCAAGATAACCATTGACGATCTGCATGCCGAAACCGAGTTCATCGATGAACGGGTTCAAGAATGCCTCGAGACGGCCCATTCGTTTTTCTGTAAAAATCATATCCTGCGCAAAAACGATGAAGGGCACAATGAAAATTGCCGCCGCTACTGCAACAAGCCCCGCCAATTTCATGAACATGCCGAAGCGGATTCCACTGGCAGCCATGACACTTAGCCCCACAAGGGCGATAATGCCCATTGATCCGATATCCGGTTCCCTGAAGACAAGGAATAAAGCAAATGCCAGCACTATCACAGGCGGGAAGATCGATTCGTTCAGTTTATTGATTGTCCCTTTTTTGTATTTATTGGAAAACACACCTGACAAATAAAAGATGAGGCCGACTTTCGCAATTTCTGACGGCTGGATGCTCGCGAAACCGACATAGATCCAGCTGCGGGCTCCGCCTCCGGCATAACCGATGAAATGCACCAGGATAAGACCGGTGAAAACGACGAACAGAACGGACATCATCATCCATTTCTTGCTGAAATGCTTGTACGGGAAAATGGCACCCACGATAAAAGCCGGTATTGCCAATGCTAAATTTATAAGCTGCTGGTTGAAAAAGTGATCGGGTTCCCAGCCGTACCGGTAAACTGACCAGGCCATACTGGCGCTGTATATCATTACGAGGCCGAAAAGGGATAATGCCAGATAAGCGAAAAGCAGGGAATAATCAAAATTAGCGGCGTACCGCTTTATGTATTGTTTCATATGTATACCTCATTTTATCTTATTGATGGTAGCGACGAATTCCAACTATATTATAATTTGAAATTTCCTTCTATTTTATGTTAGTAAAAAAACTCAAACAGGATCGTTTGAGTTTGCTTTACTTATTCGTGTACGCTTCATGAAGAATGGAAAGTTTCTTTTCAAGCGTATCCATTAAATTTTTTCCTTCTTCCTTTTCGATCAAGCCCAGTTTTACGGCAAAATCGATTTCACGGGAAAGTCCGAACATCTGCGTGTCAAGGACTTCTTCATATAAAGGGCAGGATGGCAAAGTAAGATTGTCCATCTGGACTTTGATCAATTGCTCTATTTTTTCTGCATCGGCCCTAAGGAGGTCCAATGCCTTCTGCTGGTAAGTTTGTTCTTCTGTATGTTCCATGAGGACTCCCCCATTTACTGATATTTCATCTCTTCGACTTGTTTAAAGTGTATCTTTTAAACAATGAAATTGCAAGCCTGCTCTTACATCAGAATCAATCGCTTTTGGAACTTGACAAAGACAGGTATACTTAGAGGAGAGTCGATATCATGATGGAGGGTTTATTAATGGAATTTATCATTCAATTCAAAGGAAACGTTAAATTTAAACTGACTTTGGATCCGACGGTCTGGATTTTTGATGACCGTAAATTGGATCTTGAGAAATACTTTACTGAAAAGCGCATCGAACGCGATGAGCTGGAAGAATATAAACGCGGCATGGGCGAACACTGGTCGCGCGAAATCATGGAAGGCGCGACGGTGCCGCCTACTTTGAACTCCGAAAAGACATATAAGAAACAGGAAAAGAAGGAAATGCTGACAGGCACTTTTGGCATTCTCTTCCGGCCTTTCCTTGAGAATGCTGAACCATACGATAATGCTGAAACAGTGGTTTTCGAAACAGCGCATGGTGAATTCAGCTTCTCTTTCGAAGAGGCAAAAGAGCTGGTGTTCAAATTCAGCGATAAAGGCCAACCGCTCCGTGAAGACGGACCTGTCCACATCCTGCTGCCTGATGGAAGCAATGTCGACAATCCGATAACCGATGTAACAGCCATCCGGGTAGAATAGGAGTGAATTGATATGCGCGTCAAATGTGTAATCTGTGACACTATCGAAGAATTGGTGGATGACACGCTGGAAGCTAAACGCCTCAGAAACCGCCCGATCCATACCCATATGTGCAGTAATTGCCATGATCGCATCGAGCAGCGCACAAAAGAACGGATAGCTACGGGCAACTTCCATTTTTACCGGAGTTCGCGTAAAATCGAGGAAGATTTCTGATGAAATTCCTTAAAGGGGTCTGGATAGGATTTTGGAGCGGGCTGATCCTGGGTCTATTATTTAAATGGATCCAGTCTGTAACCGGTGTAAATGTCTATTTGCTTTTGCTTAATGTCGACTTCATACCGGTCATCGGAGAAATCGACTGGTCGGAATTGACCGAGTTCATGTTCCATATAGCGGTTTCCGTCGCGATCGGCATTGTGTATGTATATCTGGCGAAAAGGCGTCCCTATACATTCGGACAACTCACTGTATTGAGCCTGATTCTATGTATCCCTACTTATTTTCTCTATTTTATCCTGTCGTCACTGGCGATAACGGACCAGGTTCCGGGACTCACCGACTGGGAGGCTATCCTGTACTGGGTTTTCGGTCACCTGGCCTATTCACTGCTGCTGCCGATCCTGTATAAAATGTTCGAAAGAAAAAACGCTGCATCTCAATGAGATGCAGCGTTTTCGCGTTTTTCGCGCCATAAGCGGATTTTATAAAGAATCAGGATAACAGCGGCAATAACCAGCCCTTCGACAACCGGCAGGAAAATAGCTAAAAATGTCAGCCCTAATCCACCGGCAGCAAGGAACAGCCCGATGATGATGTTTTTTCCGAGCGGCAATTTCTTTGCGAAGCCCAGTTTGTAGACAAAAGCCGAAAGCAGCAGGATGACCGCAAATAACGCATACCCTGCCGCTTCAAGCGGCAAATTCTCATACAGCACTCGGGCTACCGGATACATACTATCATAGACAAAGGCTCGTTCATCCATGGATTATACATCCTTCCATTATGTTATTCTTCGATGGCAACTTTTTTCTTCTTAGCCATACGCTCACGTTCGTTTTTATCAAGGATTTTTTTGCGCAGACGGATTGTCTGTGGAGTAATTTCGCAATACTCATCATCGTTCAGATACTCAAGTGCTTCTTCAAGGCTCATCAGACGTGCTTTTTTCATCGTAGTCGTCTGATCTTTGTTGGCTGAACGGATGTTTGTCGCCGCTTTGATCTTAACGATGTTGACCGTAAGATCGTTGTCGCGGTTATGTTCACCGACGATCATGCCTTCATAGATTTCAGCACCGACTTCAACGAATGCAGTTCCGCGGTCTTCGATCCCCATTAAGCCGTAAGTCGAAACTTTACCGCGCTCCATGGATACCAAAACACCTTGACGGCGTCCGCCGACGCGGCCTGAAGCTACTGGCTGATAGCTGTCAAATGTATGGTTGATGATGCCGTAACCACGTGTTTGCGTAAGGAATTCAGTTGTATAGCCGATCAAACCACGAGCAGGTACGTTAAACACCAGGCGGACTTGTCCACTTCCGTTGTTTACCATATCCAGCATTTCACCTTTGCGTTCTCCAAGTGATTCGATGATTGCGCCTGTATACTCTTCAGGTACATCTACCTGTACGCGTTCAACAGGTTCACAGCGAACTCCGTCGATCATACGAACGATAACTTCAGGTTTTGAAACCTGCAATTCGAATCCTTCACGGCGCATGTTCTCGATAAGGATCGACAAATGGAGCTCGCCGCGTCCTGAAACGATCCATGCATCCGGTGAGCCGGTAGACTCTACACGAAGTGATACGTCCGTTTGAAGCTGAGCATCCAGACGTTCCTGGATTTTGCGTGAAGTGATCCATTTACCTTCTTTACCGGCAAACGGGCTGTTGTTGACAAGGAATGTCATCTGTAAAGTCGGCTCATCGATGCGAAGTACCGGTAATGCTTCCTGGTGATCTGCCGGACAAACCGTTTCACCAACGTTGATATCTTCCATACCTGAGATGGCAATCAAATCGCCAGCTTCAGCTTTTTGGATTTCAACACGTTTCAATCCCATGAAACCATGGATTTTCGTTACGCGGAAGTTTTTGACCGTACCATCCAATTTCATCAATGCTACAGATTGTCCAACTTCGATCGTTCCGCGGAATACGCGGCCGATACCGATACGTCCAACGTAATCGCTGTAATCAAGAAGCGCTACCTGGAATTGAAGAGGCTCATCTCTGTTATCGACTGGCGCTGGCACGTGTTCCATAATTGCATCATAGATTACCTGCATGTTTTCTTCCTGATCTGCAGGATCTGATGAAAGACTTGCAGTACCGTTCATACCTGATGCGAAAACTACCGGGAATTCCAGTTGCTCGTCATTTGCTTCAAGTTCGATGAACAATTCGATGACTTCGTCAACCACTTCTTCAGGGCGTGCGAAATCACGGTCAATTTTGTTTACCACAACGATAGGCTTCAAGTTCTGCTCCAAAGCTTTCTTCAATACAAAGCGTGTTTGTGGCATACAGCCTTCATATGCGTCCACAACTAAAAGGACTCCATCAACCATTTTCATGATACGTTCCACTTCTCCGCCGAAATCAGCGTGTCCAGGGGTATCCAAAATGTTGATCTTAGCTTCTTTATATTGAATCGCAGTGTTTTTAGCAAGAATTGTAATACCGCGTTCTCTTTCAATATCGTTAGAGTCCATTGCACGTTCTTCCACGTGTTCATTTGAACGGAAGATACCTGATTGCTGCAGAAGCTGATCCACAAGCGTCGTTTTACCATGGTCAACGTGGGCAATAATCGCAATGTTTCTTAAATCATTTCGTAGGTTAGTCATAATTTCACTCCAATATTCTTTTTTCATGTCTATAACTGTGCTAGTATAGCACATATAGGGGGAAAACCCTAAGATTTTATTTCAGCAATTATCAGCAGGAGGATTATATATGAAAAATATCAAATGGATTTTTGTCCTTTATTCGTTGGCCGCTTTACTGGCGATGGTGGGAGTCGGCTTGGCCGTTGCTTACCGCAGCTTCCCGCTGATCTTTCTCGCACTTGCCATTCTGGGACTGATCATGGTTAGCGGATTCAAGAAAAAACGCGCGATGATCAATGCCGGATTATTATAGGGATCAATAGAAAAAAAGGATGCTTAAGCGCATCCTTTTTTATTTTGGAAGAATATAACGGTCCAGTATCTTTGCATGGATGGACGGATTGGCCGCTAAAAACGTATCCTGCTCCAACAGGTTTGCAGGTTCGCCTTTAAAATTGGTGGCAACTGCTCCGGCTTCTTTCGCAATCACCATGCCACCGGCAATATCCCAAGGGGACAGCCTCATCGATATATACGCATCGATCCGCCCACTTGCGAGATAAGCGAGTTCGATGGCCGCAGAACCGTATGACCTGATGCCTCTGACATCCTGTATGAGCTTCAAGGTCCCATTATGGTCAAAATGGCGGTTCGGCACTGCCCAGGTAGCGTTCATGGCCAGGATCGATTCACCGATTTCCGTATCCTGCAACGGCCGCAGCCTTTCATCGTTATAATACGCGCCGCCTCCCTGAATGCCGGAATACAGATCGTCATTCACAACATCGTATATGTATCCCAGTTTCCCCACGCCGTCCGCATAAATGCCAAGTGATATGGCGAAATTGCGTTTCTGATGAATGAAGTTCATGGTACCATCGATCGGATCCAGCATCCAGATGACGCCGTTTGTATCCTTGATCTCATCGCCGAACCCTTCTTCACCAAAGATGCGGTGATCGGGATAATCACGATTGATGCGCGAGATGAAGAACTGTTCAATTTCTTTATCGATATTCGTCACCAGGTCATTGGCATCCGATTTCGATTCGATTGAAATATCCGTCAAAAAAGAGTTTCTTATTTTATGTCCCGCCTCTTTAATGATGGATTTGATATAACGGTCCATTTCGTGCAAATCCATAAAAATTGCCCCCTCTGTTTATACTATTATAACGTCAAAAGGCACCTACTGTCATACTCCAGCAGGTGCCCCTATAATTGGATGATATTAAAGCGCATGAAGTGCCTCCAGTTCAACATGTATTTCCTGAAGCCGTTTTTTGCTTTTAGTCATTTCCTGCTCATCATTTTGCTGCATTGCATCAAACAGGGAAGCAAGTTCATAATCCAATTCAAGCTTCAAGACGTTGATATATTCTTTTTCGACCTCGGCCTTGCGGATAATTTGTATCATCTGTTTCATCTTTAGCACCCCTTCCCTTTATTGATTCCAATAATTCTGAATTATCAAGGTGGTTATCAATCTTTTACCCGATATTCCAAAAACAAAAACGTCTTTCTATAAATTTTTGCCAAAGTCCTGTAAAATTATATGATAGTTGTATTTTTAAGGAGGAAACCGACACCATGTCTTATTGGAATGAAAAACATTTTCAAGTATTTGAAACGCCGGGCCTCGAAGCGCGGATGGCTGCACTTACAGAAAAAGTGCGTCCGAAATTCGAGGAGCTGGGAGAACAGTATTCCGCTTATTTTTCCGGGATCACCGGCGAAGAATTTTATCCTCATGTCGCAAAACATATGCGCCGTACCGTTAACCCCCCGAACGACAGCTGGGTCGCTTTTGCCCCTCATAAACGAGGCTATAAAGCGGTTCCGCATTTCCAGATCGGTTTGTGGGACAGCCATGTATTCATCATATTGGCCGTCATCTATGAAGCTTCCGGCAAATCCGCAATGGCGGAGCGCCTATTGGAATCAAAGCAGCTCGCTAACCTGCCGGAAGACATGGTCGTGTCAGGCGACCATATGAAACCCGAAGCCCATTCAATAGGTGAATTAGGCAAAGAAGGTGTCGAAAACCTCCTCTGCCGCCTGCGCGATGTGAAAAAAGGCGAGTTTGTCATTGGCCGCCATCTACAGCGGGAAGATGCGGACCGTCTGACCAAAAGCCAATTCGATGAACTGGCCGAGAAAACGTTCGACGAGCTTTTACCGCTTTACAGCATCATGCTGAACAGACAATAAAAATAGGACCCGCGGCGATAATATTATCGCTGCAGGTCCTTTTTCATCTACCGTTTGACCATCTTGATCACAGGGCCAGCCGGTGATGCTTTCACTTCTTTTATGACCGGAAAGCTGGCGTAGCCGCTTTCTTCTTCAAATTCCTTGAAATAGGTCTTTTCTTCAGAGATTGATGGCACTACCGCTTTGAACTTTCTGTATCTGGCCATCATGTCTTCGCGGCTGATTCCACCCTCATAGGCCATTTCAATGCCTTCAAAAAATGTGACGACGTCGATGATTTCTTCTTTGGTCCAATCGATTGAAAATGGATATGAATAATCCAATTCGCTTCCTCCTTTATTTCTGTGTTCCCCATTTGCGGCGGATTTTCTCGGCATCGGCAAGCATCCTGTCAAACAGCTCCCGGACCGTCGGCACATCCTGGATCATGCCAGTCACTTGCCCCGCCCAACCGAATCCCTGTTCTTTCAGGCCCTCATAAATATAGCGTTTATTCGCCTCTCCGCTGATATAATCCTTTAGGGATTCATATGTCGGCGTCTCATGTTCGATTTCGAGTATTTTATCGGTCCAACCGTTCTTCAGGGTTCTTGCCGGTGCCCCGATGCTCCTTTTAATAATAACGGTATCGTTTTCCGTACTGTTTATCAAGGCATTTTTATATGCTTCTGATGCATGGACACATTCTTTCACTGCGATGAAACGCGTCCCCATTTCGATTCCTTCGGCGCCTAGGGCAAGAGCCGCCATCAGGCCGCGGCCATCCCCGATGCCGCCGGAGGCGATTACCGGAATGGAAACAGCATCGACGACCTGCGGAATCAGGACCATCGTGCCGATGTCGTCCCGGCCAAGATGCCCGCCTCCTTCATGCCCAACTACCATCACTGCATCCGCTCCGAGCGATTCTGCCTTAATGGCTTGTTTCCTTGCAGCAACCAGTACGAGTTTCTTGATGGGGGTCCCTTCCAACTGCGTGAAGATCGGCGTCGGGTTTCCTCCAGTCATCGATATGACCGGCACTTCTTCTTCAATGGCCACATCAAGCATATGTGAAAATTGTCTGCCGTGGTCGCCGATTGCAAAATTGACACCGAACGGTTTATCAGTGAGTTCCCTGACTTTCCTGATTTCTTCCCTCAGTTTTTCAGGTGACGGCAGGCTCATTGCTGTTATTTGCCCGAGGCCTCCGGCATTCGACACGGCAGCTGCAAGCTCTGCATAAGCCAAATAAGCCAGCCCCCCTTGTATGATGGGCAATTCGATTCCAAGCAACTCTGTAATACGTGTTGAAAAACGCATGATGCCACTCCTTTCTGTCTGCCTATCCTCTATTCGATGAAGAAATTCAAAATCCTTTTATTTTTATAGAATAGCCCGTATGTACATGCTATAATTCATCTTGTTTTCATTTTTATAGCGAGGTGGTCATCCATTGTCACAATTAGAAACTCCATTATTCGATGCATTGCTGAAGCACCGCAACCGTCATCCCATCCAATTCCATATTCCCGGCCATAAAAAGGGGCAGGGCGTCGACCCGGCTTTCCGTGAATTTGTCGGCGATAATATTCTTTCCATAGATTTGATCAATATTGCACCTCTCGATGATCTGCATTCTCCAAAAGGCGCGATTAAAAAAGCGCAGGACTTGGCTGCGCAGGCTTTTGGTGCAGACCACACGTTTTTCTCTGTCCAAGGCACAAGCGGCGCCATCATGACAATGATCCTGAGTGTCGTCGGACCAAATGACAAAATACTGGTTCCCAGAAACGTTCATAAGTCCATTATGTCAGCCATCGTTTTTGCCGGCGCCATCCCGATTTTCATCCACCCTGAAGTGGATCCCGAACTAGGGATTTCTCACGGGATTTCTGCCGAAGCTGTCGAAAAGGCATTGAATGAATACCCGGATGCAAAAGCGGTCCTGGTCATCAATCCGACTTATTTCGGCATTGCCGCTGACTTGAAGCGCATTGTCGATATCGCACACGACCGGGATATCCCAGTTCTTGTAGATGAAGCGCACGGCGTCCATATTCATTTCCATAAAGGGCTGCCTGTTTCAGCGATGTCTGCAGGCGCTGATATGGCAGCTACATCGGTCCACAAGCTGGGCGGTTCCATGACTCAAAGTTCGGTGTTGAACGTCCGCGAAGGACTGGTCTCTGCTAAACGGGTCCAATCTACGCTGTCCATGCTGACGACTACATCCACTTCCTATCCGATCCTTGCTTCATTGGATACAGCGAGAAGACAGCTTGCGATCCACGGATATGATTTGATCGACCAGACAATCCGGCTGGCAAGCGATGCGCGCAAACGCATCAATAAAATTCCGCATCTGTTTTGTGTCGGCAAGGAATTGCTTAAAACTTCGGCCACTTTCGATATGGATCCGACAAAATTGCTCATCAGCGTTAAGAACCTCGGCATTACCGGCCATCAGGCAGAAGAATGGCTGCGGGAAAATGCAAATATCGAAATCGAACTTTCCGATTTATATAATATCCTGTGCCTTGTCACAATCGGTGACAGCCGAAAAGAATTAAACCTTCTCGTCAATGCACTTCAGCGCATGAGTGAAGCTTTCGATACAGAAGCGGCTGTTGTCGAGCCTGTCGTGCTGCTGCCGGATATCCCCCGGCTGGCAATGACGCCGCGCGATGCTTTCTACGCCACGACTGAAGTGGTGAATATTGATAATGCGGTTGGCCGCATATCAGCGGAGTTCATCATGGTCTATCCACCCGGCATCCCGATTTTTATTCCGGGCGAAATCATCACGCAGGAAAATATCGAATACATCCACATGAACGTGAAAGCCGGTTTACCTGTACAGGGACCAGAAGATGATACCTTGCAATGCCTTCGTGTCATCAAAGAACAACAGGCTATCAGATAAAAAATCCGGAAGCGGGAATTCCCCTGCTTCCGGATTTTCTTTTATTCCGCTTTTCTCTTGTCCAGACTCCAGCGGCCCAGCTCTTCGGGTCATAAGCCAGCCCAGCTGCCGCGGCGAAGAGCGCCACTCTGCTGATCTGTCTTATACCTTTCAGAGCTTAACGGGCGCTTCCGCTTTTCTCTTGTCCAGACTCCAGCGGCCCAGCTCTTCGGGTCATAAGCCAACTCAGCTGCCGCGGCGAAGAACGCCACTCTGCTGATCTGTCTTATACCTTTCAGAGCTTAACGGGCGCTTCCGCTTTTCTCTTGTCCAGACTCCAGCGGCCCAGCTCTTCGGGTCATAAGCCAACTCAGCTGCCGCGGCGAAGAACGCCACTCTGCTGATCTGTCTTATGCCTTTCAGAGCTTAACGGGCGCTTCCGCTTTTCTCTTGTCCAGACTCCAGCGGCCCAGCTCTTCGGGTCATAAGCCAACTCAGCTGCCGCGGCGAAGAACGCCACTCTGCTGATCTGTCTTATGCCTTTCAGAGCTTAACGGGCGCTTCCGCTTTTCTCTTGTCCAGACTCCAGCGGCCCAGCTCTTCGGGTCATAAGCCAACTCAGCTGCCGCGGCGAAGAACGCCACTCTGCTGATCTGTCTTATGCCTTTCAGAGCTTAACGGGCGCTTCCGCTTTTCTCTTGTCCAGACTCCAGCGGCCCAGCTCTTCGGGTCATAAGCCAACTCAGCTGCCGCGGCGAAGAACGCCACTCTGCTGATCTGTCTTATGCCTTTCAGAGCTTAACGGGCGCTTCCGCTTTTCTCTTGTCCAGACTCCAGCGGCCCAGCTCTTCGGGTCATAAGCCAACTCAGCTGCCGCGGCGAAGAACGCCACTCTGCTGATCTGTCTTATACCTTTCAGAGCTTAACGGGCGCTTCCGCTTTTCTCTATTCAACGCCTTCGATTGTTTCAGGGTCGATGAAATCATAGCCTTTTTCGCTTAGGCCTTCCACGATGGCAGGCAGGGCTTCTGCTGTCCATTCACGGTCATGCATCAGCAGATTCGCCCCATTACGCATAAATTCCGTATTCACCATAATATCGGCAAGCGCTGCCGCTTCCATGTACTGCTGTTCCCAGTCATAGCCAAAAGTCCAGTTCATCAGGACCATGCCCTCTTGTTCCACCACAGCTCTGCTGAAATCCGTGTTGACGCCATGTGGTGCACGGAAGAATTTCGGACGTTCACCAATGATCTCTTCAATGCGGTCATTCAATGAAACGATTTCTTCACGTTGCTGTTCTTCCGGAATTGTTTTCAGATTCGGGTGGGAATATGTATGGTTGCCGATCGCAAATCCCATTTCATGAATCTTCTTCAGATTCTCTTCTTCTTCGGCCGTGTCAATAAAATGACCGTTTACAAAAAAGATTGCCGGAACGCCCAGTTCCTTCAAGGTCTCCGCCATTGCGACCCCCTGTTTATCCGGAGCATCGTCGATCGTCAGCAAAACTGCCTGCGCGTTGGCGTCAGAAATCGGTTCAACCGATGAATTGGCCGGATTTACCCGGTATAACGGTTCGGTCTCAGGCACTTCTTCAACCACCTCTTCTTCAACTTCTTCTGCCACTTCTTCTTCAATCACATCAGTCGATTCTTCTGCAGTCTCTGAAGCTGTCTCTTGTTCGGTATCATTTGTTTCAATTGCCGAGCTATCGTCTTCGCCGCTTGAACAAGCAGTCAAAAGAGCCAAGCCAGCTGCCATTAATATCCATTTTGCTTTCGCCATTACCTTATCACCTTTAGCCCTTTCGCACATAATATTAGCACATTTCTACAACTGTTATCAAAGCAAAACAGGAAAAGCGGATACGGCCGTTCAGCTGCGAAAGGAGTTGGCCGTTGGAGCCTGGACAGGTCAACACTTCCTTCTGCGAGCTTCGCCTGAAAACAGTGATCCTTTTTTATCCATCAAAAAACACCCCCAGTGCCGGAACTGTGAAATCCGGCGCAGGGAGTGCAATGATTCATTATTTGATGATGTGGATTGGAGTTCCAAGAGCCACTTCAGCAGCTTCCATCGTAATCTCAGCCAAAGTCGGATGAGCATGGATTGTCATAGCGATATCTTCCACCGTCATGCCAGCTTCGATTGCCAAACCAAGTTCAGCGATCATATCAGAAGCGCCTGCACCGACGATTTGAGCACCAAGCAATAAGCCGTCGCTCTTGCGTGATACAAGTTTAACGAATCCTTCAGAAGCATTCAGCGCCAGCGCACGGCCGTTTGCACCGAATGGGAATTTCGCAGCAGAAGCTTCGAAACCTTCTTCTTTTGCCTGCTCTTCCGTCAAACCGACACTTGCAAGCTCAGGATCTGTAAAGCATACTGCCGGAATCGCCAGGTAATCGACTTCAGATTTTTCGCCAGCAATCGCTTCAGCAGCAATCTTGCCTTCATAAGAAGCTTTGTGTGCCAATTGAAGACCAGGTACTACATCACCGATAGCATAAATTGATGGGATGCTCGTACGGCATTGTTTGTCGACTTCGATAAGTCCGCGCTCGCCCATTTTCAGGTTAAGCTCTTCAAGGCCCATTTCATCTGTGTTCGGACGGCGGCCGACAGTCACCAATACATAATCCGCTTCGACAGATTTCTCTTCTCCGCCTGCTTCATACGTCACTGTAACGCCTGTATCCGTTTCTTCTACGCCTTTAGCGGAAGCTTTAACGATCACTTCAACGCCTTTTTTCTTCAAGCCTTTTTTGACGATTGCCGTCATTTGTTTTTCAAAGCCGGCAAGGATGTCGTTTCCACCTTCGATGATCGTCACTTCAGATCCCATATTTGCATAAGCTGTCCCAAGTTCTGTCCCAATATAGCCGCCGCCGATAACGACAAGCTTTTTAGGAAGTTCTGTAAGTGCCAATGCACCTGTGGAATTGATGACGCGTTTTGTGAATTTGAAAGTCGGGATCTCAACAGGACGTGATCCTGTTGCGATAATTGCATTCTTGAACTTATAAGTCTGAGAAGATTTATCGTCCATTACTTTTACAGTGTTTTCATCAACGAAATAAGCTTCGCCGCGGACGATTTCAACTTTATTGCCTTTCAGCAAAGATTCAACTCCGCCTGTAAGCTTTTTCACGACGCCGTCTTTGAAAGCTTGCGCTTTTTCAAAGTTCAATGTCACTTCATTGCTTACAACACCCATGTCGTCCGAATGTTTTGCGTCATGGAAACGGTGGCCGACAGAAATCATCGCTTTTGAAGGGATACAGCCCACGTTCAGGCAAACGCCGCCGATATATTCTTTTTCAACGATCGTCACTTTTTGGCCAAGCTGTGCTGCACGGATTGCTGCTACGTATCCGCCAGGGCCCGAGCCGATGACGAGCGTATCTGTTTCAATTGGAAAATCTCCTACTACCATAATTTTACGCCTCCATTAATAATAATTCTGGTTCGCTCAATAAACGTTTGATGTGGTTCAGCGCATGCTGCGCTGTCGCTCCATCGATCATACGGTGATCGAAGCTCAATGATAATGCTAACACAGGTGCAGCTACAATTTCACCATTTTTAATTACTGGCTTCTCTGCAATGCGGCCGATTCCAAGAATCGCCACTTCCGGATGGTTGATGACCGGTGTAAACCACTGGCCTCCGGCTGAACCGATATTCGTGATCGAGCAGGATGCGCCTTTCATCTCAGCAGAAGACAATTTGCCGTCACGCGCTTTCGTCGCAAGCTTATTGATTTCATCTGAAATGGCGAATACTGATTTACGGTCTGCATTTTTGATGACTGGAACGAGCAAGCCTTTTTCTGTATCAGCTGCAATACCGATATTGAAATAATGCTTCTGGATCACTTCGCTTGTTTCATCATCGAAAGATGTATTAAGCGCCGGGAATTCACGCAATGTGCTGACCAAAGCTTTTACTACATATGGGAGGTAAGTCAATTTAATCTCTTTTTCAGCTGCGATATCCTTGAATTTCTTGCGGTGTGCGACTAATTCCGTCACATCTACTTCATCCATCAAAGTAACATGCGGAGCTGTGTGTTTAGAATGAACCATCGCTTTTGCAATCGCTTTGCGCATCCCGGACATTTTCTCGCGTGTTTCAGGGAATTCGCCTTCAAGTACAGGCGCAGCAGCTTCAGTTTTAGGAGCTGCCTCTTCTGCCGTTTCGGTTTGAGGAGCTTCAGTTTCCTTCGCCGGCTCTACTTGTTTCTGATCGCCTTTCAGGAATGCTTCCACATCCGCTTTCATGATGCGGCCGTTGTCTCCCGAACCTTTGACCTGTCTGATGTCAACGTCCTGGTCACGGGCAAATTTGCGGACGGAAGGCATTGCGATGATGCGCTGGGTCGGATCCGATTCAGCAGTTGCCTGCGGCTGAGCTCCAGCTCCAGTATCACCTTGTGCCGGCTGTTCTTCAGCAGGTGCCTTGTCAACATCCTGACCGGATTCAGCAGTGCCTGACTGAACTTGTTCTTCAGTTTCTTCTTTTACTTCCGGAGCTGCTTCCTTCTTGTCATCATGACCGCCTTTGAAGTGAATATCACCGGCATCCGGTGCATCAATTCTTACCAGCACGTCGCCTACAACTGCAACTGTGCCTTCTTCAACCAAAACTTCTTCAATTGTTCCGGACACTGGAGATGGAATTTCAACGACCGCTTTGTCATTTTGCACTTCGACAAGAACGTCATCTTCTTCGATCGTGTCACCGGCTTTAACAAACCATTTTACGATTTCACCTTCGTGGATACCTTCTCCGATATCCGGTAAACGAAATTCAAAAGCCATCAGTTTCACCCTTTCAACTCTATCTATTTTAAAAAGTCAGTACTTTTTTAGCTGTTTCTACTATATCCTTCGCATTCGGAAGCCAAACTTGCTCTGCTTGGGAGAATGGGAAGATCGAGTCAGGAGCAGTCACACGCAATACCGGCGCATCCAGGCTCAAGATAGCGCGGTCTGTAATTTCCGCTACAACGTTAGCCGCAATTCCAGCTTGTTTCTGAGCTTCCTGGACGACCATTGCCCGTCCTGTCTTTTCAACTGAAGCGATGATCGTTTCAATATCCAAAGGCTGGACAGTGCGCAAGTCGATGACTTCGACCGAATAGTCTTCTTTTTCCAGTTCTTCAGCTGCTTTGATGCTTTCCTGCACCATCGCACCGTAAGTGATGATCGTCAAATCTTTCCCTTCACGCTTCACGTCCGCTTTGCCGAGTGGAATTGTGTATTCCTCTTCAGGAACTTCCTGACGGAATGAACGATACAATTTCATGTGCTCCAGGAAAATGACCGGATCGTTATCACGGATTGCAGAGATCAAAAGGCCTTTTGCATCGTACGGAGTGGACGGGATTACAACTTTAAGCCCTGGCTGTGAAGTCATCAGGCCTTCAAGTGAATCTGCGTGCATTTCCGGTGTATGGACTCCGCCCCCAAAAGGAGATCTGATCGTAACCGGTGAGTTCAGGCTGCCGCCGCTGCGGAAACGCATACGTGCCATTTGGCCGCTGATCGAATCCATCACTTCATAGACAAAACCGAAAAATTGGATTTCTGGAACCGGACGGTATCCTTGGAGGGCAAGACCGATTGCGAGACCACCAATCCCGGATTCAGCAAGCGGCGTATCGAATACGCGATCTTCGCCGAATTCTTTCTGTAAACCTTCAGTTGCGCGGAATACACCGCCGTTATTTCCGACGTCTTCACCGAAAACAAGGACGTTTTCATCATTCTTCATCTCTGTTTTCAGAGCGTCAGTAATCGCTTGGATCATCGTTAATTGTGCCATGGGTTACTTCGACTCCTTTGCTTTATAAATATCTAATTGTTCCTGAACGTTGAAAGGAACTTCTTCATACATCAAACCTAACAGATCAGTTACTTTCTGTTTCGGTGCAGCATCCGCTTGTTTGATCGCAGCTTTGATCTCTTCTTTCGCCTGTTCGATCACTTCGTTCTCTTTTTCTTCATTCCATAGGTTTTTCGCTTCCAGGTATTTACGGAAACGGACCAGTGGATCTTTCTTTTCCCATTCGCTGTCGATATCCGACGTACGGTAGCGTGTCGGATCATCGCCGGCCATTGTATGCGGGCCATAGCGGTAGCACATTGTTTCGATCATCGTCGGGCCTTCGCCTTTGATTGCGCGTTCACGTGCATCGCGGGTCACTGCATAAACCGCCAGTGGATCCATTCCATCGACCAATACACCCGGGATTCCGGCTGCTACCGCTTTTTGTGCGATCGTTTTTGCCGAAGTCTGCAATTCGCGAGGAGTTGAAATTGCATACTGGTTATTCTGGACGATGAAGATCGCCGGCGCTCTGAATGCACCTGCAAAGTTGATGCCTTCATAGAAATCGCCTTGTGACGATCCGCCATCACCTGTATAAGTGACCGCTACCGCTTCTTTTTTGCGTTTCTGTATGCCAAGTGCCACACCGGCAGCCTGGATGAACTGGGCTCCGATGATGATTTGAGGAGGCAATACATTCAAGTCATCAGCCATCTGGTTCCCCATGAAATGTCCACGGGAGAATAGGAATGCCTGGTGCAACGGCCAGCCGTGCCAGATCAATTGCGGAACATCACGGTATCCCGGCAGGATATAGTCTTCTTTTTCCAAAGCAAAATGTGAAGCCAGCTGAGAAGCTTCCTGTCCGGCAGTCGGCGCATAGAAACCTAAACGGCCCTGGCGGTTAAGAGAAATGGAGCGCTGGTCCAAGATGCGCGTGTACACCATTCTTCTCATCAATTCCTGCAGGTCTTCATCTGAAAGTTTCGGATCTGCATCCGGATTGACGATTTCGCCTTCTTCATTCAATATCTGGAACATTTCAAACTTTTCTTCGATTGCATTCAGTGTTTCCACTGGATCGAACTGCTGTGATTTTTTCGCAGCCATAAAAGCAACTCTCCTTTTTTATCTGTATTAAAATACTAGCCATTTTCCAGTAATACAAGAACGTATTCTTTTCCAGTATACGTTACCTTAATTGCAGGGTCAATCATAGGGAATCCTAACGCAGCAAGGCTTTTTATTAGACAGAATATTATAGATTCACGAAACTGTATTACCCACTGCCAACCGACTGTACTATATAACAGTATAAATAATAAATTCTTTTATAGCACAGAAAAAAGCGGCTTTCAGGGCCGCTTCATTCGTTATCTGCATTCAATTTTTCAATCAGGTTATTCTTCATCTCATTAAACTGTTCAGTTTTTTCATTAAATACTGTAACAGCGTTTTGGACTTCCTGATTCATATCGTTCACTGCTGCCGTTTTTTCTTGCAGCACCTGTAATTCGGTTTCTTCGTCAGAAAGCATTTCATATAGCTCTTTTTGTTCAGCTGCCAATCCTTCATAGGCCGCTGCAAAATCAGCATGGGCATCAAAACGCTCATGCATCTTCGTCTTTAATGCTGTCAAATCGTCTTTCATTGCTTCATCTTCTGTTTCTTCAATTACAGTATCGATCTCCTGGAAGGCTTCTTCAGCGGAACCCATAGAGGACTTTTCTGTTTCAAGCAATTCGAGGCGTTCATCCACAGAAGCAATCGCTTCCTCTGCATTTGTCTTGACCTCTTCCTGCTCTTCTTGCGTCAAAGCCATGATGGTTTCAAATTTTTCCTGTTCACTGCTTTCCAGCTTTTCCATTTCACTTTGTGTGTCCCGGTAATCCTTTTCTGCATCAAATGTCTCTTTCAGCACCGCATCCAGTTGTTCCTCTGTTGATGTACCTGAACACGCGCTCAAAAGCAACGCACTTGAAATTCCTGCTGCCAATATGTATCTTTTCAATCGAAACCCTCCTTATTGCATGTTTCAACTATATTATGATGCTCAAAAAATTACAACTGCCAACAAAGTATTTTTTTGTTTTGCGGGCAGTGTGCCTTGGGTTATACTGAAAGGCAGATGCAACATGATTGAAAGGATGGAAACCAATTGATTTTAATGAAAGATATTATCCGCGAAGGTCATCCTACACTTCGCAAGCGGGCTGAAGAAGTCCAGCTCCCGCTTTCTGAAGATGACAAGAAACTGGCGCAGGATCTGTTGGAATATGTCATCAACAGCCAGAATGATGAAATGATCGAAAAATATGATTTGCGGCCGGGCGTCGGAATTGCGGCTCCGCAGGTCAATGTGGCAAAAAGGATATTTGCACTCCATTTCGATGAAGAGTCCGGCGAAAATCTGAGTATGATTGCGATCAATCCGAAAATCGTCAGCCATTCCGTCGAGAAGGCCTACTTATCCTCAGGGGAAGGCTGTCTATCGGTTGACCGCGCAATACCGGGGTACGTTCCACGATATGCCCGTATTTCCGTAAAAGCTTTCGATGCAGAAGGCAATGAATTCAAAATGCGCCTCAAAGGGCTTCCCGCCATCGCTTTCCAGCATGAGCTGGATCACTTGAATGGCGTCATGTTCTTTGACCACATCAACCCGGATAATCCGTTCGCAGAAATCGAAAATGCGATTCCGATTGCACGGGAAACAGAAGAATAATTTAAACAGGCTGCCGGGAAATTTTCTGGCAGCCTGTTTTATTCAGATCAGCCCCAAATGTTTAAAAGCTTTTGCAAGGCCATCCTCATCCACATGGGAGGTCACGTAAGAAGCGACTTTCTTGGTTTCAGGATGGCCGTTCTCCAATGCCACGCTGAAACCGGCCACTTGCATCATTTGAAGATCGTTCAAGCCGTCTCCAAACGCGATGGTGTCTTCGATTGCATGGCCCGTTTTGGCGATCAGTTTTTCAATGCCGGCCGCTTTCGAGCCGCCGCTCGGCAGGATATCACAGGACACTCGGTGCCAGCGCACAAAATCGAATTCTTTGAAGTTTTCATGATACTGCTGTTCTTCCTGTTTTGTACAGAACACCAATGACTGATAGATTTCATTGTCCCGGTGGAAATCGATTTCCGTTTCCGGATGAGGGAATTTCAGGCTTGTCAGGCTTTCATCGATATCCGGATGATAATCTATGGAAGAAATCATTTTTTCGCCATTCATGAAGACCATCGGATGATCCCGTTCCTCTGCAAACAGCATCACTTTCTCAAGCAGATCGGGATCCAGAGCTTCTGTATGGATCACTTTGTCTTCATGGACGATATATTGGCCGTTGAATGTGATATATGTATCGATATCCAGCTCCTTCCGCAGTTCCTTGATCATGAACGGCGCGCGGCCAGTCGCGATTGCCAATTCATGGCCATTCGCCCTCGCTTTTTGAAGAGCCTCGGCTGCTGAAGCAGGCAGCTCCTTTTTCGTATTCAATAAAGTTCCGTCGATATCAAGCAATAATAGTTTTCCCATATCGTCTATCTTCAATCCTTTCTGGTACAGGCTTGAACAGCCATTTCCCCTTTACTTTTGTCAGAAAATACAGTATTATTTACATAAGGAGTGAGCAGCCATGCTGAAACGTTTGAAAAGAAAACTTCTCAGAAGGCTTAACGGTATTATGAACAAAAAGAAAATAGCATAGCTATTATAGCCCTTCTGCTCATAAAAAGAAGGGCTATTCTTTATTTTAAAACAATGACATGATAATATAAAGAAAGTGAATTTATTTTGAACGTGGAAAAAGGAGAGCAAATATTATGATTTTTAAAGTCTACTACCAAGAGAACCGCCATGAGGTACCAGTTCGCGAAAACACTAAGAGCCTATATGTTGAAGCTTCAACCGAGCGTGAAGTAAGACATCACCTGAAAGACCGCAATTACAACATCGAGCTTGTGCAATTGCTTGAAGGCAGCCACCTTGAATATGAACAGGCAGCCGAAAACTACGAAGTCGAGAGCATTGACTGATTATGAAATTTGTAAAAAATGATCAAACAGCTGTTTTCGCGCTCGGCGGACTGGGTGAAATCGGCAAAAATACGTACGGTGTCCAATTCCAGGATGAAATCATCCTGATCGATGCCGGCATCAAATTCCCGGAAGACGATTTGCTCGGAATCGATTATGTAATTCCGGATTACACTTATTTAGTTAAAAACGCAGATAAGATCAAAGGCCTTTTCATCACACATGGCCATGAAGACCATATCGGCGGTGTCGCTTATCTATTGAAGAAAATCAACATCCCGGTATACGGCGGTAAACTTGCTTTAGGGCTGCTCCGTAAAAAACTGGAAGAGCATGGTCTTCTTCGCCAGACAAAAATGATTGAAATCGGTGAAGATGACGTCATTAAATTCCGTAAGACTTCTGTCAGTTTTTTCAGTGTGACCCACAGTATTCCTGATGCTTTCGGGATTGTCGTCAAAACACCACCTGGCAATATCGTCCATACCGGAGATTTCAAATTCGATTTCACTCCTGTCGGCGAACCGGCCAACCTATTGAAAATGGCACAGATCGGCAGCGAAGGTGTACTTTGCTTGCTGTCGGACAGCACAAATGCCGAAATCCCTGAATTCACGATGTCCGAACGCAAAGTCGGCGAATCGATCAAAGACATCATGCGCAAAGTTGATGGACGCCTGATTTTCGCTACTTTTGCATCGAACATCTACCGTCTTCAGCAGGTGACTGACGAAGCTGTAGCCCAAGGCAGAAAAATTGCCGTTTTCGGCCGCAGCATGGAAAATGCGATGACGATCGGCCGTGAACTCGGCTATATCAATGCACCTGAAGATGCCTTTGTCGATACGCAGACGCTGAACCGCCTGCCAGCGAATGAAGCACTTATCCTCTGCACAGGTTCACAGGGTGAACCGATGGCGGCCCTGTCGCGCATTGCAAGCGGCACGCACCGTCAGATCCATATCCAGCCGAACGATACGGTCGTCTTCTCTTCTTCCCCGATTCCCGGGAATACGAGCAGCGTCAACAGAACCATCAACCTATTATTCCGTGCAGGAGCGGATGTCATCCACGGTTCCCTGAATAACGTCCATACTTCTGGACATGGTTCAGAGCCTGAGAATAAATTGATGCTTCGCTTGATCAATCCTAAATACTTTATGCCGATCCACGGCGAATACCGCATGCAGAAACAGCACGCGAAACTTGCTGTCGATTGCGGCGTTCCAGAAGAAAATACATTCATCATGGAAAATGGTGATGTATTGGCGCTGGGTGCTGATGAAGCTTCAGTAGCCGGCCGAATCCCTTCCGGAGATGTTTACATCGACGGCAGCGGCATCGGTGATATCGGCAATATTGTCCTGCGCGACCGCCGCGTCCTTTCAGAAGAAGGATTGGTCATCGTTGTAGTCAGTGTCGATATGGCCAACAATAAAATGGTGTCGGGCCCTGATATCATTTCCCGCGGTTTCGTTTACATGCGTGAATCCGGCACAATGATCTATGAGGCACAGCAAATGCTGAACCGTCACCTGAAGAAGAAAATCCATGGCAAAGATGCGGACTGGGCTGAACTGAAGAATGATATATCAGATGTGCTCGGACCTTATCTATACGAAAAAACAAAACGTCGTCCGATGATTCTTCCGGTTATAATGGAAGTCTAGAAAAGCGACGGCACCCGTTAAGCTCTGAAAGGCATAAGACAGAACAGCAGAGTGGCGGTCTTGGCCACGGCAGCTGGATTGGCTTATGGCCCGAAGAGCTGGGTCGCCGGAGTCTGGACAAATAAGTGAAAAACAAAAGGAGGTCCCGATCCGGGGCCTCCTTTTTGTCCATCAGGAAACTGATACTTTCTATAATCATTGCGCTCTGGGCGGACGCTTTCCGCGGGGAGCGGCCTGAGCCTCCTCAGTCGCTGCACTCCCTGCGGGGTCTCAGGATACGCTCTGTTTCCCGCAGGAGTCGCCGCCTTCCGCTGCATTTTTGTTCTGTGAAGAATTGAAATGCCTTCTCTAAAAACTAAGATATTCTTGGTCTTGCTTATTATAGAAAGTAAGCTGTTTTGCGTAATATCGATTACACATTTATATTTCCTCCTCAACAAATTGAAAAGGAGGTCCCGATTTGGGACCTCCTTTTTTGATTGTTTAAAGATAAGATATAAGAAACCGCTATTGCGTAAACCAGCTTCGCTTTCCTAGGGGCTTACCTGATCCCATGGGAGTCTTCGATGTTTTATTCCATATCTGAGAAACTCTTCTCATGTTGAAGTGGTTTCCAAATGCCAACTCGCACCCTCGACCGAGTGGGTGCTCAGCTACCCTTAGTATATGAGGAGTCTTCAGTGCTTCACTTAATCTCTAGAAGTGGACCACGGCGAAGAAATAAGACGAGTGCTCTTCACGGCTTGTTACGAAAGGCAAGGTGCGCCATGAACTTGAGGCGCTTCCTTTGCGGCGAGCAGTGCGCAGGAGCATAATCTTTGCACTGTCCAAAGCGACGAAGCGACATATTTACAGCGATTCTTTAGTTCACCTAGTCCAAATCCCAAAATCTAATTCAGCATCTTCTTCTCAAAACGGTTGATGTCCGCGTCTGAGCCGATGATGATGAGAATATCCTGGATTTCAATTTCCATATCCGCCTGCGGCGATACGATGATATCCTTCCCCCGTTTGATGGCCACTATATTGATGCCATATTTCGCACGGATATCCAGACCGACAAGCGTATATCCTGACAGTTTTTCATTCGCTTTGACTTCCATGATCGAATGTTCATCCGATAGTTCCAGATAATCGAGAACATTATTGGAAAGCATATTATGGGCGATCCGGATCCCCATGTCACGCTCAGGATGGACCACTTTATCGGCTCCGATTTTGTGGAGCACTTTTGCATGGTAATCATTCTGGGCTTTCACCGTTATCTTTTTGACGCCAATTTCCTTCAGCATCAAGGTCGTCAGGATGCTGGCCTGGATATTATCCCCGATGGCCACGATGACATGTTCAAAGTTTCGGATGCCCAGAGATTTCAGCACCGCTTCATCCGTCGTATCGGCAACAACCGCCTGAGTTGCGATGGTTGCAAATTCATCCACCCGCTCCGGGTCGATATCGATCGCCATTACATCGGCGTCCTGTTCGATCAATTCCCGGACGATGCTTCCTCCGAAACGGCCAAGGCCTATCACTACAAATTCCTTTTTCATATCCTGCCTCCAAATTCCTGCCATACCTACAGTTTATCATAACCTTCCAATCAATAAAAAAACCCGCTCATCGGCGGGGGTCAAGTGGTCGTTTCGGTCTGTTCTCGCAATATTCACAGTCGATATCGCTGCATGCCTCTTCGCGCCATTCATTGCATCCTGCACAGTAACTCGCATCGAATTCATCATCGAATGTCAACGGTGACAGGCAATGGTGGCAATAAGTATGGACTTCCATCCAATTGATCAGTTTCTTATTGGCCATCAGGTAAAGACCCTGCTGGTCCTGTTTATAGTTCATAATAGTGGTTTTTTGCACTGCCCGATTTTTCGGATCCAGGAAAAAATTCATTTTGTCATTCATTAAAGTCACTCCTAAATTAGTGGGACAGGCTATTTTTCACATGACGGATAATCCAAAATGCGGCTAATAGTTACATTATAATAAAATAATCTTTTTACACATTCTCTATGATAGTAAATACACCCAGCAGAATGCAATAGAAATGAACCATTTAGTTTAAATATTTTTTCTTTATTTTTGAAAGGAATTATTGCATAATACTAAACAGTGATTGTAAACTGTAAGTATATTTTCACTAAACTTTCAATACTTGAAGTTTGCTTAAGATAAACAGAATCAGAACCCTCAAATACAAGGAGAGGAGTTTTATATGGATATCGGAGCTAAGATCAAAAGCCTCCGTCTACAGAACGGATTGACCCAGGAAGAGCTTGGCGAACGCACTGATTTGAGCAAAGGTTTTATTTCACAGCTGGAACGGGACATGAACTCCCCTTCCCTGGAAACGTTTTTTACACTGCTGGAGGTATTAGGTACGACACCTAAGGAATTCTTTGAAGACGGTGAGACGCCGCAAGTCATCTATTCGTCCAAAGATCACCGTATCCATACGGATGAGGAAGCCGGATATGAAATCGACTGGCTCATCCCCACTTCTTATAAGAAAGAAATGGAGCCGATTTACCTCACCTTATTCGAAGAAGGTCATTATAAACAATTCGAACCTTCCCAGGCGGAGACATTCATCTATGTCCTGGAAGGAAAAGTCCGCCTGGTTCTAGGAACAGAAGAATATATTGCGGTCGCAGGGGATTCCATCTATTATGAAGCTTCCCAGCACCACCAATTGCATAACGCCGGCAAAGGCAAATGTGAAATGATCATCAGCGCCACCCATTCATATTTATAATTCAGGAGGTAATAAAATGTCCGGAGATTCAATCATCCGTTTTGAAAATGTTACACAAGCCTATGAAGGGGCTGGAAATGTACTGAACAACGTCAGTTTTGAGTTGGAGCGCGGGAAATTCTATACCTTGCTCGGACCATCGGGCTGCGGTAAAACCACGATCCTCCGTTTGATCGCCGGATTTATCAAACCGACAAAAGGCGATATCTACATCGAAGGGCAAATCGTCAATAATTCACCTGCCAACGAGCGCCAGGTAAATACGGTATTTCAGGATTATGCCCTGTTTCCTCATTTAAACGTATTCGAGAATGTGGCATTCGGCCTGCGCATCAAAAAATTGAAAAAAGCTGAAATTGAGCGCCGTGTCCTGGAAGCACTCGAATTCGTCAATCTGCACGGTTACGAAAAACGGGATATCTCGGAAATGTCAGGCGGTCAGCGCCAGCGGGTGGCAATCGCACGTGCAATCGTCAATGATCCTGAAGTAATTCTTCTCGATGAACCATTATCCGCACTCGATCTGAAATTGCGGACGGAAATGCAGTATGAACTGCGCGAATTGCAGCAGCGTCTCGGCAAGACATTCATCTTTGTCACCCATGATCAGGAAGAGGCACTGGCCATGTCAGACGAAATCTTCGTCATGAAATCCGGGGAAATCCAGCAAAGCGGAACACCTTTGGACATCTATGACGAGCCGATCAACCGCTTTGTCGCTGATTTCATCGGAGAATCGAATATCGTCGATGGCGTGATGATCGATGATTACCGCGTCCGCTTCGCCAACCAGGAATTTGAATGTGTCGATCAGGGATTGAATAAAAATGAGAAAGTCGAAATCGTCATCCGTCCGGAAGATCTTCACATCTCCCCTCTTGAAAGAGGAAAAATTACGGTCACTGTCGACAGCCAGCTGTTCCGCGGCGTCCATTACGAAATTTCAACAGTGGATGAGGTCGGCAATGAATGGCTTGTCCATTCGACGAAAAAAGTTGAAGTCGGATCGCGCATCGGCCTCGATTTCGAACCGGAAGCCATCCATGTCATGCGCTTGAATGAATCTGAAGAGGCATTTGACGCCAGACTCGAAGCTTATGGAGCACCTGGCCATGAAAAATAACTCAACCAATCCTTTCTATCTTATCCCTTATTACCTTTGGATCGTGTTGTTCGTCATTTCGCCGATCGCGCTGGTTGTCTATTATTCATTCTTCGACATTTCCGGCAACCTGACTTTTGACAACTATAAGAACTTCTTCTCTTCCGTTTATCTGCGGCTTACGCTGAGTTCTTTCTGGTACGCATTCCTGATTACACTGATATCTCTATTAGTGGCATATCCGACAGCTTATTGGCTGACAAAGACAAAGAACAAGCAATTATGGCTCCTGCTGATCATCATTCCATCATGGATCAATTTGCTGCTGAAAGCTTATGCCTTCATCGGGATCTTCGGTTTATATGGACCTGCCAATAATCTGATCGCTTCCATCGGCTCTGAACGCCTGCAGATCCTGTTCACGGATTTCAGCTTCATCTTCGTAGCGGTTTATATTTTCATCCCGTTCATGGTGCTGCCGATTTTCAACTCACTTGACCGCATCAACCCGGCACTGATCGATGCTTCACGGGATCTCGGCGCTTCATCATGGACGACGTTCAGACGCGTCATTTTCCCGCTTGCCATCAACGGGGTGAAAGCCGGGATTCAAGTCGTCTTCATCCCTGCCCTGTCGCTGTTTGTCATTACAAGACTCATCGCGGGGAATAAAGTCATTACACTCGGAACTGCCATCGAACAGCAATTCCTCGTGACCCAGAACTGGGGCATGGGTTCAACGATTGCAGTGTTCCTTATCCTATTCATGATCATCATCATGATGGTGACCGGTGAAAAAGGAGGTACAGTCAATGGAAAAATTAAGTAAAATGGGACGCGTCTATTTGGCCATTGTCTTTCTCATCCTTTACGCACCGATTTTCTATCTGATTTTTTATTCATTCAACAGCGGAGGCACCATGTCGTCCTTCGAAGGCTTCACGCTCGAACATTACGCAGCAGTATTCAACGATACGCGACTGATCATCATCGTACTGAATACGGTCATTGTCGCTTTGCTGTCTGCACTTATATCAACTGCGATCGGTGTGCTCGGCGCCATCGGAATCGTTTTTATCCGCAACCGTAAAATGCGCAATGCCGTGCTATCGCTGAACACAATCCTGATCGTCAGTCCCGATGTCATCATCGGTGCCTCTTTCCTGATCCTGTTCACGATGGTCGGCGTCAAGCTCGGATTTGCATCCGTACTTATTTCACACATCGCCTTCAGTATTCCGATCGTCGTCATCATGGTATTGCCGAAGCTGATGGAAATGAGCGATTCCCTCATCGATGCCGCTACGGACCTCGGTGCATCCAAACGTGATATCCTGACAAGAGTCATCCTGCCATACATCAAACCCGGTATTTTTGCAGGTTTCTTCCTGGCACTGACTTATTCACTGGATGATTTTGCAGTCACGTTCTTTGTTACAGGAAACGGATTTGCGACTTTATCCGTTGAAATCTATTCGATGGCACGGGCCGGCATCACTTTGACCATCAATGCCCTGTCCGCACTGATATTCTTAGTGACTCTCGGACTTGTGCTCGGCTATTACTTCTTCAGTAACCGCGCGCGCATGACCATCCGACCACCAGGAGGAGGCAACTGACCATGAAAGACCTTATACGCGCTAGTTTAGCGATCATCGTGACTTCAGGTATATTGATGTATGTCGTCTCCATTCTCGAAGATTCCTCTTCAGCCGGGGGCGGCGGAACCATCACCGTCTTCAACTGGGGTGAATATATCGATCCTGAACTGATCAGCCAATTCGAAGAAGAAAGCGGCATTACTGTCGTCTATGAAACCTTCGATTCCAATGAAGCGATGATGACGAAAATCGAACAGGGCGGCACGAGCTATGATGTAGCGATGCCGTCTGAATATGCGATTGAAAAAATGAAGGAGACGGACCTTCTCCAGCCGATTGATCTGGAGCAGATCACCAACCTTGAAAACATCGACCCTTATTTCCTGGATCTGGCGTTCGATCCCGGCAATGAATATTCCATCCCTTATTTCTGGGGAACAGTCGGGATCGCTTATAATCCTACCCTGCTCGATGGCCAGACATTCGAAAGCTGGGACGACCTTTGGGATCCGACATTGGAACAGGAAGTGATCCTTGTCGATTCTGCGAGAGAAGTGATCGGGATGGGCCTCAACAGCCTCGGTTATTCCCTGAATTCACGGGACGCCGACGAACTTCGTGAGGCAACCGATAAGCTGAAAACCATCGGACCGAACGTCAAGGCCATCATCGGCGATGAAATCGTCGAAATGATGCGTGCAGAAGAAGCCGCTGTCGCCCTCACCTGGTCCGGCCAGGCAGCCGACATGATGTGGATCAATGAAGACATCGACTTTTCGGTGCCGGAAGAAGGATCCAACCTATGGTTCGATAATATGATCATTCCAAAGACTGCCGATAATATCGATGGGGCACACCAATTCATCAATTTCATGCTGGATGCTGAAGTAGCGGCACAAAACGCTGATTATGTCGGCTATTCCACGCCAAACGAAGCTGCAATGGAATTGATGGACCCGGAAGTGACAGGCGATGAACGGTTCTACCCAACCGAAGACCTGCGGGAACGCCTCGAAGTCTATGAAAACCTGGGCCTTGAAATGCTCGGCATCTACAATGAATTATTTTTGGAATTCAAAATGGATATGGAGAAATAAACAAGGTCATACGAACATTCTGCAGAAAGCGAAGAGCGGAAACGGAATGATTGGAGCACATGATACATCTCAACAGCAAAATGAGCCGGGAAGATTCTTTTGCCCGGCTCATTTTTGGCTGTTTTTTTTATTGGAAATGGGGTATAGTTACTAAGCTCATTATGATAAAATTTAGTCACACGAAGTATCTTATGAAAGAAGGACGCCCAATGGCATCAAAATCAAATAAATTCGCTCTCTACATCCTTATGTTCAACATGTTCATTGCCATGAGCGGGATCGGTCTGATCATTCCGATCATGCCTGCCTATCTTGATACATTCGGTGTCGCCGGCCAAGTGCTCGGCACATTGATCGCCACTTTCGCTTTTGCTCAATTCCTGTTCTCACCATTGTCAGGACAGCTCTCCGATAAATACGGAAGAAAGAAACTGATCATCTTCGGCCTGGTTGTTTTCGGAATTTCCCAACTTGTTTTCGGCCTGGCCAGTGAACTCTGGATCCTGTATGCTGCCCGGTTCTTCAGCGGACTGGGAGCAGCCTTCCTCATTCCGCCGATGATGGCTTTCGTAGCCGATATCACCACTTATGAAGAACGCGGCAAAGGGATGGGGCTGCTTGGTGCATCCATGTCCCTCGGCTTTATGATCGGGCCCGGATTCGGAGGATTCCTGGCAGAAGTCAGTCTCCAATTCCCATTCTATATTGCGGCGCTCGTAGCAACTCTTGCAGCCATCATGTCCTATATTGTGCTACCGGATGTGCCGCCGACCATCCAGCAACAGCAAAATAAAAAGGAAAATCTGATCCAGCAGATGAAACGCTCCATTTACATGCCATATTTTGTCATGCTAATCGTAATGTTCATCTTCGCATTCGGCTTATCCAATTTCCAGTCGACCATCGCACTGTATGTTGATAAAGAACATAATTTTACACCGAAAGAGATATCCATCCTGATAACGGTCGGTGGATTTGTCGGTGTCATCATCCAGACTTTCGTCATCGACCGGCTGTTCAAACGTTTCGGGGAAATGAATGTAATCCTGGTGAACCTCGTCATTTCCGCTGCCGCGACGATCGGGATCCTGTTCGTCAATACCTTCTGGACGATTCTTATCGTATCAGCCGTGTTCTTCACAGCCGCTTCCCTCCTCCGCCCAGCGATCAATACGCTGATATCGAAGCTTGCCGGAGATCAGCAGGGTTACGCCGCAGGGATGAACAATGCGTATATGAGCTTAGGGAATATGATCGGACCTGCTTTGGCTGGTATCCTCTTTGATATCAACGTAATTTTCCCTTATATCGCGGGAACCGCCATCCTGATGATCTGTTTCTTCATCGCATCGGCATGGGCCGGCAGAAAACAGCAATTGCTGCAGGAAACCCGGACAGCCGCACCGTCTGTAAAAAGCTGAGTCCATTTAATAGCAGAACATACAAAAAACCTGTCCTCTTTGGACAGGTTTTATTTTGTGTTCCGACTTTTTGCTTTCAGTAACTGTTCAATGCCTTCATTGCTGCCGCCGAATTCCGGTCGTACCTTCTCTTTTTTCGGAAAGGCGGGCATTTTAAGGCCGAACCTGCGAATTGTAATGTCCGCAAAGAACAGCAGCATGGCAAGCAGGATGAGCGGAATCCGAATTTGCTGGATGGACGTGCTGTGATACGGAATATCCCGGTAAGCCTCTTCAAGCGTTTCCAGGACTTGTCCGCCTCCACGCGCAGCGATCGATGAGAGAAGCTCCGTGTCAGCGGCCCTGCTGCGGTATTCATCACCGTATGGTATTGTCAGCCCCGTTTGATAAACATCGCCGGATTCATTGGATACGCTGAAAAAGACAAGCCCCGGTTCTTCGACGAGATGGATATCGATGGTGCCCGGTGCTGTCGGCTCTGTACGAACTTCGAGTTCCTCTCCTCTGTCATTGACCACAGCAGCATTTAAAATAGCCGACGAGCGGGAAGGATCTTCGATTGTATAAATCCCCTGAGCTTTCCGGCTGATTGAAAACGGGGCTTCCGTAAATGACGGGAGCATTTGTGAAATGCTGCGGTTCCAGAAAGCCGGCCAGTTTTGCCAACTTTGAAACCCTCCGCTCCATGCGCCGCTGCCAGATGTGAACGCCAGCGTTTTACCGAGCCCATAATTCCACTCGGCAAGTATCGGATCCTGCTGACCGCTTTCTGCCGCCACTCTCGCCGTGTCTTTTGCAGTAGTCGCAATATAGCTGTTCATCTGAGGAACCCCTTCTTCGAATAAAGGGCTCCAGGCACTCTCAAAGATGACCGGATAAAAAGGCTCATCCACGATATAGGTGCGTGACATCATGATGGTTTCGCGCGACAGGATTGCCGGGATGGTCGTCGCATCCACGACATCATAGAAACGGCCGCTGCCGGTTTCAGAAAGGGATTCGAGTAATGCACGATCCGCATCCTGGCCGATCGCCACGGTTGAGAGTGTAATGTTATCATCGCTGCCTTCTTCTATCAGATTCGTATAGTCATTCCGTGTACCCGATTGACCGTCCGTAAGGAGGATGATATGCTTCCGCTGCAGCTCGAGATCTTCCAATTGACTATAGGCTTCCGCGAGTGAGGAATAGATTTCGGTGCCGCCGCCCGGAGCGACTGTCAGAATATCGTCGATCGCCTGCTGCGGATCCCCAAGTTTCTGCGTCGGAATGATTTCCCATGGCTGGTCGTCAAATGCGATGACCCCTACCCTATCATCTTCCCGCAATAATTCGACCGACCGTGCCGCCGCCTCTTTCGCAAGTTCCAATTTCTGCCCTGCCATGCTCCCGGAACGGTCCATGACGATTACCAGGCCGAGCGATGGCAGCTCATGCTGCCCTTTCACTTCCATCTCGACCGGCAGGATTTTTTCAATCGGGGTTTTGAAATATCCTCCGAGGCCGAAACTTTGATCCCCCCCGACCATCATAAAGCCCGTCCCGAACTCTTTGACTGCCTGTTCGATGACGTCCATTGTCTGTCCGCTGACTTGGGTACCTGAAACATTATCGAAAATGATCGCATCAAAGGCAATGATGGAAGATAGATTACTTGGCAGCGTCGAGGCTGAACTTTCTGCTATGCGGATGTTTTGAGTGTCTGCCAAATCGCCGATGGGACTCTCGCCGGTTTCGCTGACAATGAGGATTTCAGGCGGCCCTTCCACTTCCGTCAAACTCGTCAGCCGGTTATTCTGTAAAAATCCATCGTCAGCAACTTCTATGGCCGCCTCAATTTTCAGCAACCCTTCTTGCTGGGCGGTATAACGATAGGACAAAATATTCCGTCCTTCCGCCAGCTCCGCTGCAATGCGGTCTATTTCTGTATCATTGACAGACAATACCAGTTCTCCGCTGCTCTGTTGGTCAGCTTCGATGATCAGTGAAAAATTCAATTCTTCACCCACAATCGCCTGGGCGGGCGTTTGGAATTCAGTCAGGATGATTTCATTGCTTGATGGGGGTTCAACCGGAAACACATCGATGCTAAGCCGCTCGTCAGTGACTCGCATCAGGCTTTCCAGTGCCGAAGACCGGGTTTCATTGCCGTCGCTCAGCAGCACGATGCGGGTGGCCAGACTCTTTTCACCGCTGTTCGCTGCCAGTTCAAGCGCCTGGGCGATATCCGTATGGCCATCTTGAACCTGGGCTGAATCCAGTGGCAGAGCTTCTATTCCCGGCGCCAACGGCACCAATGTTTGAAAATCTTCGGCAAATGTATAGACCGCTGTCGCCTGATGTCCGCCGCTGTCGCCCAGTGCCTGGTCCAGTAGTTGCTGGATGCCGGATTCCGCTGGCGCCATGGAGGCAGAGCGATCCCACAGGAAAATAACCTGCTCTTCATCTATCGGCCGATGGATGTCCGGAGATGCCAATGCAATAATAAGAAGAAAAATACTCGATAGCCTGAGAATGAAAGAGGTTCTGAAAAGAGCTTCTGCCTTACGGAATCTTTTCCATCCCGTCATGAGCAAATAGATCGCCACCGGAACGATCAGCAGCAGCCATAAAGGTTCACCTAAGCGAAGTTCCACGGCGGTACACCTCCCATTCTGCAAGAATCACGATTAATATCAGCAGCAACAGCCACGGAACTGCCGAATGCTCAGTGGATGTTTCTGTTTCGACCGCTTTGCCCGCTGTAAAATTCTGCCCTGTTGCGATTGTTTTTTCCTCATTGCTCAATTGGACGATGAAGTTTTTGCTTGCTTCATCGCTGACAGCCCGGTAGATTCCAGGCTCGTTCGGTGCCTGGAAACTGCGTTGCCCTTCAATATATGAAGAATGATACTCTTGCCCTTTGAAAATTTCCCATTCCCCGCCCGTGGATGCCAGATTGACAGAACGCTGTTCATTGGGCCAGAACGTTCCCAAATAATCTTCGCTGCCAGTCATTTCGTTGATGGCGCTCCAAAGAAATAACGGGAAAGAAGGATTCAATGGCCAGTCTGTTGCCTGAATATCGGCCAGTACAATAATATCCCCTTCAGGCGACAGTTGGATAAATGGAGAACCGCCGACAGATGCAACAGTTTCAAACTCCTCAAAAGGCGGGTAGAGTTCCGCTATGTAGATGTCTTCAAGCGGGGCAAACGCGAATAACGGATGAGCAAGCATTTCAACACGCCCCGCCGCTTCAAAGGACTCTTCATCGTCTCGTCCGATCAATAAAACCGGCATTTCACTGGCCAGCATCCCGCTTTGATTCGTGATCACCGGCATTCCTGTAAATTCAGGCAGCTGATCCGGCTCAGCCGTGTTTACCGTGACACCGATGGAATCCAGCCCTTTGGCTACAAGTCCGTGCAACGTGTTATCCAGGATGACGGTATCGATGGACTGGCTGTTATATGCATATGCCTGGTTATCCAGTGAATAATCATCATTTGCTTTCAGGTTCGCCTGCCATAAAGCGCTTTCCGGAAGATTATCAAAAGGGATCAATTGCTCTTCCCCCGGCTCAAGGCTTATATCGGTATTCACGGCATAATCATCAGCCCCGATCAATTCGAGCGTACCCTCCACCCTTTCTTCGCTGTCATTCAAGAGCTGGACGATGGCGCGGTTGCCCGCGTCTCCCTGCGCTATGCCAAATTGCCGAATTGAAACATTGGCAAGCGGTATATTGTTGGCATGCACTGTGTAAGCTGCCCCCGTTTTATTTGCAATGATGCTGCGGTCGAGTGAATCCGTAAATACATGAATGGCAGCCGCTTCGTCTTCAACAAGCGTTTCAGCATAAAATAGGGTCTTTTCCATCTGAGGGGATTCATATCCGGCAATGATTCCGTCTATCACTTGCTGAAGCTTTCTCGCCGATGTCTCTTTTCGCACCAAAATTTCCGGGGTGCTCCCGGCCGTGATGATGGTTACCGGTTTGCCTTCGGCTTTTTCGGAAAGATCTTTCATCAGCTCTTTATTCCGTTCAAGCTGAGTCGGCGAACCCGCCAGCATCGATGCGGATGTATCCATGACGAAGATGAACTCCCCGCCTTCCAGGCTTTGGGATTTGATGTATGGATCGAGCAATGCAAAAACCAAAAGTAACAGGGCAGCCAGCTGCAAATAAAACAGGGCATTCTGCTGCAATTTTTTGAGGTACGGCGAGGCCTGCATTTCTTTCATCATTTGTTGCCAATGGATAATAGAAGAAACCGGCTGGTCTTTGTATCTTTTCCTATAGAAATAATAGAGGATGAGGGCAATGGGCATAACAAATGTCCAGATCATCCCCCAGTTTGTCATACCCATTCCGTGTCACCTCACTTGATCCATTTTTGTTTTGCCACATGACGCATGATTGTGTGCTGAATGCCATCTTCCACCTGGACCGGCAGATAATGGACGCCATATCTGCGGCATAGCGCTTGTAATCCTTGCAGATGTTTCTGCCGCTGCCGCTGATAATTACGGACGGCCTGGCTATTCAACGTCACATTGAAGGACTCCTTGCTTTCCCTGTCGATCAACCGGAGGTCCCCTTCAAATAACGGGTTGCGTTCATTTTCATCGGAAATATGCAGAAAGCGGATATCTTTCGAGTATTTTGCAGCCCGGCTGAAGAAAAGCTGCCATTTCTCCAGTGATTCAAGGGCATCAGACAGGATGAACAGGACCGTCGAATCTTTTGCTGATTGAAAATCCGCGCTTTCCACAAAACCATCTTCTTCAGCCTCCGAAAAAGTCAGGAGAAAATGGCTGAACAGCTTTTGCGCAGATTTTCCTTTTCTCCGGAAAGGCGCATGGCTTCCGCGCCCCATTGAAACTGAAAGCCTGTCATCATTCATCAACGCTATGGAGCCGAGTGAGAAGGCCAGTTGACGGCTGAACAGCCATTTATCCTTCATCGATTTCGAAGCATCCATCATTATATGTACACGCATTTCCTGTTCATCCAAAAACCGCTTGATATAAACCCTTTCTGTTCTGGCAAAGACGTTCCAGTCGATATGCCGGACGTCATCGCCTGGATGGTATTCGCGGAAATCGGAAAAATCCATGGAAGCTCCGAATCTTCGGGAATGGCTGGATCCTTTGTGATGTCCCCGGATTTTAGATTTAGTGCCGATTGAATAGCGACTCAGACGGGCGACCCAGTCTTTAGGCAGTTGAAGAAAATTCATCTGGAATTCCCTCTTCCGGCGGCATCCAGCACCAAGCCGATCAAGCCGTCAATGTCGGCACTTTCCGCTTCCCCTTCATAATTCATCAGCATACGGTGTCTTAACACTGGTTTTGCGACATATTTCAAATCCCCGATTGAGACGTGGTAACGTCCATCAGCCAATGCACGCGCTTTGGCGGTTCTGATCAAACTCTGCAAACCGCGGGGCCCGCTGCCGTATTGGACAAACCGCTTGATGTCTTCTAGATCTGTCCTCGAGGGGTCTGTCTGTTGTATAATATCGACAGCAACCATCAGGATGTCATCAGCAATCAGCACTTCTTTCGCAAGTTGCTGTGCGGCAATCAATTCAGTGGCATCCATCATTTTAACGAGCTGAATCTCTTGGCTGCCCGTCGTTCTTCTGACAATTTCCGCCATCTGGTCTCTTGTCGGGGAAGGGATCTTTATTTTACAGATAAAACGGTCCATCTGCGCCTCAGGAAGCGGATAGGTCCCTTCCATTTCAATCGGATTCTGGGTGGCCAGGACGAAGAATGGTCTTGCCATTTTCTTCGTATCACCAAGAACTGTAACGGTTTTCTCCCCCATTGCTTCAAGCAGCGCACTTTGTGTTTTCGGCGTGGCACGGTTGATTTCATCCGCCAGCACCATCTGGCTGAAAATCGGCCCTTCCCTGAATGTGAATTGCTGCCTGCCTGCCGAATCGCGTTCGAGCAGGCTGGTACCGGTGATATCTGAAGGCATCAGATCAGGAGTGAATTGGATCCGTGAGAACGACAGGTCCAACACTTCCGCTATCGTCCGGATGAGCATCGTTTTTCCTAAACCCGGCAAGCCTTCGAGCAATGCATGGCCATCGGAAAGAATCGCATACAGGGAGAATTCGACCGCTTCCTCCTGTCCTACGATAAAACGGCCAATTTCCTCCCTTACCTGCTGTATTTTCGTACTCATCTCCGTAAACTGCTCCGCTGTAACGGTCATCGTCATCCCCACTTTCGTTTAATCACTCTCGATTGCTGAAAAGTATTGCTCCACGATATTCTGAAGGTCCGGGGGCAATTTCATGCGCTGCGCACTGGAAAAATAAGAATCACTGTAAGCACCGACCATATTCTGATATGGGCGGACAGTTCCCCGTTCTGCGTTCACGGGCCCTTCTTCGAATGAACCTTCAGCGCCTTCAGACAATTCACCATTGTCTAACGTCGGATCAGCGCCGCCACCAAGCCTTGATGGAATAGTCAGCAATTCACGGCTGCCTTGGCCGGCTCCAGCTCCAGTCCCCATTCCAGCACCTTCTCCGTCTTGCCCCTGGCCTTCCCCTTCACTGTGTCCTTCTCCTTCTCCTGGAGCAGCACCTGAACCGCTTTCACCCTGGCCGGCTCCAGCTTCCTCACTTCCAGCCTGTTCCGGACTTTCGCTTCCGGATGTACCTTCTCCCTCACTGCCGGCAGAATTCCCTTGTTCTCCGTCTGAAGAGCTTTCAGGTGCTGATTCATCATCTGACCCATCTTCAGACTCAGCGTCCGAGTCCTTTGAGTCCTGTAGATTTTCGGCAAGCTCATTGGCGGCAAGGGCTTGCTGCAGGTCAAAAGCCACCGGTTTCCCCATTTCACTTAAAGCGGTCTGGGTTTTTCCAGCTTGCTTCGCCAATTGCGATGAAGCATCATTCAGCTCTTCTGCTTCATGTTGTGCCACCTCTGAATCCTGATCCATTTTCTCCTTCTTTTGCAGCTCCAATTCTTTCTGTTTTTTCACCAGTTCACGAAGTGCTTCCTCCGGTGTTTCGCTGTCTTCCAATCTTTCTTCCAGACTTTCCAATTGCTCTTTGACTAGCGGCGAGTCGGCCAGTTCTTTCTGCTTTTGCACTTCTTCAACTATTTCTTCCATAATCTCGAGTTCCTGCTCCTGCTCTTTTGCCTCAAGTTGGGCAGCAGCAGGGAATAACCCTGACAGCAACAGCAAGACCGCAAGTCCGAGAGAAATCAAAAGCGATTTCGGCAAAAACCATTCATTCCGTTCTTTTTTGAACAGTTGATAACTTAGATGCAGCTCTTTTTCCGTTTTGGCTGTCAAATCCGCTCTGAATTGATGATCTGCAGGCAATTGCGTCAAGGTCAATAATTGATTGTGCGGCGTAAATTCGTCGAGTTCGGCGATTGCCTGCTTTCGGCGGGGCATATGACGGATATTCCATATGCAAAAGATGATGATGGACAGGACGGCTGCGCAATATGCATAAAATCCATAATAAGGAAAGACGGACAGTCTCGAAACCAAAAATACCAGCAGTGCAGCGGCAAGGCCGATGCTCACGGCGATTTGCAGCAATTTCACCCAAAACTGCAGTTTCAGACGGCGATTCGCTTTATTGGTGAAAACAATGATTTTCCGACTGTCCATCAGGCATTCTCCTTATTTGTATTTATTCATATTGACCCGTAATTTACTGACCGACAGCCACATGGACCCGGCAAACACCAACAGATAGAAGATGGTGTAAGTCACCCAAAGCGGCACCGAAATGCCGGTCATCCGTACAATTTCACCGCTAAACCCTGGTTCAAGCAGTGTCAGCAGCACCACTGCCGGATTAATGCTTGCCCAGAAATAACTGAAAGGCGACAGGCCCATTCCCATCGATACAGCAGAAATGGAAATGGATAAGACCAGGAAAAAACCGGTGACGGCGGTCAGGAAAATCATCGTTCCATATGTTGAAATCATCGAGACGATCGTACGGCGCGTCAGGGTGGAATACATGACGCCCAGACTCCCGATCGCCAACAGCGTCAACAAGTAGAACAGGAAAATCACGGCAATCTGGCCCGGTGATACTCCTCCATATAAAAATACCATACTATAGATGGGCAGGCCGGATACGAGCAGCAGCAATAAAAACGAAATCGATGACAGCAATTTTCCGAAGATGATCTGAAAACTGCTCTGGGCTGTGGTCAGCAGGATATTCAATGTCTGTTTTTCTCGTTCGCTGCTGATGGTGCCAGCCGTAAGCCCCGGGGTGATGAACAGGATCAGTCCAAGCTGGATATAACTCAGCATGGTGAACAGCAGAAAACTTTCATCGGGACTGAAAAAGCCGGCCCCTGATAACGAACTGGTCAAATTGATGAATCCGAATACAAAGACACCCATGATCAATAGATAGAAGAATAATCCGGTAAAGCTTTTCACGCTGCGGAACCGGAGTTTGATTTCTTTTACAAGCACTGGATTCGCGAGGAGCTCTTTCATCAGGCACCGGCTCCTTTCGTAATTTCCATAAAGACATCTTCGAGATCGGTTTCTTCTTCGGAAAAGGCCAATATACGAAGACCGGACGCCATGGCTTCACGCAGTAGAGCGAGCTGCTCTTCATCGGTGCCTTTATACAGGAATTGTACAGTCTGACGTTCAGTGATACTGTCGACTTGCGTGACACGCGGATCATTCTCAAAAAAGGTGACAGCATCTGCCAGTGGGCCTGCCAATTTGACATGGATCACTTTTTCACTTTGCAGTTTTTCCTGGATGCTTTGAACTGAACCGTGGGCGATCAATTCCCCGGAATCGATCACGCCGATGCTATCACACATTTCTGCGAGCTCCGGGAGGATATGGGAGGAAATCAGAATGGTTTTCCCCATCGCTTTCAATTCCTTCAGAATCTCCCGCATTTCCACACGGGCACGCGGGTCGAGACCGGATGCCGGTTCATCCAAAATCAGGATGTTCGGATCGTGGATCAGCGCCCGTGCCAGACAGAGCCTCTGTTTCATTCCCCGCGACAGCAGATCCACATAGTCCTGGCGTTTATGGCTTAAATTAACCAATTCCAGCAGTTTCGGGATCAAGGCCTCCCGCTGTTTTGCATCAAGCCCATAGCTGGCACCATAAAAATCAAGATACTCTTCTGTTTTCAACTGATCATAGACGCCGAAAAAGTCGGGCATATAGCCGATCTGGCGGCGTACTTCCTGAGGATTCTGCGAAATGCTGATGCCATTGATCCATGCTTCTCCGGCAGTCGGCTGAAGCAAAGTCGCCAAAATGGAAAAAGTGGTGGATTTGCCGGCACCATTAGCTCCTACAAATCCGAAAACCGTCCCGTCTTCAATCGTCAGATCCAAACCTTTCAACGCATAGAAAGATCCGTATTTCTTCGTCAATCCTTTGATTTCGATCATGGGCCCGCCACTCCTTTCAACTCTATTTTCGGCAGATTGATTTCAGCATACCCTGTGCGGCTGTCCACTTTCAGCATAATTTCAATCGTTCCATCTTCAGATATATAATCAGTGCCGTTATCCAGACTTTCCCCTGATCCATTCGGCAGCTCTTCATACTCCCCGCTTGCCCCGGATAAAATGGAGTAACTGACATCCGAAGCCATTGTGGACACATTAAATTCCGACCAATCAGCATCTGCTTCCCGTAAAGCAGCAGGAAGCTGATATTCAATCAGGTATTCGCCTGTTTCCAAACCTATGAAACCCGGTGTATCCGGATATTCATGAAAATAGCCCTGAGCGCTTGCCGTAGTGATCTCCACATTAAAGTTCTCGGAATTTAAGCTTAAGTCTCCAGCAAAATCCACATCCGGTTCAAAGCTTTCGGCCAGCAGATGGACTGCCGACACTTTGGCATCCTGATTGTCGAGCTGGACAGGTATGATGGCATCATTCGTATATGCAATGACATAAGGTAAACTTCCATTCCGGCTCAGATGTTCATGCGCCATCCTCAGCGCACTCTGTTTTCTCTCCTCAATCAGATCCTCCTGATTCGCCAACGGCTGCTGCCCGGCCATCATCTGGCCAATCGGTGAAATCGAAGGAAGGAAATCCGTTTGCAGCTGTTCAGACACCTGCACCTCTTCCCCCGGAGCCAGATCACCTAAAGCAATTAACCGGGTCCCGGACCAAATCGCGGCATCATGGACTGCAAATGGAAAATCATTTCGGACAGTGCCTTTCAACACATCATCTTCCACCATCAATTGAATATCGAACGCTCCGCTTTCCTTGATATAAGACTCCCCTATTATGGAAGCTACTGACCAATAGCGCATATCCCGTACTGTCAACGCTGAGTGTTCCACAGATTTTTCCAGAATCGCATTATTATGTGTATTGCCGCCAGCGAATTGATTGCCTGCAGTTGCAGACATCGTCGTAGTTGAAGGTGCTGTGAATTTATAATCCCCACCGCGGTTTGACAGCAATGTATTCATGTAGTAACCATTCAATCCTCCGTCCCTATCCACTTCAAAAAATCCCGTCTGCTGGATTTGCGGATTGCCGATCCGGTCTTTCGCTCCGGCAGCAAAAATACCGATCGACGCTAGTACCGCAAAAGCTGGAATCGCCAGCCAGGCTAATTCACGTTTGTCTTTTTTCTTCAGGAAAAGATAGAGCACAGGTACAGTTAAAATGAGATACACAAGAATGATGAGGAACATGGCCGTTCGTGACACTGCAAAACTTTCGAATAATTCATTGGCCGTCCCAATTTCATAGCTTATCCTCTGTTTGATGGATTCACCTTGATAATTCGGCATGGGCACCTGTTGAGAGTCCATCAGCGATAACAGAAATGCGCCGTAGCCTTCCTGTGAAACGACCGGCTCATCACCGATTGAAAATGCGGTTTGTATGATAGATCCTGAACCTACAGCATTTTGCGCGGCAAATATTTGATCCTGTTCAATAAGCACCGGCTGGGCCCCTTCTTTTAATGTAGCGCCGTATACGGCAAAAGGATTTTCAAACCCTGGAACACTTTTATCTGCAGGATTTGAAAGATCAAGCGGCAACAGCGGGGCAAGGTTCCCTGCCGCCGCTTCCATATTGCCCACTGCTCCGATAATAAGGTTGCCTCCCTGTAAAACCCAGTTTTCCACCGCTGCTTGACTGGCTGCCGGCAGATCACTGAAGGGATACTCGTCGATGATGAGATAGTCCAGGCTGTCGAGAGCAAGCACATCTGCAGGCAAAGACAGCTGATCATCCTGATTAAAAAAGAAAAGCTCACTGCCCGGTCCAGTACCGGAAGACAGCAGTTCATTCAAGACGCGCAAGCGGTCAGCATTGTCTGTCAGCACACCGATAAAAAGAGTGTCCTGACTAAAATAATTCGGCTGCAGCGATTTTCTTCCTTTAAAATCGGTGGCTTGCCCTTCTTCCCAGCCGCCTTCATACAGAAAAATCGTCTGAGTGTTCGGCCCGCCCGCGTACACATTATCCATCAGCCCCGGCATTGAGAGCTGGATGGTCTTCGTTTCCCCCGCAGCAAGGTCAAGCGGCACACTCACTCCTGAGCCGATGCTGTAGCTTTCGGAATAATCCAGGACGAGGTCTCCCGTAAACGCTTTGCCATTATTGGTGGCGGTGATTCGGATCGGAACACCTTTATCGGCTTTCACCTTGTTTTGAAAACCCGCTTCAGCATCTATAGTAATGTCAGCTTCGGCCAATGCCTGTATGGGAAAAGTGCATAATATGGATGCGAATAAAATAATAAGGGCGTATACGAATTTTCTTTCCATGCTGAACCTCCTTTACCTATCTATAGATTAGTACGCCTGACCTATCGAATAGTTCCTTCTGATACAAAATAAAAAGCTGTTAAAAAACATACTCTTCTTTAATCATTTCGCTGCAAATCTTTTCATGTCTCGAAGCTAGCGCAGCGGTGCAGAGACAGACGGACGCGTTCCGCAGGGAGCCGTCGCTTTGCTCCTGCGGGGTCTCAGGACTCGCTCTGAATCCTGCAGGAGTCGCCGCCTGCTGCTACATTTTATAGCTGTAGAAAAATAAGGATATTTTTCTCAGAAACCAAAATATTTAGGCTCTCTCTTTATAGAAAGTGACTCTGAGATATGGAGCAAAACAGCGAGACTCCCAAGGGAGCAGGCGAATGCCGACGAAGGGCTGAGATCCACTCGGGCGAAGGGCACCGAGTCCGAGTTAGCTCAGTGCAAGCCTCAAGGAAAGCGAAGCTGTTTTGCGCAATATCGATTACTCACCTTTACCTCTTTCTCGACAACCTGAAAAAAACGGACAGCAGGGTGCTGTCCGTTTTAAAGATTGCTGAAATAATGATGGATAAACAGAGGCATGAAGTTAAGGATCCGTTCATCGGGATTCAATTTCGCATGATGAAGACCGAACTCCGAATTCACGCCTGCCCAAAACATCAATCCAGGAATCTGTTCTGTGAAGTAGCCGAAATCTTCGCCTGTCATCGCGGCAACTGCACGGACAGCAGCAATGCCGTCAGCTGATGCGGCAAAATCCAGAAAATCTTCAGCCAGCGCTTCATTATTTTCAACTTCCCTGTAGGAAGCCCCGTAATCGATCGAAATGCGGCAATTGAAACCGATTTCCACCGCTTTGCAGATCGCTTCAATACGTTCCTTCACCTTCTGCATCGATTCATTATTCAATGTGCGGATCGTGCCTTCCAGTCGCGCATGCTCCGCGATAATATTCTGCACTGTGCCGGCTGTAAATTTCCCGACAGTCAGCACGGCAGAATCCATCGGGTTGATATTGCGGCTGACAATCGTCTGGAGCTGCATCAAAAGATTGGCGCCCGCTACAGCCATGTCTTCCGTATGATGCGGAAATGCCGCATGCCCGCCTTTGCCATGCAGATCGATGAACAATTCCGATGTATTGGCGAACAGCAGACCAGGTCTGGTCGAAACCGTTCCAACCGGCAGTTCCGGTGCAATATGCATCGCAAAAATTTGGTCCGGCCATAAATCCGGACGCTCGGTTTTCAGCCAGTCCCTGAACGGCAATGCGCCGCCCGGACCTTCCTCCGCCGGCTGGAAAATCACTAGCACATCCTGTTTCACCGGCTTTTCCACCAGCTGCCGAAGCAATCCGATGGCATTCGCCATATGGATGTCATGTCCACAGGCGTGCATATAGCCTTCGTGAAGCGAACGATACGCCAAACCTGTTTGCTCTTCGATCGGCAGGCCGTCAATATCCGTTCGCCAGGCTATCAGCCGGTCTGCATCATAGCCCCTCACTTTCACGGCCAGTCCTGTCTTCCATTCAACAATTTCCAAACGTTCCTGAGGCATCGACCGGATCAGTTTTAAAAGATATTGCTGCGTTTTGAATTCCCGGAATCCGATTTCCGGTATCGCATGCAGTTCACGTCTGATTTCAATAAGGTCCATATCCGAGCCCTTATAACTGACGCAATTCTTGTTTGATTTCCGTTTTCGAACGTGTTTTTTCATCCATCAATTTTAAAACACGTGCCGGTGTGCCGCCTACTACTGAGTTTGCCGGTACGTCTTCGATGACGATGGCGCCTGCTGCTACCACTGCCCCTTCACCGATGCGTACGCCTTCAAGAACAACAGCGTTAGCTCCGATCATTACATTGTCTTCCACGATAACCGGTGTCGCTGATGCCGGCTCGATAACGCCCGCAAGCACTGCACCTGCTCCGATATGGCAATTCTTACCGACCGTTGCACGGCCACCCATGATCACACCCATATCGATCATTGTCCCGTCGCCGATCACAGCGCCGATATTGATGACAGCCCCCATCATGATGATGCAGTTATTGCCGATGTCCACGTTTTCACGGATAAATGCCCCCGGTTCGATGCGGCTGTTGATGCCTTTCAGGTCCAGCATTGGAATCGCTGAATTGCGGCGATCGTTTTCAACTACATAATCCTCAATCGCATTTTCATTGTCTTTCAAAGCTTTTTCAAGATCAGCCCATTCGCCGAAAACTGTGGCATGCGCGCCTTCACCGAAAACTTTTGCCGATTCACCGTAATTCAGGGAGGCTACACCTTCCCCTTTTACGTAAACTTTTACGGGTGTTGATTTTTTTGCATTCTGTATGTACGAAATGATTTCATTGGCATCCATTTGTTTCATTAGTCAAGAACCTCTTTCTATAGTTGATGTTGTAATTATAACGGATACAGATGGAAAATTCATCACTCTACCTCAATAAAGCGGCATGCTTTTGAACAATTTCAACAAATGCGGCAACTTGACGCAAATCAAAGGCGGAATCATAGCCAATCAACCACGTGTCCCGTGTCAATTCCAGCTCCTCTTCATTGTTCACCAAAGGAACTGTATGGACATCTTCGGTGCCGTTCAATGTGATGGAAGGCAGAATGGCATAGCCAATCCCATTCACTGCCATCTGTTTACATGTTTCAATCTGGTCCACGGTGATCTGCCGTTTCGGATTGGAAGCGAAATGCTTTTGCCACCAGTGCTGAATTTCTTCATAATAATTGGAATCACTTTTGAATTGGATAAATGGCCGTTCGGTCTCCAGCACTTCTTCCAATGAATCGATTTCCTTGTCGACCAGATATAAGGTATCCCGGAACAGATGGATCTTCTTCCCTTTCCAATCTGTATGGCCCCTCACAATCCCCACATGGGCTTCACCTTCATAGAGCGCCCGTGTAATTTCGGAACTCCATCCGGTGATCAATTGGATTTTGGCATGCGGATAAAGCGTGACAAAATCCTTCAGCACTTTCGGCAGCCAGTTCTGGCCGATAATCGTTGCACAGGCAATCTTCAATGTGCCATGGACTTTCGATGTCAGGGTATGGAGCACTTCAAAAATTTCCTCTTTGCGCTGCAGCATGTCATTGGCATAATCGATGACCAGCTCCCCGGCAGGCGTGGGGGTCAATCCTTTTTGGGATCGGATGAATAATTGCTGCCCCCATTCCTTTTCGATGGATTGCAATCTTTGGGATAACGCAGGCTGAGACAGGAAAAGCCTTTCAGAAGCCTTTCTCATATTGCCTTCTTCAGCCAGGATTTTTATGATCATTTCTTCATTCGACATTTTTTCTCTCCCCTTTACCCCGTGGAAGCCCAAAAATCAGCAGGATACTGATGAGGGCAAATGCGGCCATTACCGTATAGACGTTTTGCAGCGCCAATGACAGACCCTCCTGCAGGTAGTGCAGCGTGTCAGCCCCCAGCCCTTCACGGCTGTCAACAGTCAAAAGTGAATTGATCGAGTCAAGATCATAACCTTCTCCACTCTTGGCAAAATAATTCAACAATGATGTATTCAACACTGTACCAAGAAGCGCCACTCCGATTGTGCTGCCGAGATTCCGCATGAACATATTCGAAGCCGTCGCGACGCCGCGTTTCTCATAAGTTACAGCACTCTGGATCGAAACGATGAACGAAGTGCTCGTCAAGCCCATTCCGATACCAATAACAAAACTTGATAACGCTGCCCACCACGGGCCCGCTTCCGGACGCATGGCAACAAATAACAATGCGCCCGTAACAAGAAAAATTCCGCCGGCAAGAGAGATACGGAAATTTCCATATCGGATCAGCAGCCGTCCGGCCATTGTCGAGGCGATCGGCCATCCGATTGACATGGCAGTCAAAGTGAATCCAGCGATTGCAGCAGGCTGCTCCATGACACCGGTCACGTAAGTCGGCAAATAACTTGAAACGGCTATGAGGATGACGCCTGTCGCAAGTGACACGAGATTGGCGTAAAGAATCGTTTTATTTTTCCAGATATCAAAAGGCATAATCGGATCCTTTGCCCGGCGCTCGACCCAAACGAACAAAGCGAGTGAAATGACGGCTGTCAACAGCAGGATGCCTGCAGTCAGCGATAGCCATTTGAAACCGACACCTCCTTCAATAAGGAAATAAAGCAGACTGACCAATCCGACGGTCAGCAATGATGCCCCGGTATAATCGATTACCGGTTTGCCGTTTTTCTTCGGTTCCTGCAGGAAAATCAGCACACCCAAAAGCGCGAGGATGCCCAGCGGAATATTGGCCCAGAAAACATATTCCCAGCCTACAGTTGCGACGAGGACTCCGCCGATTGCCGGTCCCGACACAGCTGATATGCCCCAGACACTGGAAAGGTATCCCTGGATTTTTGCACGTTCTTCAGCTGAATAGATATCTCCCACGATAGTCGTCGCTATCGGCAGCATGGCCCCTGCGCCCATTCCCTGGATCAGCCGGAAAAAGATTAATTGATCCATTGAATCGGCAAGGCCGCACATCAGGGAACCGAAAAGAAAAAGGATGATGCCAAAAGCAAAAATCGGTTTGCGGCCGAAAATATCCGACAGTTTTCCATAAATCAGGACGGTTACAGTATTCATCAGCAGATAGGCGGAAAACACCCAGCTGTATTTTGAGAAGCCTCCAAGGTCAGCCGCGATGCTCGGCATGGCTGTAGCCACAATCGTCGCTTCGACAGCACCGACGGACATCGCCAGCATGACCGCTGCCAAAACAAGGGGACGGTTAGTCGTCTTCATAATTCACTACCTCTTTCATGACACAAAAAAGGCCTCTTCCTGTGAGGCCTTTCGTTCATTGATTATTTCGGATTTGATAGATCTGTTTTTTCAATTGTTTCAATACAACGCGACGCGTCAAAATTCCCATGAACATCCCGTCTTCATCGACAACACAAAGAAAGTTTTGGTTGATGAGCAGGTCCAGTGCACGCTGGAATCGTTCGTTGATATTTATCAATGGAATATCGGTCTGCATAATTTCCTGGACTTTGATCTCCGGTAATTTCTCGTACTCGATATGGTCAAGACCTAAAATGGATTCGGTGATGCGCTGCGTATTGATCAGGCCCTTGAAACGGTATTTCATATCCAGGACCGGAATTGCCGAATAACCCGTTTTGGTCAATACAAGCAATGCATGCTCGGCGCTGTTCCCTAACTGGACGTGTGCAACTTTTTCAGACGATATAATGTATTCTTCTATTTGAGTTTCAAGAAAGTCTTTGCTTGGTAATGAAATCATGCACTCTACTCCTTTTGCATCACAAACCGACGCTAATCACTCCGATTTCATCATAACACATCACCAAACCTGAAACTATTTAAAAGAAACCATTTTTACTTAAAAAGGAAATTTGTTGAGCCATTGACCGCCGTCCAGCGTGACGATTTCCCCGTTCATATAGGACGCTTTATCCGACATGATGAAGGCAGCAAGTTCCGCAATCTCTTCCGGTTTGCCGAGGCGGCCAAGCGGGATGGATTCAAGCGTGCGTTTCGCCGCTTTTTCAGACTCCCATAATTTATCGGCTCCGCCGGTGCGCTCAATAGGTCCCGGTGCAATGCCGTTTACACGGATTCCGAATTGTGTGCCCCATTCCACAGCAAGTGTCCGGGTGAGTGACATTACGCCCGCTTTCGCTGCTGCTGAATGGGCAACTCCTGCTCCGGCGTTCCATGCATAGGTGGCAAGCATGTTTAAAATATTGCCTTTGGCGCCCTGATCGATCCAATAATTACCCACCGCATGCGAACAAAAGAAGGTTCCATTGAGAACGATATCGACTACTGACTTCCAGCCGTTCGGTGAAAGCTTTTCGGCATGTACGATGAAATTTCCGGCAGCGTTATTGATCAACCCGTCAATGCGTCCAAATTTTTCATGGGCAAATTTTACCATCGCTTTCGCATGCTCCGGCTCCCGTACATCCATCTGGAAAACTTCCACATTGCCTTTTGAATCCGCCATATTTTTCACGGCATCATTCAATTTCTCCATATCCCTGCCAGTAATGACGACATTGGCGCCCTCAGAAGCGAATTTTTCCGCCATATGGTAACCCATACCGCTTGAACCACCCGTTATAATAATCGTTTGACCCTGGAACATCTTATTTCCTCCCTTTACCTTATTGTGTATTTCAAGAAGCATGATACCTGATAAGAAATGTGCTGAAACACAGGATTTATATAGCCCCGTGCTACACATTGATAGAAAATTTTGATATAATGAAGATGTTTTATGCTAGTGAATAATAGTTGAAAGGAATGAACCCATGCCAAACTCCAGATCGGACCACGAAATTTCTCAGGCAATCTTTACGGTCAACCGGCACGCAAAGACTGCATCGGACAATCAGTATTTATATGCCTTGAAAAAAGAAGCATTGAATAAAATGATTCTCCAGGACCGCGCTCAGAAATTAGGGCTTCACTTCAGTAAAAACCCCCGAAAAAGTCAACAGCAATCTTCTGTCCTCGTAAAATGCGGCGATTACTATTTCCATATGCTGCCCAAAAAAGAAGACTTTGAAAATCTTCAGCATTTGGGCCATCTGGATGAATCCTACCGCAATCCCGCAAGCAGGATGAACCTGCGCTCTGCCAAGGAGATTCTTAGCGAATTGACCGGACTTCAACCCGTTAAAAAGGAATCTGCAGTGATGAAAACTTCCAAGTCCTATGAACCGCGCGAAATGAACAGATTCTATTCACCTAAAAAATCATATTTCGATTAATTCGGCAAAGCCAGGGATCAAGAAATCTCTGGCTTTTCCATATTGTTTTCTTCATATTCCACAATCAGCGCCTGGGTACCCTTATCCTGGAATCCTCTTTCTGCCAAACTTTCAAAAAGCTGCAGCGACAACTGGAGGGATGGCAGTTCAAGTCCCATGATTTCCGCCTCTTCGGCTGCAATCCGCATATCTTTGATGAAATGCTTGATATAGAAGCCAGGCTCAAAGTTACGTGATATCATTTTCGGTGCCAGGTTCGATAACGACCAGGATCCTGCTGCGCCGGAAGAAATGGACAATAGGACAGATTCCGGATCAAGCCCTGCCTTCAATGCATAGATCATGGATTCACACACTCCCATCATATTGGAAGCGATGATGATCTGATTGCACATTTTTGTATGCTGACCTGAGCCAGCCGGCCCCTGATAGACGATATTCCCGCCGAACAGGTCAAGCAAAGGCTGAATGCTCTTGAATGTGTCCTGTTCTCCTCCGACCATGATGGACAATAATCCATTACGTGCTCCGATATCCCCTCCGGATACAGGTGCATCCAGTGCACTCACCCCTTTTTTGCGGGCAGCTTCAAAAATTGTGCGGGCAAGCTCGGGTTTCGACGTTGTCAAATCCACTAATACCGTACCTTCCTTAGCATTTTCAATGATGCCGTTATCGCCAAAATAGATTTCTTCCACGTCTGACGGATATCCCACCATCGTGAAAATCACTTCCGCATCCGCTGCCAGAAGTCCAGGAGATTCTTTCCAGGTTGCCCCGGCCTCCAGCAGATTTGCCGCTTTCGAAGCCGTACGCGTATAAATCGAGACAGTATGCCCGCCTTCCAGCAAATGCTTAACCAGGCTGTTGCCCATTACTCCCGTTCCGATAAAACCGACTTTCATATGTATCCCCCTTTTCCTTACTTAGTTTCAGTGTAGCAAAAATCTTCTGTATATTCACTATATAATGAAGAAAAGCGAATGCTTCCGCCAATCATTCACCCTTTAAAAAAGACAAAAAAGAAGCCGATCCATGTTTCAGGATCGACCACAAAAGGGGGAAATGAGAATGTTGCTGTGTTCTTTACTAGTATGCCCACTTGCAGATGGACTTAAACCTGTTTCTTAAAATTTTTTTCTTTTGCAATTTCCAGTTCATGAAGGAAGGGAGTGGCTTCACTGGCAGCTATCTGCCCGTCACTATATCTTACTTTATCATAAGTGCTGAAAAATGAACTTGAAAATGGAAGTCCTATCCGCTCTGCCCATTCCCTTACTGTTTCGTGCGGCATCCGCCCATGATCCGAAGCTGTAGCATGAGATTCAAAATTCCGGTAAGCCTGGCGGATTTCATGGATATCGACCATCGAGTAGGTCCCGTTCGACCGGGAAACTTCATCTTCAACCGTTTCTTCAACTGATGAAAAGCGGCTTATTTCTGCAATAGGCGCCTCTTTCTTCTCAAACGTTTTATCCCCCCGGATTCTGCGGATCAAGATAAACCCGCCGATCAAAAGAAGGGCGACGACAACAGCGGTACCAATCGGATAATTGAATTCCAGCGGTTCGGATTCCGGAAACACAGTTGCTTCCACAGGGGCTGTTTCCACATTCCCTGAACTTTCCACTTCCTCCGGTTTATTGTCGATCAGGATGTTGAGTCCCCAGTCAAATACACCCCTGAATGGCCAGAATACGATGGCAATGAGAATGCCCAGGGCTTCGCCTGCTAGGTATCGCGCTTCATCCGCCACCAGATAGACGAAGGCAGCAATTCCACCGGCAAAAAACGTAATTCCGGCTGCAGCGGCTAATGCATCCTTTAGTTTCGCGCCGTCTTTTCTGGCTTGCATATATCGGAAATGGAGCTTTGATGCCGTATAGAAGATGATTGCAGCAATCGCCAGTCCCCAGATCAGGTTATGCGGATCGGTATTCCGGTTGACAAGTGTAATTATTAATGCGGCCGTCATGATCATCAGATAAAAAGTGAGAAAAGATCCTTCTCCGCTGCTGCTGTCTTTGATCTCTGAAAATCTGGCATGCAGCCGGTATAAAGAAAGGATTGTCAATACCAGCACGATGCCGAGATCGACTCCGACTGCGATTGAAGCCAGCATGATTACAGCCCCTGCAATCATGGCGGGCATCGGATTATAGGGTTTCCCCCAGCTGATCCATACAGCAGTTATGGCTGTGAGGATAACTGCTGTCATCCAGATAAGAGCGAGCGGAATTGAACTGCCCCCTTCCAGGAACAGCAGGATGAATGAAATCAGAAAAGCATCAAGGACATAGGACGAAGCAGACGAAATTCTTGCTGTCATGCCGACACCCGCCCTTCCGTATTGCCTAAAATCTTCAACTCTGTCTTCCTGCTCCATTTCGGAATGAAGTTACGGATGCTTTCCACGTCATCGGTCATCAGATATGTCGTGTATGGCAACTCTGTATGCAGATCCAGGTGGGCAAGCATCGATTTGAAAGGCATCGTCGAGTTGTTCTTTGATACGATCGAAAGAAGTTCGAGAGCATTCTGCCTTTGCTTTTTCCCTTCTCCAGCAGGCAGATAAAGGTAAGGAGTCTTTCCTGCTGATCGGACATTGATCGCCACTGCATACGGAACCCCTTCAGCGAAGCAATTTTCAATATAGGACGCAAGTTCCTCGATCCGTTCCTCCAGATTCGAAATCGACGAATACCGGTCAGCGACATTCAGCAAGAAGAACATCGCTTCATTTGCCACATGGTTATACACTTTCGTCTGATAGGTCTGCATCCGTGCACTCGCTTTCCAATGGATCTGGTTGAATTGATCCGTCGGCACATAATCGCGTGTGCCGATCGGCTGGAAGGGATCATCAAAAAGTGAATGGCGCAAATTGAACTGTCCCGGTTTTTGTTTGGACGGTGCATATCGGAACTGGAATTTGCGCAGCTTAGGATAAACCAGCTGTTCCTGCAGGATCATCGGCGCGTATTCGAGCACCAGCAGGCCTGCGCCAAACGGATGCGGAACCGACAGCTCCATTTTTTTGATGCGTGATAAACCTCTTCTGCTGCCGGTAAGCGGGACCTTTAATGCAATCACCTCATTATGCCCGACTGTAAACGGAATATCGATTTCGATGAGCTCCGTAAAGTTTCCCGCCTCTTTGCCTGATGGCAGCACCGTATCGGTAAACCATATTTTTAAATTTCCGCCCCAAATCGGAAGCCCTTTATTATCAAAGGCCAATTCCCATTCAGAGTCTCCGCCGTTCAGTACACGTTTCCTGCTTTTACTATTCTTGAAGTGCAATTTATTCCCGATCCTTTGGAAGTAAAGCAATTGCAGTACGATGACCACCATGATAAAAGCGATCAAAGCCGCTGCGGAAAATTGCATCAGAGCCAGGAAGGATACGAAGATCCCGAACAGGAAGGCAAAAGCCCATCTCATGTTTTTCATGCCATAATCATGCCGGACCCACACCATTTCAGTAAGCCTCGACCGGGGATTCGACAGATGCGGAAATTTCCCGCAGCAGCTTTTCAGGTTCATGGACGAGCATTCCCTCGACTGTCAGAAGAAGACGATGGACAGCGACCGGTTCGAGGATGTATTTGACATCATCCGGCGTGACAAAATCACGGCCATCCAGATACGCTTTGCCCTGCGCTGCATGAACAAGGGCAAGTGCTGCCCTCGAACTGAGTCCGAGTTCGATCGCTGGATGCTCGCGGGTTGACCGTACCAGATTCAAAATATACCGTTCGACATCCTCGTGGACTGTCACCTGCGCTGCCGCTTTTGACCAAGCGGCGACATCATCTATGGATGCAATGCTCCGGATTTCTTTTTTATGCGATACGTTCCCCCTGAAATTTTTCAGGATGCTCATTTCCTCATCGTAATCAGGATAGCCTATTTCCAGACGGAACAGGAAACGGTCCAGCTGGGCTGCAGGAAGCGGAAAAGTCCCTTGCTGTGATTCAACCGGATTCTGTGTGGCAATGACCATGAATGGTTCTGGCAGCTGGAGTGTTTCACCGTCGATCGTCGCCTGCTTTTCTTCCATAGATTCCAGTAAACTCGATTGAGTTCTTGGCGTCGCACGGTTTATCTCATCAGCCAATAGTATATTCGTCATCACCGCACCCGGACGCAGTTCGAAGTCCTGTGTCTGCGGATTGAAAAAACGGATTCCCGTAACATCCGACGGCAGTACATCCGGTGTAAATTGCAGCCTGCGAAAAAGGCCGTTAAACGATCCGGCAAATGCTTTTGCCATCCAGGTCTTACCTGAGCCCGGCACACTTTCAAGCAGGACATGGCCCTGCTGGATCAATGCGATCAACATGAAGTCGATTTCTTTCTCGCGTCCAACCACCAATTCATTCAAATGCTTTTTTACCTCTGTCAAATTCCCCATTCTCAGCACCCCTTATCAAATTCATTTACTTGGCTCTTCAGTATATTTATAAATCGTCGTTCCATGGTGAAATGCCTCTCCACGGAAATGCTTAAAATCTTCGCGCCCGATCAAGACTGACCGAAAATCCAGGAAATCTTCTTTTTCTACAGTTAAAGATTCAAGTTCCCCGGTTTTCAATCGATCTAATAATTCATTGTAGTCTGTCATTTTGTAAATCTCCTTTTGTATATTTGTCAGCGTAAGAAGTCTGCTATAATACATAACTGAAACAGAGTTTTCAGATGAAGAACACAGTCCCATCATGTCCATTATACAGCAAGCCTGCCGCCACAACATTACCAAAAATTAAAATAATCGGTAAAGTCTGTCTTTTTTTAATTATAGGAGGATATTTTCATGCTTCGTTTCCTGGCGAAACACAAACTTATTTATATGCTGCCCATCGCTTTCGGGCTGTACAACCTGGCGTTCAAGGATGCCGATATCTTTTGGTATATGTATACCTTTGCGATATTGGTTCTGATGTCCGCCGCCACGATGTTCAGTGAGATCAAAGAAGAACTTCGCACCTGGCAATCGTTTCTTTATGGCCTGCTGGCAGCTGTTGCAATGTACGCGATCCTGCTCGGGGGCTATCATCTCGTCTGGGTCCTCAGTGCCAGCGCCGCAAATTCGATTGACGGCTTCCTGTCCTCGTACACCCCGGAATCGGTATGGCATTTATTGCTATTGATGTTTATCGTTGTTCCCGGGGAGGAATTGTTCTGGAGAGGCTTCGTACAGCAGCAGCTGAAACAATACATGCCCGCTTATGCCGCAATCGGAGTCAGCGCGGTCTTGTTTGGCCTGACTTTCTGGCTGGCTGATTTCTGGCCGGGAATTTTCGCTGGCATCACCGTCGGAATTATTTTAGGATATCTCTACGAAAAGAAAAAAAGCATGCCTATGCTGATCATCGCGCACCTGCTGCTGCTTGTTCTAGTATTTATAATTTTCCCGTTCTGATAATAAAAATGAAACATTCAGCAGCTTCATGCGTCTACTTTGAAAAGGGAGTGAATTTTTAATGGCTAAGAAATTATTTTTTGCAGCATCCATTCTGGCAGTCAGCGGTTTTATGGCTGCCTGTGGGACCGATGAAGCAACTGAAAATACGGACCCTGTGACTGAGACTGAAACGGAACAGACAGAAACTGATTCGACCGGTGCTGAGGACAATGCGGCTGAAGACAGCGCTGAGGAAACAGAAGATGCGGAAGAGGAATCCTCTGCCGATGAGCCTGCCGAAGAAGAAAGCGCAGAACCTGCAGAAGAGAATATTGCAATGGCCGAAGGTACATTGACGACAAGTGATGCAGGCACATATGAACTTTATTTATTGCCTGGTTATGAGCTGACAGCAGAAGAACCGAATAAAGATCTGGTTTTCGCCAGCGAAAACGATGCCCTGTCCATGCGGGTGGAAACATTCAGCAAAGAGGATTCTGACTTTGCTTTCATGGAAGAAATGATGCTTGAAAATCTAAAAGCTTCGAATCAGGACGCTGAGCTGACAGAGTTGCCTGCACTTGATGAAGCGGATTTCATGAACTCCACGGTGGCTGAAATTCCAACGGATAACGGAAAAGTAACCGGCGCCGTCTTTGAAAAAGAAGACCTGATTGTCCGTCTTACCATTTTTGATCTTACCGAAGCTGATGCAACGGAAGACTTCCTGAGCATGGGTAAAACCATTTCAGCTAAATAATCAAGAAAAGCGGAAACGGCCGTTGAGCTCCGAAAGGCTTAAGATGAACTTCCGAAGCGGCGCTATTTGCTGCATAGGAAGAGCAGCTTAAGTCCGAGGAGTTGGCCGTTGAAGTCTGGACAACAAGAAAAGCGGAAACGGCCGACCTGGAATTCCAGGTCGGCCGTTTTCTGTTTAATAAGAAAGATCTTTAATGGATAGCCCTAATTTTTTCATCAATTCTATCGCTTCATCTTTTTCTTCCGAAGAGAGAGCGCCTGTCAATTCGTGCAGGTGCTGTTCGTGTTCGGGAAAAATGTTTGCCATGAATTCTTTTCCTTCTTCTGAAATCTCCGCATACGTCACCCGGCGGTCTGTCGGGCAGTTGACCCGTGAAATATAACCGCGTTTTTCCAGTTTATCGATGACATAGGTGATCGATCCACTGGCCAGCAGAATTTTACCGCCAATTTTCTGAAGAGGCTGTTTGCCTTTATGATAAAGCAGTTCCATCACAGCGAATTCTGTCGGATTCAATCCGTTCGCCTGAAAAAACTGGTTGGTCTGCTCTGATATGGCTTTATGGGCGCGTGACATGACGATAAATAGCTTTAATGATTTCCTGATTTCTTCGTTCATACGATCCACTCTTTTCCACTTATTAAAATGCTATAAGTAAGATTATAGCCCTTTTTTCAATAAATTCACATCCCCATGAATTTATTCGCGATTACCCGATGATCACACGTTCTTTAGGATAATGGAACTTCGTCGGGTCCGTTTTACCGCCGATCGTAAACAGGAATGAGATCAGCCCGACTCTCCCGATGAACATCAGGACCATGATCGTCATCTTGCCGATTGAAGAAAGATCATCCGTCAGGCCAAGGGACATTCCGCAAGTTCCGAAGGCACTTGTTATTTCAAATAGGATTTCAATGGCAGTTGCCTCCGGTTCAGTGATGAATAGAATCATGGAAGAAACGATGACCATGAAGCCCGCAAGGATGATCACCGCATAAGAACGGAATACGTCGATCAGCTGAATTTCACGTTTGAAAATCTGAATGGTGTTCTTGCCTTTTGCAAAATTGATCAGGAACAGAATCGCAATCGCCAGCGTAGTGGTTCTTATCCCTCCGCCGGCTGAACTTGGTGACGCCCCTATAAACATCAGGACACTCATGAAAACATTCGTGGCTTCATCAAACTGAGTGATATCGACAGTGACCAAACCGCCTGAACGCGAGGATACTGAATGGAACATCGCAGCGAACAGCGTTTCATGCCACGACATTTCCTTGAAAGCTTTGAACGATTCAAGGATCAGGATGCCAAGTGTTCCGATCGCCAATAAAATCCCGAACGTGCTGACGGTGATTTTAGTGAACAGGGAAAACCGGAAGTTCTTATTTTTATTCGATAGAAATTCCTTCAGCTCTATCAGCACAGGAAATCCGATTGCACCCAGAATAATGAGGATCATCGTGATGATCTGCACAAAATAATCATGGACGAACGGTATCATCGAATTGCCGGTAATATCAAATCCGCCATTCGTCGTCGCTGTAACAGATGCGAAAACACCGTGCAGCAGCGCTTCACTGAAAGTAGGGTAAAATTGCGTGAAATAGAGCGTAAGGATGATCGCCCCTACGAGTTCGATAAGCAGCAGGATGCTGATGATATTGCGGATCAATTTGACAACACCAGCCATCGACAGCTGATTGTGGTCGACCATGATCAATTGACGTTCACGGAGGCCGATCCGTTTGCCGAGCAGCAGCCAGAAGAACGTACCGATCGACATGATGCCGATTCCACCCAGCTGAAGGATGACCATAATCAGGACGATGCCGAACACCGTATAGGTTTCCGACAGATTAACAACAGATAACCCCGTAACGCTAACGGCACTGATTGCTGTAAATAAGGTATCGATCAAAGGAATGCTGACTCCTTCCTGATGGACTCCAGGAAGCCTTAATAATAGGAATGAAATACTGATGGCGGCAAAATAATAAGCCGCGATTGCCCTTGCAGGCGTCAAATTCCGGATTTTTAAAAATGATTTATTCATATGCAGGAAATCCTTTCGACTTCGATTATCTTCTTATTCTAGTGAAACTGGATAAAAAAAGATAGGATATTTGGAAATTCCTTTTTTAAAGCAAAAAACAGCAGAAGAAATTATCTGCTGTTTATTGATTGTCATTGCCATTTTTGTTGTTGGCTTTGTCGTTCCCCGCATTGTTGCCGGGTTTGTCCTTATTGCCCTTGTCTGAAGGCGGACCTTGCTTTCCGGAATCATTTTTACCGTTCGGTTTTGCCGGTTCCGGCTTTTTCTCCGGACCTTTTTTCTGCGGAGAATTGCCGTTTCCGTTATTGCCATTATTTTTTCCGTTATCCTCTTTCTTTTTCTGCTGGCCAGGAGCCTCCCCTTTGCCTTTACCGGCAGGCTGTTTCGGAGGAACCGGCTTTTTATCCTGGCCTGGCACGGTGGTGCGTTTATCCTGACCTGGCGGATTCGGATTGCCTTTATCCGCTGCAGGTGTTTCTTTGCGTTTGTCCTGACCTGGCGGAGCCTGTTTTTCTTTTGCAGGAGGTGTTTTCTTGCTGCCATCTTTTTCTCCTGCATTGCTGTTGTTATCTTCAGCCCCTTTGGCAGGCTTATCTTCATTCTCGGATCGACCATCCGCTTTCTGACCTTTTTGCTGGGATTCATCAGCGGCGGGTTTCGGTTCCTTCACCGGGTAGGGCTGTTCCATCTTCTCTTTTTTCATCTCTTTCTTCTGTAGCTTTTCTGAATGACTGATCATCTGCCCTACAGGTATCTGCTTTTCAACAGAGCTTCTCCACTGCTTTTTGGATGCTTCTTTCAGCCTTACAGTGATATTTTCCGTCACTGCTTTTGCAGAGATCGCCAAAACCGAATCAGCGATTGCCTCATCAGCCAGTCTGTCTTCTTCACTGGCTACCGTCGTGATGACAATTTCATCCGTAGTTTTCTTCAACGAAAGGCTGACCACAGTGCCGAGAACCTCTTCAAGCGGATGATCCTCCCATTCAGGCAGCCTTTCGATCATTTCGTTTCCATCTTCATTCAGCCCACGGACCGAAATGACTTTACAGTCATCGTCTATCCCTAGTTCAATGCCAGGATTCACTTGAACCTGGACATAGGCATAGGCTTCCGGTTCCGGCAGCAGCACCGAAAGGAATAAAGCAGCAACCGCCAACGCTGCAATGACCGGGGCCATTACCGGATTCAACATCTGCCTTTTTTTCCTGGCAACAGCCTGCCTTGGATAGAAATAGCCCTGATCTCCCACAGCCATCTCACCGACCGGTTTCCCTTCGACGAATTCGCCGCTGGGTCCCAGAAAAATGGAAGACTTATCATTCAATACAATGCACAAGCCTTTTTGCATCCTCATCAGCGTAATCGCCCCTTCAAATAATCCTTTAAATAATGCAGATCGCTCATCAGTAATAATGCGATCGCAATTATATATTTTCTGTTACGCTCAATAGTTTTTCTTGATACTTCGACCAGCTGTTCGATCTCTTTGACCGGCAACTTTTTTTTATTCAAGAGAAATTCCCGGTACTCCTCGGTTTCAGCCACCAATTGTGCAATCTGTATCGCCGTCACCCTGGCATCTTCATGGGACGGGGAAACTTTCACCAGATCCTTGAATGACATTCCGTAATCCGATAGCACCTTTTCATATTCAGCTATTTCCTCCGCCCGGGCAACAGCCTGCTGCTGCTCGGAATATCGTTTGACCGATACCGTGGCTTCGATGCCATAGCCCGGTTCATCTTTTTCCGATATCCCTTGGAAATCGTGCGGAAAATCATTGTGCCGGACTTCTTTCCTGATGAAATCTATGACCCGCCGGCGGATAACCATATGGGCAAATGTCAGAAAAGAAGCGTTCTTTTCACGGTTGAATCCATTTACAGCCTCGTGGAAAGCGGATAATGCAATGCTGTACTCTTCGTCATGGTCATTGATGAACCTTTTGCAGACCTGGCCCGCCGTCTTCTTCATAAAAGGTGAATAGGAGCGCAGTAGATAGTCCAGCGCTTCCTGGTCCCCGCTCTGAGCCTGCACCGCCAATAATTCAGCATTATTCTTTTCTTCACGGCCGAAATATCCGGACAATACAGTCAACAGCATCGGGTTCACCTCTTCTCTTCAACTTCAATATTCTCAGTGTAACCAGAAAAAGAAAAATTGAAAAGAAAGAACAGTTTCACCCTCTGCATTCATTGATATGATTCGAATGGGCCATTCCATTTTGTGGGGGTCATGAACGGGGAGGCGTGAATTTATACTGGATATCTTTCGCAATAGAAAAAGGACACCTTCACTCAAATTGAAGGTGTCCTTTCATCCATTAACTTGCTTCAGATTCTTTGTTCTTTTTCATTCCGACCAATGCTCCAACAACGACGATTCCGACCAGGACAGTCCAGAAGATGATCGTCCAAGGTGTTGAGTGGGGGAAATCATGCGGCAAATAGCCAAGCTTATCGTGCGACAGTGTCATGACGAGCAATTTGACGCCGACCCATCCCACAACGACGAATGCCGCGGTTTCCAATTGAGGATACTTCTCCAGCAATCGCACAAATTTATGAGCGGCAAAACGCATGATGACGACACCGATCAGACCACCGGCAAGCATGACAAGGAACTGTCCGGAGTTGATGCCCCCGATATCTTCCAGTCCGAGGACATTCAAATGCGGAAGCGTCACAGCCAATGCGACAGCAGCCAGCATGGAATCGATGGCAAACGCGATGTCCGCCAGTTCAATTTTCAGCACTGTCATCCAGAAACCGGAACCTTTTGTCGCTTCAGGTTCAATCGAATGCTCCTGTCCTTTTCGCTGATCATAGATATGTTTAAAGGAGATAAACAAAAGATATGCCGCTCCGAGTGCCTGGATCTGCCAAATATTAACCAGCAGCGTAATCATGAACAATGCGGCAAAGCGGAAGACGAACGCTCCTGCCAAACCATAAAACAGAGCTTTCTTTTGTTGAGCTTTCGGTAAATGTTTCACCATCACTGCCATTACGACCGCGTTATCCGCAGCCAGTAAACCCTCAAGCCCAATCAGCACAAGCAGTACCCATCCATACTCCAATAAAACTGTGTCCATCTTCTCTTCCTCCTAATTTTTGCCAGCAAAAAAGACCTCTGCCTAATAAAAGGCAAAGGTCTCGCTAAGCAATTAAAATCGCTATCACAACCGATGGCTACTAACCATGTCTTGACGACTGTGAAATAGGTTTCCCTACAGCTACTCCCCTTTGACATACGTCAAAGTAAATTTAGTTGTACCTAGATTATAGCACCTTTTTTTAAAATGCATAGTTTTATTGTATCGGGATATGATATTTTTTTTCAGTTTTATGAAGTTCGTAAAAAGCGACCATCGCCGGCATGGTTTCCAGGAAATCAGCACATTTTATGCCGCTTCCTTGTAACAGCCGTTCTGCATTTGCGGTATCGAATGAAGCCGGCCAGTCCATGTAATCCAGCGTTTCCGATTCCACTCCGAGGAGCTTTCTCACCGGTTTGCTTTTCAGGCCGACCGTCGCAAGCTGCTTCGGCAAACGGCCTTTTGGAACTTTACCCGCCAGATGATAAACCATGGACCTGTACACTTCTTCCACCGGATGAGGATTGGGGTCCGTCAAATGGACCGTTTCTCCTGCTGCTGCCTCCAATTTGCTGAGATACATGGAAGCTTCCAGAATATAGTCAACCGGCACAACATTTATATAGGAAGAAGTTTTTCCGATAAAGGGAATAACCGGCATATTACGGATCCGGTCAATCATATTCAGGAAAAAATAAGGCCCGTCGAACTTGATGGTTTCGCCGGTTTTGGAATGTCCCCGTACGATACCCGGGCGGATGATCGTCACAGGAAGATCCGCCTTCATCGATTCGACCAATAGCTCCGCTTCGAATTTTGTTTCTTCATAATGATTCTTGAACTTCTCGGGGCGGATCAATTCATCTTCCCGCAGCACACCTTCCCGTTTTCCGGCGACGTAGGCTGTACTGAAATACATATAGCGCTCTAACCCCGAAAGCTCCGCAACAAAAGCATTTACATGTTTCGTCCCTTCAACATTCACTTTCCAGGCCAGGTCCTGTGGCACCGCCAGATCATATATTGCTGCCAAATGCCAGAAAATGATTTTGCTGTCCTGTAAGAACGCCAGATCTTCCTGCTGCAGCCCCAAACCCGGCTTCGTAATATCTCCGTCCATGAGGCGGATGGGCGGACAGCCGGTTTCCCGTCGGATCCGTTCCGCTTCCTGTTCAGCCTTAATGCGTTCAGATGCCAATATAATCGCTGTGATTCCGTCTTCCCTATGTTCCTGGATCGATTTTCGGATAAGCTGGCTTGCAATAAAACCTGGAAAGCCAGTAAATACCACTTCGGTCACGCCGATTCCCCCTATCATATTGAGCTTGTCTGTTTTTCGAATCCATTTTATTCCTACAGCTTCCATTATACTAAATATTCCAATAAAAATGGCAAAAAGAAAAAGCCAGCCGCATCACGAGCCTTGCTCCTGATGCGGCTGACCTCCACTCACTTCTTGTTCATCGACCTTGTTTCCTTATCAAACAGGCTATAGACAATCGGTACGACAAAGAGCGTCAGGAATGTTGAACTGATCAGACCGCCGATAACCGCTATCCCCATCGGCTGATTGATCTCCGTTCCTTCACCGATGCCGACTGCAAGCGGCGCAAGCCCTAGGATTGTTGTCAGGGCCGTCATTAAAATCGGCCGCAATCGGTCACGGACGGAAGTAATAATGGCATCAAACGATTCCATTCCGCTTTCTTTCCGTTTATTGATATAGTCGACAAGCACGATTCCGTTATTGACGACAATACCCACCAGCACCAGGATCCCGATGACTGCGGTGATACTGATAGGTGTTTGAGTGGCAAATAAGGCGATTGCCACACCAATGACCATCAAAGGAACGGTAAACATGATGACAAATGGATACTTGAAGGACTCGAACTGAGCAGCCATTACCAGATAGACAAGAATCACTGCGAGTATAACCGCCATGATCATATCATTTATCGCATTGTCAAAAAGTTCACGGTCTCCGCCAAAAGAGATCATCGTCCCTTCATCAAGATTCAATGATTCGAGAGCTTCGTCGACTTCACGTGACATATCTCCCATGGTTACGTCAGATTGATGCTGCAGGGTGAATGATACACTGCCAGCCTGGTCAACCCGCTGAATACTAACGGGACCCTTGGCAATTTCAATATTGGCCAGTTCCTGCAATTCGATAAACGTTCCAGAAGGGGTACGGAGGCGCAGTTGCTGAAGTTTCTCATAACTATCGCGATATTCTTCACCGATCTCCACAAAAACGCCAAGCACTTCATCTTGTTCAGTGATCACTTGGGATGCCTGAACACCTCGGGTAATATTGTTCACCGTTTGTGCAATCTGGACCGGGGCCATCCCGTATTCAGTTGCTGCCTCCCGGTCGATCGTAACCAGAATTTCATCGATGGTCTCATCACGGTCAGTGGTCAATTCAGTGACTGTCGATAAGTTGCTGAGTGCTTCATCGATCTTTTCAATGGACTCATCCAGTCTCACTGGATCCGTATCTGTAACGGTGAATGTCAGCGTATTCGGTGAAGAACCGGCTGCAGTTTGAAGGTTAAAGCCAACTTCTGCCCGTTCTCCCACTTTTTCTATGATTTCCGGCTGGACATCATCGACAAATTCGAAAACTGAACGCTCCCGATCAGCCAGATCGACGAGCTTGATATAAATTTCCGCCACATTGGATTCTGCTGACCCCTGTGCTTGTCCCTGCTGTGAAGTGCCCACCAGACTGACGTAGACATCCACGTCTTCCTCAGTCTGAAGTTCCTCTTCAATCATGGTTACAACTTCATCAGTAGCAGCAGTGGAAGCTCCATTCTCCAGTTCGACTGAGACACTGACAAACCCTTCATCAGTAGCAGGCAGAAATTCCGTTCCCACCTGAGATACTCCGAAAGCTCCGGCAACAAGGAATATCAAAGTGACAAGCAATACAATGGCGCGGTGACGCAGCGCCCACCTGACAGATCTCTCAAAGTTTTTAAGCCCCTTCGACCTTCTCTTGCGTGCCTCGATATTCGCTTTCGGTTTTTCAAGCATTCTGGAAGCAAGCATCGGAATGACGGTCAAAGCCACTGCCAATGATGCAAACAGGCTGAATGAAATCGTCAAAGCGAATTCGAAGAATATCTCGCCGATCAGCCCGGAGATGAAAATGACAGGGACAAATACTGCGACAGTCGTCAGTGTAGAAGCTGTGATTGCCCCGGCCACTTCCTTCGAGCCATCAGAAGCCGCTTTTTTGGAATTTTTGCCCATGGCGAGATGCCGTTCGATATTTTCAATGACGACGATAGCGTTATCCACAAGCATCCCGATCCCTAGAGCCAGAGCCCCCAAAGTCATGATATTAAGCGCAAAGTCGGCAAAATACATCAGGACAAAAGTTACGATCACTGAATAAGGAATGGCTATGCCGATAATGATCGGGCTTTTCACGCCACGCAGGAAGAAGAATAGGACCAGCATGGCAAAGATGCCCCCGAAAATAAGGGTCTGACCAATATTCCCTACTGCAAGCTTGACGTAATCACCCTGGTCAAAAAGAATATCCGCTTCAACGTCGCTGAACCTCTCTTCTTCCAGCAACTCATTCAGCCGCTCCTGGAATGCTGACGATACATCTGCTGTATTTGCACCTGATTCCTGAAGAGCCGACAAAAGGACTGCAGGTTCCTGGTTGGCACGGGTCTCACTGCTGCTTTCACGCTCACCCAGCGTCACTTCTGCTACATCCCCGATTGTCAGGTTTTCCCCATCCAGGGGATTTACTGTCACAACCAGATCCGCAATCTCTTCGGGGCTGTTCAATGTACTGATGATCCGGGTTGTCAGGTTTCGTCCATCCTCACTGTCGATCGGCTCACCTGGAAGTGAAATATTGCTTCCCTGGATCACCTGGATGATATCGGATTGTTGAAGCCCATTTTCTTCGAGTTGTTCCTGGTCAAGAGAAATGAGTATTTCTTCTATTAAAGTACCGGAAATGTTAACGTTAGCCACACCTTCAGTCTGCAGCAATTCCGTTTCCAATTCCTCCGCCAGCACCCTTACATCAACATCAGATTCAACTGCCCGAAGCGACAATTGCAAAACTGGAAATTGGGATGGATCGAATTTTAGGAACCGCGGTGTCCCGGCTTCATCCGGCACCGGTGTTTGATCGATGCGCTGCAGAATATCACTTTGCACGTCATTTATTTGAGTGGACCAGTCAAATTCCAGAAGAATGAAATTCGACCCTTCCTGGGAAATCGATTGAATCGACTCTATACCAGGCAATGTAGACAGATTGGCTTCCAAAGGCTTGGTGACCTTTTCATTTACCTCTGTCGGACTTGCTCCCTGGTAACTTGTCACCACGACCCCGATTGGCGGATTCAGTTCCGGAATCAGCGTAACCGGTATACGGAGAAACGAAATGGTTCCCAAAATAATCACTAAAAACATGGTGACAGCCGTCAAAACCGGCCTTCTAATCGAAAAATCACTTATATGCATGGTGTCAAACCCTCTCTGTAACTTCGTTCTTTTATCATAAGAAAATCTGCCTTCCACCGCAAACTTAAACCATTCATATAGGCTAAAAAATAAGGAAATGTGAACAAATGATTCATTTTTGCATAATTTTTATATAAGCATCTGCAGATAGTTTTCTTCTATACTAAATTGAATTAAAGAAACGACATTTATCTGCCGAGTCGTCGCTTTGGACAGTGCAAAGATTATACTCCACCGCTGCGCTCGTCGCAAAGGTGCGCCATCCATGTATGGCGACCTTCCATCCCCCAATAAGCCGAGAAGAGCACTCGGCTTATTGCTCCAGCCGGTCCGGCGGCGCTCCTTCGCTGGAGTCACTTTCTTGAAATGCAAGAAAACCGGAGACTCCTCTAAAACAGGCAAAGGGGTGTATTGCACTCGGACCTCGGTTCGAGTGGGCTTACGGAAACCACTTCAATTCTAGAAGGATTTCGAAGATAAGGAGTAAAACAGCGAAGACTCCCAAGCGACCAGTCCAAGTGAGGAGATTTACTCGATAGAGAAAACCCAAATTGCTTAGAACCGTGCTCCACCAGTGCTGCGCACTTCGTCGCAAAGATCCGGCCTCGCAGGCGTCGGCCAGATCTTCGAAGCTGTTTTGCGGAATATCGACTTCTGCAGAGTATTTAGTTCAACTTATATATTAAAAAAACCCGCCATACGGCAGGTTCTAAAAATCTTGAAGAAGTTCATTTAATTAATAGCTGATTTTTACAATAAACTGTATAGTTTGATGCCAGGGTTCTTGTCCTGGAACCAGCGTGTAGCAAAATCATTTTCAAAGAGGAATACATAATTATCGTACCGGTCCTTCACAAGCATGGAACGGCTGCTCGACATAGATTCTTTGACGTCTCCCTCATTTTCGATCCACCTTGCAATTTTCGAACCGATCGGCTCCATTCGGACTTCAACGTTGTATTCGTTTTTCATCCGGTGCTCGAAAACCTCAAACTGCAATTGGCCGACTGCCCCCAGAATAACTTCTTCCATATGAAGCGTTTTGTAATACTGGATGGCACCTTCCTGCACAAGCTGCAAAATCCCTTTATGGAAATGCTTTTGTTTCATAACGTTCTTGGCGCTCACTTTTACAAATAGTTCCGGTGTAAACTGTGGAAGATTCTCAAACTGGAATTTCTTCCCGCTTGTTATCGTATCGCCGATTTGATAATTCCCGACATCATGCAGACCGATAATATCCCCGGCAACAGCTTCAGCAACCATTTCACGGTCATCCGCTAAAAATTGGGTCGTCTGTGACAGCCTGAAAGATTTTCCGGTTCTTGAAAGGGTCACGTTCATCCCTTTTTCAAACTTGCCTGAAACGATGCGGACAAATGCAATTCGGTCTCTGTGGGCCGGATTCATGTTCGCCTGGATTTTAAAGATAAAACCGGAAAATGGTGTTTCAACGGGATCGACATAATCTTCTTCCTGTGTCATTCTTGGCTGTGGTGATGGCGCAAACTGTAAATATGTCTCCAGAAAAGTCTGGACCCCGAAGTTAGCCAATGCACTTCCGAAGAATACAGGCGTCAATTCTCCCTTTTTAACCCGATCAAATGAAAATTCGTTACCGGCTTCGTTCAATAATTGAATATCTTCCATCGCTTGCGTGTAATAAGAACTTAGCTTCATCTTGTGATCGACTGCCAGTTCACCTGATTCATCGATTGGAAGGAATCTTTCGCCTTCTTCCCGGAAAGGTTCCACCCGTTTGTTGAAGCGGTCATAGATTCCGAGAAACTCTTTCCCCATACCGATCGGCCAGTTCATCGCATACGACTGGATGCCGAGAACTTCTTCCAATTCTTCCATCAGTTCAAGCGGCTCTTTACCTTGACGGTCCATCTTATTGATGAATGTGAAAATAGGAATACCGCGCATTTTACAGACTTTGAACAATTTTACCGTCTGCGCCTCGATTCCTTTTGCCACATCGATGATCATTACGGCACTGTCAACTGCCATCAATGTGCGATAAGTATCTTCACTGAAATCCTGGTGTCCGGGCGTATCCAGAATATTGACGCGGTGGTCATCATAATCAAATTGCATGACGGACGAAGTTACGGAAATCCCCCGTTGCTTTTCAATTTCCATCCAATCTGATGTGGCAAATTTACCGCTTTTTTTCCCTTTGACGGTACCCGCATCACGGATAGCGCCTCCAAATAACAGCAGTTTCTCCGTTAAAGTCGTTTTCCCGGCATCCGGGTGGGAGATGATTGCAAACGTTCTTCTATTTTCTATTTCGTTTTTAATTTGTACTGACATAATTTACGCTCCTTTAATCTACTCTCTTCATATTAGAGAAGGGACCCCGAAAAAACAAGAGATTTTGTCCTGTCCCATAAAAAAGAAGCCGCAAGCGGCCTCTTTTCAGCTATACTTTTTCAACGCTTCCTGAAGAGCGATCTCTTTGTCGCTGTGCGGATATTTTACAGACCCGATTATCTGGTAATCTTCATGGCCTTTGCCGGCCAGAATAATGATATCGCCTGGTTCGGATTGCTGTATCGCATGTCTGACAGCTTCTTCCCGGTCCCCAATGCAGGCATAATTGGAATGGGTCATGCCCACTTCCAGATCTTTCAGAATACTGTCATAAGGCTCATCGCGAGGATCATCCGTTGTCAGAACCACATATCCTGCAGCAGAAGCTTTTTTCGCCATATCCGGCCGCTTCGATTTATCGCGGTTGCCACCGGTTCCGACAAGGAAAATGGTTTTATTGCTTTCAAAACCGGACACAGCCGCCAATGCTTTTTCAATGGCGTCCGGAGTATGGGCGTAATCGATGAAGACCGTCACCGGCGCATCGATTTCCACTTTCTGCATGCGCCCTTCAACCGGATCGATTGCCGCAAGGGCAGAAAGAATATCAGCTAATGCATATCCTTCGGCATATAAAGCCGTAATGGCCGCCAGTGCATTCGATACATTGAACCGGCCGAGTAATTTCATGGAAACCTCATATTCACCTTCCGGGCAATTCAACAGGAATGTTGTGCCGGATTGATCCATGGAAATATCATCCGCTTTAAACCGGGCATCTTTTTCGATGCCGTAAGTATAAATAGGATGTGAAGTCATTTTGGCAAACTGATCGGACCAAGGATCATCCGCATTCAGCACAGCCCGTTTCTTCTCGCTCAAATCCTGGCCCAATTGGGAAAACAGCAAACCTTTAGCATGCCCATATTCCTCCATCGTTCCATGGAAGTCGAGGTGATCGTGGGTCAAATTTGTAAAAATTGCTGTATTGAATTCCACCCCGGCAAGCCGTCCCAGCACCAGACCATGGGATGAAACTTCCATCGTCATATGGGAACAGCCTGCGTCTTTCGCCTGTGCAATCATCTTTTGGGTCGTCAGCGCATCACTCGTCGTATTGGCGGAAGGATGCATCTCCCCGTTCAGATCGAAGCCGATTGTTCCAGTCAAAGCCGATTTCTCACCTAACTTCATCAGCATTGCATGAAGCATACCCGCCACACTCGTTTTTCCGTTTGTACCGGTTACGCCGATCATCTCAATGGCTTTTGAAGGATAATCATAGAATTTCGCCGCCAATTGCCCCAAGGCCCGTACCGTGTCATCGACAATAAGCACTGCCGGACCGTCGATGGCGATCGGCTTTTCTGAAAGAATCAGCGTTGCGCCACATTTGGTCGCCTGATCGGCATAGTCATGCCCATCCACTGTGTAACCTTCTATGCAGACAAATAAAGATCCAGGAACTGCATCCCGGGAATCCATTGTGATATGTTCAATTTTTTCAGGCAGTTCACCTGATATCAATTTATAAGGAATATTTCCGAGTAACTCCCTGCTATTCATGAAAATCCTCCTAATCAGGAAACCAGCGGTGACATTACATAAGCATAAAGCAATGCGGCCGAGGCTTTTAATGAATCTGTATGAGTCCGTTCATAGGAATGGGAAGCTTCTATTCCCGGACCGAATAATGCATGTTTCACATCGTACCCTGCGCGGATCGCTGCCGAAGCATCAGATCCGTAGTACGGATAAATATCCACTTTATGCGCAATCGCATTGGCTTTTGCAAGGTCGACCAAGTGGCGGGTCAATCCGTAATGATAGGGCCCGCTTGAATCTTTTGCACAAATGGACACTGTATATTCATCGGATTCCTGGCCATCTCCGATCGCTCCCATATCCACCGCAATATATTCTTCAGTCTGAAGTGGGATATTGGAATTGCCGCCAAAACCGATTTCTTCATTATTTGAAATATAAAAATGCGTTGTGTAAGGCAGCTTTTCTGATGAGCCGCTGAAGTATTTCACCAATTGAAGGAGTAATGCTGTACTCGCTTTATCATCCAGGTGGCGTGATTTTATATATCCGGAGTCTGTAGCAGTGAACCTCGGGTCAAATGAGATGAAATCCCCCACTTCAATTCCAAGTTCCCTGACTGCGTCTGCCGAAAACACTTTCTCATCAATCCGAACTTCCATGCTGTCTGCAGTCCGCGCAGCAGTGCCGGCATCTTTATAGACATGTACAGTCGTCTGATGCAATACGATCGTACCTGAGACGACTTTTCCGGAAGCTGTATGTATGAGGCAATTTTCCCCTTCAATCGCATTGAAAGTGAAGCCTCCTACAAGCGAAAGTTTCAGGCGGCCGGACGGTTTGATCTCTTTGACCATGGCACCGAGCGTATCCACATGCGCCGTCAATAATCTGTGCCGCTCATCGTTTTCTCCTTTGATGGTGGCGATGACGCCGCCTTTGTTTGTGGTGATGTGCTCGACGTTCCAGCTGTCCATCATTTTTCTGATCGACTCCATTATTTCCATTGTATACCCGGAAGGGCTAGGAATGCTTGTCAAGTCACCCAATAACTTAATCGTTTCTTTTGAATCCCATTGATATGTCATGCGTAAAGCCCCCTTAATAGCTTAATCATATCAAAATCGGACGTTCTCGGACAGTCCCGACTATAGTATTATTAAGTAATCGACGGAAACCAGAGGTGCATTTATGAATCAACCAAACACGAACCGCCTGAAGAATTTATTCATTCTGCATCTATTCGGCTTTGCCACCCTTTTCCATATTAGTCTAAATGCAGTATTCTCATTCAACGAATCAGGGATTGCCCCCGCTTTCGGTCTAGGCACCTATCTCCTGCTGCTGATATCAAAAAAGAATTATAGCGATCGTATTCTTCGTTCCCTTCTATTATATGCGATGAATATCTACCTGCTGATCCTGAATATCGAGTCCATATCAGCCATCACCTTGATCTATTTTACGATTCCGCTGATCGCTGCTGCATTGTTGAATGAATTGCGTGCGATGCTCCTTTTACTGAGCGCCACCGTCATCGAAGTGCTTGTGCTTATTTTCTTTTTTGGACAGCTCGAAAAAACAGCGCCGATTCAATATGATAATCTGTCCATATTAACGTTCCTTACAGTCATCGTCCTGTTCACATTTTTCCACACATTCTTTTTCAGCAGGCTGTGGCAGCAAATGCAGGACCGCCATAAATCTATGGAAGAAGCGCTTATTTCACGTGAAGGTTATCTGCAATTATTCTTCCAGACGGCCGGAGACGCAATGGCAGTGTTCGATACAGAAAACCGGGTGATCGCCATCAACCCTGCGTTCGAAAAACTGTATGGCTGGTCAGCTGAAGATTCCTACGGAAAAGTGATCCAGCCGTATCCGGCAGAAAAGAAAAATATCGCAGAACAGCAAGTGAAGAAACTGAAAGAAGGCCACAGCATCACCCTTCATGATACTGTCGACATGAAGAGGGACGGTACTTCCTTCCATGCACATCTTACGCTCAGCCCAATTTTCGATAAACAGCAGAATGTCATTGCGACGTCACTCATTTCACGCGATATAACATATCAGAAGGAATCGGAGCAATGGCTCCTCCAAAGTGAAAAGCTGAAACTTGCGGGAGAGATTGCCGCCGGTGTCGCCCATGAAATCCGCAACCCGATGACGGTCATTTCCGGCTTCATCCAAATCATTCAGCAGGATCCGTCGCATCCTTACCCGCAATATACAAAGCTCATCCAGTCGGAACTTGAAAGGATCAATTTGATCATCAGTGAATTTCTTGTGCTGGCCAAGCCCCAAGCTCCCGTAATCAAGGAGTTGAGCCTGCGGAAGCTCGTCAGTGACATCATTTTATTGTTCAGTTCCGAATTCAATTTGAAAGGTATCCAGTTTACCGAGCAGTGGAACAGTGAAAGAGACTTCAAGATATCCGGCGAAGAACATGCGCTCAAACAGGTGTTCATCAATCTGCTGAAAAATGCAATCGAGGCGATGCCGCCTGAAGGGTCGATCAACCTGTCCGGTTTCCATTCATCGGATAAGATGATTTCCGTTAAGATCACCGACAACGGCAGCGGTATTTCTCCAGAGGGATTGAAGCGGATCTATGAACCTTTCTATACCACGAAGGACAGTGGTACGGGTCTCGGCTTACTCGTTTCACAAAAAATCATCCAGGACCACGGCGGCTCATTGGTGATCTCAAGTGAAACAGGAAAAGGGACAATCGTCGAAGTGATTTTGCCGGTAAACTAAAAAAAGAGCCCGGGGGCTCTTTTTTTGATTGCTTTTTAACGGTCGTCATCCATTTTGAATTCGATGATGGATCCATCTGCAGCGTTGATTTCAAGTTCGTATTCCATATTGCCTTTGGCGATTTCGATTTCATAATAGCTGCGGCCGTCATCACTGTCGAGCTCAAAGTCAGTAATCGTGCCGCCATCTGTTTCTTTCAAGGCGATTTCTTTAGCTTTATCGGCAGGAATGGCAGGTGCCTCAGCAGTTCCTCCGACTTTATTGTCTGTCTGACCTGTATTTGCGTTGTTCTGTGTTACAGCATCTTTCCCTTTTATGCCTTTGTCCAACCGCTCACGATCCTGTTCCAGCACTTCACCTGTAAAGGCATCGATATCAAAATCATATTCATATTCCGCTGTATGGATTTCAATTTCGTATTCCTGGCGTCCGCCGTCTTCACTTAATTCGACGTCCGTCACTTTGCCTTCAGCAATGCCAAGGGCAATCGATGTCGCTTTCTCAAATCCGATCAATTCTTTGGAAGCCTCTTTTTGCGGTGTTGATGGAGCTGTGTTCATCTCCTGTGAATCGGTTGTTGCCGGGTTTGCACCTGTATTCGAATCCGTATTCGCCAGAACGATTCCTCCAAATGCCAAGATGCCTGCTGCTGCCGGGATTAAAATGATTTTCTTCATGTTTTTTCCTCCTCTTATTGTTCTATCTTTATCATAGCCCCCGATTCTGAGTGGTCGCTAAGAGCAAGATTAGAATTTAATGAGAAGTTCATGAAGACTTTCACATAGTTCAGAGCTGAACGGGTGCCGTCGCTTTTCTATTGTCCAGACTCCAACTGGCCAACTCCTCGGACTTAAGCTGCCCTTCCTGCGCGGCCGAAAAGACGCCGCTTCGGAAGTTCATCTTAAGCCTGTCGGCGCTGAACGGCCGTTGTCGCTTTTCTATTGTCCAGACTCCAACGGCCCAGCTCCTCGGGTCATAAGCCAGCCCAGCTATGCGGCAAAGGGCGCCGCTCCGCTATTCTGTCTTATGCCTGTCAGAGCTGAACGGGTGCCGTCGCTTTTCTATGTCCAGACTCCGGCGACCCAGCTCTTCGGGTCATAAGCCAGCCCAGCTATGCGGCAAAGGGCGCCGCTCTGCTATTCTGTCTTATGCCTGTCAGAGCTGAACGGGTGCCGTCGCTTTTCGCTTATCAATCATCCCAGTCGACTGTCATGGTATCTCCGCGGATTGCGTGAATTTGGATGGTCGCTTCCTGATCTGTGGCGTCGTTTTCGATTTCCACCAGATAATAGCCGCCGTCCTGTGTTTCGATAAATTCAACTTCCTGCACTTCACCGTCCAGCGTCTGTCTGGCAATGGCAATTGCCTCGTTGCCTGAAATGACCTTGCCGGCTTCAGGTGGAGCCGGCTGGTTTTCAGGTGCAGGATCAGCTTTTGCGATTTCTTCCGAAGATATTTTTCTGATATCTCCTGAGTCCGCTGAAATCAGAAGGGTTGAGATTTCAGTTTCGCTTTCCACTTTCACTTCAAACTCATTTTGACCCTTCTGGTAACTGGTTTCTTTTATCTTTCCTTGGACTTCCGCCAAAGCGATTTCTTCCGCTTGCTTTTCCGTTACAGTTTTTGCAGGCCCTGTCTGTTCGACCATTTCCATTGAAGCGACATGTCCAGAATCTCGGGCGACTGCAGCACTGTAACGCCCTTCGCCATTTGTGAACTCGACAAGGATTTCATTTCCTGATACGGTCGCTTTCTCAGCAGTCCCTCCGTATAGTGCAACGACTTTTTCCATTGCTTCCGCTTCGGTCAGCCGGTCGGTGTTGTTGGCGGAATTAAGCAGGAAGAACACGATCGCGGTGCTCAGAATCGCTGATGCGGCCAGTATGCCAATCCATTTTTTCATCTCGATCCCTCCTGATTCAATTCTAAGGGAGGAACATTAAAATCTGATGAGAATACAATGGAAACTGTCGTACCCAATTTCTCGATGCTTTCGACTTCCAATTTCAACTTCATGATGTCAGCCAATTGATTCGCGAGTGCCAGTCCCAGCCCGAATCCCCCAGTCTCACGGTTGCGGGCTTTATCGACACGATAAAAGCGGTCGAATATATATGGAAGCGACTCCTTCGGGATGCCTTCTCCGTAATCGCGGATCTGGATGATGGCCGTCCCGTCGAATTTCGCAATGACTTCAATCCGGTCGCTGCTGTATTTCCTGGCGTTATCGAGAATGATGTAAAGCAATTGCTTCAGCTTTACGGGATCCGTCGATACCGTCAATGGCCCGTTTTCCACTTCCAGCAGAAAATCCCGGCTGTATGCCTGATTAAAAGCGGCTACTGTTCCCGATAGGAAATCGCCAAGCTCCACTTCCTGATAAACCGGCGATGTTTCATTTCTCCTGGCAATCAGCAGGAACTGTTCGATCATGCTGGTCATCCGGTCGGTCTCTGTGCGGATCGCAGCGATGCTTTCTTTCGCCACTGCCTGATCCTCCAGCCCGCGGCGCTCCAGAAGTTTGGCGTAACTGCCGATGATCGTCAGCGGCGTTTTCAATTCATGCGATGCATTGGAGACGAATTCCTCCTGCTTCAGATAGTTTACTTCCAGCAACGCCATCATTTCATTGAACGTCATACCCATCTGATTGATCTCGTCATTGGATTGCTCGGAAATCGGCAGCTTCTCGAATTTGCCGCTTTTCTGGATGTTCCTCATCGTGTCGGTCAGAGCGGTTACCGGGCCGGTGACGATTCTTGCCAGCACCGCGCCGGATACGATCACCGGGATCATGGCAATCAGCACCGCAATGGCGAGCACTAGCCGCAATGTGTCCATATTCCCGGACACTTCCCGCAGAGATTTTGCAATCTGCATTTCTGCCACGGTGCCGTCTGACCAGATTATCGGGGAATGTGTATAGGCGAATCGTTCCCCCTCCACAACGACTGTGCCGGAGCGTCCATCCAATCGCTCCGGAAGCTGCTCGGTGATTTCGGGTTTTTGAATCAGCTCGAGGACATTCCGGTCACTGTCTCTCACCGTTATCATGCCGAGTACCGGGACATAGCCCCTCAGCACTTCGTTGGGATCCGAAACCTGGCTGCTGTTGTAGGTGCGGAGCAGTGCATCGCTGACCGATTCAAGTTCTTCGACTTCCGTCGAGTATGTCAGTGAACTGAATGAAAAATAAATGACAGCCGTAAGGATGATGAGGATCACCAGTGTCAGGAATGTGGAATAGATATGGATCCTATTTCGCAGCTTCATTGTCCTGCTCCTTTAACACGTAACCCACACCGCGGACCGTTTGGATATAAGTCGTCCTTTCACCTGCATCCACTTTCTTTCTCAAATACCGGATATATACATCTATTACGTTCGTATCGCCGAAATAATCATAACCCCAGACTGCATTCAAGACCTGCTCACGCGTCAGCACCTGTTTCGGATGCGCCATCAGAAACAATAAAAGATCGAATTCGCGCGGAGTCAGTTCGATCTGTCTCCCGCCTCTTGTGACGGCACGCGAAATTTCATCCAGTTCCAGTTCATGGAACCGATGCTTTTCTGAATTGCCATTGCTTTTGAGACGCAGGTTAGCGCGGATCCGGGCCAGCAGTTCTTCGATTTCAAAGGGCTTTGTGACATAGTCATTGGCTCCAAGATCGAGACCTGCCACTTTATCTTTCACATCATTTTTGGCAGTCAACAGGATCACCGGCAATTTTTCTTCGGACGAACGGATCCGTTTCAACACGTCCAATCCGTGTATTTCAGGCAACATCAAATCCAGGAGCACCAAATCCCATTCCTGTTCCCGGAACTTGATCAGCCCTTCCGATCCCGTATGTGCAACAGCTGTTTCATAGCCTTCATAATTCAGTTCCAATTCCAGAACCCGGGCGATATTCTTTTCATCTTCAATAATTAAAATGCGTTCTGCCACTCCAATCACCTCTTAGAATCATCTTAGCAGGTACAAAATGAAAAAAGCGACCCGCAGGCCGCTTATTTCAATAATCCCCGCACATATTTCACTCTGTTTTTATACGGTGGGAATAGGATATTCGTTGAAATCTTCGTTGATTTCTTCAAAATCGACTTCGCATGTGTGAATGTTTCAAAACTATACTTACCGTGGTAGGAATTCATGCCGGAAGGTCCGACTCCACCGAACGGAAGGTGCGCACTTCCCACATGTGATACGGTGTCGTTGATGCATCCGCCGCCGAACGGCAGCTCTTCTAGGAAGAAGTTGATAGCCCGTTCATTTTCAGAGAACATATAGGCTGACAACGGTTTCGGCAGCTGACGAATTTGGCGAAGGAGCAATGGCAGGTCCTCGTAGGTGATGACCGGCAGGATCGGCCCGAAAATTTCATCTTCCATGGAGGGGCTGTTCCAATTGATATTATCCAGGACTGTCGGTTCGATATAACGATTCGAACGGTCCGTCTTCCCGCCGTAAATGATATTTTCCGATTCGCTTTCAATCAGCTCAGCCAGGCGGTCAAAATGCGAAGTGGAAACAATCCGCCCGTAATCAGGGCTTGCCTGCGCATTTTTTCCGTAAAACGAACTGATGGTTTTCGTTAATTTCTTCAAGAATTCGTCTTTGACCTTTTCATGGACACAGACATAATCCGGTGCCACACAAGTCTGGCCCGTATTCATCAATTTGCCCCATGCGATACGCTTCACGGCTAGATCGATATCCGCGGTCTGATCGACAATCGCCGGACTTTTCCCGCCAAGTTCCAACGTCACAGGCGTCAGTCTCTCTGAAGCTGCCTTCATGACAACTTTGCCGACTTTAACGCTGCCTGTGAAGAAGATATAGTCGAATGATGCATGGATTAACGCAGTGACTTCTTCGCGCTCCCCTTCCACAACCCGGACGTAATAGGTCGGGAATGCCTCTTCGAGAACAATCCGTATAGCACGGGCTACATTCGGTGTCGTTTCAGATGGCTTAACAACCGCACAATTTCCGCCTGTAATGGCACCGATCAACGGTTCCATCACCAACTGGAATGGATAATTGAAGGGGCCGATGATCAGTACAGAGCCATAAGGTTCGCGGATGATGAAACTTTTGGCCGGCTGCAGATGAATCGGTGTTTTCACTTTTTCAGGCTCCATCCAGTCTTCCAGATTCTTCTGCATATTGCCGATGCTGTCGAGGACAAAACCGATTTCAGTCGCATAGGCTTCGAACTCACTTTTCCCGAGATCACGTTCAAGTGCTTCAATAATGATTTCTTCATTTGCCAGGATCGACTGCTTCAGATTTTCCAGTTGCGCTTTCCGGAAATCCGTCGGGCGTGTCGCACCTGTATAGTAGAAATTACGTTGTTCCTGTATCATGCGTTCAACATCATGGGCATTAAAATTCATCGAATAGCCTCCTGTAATAGTAGTTTATTCGCTGACCAGCTGATCGATCAGGCGCTGGACAGCCAAGCCTTCTTCAAACGGCACCAAAGCGGTCGACATGGTCTTCAGCTCTTCAAACAGGCCCGGTACGTTTTCAAAATCGAGCAATTCGATGCGGTCGCTGTCCGCTTCAGTTAAAAACAGGCGTGACCAATTCTCCAGAGTCAGGACGCCTTTACTGCCATAGACTTTAAATTGCAGCAATTCTTTTTGGCCGACACCGCTAAATCCATTCAACAGGAGCGGCACCCGCCCGTCCACTTTTCCCAGAGCGGTAAGGTCTGTTTCACAAAGTTCCGGATCGTCCGGATACGTGACGTCATGGGCGGTAATTTCTATCGTGCCGAAAATCCTTTCGATCAATTGCAGATAATGCGGAAATACTTCCCGCACAAAGCCCCCCTCCAACCTGGATCCGATCCACGTTGTTTGCTGCCACGGACGCGGCCAAACCGGAAATACGGTCTGCAATTCAATCCGGCGGATGTCACCGATGCTTCCGTTTTTTACACGCTTTGCCATCTCATGGACTGGAGCACTGTACATCAACGGAAAATGCATGGCCGAACTTACTTTATTTTTATGGATTGACGCGACCATCTCTTCACCGGCCTGAACATCATGCGCCAATGGTTTTTCACTCAGAATGTTCAATCCGGCATCCGCCGCTTTTCGGGCTATTGAAGCGTGCGATGCCGGCGGAGTTCCAATATATACCCAATCAGCATCCGAGTAAAGAACTTCATCAAGGGAGGCTGAAACCGGTACATTGTAGCTCTCTTTCAGATGCTGGAGACGAGCTGGATCTTCATCATAAACAGCTGCAATGTTTACGCCTTTCCCTTGCTGAATCTGCCTGATGATGCGTTCGCCTACTATTCCCGCACCTATTATCGCTATCGATATCATGGATTTCCTCTCCCATAAGGCCATAAGGCTTATTTTTCAGTCTATCTGTTTATTAGTGTAACCTTTAAGGGTATGGAATAGTCAAACAATTAAACCAGCTATTTAAAAAAGGAGGAAATTATTATGAGTGAAAACACGAATTGGTGGGAACCTGTATTCAGCGGTGAATTGGAAATTGGATTGAACAAAGAGAAAATCCAGGATATGGAAGAGGAAGCATTCCTGTATTACGGACAGCAGAATCAGGAAATGGAGTCTCAGCTTTAATTGAGCGGACAATACGCATCCCGTCGAGAGCCTACATAAAAACGCCTTTTTCAATCCAGTCATTGAAAAAGGCGTTTTGCTGTTGTCAATATTGAATCTATATCATACGAACAATATACTGGAATAATGAAAGAGGTGATTTAATGAGAATGGCAGCATTCATCCTTTTAACTTTATTGCTTTCCGGCTGCACTCTATTCGAAACTTCGGAAACGGAAGGTGGCCGCATTCCGGCAGAAGTCCTGTCGGTGATTGACGGCGATACCATCCGCATCATGTACGAAGGCGAAGAAACGACTGTGCGTTATTTATTGATTGATACACCGGAGACCAACCATCCCCGTTTCGGTGAGCAGCCTCTCGGAAAGGAAGCAACTGAAGAAAATCGAAGGCTTCTCGAAGCAGGTGACGTAACGATCGAATTGGATGAAGGGGATCATTATGATGATTATGACCGGCTCCTCGCATATATTTATGCTGACGGCGAAAGTATACAGGAGCAGCTGCTGGCATCCGGCCTCGCGCGCGTTGCCTATGTCTTCCCTCCAAACACCCGTTATCAGGCTGAATTCGAAGAGGCAGAACAAGAGGCCAGAGATCAAAATCTGGGTGTTTGGGAATCTGAAAATTACGTTACTGACCGCGGGTTCGACAGTAACGCTTTCAATACAGAAGAAAAGTCGGATACCGGCCAAGATTCCGGGGACTGCAATATCAAGGGAAACATCAACCGACAAGGGGATAAAATCTATCACATGCCCGGCAGCCCTTCTTATGAGCAAACCAATCCCGAAGAATGGTTCTGTTCGGAACAGGAGGCGCGGGATAACGGTTTCAGGAGTGCGGGTCAATAAAGGGTCAATAAAAGAATTTGAATGGATGGATGGATAAAAATCCATAGAAAAAAGCCGGCACCCGAAAGTGACGGCTTTTTCAAAGCAGATTCTGTTCCTAAAACCTGCTGTGGGTTTGGCACCCAATGATTCCTACTGGGCTCGAACCAGCGACCTCTACCCTGTCAAGGTAGCGCTCTCCCAGCTGAGCTAAGGAATCGCAATTACTAGGACATTTCTAATTATAGCGCCCTAGCGAATAAAGTCAATACTCCTCTTTAAAAAATCTTATTTCAAAATAAAAGCGCCTGAAAACTCTAACCAGAGTTTTCAGGCGCTTTTTCAGGCTTCTTTCACTTTTGGTGCTTTCTTTTCGCGTCCCAACCATTGGATCGCGAACATGATGATAAATACTACTGCTCCGATTATGTCTGAATACCCTTCCGGATAGACCAGAGCTAAACCAGTTGCTACAAGTATGATTCGTTCAATCCATACTAGTTTGCGATACCAAAAACCAATCATTCCTGCTCCTATAGCAATCATTCCCGATATTGCAGTTATGAGAACCAGTATTATTTCTGGAACAGTCGTATCGATCATCAATAATTCCGGTGACAGAACAAACATATAAGGAATGATGAACGCTGCAATCGCAAGTTTTGCTGCTGTGACGCCTGTTCGAATCGGTTCCCCGCCCGAGATGCCTGATGCTGCAAATGCGGCGAGCGCAACTGGAGGGGTTATATCGGCGATAATGCCGAAATAGAACACGAATAAGTGTGCTGACAATGCGACAACGATCGGCACAGCTGCTCCCTCAGGATATTCCAGCATCAATAAAGTAATGATTGCCGGTGCTGCGATTGTCGATGTAATGACGTAGTTCGCTGTTGTAGGCGAGCCCATTCCAAGGACGATTGCTGCAAGCATCGTGAAGAACAATGTCAATAATACATTTCCTCCTGAGGCTGAAACGAGGCCGTTCGCTAAACTCAGACCGAGACCTGTTTTTACGACTACCCCGACGATGATACCTGCAGCAGCTGTTGCTGCTGCGACAGCCAGGGCTGTTCTGGCACCGTCTACAAGTGCATCGATCATATCTTTAAAATTGATGCGGGTTTCTTTATCAAATGCACTGACAACAATAGTCAGGACAATACCATAAAGTGCAGCCTGCATCGTAGGCACACCGATCAACAGGAATACGATGATCGCCACAATTGGAAGAAGCAGATAAATCTTTTTCAATACTTCTTTTCGATCAGGAAGTTCCTCTTTCGGAAGCCCTTTCAAACCGATCCGTTTTGCTTCGAAATGTGTCATGATCCATATACCTGTGAAATATAGTAAAGCTGGAATTGCAGCGGCTTTTGCGATTTCCCAATAAGTGATACCGCCGATGAATTCAACCATCAGGAATGCAGCGGCACCCATGATCGGGGGCATAAGCTGACCTCCTGTAGACGCAGCCGCTTCAACTCCTCCGGCAAATTCCTTTTTATAACCAAGTTTTTTCATCATAGGAATCGTATAGGAACCTGAAGTCACTACGTTTGCAACCGAACTCCCTGATATCGTTCCTTGAAGGGCACTTGAGAATATCGCCACTTTTGCTGGCCCACCGATCAAGTGTCCCGCAAAGGAAACAGCCAGATCATTAAAGTATTGTCCTACACCTGTTTTAACGAGGAATGCCCCGAAAAGCAGGAATGTGAAAATGAATGTGGAAGAAACAGCGAGTGGAGTACCGAGAATGCCGTCTGTCGTAAAGAACATCAACTGGACGAGTGAGTCGATATCCTGCCCGCGGTGGCGCAGAAAGCCCGGGAAATAAGGGCCGAAAAACGCATACACAAGAAAACTCGAAGCAATGATTGTAATAGGTAAGCCAACCGCCCGACGTGTCGCTTCAAGCACCAATAGAGTTGCCAATATACCGACAACTAAATCCAGTTCACTAACCCGTCCAATACGGAATACCAGATCCTGATACATGATCGGCCAATAAGCACCGACTCCGATTGCCAGAAGGGCTAGAATATAATCATACCAGGCAACTGTATGTTTGATCCCTTTTCTCCTAAAGGCGGGAAACAGCAGGAATATTAGCGATAACGCGAATCCAAGATGGATGGAACGCTGGATATAGGCTGTATATTGCCCGAAGATTGCGGTATATAACTGAAATAATGAGAATGCCAAAAGACCGAAGAATACCACATATTTTATAATGCCTGCTAAATCGCGGGTATTTGATTCCGGGTCATATTTTTGCAGGATCTCTTTTTGTTTTTCTTCTGAAATGTATGTATCATCTTCCGGAGGCAATTTCATCTCTTCTCTTTCTTCCGGCGGTAATTTATTGCTCATCAATATTCACTCCTTTTAATCGATCGAAAAATGACAGCCGCTGAATTCGGAATATATAGGTTTCCCCTCTGACGAGTGTCTTTTTCAAATCATATTCTCTGTTGTTTTTTATCAAAAACAATCCGGCATCGACATCGCCGATCAACATTCGGAATTCCGGCAGTCGCCTGTCCATATTCTTTATGTAATACTTGCCGTTTTCTTCGATGAAAACTTCCCCTTCCCCAGCATTGGAAGGCATTCCGATATTAAAATCCTCGTATTCAAGTTCAACCAGCTTCAATGTATTGTCATCCAAAACTTCAAAACTTTCGACAACGTCGGATAAATGTATGGAATGTGTATATTTTATCTGAAATCGGGGCTGAGTCAATAGTGAATAAGCTGCAAGGTGTCCTGTGTCACTTTCGATAAAAGTAATACTGCTTTTTAGTGGGATAAAGATCAATGCGGAGCTGATTAAAATGAGGACAAACAGAATCAGAAGAAGATATTGTCTGGAAATTAATCGCATAATCCATTCTCCTCCGTAGAATCTAAACAAATAACGACGATAAAGCTTGCGCCTTATCGTCAATTATGTTGTAAAGCCTTATTAATTTACTTCATCGAAATATTTCTGTGCACCAGGGTGGATATCGATTCCGATACCATCAAGTGCCGTTTCAGCTTTGATGAATTCCGCTTTGGCATGCTGAATTTTATCGGTATTTTCATAGATGGCTTTTGTAATGTCATAAACAGCATCTTCAGAAAGTTCATTTTGAACAACAAGCATAGCCAGTACGGATACAGTCGGAACTTCTTCCGTCAAACCGTAAATGCCTGATGGCACCGTATCGTGTGCATAATATGGATATTTCTCGATCAATGCATCCGCTTTGTCCTTCTCGACTGGTACGATCACTACTTCAGCAGTCGCGCCCAAGCTTTCAACAGCGCCTGTCGGTGTCCCTGCAGTGATGAACGCAGCATCGATCTGGCCGGATTGAAGGCTTTCCTGTGATTCACCGAAGTCGAGGTTTTGAGCGTTGATGTCATCCATCGTCATCCCGTGGATTTCAAGAAGCTGCTCCGCGTTGATGTAAGTTCCTGATCCAGGAGCTCCGACAGAAATGGATTTTCCTGCAAGGTCATCGAAAGAAGTGATTCCAGAGTTCGCAGTTGTAACCAACTGGATGGTTTCAGGATAAAGTGCACCGATGGCAGAAACCGTATCGATGACTTCACCGTCGAACATATTCGTTCCTTCAGATGCATAGAAAGCTGTATCCGTCTGAACGAATGCGATTTCGGCAGTGCCGTCAGCAAGCGCTGTCATATTCGCCGCAGATGCCTGCGAAACTTCAGCAGTAGTATCGATGCCTGTTTCGTCTTCAATAATTTGAGCCATTGCTCCCCCAAGCGGGTAATATGTTCCCGTGGTTCCGCCAGTCAGGATACTGACGAATTCCGGAGTTTCAGAACCTCCGCTTTCTCCACCGTTTTCCCCTGAATCTGTGTCAGCAGAATCGTCACCGCATCCAGCAAGAAATACTGACCCTGCAAGCGTCAATCCCATGACTAAACCAAATTTCTTTTTCAACATAATTTGACCTCCCCTTATCGTAATTATTCGTGTTTCTAAATCCATGATACCATGACTTTCTATCCAAGTGTCAATCAAATTTGAATTTAGTAACCGTTTTCAAAGGACTGCTGGCACGGATTCATGTCGTTGTTCCTTCCACATGTGTTTCAGGTGCCGTTTGGTCCGCAGTAATATCCTTGAAGTCTTTTCCGGCTTCTTCAAGATCCCGTTGCCTATGGGCAATCCGCGCACTGGCACAGGCTGCCACACTTGCCACCAGATCATCCAGGAAAGTATGTACCTGGCCTCCTGTTTTTGTATCAAGTTTTTTAATGACTCCGACTTTATTTTTATCCAGATGACCGAATGTCGTAACAGCTATGCTGCCGTATGTCAAAACGGCACCTAGGCCGATCATTTCATCGACGCCGAACAGCCCTTCATCCGTATCGATGATCTGCTGCAGCGGTCGGGACAATTTTTCTTGTTCCGCCAGAACATCCAGTTCAATGCCCACTAGAAGTGCATGCTGCATCTCCCTTTTTTTCAGTACGCTTTCCACCGATTCTATACAGTGGGACATTTTCAGGCCCTCATTATAAGGCTCCTGCATTTCAAATACGATTTCAGCAATTCCTTCTATTGTGACCCCGCGTTTTTCCAGCGCATCATGCGCCGCTTTCGCCACTTCGTCCGAATGTACCCGGAAATTCCCGCCATCCATTCCCTTCATATCAAAATCCCCTCTTTCTGTATTTGATGGTTGCTCCTCCATTATACCTTGCAGTCTGAATGTGATACAATTTTTATACAATACACATCGAGGAGGCACTACCATGAACAAAGGGAATGTAGAGGATATTACGATTTTCAGTGAAGAATTACAGGAAGATATGCAATTGCTGGTGTATCTTCCTTATAATTATTCACCTTTATATAAATACAGCCTGGTGATCGCTTCCGACGGCAAAGATTATTTCCAATTGGGAAGAGTTCCCCGCGTGGTTGACGAACTGCTGGAGAACCGGGAAATTGAAAATATCATTTTCGTGGGCATCCCTTACAAGAACGTAGAAGACCGCAACAATAAATACGAACCGGCTGGTTCCCGGCATGCAGCCTATTTAAGGTTTTTGGCTCATGAACTCGTTCCGTATCTCGATGAAAAGTATCCGACTTACCAAGTCGGAATGGGCCGTACGCTGATCGGCGACTCTTTGGCCGCGACGGTCAGTCTGATGGGCGCTTTGAAATATCCGAATATCTTTGGCCGTGTCATTCTCCAGTCTCCGAAAGTCGGGCCTGAATTGATGGAGGCCGTTTCGAATTTCAATTCGGCCAACGCCTTTACGGTCTATCATGTGATCGGAACGGGCGAAACGGAAGTGAAATTGACTTCGGGTAAAACAGCTGATTTCCTTGAACCAAACCGTGAACTCCATCAGTTAATGAAGGAAAAATCTTTTCCGGTATTCTATGATGAGTTTGAGGGCGACCACACATGGAAATACTGGCAGCCGGATTTCAAACGGGCTTTGCTCCAAAACTTCGGCATGTAGCCTCGGATCTATTTTATTTTTCGCGGGACACCACAGCGCTTTGTAAACGCATTCGCAATTTCCAGCTTTCTTTTGTTATACTGTAATAAGAAATGATAGATAATTTAAGAGGAGGTTTTTTGAATGAAATACGGTATTGCAGCATTTCCATCAAAACAATTGCAGGACATCGCCAATTCTTACCGCAAACGTTATGATCCTCATTATGAGCTGATCACACCTCATATAACTTTAAAGGATGAGTTCGAGGCAGATGATACAGAGATCAAAGCGATTACAGAAGAACTGGCAAATGTGGCGAAACGCCATAAGCCATTCACATTGCATGCAACTCGTGTAAGCTCATTTTCTCCGGTTACAAACACGCTTTACTTTAAAGTGGAACCGACTGAAGAGATCCTGTCCATCCATAAAGACCTGCATTCCGATTTCTTCGGCGGTATGCCGCGTTATTCATTCGTGCCTCACATCACAATTGCGCAGAAATTGTCCGACTCCGAGCATTCGGATATTTTCGGCCAGATGAAAATGGCCGGCATCGATCACGAAGAAACCATCGACCGTTTTCACCTCCTCTATAAACTCGAGGATGGGTCATGGACTGTCTATGACACTTTCCGCCTGACTGGAGATGAGCAATAATTGCAGAAGGTCAAACGCGTTGAAAGCGAACTGGAAAAAGAACAGGCTTTTGATATCCGGCGAAAAGTTTTTGTAGATGAGCAGCAAGTGCCACTGCATCTTGAAATGGATGAGTATGATGATGATGCAGTTCATTTTGTGGGCTATAACCTGGAGCAGCCGATAGCTGCCGGCCGAATCCGTGAAATTGAACAGGGCATCGGCAAAATCGAACGGGTATCTGTACTATCCGAATTCCGGGGACAGCATGTCGGGGTCCTGATGATGGAAGCGATGGAGCAATATGCCCGTTCAGCAGGAATGGCCGTCCTAAAATTGAATTCCCAATCCTACGCCATCCCTTTCTACGAAAAACTGAATTACACGGTGACTTCTCCCGAATTCCTCGATGCCGGAATACCGCACCGTTCAATGGAAAAGAATCTTCACGCATAAAAAATCCAGTCCTTGTTGAAAAGGACTGGATTTTTCATTTTTATAAAAGAGTTTTCTCTTTATAGAACGTGATACCCGCTGTCGACGTGGATTGTCTCGCCTGTAATCCCGCGTGACATTTCACTGAAGAGGAAAACGGCGGTGTCGCCGACTTCTTCCGGTGTCGTGTTGCGGTGAAGCGGAGCTTTTTCTTCGATTTCATGCAGGATGGAATTAAAGTCGCTGACTCCTTTGGATGATAAGGTACGGATCGGGCCAGAAGAAATCGCATTGACGCGGATGCCGAGTTTGCCGAGATCAGCTGCCAAATAACGGACGGACATTTCAAGAGCCGCTTTTGCAACACCCATGACGTTGTAGTTCGGCAGAACGCGTTCGCCTCCGATATAAGTCAGCGCGACAATGCTGCCGCCATCTGTCATCAGCGGTTTCGCATATTTTGAAATGATCGTCAAAGAATAGGCGCTGATATTTTGCGCCAGCAGATACCCTTCTCTTGAAGTTTCCGAAAAATCGCCAGCCAATTCCTCCGTTTTTGCAAAGGCGATGCAGTGTGCGAGACCGTCAATTTTACCAACCTGCTCTTTGATGGAAGCAAAACATTTTTCCACGTCTTCATCACTTGTTACATCGCAAGGCAGGATGATATCATGATTCCCTTCCAGTGTCGCCACCAGGTCACGGACGGATTTTTCAAAACGTTCGCCTGCATATGTAAAGATCAAGTTTGCTCCGGACTGATCAAGTGACCGGGCAATTCCCCATGCAATACTGCGTTTATTGGCCACTCCCATGATTACGAAAGTTTTGCCTTTCAATGAAATCGTCATTTTTATTCCCCCTGAGCTCTTTTTATTACCTGGTACTAATATTACATCATAAAAAAGAAAAGTGCAATTTGCACTTTTCTAGAGGTTGCTCAGGAAAGTTGTAGCCAGTCCCAAGTAGATCAATATCGAAATGATGTCGTTCAGCGTAGTGATGAACGGACCCGATGCTACCGCCGGGTCGATTTTCATCCGGTGGATCAGCAGCGGGATAAATGAACCCGCAAGTGTGGCCACGAAAATGGAGCCTGCCACTGCGGTTCCGACAAGAAGCCCGATCAGCAATTCGCCTTTCCAGAAATAAACGAGGCCGACAACGACCGTCCCGCAGACAAGGCCTGTGATGAGGCCGGTACCCGCTTCACGGAACAAGAGTTTGATCTTGCTTTCTTCTTCGATATCGCCTGTAGCGATACCGCGTACTGCTACTGCCAGAGCCTGAGTCCCGCTGTTCCCTGCCATACCCGCAATCAGCGGGATGAATACTGCAAGGAGGGCCACCTGATCTAATGTAGCTTCGAACATTCCCATCAGATTGGCTGTCAGCATCCCCAGAAATGTCAGCAGAATAAGCCAGGGCAGCCTTTTCTTTGCTGCGCTGAGCGGACCTTTATCAAAATTATCCATATCCGTAACACCGGCAAGCTTGGAATAATCGTCTGAAGCCTCTTCATCAAGTACGTCGATGATATCATCGACTGTGATGATGCCAAGAAGATGGTTTTGGAAATCGACAACCGGCATTGCCAGGAAGTCATAGTCCTTGATCATGCGCGCAACTTCTTCCTGGTCTTCCCCGACCGACACACTCACGACACGGTCGTTCATGATGGATTCGATCAATGTATCTTCCTCAGCGATGATCAGATCCCTCAGCGTTACAATTCCCGCAAGCCGCTTTTCATCGTCTATGACAAAGACGTAGTAGATCGTTTCAGCATCCGGTGCGGCGTTCCTTAAGATATTCATCGCCGACCGCACAGTGGAATTCTTCGGTATGGCTACGAATTCAGTCGTCATGATCGAACCGGCCGTATACTCTTCGTAATGGAGCAGGTCCTTGATCTCTCTTGCCGACTCTTTCGGCATGATCGTCAAATAGCTCGCGACCTGATCTTTCGTCAAATTATTAAGCACATCCACCGCGTCATCCCTGTACATGAATGACAGGAGATCTGCAGCATACATGGAATTCATTTCCTTGAACAGATCTTCGTATTCATCATCGTCCAGTTCGATCGCCTCGAAAAGAGTCGCCATTTCCTTAGGGGACAGGTACTCATAAAGCTGCCGGCGTGTTTTGAGATCTGCATTTTCATAAAATCCCGACTGGTCGTAAGGGTGATGGGACAGGAACTCTTCCCTGAACTCCTCCACTTCCCCACGCTCCAGGAAACGCATCAGCATTTCTTCATCAAGTTCATCATCCCGCATCGTTTTTTCTTCCAGCATAAGCGCTCCCTCCTTTCGAATTTACGACAAGCCGCTTTGGTATTCTATACGTTACACTAATAGTATGTACAGTAAATTTTCAATAATGAGGTGTAAGAGATGAAATTTGATATTATCGGAGATATCCACGGCTGTTTTGAAGAGCTCATGGAATTGCTTGAAAAACTTGGCTATGAATTCAATAACGGCATCCACACCCACCCGGAAGGTAGACAGCCCGCTTTTGTCGGAGATGCCATGGACAGGGGCCCTGATTCCCTTGCAGTACTGGACTTATTATTCAGAAGGCAGGACCAGGGCATCCTGTACTATTCCCCGGGGAATCATTGCAATAAACTTTACCGGTTCATGAAGGGTAATTCGGTCCAGATCGCCCACGGCCTTGAAGTGACGTTAGCCGAATGGCAGGCATTGCCAAAAAAAGGGCAGGAGAAATTCAGGAAGCGCTATATTCGGTTTTATGAAGATTTGCCTCAATATCAGGTATTGCGTGACGACCTCATTGTAGCCCATGCCGGACTGAAAGAGCACATGATCGATGTGCCTGTCACGCGCAAAATCGAGGTTTTCACCCTGTACGGAGATATAACCGGAAAATTCCATGCCGACGGCCGGCCCGTCCGGCGCGATTGGGCGAAATCCTATGGCGGTGATCCTTGGATTGTATATGGCCATACGCCTACAGAAAAACCGTATTTTGTAAACCGCACTGTCAATGTGGATACCGGCTGTGTGTTCGGCGGCTCTTTAACAGCTTTCCGTTTTCCGGAACAGGAGTTGGTAGCAGTCGATTCAAAACAGCCATATCAGCCGGATCGCTTCCACCGCTTCACGTGATCAGGCCAGCCATGTCTTCCCTGTTCGGCGATTCGAAAACAAGTGCTTCGCCGGTAACTGGATGGATCATTTGAAGCTCACGGCAATGAAGTGCCTGGCGGTTCATCAATTCTCTCTTTCCGCCGTATAAATCATCACCGACAAGGGGATGGCTGATATGGGCGAGATGGACGCGGATCTGGTGGGTACGTCCCGTATTAAGTTTCAACTGGACATGGCTGTAATCCGGATACGCATGGATCAGTTCAACTTCAGTTTCAGCAAATTGCCCATCAGGCCGCACTTCTCTTTCTATGATACTCGAATCTTTTCTGCCAATAGGCGCTGTGATGACGAATTTTCCGGATTCAACCTGGCCATGCACCAATGCGTCATAGCGTCTCGTCATCTTCTTTTCCTGCTGCTGCAATGACAGCATATGGTGGATGTGGCGATTTTTCGCGATGCAGACAAGTCCGCTTGTATCGCGGTCCAGCCTGGTTGCAATATGCAAGGTCGCCGGTATTTGATGATCCTCGAAATGGCCGGCGACTATATTCGCCAGGCTGCCGTTCGGATGCTCGCGTGATGGAATCGTATTCTGCAAAGGCGGTTTATCGACAATCAGCAAGGCATCATCTTCATGGATAATTTTTAATTCGCCGGATTCCGCCTGCAGCCCTTTGCCGAACTCCTCCAACGGAAAAATAACGGTCACGGCATCCCCGGTTTCGAGAGGATGCCTGACCGTCACTTCCCTGCCGTTGACCAATATCTGGCCGCCACCGTATTTTACGGAAGCCAGCGTCCGTTTTGAAATGCCCCATCCATGGAGCGCTTCCCGGAGCAGGCTATTGCCTGAGGCGGTATAAGTCAGTTCAAAAGGTTTCATTTGTATTCCCCGCTGTCGATAAAGGAATCGTGCACGCGTCTCCAGAACGGGAATGGGCGGAAACGTGCAAATCGGACTTTCTGGTCAGCCACCCGGTATTCGATGGAACGCACATCCTTATGGAGCAATTGAAGATGATCGACCGTCACCATGAAATCGGGTGCCTTGACCGGACGCAGCGCACAGCGATGGTGAGACGGCAGCACAAGTGGTGAACCCACTGTCCTGAAAACCCGGTTATTGATCGATGCCATTTCAGTCAATTGCATGGCTTCCAGTGATGGGTGGATGATTGCGCCGCCCAGCGCTTTATTGTATGCCGTACTGCCGGAAGGCGTAGACATGCAGAGTCCGTCGCCGCGGAAGCGTTCGAAATGGCTTTCATTCAGGAAGACATCCATGACAAGTGTGACATCGGGCGATTTCACAGTGGATTCGTTCATCGCCAGATAGACAGCCGGCTCTTCTTTATTGCGGTAATGGATGCTTACTTCGAGCAGCGGATATTCAATGACTTCATATTCTTTTTTTGCTATCGACAGGACGAGTTTTTCAATCTCGATCGGTTTCCAGTCAGCGTAGAAACCAAGATGCCCCGTATGTATCCCGACAAAAGCGACCGTCGATAATTGATTCGAGTATTTGTGGTAGGCATGCAGCATGGTCCCGTCTCCGCCAATGGAAAGGACGATATCCGGATTTTCTTCATTCCATTCCATGCCAAAATCATTCAGGTAGGCTCGGGCCTTATCCATCAATTCATTTGAAAGGTCATCACTTCTCGACATAATGAAAAATTTCATCTCTGTGTTCTGCCTCCTTCTTGGTCCCTTGGAAAATGAGTGCCCGGCGATTCTTTGAATTCTGTAAAATAAGCCTGGGCTTCCTGTATTTCGTCGCGGATCTGCGACATCTCTTCATCCAGCTGGAATGCGGCTTTTGCAGCACGCTGAAGCCGGTGCTGGATTTCTTCCGGGAAAACACCTTTATACTTATAGTTCAATGAATGCTCGATCGATGCCCAGAAATTCATCGCCAATGTGCGGATCTGGATTTCAACAAGGATCAGCTGCTCCCCGTTGATGGTCTGTACAGGATACTCGACGATGACATGATAGGAGCGGTAGCCGCTCTGTTTTTCACGGGAAATATAATCTTTTTCTTCCACAATCCTAAGATCATTCCGCTTTCTCAGCAGCGATACGACCGTCTCGATATCTCCGACAAACTGGCACATCATCCGGATTCCGGCAATATCGGGCAATTCTTTGGCCAATTCATCCGAAGGTTCAAAAGGTATCCCTTTCTCCAGTGATTTATCATAGATGCTTGCAATCGGTTTGACCCGGCCGGTCACAAACTCGATCGGCGAATTTGTATTGTCTGTTTCATACTGTCTCCGCATACCTTTGAATTTTATCTTCAATTCATCAACAGCCTGCTTATAAGGCGCTAAAAATCGATCCCATTGTCCCATAACCGGTCCCCCACTTCTGTATCTTTGCGTTTTTTATTGTAACAAATTAATAAATACCGCTTCGGCGTTTTGGACAGTGCAAAGATTATGCTCCACCCAGTCCGGAGCCGCGCCTTCGCTTAGGTCCACTTCTGAATATGAAGGGAAGCAGATAAGAATCCTTACAGTACCAGCGTAGCGCCCGGCACCCACTCAAACGAAGGTCCGAGTTAGCTAAGAGTTGGCCGAAGGCAGTTCGGCCGGCTCTTTGCGAGCAGCCAGGAAAGCGAAGCTGTTTTGCGGAATATCGGCTATATCTTTCAACTTATATAGACATATTTTAACACAGCAGTGTCATTCGTTGCAGTTTGACCCGGATTATCCCATAATAAATTCAAGTGAGGTGCTGGACTTGTCGAAAGAACTGGAAATTGAATTCAAGAATTTATTGACCAAAGAGGAATATCACCGGTTGTCGGCTTTTTTCGGATATACGGCAGACGATGCAAAAGAACAAATCAATTATTATTTTGATACAGCGGATTTTCTGTTGCGTCAACAGAAATCGGCATTGCGCATCCGCAAAAAGAAAGATGGCTTCGAATGCACATTAAAGACGCCGGCCGAAACCGGCTATTATGAAATAACGGATCAGCTTACCCGGAAACAGGCGGAGGAGCTGATTGAACTCAGGAGCTTTGAAGCACCGGAAGTTGCGGCCGCTTTGAAAGAGATGGGCATCCTCTCCAGACAGTTGGAGCTGCTTGGGAACCTGACTACACACCGCATCGAATTCCCATATGAAAACGGATTGCTCGTATTCGACCATTCCGAATACCTGGATATGGAGGATTTTGAAATGGAATACGAGGTAACCGACTATGCGGAAGGCAAAAAGAAGTTCACCTCCCTCTTGCAGGATCATGGCATTCCCGTGCGTCCGACAGACAAAAAAATTGCGCGCTTCATGACAGCTGCAACAGAGCAGCCAGCAAAAAAAATTATTGAATAAAAGTATTTAGGACCATAATTTGGAAATCAGAAAAGCGAACTATTTGAGATATTTCCGACTCGTTGATAGAATGGGTTTACAGCTACAGCAAAGGAGACATAATGATGACTGGAAAACCCTTACTTCCGTACGATGAAATCGGTGCGGAACGGCTGTCCCGATTAGTGGACGCATTTTATGCCCGTGTCGCTATGCATCCAAAGCTAAAGCCGATTTTTCCTGATGATCTATCAGAAACTGCAAGAAAGCAAAAACAGTTTCTTACCCAGTATTTAGGCGGACCCAATATATATTCGGAAGAGCACGGACATCCCCGGCTCAAGGCAAGACACCATCCATTTCCGATAACACCAGAGCGGGCACAGGCCTGGCTCGAATGCATGAGTGAGGCAATGGATGAAATAGGACTGACAGGGCAATTCCGTGAAACCTTCTATAATCGGTTGGTCTTGACTGCTCACCACATGGTCAACGAACCGGACAGTGAGGAGGAAATGGTTTGAATAACCTGGATTTGGCAAAAGGGATCTATGACAGCCCGGCTCCTTTAAAACCGATGGAATTATACGTGTTCTTAGATCCCCTCAACATGGAATGCTGGGAGCTTCAATCCGTGATGCGCAAGCTGCAGATTGAATATGGCCATTATTTCTCGATGCGCGTGGTACTCAGCACCAAGCTTCTGAACCTTAACAGCCAGTATAAAACTTCGGCAGTCGAAACCGACAGCCTGGCACATCCTGTGCTTGCATCAGTAGCCGTCAAAGCAGCTGAGCTTCAAGGCAAGCGGGCCGGGAACCAGTTTCTCCATAAATTGCAGGAGCATCTTTTCCTTCAGACCAAGGACGTTTCTTCCTATGAAGTCCTGCTGGAGATTGCAGATGAAGCCAAATTGGATCAGGTTGAATTCAAGAAAGATTTTCATTCTGTCCATACAGCCAAAGCATTTCAATGTGATCTCAAGATTACACGTGAAATGGAAATAACCGAAGTGCCAAGCATCGTCTTTTTCAATGAATGCATTGAAGACGAAGGCGTCAAGATTTCCGGACTGCATTCATACGATGTCTATCTTACGATTCTTCAGGAAATGCTCGGCAATGAAACTTTGAATAGACAGGCACCTCCTCCCCTGGAGAAATTATTTACGAAATACACGACTATTGCGACAAGGGAAATTGCTTCCATTTACAATATCTCACCGGAAACGGCTGAACGCGAATTGAAAAAGCAGATGCTTCAACAAAAAGTGGAACGTATTCCACTGGCCAATGAAACTTTATGGAAAGCGAAATAAGCACGGTGCCTGAATCGGCACCGTGCTTATTTTTATCCAAAAGAAAACGCCTGCCACGTCCGGCAGGCGTTTCTTATTACACAAAGGGGATGGGAGAAATGTTCACGCTCAAACAAAGGGGTGTATGTTTGTATGTGATTTATTTCACAACCTTACTTTATCACGGAATAATTGTTTATGCAATAATTCACAAGTGAATTCACAAATTTGTCATATTGGCTCTATCTATTATATGAATTTAACTATTTCAAGATAATTAAAAAGCAGCCACTATTTTCAGTGACTGCTCCAGATCCATTATTTATTCAGCAGTAATTTTTCAAGTTCTGCCAGTTTTCCTTCAAATACTTTGCAGGCTTCTTCCACTGGTTCAGAAGAAGTCATATCAACACCGGCTTTTTTCAGTACTTCTATCGGATAGTCGGAGCTGCCGGCTTTAAGGAATTCATTGATGTAACGTTCCACCGCCGGCTGGCCTTCTTCCAGAATGCCTTTGCTGAGTGCTGTAGCCGCGCTGAACCCTGTAGCGTATTGGAATACATAGTAATTGTAGTAGAAATGTGGAATTCTGGCCCATTCCATGCCGATTTCCTCATCCACTGCCACATCTTCACCGAAATATTTCTTATTCAGCTCATAATAGACCTCCGTCAGGCGCTCAGCTGTCAACGCTTCGCCGTCCTGGTCCATCTTATGGATGGCATGTTCAAACTCCGCAAACATCGTCTGGCGGAAAACCGTACCACGGAAACCGTCCAGCCAATGATTCAATAGATAGATGCGCTCCTGATCACTTTCAGCCGCATTGACCATGTATTCATTCAGTAAAGCTTCGTTTGTCGTGGAAGCGACTTCTGCCACGAAGATCGAATAATCGCCGTATACGTAAGGCTGCGTTGCGTGCGTATAATAACTGTGGACGCTATGGCCGAATTCATGGGCCAAAGTGAAGAGGTTCTCGACATTATCCTGCCAGTTCATGAGAATATAAGGGTTTGTGCCGTAAGCGCCTGATGAATAGGCACCGCTCCGTTTTCCTTTGTTCTCAAGTACATCCACCCAGCGGTTCTGAATGCCTTCTGCCACGATACCGGTATATTCCTCACCCAGCGCAGCCAAGCCCTTCAGCATCATCCCTGTCGCTTTTTCGTAAGGGATCTCCATCTCGACTTCTTTGACAAGCGGTGTGTGCATATCCCACATATGGACTTTATCAAGGCCGAGCACTTCTTTGCGGAGCGCCGCATAGCGGTGCAGCAGATGCAGGTTATTGTTGATCGTACCCACCAGGTTATCATAGACACTCTCCGGGATATGATCATCCGACAGGGCGGAATGCCGCGCTGAGTCATAATTGCGGACACGCGCATTCACATTGTCCCGTTTTACCGTGCCGGCCAGAGTAGAGGCAAAGGTATTGAGGAATTTGCCGTAAGTCGCATAGACCGCTTTGAATGCATCTTCCCGCACTCGGCGGTCGTCGCTTTCCAGGAAGCGGATGTAATTGCCATGGGTGATTTGAACACTTTCCCCGTTTTCATCCTTGATCTCCGGGAATTCCAAATCTGCATTATTCAGCATGCCGAATGTTTCAGAAGGAGAACTCACCACTTCCGATAACTGGGCAAGCAGGGACTCCTGTTCTGCCGGCAGGACATGCGGCCTCATCGCATTCAGTTCATCAAGCGCATGCTTGTATAATTTCAAACCTTCATGATTTTCCACATAGTTGTTCAGGATCTCTTCATCAAGATCCAGGATTTCAGGCGTCAGGAACGACAGGCCTGTAGAAATTTTTGCATACAGGGCCTTCATCCGGCTATCCATCGCTTGATATTTTGCGTTTGTCGTATCCTGATCGTAGCGCATATGGGAGTATGTATACAATCTTCTTACACGCTCAGACAATTCGTCCTTATAGGTCAAAACTTCAAAAAGAGCATCTGCCCCTTCCTTCAGTTTCCCTTTATATGATTCCGCCTTTTCAGCCAGAGTCCCCACTTCTTTGAATTCGCTTTCCCACGTTTCATCTGAAGCGAATATATCTTCCAGCTTCCAAGTCAATTCAGCAGGTACTTCATCTCGTTTCAATAATTTATTGGCCATTATCTTTTCCTCCTCTGTCCTTCTCTTTCGGGAGTCGAACTACCTCTCATTTTCTCAATTTTCGAACGGTTTTGCAATAGATAAGATATAAAAGTTCCTCTTGCTTTTGAGCCTTATTATTTTTTGAGGACATTTCCTCCAAAAATCCTGTATAGGCCTCCAAAACTCTCTGTAATTGATGGGCTGTCCCATTCCTGTGCAGCTTTATGCTGCCTGAGGAGCTAAGTTCTGCTGGACACTTTCCGCCCTTCAATGCCTGGATCATTTTTAATTGCCAGATGACGGTATGTTCCGCTATGCAGTCAGAACCGAAGACAGGCACGCCGACCGTCGAAGGAAGATTCCGCTTATCGAAGCCAAGGTTATAGCACAGCTGCCAGAAGGGGTTCTGGTAGCGGTTTTTGGCAAACAGCTGTGAACGGACAAAAGCTGCTTTTGCAGATTCATAGGCAGTACACACTGTTTTAAAATCCTGCTGATTGAGGGGTTTCGGAACAGCAAAAGGATAGGTTTGCCTGCTGACCGGCAATGCCGAGACTTTCCCCACCCATCGGTTGCCGCTGATCGGAAACAGATTCGAATAATAATAAAAATATTGTTCACCTGGATTCAGCAGCAATAGATGACCGGTCCCTTTGTGATCGACCAGCATTTCTTTCTGAAAATCCATCAGCTTGATAATTTGAATGGCATTCCCTCTTTTTTCAGAGCTTCCGCTTATCCAGGTAAACCGGATATCCTGGCTCCGATAAGCAGCAGACCTGCGCTTTACTTCAGACGATGCAATCGAACTGCATTGAAACTCGATCGCAGTAGAATTGTCCACAAACAAATCTGCCCGCTGCCGGATAACCGGTAAGTATTTTTCAAGTTCAACGGCTATTTTTTGATCAGAAAAAAATTGGTGCAACACCATCTTCCCGCTGAGATGGAGTTCAGATTCCGGTTCACTGGATCCGCACGTGGACAGCGATTTATGTGCAAAATGCGGTATCTTCACATCGCCGATTTTCAAAAGCACTGTATTGCCGCAATCCGGACATTGGAATTCCTCGGTCAGTCGCATTTTTTTCAAAATATTACGGTTCATGGATTCATTCAAATAGATTAGCGCTCCGTCTTCTGTCCTGGCGATTAATATACCGCTCACTCCCTTTTCTTCTATTATAGAAGTACAGTGGCATATAAAACAATATTGATTTTTCAGTTAACTAGACATACATCTAGGCAAAATAAAAAAGCCCGGAAAGAAAACAGTTAATTTTCCTTTCCGGCCTTATAGATATAGATATTCTTTTATAAAGTTGCCATCAAGCGAAGTAATGATGAACATTCGCCAATGCATCTTCTTTGAATATTTCTTTACCATATTCCTCGAGACGATGAATGGTAACAGGTGAACTCTGGAGATATTCAGTGAATACACTCATATGATCTTTTATGTCATCTTCAGAATGAAGAATTTCATCGAAGCTTACATGCAGGAAATATTTCCCTTCAAAATGATAGAGAGCAGTTTCAAGCGGCACATACTGCAGGCGGCGTGATAACGGAATCAGTTCGTCAACTTCAGAGAATACAAAACTGTACTGCAAGGATTTTGTATCCGGTTCATTGAAGACAGGTTCAAACTCATCAAAATCCGTTTCTCCTGCTGCATCATCGCTGCTGAACATTTTGCGGCGCTCTTCTATATCATCCGGCATATCCAGTTTTTGGCCGTCTTTTGTAAGTTGGGCACGTGTAACTGTCACTTCCAGCCCTTTATCCAGTGCCTGCACTTGAATCCAAAGTGGGCCTTCCATGACAAATTCTGCTTCTTCATTGACTTCATCCATCATTTCCCAGAAAAGCTCTTCACTTTTATCTCTGTTAAACCATATTTCGTCACGGCTGAACCCACGTTCTTCAACGTCGAGATAGGAAATGTAAAATTTTACTGTGTTGTCATTAATGCGTTCTATTTCCATTTTACACCTCTCCTTTCGAATTGGACCAGAGGATCTTCCTCATAAGCCGTGCGGTGTGTTGCTCTACTTATTATATCGCGTTTTGAACTATATGAGAAAGTAAATGCTTGATGCCAAAAATCCAAGGGCAGATAATTATTTACGAGTGTAGTCCAAATAAGTTAGAATTGCAAGACTTTTAATACAAATGAATAGAGAAAAGCTGCCACAGATCCATTATGAATTGACATAAAGGCCGGACAGCTTTCAGCTTATTTTCAGTTCACCATTCGCTGTGCTTCAAGCAATTGATATGCTCTCACTTTACGAGGTAGGAACCGGCGGATTTCATCTTCGTTATAACCGACTTGGAGTCTTTTTTCGTCCATGATGATTGGCCGGCGCAATAAACCAGGATGTTCCTGGATCAATTCGTATAGACGTTGCAGTGGAAGGCTTTCCACGTCAACATTCAACTTCTGGAAGATTTTAGAACGGGTAGAGATGATTTCATCTGTGCCATCTTCAGTCATACGTAATATTTCTTTTATCTCACTGATTGTCAAAGGTTCAGAGAAAATATTGCGTTCTGTATATGGAATATCATGTTCTTCCAACCACGCTTTAGCTTTTCGGCATGACGTACAGCTTGGGGAAGTAAATAGCGTAACCATCATAATTGAACACTTCCTTTCGGATTAGGGGAATTTCGTTTGCTGTTACTAAATTAGAATGAATATAATTTAGAAGCTTTACAATCATTATACAATATCTATCTTTCTTTGAATATAGAAATCGCATATTTATAGAAAATATGCTGTATACTTGTCACATTATGGCTATAATTGGTCTTTTCTATTAATTTCTATATCCTAATTTTACCCGTTCCTTTTAACAGTTAAACCCAATATATAAAAAATAATATTCTCAATTAGATTTTACTCCTTGAAAATAATCTTTCTATTATATAGTACGTTTCAAAGACTGGAAAGTTCCATAAAAAAAGAGACTGATAAAAAAATCAGTCTCTTCCCGATTTAATCCAATGGCGTATAGTCTACCCCTGGTGTATAGGAATTGCCGGCATTCCAAAGCAGGAACTCGTCGATGCCGTTATCATTCAACGCCTTTATCTGCGCTTCCACTTCAGCTTTGCCGTATCTCAGATAATTACCTGCACCCAGATAGGAAGCTGTAAAGTCCTGCAGCCATGGCCGTGATACCGGAGGATTCTCAAGTTCAGCGAGTTTTGCATTTTCAACTTTTGAATACTCTGCCACTAAGTTATAGGGTTCCAAATCGGGTTTTGCAATACCGAAGTAAGATGTCCAGTGGCTTGGGTAGATCATCGAAGAAATGACGTCCACGTTTTCGGAAATCATCGAGAAGTTCTGCCCGATGCCTGGTGCCTCCGGTAAAGTAGCGGAATAGCCAAAAATATCGACAGATACATCTACGTCATACGGTTCCAGCTGCTCTCGGGCATATGCCACGAAATCGGTAACGGCCGCTACACGGCTCTGTGTGCCGTCATATTCATCTCCGCCATATTCACCTTTTGAATATTGAAGCGTATCCGCACGGTTCTCAAATCCTTCCGGGAAACGCACATAGTCGAATTGGATTTCCTTGAAGCCCATTTTTGCTGCTTCAATTGCAATTTCTACATTATAATCCCAAACTTCCTGCATGTAAGGATTGACGAAAGATTCACCTCTGCCGTTCTTCCAGATGGCCCCGCCATCCACGAATGACCATTCCGGTTTTCTTTCGGCGAGTGCCGAATCCTTAAAGACGACAACCCGGGCGATCGGATAAATCTGTTCCTGTTCCAAACGCTCCAGCATTGCACGCGGGTCTTTGATATAGGGTTGCCCGATTTCATATTCCGCCAGTTTCGATCCTTCTTCCGGTACGTAAGTCATATAGCCGAAATCTTCTTTGATATCAATGACCATGGCATTCAAATCTGAACTGCCGATCAAATCGATAAGACTTTCAAAACGCGCCCCTCCTGCTGAATGCCCGGTAACGAAAATTCCACGGACTGCATCAGGGTATTCAAAATTCAAACCTGAGCTGTACTTGAATAATTGTGAGCTTGCCAGAACTTCCGATGGAATTTCTACAGCATTATATGTACGTGTGGTAAAATCCTGTGCCTGTTCCTCTGCAGCGAGTGCCGTCCCAGTTGCCAGCCCACTAAAAAGCAAAGCCGTTGCTGCAGCCATCTTAAATTTCTTCATATTCGCGATTACACCCTCTCAGTTGTCTTTCTCCTTCTATTTTATCATCATTTTGACAAAATGAAACAAAAAAATGGCAATGCCACTAAGTGGCATTGCCATTTCCTATCCTTTTATAATACCAGCTTTCAAAGCTTCAAATTCACGTTCAGAGCAATCCACGAAATGCCCTGGAGAAACTTCTCTCATCCGGACATCCTCGCCTTCCGCATAATTATGGGAAGCAGGATCATATGATTTACGCACGCGGTTGCGTTCGTAATTCGGGTCTGGAAGCGGAATGGCTGAAAGCAGGGATTGAGTATATGGATGCATCGGATTATTGTAAAGATCTTCAGCTGGTGCCAGTTCCACCATTCTGCCAAAGTACATAACGCCGATACGGTCTGAAATGTATTTAACCATCGAAAGGTCATGGGCGATAAAAAGATACGTCAGGCCTTTTTCTTCCTGCAGTTCTTTCAGCAGGTTTACTACCTGCGCCTGGATGGAAACATCCAGTGCCGAGATCGGCTCATCAGCAATGATGAAATCCGGGTCTACAGCCAGTGCGCGGGCAATCCCTAAACGCTGGCGCTGTCCACCCGAGAATTCGTGTGGATAACGGTTAGCGTGTTCTTTGTTCAAGCCGACAGTTTTCAACAGGTCAAAAACCATTTGTTCGCGTTCTTTTGCATCTTTCGCCAGACCATGGATATCAATGCCTTCAGCAATAATATCCATGACTTTCATCCGCTGGTTCAATGAAGCATAGGGATCCTGGAAAATCATCTGCATTTTGCGGTTGAATTTCTTCAATTCCTTTTTCGACTTCTTGCCATGTACGCTTTCGCCTTCATATAATACTTCGCCATCAGTGGCATCATACAAGCGGATGATGGAACGGCCGGTTGTGGACTTGCCACATCCCGACTCTCCAACAAGGCCAAGAGTTTCTCCTTTGTAAATATCAAAAGAGATGCCGTCGACTGCTTTTACTTCGTTTGCTTTGCCGACATTGAAATGCTGTTTCAAATTTTTGATTTCAAGTAATTTCTCAGCCATCAATTTGCGCTCCCTTCATAATAGCGGCTTCCCGGGAACTTTTTCATTCTTTCAATGACACTTAGCGGAGGCTCAACTTGAGGAGCATCCGGATGCAGCAGCCATGTAGCCGCTTTATGCGTGTCGCTGATTTTGAAAAATGGTGCATCCATCTCCATATCGATCTTCATCGCATATTCACTGCGAAGTGCAAATGCATCTCCTTTTGGAGGATCCAAAAGATCTGGTGGTGTTCCAGGAATCGTATATAGTTTTGATTCGTCAGTATCAAGTGATGGCATCGAGCTTAGGAGACCCCAAGTATAAGGATGCTGTGGATTGTAGAAAATTTCATCCACTGTTCCGATCTCAACGATTTTCCCGCCATACATGACGGCTACCCGGTCTGCCACGTTTGCTACAACACCAAGGTCGTGTGTGATGAAGATGATGGAAGTATCGATTTTCTTTTGCAGATCTTTCATCAATTCCAGAATCTGCGCCTGAATCGTTACATCAAGAGCTGTTGTCGGCTCATCCGCAATCAGAATTTGCGGGTTGCAGGCAAGTGAAATCGCGATAACGATACGCTGGCGCTGTCCCCCGGAAAATTGGTGCGGATACTGTTTCATGCGAAGTTCCGGTTTCGGCATTCCGACAAGGCGCAAAAGGTCGATTGCCACTTTGCGCGCTTCCGGTTTACTGATTTTCTGGTGCTTCAATAACGGTTCAGTAATCTGCTTGCCTATCGGCATAGTCGGATTCAAAGAAGTCATCGGATCCTGGAAAATCATTGAAATCTCTTTTCCGCGGATTTTCTGCATCTCTTTATCGGACAATTTGGTCAGGTCTTTGCCGCCAAAAAGAATTTCCCCGTTTTTAAATTCAGCTGAACTTTCAGGCAATAAACGCATGATGGATTTAGAAGTTACGGATTTACCGGAACCTGATTCCCCAACGATTGCCAGAGTTTCACCTTTATATAGATCGAAATTTACACCTCGAATTGCTTTAACTTCCCCGCCAAAAGTATTAAAGGAAAGTTCGAGGTCTTTTATCTGTAGAATTTTCTCCATTTTCGGCTTTCCTCCTTAATCTTTCATCTTAGGATCGAGCGCATCGCGGAGTCCATCACCGATCAAGTTAAATGAAATCATGATTAAACTCAATACAAATGCAGGAATCGCTAAGATATGCGGCTGATACTGGATCAATTTATACCCATCATTGATGAGTGTTCCAAGTGAAGCATCCGGAGCCTGCAAACCAAGTCCGATGAAACTCAGGAATGCTTCGAAGAAAATAGCTCCAGGAATCGTGAACATTGTATTGATGATGATGACACCTAAAACGTTTGGCATCAGATGTTTCCAGATAATCCGTCCGTCAGAAGCACCTAATGTGCGGGCTGCCAGAACGAATTCCTGATTTTTATATTTCAGAACCTGGCCACGCACTACCCGTGACATACCGGTCCAACCGGTTATGGTCAGTGCGATGATGATGGCGAGTATCCCTGGGTCCATGATCATGATGAATAGAATAACCACTACCAGGTTTGGAATACCTGAAAGGATCTCGACGATCCGCTGCATGACATCATCCACACGGCCGCCAAAGTATCCTGAAATCCCCCCATAGACTACCCCGATCACCATATCAATTGCTGCTGCAGCAAAAGCGATGAACAGGGAAACCTGAGTACCTTTCCAGACACGGGAGAACATATCACGGCCGAGGCCGTCAGTTCCGAACCAATAATTCTGATCGACATTTTTTAGTTCATACAGATCCACTTCTTTACCGCCAAGTTCACCGACACCGTCAAAGATTCCCAGTTTTTCAATCACCGGAATTTTTGGTGGAAGGTTGGCATGCGTGATTGTCTGAGCATTTGGTTCATAAGGGCTGATGATTGGCCCCAATAGAGACATGATTACGATCAATCCGAATAGGATGATACTGAAGATGGCTCCTTTATTTTTCCGAAGTCTGCGCCATGCATCTTGCCAGAAGCTGACACTGGGTTTAGAAATACGTTCTGCCTGCTTGGTATCTCTTGGAATTCTTTCAAAAGATCCTTGAGGCAATTTTTCATGATTTTGGGTCATTAATTCTTACCTCCTGAAAGACGGATACGAGGATCAATTACACCGTACAAAATATCCACTAATAGAATTACCAGGATCAAAAAGATTGAGAAGAACATCGTTGTACCCATGATGATCGAGAAATCCTGAACGATGATTGAAGTGACAAATTGCTCACCAATCCCTGGAATCGCGAAAATCTGTTCCACAACAAGTGATCCTGTCAAAATGCTGACCGCCATCGGTCCAAGAACCGTGATCAATGGGATCAATGCATTTCGGAAAGCATGTTTGAATGCGATTTCAGAACCGCTGGCCCCTTTAGCTTTTGCCAGCGTAATGTAATCGGAACCCAGCACTTCGATCATTTCTGAACGGATGAAACGTGCTGCAGTAGCTAACGGGAACATTGCTAACGCCAACGACGGCAAGACACTGGACATGAATCCATCTTTCCAGAAAGCTACTGGGAAGAGCTGCCATTCCACCGCCAGCCAATATTGGAGCAGTGAAGCGAATACGAAGGATGGTATCGATATACCTATGATCGCCACAGTCGTACTGGTGTAATCTATCCAGCTGTTCTGCTTGACGGCTGCGATCATTCCAAACAAGATTCCGATTATGGTGCCGAATAGCATACCCTGGAATCCGATTTGCGCTGAAGGTCCGATACGGTTAAGGATGATATCCGTAACAGGGGCACCTTTAAACTGGTTGATGGAGACTCCCAGATCTCCTTGCACCAAACCGAACATGTAGTCAAAATATTGAACCGGAAGGGGGCGATCAAGACCGTAAGAAGCTTCAACGATTGCCCTTTGTTCAGGAGATAATCTATCTGCGGAAGCAATAGGGGAACCAGGTAATATTTTCATTAGGAAAAATGTAAAAGTGGCAATCAGGATTAACGTAATTAACATATAAAACATTCTTTTACCGATATATCGTGCCATGGTGCACCTCCAAAATAGAATAATTCTATTATATAAGCTTAATTTTCCAAAGAAAACTAAAACTTTTACTTTCAAATTTAGCAGAAAAGGGAAAATTTTCGGTGAACTTTCCTGCATTAGAAAAGAGAGTATATCAAACCGAAGTATCGATATACTCTCTTGCTATTCTTTTTACTCCAGTGACATTAAGTTGTCTTACTCTTTACCTGAAATGTAAGCCCATTTGTAGCTATAATCTCCACCGAATGGGTGAGAAATGATATTTTTTACATATGGTTTTTGAAGTGACATCAAACCGCGCTGATAAATCGGTGCGATTGCTGCATCTTCTTCAATCAGGATTCTTTCAGCGTCAGCCATTGCCTGCCAGCGCCCTTCCAAATCTGTAGCCAATTCGCCTTTAGCCTGCTCAACCAAGCTGTCGAATTCTTCGTTAGAATAAGACATCAAGTTATGAGAAGATCCAGTAACGAACAAGTCGATGAATGTCATTGGATCCTGGAAGTCAGGGCCCCAGCCAGAGTTTTGGATGTCGTAGTCCTGTGATTCATCAAGTTCAAGACGAACTGCAAATGGTACAGCTTTAAGGTTTACAGTCAAACCTTCAAGGTTAGTTTCCATTTGATCTTTCAAGTAAGCGTCCATTTTACCAGCAAGTTCGCTGTCGCCTCCAAGCAACTCAAGAGTCACTTCTGTTTCGCCAATTTCTTCTAGACCAGTAGCCCAGAATTCTTTAGCTTGTTCTGCATTGAATTCAGTCAAGTCGCCATTTACTTCGCGGAAATCTTCTCCATTTTCAGTGAATGCGAACTCAGTTGGTACCAAATAGTTTGCAGGTAGTGAACCGTTAGCCAATACTACATCAACCAAATCTTGTTTGTTGAAAGCCATAGAAAGTGCTTTACGGATGTTTACGTTTGCAAGTGGTGTTTCTTCACCGTTACGTTCTTGGTTAAATTTCAAGTAGAACAATGTTGGTTCAAGTTCTTTAACAACGTCTGGATCTTCACCGCGCTGCAAAGCGTACTCTGCAGAAAGACCTGCACGGTCGATGTCGCCAGTGTCATATGAGTTGATAGCAGTAGCTGTTTCTTTTACTACACTTACGTTGATTGTTTCAAGAGTAACTGTTTCTGCATCCCAATACTCTGGGTTTTTCTCCATTGTCCAGCCGCCACCTTGTGTAATGTCCCAGTTTGACAATACAAACGGTCCATTATAAAGAAGGTTTTCAGAAGTCTGTGCGTAATCTGCTCCTTGAGCAGTTACGAATTCTTCATTTTGCGGGTAGAAAGTTCCGAACGCCATCAATGACATGAAGTAAGGAGTCGGACGCTCAAGTGTTACCACTAGAGTTTTGTCATCTTCAGCAACAACTCCAAGTGTAGATGGGTCTGCGCCTTCAGATACTTCAGTAGCACCAGCGATTGTGCCGGCCATCATATATGGACCATAAGGTGATCCTACAGCAGGGTCAAGAGCACGCTGCCATGAAAATACGAAATCATTTGCTGTGATTGGTGTACCATCAGACCAGTTAGCATCACGCAATTTGAATGTGTAAGTCAAGCCATCTTCAGAGATTTCCGGCTCGCCTTCAGCTAAAGCAGGGATCGCTACGTTTTCTTCGTTAAGACGGAATAAACCTTCGTTAACGTTGTTCAAGATATTGAAAGCTACAGCGTCTTCAGCGATTGCTGAATCCATTGTTGGGATATCCGCGCTTTCAACAAGGTTAAGAACTTGCTCAGCATCAGGCTCGCCTGCTGTTTCAGTTCCTTCTGATTCTCCTTCACCTTCTGCAGGAGTTTCTGTCTCTGTCGGTGTGTCTGTTCCTTCTTCCTCAGCTTCGTCTCCGCCGCCACATGCAGCTAGAAACATGCCTAGAACAAGAACAAGGCCTAGTAGCCAAAATAACTTGCTGTTCTTCACTTAGTTGTCCCCCTTAAATTTTCTGAAAAATTGGTACACTGTTTATTATACATATTCTAGAAGGCTTGTACAGTGTTTTTTTAAATGTCAGAAAACTTTATATTAAAATCATGACAAATATTACAGCGGAAATGGCGCGAATATTAAGTTTGTAAGCGATTAACATTTTTAAAAAAACTTCAATATTTTTTGATTTTTTTTTGAATTCCTTTTACAATCAACAAGAGGAGAGTGTCAACTTGAAAAAAACATTTATATGGATCCTAATAGTCCAGTTAGCAATTTTTCTGACGATCTTAATCCGTCCGGAAAACTTGTCGCTTTTATCGTATATTAATACATCATTTGTATACGGTGGCGTACTGGTGTTTATCGGAGCCTGGATATTCGTAGTCCAGACTGGGGCGTTTGATATCTTTACCGTGAGTATGAGGAAGTTCTTCCAAAAGAAAACGACATTGGAAGACGATGAAATGCGCCTGCCTTCTGAAATTATTCCCTTTTCCGCCGTCCCCCTCCTTCTGATTGGAGTTGTGACCATTTTGCTGATGGGCATTTCACTCGTTATTTATGAATCGTAATATTGCAATTCGTTTCCAGCTTATACTATAATGAAAACAATATAGTAAGCGATGAGAAAGAAGAGTAAATGGAGTTCCTTCTATAATAGAGAGTCTGTGGCTGGTGGAAACAGGCAGAGGGATTCATTGAATGGGCTTTCGAGCTGAACGGGTGAACTTCGAGTAGCTTGTTCCGTCATCTTCACGTTATAGAAGAAGAGTGGCCTTAAACGGCAACTAGGGTGGTACCACGGAAACACAGCTTCGTCCCTTCGCAGGGATGCATGCTGTGTTTTTTTTATTATGAGGAGGAAAATACAGATGAACAGAATTTTCTCAGGCGTTCAGCCTACAGGTACGGTAACACTTGGAAATTACATTGGGGCGTTCAAACAATTCACAGAGCTTCAGGACGAATACGACTGCATTTTCTGCATCGTCGATCAGCATGCAATCACCATGCCGCAAGACCGGCTGGAACTTCGTAAAAACATTAAAGCGCTGGCCGCACTTTATCTGGCAGTCGGCATCGATCCCGATAAAGTGACGCTGTTCATTCAATCAGAGGTTCCTGCTCACGCTCAGGCCGGCTGGATGCTCCAGTGTATTGCCACCATCGGTGAACTTGAACGGATGACCCAGTATAAAGACAAATCCCAGAAGAATATCTCCGTCTCTGCCGGCCTTCTGACTTACCCGCCGTTGATGGCAGCGGACATCCTGCTTTATCAGACAAATATCGTTCCTGTCGGTGATGACCAGAAACAGCATATCGAGCTGACTCGTGACCTTGCCGAACGATTCAATAAGAAATACAATGATGTGCTGACGATCCCTGAGATCCGTATCCCGAAACACGGGGCACGCATCATGTCACTGCAGGATCCGACGAAAAAAATGAGTAAATCGGATGACAATAAAAAAGCCATCATCACCTTGCTTGATGATCTGAAAACAATCGAGAAGAAAATCAAGAGTGCAGTTACGGATTCAGAAGGGATAGTTCGATTCGACCCCGTAAACAAACCGGGTGTCTCTAACCTGCTGACGATCGAAGCAGCTTTGACCGGTGAATCGATTGAAGAGTTGGTTGCAAAATACGAAGGGAAAGGATACGGGGATTTCAAGGCCTCAGTTGCCAAAGCTGTGACCGAACACCTTGCTCCGATCCAGGAACGCTACGCCCAGCTGTTGAAATCAGACGAGCTTGACCGCATTTTGGATGAAGGTGCCGAAAAAGCATCGGTATTGGCAAACAAAACGCTGAATAAGATGGAAAATGCGATGGGGCTTGGCAGAAAGCGCTGAATAGAAAAAAGTTCCGCACAAGTAAATGTGCGGAACTTTTTTATTATCTCAATGATTTTGGGTTCATAGCATCTTTCAAACCTTCACCGATAAAGTTGATGGAAAGGATTGTGCATGTCAGAACCAATGCGGGTGGCATCCAGATCCATGGCTTGCCTTGAAGGACATCCGGTTCGTTTGCTGAAGACAGCATATTGCCCCAGCTCGGAACGGATTGCGGAACCCCGAAGCCCAGGTAACTTAAGGCTGATTCCACTACAATCATACTTGCAAAGATCAACGTCGCCTGAACGATGATGGTTGACATAACGTTAGGCAATAGATGTTTGCGGATAACTTTCAATGGTGAACAGCCGATCGATAATGCTGCAAGAACATACTCGTTCTCTTTTTCCGCCAATACCTTGCTTCGTACAAGACGGGCAACGCCACCCCAGCTAAGAACACCGATAACGATGATCAATACGGATACTCCGTCGATCGTATCGCGCAGAATCGTATTCAAAACGATAACAAATACCAGGAATGGGAAGTTCAGGACAAAATCCGTGAATCTCATCAAGATATTGTCGACAAATCCACCGAAGAAACCAGCGATGGAGCCGACCAATGTCCCCAGTGTAATTACCATTAATGTAGCACTGAAGCCTACCAATAATGAAATCCTGCCACCGTAGAACAATCTGGTTAATACATCACGTCCACTTTTATCCGTCCCGAGTATATGCTCACTGTTCGGTGGAATATTCATTGAACCGATATTGACCCGCGCCACATCCGGAAGCGGTGATAAGAATGGTGCGAGAAATGGTGCTGCAAAAGATAATGCCGTTACGATAATGATAAACACTGTACTGATCATTGCCAATTTATTTCTTAGGAACTTCCTGCGCGCAATCTGCCACGGAGACAAGCTGCGTTCCGGCTTCTGCTGTTGGGTTATTGTATTAGATGATGCCATTTCTGCTTCCTCCTATTCCAGACGGATTCGTGGATCCACGATTCCATACAGTAAGTCTGCGATTAAATTCCCTGCCAATGTCAGGAATGACAAAAGCATTGTTAAAGCCATCAATGTCGGATAATCACGAACGTTTACTGAATCCAGGAACAGCATCCCGATGCCAGGGTATGTAAATATCGTTTCAGTAATGATAGCTCCACCGATTAACGCAGCAAAATCAAATCCAAGGAATGTCACCAAAGGAATGATTGAGTTACGCAAAATGTGGACATTGTAAATCTTTTTAATCGGCGTCCCTTTTGCTCTGGCTGTACGTACGAAATCCTTACGCGAGTTTTCAATGATATCATTACGCAGGAATTGGGTATACGACGCCGTACTCATCGCTCCAAGGACAAGTGCCGGCAAGAGCACATGGTGCAGTCTGCTCAAGTAATATTCAGCCGATCCCGTTTCTACCAGGATGTCCACTGAACCACCGAATGGGAACCAGTTCAGGTTGAAAGCGAAGAAATAGATAGCGAACACAGCAGCTACAAATGAAGGAATAGCGAGCATGATATAGTTTATGCCGGCAATGGCATTATCACCGAGTGTATAAGGTTTTCGCCCGGAATACATCCCCATCATGAAGGCCAGAATATATGTAATGATCAAAGACATGATTCCCAGGAATAATGTATTGGGAATTTTCTCCATAATTACATCAAATACCGGTCTCTTGTATTTTGTGGACTTACCGAAATCCCCCTGTACAAAGCCAGTGATCCAATTAAAATATTGAACAGGCAATGGATCGTTATAGCCAAGCTTTTCTCTCATTTCCGCAATATACTCAGGGTTTGTGTTATTCGGATCGATTTCACCGCTCAACGAATCACCAGGCATAAGTTTTGCCAATGTAAAAACCACTATGGAAATAAGGATGAGCATAGGAATCATTCCAAGTAATCTTCTGATTGAATATTTTAACATATATACTCTCCTTGTCTGTAAAGTTCTCTGCTGCACTCTTCGGCACGGTAAGAGTAATTTGTGCCAAACGTCCCTTACCGTGCATAAGAGCCTTATATAATTTTTCAACGATGGGCTGTAATCAGCCCATCGTTGAAGGTTTGGTACTGGTATTATTCAGTTACGAACCACTCAGCCGGGTTGTTTTGACCAGAAACGTCAAATTCAATTCCGCCAACGCGTTTGTTCAAAGCAACGATTTCTTCAAGCTCTGCAATGTAAAGCATTGGAAGATCTTCGTTGACAATTTTTTGCCATTCGATGTACAATTCAGCACGTTTGTCCTGATCAGTACCAACGATGTCAATGTTCAAAGCATCGTCAAGCAATTGATCCGATTCAGGGTTGTTGTAACGAGGGTAGTTCCAAAGCTGGTCAGATTTCCAAAGTCCTGATGGATCCGGATCTGCGCCAGTTCCCCATCCGCCGAAGAATGTTTCGATTGATGGATCATCTTTTTCAATCATGTCATAGTACAAGTTAACTTCTACCATTTCAAGTTCGGATTTAAGTCCGACTTCTTCGAAGTATTGAGTGATAGCTTGTGCACGAGATTCGAACGTTGGGTTACCAGTAGCATAGTGAGAGAATTTAACAACAAATTCTTCACCATTTGGATCTTCACGGAAACCGTCATCGTTTGTATCTACGTAACCAGCTTCATCAAGCAATTCCATCGCTTTTTCTGGATCGTATTCGTACGTGTTCAATTCGCTGTCATCAGCAGAGTTCCAGTGAGAGCTTGGTACTGGAGCGTTTACTACGTTTGCATAACCGAAGAAGAATGCGTCAACCCATTCCTGACGGTTAAGAGCGTACATCATAGCCTGACGAAGCTGTTTGTCCTGATATTTTGGAAGTTCTTCAGAGATCGTTTGTGTTGCGTTGTCGAATTTACCAAGCTTGAATCCTACATAGTAGTAAGAAAGGCCAGGATATGTTGTGATTTCAACGTTTTCCAATGGCTCAACTTCTGGACCAGATACTGGCTGAAGCGAGATCATGTCGATGTCACCGTTTTGCAAAGCACCAACAACAGAAGAGTTGTCAACTACGCGCAAGACGATTTTGTCAAGATTTACATCGCCATTCCAATAGTCTTCGTTTTTAGAGAATTCTACAGATTCACCTTGTACAATTTTATCAACTTTGAAAGGCCCGATTCCGATTGGGTTTGTGATTACAAACTCAGAAGCTGACATTTCTGCTACAGGGATATCGCCCATAGCTGCTTCTGGAAGCGGGTAAGCCCAAAGGTTAGTCAAGTTGTTTACACGTGCTTCATCAAAAGTGATCGTGATTTCATAATCGCTAACAACTTCGATCCCTGAGATGGAATCTGCTTCTCCAGCGCGGAATGCTTCAGCGCCTTCGATTGTTTGAACGTTCGTATAACGGGGACCGTCATAATCCGGATCAGCGATTGTTTCAAGTGCGAAAACCCAGTCATTTACTGTAAGTTCTTCGCCGTTATGCCATTTTACGCCTTCTTCGAATGTGAAGTTAAAGACTTTATTGTCTTCAGTTTCCCATGAAGCTACGTTTGGAACTGGCTCCAAGTTTTCGTTGTAGTCGATAAGCGGCTCATCGAAAAGAGCAATTACTTCAGCATCAGTAGCGATACCGTAGAAAGCAGAAGAGAATAATCCTTCAGGTGGAGCATCGATACCGTAAACTAAAGTTCCGCCTTGTTGTGGCTCGCCTTCAGCTGCGCCATCGCCCTCTTCTTCTGTTTCTGTTTCTGTTTCAGTTTCTGTTTCCGTGTCTGCTGGTGTCGCCTCTTCGTCATCTCCGCCACATGCTGCAAGGAATGCAGACAGGACGAGAATCAAAGCGAAAAGCCATAATAACGATTTGTTCTTCTTCATGATTTTCCCCCTATAACTTTTTTTGATTTAATACAAGACGCAAGCTACATGATGTCCTGGTCGCACTTCTTTCAATGGAGGCTTTTCTTTCGAACAGATCTCCATTGCCATCGGGCACCGCGTATGGAACGGGCAGCCGGTAGGAGGATTTTGCGGACTTGGAACATCCCCTTCCAGCACAATTCTTTCTTTCTTGATCGCCGTATTTGGTTCCGGGATCGCAGAAATCAAGGCTTGTGTATAAGGATGCAACGGCTCCTTGTACAAATCTCTATTTGAAGCAACCTCTACGAGGCTGCCCAAATACATGACTCCGATTCGATCACTCATATGTTTTACGACACTGAGATCGTGTGCGATAAACAGATAAGTAAGATCGAATTCAATCTGCAACTCTTTCAGCAGATTCAATACTTGCGACTGGACGGAAACATCGAGTGCCGAAACCGGCTCATCCGCCACAATCAATTTTGGATTCAACGCAAGTGCACGGGCAATCCCGATACGTTGACGCTGGCCGCCAGAAAATTCATGAGCGTATTTATAATATGCCGCTTCCGGCAGTCCAACCCTGGTAAGTAAAGCTTTTATTTCCTTCTCCAGCTCTTTCTTGTCGCGTTTCTCATAGTTGAGAATCGGTTCAGCGATGATATCGCCGACCATCTGCATCGGATTGAGAGAAGCATAAGGATCCTGGAAAACCATCTGGAAATCACGGCGGGCTCTTTGGAGCTTCGATCCCGAAACTTTCGTGATTTCCTTTCCTTCAAAAAGGATTTTGCCGCCTGTCGGTTTCATCAGCCGGAGAACGGTTCTTCCGGTCGTCGACTTACCGCAGCCTGATTCACCAACAAGACCGAGTGTCTCGCCTTTTCGGATGGTGAATGAAACATCATCTACCGCTTTGACGTGCCCGATGGTTCTTTTGAAAAAACCGCCGGTCACGGGATAATATGTTTTTAGATTCTGGACCTCGAGGAGGACGTCCCGGTTCTCGAGGCTGTCAATTCTGTCTTGTATAAAGTCTCTGGTTGTCATGCCATGGACGCTCCTTCTCTTTGAGATTTGGCATCTGCCGGCCAGCTGTTTTCATAAAGCAGGCAGGCAGTTTCGTGGTTGACCCCGACTTCGCCAAGTTGCGGTGTCACTGTCAGACATTCGGGCATTGCCGCCGGGCAGCGGTTAGCGAACCGGCAGCCGACTTGCGGCATATTCATGACCGATGGAACCAGACCATCGATCGTTGCCAGCACTTCAACATCTTCGTCCATCCGCGGAATGGCCTTCATCAAAAGATCTGTGTACGGATGTTTTGGATTATTGAATAATTCCTCGACAGTCGCTCTTTCCACGATTTTACCCGCATACATAACAAGCACTTCATCACAGATTTCAGCAACTACGCCTAAATCGTGAGTAATCAGGATGATTGCCATGTCATTTGCTTCCTGGATGCCTTTCATCAGATCCAGGATCTGCGCCTGGACCGTCACGTCAAGTGCTGTCGTCGGCTCATCTGCAATCAGAAGTTTCGGCTGGCAGGCGATCGCCATGGCGATCATGACCCGCTGCCGCATACCTCCTGATAATTGGTGCGGATATTCCTCAACGATTTTATCTGCCCGTGGAATACCTACACTTTTCAGCAATGACACTGAACGGAGACGTGCTTCTTTTTTCGAGATCTTTTCATGGTTCAAAATAACTTCTTCGATCTGATAGCCGATGGTGAACACTGGATTCAGGGATGTCATCGGTTCCTGGAAAATCATTGAAATATCTTTACCACGAATTTCATTCATCTTTTTATCTGATAGCTCTGATATGTTCTGTCCTTCGAATTTCACTTCTCCGCCACGGATCTTTCCGATTCCCTGTGGCAGCAGCTGCATGATGGAAAGTGACATTACGCTTTTGCCGCATCCTGACTCTCCCACTACACCAACAATCTGTTTACGGTTTACGTTAAACGAAACACCTTCCACTGCATTGTAGAAGTCACCGTCTATTTTAAAACCTGTTTGAAGGTTCTCTACCTGTAGAAGGGGTGTTGATCTGTCTGTTATATTTTTTGCTGTCATGCGAACACCTCAAGATTCTTTTTTTTCTGTTAATTCAACTTCCATAAAGTTTATTACAAAAACATTACATAATCAATGGCTTTTTTGAAATTTTAAAAATTTATTGTCAATTTAAAATGATTTAAGAGTAGAAATCCTTGTGACGACAAGGTTTCAAGACCTATATAATTTTTATAATTTTTTATTTATTCGTATTGTTTCTGAGAAAATCTAACAGAATATCAAAAAAAAGATATCCTGCTTTGATTGCAGGATACCTTTTTTCTTACTCATATTTTTTAAAGACCAGGGATGCATTATGTCCGCCAAACCCTAATGAATTGCTCATCGCATAATTGAAATCAGCTTTTCGTGCTTTATTCGGCACATAATCCAGGTCAAGTTCTTCGTCTGGTGTTTCATAATTTATCGTTGGGGGCATGATGCCCTCTTTTAATGCAAGAGCTGTGAAAATGGCTTCGATGCCGCCAGCCGCCCCCAGCAGATGCCCAGTCATCGATTTAGTGGAGCTCATGCCAAGTTTATAGGCATGTTCACCAAAAACAGTTTTAACTGCAGTGGTTTCAAATAAATCATTATACGGTGTGCTCGTCCCGTGGGCATTGATATAGCCGATCAATGTTTTATCGATGCCTGCATCCTGCAGAGCCTGATCCATGGCGCGGGCAGCTCCTTCGCCGCCTGGTGCAGGAGCAGTAATGTGATGGGCATCCCCTGTAGAACCATAGCCGACGATTTCCGCATAAATTTTGGCTCCGCGTGCTTTCGCCTGTTCATATTCTTCGAGGATGACAATGCCCGCTCCTTCGCCGACGACAAAGCCATCACGATTTTTATCAAATGGACGAGAAGCAGTATTGACATCCGGATTGGTTGTAAGTGCCGTATTTGCCGTGAAGCCAGCCACGGATAATTGAGTGATAGGCGCTTCAGCTCCTCCTGAGATCATGACATCCGCATCTCCTCGCTGAATCACGCGGAAAGCGTCACCGATTGAATTCGTGCCTGAAGCACAGGCGGTCACTGAACAAGAGTTGATGCCCTTAGCTCCAAAATAGATCGATACCTGGCCGGACGCCATATCAGGAATGATCATCGGAATCAGGAATGGGCTGATCCGGCGAACGCCGCGTGTATTCAATACATTCATCTGATTTTCGATCGTTTCCATACCGCCGATGCCGGAACCGATCCATACGCCGGTTCTGAGAGCTGATTCTTCACTGAGCTCAATACCTGAATCCTTCATCGCCATGATGGAAGCTGCCAGCGCATAATGTGTAAAGCGATCCATTTTCCGGGCTTCTTTCTTCTCAATATAATCTTCGATGGAAAAATCTTTTATCTCTGCTGCAATTTTAGCTGAATAGTCATCCGGATTTAATCTGGTTAAGGGTCCTACGCCAGACTTGCCCTCTTTGATGGCTTCCCAGGTTGTTTCAATATTGTTTCCAAGCGGTGTGACCGCTCCAATTCCTGTAATTACAACACGGCGATTCGCCATTCCAATCGTTCCTTTCGCATTTCTGATTATTTGCCCCATCGCATTGCAAGGGCGCCCCAAGTCAATCCTCCGCCAAATCCGACCATGACGACCACATCGCCGTCTTTGATCCGGCCTTCTTCCACATCTTCCACGAGGGAGATCGGAATCGAAGCGGCTGATGTGTTGCCATATTTATGAATGGTTTTGGACATTTTTTCTACCGGCAGTTCCAGACGCTGCCTGGATGCCTCCATTATGCGGATGTTCGCCTGATGCGGGATCAGGAAATCAACTTCCTCTTTCACAAGTCCAGCTTTTTTTATGACATTTTCTGCTGATTCACCCATCTGGCGTACGGCGAACTTAAAAACTTCACGCCCGTTCATTACGAGGAATTCTTCCTGGTAAAGGTGTTTACCGCCACTTCCGTCAGCGCCCAGTTCAAATGACAGGATCCCTCTTCCTTCAGAGACTTTCCCGAGAATCGCTGCTCCAGCTCCGTCTCCGAAAAGTACGGCTGTATTGCGGTCTTCCCAGTCTGTGATTTTTGAAAGCTTTTCGACTCCGATTACCAATACATATTTATAGACATCCGATTCGATGAATTGTTTAGCCGTGGCCATGCCGTACATAAAACCCGTACAGGCGGCCGATATATCCATCGCAGCGGCATTCACTGCGCCGATTTCCTGTTGGATCATGCATGATATAGAAGGAAACGGCTGATCCGGAGTAACAGTGGCGACAAGGATCAAACCGATTTCAGCAGGGTCGATTCCGGCATCCGCAATAGCCTGTCGTGCCGCTTCACGCGCCATGTGGGAGGTATTTTGCTCATCTTCCGCAATTCGGCGCTGTTCAATTCCCGTCATTGTCCGGATCCATTCATCGGATGTATCCAAACGCTGCTCCAGTTCAAAATTCGTCAGTATCTTATCGGGGAGGCATCGTCCAATTCCAATTATGCCTGCATTCATATATTTTCCCTCTTTTCACTAAACTTTTATGGATTTAGTACCTGGTATTAATAATACGTCATTGGAGTTCTTATTTCAAGCAGCCGACATATTTCGGACAAATTCTTTCAATAAAGAGGAAACTTTCTTTCTGGAAACACGAAGCTATGCTATGATTAATCTAGACATTTTATGCAGAGGTGAAACAGATGCAATTTATCGGAACTTTTTTCTGGTCAGCTTTATTGATCACAACACTGAACTATGTAGTAAGTGCAGTTCAAAACGTAGATTTTAATCTTATGACGGGATTATATATGTCCCTCGTTGTATCCGTCCTGGTTTTCGTCATCAGTGCCATCATCCCGGAATCACCAGCTCCGGAGAAGCATTAATTCAAAAAAAAGAAGCATTGGCCACCTTGGCCTATGCTTCTTTTTTTGTTATCTTCAATTGTTTGTCTTTTGCCATTTCAAGATGCATCACTGTATTCGGCATAATTTCACTTTTGATCAGTTCACGTGCAATCTGCGTTTCAATCTCGCGCTGAATAAATCTTTTCAGCGGCCGCGCACCGAATAACGGATCTGTCCCCGCCTCGAGGACATATTGAATCACTGAGTCATCCACTTCGAGCGTGATGTCCTGCTGCTGCAGGCGTTGCGCCAATTCATTGATCATTTTCTTCGCTATATGGTAGAAGTGGCTATTATCGAGCGCGTGGAAAATGACGATGTCGTCTATCCGGTTCAGCAGTTCAGGTTTGAAATGTTTTCGCAGTTCCATCATGACGATATCTTCTATATCATGTTCATCGCTATTCGACTGTATATGCGCAGAACCGATATTCGACGTCATAATGACGACGGTATTCGAGAAGTTGACAAGTCTTCCCTGGCTGTCGGTGATGCGTCCATCGTCGAGAATCTGCAATAGTATATTCGCGACATCCGGATGGGCTTTTTCGATTTCATCCAGCAGCACAACCGAATAAGGGTTTCTTCGGACAGCTTCCGTCAATTGACCGCCTTCCTCATAACCGATATAGCCTGGAGGCGCTCCGACCAGACGGGAGACACTGTGTTTTTCCATATATTCCGACATGTCGATGCGGATAAAATGATCTTCCGAGTCGAACAGGTTTGCAGCTAAGGATTTCGCCAGTTCTGTTTTTCCGACACCTGTAGGGCCCAGGAATATGAATGAACCAATCGGCTTCTGTTCATCTTTTATGCCTGCACGCGCACGCCAGACAGCTTCTGTAACAAGGGCGACAGCTTTATCCTGTCCAATCACCCTCTCTTTAAGTGTGTCATCAAGCCGCAATAACTTTTCACGTTCACCTTCCACCAGCTTCGTCACCGGTATTCCAGTCCACCGCGCTACGATCCCTGCAATTTCTTCTTCGGTCACTTCTTCCCGCAGCAAGCGCTGGGCGCCTCCTGCTGCAAGCTCTTTTTCAAGGCCAGCCACTTCTTTTTCGAGTTCGGGTATTTGGCCATGGCGAAGCACAGCCGCTGCATTCAAATCATAATTGTTTTCTGCCTCTTCCAGCTTATGGCGCAATTCACCAAGCTGCTCACGCTTTTCCTGGATTTTTTTCAAAGCTGCCTTTTCTTCTTCCCATTGATTTTTCATTCCGGAAGAAGAATCTTTTAACTCTTTGATCTCATCACGCAATGTTTCCAGCCGCGATTGGCTGGCCGCGTCTTTTTCTTTCGTCAATGCCTGTTCCTCGATTTCCAATTGCATGAGCCGGCGCGTCACCTGATCAAGTTCCTGTGGCATCGAATCGATTTCCGTACGGATCATGGCACAGGCTTCATCGATCAGATCGATGGCTTTATCCGGCAGGAAGCGCTCCGTGATATAGCGGTCTGACATAGCCGCTGCTGCCACAATCGCGCGGTCATGGATACGGACTGCATGGTGCAGTTCGAATCGCTCTTTCAATCCGCGCAGGATCGATACGGTATCTTCGACCGACGGTTCACGGACCAGCACCTGCTGGAATCTCCGTTCAAGAGCAGGGTCTTTTTCGATATGCATGCGGTATTCATCAAGTGTAGTCGCTCCGATGCAATACAATTCCCCGCGCGCGAGCATCGGTTTCAGCATATTCCCGGCATCCATCGCGCCTTCGGTTTTTCCGGCTCCGACGATGGTATGGATTTCATCGATGAACAGGATGATCTGGCCCTCCGAATCCTTCACCTGCTTCAGCACCGCTTTCAAGCGCTCTTCAAACTCTCCCCGATATTTTGCTCCCGCAATCAACGCACTCATATCGAGTTCATAAATGATGCGGTCTTTCAGGCCTTCCGGCACATCATTACGGACAATCCGTTGCGCCAGCCCTTCGACAATCGCTGTTTTACCAACCCCGGGCTCACCGATCAGCACCGGATTATTTTTGGTTTTACGTGACAGGATGCGGATGACATTCCTGATTTCTTCATCACGGCCAATCACTGGATCGGCTTTTCCTGATTGGGCCTGCTCAACCATATTGCGTCCATATTGTTCCAAAGGAGATTTTTGTTCTTCATTGTTTGTATTGAATTGAACCAAAGGATTCCCTCCTACATTTCTTTGACCTTTTTTGACTAATTATATTATAAGTAATATCCTCCTTCTGCGCAACTTTCGCCGCCCATGAAAAAAACCTTTTCGGAAATTCGATTCCGAAAAGGTTTTGGCCCATTTATCTGACGCCGAGCGCCATTTTAGCGTATCTCGACATATGTTCCTTGCCCCAGACCGGCTGCCAGACGATTTTAACATCGACTTCCTCCACTTCAGGCAATTCATATAATGCTTGTTTAACCATTTGAACAATTTGAGGTCCCATTGGGCATCCCATTGAAGTTAAAGTCATTGTAACCACTGCAAATCCGTCTTCTGACAATTCGACATCATATACAAGGCCCAGGTTGACGATATCGACACCCAGCTCAGGGTCAATTACTGTTTCGAGTGCTCCCATCATACTGTCTTTCATATCTTGATCCATGACGATCCCTCCTTCTTTACTGTTAGTGCCATCTTAACAAATTTTCGGCTGAAATGAAATTGACACGCTTATTTCTTTAAATGATCAGCCAGCCATTCGGTCGCAGCGAGCATTCCCGGTCGACTTACAGCGTGTCCTGTTTCCTTTTCTCGGATGAACCGGAGTTTTTCCTCCGCCTCTTCTCCATAAGCCGCTTCCAATTTTTTATAAAAATCAAAAGTCGGAGCAAACGGCACAATGATATCCTGTTCCCCGTGCCAGAAGAATAATGGACGTTTTGCATAGGAATCTATTTTTTTTGTGCCGTCGAACTGAGCAAGTGTCCGCAGCATACCGGCACGTTCCTCTGGAGTAATCGGCAAGGTGAACCCGCGTGATTCAAACTGGCTCATCTGCGCGCTTGCAAGATCGACATAACTTGCTGATCCCATCATGATTGCGGCAGTGGAAATCCACGGATGGACTGTCAATGCGCCGAGCGTGGTGATCCCTCCCATAGAAGTTCCTGCGACCGCGGGTTCACCTTCCACTAATTGTTTTTCCTCTGCCATTCTATGTATGTTCCCGATTTCCTCTATAGAAGTCAAAACGATTTCCCAGAAACGGAGACTCATCTGGATCGCGTCCTGCCCCTCTTCCCGCTCACCGTGCAGATGTGCATCCGGCAATAATACACGAATTCCTTTCCCGGCCAATTGGTAGGCATAATGGAGATTATGCTCTTTTGCGCTCATATGGCCATGAAGAAAAATAACTGTCGGAAGTTTCTTGCCTTCCGCGTCGTCTGGAACCACATGCAGCAACGGTATGTTTTCCCATAATTCATGAATGATTTTCACTTGCTGCATCCCTCCTTTTTATCTAATCCTACCAATAATCAGCCGATTTTTCATATGATATGATCTTTTTCAGGATTTTATTCGAATGGCCTGAACTCAAGATTTTTTGACTAACCCTTGCTGTTATCGCTAAACTGTATATAGATAGAAAGGAGACGGTTTAAATGAAACAGCATTTAATCGTACTTGATCTGGACGGAACGCTGCTGACAGATCAAAAAGTCATCTCAGAAAAGACCGAAATGGTATTGGCCAAAGCAATGGAAAAGGGGCACCAGGTAATGATCGCCACCGGCCGTCCTTACCGCTCAAGTGAACCTTATTATAGACAGCTCGGTTTAAAGACACCCATCGTCAACTTCAATGGTGCGTTTGTCCACCATCCCACAGACAACAGTTGGGGAAGATTCCATACACCGATTGGGTTGAATACCGTCCATGAAGTCGTTGAGTCGATGCATGCATATAATTTTCATAATATCGTAGCTGAAGTATTGGATGATGTTTACGTCCACCACCATGATGAAAAACTTCTGGACATCTTCAATTTTGGGGATCCGACAATTACGACCGGCGACTTGCGCAATTATTTGAAAGTCGAACCCACCTCCATGCTGATCCATGCTCCTTTTGAAAAAGTTGATCTGATTCACGAACATTTGAATGAGGTGCATGCGGAAGTGATCGACCATAGACGATGGGGAGCTCCGTGGCATGTCATTGAAATCGTCAAAAGCGGCCTGAGCAAAGCTGTCGGGCTTGATCAGGTTTCAAAATCCCTCGGGATCCCGAGAGAGAATATCATTGCATTCGGGGATGAAGACAACGATCTCGAGATGATCGACTTTGCTGGAGTGGGAGTAGCCATGGGCAATGCCATCGATCCGTTAAAAAATATAGCCAATGAAATCACTTTGAGCAATAATGAAGATGGGATAGCAGAATTATTGATCGACCGCTTAAATTTAAAATAGGAAAAGGGGAATTGGAATGAGATTATTTGCTGACAGTGCTTCAGATTTACCAAAAGCGTTTTTTGAAACTGAGAATGTAGAATTGTTTCCATTGAGGGTCCACATCGGCAATGATGAGTACGAGGATATCCGGACGATAAACTCACTGAAAGTGTATGAAGCAATCGGCGAAGGCATTCACCCAAAAACATCCCAGGTTTCACCTGATGAAATGCTGAATGCTTTTGAAAAATTGGCGAAAGAAGGCGAAGAAGGATTTTATATGGCTTTTTCTTCTGAACTGTCAGGTACATACAGTACGGCCATGATGAGCGCCGACCAGGTGCGCGAGGAATATCCGGACTTGAAGCTGACGATCCTTGATACGAAAGCCGCTTCCCTTGGTTACGGCATGCTCGTCAAAGAAGCGGTGAAATTGCGTTCACAGGGGCATCCATTAAAAGAGATCATCGAACGGGTTACATGGATGGCAGCGCACGTAGAAAGTTTGTTTACTGTAGAAGATCTCGATTATATGGCGAAAGGCGGCCGCATCTCAAAAGGCAGCGCATTCGTTGGAGGTCTGCTGAACATTAAACCCCTTCTTCATGTGGAAGACGGAAAATTGGTGCCGATCGAAAAACTGCGCGGACGGAAAAAAGTCATCAAACGCATCGTCGAATTGATGGAGGAACGCGGAGAGCAGCTGGATAAGCAGGTCATCGCCATCAGCCACGGCAATGATGAAGAATTCGCCAATTTGATGAAAGACGCCATCGAAGAGCAATTCCATCCGAAAGGCATAGAAATCTATATGATCGGCTCTGTCATTGCCGCCCATACTGGTCCTGGCACACTTGCCATCTTCTTTTCGAATAAATTGAATGCGTGAGGCTGCCCTTACAAAATTCCTGAATAAAAACCCGCCAGCGGAAATGAAAATTTCCGCTGGCGGGTTTTGTGGTTTACCAGGATTACCTCTTACTTGGACGACTGTTCGTCATTCGTCGATTTTGCCGCTTCATCCGCTTTCCGCTGACGTCCTTTTTTCCAGACAAACCACAGGAAGAACATAAATACGACATACAATACAATTAAAGCTCCGATATACGCTTTATTGAATCCACGCTCTTCTATTATATGGAACGTTTCACCGATTTCCCGGTCAAGTGTGATTTTATAACTGCCATTTGCTTCCTGTTTGACGATGTCATTTTCAAACAGGCCGCGAAGTTCCTTGTCACTGCCGACCAATTCAACGGGCAAAGTGAAATTTCTCGTGCTCGATGAATTATTGATGGCGATGATCCAGGCTTCCTCGTCATCCGACCTTTTATAAATCAGCCAGCCGTCTTCTTCGTGGATCATTTCCAACTTTCCATTACGAAATGCATCTGAAGAGTTCCGGAGCGAGTTCAAATTGCCGATATGCTCGATCAATTCCGCTTCGACAGCCATGTTCAATAGTTGATGGGATTCCTGGGCTGTTACACCGCTCATTGCGGTTTCAGTACCATATTGGATGACAGGGACGCCAGGCATCGTGAAAATCTGTGTCATCAGCAGGCGCATGCGAGTCGGAGGGAACCCATTGACACTGACGATATCGGAAGTGACCCGGGGGCCACGCAGCGAATCTGCCTGTATCAGGCTCCCCTCCGCATTTTCAAGAAATGCAGGCAAGGCGGATGTGTCCTGGTCAAAATTCATATAGCTGCTTCGAAGTGCTTCTTCCACTCCCGGCATGACCACTGCGTCGAGGCCTTCCACGGGTTCCATTTCTGCATCCCCGAGCAGATAGATATCCCGAAGCGCTTTGATTTCTTCGGAAAAGTCAGCAATAAAAGCCGGATCCAGTTTTTCAGTTTCCTGAAGCCTCAAACCGTCCACTTCATATTTTTGGATAAAGCCGCTGGCAAATTCAATCAGCGCTTCCTGTGCATCCCGATTGGAAGTATCCAAGGCGAAAGTGCCATCTTCATTTTCAACAAACCATTCCGGATGATCATTGACCCAAAAATGTTCGGCACTCATTTTTTGCGTCGGAATATCGATCATCAATTTCATATCATTTTCATGGACTGTGTCCACTAGATTGACGAAATCTTCCTCCGTGCCGAAATGACGTTCGAATTGATTGTAATCCATGACTTGCTTGCCATCATATGTAGCTGTTGCGAAAACCGGACCAATGGACAGGACGGTGAAGCCCATGTCTTTGATATGCAGAAGTTCACTTGCAAGGCCTTCGAAATCTCCACCGTTGAACGCTTCGGGGTCTGTTGCAACCACTTCGAAATCATTTTCAATCTGCTTATTGAAATACCGGTCGACCAGTACGTCGTATATGCTTTCATCTTGCAGTTCTTTTGTTTCTTCAGCTGATGCTGGTGCGGTAAGGCTCAGCAGCAAAGCGGCACTCAAGATGCCGGAAATCCATTTCACTTTCAATCTTAGGTCCTCCTTCAATGAGGTATAATGCTTTCCACTCGGTCTATTTTAACAAACTCCTGCCCTGCCTGCTATTTAAAGATGAGGCAAAACACTTTCCTGACAGCCAGTTTCGTCTAAACTGTGAATGTACGCTTGGAAAATCACGCAAAAAAAAAGATGTCCGGCATGCGGACATCTTTTATCAGGTATTAAGCCAAGAAATTGAAACCGATCGGCAATTTAAAGCCGAAGAACATCGTTACCAGCAGGAATACTGCAAACAGGATCCAGAACAATGTCACTGGCTTCTGTTTTTTACTGCGTACCAATACCATTTCCATCATACCGATTGTCAGTATGCCGAACAGGAATTTAATCCCGTATTGCATCGGGTCTGCAGAAGACCATTCGATAAACAGCGCAAGTCCGGTAATGATGATCAAAATGTAGAATAAGCGCAGGACCATATGTGAAATTTTGCGTCCCTTGCTTTCCGGGTTCATAAATGCCGCTGCCAAAAACAGCAGAATTGCGATGACCCATGTTGTGATGTGTAAATGTGTAGTTTCAGTTAAAAAGTCCAATTCGTCACCTCATTTAATATAGTTCTCCTCTAGTCTACCATAACTTTGAATTTGAATAGCAGCGGAGCCCTATGACAAATGTGTGACAAGCGTGCCGATGGATTCGATGGAAACTTTCACCGTATCTCCAGCTTTCAGGAATTTTGGCGGGTTGAACCCTTTGCCCACGCCAGCAGGAGTGCCGGTTAATATAACATCGCCGGGTTCAAGCGGCGTATACTTCGAGATTTCTGAAATGAGATCGTCTACCCGACGGATCATATCTTTCGTGTTTCCGTTTTGGCGGATCTCTTCGTTGACTTTCGTTACAATGGATAGATTCTGGGATTCCGGAATTTCATCTTTCGTTACGATATAAGGTCCCATCGGACATGATTTCACCAAACTCTTGCCGAGGAAAAACTGCTGGTGTTTGGTCTGCAGATCGCGTGCCGTCATATCATTGGCGATCGTATAACCGAAGACGTGGTCGTAGGCCATTTGCTTCGGAATGGCACTTCCGCTTTTTCCGATAACCACCGCAAGTTCACCTTCATAATCGTAAGCATCCGTCAACTCACTATGGACTGGCACTGTCTCTTCATCCGCCGCAATGGCTGCCGGTGACTTTGTAAAGACGACGAGATCCACAGGTGCTTCCGCGCCCATTTCTTTTGCGTGTTCGGCATAGTTCTTGCCTATGCATAATACGTTTTTCGGCGTTCTCGGAATAGGCGCGAGCCATTCGATATCCGAAAAAGAGTGTTTGTATTCCGCAGGATTTTCTGAACCCGCTGCAGCATCCGCTAATTTACGGACCTGTTCGACGAATTCGACTCCCTGTGAGATTCCTTCAATCAGCTGTGCCGGAAAAGATGGGAGAACCTCAAGTTCTTCCTGGATCTTCAAGACATCCCATACGGCTTCTTCTTTTTTCACTTTCGGTCCAAACATTTCTTTTCCTTCATAGCGAAATGATAACAGCTTCATTTAGTAAACACTCCTTTTCTTTGATTCCATTAATTATACACATTAATTATCCGAATTGTTGGTTTTCGTGAAATTTAATCCGTATGTAATCTTTCTCCACAGCATTTCAAGCGGCCCCTGGTTAAACTTCGTCAGCCACAATTCAGCAAATATCAATTGGATGACGAAAATACCTAGTGCCAGCAAGGTACCTGCCAGAACACTGACCTGGCCATAAAGGCCCAGCCCATACGAATAAAAGATCGTCGTCGCAATCACCGACTGGGTGATATAGGTAGTCAGTGACATCCTCCCGGCTTTCGCCAGCGGGCGCAGGATTTTGGCTGCCTTCAGATTCTGCGATATCAGCGCAATGGCAGCAGCGTAGCTGACAGCAAGCAGCGGGCCCCCGAAAATATCCTGCAGATAAGTCATCGCAATATTCTTATCAATCAGATAAGGGGTAAGTTTCAGCAGCAGCCCGATTACAAAGCCGCCTACCGCAAGGCCGATCCATAGCTTTTTCATTTCACGGGTGCGTTCGATCAACCGCCATTTTGCTGCAGCAGCCCCCACCATCGTAAACGGCAGGATCGTCACGATCAGCACAATATAATTCAATGGATTATTGCTGTACATCCAATCGTCGAACCGCTGCCTGAAAATTTCTGCATAGGTGCCTCCACCATAAGCTGCAACGGAATTTTGGACTTCCTGTATGCCGACATAGAAGCTCGAATCCATTGCTACTGCAGCGAACAGGATCAACAGCAATAAAGCCTGCGGCACCGCGTAGATGATCACCCCCAAAGTCAGCAGCCATTTTGAATCGAGCCTCATCATGCCGATGAGTAAAAAGCCCATGATCGCATAGGTGATCAGAATATCCCCGAACCAAAGCAGAAATGCATGCAGAATACCGAACAGGAGCAGAATCGCCAGACGTTTTACCGCCATTGGCGCAAAAGGCCGGTTCCTTGATTCGGCCCTCAGGAATTGCATTCCCAGTCCATACCCGAACAACATAGCAAATAACGGGTAAAAACTGGCTTGTACAAAAACATCGATGAATGCATACGTGGTTTGATCTCCCGCTGCATCAAACCACGTATACGGATCTATATAGGAAAAAGGCGAGTGGAATGCCAGCATATTGACAAGAAGGATGCCGAGCAAGGCGACCCCTCTCATCAAATCGATGGACTCGACTCGTTCATCCAGAGTCACAGGTTCTAATTTCACATAAAATCCCCCTAAATCATTATCTCTTTATGTGCTGAAAACAAATACAGCATTTTTTCTTTGATTGATACTCTCAGGATTTCCTCTACGGCTTCCGTATAAACATTCAATTGGACTTCATAACGGTTTTCCATCTCAGTTTGAACATCTTCTACTTGATAGAGCCGGTCCGTTTTATAATCCAGCAGCACCCAACCGTCTTCCTCTTCGAACAGGCAATCAACGATTCCCTGGATGATCTGGTAATCCCCTTCCGCATCCGGTTTGGCATATGTGAAGGGAACTTCCCGTTTGATATGCTGCGCATTCATCAGGCGGGCAGCCGTCTCACTCGAATAGAAAGCCTCAATTTCAGGGACACGGATGGCACTGCCTTCTTCAGGCGAAAGGATTTCCATGCCTACCAAGGTCTCGATCTGTTCTTTTATTTCTGCAGCCGTCAATTTTCTGTCCAGCGGAATATGCTGCATCAGTGAATGGACAGCCGTTCCGATATCGGCGGCAGCCAGCCGTTTTTCCTGCAGAAAATCCGGTCTGTCGTGCAGCGTCCGTTTGGAAGGGCCGACACTATGGATAAATGACTCCGGTTCATCCAGACGCTGCAGCATCTGTAATCGTTTCATCTCGGATACTGATTGTTTGGACCGCTTCTCCACGGAGCGCTGATAAGGATAACGGAAATCAAAACGATTCTTCACTTCTTCCTGTAGTTTCTGTACATCCCCCTCAGCTACTGCCATCTCTTCAAAGATCAATGGCGCTGGCAACAAGGATTGGCTTTCGATCAATTCCACTTTGAATTTTGAATGATGGGGCAGGAATACACCCGACCGGTTCATCAATTCATCTGCATCAGGATGCCGTGCGATTGCCGGGCCTATCCAATCCAGATAGCCTTTTGCCCGTGAGCGGACAAAATCAGGCAGCCGGACTTCCGACGCAGATGTTTTCCAGCGTTCGAAAAGCGATTCCGGATCTTTGACGGAAGCCGTCAGGAACAGCCGTTCCTTGGCTCGTGTCATGGCTACATATAAGACGCGCATCTCTTCCGCTTTCATCTGCAATTGTTTTCTTTCTTTTACGGCAAGAAACGGCAAGGAAGTGTACTCGACCCGCGTATCGGGATTAACCGCTTTTACCGCCAGTCCATAATCCTGATCGAACATATAGGATTTCCGGAAGTCCATTTCATTGAACGCCCGGCCAGTACCCGCAAAAAAGACGACAGGGAATTCAAGCCCTTTCGATTTATGCACTGTCATGAGACGTACGACATTTTCCTTTTCGCTGAGCGATTTGGCCGTGCCGAGATCATCTCCCCGTTCACGCATGCGGTCAATGAAGCGGAGAAAACGGAACAGTCCGCGGAATGATGTTTTTTCATATTCCAATGCCCGGTCGTGCAGCGCGCGAAGGTTAGCCTGGCGCTGTTTGCCGTTTGACATGGAACCGGCCATTTCATAATAATTCGTCTCCAGGTAAACCTGCCAGATCAATTCAGCAAGCGAGCCCCGCCGAGCAAGGTTACGCCAATCCTCCAGCTGAAGCATGAAGCGCTGTAATTTTTCAGCCGCTTTTCTGTCGATCCCTGTACCGCTTCGGATAAATGTCTTTACTGCCTCATAAAAAGTTGCCTGCGGCGCGGCCAACCGAATTTCGGCGAGTTCATTTTCACGCAGACCGATAAAGGGTGCACGCAACACGGAAACGAGCGGGATATCCTGATAAGGATTATCGATGACACGGAGGGTGTTCATCATGATCATCACTTCGAGTGCATCAAAATAGCCTCCCGACAGTTCCGTATATAAAGGAATACCCGCCTGTTTGAATTCATCATCAAAATCGCCTGACCAGGTCATCGAGCGCATCAATACGACTATATCGCGATATTCAAGCGGGCGTCTGTCATTTGACCAAGGGTCGTGCACATAGGTGCCAGCATCCATCAGCGCACGGATCTTAGAAGCGATGAACCGTGCTTCCCATTGGGATTTCGACAGGTCTTCCCCGTTATCGTCCACATCTTCTTCGTCTGCCTCCGGCTCGTGGATCAAGGTCAGTTCAATCGGCAGATCACTTTCAGGATAGGGAGCTTTATGTTTCAGCGCCGCCGCTTCATCATATTCTATCTCTCCGACGCGCTCTCCCATTATCTGTGAAAAAATATAATTGGTACCATCGAGGACTTCTTTGCGGCTCCGGAAATTCGCGTTCAGATCGATGCTCATGCCTGTTCCTTCCGCTCTATCTGTAAAGCGTCCATATTTCCCGAGAAACAGCATGGGCTCTGCCAGACGGAATCTGTAAATCGATTGTTTTACGTCTCCCACCATGAACATATTGCCGTCCGCTTCTCCGCCGGATTTGACAAAGCTGAGTATTGTTTCCTGCAGCATATTCGTATCCTGATACTCATCGACCAGGATTTCCTTGAAGCGGCTGCGGTAGTCCATTGCGATGGCTGAGGCTTCCCCGCCTTCACTCAGGATTTCAAGTGCATAATGCTCAAGATCCGAGAAATCAACGATGGCCCGTTCGATTTTCAAAGCTTTATACTGTTTTGCAAATTGATTCGTCAAATCCACCAATGTCTGCATCAGAGGAGCCATTTCACGCATCTCCTGGATCAATCTTTCAGGCTTGCGTGTGAAATAAGCATCCGTGATGCCTTTGACAATTTTTTTGACTTCATTCCGTAGCGCTTTTGCTTCATCGGCGAGTGCCGGATCACAGGAATCTTTGCGGATGCTCGCCGCTTTCGGCCAGAGAATCTGTTTGGAAAATTCGTAAATGCTGTTCCACGATTCATCAAGCGCCGCGATAGCGGACCTGATCAATTCTGCATCCATTTCAAATGTTATCGCCAATGCTGCCGGTCCGTCCGCTTGCTGAGTCAGATCCAAGCCGTCCAATGTCAGCTGAAGGGCTTCTTCGAACGCATGGCGAATGGTCATTTTCAAATCTGCCGTAAACGGCAATTCATCGATTTGAGTATCTTCCGGGACATCATACAGCAACGGAACCTGCTGCAGCCATTGCTCAGGATCCGGATGGACCCGTGAGTAATCGTATAGCTTGCTGACAAGCACTTCCATCGCCTGGTCGCTGCGGTCAGAGGTGAAACTGTCGGCGAGGCGGTAAACAGCATCAGCCCCATCACCTTCATAAGCGTATTCAAGCACTGCCTCCAGCACGTCATCCCGAAGAAGTGCAGCTTCTGTATCACCTGCAATCCTAAAGCCGGGATCGATTTCCAGGAGATAGGCATACTGCTTCACGACAGAAAGGCAAAAAGAATGGAGCGTGGAAATCTGCGCTTTATTGATGAGCCGCAATTGCTGCCGCAGATGTTTCGACTCGGGATTTTCAGCGACCGCTTTTTCGAGCGCCTTCGACATCCGGTGACGCATTTCGGCAGCAGATGCATTCGTGAATGTCACGACCAGGAGTTCATCCACAGAGATGGGATCTTTTTCATCCAATACTTTTTCGATCATCCGGTTGATCAGGACAGCTGTTTTGCCGGATCCTGCCGCTGCCGAAACCAGCATATCCTGCCCTTTTGCCCAAATGGCCCGCCACTGTTCATCGGTCCATGTCGCATCATTCGGTTTCGTCGGAATCATGTTCGCCAGTCTCCTTTCTGATCAGGTCAACCGCTTTATCTGCAGATAAAGACGGCAGCTTGCGGTAAGTCTGTTCCGGGTCTGATGGATCGAATTGACAGATCGAGCGGTAGGAACAGAATTGGCAAGGTGTGTCATCTTTGACTTTATAGGGCGTAATGGATGTTACGCCGTCCAATATGCCATTTCCGGCATCCTGGTGTTTATTGCGCACAAATCTGCGGATGATGTTCATATCTTCTTTGCTTACCGTACGCGATTGCGACTTTGAAATGCTGCCGTTCTTATTCATGCGCACAGGGATGATATTCGAGAATCCGTCGATTTCGGTATCCATCGCCCTGATGATTTCTTCATCTTCAACGACAAGGCCATTCATCTTGAATGAGCGGGCCATTTCCTCTTCCACTTCTTCCGCCGTCATCAGTTTCGTCGATTTCAACATCGGATTGTGCATATGGAAATACAGCACACCAGCCGGTTCTGCCTGTTCACCGAGCCAGCGGTCCGAGTGCGTCAATGCGACGTCCAGATAAGTGAATGTCTGCAGCGCAATGCCGTGATAGACTTCACCTAGGTCCAATCCCTGTTTTGAAGATTTGTAATCGACAACGCGAATATACGGTTTGCCGTTGATATCGGTTGAATCGATGCGGTCGATCCTGCCGCGTATATTCATCTTGCGACCTCTTTTTAACGGGATATCAAGAGGTGGAATCGTCTCTTTTGTGCCAAACCCCACTTCCAATGCGACGGGACGGAATCCCGTCACTTTTGCATGCTTGTTGAGCATGACAGCGGTCTGCCTGATGATGGCTTCCAGTTTATGCTGAATATAACGGTAGCGATGCGAACTGATGAGGATATGGTTGACGAAATAAGGAGATAACTGCTCGATCGCCTGTTTCGCCAGTTCCCTGCAATCTTTGCTGCTGAGAGAAGACCATGATACATCCAGCCTGTTGACTTCATCAGATATCCATTTGATGGCCGCGTGGAAAAGGTCACCCATTGCCGGCGCCGCCAATTTGTATTGATTTCTTTCTTCCAGCCGTAAGCCATAAGCCGTGAAATGGGCATATGGACAGCCATAAAACGTTTCAACGCGCGATACACTGGATGCAATCGGTGAACCATATAACGGCTCGGCGATTTCCTCCCGCAATGGATCGGCGATATTAGGCTTCGATGGTTCCAGTATCCGCTCCACCACTGAAGACCAGAGCGGATCTTCTTCGTAATAGGACAGCACTGCCTGCCACTCAGGGGACAGTGTACCGCTGCGGATCTGGGAGGCAAGGTACGCCAGGGATGCGCGCGGATGTGAGATATAACTCATGTAGTCGGGTTCATGCAGCTCTTCAGGATCGACTACCGCCGGGGTCAATTCCACGCCGAGCATATCGACGAATTTCTGGATATACATCGACGGCAGCAACGCTTTCCCTTCTTCATCTGCAATCGGATACGACACTGTCAGAAAATCGGAAGCAGACGTGAACGCCCGGTAGGCCATGAAAGTCTCATCAAGCAGCCGGGTTTTGCTGCTTGGTGCAAGCTCAAACCCGATTTTTGCAAACCATTCCCGGTCCAAATCGGTCAGCAAGCCTTCCTGGTCGATCCGTTTAGGCAATACGCCGTCATTTACGCCGATGACAAAAACAGATTTGATATCCATCAGCCTTGCCAAATCGATGGTTGAAACGGTAATCTCGTCGAGAGACGGTGGAATCCTGGAAAATTCCAGGGTTTCAAAACCTTCATCGAGGATTTTAACGGCTGCAGACAACTCCAGCTCCTTGTCACCGAACATCAGCACAAACTGATCCAATACCCCGATCCATTGTTTCCATGCCTGTTCGTGTTCAGCTGCAGCCAATAGCCTGTGTTCTGCTTCCTCCCTTTCCTTCAGGTCCAGGATCTTATCGTAAATCCCCATATCTTCCACGAATAAAAACAGTGTTTCCGCCATTTCCCTGCCGCTTCTGCAGTTTTCCAGGCGTTCCTTCAATGAAGTCAAGGGTTCCCGCACCAGATCCCTCACTGCATGAAGTTCCGTCTGCAATGCGATTTCTTCGTCCGTCTGAATGCCGGTATGAAACTCCAGACCCCGGTACTTTTTATAGAACCAGCGTTTTTCTTCAAACCAGCGTTCCCCATAAATACCATTTGCAATGACGAAATTCTCCAGCACATCGCTTCGTTCACGCCATTTTGCCACACTGCCCTGCGGGAAAAATAAATCGGTTTTGATAGCCCGGAAAACCGGTTCGTATGAAAAATTCGACTGAACCGCTTCCAGCACTGAACGGCAGAATTCAATCAGCGGATGGTGCAGCATGGATTTTTTCTGGCTGATGAAATAAGGCAATTCATATTGCGGGAATATCGTATTGATCAATTCATCATAGACTTCAGGCTGACGGTATAATACGGCAATTTCATTGTAGCGGATGCCAGCCCTGACCTGCTCCCTTATTGACCTGGCCATCGCATGCACTTCTGCTCTCCGGTTTGAAGCTTCCACCAGATTGACATAGCCTTCCGTTGCCAACTTTTCCAGGGGATAATCGTCAAAATGTCTCTCGATATGCGCCAGTTCGCGGTTTGTGAACCGCTGGGGTGACGGCATATGGATGCCATTCTCCACTTCGATGCCATCTGATTTCGCCTGGTCTACAAGGCGCCGTGCTGTATTCGCCGATTGGAAGAACAGCGCCTGTTCATCGTTTGCACTGGCAGCGCCGTCCATCGGCATAGCGATCGTCACGGATTTTGCATGGCGCATCAATTCGAAAATGATTTCATACTCGCGTGCCGTAAATGTTACAAAGCCATCGATATAAATATCAGCTGACTTGACCTGTTCGGAAAAACGGATTTTCTCGGATAATAAAGCCAGGTGGCCTTCCGAATCGACGAATACCGTACCCAGACGATTTTCGATTTCCGCCAGGATCAACTCGAGATCTGCAGCCTTATCCAACAGGGTCCGCGGCGCACCGGCTTCAGCCAGTGACGTCCTGATATCCGTCAGCTCCCCGCAGTCGACGCAATATCTTGAAAACTCCTTGATCAATTGTTCGATCTGATCGGTAAATCCCCGTTTTCCCGCTGCACGGCGAAAAAGCTGGAAATCCTCTTTATATTCCTCCAACAGGCTGCGGATAAGCATCCGGTAGCCGAAACTGTCGACTTCCTTGCGGCTGATGCCACCTGCTTCCTGAAGAACACGCCAGGCAAGCCGTTTGAATGTGACCGCCTGCGCACGGATCATCCCTTTCATCCCATCTGCCGATGACAGCCGATATTCAGTAGAAAAAGACATCTGATCGGGCACTATGAAAAATATGGGATCACCGTCCGCCTGCCCTTTCAAAGTTTCTACAATTTCATCTATTATAAAACTCGTTTTTCCGGATCCTGCACGACCATAGATAATTCTTAACGACATATAAACACCCTCCCGAATGGAACGTCTGTTCTTATTTTACATGAATTGATCCTGCCGGGCCAGTCACAGCTCCATTATTCCCCTGAAGGTTTTTTGGCTGCCGCTTCTCGAAAATCCGCTTCAACTTTTTTGTTCAATCTTTTTTCAATAATTTTTCCTACTATATAAAGAAGCACGATGACAATTATAACGATGATCGTTCTTACCGGGTTCGTGAATAGTGCGCGTATATCATACCCGACGTATGTAATCATGAATACCATCACCGTTTTCCCCGCAATCAGCGTCCATAAATAATAGTGTTTACTGATATTGGACAATCCGGCAACCAGGTTTACGAGCGCCGATGGTGTAAAAGGAAAACATAATAACAGGAACAGCGGTCCAAAACCGTTCCGTTCAACCCATAGGATCAGCCGTTCCACTTTCTGATGTTTTGTCATGAAATTCAAAAATCTGGCACGCCCATACTTCCTGATCAACAGGAACACACTATAGGAACCTGCCACTGAACCCGCGAGTGACAGCAGGAAACCGAACAGCAGACCATATGCTCCGGCATTCGCAAATACGAATACAAACAGAGGCAGAAACGGAAGAAATGCTTCTATGAACGGAAGCAAAAATCCGATGAACGGCCCAATGGACCGGTACGATTCATATAATGCTGTAATATTATCCATGGAAAAGAAATCCGACATAAACTCATTCCTTCTGGTTGCAAGATTTATCATGATTGGTTTCATTAATTGATTTTTTGTCCAGACTCCAGCGGCCCAGCTCTTCGGGTCATAAGTCAGCCTAACTGCGCGGTCAAGACCGCTACGTTATTCCGCCTTATGCCTTTCAGAGCTTAGCGGGCGCTGTCGCTTTTCTTTGTCCAGACTCCAGCGGCCCAGCTCTTCGGGTCATAAGACAGCCTAACTGCGCGGTCAAGACCGCTATGTTATTCCGCCTGATGCCTTTCAGAGCTTAGCGGGCGCTGTCGCTTTTCTTATGATATGCTATTATAACTACTTTACACTCTTTACCCACATTTGGAAAAGAGAATTACTTTTTTACATAAGGAGAGAAAAGAATGGACCAACGCGGATTTTCTGCGGGGCTGAAAGCAGGCTTCAGTATTGCGATTGGTTATTTCCCTATCGCTTTGACGTTCGGTCTTCTCGCTAAAACGACAGGACTGTCCCTGTGGGAAGCCACTGCTATGAGTATTTTCGTTTTCGCCGGCGCAGCCCAGTACATATCGTTATCCTTGATTACCGCAGGAGTAGCTCCAGCTGTCATCATCCTGAACACATTCATCGTCAATATCCGCCACTTCCTTATGACGGCGTCACTCAATGAAAAGATGCAGCCGGATGCCCGGTGGAAAAAAGCACTGTATGCTTTTGGCATCACTGACGAATCTTTTTCGGTACTGGCCATCCAAAAAGGAGAAAATCTGCGCACTTCATTCGCTGCGGGAGTTATTACCATTTCCTATGGCAGCTGGGTCCTGTTCACAGCTGTCGGCCATCTCATCGGCGCAAACCTCCCTGAGTTTCTGCAGGCCGCCATGTCGATTGCATTGTATGCCATGTTCGTCGGTCTTCTGATGCCTTCGATGCGCGGCAACCGAAAAGTTGTTAGTCTTGCTGCAATAGCAGCGCTGCTGAATTCGCTTTTTTACTTCACCGGCTGGCTGTCTACAGGATGGGCAATCCTCGTTTCCACTTTGGCGTCTGCCGTCATCATTGAATTGATCGCTTCAAAAGGAGGTAAATCATAATGGGTTCATGGATCTGGTGGACCATTCTCGGTATGGCAATCGTCACTTATATTCCCAGGGCAGTGCCTCTTACATTTTTGGAAGGGCGTGAACTTCCGCCCGCCATCCAGAATGTATTGCGCAATATTCCTTATGCGGTTCTCGGAGCGCTGATCTTTCCTGCTATTTTTTTCATCCAGGACAATATCTGGTACGGCATCATCGGGGCTGCAGCTGCTTTCGGCATCGCCATAACAGGAGCGAATGTCATGATTGTCGTTCTTGGTTCCATTGCTGTCCTTGCAGTTTACAGTTTGTTCATCTAAAAGAAAAAGCCGTCATTCATTTTCATGAATGTCGGCTTTTTTCCCTTTTCTATACATATTGGAGGCGTAGCAGAAACCTGCAGTCAAAGAGGCAGCATTTACGACGTAGAGGAACCAGGTATTCGTATAGCCGGCATAAACGGCTGCAGCGATCAGCGCAACAGTCAGGACGAGACCGACAATATGGTGAAATGTCACACGCGTGAACAGAACTACCAGAAGTCCCGGAACTAGCAGTGACAGAAAAAATTTGGTGATCTCCGATTCCAAAGAATCATCTCCTAAACTGGATTTTTATATTTTGATCAGCAATTAGCGATTATACGACGATCAATCCCAGACGATAATGGTCATGCCTGAAGATGACATGCTGCCTCAACCGCAATTCGTTATTATGATCCAGCACTTCAAGCCGGCAATGGGCCGCGTTTACTTGGATCGCTTCATAAAGTTCTGTTTCGTTGTTTATTGTCAGTCCGTTCACTTTACGGATGATTTCTCCCCGTACAAGACCCATTTTCTCCGCAGGTGAATCTGCCAGCACATCTACGATCATGACACCGGAGGATTGGGGTGCTACAGCATGATTGCCTTTATTTTCATTGAACATCGTCAGTAATGATATGGCAGCGCGGCCTGCGGCTCCGGCAGCCAGAGCGATCAGCGCCATCGGCTCCCATATGAATGAGAATAATGCCAGCGTGATGATGGCGAGACCCAGCAGCCAGATCCGTTTTCCGTGTTTCGGATAAAGATAGCCCGGCAGCGTTCTGCGTGCCCTGCTTCCAAAACCGATTACCGCAGGGAATAAGATGAATGAAAAGTTGCTTTCACCGATTGGAAATTGCGGCCAGTATGGCAAGTAGGATCCCATAAACTCACCAGGCACAACCACCAGTAAAGGGATCAGCCATAAACGTTTTGTTTTATAATAGACAGCGGTCAATCCGCGTGCCGTTTTCTCGGTTCTCGGTGAAGAAGCTTCACTGCCACGTCTAGCGACCAGCCAGCCCTCCACAAATACCAGTGCGCCGGTAATAAGGCCGACAGGCAGTAACCAGTCCCAGGCGACGGCATAACCGCCAAAATCGAATAATCCGAACGGGATGGTCCAACCGTAATGATTCAGAAGCCAGCCAAAAAAGACGGCGCCAATTGCCAGATAGACAAATGAGCCCAATTGATAGATTCCGGAAATGACGATGACCGCACTCACCAGACTTAACGCGACAAGCCATTGGAGCGGCACTGTGAGCCCGATCCCGGAAAACAGGACAGACAATAATAAGGCGAAAAGAATGCCATCTTTCAGCCAGTCACCGAATTCCCTTCCGCCCCAGACGATTCGGCTGCGGAACAGCTTCCTCTCCTTTTTGACCCTGAAATAACCAAGTAAAATTGCTGCAATCAATGCTATGTATAAAAGAGGGTTGATAAAAAATCTGCCCGCGTCCATTAATGCTTCCATGACCATCCTTGTTCACCTTCCATTCACCGGCTATTGACGTTACCTTCCATTGTACCAAAGAACCCCTGCAAGCTGTACTTCTTTTTGAACCAGCCTCTGCAGGGATCCTATTTTAAAAAATTCCTTCTATTTAAATGCAGTTTCCAGCTGACCGAGAATATCTTCAATTCCTTCGATGCCTGCTGACAGGCGGACAATTCGGCGCGTTACGCCGATTCGTGCTTTTTCTTCCGCTGACAGTGCCCGGTGGGAGCTGCCGTATGGATATGATACTGTCGTTTCCACCCCTGCCAATGTCGGGACTATTTTAATCCAGCCGAGGGAAGAGAAAAAGGATGAAACTTCGATTGTCTCCGGTACTTCAAAACTGACGATTGCCCCTTTGCCCGGATACCATACGATCGTCCGTTCTCTCAGGAAATCGGCAATTGCCTGTGCATTTGCTGTTTGGGCTTCCATCCGAAGCGCCAAAGTTTTGATGCCCCGCAAAGTCAGCCAAGCTTCAAACGGACTGAGGTTCAATCCCATATTAACGACTCGTTTCTCAGCTGCCGCAATCAATTCCTCATCACCGACCAGGACTCCAGCAGTCACATCACTGTGGCCACCGAGATATTTGGTGGCGCTATGGACCACCAGATGGGCCCCTTGCGTATATGGCTGAACCGTATAAGGGGTTGCAAACGTATTATCAATCATGATTTTGCAGCCGTATTGATTGCTTAAACCTGTTAACTTTTCCATGTTTTCCTCACGCAGAAACGGGTTTGTAAGCGACTCGCTGAAGATGAGCTTTATTTCAGGAAAATCAACCAGAAGAGACTCGATTGCGCTGGCGTCCGAGAAATCCGCAAAATGGACCTGGATGCCCATCAGCGCAAGTTCTTCTTTCAACAGAAGGAATGTGCCTCCATAGACATCTTCTGCTGCCAGGATATGATCGCCGTGTTTAACGACTGAAAGAATGCCCGCAAGAATGGCAGAAGTTCCAGATGAAGCCGCTATCCCTTTTGGAGCGCCCTCCAGAACAGCCACTGTCTGCCCCAGAGAATCGGTATTCGGATTAGCTGTCCGGGAATAGAGGTAAGTGCCATTTCCTTCATAATAGCCTTCCAGTTCTTCCAGTGAAGAAAATGCAAAAGCGGATGTCTGATAGATCGGCATCACTTTTGCCCGGATCGTCCGTTCTTCCATTTGTGCAGTGTGAACCGATTTCGTTCTGATTGTTGTCATGATCAAGGCCCCTTATTCCATATTTTCGATAAAGTCTTCCATCATTTCCTCATTCATGGGTCCGACAATTTTGTTTTGCACACGGCCTTCCGTGTCGATCATATAGGAAGTCGGAATGGTAGCAGCCTGATAGACGTCACCCACATCACCATCGACATCCATTGGAATCGGAAAAGTCAGTGCAAATTCTTCCACAAATGCGTTTATTTTATCCATTCCCCTGTCCTCGGTCGTAAGGTTGACAGCCAAAATTTCCACATTTTCATCTTGTGCCTGTTCGTCATAATATTTTTGCATATCCGGCATTTCTGCCCGGCAAGGCGGACACCAGGTCGCCCACAAATTCAGAATCACTTTTTTGCCCCTGTAATCCGACAGTTGAACTGTTTCTCCGTCAAGTGTAGTCAATTCGAAGTCCGGAGCCGTTTCCCCTTTAGCCAAACCTTCGTCAGTCGGAAGGAAATCTACATCACTTCCTGGATTCAATCGTTCCGTCGCCTGCTTCTCTTCAGCATTATTCTGGACGATCCCAAGAATCAGGGCAGCGATCAAAGCTCCCACCAGCAATAAACCCAGTGTTTTTTTCATAGAAACTTTCACTCCATTCGGTTATTATCATACGACAAATTCCGTTCTTTTAGCTACTGTACGCAGTATGTTTCAAAAAAAACCATGAAAAGACCGGCATCTTTATCGATGCCGGCCACTTCTTTACCTCGTATCATGAAAATGCCGATTGGATCAGCCAACAGTCAGCGGTTGACAGCCCCACTGAATGAAGCCTTATCCACCGATGTAATTGCTCGGATTGACAGCGTTCGAACGTGAACCGTTCCAAGCGCCGATATGAATTTCAAAATGCAGGTGGGAACCGGTTGAACGCCCCGTGCTGCCCATTCCTCCAATAAGCTGGCCCTGTGATACGGACTGGCCAACTGAAACACCAATCGAATTAAGATGTGCATATACGGTAGCATGTGTTTGTCCGTTGATCGAATGTGTAAGAATCACGACATTACCATAAGAGCCCATGACGCCGGCATAAGACACGTATCCTGCAGCTGCTGCATTGATGGAAGTTCCAACACTGTTGGCAATATCAATTCCTCTGTGGAATTCAGTGCCTGCACCGATATTACGGTAACCGAAGCCTGATGTCAGGCGCCCAGATGCCGGACGGATGAAGCCTCCGCTATTTTTAATCGGTGCGCTGCTGTATGAAGGCGTATTGCCAGCTCCAGCTTTTTGTGCTGCTGCGCGTTCTGCAGCTTCTTTTTGCTTGCGCTCTTCTTCAGCTTTTTTGGCGATTGCCGCTAAACGCGCTTGCTCATCAGCAATTTTCTTTTCAAGGTCGTTGCTGACTCCGATAACTTCAGCCTGTTCTTCTTCCAAAACGGATTTCTCTTCAGCAAGACGGTCTTGCTCTGCTTCAAGATCCGCTTTCAAACCAGCCTGCTCTTTCTTTTGTCCATCCAGCGAAGCTTTTAGCTTTTCAAGTTCTGCGCGGCGTTGTTCCTGCTCTGCCAGTTTGTTTTCAACTTCAGCTTTCTGTTCTGCAAGCAGCTCTTTGTCTGCCGCTTGTTCACGCATGATTTCACGGTCCGCTTCAATCAGCATATTGACTGCTGAGAAACGATCGATGAAGTCCACAAAACTGTTTGCCCCAAGCAACACGTCGATATAGTCAACTGAACCGCCGCTCAGCTGAATCGCACGTGCACGGTCTTTCAACAATTCTTCGCGTTCTGCAATTTTGTGTTCTAGTTCTTCGATGGATTTTTTCAATTCATCGATTTCAATTTTTGTCTGGTCAATCTCACCTTGCACCGCATTCATTTTATCTTCGGTTTCAGTGATTTTGCTTTCCAGCTCATTGATTTGAGCAATGATCTTTTCAAGTGTAGATTGATTTTCGCTGATTTCATTCGCTTTTTGATTGATATTCGAATTTAATTCGCTTTTTTTTCTTTCAGCTTCCTGCTGTTCTTTTTTTAATTCGTCCAGATTACTGGCACTTACTGAAGGCATGACCAACGTAATCGCCAATAAAAATGAAACAGCAGACAACATCCATTTCGACTTCGAGTTCAAGTTCGTTTTCCCCTTCCGGTATACGTTCTTTTTCTATCTGTCTTTTATCTCTCTACGACTCTCGTTCATTTATTTGATCAAACACGCAGGAATTTGCGGATTGACATAAAGCTTCCCCATACTCCGATGAAAACACCCATCAGAAGGATCAGCGCGCTTACTTGGTAGATGAAGGGAGCGAAATCCAGCAGCTGAACCAGCTCTCCGCTCAATTTAGGCTGAACAAATTCAGTTACGTTATAGTATAGGGCTACGATTAATCCGATCGGCAAGATCGAACCAAGAAGTCCCAGCCACATGCCTTCCAGAATGAATGGAATGCGGACGAACCAGTTTGTAGCTCCAACCAACTTCATAATTTCGATTTCATGGCGTCTCGCAACAATTGTTATGCGGATCGTGTTTGAAATCAGGAACATTGCGGTAAACAATAGGGCAAGGATTAAAACGAGGCCAACATTTCGGCCGGTGTTCAGGAACGAGAACAGTTTTTCGATTTTACCTTCGCCGTATTTAACTTCTTCGATGCCGTCAAGCGCAAGAATTTCTTTCGCCACATTTTCAGTTTCCTGCGGCTCTGTCGCTTTTACATAGAAGACATCCAGTAAAGGGTTACTTTGTTCAAATAAGCTGAATTCATCTCCGAAATCAAGGACAAGGTCCGAAAGTTCATCTTCTTTTGTAGAGAAATCAACAGTCTCTACTCCGGATAAACCCTTGATGGCCGTTTCGATTTCAGCTACACGTGCTTCATCAGCTTCCAGTGAAACGAATGATTTGATCTCAACATCATTCTCGAGATCATCTGCTACTTTGTTCAAGTTCATCATGATCAGGACAAAGACTCCGACAAGCAGCAAAGTGACAGTTACAGCACTTACGGAGGCGAATGTCATCCAGCCGTTACGGCCAAGGCTTTTCAAGCTTTCTCTGAAATGGCGCATTAATGTCCTAACCTTCATAGCCGTAGTCACCTCCAGCTTCGTCACGGGCAATAAGCCCGCCTTCGATTGCGATGACCCGGTGTCTCATCGTATTCACGATTTCCCGGTTGTGGGTCGCCATTAAAATTGTTGTTCCGCTGGCATTGATGCGTTCGAACAGATTCATGATTTCCCATGACGTTTCAGGATCAAGGTTACCCGTCGGCTCATCAGCAATCACCACTTTGGGCATATTAACGATTGACCGGGCTACAGATATCCGTTGCTGCTCTCCGCCGGACAATTCCCGCGGAAACATCCGTGCTTTATGTTTTAAGCCCACAAGATCAAGCACTTCAAGCACCCGCTTGCGGATCGATTCCGGTTTTTCCTCAATTACTTCCAATGCAAATGCCACGTTTTCATAGACATTCAATCTTGGCAGCAATTTGAAATCCTGGAACACCACGCCGATCTGACGGCGAAGCAATGGTATATTTTTTCGTTTGATCTTCGCAAGATCCACTCCGTTGACAAGCATCTGTCCAGAAGTCGGGCTTTCTTCTCGATACATCATTTTGATGAAAGTCGATTTGCCGGCTCCACTTGGGCCTACTATATACACAAACTCACCTTGCTTGATCTCAACGTTCATGCCGTTGAGAGCAACGATGCCGTTTGGATACTTTTTATAGACGTTCTTCATTTGTATCATCTATTTTAACCACCTATATAAATTGTATTTCACAAAAACTTTAAGTTCGTTAAAAATCCAGCAAACCAATTGTAGCACTTTTAAAACCTAAATAATATTACAGTTATGTATCAATTAAACGTGCATTTTGAAATATTCCGTAAGCAATTTGATATGTTTTTGAAATTTCACAATAACTTTTTACCCAGGCGTTCGTAATAGCTTTTAATTTTAATGCTGTATTGTAATATAATTTTTGCAATGAAAAAACCGGCTTTTCAGCCGGTTTCGCGGTTTATTGCTGATCTGACAGCCATGCAGCTACAGCTTCAGCTTCTTCACCTTGGATGATTTTTGCAGGCATGGCACCTCTGCCTTCAAGAATAACTGTAAGAATCTCATCTTCGGAAAGTCTGGATCCAACATCATTCAGTGCCGGAAAATTGCCTTGGCCTTCAAGGTTTTCACCATGGCAGGAAATACAATTCTGCTGAACGACTTGTTCTGCATCAATGGCCGACTCATCGCCAGGCGGCGTATCAGCAGGCGTTTCTTCCGCTGTATCATCGCCTCCGCATGCACCAAGCATCAATGCAGTACCAAACAATAAAGCCATTAAACTTTTTTTCATTACATTTCCTCCTCACAACAGTCTTCTATTAGAAGTATACCTTAGCTACGCTCTTTTGAAACCCTCACCCAAGACCTCCGATGCGTCCGAAACAATAACAAATGCAGCCGGATCAATGGTTTTTACAACTTGTTTCAACTTTGTGAACTCAGTCTGGTGGACAACAACCATAAGCAATGGCCGTTCTGATTCCGTATAGCCGCCTGTCGCCGATAACTTCGTCACACCGCGGTCGATTTCCTCATAAATCGCATCCCGCATTGCTTCCTGTTTCGTCGTAATGACATAGACCAATTTGGATCTTCCAAAACCGACTTGAACCAGATCGATTGTTTTAGATGTGACATACAGGCCGATTAATGCGTAGAGGCCTCTCTCGATATCAAAAACAATCGCAGCCGCGATGACGATTATCCCATCGATTAAAGCGATGCTGGTGCCCAGCGTTAAACCTGTGAATTTCGTAATGATCTGCGCCGCCAAATCTGTTCCGCCCGTAGATGCCTTGCCGCGGAATACGATACCGAGTCCAAGCCCTACCAATATACCGCCGAATAGTGAACCGAGCAGCGGATTCATTGTCCATGCTTCCCAGTCTTCCGTCAGGAATACGACAAACGGCAGAAAAATAGTTCCCACTGCGGACTTCAATCCGAAGTTCTTGCCAAGCAATATGACTCCGGCGATAAACAATGGAATATTGAATGCCCATTGCACAAAAGCCGGCTTCCATTCGAATACACCAAAAAGGATGGTACTGATCCCGCTGACGCCTCCGGATGCTACAGCATTCGGCAACAGGAAAACGTTGAATGCGATTGCGACCAACGCTGATCCGATCAGGACATATATATAATCCATTAATTCCATTAAAAACGGATGTGCTTCTTTTCTGTTGCGATGATTTTTCTTAGCCATAAAATTGTGTTTCCTCATTCCTATTATGAATTCAATCGGCTGTGATTAACTTTAAGCCCTGTCAGAGTATACCAAAACCGGTGCGACTTGTGAACTTCATCCGGATAAAGCGAAAAATCCCGCATGGCCGAAGCCATACGGGATTTTGGTTTTCTTCTATTAGATAGAGCTAAGCGGGCGCCGTCGCTTTTTCTGTCCAGACTCCGGCGACCCAGCTCTTCGGGTCATAAGCCAGCCCAGCTGCGCGGCCAAGGCCACTTCGCTGGGCTGTCTTATACCTTTCAGAGCTTAACGGGTGCCGTCCCTTTTCTCTATTGCATCTTCGAACGCAATAGCGAATTGATGAAGCCATCGATGTCTCCGTCCATAACGGCAGAGAGATTACCGGTTTCATAGTTCGTCCGGTGGTCTTTTACCATTGAATAAGGGTGGAAGACATAAGAGCGGATCTGGCTGCCCCAGCCGATTTCTTTTTGTTCACCGCGGATTTCAAGAAGCTGTGCTTCCTGCTCTTCGATTTTTAACGCATAAAGTTTTGCTTTCAGCATCTGCATCGCTTTTTCACGGTTTTTGATCTGTGAACGTTCCTGTTGACAAGTGACCACTGCCCCCGTTGGAAGGTGGGTGATGCGGACAGCCGAATCAGTCGTGTTAATGTGCTGACCGCCAGCTCCGCTTGCACGATACGTATCGATTTTCAAGTCTTCTGTCCGAATATCGATTTCGATATCGCCTGTGAATTCCGGCATCACTTCACATGATGCGAAGGATGTATGGCGGCGCCCTGATGAATCGAACGGTGAAATCCGGACAAGTCGATGGACCCCTTTTTCGGCTTTTAAATAGCCGTATGCATTATGACCTTTGATGCCGAGCGTGACCGATTTGACGCCGGCTTCATCCCCAGCCAGATAATCGAGTGTTTCGACTTTGAATCCGCGTTTTTCAGCCCAGCGCGTGTACATGCGAAGCAGCATCGAACACCAATCCTGCGACTCTGTTCCGCCTGCGCCAGAGTGCAATTCGAGGATCGCATTGTTTTTATCATATGGTTCACTTAACAGCATCTGGAGTTCATAGTCACTGAGTTTGGCTTTAAATTCCGTCAACTCTTCCGTAAGGTCAGTGTGGACTTCCTCATCGTCTTCTTCACGCAGCAATTCAAGTGTCATTTCCATATTTTCCTGGGAACCCACAAAATCATGATACGTATTGACGATATCCTTCAAACCGTTCAGTTCAGAAATAACGACTTGTGCGGCTTCCTGATCATTCCAAAAATCAGGATCGAGCATCATTTCATCCAGTTCCTGAATACGTGCCTCTTTGTTTTCTAAGTCAAAGAGACCCCCTGAAGTCCGCAAGCTTCGCGGAAGATTTTTCAAGCTCATTTCGAATATCTGCTAATTCCATCATTATAAATTTCCTCCTCAAAATAACACCGAAGAGCTGGAGGCTCTTCGGTATTTCGGCGCTCCTTAAGCGGACGCACCGTGACAATTCTTATATTTTTTACCGCTGCCGCACGGACATGCATCATTCCGTCCGATAGTTGCTTCTTTGCGGACAGGCGCTTTCTTCTTAGGAGCTTCATCGCCTTCCTTCGGATTGATCGCTTGTCCTTTTGCAACTTCTTCACGCTGCAGGTTATTGCGGATTTCCGCTTTCATTGCATATTTTGCAACGTCATCTTCTATGGCCTGGACCATTGCCTCAAACATCGCGAACCCTTCATTCTGGTATTCACGAAGCGGATCATTCTGGCCATATGCACGCAGGTGGATCCCTTGGCGCAGCTGGTCCATTGCATCGATATGATCGATCCATTTCGTATCGATCGAACGGAGAAGAACCACTTTTTCAAATTCACGCATCCGTTCAGGCGTCATTTCAACTTCTTTATCATCATAATATTTATTCACTTCAGACTTCACAAGTTCCATAATTTGATCCTGTGTTTTATCCTGGAGGGATTCTTCCGTCACCGTGTTTTCAGGCAGCAGATTCGCAGCCAGCACATCAGCGAGTGCTTTCAGTGACCAATTTTCCGGTTTTTCATCAGCTGTATGGGACAAAACCACCCGCTCGATCACGCTATCGATCATTTTTTCGACCAAGCCGCGCATATTGTCGGTTTCAAGCACTTCCATACGCTCTTTATAGATGATTTCGCGCTGTTGGCGAAGTACATCATCATATTGAAGCAAACGTTTACGGGCATCGAAGTTATTGCCTTCCACACGTTTTTGGGCAGATTCAACAGACCGCGTCACCATGCGGGACTGCAGCGGCTGTGAATCGTCCATGCCAAGTTTGCCCATCATATTGCGCATTGCATCTGAACCGAAACGGCGCATCAGATCATCTTCCAGAGAAAGGTAAAACTGAGTGACACCCGGGTCTCCCTGACGTCCGGAACGTCCACGGAGCTGATTATCGATACGGCGAGATTCATGGCGTTCCGTACCCAGGACGGCTAAACCGCCTGCTTCGACCACACCTTCGCCAAGCTTGATGTCCGTACCGCGGCCGGCCATGTTCGTCGCGATGGTAACTGCGCCTTTTTGTCCGGCATTCAGGATGATTTCCGCTTCGTGCGCATGATTTTTAGCGTTCAATACAGAATGCTTGATGCCTTTTTTCGTAAGGAAATTTGAAATGATTTCTGATGTCTCGATGGCCACTGTACCGACAAGAACCGGCTGCCCCTTTTTATGGCGCTCGGCAATATCTTCCCCGACCGCTTTATATTTCCCTTCAGTCGTCGCATAGATCAAATCGACGCGATCATCCCGGATGATCGGTTTGTTTGTCGGAATGGCGATAACATACATATTGTAGATATTGCGGAATTCCTCTTCTTCCGTTTTTGCCGTACCCGTCATCCCTGACAATTTATCGTACATACGGAAAAAGTTCTGGAACGTGATGGTCGCCATCGTCATTGATTCGTTCTGAACTTCCAGGCCTTCTTTCGCCTCGATTGCCTGATGGAGTCCGTCAGAATAACGGCGCCCTTTCATCAGGCGTCCCGTGAATTGGTCGACAATGACCACTTCGCCGTCCTGGACCACATAATCGACATCGTTATGCATCGTAACATGGGCTTTCAGCGACTGGTTGATCGCATGGTTCAACCGGACATGAGTGATATCAAAAAGGTTCTCGATATTGAAAGCCTTCTCGACTTTTTCAATTCCTTCCTCAGTCAGCACGACGCCTTTAGTCGTTTCATCGTAAGCGTAATCCGTATCTTTTTGCAGCATGCGGGCAAAGGCATTCGCCTGCATATAAAGCTGTGCCGATTTTGCAGCCTGTCCTGAAATGATCAGCGGTGTACGCGCTTCATCAATCAGGATGGAGTCGACTTCGTCGATTACAGCAAAATTTAAGGGACGCTGAACCATTTCTTCTTTATAAAGAACCATATTATCACGCAGATAATCAAAACCAAGTTCATTGTTCGTGCTGTATGTGATATCTGCCTGATAAGCAGCATGCTTTTCTTCCTTGGTCATGCTGTTGGTGTTTAATCCGACAGTCAATCCAAGCCAAGTATAAAGTTTGCCCATCTCTTCGGCATCACGGCTCGCCAGGTATTCGTTGACAGTTACTACATGAGCACCTTTTTTACTGAGTGCATTCAGATAAACAGCCATAGTGGAAGTCAAGGTTTTACCTTCACCGGTTTTCATTTCGGCAATATTGCCTTCATGAAGTGCCGCGGCACCCATCAGCTGGACACGGAATGGATACATGCCAAGTACACGCTTGGAAGCTTCACGTACTGTTGCGAATGCTTCCGGCAATAGCGCATCAAGCGTTTCACCTTTTGCATGGCGGGCGATGAATTCCTCAGTTTTAGCCTTTAACGCGTCATCGGAAAGTGCTGCATAATCAGCTGCCAGCACCTCCACTGTATCTGCTATTTTCTCGAGTCTTTTTAAATCCCTTTTATTCGGGTCGAAAACTTTATTTAATACTCCTAACATTTATACCGCTCCTTGCACAGGTTCTGGCTGGATCTGCCTGAACGCTTATGCTGTTATTTATGTGTCGTTTGGCTCGCAAATTTTAAACTCCAGTAATTATCCGGAACATCTGGCAATTTCCGAAAAATCTCATTCTTCATTTTAACACTGCAAAGAAAAGCGTGCAAACAAAGAAGAGCGGGAATAACCCGGGTGTTCCACTCTTCCCGGCCAATAATCAGCGATTTAATTACTGTCGATTTTATCGAACCATAGAAAAAAGCTCTGCAGAAATCGGGATCTGCAGAGCTCATTCATTCATCTATTTAGTCGGCTGGCTTCATGTCTGGCCAGCTGCAATCAGATTCTTATTAAGATGTGCTGGTTTCAATCAGCCCATAACTGCCGTCTTTACGTTTGTAGACAATATTCGTGTCGTTTGTTTCTGCATCGGTGAATACGAAGAAATTGTGTCCAAGCATATTCATCTGTAGAACTGCTTCTTCTTCGTCCATCGGCTTCAGATCAAATTGCTTCGTGCGTACAATTGTCAAATCTTCATCGCCCTCGTCTTCAGCGGCGCCGTTTGCATCGTTATTGAATGTAGCGAATGCCTGCCCCATCGGTTCACGATCACGGAATTTGCGGTTCACTTTTGTTTTATATTTACGGATCTGGCGTTCAAGCTTTCCGACAATCAGGTCGACTGCAGCATATAGTTCATCATGCCGTTCTTCAGCACGTAAAGTCAGATTTTTCATCGGTATCGTAATTTCAACTTTGGATTGGCTGTTATTGATCGCCTTCAGGTTGACCATTGCGTTTGCGTTGGTCCCTTCAGGGAAATAACGTTCAATTTTTTCTACTTTCTTTTCGATATGTTCGCGAATCGCTGGAGTTACTTCAATGTTGTCACCTTTAAAATTAAATTGCAGCATATTAACTCCTCCTTCTTAATCTCTTACACTGTTACATTTCTACATGTTCCCTTAAGAGTCCTGCTTAAAACGTAAATAGTTTCAGGAAGATGAATTCCAGGTAAACTATATGACAGGGAGGTGAAGACAATGTTTACTGATAAAACGGTTGTCGTCACAGGTGCAGCTCAAGGAATCGGAAAAGATATCGCTGAACATTTCGCAGAAAAAGGGGCAAAGGTTATCGGCCTAGACCTGGAAACAGCAGCCATTAATGATGTGGAGTTTATGCAATGCGATGTCGGGAATTTTACCCAGGTGACGGAAACGATGGAAAAGATCCATTCGAATTATGGAGCTATCCATATCCTCATCAATAATGCCGGCATTTCTGAATTCCAGTCGATATGGGATGTGACCGAAAGTGACTGGGATCATGTTATCGACACGAATCTCAAATCGGTCTTCATCTGCAGCCGTGAAGCCGCCCGCTACATGACCGGCGACCAGCGATCAATCGTGAATATGGCTTCCACACGCGCATTCATGTCCGAAGCACACACTGAATTATACTCAGCATCCAAAGGCGGCATATTCGCTTTAACCCATTCGCTTGCAGCTACATTAAGCGAAAAAGGGATACGGGTGAATTCCATTGCGCCAGGCTGGATCCATACAGGAAACAAAGAAGAATTGAGAGATATCGACCATCAGCAGCATTGGAGCGGCCGCGTGGGTGATGGAGCGGATATCGCCCGGGCATGCCTATTCCTTTGTCATCCTGAAAATTCCTTTATCAACGCTGAGTGCCTGACAATCGACGGCGGCATGACGAAAAAAATGATCTATGAACATTGAAAAAGCGGGCAGCACTGCCCGCTTTTTCTTCTGGATCCTCATGCTCTGATCAATGTTATGAAATTCACTTCCTCCGCTCCTGCATCCTTCAGCAGTTTAGCTGCAAGTCGCAAAGTCGTCCCCGTCGTGTACATATCATCCACCAGGACAATTCTTTTTGGTGTTAAATTACCGTTTAACGTAAATAAATCGCGGGTCTCCATTCGCTCCTGCCGGTTTTTTTCTCCCTGGACTTCTTCATTTTTTTCAAGCAGATGAAGGTACTGTACGCCGGCAGCATTCAGCATACTGTCAACCTGAGAAAAGGTCCGGACCTTCAATTTATGAGGATTCATCGGAATCGGCACTATCGTTGCTGGCGTCTTTTTGAGCGCTGCAGCCAATTCATCCGCAAAAACTTCAGCCAAAATGGCATCCTGCAGAAACTTGAACTGATGAAAAAAATCCTTCATTGCAGCGTTATAGGCATAAAGACATTTCCCGCCATCAAGGGCACCGCGGAATTCCGTCTTTTCCCAGTTGCTGCAGTCAGTGCATAATTCACTTCCTGACGAACTGCATATCGGACATCCCCCCTTGATCGGTTCGAATAAATCCCGGCATGTACTGCAGATTGTTTCTTGCCTGTCCACGAAAAACAGATCCCTCCAGGAAGGTTTGAGTTCGAGCTGATTTTCACATAAATAACAATTCAACGAAATCCCTCCCGATTATAGGATTTTATAAGATCCCGTGCCTTATCCATCTGGCGGGAAATGCCATTATGAAAAAAGATGACATCGCCTTGCGGATATTCATGGGACCGCCCGGCTCTGCCTGCCATCTGAATCAGCGCCGACGCTTCAAAAATTTCCTCATCTGCTCCGACGATTGCCACCTGCACATTTTCGATTGTCACGCCCCGCTCCAATATCGTCGAGGTCAAAATTCCTGGAATCTCCTTGTTACGGAGCATCATCACTTTTTCCTTGCGGTCGGGATCTTTTGAATGCACGGCTTTTATCCGGGGATCCAGCTGTTTGAACAGCGGCTCTGCTTGCTTGATCATTTCGATTGTAGGAAAAAAAATCATGAAGGGCTGTTGCGATTCCAGCTGGGTCTTCACCCATTCGACCAATTTCACAGGAATTTTATTGGAATGAAACGATTTCCGGTAGCTCCACAACGGTTGATAGGCCGGTACCGGAAGCGGATGGCCGTGGAAACGCCTGAAAATTCTCGATTGGTTCGACACTGTTTTGAGCAATTCTTTTGAAGGTGTCGCAGACACATAGACTACCGGCGCAGCGGTTTTCAGCGATTTTTTTACGGCCCGTGCCAATGCCGGATCATAGGAATAAGGAAATGCGTCCGCTTCGTCCACCACCACCAGATCGAATGCCTCTTCAAATCGGTAAAGCTGGTGGGTTGTCGCAATCACCAGCTGGGCAAAACCTTCTTCAGAAGGCGATCCGCCGTATAAGGTATGGATGATCGTCCCGGGGAAAACGGACTTCAGCCGTGGAGACAGCTCAAGAACGACGTCGGTTCGCGGTGCCGCGATACAGATGCGTTTACCTGACGAAAGCGCTGCGTGCAGAGGCGGAAATAATAATTCCGTCTTTCCGGCTCCGCAAACAGCATAAACTAAATGGGGTTCATTGCGCCGCAAGCTTTCCTTCAATTCATCGGAAGCCTGTTGTTGGAGGTTTGTAAGTTCGCCATTCCATAAGAATGAATGGGAATAAGAGGATATTTCGAGAGGTTCTTTCCACGTGATCAATTCTGTGCAGGAACTAACCCTGCCCATCCGGATGCAGTGCCGGCAGTAATGGCAGATTCCACCACACCTGGCGCAATCGAAAGCGACAATTGTATCTTCCGAATTGTTCAGGCACCTGGCACATTCCATTTTTTCAGTAATTCCTTTTCGCACAGCAATGAATCCATCATTAACAGCTTTGTCGATCACCTCTCTGGAAAAAGGAGTAAAATCGCGCAGCCAGATCCTGCCGGCCAGAAAATCCTGTAATTCCTTCATAGTTCATCTCCTTAATAGGTTTCATCCAGATCTGATCAATTAAATTAAAATGCTAAAGAAAAAGCCTTGGCAGGTCATTTTTTTACCCAGCCAAGACCCATCGAGCCTTCTCCTAAATGCGTGCCGATCACCGGTCCGAAATAAGAAATTTCAAATTCTACTGAAGGGAACTTCTCAACCAATTCCTTTTTCCACTGAATTGCATCCTCTTCCCGGTTTGCATGGATGACCGCCGCTTTATATGAGCCACCCGAACGCAAATCTTCTTCCAGCAGCGCAACAATACGGTTCATCGCTTTTTTACGCGTCCGGACTTTTTCAAAAGGAATGATTTTCGTTTCATGGAAATGCAGGATCGGTTTAATCTGAAGCATGCCTCCGACAATTGCCTGTGCGCCCGACAGTCGCCCGCCGCGCTGAAGATGCTTCAAATCTTCCACCATAAAATAAGCCTGCATCGTTTTCTTCATTTTTTCAAGTTCCTGCATTATTTCTGCAGCAGAAGCGCCATTACTCGCCATTTCGGCTGCCTTTACTGCGTAAAATCCCTGCATGGCGCAGGAAACTTCAGAATCGAACGCATGGACATTCACATTTTCCACCAGCTCCCCAGCTTGGATGGCTCCGGCGTATGTGCCGCTGATGCCGCTGGAAAGATGGATCGATATTATTTCCTGATGATTTTCAGCCAGCCTGTTATATAGGCGGATAAATTCCCCTATCGGCGGCTGTGAAGTCTTAGGCATTTCGATTGCTGATTTTCTATAGAATTCTTCTACAGTCAATTCCTGCTCTTCTTCGAATGATTCCATGCCAATCGTCACTTGGAGCGGAATCATATGTATATTGTGTTTTCTTCTGGCCTCAGCTGTTAAATAAGCTGTGCTGTCTGTAACTATAGCCGTGTTCATGACAAATCATCCCCCTTCTATAATTTTAACAAATATTGCCGAAATGAATAGACGTAAAAAGAACTTCCCGAAAAAAACGGGAAGTGCCTTATCGATTGCCTATAAAGTGAAGGCCACTGACTTTCCAGCCATCCTCTTCTTTTTTGAAAATTACAACCTGTCTTCCGGATTCTTCTGTTATTCCGCCAGATTCGGCATCTTTCACATCAACTTTGATTTCAGCAAACAGTTCTGCACGTTCCGCCTCATATTTCACGATTGTCTCATTGGACGGTGAATAAGTTGTATCATAAGAAGCAAATGCCGCTTCAAGTGCCTGTTGGTCTTCTGCACGGTCAAACCCTTCCGGCTCTTGCGCAATTACTGCCATATAACGGTCCAGGTCCTCAGCATTGAATGCTTCAATATACTCTTTATGGGCAGCCATTATCGCAGCAGCCTCATCTTCCGGCACATCCGCTTCAATTACTTCCCCATCACCGTTAAGGGTAAAACCGGCTGATTTATCTTCCATGCCATGGTCGATGGCATTATTTTCATTAGCCAGATTGCTGTCATTCGCTGAATTCGAATTCTCGACAGAACTGTCATCTTCCGAACACGCAGACAGCAGCAGCAAACCTGCAATCAATAATATTTTCTTCATCAGGCATACCTCCTGCGCTCATTCTGACATAGCACCTCTAAAATTTCAATGAAAAATCTGTGTCATTATCTCTTGGAGTTTTGTTCAAAATAAAAAATGCGCGAGGGCTTTATGCCGTCGCGCATTTGAATTCCGGATTATCTTACTTCAACCCAGCCATTTTTAATAGCAGTTACCACCGCTTGTGTACGGTCGTTCACCTGCATTTTCTGAAGAATACTGGAAACATGGTTTTTCACTGTTTTTTCAGAGATAAACAACGTTTCACCAATGACGCGATTGCTTTGACCATCAGTCAATAATTGCAATACTTCACTCTCACGCTTCGTTAAAAGATGATAAGGGCGGCGAATTTCTGTCTGATGGAATGAGCCTTTGTTTTCACGTTCGCTCAAACGGCGGAATTCCATCACCAGATTGCGTGTAACTTTCGGGTGCAGGTATGAACCGCCCTTCGCCACGACTTTGATCGCCTGGATGATTGCTTCTGCGTCCATTTCTTTCAGCATATAGCCCAGTGCCCCTGTTTTAAGTGCATGGGTAACATAAGATTCATCATCATGGATCGACAGCATAATGACTTTTGCATCCGGGTGTTTTTCCATTAACTCCCCAGTCGCTTCCACTCCGTTTTTCTGCGGCATATTGATATCCATCAATATGACATCCGGATTGTTCTCTTCATACAATTTGATGACTTCAGTGCCATCGCCGCCCTCAGCAACGACTTCAAAAGTCTCTTCAAAATCAAGAATTCTCTTTACTCCTTCACGGAATAATTGGTGATCGTCTACGATTATAATTTTTGTCATTACATTGTCCTCCTTGAATACCGTATCTTATATACCCTGTTCATATGGGATTTGAAACAATAGGATCGTCCCTTCTCCGAGACTGGAATTTATAATGAATTCCCCTTTTATCAATTCTATCCTTTCCTGCATGCCGATCAGTCCGAATGACTGATTTTTCACAGTTTTAGGATCGAAACCGGTACCGTTATCACCCACGGAAATATTAACACGCTCTTTCACCCATTCCAATTTCACGTCAATATCAGTCGCTTTCCCATGGCGTATCGCGTTGGAGATCGCTTCCTGCACCAAACGGAAAATTGAGGTCTCATAACTGGGTGGCAGCCTTCTCTCAGTTCCGTGGGACCCGAAAGAAAGATGTGTTCCAGGGTTGTAGTCCTGTGTAGTTTCCATGTATTTACGCAATGTCGGCACCAATCCAAGATCATCCAGCGCCATTGGCCGGAGATCATAAATGATTCTCCTGACTTCCGTCAGGGCGTGGCGCACCATTTCCTTAAGGGAAGAAATTTCCCGAAATGCCAGTTCCGGCCCTTTTTCCCGATAAGTACGTTCAATCAGGTCCGACCTGAGCAGCACATTCGCCATCATTTGAGCAGGCCCATCGTGTATTTCCCGGGACAGCCGCTTTCTTTCTTCTTCTTGCGCTTCGATGATCCGAAGGCTATAATCTTGGTTTAACTGAGGCTTTTCAATCGCTTCTTCCACTTTATCAAAATCAGAGATAAAATAATTGATCGTGACGTTCAGCTGATTGACGAGCCTTTCCGCCCGTTCAATCGTCTGCAGAAGCGTCTGCAGACGGCGCTGAAGCCGGTCCCGTTTTTGACGGTATTTTTTTTCTTCGGTTCTGTTGGCAGACAGTTTCACCTGCAGATCATTCGCATTTTCATAGGAGATCCGAATCTGCTCTTCTGAATAGGAAGTGAATGAACCTGAAACTTCCGCAAGGCGTCTTCGTGCAGCCCTTGTTTTTTCTTCCAATAAATCGCCTTTTTTAATGATAGCTGAAATGTTTAACCGGATGTCTTCAAGTTCGTCCTTCATTTCTTCATAATCTTGGCGACTTTGTTCGCTTATAATAAAGATATCTTTCTTCGACTGCTCCATCGTGGCCAGCAGTCCATCAAAAATGGAATCAAGTTCTTTTCCATCGTTTTTTCTGGACATGATAATAACCGCCTTAGATAAACTTCAAGCATTCGTATATTCTTTGCTTCTTTGTGCCTGTGCAGGCTTTTACAAGTATATCACTATATAAGTACGGTTATATTAAATATACATTACAAATTATCTGATATCATTTTACAACAGGGGGTCTTAAATTGCGAGAATCTTATATGACTGCCGGCAGTTCAGCCAGCACTGAAATACTTATACAAAAATCACGTTTCATCGGGTTCGCCGCCAGAGCTGAAACGGAACAGGAAGCACTGGACTTCATCAATTCAATAAAGGAACAGCACCGCTCCGCCAACCATAATTGTTCGGCCTATATGATCGGCGAACAGAATTCCATCCAAAAAGCGAATGACGACGGGGAACCTAGCGGCACCGCCGGCGTTCCAATCCTTGAAGTCCTAAAAAAGAAGGACTTAAAGGACACCGTGATTGTGGTAACACGTTATTTCGGCGGCATTAAACTAGGCAGCGGCGGCTTGATTCGGGCATATGGAAAATCCGCTTCAGAAGCACTTGCAGCGGCAGGCATTGTCGAAAGACGACTTCATGCAATTATCAAAGTGACCATTGACTACACCTGGCTCGGTAAAGTCGAAAATGAAATCCGGCAATCCGTATATCCACTGAAAGAAATCGAATATACTGAAGGAGTTAATGTCTATGCTTATGTCCCTGTGGCCGATGAACAGCAGTTCATAGACTGGATAATGGAAATGACCAATGGGCAATCTTCCATAAAATCCGTTAAAAAGGAGTATTTGGAATTCCCGGTCTTCTGAGCTGTTATATTTACTATATGCCCAAAACACTGTATAATAAATTGATTAGTATATTATGATGACCTAGCTGTATCATATTATAATAGAAGAAAGAGACTGGAAAAACTTGATTTTTAATCGGTTAGCCCATTCACAATCAGAGGAGCTATAACCATGAACCGTAAAACTTACCGTAAAACCAAATCATCCAAAAAAAAGACTGTCATTAAAGTATTATTGACCTTAGCAGTATCCATCCTGCTTTGCGGTTCTGCATTCGGCATTTATTTGATAAAGAAAGCAGAAAATGCCGCTGACAGAGCGTTCGAAACTGCAGGTGATCGGGAAATTTCCGAATTGCGCACTGAAAAAGTCGAACCTCTCCACGATGATATTTCCATTCTTTTCATCGGGGTCGATGACAGTGCAGCCCGAGATCAGCCCGAAGGCAATATCAGATCCGATGCATTGGTGCTCGCTACACTGAACAATGAAGATAAATCCGTCAAACTTGTCAGCATTCCGCGAGACACTTACACCTATATTCCGGATGCCGGAATAGAAGATAAGATTACACATGCCTATGCATACGACGGTCCAAATTCAACGATCGAATCCGTGGAGAACCTTTTGCAGATTCCTGTCGATTATTATGTGCGGATGGACTTCAATGCATTCATCGATGTGATCGATGCACTGGATGGCATCAGAGTCGATGTTCCCTATGACTTAGAGGAAAAGGACGAGAATGATATATCAGGAGCCATCAAGCTTCAAGCAGGACTTCAGACGCTGGACGGCAGAGAAGCTTTGGCACTTGCCAGAACGAGACATTACGATAACGATATCGAACGCGGTAAACGCCAGCAGGTGATTTTAGAGGCGATTATGAATAAAACCCTTTCTGCCACTTCAATAACAAAATATGCAGACGTGATCGAGGCAGTTGGCGATAATATGAAAACTGACCTTACTTTCAAAGAAATGCAGGCATTCTTTGAATATGCGAAAGGCGGCAAGCCTGACGTTGAAGCAATCACTTTGGATGGTTATGATGATATGTCAACAGGCATCTACTATTGGCAGCTGAACGAGGAATCATTGAAAGAAGTTCAGGATATACTCCAAAGCCACCTGGGACTGAAACCCGATACTTCTACATTATCCGATATCAGTGGCATCGAATTAGGCAATGAATCCTATAATAATGAATAAACAGAAGAGGCTGCCCCAAACGGGCAGCCTCTTTTTATTGCCATAAAAAAACTGACCACAAATCGCTTTGCGGTCAGTTTTTTATTTTCCCATCATTTTAACCAAGTTGATCAATGGACGATAATTCTTTCCTGCAAGGCCTACAACTTCCACGAATATTTCAATCGCGAGAAGCATGACACCTAATAAAAGAATCCCTCCCCACAAAGTCGCTTGTGAGAATAACAGAGCTGCAAGGCCGAACAAAGCTGCAATTCCATAGATGATCAACACCGTTTGCCTATGGGAGAAACCGATATTCAACAGGCAATGGTGAAGATGCGATTTATCTGCAGCGGAAATCGGCTGCTTTTCACGAACACGCCTCACGATTGCAAAGAACGTATCTGAAATCGGAACGCCGAGCATGATGACCGGAATGATCAATGCCACCATTGTGACGTTTTTGAAACCCATCAGGGCCAGTACTGAAATCATGAAGCCCAGGAACAACGCCCCTGTATCCCCCATGAAAATCTTAGCGGGATGGAAATTATAGAATAGGAAGCCCATCGAACTCGCCGCTAGAATGGCAGCTGTCGACATGACGAAAATATCCCCCATGATAAATGCCATAACTGATAAAGTAATGAGCGCAATTGTCGAAACGCCGGCAGCCAATCCATCCAGACCATCGATAAGGTTGATGGCATTGGTGATGGCAATGATCCAGATGATGGTCAATGGAATACTGAAATAACCAAAACCGATTTCTCCGCCAAACGGAAGGTTGATGAATGAAATCTCAAGCCCTCCACCGATTACCACGATCGAAGCCGCAAGTAATTGGCCGAGCATTTTGGCTTTTGCAGTAATTTCGAGCATATCGTCCAGAACACCGGTGATAATTATGATGAACGCCCCTATGATGATGGCGGTCGTAATCGGTATGAAAGCAGGTTCAACTGCATTGGATATCGGATCAACAGGTCTTAACACAAAATATGCGATAAGGAACGAGCCGAATATCGCTAATCCGCCCAACCTTGGCATAATTCTGGCATGCACCTTTCTGTAATTCGGCCGGTCAACTGCGCCGATACGGAAAGCAAGCCGTTTAACAATTGGAGTCAAGACAATCGAAGCGAGAAATGCCAGGACCAATGTAAGGTACAGCATGTTTTTCCTCCTTAAAATAACTTCATCATATTAAAAATTACATATTAATTCACAATAATGATATCACAAATCGGGTAATAAATAAACTTTAATCTCGGACAACTTGCTGTGTCTTTCTACCCCTCCTTTTCCTTTTAGTCGATTCTGAAAATTAAAAGCTTCAGTTTATAGTTGCGCTATGGTGTTAATAAGAAATGTTTGTTAAAATAATTGAGCATCAGTGCTTAAAAAAGGAGAAATATTAATGCTGTCTATTTTAAACCGCTTAAACAATCCCGCACTTAAAAATATAAAAAAATATGAATCCATCATTAAGAAGATCAATGCTCTCGAAGCCCATTATGAAAAAATGTCGGATTCAGAACTCCGGAATATGACTTTTCTATTTAAAGAGGACTTAAAGAATGGCAAGAAGTTCCCTCAAATCCTCCCTGACGCGTTCGCAGTTGTCCGCGAAGCGTCAAAACGGGTACTGAATATGCGTCATTTCGATGTCCAATTGATGGGTGGCCTTGCACTAGCCGAAGGAAATATAGCAGAAATGCCTACGGGAGAAGGTAAAACGCTTGTGGCTTCGCTCCCTGCTTATGCCCGGGCTTTGGAAGGCAAAGGCGTCCACATCATCACAGTGAATGAATATCTCGCTAAAAGAGATTTCGATCAAATTGGCAAAATCCATGATTTTCTGGGTCTTACAATCGGATTGAATCTCCCTCTTATGGATCAAACAGAAAAACAGCAGGCATATAATTCGGACATCACATATGGTGTCGGCACTGAATTCGGATTCGATTATTTAAGGGACAATATGGTGGAATCCATTTCCCAAAAAGTACAGCGTCCATTCAACTTTGCGATAATCGATGAAGTTGACAGTGTGCTGATAGATGAAGCCAAGACTCCATTGATCATTGCTGGTCAGACTCCAGCTAATACAGAGTTGCATCGAATCGCCTCCATCTTAGCTTCACGATTTAAAGTGGGCGAGGATTTTGATTTTGATGAAGAAACAAAAGCTACTTCATTGACTGATAAGGGCATCGAAAAAGTTGAAGCTGCCTTTGGGGTTGAAAACTTATATGAACTGGAACATCAGACACTCTATCATTATGTGATAAATGCTGTTCGTGCCCACGTGATTTTCAAACGTGACATAGACTATATTATTGAAGAAGGTAAAATACTCTTAGTCGATATGTTCACTGGAAGAACCATGGAAGGCCGCACATTGTCAGATGGACTCCATCAGGCAATCGAAGCGAAGGAAAATCTTGAAAATACACTGGAAAACAAAGCCATGTCCCAAGTTACAATACAGAATTATTTCAGAATGTATCCTATGCTATGCGGTATGACAGGAACCGCCAAAACTCAGGAAAAGGAGTTTCGGGAAGTTTACAACATGGATGTAGTTCAAATTCCAACTAATAAACCGCGTGCCCGGGTTGACATGCCTGATGAAGTCTACGTGACAGCTGATCAAAAGTATAAAGCTTTAGTCAAAGAAGTCGAATCGAAACACAAGGTTGGACAGCCAGTTTTAATCGGGACTACATCCATTTTACAATCCGAAGATGCAGCCGGATATCTGCGTGAAGCGAATTTACCGTTTCAACTATTGAATGCGAAAAGTGTCGAGCAGGAAGTTCACTTGATTTCACAGGCTGGGCAAAAAGGACAAATAACCATTGCCACCAATATGGCCGGCCGTGGAACGGATATTGTACTTGGGGAAGGCGTCGCTGAAATCGGTGGCCTCCATGTAATCGGCACAGAAAAACATGAGAACAGACGAATCGACAATCAGTTAAGAGGCCGGTCTGGCCGTCAGGGTGACCCCGGGTCCACTCAATTTTTGATTTCCTTGGAAGACGATATGTTCAGAAGGTTTGCCAAAGACGATATTGAAAAGTTCAAAAAGAAAATGTCATTCGATGAAAGCGGCAAAATTTTAAACAAAAATGTCAACGAGTTGATCGAAAGAACTCAACGGATTGTAGAAGGATCCCATTTTTCTATGAGGGAATATAATCTTAAACTCGATGATGTCATTAATGAACAAAGAAAAATCGTGTTTGATTTGCGAGACCGCCTTCTATCCGGCCATGAATTTACAGCTGTATTAAAATCAATGTTAAAAGGGAGCACAGAATACCAGATTTTCAAACTTTTGCCTGAAGATTTTACAGAAGACGACATTAAACTCCTTAAACGTTCTTTAGAGGAATTATATAGCCAGCCTGTAATCATCCCAAATGAAAAACCAACTAGAAAACAAATTATTACTCTTGCAGATAAATGTGTGAAAGAGGGTCTGGATATGGCATCTGATTATGAAAATGATGAAAATTTCCTGAAGATTTTTACAAGAGCATCTGTCTCTCAAATCGATGCCATGTGGGTGAAAAATCTCGAAAGCATGACCCATCTAAAAGAAGGGATTGGACTGCGTCATTACCAGCAAGAAGATCCAATGCGCATTTACCAACGCGAGGGACTTGAACTTTTTACCCGAAACTTTGAAAATTTCCGTTATCAAGTGGTTTCAGTGACTTTGAAAACCATGCGCCAATTAGCAGCAAGAAAGAAGGAGGAAAATTAATGAACTTATTTCCATTTTTTAATAAAAAGGAAAAGACGGGAGTAGGTTCGACTCTGGATTCTTCAAGTTTGATGGATGATGTGGTCGAATCTCATAAAGATAAAGAATCAATAAAACCTTCACTCTATCTTCCATCTGAATGGAAGTTCGAAAAAGAGCAGGAATATGTATTACGATTTCTATCAAATGAACTTCCACCTTTAAAACCTAGCCAAATTTCATTGGACGGTATTTCGATCAACACCAGTTCAAAGAGGAAAGTCTGGAACATCGAAGCCTTTGTTCGTTCCTCTATAAACCAGTCTATTAACCTGGGTACCACTGAACTATTATTATTGGATAAAAAAGAGAATATTGTGGCTTCCCATGAATTTGACCTATCAAAAATTGGGGAGATCCCTGCAAATTCCAATGTTCCTTGGGTATTTGAGTTTCCGGAACACAGTATTACAGTAGACGAAATTCCTTCTGATGGCTGGAAACTAGCTTTTGATTTAACAGCTCTGCAGGCGCATTCATTGGACCTAGACAATGAATGGAAAGAAAAGCTTTCAGTTGATGATCAAAAAAAATTAGCTGATCTGGTAGATTCGTTGCCACCACTGAAAAAAAATCAGGTGAATATCACAGGCTTCCAATCAAATTTTACACAAGAAGGCGGCCTTGCCATCTCATTGTTTATAAGTAATGGCAGTAAAAAGAACATCCAACTGATTAAATTCCCGCTCGAAGTAAGAGATGCAAGTGACTCTGTAGTGGCCAAAGGCGTTTTTGATTTAAAAGATTTTATTGTTAAAAGAAATACTTCAAAGCCTTGGACGTTCATCTTCCCTAAGGAGAATTTGCTCGATCCTCAGCCTGATATGTCCAATTGGAAAGCATCGCTCATCCAAAAATAACCCAATGCCTTGAGTCCCAATATTTTTTTGATGTCCTTAGGCAATTTCGCATAATCATTTGATGCTTTTTTAATGATAACGTGCTATAATATTCCTTAGTAAGAATATTATGAATTTTAGGGGTGCTTTCAACGCATGAATGGTAATATGCAATTTTACACTCAGTTAACGGATTGGACAGGTCGGGATGAAGCAGCTGTCTTAAAAATGACGGCAAAAGAACGCGCCGAACTCGCAAAATCTATTACTAGTGCAGGATTACTTGTCGACCTATCCATGGACCAGCATGCCGAAGTCAGAGAAAGTGTCGCGAAAAACTCGTTCACACCACTCACAACTTTGCATCGATTAGCAGAAGAAGATCTTTGCATCAGCATACAGAAAACCGCTAAGGAAACCTTAAATGCCATTAGCAGCCAGCCTGTAAAAAAGGGCTATCAGTGAAAACTGATAGTCCTTTTATTTTCATTCCAGCGCTATTACGTTTTAACTGCCGGAAAAAAGGGTATATAAAGGGTAATAGTATTATGAGGAGGAAAAATAGATGAGCAAAGATGGGTTTTCAGATAAAGTAAAAAGTGCCGTCAGTAAAGGCAAAGGTGAATTGAAGGATCAAGTCGGTAATGCAACCGACGACAAGAAGATGCAGCGTGAAGGAAAAATGGATAAAACCAAAGGCGACTTCCAGGAAGCTGTCGGTGATTTTAAAAATAAAATGAATAAAGATAAATAAGATTGAACCGGTCCCTGCGACCGGTTCTTCTTTCTATTTTCAGGCAAAAAAGATTCCACTCACGTACATGAGTGGAATCTTTTTACTATCGCAGTAACTGTCCATTAATACAATCTTGGTGTTGGTGGTGTGGATGTTTTCTTTTGGACATCTTCGTGGAATGGGCGTACATCACGAGGATTATGGCGATTATCGACATCGTCATGGCCATCCAGTGTATGTTTCGGATCATCGACGCCTCTATCGCTGTCGTCATAAGAATCCCTGATTAACTTCTCTTCTTCCGAATCTCTGCCGAAAGGAGCTGGCCCCAGGTTCGGATCTACTCCAGGCGATGGCTCGTCCTGACGTCGGTTAATGCCATCTTCCCGATTTAAGTCGTCCTGTTGGGCATCCGACTCCAATTGAGGTTCATGATCAAAGCTTTTTTCTTTGATAGACCCTTCATCTTCGGGTTTTGCATCTGTAGTCGGATGAATATTTTCACCATCCAATCTCGAGTCTTTCGACTGATGGCTGTATCCGCGTTCACCGTGCTGATCTTCACGGCGTACTTCGGTAGTATAGATTTTATCAGAATCTTCCTGGATCGTACGAGGCGAAATTCCGGGTGCCTCTTCTCTTTCATCATTTTTAAGGTCAGCCCTTACATCCTTGTCCCTTATTTTATCGTCATTGAATCTTTCGCCGTCCCGTTCGATGTCTCTGCCAAATGGGGCAAACGCTGTATTGCGTTTATCTGCGTCGCTGTCCACACCTCTCGTATCATCACCGAAAGAGGATGTATTTTCTCTTTCACGGTTGTAGGAACCGCCTTCCGTATAAAGCAGGATGGCCCCTCTCTTAATGTCTTCACTGAATCTGTCGATGGATGTCTGATCGAGTTCCAAACCTCTTAACTGCGTGTGCACCGCATCGTCCCCACTGAAGAATGATCTGAATTTGCTGCCGAATGACTCAGCTCCATGTTTTTCCACATCAGAATTGCTTGGATAAGAATTAAATATATCTTTATCCCTTGCAAGCACATGAATATCCTTCTCACTGTACCCATGCATTTTCAATTGCTCTATGCGTTGTTCCATTTCTTCCTGGCTGTACACCAATTCGAATTCTCTATTCGTCGATTCCATTCCATATCAGCCTCCTGTTTATTCGTCTTTCCTCTTGTTTACCCGAAACTTCGGAAAAATAAAACCTGGCCCAATAACTAAAACTGTCTGTAATATAAAAGCCCTTCCTTTTAGCAAGGAAGGGCTCCACTCATTTATATTTACTGTCACTATTTGAATGCTTCTCGGCTTCGCTTGTGCCGCCTCTAGCTTTTTCAACTTGTGAATCCTGTTGAGTAGTAAACGAGACATGCCTTTCATCTTTCACCAAAGTCGGATCCTGCATGAAAGTTTCACCTCGTGCAAAACGGTCTTCCTGCTCATCAAAGCTATTATCAACCGAGTTCACAAACTCTCGATTCTGCTGCTCTTCAGGAGTTTCCCTGCCGTTGTTTTTCAATTCTCCCGCTTTGATGGCTTCTAAAATACCTTGCCGTTCTGTCTCTGTATAAATCAGAATGCCGCCTTTAGCAAGATCCGAGGTATAGCGCTCCGTCTCCTGTTCATCCAAACCAAGCGATTTGACACCTTCACGGATACTGCCTTCTCCCGTGATGAATCCTTTAAATTTATCTTTGAACGAATTCACTTCTTCGCCTTCCGCTCCAGTCATATTTTCAAGTGATGCCAACCGGTCGCTGCTCTCGGCCACCAGATGCAAATCTTGTTCTCTATACCCTTCAGCCTTTAAGGTCTCAATCTTCTTATTCAAGTCCTCTTCCGAGAATACGACAGCCAACACTTTCTTTTCTCCACTCATAATCAGAACCTCCAAAAGATAATAGTCTTAAGTGTACTTTACCCATTTCCCGGGAAATGCTAAACTTTCCTAAAAAAATCAAAAGGAATATGAGCCTTACATTGCGCTTACTTTCCTGTTAAATAGGTATTCTTTCACTTTTAGTTATATCTCGAATCATAGATAATAAAAATAGCAGTTTATTTTGAAAATTGATGCTAAGATGGTAATTAAAGAGATATAATAAAAGTATACTTAAGATGTGGAGGCGGAAACTATCGTATTAAGCAATCTTTCTACTTCAAACATCTCAAAAGTTTCGGAGACGTTTGAAAGTAACTCTCCTACATGGATGGTTGATATTCTGCCCATGCAAACGGAAAGGAGAGAATCCATGGACACGGGAATGCGGATTAAATATAACCGTATCAAAAAGAGAATGAGCTTAGAAGATTTGGCTTCAAATATTCTTCCTGTACGCGAGTTGAAAAAGATCGAATCCGGATTAAAAGAACCTTCGCTGGATGATCTTCAAAAAATCTGTAAAAAACTGGAGATACCCCTAGCTACTAAAGATAATCCGGTAGGTAAAGTCTTAGTTAAAAACTTTAAAAGTTCATTGCTTCATCCTAAAAACCGAGCTCACATCATGGAACAATATGCTGACATTCATGATCATCCTTTACTAAGCGCTAATGAAGAAATCGAATTAGAATATGGCATTCAACAAATTCGATATTGCATTATTACTGGAGATTTAGATAATGCAGAAGTAAAAATTAAAGAAATCGAACGTTTTAAAGAATTCATGAATCAAGAACAATTTTATTTATTTTATAAATATCTAGGGAACTATAATTATATATTGGGCGACCTAGAGCAAGCTCATAAAACTTATCTTACAGCCGATAAAATCGTCCCTTCTACTATATCTAATTCTGAATTAGGAGATCTTTATTATTCAATAGGTCTTACAGCTTCCCAATGCCGGTATATAAATCAAGCTAAGAAGTATACCGAAATGGCTTTAAAAATATACCAACAAGAATTTGTACCAAGAAGAATAGTAGAATGCCATCTCACAATTGCAATAAATGAAAAAAGAATGGGTAATTTCAAAAAATCTAAAGAACATTTCAAGAATGCTCTGATGATAAGCAATAAACTCGATTACGACCCTTTAAAATTTGATACCGAATATAACTATGGTTACTTTTATTTTCAGTTTCAAAACTTTGAAAAGGCATTAACCCATTTCAAAAATGCATTACATTACAAACCTTACGAATATATATCTGATATCTTGCTGTGTTATTGTGTAATGTTAAAATGCTATATTGAATTAAACGATTTAGAGAATGCCCGAAAATTATTGGATAAAGGACATTCTATTATTAATGAAAAAAATTTAAGTTTATCTAGCCCGTCAAATGATTTATTCAAAGAAGTGTATACAGAATTCATGAGCCTCTCATACTTATTGAATGACGAAGTTAATGCATTTGAAAATATTCTTAATGAAAATCTCAAACCCATATTTGCCGCTCAAAATAAACATTTTGAAATAGGTTTCTATTATACTTTATTAGGAAATACCTATATAAAAAGAAATGAACCATTAAAAGCTTCACTTGCTTTAAAAGAATCTAATGAAGCGTTCAAAAAAGTTATCACTATAAATGAGGAGTTGGAAGAACAATGAAAAAGCATGTGAAATTAACTACGGGTTTAATAATGGCCACACTATTATTTATTGCAACAGGTTTTAATTCCTCGGTAGAAATTGCTGAAAAACATCCGCATCCTTGGTTCAAAGCTTTTGAAGTAGACCAAGTTGCTGAGAAGCATCCTCACCCTTGGTTCAAAGCTTTTGACGTAAAACAAGTTGCTGAGAAGCATCCGCACCCTTGGTTTAAGGCTTTTGACACAAACCAAGTTGCTGAGAAGCATCCTCACCCTTGGTTTAAGGCTTTTGACACAAACCAGGTAGCTGAGAAGCATCCTCACCCTTGGTTCAAAGCTTTTGACGTAAAACAAGTTGCTGAAAAGCATCCTCACCCCTGGTTCAAGGCTTTTGACGTAAAACAAGTTGCCGAGAAGCATCCTCACCCTTGGTTCAAAGCTTTTGACGTAAAACAAGTTGCTGAAAAGCATCCTCACCCCTGGTTCAAGGCTTTTGATGCTAAACAATTAGCTTAAAAAGATACTAACACTTGGTCCAATTTGATAAAGTCCCTTTACTATCTGAAAAGGCCGCTCATGTGAGCGGCCTTTTCTTTTGACTAACACATTATTGATTTTGCTGTTTGTCTTTCAGGCATTCCTTAACAAATCTATCAAAGATGTTGATGGATGCCTGATCATTCTGCAAGGCAAATTCTTCTGGATGCCATTGGATGCCGATGACGAACTGGTAGTCTTTACTTTCCAGCGCTTCAACCATTCCATCCGCGGCACGGGCAACGACCTTCAATTTATCGGAAACTTTATTGACCCCTTGGTGATGGAAAGAGTTTACATTGAATTTCTTTTCTCCCATGATTTCATACAGGAGGCTGTCTTCTTCAAGCTCTACCGAATGAGTGCGGTGTGTCCGCATCGCCAGTTGGAGGTGCTGATATAATTTCCCTTCATATTCAGCTTCCAGGTCCTGATAATTGGTTCCCCCGAGGGTCACATTCAGCATCTGAAGACCGCGGCACATTCCCATGAACGGTTTATCCAGTTTTAAAAATTCTTCGATCAATTCTTTTTCATAATTGTCACTTCCCGGATATACTGCCCCGAGGCTTGGATGTGGCTCTTCACCGTAAAGCAGCGGATTGATATCCCCTCCTCCGGTTACGATCAAGCCATCAAGTCTTTCACATAATAAGGGAATATCTTCTTCGTCCACGATTGGCACGATCAAGGGCAGCCCTCCGGATTGCAGGATCGCCTTGCCGTATACTGGATCTAATGTATATGTCTGATCTTTTTCTACTCTTGCTGTAATCCCGATTACAGGTTTATTTCTATTCGTCATATATCGGTACCTCTTTCTTGTTAAAAAATCTTCTCTTTTGGCATACCCTTATGTTAAGCACCATTAAACATAAAGCATTGCAGGAGTCTCTTAACAGAGAGGATTACCTCACGATTTTGACGTTTTTATCTTTCATTTGCACCCTGTCCCGGATCAAACCGGAATTTGACCAAATCAATCTTGCCCCCTATTATTTCCACACCTTCACTCTCCAAAAGTTCTTTTTGCAGTTGGCGGTGCCCATCATTTTGAATCGAAATTCTTCCTTCACCATTGATGACACGGTGCCAGGGCAGGCTATATTTTGCGGTCATTGTGTGGAGTGCTCTTGCAACTTGCCGGGCGCTTCTCGGATTGCCTGCACAGGATGCAATTTGTCCATAGGTCATCACCTTACCAGGCGGGATTCCCTGAATCAGGCGGATCACCTGTTGCGTAAATGATTCCAATCGCGATCTTCCTTTTTCTTATATTTCCGCAGCTTCAACATTCAGCCTGCAACTCTTTTGAAAGCTCACCTTTTTTATAATTGCCGATAACCACCTTGCTGAATGTATACAAAGGCAACTTCGCGGCTTTCAGTGAAAAACCTTCACTGCTGTAATGGATATGTTTATAATACTTGATAAGACCTTCGACTACATCTTCCAGGTCATCCAGTGTATTTTGCGACGAGTCATCTGCCGCATGGTCATGGGTGGTTTCTGTCACCACAGAATATCGGCTTTTCAAGTTCATAAGCTCATCCACAGTCCGATCAAAGAACAACTGTCTTTCTTCAAGTCTGAAGTGCTGTCTCCAATAAACAAAGACCTGTTTTGCAATCCCCAGCTTTTTTGCGCCTTCTGCGGCATTCAGTCCTTCAGCCACACATAACTGATGCATGATCTTCTTTAAGGACATATTATATTCTCTCTCAATTACGCCTTTATACTGAATATATTTCATCTTGACCCCTCCCCTTGATTCTGCCAATGGCGGATACTATTTAATTATTGCCATAACGCTTAATTAACCCGACTTCATCCATAGGCTGAAGTTTTTTGTATATATCCGGTTCGTGCACACGTACCGCAATATCGTAAGAAGAAATCTCTACTTTATCAGTTTCGAGTCCTAATGCAGCAGTTAATGGAGATACATGTGACGCCTGGCCCCCGGACAGATGAAAGCAGCTGTAATTATTATCAGCTCCCCATTGCGCGATGGCTGCCATCAATTTAGATTCCGCATCAGACTCCTTCTCCTCCACAAGATTGGCGCTCACATGATGATAAAGCACTTCTCCTTTAGCCAGTACATAACAGGCTGCCAACAACCGGTTGCCTTTAAAAATCCCAAAAAGATGTAGATTGGGTCCCAGTTCGCTGACTAATGACTCAAAATAATCATTTGTGAAAAAATAATAACTGTCTGTTTCTTCATTTCTTCTGATAGTTGAATAATAGAGAACCAGAAAGTCAAACATATGCTTGACTGTCCCCATTTTTTTCACTGAATAGGGAGATTCCTTTTCAGCGAGGGTTCCATTGTATCTGTCTTCTGTTGTATCTTTATTGACGTAATTCAGCTTAAATGTATAGGTGTCATGAACAGGGAGCAGTTTTAGCCCCTCTTTCATGAGTTCAGCATTGTGAAGCAATGGATGGAAACGGATATATTCAGCGATAATTTTCTCTGTTCTGCTGTAAATCGAAAAAGCGGCAAGAAAACTTGCAGCAAGTTTAGAACCATCCTTTCTTACTTTGAATACAGGACCGCCATAACCGAATGGACTGGTGATGTCATAATAAAATGCTCCAGGTCTGGCAAGCTTACGTTTGATGAAAGGGTACATAATTTCCCCTTCCCCTGCATCGTCAATATAATAAAATAGAAGCGCTTCTCCGGGATCAAGCTTGAGTGCGCTCAGTATATATTCACGTGAGTAAAAGATATCCGTAATATTGAATAGATTCAGGATTTGCTCCCAGCGCCTTGCCTGGCTCGCAGTCACAAGTTCATGCATATCGTTGCCCCCCATTAAAACTCGATCATTTAAATACAGTCTGCAGATCAGACTGTTTTCTCTTCCTTATTAGGACTCCTGTTTTAAACAGCATATTGAATAACTCTATAATGGATGCCAAGAGAATTCCGACGACTGTTCCGACAAACCCCCCGATTGCCAATACATACAGCAGATTTTCTTTCAGGATTGATGGACTGCCTTCAACGGAAGCTTTGGCAATAACACTCAAGCTATCCACTTTCATCCGCTTCTGCGCCTCAATTACTGCAGCTTCCGCCAATGCATTCGCCATTTCTGCCGCCATTCTACTATTTCCATCTTCAACGGAAATAGTGATTATTTGCGAAGACGGCAGAATCGAAACTGTCACTTCATCAAATAATTCCACCGGTGTCAGCTTGCTTCCGGTCGATTCAATGGCTTCTGTTAGAACTTCACCACTTTTAATGACAGCTTCGTAAGCTTCCGCTATCTGTGGATCGGCTGTCTTCTCCAGATAAATCAAATCGGATGCACCCGCTGACAACTGACTCATATAAAGCTGGCTGGTAGCCTGGTAATCGGGGGTCAATATAAACGCAAGTAGTGCCCAAACCCCAGCCATCGATAAGACTGCAATGCTTCCTATCAATTTCATATGATTCTTTAGACTCTTCAATATGTTAAAAACCACAGCTTTCTGTGCCATAAAAATCTCTCCTTACTAGAAAGAAATGATTTTATGAATCATAACGTCTAAAAATTCAGAATATTATAGTTCATTTATATCACATTCCCCTAAGCAATTCTACTGTTTTTTTATCAAATAAGAACAAATAATATCATTTGATGCGTAAATAGTCTCCTAAAATAATTAACAATTATTACACTTATTACAGAATAAGGTCTTTAGTTCTATATAAACTTAATAATTTTAAACACTAAAAAGCCTCTGCCATTACGGTCAGAGGCTTTTTTCATGTGTGAATTATAAAAAACAACTACCACTCAAAAAAGATTCTGTAATATTTAATCGGATTAATTCTTTTCATCTATATTAGAATATCGAAAATAATTTTTAGTATGGCGGTGGCTACATATTCCATAACCCGATGATGCCGTTTCTCCGATAAATCACTTTTTTATCTTCCAGTACTTTCAATACTTTTGAAAGCGATTGATGGGGTATGTTAATATCCTCAGTAATTTCTTTTATGGTTTTAAATAGGACTCCATCTGCAGATGCGTTCTTCGCAAAGTACACAATGAACCTTTCTCCAATTTCGGCTATACGTTCAGATTCAGAAGAAAAACAGTCTTTGCATATTTCTTCTATCGTCCGTTCCGCAAACAGATTGGATGCTGATTTTCTGCTTTCGCTGATTTCCATGAATCTCAACCTCCTCCGGGATCGTATCATTCCAATACATTCTTTATACATATACCCAATAGCTAGTCCATTAGACATCTGCAATCAAAAAAGTACAATAAAATGATATTTTTTTACTTATTTACTGGAAATGTTAATAATGACTTATTATTGGAGCCATCTTCTTTTAAATTTTCGGATCACGGGTATAGAGATAGGTGAATGACTTTTGAGGAGGTTTTTATATGGAAGGGAAACATTATATCAACGGTGAATGGTCAACAGAGGGTGACGGAGTCATAGATGTCCGGAACCCGGCAACCGGTGAACTTTTCGGAACAGTACCGAATGGCGGAGAAGCTGAAGCGACAAAAGCCATTGAAGCGGCTGAGGCAGCCTTTCCTGAATGGTCGAAAACTACCGCTTATCATCGTGCAGAATTGCTGATGAAGTGGCACGATCTATTATTGGAAAACAAACAGGAAGTCGCGGAGATCCTGACGAAAGAAATGGGGAAACCACTGGCAGAAGCCATCGGTGAAATCGAATATTCCGCTTCCTTCATCTCCTGGTACGCCGAAGAAGGAAAACGTGTTTATGGCCACACAATTCCGGCAAGCAAGGATTCCAAACGAATCCAGATCATCAAGCAGCCTGTCGGTGTGGTCGTTTCCATTACTCCATGGAATTTCCCGGCCGCCATGATGGCCCGGAAAATGGCACCGGCTCTCGCGGCAGGCTGTACATTTGTGGCCAAGCCAGCAAAACTTACACCGCTGACTGCTGTGAAAATTTATGAATTGGCCGAACAGGCTGGATTTCCGAAAGGTGTCATCAACCTGGTGACAGGCAGTGCCGGCAAAATCGGGAAAGTATTTACCAGCCATCCGGCTGTACGCAAATTGACATTTACGGGTTCTACGGAAATCGGGAAGGAATTGATGAAGCAAAGTTCGGAAACGATGCTGAACCTGTCCCTTGAACTTGGTGGCCATGCGCCGATCATCGTGCTTGATGACGCCGATATTGATTCAGCCGTCAAGGGCGTCATGGCATCCAAATTCCGCAATGCCGGCCAAACATGCGTCTGCGGTAACCGGATCTACGTCCAGGAATCGATTGTCGATGAATTTTCCCGTAAATTGCAGGAAGCTGCAGGCAAATTGAAAGTCGGCAACGGACTGGATGAAGGCGTGGAAATCGGACCGCTTGTCGATAAAGATGGCTATGAAAAAGTGGAGAAGCATGTACAGGATGCCGTCGGTAAAGGAGCAAAAGTCCTTGTAGGCGGCGATGGCCAGACTGCAAACGAGGCTTATTTCTATAATCCGACGATCCTGTTGAATGCAAACCCTGATATGCTTGTCATGAATGAAGAAACGTTCGGGCCGGTTGCTCCCATCATGAGCTTTAAGACGGATGAAGAAGCTGTCAAACTCGCGAACGATACACGCTTTGGGCTCGCGGCCTACTTCTTTACGGAAAGCATGTCCCGCGGAACCTATATCGCAGAAAATCTGGATTACGGCATCGTCGGCTGGAATGACGGATTGCCGTCCGCCGCACAAGCGCCTTTCGGAGGCATGAAAGAGAGTGGTATCGGACGTGAAGGCGGCCAGGAAGGTCTTGAAGCTTTCCTTGAAACGAAGTATATTTCGATCCAGTTATAAAAGAAAAGCGACGGCACCCGTTTAGCTCTGCAAGGCATAAGACGGAACAGCAGAGTGGCCTTGGCCACGGCAGCTGGATTGGCTTATGACCCGAAGAGCTGGGTCGCCGGAGTCTGGACGCCAGAAAAGCGACGGCACCCGTTTAGCTCTGCAAGGCATAAGACGGAACAGCAGAGTGGCCTTGGCCACGGTAGCTGGATTGGCTTATGACCCGAAGGGCTGGGTCGCCGGAGTCTGGACACCAGAAAAGCGACGGCACCCGTTTAGCTCCGAAAGGCATAAGACGGAACAGCAGAGTGGCCTTGGCCACGGCAGCTGGATTGGCTTATGACCCGAAGAGCGGGGTCGCCGGAGTCTGGACACCAGAAAAGCGACGGCACCCGTTTCGCTCCGAAAGGCATAAGACGGAATAGCGGAGCAGCGTTCTTTGCTGCATAGCTGGGCCGGCTTAAGACCCGAGGAGCTGGGTCGCTGGAGTCTGGACACGAAAACACTCCATCCCGACAGTCCTAAACTAAAGAAATATCCCCTGCCCACAATTATTGTGGCCAGGGGATATTTTTCTGTCAAAATCAAATCATCCATATTTTTTTATGTCCATTCTTTTAATAACGGCCCTTCATTGCCGTAAACCGGGTCTGTTTTCGGCAATGGTGCATTCTGGATATCTTCCAGCACATATGGGCGTTCACCGATATCCCCGACCTTCTTATTCGGGCTGACCCCTCCCGGATATGCGCCGACTATTTGAAAGTCAGCGCTGGCAGAAATTTTTTTGTGACCGGTGCCTGCCGGCAGAACCGCTACGTCGCCTGTGTGCACTTCCACTTCCTGTCCCTCTTCCCCGCCAAGCAACAGTAAGGCCGATCCTGAACGAACACCCAGTACTTCATGGGTATTGCTGTGGTAATGGTGGTAATCGAATACTCCGTTTGTCCAGCTGTTCGTCCAGCCATTCTTATTGAACGTCTCTTCGATTGTTTCCGGATTGTCTTTGAATGCTCCCGGATAAATTGCCACCGCTAACGATTCATTGTTCGGAATCATGCCATCATCTTCAAATTTTATGAATTTCATCTTTTCCATCAGTCGATCACTCCAAAGCTTTTTACAGGACTTTACCCTGCCTGCAGGAAATTAATCAGGCCAATGGAGTGTCAGAACCCTAATCGCTCCCTGATGGAGGCGGCATAGTTCTGGCTGACCGGCAGCAGTGAGCCGTCTTTCATGGTCAGCACATAATTTGAAGAAACGTCGCGTGCGATTTCTTCTATATAATTGATATTCACAATATAAGATCGGTGCACCGGCAGAAAATAATCCGGCAATTGATATCTTAAATTCTTCAATGTATGGATGGCGCAATAGGTTTCCTCATCAGCATAGAACCAGGTCTTTTTTTGGCTGCTTTCAATATGCGAAACTTGGTCGATCTTCACCGGCCGCCAGTTATCCTCCAGTTTTCCCGTCAGGAAGCGCAAGGGCTGTTTGCTGCGGATAAGGAAGTCCTGCGGAAGAATGACGACGATGACAGCAGACTGCCCCTTAATATCAACAGGGTATCCGATGCCATAATAAGCGGAACCCAATACGGATTCTTCCACCAGCTTTTCTACCCGTTCCCCTTCCTTATATGCGAGTTCAGCGATGCTTCCTTCCTGAACCTTCTCACCCTTTAGAATCTGCAGATCATGTGCGCCCGCTTTGAAATACACGTAGCGGCCGCCGACTGCGACCGCTATTGATGCGTCTTTTGGAATCCAATCCCCCATGATGAAACCCATTTGTTCAATGAAAGCTGTTTCCATACCCGATTCCCCTTCCAAATGTGTTTGTCGCGATATATCCTCTTTTATCCCCCAGTAAAACCGTTCATCCGATTTTCATGACGGAGGGAATTTTCTGTTATATATTAATATACAACAAAACAAACTGTATTAATACAGTGATAAAAAATTTTTTATTCGAAGGGAATGGTTTGATGGTCAGCAAGCAGCAGCAAATTGAAGAATTGAAAAGAAGCTGGGAACAGGACAGCAGATGGAACGGCATTACCCGCCCTTATTTGGCAGAAGATGTAGTGAAACTTCGTGGCTCCGTCCAAATCGAATATACCCTCGCAAAACGCGGTGCCGAACGTCTTTTCCGTTCCATCCACGAAACGGATTTTGTCAATGCACTTGGAGCGTTGACTGGCAACCAGGCAGTACAGCAGGTCAAAGCAGGCCTGCAGGCGATTTACCTGAGCGGCTGGCAAGTGGCAGCCGATGCCAACTCATCGGGACAGATGTACCCGGACCAGAGTTTATATCCGGTCGATTCCGTGCCGAATGTCGTCAAGAAAATCAACCAGGCATTGCAGCGCGCCGACCAGATCGACAATGTCGAAGGCACGGAAGGCATCGACTGGTTCGCACCGATCGTCGCAGATGCGGAAGCTGGATTCGGCGGCCCGCTGAATGTTTTCGAATTGATGAAAGCGATGATCGAAGCGGGTGCAGCCGGCGTCCACTTCGAAGATCAACTTGCTTCAGAGAAAAAATGCGGCCATCTCGGCGGCAAAGTGCTGCAGCCGACACAAAATGCCGTGCGAAATTTAATATCTGCCCGGCTTGCGGCAGACGTGATGGGTGTTCCGACTTTGCTGATCGCAAGAACAGATGCGGATGCGGCAGACTTGATCACAAGCGACATCGATCCTGCCGACCACCGTTTCATCACGGGCGAACGCACACCGGAAGGCTTCTACCGTACGAACCCCGGCATCGACCAGGCCATTGCCCGCGGACTCGCTTATGCGCCGTATGCAGATCTGGTATGGTGTGAAACGTCGCATCCGAATCTCGAGGAAGCTCAAGTTTTCGCGGATGCCATCCATGCTGAATATCCCGGTAAGTTGCTGGCGTATAATTGTTCTCCTTCATTCAACTGGAAAGCGAAACTAGATGAAGAGACCATCGCGAAATACCAGGTCGAACTCGGCAAGATGGGGTATAAATTCCAGTTCGTTACGCTGGCAGGCTTCCATGCACTCAACCACAGCATGTTTGAACTTGCCCATGATTATAAAGACCACGGCATGGCCGCCTACTCGAAACTGCAGCAGGCTGAATTCGCCAGCGAAGAAAAAGGCTATACGGCGACACGCCACCAGCGCGAAGTCGGCACAGGCTATTTCGACGAAGTATCACAGATCATTTCCGGCGGCACAAGCTCGACTACCGCAATGAAAGGGTCTACTGAAACAGCTCAATTCCAGACGGTGAAAGGGTGATGCAGTTTGATTACCAAATCGGCTATTAAAATCACTGCACATATTACACCGGACATGGAAAAGATCCTGACGCCGGAAGCGCTCCAATTCGTCGAGAAGCTCCACGTGAATTTCGACCAGCGCCGCCGCGATTTGCTGGACCGGCAACAAGTTCGCCAGAAAGAATTGAACGCCGGCAAGAAGCTCGATTTCCTGCCGGAAACGCAGCACATCCGGGAAGATGACTGGACCGTCGCTCCCCTGCCGGATGATATGAAAGACCGGCGAGTTGAAATAACAGGCCCGACGAACCGCAAGATGCTCATCAATGCCTTGAATTCCGGAGCGAAGATGTTCATGGCGGATCTGGAAGATGCCACTGCGCCGAATTGGTTCAATGTGATCGACGGCCAGGTGAATCTATACGATGCGGTTCGCCGTCAAATCGATTTCGAGATTCCTGAAACAGGCAAAAAATATGCCTTGAATGAAGAAACAGCCGTATTGATGGTACGCCCCCGCGGCTGGCATTTGCCGGAGAAGAATATTGAAATCGGCGGTCGCGCCGCTTCCGGCAGCCTCGTCGATTTCGGATTGTATTTCTTCCATAACGCGAAAGAATTGATCAGCCGCGGTTCCGGCCCTTACTTCTATTTGCCGAAACTTGAAAGCCATCTCGAAGCGCGTCTATGGAATGATGTTTTCGTCTTCGCGCAGCAAGAGCTGGGCATTCCCTACGGTTCTATCCGCGCAACGGTGCTGATCGAAACGATTCTTGCAGCGTTTGAAATGGATGAGATCCTGTATGAACTTCGTGACCATTCCGCCGGCCTCAACTGCGGCCGCTGGGATTATATCTTTTCCGTCATCAAACGGATGCGCGGCAATCCCGATTACATCTTCCCGGACCGCTCCCAGGTGACGATGACGGTGCCATTTATGAGAGCGTATACATTGCTCTGCATCAAAACCTGCCACCGCAGAGGCGCACCGGCGATGGGCGGCATGGCTGCCCAGATTCCCGTTAAAGGTGACGACAGAGCCAATCGTGCGGCTTTCGCAAAAGTGGCTGAAGACAAACGCCGCGAAGTGACGGACGGCCACGATGGCACTTGGGTCGCCCATCCAGGAATGGTCGGTGTTGCGATGGAGCAATTCGATGAACATATGCCGACGCCGAACCAGATTGACAGACAGCGTGAAGATGTGAACGTCACCGCTGACGAACTTGTTGAAGTTCCACACGGTACGATTACCGAAGAAGGCTTACGCTCCAATATCTCGGTCGGCATCCAATATATCGCGTCCTGGCTGTCCGGCAATGGCGCCGCTCCCATCAACAATCTGATGGAAGACGCTGCGACTGCTGAAATTTCCCGCTCCCAGGTCTGGCAATGGATCCGCCATCCAAAGGGAATCCTTGAAGATGGCCGTATGATCAATGTAAGTTTATTCCATGAATTTCTTGATGAAGAAACCGATAAGATCAAAAATCTGGTCGGTGAAGAAGTTTATGTTTCGGGTAATTATGCCGCTGCCAGGGAATTGTTTGCAAAGCTGACATTGGAAAATGATTTTGCTGAGTTTCTGACACTGCCTGGGTATGACAAACTAAACTAATTTATTGGAGGAGATCATGATGAAAAACATGCAGACAACTTACGGGATACGCCATAAGAAAGAATGCCGCGAATGTGGAGCTGAGATCCAGGAACAGCGGGAATCGATCGTCTACGAATGCGAGCGCTGCATGGGACATGGTGAGGAATAGAGCTTTTTGAGGAGGCGGTCCGCTGGGTGCGGTCCGTCTTTTTTTATGGGAGAATTTGGTTCCGGATAGTATTTTTGATATCCGGACAGTATTTCGGCTAACCCGGACAGTATTTTTCATATCCGGATAGTATTTGGGCCAATCCGGATAGTATATCCAAATAATTGGTAATTCAACACGAAGATCACATTTAAAAACCAGGCATCATCTGCCTGGCTGTCAAAGATACTATTCCTGTTTGGAAGATTTGATGCGGTAACGCGAATCCTCTTCCAGTTTGTTGAAGACTTCAATGTAGCGGGTGCCTTTGCCACTTTCTTCAGCTGGCGCCTCATCGCCGATCACATCTTTCAGCGGTTCCATCACGGGCTCGATGACACGTGAATCAAAATCGTCCATCAGCCCCTGAAGTTCCGCATAACCTTCAATTCCCTTATCTTTTTGTACTTTATCAAAAAGCTGTTCCGACTCCTCGATCGTCAGCTCGACGTAGCCAACTGTTATTCGCTGCTTTTGCATGTTCATCCCTCCAGTCAAGTTAATCCGATTTCTTCTCCTATACCCTGCCCGGGAAATTCCATAAACATTTTCTGGGAACTGGAAGGCGCCTCTGATTTCCGTTATGATAAAGAAAAGATATTCCATGAAACCGGAGTGATGACTGTGCGTGTAGCAATATTCGATTTTGACGGAACCCTGTACTCGAAAGAAACTTTTCAATTGATGATGACCCATTTAAAAAATCATCCGGAACACAGTTTGCGCTATCGCCGTTTTTATCGTGCCATCATGCCTCCTTATCTTGGCCATAAATTCAAGATTTATCCGGAAGCAAAAATGCGTGCACGTTCTGTCCAGGCTTACCTGATGGCACTTGAAACATTCAGCCAGACGGAACTGGAACACTATTTCAGCGAAATAGCTGACAAGATGCATGACGACATGAATAGCCGCGTGGTGGAACGCCTGCGCCAGCATGTCGCCGACAATGTATATGTCATGCTGGTGTCAGGCGCTTTCCTGCCGTTGCTCCGGGCAGTCACACAAAAGCTGCCGATCGAGAAAATCATCGGCACGGAAATCCATTACAAAGACGGCATCCTCGATCACCGGACACCTGTCACACATATACAGGGCTCCCTGAAGACCGAGAAAATCCGGGAAGCTCTGGATGGACAGGAAATCGACTGGCCGAACAGCTTTGCCTATGGCGACAGCTTTTCCGACCTGCCTGTGCTCGAACTGGTCGGCAATCCGGTCGCCGTTCAACCAGAACCCCGTCTCCGTTCAGTTGCTGAACAGCGTTCCTGGGAAATCCTATAAAATAAAAGCAGATGACAGTCAGGTCTAACCCCTGACGTTCATCTGCTTTTTCATTCCTTAACTATCCTCTTTGGCTGTTTCCCGGTTCTTCATGACACCAAAAATAACCAAGCCGACGAAGAACAGGCATAAAATTGCAAATACGGTTCCGTAGCCCACTTCATCAATACTAAAATTTTGGTAAGCATACATAGCCATAGCGATGGAACTGAAAAGCAGCGCCGCCAATATGAATGAGTGTATTTTCACTTTCCTCATCCTATCCCCACCTTTTTGAATTCAACTTTCAGTGGACAGTCCCGTCGCCTCACTGTCCGTGGCTTCCATTTCCTCAGCAGCCAATACTTCCAGACAAATTCGTACACCCTTCGCCAAATCCCGGTGCGGCCAGCTTGGCACATTGCCATGTTCAATGGCCAGCTCATGTGAAGCGGGCATATGAATAAACCCGGATGGAACCTCCTTCTTATGAATAATTCCATGATGCAATGCCTCATACATAATATTGTTGCATAAATATGCACCGGCAGTATTGGAAATATCGGCAGGCAATCCTTCTTCTTTCAGTCGAGTGACCATCTTCCGGATCGGGAGCGTCGACAGATATGCCGCTTCCCCTTCCTTTTGAATCGGTTCATCCACCGGCTTGTTGCCTATATTATCCACTGGCCCATATTTAAAATTGATGGCGATGCGTTCCGGCGTCATCTTGAAACGGCCTGCAGCCAATCCAAGCGATACGACGGCATCCGGTTTTATTTCTTCAATCATCTCCACCAGCATTCTGCCGGCAATAGAGAAATCGACAGGCAGTATTCCGCCAATCACCTCATAATTACCGATAATGGTACCATCCAGATCTTCAACCACCCTCATCGTCGGGTTCACCGAGAAATCCAGAAACGGTTCAAATCCTGTCAACAGTAATTTCTTCAAAGCCATATCCCCACCTCTAGTTAATCATACAATAAAATTGCGTTAAATGCAGAATAATCAAAATACATAATTATTCATTTAAAAGCATAATTACCCTTTACAATGCATATTTTATGACTTATTATACAGTATAACGAATAAAAATACTGATAAGGGGCGAAAACAAATGAAAAAGAACTCGGTGATTTTTGGTTTATTGGTGTCCAGTGCTTTGGTGTTAGGGGCATGCGGGGATGATACTGCAGCCGGCGAAGCGGAAAAGAAAGTACTTGAAATGGGGACATCTGCAGAATTCGCTCCATTTGAATCACGCAATCCACAAGGTGAAATCGTCGGTTTCGATATCGATCTCGCCAATTACATAGCGGATGAACTGGGATATGAACTGGAGATCAAGGATATGAAGTTTGACGGATTGATTGGTGCGCTTCAAAACGACCGGGTAGATATGGTCCTTGCTGGAATGTCGGCTACCGATTCACGCAAAAAGAATGTTGATTTCTCTACTGAATACAATCATTCCGGAGAAATGTTCGTTACACCGAAAGGTTCTGATGTAACAAGCCTTGAAGATCTTGAAGGACAGAAAGTCGGCGTTCAGCTCGGCACGATCCAGGAAGAAGGCGCGAAGAAAATCCTTGAAGAAGAAGGCCTCGATTTTGAACTGAAAGCATTGGATGACTCAGGAGCATTGATCCAGGAAATCCTTTCCGGCCGCATCGAAGTCGCTTATATGGATAAGGAAGTGGCACTCGGCTATCTGGCACAGCAGGATCTCGATGCATTTGATGACCCGACAACAAGTTCGCCGGGTATGGCTGTCGCATTCCCTAAAGGCAGCGACTTGGTGGATGACGTCAATGAAGTGCTGGCAGAAGCGGAGGATACCGGATTCTTGAAAGAGCTTCAGGACAAATGGCTGAGCGAAGAAAAATAAAATCAAACCGAATCTGAGGATCCCTATCCTTGGATTCTTCCTTTATCAAAATCTTTAACCGGAAAAGAGCTGTTTCCCATGAATCTCGATTTTGCACAAATCGTCCCTTATATCCCGTTCATGCTGAAAGGGATTTGGACTACGCTTCAATTCGTCTTCGTCGCCATCATACTCGGTTCCATACTCGGAACTGTACTCGCCTTGTTCAAGATCGGCTCCATCAAATCCCTTCGCTGGTTCGCGGAAGGCTATACGTCGGTGTTCCGCGGCACGCCGCTGATCCTTCAGCTGATGATCATCTACTATTCCGTTCCTCAGCTGACAGGCTATGATATCAACCCCTTTATGTCCGCCGTACTCGCATTCGGGCTGAATTCATCCGCTTATATTTCTGAAATCATCCGAGCGGGCATACAGGCTGTGGATAAAGGCCAGCTGGAAGCGGCTCAGGCGCTTGGCATTTCATATGGCGACATGATGAAAGACATTATTTTACCGCAGGCGCTGAAGAACATCCTGCCGGCTTTGATGAACGAATTCATCACCCTTACAAAAGAGTCGGCCATCGTCTCGACGATCGGCTATCTTGATCTGATGCGCCGCGCACAAGTCGTCGGCTCCGACCTGTTCCGCAATTTCGAACCGCTGCTGTTTGTCGGATTCCTGTACTGGTGCATGGTGATGGTGCTTACTGTCATCGGAAGAATGTTGGAACGGAGGCTGAAGTTAAGTGATTAAAGTACAAAAACTCTATAAGAAATTCGGTGAAAATTTGGTGCTGAATGACATTTCAGCCACGATTCAGCAAGGCGAGGTCGTATCGATCATCGGTCCATCGGGGTCCGGCAAATCGACGTTCCTCCGGTGCATGAATTTACTCGAGACCCCGACATCCGGAACAATCCTGATCAATGATGTCGACCTGACTGCCAAAGGCGCCAACATCAATAAAAGCCGGCAGCAGATCGGCATGGTCTTCCAGCATTTCCATCTGTTCCCGCATTTGACCGTGCTTGAAAACCTGACGTATGCACCGGTTAAAGCAAAAGGATTGAAGCGGCCGGAAGCCAATCAAAAAGCGATAGAATTGCTGAAGCGTGTCGGCTTATCCGATAAAGCAGCCGCTTATCCCGCCAGTTTATCAGGCGGCCAGAAACAGCGTGTAGCAATTGCCCGGGCACTTGCCATGGAACCGGCATTGCTGCTGTTCGATGAACCGACCTCCGCGCTCGATCCGGAGATGGTTAAGGAAGTGCTCGATGTTATGAAAGATCTCGCAAAATCGGGCATGACGATGGTTGTTGTTACACATGAAATGGGCTTTGCGCGGGAAGTCGCCGACCGTGTGATCTTTCTCGACCACGGAAGCCTCGTCGAAGAAGGTCCGCCGGCCTCCTTTTTCGCCAATCCGAAAACAGAGCGTGCGCGTGGCTTTTTGGAGAAAGTGCTATAAGATATTTCTATTATTTCTTTAGCTCAACTTATATAACCAGTGGATCCCCTTTTCCACTGGCTTTTTTATTTCCCATTGAAAGTCCGCGTCTTGAATGTTCATCTATTGCTCAAAACTGCCGTCCGCATAGCTGAAGATGCCATGTTATACTTATGGCAATGCGTCACGAAGAAATTTGAGGTGGAAATTTTGTTCAGAAAATTAATGATTCTCCTGCTGGTGTTATTTTTCATGGCCATGATTGTATTTACAGCTGTCATGTTCTTGACGAACGAAGAAACGATTTATGATGAAGACGGCGTTGAATTGGCTATCAAAAAACCGACATTCATCACACTCGGTGAACCTGAAATAACAGAAGAAGCTACGGATAAGACCCTTGTTCACAACTTGACTTTCCTTGGGCTCGACATGGGCTCCTATACGATGACCAAGCGTGAACTGGAAAACGGCGCCGTCATCATTTTCGATGAAATGCATAATGATGGCTGGATGCCGGTTGCCGTCACCTTGATCCATCCAGGCCTTGGAGACCCGGAAGTTAAATCGTGGAATCCACGTCCAGTCCTGGCAGAGGCTGATGATGTCTTTGGAGCAGACCCGACCAGCAACCCTTTTGGCACCGTTACGGCTGGGGCTAAGCATTTCCTGCACGGCAATTTATATGTATCCCGCATCATTCCGCAGGAAAACAACGGCGAGGCATATGAACTGCGGACAGAAAATCCGGAATTCGAAATCGAAGAAGGCGCGATGGAGAAAAGTTTCTGGCTCCCGCCGAAGCATTATGTCCACACCTGGATGATGATCGCAGACGAACCGTTCTTTGCTGATGAAGCAACAGAAGATCAATGGATCGAATTTGCCCTCGATCATCGTTACCAGCAATTGAATTGGCTGACGCCGGAAGGCCCTCTTGTCAAATTGCCGATCACGGATGATCCACGCACTGCCCTTGCCTACGGCTATATTGACGAACGGACGGCAGATCCAGCTTCACAGGAATGGAATGAAACATCGCCTTCCTTCTTTTTCGAAACGATGCTCCTGAATGCAGAGGCTTCAGAGGCCAACTGAAAATAGACAAAACCCGGCTGATTTCAAATTCAGCCGGGTTTTATTCGGTTTTCAGCCAGTCATAAATATAGCCGCCAATTTCAGCAATCAGTTCCTGGCCGGTATGGTTATTCGGCGACTCATCAAGCAGGACGGCAGCATAGACTTTATGGCCCCGATACACGAATATCCCTGCGTCGTTCACCACTCCTGGGAGACCACCGGATTTGGAAGCGACCGTTACTTCATCGTCTTCATCGATGCGGCCATGCAGATTGGCCAGCAATTGCTGCTGCTTCAATACGTGCAGCACACGTTTCCGGCTGTCTGCCGATAACAGATCCCCAGAATCCACAGCTTTCAGCATGGCCACCAGGTCCGCTGAAGACGTATAATTATCCAGTCCCTGCCTGATTGCATCGACATCCATGAATCCACGTTCCAGCACCGTCTCCGAACATCCGAGTTCATCCATCAATGCATTGATATGATCGATTCCGACTCTCTGGATGGCCATATTGGAAGCTGTATTATCGGACACGATGATCATCAATGTCAATAAGTCCTCCATCGACATCTCCTTTACCGAATTCAAATGGAATAAGACGCCCGACCCTTCTGTGAAATCTTCCGGTTTGAATTTTACTGATTCATGCAACTTCAATTCATTGCGGTCTATCTGCCGATATGCTTCCAGCAAGATGGCCAATTTGATCGTACTTGCAGACCTCATCTTCAGATGCCCATTTATATCGATCCGGCTGCGGGCCGTCTCAATGATTGCTGAAGCTTTTCCCGGAAAACGATGAATGGCATTCTCTATAGTAGATTGGAGCAATCGATCTTTTTGCATGCTGCACCTCCCTCATTCTATTATACGATAAAGTTTCCTAAGTTTTTGGTTGTGGATACTTTAAATAATCTGAAAAATCAGTATAATGTAAGTGAAGGGAAATTCATCTTCCGAAGGTGCTTCATACTAATTCAGAAGGAGGCTGATAACAATGGAAAGAAATTTTCTGGATATAAAGGAAATGGAACTTCGATTGGATGAGGATTATAACGCAGCGTTGAATATGATTGGCGAAGGGGCCCCTGAATATGCACCATTCAATGAAGAAGATGATGCTCCGGCTGAGATGAAACGCAGTGAAACTAAAGCGAAAGATTTGCATTGACAGAAGCAGCTTTCTTTTAGATTAATCCTTTTCTCCATAGATGATGAAAATTTCCATGGGGAAACCCCGCTGTGATTCAACGGGGTTTTCCTTTACTTTATTTTTCCATCATGTCCGCTACGATTTCATAAGAACGGAGGCGGTCTTCGTGATGGAAGATCTGGGAGTTGACGATCAGCTCGTCAGCTCTTGTCTTATTGATGAATGCATTCAATTTTTCACGGATGACGTCCGGGGTGCCGACCATCGTCGATTCCGAATTCAGCTTTTCACGGAAAATCGCTATTTCACGGGGCGTCCATACCGATTCCAGATCGTCAATCGGTGCCTGGAATGTAGTAGGTTCACCCCGCATCAAACTGAACATCTGCTGCTGCTGGGAAGTGGCCAGCCATTCAGCGCGTTCCTGTGTATCAGCTGCAATGATATTGACACCAAGCATGGCATACGGCTTATCCAACGCTTTCGACGGCTTGAAATTCTGATGGTATAATTGCAGTGCCTGCATCATGTAATCTGGTGCAAAATGGCTCGCGAATGAAAACGGCAGCCCTTTTAATGCAGCAAGCTGAGCACTGAATCCACTTGAACCCAGCAGCCAGATCGGAATATCCAGATTGGTTCCGGGGTATGCTTTAACGCGGCCTTTCGGATCCGCTGAGAAATAGTTCTCGAGTTCCGCAACAAGCTGTGGAAATTCATCTCCAGTCGTGCCGAGCGTGCGGCGAAGAGCATAAGCCGTACCCTGGTCACTGCCCGGGGCACGCCCGAGTCCAAGATCGATGCGGCCCGGATAGATCGTTTCAAGCGTTCCGAACTGTTCCGCAATGACGAGCGGCGCATGGTTCGGCAGCATCACACCGCCGGAGCCGACACGGATCGACTCTGTATGGCCGGCAATATGGCCGATCAGGACGGATGTCGCTGAACTGCCGATCCCCGGCATATTATGATGTTCTGCAAGCCAAAAACGGTTAAAGCCTAATTTTTCGACATGCTGGGCCAAATCGACACTATTCTTAAATGCCTGTGCTGTTCCATCGCCCTCATTGATCGGCGCCAGATCCAGCACAGCCAGCGGTATATCATTGAATTTCTTTACTGGCATAACTATCTTCACTCCTTCTCACCACAATTGTAGCGAATATCCTTTATTGTGACACTTTATTAGCCTGAGAAAGCAAATTCAACTAAAAAAAGCCGGCGCACCCGCCCGGCTTCCGCTAAATACAATATCATATATCGCTTGTTTTATGAGTCAGCCGGCGGTCGGATAAAACAGCTGCCAGAGAAGATTCGAAATTCAAGTTGATGGTCGATTTCAATCCATTAAGCTGTTTTGCATGCTCCGGCTTTACGCCAGTGATGATGCTCTCAGTCCCCATGATCTTGAATGTTTCCAGCAGTGATTCCAAATAATTCATGCCTTCAAGGCTTATCTGGTCCATCGCAGTCAAATCCAGAATAACAGTCTCAGCGTGCTTTTCGTAAACATCCTTCAGGATATGGTTCTGGATCGATTCAATTTTCCCGGAATCCAAATCCCCGAAAAACGGTATCAGCAAATGGCCGTATCCCAATTCGATCGTAGGGGCCGATAATTCCCTGACGCGCTGTAGTAAACGTTCTGTCCGCTCTTTTTCAAGCAATAGATTGTAATTGGTATCGCTCAGGCGGCTTCGGAGACTCGTCAGCTGGGCAGAAATTTTTGAAATCCCTTTATCTTTCGGCACGGCAGTGACTATGAGATCCGTTTCTCCAGCCGTCTTCCAATAAAGGTCGCAAAGCTTCGTTACACCGTCGTTGCCTTTAAAATCCAGTTCGACCGGACCATTCGAACCGGCATCAGTAAGAAACATTTCTGCTTTCGCTGCACTTCCCTCATCCAGAATCTCAAGGATCGAGGAGGCTTTTCCAAACATGTTTTGAGCAGCTTCTGAAGATGCCACAATATCCAGCTCATTCGTCAATTGGAAAGCCGGCAGCGGCCAGCCGGCAAATAAATCAGTTGAATTCATGTTCAGCCTCCTTTCCGGTTTGCAGCCATTCTTTTAATTGGAGCAAATCCTTTACTACCAATATTCCTTCAGAGCGCATTTTTGAAATATCAGCCGTTGAGACAGCACGGCCTCCTATTAGTATCGTCGGATTAAACTCAAGGGCGCGGAACGCTTCAGAATAAGCTTTCAATGCAGGCAGCCGATAGGCCAGTGCAGCTGACATCGCAATTACATCCGGACGGAAGCGGAGCGCAGATTCGATGGCCGGTTCCAATGGAAGGTTCGGCCCCATGTACTGGACTTCCCAGCCGTGCTCTTTAAATAAGGAAGATACCATTTTCAACCCGATATAATGGTCCTCTCCCTCGGGACCCAGGACCATCGCTTTCCGCTGAATGCCATTTTTCGGTTTGCGCTTCAATTCAGCTGCGGAAACGACAAAATCACAAATAGCAGTCGCCAGATGTTCATCGGCCACTGAAATACGGTTTTCCTGCCACCAATCTCCTATCAGGTACATCGCTGGCGTCAGCAAATCATGGTACAACTCGTCGTGCGAATGGTTTTCCAGATAGCCAAGAACAATTTCCAATGCTTTTTCGTCGTCGCCTGTCAGAAAAATCTCAGCCAGGTCCTTTGCTTGTATCGTCATGCCAGCCTCCTCTTGCTTAAGCCTGCCTTAAAAGATGATTCGCTTTTTCCAAACAGTTAAGCATAAACAATTCTTCTTTCTTTTCAACTTTCCCCGGCAGAATTGCCATCAAGCGTTCGAAATTATCAATAATGAGCGCCGTTTCGACTCCCCGGCTGCGCAGCACTGACTCCAGCCATTTTGTATAATCCAGGAAAATCGCTTCGTCTTCCATCGCGAATGCAGTTTCCAAATGGTCCAAATGATGATGATTATCCTTCTCAGTGTGGATGAACCCTTTTTCGCCAAAACGCTCCCACAGATCCGGATAAGCTTCATATATACTTTTTGCCGTTTCAGCTGCTATTGATTGCTTCGCTTCCAGTTTCATTCGGCAACCACCTCGTACTGGCGGACTGTCGGAATGATTCCAGCCAATTCCTGATCCGGATAATTCTTCTCCATATCATGGATCTCTTTGAATTCCTGGCTTCTTGCCCAGTTCAGATAAGCATCTTTAGACTCCCATTCCATATGGACAGTCAGCTCATTTTTCTTTTTCACATTCTGGATCAGTTTAAATGAAAGAAACCCCTCATTCCGATCCACACGCTTCGATCGGTTCCGGTAAATATCGATTACCTCATCCGCTTTTTCCGGTGAAACGAGAACCGTAGACGTAACAATATACATTTTTAGGGCCTCCCATTTTACATTCAATTCATAAAGTATAACATTACGCAAGTCGAATTAAAAGAATCGCAACGGTCCGGCAATCCCCCAAAAGAAAAGGCCCCTGCATCCGCAAAGGCCCTTTCCTACATATGGAATGAATCATCGTAAATTGGTTTAACATGAAGATCGTACCGCTTTTTCACTTCTTCAATCGGGAAGATGCTCCCGGTGGAATCCGGTTTTTCCAGCTCCTCGATATGCTGCATCACCTGATCTGCGAAAAACTTGCCGCACGCCACTTCGTTCGGATACATCTTGCGGGCTTTATTGACAAACTCTTCGTCAATCAGCTGATTAAACGCATAATACAAAGCCGCATTGATGATCGTCAGCGAATCGCCCGATGCATTGGAGACGATATAATAATTCCCATAATCATCTTTCAGTAAATCCCGTCCTGCTTGAATTTCCATGTGAATTCCCTCCTCGTACGCTCTGCATATCCATACCCGTGGAGGCCATACCAAAAACGTTAACTTCCTTTCAAATAACCTATAGACACTTTCAAATTGGCGTTGCGCTCACGGATTTCATTGAGCAGATCACGGTCGTTCGTCTCTTTTTTTGAACGGATGGCAAATGTATATTGAATCATCGTCCCAAGATTCGTCGTTTCGACCTGGCGTAATTTATAATCGTCCGTCCGGTCAGCCAGAATATCATTGAACAGATTTTCATGATTCAGGTTTTCAGGCACCGTCACTTTTAGAATCTGGGTATCCTTCCCTTCCCCGTAATTATATTTGAACAGGAAATAAAAAACGGTACAGGCGAAAAGAGTCAGGAGAATCGCCAGCTGAAACTGGAACAGTCCGGCTGTCATTCCCACGCAAAGGCCGAAGAATATATAGGCGATATCCTTGGCATTGGTCACGGCACTCCGGAATCGGATCAGGGAGAAGACGGCAAACAGGCCGAATGCCACTCCGGCATTGCCGCTTACCACGTTCATCACGACAGACACGACAACACTCATCATAACAATGGTATGAACAAAATCCTGTGAATAACTTTCACCCGTGAATGTCCATTGATACACCTGGGTGATGATCAGGCTGAGAATCAGGGCAATCACCATTCCCATCACACTCATCCAGATCGTCGCTTCGCCGGTCGCAGTATCCACTGCAAATAAATCATGGATCAATTGCATCGTCTATTCCTCCTTAAATTTCGATCGTTTCTTTTTCAGCATCTCCACATACCAGTTCTTCAGCCAGCATTTCCGTACTGACGCAGAACTTTGAAGCACTCCGCTGCTCACATTCCAGCCTCTGCAAAATCCGTGCCAGCCAGAGCGGCACACTGTGATCGACTTTGACTTCCAGCACAGCCAGATCCGGATCGATGAAAAATTCTCCGTGTGAACCTTTGGAGAGATTCAGTTCTTCTCTTCTGCAACGCAGATTGAAATCGAAGGTCATCCGCAGGCTGGCATCATTATGACCATGCAATGCATGGCGATCGTAACTGACGACCATCTCCGGATGCAGATCATAGAAACCGATGAAATAATCGATTTCACGCAGCACCTGCAAATCGAAACCCGGTAGCCGGAAAGCGGTCCCCCTGCGCCTGCCGTCAAATAGCGGTTCGCTTCATCCAGCGGCATTGTCAGCCGGCGTTTATGCACCACTTTGTCGTGTTTTTGCTTGATCTCAAAAAAGGATTTCATGCCGGATTCAACTTCACCGTACACTCGCAGCCTTAATTTCTGACGATATTTCACCTTGTTTTTCGTTTCAAAGTAAATCGTTTTATCCGGTGTATCGAAATAGAGGCTGCTGACCGTATAACGCCCCTGTTCTCCATTCCTGTCGTTCCGCATATAAGGAGCAAGTTCCCGGACCAGTTCAGTGTATTGTTTTCGCGTGATCAAATACTTCTGTTCTTTTCTGCTGAAAATTTCAATAGCCATTGCTGACATCTCCTTTTCGGTTATGTATTTGGTATATCTCCACTTTATCCCCGGGCTCTGTGAAAGGTCTGAGAATCCTATTAGAATATGGTTAGAAAAAAACAGCAGCAACTCGAGGGATGAGTTGCTGCTGTCAATAAATTGGCTATCAAATTTATAGCGTCACCAGGTCGCCGAAAACCGAAATAAGCAAGAGGCTGACAGAACCGACAGCTATCGCTGCGATAAGGCCGATATAGAATGGCGTGATGCCCATACCCTTAAAAGCCCGAAGGTTGGTCGACAATCCGACACCCGCCATGGCCAGTCCAAGCATATAAGTGGAACCGAAAGAACTCCAGAAACTGTGGAATCCCTGCCAGCTAGCTGGCGCCAGTATGCCAAAAGCCTGTCCCGTGGATGCAGCTGTTGCATCGCCGATGGAACGCAATACCGACAGCAGCAAAAAGCCAAGGATGAATAAAGGGAATAATCGATACCATTTCGGCAGTTCACCACCTGCACTTTCTCCATTTCCTCTCCGGCTGCGGAAAAATAGATAAGAAACGAACGGAATGACCACGATGATAAATACATTGCGGGTCAGTTTTGTAATCGTTGCGACATCAATGACTTCATTGGCATCGAATAATTGTGCGTAGATCAGTGCGGCTCCTGTCACCTGTGCAGTGTCATGTATGGCAGTCCCCAGAAACAACCCGGCTTTTACCGGTTCGTCCGCAAAAAAGAAATGAGCGAGATACGGATAGAACAGCATGCCGATCAGGCCAAAAATAGTGATGTTGGCAACCGCGTAAGAGATTTCATTTTCCTTCGCTTTGATCACTGGCGCTGTTGCCATAATGGCGGTGACTCCGCAGATGCCTGTGCCTGTGGCAATCAGGGTACCCAGCCGCATGGACTGGTTCAATTTCTTCGTGAAATACAGGGTGATGAATAACCCCGTTGAAATGCACGCAACAATCAGCGGCAATCCCCAGGCGCCAAGTTTCAGCGCTTCGCTGATGCTGAGTCGCAAACCCAGAAGGATGATCCCCGCTCGCAATGCGTATTTCAATGCAAAATTGATGCCTGCATCAAAAACTGCCGGCATCCCGATCAAATTGCGGATCAGGATGCCGAGCAGGATTGCGGTGAAAATTCCGGACACGGGGCTCCCGCTTCCTTCAGGCATAATGCCGCTCTCCACCAGCAGTTCACCGATTAAATCAGCCGCAAAAATTCCGGCAAACATGACACCTGCACTGACCAGGAGTCCCGGGATGATATTCTTTCGATTAGGATGTGTATTTTTAGTAGTAACCATGCTATTGTCTCCCGGATTTACATCTGTACTTTCACCCATAATACCATTCGTCTGTAAAACACGCGAAACAAATAGCTGCATGATCGATAAAACTGCGCAATTATAGCCGTTTCCTGAGCAGGAATGTCCTTATCGCTTCGCAAATTTATAGCCAAACCCTCTTACCGTATGGATATACTTCGGATGCGCCGGATCTTTTTCCACTTTGCGCCGCAAATTACTGATGTGTACTTTTACCGTTTGTATTTCACCCTCGGAATAGTAACCCCAGATTCGGTCATATAATTGCTCGGCCGTCCAGACCCTGTTTGGATTCTGCGCCAGCAATAACAGCAGCTGAAACTCTTTATGAAAAAGCTTGACCAGTTTACCGCCTATATAGAGTTCCCTCGCATCCAGATGGATGTGGAGGTCGTCATACTTCAGGACTTCCAATTTCTTCTCCTCATTCATCGTCCAGCTGTTCCGCCTCAGAACCGCGCGAATTCTCGCATCCAGTTCATTAAAGTCGAAGGGTTTAGTGATATAATCGTCGGCTCCGGCATCAAATCCTTCAATTTTATAACTCATCTCTTTTAGATAACTGACAAACAGGATCGGTGTACGGACCAGCTGCCGAATTTGTTCACATGTCTCCAATCCATTGATACCAGGCATTTCAATGTCCAGCAGGATTAAATCCAGCTTTTCTTTAGCTACAATATCCAGTGCTTCGTAGCCATCTACAGCTTCAAATACCTTATACCCCTTTTTAGCAAGAAATAAATGTAAAAGTTCACGGATGCCTTCTTCATCTTCCACGATCAATACCGTTGCTTCTGTCATTTTACATCCTCCTCCTGCTTAATTGTGTATAAAGGCAAGGCAATGAAAAAGGAGCTGCCAACTCCCACTTCGCTTTCAGCCCATATCCTTCCTTTATGTGACAGCACGATTTCTTTTGCTATCGCCAGCCCTAAACCACTGCCTTTTTTCCCGGAATTATTTTCAAGTTTGAAAAATCTGTCGAAAATATGAGGTAAGACTTCTGCCGGGATGCCGTTGCCAGTGTCTGAAATTCTGAAAACGACTTCTGCATCCGCCTGATTTTCCTCCATTGATCCTGCTTCAACAGCAAGGGTACAAATTTGTGCGCTAACTGCAATTTTTCCATCTGTTGATGAAGTGTTTTTAACTGCATTCCATAAAATATTGGAGAACACCTGATCAATGCGGTCTTCATCCACGGTTATCAGAAAACGTTCAATTTCGAGTGGGGAAACTTCAAGGTCACTGTACTCGAATAACCGACCGCTTTGCCGGATATCGGATTCGAATCCCGCTATTATTTTCTTGAACCAGGTTTGGAAGGTGATATTTTCAAAACGCAGGGTCATGTTTCCAGTTTTGTATTTTCCGAGTTCCACTAGATCTTCCGTAAGACGTTCAAGCAATAACAGTTTTTTATGGATCATCTCCAGATATCTTGGATTCTTTTCGTCGATCAGACTTTCCTGCACTGCTTGGATATAACTATGGATCAATGTGATTGGCGTGCCCAGTTCATGTGAAATGGACGACAGCATTTCATTTCTTGATTTTTCGATTTCCTGGATCTCATCATTGACTGTCACTAAATTCATATTTGTAATTTCAAGCGCCATCGTTTTTTCCTTTACACTGCGTTCCAACACGTAATTCATATCCGTGATTTCTTCTGTCAATGCTTTTAAATTCGAAAGTGTTTCAACTCTCAGCAAAAACTCTTCCCTGTCACATGGTTTAACCAGATAATCATTAGCCCCAGCAGTGAATGCATCCATTTTTTCCTGCAAACCGGTTCTTGTGGACAACATTAAAATAGGGAGCTCCGTCATCACATACTGCTCTCTGATTTTTCTGCAGAGCTCCTTGCCGCCCATATCTTCCAATGTCCAGTCCAATACGACCAAGTCGATTCGCTGGTCTTCCAATAATTCAAATGCTTCCCAGCCCGAGTCGGTGCCCACCACCTCGAAATTGTGCTTTTGAAGCTGCTGGATCAAGATATTTCGATCCAGCGGCTCTTTTTCTGCAACCAGGACTTTTACTTTTTTATTGCTCCGTATATTCATCCCCAGGGACTTTCTAAACTCCTCTTCACCAATTTCTTCGATTGTCGGAAAAGCGCTTGATAGATCACCTTTCTTTTCATCTTGAAAAATCGGCAGTGAAAACGTAAAAGTGCTGCCCCTGCCTTTTTGAGATTCAGCTCTCAACCATCCGCCGTGCAGTTCTATCAGTCTTTTGCTGATATCCAACCCTATTACTGTGTCGCTTTCCTCTCCTCTTTTTCCGGATTCAAATATCGTCTGCAGCTCGTTCTTGTCAATTCCTGATCCTGTATCCCTGACGGAAACAGCCAGTTCATCACCTGCTTTTTTTGCAGAAATGACGATTTCCCCATTCTGCGTATATCTGATGGCATTATCGACGAGATTATAGAGGATTTGCTGAATCCGGTAAGGGTCGGCAACAACATTCGGCAAGCTCTTGGTCAAAGTGCTGTAGAGGCGGATATCCTGATTTTTAAGCAATGGCCTGCAAATTTCAATAACTTCCTCCACCAGTTGGTGGATACCGACAGACTCGGCGTAGATATCCAGTTCATTCTGTTTTATATATGAAATATCGGTTAGATCATTTATTTGGCGTGCCATTTTCTTTCCGTAATCGATGATGGCCTCCATCTGTTTCGCCTGATGGGGAAACAAGCGCAACCGGCTTTCCTCCATCAGACCTTCCGCCAGTCCAATCATCCCGTATAAAGGGGTCCGCAACCCATGGGCCGTCACTTTCATCCATTCATCCTTGTCAGCATCCGCTTTCTTAACCGATTCCAGCTCCAACTGCAAACGCTGGACCGCTTTATTCTCACGAACCATCTGTTCTTCTGCCAATGTTTTATCTTTTATGTGCAAAGCCAGTGAAGACAGATAGATGCCAGCTGTCATCGTATACAAAATGGCTGCTTCAAAAAATCCATAATAAGGGATCACATTCGACTCGGCTAAGCCAAATAGGATTAAACTAGCAAAGAATATAACGAACGATCCAACTTGGACCTTCATGTATTTTTTATTTATCCTCCTGCTTTTCAGTATCAGCAGTATGGAATAGATGAGATTGGCCGCTGTCAGGGTGAAAAGCGAAACAGCAGCAATCCAAAAAGAAACTAACTGAACAGCCATTGTTGCCAGCGCTATGAAAAGAATACTGCTGAGATATTTTTTAATAACTTTATCAACTGCAGTTTTTTCAAGGAACGAAGACAAGTAGAGACACCCTAAAATATTTGCGGCGCCAAGCACCAACAGCATTATATTTTCATCTGCAAAAATAAGGGATGGAAAAACATTCAGGATCGTATAATCCGTCATTAACCCGGCTAATAATAAGATAATTAAAGCGAAGAACAGAAAATGCAGATGAATTTTATTCTTCCGCTCTGTATAACGGTGAATATAATAAAGAATCAGCAATAATGATGCACCTATAAAGATGCCCGTTAAAACCAGATTCGTTTCATATGTCTTCCTATAAGAAAATTCATCCCATATGGTCAAAGAAAATTGAACAGCCTTGTCCGACTCCAGTTTCATATAAAATGTGCCGGTTTCCAGATCAGGCGTTCTCAGGTTGAAAACAATGTCTTTTGGGGAAAATCCAGTCCTCTCAACCGGATCCGCTTCTTCGAAATGATCTGCAAGAAATCCTCCTGTAGCTGCAGGAGTATACAGCGTCGCGGTCCGTATGGAAGAGCGCGGCAACACCAGCAGGCGCTCTCTTGAGCCAGTTGTATTTTGGACTGTGAATTCGAGCCAAAAAACTGATGCTCCAAAATCGCTTCCAAGTTTTTTTAGATCAACCGGCATAAACCCCCAGATTCCTGGCGCTTGAGAGATATCCCCGATTTCAAAATTGCTTTCGGGGTCCTTCAGGATCATGACATCATTTCTGATGTCATATGCTTCTTCAATATTTTCCAGATTGATGCTTCTGCCTATTTGTTCACTTTCTTTTCCATCAGGATAAAAGATGAAAAAAACCAGCAGAACAGCAATCAAAATTTTAAGCAAGGGTTCGTACTTATCGAGTAAAGTCTTCATTTTTTTCACCTCAATCCAACTAGAAGAAGCATAAAGCAGAAATTATCATTACCAAACATAATAATAGTTATTAAGGCTTATATAAAATATTCTATTTTTTAAAAAATAATGTTTTTATCCCATTAAATGAATATTAAGTAGGACTATAAGTTATTCACATCATACCACCTACTCCCTATAATGTGAACTTTTAATTCTGAATATTTAAAAATATGTAATGTAACATAAAAAAAGCCTCCAAAGCATTCAGCCTTAGAGACGGTCCTGTTCATACTTATTATTTTTTCTTGCCTTTTCCTCATACATCGCTTTGTCTGCTTCTTTAAGAATTGATGAAATCGTCGAATGCCCATTTGGCATGGTCATGCCGATACTCGTAGAAACTGTCATCCGGATATCTCCCAGTTCCCACGGCTGCATGACGGCTTCTCTGATTTTGTCCATGGCAGCCATGCCGGATTCTACAGAATCGATGCGAGACAACAGGACGACGAACTCATCGCCTCCAAGTCTTGCAGCAATGTCGCCTTTGCCGACACATGCCTCCAGCCTTCTGCCGAATTCGCGGATCACAGCGTCGCCGGTTTCATGTCCCCATTTGTCATTGATGCCTTTGAATTTATCGATATCAAGAAGCAATACAGCGAAATTCCCGCCATTGGTCTGATAGCGGGAGAGCGCATTCTCCAGGGATTCCCGGAAATAACGCCGGTTCGGCATCGCAGTCAGTGGATCATGATAAGCAAAAAACTCCAGTTTTGTTTCATAATCTTTTTGCAAAGAAACGTCTCGGACGATCATGACCATATGGCTGTATTTACCATCATCATCTGATACCGGCGTACCGCTTAAATCCGACCAGATCCATGAACCGCTTTTATGGCCTACCCGGACTCTGACTTTGCAGATTTCCCTATTCCTGATGGATGCGCTCAGAGTCTCGTACAGCCTATCGGCATCTTCGGGATGAATATTATGGAAGGCGGGCTTTTCTTTATAGTCATCAGGGGTAAAACCAAAAACTTCCTCTATTGAAGGTGAAATATACAGGTACTCTTTTTTCCGGTCGATTAGAATGATTACATCGTTGGCGTTTTCTGCAATGATCCGGAAATTCTTTTCACTTTCCATATATAGCTCGACCATCTGATCCAGTTCGCGCATATCTTTAAGAAGTACATAAAATCCGGTAGTGGCATCTTTGATTTTGATTGGGATGAATTTCACCAATGCGCCTATTCGGGACCGGTTCTTTTGGGTGAAAGTGATACGGAAGTTTGAATAGATGCCTTTTTTCGCTTTATGGTAATTTTTCAAGGTTCTCAGCCGATCTTCCGGTACGATCAATTCAATTACCCTGCGGCCTATCAATTCATCCATCGTAAAACCGCTGAGCATCTGCCCTATCGGATTCGCTTCGCGGATATGGCCATCCAAGTCCAGTGTCAAAATCGCATCACCGTTGTGTTCAAAGAGGGAATAGTATAAAGTGCGGCTCTCTTCAAGACTTTTCCACGCCTCCATGCTTTCCTGTTTCGCTTTTACTTCATTCGTGATGTCCTGGACAATACTGACGATATGGGTAAGGTCGCCGTCATCATTGAACATCGGAGTCAGACAGGTCTTGGAAAAGCGCAGCGACCCTTCTGGATGTATATAACTGTCTTCATAACTGACTTGGGCGCCGTTCAGCAATACTTTCGTGTATTGGTATTCTACTCTATCTGCTAATTCCGCAGCTTGTGTCTCCCTGAATGTTTTTCCTAATGCAGAAATATCCATGGCCGTATTTTTCATAGCCGACTTATTCAGGAACTCATAATACATGCCTTTTCCTTCTACACGAACAATGAATACCATCTCCTGGATGCCATCCATCAAAGCTTTTTCCAACGAGAGTGAAGATATCCCCTGTATCATTAATGCGCCCCCCTGCCCCGTTCCGACTCATTACCGAAATAACCGCTTACAATCAGTTTATCAGATTTATACATACAATGTATCAATAGTCCTATTAAAATCTTTTTGTTCATTTGCTTGAAATAACCTTTTCCTTCAAATATTTTTCCTCAAAATCCTCAAGCAGCATCGCTTTATCATAAAAATACCCTTGGAATTTAGTACAGGAGTTTTCTTTCAGGAAGACAATTTCTTCAGACCGTTCCACACCTTCCGCCAAGAGCTCGCATCCAATGCTGTTCGCCAAATGAATCAAGGACTTTAAAACAGCTTCCGATTTTGCATCTTCCCCGATTTTCTGGATGAAATAGCGGTCAATTTTAATTTTATTGATTGGAAACTGCGTCAGGTAGGATATCATTGAAAATCCGGTGCCAAAATCGTCAATCGCGATGGAAATGCCTTTATCGCGGCACAATTCCAAATTTCTTATTGTCGTTTCCGAATAGGCCATTTCAGCGTGTTCCGTCAATTCGATTTCCAATAAGGAAGGCTTGATCTTATATTGCTCCAGCAAACTAAAGAATTCGTCAAAAAAGGCAGAATTCGCCAAGAGCGATGGGGTCATATTAATCGCGGTTTTCGTATCCCAGCCGTATTGGGATTCCCATTGTTTGATTGTTTGGAGCACCCCTTTAAGCAAATGGACTGTCAAATGTGCAATGGTGCCGGTCTGTTCAGCCACTTCGATGAATTCCAGCGGTGATAATTCCCCAAGTACGGGATGATTCCATCTCGCTAAAACTTCCACGCCTGACAGATTTGTTCCGCCCCCTGAAATCTGAGGCTGCACTGTAAAATAGAATCCGGAATTTTCAAGGCAGTCCATTAAACTTTTTTCAATCAATACACGGCGTTCCCGGCTGGCCATCATCGCTGGCATATAAAAGGCAAAAGACGGGCCTTTAATCTTTTTCGCCTCATACATAGCTGTTTGTGCATAGGCCACAAGATCCCTTAGTCGCTCCGTGTCATACGGACTGCATGCGATACCGATACTCGCTGTAACATACGCAGTCTGGAAATCTGCAAGAATAAACGGTTCTTTGAAGAGGGCCAGCAGCTCCGATGCTAAGTTTTTCAGCTCTTCCTTTGGCACTTTTTCCAGAATGATGATGAATTCATCCCCCTCCAGCCGGCCCACATGCCGGTTGCCACAAGAGAATGTCCGCAGCCTTTCTGCAACGCTGACTACCACCTTATCGCCGGAAGTATAATTATAAAGTGCATTGATAAATTTCAAATTATCAAGGTTGATGTAGAAAAAGGAATATTCTTCGCCTTTTTCTTTCAAGGAAAAAGCGATTTCAGTCATCCGCCTTCTATTGGACAGACCCGTAAGGTAATCAAAATAAGCAAAATCGGTCAGCTTCTCTTCCAATCTTTTCTGCTGTTCAATGGTCTGGAAGTAGATTGCGAAGCCTCCTTCTTCAATCGATATCAACTTTATATGATACCAACCGCCATGATCTGAAAAATTCTCGTCGAATTCCATGCTCCCCTTATTTTCCAGAACCTGCAGAATCATTCGTTCTGTATGGCTTCCCACCAGAGCCGGAAAGGCCTCCAACACAGGTCTTCCAACTATCTCCTCCATACGTTTGCCGGTTATTTTCTCCGCAATGCCATTGATATATTTCAAAATCATACGATCATCCAGCAAATAAAAACCATCGGTCATACTTTCTACTACGGTCGCAGTTTTGATCGTTTCAATCCCATTGGCCACCTTATCCTTTTCCTCCATCACTCCAGCACTCTCCCATATAAATGGCATGGATTCTAATTCGTCCTATGTAAAAAATCTGCTAAATATGCTGTGATTAATAATTATATATCTAAATTAAAGAAAATAAACGGTTATTTTTTACTATTAATGTGTAAATATCATTCTTTTTGTACCAATCAGACTTTTTAGTTAATTTTTCTCTTGCTTTGCCCATAAGCCGGATCCTTCATTCCTGAAGCCTTCTTCTATATAATAGGAAAAAAGGAGGCGGCAGCCGTGTGTCTGATCAATTTCCAGTTTAAACAGCATCCAAAATACAAATTGGTGTTCGCTGCGAACCGTGATGAATTTTACGGACGCCGTGCGCGGGAAGCAACTTTCTGGGAAGATCACCCGAACATTCTCGCCGGCCGTGATTTATCGCAAATGGGCACATGGCTTGGCGTGACGAAATCTGGCCGATTCGCTGCCCTGACTAATTTCAGGGATCCTTCACTGCCGGAAACAGGAAAAATTTCACGAGGTGCATTAGTCCGCGATTACCTGGCTTCCACCCTGCCACCCGAAAAATTTCTGCAAGTGCTGGAACCGGACGCTTATATAGGATTCAATGTTCTGCTCGGTGATACGGAAAAGCTATATTACTTCAATAATATACAGCAGGAAATTACTGAAGTTCCAACCGGCACACACGGATTAAGCAATCATTTCCTGAACACGCCCTGGCCGAAAGTCATTAAAGGCAAAACTTACCTTGAAGAGTATTTGGTTTCCACCAATGAAGCAGACCCTGATGAGCTGTTTAAAATTCTGCTCGATTCCGAACAGGCGCCTGCCCCCCATCTGCCGATCACCGGCGTAGGGCTCGAATTCGAGCGGATGCTGTCACCGATTTTCATCAAATCACCGGAATATGGCACCCGTTCTGCGACAGTGCTATTGATGGATTATGAGAATAATATTACTTTTGCAGAAAGAACCTATGAAAAAGGGGAATTCGCCGGACAAAAAATCTTCCGGTTCCAGGCAGATACTGTTTAGAGACCTGAGTTCAGTTCTTTTTTTCGTCTTTCTGACAGTGACCGTACCTCGCTAAAAATGAATCCCGAAATTCCAAAAAAATATCCAGCCTCGATAAAGAGGCTGGATATTTTTGTCTAATTATTCGAATTCCACCGTCATGCTGTCTATAAGACGTTCATATTCTTCGAGCCAGTGCTGCCATCCACTGCCGCGCTCAACCTGATCTCCGTTCAGGATGCTCTCGATCACATCAAGGCAAACATGCCAGCCTGCCAGGTCCTTAGCCGTCTGCGGAGTGATCCGATCAATCGTTTCGATCAATGTAAGCCGATTTCCTCCGTCTTCCTTTTGAGTGATTTCAAAACGCACGTGGTCTGTCCACCACTGGAAAGCTAGAACTCTGCCCTCTTCAAAATCGGTAATGGCTAATTCCTCGACTGTGCCATCGCCCATATCAAAGAGCATCTTCCCCCCTTTGACAGGTTCCGCCATCTGCAATTCATCAAACCATTGCTTCAAGCGGCGATTATCACTCAGCATCTTCCACACTTCCTCCGGTCCGTGCGCTGATTCCCTTTCAAAGACCGCTTTATATCCTTTATCCAATTGAGTGATTTCCGCTCTCATCCATATCCCTCCGATTTTTCCTGCCATATAATTTTATACCCTGCGCGGTGGATAATGTAACAAAGTTTCGGGTATAGGAACGGCAAGGAGTTGAATTCGATGAGATTAGGCTATGCATGCATGAATACAGAATTGAAAACGGTGTTCCGTACACTGCGGGTCGCTACTGCGGAAACGGAAGGCACCGCCAAGATCAAAGAGCTGACATTACGAAATATGCAGACAACACTGGATATCGTCAACTGGAATCTGGCCAATGACATTTACTTCTATCGCGCCTCCAGTTCGATCGTTCCACTGTCTACACACCCCATAAACGACTGGATCTGGTGGGAAGACGATGATTTCCTGTTCATTGCCGGACAAATCCGGGATATTGTGGAAACCCATCAGATGAGGATTTCCGTACATCCCGGACAGTATACCGTATTGAATTCGCCGAAGCCTGAAGTAGTCGAAAAATCGATCCAGGACCTTGTCTACCATGACAAACTGATTGAGCTGCTGGGCGGCAATGACATTATCCTCCATACTGGCGGTGCTTACGGCGATAAAGAGAAAGCGAAACAGCAATTTGCTGATACTTATCTAAAGCTGCCGGAAACGATCAGAAAACGGCTGCGACTTGAAAATGACGATAAAACCTTCACGATCCGTGATGTTTTGGATGTCCACAAACTTTGCGGAGTGCCTATTTGTTTCGATATCCACCATCATAATTGCAATAACGACGGAACAGCCGTTGATTTTGCTGAAATTCTGGCGACCTGGAAGGGGTTCGGCACGCCGAAAATCCATATCAGTACAGGGAAAGAAGGGTTTACTGATCTTCGTCACCATGAACTCGTTTCAGAAAGGGATTTCAAGGAACTGCTTCTTCTCCTTGGCGGAACGGATGCCGACATCATGTTCGAAGCCAAGTTAAAAGAGCAGTCCGTGCTGCCTTTCGTGAAAATGTTGAAAGAAAAAGCAGTGGAATGAATCCGGGAATGCTAAGACCGTTGGAAAGATTTCTTTTCCAACGGTCTTGTTTTGTTTAGAAAACTTAGGTTATTCTCGGCAGTACGAGCCGGAAAACAGTGCCAACCTCTTTTTCCGAGTTGACAATGATAGTCCCTTTCATCTGATGAATCACGCTATACGTTACCATCAGCCCCAGACCTGTGCCTTTGATTTTATTCGAGAAATAAGGTTCACCAAGCCGTTCCACTTCTTCTTTGGTCATCCCTATGCCCTGGTCCTCTATCTCAATGATGACCTTTGCAGGCTGTGGAATGATGCGTACATGCAGTTCGCCGCCATCCGGCATCGCATCGATTCCATTTCGGATGATATTGACCAACGCTTGCCGGTACTTTTGACGGTCTCCCCTGATAAAAATTTCAGGATCAGCTTTGTCACAGAAAAATTCGACGTTCCGGCTATTGGCATATGGCCCAAGCAATTTCATGACTCCGCACGTCTCTTCATTTACCGGCATCCGCTCAAGCTCACCATATACAGGTTTGGCGTATATGAGATAATCGTCGATCAAACTTTCCGCCGCTTCGATTTCCTTTAAGATGATCCGATGGAAATCGAGCTGTTTATCACGGCTGTAATCGTATGTCTGCATCAATTGGATAAACCCTTTGATGCTCTGGATCGGATTTCGGAGTTCATGCGAGACCGATGCTGCAAAATGGCTGACACTTTCAAGCTTTTCGTGTTTCATCAAAGTATTGAGCAGCATTTCCTGTCTGATGATGTGTTCGATCAGAAGGGCGGTCAATGCGATCAATGCCCCCTGATTCAGCATGAGCATGAGCCAGATTCCGATAATATCGTGGATCGGATCCCCGAACAGCAGCAGACCCGCGACCATATTGAAGATCAATGAAAGAATCGAAATGACGAACACAGCCAAAATTTTCATGCTTCGCTGCATACGCATATATGCAGGCCGCAGCAGCGGGACGCCGGCAGCTAGGACGAACTGGTTGAGAATGGCAATATACATGCCATCCCCTCCAATGAGGATGCGGTAGATCGCCGAGACGATGAACAGCACTGCAGATATGACTGGCCCTCCGTATAGGGCCCCGACGATCATCGGGACTTGCCTCAAATCGAAAATATAATCATCTGTCAGAAATTGGTATGGAAATTGCATGCACAGGATAATGGACAATGAAAAAAGGATGGTCATCGTAACCCTGTAGTCGACAAAGAAATTGCGTTTCGAACCTGCCGCAAGCATCTGATAGAGTACGATCGGGAATATTATGAAAAAGATATTGTTGATCATGCCAGTCATCATTTCATACATATTCATCACCAGCTTTCCAGAGTCCTTTCAGAAAATTTATTATACAGGAAAACAGCTTACAAAAAATGCTTTTTCTGAATTTTCGACAGCTGAAATTATTCCCGGTTCCGGAAAGACTCACTTAATCTCAGCTTTTCCAGTAATCGGGATTTCCTTTTTTTCATGCCTGCGATTGAAATTCCATACTGCTCCGCCAATTGCCTGATTGATTTGTCTTCAATGAACAGTCCTTGGAGCAAATGGTGTTCTTTTCCGCTCAGCCCAGCTTCCTCCACCCATTCCGGCAATTGTTCATCGGCCGTTTGTGCTGCCAGCTCTTCAAAATGGCTTCCTTCAGAAAGCAGGAAAATTTCCATATACCGGCCGTCCTTCTTCAATTCGTCAAGCATCGCTCCACGGATGGACCGATAGGCAAAGGGTGTAAAATCACCTTTCTTCTCATCAAATCGCGTCCACGCCTGCCATAATGCAATTTTTCCTGCTTGCCGGTAATTCTCGTGCTCACGGTAAATATGCAGCTTCCGGATCATCGCTGAAATCATAGGCGCATACTGCTCTTCCACTTCTTCAAAATCGTTCATTCCAATAAAATCCTGCATTTTTCATTCCTTCTGAACGTTCGGTTATTCCCGGGTAATGCCAGAATAGCCTTAAGCGTCCGGAGGAGCGAATCATCGTAAAAACCGTTTCCTGCCAACAAACGGAAGGTATGATTTATAGAGAATTTTTATATCTGGATATAAAATGTCAAAAAACACAATATTTTCTGAAAATGGTACTGCCCGCCAATCCTTTGAATGGTAGACTTTTCTTGTAACCAGAAAGAGGTGTTTGTTGGTGGAGAGACCAGTTGAAAATCTTATCGATCAATCTGTGTTATTCGTTCTATCCGCATTTGAGACTGAAAAAAAATCAAAAATAGTTACGAAGCATAGTGTGTATTATTCACGCGACTCTGTTCTGTCGCTGATCGATCAAGCATGCATGCTGGCTGCATCGACATATGAGGGCAGGATCAAAGCCAATCGCCACAACCTGAAGCATTTCAAAAAAACCACATTGTCCATCCGGGAAGGCTTGTCAGGCTATCCGACCCATTCTCCGAACCATCCCGATTGTGTGTGGATCCTCAACCATGACAACCGGTTTGAATCGTTGGGTCCAAACCGCACCCGGATCCATTACGACCGCTGGGCTGTCCAGATCGACGTTAACGTATCAGTCAACATACTGAAAAAGCAGAAAATGCGAATGCCAGAGATGCTTTACTTCTACACAACCCTCAGAAGCAGGCTTAAACACTAATATTTCCGGGGAAATATTAAAAGCGACCGTGCCTGCTAAGCTCCGACAAGCGCTGGAGGGCTTGGAAGTAATGGCGTCCTTTGCCATTGCTGATAAGACCGAAGCGACTCGAGGGGCTGGGCAACGGGAGGCTGGACAGGGAAAAGCGACCGTGCCCGCTAAGCTCCGACAGTCCATACGCAAAAGAACCGGAACTCATTAGGCTTTAATGAGTTCCGGTTCTTTTTCTCTTTATTTAAATTCTCAAGCAGCCGCATCCCTCATCAACAGAAAAGCGATTTCTGTGCCTGCTCCGCCAATTTCTACATCCTCCACAGGAATGGAAGAATAAAATTCAAAACGGCCATTCCAGATTTCCGTATCTTCCTCATACCGTTTATCCAGTTCGAGCCCTTCCTCCTCGGCCCATTTCTGCAATGCATGACACGTTCCTTCCATATAAGCTGCTGTTTCCTTATGGATGACCGTTGCATAAGTGCCACCGGGGATAAAACTGCCCAGCACTCTATCATCCCCAGCAGTCATGCGCGCAATCGGCACACCTACCTCGATATGAAATTGCTCTTCCACTCCACCCATCACCCAGAAACGGCAAAAGGGCCTGCCTTCCGCTTCAATTCCGCGACGTTCAAGCCAACTGTAAACCTCTTCGACCAATGCAGCAATTTCTACACGATCCAACACTCCCCTTACTACGGGGATCGCTGCATATGGCTGTTCTATTTTCATTTTCACTTCAGGGTTCTCAAAGTATCGCTGCGCCATCCCATGCCTCCTCTCCTTTTATATTCCGAGCCTTTGTTATTGAACTACCCTTTTTCCCCCTGATTAGTCTTCAAATGCCAGAGGAACTATAAAACTTGCATCATCTTTTCTCCCGGAGGAACCGTCGAGACAAAGCTTATTCCCCAGACACAAAAAATACATAAAATAACAAGCGGCCTAAATTGACTTTGAAATTCCTAAACCTTATGCTTTTAATTATGACCGATCAGTCACTATTCGTGACCGCTGAGTTATGAGGAGGAGTCCAATGGATAAAAAGCAGGAATTGATGAATGCCGCGGTACACCTTTTTTCCATTAAAGGCTTTCATCAAACCTCAGTTCAGGAGATTGCACACGCTGTGGATATTTCCAAGGGGGCATTCTACAAACATTACGATTCGAAGGAAAGTCTGCTCGTCAGTATTCTGCATCGATATCATGATGAAACGATCAAAGGATTCAATCATCTTGAAATTTCTCCCGACCTCTCTCCCAAAGAAGCTTTTGCCAGGAAACTGGCGTTCGAACTTGAAAGCATTCTGGGGGATCGGGATTTCTTCATCATGGTATTCAAGGATATGCCGACAGACGGTAATGAACAGCTGACCACATTGATGCAGGAGATGCGCAGCTCTTCTTCCAGATATCACAAAGATATGCTTCTGGAAGCATTCGGCTCTGGAATCAGGCCATTTCTTGATGATCTGACAATTGTCGCCGAAGGTATCCTGAAGGAGTACATGCTCACCATCATTGTCGAAAATCGCCAGTTATCCATTGAGCGCCTGAGCCATTTCATCGCATCTTCAATCGAAGCCATTACGATGCAGCTTCATTCCATGGATGCAGTAATAACTGGGGATGATGAAGATGTAATTTCAATTGACAGCTTAGTTGCTGCTATTGAAATCAAGATCAAACTGCATTCAAAAAACACTTCCGAAATGCTGGGGTCGCTGGAATTATTGCACCGTGAGCTGCAGGAGGAAAATCCACGTGAATTTCTTGTGGATGCACTGACTGACTATTTAAGACAGGAAAAACAAATTGAAAAAGAAGTTCTTCTATTGAAGAATCATCGCTGAGGAGTGTCATAGTTGAAGAAGATTATCGATTTTTCCATTAACAATAAGTTCGCCATCTGGATTTTGACCATCATGGTCGTAGTGGCCGGACTCTATGCAGGATTGACGATGAAACAGGAATCCATTCCAAGTATCACGCTGCCTGCTGTCACAGTTGTAACTGTTTACCCTGGTGCCGCACCGGATGAAGTGATGGAGGAAATCACGATTCCGATGGAACAGCGCATCCAGAATATGAATGGCGTTGAGTTGACCATGTCATCTTCCATGGCCAATGCCTCGACCATCCAAGTCCAATACGCTTTTGAAGTGGATATGGACGATGCAGTCCGTGAACTGGAAGATGCATTATCACAGATTTCAATACCGGAGGCAGCCAATGAACCGACTGTATCCCGGCTAAGTATTGATGCCTTCCCTATTTTGGCCTTAAGCATCAGCAGTCCAGGAAATTCGTTGGAAGAATTGACTGCTGATGTGGAAGCCAATGTCCTGCCACTTCTTGAAGGTGTCGAAGGATTATCTGACGCTCAAGTTTCTGGGCAGCGCATGCAAAAAGTAAGCATGAATTTCGATGAAGCTGCCCTAGCTGAGATCGGCATGACAGAAGAGACGATCCAGCAATTGATCCAGGGATCCAACCTGACATTCCCGCTTGGTTTGACGGAATTCGGCGGAGAAGTCAAAAACCTGGTAATCGACGGTAATATTACAACCGTCGATGATCTGCGCAACCTGCAGATACCAGCAATTCCGCAGCAGGCTCCTGGCGCAGGCGCACCGGGTGAAATGCCGGCAGCTCCTGAAGCTCCAGCTGAAACGCCTGCCCCGCAAACACCTGCAGCTGCCGGAATTCCGACAATTGCATTAAGTGAACTCGCTGAAATCGAAGTAGTGAGTGAAGCTGAATCGATTTCCCGTACGAACGGTGAAGAATCGATCGGGGTGTCTATTGTGAAAGCACCGGATGCCAATACGGTTGAAGTTGCAAATGAAGTAAAAGATATCGTTGCTGATGTCGAAGAAGAATACGGCTTGACTGTAGCGACAACTTTCGACCAAGCTGAGCCGATTGAACAATCCGTTAAAACGATGCTCAGCAAAGCGCTATACGGAATCCTGTTTGCGGTTGTAATCATCCTATTGTTCCTCCGCAGCTTTAAAACGACATTGATTTCGATCATTTCGATTCCATTGTCATTATTGATGGCGATTTTCTTATTAAATCAAATGGATATCACCTTGAATATCATGACACTCGGTGCATTGACGGTCGCGATCGGACGCGTCATCGATGATTCCATCGTCGTCATTGAAAATATATACCGACGCATGAGCTTATCAAATGAGAAATTGCGCGGCAAAGCGTTGGTGCGTGAAGCAACGAATGAAATGTTCCTTCCGATTTTCTCATCAACTGTCGTAACGATTGCTGTATTCCTGCCATTGGCTCTCGTCAGCGGCCAAATCGGTGAGCTATTCCTGCCGTTTGCACTGGCAATGGTATTTGCACTCTCCGCTTCATTGATCGTAGCAGTCACAATCGTGCCGATGATGGCGCATTTGATGTACCGCAAGCAATTATTGAATCCGGGTGCCGATAAAGGGGTTCAGAAAGAACATAAACCAGGTAAAATGGCAGCCGGCTATAAACGCATTCTTGAATGGACATTGAACCACAAAATCCTAACATTCGGCGGAGCGACTGTAGCTCTTGTCGCTAGTCTATTCATCCTGCCGATCATCGGAGTCACTTTCCTTCCGGAACAGGAACAGAAGATGGTCATGGCTACTTACAGTCCGGAACCTGGCCAGACGCGTGAAGACGTCGAAGCGATCGCACTTGAGGCGGAAAGCGCAATCGATGGCCGTGAGGGCGTCACTTCGTACCAGTATTCGCTTGGCGGCGGCAATCCGATGGCAGCGATGGGCGGAGGCGGAGACAATTCCGCATTATTCTACATCGAATATGATTCTGATTTCGAAGCATTCAGCGATGAAAGCACAAAATTGATCGAAGAATTGAACGCGTCAACCGAAGCTGGCGAATGGGGCAGCCTTGATTTTGCTGCAATGGGCGCAAGCGGACTTGAATTGTTCGTTTATGGCGATGATCTAGAAGACATCCAAGCAGCGATGGATCAAATCCAGCCGCTGATGGAAGAGCACGAAGGCCTTGAAAATACAGAGTCGAGCCTGACGGAAGCATATGATCAATTTACGTTAGTTGCCAACCAGCAGGCCTTGAGTGAAAATGGATTGACTGCTGCCCAGATCGGCATGGCTTTAAGTGATGTCGGTGAAGCCCCAGTCTTGACAACAGTACAATATGAAGACAAGGAAATTAATGTTTATATTGAAACTGAAGAAGCTGAATACACGGATATCGATGACGTGACAAGCGTTGAAATTCCAACTGCATTAGGGACTACAGTTACAATTGGCGATGTGATGGAAGTCGAAGAAGGAAAATCTCCGGACACGATCAACCGCCGCGACGGTCAGATGTACGCTTCCCTGACAGCAGAAGTTCTTGGCAATAACGCAGCTGAAATCACAGCTGAAATCGATGAACAAATTACAGAACTTGAGTTGCCGGCGGGTATTACAACCGACCACGGCGGCATCACAGAACAGATCAACGAATCGTTCTCCCAGCTTGGTCTGGCGATGCTTGCAGCCATTGCGATCGTTTACTTCGTATTGGTCGTAACATTCGGCGGAGCACTCGCGCCATTCGCTATCCTGTTCTCACTGCCATTCACGGTAATCGGTGTACTTGTGGCATTGTGGATTACCGGTGAAGCATTGAGTGTCAACGCATTGATCGGTGTCTTGATGCTGATCGGCATCGTTGTCACAAACGCGATCGTATTGATCGACCGGGTCATCCGCATGGAGAAATCAGGACTTTCGACACGCGAAGCCCTTCTCGAAGGTGGTGTAACGCGCCTTCGTCCAATCCTGATGACGGCACTTGCGACAATCGGTGCACTCATTCCTCTTGCGATCGGTGCAGAAGGCGATGGCGGCGGATTGATTTCCCAGGCGCTTGGCATAACCGTCATCGGCGGACTGATCAGTTCCACTTTGCTGACATTGGTGATTGTGCCGATCGTCTATGAAGTGACTGCGAAGTTCAAACGCAAAGAAAAGATTGAAGACTAATGAACAATTAGGATGAAATTTGGATTTGGCGGCACCTTAAAGGTCATTTTCAAATTCAAAATAAGATGAAAGGAGCCCTCCGGTTGGAGGGCTCCTTTTTTGTAGGTGGATTTTGCTGTGCTGCAACGATCTAGAGGAAAAATTATACATTAAAATTTCTTTTTATTAATCTAAAAGAGATTCTAAGTGAAAAAAGCTCTCTTTTCATTCCAACCGCAACACAATTGGCCTTGAGCGCAACTCGGACTGCTGGAACCGCACCTCGTGCCCAATAAACCGCACCTCAAATGGCTTGAACCGCACCCCGACCTTTTCACGAAATAAATATAGATAATATTTCCAGATGACTTCCCCCTTTTCAACTGGAACCAAATAAAAAGAGCTGCACCTGTAAATTACAGATGCAGCTCTTCCATCACAGGTTATTTTTTTCAGACAGCTTCACATAAGTTTTCCTGCTGTTCCCTTTATATAGTTTCAGGATAAGCGGAACCAGCAGCAAAAGCGAAACCAATACAAATGATATTATCAACCAAGAGCTTTCTGAATCGTTCGGAGGAGCAGAATCAACGGATGTCGTGATTACTCCTGCCGCTTGCGATTCCGTTACAGTGAATTTTTCTTCGACGAAGAATTCTTTTTCATCTGCACGCCCTTTGATCATCAGGACATATCTGCCCTGTTCAAGCAATATGCCGTTGAGATCGATAGGAAAGGCAATCTTGGATTCCGGAGCCATAGCGAAAGGGCTGAGGACACCGTTCAGCAGAAGTTCACCGTCTTTATCCATCACTGTAAAAGTGCCTTGGACCGTTTCATAGACTGCGGCATCGCCATTTTTCACTTCGATGGCCACATGATTATTGAATGAGTCGAAATCTGCTCGATCCACTGTCAAGCCAGCAGAGGTTTTTTGAGGAAGGTCCACCTTGACCGCGACAAGCCGTTGCCCCGGCTGTTCAGCAGCATAATTGCTTCCGCCTTCATTCACAGCGTCCAAAGAAACATTATCCGGTGTTCCTTCAGCCGTCAGGAGCACGCCTCCAAGAAGCGTACCGCTGGCAGTGTCCGGAATCTTCACTTTAACATTTACATTCTCCGAATCACCGGCTTTGATCTTCACAGAATCGCGCACATCGATCGCTTCAGCCATATCCACGATTCCATTTTCCTTTGCTTCTGCGCTGTAAATAATCCCACCCGTATCAGCTGTATGAGCGTTCACCGATTGCAGTTGAAGCTGGATCGTTTCAGAGCTGTTGTTCATCACCCTGAATTTCAAGGACATAGTTTCTCCCGGCATGGAATCCAGATGAAAAAAACCTTCCGAAAAGTTTTTCTGGTTTTCTGCAGGAAGCACTTCAACCTGAAAGTCGTTGACCGGTTCGGCTGCATTGGCCGTCACCGGAATTAAAAACATCATCGAAATTAAAACAAGAACACGAAACAACATAATTGTTCCCCCACTAAATTATTCTTACAAAATAAAAAGCTGTGCCACTCTGACACAGCTGCATTTTATATTGAATTTGTAAGTACAGCCTGGCATAATGTATGAGTTTTCTTTATCTCTTCATTTCATCTTTATTGCCATCAATGCTTATATTACAATTATATTACAATGAATGTAATAATAAATCAAGCTATTTAGCTATTTTTTGTTCTTAATGCTATTCCAGTCCTCATGATTAAATAGAATCATCTACCAAATTAATTTATCTGAATATTTAAATAACTTATATCATATTGTCTTGACATGTGTTATAATCACTGTAAAGAACTTATGCAATTTCACTTTAAAAAACAGCTGATAAAGCCCACAAATGCTATACATACACTGATGGCTCGTTGGTGTAAATAAAAAAAGGGGTGAGTTTTGTGGGCACGAAAACCGGTAAGATTGCAGCTGTTCTGCTATTGGTTCTATTCAGTCTGTTTTCATTCAGCGGCCAGTCCGAAGCAGCGAATTCAACTTACATTACGAAAGGAAATACATCCGGCAAGGCAGTTGCGTTAACATTCGATGACGGATCTGATGGCACGAACATCAATAAGATCCTGGACATCCTTTCAACGCATAAAGTGACAGCGACTTTTTTCCTTACGGGATCAGGCGCTGAAAAACATCCGCAGGCGATAAAGAATATTGCCGCTAAAGGCCATCAACTCGGCAACCATTCCTACTCCCACCCAGACTTCAGGACCCTGTCTGCCGCACAGATGAAGTCGCAGTTGGACCGTACCGAAACGATCGTCAAAAATCTCACGGGGAAGACGACGAAGCCGATTTTCCGTGCACCTTATGGTTCCGTTAACAGCAGTGTATTGGCCGGAGTCGGAGCAGCTGGATATGGTTACACCATTCAGTGGAATATTGACACCATTGACTGGCGCGGGGATTCTGCCACCACCATCACCAATAAGGTCGTCAATAACATCGTGCCCGGCACTATCGTATTGATGCACACCGGCGCCAGAGCATCCGGTACGCCAACCGCTCTGCCAACGATCATCAAGAAGTTAAAAGAGAAAGGCTACTCATTTGTCACTGTCTCCCAGTTACTGAAATTGCCTTCTGCACCTCCAGCAGCCGGTGGAACCACCTATACCGTCAAAGCTGGCGATACGATGTATTCAATCGCCAAACGATATAATACGACTGTCGCTAAACTTGCTGCTGCCAATAATATCGTAAATGTCAATCTGCTGCGGATCAGGCAGGTATTGAAAATTCCGGGTACGAGTACAACGCCCGCTCCTGCTCCAACTCCGCCGCCGGCAACTTTTTCAACTTATACCGTCAAAGCCGGTGACACCATGTACTCCATCGCTAAACGTTACAATACCACTGTCGCCAAAATTGCCAGCGCCAATAATATTGTCAACGTCAACCTGCTGCGGATCGGGCAGGTCCTGAAGATCCCTGGCACCAGCAGTACACCGCCACCAGCCACTGCCGTAAGATATACCGTTAAAGCAGGCGACACATTATATGGCATCGCTGTACGCCACAAAACTACCGTCGCTAAAATTGCCGCAGCCAATAAAATTACGAACGTCAACGTGCTTCGGATCGGACAGGTATTGGTGATTCCACGTTAATTACTGAATCCGAAAAGAACCCGGCGCAAAGCGCCAGGTTCTTTTTTCTTTATGCTGCAGATATCCCCTGCGATAGTTTGCCGGGTGCCCATGACATCTCAATGAAAACGGCTAGGCAATCCGTTGCTTCCGCTTATTATAGAAGAAGATGATAAGCAGCGGAACAAGTAACAGGAAAACTATTGCCAGCACAGGAATCAGAAAAATTGCAATCGGCACAAGTGTCGCAGTTGCATCTTCCGCAACTGCGACTGCCGGGCTGAGAAAGGCTGCTTCACTAACACCTTTGACGGCAGTGACTGCCGTATGTGAAGCTGTAGCGATTCCACCGCCACCAATGATTGCGATGCTCCATTCCAGAAACGGACTCATATCCCCGATAAACGATGCTGTCAGCAGGACTCCTGCTATTGCTGCAATCGGTGTGGCGATAACTTTCATGAAGGAACCAAGCGCAGGGATATAGTTGACAGCAACTTCAAAAAAAGTGGCTGCTCCAAAAGCGATCAGTGCAGGAGTGCTGCCAAGCCAATTGAAGCCTTCCGTCAGCGTGATCCAATCCACTCTTTCAAAAATACCGGTTATGAGCAAAGGTGTAAAAATCCGGAATCCTACTGTCGCACTCAAAGCCAGGCCGATACATATTGCCAGCACAGTTTCCATAGCAGGTTGCACTCCTTTCCGCGAACATTTCCATCATTATACACTAACTGGATTTACAGCGCGGAAAAGGATTCGGGAGCTCTTCGTCTGGTATATCCTGGAACAAAGTTCAACTTACTAAAAATTTTACGCTAATACGGAAGCGACCTGCTCATTCACAGGAGGCCTGCCAATCGAATGATATTCGATCTCATGATTTTGCATTTCCTTCAACGAATAGCAATTACGCCCATCAATTACCAATGGTCTTTTCATCGCGCGGAAAACCACTGGTGGCAGTTCTCTAATTTCATTCCATTCAGTAAGTATCAGTACCGCATCACAATCTTCAATCGCTTCCGCAATGTTCTCGGCATAAGTCATTAGAGGATTGAGGACGTTTTTTGCATTTCTCGTAGCAACCGGATCGTAGCCTATTACTGTCGCGCCCTGAGTGATAAGTTCCTCAGTAATGATAATTGATGCCGCTTCCCTCATATCATCTGTTTCAGGTTTAAAAGCTAATCCCAGTATACCTACTCTTTTACCTGTCAAATCCGGAATGCAGGCTTTTAGTTTCTCCAACAGAATACTCTGCTGTTTAATATTCACATTTACTACACCTTTCAAAAGCTGGAATTCATAATTGACGTTTCCTGCAATCTGGATCAACGCTTTTGTATCTTTTGGAAAACAGGAACCTCCATAACCAATCCCAGCTTTCAGGAATTGCCGGCCAATCCTTTTATCCAATCCCATACCTTCAGATACGTTTTCAACATCCGCGCCTAACAGTTCACAAATATTCGAAATTTCATTGATAAAGCTGATTTTTGTCGCCAGGAATGCATTTGATGCATACTTTATCATTTCAGCACTTTTGATATCTGTATGGAAAACTGGAACTCCAAATGGTCTGTTGACTTCTTCTATAATAGACGCCGCTCTTTTTGAGTTCGATCCGATGATGATTCTATCAGCGTCGAAAGAATCGGCAATGGCAGAACCTTCTCTTAAAAATTCAGGGTTTGATATTACATCAATTTGGACATCATGAAGAAGATTCAATAATATAGTCTCATGAATCCACTGGTTGGTGCCTACGGGAACGGTACTTTTAGTCACAATAATTGTATTCCGTGTGATATTCCAGGCGATATCTTTACATGCCCTTTCCACATAACGGAGATCTGCTGAACCGTCTTCTTTTTCCGGAGTACCGACAGCAATATAAATTATGTCTGCCTGGCTTAAAGCTTCACGATGGCTTGATGTAAAGCTAAGAAGTCCGGCTTCGATATTCTTCTTCATCATTTCACTTAATCCAGGTTCATAAATAGGAGATCGGCCTGTTTTCAATTGCTCAACTTTCTGTTCATCAATATCGATACATACAACTTTTCTGCCAATTTCAGTTAACGTCACTCCTGTAACCAGTCCAACATATCCCGTGCCAATAACAGCAATCTTCATTTCAATCCCGCCTATCACTTAGAGTAATGTCTTGGTAGAATTAGTAGTCGACAGCTTGCAGACCATATAATATTTCTACTGCTTTTACGTATTGCCCCACTGATGATCAGGTTTTTATCACTCCATATCCATACGGGTTCATCGCTTGCCATCTCCAGGCATCCTGGCACATTTCGAATAAGTCCTTTTCCGCTTCCCATAGTAACCGATTTCTAGCTTTTTCAGCACTCGCATAACATATTGGCACATCTCCTTCGCGTCTATCGGTCACTTGATACGGTATTTCAATCCCTGATGCCCTGGAAAATTCCTTCACTAAGTCAAGGACGCTATAACCTTTCCCAGTTCCCAAGTTGAATGTTTCTATACCTGGCGGACCCGTAAGGTATTCCAGTGCTTTCAAATGACCTTTCACCAAATCGGATATGTGAATGTAATCCCTTATGCACGTACCGTCCGGTGTGTCATAGTCTTCTCCGAACACTTGCAGTACCGGTCTTCTGCCGATGGCCACCTGCGTTATATAAGGCATCAGATTATTAGGTATTCCAGCTGGATCTTCTCCAATTTTTCCACTTTCATGTGCACCAATCGGATTAAAATAGCGAAGAATCACGATTTTCCAAAAAGGATCTGACCGATACAGATCATGCAGCATTTCTTCGATCACCAATTTTGTACGGCCATATGGGTTGTTTGCACCTAAACTCGAACTTTCCTCGAGTGCCTGATTGCCTATTGTCCGATAAACCGTTGCAGATGAACTGAAAACCAGTTCACGTACATTGAATCTGCTCATTATTTTGCAGAGATTTAAAGTTCCGGCAATATTATTTCCATAATAATCAAGCGGGAATGATACAGATTCGCCTACAGATTTCAATCCGGCGAAATGCATGACTGCTTTTATATTGTGCATACGGAACAAGTTTTCGACTTTTTCAGTCTCCAACAGATCAACTTCATAAAATTCGAAATTCCTGCCTGTCAATTCTTTTATCCTTAGAATCGATTCATAACTGCTGTTGGCAAGAGAATCCAATATGACAATCTCGTAGCCATTCTCCAATAATTCCACTGCAGCATGACTCCCGATATAGCCTGCTCCACCGGTTACTAAAATCATGTTGAATCCCCCATTTCCTATGTTGACGGCATGTCATTTCCATTAGGTTTCAGCTTCTTATAGTTAATCCTTTTGTGATTTCTTAAACGTTTCTGCATTTTAAATAATGTTTAAAATATCCTCTTTCACCATTGGATCCATATGATTTTTCAATTGTTTTGAAATAACTCTTTTTTTGGAGCGATCATACAACGGCCCTCGCGTTCTAAAGATTTTCTTTCTGCTTAAATGTTTCTCGTTAAACAGGATATTGAACCTGTCTTTCAGGGTAATTCCCCTGAAGAGTTTTAATTCACGGAGACTTTGCTCTATATATTCTTTCTTGCCGGAATAAAGCGCTGCGTAAAATAACTCCTCATATTGTGTTATATAGAATCTGGTGCGCTCAATAGGATCAAGCCTTTCAATCACTTCTTCGAATCTGAGCATATAAAGCTCTTTCAATTTTCTTAAATACCTGTAATTGGGCTGGTCACTATTACCTGCATCGGATTTAACAATCAATATATCTTCCAAATGCAGAATTTCGAAATCCTCTAATACTCTCAGCATGAATTCATTAATGTCATGATGGTTGAACAATTCATTAAATCCTCCAGCAACTTCCACTGCATGGCGGCTCAGGAATAGATTGCTGCCCATACACAGAATGGATTCATTTATTAAGAGGGTTCTTTGTTTTATTGGATTTTCAGGGATTAATAAATACTTCACTCTTTTTTCATCAGTGATTAAAACTCCACAAATAATGCCTTCGTATCCTGGATTCTCCTCCAACAGCTCTACAGACTTTTCTATGCGTTCTTTTAGATAAAAGTCGTCATCATTCAAAAAGCATAAATAGCTGCCAATCGATTCAGTGATGCCAATATTACGGGCAGCTGACCGATCTTGAGTTTTTGCAGACCTGATATACTTCACATGATTCAAATGCAGATATTCCCTCATGGCTTCCTCCGTCCTTTGCCGCGCTGGAGATCTTGGCTCATTATGGTCCACTACGATAACTTCCAACGATTTATAGGTTTGTTCGAGAATACTGTTAAGTGCACGCGGCAAATTGTCCGACCCTTTACATGTGGGAATAATTACACTCACCATCGATTCCATATAATATGCTCCTCCATTGCTTCAATATACAAACCTATAATTCCCGTTGTTCAGATTGCCTTTTTCTAGCAAGCTTCATGATATTACTGAAGAAAATTCCATTCTCAACAATGTATTTTCTGAATATCTTTTTCCACTCAGAAATATAGCGGTGACTCCATTTGACCGGTAATTTGCTTCTTGAGGAAGGGGTCGCGGTTATGCCAGGGGCGTTAGGATCCAAGTGTCGACCAACCGCCATGATTATAGTAGTGTCGAGTTCATCAAAGTAATGAGAAATCCACCCTTCCTGTATCGCCGTCCCCAACCCCACCAACAATAAATCCGGCTTTTCCTGGTTAATGTTGTAAAGCAATTTAATCGGATCAGTGAAGTTACCTTCGTGGATTCCTGAAATGTTGATGTCTGGATATTCAACAGTAATCAGTTCAACTGTCTGCTCCGTTACTTTGATATCGGCTCCAAGTAAAGATAGACTCATCTTTTCTTCATTTATTATCTCCAGAACTTCAGAAATGAATTCCTTATTGTTAAAGTCCTCTTCTAAAGTAATATTAAAAGCTCTAGCCGCAAGCCTTATCCCTACACCGTCGTTAAGCACAAATTCTGCTGCATTCATGTTCCTTAGGTAGTGTGGATTTATTTGTGCCAGGTTAAAGCCATAGGCATCGAGAAAGAAAACCCGCGCTTTTTTTTGTGTTAAAAAACAATGCCGCAATTCTTCCAAGACTTTCCGTTTTTCCATCTTCAATAATTTTATATTGCCCATGTACCCGTAATAATTTTCATTCGAACCCCAAAATTCCTGATTCATATCCAGCATAATATCCGCCTCCTTTTTCAAAAGGCATCTTTTGATCCAAACAACACAAAAACGGTACGGCAAATCAGTTTTAAATCGACCAATGTGTTCCGTTCTTTAATGTATTTCAAGTCCAATTTCACCCATTCGTCAAAGCCTATATTGCTTCGGCCACTGACTTGCCAGTAACAAGTCAGACCTGGAACCACCGCTATTCTCCGCCGTTCAAAATCCGTGTACTTATCAACTTCATCCGGAAGCGCAGGACGCGGTCCAACCAATGACATTTCACCTTTCAATACATTGATGAGCTGCGGCAATTCATCAATGCTCGTCTTCCTGATGAAAGCACCAACTTTTGTTACTCTTGGATCAAATCTGATTTTGAATACCGGGCCTGCAGCTTCATTTTTATCAATCAATGCCGCTTTCAATGTTTCCGCATTACTGACCATCGACCGGAATTTATACATCTTGAAAAGTGTTCCATCCTTACCGACTCTTTGCTGCCGGAAAAAAATTTCCCCTTCCGGGTCTTCCACCTTTATCATTAGGACCACTAAAAGGAATAACGGTAAAAGAACAGCAATTCCAACGATAGAAATGACAACATCCAACAACCTTTTCGTCAGCAAATAAAATGCATCTGTGTTTCCATATTCAATTGTTTGAAAATCATCAAGAATCTCCATTGGGGGGTCTTCAGCACTCACTTGAACTTCTTCTTTTCTGCTGCTTGAAGTAACCATTAAAATCACCGCCCTAAATTAATTCCGTGCCATACGTTATCCCTTGAAGAAGATGAAGGAAAGTTTAGCTGCTTTGTAATTTCTGAATTTACAGTCTTTTCAACCGGTAATTAGTCTGTTAGTCACTCATCAGATGAAGTTCTAGTCTAAAAGATACCTTTAATATGTTAAATAAAAGTTAAAAAAATATAATTGGTTCTTATTACTTATTAAAAATTGAAAAATAGCGTAAAAGTATAAACATGGAATAGAATCCAGGAAAAGATAGATTATCGACAACATGTCAAAAACCCCCAGAAAAATATCTTGGGGGTAAAAACATTCTCTATTATGTATTAAAGACTACCTATCCTGATCGCTTTCATTTTCTTCAGTCTTTCTTGAAAGCAATTCTTCACGATGTGCTGCTGCCATATCATTTCCGCGTTCACTGACTTTGCCCAAAGAAAGTATGATCGCCGCGACAAATGAGAAGCCCGCTATGATTAATGCCCACATATTATCTTCCCCATCATCCCGGACGGCTTTCACAGGTTCGAGCCCATGTGAAACCCTCCTTAATTTTGCCATTGAGTTAATTTATATCAATCGGCCGATAAAGTCAAGGGTTCCAGCGCTTTCAGGTTGCAGCGACCTATTATTGGCATCCTGATTTTAAAAAAGATAAGATGAAAAAGAAGGATCAATCGAAAGAGGTGCAGAAATGGAATTATATAAATGGCAAGGACACAAAGACGAAGCGATGCAGATCATGGCGTCCCTTCCGAATTCACGGCTTATCTATCTCATTAATGATGATGAATCTGTGCTTCTCCATGAATCGGCAGGCGGCACCATACTTCCGGATGCAGAGGCATATCACATGTTGAATGCCGTCGGGGATATCAATAGCGGCTATTTTGCCGTATTCAATAATATTCCTGTAAGCGATGAAGGCCGGGAGCTTTTTGAATCCCGCTTCTCCAATCGGGCTGGACTGGTGGAAAAAGAACCCGGCTTTGCGGCCATCCGGGTCTTGCGGCCGATCAATTCGGATACGTATGTCATCTTGACGGTCTGGAACGGTGAAGAAGACTTTAAAAACTGGCAGGAATCCGAAGCATACGGCAGTGCCCATGCAAAAAGAGGCACAACGGAAGGCATCGATAAACGGCCGAATATTTTCCCCCGCCCGTCGTTTGTTACGACCTACAAACGATAAAAAATGAGTTTGTTCTATTATAAAAGGCATCGGACTATCTTTCCGATGCCTTTTCCTGTTCATTTCGCCGGCTTTCGTTCCTTCACTTTATCTAAAAGCCTGTAAATCCCACAGTACAACGCTATCCCCGTCGCAGCTCCGGCACTGTCGATCAGCACATCACGGACTTCACCGCTTCTGCCATCGATAAACAGCTGATGGACTTCATCCGAAATCGCATATAGAACAGAGGCGATGAAGGCTAAAAGAATCTCCCTTAGCTGCAGCCCCCCTTTTTTTCTTATGGCATTCATCAATAGAATCCCCAGGAACAGATAAGCGAAGAAATGTGCATTTTTTCTGACCAGAAAATGGATTTCGTGTATTTCTGTATCCATCCCTGGGAAAATGCCATTAAATAAATCCAATATAAATCCAGTTATTCCCGAACTGAGTCCGCTTGAGACAGATGCCGGCTGGTGGGACAGTATAAAAATAACAGCCATCCATGCCGCGGCTGCTGTCCAGGCTAACTTATTTCTCTTCAGCATCTTTACGGCCCCTTTTCCCCAAAATCAATCAGGCACAATTATACCATCAATCCCCTCCATAACAAAAAGCCTTTGCTGTCGCAAAAGCTTTTCAACCCGCTTATATGAAAAAGTTTTCTTTGAACCTACTTTTTAATATGATGCTTATCTGTAAGCCGGGAAACTTGGATATTCAACACTTCTATCAGCAGCTTCACAAAGTTTTTGATAAAGTTGCGGATTCCAAATTTTCTTGCCTATAAAGAAATCATATTCTTTATTTTTGGCAAATTTTTTCTTGAACAGGAAAAGCTTATCATCTTTTTCTCCAGTCTTCCCTCCCCCCAGATGAATCCCATAAACCCCATTTTCTTTTCCCCATGATGCCAAGGCATATTGAAGGACGTAAGCAGGCGCCAAATGATGAAACTCCTGCAATGTTCCTGTCAGATGGACATGAAGCAAATTTTTATAAATAAAGTTCAAGCTCATCCCGATTGTTTGACCTTTGTAGATAACTTCGATCAGGATGATATTCTTCTTAAAGTGTTTAAGACACTCGGAAAAGTATTTATCACTGAAAAAGTAAATGGTCTCTGCATCAACTCTTTTCATTGTGGAATAATATAATTCTTTAAACTTCTCAAGATCGTCAGGTTCCAAGATCACTTTGAATTCCACTCCAGCTTTTAGGGCAAGACGTATATCCCGTCGGCAGGACGCAGAATATTCTCTCAGAAAAACATCCTCTGTATCCGACAGGACGGTGAGCAAAGTATTACGCTTAAAAATAATGTCATAATAATTTTTGAAGTCTTTTTCATTCTTAAGAAGCGGATGAAACCTGATGAATTCACTAATTATTTTATTTGCTTCGCAATACTGTTTAAAAGCTTCATAAAACGAGTGGATCAGTTCATCTTTTTTACCTTCTTTAAATTCCAGCACCAATGGACCGCCATATCCGTAAGGAGTTGTCAAATCATATAGAATTTCGGAAGAAAGCGTGTGAGGTATGGATCTTTTAATAAATAAATGACGGACTTTCCCCAGTTCATGCTTAAATTCAAAAACTTCACACGTCCCATTTTCAACGTCTTCATATAACTGCCCATATTCCTTCTCAAAGTATATATCTTTCAATGCTTCTCTACTCCTTCCTATTTATAGAAAATCCGATAAAATCATTTTTACATTGATATTCTAGCATTAAAGCATTTAATTTAACAGATAATTCTAAATACTTAGTCACTTTTTATATAATTAATATAAATTCCAAGTTACTGGGCATTTATCTTTGTACGAAGAGTTGTCCGCTGCTGTTAGAATGAATTTCCAGTTCAAGTCCAAATATTATGAAACCTCTCATCGACTCATACGTATAATGACTCAAGAGGTGATAAATCATGAGAAGCAAAAAAAACCTGCCCTATTTACTGGCTTTCGTCTTGGTGCTGTTGATCCCATCGCAGGCTTATGCTGTCGATTTTGAGATTTCAGAAGTTCAGATTGATGCGATATTAACTGAAGATGGAACTGCTGATGTCACCGAACAGTTCACGTATAGATTCGAGGATGATTTCGAAGGGATCACCCGCGGATTGATTGCTAAGAAAAACACATCGATTGAAAATTTCTCGGCTACGGAAAACGGTAATCCGTTGAAAGTCGAAGTGGAAGATGGTCTTTACAAGATTTATCGTGAAGGTGAAGACGATGAAACCGTTCAAGTCGTATTGAATTATGAAATCGGCGGGGCGGTTGAGAAATTCGAGGACGGAGCACAGTTTTACTGGGCGTTCTTCGATACGAACAACGAAAGTGAATATGGGAATATGACGATCAGCGTCACGCCGCCCGCTCCTTCTTCCCAAACGGAAGCGCTCGGCTATGACGAAGCCTTCGGCAAGGAACGCATCACGAATGACGGAGCTGTCATTTTCGAACTCGGCCATGTGCCGGACGGAGAAAAAGGCGATGTCCGCGCTGTTTTTGAAGCTGGATTATTCCCGGGAGTTGCGGCTTCGACAGGAACTATACGGGATCAAGTGGCAGATGACCGGGAACAGCAGGAAAATGAAGCGGCCCTGTTTGCCAAAAATCAGCAGACGGCACGAGACTTCGGAATTCCAGTGATTGTGGCTGCGGGCATCTTGCTGCTGGCCGGTCTATTCCTGGCCTGGTTCCGCGCATTCCGCCGCAAACGCGAGTTCCGGGATGAGCGTTACGAATTTTTCGTCCCGAAAGAAACGATGAGTATTCCAGCGTTGCTGTTTTTCACTAATTCTTCCATCCTGTCGCCGACCGCCATGTCAGCCGGGATCATGGAATTGATGCGAAAAGGCAATATCCGACAGCTGACGGAAGATCATTTTGAGCTGCTCGACCGAAAGACCGACCATCCGCATGAAGACACATTGATCAACCTGCTTTTTGACCGAATCGGTGACGGCCAGGAATTTACACTCGAACAGGTCGAAGCCTATACCAAAAATGAAGATAATCACGAAGCGTATAACGATTCCATAGCCGCATGGAACAAATACATCAGCGACGAAGTGAAGGAAAAAGGTTTCCGCGAGAAGCATCCTGTCTTACGCTGGACGGCTGGTTTCATGAGCCTCCTGTTCATCGGACTCGCCATCTACACAGGCATATACGAACTTTTCCCGTGGATGGCTGCATCGATTGTCCTCGCCTTGGCGGCATTCGGATTCGCCATCAGCTATTCGCCGATTACACATGAAGGTCTTGAACTGCGTTACAATTGGCGGCAATTGAAAACGGCTATGAAAGAATTGCCTTCGGAACAATGGGATAAATTGACGAAGGATGAGAAACAACGCGCCTATGCATACCTCCTCGGTTCCGATTCGAAAACGGCCGAGCGGAAAGCGAACGTCTTCACAGCCGCCGATTCCGAGGCGGACGGCACAAGTTTTGTGATGAACCCTGTATTCATGACGGCCATCTTTGTAACCGCCGGTTCAACGACGACTGCCAGCGCAAGCGGCGGCGTCCCTGGATCCGGTACTGGAGTCGGCGGCGGTGGCGGCGGATCAGGTGCATTCTAATAGTTGACGGATTGAGGGCTCCCTTTATGCGGAGCCTTTTTTCTATGGAATGGATATCAAAATTCCATCATAAAGATTCGCTTCGAGAGCATATTTCTATCACTGCGCACATAAATCCGGCTCACCGCTCATAAATCCGGCCCACCGCACATAAATCTATCTCACCTCTCACAAATCCAGCTCACCGCACAATAAACACGCACCACCCACATAAAAAACCGGTGGTGACAGAAATTTCTGCCGCCACCGATTCCCTTCTTTCATTACCCTTGATGTTTGCCCAAAAACTCCAGCATCCGGCTGTAAACGGCTATCTCGTTCTCTTTACGCGAGAAGCCGTGCCCTTCGTCTTCCAGCACCAGATATTCGACGTCACGGCCCGCTGCTTTCAGCTTCTCGACAATCTGATCCGACTCTTCCTTGACGACGCGCGGATCTTTTGCCCCCTGGATGACCAGCATCGGCTTGATCATGCCGTCGAGGTAAGTCACCGGCGTGTCTTTGATGAAGCGTTCCTTATCACGCTCGGGATTGCCGATCCAGCGTTCCATCATCGGCTTCCAGTGATCAGGCACCGAATTATAGAACGTGAACAGATCCGATACACCGAAGATGTCGACAACGGCTTTGAAATATTCCGGATGGCGGCCATGCAACAGCAGCGCCATATAGCCCCCGTAGCTGCCGCCGACCAGGAATAATTTCTCCCGGTCACTGATGCCTTCCTCAAAAAGCCATTCGATGCCGGCAAGGCAATCCAGTCGCGGCCCTTCGCCCCAATCCTGTTCCACTAATTTGACGAACGATGCGCCGTAGCCGGTGCTGCCTCGGAAGTTCGGCGCAAAGATCGAATAGCCCCGGTTCAGGAAGCATTGGAACATTGAGCGGAAAATCTTGCGCTCCGCCGCCTGCGGCCCGCCATGCGGCCAGAAAATCGTATGTCCATTGTCATTTTCCGGTTTTGCCTTGAACAATAAAGCCTCGATTTCCATGCCGTCAAATGATTTATACGTGACGACATCCGGCTCCACCATATGGTCAGATTCCAGGCCGAGCACATTATTCTTCGTTATCTGCTTCCAGTCTCCCCCGTTCTCCAGACAGAAGATATTCATCGGAATGGTCGCGCTCCGGCCCAGCAGATAAAGAGCCCCGGACTTCGCGACCTGAAGCTTGTCGATAATGGCAACCGGGATCTCCAGTTTTTCCGGATTTTCATTCTCCGCACCAAAACGGTACAGCGAGTCCGAAACCCCTTTTTCGGTTGCAATATAAAAAGTCCCGCTATCCTTATGCCACTTCAGGCTTTCGACACTTTCTCCCTCAATTTCCACAACACGTGAAAATTGCTTCGAACCGATTTCATATTTTGCCACATAATTGTATTCACTGTCGTAATTGGTCACGAAATGGATGGTATTATCATCGGTGAATACCGGATCAGATGCAATATGCACTTTAGCGGCATCCGGCGTCAGGTTATAGGTTTCCTCTCCGATTTTAACGAATGACGTTACGTAAGTGTTGGCGAAAGCCCGTGAATAGACAAACGCTTCTTCATTGTCCGAAACTGCCGCCAGTTCCGTGGAACCATCCGCTCCTTCCAGTAGAAGCAGATCCGTGCCGTCGTCCAGATTTCGCATACGCGTATTCAGGAACATCGGATTGCCGTCTGACGTAATGTAATAGAGTCGTTTTCCGTCCTCACTTAGATGCGAAAAGAAGTATTTCTCATTCGGTTCGCCCGTCACCAGTGGCTGCGGCAAGCCCCCTTCGTACGGCAACGCATAGATCTGATGGTTTTCATCCCCATCTTTGTCATAGCCCGTCAGCACAAAGCGGTTTTCCGGATCGATTTTGATGAAACTGACGGATTCGTCGTGCTGCGCAAATAAATAAGGGAAGCCTCCTGGCAGATCCATTGCCCATAAGTTCACATTCCCGTTTAAATTCGAACTGAAAATCAGCCTTTTTTCATCACGGCTTACGGTAAAATCTGAAATGGAATATGTACGGAAAAATTGTTCCACTGTCGGTTTTGGAAACTTGATCATTTTATTGCCCCCTGTATGTTTCATTTTTATTTCAAATTGACTGAAAGTTATGTCTACAAATAGTATTATACATCAAATTCATAATTTTCATGAAAATCTTTGGGTGACCGCGACCGCTCTTTTCGATACAATGGAAGAGGCAGTACAATATACAGAACAATCAAACACCCAGGAGGTTACCCACATGACGAATCTACAGGAAGTTGCCCAGTCAGAGGACTACGGGCAATACGAATTAAAGGAATTATACCAAGCCACTCAATTGCTTCTGCAGGAATTCCAGAAAACGAAAACGGAACCTGAAAAGCTGAATCATATAATCGATCATTTGAAAGAACGTTTGAAAGGCCAAGCGGCTTATCCGCTAGCAATTCTCCTCGAGTCAAGCCAGCTCGGCATCCGCCATCAATTGCAGAAAGACTGGAACAGCCCGATAAAACAGCGGCAGTTGTACTTGTTTGAAAGCTTGTTTTTCCAATACCGCGGGAAAGTCCCGACAACTGTGTGGAATCAGATTTGCCTGAACTATGCAGAAGTATTGATCTACGTCGGACGTTCCATCGACGGACTCCATGCGCTTGAGCAGATGACCGAAGACGACAGCGACCCTTCCTATCAGCGAAAGGATGCGGAACGCGGCTGGGGATTACTGTTTTATTCGACGTTCCTTACTGATAAAGAAGACAGAGCCGATGCGCTTCATAAATCCCGCGAACTACTCAGTCAAGGAGCGGAAACGATCGCTGATGCGAATGGCCGAGCGCTCTATGCTGACCGCCTGAAACTCGCACAAAAAATGCTGGACGAAATCGGGCCGATCGATGTCACAGCCAATTATAAACCGAACTTTTTCGAAGGCCGTGAAAAAGAATACCGCGACTGGTGCGCTAAAAATCACCTGCTCTTGAATCATGACAATGAAATCGATCCGGAAGGCATGATGAAAATGGATACGCTGCGCTTCCGCTCTAAAGGAACGGACAAGGACCGAGGTGCGTTGCTTGAAGCGTTCATGGATGCGCTCCTATCGGAATATACCGCTTACCGCGAGCAGTTGTTCGAAGCACTCGAACTTGATGCTTCAAATCCGGTCCGCAATGAGCAGCTAAAATCCGTCTTCCGCCAGTCATTTTCACTGTTCAATAAAACAACGCAATTCCTGAATCATTATTATCAATTAGAAGTGAAAGATAAGCGTGCCGGCATGCAGCGTCTTTGGTTCGAAGAAGAACATCCGCAAAATGACCTCAAGCCATTCATCCGCGACACGAAAAACGGCGCCCTCAAAGCGCTGTACTGGCTGTCCAAGGAAATGTACGGCTACGAGCGTTCGGATGCCCAGAATATCGCCATGATCCGCGCACTTCAATTACGCGATCAAATGGAGCGCAGCTTCGTACAGGTCATCACGAAACAGGAAGAACTCGCCACAAGCGGCGACCTTCGTAAATACCAGATGAGCCTGGCCGAACTCGAGCGCCTGGCGATGTCCACCACATTCAAAGCCCGCAACGCCTTAATGTATTTAAGCTTTGCAGTCGGCGTGGAAAAAAGGGTATAAGATTCAAAAAGCCGCCTCCGGATTTGGGAGGCGGTTTTTTTTGCGTATTAACTTTATTTCTTCAGGACTCCTATTACCCGGCCATTGATATGGACGTCTTCGCTCCTCATCAGGATCGGTTCATATTCTGGATTTTCGGAAACCAGCAGGATATTGCTGCCCATCGGCATATACTTTTTCATCGTCGCCTCTTCATCGATTACCGCGATGACAATATCACCATTGACCGCTGTATTTTGCTGGTGGATGACGACGATATCACCTTTATCGATTCGGGCACCAATCATGCTGTCACCAGTCACAGTCAGGGAAAACGTCTCTGCCGGGGATACTACCCAATCTCGGGGCAGTATATGGGTATCCTCATATTCCTCAGCAGCCAGCATCGGCAGGCCGGCCGCCACATTCCCGATCAAGGGCACTTCAACCGTTTCATGTATCTGCAACAGGATATCCTGTCCAACTTCTTTAACATCAATTTGATCAGCTGCGTCTTTTTCAACGGCATATTCATATTGTCTGCCGTTTTTCAGATTCATATAGATTCTCTTATTTTTAGTATCCGGCAGGAATTTAGGATGGCATTTTGGAATATCCTGAAGCTCCTCCCCTTTGCGGTCCATGATTTTAACTTCGAGTCCATCTGTCACGATACCATATATAGCACGGCTCTCTGCTTCCATATATGATTTCAGCTGAACTGCAGCATCTTCGATCCCACTGCCAAAAGATTTCACTTCAGCAAGTATATACGGGCGGGCTTCTCCATCTGTATAGACATTGATCGCAATATCACAATAGCCTGTTCTCGAAAATTGCTGCACTTTATACTCTAATTCCATTAATTCCAAAGGAAACTTATAAACTTCATTCAATTCCCGGATCAGCCACTGCCGTACGACTTCTTCTTTCGAATGAAAATCCACGAGTCCATCTGTCAGCCTGTAATTGGCCATGCTGATGGATTCGAATGGACGCAATGCCGAGTCTTTTTTCATACGCATATGATTCATATTTATTTCCTTGATGAATTTGGATGGCGCACCGACGGACGACATGTACAACAGCTCATTTGCCCGTGTCATTCCGACATACAGCAATTTCCGTTCATCTGAATCCACTGTTTTCTGATCATCAGCGTCTTCATACAGCTCTCTCGGAATCAAGCCTTTATTCAGGTCGATCAGGAAAATGACTTTGAACTCAAGGCCTTTGATGGAATGCATCGTCACCAACTTGACTTTATCTGATTCAAAATCCGGATTTTGGCTTTGTAAAATCTCACAATCAATACCAGCTTCTGCAAGATCGGTTGCTGCACTTTCGATTTGGCGATTGCCGCGGGCGACAATACAAATATCCGACAGCGCAAAATCATTCCTGAGCAGAGCGATTTCGTCTGCAATGAATTTAGCCTGTTGTTCGGGTTTCCGGAAAAAACGGTAAATCGGCGGATGTCCATGGCGGTCGATCAAGGCCGGTTTCACAAAATCCACATTCGACTGGATCGTCTCATCCGCTTCGATCAAATTGAACGCAGCTGTGGAAATTTCTGTCGTCGTCCGGTAATTCTTACTTAACGTGCGAGATTTCCCGCTCATATCATAGCCGATTGTCGTATAGGCACGGCCTTTGCCAAGCCAGGAATGCGGATAGATGCTCTGCGTATTATCGGCGACGAACATCAGCGACGAATGAGCTTTTTCTTTATAAAGCCCATTCAGGAATTCCAGCTGGACACGGGTCAAGTCCTGGCTTTCATCGATGATGATATGTGTATATCGATTCGCATTCCCTCTCCGCATCTCTTCCAGCGCAAGCAGATTCATCTGCTTGAATGTCACCAGGGATTCTTTTTCAAGAATATACATGAACCGGTGGGTGACTTCGAATATTGCCGCGCGTAGCTGGGAATTCTTCATCAACTTCTGCGGTGTGCCCCCGTCCCCCGATGCACGTCCCACACGATCTGCTGATTGATAGGCTTCTACATCCTTGATCGCACAAGCCAGGATCCATTCCACTTCGTCAAGCAGAAACTTACTGTTTTTAGGTGATAACAATTTCACCTGTTCAAACGACTTCTTCACTTCATGAATGGCGAAGATCATCGCTTTCCTTTCCTGTTCATGGGAAGCGATCCCGAATTTCTTGCCGATCCGCTTTTGATAGCGGACGAATTCCCTGTACATCAAACTGTCGATTGTCGTAATTTCCACTTCAGCGTTCGAAGAAAATAATTGTTCCGCTTCCAGCTGCTCCACATCCGCCATGCGGCCATACTGATGCTTTATGTAATTCAATAATGTTTTATTATATGTAACCAAAAGAATCCGATCGTCCTCTTCATGGCTATAATGATCTCTAAGAAAATTAATGCGGCGAATTGCAACCGTCGTCTTGCCGGATCCAGCAACGCCTTTCACCAGCATCGGCCCGGCCGGCTCCAATTCCACTATCCTGCGCTGCTCCACATTCAGTTTCACAATACGCACCCCCTTATTTTACATCTTCTACCTATATCTTATGAATATTGTCATAAAATAGCAAGAAGATGATAATAAAAACTATGAGCTAGTCAACTGGTCCCAATCGCTCTAAAAAGTAGTAGTAGAAAAAGCTTCTGCAAATTGCGGAAGCTTTTCTATAAAAGTGGATATTTTTCGCAAGGTGAAAAACTTCGGCTTCTGCCCTTTCGCTTTTCGCAAGGCGAAAAGCATCCATATCAGGGGTCTGATTTTAGGTGTGTCAAAATGGGACGATACTGGCTGTTTTTTGTCGGTCATATTATTAGCATGCGTCGTCGATTATTATCAACTCGCGCACAAACTTGCTTCTCCCGCGCAGAAACCTCTCTCTCCCGCGCACAACCGTGCCTTTCCCGCGCAGAAACCCCTCTCTCCCGCGCACAACCGTGCCTTTCCCGCGCAGAAACCCCTCTCTCCCGCGCACAACCGTGCCTTTCCCGCGCAGAAACCCCTCGCGCCCGCGCACAACCGTGCCTCTCCCGCGCAGAAACCTCTCCCTCCCGCGCACAACCGTGGCTTTCCCGCGCAGAAACCCCTCGCGCCCGCGCACAACCGTGCCTTTCCCGCGCACAAAGAGGCGGCCCGCCCGTAAACACCAAACAAAATAGCCCCTTTCAGCAGGAAATCACTGAAAAGAGCACTGGTTCAACTTAGATATCCTATTATAAAACACTGTTCGGATGTGGTTTTGTAACATCCACTGCGTATACGTCAATGCGATTGACCATCAGATCGCGGATGCCATAAATCGGACGCTCCATGCGCTCCGTTTCTTCTATATAAGCATTCACTTTGTCCTGCAGCTGGATGCCGACCGGCTTGCCTGCCGCCGCATCATCAAAATTCTCACGGAATGCCTGCTCATACCACAAGTTCGACACCTGAATATTTTTCAGCCTGCCCTCATCTTCAGTCGTCCCGACCACCAGGTAATGGTTGCCGTATTCATCCCTCACCAAATCATTCGTCTGGATATCCTGCATACTCATATTTCCATCTTCCCCTTTCGTTTCTCTTTTTTATCGCTCCCTCACCAGGAGCCCTCTCTACTCTGTATTCTCTAAATCCACGCCAAATAAACCCTGAAAGCAAAATCCGTTTGCTTTTCACAGCTTTTAATCATTTATTTATCGGCTTCTTCCCTTGCCGGGTAAATCACAATGCGGTCCGCTTCATCTTTTACGCACGTTTCTGCTCCCCACCTGCCGACCTCGTGCTCCACAAGCTCAGTGCTTTCATGTTTCCCATCAATGATATGCAGCACTTTATGGCCGTTCGCCGTCAGCCAGTTGCTGATGAGCAGGCGATGGCAGCGGGCAGGATGGCGTTCCGAGCAGCAATAGGCGACACGCCGTTCTGCTGCGATCGCCAGCAACTCCACGATTCCTTCCTGAAATTCTTCCGTCAACGTGTAGTCGGCATAATTATGGAATGACTGATTGTTCCATCCAGCGTTTATATGACTTTCAATTTCTTTGGATTTTCTTCTTCTTCCGCCGAGCTTCGGAAAATGCTGATAGTGGATGCCTTCAGTCTCCAGCCAGTCAGGAAACCCCTCTTTTGAAAATTGGGGCCATTTGCGGCTGCCGGGAAAAGCCCGCACATCCGCCAGCACTTCGATTGAATGCTCTTTCAGCATCTTCCTGAACAACTCTTTCGGATGACTGGAGTGTCCTATTGTGTAAATTTCCATGGTCCTCCCCCTGTCTAAGCCCTGTCACCAGGCAGGCAGCCTATTTCAGTTTCCAGCTTTTATTATCGTTCTTGATGAAGGTTTCTTCGCCCGTCTCAGGATCCCGGATGATCTTATCCTCAGTGGGCACATCTTCTTTTCCTTCATCCGGCGCATTGCCGTGTTCGTTTTCAATGACCTTTTCTTCGTTGCGCTTTTCTTTATCCGCCATGTGTCAACACTCCTTTTATTTTTTATTACCCTTTCTTTACCCTGTGCCAATTAAAATAAGCAGCCCTTTATTTTATTGATGTGAATAAATTCTTTACAATCCTTAATCTGCACTTTGCACGCACTTCACAATCGTGCGGGATAATGGAGGCGTTGAGAATGAGAGGAGCTGGAGATATTCATGAAAATTGCAGTGATCGGCGATTTGCATTATCCGACGGTGAAAGATGAGTATGCTTTGTCGAAAAGGGAACGGCAGCTGTTTTACGAAAGCTTTATGGCGCATTTTTTCTCGATCCCTGCAGACCTGTATGTTTCAATCGGAGACTTGACGAATTTCGGCACACAGGATGAACTGGAAGAAATCTATGCGATCATCGACCAGCATCACAAGCCGTTTGTCCATGTGCTCGGCAATCATGATGTCTATGCGATGAGCCGCGATGAAGTGCTGGACATCACCCATCAGGAGCGGTACCATTCCCTGTTGACCGAGGGCGCTGTACTGGCATTCCTCGACACGGCAAAAGAACAGGATTATGAAGACTGGGGCGGCACTCTCGATCTGCCACAGCAAAAATGGCTCGCTGATGTCGTGGAAAAATCCGGCGACCTGCCGCTGATCGTTTTTGGCCACCACCCTGTATACGGCACCACTAAAAATTCGAGTCTGGAAAAACGTTCGATCTCACCCGACATTCCGATGTGGGATTTACTGAATAAAAAAAGGAATGCCGGCCTGTATGTCAACGGCCATAACCATTTCAATTCCATCGCGGCGCGGGACCAGTGGACATTTCTGCAAATCGCGGCTGTGCTGGACGAGCAGGCAGTACGCGTCATCGAAATCTCAGAAGCGATGATTTCAATCGATTATGTTCCGTTCGCCGATCCCGAGCTCCGCCAGCGCGCACGCACAATCGGAACTGCCATCGATCATTTCAATCTTAATCCGCATCCGCTCGGGACGCAGGCCGACGTGAAATATGCGATTCCTTTGACTGCCCGGGCCCGTGCGGAAGAAATGAAAATCATTATGTGAGACGAACTATAAGAAGCTTTCGCCCTCTGCGAAAGCTTTTTAATTTGCTTCTTGGTGGTTAAGTTTTTAACCGGTGGACTATGTGAATTATTATCAGATTATTCGATCAATATCTTTTTTGAATGCTATACTTTATGTAAAAAGAAAAAGAGGTGCAGGACTTATAAAAGAACCGATTGAGCTTTTACCGCAGTCACAGGCAATTTTTCATTTTATCGGCAGGCTTCCTGAGAAGCATCCGCAGAAAGTCTATCTTGAAAATTAGCTTCACCGGAAAACGGCCGGCGAGCGAGGAGAAAATAAATTGCAGAAGAAATTCAAGGAGTTTCATCTCGGCGATAATTACACTGCACTGTGGGATATCGGCCTGGAGATGGGCGATTGGATCACACAATTTGACGGCCTTGTACTGACAGAGAAGTGTGTCATTATTTTGGACTCGAAAAATGTCAGCGACGACCTGCATTTCGATGAGAAAACGGGTGAATTTATTCGCATGAATCCGAAAGGTGAACGCCTGGTCCTTGAAAATCCGGCGTTTCAGCTGAACAAGAATATCCGGTTCCTGCGGCAGTGGCTTCAGCTCAGAAAGCTGGATGTGACGGTAAAGGGCCTGGTCGTTTACACGGCGGCCAATTGCATGTTCCACTCGAAGCCGACTGGCGCGCTGCTGTGCAAAACGTATCAGATGAACGATTATCTCTACAAAATTCTTCGGTCCCTTCCGGAGGGTGGCGGAACGTTAAAAGTCAATAAAACCAAGCGGCTGCTCGAGTCGAACCACAAGCCTTTCAAAAGAAAGCCGCTTTGCGAACGATATCATATCGACTATGGCGATCTGCAAAGAGGCGTCTACTGCGCGGCTTGCAAGGGATATCGGATGGCGCGGGTGAAACGCAATTGGGTATGCCACGCGTGCGGGACGAAAAATTTGGCGGCTCACCATTTTGCACTGCAGGAGTATTTTTCTTTCGTGGGCGACAGTATCACGAATAAGGAATTCAGGGAGTTTTGCTTGCTGGAATCTGCTGATATAGCAACCAGGATTTTGAAGCAGTATGACTTTGAGGTCTCCGGTGAAAATAAAGGGAGGCGCTATCGAATAAAAGAGTAACTTCTGAAACGCCGTTTGATGAAACGGCGTTTTTTTATATGCGATTTGCCGAACGGGGATATAATCCTCTGAACGCGGATATATTTTTTTGAACGCGGATATAATTTCCTGAACGCGGATATAATTTCTTGAACACGGATATATGTTAGATAAGCTGATTTCCCTCCCTAAAAACATCTCCCAACTCGCCTTCCACAGCAAATCTCCTTCTCACAACCAACACCAAACCACAATTTCATGCTTTTCGCCTGCGAAAAGCGACAAAAGCCTCCAAAAATACTTAAGAATCTTCACTTCTCTCCGCTTTTCTCGTATATACAAGAAAGCTACAAACGCCATCTCCATATTACAATCCGGATCCACTCTCACAACCAACCCCAAACCACAATTTCAAGCTTTTCGCCTGCGAAAAGCGACAAAAGCCTTTAAAAACCTAAAAAACTCAACTTTCTTCCACTTTTCTTCTATATAGAAGAAGTCTCCACTCGCCAATTCTAAATCCCTGCTTACACCCAATCCCAAACACAATTTTAAGCTATTAGCTTACAGGAAATTATTTCGAATTTATAACCAAGTTCACTAGTAAGGATTATAGGTTTTATTGTATAATGATTTCACGCTCTAATAGAGTGAATTATTTGAGATTGAAATTTCTTGATGAAAGGAATCGATTATAGATGAAATATGGATTTTGGCTGCCGATATTCGGCGGATGGCTGCGCAATGTGGAAGATGAGAACATGCCGGCGACTTTTGACTATGCGAAAAAAGTGGTTCAGTCCGCGGAACAATGGGGCTACGATACGACCTTGATCGCTGAACTGAATTTGAATGATATCAAAGGGATGGAAGCTGATTCGCTGGAGGCGTGGACGACGGCGGCGGGGCTTGCGGCAGTGACGGAGAAGATCGAGATCATGACGGCAATCCGGCCGGCTTTCCATAACCCGGCGGTGACAGCGAAAATGGCAGCGAATATCGACCGGATTTCGAATGGCCGCTTCACGTTGAATGTTGTCTCGGCCTGGTGGGCGGAAGAAGCACGCCAGTACGGCGGCGAATTCACCGAGCATGATGAGCGCTACGACCGGACGGATGAGTTTCTCCAAGTCATGAAAGGCATGTGGACGGAAGACGAGTTTTCATTTAAAGGGAAATACTATGATATCCAGAACGCCCGTCTGGAACCGAAACCCGTCCAGCGTCCGAATCCGATCCTGTACGCAGGCGGCGAGAGTCCGCGCGGCAAGAAATCGATTGTCGAAGGTTGCGACGCGTACGTGATGCATGGCGGCACCGTCGAAGAAATCAAAGCGAAGATCGATGATATGAAAGCATTGCGTGAAGCAGCCAGTAAAACGCCGCTTCAGTCATTCGGGATGGCAGCGTATATCGTCTGCCGCGATACCGAAGAAGAAGTTGCGGCGGAATATGCCCGCATTGTGGATATGAAAGATTCCAGCGGCTATGTCGGCTATAACGATTTCGTCAGCAAATCACAGCTCGAGCAACAAGTGAAGCTGGAGGATTATTCAGTGTCGAACCGCGGCCTGCGCCCGAACTTGATCGGCACGCCGGAACAGATCGCCGATCGTATCCTTGCTTACGAAGAAGCCGGTCTCGATTTATTACTCTTGCAATTTTCTCCACAATTGGAGGAAATGGAGCGGTTTTCGAAAAAGGTTATGCCATTAGTGGAAGAAAAACGAAGAGCGCTTGAAACGCTTGCTAAATAAGGAGACGGTGAAATGACTGAGAAAATATATGTAATCCATGAAAACGAAGAATGGACGACGCATCTATTCAAGCGGCTGGACGAACTTCAATTGCCTTATGAAGACTGGTTTATCAACGAGGGAGTGGTCGATTTGAACGCGACACCTCCTGAAGGTGTTTTTTACAGCCGGATGAGTGCCTCTTCCCACACGAGAGGACACCGTTTCGCACCGGAAATGGCGGATACGCTGCTCGCATGGCTTGAACACCACAATCGGACTATTTTCAATGGCACGCGCGCACTACGCCTGGAAGTCAGCAAAGTGAATCAATATATGGCGCTGAACGCCGCAGGAATCCGGACGCCGAAAACGATTGCGGCGAATGGCCGCGAAGGGATTATTGCAGCCGCTGAGAAATTGGACGCTCCTTCCTTCATCACCAAGCATAACCGCGCTGGCAAGGGGCTCGGCGTCCGCCTGTTTCATTCTATCGAAGCGTTAAAAGAATATCTGGACGGCGGTGAATTTGAGCCATCGATCGACGGCATCACATTGATCCAGGAATATATCCAGGCGCCGGAACCGTTCATCACGCGCTGTGAGTTTGTCGGCGGAAAATTCGTTTACGCAGTGCAGGTGGATACTTCGGAAGGATTCGAGTTATGTCCGGCAGATACCTGCCGCATCGACGATCTGTTCTGCCCGGTCGGCGAGCAGCCTGAAGAGAAACCGAAATTCCAGATTGTCGACGGATTCGATGATCCGATCATCGCGAAATATGAAGAATTCCTGCGCCGGAACGACATCGCCGTGGCAGGCATCGAATTCATCCGCAACGCTGCAGGAGAAATCTTCACATACGACGTCAACACCAATACGAATTACAATTCGGATGCAGAAGCAGCGGCCGGGAAATACGGCATGCTGGAATTGGCGAAATTGCTAGGCCAGGAATTGAAGAAGACGGTTGCTGTCGGTTAACAGGCTCTTCGCCAATTGACTTGAATCGTAAAATCTCCAAAATAATAAACCGTATCCCTGCAGCTTCCGGGATACGGTTTATTTGTTTTCTTAAAATCAGCCTACTTTACACTTACCAATTCACCTTCTACAACCCCCAGGGCATTGATGGATTTGACTGTACCATACCCTTCGACCATATAATATTTAGCGCCTCCCCGAATTGTCACTTCTGTCGCATCCGTAAATGTCTTGTAAGGAGTTTCCACGGTTTTATTTCACGAAAGCACAGCTTCCCGGCTTCATGACCAACTCCAATGATTATTTATGGGGATATGAAGACGATACAGGTTTTGAAATCAGTTTAACGCCTGCTGAATATTACGATGAATATCTGATGGATGCGTCATATAATGCCAAAACTCAATATGGACGCACTATGCAGCCCACCACTTATGATTTTATCCATCAGCTGTATCCGGCAGCAACCATCATCGAATTCTATTTCCCAGGCACAGCCCAGTATAATCAGATGGATTGGCAAATCCTGAATATGGTATTCGAGAAGGACGGCAGCGGAAAACGGGTATTGGTTGCGATCATCAATGACCGGTGGACGATTTAACGATGTAGCAAAATAAAAATCCAGCCGTGAGAGATTCTCTCTTGGCTGGATTTTTCATATTCAATTTTCCGAGAATGAATAGAACCAAGTCATACTAAAATCTGGAGAGAACACTGCTGATTTCTGAACGTAGATGGCTTGGCAAGACTATTCTGGCTGTAATTCTAAGAAAAGCAAAGAAACCTATTTTCCGTTTGACTAAACTTTTGATCGCTAATAATGCTGCTCTGTTATATTTTTTTTTCATCACCAGATCATCTACCGTTACTATAAGCTGAAAGATGCTCTGAGTTGATAAAGAGAGTTGGCCCTTTTTACTTTCCAGCCATTCCAACGAACTGTTTCCGTTTGAGTTGGCGTTGCTGAGCCTGTCCTTTCTATTACCAACATGCCAAATTGACAAACATTCATCTAGATAAAGGAACTCGGCACGATTATTTCTCAGTCGTAAGCAAAAATCCCAATCCTGATGTTTTCGCAAGTCAGAATCGAATTTAACTGCTTTCGCAAGCGAACTTGAAACCATATATGTGCTTGTTTGAACAGTATTCCCACCCAGAAAAATATAACTCATAATATCCATTCCGTTAATATAGGGTTTATTTCTTTTTGTTATACGGGAAAATTCATCGTCCAATACGAGTCCCGTAAAACACATAATGTTGTCAATCCCCTTTACTGAAGCAAGAATGAAATTTAATTGTTTCTCCAATTTTTCCGGCATCCATTCATCATCAGAATCCAAAAAAGCGATAAACTTCCCTGTACTCAGTTCAATTCCATAATTTCTAGGTCTGGTCCCATTGGTATTATTCGGCAGCCTTACATACCTGATCCGGCTATCGTTTATATTCTTCACCACTTCTTCTGTATTGTCGTTCGATGCATCATCAACAACAATGATTTCAAAATCCCCAAATGTCTGTTGAAGCACAGAATTGATAGTCCTTTCTATAAATTGGGCCCTATTGTAAGTTGGAATAACCACACTTACGGCTGGAGCTGAACTGTTCAAAGCAACCCACTCCTTCGGCTTAAAAGGCTTTCCACTTTAATGTAATAAAACATTTTTTCGCTCTGTCAGATCAGAGATGTCATTGCCCGTTGCTGTAATAGATTTTGCATCAGTTCCACTGTATCCGTCCCGTATTCTTTACTGTCCAGCGCAAATTCGATTGTTGTGCGAATAAACCCTAGCATTTCCCCCACATCATATCGTTTTCCTTCAAAATCAAACGCACAGACTTTCTGTATTTTATTTAATTGATGGATAGCATCTGTCAATTGAATTTCGCCTCCTGCTCCAACCTCCTGGTTATCCAGAATACTGAAAATTTCAGGCGTCAGAATATAGCGTCCCATAATCGCAAGATTTGATGGAGCGGTGCCCTCTTTCGGTTTTTCAATAAAATTTTTCACGCCATAACAACGTCCGTTGACAGAACTCGGTTCAATAATTCCATAACGGTGTGTTTGATCCTCCGGTACCTGCTGAACACCTATAACGGAAGAATGTGTCTCTTCATATTGCTCAATCAATTGTTTAAGACACGGTTTTTCTGCACGAACGATATCATCACCTAGCAAGACGGCAAAAGGTTCATTTCCGATGAAATTGCGTGCCGTCCATACTGCGTGTCCCAATCCACGCGGCTCTTTTTGACGGATGTAATGGATATCAACATTCGAACATGCTCTGACTTTATCCAATAGATCGAACTTACCCTTTCTGAATAAGGTTTCTTCCAGCTCGAAATTTTTATCGAAATGATCTTCAATTGCCCGCTTCCCTTTTCCGGTTACAATAATTATGTCCTTTATCCCGGAAGCAACCGCCTCTTCCACAATATATTGTATAGTCGGCTTATCTACAATCGGAAGCATTTCTTTTGGCATCGCTTTTGTTACAGGCAGGAAACGTGTCCCTAATCCTGCAGCCGGAATGATTGCTTTCGTAATTTTTCTCTCCATTATAATATCCTCCTTTTGTGAAGTACCTTTTCCAAAAGTATTAAATGGCTTTCATATCATGATTTCGATTGTTCCAATGAATTTGAGCTCTACAGTACAATAAGTCTATCAATTTACTTAATATTAACATCTATAGTCCTAAAATAAAAGTAATTTTTCTGAATATTTAAATTTCATTTAATAAAGTAGGTAATTAGAACTTATTTTATACTCTTTCTTGAAATTTAAAATTTTTACAGAGAAATACCGTGATAATGATGAACATTAGATTTAAGATACCAGCAGAAATACCGAAAATAGCAAGTGCCGCTATTTCACTTGCAAAAATGTAAGCTCCCAACCCCAAGCTGCAAATGCCGGTAATCAATGACAAAATTGTAAATTTCAAATGAAAACCTTGGTAAGATAATACAGGCATCAACTCTCTGCTGGGATTTGAAATTAGGAGGAAAAATACCCAAATTGCGATCCATCTCGAATATTCACCGGCCATCAGCCATTCCGGCCCGAAAACCAATACAAAAATTTCAGGTCCGAATAAGCAAATGATGCCAAATGGAAATGCTCCTATCGCGGCAAGCGCCAATGTAGATTTCAAAAGAATCTTTTTCAGATCTCCATGATTAGTTGCCGTTTCCACAAACTTGGAATATAGAACACTTCCTACTGAACGGGTGATCAAGTTCGTCGGCATACTCAATACCGTTCTCCCTATCGAATAGAACCCTGCTGAAGCAGGCCCAAACAAACCGGCTAGCAGAAGCACCGGCAGCCCCTCAGAAATTCCATATAAAATTGTTTGAGGTGCTCTTAATAAAGGAAAGTCTTTGTAACTTATAGCTATTTTTTTCAAAGATGTTCCCTGATTCAGATTCCAGGAAAACTTTAATTTTTTTTCATTTGAGGAGAAACTCGATAAAAGAAATGCTTTTCCTGCTATCCCCAGCGACCAGGAAATAATCAGTATCAGTGACAGTGGATAGAAAGAGCCGATTCCCAACCTGCTCCCCTGCAATAAGGAAGCCTGGACGACTTCCACTTTCGCTTTTACACCAAACTGCTTTGTCCGGACTAGCCAGGATTCAATAATTTCCAGATAGGCTGAAAAAATGACGATAACGGGAATAAGATAAAGCAGATTCCCTATCCCTTGCAGATTAAATAGGCTTATTACTTCTTTATTGAATAAAAATAGAAGCAGACCTATACCACTTGCTACTGCAAGTGAACAAATCATAGAAATTCTCGCCAATCCACTTGCCTCATTTGAATTATTCGCCAGTATCATGGCTTCGGGATATGTCATTGCAGCAACAGGGATGATGATGAAAGTGAAAGAGATGAATACACCCATCATGCCATATGCTTCAGGACCATAGAGCCGGGTGATAAACGGCGATAAGAGAAGTGTGATCAATTGGGCAGCTGCTGATCCACTTCCTAACATCATTACGTTACGTATGAATGGCCTCTCTGCAAATTGTATGACTTTGGCATGCATGCTACTCAGTCCCCTTAAGGCAAAATTGCCTGCCTGATATCTTACTCTCTGTGTTTCCGTGCGGTCATTACTTAAATTTCAAAGCAAGATAAGATTAATACGCCATAGATTATGCAATCTTTATTTGATGATTTTCAATTGAGCTATTTTATATATATAAGTTAAATTTCCCCATACATACCTCTTAAAAAGCCTTCTTGGTTCCTGCAGCAACCTGAACAGCCACTCCATTCCGATTTTCTGTAAAAAAAGCGGGGCTCTCTTGACATTATTTGAATAATAATCAAAAAGACCACCGCACGTTATAATCGTCGTAACTTTCAAATCATCATAATTTGCATCTACCCACTTTTCCTGTTCGGGATTCCCAAATCCAACAAACAGAATATCCACATCTTTTTCATTAATTTGACTGATTACGGACTGGCTGTCTTTTTTGTCAAAATAACCGTGATGTGTGCCGACAAAATTAACATTAGGGTATTTCCACATGAAATTCCTTTTCACCCGCTCAGCGGTATCCCCTTTACTGCCAAGTAAATAGACCCTTTTTCTGCCTCCTTGTTCATTCGCCCTCTTCAGTAAAGCCGGAAACAGATCAGTCGTAGCAATTCGTTCTTGCCCTACCGGCAGCTTGAGTAATTTCTGCGAGAAAATGATCCCCATCCCATCGATATATACCAGATTGTCTTCCTGATTAATAATCCTGTTGTATTCTTTGTCCTTCCAATATTTCAGCATACAATCCGGATTCATTGCGTAATAAGCTTTTTTCTTCCTATTGTCTGTATTGGTTAGAATATGTGATGACAGTTCATTCATAGTTCCAAGGAATAAATCTTTTTCGATGTATTTATTCATACTCATCATCCTTTATCCGTGTTTTATCAATTGATTTCCAGACGTTTAGTGCTGCTTTGCCTTATCGCAATCCATCAGTCTCCCAGATCTTATCGTTCAATAGCAGTCCCACAAAGATAAAATAGATCACTATAAGCCAATTTGAGCCATCCATGTCTTCAACTATAAATAAAAACGGCATCATGATAATCGCAATGCGCAAAAGCATCCGGCTTAAGTCACCAGTCAACAATAGCAATTTAAAATTAATCTGGATCAATAACATACAGCCCAGCAGAAAACCGACTATGCCGGTCTTATAAAAAAAACCGAGCAGTGTCGAATGCGAACCCAGGGGATATCCGATAGAGGATGCATCTTTGATGCCCATGCCAATCCAGCGTGAATTATCCCATGCCTGACTGAAGCTTTCCGCAATAAGAATCTGCCGGCTGTCATTGCTTCCTGCACGTGCAGTTGCCAATTCCTCCAATTTCAATATAACTACTTCCGTCAAATTGGTGTAAGTAAAAACAAGAACTGCAACCGCAAGAATGGCACAGGCCAAAAACAGAAAGATTTCACGGCTTGAAAATCTGTAAATCAAATAGACCGTAGCTAAAGCAACAATTAAAAAAAATACCAGATAACCGCTTCTGGAATAAGTACTCACTACAGGCAGGACACCTGCCACCATTAATGTTACCTGGAAAATCTTGCTGCTGAACTTGCGCAGTTGCAAATAAAAAAACGGGTAAAAGAAAATACAGAACATGATCACCAAATTCGGATATTCCATAAAACTTACAAACCTGACAACAACATCTCCATTGAATGTTTCGCTATAATACAATTCACTGCCCATAAATCTGATTCTAGTTAGGCCTGTAAGTGAAGATAAGATTGCACTGACAGCCCAAACCGCTAACAAAATACAATAATTCACAAAGATGATTTTGATTAAATCCGTTTTTCTTAAGTCGATTTCTTTGTAGACCAAAAACAGGATAAACGCTATTATCCAGATTCCAAATGAATTGACTGTAGCCAGAATACGGGTCATTTCATAGGAGTTTTGAATAAGGTTATAGGAAATGGATAAGGCGTATACCAATATATAAGAAAAGAGAAAGTAACTTATAGAATCAAAAAATATTTCATGTTTCGCCAATAACACGAGAGCAATTATTGTAAACACAACAAATTGCACTTCTTTCGGCGTGATAATGATTGGCCATAACATATAGAAAATAAACAGTTTACTAGTTAAAAATGAAGATTCGCTACCTAATTTCCGATCCTTCCTATTTCCTCTAAATCTCGCTGAATCGAGACTTCCATCACTCAATATAGCCAATGACATTCACCACCTTATTTCAGCTGCAACTACAATACTCCATGACTCATTTTGTTACAGATAAAGTTTTCTGAGCCAGCTGTTCATCATTATTTAACCGTTCCCACCATTTTCTGTTGTCCTGATACCAACGGATCGTCTCATTGATACCTGTATCAAAGTCGAAATTCGGTTTCCATCCCATTTTTTCCAGCTTTGATGGGTTAATTGCATAGCGCTTATCATGCCCCGGGCGATCTGCCACAAATTCAATCAAACTGTCTTCTTTGTCTAAAGCTTTAATAATTGTCTGGACAACTTCCAGGTTTGTCCTTTCATTGTGTCCGCCAATATTATAAACTTCTCCAGCTTCACCTTTATGCAGAAGCAGGTCAATAGCTGAACAATGATCTTGGACATGCAACCAGTCGCGAACATTATTGCCTCTTCCATACACAGGTATTGCCTGGTTATTTAAAGCATTCGAGATTGCCAGGGGTATCAATTTTTCCGGAAAATGATATGGTCCATAATTATTTGAACAGCGGGTTATATTGACCGGCATACCATAAGTTTCGTGATAAGCTCTTACCAGTAAATCTGAAGCCGCCTTGCTGGCACTGTAGGGACTGTTCGGATTTAACGGCATATCTTCTGTAAACAGATTATCCGTCTCAAAATCCAATTCTCCATATACCTCATCGGTTGAAACGTGCAAAAATTTCTCGATTCCTGATTCTCTCGCAGCGTCTAGCAGTACCTGGGTTCCAAGGACATTGGTCCGAATAAATACACTTGGATCAATAATTGACCTATCAACATGGCTTTCCGCAGCAAAGTGAACCACATAATCAAATGCAGATTCATTAAAAAGCTGAAAAACAGATGCACGATCCGCAATATCCATTTGATAAAAAGTGTAATTACTGTTTTTTCCAAGTTTCTCATGTTTGGAAACATCACCTGCATATGTCAGAAGATCAAGATTGACCAAATCATATTCTGGATATTTATCAGCCATATAATGAATGAAATTGCCGCCTATGAACCCCGCTCCACCAGTAATCAATATTTTTTTCATATTCTTCTCCTTTATTATGAGTTGGGTTGAAGTACTTTTTCCTCCGCGATATCCTTTAAATATTTTCCATAATCTGTCTTAATTAACGGCTCAGCCAGCTCCAATAATTGATTGCGGTTAATATATTTTCTTCTGTAGGCAATTTCTTCCAGGCAAGCTACATACAACCCCTGCCTTTTTTGTATCGCCTCAACAAAGTTTGAAGCCTCTAAGAGCGCTTCATGCGTTCCTGTATCCAGCCAAGCGAGTCCCCTGCCCATAATATTGACTTCCAAGTCACCATTTTTCCTGTACTCTTCAATTACAGAAGTGATTTCCTTTTCCCCTCGCTCAGAGGGTACTATCGTCTTCGCAATTTCAATTACCTGATTGTCAAAGAAATATAATCCTGGAACTGCATAGGATGATTTTGGTTTGTCCGGTTTTTCTTCAATAGAGAGAATTTTCATGTTCTCGTCCACTTCTACTACTCCATATGCTCTGGGATCAGCAACATGACAACCAAAAATAACACAGCCTTTAGTCAAACCTGAGGATTCTTGCAGCCGATTACCGAAATCGGAACCATAGAAGATATTATCCCCCAGTACCAAAGCCACCGATGAATCGCCAATGAAACTTTCTCCAATTAAAAACGCTTCAGCAAGTCCATTCGGTTCTTCCTGTATCGCGTATTCGAGCTTTATCCCTAGTTTCTGGCCATTTCCTAATAAACTTAAAAAACCAGCAATATCACGAGGAGTAGAAATGATCAATATTTCCCTTATTCCTGCCAGCATTAAAACCGAAAGCGGATAGTAAATCATCGGTTTATCATAAACGGGAAGCATTTGTTTCGAAATCGATTTTGTCAATGGATAGAGTCTCGTCCCTGTTCCACCTGCTAAAATAATTCCTTTCATCCCCATTTCCCCCTATCGTTTAATGGACATACAAATTTCATCTACTGTTTCAAGCGATAACTCAGCGTATAAAGGAAGAGTCAACACCCTTTCCGAGATATATTCAGCATTTGGCGTAACCGCTTCCGTGTATTGCCCTTGATAGCAGACCATTTGATTCGTAAGAGGAGCAAAGTATTTACGGGCAAATATATTTTCGTCCGCAAGTTTCTTATAAATTTCATCCCTGTTATATTTGTAATCTTCAAATACTACCGGATAGTAAGCATAATTCGGTTTTACATCCTTTTGGGCTTGCGGCAACCTGATTCCCTGAATTCCCTTTAAATTTTCGGTATACCTTTCAAAAATCATCTTTCTTTTCAAAATAGAGTCTTCTACATAACGTAAATTGCACAAGCCCATGGCTGCCTGAAATTCATTCATCTTACTATTGCCTCCGATAGATTCCACACCGCCATCGTCATTTATACCGAAATTTTTCAAATAATTCAGTCTTTCTATGAGCTGCGGATCCTTTGAAGTCACTGCCCCTCCTTCGATTGTATGAAAAACTTTGGTTGCATGAAAACTGAACATAGAAGCATCCCCGAAATTCCCGGCACCAATTCCTTTGGCAGCGGAACCGAAAGCGTGTGCAGCATCATATATAACTTTAAGGTTATATTTCTTTGCAATTCTCTCGATTTCTATTACATCACATAGATGTCCATACACATGAACTGGTACTATAGCTGAGGTTCTATCTGTTATCAGGCTTTCCAGTTTTGCAGGATCCATTGTGAAATGGTCTGATTCGATGTCGCAGAACACCGGTTCCAAACCGTTTCTTACAATGGCATGGGTAGTTGAGATAAATGTAAATGGCGTGGTAATTACCTCCCCCGTCAAGTCAAACGCAGCTATCGCATTTTCCAGGGCGAGATGGCCATTCGTAAAGAGCGCCGTATACGGGACATTCAGGTAGCGCGACAAAGCATCTGCTAAGCCGTTGTGTTTCACTCCAGAATTTGTCAGCCACCGGCTATCCCATAGATCTCTGATTTCTTCGATATATTCATCTAATGGCGGCAAAGAAGACCTGGTTACTTGAATCGCCCTTCCAGAAGAATTTTCTTTAATCACTGTAATCACCTTCTCTCTTTGAAACTGGTTATACTTCTTAATGAATAGGATTTATATAGATTTAAAGGAAATTAAAAACCCTTTTCTTGACAGCTTTGCTTAAAAAGCGAAATTTTAAATAAAGCTCCCCGTAACCTCCTTTAAAGCATTCAAGAAATTTCCGCTGTTCCAGCAAAAGATAAAAATGGTTGCGCATTTTCGCCCTTTTTATGGCATCACTGTATTTGAAGTCTGTAAATCGGTTGAATTCATCCAGCATAACTGCAATTTTTTCATAATGTCTTATTTTTTTCGGTATTTGAGAGAATTCACGCTCTGTCCATGAGCCTTTTACATCAACCTGATATGCTGACATAATTTCATCGATATAATAAATTGTTCCCTTGTGGGCCAAGTATATAGTAAGCGGATAATCACCCACTCCGGTATCTTCATAAAACGAAGGCAAAGACAGAACTTTATCTTTTACATACATCATCGAATTGGTTGCAAAAAATGCCCCTCCTCCCTCAATCACTTCTTCCATTGAAAGAAGACCATCCCCGCGCCTTGGCCTTATCCGGGAAAGTACAGCACCTGTAACTGCAGAAACACGATTTGCTCCATGGACACATAAGCTGCATTCCGGATGTTTCTCCATATATTCCACCTGTTTTTGCAATTTATATGGATCCGTCCAATAATCATCTCCTTCACAAATAGCAATATACTTCCCTGTTGCCCGCTCATGATTGAATTGTTCTACTCTTACCCCTTGCGAATACTGATTTTCTGTCTGGTATATAACTTTTATCAAATCAGGATGTTCCTTCTCATATTCAGCAATGATTTCTGCGGTCCCATCATCAGATGCATCATCATGAATGAGTATTTCATATCGAAAACTTGTTTTTTGCATTAAAAAACTTTCAATCGTATGGGCTATATAATCTTTATGGTTATAACTAGCGCAGTCTATGCTTACGATAATTTCTTTTTCCAAATCAATTCGTCTCCTTCATGAAAAATGTAAAATATTATCAGAAACTTGAAAATGGTCCTTAAATCATACAAATCGATATTTTTAAAGAATGAATAATCTTTTCCCGATACTTAATGCTTATATTTTTGACATATAAAACATTCTAACATACATTTATATTTTATTGACAGATAATTTAGATAATTTAAAACAAGTTACCCTTTCTTTACTCCTATATTTTTTTCTAAAATGAAATTTAACAATCATATTATTGATTCTTAAAAGTTTAAAAAATTACACAAAACTAGATTATATTCCGAAATTTATGAATATTTTAAATAATTTGTCGATTTTTTAGTGATATGGTCTTATAATAGCTAGTATATGATTAATAAAAACTATTATAAGAAAAGAGGTTATGATATTGGATGATATTTTTTCCAGGAAAGCATATGGCTGCTTATATGAAGAGATTGAAGGAGGCAGGTGTGAAGTATATGAGTTCAAAAGCTCCTTCGGTTCGATCAGACAACTATTCATAAAAAAAGAGATCCCACTTAAAGTAAATGGCATTATATACTATGACCTGACATCTCCATATGGATATGGAGGCCCCATCATTACGGAGTTCATTGAAAATAAGAAACAAAACTTGGTCGAGTCATTTGAAGCAGCCTTCCAAAAATATTGCATCGATAATAATATCGTCAGTGAATTCATCCGTTTTCATCCAGTTCTAGAGAACGCGAAAGATTTTAAGCATGTATATGAACTCTCATTCAGGAGGTTAACCACAGGTACAAATCTCAAGGATTTTGAAGATCCGATACAAAACGAGTTCTCTAAATCCTGCAGGAGAAACATCAGAAAATCTTTAGACGCTGGCGTCACTTACAATATCATCGAACAACCGAAATGCTTAAAAAACTTTATCGCCTTATATCACTCCACTATGGAGCGAAACAATGCAGACTCCATCTATTTTTTTGATGAAAAATTTTTCTCAAACTTCATTTCTTTACTTGGAAAACATGCTGTATTGATCGAAGTCCTCCATAATGGAAAAGTGATCGGAGCAGGCTTGAATATCGCTTACAATCGAATCATCCACACTTATTTATCCGGTACTTTGGCGGATTATCATCATTTATCACCTGCTTATATCCTCCAGTATGCCTTAGCGAAATGGGGCAAAGAAAACGGCTATCGGCTTATCCATGATGGTGGCGGCAGAACTGGCCAACCTGACGACAAGCTCTACCAATTCAAAAAACAATTTGGCAGAAATACTGATTTCGAATATTATGCCGGCCATAAAATATGGAATGAACAAATTTATGATTATTTATGCAAAATTGCTGGTTCAGCCGAAGATGCGGATTTCTTTCCTGCATACCGCTTAGATTCACTCTTACCGGTTCGTTGACCGCAACAGGCAGATCAATATCATTCAAAAAAACTCCAGGCAACTTTTCTTTTTGCAGATTAGTTGCCCTTTGCTTTTTACAAGGTGCACATTAAAGCACCTCCCAATATTGCCATCGGTTTTCCCTTAGGACCTTTCTTGCAAAGCAATAATTCCACTTATTGTTGCTCTTCTAAATAAGAGACATAAAGAGCTTTCATCTTTTCAGAATTTACCACTATGTTATAGCCTTTATTATTAATCTGCTCCACTATGACAGATTTCAGCTCTTCGCGATCCACTATACTCATTTCTAAAATCTGTTTCGCCCAGTTTTCCGGACTGCTTTTTAAAGATGAAAATTTTACCAGGCTGGTAATTTCAGCTTCTCTCGAAATTTCATCCGAAATCAGACAAGGCAAACAGGCAGCCTGGGCTTCCACCAAAGTCAAAGGCATTCCTTCAAAACGGGATGGCATAACCATGATATCCATTGCCTGGAGCAATTCTGGAATCTCCATACTCTTCCCCGTGAATACCACCTTATCTGCAAGGCCGAGGTCCTGAACCTTCTTTTCAACTTCACTTTTCAAGCCGCCATCGCCGATCAAAAGCAGTCTGTAATCAGGATCCTTCATGACCAGACTTTTAAATATTTCCACAAGATAATCCTGGTTTTTTTGAAAAGTAAAATGTCCGATATGGCCCACAACCTTTTTCCCCGCGAAATGATACTTGTTCCGGTATTCTTTCCGCACCTCTGCATTGTATTTGAAATCATCCAGAAAAATGGCATTGTTGATAATTTCGAAAGGCTTTCCACCATACAACCATTCACCCGCCAACTTCCCACAAGCAAAGCCATGGGTGTAAGTAGCATGGAATAACCGCCTCAATGTCCAGTGGGCAAATTTGAAGTTACTGGTCGAATTATGGCTGTGCGGTATCCGTACTTTCGCTCCGCCACGGTAAGCCGCATAAGTCTCTAAAGCCAGTGTGCAGCTATTGCCATGAGCATGTACAATATCGTATTTATTCTCTTTAATAAGTTTCGTCAGCTTATTCATATAGGTAAGCGGCTTTTTCTTCCTCCCTTTAATCCGGTGGATCACACTGCCTCCAGCTTCCAATTCCTCCCTTAAGTCCTTCCTGATTTCATTAGGAAAAGCGAAGTCAATATGCATACCCGACTTATCGAGTGCCCGGTAATAATTGAGGATAACATTTGTGATTCCGTCCAAATCGAACTTTCCTGTAGAAACGATTAATATATTCATGACATCCCTCAATTCAGACTCCAGATATTTATGATTCCACATTAATTCGCATAATAAATATGCTCTTTTGAAACTGTAAAATTATTGAGCACAACCCCAATCAATTTACTTTTGGACATTGTTATAGCATCTTTTGCTTTAAGTGCTTTACGCTTATCCGTGGTTCCTGAATTTACAACCAGGATGCAACCATCACATTTATTCGCAAGTAACTGCCCATCTGTAACCAACAGTATTGGCGGAACATCGAAAATAATAATATCGTATATGCCTTTCAGTTTTTGGATCAGTTTATCCATTGATTTGGAACTTAATAATTCAGCCTGATTCGGCGGCAACGGTCCACAAGGCAATAAATCCAACCCTATGATCCCTGAATATCTGATTGCATTTTCTGAACTGTTTTGCCGGGTCAGAAGATTCGACAGACCAATCACATTTTGAATATTGAAAGTGAGGTGTACAGTCGGCCTTCTCATATCGCCATCTACCAACAGCACTTTCCTCCCGTCCTGAGCATAAACCACAGCAAGATTCGCCGCTGTCGTAGATTTCCCTTCAGCAGCGGAAGCTGAAGTGACGACGATCGTCTTAATCACGTCGTCCGGGGAAGAAAAATTAATATTGGTCCTTAATGTCCGAAATTGCTCCGCCGCCATCGACCGCGGACTTGTATAAGCCACTAACTTATTCGCTGCACGGTTTCCTTTAAGTTTCTTTACCATCCTTATTCATGCCTCCTTTTCTTTCCAACTCTTTTCGGGCGATTGCTGAAAGTGTCCTTTTTCATATATCGGTGAAATAGCAGCCAGCAGCGGAGCATTAAGCACTTCCTCAATATCTTGTTCATCTTTAATGGTTGTATCAAGATAAGCCCGCAAGAATGACACCCCAACTCCAAAGATAAATCCTACAATAGCCGCAACTAGGATATTTAATAACGGAGGAGGGGTTACCGGTACAGGATCCTCTTCCATCACAGCAGGAGACAGGATAGTCACGTTATTCACGTTCATGATACCAGTTATTTCATTCCGGAATACTTCGGCCACCCTGTTCGCTATCAGCACTGCCAGTTCCGGATCCTGACTCTGCACTCCTATATTTATGACCTGGGATTCCGAGGAAGAATAGACAGAAATCATGGACGTCAACTCTCTGGCGTTAATATCCAGATTTAATTGATCGATGACGATATCCATAATCACGCGACTCTTGATAATCTCGTTGTAGGTATTGATGAATTGCAAATCCGATCGAACAGCTGCATCACTCGTAAGTCCCGTCCCCTGCGTCTGCTGATTGACAAGTATTTGTGTCGAGGTCTCGTAGCTTGGTATCAGAACATAATAAGAAATAACTCCTGCGATGACTGCTCCAAAAAAAGTAAAGAACAAAATAAACTTGAAACGTTTTTTTAATATTCCGATAATTCCGTGTATATCCAGCCTCTTCTCCATCCTATTTCATCCTTCCTCTAAAAGAATCATAGTAACATTTACATAAGTAAACTTTTAAAAACATTATTTTTCTAAATTTCTACTCCATTATACCCTATGTCATAATATTTTGGACTAAAAATTCTAATAATTCTAAAATTATTTTTTGTTACCAAGACTTTATGCTTATAGTTGGGTTTGCTTTACTCTTACAAATTTTTTCAGCCCACTTATTCGAAATGAAAGTAAAAACTGAATCACCAGTGTCAATTTCATTTCAAAAATAGATCCCATAGCGAACATTATAATAATGACCTTATTCGACCACGACTTCCCAGTATAACCATCAACGCATCTATTGGCGGAGACTTGACGGGCTGTAATGGTCCAATATACAAAAGCCGCTTTATATGAACGATAAATCTCCAAAAATAAAAAGACCTGAAATCCTAGGATTTCAGGTCTTTGGTTCTGGATTATTCAAACCCTTTCATTAAACAAATCCGCTTTATTTACTCGGCCATTGATGAAGGAAAAATAAGCCAGGATAGCGGCTACGGCAATCAGCGAAAGGATCAGCATGGGAATCAGCGCAAATGTTGCTTCCATAATTAATCCTCCTCCTTTACCTTTATCATAAACCCATTTACCGAAAATAGATATATTAAAATCTGAATAGTCAGTCTATTTGAAGGAGTTTTGCTTTCTATGAAAGAAGAAGTGTTTCCCCTTTTTCCATCAAACATATTTTCCAGCATCTCGGTCAGACTGCCCGGATAATGAAAAGACAGCTGCTGATTGATCAAAATATCCGCTTTCCGCATCTGAAATTTGCGGAAGACAAGCAATTCTTCATCGATGTGCTGATTCATTGCCCAACCATTTCCACGACTAAAAAGGTCATTTATTTTTTCAATCGGCTGGACGAAAACGATAACTCTCTTACAAGTAAAACGACGGTTATGGAAGAAACGGATGCCAATATCCAAGTGATTAATTATGTAAAGCAAAAAATCTGCCGGAAAACCAGAAGAAAATGATTTTGAACCAGCTTTATGAATTCGATTGCATCACACGCCTATTTGACCGCCAACATTTCCTGAAAAACAAAAACAAAGAGAACTATTTCGCCAAATACCGGAAAGTCCTGGAGACTGCAACAGATTTGAATTACGGGGTATCTGACAATTTTTTCCATACCTTCAACCGGACTCTTCATCAATTATTCATAGAAGACAATTTCCAGCTGATGGAGGACCTAATTCGCTGGAATAAAAAAACAAAGTTAAAGCAGTATCTTGTAAAAGACACTCTTCCATATATGCAAACCCCTTTTACCGCTACATCAGCAGAGCATATCAGAGTGCCGTTGCTTGCCATTTATCAGAGCGGTTATTTTGAAGGGGATTCCTATAAATTGAGTGTGAAGACCTTTGGTGAAGAAACTGAAAAAATCGAAGAACTCGTATTCCGTAACCGAAGGGATGTAAACGAAGAAATCGCCTTTCCTTTCCACCCGGATTCCGACGGCAACAGCAGCATCGCGATTCCGGCTGCAACACTTGAAAAGTTGCCTAGCGCCAGTTTCTTAATATTTATACGCTATGATGTTTACCGGAAACTCAGTATTCTTCGACCCGAACAGGTCGAATATGACAAACGGATATTCAATTTCTACACAACAATAAATTCAAATCTTGGCTTTAAAATCACAGATAATTGATAATCGCCTGCTGCCCTTTGGTCTCCATCAACTATAAAAATTCATCATACCTGTTTCCAAGAAGGGGGATTGTAATGACTCATAACCATGTCATGATACTGGATATTCCCATCAGCAATTTGAGCCTGGATGATTTTGTCGGAGGAAAATTCGTCTACGCGGTGCAAGTGGATACCTCCGAAGGATTTGAGTTATGGCCGGCAGATGCCTGCCGCATCGATGACCTGTTCTGCCCTGTCGGTGAGCAGCCTGAAGAGAAACCGAAATTCCAGATTGTCGACGGATTCGATGATCCGATCATCGCGAAATATGAAGAATTCCTGCGCCGGAACGATATCGCCGTGGCAGGCATCGAATTCATCCGCAACGCTGCAGGAGAAATCTTCACATACGACGTCAACACCAATACGAATTACAATTCGGACGCAGAAGCAGCTGCCGGGAAATACGGCATGCTGGAATTGGCGAAATTGCTGGGCCAGGAATTGAAGAAGACGGTTGCTGTCGGTTAACAGGCTCTTCGCCAATTGACTTGAATCGTAAAATCTCCAAAATAATAAACCGTATCTCTGCAGCTTCCGGGATACGGTTTATTTGTTTTTTATAATCAGCCTACTTTACACTTACCAGTTCACCTTCTACAACCCCTTGGGCATTGATGGATTTGACTGTGCCATATCCTTCGGCCATATAATATTTAGCGCCTCCCCGAATCGTCACTTCTGTCGCATCCGTGAATGTCCTGTAAGGAGTTTCCACGGTTTTATTGATGCCGGTGATCGTGTACTCGACAGGATCATCTCCCAAACCGACTTCAAAAGTTTTACCGACCTGGACCGGGTAAACCAGTTGGATATCAAATTCGGAATAAGGATAGCCAATAGCAAACACCTGATGATCTTCCATTTCGAAATATTCATAGCTGTTGCCCTTAGTCTCAACCGTCCACATGAAGCCCATTCTCAGACCATTCCGGTCCGGAACATCCACAAAACGGTGGACTGCAGTTCCGCCATCTGCCGATTGATACGCATAGGTTTTGGTTTTATCTTTTTGATAAGAGTTTTCGATGACTGCATCATTCTTGAATTCCGGTTCCAATGCACGCGAAAGGAAAGCGGCAAATTGGCCGCGCGTCACATTCTGGCGAGGACGGAATGTGTGATCCGGATAACCTTTTGTAATATTGGCAGCTGAAATCTTTCTGATTGCCATGGCATAGTAAGCGTCTTCAGGAACGTCAGTAAACGACCTGGAGACGAATTCCAGATTAAAGACCCGTTCTAAAATCAGCGCCATTTCACCCCGGATGATCGGATCATTCGGACGGAAGTTTCCATTTTCAGAACCTTTGATATAACCCGCTTTAGCAGCTTCCGCTATATAGCCGCTGGCACGATGTGCAGCCGGGACATCACGGAACGGTGTCGCTTTTTTTGTGTCATCAAGCTTCATCAGCCGGCCGATCATAACTGCTGCTTGGGTTCGGGTTACAGGAACATTCGGTCTATATGTGCCATCAGGATACCCGCGGACTACTCCTTTATCCATTAAATATTCGATTTCATCAGCAAACTGATGATTTTTCGGTACATCAATTGCAGCGGAAACTGGCAGAACCAAGGCAAAAGATAAGAGCATAATAAAAAGTACAAACAACTTTTTCATCGCTTCACTCCTCCATTTTTTTCTTACCAAATTATTTTATCATGATTCCTTCTTTTTTACATTGAAAATTCTGAATTTTAAATGAATATTTATGCTCTATAAAATGGATGACTCAGGCATATATTCTTTTTCTTCACTTTATTACATAAAATTTACTGTCCAAAATAAAAAATCCAGCCATGAGGGAATATCTCAAGGCTGGATTTTTGAACTATTAACTTACCAATACAAATGCTCCTGTCACAATCAGAAGTACGCCAATTATCTTCCGCCCACTGATCCGCTCTTTCAAAAGAAAAAAGGAAATGAGCATCGTCCAGATATACGTAATCGAAGTTAACGGGAATACTACTGTATAGGGCAAAAACTTTAAAGCGAGTATATTCAGGATGGCACTGGCTCCGTACAGAAAAGCGCCGAACATAAGCCTCAGCATAAATTCCTTGCGTTCCAGATTGATATTGAAGCTGGAAGCTTTTTTTAAATAATAGCCACCAAAAGCACCGATCCATGTCATCACTATGAGGAGCAAAATCAGAAGTATGTTAATCGCCCTCACCCCCTATGACAATAACCCCGACTAAAATCAGCAATGTACCGAGTGAAATATTGAGAGTGACCGCCTCATTCAAAAATGCTGCGCCATAGAAAATTGCAATTACATATCCTAAGCTCATCAACGGATGAAGCACAGATAATCTGCCGAACCGAAAAGCAGTAGTCATTAAGACTGCGCCCATACCGTAGAGAATAAAACCCAAAAGCATAGGTATGTCCAATATCGCATCAGACAGTTTCCAGAACAATTGACCGGTTGCCGTCGAAGCAGCTGCCGCTATCATCAGGAAAATCCCGATCGGAGCTGTTTTTTCCGGTTTATTCATTGTCCAGACCGCCTTTAGGCCAAAAATTAATCAGGCTTATCAGGAAAGCTGTATATACAAAAAGAGAGGTATTGAACAAATATCGGAAATCCTGCGCAGGCATGGTCGCCATAACTGCGGCTGTATTTAAGGAAATCGGCAACAGGATTAACCATACTCTCCAATTATTCCGCAAATAAGTGATGTAAATGAATAAAGTCATCAAGAAAAGGTATACCGCCGGGCGCCAGAGGTACTCTTCCGCCTCGGTATCCACCTCAAGATATTGCCGCATATAAAGTGTAAGGTCTTCATAAATAACTTTATTGACTAGCCCGAATTGATTGCCATGATAAATATTGGTGACGTAGCGGCTCATCACAGCATCATCCGGAAGCCGCATCTGCCATACCAGAGACGTTTGGTTTAAGAAAGCTTCAACTGCCAGAGATGGATTTTGTACCACCAATCCTGCCCAGTGTTTAAAATAACCGGTATAATCATCATAAATTACGTTCCGGTCATATTCTTCCCAAGAGAACTTTATCGGGTCGACATTTACGGGATTATATTTTTCCCGCCATAATTCAAGCGGCAGAATACTGTCAATATAATCACGCTGTTCAGAAGTCATATCACCATCATTGACAACAATATTTGCAATTTGCTGTGTCGGAATGCTGAGGGCCTCCTGGGGATCCGAAGGGGTAACATCCAGCGCTGTATAAACCGGTCCCGTAATGATCTGGTGAAGGATGATGATTCCAAGTGCCATTGGCAGCAATTGTCGCCACATATTACGGTACATGACCAGAACTGCAATCATAGTAATCAGGAAAACCGGGAAGCCATTGTGGCGGAAAAATACAAGCACGAAGGAAACCAGCAAGAATATAAGAATGAAAGAAACTTTTTTCGCTTCCATTCCTTTCGTTTTGACGATAAGGAATATCAGCATGGAAAAGAAAAACAGTGAAGTGCTGTAAAGTATATCTTTCCAAATCGTAATCGACATGATGGCATTGACTGGGATAAGAGCCATGACGATTAAAACAACCCAAATTATCCACGAATTCACTTTAAATCGCTTCATTATATAACCCATATAGCCCACAGTGAGAGCCAGTGCAACCGACTGCATCAATACGATTACGCCTGGGTTATCCCAGATTTGCCGCAGGAACATAATCAGCCAAGTGAACATGACCGGATGCCAATTCGAAAAACCCTTCGTTCCAGATTCTTCCCATTGAGACAGCGAATCCGGTGTCATAGCGGCTGGATAAAACGCAAAGAACATCAAAAGAGAAGATGTCAGCATCGGCAGCATGTACAGGATCACATAGAATGGAGAAATCTGCTGCTCACCTTGCGGCACTTTGATATGAAGCATCAATTTGATGAAAGCCATAACGATAACGGCAACAGAAATAAATAAGCCAATATATACTGCAATTTTTAATAGCCAATGATTATCATCCAGATAATACTGGTTGCCAAGCAAGCTCAGCCCGGCCAATACTGAAAACAATGGTAAAAATATAGCTAAGCTGACTTTTTTACCTTTTGGCCACTCCCGGATCGCCCATAAAAAAGGATGTATATAAAGAAAAAGCCCAAAAAGAACAAGTACGACTGCTCCGATTAGTACAGGATGGGCATCGCGGATTGGCTGAAAATAAAAAATGGCCGTAAATGCAAGGAAAAGTGCTGCAACAAAATATGCAGCACCTGTCAGGTACGTCTTTTTCAATGGAGTTTCTCACCTTTCACACGGTCGCTGATCCGGATCAATTCAAGTTCGAATTGTTTCCTGTGAGTCCCGGCAACTGTATCCAATATCAATCCGCAAGCGAATGCAAGCGTAGAGAGCATCATCAATCCGACAGCCAGAATGGCTGATGGCACCCGTGTGATAAATTCTGTCCGAATGTATTCCACAATTACCGGAACACCAGCAGCCAGTCCGAGGACGAAAAATAAGATTGCCCAGCAACTGAAAAATAATAATGGCTTATAATCTTTGAATAATGTAAAAATCATCCGCAGGACTTTAATGCCATCCTGGATAGTGTTAAGTTTCGATTCGCTTCCTTCTGGACGGTCGCGATAATCGATCGCTACTTCTTTGATGAGAAACTTATTATCCAAAGCATGAATACTCATCTCAGTTTCAATTTCAAATCCAGGACTTGTTACAGGGAATGATTTAACGAACAAGCGATCAAATGCCCGGTAACCGGTCATTATGTCAGTGATTTGGCTCTTATATAAGCTGTTTATCAGTTTTTTAACGAGCGTATTGCCAAATCCATGGAATTTCCGCTTATTTTCATTAAAGTAAGTCCCATTGGATAGGCGGTCGCCAATTACAAGGTTAGCTTCACCGTCAATTACCGGCTTAATGATATTGTGGACGAATTCAGCAGGGTATGTATCATCTCCATCCGCCATAACGTAAACATCCGCATCAATTTCACGGAACATGGAACGTACTACATTTCCCTTCCCTTGACGCGGTTCCTGCCGGACAATTGCTCCGTGCGCGAGTGCAACTTCGGTAGTTTTATCTTTTGAATTGTTATCGTAGACGTAAATATCGGCAGAAGGAAGCTCTCTTCTGAAGTCATCAATCACTTTGCCAATCGTCATTTCTTCGTTATAACAGGGCAATAATACTGCAATTTTCATAGACATGTTCTCCTTTTAAATTCAAACATTAACTAAGCTATCATATCATAAATGCTTGTTTTATTGTATAAAATTCATAGATTCCTGAGTAATGTATTAATATATCCAGGAATCCCAAAGAGACATGATACCTCGTAATATCTACATCAATTTGCGTGCTCAAGAAACATGACATATACTTTATAGACATAACGTTCTAATTACTTTTATAATTTAAAGCTTATAGAATGATGGATCTTTGAGGTGATTGGGATGAAAATCAAATGGAGCTATAAACCCGTGCTGGTAATGGTTGCCACCATGGTTTATTTTTATTTACTGATAAATGGTATTGAAACCTATTTAAACGAAAGTTATGAAGAACGGGCTCTTTGGCGAAGCGAAAATAAAGAAGCCTTTTTCTTTAACTATATGATTGTTTTCAGTCTATTCATCGTATTATTAGGTATATTCAATCGCTATTTCATAAGTTTCTTACTAACGAATGTAATCGTATTTCTCCTTGCCGTATTCAGCTTTTATAAATTCAGCTTTCTTGGAGAGTTCTTATACCCTTGGGACTTGATGCTTTATAATAATGTACTGAATTTATTGCCTAATCTTTACGATGCCATAAATATGACACAGGTAATCATCGTGTTTATTTCTGTCCTAATTATTATTTCCGCCTTTTCCGCATTTCTCATCGTAAAGAAACCGAAGCGATGGATACGATTGAACCTTTGGGTGCGAATGCTTTTTGTAGTTCTCGGAACCGGTTATTTAAGTATTTTCATCTTCTACCGCTCAATTCCTGAAGCGGAAGCTACCCTGAAAGAAGCAGGCGTCACGAACATGACATTCGACCAAAGCCGCAATTACAAGACAAATGGTTTCCTTCTGACGTTTTTGTTGAATATGCAGAGTGCTATAGTTTTGGCGCCAAGAGGTTACAATGAAAATAATATCTTGGAAATTGTAGATGATCTGCAAGAGATGGAGCAGGATTATGAGGTCAGAGAAAGTTTGGAACAGCCGAATATCATCGTCATCATGAGTGAATCCTTTTGGGATCCTACTTTAATCGAAGGAATGCAGTTCACTGCAGATCCAATGCCGACTGTAAGAGAATTGCAGAAAGGCCAAGTTCTGTCGCCTACTTTTGGTGGAGGCACCAGCAATGTGGAATTCGAAGTATTGACCGGCTTTTCCAACATGTTCCTCCCGCCAGGCTCAGTCCCATACCAGCAATATATCAAGGATTCACTTCCAGCCATGCCAAACTACCTGAATAGCCTCGGTTACCGAACAACAGCAATCCACCCTTATCCTAAATGGTTCTGGAATAGGGAGGAAGTTTACAAACATCTTGGTTTCGACAAATTCATTGACATTGATGGTTTTGAGAACCCTGTCTATAAAGGTCCGTTTGTCTCGGATCAACAAGTGACAGAAACTATCATAGAAGAAATCGAGGCAAGCACAGAGCCAAGTTTCATCTATGCCGTTACTATGCAAAACCATACAGGCTATGAAGCAGATAAGTACGAGGATTATACTGTAGAAACAGTAATGCCTGAAGGAGTCAAACCAGTTTTCGATCCGTTGATCCGCGCTTATTCACAAGGAGTCGTGGATGCAGATGCAGCGCTGAAGAGTTTAATAGAGCATTATGAAACCTCGAATGAACCGACAGTCGTTGTCTTTTTCGGAGACCATCTGCCAGCGATCGGCCATGACTATGCTTTCTTCAAACAGACTGGCTATGTACCGGATGGTGCCGGAGAAACGAATTGGGGGCTCGAGGATCAGCTGAAAATGAAAACTACACCGCTGGCGGTCTGGACTAATTACGATGCCGAAATCCCAGAGCTCGGAACCATTAGCACGTCTTTCCTTTCCCCTCTAATATTAGATGTAGCAGGGATCGACAAGCCGCTCTACCATTATATTCTTGAAGATTTCAAATCCCAAATGCCGGGCTACACGAACGCCATCAAACTTGACGTTGCCGGTAATCTTTACAAAGTCACACCAGACGACGTAGAAGCGACGAAACGCATGTATGAACTGATACAGTATGATCTGCTCTTCGGAGAACAATACTCGCTGGAAAAATTATTCAGTAGCTCTAAGTAAAAATAGAGGAAAATCCCTTGCACATTGAGCCAAAAAGCTCGTGCAAGGGATTTTCATTTTTGAATTTCGGCATCCTGAAGCTTTTCTTTAAACAACTCCAACAACTTATCTCTAAGCTCCGGGCGCTTAAGTGCAAATTCTATGGTAGTTTCGATAAAGCCAAATTTCTCACCCACATCAAAACGCTGGCCATCGAATTCATAAGCATAAACAGACTGGAGTTCATTTAACTTCTGGATGGCGTCAGTCAGCTGGATCTCTCCCCCTGCTCCGATCTGATGTTCACCAAGAAGGTCAAAAATCTCAGGGTTCAATATGTATCTTCCCATGATTGCGTAATTGGAAGGAGCAGTGCCCACTGGAGGCTTCTCCACAAATTTATTGACTTTGATTAATTTGCCATCCACTGTAACCGGATCAATGATACCATATCGATCTGTATCTTCATGAGAAACCTGCTGCACACCTATGATGCTATTACCTGTAATTTCATGCTGCTTCATCAACTGTGCTAAACAAGGTTCATCATTAACTACAATATCATCACCCAACAAGACAGCAAAAGGCTCATCTCCGATAAATTTACGGGCTGACCAGATTGCATGCCCCAAACCAAGCGGCTGTTTCTGACGGATATAATGGATCTCCACACTGGATGTTTGTAAAACAGAATCCAGCATATCAGTTTTCCCTTTTCTCAATAAGGTTTCTTCCAATTCAAAAGCGTGATCGAAATGATCTTCGATTGCCCGTTTACCTTTACCAGTCACGATAATGATATCCTCAATACCGGAAGCAATAGCTTCCTCAACAATATATTGGATAGTAGGCTTATCGACAATAGGAAGCATTTCTTTGGGCATCGCTTTGGTAGCCGGCAGGAATCGGGTCCCAAGCCCCGCAGCCGGAATTATCGCTTTTTTTATTTGCATCAATAACACCTTCTCTATTTTAATATTTTCGGTTCAAACTCTTTTTCACATTCTCTTGCACATTTTAATCTAACTGATTGTGTCCATTTTACTTTACCATATCCTGCTTAACTGCGGCACGCATAACCCTCTGACTAAAAGTATTTCAATGATAGAAATTTAAACTTCTTAAATAGAAAAAAGCCGGAAATCCTCAGATTTCTGGCGCAACAATCTTATATTGCTCTAACCAGGATTCGTTAGTCTTTCTATTTACTCGGCCATTGGTGAAGGAAAAAATAAGCCAGGATAGCGACTACGGCGATCAGCGAAAGGATCAGCATGGGAATCAGCGCAAATGTTGCTTCCATAATTACTCCTCCTCCTTTACCTTTATCATAAACCTGTTTACCGAAAATAGACATATATAAACCTGAATAATCAGTCTATTTAAGCGTTTTTTCTATATATGCTATAGAAGGAACTCAAATTTAAAACAGCATCACCGACTAATGAAAGTCTGCAGATACAATTTACTAAAAGAAACAATTTTACTTTGAACTTTGGCTTTTCAATCATTCTCTGAGTATCGCTGAATTATTCAATTGTCATCAGCTTTCGGTTTAAGATTTGCTTCTTCCCTACCACCTGCAGTCAACAAGTTTCACTTTATAAATCCATCACATACTCATACTATTGAAAACTAAAAAGCCGCAGCCAATTCCCCTGTTTGGGATGGCTGCGGCTAACACTCATGTTTTATTCAAATAAAGGGGTTACCGGCTTTTCGTTATGGACGTGTTCAATAGCTTCCGCCAACAATGCCGCAACTGAAAGTATCGTCAGTTTCTCGATGCGTTTTTCTTCAGGCACATGAATGGTGTTGGTGACGATCAATTCTGTGAGTGCCGAGTTTTCGAGTTTTTGAACCGCTTGGCCGGATAGGACGGCATGTGTACAGCAGGCATAGACCGCTTTCGCACCGTTTTCGATCAGCACATCGGCTGCTGCTGAAACAGTCACTGCCGTATCGACGATATCAACGATGATGATGACATTTTTGCCTTTGATATCTCCCACGATGTTCACCGTTTCAGGTTCATCCGGCTTCATCTGGCGCTTATCGATAAAGCCGATCGGCACATCCAGCTGGTCGGCCAGTTTCCGTGCTCTGCCCAGACCGCCATTATCTGGCGCAACGACAATTGCATCATCCAATGCCTTGTCCGTGAAATGCTTCGACAAAATCGTGCCGCCAAGTAATTGATCGACCGGCATATTGAAGAAACCTTGAAGCTGCGGTGCATGCAGATCCATCGTGATGATGTGGGTCGCCCCTGCTTTTTCCAGCATATTGGCCACCAGTTTTGCAGTGATCGGCTCACGGGATGCAGCTTTCCGGTCCTGTCGCGCATAACCGTAATACGGAATGACGACGTTGATCGAGTTTGCCGATGCCCGTTTCAATGCATCGATCATGATCAGCAGTTCCATGACATTTTCATTGCCAGGCTGTGAAGTCGACTGAATTAAAAAGACATCCGCTCCGCGGACACTTTCTTCAATGTTGATCTGTACTTCCCCGTCACTGAAACGGGTGATGGAGCTTTTTCCAAGCTGGCAGCCAAGGTGGTCCGCAATCTCTGCAGCAAGCTCTGGGTTGGAATTCAAGGTGAACAGCTTAAAGTTTTTTCGTAATTGATAAGACAATTGCCAGTCCCCCTCCGGTAGTTGGTTATGAAACCTGTCAGCTGATTGGTATATGATAAACTTTCCTGCACCATAATACTTTTCAGCAGTTACGTTAATGATACCGCGTCGCCGGCCCAATAGCCAACAGTTAGAGACACAATTCCTTACCGAAACGATATTTCCATTCTTCTAAATTTTCGTTGCAGAAAAAGAGCTGAATCGGTATACGGATTCAGCTCCTCAGAGACTATCGGACACTTATTTGGATTGTTTCGCAGCCGTCATGGACATGGACTGTGAAACCTTGTTCAATTTATATTGTTTATAGCCATTGATGAATTCCTTATACACCTGCAGGTAATTTTTAGGCATGGCATCGAATCTTTTTTCCTCTTTTGTGAAAACAGTCATTCTTTTCATCCTCCTCGGGTATAGTAAATCTTATAAAAAATCCGTAATTCAGCAGTTGGAACTCCAGCAAATGGATTTTCAGCCCAGCTTTGTAAGCGCTTTAAAAAGGCGTGCCTTGAAATCCTCGAAAGGCTCTCGCGTCTTCAGCTGCAGGCAGGACATGCCCCGCTCCATGCTCACTTGCTGCGAATAACTGGTTGGAAGCAAAATCGGATGATCGATCAAAGCCTGTATGAAAACCGGCAATTCTTCTGCCAGCAAAAAGACGATGGCCTCATTATCCCCTTCTCGCCCATCATGGAATAATCTCAAAGGAACTGAAATGTCCGTTGTCCCCCCATGCCTGTTCTCGCCAAAACCGCTAATTTTAAACATCCGCTTTTCTATTAATAGCTCGAACTCGGAACTTGGCTCCGCTTCAGCAGCTATAATTCCGATCGCCTTATCTTCTGTCATTACCTGGGGATCCGTGCCTGTCACTCCGCCCACTCCTTTTAACTGCCTGACTGACCCATTATTTATTTGTAATTACTATCACAAAATTCCAATGGCAACGAGCAAAAAATTATTAAGTAATAAACTTTTAAAACTACAATAAACCTATATGACAGCCCAAAAAATGTAAAGTACTTATAAAATACTCTTTTTATTCTGAAATCATACTATTTTTCTCCTATACTTTTGCGTTGTCAGACCTCTATTCATAAAACGTTAAATTTAAAATGGAAGACATTTCAAAATAATACAATAGTAAGAAGAGCAAGCATTCATTCGCTTTTTTGAAGCTGGTCCACCCTATGCCCAGCTTCACTTTTTATCAATCAAAGGAAAAATGCTGCAAAGGACCGCTATGTACCACTTCTTGTTAAAAGAAGCTTCTGATATAAACTAATTTTCGCGCAGCTTTACTTAAAAGTAGGATGAAATAATGTTTTTTCTAAAATTTTTTTCGCTAAATTTTTAAAAGTAACGTGGTTTTTGGGCTTACGATGTTCAGGTAAAAACAAAAAAACATGAAACCCCGATTTCATTTCTGAAATTACAGAGCTCCATGCTTATAAAATGCATGTATCTTATTCTTCTTTATTCAAAAACGTTTCAAGCAGCTCATTGAAACGATCCGGATGTTCCCAGAACATCAAATGGCCGCCGAGAATTTCCAGTTGAGAACCTGGCGCCGTCCGTTCCATAAAGGCACGCGCTGTTTCTCCCCAATGTTCGGCTGCGACAGTCAGTGCAGGAATCGAATTGTTCACCCGCTCCGCTTCCGCCCGGTAATCGGAAAACATCCCCGCTGCAAAAAGGTTGGCAGCCACATAATAAGGTGTCTTCATCGACTCCCCGACCAGCCAGTCCAATTCGGCCGCATCCAGTTCCCGCTGCACCATCACTTCAGTAGCATATTCGGTGATGAACGCCCGTTGCCCTGCCGGTGAACGAAGAGACGAAGTATAGGCACCTGCGATATCATCCAGCGAACCTTCGACCCAGTCGTTTTTATGGTCGATAGATAACGGCTTCGGCGACAAGTCGACTAGAACGGCCTTTTTCACATTTTCAAGACCGAATTGCCTTACATATTCCCAGACAGTCAGACAACCGAATGACCAGCCCAGCAGTGTCACATTCTTCAGGTCCAGTTCTTCCAACACTTTGGCTACATCCCGGGCGTGTGTTACGTAATCATTGCCCTGCAGCGAAATGGTCGATTTTCCCTGGCTGCGCGGATCGATCGCGACCACCCGATGCGTTTTCGAAAAATATTCGACTTGCTGGTGAAATACATCTGCCCCGAATGTCCAGCCAGGAATAAGCACAAGTGCATCCCCGCTCCCCGCATCTTTCACGGAAAGTTCAATACCAGGCGATACTTCGATGAATTTCTCTTTTGTCAATGGAACCACTCCTCACATAGTTGATGAAACGGCTTCTTAACACTGGATCCTCTATTTATAATGAATTCCTGCAAATTTCCGCATTCAGTTCTTATTCAATAGAAGCAGGGCATATTCCTCCTCGAGCAAAACAGTCCATGATTTTCCATAGACTGTCCTCCTTCAAATCACCTTTTCACTATATTTTATTCCTTTGCCAGCCGGTTTGGTCACCAGGCATCCGTAATGCGGGAAGCGTTTTTCCAGCAGTTCGGATAATCCATCTTCCCGGCCTGGTTCTACGGCGATGAATAGAGAGGGCCCTGCCCCGCTGATGGCTGACCCATAGGCACCGTTTTCCGTGCACAGTTCCCGGATATCATCAAAGTGCGGAAACCGGTTTTTGCGGTAAGGTTCGTGGAATTCATCCTTTTCCATCATCCGTCCTGCCGTTGTCCAGTCACCGCGCGCTGCTGCTGCCGAGAATACATTGGCCGCCGCGCTGCTCCGAACAGCCGAAGCATACAATAATTCACCGGGCAATAATCCCCTCGACTCGGAAGTCAGAAATTCTGACGGCGGCACGAGAATGATGACCCCAATATCCACTGCCGCTGTATGGCTGACAGTGAGCCCTTCCCCGTCCCAATAAGAAATCGTCAATCCTCCGAGCAGAGAGGCCGAAATATTATCCGGATGCCCTTCCAACTCCGTGCCGATTTCAAGCTTCTCCTGCATCGACAAGTCCAGGTCGAGCAGCCGATCGGCGATTTCAATTCCTGCCGCTATGGCGGATGCACTGCTGCCGAGGCCTCTGCCGAGCGGAATCTCCGTTTCGACTTCAAGTTTTACCGGCGGCACCTTTTTGCTGTAGCGGCTTGCGGTGAATTCTATGGTAGTGAACAATAAATTATCGGATCCGGCAGACAGGGAGCTATAATTTTCATCCAGATATTCAACCGATGGAACGGACGCTCCTGAGACATGCACAGTCAAGTAAAGGTCAAGCGCCAGACCAATTGAATCGAAGCCTGGACCTAAATTGGCAGTGGATGCCGGCACTTTTACCGAAAAGGCTTTACCGCTCATACCTCCACCCCTTTCTTTAACTCCTCCCAAAACCGCTCCATATCTTCCGGCATCAGCATCGCCTTCTGTTCATTGACGGAAATTGCCGTCTCCGGATCCTTCAGGCCATTGCCCGTCAACACCGCCACAACAGTCGCCCCTTTTGCGAGCAAGCCGTTTTCCACCTGCTTTTTGATCCCCGCAATTGAAGCACAGGATGCGGGCTCTGCGAAAACCCCTTCAGTTGATGCGAGCAGTTGATACGCTTCCAGAATTTCTTCATCCGTCGCCGCCAATATAGTTCCGGACGACTCCTCCAGTGCACCGAGTGCCAATTGCCAGCTCGCCGGGTTGCCGATGCGGATGGCTGTCGCTACAGTCTCGGGATTGTCGACGACTTTCTTATGGACGATCGGTGCCGCTCCTGCCGCCTGCACACCAAGAAGTTCCGGACGTTTCGTCCCCGTTCTCGCCGCATATTCACTGAACCCTTTCCAGGACGCAGAGATGTTGCCGGCATTGCCGACCGGCAGTGCGAAGATGTCCGGCACAGCCCCCAATTGGTCGATCACTTCGAACGCAATCGTTTTCTGCCCTTCCAGGCGATACGGATTGACCGAGTTCACGAGCGCGATGCCCGCTTCCTGTCCGACTTCCCTCACCATCCGCAGCGCTTCGTCGAAATTCCCTTTGATCTCCAGAATTTCAGCGCCGTACATTTTAGCCTGCGCCAATTTCCCGAGGGCGATGCGTCCTTCCGGGATGACGACGATCGTCCGCATGCCTGCCCGCGCACCGTATGCTGCAGCGGACGCGGAAGTATTGCCGGTGGATGCACAGATCAGCACCGTTTTGCCTTCTTCTTTCGCTTTCGCCACCGCCATCACCATGCCACGGTCTTTGAAAGAGCCTGTCGGATTTGCCCCTTCCAGTTTCGCATATAAGCGGATGCCCCATTCTGCGGATAATTTCTCCAGGTGGACCAGCGGCGTGTTTCCTTCCTGCAACGTGAGCGCCGGCGTTTTTTCTGTCACCGGCAGCCATTCTTTATATTGTTCGATCAGTCCTGGCCATCTCATGCTGATTCCTCCCCTTCAACGCGGTAATGGCTGATGATTTCAGCTATGCCTTCCAATTTTCCAATAACATTCAGATGCTGCTGCCTTGAAATCCGATGGGTCAATAAAATCAATTCTGCGTGGTCTCCAGTTTCTGACGGATGCTGCATGACCGACTGGAGGCTGGCATTTTGATGGCTGAAAATATTAGTGATACGGGCCAGCACGCCCACTTCATCCTTAATCAGCAGCCGGTAGAAATAGTTCGCATCACAATGGCTGTCCGGTTTGAGGACCCGTTCATGCTGCGGCGCATGGCCACGTTTGCCGTTGACTCCGAGCTGGAGATTGCGGCAGGCTGCCATAATATCCGATACGACCGATGTCGCGGTCGGCAGTGAACCGGCGCCGGGACCGTAAAGCATCGTTTCGCCTACTGCATCCCCGTGGATATAAACAGCGTTGAATTCGTTGTTGACTGATGCGAGCGGATGAGAATCCGGAAGCAAAACCGGCTCCACTGCCACTTCGATTCCGGCCTCATCCTTTTTGGAGGAGCCGAGCATTTTCATCGTATAGCCGAACTGAGCAGCGAGTTCCAAATCGCCGTCACGGATTTCCTTCATGCCGCGCACACGCACATCTGCAAGATCGACAACTGTCGAGTATGCCAAGGAAGACAGGATGACCATTTTCCGGGCAGCATCCAAACCGTCTACATCTGCAGACGGATCAGCTTCCGCATAGCCGAGTCGCGTCGCTTCAGCCAGCGCATCATCGTAAGTCATATTCTCCTTCTTCATTTTCGTCAGGATGAAGTTCGTCGTACCGTTGACGATGCCCATCAGACTGGTGATGCGGTCGGATGCTAGGCCATCCTGCAATGTCCGGATGATCGGAATGCCGCCAGCCACACTTGCTTCATAGAATAAGTCGCATTTCTGTTCATCAGCCAGTTTCATCAACTCATTGCCCGATTCCGCCATCACATCTTTATTGGCTGTCACGACTTGCTTACCGGATTTCAATGCCGCTTCAATCGCAGCTTCCGCTTCCTGGATGCCGCCCATCACTTCGACGATGATATCGATGGAAGGGTCATTCAGGATTTCATCTATATCAACAGTAAAGACGGAAGGATCAAGTGTGGTAATCCGCTCTTTGTTCTTATCTTTAATCAGCACTCTTTTGATGATCGCTTCTGCGCCTAATTTATGGTTCAAATCCTGCTGGTGCTGATGCAGAATTTTTGCGACTCCCTGACCGACTGTGCCAAACCCTAATAATCCGATTGAAATTGCATTTTTCATTGACGATCCCCCCTGTACTATGTACACTGTAAAAATACATTTGTTTTATGTACATGGACATTATAGTATTATATTAATCTTTAAACAACCCTTAAACAATTAATAAAAGATAGGATTTGATCTTATGAAGGTATGTAAATTCGGCGGCACTTCCGTAGCAAGTGCCCAGCAAATCCAAAAAGTGACGGCGATCATCCAAAGCGATCCAAGCCGCAGAATCGTCGTCGTCTCCGCTCCCGGCAAACGGTTCGTCGGGGATATCAAAGTGACGGACCTGCTGATCAGCCTTGGCCAGGCCGCACTTGCCGGCCAAGCGGTGGAAGCGCCGCTGAAGCGGGTGTGGGAACGCTATTCCGAAATTGCAGACGGATTGAATCTGGACGGTGCCATCCTTGATTCGATTAAAATCGACCTGCTGAACCGGCTGGCTGGGGATAAATCCAATGAAGAACTTTATATGGACTGCATCAAAGCGAGCGGTGAAGACAATTCGGCAAAGCTGATCGCCGCGTACTTCACTTCGCTCGGGATGAAAGCCGCTTATCTCAATCCGCAGGATGCCGGACTGGTCGTGAATGATCTGCCGGAACGGGCACAGGCGCTGCCGGAATCATATGAGCGGCTCGCGGCGCTAGAGGATTCTGAGACGATCCACGTATTCCCCGGATTTTTCGGCTACACGGCAGACGGCGTCCTGCGGACATTCGACCGCGGTGGATCGGATATCACCGGTTCCATATTGGCGGCAGCTGTAAAAGCCGATTTATACGAAAACTTCACGGACGTCGATTGTGTGTTTGCGGCGAACCCGCATATCATTCAAAATCCGGTTGAAATCGACTCCATGACATACCGGGAAATGCGCGAGCTCGCCTATGCGGGATTTGCCGTTTTTCATGACGAAGCCCTGATGCCTGCCTTCAAAGCATCCGTCCCTGTCTGCATCAAGAACACGAACCACCCTTCCGCTCCCGGCACGATGATAGTCGCGGAGCGCGATTACAGCCGGCGTCCGGTGACGGGAATTTCAGCCGACAGCGGTTTTTCCACCTTGTATGTGAGCAAGTATCTGATGAACCGGGAAATCGGTTTTGGCCGGAAACTGTTGCAGATTCTGGAAGATGACGAAATTTCGTATGAACATATTCCGTCCGGCATCGATAATTTATCCGTCATCATCCGCAGCCACCGGTTGACTCCCGAAAAAGAAGCGCGCATCACCGGCCGCATCAAATCCGAATTGCACGCCGACGAAGTCTATATCCGCAAAGATTTCTCCATGGTCGTGCTGGTCGGCGAAGGCATGAAACTGACGACGGGCCTAGCCGCCCGCGCTGCCACTGCCATCGCCCGGACCGGCGCCAATATCGAAATGATCAACCAGGGTTCATCCGAAGTCAGTCTGGTATTCGGCGTATTGAAACAGGATGAGACGAAAATCTTGCAGGAGTTATATAAGGAGTTTTTTGAAGCGGCGTTGGTGAATTGAACTTGTGGAGGATGGAAAAAGGTGCAGTGCGGGAGGATATCCGCATTGCACCTTTTGGGTTATTATTTATTTCTTTCTTCCTCATCCAGCTTCTCTCTGAACAACTGAAGCAACTGCCCTCTCAGCTCCGGACGCTTCAACGCAAACTCGATCGTCGTTTCAATGAACCCGAATTTTTCACCGACATCGAACCGGCGGCCATCGAATTCATAGGCGGAGACAGAATGCACTTCATTCAATTTTTGGATGGCATCGGTCAGTTGGATTTCTCCACCGGCACCCGGTTCCTGTTCAGCTAAAAACTTGAAGATTTCCGGCGTCAGCACATAGCGCCCCATAATGGCGTAATTTGAAGGAGCCGTTCCTGGCTCGGGTTTTTCCACGAATTTATTGACATCGATCAGTTTTCCATCAATCGCTCCCGGATCAATGATGCCGTAGCGCTGTGTATCTTCTTCCGATACCTGTTTGACGCCGATGACACTTTGGCCTGTTTTATTGAATTGATCCACCAATTGAAGAAGGCCAGGCTCCGCGTCATTCTCAACAATGTCATCGCCGAGTAGCACGGCAAAAGGTTCATCGCCGATAAATTTCCGCGCCGACCAGATGGCATGCCCCAAACCAAGCGGCTGCTTCTGGCGGATATAATGGATTTCGACGCTCGAGGTCTGTAAAACGGAATCCAGCATATCAGTCTTGCCTTTACGGAGCAAAGTTTCCTCCAATTCGAAAGCATGGTCGAAATGATCTTCAATAGCCCGCTTCCCTTTCCCGGTCACGATGATGATGTCTTCGATCCCGGACGCAATCGCTTCTTCCACTATGTATTGGATGGTCGGCTTATCCACAATCGGCAGCATTTCTTTCGGCATCGCTTTGGTCGCAGGCAGGAAACGGGTCCCGAGTCCCGCTGCCGGGATAATCGCTTTTTTCACTCTCATCTTGGGCACCTTCTTATCGTGATTATTGTTTGGTCTCTACTACCCATACCCATTAGTGGGGTTTTGCAATCCGGGGCGGGCTCGATTGCATGCTTTTCGCCAGCGAAAAGCGACAATCCCGGCGTCATTTTGCTGATCGGCGGATATCCGCCGACGAAGCTCCTTTCTCACCCCATCGCTCCTCCGTACCCCACTTCTAAAACCCAATAACCGCTTTTCTCCAACCCCAAAACCCATATTGCATGCTTTTCGCCAGCGAAAAGCGACAAACCCGGCGTCATTTTGCTGATCGACGGATATATTTTCTCATCGGCGGATATATTCGCTTATCGACGGATATAATCTCTCAACGGCGGATATCCGCCGCCATACCCTCTTCTCACCTCATCTTTACGATTTGAAAAAGCGAAAAAAACTATATTATTTTATTACCAACCAATTATTTGATAGAAAATGGCAACAATATAGGTTTATTAGTCTAAAATAGAGGAATAGGTATTAAGTAATATTAATAGTAGCATAAAAGAACTGGAGGTTTTATATTTGTGAAGCTCTCTCAAAAACAAATCGACATATTGGTTGTGGATCCGCACCCCCTTTTCAGGGAAGGGTTAAAGCGGATCTTGGAGATGGATCCTGATTTGCATATTGTAGCTCAAGGGGAAAATGGGGATCAGCTCGCTCCTTTATATGAGCGGCATAGACCGGATATTGTCCTGCTGGAATTCAATCTTCCGGACAAAAGTAGCGTTCAGGCATTGGAGGGCCTCATTCAGCAATATCCCTCAGCGGCCGTTCTTCTTTTTTCGGTAGTTGATGATTCCTATGCGGTGCTGAAAGCTTTTAAAGCTGGAGCGGTGGGTTATCTATTGAAAAAAATGGAGGCAGATTCGATTGCTGCAGCGATTAAAGAGGTGGTCAAAGGCGGATTTTATTTACATCCGGATCTTTTAGCCGGATTTTTAGCTGAATATATGAAACTTATCCCTCGTGAAACCGAGGATGCCTATATCCAATCCTTAATTCGGCGTCCTTACCATCTGCTGACTTACAGGGAAGCAGAAATCCTGCAGCTGATGTCGGAAGGCCATACCAATAAATCATTAAGTGAAGTTTTGAGTATCAGTGAGAAAACTGTCAAAAACCATGTTTCTACCATATTAAAGAAAATGGACCTGAATGACCGGACGCAAGCTGTTGTCCATGCGATTAAGATGGGATGGGTAGAGCTTGTATAGAAAATAAAAAATGACTGCCCCTGACCCGTTCCGTCATCTCCATTCACTGAAAAGAGATAAAGTACAGGCATCAAAGGCAATCATTTTTTATGCATCTAATGCAGCAAAACTGTTTTTATTTCCCTTTCATCAAAGCCATTTCTGCATTCAGCGCTTTGAAGAGAGCCACTACCATCAGGATCATGACGACGGAAAATGGCAGCGCTGCAACAATGATCGTATTTTGCACAGCTTCCAAACCGCCGACCCACAAGAGGATTGCAGCAACCATCGATTGTGCAACGCCCCAAAGAACTTTGATTTGATTGCTTGGCAGAAGTGAACCGTTCGTCGACTGCATCCCCAGAACGAAAGTCGCCGAATCGGCAGAGGTGATGAAGAACGTGCTGACCAGTAAAATAGCCAGAATCGACAACAGCATTCCCATCGGCATTTCATTGAACATGCCAAACAGGGTCTGGTCAATCGCAAGCCCGGTCAGGTCGATCCCGCTTTTCTGCATATCGACTGCAGTAACGCCGAAAGCGGCAAACCAGAACGAACCGAAAAGCGTCGGTACCAGTACCACGCCGATTAAAAATTCACGGATGGTACGGCCTTTTGAGACACGTGCGATGAACATGCTGACAAATGGTGCCCATGAAATCCACCATGCCCAGTAGAAAATCGTCCAGCCGTCAAGCCAGCCGCGATTTTCAGCATTCAGCGGCGCCGTCTCGAAACTCAGGCTGATCAGGTTCTGAATGTAAGCGCCGAATGTTTCTGTGTACATATTCATGATCAGTAGCGTTGGCCCCAGGATCACGACGAGCAATAACAGGACGACTGCCAGCACCATATTGGTGTTCGACAGATATTTTATTCCCTTATTCAGTCCCGACCAGGCGGAAATGATGAACAGGAGAGTGACGACGCCAATGATCAGCAATTGCATCCATGACGTCTGCGGGATATCGAACAGGTACGCGAGGCCCCCGTTGATCTGGATGGCGCCAAGCCCGAGCGAAGTGGCGACACCGAAAACCGTTGCGAACACGGCCAGGATGTCGACCACCGTTCCGAGCGGCCCATTCACACGGTCACCGAAGATCGGTCTCAATGTGGAAGAAATCAATGCGGGTGCACCTTTCCGGAATTGGAAAAAGGCCAGGGATAATGCGATGATCCCGTACATGGCCCAGACGTGGATCCCCCAGTGGTAATACGTGCGCTGAAGGGATTCCTTGAACGCTTCATCGGTGCCGGCCTCGGCAGTCGCCGGTTGGACCGCGAAATGCGATAGCGGTTCGGATGCTCCGTAAAACACCAGGCCGATTCCCATCCCAGCTGAAAACAGCATGGCCAGCCACGTGATCATTGAAAACTCCGGCCGGTCACGGTCTTTACCGAGACGGATTTTGCCGTAGGGGCTGACAATGATAACAAAAACAAGGATCAATAAAACGGCCATGATGACCAGATAATACCAGCCAAAGGCAGTGTTGATGAAATTGCGGATATTGCCGGTTGTCCGTTCAAACAGTTCCGGCGCGGCAACCCCGATCAGGACGGTTAATATTACGAGCGCGAATGTGATATAAAATACTTTCGTTGCTTTCTTCATATTGCCTCCATTAAACTTTTTTTATTACATAGTTGTTAAGAATACCGAAATGCGACGTTATAGTCAAATCGCTATAGTACAAAAATAAAAGCCATTTCACTGCTGAAACGGCTTTTAACGATTAAGGTCGGATGAAAAGCTGGGTATGGTAGATCCCATACGAACCGCCTCTGTAAATTCCAATGCCGATATGTGTAAAGTCGCTGCTTAAGATATTCGCTCTGTGCCCCGGGCTGTTCATCCAGCCTTCCATGACGCTTTCAGCGGTACGATGGCCCGCAGCAATATTCTCGCCTGCAGCGCTGAAGGAAATTCCCTGTGATCGAAGCAGATCGTACGGGCTGCCGTACGTCGGGGATTGGTGGTCGAAATAATTCTTATCCGCCATGTCTTTCGACTTGAGCAACGCCGCACGCTGCAATCCCGTATGAAGCGCCAATGCCGGTGCGCCGACTTTTGCCCGTTCCTGATTGACTAAAGTAAGAACTTCAGCCATCATTGCCGTTTCGCCGTCCAGGGCTGATGGATCCTGGGCTTCAAGTATCCGGTGGATGAAAGCAGCCATCTGTACGCGGGTGACGTTATCATATGGACTGAAAGTGGTTGGTGATGTACCGGTTGTAATGGAGTTCGCCACGAGCTTATCAACATGCGGGTAAAACCATTCGTTCTTCGGCACATCCCTGAACGCATTTACTTTACTGCTGCTTCCTTGCAGCTCAAACGCGGCGACAAGAATTTTTGAAATCTGAGCCCGTGAAGCAGGCTGCAGGGGATTGAACTTCTCCGCTTTCATGAAGACGCCCATATCGACGAGCGCCGCAATTTCGGCATAGCCGGAAGTATTTCGATTCACATCGCTGAAATTCGGATTCGGCTTGCCGGCTGTCGGAATACCAAGTGCCCGCACGATCATCATCGCGCTCTGCGCGCGTGTGACAGGTTCCACTGGTGCGAAACTTCCATCGAGTTTGCCTTTGATGATTCCTTTTTCCGCCAGTTCAGTGATTTCCGTGTAGGCCCAATAGTCTTTCGGCACGTCCTTGAACGACGGCGCCGCCAGCGATGTCGTTGCTGTAAACGCCAAGAACAGGATCGAGATGATGGCAATGAATGAAATCTTTCTGAAGAAGTATATCGGGGTGTCGGTCATAGTTGCCTCCTCTGATATTTTTATGTTTTTTTAATACGTTTTTTAGTATAGCGTATTTCGCGCGGGTTGCGAAGCTTTAACGGAGATAGCTGAAAGGCTGCTATCTTTTTCTGACGGCCGATATCTTCTTTTCCCCCCTGAAAACCCTCACAAAACGCCGCTCGCAAGCTTGCTGATCTTGATTTAAAATGACAGCCTCCCTATATCCTCTTCAAAACTTAGGGCAACCCCCAGATTGCCTGCTTTTCATAAGCGAAAAACGACAAAACCTGGCGTCATTTTGCTGATCGGCGGATATAATTTCTCCTCGGCGGATATATTCGCTCATCGACGGATATCCGCCGCCCAAGCCGCCTCTCTCCCCACTTCTCCTCCGCAACCTACTTCTAAAACCCAATAACCGCTTTCCGCAAACCCAAACCCATGTTGCATGCTTTTCGCAAGCGAAAAGCGACAAAACCTGGCGCCATTTTGCTGATCGGCGGATATAATTTCTCATCGGCGGATATATTCGCTCATCGACGGATATATTTTCTCATCGGCGGATATATTTTCTCATCGGCGGATATATTTTCTCATCGACGGATATATTTGCTCATCGACGGATATCCGCCGCCCAAGCCGCCTCTCTCCCCATTACTCCTCCGCAACCTACTTCTAAAAACCAATAACCGCTTTTCTCCACCCCCAAACCCAGATTGCATGCTTTTCGCAAGCGAAAAGCGACAAAACCTGGCGTCATCTTGCTGATCGGCGGATATATTCGCTCAGCGCCGGATATCCGCCGCCCAAGCCGCCTCTCACCCCATCGCTCCTCCGCAACCTACTTCTAAAAACCCATAAGCGCTTTTCTCCACCCCCAACCCCAGATTGCATGCTTTTCGCAACCGAAAAGCGACAAAACCTGGCGTCATCTTGCTGATCGGCGGATATATTCGCTCAGCGCCGGATATCCGCCGCCCAAGCCGCCTCTCACCCCATCGCTCCTCCGCAACCTACTTCTAAAACCCAATTAACCGCTTTTCTCCCCCCAAACCCCATGTTGCATGCTTTTCGCAAGCGAAAAGCGACAAAATCTGGCGTCATTTTGCTGATCGGCGGATATAATTTCTCATCGACGGATATATTTGCTCATCGACGGATATCCGCCGCCCCAGCCGCCTCTCCCCCCATCGCTCCTCCGCAACCTACTTCTAAAACCCAATTAACCGCTTTTCTCCCCCCAAAACCCATGTTGCATGCTTTTCGCAAGCGAAAAGCGACAAAATCTGGCGTCATTTTGCTGATCGGCGGATATAATTTCTCATCGACGGATATATTTGCTCATCGACGGATATCCGCCGCCCAAGCCGCCTCTCTCCCCATTACTTCTCCGCACCCTACTTCTAAAAACCAGCAACCGCTTTCCGCAAACCCAAACCCATATTGCATGCTTTTCGCAAGCGAAAAGCGACAAAACCTGCCGTCATTTTGCTCATCGCGGATATATTTGCTCATCGGCGGATATGTCTTCTCATCGGCGGAGCTATTATATAGAAGCAATTTTTCTTATAGAAGAGCCGATTTCAAGTTTGCGAGACTTAATCCGGATGCCTTATTACCCTAGTTTTTGACGGGCGGGCTGATGCTTCTTTCTGCTTCAGTCTCCCATTAAAGCCGTAAACAAATAAAACCCCAAAATGCACAAAGGGAAAAATTGCCCTTTGTGCATTTTTGTGATATAACTTTAAAGTATTTTAAAATGAGGTGAGGATATGTCAGACCATGGGTTGCGTGATAAGAAGAAGGTAGCCACCCGGCAAGCCTTGGCTGAAGCTGCTTTCCAACTGGCAGTCGAACACGGTGTAGATGGGTTTGTAGTGGAGGATATCGGCGTGAAAGCCGGCTACTCGCGGCGGACGTTCGCCAATTATTTCACGTGCAAGGAAGATGCGATTGCGAATTCCTTGAGCCTGAATGATTATATGGAGCCGGGCGACCAGTTTTCATTTTCGCTGAAAGACCATACGCCGCTGAGTACGATCGAAGTTTTTATCCGGCGGAGCTTCACCATCAACAAATTGAAGCGGCTGAAAGGGCTGATTTCATTGTCACGGGAACACCCGACGCTCCGGCTGTATGTCACCGGCGCGCTGATGGAGATGCAGGATTTTGCAGCCCGCGGCATTGCGGATGCGTATGGCAGCGATTATCCGGAAGAATATTATCCGATTCTGATGGGTGCGGTATTCGGTGCCGTCCTTCCGGTCATTGACGGGAGTTTCGATGTCAATTTACCGGAAGATGAAGAAAACGAAGCAGGCAATGAATTCAATCAGTATATGGATATTGTTTTTGCCCACTTACGCAAAGGATTCAAGTAAGATTTATTCCAATTAAAGAACGGAGTTGCACATGTGTCGAGACTTTTATACAACATAGGAAAAACTGCATACTCAAAGCCTTGGCTTTTCATTGCCGCATGGCTGATCATTTTGGCGGTCATCATCGGGGGAATTGTAACGAATGGCGTGAACATGAGTTCCGAAACCCGGATTGACGGAACCGCCGCACAGGATGTCCTTGATGAGCTGGCGGAAGAATATCCTGCCGTATCCGGTGGTCAGGGAAGTTATCTTTTTGAAGTTCCGGAGGGGGAAACGATTGACGATCCGGCAAATGCCGCAGCACTTGCAATGGCGGCGAACGAAATTTATGCATTGGATCACGTCGTAAATCCGATGGAAATGCTGCAGGATCCTGCTGCGATGGCGCAGATGCAGGAACTGCAGGGCATGCTGAGCCAGCTTCCGCTTCCAGAAGTCAGCCATCGCCCGTTCGTCGTACAGGAGATGCCGGTCCCTGGCGTCAAGATATCAGAGGATGGCACGGTTGCCCTCTTCCAATTCCAGCTGACGAAAACAGCGGAAGATCTGAGTGAAGCGGAACGCGAAGAACTCGCTGATGCCGCGGCCGTTTCGGAAGAAGATTCTTCCATTACCGTCATCCCGACGGGCACGCTGCAGGGCGTGGATATTCCGATCGGCGGCACACATGAAATCATCGGCCTCGTGATTGCCGGTGTTATTCTGGTCCTCACTCTTGGCTCACTGATCGCAGCCGGTTTGCCGCTTGTCGTCGCATTGATCGGCGTCGGCGCAGGTGTCGGCGGAACATTAGCTTTGTCGAGTATGTTCGAGATCAACTCGCTGACACCGGTACTCGCTCTCATGATCGGGCTTGCTGTCGGAATCGACTATGCCCTGTTCATCGTCAACAGACAGCGGAATTTGATCATCGAGAAGAAATTGTCCGCTAAAGAAGCGGCTGCCCGTGCGATCGGTACAGCAGGCAGCGCGGTATTCTTCGCCGGACTGACTGTCATCATCGCGTTAAGCGGACTTGTGATCATCGGTATTTCATTCCTTAGCAGCATGGCGATCGTCGCCGCGCTGACTGTCCTGATCGACGTGCTCGTCGCGTTGACCCTTCTCCCGGCCTTGCTCGGGCTGATCGGTGAACGGATTGTGACAGTGAAAGCAAGAAATAAAGAAGCAGCGAAAAAAGCTTCCACACGGAGCTTTGCCCAAGGCTGGATTACAACCCTTTTGAAAATGAAATGGGTCGCAGTGCTGCTTGTCATCGCCGTCCTTGGTACGCTTGCGATTCCGGTCACACAGATGAACCTGGGCATGCCTTCAGGCGAAAGCGCCAATGAAGATACACCGACGCGGCAAAGTTATGACATCATTTCCGATCGATTCGGTGAAGGCTCAAACGGTCCGTTATTAGTCGTTGCGAAAGACCAGGACGCAGCGGCAGTGAATCCGGAGGAATACTTCCAATTGCTCGCCAACATTTCACAGTTTGATGGGATAGCGGAAGTGACTCCGGGCGGATTCAATGAAGACGGGACGATTGCGATCATTTCGATCATCCCGACTGAAGGACCGACGGACGATGCGACGAAAGAATTGGTGGAGAGCCTGCGCACAGACGCAGCAGCCACCGAAGACACGAATGCTGAAATCGGTGTGACCGGGCTGACCGCGATCAATATCGACATCTCGGAGAAATTGTCTGAAGTGTTCCCGATCTACATCGCGATCATCGTGGTGCTGTCCCTTCTCATTCTGTTGGTCGTGTTCCGCTCCATCCTTATTCCAATCAAAGCAACTGCCGGTTTCCTGCTCAGCATCATGGCGACATTCGGTGCTACGACTGCCGTGTTCCAGTGGGGCTGGCTGGGATCTGTATTCGGGATCGACACGGGTGGCCCGTTATTGAGCTTCATCCCGATCCTGGTGACAGGTATATTGTATGGACTTGCAATGGATTACCAGGTCTTCCTCGTATCTTCGATGCGCGAAGCCTATATCCACGGTGAAAAAGGCGACCGGGCAATCGTCACCGGCTATAAAACAGCGAGTAAAGTTGTGGTCGCTGCTGCCTTGATCATGGTTTCCGTATTCACCGGATTCATCTTCACAGATGACATCATGATCAAGCAGATCGGATTTGCCCTGGCGTTCGGTATCCTGATCGACGCATTCCTGATCCGCATGATTTTCGTGCCAGCCGTCATGTCCATGTTCGGCGACAAAATCTGGTATTTGCCGAAGTGGCTGGATAAGCTTCTGCCGGACCTCGATATCGAAGGCGAAAAACTTCTGCAGGATCTGGAAAAAGAAGAGAAAATGAAAAAGGTAAACTAAATCAGTGATCGATCACTTTTAAACCGCCGGGAGTTTTTCCGGCGGTTTATTCTTTTGGATTTATTTGGTTTCCCCATAGAGTCGTATACTTCATGCCAAGTCGGATTCTGCATACTTTTCGCAGGCGAAAAGCAAAAAACCCAGGCGATTTTACGCGACGGCGGATATATTTTCTCATCGGCGGATATAATCTCAAAACCCAATCTCCTGCGACTTTAAGCCTCTCTCGCAAACAAATAACCACTAAAAAAAACAACTTTTTAACATCCACTCTCCCTTCTATCATTCTCCTTCAAAACCAACAACCCAAACCCTTTTTATGCAGTCAGAGTTTTTGCTGGAAAAAGACCGGTTTGATTCTATTCCGTTTGGCTGTCAGGTTATAATAGAAGAAAAAATTGAAAGTTGGGGAAATGAATGGCCTTTACGGATTTGACGATTGCTTCAGAAGCGAAGATTTTACCCATCCAGCAAATAGCCGAACGAGCCGGGATTCCAGACGAGGCGCTTGAGTTATACGGAAAATACAAAGCGAAAATTGATGCCAATGCACTGCCGCCTGCGACGGCGCTCGGAAAAGTGGTGCTGGTGACGGCGATCAGCCCGACTCCGGCCGGCGAAGGAAAATCGACGGTGACAGTCGGTTTGGCTGATGCCTTCAATCAAATGGATGAAAAGGTGGTTGTCGCATTGCGCGAGCCTTCCCTCGGCCCTGTCATGGGTGTCAAAGGCGGCGCGACCGGCGGCGGATTTGCGCAGGTGCTGCCGATGGAAGACATCAACCTGCATTTCACCGGCGACATCCATGCCATCACTTCCGCCAATAATGCGCTGGCCGCTTTCATCGACAATCATCTTCACCAGGGCAATGCGCTCCAGATCGATCCCCGGCGGATCACCTGGAAACGCGCACTTGATATGAATGACCGTGCACTTCGCCAAGTCACGATCGGGCTCGGCGGACCGGGCCAAGGGATTCCAAGGCAGGACGGTTTCGATATCACCGTGGCATCTGAAATCATGGCGGTGCTATGCCTCGCGACGTCGCTGGCTGATTTGAAGGAGCGCCTTGCGCAGATGGTGATCGGCTATACATATGACCGTTTGCCGATCACTGTGCGCGATCTGGGTGTTGAAGGAGCTCTGACTTTATTGCTTAAAGAGGCGTTCAAACCCAATTTGGTGCAGACGATCGAAGGCACGCCCGCCATCATCCACGGAGGACCGTTTGCGAATATCGCGCATGGCTGCAACTCGCTGATGGCAACGAACACGGCGCGGCGGCTGGCGGACATTGTGGTGACGGAAGCGGGATTTGGCGCAGATCTGGGTGCCGAAAAATTCATGCATATCAAATCGCGTAAAGGCGGATTCCACCCGGATGCCGTTGTGATCGTGGCAACCGTGCGGGCGCTGAAAATGCACGGCGGCGTTGAGAAATCGCTGCTCGGCGAAGAAGATGCGGATGCAGTACGGCGCGGGATGGTGAATCTGGCGAAGCATGTGGACACGATCCGCCAGTTCGGCATCGAGCCGGTCGTGGCACTGAACCGATTTGTGACGGACAGTGATGCAGAGATTGCGGAAATCATGGCGTGGGCTGCGTCGGCCGGCGTGGCGATTGCGTTGACGAATGTATGGGAACAAGGCGGCGCGGGCGGCCTGGAATTGGCCGCGTTGGTGAAGAAGGAATTGGGGCGTGTTAAGAATTTCACCCATCTATACGACGAAACAGATTCCGTTGAAGAAAAATTGCGGACGATCGTGCAGAAGGTGTACGGCGGAGCAGATGTACAATTAACCGATCAGGCGCAGAAGCAGCTGGTCGAGTTGAAGAAATACGGCTGGGACGCATTGCCGATCTGCATGGCAAAAACACAATACTCCTTGTCGGATCAGCCGAAACTGCTCGGCCGGCCGGAAGGATTCACGGTGACGATCCGAGAGATTCTGCCGAAACTTGGCGCCGGCTTCCTGGTATGCCTGACGGGCGACATCATGACGATGCCGGGTCTGCCGAAGCAGCCGGCGGCATTGAAGATGGATGTCGGGGATGATGGATCGGCGATGGGGTTGTTTTAAAGTAAGGGGGAGGCCAGAAAGCGCGTGCGCTTTCTGGCCTTTTTTGTGGGGGTGTGGGTTGGGTTGGGTGATGGCGGATATATTTTCTCATCGGCGGATATATTCTCTCATCGACGGATATATCTTCTCATCGGCGGATATATTCTCTCATCGACGGATATATCTTCTCATCGGCGGATATCGGCCGCCGCACGCCGACGTTTTCTCACTCCGTCACTCCTCCCCGATCTACTTTTAACCCAAAACCAACTTCAGATTTGTTGCTTTTCGCTTTCGCGAAAAGCGAAAGTGCAAAACCATCGATCGGTGGCGGTGTTTTCTCGATTTTGCTGTTTTTCGAGGAGATAATTGGGACTGCCGAGGCTATCGGCGGATATAATTTTTTGACGGCGGATATATTCTCTCATCGACGGATATATCTTCTCATCGGCGGATATATTCTCTCATCGACGGATATATCTTCTCATCGGCGGATATCGGCCGCCGCACGCCGACGTTTTCTCACGCCGTCACTCCTCCCCGATCTACTTTTAACCCAAAACCAACTTCAGATTTGTTGCTTTTCGCTTTCGCGAAAAGCGAAAGTGCAAAACCTTCGATCGGTGGCGGCATTTTCTCGATTTTGCTGTTTTTCGAGGAGATAATTGGGACTGCCGAGGCTATCGGCGGATATATCTTCTCAATGGCGGATATATTCTCTCATCGGCGGATATCGGCCGCCACACGCCGCTAGCCATGCCCCGCTAACTCCCCTCTACTCCTTTTAAACCTGTCGCATCTATATATTTTAGAATTTTCTGACTAAAATCACTCTTAGTGATATAATTTATTTACTTTAGAGTTAGGGGTGACGATTATTAAGGAGAAGATTGAGCTTTTGCCGCCGGCGCTGGCCATCAAATTTTTTATGAACAGGTTGCCTGAGGAGCATCCTCAGAGAAAGTATCTGGAAAATCAGCATCACCGGAAGACTGCCGGTGAACGCGGGGAAAGTAAGCTGCAGAAACAGTTTAGGGAGTTTTATCTGGAAGAGGAGCATATTGCACTTTGGGATATCGGCCTGAAGCTCGGCGAATGGCAGACGCAATTCGATGGGCTCGTCGTCACTGAGAAGTGCGTCGTTATTTTGGAGTCAAAAAATGTCAGCGATGATCTGTATTTCAATCGGGAGACTGGCGAGTTTATTCGCATAAATGCTAAGGGTGAGCGGCTGGTGCTGCAGGACCCGGTGTATCAGTTGAAGAAGAATATCCAGTTTCTGACGCTGTGGTTCAAGCAATTTGGCTTGGACGTGGAGGTGACTGGGTTGATTGTATATACGGCTGCCAACTGCATTTTCCACTCGAAGCCGCCTGGGGCGCGGCTGTGTAAGATTTACCAGATGAATGCGCATCTGTACGACCTCCTGCAATCCATTCCTCAAGATCGCACACCTTTGAATATTAATAAAATCAGGCGTTTGCTGGAATTGAATGATAGCCCTTATGTCCGGAAGCCGCTTTGCAAAACTTATCAGATCAGCTATGAGGATTTGCGGAAAGGTGTTTACTGCGCGGATTGCCACGAATATCTGATGGTGCGGCGGCATCGGAATTGGATTTGCCGCAAATGCAGCAGCAAGAATACGACCGCGCACCATTTTGCGCTGCAGGAATATTTCACTTTCGTGAATGACTCGATCACGAATAAAGAATTGCGGAATTTTTGTTCGCTGGAGTCAGCTAATGTCGCCAACAAGATTTTGCGGCAATATGATTTTGTAGTTTCCGGCGATAATAAAGCGCGCCGCTACCGATTGAAGGACTAGCTTGTTGTTGCGCCGCCTGATAAGCGGTGTTTTTTTGTGGGTGAGTTTTGGGTGGCGGATATATTCTCGCATCGGCGGATATCGGTCGCCGCACGCCCATCGCACGCCGCCGCCGTTTTCTCACCCCATCACTACCCCTTGCTCTACTTTAAAACCCACTACCACCTCCTTGCCAACCCCAACCCCATATTGCATGCTTTTCGCCAGCGAAAAGCGAAAAACCCGGGCGGTGTTTTTGCTGATGGCGGATATATTTTTTCACCGGCGGATATATTTTCTCATCGGCGGATATCCGCCGACGACGCCGTTTTCTCACCCTATCGCTCCCCTTCGATTTACTTTCAATACCCATTGCTGTCTCCTTTTCACTCCCACACCCTGGTCGCATGCTTTTCGCGGGCGAAAAGCGATAAACCCGGGCGGTGTCTTTGTTAATGGCGGATATAATCGCTCATCGGCGGATATCCGCCGACGACGCCGTTTTCTCCCCCTATCGCTCCCCTTCGATTTACTTTCAATACCCATGGCTGTCTCCTTTTCACTCCCACACCCTGGTCGCAAGCTTTTCGCGGGCGAAAAGCGATAAAACCGGGCGGTGTCTTTGTTAATGGCGGATATAATCGCTCATCGGCGGAGATATCTTCTCATCGGCGGATATAATCGCTCCTCGGCGGATATAATTTCTCATCGGCGGATATAATCGTTCATCGGCGGATATCCGCCGCCCACGCCGTCGAAAACCTTCCCCACACAAAAAAGAAGCCGCCTCCAAAAACCCCAACGGTTCCTGAAAACAGCGTCCCTTAATTTCAACTTTCTTCTATATAAATAGAGATCCAGTTAAGATTTCGCCTTCTTCTCTCTCCGGTCTTTCTTATAGTATTGATCGGAAGTGAAGAACTCGGTCGTCAATGCCTTGACTTTATTGCTTAACAACAGGATGGCGATGACGTTCGGGATGAGTATGGCCGCCAGCATGATGTCGAGGAAGCCCCAGATCACTTCTGCTGCGCCGACCGCGCCCAGCACGACGGCCAGGATGTAGACCACCTGCATGCCGTAGGACGCTTTCGTGCCGAATAGGAATTCGGCCTGTTTGGCCCCGTAGAAGATGACGACGAGGATTGTCGATAAGACGAAGAATATCAGCGCGACGGTGACGAGGATGGCGCCGAATTCACCGAAATAGGATTCAAATGCCAGACTTGTCAAGGCGGAGGAATTTTCCATTGCCCCTTCTTCTGTCCAGACACCGGACGACAGGACTACAAACGCGGTTGCCGTACAGACGATCAGCGTATCTACGACGACGCCGACGACTGCCCAAAAGCCTTGTCTGACGGGATGGTCCGTCATGGCAGCTGCGTGGGCGATAGGCGCTGTACCGAGTCCGGCTTCATTCGAATAAAGGCCGCGGGCAAATCCCCAGCGAATGACTTCGACAATGGCTGCGCCGGCAAATCCGCCCATGACGGGTGCCGGTGAAAATGCGTTGTCGAAAATCAGCATGAAGAATTCCGGGATGGCGCTGACGTTCATGAACAGGATCACCACGGCTCCGCCTACATAAACTAGCGCCATGAACGGAACGAAAATTTCAGTGACCTTCCCGATGCGTTTGATGCCGCCGAATACGACGATGGAAACAAGAATGGCCGTAATGATGCCCGTCCATAAGACGGGAATATCGAATGTCGCCCGCACTGTCGTGGCGATGGAATTCCCCTGCACCATGATGCTCGGGATCAATTCGATCATCAACGCGAATGAAAACCAGATACCCAGCCACTTCATGTTCAAGCCTTTCGTCATGTAATACATCGGCCCGCCGACAAATTCGCCGTTGCCGTTTTTCTCGCGATATTCAACCGCCAGTACGCTCTCAGAAAATTTGAGTGCCATGCCGATCAGCGCGATGACCCACATCCAGAAGACCGCTCCGGGTCCGCCGAACATGATCGCCGCCGGCACACCGACAATATTTGCCGCCCCGATCGTGGAAGAAAGCGCGGACGTCAGCGCCTGGAAAGGCGTGACCGTCCCTTCGCCTTTCGGTTTCTTAAATACTCTGCCGAATGTTTGTCCGATGATATAGCCAAAATAACGGAATTGAAAAAAGCCAAGTTTAAATGTCATATAAAGACCTGAGATCAGCAATAAGGTGATGAGCGGAATGCCCCATAACCATGCTGAAAAATCAGCGATTCCCTCTAAAAATCGTTCCAATTGTTTTCCCCCTATAATTAATTCAGATAAAAACTAATTCCCTTCCAAAAATGGAGCTAAACAGGATTAAAGGAATTCCATATAAATTTCTTGTATAACGGCGAAATATTACAATTCGGGGAATATGAATATAGGAGGAAAATTTGGATTTAGTAAATTTAGTGATTCTTATTATTTGAAGTGTTATTCCGTTATAGTAATGGGTTTCGGTAAATAGTAAGCGCGCTTATGCAATCAGCCTACAAGGAAATGAAATACCAAACTGATTTATCGAAGGGAGCTGCCGGAATGAGCGATAAGAAGAAGCTGGATGAAGACTTGACGGGCGATGAAATGGATGTAAATGCAGCTCAGTAAATCATCTCAGGGGCCAAGCAGGCTTTTTACAAGGAAGATTACAAACCGAAAGATGATGAGGAAAAAGAGCGCGAACTTCGGAAGAGTGATGACGAGGATACAGAATAGCAGAACAGCCGCTTTCAGGAGGGTTACTCCTGGAATCGGCTGTTTTTGATATGGCGGAGCGTGGGAAAAATTGCTGAGGACGGATATATTTTTTTGACGGCGGATATATTTTCTCATCGGCGGATATAATCCCTCATCGGCGGATATATTTCCTCATCGGCGGATATATTCTCTCATCGGCGGATATAATCTTCCAATGGCGGATATCCGCCCAGTCAGCTATTCCGCGTCCCTCCATTCCTGCTATATTCAGCTTCCAAAGCCGACATCTTCCCCAACCCGGGACCAAAACAACAATATTGCATGCTTTTCGCCAGCGAAAAGCGACAAAACCGAAAACACACCGGAATCGCTGAATCTCCTTAGCGATTCCGGTGTGGCAGATTCTAATTTTTATTGATGAACGTCCGTTATCTCTTTCATCAATTGCACCCATTCTTCCCGCTTGAAATCGTACAAGTCGAGCTCTGTCTTTCTCAAAACCAGGTGGAGGCTGTCGAACTTCTCATCCGACCGGAAGCGCCACCAGCTTTTCACGTTTGAAGGCTTGGTGCCCGGCTCATAATAAGTCAATGTAAATTCGGGATCGATGATGTCATCGAGCTGGTCAATCTCCAAATGATCATGCGGGAAATCGATATAGAGGCCCAACGCTGCTTTATGAGGAGTGATGTAGCCGATTTTATGCGCCATCTTCACGTCCCCCTCCTCAAGCGAATCGCTCCACGGAACCGGTTTATGGCTGGCAATTAAAAATCGATCGACTTCATCCTGTTCAACCTTGCAATTTGGAAGACTGTTGAATACTTCGAGTATCTCTTTCAATTTATTCTCTACGGATCTGTTCACTTTGCTATACCATCCTTTTCAGTTCGTCTTTTATCCATTAAATTTTTCAATATAATTAAATTCGTCAAATGAACTCTTTCCTATTCTATCGTATTTGAGGGGGAAGGAAACGTTGGAACGCGTTTGCCTGAGATATTTGGTGTAAAGGAGTGGGGCTGACCCGGATTGAAGTCGAGATAGAGAGAAATTTTTCGATGCTCTTTAAAATTGGTTTTTTCATTCAATAAAATGCTGAGCGCGGATATAATTTTTGGACGGCGGATATATTTCCTCAACGACGGATATAATCTCCCATCGGCGGATATCCGTCAGGCAACCCCCTCCCCACACACTCTCTCCCTCTAAAACCACTCCCAAAACACAAAACGACCTATTCCTCCAACCATATTCAACCCCTTAACCCCATATTGCATGCTTTTCGCAGGCGAAAAGCGATAAAACCGATGCTGCAGCTGATTCATCACCATAAAAGAAACCTCCTTCAAAAGTGATCAGCTTTTGAAGAAGGTTCTTTTTAGTTTATTCGTTTGGCCTGGACAATCAGTCTGAATTCACTGGAGTTTTCTGGATAGCAGGTGACGAGGGAGAGCAATGCCATTCCTTTTTGGGGATTGAGCACTTCCACTTCCTGCGGCTTCACTATCTGAATGTCAATGATTTCAAAGCTGAAGGTTTCGTCCAGCGTTTCATATTCAAGACGCTCACCTATCTGCAGTTCATCCAACCGGTTGAAAAATTGTCCGAAGACATGGGATTGATGCCCGGCGATTGCATAACTTCCGTTCATTTCCCCCGGACGATTCAACCCTTCGATAGCACCGAGCGCCTGATTCAAATTGTCCGGTGTGGCACCTTGCAAAACGGGTGACTGAAGTTCAATGGCCGGAATGGTCAATATGCCTTCTACCCCGTCGGGCAGTCCAGCCGCTTCAGTTTGAGCCGGTGCGCCTACACTGGCTTCCGTTTTCACCGCTTCAAAAGCTTCGATTAAACCCGTTTGATGGTCATGGGTCGTCTTCATGCCGAGTGCCAGCATGATCAGCATGGCAAGGCCGGCCATAATCAGCCCATTTCCAATCCACTTTTTCACTCGTTTCATAAGCAACTTCCTTTAGGCAAAGCGGCGAATACTGATTCCGCCTGCCAATAAAACCAATGCCATCAGCATAATCAGCATGCTGTTGAGCGGGCCTCCTGTTTTCGGTAAAGAAGCACCCATATCATTACCGCTGTCCATTGAAGCAGCTGTTGGAGCAGCCGATGCAGAAGTCATCAGACGGGAATAATCTCCACCTGCTGATGCCGTCATTCCTTCCAGCGAGTCACGAGCCGAATCCGTATTGGCATCATTCGAGCCGCCTGAACCGCTGTTGCCATTATTGCCGCCGTTTGTTCCATTCCCATCATTTCCAGGTAATGATCCGTCATTGCCTGGCGTTTCTTCACCTGGTGTATCTCCCGGCGTTTCTCCCGGTGTGTCTCCTGGTGTCTCACCAGGTGTGTCTCCCGGTGTGTCTCCTGGCGTGTCTCCACCCGGATTACCCGGCACAACTACAGGTGGTGCAGCAATAAATGACTCTTCCACCAAGATATCGATTCCGATGTCTCCCAATAAGTCATCCGCTATTCCCAACGATACACCACTGTCTTTCACGTAAGTTCCGTCACTGTTCGTGAACCCTTCACGGGTCAATACATCCAATCCGATTTCATCAACTAGATCAGAGATCAAATCGACTTGCACCAATCCTTCCGAGAACGAACTCTCTTCTCCGTCAGAAGCGTTATGTTCGTCCAATACGCCGATGTGGATATCATTGAGCAGCGGTAAATCTTCACTTGCGACTTCAATCAATCCGCTGTTCGTTGATTGGCTGTCACCGTTTTGATTTGATTCGGAAAGCAGTACATCCAAAGACAGATCTCCCAGGTTATTGTCTGTCAGACCGATACTGGCCAATGCGTCGCGACTTTGTTGCTGATCGTCGCCATTCACCGAACTGCTGTTTTCCAGAACATTCACTTGAAGATCGTCAACAAGCAGATCTCCCAGGTTCACTCCCAGCAATGCATCCGATTGATCGGCACTGTCGCCGCTTGCATTTTGACTGCTCGGCAGCACAGAAAGATCCAATCCATCCAATAAACCATCTGTAAGGCCTACATTCAGAAGATGTGAGTTTTCAGAAGAACCAGTTTCCGTGTCACTTTCCTGATTTTCAAAAAGCCCCACATGGACGGTACCCAATAAAGGCAGCTCTGCTGATTCAATATGGCTGACTGCCTGGAAACTGTTTTCTTCTGCGGCTTCCGTATTTTTATCGACCAATACTTCTACGTTTACTTGTTCTGAAACGATAGTTTCGTCAATGGTAATATCAACTGCAGCTTGTTCTTCTGCAGTTTCTGTTGCCGTTGACGAGCTTTCGTCTTTCAGTACTTCCACAGCCACGTCTTCCGCAACAATCGCATCTTCAACCGTTACACCCACAACTGCAGATTCTTCAGCTGCACCAGTTTCTGTCGAAGATTTTTTGTCGGTCAATACTTCGATGTCCACTGCATCGACTGGCGTATTTTCCAGTGACACGTCGACTGCCGCTCCTTCAGATGCAGTTTCTGTCGCCATCGAAGAATTTTCTTCTTTTAGTACTTCCACAGCCACGTCTTGCGCAACAATCGCATCTTCAATCGTTACACCCACTACCGCAGATTCTTCAGCTGCACCAGTTTCTGTCGCAGATTCTTTGTCGGTCACTACTTCGATGTCCACTCCATCGACTGGCGTCTTTTCCAGTGACACGTCGCCTGCCGCTCCTTCAGATGCAGTTTCTGTTGCCGTCGAAGAGTTTTCTTCTTTCAGTACTTCCACAGCCACGTCTTCCGCAACAATCGCATCTTCAACCGTTACACCCACAACTGCAGACTCTTCAGAAACTGTGGTTTCCGTTGCAGTTAGAACTTCAATGTTTACGTCGTCTGCAATGGAATCCTCAAGTGAAATCACTGCTGCAGCTTCACTTATACCTTCACCAGACTTCTCTTCATTTTGTTCAGTCGGAATTTCAACATTGACATCTCCCAAAAGCGGAAGGTCATTTACTTCAACATCCAAAATCTCATTTTCCCCCAGCACTTCAACATTCAGATCAAGCAGACCCGAATCATCTTCTCCAGCCAGTGCGAACGAAGGGGCGATGCTCATCGCTGCAAAAATTCCTAAAGCGGCTCCAGTATAAGTTATCCATGATTTTTTCATTAGTTTTCCTCTCCTTTTTTAATATGGTTTATGCCACATATAAAAAAGGAGTTGTTTCGGGAGGCTTCCTCAAAGGGGTATGAATCCATTGAATGATCGCATAGCTATTTTTGTGATACCAAAGCTTTTCAGCAGATCCTCTAAAAATTTCCGACAGCGTAATGGTGCCGTAGCCAAAATCTGTACTATGTCCGGCAAATGAACCCGCGGACTGAGCAGGAGATGGCACGTTTGGCTGAACAGGAACTGTTGCCAATGCGTGTTTACCATCCTGTTCCTCTGGGAAAATAGGTGTTTCTGAAGTTTCGAACGTTTCTTCTGCGGCTGCATTATTGTCCGTTACGTTTTCAGCAACCGGCAATTGAGTTACGGAAGTAACCGGTGCTTCAGTCGATGGTTGGCCGCTGTCGCTTTCAACGATCGGCTGTGGTGCAGAAACTTCTTCCATTAAAACAGGTGTTGATTCCTGAGAAGGTCTTTCCTGCACTGCTGCCTCTGTTGCCGGAATGACGTTTTCAAGAGCTGGCTGACTCGCAGACGAGGATGCATTTTCAACCACTGGCTGACCCACAACCGGAACCGTGTCTTCAATAGGAAGTTCATTTTCCACCGGAGCTTCCGGGGCAGGCGGTGCTTGCGGCTGCGTTACCGGAACTGCAGGGCGTGACACAACTTCCTTTGCAGGCTGTTCGTTGACAGGATTTTCCGGTTTGACGGTCGCCGGTTTTTCTGCTTCATACGGCAGATCCGCCACTTCATCTACAACGTCAACTGTTTCTTCAATCGTTTTTTCGGTCGTATCCGTTACCACTTCGACTGCTTCATTGACAGCATCCGCAGTTTTTTCAACAGTATCCTGTACACTTGGCGTCACTTTCTGCACCGTCTTGTTGACTTCTTTGACGATCGGCGTCACGACAGGAACTGCGGGCAGATTTTCCACCGTTTTATCGACCGCGCCAATCGCTTCCGAAGTCGTCTTCGTTACCGTGCCAGTGGCTTCCTTCACCGTTGTTTTCACTGCAGGCGTCGTATTCCCTACTGTTTTCTCCACTAGTGATCCGGCATCTTTTACTGTAGAGGTGATAATTTTATTGTCCACAGGATCCGCTAATTTCTCCACAGTCCCTTCCGTAAAATCAATCACATCTTCCACCGTTTTGCCGACGCTTTGTGTCGTTTCTGCCAAAATGGCGCCAGTCGAGTTTCCGGCCTGCTCACCAACATTTCCAACTGTATCGCCAAGCACTTTCAAGGTCCCGCTAAGTAAACCGCTGCGTTCTTCATCTTCTTTCCCTTCCAGATCTTCACCATGGACGATGAAAGGGGCAGCCATCAACAAACTGGCTCCTATTATGAATGAAAACATGCTCTTCTTCACATTTTCACCTCCTTGGATGCGATTTATCAAAAAATTCGCATATAGTATAAATTTGATTCCCTTTTTATTTAATATATAAACTAATTTGTATATATTTTCTAAATAATTATTTTTATTCTATTCTGGCATAGTTATTAATCCCTTCCGCAAGCGAAAGAACGAATTTTTTTGCGTGCGAAATACTGAGCGCGGATATAATTTTTTGACGGCGGATATATTTCCTCAATGGCGGATATAACCGCTCATCGGCGGATATCCGTCAGGCAAGCCCCTCTCATCCACCCATAGTCAAAACCTTAACCCCATATTGCATGCTTTTCGCAAGCGAAAAGCGACAAAACCCACGTTAAGCAAATATTCTTGCTATTTAAATTTCAGATTGCTATAACTAAGTTGTATCTAATTATGAGGAGGGGTTTTATGGAAAAAGTTGCGATCATTACAGGTTCTGGCGGTGGTCTTGGAAAAGGGATTGCACAGCGCCTGGCAAAAGACGGCTTTAAGATTGTCTTGAATGACATCAACGAGGAGCTGCTGAATCCTACTTTGGAGGAATTCAAGAATGAAGGTTATGACGCAATCGGAGTCAAAGGGGATGTGTCAAAACGCGTCGATCAGTTTAAGCTGGTGGCGGAAGCCGTGAATGCTTTCGGCGGCTTGGATGTTTTTGTCAATAATGCCGGAATCGACGTTGTTACGCCGTTTCTGGATGTGGATGAAAACCAGTTGAACCGGGCGTTTTCCATTAATGTCAACGGTGTGGTTTTCGGTACCCAAGCCGCTGCCGAACAATTCATCAAACAGGAAAGCAAAGGGAAAATCATCAATGCCTGCAGCATCGCCGGCCATGAGTCATACGAAATGCTTTCCACCTATTCGGCAACAAAGCATGCCGTTAAATCGTTCACCCATTCCTCGGCCAAGGAGCTGGCAAAGCACAATATCCGCGTCAATGCCTATTGCCCTGGAGTTGCCGGCACCGCAATGTGGGACCGTATCGACGAAGAGATGGTGAAGTACTATGACGATATGGAACCGGGTGATGCATTTAAACAATTCTCCGGGAATATCCTGCTCGGCCGTCCACAGGAACCCGAAGATGTGGCAAACCTGGTGTCGTTCCTTGCATCCGATGACGCAGATTACATTACCGGCCAGGCTATCGTAACAGACGGTGGACTGGTATTCAGATAAGCAATCTATTCTAATAGAAGAAAACTGTATTAGGTCCGACTTATACTGTGAGGCGGCTGTTCTGAGATGGTCCAGCGCCGCAAACTTTTATGACCAATAAAACGTGCGAATAAATATAGAGAAGCTGGATTCAGAACCTATGGAGGTTTTGGATCCTGCTTCTTTTCTATTATTTGTTATGAGGCTGCTGAGTTGGGTTTGATATAGCGACGACTCTTCCAAGAAAAATAGTGGTCATTTTATCTCAGGCGAAAAGGATATTTTTGCGTGCGAAATGCTGAGCGCGGATATAATTTTTTTACGGCGGATATATTTCTTCAACGGCGGATATAATCTCTCATCGGCGGATATCCGTCAGGCAAGCCCCTCCCCATACCCTCTCTCCATCTAAAACCACTTCCAAAACACAAAACCATCCATTCCTCCACCCAAATTCAACCCCTTAACCCCATAATACATGCTTTTCGCGGGCGAAAAGCGAAGAAACCAAGCTGATTTTTGGCGACGGCGGATATATTTTTTTATCGACGGATATAATCTCTCATCGGCGGATATCCGCCAGGCAAGCCCCTCCCCATACCCCCTCTCCATCTAAAACCACTTCCAAGACACAAAACCATCCCTTCCTCCACCCAAATTCAACCCCTTAACCCCATAATACATGCTTTTCGCAGGCGAAAAGCGAAGAAACCAAGCTGATTTTTGGCGACGGCGGATATAATTTTTTGACGGCGGATATATTTTCTCATCGACGGATATAATCGCTCATCGACGGATATATTTCCTCAACGGCGGATATAATCTCCCATCGGCGGATATCCGCCAGGCAAGCCCCTCCCCACACACTCTCCCCCTCTAAACCCACCCAAAACACAAAACGAACTATTCCTCCACCCAAATTCAACCCCTTAACCCCATAATGCATGCGTTTCGCGGGCGAAAAGCGATAAAACCAAGCGGATTTTTGGCGACGGCGGATATATTTTCTCATCGACGGATATAATCGCTCATCGGCGGATATATTTCCTCAACGGCGGATATAATCTCTCATCGGCGGATATCCGTCAGGCAAGCTCCACTCCTCCACCCAATTCCAACCCCTCAACCCCTCAACCCCTCAACCCCACATTGCATGCTTTTCGCAGGCGAAAAGCGATAAAAACACATTGATAAAAGAAGTTGCCAAGTTTGTACTAGCTTCGATCCGAGACATAAGAAAAACCCCGCCAATTTGCGAGGTCTTATCTATTATATGCTGAATACTTACTCAATAAGCCAAGGAAGTGCTACTCACCCCCATCCCCATAATTCAACTCATCCTCCCCCTTGTCCAGGTGGTATGTGGCGCCCTTTTCCATCGCCCTGGCTTCAAACTCATCCGCCCGCGCGCGCATCTTGTAGCGCAGTTCGTAGGCCCGCTGGATTTTCAGGGTGAATGACTGGTTGCTGACGTTGAGGACGATGGTGCTTTCGTTGCTCAGTTCTACATGCGTGCGGCCCTTGCCGGCACTTCTATAATCTTTGACGTGCTTGAGCGACAGCCAGACACAGTCGGGACGGATCGGCGACACGCAGGGAAACAGGATGATGTCCGTTTCCCTGTCCAGAATCAGCGGATTCGACCTCACTGTGTCCAGTATCGCCTTGGATCCATCCTGCGCCCCGCGCATGCTCGAGCCGCGGAATCGTAAATTCGTATCAATCAGTTTATAAGGGCTCAGAGCGGTCTTGGCAACGCCGTCCTTCTTGCCCACCAGCGAATGCAAAAACCCGTTCTCTTCAAAATTCGGCACAATCATAATCGTCTCCGAACTGATCGCGTATTCCGGCTTCATCGTATATTTCGTCTTATTTTTCATTGTCCTGTTCCCCCTTTTTAATTTAAAGCTTAAACTTTAAATAAAAATGGAGTATACTAACAGTTAGTTGGTACACTCCAACTGTTTCCCTCGGGTGATGTCCGCACGACTATCACACCCGGGGGTTTTCTTTTGACGTCAATTTCCCGCTCACATCCAACTCACCTCCTTTAAGTTTCAGCTGAGACTAAAGAACTTCTCACCTTCCTTACAGTGGCAATAAACAATTAATCAGTCTCATTTCGTTAATTATATCCATAGGAATAAATAAAAGCTATAACTATTTTCCTACTATTCAGGTAATTATTTGGACTTCTGGATTTGTCAGCAATTTATCATAAAAAATTATAGCTGATGGTCATAATCAGAAAAACCACCACCAAAACGCAACAGCATTTCGATGATGGTCCAATATATAGAAACATGATTTTACCCCAAATTCTTTTCCCACAATAACCCATTCTATACTATACTGAAGTATACTATTTTCAGCATATATGGATTCAATATCGTGATCGGATTTCCATATGCTACGGAAGGGAAGAACATTTTGAAAGCCAGATACATGATCGGCATCCTGTGGGCTCTGTGGATTCTGCTCGCCACCAGCAATTATAATTTCCAGGCGCTGCTATTCGCCCAGGACATAAAATTCAATATTCTCCTCTTCCCGGACTTCTCCGATTTGTTCATCATGAGCGATATCCATCTGGACAGCAAAACTTATGTGTTCCAAAAGATCGGACATGCGATTTCCTTTGGCGTCCTGTTCTTATTGCTAAGCTGGAATATCGCCGACAGCAGAAAAGCTATAATAATCTGCAGCCTTTTTGCTTTATCTACGGAAATCCTCCAACTCTTCTTCGAGCGCAGCGGAAGATTGTCGGATGTCCTCATTGATATCAGCGGCATTTATCTGGCATACCGGTTGAAGAACTATATACAAAAGCAAGGCGGATTGGACGGAGTTCTTCGCATTAAGCAGAGAATAGATGCGCCCTGAAGTTCGGCCGTTTTACATCCTGTATAAACCTTCAAAACGAAAATCCCATGAATTCAATCTTCATGGGATTTTTTAATGTACATATTTTTTCATTCCAAACAAAAAAGCCCCTCCCACCGAAGTTGCTTCGCTTCGTTACTATTCTTCACCCAATTCGTCCATAAATCCATTTTCCTCGCTTGTTGCCGCGACTTCACGCAACGTTCTTGCAAACTCCTCCTGGCTCTTGCAAAAAATCACTTGCTGTTCTTCCACGGCGTTCGCCAACATATTATTATTCATCCCAATTCCTCCAAAACTGAAATTTACTTTAGCTCTTGTGCATACCCTATTTATTCCCATCCTTTCCCGGCAATAAACATGGAGAGGCTATCAATGCTAAATTAAAGATTTTTATCAACCAATGTTTTCTTCAATACAATCAAAAAGCAGAAACAGCAATTTCACTGTTCCTGCCCTTTTTCCTGTTCATTGTCTTCCCACTCAATCTCCCCATAAGGATCCATCATCTCCAGCTTCAACTGGAACCCTTCATAATGCATCAGCATCCTCCCGATTTCATCCCATGTATAGAACCTGCCATCGACAGAAATGACCGGCATGCGATTCTCCGTTAAGTCGGACTCGACTCTCCCGGCTAAACGATCATCCCGGAGTGAGCTGTAGCTTTGGCCATCCGGGAATGTTCCCTGCTCCACATACTTCTCGGTCATTCCACGCTCGGCTTTGGCGATCAATTGCAGCTTCATTTAATGTTAACTAATTATTTAGACAATTAACATTGCTTCCACTACAATGATAGGGAAAGACATTTTATTCAAAGGGAGGGATTCCAATAAGCAATTACATTTACAGTGTCGGGATGTCCGGGCTTGCCGGGCAGGTTATCCAGGTTGAAGCGACGGTCCGGGAGGATAAGGAGTCGTGTGTGATCATCGGCTTGCCGGATGTGTCGATCAAGGAGTCGCGGGAGCGGATTTTGAATTGCCTCCATGCGCTCGGCAAAGATATTGATATGAAAAAGATTACGATCCATTTGTCTCCGGCGGATGTGCGGAAACAGGGCACGTCGTACGATGCGGCGATGTTGCTGGCGGTGCTGCAGGCGATGGAGAAGAATCCGGTGAAGATACCGGAGAAGACGTGTTTCATAGCTGCGCTGACACTGGATGCCAAGCTGACGACGTTCCACAGTATGATTCCGACGATCCATCAGGCGATTCTGCTCGGTTTTAAGCGCATTTACATTCCACCCATTGAAATCTCCCTTTTTGCGAAAGCTGCGGATATCGAGTTGATCCGCATGCCGGACATGCCCTCCATACTGGCCCACCTCAGGGGTCAGCCTTCTCTTTTCGATGATGACATCACTCTTTTAGCGAATGAAACAGTTTATGAAGAAACGGAAAAAGCACCTCATATCTGCTTTTCGGCCATCCGCGGCCATGCGGATGCGAAACGGGCATTGCTTCTGGCAGCGTCCGGCGGCCATCACGTGCTGATGAGCGGTCCGCCCGGCTGCGGCAAAAGTCTGCTTGCGAATGCGTTCCATACGATTTTGCCGGATCTGACGCATGAAGAGATTCTGGAAGTCTACAGCATCTACCAGCTGGCGAAACTGGCGCGCAGCCTGTCCGGCCGTCCCCCTTTCCGCTCGCCGCATCATTCTTCGTCGGAAGGGGCGATTGTCGGCGGCGGGCGTTATCCGAAACCGGGCGAGATGTCACTTGCGCATCGCGGTGTTTTATCCCGCATTAACGGGCAGTACGACTCTCGCTTTCGCGAGAGATCTACTGACCATAAAAGCCCGATTGGTTCAACTAACATTCAGTAGGATAACCCCCTACTGAATGAAGTTTCACTGTATCCCTTGACGAGCTGGGACATTTCCCGCGCCGCGTCATCGATACGCTGCGGCAGCCGCTCGAGTCGGGGTTTGCGGTGGTCAACCGGGTCGAGGATCAGACCGTTTTCCCACAAGCATCAATTTGATCGCCGCGACGAATCCGTGCCCGTGCGGTTATTACGGCGCGCGGGAAAAATACTGCGTCTGCAGCGACAAGATCCGGTTGAAGTATATGCAGAAAATCACCGGCCCGATCATCGACCGGATTGACTTCGTCCTGTCGCTGAAGAGTCAGAGCGTGTTCGAACAAGCGACGGCGGCGACTTCCGAAGAATTGCGGGAGACGGTGACGCTGGCCCGTGAGCGGCAGCGGCTGCGCTACGGTTCGAATTATACGAATGCGATTGTGCCGGTCAAGCTGTTCGAGGAGAAAGTGGCATTCAGTCCTGCTCAATTGGCGCGGATTGAAGCGGCGAGTTTTGATGAGAATCTGAGCAGCCGGTCGACGCTGAAAATTCTGCGGCTGGCGCGGACGATTGCGGATGTAAGGAATGAAGACGAGGTGTCGGATGTGGCGGTGGATGAAGCGCTCGCGTGGAAGATCTCCGCTGCGCCGGCGCAGAATTCGTTGATGCGGTGAGTGGCGATGACGAGACGGCGTGAATTTAAGTCCAATTCCTATTACCATGTGATTATGCGCGGCAATGACCGGCAGCCGATATTCGGAACAAAAGAGGACATGTACGAGCTTAAGCGTGTCTTCATTGAAGTCCATGCCCATCATCCCTTCACGATTCTGGCGTGGTGTTTTATGACGAACCATTACCATATCCTGATCAAACCGCTGCGGGATCCGCTCCATAAGATCATGAGCCTGGTCAAACAGCGCTACAGTCTGTCGTATGCAAAGCGCCGCAGCCACATCGGGCGCATTTACCAGAAACGCTATTTTGCAAAAGAGGTCGATTCCCGGCTAGGGCTCCTCACCGTCAGCAGCTATATCCACCGGAATCCGATCCAGACGAAGAAGCCGATGGTCGAGAAGCTGAAAGAATATCCGTATAGTTCGTTTCCGCTATATTGGGATGAATCGCTTCCCGCTCCGCCCTTTTTGGACCGGGAGCTGTTGCGGGAGTTGCTGCCGGAGCCGTTTGAGAAGACCAATACGGCGTATTGCATGTATTGCCTGACGTATGCGCAGAATGCGGAGGAAGACAAGCACGCGGAGGAGATGGAGCCGCCGGTGATGTAGGGGTACAGGTGAAACGTTTATCGCTAATAGGTTGAATCGTCTTTGACCTAGTGATGAATTTCCGAATTCTCAAAACCATAATTATATTGACGACAGCAAAAATATGCTCTTATAGAAGAAAGAGGTGATCGACAATGGGTTCTAAACGCAAACTGGAAATAGCTAGCATAGCCATGAAGGAGCGTCGTAATTCCAAGTCGACGCTGCCAGATGATTTCCTGAAAACTTTAGAAGAGAGGACAGAAGAAGTTATTTCTGATTTAAAGCCGGGCAGACAGCGTCCCCGCTCTGAAGACGAGACAAAGATCCTTCTGATGTTTGAAAAAGAAGTTGAAAAAGAGAGTAAAACAATCAAAGAGCAGGAACAGTAATTTCACTGTCCCTGCTCTTTTTTCTGTTTGCTATTATTCCATTCAATTTCTTCAAAAAGATCCAGCATTTCAAGCTTCCGCTGAAACCCTTCAAAATGCAGGAGCATCTTACCAAATTCATCCCACGTATAGGACTTGCCGTCTATTGCAAGCAGCGGCACATCTCCACCCGCCGGATTCCACCCCACCCTGCCTGCCAGACGGCCGCTCCGGATCGAGTGGCAGCGTTGACCATCCGGAAAAGTTCCTTCTTCGACATAGGACTCGGCCATTTCCCTTTCGGCTTTGGCAATCAACTGCAGGAGAAGCTCCCCTTGATCAGTGTACAAATCGCCCATCACTTTAAAATCATAGCCGCCTTGTTTCTTTTCCATCGCTTCCATGAAGATGTGGAGTGGATCCAGCCGCTTTCGAATCTCAAAATGATGAGCTGTTCCCTTACCGTCCCGGATGGTCATTCCCTCCGGATAGCTCTCAGCTTCCACGCCGAATTCACCTGCCATCAGGCTATTGTAGCATCGTAAGCAGAGCCTTTCTGTTTGAGAGTCTGAAGTTAAATGAATATAAGAATTTTCGTTTCCGCATCGTTGGCACAGTGCCATTGCCGCCACTTCTTTCAAGTTCATCGATTGTCCTCTCTTCCCTTTAAGATAGATCGGTGTGAAATGTAAATAGGAAAATGAATTGCTAGGTGCAGCCTGTTTCCCTCAATGATTATATTCAACTTACTGTATTTTACTTTTATCCAGCAGTTCCCAGATTGTCCCTGTGTTTCAAGCATTTATGACTATTCGAAAATTCTGATAATTATACACAGACCTTTGCCTGAAATCCTTGCGGTTCCAGGCTCTTACACTTTTTGCATGCAATTGTATTGAATAGACTGAATCGTCTTGAACACAGGGTCGCGATTTTCAGAGGCGCATTTACAGTCTTAAAAGCAGTCGTTTAAGTTGTCCAAAAAAAGGGGGACAAACCACAGGGGCGCGACACTACCTAAAGTTATTTACGAATTTTGTAAAAATCCACTAAGTCCTTGTAAAATAATAAAATTAAAACAGTCATTGCAATTACCCCATAAAAAAAGTTTGTCCAAATGTTCTCTAAAGTTATAGAGACGGAGGCGTATAAAGAAATCACAATTATCATTGAATAGATTCTTTTTAACGGATATTTGATTTTAAAATATTTCAAAGAAATATGTGTCCTAATACTAAAAAAAATGACAAATGAAAGTGCAGTAGCTATCGACGCACCAACTGCTCCATAGGCAGGCACTAGCAACCAATTACCGAAGATATTAAAAATACAGCATATAAGAGCTATTAAAATATGCCAATTTATTTTTTTATAGAAATTGATTCCAATAACAGTTGTTTCTGATATTGTATAAAGGACTGGCATGAAAACTAAAAATGGCATGATTAATGCAGCTTCTTTATATTCGCTGCCAAGTAAAATTATTATTAAATCTTTACCAGCAATACTTATGATAGCTACAAAAAACATAGCAAACGAAACTGCAACTGAAATATTCCGAAAAAAATCTAGATTACCAGGATCGTTCTCAAATTTCTCAAATGCAACTGGGGTCCAAAATGTAGAAAAAGTTCCTTTTAGAACTAAAACTAAAGACACAAGCTTCATTGCAGCTGTATATAATCCTAATTCTTCAAAATTACTCCATTGTCTCAAAGCTATTTTATCAAATGCTTCGAAAAGCCAGGTAATTAATATGGTAAACATGAAAGGAATACTATATTTTAAAATATCCTTTTGAGTATGTTTCATACTATTATTTTTAATGTTACTAATATTCCAGTATTTTTGACTTAAAACAATTGAAATTATAACTATTATGATTAATGAGACTAATTCTGAGTAAACTAAAATTATAAAACTTTCTTTGTAAAAGTAAAAGAATAGAATAGTGAATATTAAAATTAAGAATTTTTGAATGATTTGAAGAATTGAAAATAAATTTGCTCTTTGTTGCATTCTAATAACTAGCTGACTGTAGCGTAGTAATATTTGCATTACTATCCCAAAGACCAATAGTAAACCTAAGAAAATACTTTCGAAACCAAACAAAAATAAAGATATGGGTCTATAAAAAATAAGAACTATTATAATTACTATTATGCTATTTAAAAAGGGAAATCTTAATACATTGTATAAAAGCATACCGCGTTTATCTTCTGTTTCTTCATAAAAGAAACGTACGAACGCTTGATCAGTCCCAAAAATAGTAATTATCATTCCTACTTGGATGAATAAAATATACATAGAAGCCATTCCAAAAGCTTCGACTGGAAGTATTCTTGTAACTATCATAGTTGTTAATAAACCTATGACTAATCCTACCCAACTTCCATAAGAAAAATTCAAAAATTTACTGAGAATGGCATTTTTCATTATTATATAACCTACTTTTAAATTGTTCTATTTGAAAACTCAATATTGTATTCCTTAATTATTGCTTGGAGTTGTTTATTGTTTTGATTTTGAATAATATTTATTTGTCCCAATGACTCCTTTTGACTCGAGCTTACTACAAAAAATTCACTTGGGAATTCTGTAGACTTCACTACTTTAGTATTATTTATTATGGACATTGCTTTTAACCATAAATCATCTGCGTGAAAGCACAGCTTTTTAATACTTTCTTTATTAAAAACTTCCTCATTAACTGAATTAGGTGGATATAAAACTCCACTTACACCAGTTGGACAAAGCATTTCCGTAGGGTCTGTGATTTCGAGGGGATTCTGTAGCCATTCTTCATAAGACTTTATTTGGTTCCCCTTAGTTGTTGTAATTAAATGTGCTCTATTACAACATATATATTCGGGATATATTTTATGAAGTTTTATTAAAGCTTCTATAGTGTTTTCAGGATAAATAACATCATCATCAATTGTAATAATAATATCTTTTGAAAATTCTTTAAATGCATAGTAATACTTTTTATGCGATCTCAAATCATCACAAAATCTAATTTCTAATCCTTTCTTCTGTAATTTTTTTAAATTATGAGGAAGACTTTGTATGTCTTTAAATTGGCTTTTTGCTAGCCATAATATTACTATATCCGGCTTGTATGTTTGTCTAAATATTGATTCGATTGAAATCCATATCGTGTCAATTCTAGCGGGAAAAGTAGTTAAACTGACAACTACTTTTCTTTCCCTTACATCTAGAAGATTAATTCCAGAACTTTTTTTATTTATTTTAAAATCAATTTTCACCCAGACATTGGCAGTTAGAGATAAAAATATAATTAAAAGATTAAGCAACTTTCTAAAAAAGGAGTTTCTTGCGGCACTAATTTTTAAATGAAATTTTATGGAATACAAAAATTTTAACATATCAATTCTCCTGACTTCAGAACACAAACTTTTTCCAATTACAAACTCCAGTATATGAAATTGTTATCAAGAGCTTTATTTTTGTCAAGCACACCTTTTACATCGATTAGTATCTTTTCTTTATTTTCAAGTTTATTATGACTCTCAAATAAGGAATTTAATTCCTCTAAACTTAAATTTTTAAATTCTAAATGAGGAACTGCTAATACAACTGCATCCATATCAAAAATATTTTCAAAATCTTCAATTACAATATTATATTCTTGGGCTATTTCTTTTTTGTCAACTAACGGATCTATAACTGTGGTTTTAACATTATATTCTTTTAATTCGTGAATTATTTCAAAGACTTTAGAGTTTCTAACATCTGGACAATCTTCTTTAAAAGCTAACCCTAAAATGGCTACTTTTGAATTATTTAAGTCTTTTCCACTTTTAACAATTTTTTTAATAATATTTTCTGCAACATATTTTCCCATTCCATCATTTATTTTTCTTCCCGATAAAATGATTTGAGAATGATACCCTAATTCTTCAGCTTTATAAATAAAATAATATGGATCTATACTAATACAATGTCCACCTACAAGACCCGGCTTAAAATCTAAGAAGTTCCACTTCGTCCCAGCTGCTTTTAATACTGCATTAGTATCTATATCCATTTTATTAAATACCATAGCTAACTCATTCATAAAAGCAATATTGATATCTCGCTGTGAATTTTCAATTACTTTCGCAGCTTCTGCCACTTTAATACTTTCTGCACGATATACACCTGCTTTAATAATAATTTCGTAGACTTTAGCAATGATTTCTAGGCTTTCTTCATCCATTCCCGATACTATTTTAACAATATTCTCTAAAGTATTTACCTTATCTCCAGGATTAATGCGTTCAGGTGAATAGCCAATTTTGAAGTCAACTCCACATTTTAATCCAGATTCTTCTTCTAAAATAGGAATACAAATTTCTTCTGTTACCCCTGGATAAACTGTTGATTCATATACTACAATTGAACCTTTTTGCAAATTTCTACCAATCATTCTACTTGCACTAATGACTGGTGCTAAATCTGGAATTTTGTTAGAGTTTACTGGCGTGGGGACTGAAACGATGAGGAATCTGCTAGACTTAAGGTCTGATTCATTATGAGAAAAAATCACTTTAGTATTTTTAATTTCTTCATTGCCAATTTCTTTGGTAACATCAATTCCGTTAGTGTATTTTTCTATTTTATTAGAATCAATATCAAAGCCAATTACGTTTACATGTTTAGCAAAACTAACTGCTAGTGGTAGCCCCACATATCCCAATCCGATTACAGCAATTTTTTCCTGTCCTGCACTTATTCTTTTATTCAAGTTATCCATCTTTAACCCTCTTATCTTAAATTTAATATAATATAATGTCGTTTTACTTCTTCCACACAGTTCTATTAATATAATCTGTATATGACAGTATAATTCTTAACACTTTATCAGAAACATTTGGCATACTATAATCTTCTACTATTCTTAAAGTATTTTCTTTTTGATTCTCTAAAATTTCTAATCCCTGTAAAACTCTTTCTTTTTCTAAGCCCACCATCATAACTGAAGTTTCTTCCATCGCCTCTGGTCGCTCATGAGCCTGTCTTATATTCAACGATTTAAAACCAAGTATAGAAGACTCTTCACTAATAGTTCCACTATCGCTTAGTACAGCTTTAGCTTTCATTTGAAGTTTCACGTAATCAATAAAGCCTAAAGGTTTCATAGTCTTAATTAAAGAGTTAAATCTTATCCCTCTAGTTTCAATCATTTTTTGAGTTCTAGGATGAGTACTAATAATTATTGGCATACTATATTGATCAGCAACTGCATTTAAACTCTCACACAAGTCCATAAAGTTCTTTTCAGAACTAATGTTTTCTTCCCGGTGAGCAGAAACCACAAAATATTTACCTTCTTCAAGGTTCAGTTTCTCTACTATAGTTGATTTTTCAATATCATCTTTTCTTGAGTTGAGAACCTCAAACATTGGGCTGCCTGTTTTGATAATACGATCTGCCGGTAAGCCTTCTCTTAATAGATACTCTCTAGCGATATCACTGTAAGTTAAGTTAATATCAGCAGTATGATCAACAATTTTACGATTCGTTTCTTCAGGGACACGCTGATCAAAGCATCTATTTCCTGCTTCCATATGAAAAATAGGAATCTGTTTTCTCTTTGCAGCTATTGCACATAGACAGCTATTTGTATCACCGAGTACCAATAATGCTTCTGGCTTTACTTCTTCCAAAATAGGATCAATTTTAACAAGAATATTTCCGATTGTTTCTACAGCGGTACCATTGGCTGCATTTAAGAAATAATCCGGCTTTCTCAGATTAAAATCTTCAAAAAAAACTTCATTCAATTCATAATCATAGTTCTGCCCCGTATGTACAAGGATATGTTCAATCGCATTTGATTCTTCTAATTTATTGATGACTGCTGAAAGTCTGATGATTTCTGGTCGAGTTCCCACTACAGTCATTACTTTTAGTTTCTTCATCTTTAAACCTCCAAATAATGAGTGTCTGGCTTCTCTGGATCAAAGCTTTCGTTCACCCACATTACTGTAACTAAATCTGTTTCTCCTACATTTATAATTGAATGTGTGTAGCCTGTAGGAATATCTACTACTTGTAATTTATCACCATTAACGTAGTATTCGATAATTTCTTCTGAATAAATATTTCTGAATCTGATTAAACCATTACCACTGACTACTAGAAACTTCTCGTTTTTTGTATGGTGCCAGTGATTTCCTTTAGTGATGTCTGGTTTAGAGATATTAACTGACACCTGACCGCGATCTGGTGTGCGGAGGAATTCCGTAAACGACCCACGATTATCAACATTCATTTTTAAATCATATAAAAAATCGTCTTCAGGTAAGAAGCTTAGGTAAGTACTATATAATTTCTTGTTCAGTTCGTCGCTCATCTCAGGAACAGCCAAAGAGATTCTGCTTTCTTTATAACTTCTGATACGGTTAGCTAATTCACCTAACTTAACTTTATGTGTAACTGGAATAACACAAAAATCTCCATCGATAGTCGGAGTTCCCTCAAGTGCTTTTAAAAACTCTTCCATCACATCATCGATATAAGCTAATTCTAAAAGAGCAGCTGGATTATTAACTTGAATATCCATATTTCTAGCAATGTTGTAACAGTATGTTGCAACTACTGTATTATAATTCGGTTTACTCCATTTGCCGAATAAGTTTGGCAATCTGTAAACAAATACATTTGCACCTGTTTCCTTTGCATATGCAAACACTTCGTCTTCGCCGGCCTTTTTGCTCTGACCATAGGGGTTTTCTTTTTCTGCTTGAATCGAGGATGTAATTAATACTGGAGCTTTGTTTTCATTTTTAATTAGAAAACCGAGCAATTGTGATATTAAAGCCTGGTTCCCTTCCATTAACTCACTTTCATTTTGGGGCCGGTTAACTCCTGCCAAATGAAAAACGAAGTCACAGTCTTTTGTAAATTCTTCAAGGTCCACAGAAGAGTTCTCTCTATTAAATAGATATAACTTTTCATGACCCTGATTTCTTAATTCCGCCACCAAGTTCTTACCGACAAATCCATTCGCACCTGTCACTAAAATTTTTGTCATTGTATGACACCCATATTTTCCAGTTCTTCTTTAACAACATCAAGTGTCAGGAGCAAGTCTTTAATTTCCTGCATTGATAGACGATGTGTATTGTGAGAGTTGTACTCCCATCCTTCTGAGATTTCTTCTTCACCTTCAGTGAAGTATTTATTATAATTTAAATCGCGGTTATCAGCCGGGATGCGATAATAGCCTCCCATATCTGTAGCAACAGCCATTTCTTCTCTAGTAAGGAGAGTTTCATATAATTTTTCCCCATGACGTGTACCAATCACTTCAATAGGATTATCAACTTTAAATAACTCTTTAAGTGCTTGAGCTAGATCACCAATCGTAGAAGCAGGAGCTTTTTGAACGAAGATGTCTCCTTGATTTGAGTTTAGGAACGCAAATAGAACTAGTTCAACCGCATCTTCCAGCGACATTAAATATCTTGTCATTTCTGGATCAGTTATTGTCAATGGTTTTCCAGTCTTAATTTGGTTGATGAACAAAGGGATTACTGAGCCGCGGGAAGCCATAACATTACCGTAACGTGTACCACTAATATTTGTATCATCGACACTTACTGTTCTCGATTTTGCCACAGTAACTTTTTCCATCATTGCTTTGGAAATACCCATAGCATTGATCGGGTATACTGCTTTATCAGTTGATAAGCAGATAACCTTTTTGACATTGTTTTGGATTGCGGCATTAAGTACATTTTCAGTACCTAAAACATTAGTTTTAACAGCTTCCATCGGGAAAAACTCGCATGATGGAACTTGTTTTAATGCAGCAGCATGGAATACGTAATCTACATTATTCATTGCAGTATTAATACTGTTTATATCTCTTACATCACCAATGTAATATTTAACTTTAGGATTATTTAATCTTTTACGAATGTCTTCTTGCTTTTTTTCATCTCTTGAAAATAAACGAATTTCTTTAATGTCTGTATCTAGAAATCTATTAAGTACTGCATTTCCAAACGAACCTGTACCACCAGTAATTAATAATATTTTATTTCTAAACATATTCATACCTCCTAAAATTTAATTCGTCATTTGATAAATGAAACATTTGAGAGCTGGTACTTTTATATAAAAACCAAATCTCATGAATTAGTAATATCTTTATATAAAGTTAGATAATCATTTAATCTGTCATATTTAGAAAAGTTTTTGTGAGCAAAGTCAATACATTTGTCTTTATACATATTTTTTCCATTTAATTTGATGTTCTCTATGCTGGTTACTAAGTTTTGTATATCTTTATCTTCTATAATAACTCCGCATCCATCTCCTACCAATTCGGGATTTGCTGTTGAATTGAGTACAATCACCGGAGTTCCGCATGCTAAAGATTCAGCAGTTACCTTTCCAAAAGATTCTTCAAGCGAAAGATTCAAAAAAACATCTGCTAGAGAATAATATTGAACTAGTTCTTTTATGTCATGGGTTTCTTGTATAGATATTATGTTAGGGGGTAAAACTGTACTGCTTTCAATATTTCCAACTAAAACAATAGCTATATCTTTTGAAACATTATTTGCTAAATCGATAAATGTATTCAGACCTTTTTCTTCACTCCAGCGGCTTGCTACACCTAAGATCACGAATTTCTTTTCAATGCCTAGTTTTCTTTTTATATCTCCTACTTCTGACGGTTTAAATATATCTAAATCAACCCAGTTATATATTCTCCTCAATATTTTAGAATTAGATAAAAAAGACATTTTCGCTTCATTAGTGATCCAATCTGAAACACCGACAACTGCGAGTCTTTTAATATTTCCGAAATTCTCCTTTTTATCAGAATACATTTCAGTGGTTTTATCAAAAAACCAGCTAGGGTTATCTTTTTTGAGCCTTGGACAATTATTACATTCTGACTTCCATTTATAGCAATTGTCTAATGTGTAATGTGTACACTTCCCTGTATAAAACCAACAATCATGCAGAGTTAAAACGGTTGGAATATCGTTTAGAGCTAAATACTTTAATAAGGTGTTCAAATTTATATAATTTGAATGCAAATTTCTTAAATGAACTACATTTGGCTTTATTTCATCGATAAATTTCAATAGTTTTCTAGTTTCGTTCATTGAAAAATAAGCTTGTTTACCAGTTAATCTAGAAAAAAAACCATGTAACATAGAGTCCGCCACCGAACTCATTTTTAAACTTTTTTCGTTAGAGTATCCAGAAGCAAACGCCACAAAGCTCTCATGACCAGATTCTTCTAAAAAAACAGAAGTTTCCATCGTAGTTCTCCCTGTACTTCTAATACTATTAACAGCGTTAATTTGTAGAATTTTAATGACTATACACATCCTTTAAATTTACCTGCATCATTTTCAAATCATATTAAATCGATTAAATTTTACATTTACATATAGAAAGAATCGTTCCAAAAAAATTCATAAGAAAAAAATGTTCCACTCCAAAATATATAAACTACTAGTGCAAATAAAATTAGAAAGTAAATTAGTACTCGAGCTTTTTTATCATTTTCTAACATTATAGCTTTCGTTATTAATATAATATTAAAAATACTAAAATATAGACTTACTCTAAAGAACTCAGCAACAACGATGGTAAAGCTTTGAAATATTAAGCCTATAAAAATTAAGTTGAAAAAGGTGATATCTTTTGGATTCTGCTGAATAATCTTATTTTTATAAATTAAACAAAAAATAAAAATGCTTAATTGAATAATGAAACCCGAGTAATTTAAAGTTACTTCCCTTTCAGCGTAACTAATTAGAGAATCATTCCAACCCACACTATTTATTAGAGATCTAATAAAGTCTCCGAAAAAGACTGCAGTAAGTAAAGTAATTAATAATGTTATCAAATGTTTAATGCCTATCTTTACAAAAGATAAAGGATAAGCTATTAGAAAAATCAGAGCTGAGGAATGAAATAAAGATGCAAATAATACAATAAACAAAAATGGCATAAATTTTTTTTCTCTTAGATATTTATACGACAGAATAATAAAAGCCATTGCCAACGATTGCCTTAAACCTGTCAAAGAAAAAAAGAAATATCCTAATGAGATAAAAGCAATATAACTTAAATAAAAATCACTTGAATACCGGTATATTAAGATAGCAATAGATACTAAAAAGACAAATGAAAATAAAGCTAACCACGTAAAGTGATTTATGTTTAAATTGCTAAATAATTTTAAAAGAAAATCAAAAAACGGATCTTTAACTGAACCATTTAAAAAATTTGTCCATATGGACAAAGTACTTTGATTTCCAATTTTGTTAAAATGATTAATATAATTTATAACATCTGGTGCAAATTTAACGCTCTTTAAAGAAGCTATTAAAAACAATAGTACCGACATTATGAAAATAAATATCATAGATTTTCTTCTTTTATAAAGTATAAGTTTTACTATAGTCATCACTAATAATAAAATTATAATTAGCAGCACAGAGTTTCTCCTATCTTTCACATAAATAATAATATTGTTATTGCCTAATGTAATATTTTTGGAATAACGTTCTCAAATACTTTTAAGATTATACATAATTTAGAGCAACAATTGACTTAAAATAATGAATTATTTTTCAGAAATTCTTATTAAGTCCTGAAGTATATTTTCTCTAATATTTGTAATCTTATGGTTTTCATATCCACATTTATAACTTTTGTCACTATATTCTTTAATTCTATCAGGACTGGTCAATAAATCTTTTAATTTATATTTCATTTCACTTATACTACTTGCTGTCACTGCAGCATCATTGTATTTAAGGTATTCCATTGAAGCGGATTCATCCCAACCAACAGCAAATATACAACGACCTCTTTCAAAATAATCAACAAGTTTAGTCGAAAATGATAATCGAGTTAATAATTTTTCATTTAATTTTAAAGATTCTACATGGACTAGAATATCCGCTTTTTTTTGTATCTCTTTAATTTCGCTTACATGTACTCCACCCATAAATTTAATGCTTTTATGACTATCAAAAGCCTTCTTCATTTTATTATCTAATTTGTTTTGAGAATAAATTTTAAGTACAGCGGTTAAGTGATTCTTATTCAAACCATCTAATACGCTTCCGATTTCTGATAAAGTTTCCCATCTTCCAGCATAAATATTTCCTGTAAAAACCATTTCTAAAGGAGTACTTAAAACTTCTTTTAAAGGAAACTGTTTTTCAAATTTCGCCCCTTTATTTAATAGCTTACTTTTTATATGAAAGTTCTTCTCATATTCATTTTTTTGTTTTGGCACTATTGTATACATTAGATTACATAGTTTTATTGTTTTTCTTATGTTTATACGAGCTTTAAGCTTATTTATCCAAAAAAAAGGAGATAATGAAAATCTTTTCATTGAATATATATCATCAACAAAATATATAGCTGCTTCTCTATCGGTTTTTTTTATTACATATCTTTGCAGATTATTTAAATAAGTTTCGGGACTGCCTAGTAAAAATATGACATCCGGATTAACGTTCTCCAAAAAGTCATCTAATTCTTTTGATTTCCAGTTAGAAAACTTCCATAAAAGATTTCTAGCATTTAAAAATATATTTAATCTAAAGGATTTAAAAAAATCGTACATTTTTTTTCCTGATTCCTGATCTTTTAACAATTTAACATCAATATCTCCTGAAAAATTACCAGTTAATTTTTGACCGGTTTTTATTTTTCTATCGAAAATATTCTTGATTAATCTATTCTCAGAAATCTGAAAGTATTGAGTACAAACGTCGTTCTCAGGCAAATCTCCTCTAGTATAAATGATTGAGATTTTTTCTTCAGGCCAATCGCCGAATAAATTGGAATATGTGTTACCAATGTTATTATTATTTGACCATGTTGCATCTGAGATTATTAAAACATTAGGATATGTGTTGACAGTCAATTGTAATCATCCTTTTTCAATAGAACATATAAATTTATATCCTTATATTATTATTTTTTCACTTGGAGAGTTATATATAACTTAACAAATTAAAAATTATTATAAATTTCATTTAACTTTTCCAGAGTATTTTCAATACTGTATTTTTTTACAACTTGCATATTATACTTACCCATACTATGTCTAAGTTGTAAATTATCTTTTAGTATCATTATTTTTTTTGAAAATCCTGTAACATCTCCTGAATCAAGTGAGAACCCAGATTTTCCATCTTCTGAATAATCTTTTATCCCATGAATATTAGATGTCACTATGGGTAAGCCAGATGCCATTGCTTCAAGAGCAGCTAAACCCAAGCCCTCTCTTTTCGAAGGAAAAGCAAAAATATCAGCTACTTTACAAATTTCAGCAATATCTTTTCTGTATCCTAGCATAATAACTTGTTTTTTCACTCCGTTTTCAATCGATATTGTTTCTAAATATTGTTTTAAAGGTCCTTGTCCACAGATCAAATAGTAGATGTTAGGGTCCTTTAATTTCGCTAAAGCTTTTATAATAACTTCATGATTTTTATTCTTGTTTAGTTCTCCCACAGAAAGAACTACAAATGCATTTTCAGGCACTCCCAATTCACGCTGCTTTACTAAATCTTCTATTTCAAAATTGTTGTATTTTTTTATATCTAATCCTACGCCAGGAATATATTCTATTCTTTTTGCTTTGAAAAATTTTTTTGCTCGTGTGTAATCCTCTTTATTTATCGTCAATAAAACATCAGTATATTTCGATAACCATTTTTCTATAGGATAATAAATTAACCAATTCTGAAGTGGTGCCCCTTTAAAAAAGTGAAAACCATGTGCTGTATAATAAACTTTTACATTTTTTAAATTTTTACAAGCAATTCTCACTATTACGGAAGCTATAGGCGTATGCGTATGCACTAAATCATATTCACCGTGAATAATAGTCTTTTTTAATTGCTTATATCCGGAATAATTTTTAAAACTTAATGGATTTCTATCAAAATCCATATTAAAAACTTTACACCCTCGTTCTACTAATTCCTCATTAATTGGCAAGTCGAAATTACAGGCTATATCAACAGTGTGATCTTGATCTAACAACATTTTTATGTGAGATGTAAAAAATACCATTGTACTTGACACAGTGGTTACATATAATATCTTCATCAATAACTCTCCCGACATTCTTCTAAAGAATCTAATATAAAGAATTAGATAATATTTTTTTACTTTTCCATTATTTATTCCACTCTATATTCCGGGAAAAAATTCAAGTTTTTAGCTTTCATCTCTTTTTCGTTACGCAGGCTTATTAGTTTTAAATACATTTCTTCGCTAAAAATCTTTTTACCAATAGAAAATTTAGTTGTCGAATCTTTATTGAATGCTTTTTTAAATTTATATAAGCTATCTTCCTGACTACCAAGACCGCCGCCCAAGTGGAAAGTTCTATAGCCATTTTCTGCCCCCCAGCATGCAGACTCATATAACAACAAATTTGTAGGTGCCAAGTGCTGAAAATTTTTGTCTGAAGCAGAAAGATGATAGTGCATCTGAGTATTTGAAAACAATATCATTGACATCGATATTATCTTTTCTTCATAAACAGCATAAAATATCATTGAATTATATCTTAAATCTTCAAGTACGCTTGCATAAAAATCTTCTTTAAAATAGTAGTAATCTTTAGCATTATCTTTGTCCATTGTTGCATTATACATTTCGATAAAATTTTCGATAAGCTTAGAGTTACACCCCCAATAAATTTTCACACCAGCATTTCTGGCTTTTCTAATTACATTTCTATTTTTTCCAATCAAATCATTCCATATTTGTTCTTGAGTCTGCAAGTTCACAGTTATTGTCTTCCCAAGATCTATAACTTCATATACAGAAGTTAATCTATTTGAGTTCTTTAAAAGAGGATGAAAACGAACAAATTCACTTACTATACCATTTTCAACACAGATGGTACTATACTCTTTATTTAGCAGATTAATATTTTCTTCTGTTACTTTTCCCTCTAACAAAAACCCTCCGTATCCATATGGAGTAGTAATATCATAGAAAGTTTGTAACGGGATTTTTCCTTCGAACTTCTCATCTAAGGCAATGTCTCTTTTCATACCAACATTAATACCTTTACAGTCATCTCCTTGAAAATAAAAAAGAATAGGTTCTCCATCGCCATGGACCTCAAATGCTTTTGTATATTCAGCTAAATAATAAATATCGAAATTTTTAAATCCTTTTACTATCTTATTCCACTTTTCTGTTTCATCATTTGTAATTAGTGAAATCATGAATCCACTTCCTTATTTAATACTGAATATTTAGTTAGCATATGCATTTAAGTACTGTCACTATTCTTTCCATGTCTTCTTCACCGTACCTTTGATCGCACGGAATTGATAAAATCCGGTCGTAAATACTTTTAGTAGTATCCATAATATCTGTATTAATTTGAGGTGGAACTGGCCAATGAATCGGACAGTATATACCTTGTTCAGCTAGTTTACCTCTAACCACAGTTCTATATTCTTTTTCTATTAGCACAGGAAAAAACATGGGGCATGTATTTTCATCAAGTGGTAGAGATGGGTGATGAAGATAAGGAATCTCTTTTAAGCCATTATATAAAATGAGATAATTTTGTCTTCGTTTTCTAATAAGCTCTTCTTCATTTATAGTATTTATAATTTCATATGATAAACTATCAATTTTGTAGGGATAAAAATCTTCATCTAAATTGTTTTCTGCTTCGGAGAATTGACTTAATGCCCTGCTCTTCAATTCTATGTTGCCGGTCTCAATATAATCTTTTTTACTTATAAGTGCTTCAAGCCTTTTCTCTGAAAAAGAAGGTTTTTCATCAAGTTTACTACTAAGAGTCCCTTTCGATGCTAAAAACCCTCCACTTGGTATACCAAACCACTTTCTAATACTACCAATATAAAAATGATTAAACTTGGATCTTTCATAGTCGGAAAAAAGACTATGTGTCACATCTTCAATTATGATAGTTGAATTCTCATCAAAAGATTTTAAGACATTTTTCAAATTAGAATTCGTTGAAAAACCATAGTACCCAAGGTGTAAAAACACTCCAACATCTTTAAATTCACTTATACTTTTTATAGATGGAATCAAGTTTTCATCTACTTCATAATAGTTACATTCATAACACATTTCTATAAAAGGTATAATTACTGATTCGCAAATATACGCCGGTAAAAGCGCAGATTTTCTTTTTGGTTTTATCTGTTGTAATAGAAGAGTTATGGCTCCCCTTCCTGATGATGTTAAATTAATATTCTTATATTCTCCTAAAAAATTTGGAGAATTACATATTGAGTTCTCGGGCATATTTTCTAACCAGAATTCACTTCCAATTTCTCTTGTCATTATTAAATTTCCCAATAATTATTTTTCTCAATCAGTTCTATATACTCTTCTTTTAAAATACCTACCATTAATTCGTCGTGATATTCGTTCGATTTAAATACAGCTTTTCTTTTAATTCCTTCTACTTTCCATCCGCATTTATCACAATATAATTTAGTAGAGGGTTCATTATATTTAATAATCGTTCCGTCTAATCGATTAAGTTGCAGCTCCTCGAAAGCATATCTCATAACTGCCATCACGGTATCTGTCCCAATACCTCTTGATCTGAATTTTTTATTAGCAATTTTTATTCCATGAAATGCAGATCGATTTTTCCAATCAATATCCACAATGTTGGCAAATCCAATTGCTCCATCTTCATTTGTTTCTATTATGAGTCTAATATCATTTTGAGTATTAGTGTTTGCTAAAAACCACTTTTCTTGCTGTATTTTTGAAACTGGAAAAGAATAACCACCTACCATTTTTTCTATGCCAGGATCATTTACCATATCCCTTAGTAATTCTTGATCTCCTTCTTCAATTGCCCTCAAAGTAACTACTTTTCCCGAGATATTCATTTAGCATCTTCCCTTTCAAGAATGTTTTTTCTGTAAGTATGAAAATCTTGTGGAACATCGACTCCACGTTCCCCAATATCGCTCCTATTTACAGCTTTTAATATTGTTTTTAGTATTATGTTCATATCATTTGCAAAAGATATATTTTTTATATATTCAATATCATAGTAAAACCTTTGTTCCCAGGTCGCTGTATTTCTTCCGTTAATTTGCGCTAAGCCTGATAATCCTGGTCTAATTGAATGTCTCACTCTTTCTTCGGGAGTATAGTAGGGTAAATACTCAATTGCTAATGGTCTCGGCCCAACAATCGACATATCACCCTTCAAAATATTAAATAGTCCAGGCAACTCATCCAATGACGTAGATCTCAAAAGTCTCCCAAACTTCGTCAACCTAACACTATCCGGCAACAAATCCCCATTAGAATCCTTCTCACTAGTCATCGACCTAAACTTATACATCTCAAATATCTCTTCATTCAACCCCGGTCTCTTCTGTCTAAACAAAATCGGACTCCCAAGTTTGGTTCTTACCAGAATAGCTACTACAAGAAATACAGGACTAAGTAAAATAATTGCTATCAAAGAAAGCACAAAATCCATCGGTCTCTTGAAAAACCTTCTATATATACCGCCTTTGTTCATTTCCATACTTATCCCCACAACCCTCTAATAATCTCTACAACTCTATCCAACTGCTCATCCGTAATCTTCGTATCACTCGGCAGACAAACCCCAGTCTCGAACAATCTCTCCGAAACATCCGTGCCAACGAAATCATACTTCTCGAAGAAAGGCTGCATATGCATCGGCTTCCATACTGGACGCGATTCGATATTCTCTTTCTCGAGTGCTTCCATCACATCGATCGGCCGCACCTTACCTGTCAATGTCATCGCACTCAACCAATAATTCGGCTGGTCCCACTCATTGCTCGGCATAAACTCTACTCCTTCGAGATCGTCAAGCTCTCTCTTATAGAAGTCGTATATGTAATTCTTTTTCGCCACTCTGTCATCCAATACTTTCAGCTGTCCTCTGCCAATTCCAGCTACCACATTGCTCATCCGGTAATTGAAACCGAGCTCGCTGTGCTGGTAATGTCTTGCATGGTCTCTCGACTGGGTAGCCCAAAATCTGGCTTTGGCAATCCGTTCTTCATCATTGGAAACAAGCATTCCACCACCGGAAGTCGTGATGATTTTATTTCCATTAAAAGAAAAGATTCCGTAGTCTCCGAAAGTACCTGTATGCTGGCCTTTGTAATATGTCCCCAAAGACTCTGCCGCATCTTCGATCAATGCCACATTATGTTTCTTGCACAACGCGGTAATTTGATCCATATCTGCTGATAAACCATAAAGGTGTACGAGAAGCACCGCTTTTACTTGAGGATATTTTTCAAATGCCTCTTCCAGTGCTTTTGGTGACATATTCCATGTTTCATAGTCACTGTCGATGAAAACCGGAATGGCATTTTGATAAATGATCGGGTTTGCTGTTGCTGAGAACGTCAGGGTTGAACAGAATACGATGTCGTCTTTTTCAACCCCAGCAGCTTTTAATGCCAAGTGGATGGCTGCAGTGCCGGATGATAATGCTGCTGCCGCTTTTGAACCGACTTTGGCAGCCAGTTCGTTTTCAAACTCGTTGACGTTTGTTCCAAGAGGAGCAATCCAGTTTGTATCAAATGCTTCTTTTACGTAATGCTGTTCATATCCTTCGTCGCTCATATGCGGTGAAGATAAAAAGATTCTTTCTTTCATTGAATGATGCATCCTTCCTGCTCCACGATAATACGTACCATTATATTATTTTGCATTTGCTAAGAATTTATTTTTATTTTCAACATTCTTCCGATTAGCCAACCCAATCAAAACTCTCTTCACTTCTTCACTATCCATCTCCGGCAACTTCTCCAGCAGCAACTTCAACTCCAGCTCTGCCGCCGGATTCGCCTTCCCGACGTAAATCTTCGGAAACACCATCTCGCTCTGGATCTCATCTGCATTCAAAAGTTCTTCAAACAGCTTTTCACCCGGCCGGATTCCCGTCTCTTTTATTGGAATATCCAACTCGGTATATCCGGACAGTCGGATTAGGTTGCGTGCGAGGTCTACGATCTTGACCGGTTCGCCCATATCCAGCACGAAGACTTCTCCGCCTTCTGCCAGCGAACCTGCCTGGATGACCAGTCGCGATGCTTCCGGAATCGTCATAAAGAATCTTGTCATACGCGAATCCGTAATTGTCACCGGGCCGCCTGCTGCAATCTGTCTCTTGAAGAGCGGAATAACCGATCCTCTTGATCCTAATACGTTGCCAAAACGGACAGCTGCGAATTTCGTGTTGCTTCGTTTGGCCAGGTTCTGGACCAGCATCTCGGCAAAACGTTTCGTCGCGCCCATGACGTTCGGCGGGTTGACGGCTTTATCCGTTGATACCATGACAAAATTTCCGACGCCGCTGTTATGTGCCGCGTCCGCGACGTTCTTCGTGCCGAAAATGTTATTCTTGACCGCTTCCATCGGATTGCCTTCCATCAGCGGCACATGCTTATGCGCTGCTGCATGGTAGACCACATCCGGTTTGTATTCTTCCATGATCGAGAACATCCGGTCTCTGTCCTGAATGTCTGCAATGATCGGAATGATTTCCGTATCCGGTGTCTTGTTTTTCTGCAATTCCATATTAATGAGGTAAATCGAGTTCTCGCCGTGTCCGAGAAGAAGCAGCTTCTTCGGACCAAAACGCATGATCTGGCGGGTGATTTCCGAACCGATCGAACCGCCTGCGCCTGTTACGAGGATGGTCTTACTTGATAATTGATTCGCGATTTTATTCATGTCCAGCTGCACTTCGTCACGCCCGAGGAGATCCTCGATCTTTACATCGTGCATATCCGTCACGGACACTTTGCCCGTCATGATGTCTTCGATCATCGGGATGGTCTGTGTGCGCACGCCCGTATCGACACAGCGCTTCATGAGGTCTGCGCTTTCCGAACGGCTGAGTGAAGGGATCGCCACGATGATATGTTCGATGTTATTGTCTTTCACCATTTCTTCGATCGCATCGGTTCCTGCGCTTGCCACCCGGATGCCGTGGATCTCATAGCCGTGCTTTTTCGTATCATCGTCCAGAAACAGCACCGGCTTCAAGCCATTCTCCGGATTGGTGAGCAATTGCCGAGCCACCATCTGGCCGGCCTGGCCGGCACCGATGATCATCGTCTTTTTCATATTGGCATGCTTGTCCCGGAATTTCGTATCCCGGAAGATGCGCCAGGATAAACGCGACCCGCCGATCAAGAGGAGATGCAGCATCCAGGTGATGGCGAGCGCGCGCAGCAGCACATCGCCTCTGTACAGAAATTGTACAAGTCCGACTGCTATGATGGACAGCGTGACTGCCTTGAAGATCAATTTCAATTCGCCGATCGATGCATATTCCCACACTTTCCGGTACAAACCGAAATACCAGGCAAGTGCATGATGCGCAGCAAAAATCGTGATGGCTGAAGCAAGAAGGAAATTGTTTTCAAACGGGTTCGTCACCGGGTGCAACAGGAAATACCCGATGAAAATAGAAAAGAAGACTATCAAAGAGTCCACTAGCGCAAGTAAAGATGTTCTGTTTTTCAAGGTCATAGAATCGCTCTTTTCTATAAAGAAGTGATAATTAATACTATAAAAAATTAATAGGTGCAAAAAACTGCCTTAATCATAACACGACTAATCGCCTAAAGTATTGTCGGATTTTGTCGATTGTGTCGCAAAAACATGACTATAGGATGAAAACGCTAAGCAATTTTCAGCTATACTATAAATTTGGATATTCCATAGGTTGAAAGGCCTTTCAATTTTCACGCTAGATATCTTCGTCCATTTCCCTAACGTCTATGCAGCGATTGTCTGTTTTTTTCCACAAATGACTGGTTTCTTGAAAAGAGAACCCTGAAATTATAAGAGGAAATACCTCCCATAATTGAAAGTTATTTTAATTCATTCATTTTATCATATATTTACTATTACCGCTTGATTTACCTGAGGAAAGTACGTGTATCTTATTTCTTATTTTTTATACATAAGCATTCATATGCCATATACATTCAGCTTTCAAAATAAAAAGTAAAAAAAGGCGACGGTCGCCCTTCTTTACTCTTGGTGTCCGTAATACTGATAGTAGTAGCTGTCTTTAGGAATCTCATAATTATTCAATACCGCGCCGATCAGGCGGCTTTTCGATGAAGCGATCGCTTCCTTCGCTTTGACTGCCTGATCTTTCTCCGTTTTACCGGAACTTACGACCAGGATGGTGCCTTCGCATTTATTCGCTAAAATCTGGCCGTCCGCCACCGATAATAACGGAGGTGCATCGAAAATGACCAGGTCATATTGCAGTTTCAAATCCTCGATCAGCGTATCCATCGACTTCGATGCCAGCAATTCTGCCGGATTCGGAGGAATCGGGCCGCATGTGAGCAGGTCCAGATTCTCGACGGAAGTCGGGCGGATCGCTTCTTTCACATCTGCCTGGCGCGTCAATACGTTCGACAGGCCCTGGCCATTCCCCATATGGAATGTGTAATGCGTCGTCGGTTTCCGCATATCTCCGTCGACCAGCAGGACTTTCTTGCCTTCCTGCGCAAATACGACCGCCAAATTGGCGCTGATGGTCGACTTGCCTTCTGCAGGTGCAGCGGAAGTGACGATCAGTGAACGGATGTCTGCATCCGGTGATGAGAAATTGATATTCGTACGTAAGGTTCTGAACTGTTCAGAGACAATAGAGCGGGGATTCGTATGCGCAACCACTTTTCTTGCCGTTTCCTGCAGTTCCTTTTTCTTCCTTCTAGCCATGGTTTACCCCCGCTTCCTTCTGGATGGTGTATTCGCGCGTTCTGCAACAATCGTTTCTTCCTGAATCGGAGAAACGAATCCGAGAACCGGAATATCCAGCACATCCTCGATATCCTGTGAACTCTTGATCGATGTATCCAGGTATTCCAACAGGAAGGCAATACCGACTCCGAGCATCAGGCCGATGACTCCCGCGATGGCCATGTTCAGCATCGGGTTCGGAGCGACCGGTGAAGGATCGTCCTTCAATACAGCCGGCGACAGGATCGATACGTTATCCACGTTCATCAATTCATAGATTTTTTCCTGGAACACGTCTGCCGTCGTGTTCGCGATATCCACCGCAATCGCAGGATCCGGATCCTGGACCGCGACATTCACGACTTGTGAATTTTCCGCGTTTGAGACGGTGATTTTGGAAATCAGCGCTTCCACACTCAAGCCGAGGTCAAGCTGCTGGGACACTTCGTCCAGGATGGCCGGGCTCTTGATGATGACACTGTACGTATTGATCAATTGGAGGTCGGTCTGTATATTCTGGTTGGTCAATTGGGACGCATCCGTCTTTTCCTGATTGACGAGGATCTGTGTGGATGTCTGATAAATCGGTGTCATCAAGGTATAGCTGACGACGCCTGCGATGATGACTGCAAGGATGGTCAGGATGACAATCAGACCCAATCGCTTTTTCAATGTAGCGAATAAATCCTGTAACGAGATGGTTTCTTCCATGTTTTGTGACTCCTTTAGTAAAAAATTCTTTTATTAGTATAGCATGAAGTCTTTGCTTAATGAGGGGTTATTTGGAAAACTTATTAGGACTAAGCGACCGTTTGAAAAAATGAAGGGTGAATTCACCCTAAAAGGCGTGAGGAGATTTTCGCAGCGGCCAGGACTCAGACAGAGAAAACGCCTCTGCGCTGCTACGCAAAGACGTTCCACCATTTCGGTTTCGGTATATCCTGAGGTTCCAGGACGATCAGATGGCCATCCAAGATGATGCGTTCGTTGTTCTCGAGGAAGACATCGACCATTTCGTGGCGTTTCTTTTTCTCCAGATAGTCGAGCCCTGCATTAAAGTGGAATGGGCGCTTATCCATATTATGAACATCCGAGCCGTAGACGTGGATCAAGTTGGCGTCGATCAGGTCAAGCGCGGTTTTCTGGATCGCTTTCCCGAAACTGCCGGAGACGGAACCGGCCGTCACCTGCGCAAGGGCGCCGTGAAGAAGGAGTCTGCGGAGCCGCTCCGGTTTTTCGATGATGCCCTGGTTGCGCTCGGCATGGGCGATGATCGGCACGTGGCCGCCCGTGATGATCTGCTGGATGAGGGGCACCGTATAGTTCGGCACACCGGAAGATGGCAGCTCGAGCAGGACGTAGCGTGAATTGGCTAAGGTCAATGCCTCCTCTGCTGCGAGCAGTTCCGGCAATTTTTCTGTCAAGCGGCATTCCTGGCCGCTGTAGAGTTTGATGGGAATTTGCTGGTCTTCTATATATTGCTGGGTGATGGCCAGCTGATTTTTCAGGGCTGCCAGGTTTGTCGGGAAGTTTGGGTGAAAGGCGTGCGGTGTCGCGATGATGTTAGAAATTTGTTCTTCGGCCGCTTTTTCGAGAAGCCGTTTTGTATCATCGAACGTTTGAGCTCCATCATCCAGACCTGCAAGTATATGTGCATGGGTATCTATCATGGTGTTTCCTCCGTTAAATGCTTTCCGGTTCCGTAAGCAGGTTTAGTGGGTGGATCGAGTTAGTGGATATTTGTCATAAAGTATTTATAGTAGGGAAGAAGAAATTATTGTATAAGCCGCTTCGTCGCTAAGGACAGTGCAGAGATTATGCTCCTGCGCACAGCTCGTCGCAAAGGAGGCGCCGCAAGTTCATGGCGCACCTTGCTTCCCACAATAAGCCGAGAAAAGCACTCGTCTTATTGCTCCAGCCAGTCCATAGGCGCGCCGGCGCTAGATTCGTCTTCTGTATATAGAATGAAATGAAGACTCTTCTACAGGGAGCGATTAGGTGGGATCTCCCCGGCCGATTGTCCGGGGGTGTCGCTTTATTGCTTAAAACAGTGCAAAGATTGTGCTCCACCGCTGCGCTCGTCGCAAAGGTGCGCCATCTTCGGTTGGCGTACCTTCGCTGGTGTCATCTTCTGGCTCTGAAAGAAAGCGAAGACTCTTCTACAGGGAGCGATTAGGTGGGATCGCCCCGGCCGATTGTCCGGGGGTGTCGCATTATTGCTTAAAACAGTGCAAAGATTGGGCTCCACCGCTGCGCTCGTCGCAAAGGTGCGCCATCTTCGTTTGGCGTACCTTCGCTGGTGTCATCTTCTGGATCTGAAAGAAAGCGAAGACTCTTCTATAGGGAGCGATTGGGTGGAATCTCCCCGGCCGATTGTCCGGGGGTGTCGCGACGTTCAGCTGAGACGTTCAGCTGATAAGTATAGTAATGAGTTTGTATGGGAAAAGATTCGTTTCAGGTGGATTCCGGGTGCCGCTTCATTTATTTCTATAAGAAAGAAACACATTTAAATCCACTCGGACGATGTTCCAAGTGGGTGCAGTACTTATATGGGCTGCCAGTTATTTCATATTGATGAATTATAGGAAGTAGAGCCCGGGAAGCAAAACGATTGGAATGATATTTATTCATGCCCTGTATTGGATATGAATAATTGTTGTCCATTAAGCCCTGCCTTCTGTATACACCCTATGTCCTAAGACTCGTTTTTGGTTATTGCTGTTACGTTAAGACTAATTTATGGTATTGTTTTATTATAACTGAAGAGAAATAGAACGACAACTTAGTAAATGTAAAATATTTGAAATTTTCAATTTGCCGTGAAAATAAGGAAATGCCGATTGAAAAGGCGATAGATTTTAGGAGGACGATTTATGAAGAAGCATTGGAAAAAGATAGTATTGGTATTAGGACTTATTCTCCTTAGCGTCGCAGGTTATTTAGTGTATTTATTCCAGTTCAAGGAATACGAAGTCGCGGATGAGGAAGTAACGGCGATTACGAGGGAATCCTATGAAATCGAACTGCCTGACGGTTCGGTCATCATCATAGATGAAGACGGCAATGTCGTGGAGCAGGCAGCAGGTGAAGGCGCGGCCGGCGAAAACGGAGCCGCAACTGGCGGAGAAGGTTCCGATTCTTCAACAGGCACAACGGATGGCTCAGGCAATGCAGACGGATCGACAGACGGCGCTTCCGGAGATTCTGCCGGCAGCACAAGCGGTTCTGGCGTTGCAGGTTCTACCGGCGGCACATCAACCGATTCTTCAGGCAATGGTTCTGCTGGAGGCAATAACGGATCGACTTCCCCTTCTGGCGGAAATGGTTCTGACGGGACGGGCTCAACAGGTTCCGGCGGCGGTACATCCGGCTCTGGCGGCAACGGTTCTGGCGGGTCTGGTGGAAATGGTTCCGGCGGTTCGGATAATGGTTCCGGCGGCAAAGTGACGGTGGCTCAGATCAAACAGAAATACGAGCCGACTATGGCCAATATCGAAGACCAGGCAAACGGCCGCATCAATAATTTGATCAGCCGCGCCAAAGCAGAGTATACTGCGAAGCAAAGCGCCGGCGAATCGATCAGCTACCCTTACTTCTATAATAAATACATGGGTGCAGCAACAGATCTTGAAGAACGTACAGATTCGGCATTCTACGCAGTTCTCGGTGCAATGAAGCGTGAATTGAAATCGAATGGATTGGCTGAATCACATGCCGACACGCTGGTTTCCGAATATGAAGAGAGAAAAGAAGCACGCAAGAGCAGCATCCTTAAACAGGCAGCTGGATTTTAATAGTTGATATAGGAAGGCCGGAGAAAATTTACATTTTCTTCGGTTTTTTTTGGGGGTTTTTTCGTCCCAGGGAAAGACACAATTGTTCCTCAAATTGTGACTTTCCCTGGGTCGTGATGATAGATCGGATCGGAACTGAAGAAGTGTTTTGCGAAATGGGTTATTGGAGGGGTTGGGTTTAAACTTGGTTTTGGGTTCTTTCTATATAGCAGGAACACAGTTCACGGGCGGTGTTGTTCTTTTTTCATGTTTATGGTGATAGATAGTTTAGGAGCACGACCCTGGGACAGCCCCAAATACAGAACATTTGGGTCTGTCCCAGGGACGAAAACGCGGAAGACACAAATTGGAGGGCTTTTGTGTCTTCCGCCGACGAGTCTCGCTCAACCCAAGTCAAAACCGAACCGAATGGATGCATTTCGCGAGCGAAATGCTTCTTTAGTTGTTTTTAATGTTAGGTTTTTCTCTAATCCCGGCTTTTCGCTGGCGAAAAGCGTCCTATAGTCGATATAGGAAGGCCGGAGAAAATTTACATTTTCTTCGGTTTTTTTATGGCTATTTTTACAGGACTGCGTTTGCGGTTCTTTTTTTATTTCATCTATTTATATATATCCTATTGCCTAGTCTATTTGCCTTAAACAAGTTCTGAATTTTCAGATATATTATTGTATTCTTCATTCTTTTATCCTATAATAAGCTTATCAGTTCATCCGAAATCACTACTTATAGTAAGATACTGCCCTTTCCTTTATAGATAGAAACTGCTGCCATCACAAAAGCGTTCGTCAATAAATGGCCACCGTGGCTGATGGAGGAAATCAGATGAAAAGGAGCCCAGGAAAACCCCTAAGAAGAAAGTGGCTGTGGATCGTGAATATCCTAGGATTGCTCGGCCTCGGAATCGGAAGTTATCTGTTCAGCTTCTATAACGATTTTACGATCATGATGGATGAAATCTACGAGCCGATCGTCCGCTCCGCTTCCCCTTTATATGTGGTCGAGAAAGCACAATTGGACGAGAAAGATCCGTTTTCCCTCCTGCTGCTAGGTGTCGACGAACGTGAAGGCGACCGTGGACGTTCGGATACGATGCTCGTGCTGACCGTGAATGCGAAACTGCAGACGACGAAGATGGTGTCTATTCCGCGTGATACGTACACCGAGATTATCGGACGCGGCACGATGGACAAGCTCAATCACGCCTATGCATTCGGCGGCATCGAAATGTCGATGGCATCGGTCGAGCATCTGCTGGATATTCCGATCGACTATGTGGCACAGATCAATATGGAAGGCTTCAAGGATATCGTGGATTCCGTCAACGGCGTTCGGGTTGAAAATGCGCTCGCATTTGACAGCTTCCCTGCCGGCGTCATCCATTTGAGCGGTGAGGACGCACTGGAATTCGTGCGGATGCGCATGGAGGATCCACGCGGTGATTTCGGCCGGCAGGACAGGCAGAAGCAAGTCATCCGAGGCATTATTGATCAAGGTCTGTCGATGAACAGCCTTGTGTCCTATAAAGATATTTTCAATGCCCTGGGCCCGAATTTACGGACGAACATGACTTTCAACGAGATGATGGAAGTACGGAAGCATTACAGTGAAGCATTCGAATCGATCGAACAGCTGCCTGTCCAGGATGGTTACGGCGTGATGGAGGATGGCACCTGGTATTACCTGATGGATGAAGAAGAACTTCGTGGGATCCAGGAGGTTTTGAAGGAGCATTTGGAGATGTGAGCAGGCTAATGGACAGCGCAGAATTGGAGGATAATTGTATCTTCTGTTTAAAAATATAAAACCGCTCCAATCACCTTTTCTTCCGGTGGTTGGGGCGGATTATCGGTGATGAATCATTTAAAATTACATCGTCGCATTCCTTTTGACATTTTGGTGCTTCAGCTGCCGCAGCTCATATTCATAGATGAAATGCAGAACGGCCTTCCGTGGGATGTCAAGCTCTCTGGCTGTAACGGATGGACCTTCGTTCAGGTTAATGTAATAATGGTAAATCAGCTCTTTTGCACTTTTATTATATTTCTTTTCAAGCTGTTTGATGTATTCTTCATATGGATGCACTTGCTTCACCCTACTTTCTTCTTAATGATCATAGCTAAAAATAGGTAATTATTCGTTCCAGTAAACTCATTATAAACAGTTCAAGTGGATTTGACTAGTCTTTTTAGCATGTGAAAAAATAATTTTTAGACTATTTAGTTTTTTATATTGTTTTTGATTATATCCATCTAAAACTGAACGCAAAAAGAGCGAAGGAGAATTCTCCCTCGCTCTTTTCTGTGATTTTATTAGCGGACAGTCACTTCAACTGTCACTTCGTCACCTTTATAAGAAATCGTGACAGTCGTTTTGCCTGATTTCTTCTTCGTGATCAAACCGTCTTTTACTGAAACGATCGAGTTGTCGGCAACTGTGTAAGTTGCGTCTTTTGTGACATTCGATTTTTTCGTTTTGCCGTTTGGCTGAACCGCTTCATGCCATACGACAACTTTGCCTTTTTGGCCATTGATCGTCAATTCTTCTTTATTGACCGTCAATCTTGTGTTGTCTTCCGGCTGTTCAGGTTCTGGAGCTGGTGCTTCGACTGTAACGTTCACTGATGTTTCGTTACCGCCGTAAGCGATAGTGATTGTCGTAGTACCTGCCGCTTCAGCAGTTACCACTCCGTTTTGAACAGAAACAACAGAGCCATCAGCAACTGTGTAAACCGCTTCAGCAGTTACGTCTTCAGTTACAGCTTCACCGAATTCCGGTGTAGTCGTCTGCGTAACAGTCAATTGCTCACTGTCGCCCACCGTCAAACCAAGTTCAGACGGATCGACTGACAGTGTGACAACCGGTTCCGCTTCTTCTCTTTCGAAGATTACTTCTTCAGAACCATTTCCTGCTGCGTCAGTTACGATAACTGTCACTTTAGTTGTCGTTTCTGTTACCGGGAATGTGAAAGATCCATCCTGTGCCAGGTCGAATTCAACCGGCTGCGCTTCCTTACCGCTTTCAGTAACAACGTAAGAAGCATTCAATTTCTCATTCAAGTCATAGTCAAGGCCGTACAAATACAATTCTTCATTGTATTCGATGTACTTGTCTGTGACCTGCCCGGATGCCTGACCTGCTTCAACAGTCCCTGCGATTTCAGGATCTGTCGTTTTCACTACCACCGGACCTACGTAATCCTGGATGACGCCGGATGCCGCAACTCCTGTGAAGTCAATCGTGTAAAGGCCGTCCGGAATCGTAGTAGCTGCTGTTCCGTCCCAAGGCTGGTACTGACCGCCCACATTTAATGTGTAAGAACCTGCACCAAGCGCTGCTCCAGCATGCAGGTAACCGATATAACCGTCACCATACGTGCCGCCTTCCGGGTTCATGATATCCCAAAGTTCGATATAGTTTGTCGTTACGTCACCCGTCAATGTGAATGAAAGAACAGCTGAATCCTGTACACCGTCACCGTCAAATGACAAGTCTGTTTCAGTGATCGTGAAGTTCTCTATGCCGGCTGCCGCCACGCCGCCGAAGTCAGCTGCGAATGGCAATGAAATATCTGTTTCGCCGTTCGTAATATGGATATATCCTGTGATTTCATCACCAGCTTTTGACGCTGCCTCTGATGCCGTAAGTGTGAAGTTCAGCATTTCTTCACCTGAAAGCGTGAAAGAAGGCTGATCGACTGTCACTTTTGCGTCACCGAATGTTTTATTGACATCGACAGTGACGCTATAATTTCCGCCATTACCCGCAATGTCTTTCACTCGTACTTGTTTCGTAACGTTGACAGCACCCTGGTTCAAATCACGGGGACCAAATGTCAACGTACCTTTACGGTTTTCGACTGCCGCTGCGCCTTGATCCGGAATTGCAGAGTCCAGGGCATACGCCAGAATTTCTGGATGTGCAGCTGCATATGCATCAACGCGCCCTGCACCTTGGGAGAATACATCGTATTTGGATGTATCCAGAATCTTAGCTGTGTTGGACATTGCCACTTTTACGTCAAATGCATCCCAGTCAGGGTTCGCTTGTTTAACTAATGCAGCAATACCAGCGACATGTGGTGTCGCCATAGATGTTCCTGTTTTGCGTGAATAAGCTTCGTCATACTCAGCATCCGGGAAATCTGTTTTATACATCGGGATTGTCGACATGATATTCGTTCCCGGTGCAGATACATCCGGCTTGATATCAAAGTTTGGAACAGATGGTCCGCGTGAACTTGAATCATTCACTTCGTCCCCTTCAGTCAACTCTTGATTGAAATTACCGAAAGTGACTGTTCCAGTGTTGTCAGCAAGCGCTGCGCGCAATGCTACGCCATCCGTATTCGACATATCGAATGTCGGGATGAATTCGAAAGCATCACCAAGGAATGTTCCGGAAGGTCCCGGCGCGCCAGATCCAGAAGCGCTGTTGTAGATGATCGCAGCAATTGCGCCTGCGTCTTTCGCCGCTGCGATCTTATCGACAAATGCGATTTCACCGCGGACGATCAATGCAACTTTTCCTTCGACGTCGATGTTAGCATAGTCAGCAGGAGCGCCCAGGCCCGGTACTGCTACGACTTCATATTCGCCTGAAAGCTGGTCAGACAGGTTTTGACCGAAAGTCGTACCCATCAGATTAAGCTGTTGTGAAAGTGAGTAATCACCTGCAGCAACGTTGACTTGACCGTCATACATCGCTTCAGGGTTCGTTGTATTACCAACTGCAATTCCGAATGGTGCTGTAGACGGCGTTCCCATCGTTCCACGGTTCGGGCCAGAGTTACCAGTTGCAATTACAGAAATTACGCCTGACAGCATAGCGTTGTTGATCGCATATGAGCCAGCATCCGCTTCAGTGTTAGATCCGCCGCCAAGGGAAAGGTTGATGACATCCATTCCTTGAACAACCGATTCTTCGATCGCTGCGATGATGCCGGCAGTCGATCCGCTTCCGTAAGCCCCAAGTACGCGGTAAGCGTATAGGTCGACTTTCGGTGCGATCCCTTTGATGCCGAATTCATTCGCGCCGATTGCCGCAATTGTTCCAGCTACGTGAGTACCGTGTGAAGTATAGAAAGAGCTTCCGTTTGAGTTGAATTCAGGTGTTCCTGCAGCGCGTTCAGATGGCAGTGTTTCAGATGCATCATCGTCAGCGCGGTCTCTAGAGTATTTGGAATCGTGCGGCACGAAGTTCTTTCCGCCTTTATAGATTCCTTCGAACTCAGGGTGGTCAGCATCGATTCCTGTATCAAGTACAGCAACTTTGATGCCTTGCCCTTCAAGTCCTTCATCCCAAAGTCTTTCAATTCCAAGGAATGAAATGCTTGTTGCCATTGCTGCTTCAATATCTCCAGTTACTGGAGTTTTAGAGATCGGTGATTTCACCGTTTTTTTAACTGGAGCTTCCATAGCATGGACTTCAACGTCCGGCTCTACTAATGTAACTCCTTTGACTTTCAAAAGTTTTTCAAGATCTTTTGCTTTTACTGTTGCCGAGAAGCCATTCAGTACTGTATCGTACGAGAAACCTTCTTTCACTAATAGTTTGTTCGCCTTCATCGTTTTTTTAGCAGTCGCCTGCTGTGCGCGAACATTCGCTTTCACTTTATCGGCATTGGCATTTGAAAGCGCCTTGCCTTTCGATTTCTGAATTCCTCTTTCCAGGCCTACAGGCTTTTCAGATAAATGGATGATAACATTTACTTCCTGCTCGCCGGAAAGATTCTGTAATTTTTCGTGAAGCCGTGGCTTACCTTCGATCAGGCGAAGCTGTTCAGCAATCGCAGCTTTGGCCAGAAGTTCACTTTCTGTTTGTTGGCCCGATTTGAACGGCGCATTGTTATTGGCCGATACCGAGAACGGTGTCAGAAGAGACAGGACCAATACAAGGGCTGCAATCGTGGTGAAGAATTTGATGAAATTGTTCTTATTCAATCTTCATTTCCCCTTTTCGAATTTTTTCGTTCACACAAGTCAGAATTGTATGACATTAAAAGAATAGCATACATATGTATATTTATGTATAAAATACTTATAGTACCCTTTTTTCACCTATGAATAATTATAATAAGTTCCTGTTTTTAATAGTAATAATTAGGAATATGATTAAAAATTTTTATTTTTTCTGTGTTTTTTAACTTTGATTAATCTTTAGTCCTGGTCAATATTCCCGGTTTTAAGACCATATTTCCAATAAAATAAATCGATTGAAACAGCTATTTAGTAATTTTAAGTGAATGTTAAGAATCTTCTCTCATTATTTTGATTTATTGAATTTTTATACTATATATATAATAAAAAATCATATTTACGCTCTAAAAGGACTATAGAGTATTTAAAATAACTCTAAAAACCTTCGCTTTTCAACAAGCGAAGGTCCCTAAGTTATGGAATAATCTGTTTGGCACCCGGAATTTTGCGCAACACCCAGGCCATGAAAAAGGAAATGGCAAAAATCAGGATCCATACGAGTGGAACGCCTACTAACGCATTGACTGTCGTTTCATTGATATGCATTTGGAGGGTGATTTGGGGGCGGCGGGATTATATCCGCCGTTGGGAGATTATATCCGCCGATGAGAGATTATATCCGCCATTGAGAATTTATATCCGCCGATGAGAAATTATATCCGCCATCGAGCGTAACTCAGCCTGTTTTTTCGCTTTTCGCCTGCGAAAAGCATCCGTTTAGCGAGGTTGGGTTGGGCTTTGGAAGAAGAGTGATCGGATGCAGAGGAAGAGTGGTGTTTAATGTGATTATTAGCGTTTTTTCGTTAGCGAGGCAGTGATTTTCACCACGATTGCGTGGCAGCGGGATTATATCCGCCATTGAGAATTTATATCCGCCGATGAGAGATTATATCCGCCATTGAGAATTTATATCCGCCGATGAGAGATTATATCCGCCATTGAGAATTTATATCCGCCGATGAGAGGTTATATCCGCCATTGAGAGAATATATCCGCCATCAGCTGGCCAATATCCGTCCTCGCCGCATTTCGTCGGTAATTAGAACACACTCCGGTTTCCCGACAACCAAAAACCCCTTTCACTTTTCAAAGTGAAAGGGTAAAAGTCATTTTTCAAGACCTTTTGGGACAGTCCTTTAAGGAATGATTTGTTTAGCACCGGGTATCTTTCGGAGCACCCAGACAATGAAAAATGAAATGGCAAAAATCAGGATCCATACGAGTGGAACGCCTACTAACGCATTGACTGTCGTTTCATTGATATTGAAGAATTTATTCAGATAGAACTGCACCAGCGGATGGATCACGTAGATGCCAAGTGTCGCTAAACTGAGCTGCGTAATGATCGGATTCGATTTCAGGCGCGGCGCGAGATGCTGGAACAGTGAGAAGATGAAGACCGAGATGATAATCTGCGTCGGCCGGTAATGTTCATAGAAGAATTCGTCGAGCTCCCCTCTTTGCTCCGTCAGGTAATGCGTGCCGTAGACGGTGATGATGTAGGAGATGATCGAAAGGAAAAGCATCGGCCACAACCACTTTTTCGGCAGCGGATAACGGACGAGATATGCGCCGAGCAGGAAATAGCCGATATACGGCTGGAATAATCCCGGGTCGAGTGCTGGGGTGAATTCCAGAAATCTCGGAACGAACGGCAGCACGCCGGCGAAGATGAACCAGATTGCCAGAAAATAGACGAAGATTTTCTGATCCATGTTTTTGACGAGTATTTTGAGGAAAGGCGCCATGATATAGAGGCCGATGATGACGTACAGGAACCAGAGATGGTAATAGACATCGTCGGTGAAGAAAATTTCGAACATCTGGCCGACTGTATAGGACTCGCCCTGTTCGAACATTTTATAGGCGATGTAGACGCCGCTCCAGAAAATAAGCGGAATGATGACTTTTGTCAGCCGCCTCTTCAGGAATTCGCCGATCGGGTCTTCCCTTTTCAACGTGAGCAGCAACGCGCCGCTCAGCATAAAGAAGACCGGGACGCACCAACGGATGGCGGAATCGATCGCATTCGCGAATTGCCATTCCCATTCATCCACGTGGCCGGTATTGATGATCTTCGAAACGACATGCACGCCGACGACGACGAAGATCGATATCACTCTGAGCCAGTCCATATATTCAAGCCTTTTTGTCATGGGGGACTCCTTCTTAATAAATGATCATTTTTTAAATCGATATTCCGCAAAACGGCCCTGCTTTCCTCGGACTCGCATCCAAGCCTCCTCGCTCACTTCGTTCACTGCGGGGTCTCGGCTGACTCGTTTTATCCTAGGAGTCAGGGCCTTTTTGCTCCATATCTAAGTGTCTTTTCAATAGAAGGTTCTATTGAGTATTTTCGGGTTACTCCCATATTCCCTCTAGGTTTACGAGTGAAACTAGCGAAAAGAAAAAGCGTCGCCGGCTTTTACTTCAAGTAGCTTAGGAATATTAGATGGCACACTTAACTTGTTCGCACTAACTTAGGCTCCCGCCTCGAGTGGGTGCTCAAGTATAAGCCACCACTCTTGGAAGTCATTATGCCTTCACTCTTTTCTAGAAGCAGATTAGTTCAGTTCACAGCGCCTTTATTTCGACTTCCCCACTCGGACCGTGGTCCGAGTACATATTCCCCTTCCCTTATTACAGAAAAATCTCAACTTCCTCTCATCTCCAGAACACGACGCCAGCGAAGGAGCGCGCCCGGACCGTCTGAAGCAATAAGACGAACGCCCTTCTCGGCTTATTGTGAAATGAAAGGTCGCCATACATGGATGGCGCACCTTTGCGACGAGCGCAGCGGTGGAGCACAATCTTTGCACGGTCCAAAGCGACGAAGCGGACTATTCACAAAACCCCTTCTATTCGACTTCACCACTCGGACCGTGGTCCGAGTACATCTTCCCCTTCACTTAATACAGAAAAATCTCAACTTCCTCTCATCTCCAGAACACGACGCCAGCGAAGGAGCGCGGCCGGACCGTCTGAAGCAATAAGACGAGTGCCCTTCTCGGCTTATTGTGAAATGAAAGGTCGCCATACATGGATGGCCCACCTTTGCGACGAGCGCAGCGGTGGAGCACAATCTTTGCACGGTCCAAAGCGACGAAGCGGACTATTCACAAAACCCCTTCTATTCGACTTCACCACTCGGACCGTGGTCCGAGTACATCTTCCCCTTCACTTAATACAGAAAAATCTCAACTTCCTCTCATCTCCAGAACACGACGCCAGCGAAGGAGCGCGGCCGGACCGTCTGAAGCAATAAGACGAGTGCCCTTCTCGGCTTATTGTGAAATGAAAGGTCGCCATACATGGATGGCCCACCTTTGCGACGAGCGCAGCGGTGGAGCACAATCTTTGCACGGTCCAAAGCGACGAAGCGGACTATTCACAAAACCCCTTCTATTCGACTTCACCACTCGGACCGTGGTCCGAGTACATCTTCCCCTTCACTTAATACAGAAAAATCTCAACTTCCTATCACCTCCAGAACACGACGCCAGCGAAGGAGCGCGCCCGGACCGTCTGAAGCAATAAGACGAACGCCCTTCTCGGCTTATTGTGAAATGAAAGGTCGCCATACATGGATGGCCCACCTTTGCGACGAGCGCAGCGGTGGAGCACAATCTTTGCACGGTCCAAAGCGACGAAGCGGACTATTCACAAAACCCCTTCTATTCGACTTCACCACTCGGACCGTGGTCCGAGTACATCTTCCCCTTCACTTAATACAGAAAAATCTCAACTTCCTATCACCTCCAGAACACGACGCCAGCGAAGGAGCGCGCCCGGACCGTCTGAAGCAATAAGACGAGTGCCCTTCTCGGCTTATTGTGAAAAGGCGGTCCAAAGCGACGAAGCGCCATTAACACCCCTCCTTCATTTTTACCAGTATTAAAATATTCTTTTAGAAAAGAAAAAGCGCCACCGGCAATATGCCGCGGCGCTTCGTATTTATTAGTTTTGGTTACGGATGGACTGGATCTGGTAATCCCCGAACTGGTCAATGACCACTTCGTAGACAAAACTGTGATTGATCGTCACCAATGTGCCATCCGCTTTGTCGATGAATGTGAATTTCCCTGAAACGGAAACTTCCGCAGTGAATTCGTTGACCTTCACATCCGTGATATTCGACTCGACCGACTGGAAGATCCGGTCTTCCGTCTTCATGGACTCGACCATTTCCACTACCGCCGTCTCCGCCTGGCTGCCTGACAGCAGGAAGAATTTATAGAACTTGCCTTCCTGGTATTCCAATGACGGCGCAATCAGATCATAGAAATCCGTCATGAAACTGCGCAGCAATTCTTCCGTAAGTTCCGCCTCCTGGATATCAGGAACTACAACTTCGCCCGAATCTGTCGGCGCATCCAGTGCCGCCCACTCTTCCAGCTGTGCATTAACGGAATAAATCGGAATGGAAAAGCCGATTTTCGGATTCTCTGTGAGGACGATCGAATTGATGCCCAGCACTTTTCCATCAACCGCAGAAATCAGCGGCCCGCCGCTCGATCCCAGTTTGATCTCAGCGCTTATTTCATATAATCCATCATATTGATAGACATCCGAGAAATTCTTCCCGACAGCCGTGATTTCCCCGATGGTAGATGTATTATTGACATTCCCTGGGCTGCCCAATGTGAATACCGGTGTATTCACTGGGACCGGGTTCATTTCCATCGACAGCGGATTTTTCCCCGCCAGGCCTTCCACGCGAATCAAAGCAATATCCGTCGTGTCGGAAATCCCGAGCACACGGCCATCATAAAATTCGCCGTTGCTGCTCATCACCGTTACATAAGACGAGCTTTTCACAACGTGCGCATTCGTGACAATATCACCTTTTTGATTGAATAAAAATCCTGAACCCTGCTCATAATCGGTATAAACCGTGTAAACCGCCGATTTCGAGTTCTCGATCAGCGTCTCAAGATTGACCGGCTGAATCTTTTCCTCTTCATCCGGAATGACGACGTCAGAGTCCTCCGTGATCTCTTCGACCTCAGTTGAAAGTTCCAGTTCTGCCTCGCCAACGATATTATTGGTCACAGTGCCTTCCGTATTTGTTTCTTCATCAGTGGAAATATTCCCCGGAACCTCGATTTCCGGCTGGCTGTTATATCCGCGCCCCTCGAAGGAAGTCTTCTCAAGTGACTCCTTGGCAACTTCCGCACTTTCATTATTTCCCGGGAAATAACTCGCCAGAATAATACCGATCACCGCTAAAAATAATATAGAAACAAGGACCGCTTTGATCCGTTTGGATTTACCTTTTTTCATATCCACTCTTGAATTCATGTCATCAACTCTCTTTTCTCATTCATTGCCTATTATATAGACGGTTGAACCGTAAGTATAGTTTCAAAAACTTTTCAAAAGATTACAGGAATGTTAAAAAGGATCCCGATTGTGAGCGTGCGGTGGTTTGTTTGATGGATAACAGAGTTTGTTTGACGGATGAAGGGATTTATTTAACATATAACATGGTTTATTTAACGGATAGCGGATTTTATCTAACGAGTCCCTCTTTGAGTGAGTTTCTTCTATAAGAAAAGTGCAGTCAGATGGAAAGCAGCCCACTACGCGGGACTGGCTAGAAAGACGGTTACTTACGCTTCAAGGTTCTTAGCTTATGAATTTTTAATTTTCCCTAAAAAAATTCCACTCACATTTTGAGGAGAGTAGTTTCTTATTATATGATCACAATCTATTTTATATATTCTATAGAAGGAAATCGATCAAATTCCACATTATTTTCCTGCTTGCTCCATTACAAATGTAGTGTCTTTGGATACGAATGCTATTTCGTAATAAGTTGTGATAAGATATTATTTGGAGATTTATTAGAAATTGGATTCTGCTATATATACCGGCCGATTATTGGAGGGATTCTTTGAGGAAAGAAATAAAATCGGTGTACTTTATAATAGTTTTTGCAATATTGATGGTTTTGCTGGTTCATACCACCACACCTTTCGGGTGATTGTTTGAAACAGAGACGATCCAGCATATGGGTTATCATTTTCTGAATAGAATCGTCCACGTTGAAGCAGGATTTTTATCATGCTTATCGGAATTGTCTTTTTCTATAGTTACCCGAACAGGGAAATGACTGCCTCGGAGTTGTTGAGATATTTTAGAAACCACGTTGTCTTTATATTGATTCCGTATATACTTTGGTCTCTGATTTATGAGGGTGACGCTATTTACTGAAACACCCGGGAATTCGATTTGAATGCGATTGTCAACAATATACTTACCGGTAACAGTAAATACCAACTCCATTTCATCTCCCTGGTGGTACAATTCTACTTGCTCTTCCCGATTTTTCTTTACATAGTGAAGAAATCCGCATTTTCAAGAAAATACCTGTGGATCGTAGGCATTGTAGCTGAATATGTTTATTATCTCCTGAACATGGAATACCGCTTTACTACTGCGCCTTTCTTCATGACCATTTTAAGTCCATTTTTATTAGGTGCTTGGATCGGACTTCATTATGAAAAAGTTGCAGCGCTTGCGACGAAGTCAAAAGTGATTTTGACTGGTGTACTTACTTTATTATTCGCCATTCCTAACATCTTATTGCGCCATGAAATAGTTTATAACGGTATCGAATTGATTCCAGCCGAAGTACATAAACTTCTAGATATCTCCTTTCTAATAGTTGACGGCTTTTTCTTCATCTTTTTATCGGAACAGCTGGTGCTCCATTTGAAAGATTCTATTATTGAAAAAGTGAAAAGACTGGCATTTTATTCGTTTGGCTTCTACCTTGTTCATCCTTTCATCATTACGAGAATAGAATTGTATTTGCCAATCCGGGATTTTGGACTATCCTGGCATTCGATGTTCCCATTGCATTACGTACTGACCATCGTTTTTTGTTATTTCACGATATGGGCGTTCCACCGCTTTGTTCCTTTTTCGAAAACTTCCGAAGAAAGCTACGCTCTTCTGGAAATAAAAGCAGGCAATATGTAAATACAGGAATTGATTTTTATAAAATTTCGGAAATAAATAGAAGTATCAATTGAAATCACCTGGAAAACGATATAGAATTAGGTGAGAAAATTAGAGGTGAGCTTTTGAAGAGAAATATATGGATATATTTTATACTTTTACAACCGTTTTTGGATGTAGCCACAAACTTCATCCTGAAGAATTTTGATTTCCCGGTTACGATCGGCGTTGTCGTACGCATGATTTTCCTGGCAATTTCGTTGCTGTTCGCCATGAATTATTTCCTGAAGCATAATGAGAAGAAGCTGATGCTCTTCAATCTTGCGCTTTATGGATATCTTGCGTTGAATTTTATCGTCAACTTCCTTTTTAAAGATAGTTTCAGCTTTATGGCAGAAGCAGAATTTCTCGCCAAAACTGCCTATCCAGTCCAGTTATTCTTTGTCTTTTACATACTTGTAAAAAATATATGGCTGACTAAGGAAAAGATTGTGCAATTGATGACAATCAACTTACTCGCGATATCGGCTTTCATTATTTTACCGACCATCTTCAACATTTCTTTCGAAAGTTACAACGAATACTACGAAGGAACAATCGGCTGGTTCAATGCCGCCAATGAAATCGGTGCCATCGTCGCTTTCCTTACACCGCTTGCTATATGGGGCATGTATAAGAAAATAACGGGCTGGCTTGGAATCACCACAATTTTTGCAGCAATAGCTACCGCCTTTCTGATCGGTACCAAAGTGTCATTAGGTTCTGCAATCTTGGTGCTTGTCATTTTCTCTGTTTATATTCTGGCGAGAAATAGATTCCGCCTAAGCATGCCATTCTTCATTGTTTTCATTCCTTTACTCGTGTTGCTGGTGACAATCAGCCAGGCGCCTGCCGTCCAGAATATCGAAAATGTCCGGGTTGACCTTGAAGCGAGAGAACAGCGTTTTGAAAACAGAAATGAAATTTATGATGCTGAACAGGTACAGAAGCTCGAAGAAATTGAGCGACTGAAAACATTGAGCCATCCGATGATTACGAAAATCGTTTCTTCGCGTGACCTCTTTGTTATCCAGCACTATGAAAAGTACATCGAGGCACATCCTGCGCGCATCGCATTCGGCATGGGGTACGCAGCCGACTATGATAAAGAAGCAAAAATTACCGAAATGGACTTTTTCGACTTCTTCTTCTCATTCGGCATAGTAGGACTGCTGCTCACGATTGCTGCATTCTTCAAACCCGCAGTGCGCATCCTGAAAGCCATTTGGCAGCGCATTTCCGGCCGCAAAGAAAACAGCTTCATGTATTCGCTGTTGCTGTCGATCATCCTGATCCTCGGTATCTCGTTCATAGCGGGCCATGTAATCTTCGCACCGGGCGTCGCTATCTACCTGGTCATCGGCCTGGCGCTGCTGGGAGTCCTAGCGGAGCGTGAGCTGGATCCGACTGCAGAGGAACTCTAATAAATCAATAAATCATGTGGTGATTGAAGCCTGCCTCCTTGAGGCAGGCTTCTTTTTGTTGCTAGATCTTGAATGGAGTGTGGGTATTTCATGGATGGTTCGATTTGTTTCACGGATAGCGCGAATTGTTTAACGGATAACCCATTTTATCTCACGAGTCGGCTTCCACGTACGCCCTTGCCCGATAAAAAAAGCCTGAAGCTCGGGAGCTTCAGGCTTTAATATTATTCTGCTGGTTCTTCTGCTGCATCTTCTTCTTCAAAGCTAGCGATGAAGTTGGAAAGCATTTTCGCTGCATGGGCACGGCTGGCTGAGTATCCTGGAAGGAAGTTCCGATCGATACCTTCTGCAATTTCAAGATCATACAGCATTGTAATCGCTGTTTGTGCTTCGGTATCATATCCGCTGATGTCTTTGAAATCGGCTATTTCGCCCATTTCATATTCATATCCCATGTATTCCATTGCACGGTATAACATTAACGCAAATTGAGAGCGGGTTACATTCTTATTAGGCATGAAATTATTGTCGATGCCTTTTACAAGTTCTGCGTCATAAGCTGCGTCGATTTCTTTTTGTGTTTCAGACGCATAACTCGAAATGTCTCCAAATGGTGATTTTGGTGCGTTTTCAACATCCAGGTCCAATGCGCGCACAATTATAGAAGTTGCTTGTGTACGAGTTAATGAAAGATTTGGTGAGAAAGTTTCAGGTGAAGTCCCTTTGAAAACACCACGCAGGTAAAGATCTTCAACATACTCTTTCGACCAGTGTGTATAAATATCTTTGAATGGTGAATAAACCGGGTTGATGCGATTTTCCATTTGTGGGTTTACCGCATCAAAAGTTTGAAGATAATCTACAAACATTTGGAAATCAATGTTCCCTGGTTCGCTGACGCGGCCGTCTTTGTATGCTTCACCAAATGAAGCAAATCCATCTCTGCCTTGAGCAATAAATGTATTTGTTGCTACTTTATAGTTCGCCTCAAGATCAAGCTCAACAAGACCATTTTCAGTTTCAACGAAAGCTTCTGTAACCCTAGAACCAGAGTCAGCAGCTGGATTGAAGTAGAATTTCATGCCAGATACATGAAGGAATCCGCCATGTTCTGCTGGATAGTCTTTAACTGCATGTTCAAGAGCTGCAAGTAACTCCGCTCCTGTAACATCCATAATTGCAAGCGCGTTACCAAATGGCATTACCTTAAGGACTTCACCCATTGTGATGTCACCAGCATTGATTGAATCGCGAATACCGCCCCCATTCTGTACGGCGATAACAGTATCAGGATCGATTTTCTTAGCAGTAGCTAACATCCCATCAGTGATAAGGTTCCCAAGATTTGTCTCGGATGCGCGAACGCCTCCAGCATTTCTTGTTCCATTCAACGGGACTAAAGCTTCAACTCCAATTGAAGTTTCTTTAATGATTTCAATTTCTTCTTTAAATGGAGCGAGCTTTTCTGTTGCTGCTTCATCCGCTACCGCTTCGCCAACATTATGCAATTGTCCTTCGTTTGAAGTGATGACTCCATCAGTGTCGAAAGTAATATCTAACTGACCCAAGAATTTATTGTATTCGTTAGCCTGTACGATTACTGTAGGTTCTTCGCGTACCGAGTAAATGAATGGCTCTTTCAATTCAGTATGCGAATGCCCTCCAACTATCACATCGATACCTTCAACTGCTTCAGCGAGAAGCAAGTCGTTATCATATGCAGCTGAATCGTTGTAGCCGATATGTGTCAATGCGATAATTTTGTTTACCCCGGCAGCTTCAAAAGCAGCTACCGCTTCTTCTGCCGCTTCGATATAATTCGAGAAGGAAATAGCTTCTGGACTTGAAATATTAGCAGTTTCTTCCGTTGTTAAACCAAAAATGCCGATTTCTTCTCCATCAATTTCTTTAATGATTCCATTATAAATTTCACCATTATTGAACTCTGCCGTATACGTATTATTCTCATAATCACCTAAATACTCATCTTCTGAGAAATCCACATTAGCTGCTACGAAAGGGAAGTCTGCACCGCCGACAAATTCACCAAGTGCCTTATGCCCTTCATCACTTGCCCCAAGGTCGAACTCGTGATTTCCGAATGTCATAGCGTCATACTTCATGAGGTTCATAAACTCTAGATCGACTTGACCTTCATAAGTATTGAAGTAAAGCGTGCCTGAGAATACGTCCCCTGCATCAAGCAAGAGGTTGTTCGGGTTTTCCTCACGGATCTGGTTGACGAGCGTTACGCGCTTGGCTACATTATCCAAGTTTGCGTGCGTGTCGTTCGTGTGCATGATCGTCAGGTTGAAATCCCCTTCGGCTGCTTTGGCCGCTAATGGTGACTGAATACCGACTGCACTGATTGCCAAAGTAGCAACTACAGCTGATTTAAACATTTTCCCTTTCATTGGACACCATCCTTGTGTTTTTTTAATAACTGCTGATTCCCTGTTTATCGGGCGGCTGTGTAAATAAGGTATGTAAGTTAAAAAGAATTATCAGCTTATTCGAACCGCTTACCCGCAATGACAATAAGCCACCAAGAAATCGAAATTTCCTGGCTGATATTGCTGTTTTAATCCATTTGCGCAGAAGCGATTTCACATGCCGATATAAAATTTCCAACACATATAGGTAATTCTTCTCTATGCCATAAACCGGGATGAACAGCCATTCGATTCCATTTTAGCATATTTTCAGAAGAATCTACGTAAATTATTTGTTAAGTATTTGTTTAATTTGAATTCTCAGTATCTTAATGCCTAAAAGAAATGCCAAAAGCAGAACCAGAAGGCCGCCAGCTACTGTGATATAGGGAGATTCGAAGATTGCAAAGTGGTTAAACAGGAGTGATGCCGTTAGTATTCCCGCAAATAATACAAGGTCTTTCAGGAGCCATGCATTTTCTGCCGACTTCAATCCGAGCATCCGGAATGAGAAAAAGAGCAGAAGGATGAATTGGAACCCGCTGCTGATGACGGTCGCCCAGGCGATGGCCGCCGCTCCGTATTGATCGATGAACAGAAGGATCACCAGGATATTGACGCCAAAGACGGAGGAGATCGAGATAAGGACGGGCGTCATTGAAATTTCATTTGCATAGAAGAATCGGGTCATGAACGTGTTCGCCGAGATGAAGAACAGCGATAAGCCGAAAATTTTCAGCAGCGGCGCAGTCATGGTTGTAGCTTCCTCAGTGAAATTGCCGTATTCATAGATTACTTGGACCAGCTCCGTACCAAACAGCCAGAGGAAAATCGCTGCCGGTATCAGCAGCAAGCCGAGCATGCGCAAACCCCGGAAATAGACGGACGACACGAATAGCTTGTCGCCTTGTTTCACGCCCTTTGCGATCAGTGGATAAAGGACCGTCGTCACGATCGTCATGAGCAGCGCCTGCGGGAATTGCGTCAATTTGGATGCATAATTCACTGCCGCTACAAAACCGTCTGTCAGCTGAAGCGAAAAATAACGGTGGATCAGGAAATAGAACTGGACTGTTGCACCGCCGAGGATGATCGGCAGGGCGAGCCACACCATCCGTTTGATTTCCGGCGTCATCGTCAGGCGCTCCAACGGCGTCAAAATCTTTTTCAGACCGATATGATGGTTCAGGTAAAAGACCATGAAGATGGCGCCGGCCAGCGCCCCGATGCCATATGCAATCGGGCCGATGAGGAAACTCAATCCGACGGCGGCCAAAAGGAACACCAGATTGAAGATCAATGATGAAAACGTCGAAATGCCGAATTTCTGGCGGCTGTTGAGCACACCGTTCATCCATGTAGAGATGATCAGGAAGAACGTCGACGGGATCATCCACAGCAATAAGCCGTTCAGCAGTATTTCGTTTTCTTCTATATAAGAGCTGAACAGGGTGCCGCGGAAAATCCACAGCACGGCAAATACACCGGCAGTCAGGATCAGAGCGATCGTGCCGATGAATTTCAGGGAGTCACCCAGGAATTTCTCCTTATCGTCCGTGACGGACATATAGATCGAGATGAAGGCGGTCGTGACCGCTCCCCCTACGACGATATACAAAAAATTGGGTACTGTATAAACGGTGATGATCAAATCAGCCACATCACTCGTGCCGAATTGGTAACCGATCGCCAATTCGCGCATAAAACCGAGTAACCTGGCCAAAATGTTGATCACCGCTACAGTCCCAATCGCTTTTAAAATATTTGCTTTAGTCATTGGAAGAACCCATCCCTTTATAAAGGCGCAGGAGTTTCGCCACTATCGTGCTGAAACTGTGTTCCTGAACGGCTTCCTGGATTTTCTCTTCATCGAGGTGCATTTCTTTATCTGTCAGAACCGACTGGATTCCAGCGGCAAGACCTTCAGAATCCCCTTTTTGGAATAAAACACCGCGTTTTTCCGCCAGCAGGAATTTGAGTCCCCCGACTTCCGAACCCACTACCGGTAAACCGGCAGCCATCGCTTCCAGCGCCACCAGTCCGAATCCTTCTATGTGCGAAGGCAGCACCAGAACATCCGCCGCGTTCATCCAGCGGTTGATCTCGGCTTGCGGCTGCGGGTCGATGAAGCGGACGTTGTTCAGTCCGAGTTCCCCGATTTTTTGGGTCAGCTCTTCTGTGAATCCTGTGTCTTTACGCGACCCGATCAAATAGAGCGCAGCTTCAGGCGTCTGGGCCTGGACGGCTTTAAATGCATCCGCCAGTTCCAGCAGGCCTTTAGCGCGGATGATATTGCCGACATAGAGGATTGCCGGGCCAGCCGACGGAATCAGACCCGCCGTTTCAGGTGCCGGAAGCGGTTTGAAGATTTCCGTATCTACGCCCATCGAGATGACGTGCAGCTTGTCTTCTGGAACCGGCTGGAGTGACAGGGCATTGTCTTTCAACGCTTCGCCGACAACGATGAACTCATCCGCATTCTTCATGATGGATGCCGTGAGTTTTCGGATCAGCGGGCTCTTGTTCGGCATCTGATCGAGATCGCCGCCGTGAGCCGTCACTGCATATGGGATATTCCAGATTTTCTTCGACAGCATCGCGAGGACGCCTGACGGGAAAATGTAATGCGCATGCACTGCCGAAATGCTTTTCCGGTTGGCAGATACGTATTTCATGTAGTCCATGAACCAGCTTGCATATTTACGAAGAAGATTCGCTTTCCCTTTGTCCGGGTTGGCATTGGCGATGACCGCCACATCTACACCATTCCTGCGCAGCAGCTCCACCTGGTTGTGGACAAAGATGCCATAGGTCGGATGTTTTTCGGAAGGAAACATATTACTCGCAACGACAATCCTTTTCATAGCTTCTCCTCTGGATCCGGGATGAATTGGGTCATTCCCAGTTTCGTTTTCGCTTTCATCATAGCTGCTAGTTCAACAGCTTTATCATTGGTCCCCTGCCAGTCGAGTTTAATGTTGTCAATTTTCTTCGACAGAATCGTATCGTCTTTAATCAGATCTTCGATTCTCACACAATTGTCACCGAGCTCAACCATTTCCATGAAATCGCGCACTTTATGGTGATACGCGATGGCAACGACCGGCGTCTCTGCGTTGACCGCAAGATAGACGGAATGCAGACGGGTGCCGATGACAAGATCCTGCTCCGCACTGATTTCGATCAGTTCCTGCGGTGTCAGGTTGTCGCGGTTGATACTGACTTTTTCCTGGTGGACCATGCGTTTAAAGACGTCTTCAGTAACATCGACATCGTGGGGATATTTTGTTGAAAACAGCGTAACTTCGACATCCTGATTTTCGATCAGCGCGTCAAGATTGGTCGCCATGCTCTGTACGTAATTATCGTATTTGATATGATCCGCTTCCGGCCAGTATGCCAGATTATAGTAAGGGACGACGGTGACGCCGATTTTTTTGATGCCTGGAGTAGGTGCTTTTGTGCGGACCGGGACCAACGCGAATGAAGGATCCCCCACCACTTCGATCTCTCTTTTGACACCGATGGCTTTGAGCAGCTGACGGGATTTCGGATCACGGACAGAAACACTTGCCGCATTGCTGAGCAGATGTCTGATAAACCATTTCCCCATTGTAGAGTTCAGCGGGCCTGCGCCGCAGCTGTAGATTATGTATGGTACTTTTGCACGTTTTGCCATCATGCCGTAAGAGCCGAAGAGTTGCGCTTCACGGTTATAAAAGTCCATTAAAATACCCCCACCGCCGATGATGAGAAAATCGAGTTCCCGGATCAGTGGAGAGTTTATCTTCATGGTCTCCATGAATGTCAAAATTGCAGAGGACCTTTTATAGTATAGAGGCGATGAGCTGACCCCAAAACGATTGGAAGTCTGCGGCGGATTATTGCTGAAGACAACAATATTCTTTTTTGGAATATTATAGAACTCCTCGAGCTGCACAATGATGCCAGCCAAGATCGCTTCGTCGCCATTATTGTTATTGCCATAGTTTCCTACGATACCAATTCTCATTATCGAAATCTTCCTTTAGTAAACCTATTATTATTTTTACAATATACCACATTGTCGCATAAGTGGAAAGGTTACGCCACAATATGGGACTCTTGCTCTAGTGCATGATTGAGGGGGGGTTTCTTCTATATAAATTAAATTTCAAAACGATATTTGTATTTCGCTTCGTCGCTTGGACCTGCTTCCCACAATAAGCCGAGAAGAACACTCGTCTTATTGCTCCAGCCGGTCCGGCGGCGCTCCTTCGCTGGGGTCCACTTCTAAAGTTGAAGTGAAGCAGCAAAGACTCCCCTAAATGGCGGCATATTATGGAACACCCACTCGGACAAAGGTCCGAGTTTGATCAGCGCAAACCTCTTTTGGTTACCCTCTAAAAGCAGATAATATTTGATTTCATAGAATAGGAACGGGATTTCCAGAAGGGTTATGTAAGTTGAACTTAAATAATAGCATTCAATATATCCAGTCGATGTTAAGAGAGATGTCAAAAGATATGGAGCAAAACAACGAAGACTCCGACGAAGCGCATAGCGCTGGTGGAGCATCGCTTTTCGCAGCGGACGAGGAGGATTGGACGGAAGCCCGCTGGAAAGCGAAGTTGATTTGAGGAATATCGATTTAAAATTTCCCTGTTTTGAAATTTCTCTGATCCAATCATCACAAATCACAAGTTATTTCACACTAACATAAATCGCATGAGAACAGGCTCTGTAGCGCTTTATTTCAGGGTGTAATTGTTTTGTTACACAAATGTAACCTAAAGTAATACCCGATTATGCTATGCTTCAAACAGGAAATTTAGAAATATAAGACAGAAAAATAAAAATCATTAAGGGGAAATGTAAAAGTATGAAACGTCTACTACTCTCGTTGCTAGCGGTCTTCCTGATACTTCCAACCTTACCAACTGCCACTGAAGCTTCAACATCAAACCAACTGGTTTCAACAGCTAAACAATATCTGGGTACTCCATATAAATGGGGCGGCACAACTACAGCCGGTTTTGACTGCTCTGGTTACGTACAATTTGTATTCGCGAAAAACGGCGTATCACTTGGACGCACAACCGGCGCTATGTTCAACACTGGAACTGCAGTTTCAAAAGGCAACCTGCAAACTGGAGACCTTGTTTTCTTCAATACTTCCGGTAAAGGCGTATCACACGTCGGAATTTACATCGGCAGCAACAACTTCATCCACGCTTCCACTAGCAAAGGCGTAATGGTTTCTTCCATTAACGACCCTTACTACTGGGGCAGCAAATATATCGGCGCTAAAAGAGTGAAGAACTTCGGAGCAAGTGAAGTGGTTAAAACTTCAGCAAAAGCACCTGCTAAAGCTGATAATGATGTATCAAGACTTGAGATTGCAGAAACAATTGCAAAAGAGTTGGGTCTATCTAGTACTTATAACGGAACGTACTTCTCGGATGTCTATTCAACTCATCCGAAGATCAAATACATCAATGCTATGTATGAAGCAGGAATTTTCACTGGTTCGAATGGCAAGTTCAATCCGAACAGCAAATTGACACGTGCACACATGGCCAAAGTTTTAGTTGAAGCATATAATCTAAAAGGTCAAAAGGATCCAAACTTTAAAGACGTAAGCAAGAGCCACTGGGCAAGTGATTACATTTCGACTCTTTACGCTAATGAAATTACAACCGGCTATACAATCGGCGATAAAAAAGGCACGTACGGATTGAATGAGAATGTATCAAAAGTTCAATTCGGCAAGTTCATGGATCGCGCCAATTAATTAAAAACCTTTTCCCAAGTGCGGGAAAAGGTTTTTTTCTACAACAAACTGAATCTATGTTCTTCTATTTTATATCGATGACAATTTCTGCATATTTTCACATATAAGAATCATTTATCTTCCAAGCCTTTTTACGCAGTTTCAATGCGGAAAGTTTGATTTTCAGGTAATAAGGAGGATAAATGTATGATAGCAATTGCTCACTTATATTGTTATTATCTTATATAGACAGACATTTGGGAGGTAATAGTAATAATGAGAAAGGTTTGCGTTCTTCTAGCTTTTCTGCTTACCGGAGGAGTTTTCTTCTCAACAGCATCATCGGTAAGTGCAAACACTGTGTTCACTGACATTCCAGCCAAGGCCGAATACACCGAGGAAGTTGCTTACATACATAATCTCGGAATCATTAAAGGATACCAGGAAAACGGAAAAAGCCTCTTTAAACCACAAAATGCAGTAACAAGAGCCCAAGCCGCTAAAATGCTGGTCATTGCAACAGGGAATGAAAACATTCAGGGATCTGCTCTTTCGTTCAAAGATGTCAACAAAAATTTGGAAGCCTATTCCTACATCAGCAAGGCAGTTAAATTAGGATACTTTTCAGGTTATCCAGATGGAACATTTAAACCTAATGAACCTCTGACACGAGGCCAGATGAGCAAGGTCCTTGCCAATGCCTTTAAAATCGACGAGGCTGTCACATCCGCTAAGCCACTAGCTTTCAGCGATGTCCCTGCAGGCAATCAGTATGCTTCTAAAATCAACGGATTGTACTATAAAGGAATTACCCGTGGAGATCAGGGGAAATTCATGATTTCGGATTCATTGTCCCGTGCTCAATTTTCCATGTTCCTGGCACGCGCATTGTCACCGAAATTCACTTTACCCGTTTCCGCATCTTCTCAAACGGAACTTGCCAGAGGAAAAGTGAAACTGTCAATTCCCGGAGATACGTTGAATGTCCGTTCCACACCTGCGGATTCCAGTAAAATTCTTGGCGAGCTGAAAAACGGCGCAGCAGTTTCTGTCGTCAAAGACCATGGAGACTGGGTTGAGATTGCTTATTCTACAGGTCCTGCTTATGTCCATAAAGGGTTTATCGAATTTCTGGACGCTGACTTAAAGCCTGTCGGACTTGCCACTCATTTCGTCAAAATCAACACCTTTGAATTGAATGTACGGAATGCACCGAATGCTTCTGCTACATATATGGGGAAATTCAAGAATAACGATATCATTGAAGTCCACGGTGAAACAAATGGCTGGTATCTCGTTTTATTCAATGACATGCCCGCTTATATCAGCAAAAGCTATACTGTAAATTATAATGCGACAAAGCCTGTAACGCCTGTAACGAATAACACTGTGACAGGCAAAGTGACGGTCAACTCCTTGAATGTGCGCAGCCAGGCCAATGCCACTTCTTCCATTGTAGGCAAACTTAATACAGGTGATAAAGTGACGGTTCTGTCCATCGATGGATACTGGGCGAAGGTCAAATTCGGCTCAGTTACGGGTTATGCCCATAAATCGTATTTAAAATTGCTGAACAACGCTGGCCATATACTGAAAAACCGCATTATCGTGATTGACGCCGGTCATGGCGGATCAGATCCAGGAGCTGCAAAAAACGGCGTAATGGAAAAGAATATCGTACTTGACGTTTCAAAACGCGTAGAGACAAAACTTAAAGCAGCAGGCGCCAATGTCCTGATGACAAGAAAAACGGACGCATTCCCTTCATTGCAGGACCGCGTCAACTTTGCCAGACAGAATTATGCAGAGGTTTTTGTCAGTGTCCATGTGAATGCTTTCAGTAACTCCACCGCGAAAGGTTCCGAAGTCTTTTACAATTCACAGAATGCCAATGCAGTTGAAAGTAAATATCTGGCTTTGGATATCCAGAATAAAATCGTTCAATATGCAGATATGCATTACCGCCGGGTAGCTGACGGCAATTACCATGTCATCAGAAACCAGGACATCCCAGCTGTTCTTGTCGAGCTTGGATTCCTGACTCACGCTCCTGACTTTGCGAAATTGACAAGTTCCGCTTACCTGGATAAGTACGCTCAGGCAATTTATGACGGGATTATCGAATATTATTCAGCACCATAACCCCATTCCTGCCGGCTTAAATCCGGCGGGAAAATTTTTTTGAAAAAGGAGTTTTCATATGACAGCCAGATTAAAGATTTTCACGACTCTCCTGGTATTCACTTTACTGCTTGCATCTTTTGCCCAATCGGCTTTGGCCACAGATGACATTACCGGCAATACGCATGAAAAGGAAATCCGTGAATTGGCCGCTTTAGGAATTATGAATGGTTACGGCAATGGTATTTACAAGCCCCATGCAGATATTACACGCGGTCAATTCGCTGCACTTCTGACCCGCGCATTGAATTTGGAGCCTGCTCCGGAAGGCATCTCCTTTACAGATCTCACTAAAAGATCCGGTGTCTATAACGAAGTTTTGGCTGCTGCCAACGTCGGACTGATCACGGGATATCTTGACGGTTCATTTAAACCCGACGCGCCTATCTCCCGTATGCACATGGCAGTATTGGTGAAGCGGGCCATGGTTTTTCTGCAGATGAGAGAAAAACCCGCAACAATGAATTTTGAAGACATCTCCACCCTTATAAAACCTTATCAGGAAGCCATCAGCAATAATGTGGCCTATGGCATTTTCCATGGTGAAACCATCAACGGCAAAGTTTATTTCCGTCCTCTCGAAAACGCAACGAGAGGCCACGCAGCATCTGTCACTTCACGTTTATTGGCTGCAGCTCTGGGTGAGCGCCCTGCCCCGGAACCTCCGGAAGAGCCGGAAGAAGAGCCGGAAAAACCTGAAACTCCGGTTGAAAGCAACCTTTTTCACCTTGGGTATGTAGTGGATGGCAAATTAGTGAAGCAGGAATATGGCCATAAAGACTACGCAGACGCTGCATCATCATTCAGCAGCACACCGACTGCCAAAGCCATCATCAAAGGAAATGATATTATCCAGATCAAGAGTGGTGTTCTTTACGGAGATTCAGTGAGAAATGGTGTCAAACAAGTCACTACAGTCTATTATGACACTCGTTTCACACAGCAAGCCACTTACATTGAACATGGCCGCGAACTGCGGTATATCAGCTCGAACGCGGACTATGTAAAAGTACAGGCTGGTGGAACTATCGGCTATGTGAAGCAGAACGAAGTGAATTTTGTCCCTTATGAAATGATTACGAATCGTGATTATTATATAAAAAACAAGTGGGGTACATTAGAGCATTACCAATATAACTATGTCAATAAATCCGGGGCGACACATTCCATCGGACCAGCTCCTGCAGAAATGGCACAAGGCGTTAAACATTACAGCTATGACGGCGTGAACTTCTCCGACGAGAAAGGCAAGACCCTGTTCCAGCACTACCCATATTTCCAATACCAATCCGTCCGTTCTAAAACAAGTTATACTGCAGAAGAACTTGACTCGTTCATCATGGGACGCCTTGCAGAACTGAACAGTTCGTCCGGGACGTATAAAGACGCCATTACCAGATCGAAATTGATCGGCAAAGGAAAGTATTTGATCGAGACACAGAACAAATACAACGTCAACGCCCTGTTCATATTGGCTGCAGCTATGCATGAAAGTGCCTATGGCATGAGCGCCAACGCTCAAAATAAAAATAACCTTTTCGGCATCAAAGTGTTCGACAGTAATCCGGATGCCGGCGAAATGTACACTGAACCTGAAGACAGCATTGAAGCTTTTGCAGTCAGATATATGAACACCAACTACGCAAATCCGCTCGGTCTTTATGCGAATGGTGCGGCTCCTGGCAATAAAACATCCGGCTTCAATGTGAAATACGCTTCAGACCCGACATGGGGTTCGAAAATCGCCGGTCACATGTTCCGGGCTGATCTAGCACTTGGTAAAAAAGACATCAACAAATACCAGCTGGCTCTCACGAATACACCTTTGACTAATGTGCGTGACCAGCCGCTCGGCAATAAACTTTATCAATATAACCGTACAGATCTGGGCATCAACAACTCACTTGGTTACCCTGTCATCATTATCGGCGAACAGAAGGCCACTGATAATTATATCTGGTACAAAGTGATTTCCGATTTAAATCCTAACGACGACAAAAATAACGGCGTTGCATGGATTCGTTCTGATTTGCTGACGAAGATTAATTGATTCGTCAATCGGAAATGACGATCTGAAAGTAGACTTAAAAAAAGACGGACCGCGAATTGCGGTCCGTCTTTTTTGATGTTCTATTGAATATTCTTCTGATTTTCCTGCCATTCAAAAGCACGTGACATGAATACTGCGAAATGGGCGCGCGTCACCTTCTCGTCCAACTTAAATTCTCCGTATGAGCCGGTTGTAACTCCTGTATGATAAAGGATTGAAATATAATCATTTGCCCAATGGCTTTTCGCTACATCAGGAAAAGGATGTTCCCCATCTGCCTTCAAATCAAAAGCCAGCACCAGTATTTTAGCCATCTGTGCACGCGTCAACTCCTCTTTAGGTGCAAAGCCTGTTTCATTGCCGCTGAAAATCCCTGCTTGCTGGACCGCTTTGATAGCATCGAAATAATGATAATTTTCACTGATATCCGGGAAAGGCGAATATGCTTGAATGACCGGTAACGGGAAGGCACGATCCAGCATTACTGCAACGTGTTCACGTCGGATGCGATGAAACGGTTCGAATTTACCTGTTGCCGTGTATCCGGTAATAACTCCTTTTGACGACATTTCACGGATTTCATCATATGCCCAATGTTCTTCAGTAACATCTTTAAATGGAGCAGCTAATACTGTTGGCCCTTTTTCAACAGACACCTGCATTTCCGCTGTCAGATTCCCGTAGCTAGCTGTAATCTTTGTGTTTCCTTCAGCAAGGAAAGTAATGCGGCCTTTTTCAACTTTCGCAATACTTTCATCTGTAGATTTCCAAGCTACATATTCGCTCATATCCACATTTTTTCCATTTTTCAACCCTATTATGGCTTTAGCGGTTTTAGCAAGACCTTCAATTCCAACAATGGATGTTTTTTCAATATGGAGTGTTTCAGCCGGATTTTTTGTGGCAGTCTTGCCGAATGCAGGCATGTCATAGGCAGCAGCTTGGATCATACCTACGCCGAATATGGGATCCCATCCTTTCGCTCCTAAATCCAGCGCATTATCAGGAAGAACCGAGCGCACCTGTTCGTTCGTCAATGATGGATACGCCTCTTTTATTAGAGCTGCCTGGCCCACAATGTAAGGTGTCGCCATTGATGTTCCACTCATTGTCATATAGTTCTTATTCAAATATGTGCTATTAATCGCTACTCCTGGAGCCGCAATCTCAACTGCTGGCCCAGCAGCCGAAAAATGCGCGCGATTTAATGATTCGTCAACAGCTGATACCGCAATGACTTCATCATAACGGGCAGGGTATTCTACGAGATCTCCAGCAGGATTTGCAAATCCTCCATTTCCTGCTGCAGCAACCAGAATCATATCCTGAGCATGAGCTTTTCGGATAATCTGCCTGAAAGCTTCTGAATCCTTGGTCACGCCCAAGCTTAAGTTAATAATATCCATATCATTTGCAATTGCCCATTCAATGCCTTTAATAACATCCGCTAAGTAAGCCTTATTATTTGCATCAAAAACTTTGATCGCATATAGGCTTGCTCCCGAAGCAACGCCTTTTATCCCAATGCTATTATCCAATGCCCCTATAATGCCTGCGATGTGCGTACCATGGCCGCTGTCATCAATGTAGGAGTTTGTATAGCCGACGATTGAAACACCACCAGCGACCTTTAAATCAGGATGTTCCGCAATACCAGAATCAATCACGCCAATTTTCACATTTTTTCCTGTATAACCAGTATTCCAGGACAGCGGAGTTCCGATTTGCGGAATGGCCCAACCGATCTGCTGAATATTCCCTTGTACAAGGATATCTTCTTCTACATGTGCCACAAAATCCGACTCTTTTAACCTCATGATCGATTCTTCTGATGCAATAATCGACGCTGCATTTATATAATCGTACGTTTCTGTTACGATTCCATCCAATTCCTCTATGGCCTGCTGCTCGCCGCCTTCTTCAAAAATGACAATAACCCGATGCATTTCCGGCTCTTCCGCCATAACAGTTGTATGTAAACCCATTCCTATGACAATAAATAATAAAAGTCCAAAAATTCTTCTCATCTGCCCCACCTCACTATGCTATTTAATACGTTAGTTGTATATACCCTTATTTTTTATAAATATAGCTAAAATAAACGTACTAGGACAAAATTTTATCTAATTCTTTTTAAGTATAGCATGTAAAAATATAAGGTTTACAGAGCTGATAGGATCATATAAGCATTGTTTATATCCTTATCGATTCATGTAAAACTTTTATTTCCTTGATATTTGAACAATAAAAAAACCGACAGCGTATCTGCTGTCGATTTCTTCTATTGCTAGTTTTTGATTTATGAAACGAAATTGAATGTATAAGTTTCAGTTGTTACATCAGTACCGTCAGCATAAGGGATTTCAACTGTAATATTCACAGTATTTTCCATACCAACCGCCATGATAATAGCCTCTTTAGCTGCCTGTGCTCCCGAAGCTACATTGCCTTCGCCATCAGAAATAGTATAGGCAGTTCCACCGATTGTAATTTTTTCGATTCCTTCGTCAGCTAATGACTGGAAGAAACCTGTGCCGCTTTCTTCACCATCTTCAGGAGCATCAGCCGGAACAGAGATGTTGAAAGTGTTATCTTTAGCCGGATCTACTGCTACGTCAAATCCGAATTCTTCTCCAACGCTGACAAATCCGCCCATTGCAAGTTCAAATGCTGCAACAGCTTGTGAAGGAGTTTCTCTGTCTTCATTATGCTGAATTTCATAAGCGCGAACTAGGAAAGATGCAAATTGAGCGCGTGAAGTAGATTCTTTCGGACGGAAAACTGATTCCGTTGTAACACTGTTTTCAGATAAGATATCGATATAGCCACGGTATTGGCTGTTAGCCGAACCGTTGTCCGTAATTTTCGAAAGATTTCCAGGACGATCTTCTAATCCGAAGCCATTAACAAGCACTTGTGACATTTGCTCACGAGTGATCAGTTTTCCAGCCATCAAATTATTGTTATCCCCTCTAAAAATACCCGCTTGCTTTACGATCAACGAGAACGTGTAAAGTTCCTGGTCTTTGATCGTTGAAGGAACATCTTTAAAAGGCGGAACATCTTTAAGATCAAATTCGCTTAGCGGTTTGCCGCTTGAAGCGACAACATACTTACCAAGTGCTTTTACAACTTGTCCGCGTGTAACCATTTGGTTCGGTTTAAAGGTATGATTCGGGAAACCAGTCATGATCTTATAATCCAGCGCTTTGTAGATGTTCGGGAAATGAGAGCTCTTCGGGTCTACATCCGAATAAGAAACATCTGCGTTCGTGCTTACTTGTGCACCTGCTGCCGGAGCTACTGCTGTCGCCACCAATGCTAATGCTGCTGCACTGGCCATAAATTTGTTGCGGTTGTTTTTGATCATAAATAAATTCCTCCTCATGTTATAAGTGTTCATCTTGCTTTGCTCCCACATAAAAGCAAAAAGTATTCAGTCTGCAAATCAACATTTTAATAATAAATGTAATTCCATGTAGAATTTTACCATACTTAAAATAATATTTCTATATTTTACAAATTTAAAAATATTAAAATATTATTTATTGCAAATTTCTCTTACAATAGAAGTTCCATTTTAAAAGGATTGCCAGACTTTCTCAATAATGCATCAGGACGCTTCTGAATAGCTGATGTTTCTGTTATTCAATAGTTCAATCGCCTTGTCATTTAATTGAATGTCTACTGCCTCTATATACCCTAACTTCGAATCAATTAACTCATTAAAATAATTATTTTGTTCCATGCCAAGTTCTTCGAACAATTCTTGGGTTTCTAGTAAGTCTATTAGAGTCAGATGTGGATAATCATTGCCCTCGAATGTACCATCCGGATTCACTTGGTACCATAAATCCCCGCTCTCGCGGATCCAGCCTCCATCCTGCTCCCCTAAATATTCGATTCCTTGAACGATATTACTCGCAGCATTCAAATATTTGTCATCTTCAGTGTTTCCGTAAGCTGCCAGAAGAATTTTCAAGCAACCCAATTCGTGGTTCAGAGATGCATGAGTGATCGGGGTCTCAGGATCTTCATCGAAATAATCTACAATCAGAAAACCTTCGCCCGCTTCAATCGTTTCGCCAACTTCAATACGGCTCAACAAGTAATCAGCGTAAATTTCAACCGCAAAATCTTCCTGATCAATATCCGCATCATAAAGTTCTGCAGTTTGATCCAAATAAAAAGCAACATACTCGTTAAAACGCGTATCTACATAGGTTGCAGTAATACCGTAAGAATCTTTAAGCCATGTACTTGTGTATTCGGTCGGCCACCGAGTTCCATCATACTCCTCGAAATAATTGATAAGATTCGCCCGGGAGTTTAAAATCATCGATTCAAAAAATACGGAAGGAGTATCTGCATTCCATCTCAGGGAAATATTATCTTCAAAACGTCCTATTGCACGGCCATAACCCATAGGTGTATATGGTTCCAGTGAATGTGGCAATTTCGTAAATGGCCCGTCAGATGTCAACCAATTCAATTGCTGTGTCTGATTGTGGAGAGCAAAATCTATCCAGTCATCTTCAACTTCAGCCGAATCAAATAAATCTTCTTCTGATACCAGCAGCCATGATTCAGCAATTTCATCCTTCTTCAGCCAGAATGATTTTTCTATGGAATCGTCCTTCAATTCCAATTCACGTACTTCTTCCTGTAATTCACGCACATAACTTGAATCACCATTTTCATATTCCTCTATCATTTGAGTGGAAATATATACATTACCCTGCAATATATCTCCACCTTCAAATTCTATTTTGCCAAATGGATTAACAGTGGGATCTGTGCCAAAATCTTTATGATATTCATGTTCGACCACGACAGGATTCCAATCTTTATGATTGATTTCCCCAAGCTCCTGCACCGCTGTTACCAACGGAAGTGGAATAAAACTCTCATTTATGACCCGTTCAAATATAAACTGTGAGCCATTTCCCAGGGTCCGTTCAGTCAGTTCAAATGCCCCTATATCAAAGCCTAACAAACTGAGCTTTCTCGTATGTATAATATCTATTACATTTTCAATTGAACGCTCTGTGATTTCCGCTTCTTCGACCTTCATGAATAATGGCACAGTAACTGACACACTAAATTTTTCTGAAGCATAAACTTGCGTTTCATTCTTCAAAAAAACAAATGCCGCAACTATGAGTGCTGCTACAACCAGGATTAAAGTGACAGCAGCCACTATCTTCTTCCACATTTAATCACTCATCTTTCTATTATAAATTGGACCTGGAACTAAAAAGCCAGGCGAATCGTATATCGTGTATCTTTGATATATTTTGGCATTCAATTAATTGGTTTGAATGTCCAACAGGCATTAAGATACCTGAACATTATATCATAAACTTGGGAAAAAATTTGATGACTGATCAGAAAAACGCATGACTGAAGCCGGTTAAAATTATCACTTATAATCTATAAAACAGAAAAAAGCACCTGCATTCGCAGGTGCTTACCTTTTTTTATCGATTAAAATTCAGCTCGCATCAAAGATGGATGCTGCCCATTCCGGATGATCGACGAATGGGTTGCGGTTGCCTTGGAAGTCCTGGATCTTATCGTTACGGGTGCGTTCCCACTCATCGACAGGATCTTGCTCGTGCCACTCAAGAAGCACTGAAAGTTTGCCATGGTATGGGTTGCTTCCGTTGTTCAAGCGATCGTTCAACTCCAGGTCAACTTTGTCGCCCGGCTCGTAGCGGACAGCCATGTAGAACAGCATCCGCGCTACGTCGCCCTTCACATCATTTGGTGGCTCCCATGATACGCCGGTGACACGTTTACACTCATCACAGCGTGGAACGGAAGAACCGCCGTTATCGAAGTCCAGGTTGCCGCGTGAGCTGTTCACTTGGACGTCCGTCGGGCGCAGGTGATGAATGTCTGTGCCAGGGCCTTTGCTTGTGCCGAAGTCACCGTGGGATTTCGCCCATGTGTGCTCGCGGTTCCACTGGCCGACATTGCCGCCGAACATGGACTTGGCACGTGATTCGCCTGAGTAAAGAAGGAGAACGTTATTCGGGTTGTTCGGGTCTTCGTCAGTTACTTTCAAAGCATCGCGGGCTTCAGAATATGAAAGCTCTCTATGCCCATCGATGATTTCGTGCAGAGCGTCTTTTAATGCCTGACCTTGTTTTCCATATGCATCCGAGTAATACGGATTGTCGCCTGGCTCGGAAACTGCTGGTGTAATTGTCACCGAGAATGTAGACGTGACAGATTCTTCACCATCAGTCGCCGTTACACCGACGATGTGCGTGCCGGCTTCAAGGTTCAGCGTTAATGCAGATCCGCTGACTTTCCCTTTAGTTGCATTAAATGTCAAAGCATCGCCATCCGCATCATTGAAGTAGTCCTTCAACTCATATGTAAGCGTTTCGCCTTGTTTAGCAGTTACATTCAAGAATGGTTTTGTTACAGTTGGTGCCTGGTTATCAGAAGGAATTGATGGAGAGCCGACTGGCTTTCCATCAATTGTGTAAAATTTAATCGCATCTGCGTCTGCACCGTTGATGTATTCAATTTTTTCAACGTTTTCAGCGCCGCGGATTTCGGAAACGTTCGGTCCGTCAATAACGACATGGCCAACTTCAGTTCCTTTGAAATCAATGATCGCGCCAGCTTCTTTCGGGTTGATCGTCACTTTCGTATCAACAAACCCTGCTCCGTGGAACTCAGCGTATTTTCCAGTGAAGAAGACACCTTCCGCGATTTCGGAAGCTGCATCCAATGTAATGGAAACGCTTGGACGGCTGATTGAAAGTTTCTTCGTTTTCAAGTTCGTGTACGTAAATGAACGTTCTGGCTCGATCGGTTCAACAGTTTCACCGTCATCACCAGGAGTCAGATCTACTTGAACCATAACCGGATCGTGGTCGCTCGCGCGTCCTGCCATATCCGTGAAGTCCGCGTTGATGTGAAGAACGTCGATTTCAGTATTTGCGACCATATTATTGGATACAAGGATATGATCCAATACTTGTGAATTTCCTTGGTAAACGTAAGAATAGCGATCTTTCGCTTCCACAAGGTTAATCATGTTCGTCATCAATTCGCCTTCGTGGATTTTCAATGGATTTGCAAATTGGAAATCGTTGAAATCTCCGACAGAAACGATATTCGCTTCAGGATTATCCTGTTTGATATCTTCTACGAAATCGTAGACGATTTTTGCGATTTCATTGCGTTGCTTTTCACTGCCAAGAACTGGTGGCTGTTGTGAACCGAATGTCGGTGTGTCGCCGCCTTTAGAGTTCCAGTGGTTCGCAATGACAACTACACTTTCACCCTGGAAATCGAATTGTGCTGCAAGCGGTTTGCGGCTGCTGTCGAATGCAGCATTATTCGGATCGATGCGCCCTGGGTTATGCGTCAATTTGCCGTCTACATAGTCGACAGCTGTTGTTGCGCTTCCAGGATTTTCTCCGCCTGTTACCGATACGCGGTCAGGATTGTAAAGGAAACCGACACGGATATTCGCGTCCGGTGCGCCGCCATCTGCATTGTTTACCGGATCAACGTTCAAGTATTCATACTCGACGCCGCCAGCATCTTTGATCGCCTGGATCAAACGCTCGTAGCTTTGTGCAGCTTCCGGGCCGCCTGGGCTTTGACCGTTATTGTCCTGTACTTCCGTTACCCCGATGATGTCCGGGTTTTCCATATCCTGAGCAAAGGCACGTGCTAATTTCTGAGCTTTGTCATTCGATGTGGAAGATGTATTGTTCGAGAAGTTCTCAAGGTTATACGATGCAATTGTCAATTTGTCTTCAGCTTTAACGATAGTTGTTGTTTCAGGCTTTGTATCGCCTTCTACGTGTTTTGCTTCCATTTCATCAAGAGAAGCGTAGATTTTGTAGTTTTGGTACGAATATCCGACGACACCGACAATCGGGCCTTCGAATTTATCGCCGGTCGCCACTTCAAAATCACGTGCTGGTCCGTTCGGCTCCAGGCGGAACTGGATGCGTTCAGGATTTTCATCATTTTCTTTCAGAAGCAGACCTCCGTGAATCGTGTCTGTCTCTGAACCTTCAAGAACTGTGACGAGGTCGCCGTTTTCCTGTGGTGAAACAGCTTTCACAGTACCAACTTCTACGCGCATCGCTTCAAGGCTTTCCCAGAAATCGATGGCGTCTGTTTCAGGATTGAAAACTTGCAGGTAGTCGCTGTCGATAGCAGTCGGGATATTGCTTTCGTCAATCGTGATCGGTTCTGGAAGTGCTACGCCACGCTCAAGGACTTGGACGTTGCCTCCGCGATCATCACGAACGTTGATCTGTGTCGTTTTCAAATCAGTTTCCTGACGATCTCCAAATCCATCAATTGCATACTCACTCACTTGTCCAGTAACGGACACAAGGTCGCCGATAGATACAGGCCATGCTTTATTGCCGCTGTAAAGTGTGATTGCTTCAGATGTCTTCGGATCGTTATCCGCCAACGCATCCAGTGTTTGGATATGGTAATAGTTCGCGCCATTCAATACATAATGGTATGTCACGACTCCTTCAATGCCATCCACTGTCTCGCCATCGAATGAAGAGCTGTGGCCCGCGCCTTGGATGTCATGGATCTGTAAGCTATCCGTCAATTTGTATTCATACGATCTTTCATCGCTGAACGTGCCGTCTGCAGCTTTCGCAATAGTTTTCAGCGTCGTATCTTCAGAGATGGTGATCGGTGCCGTGTAAACTGTTCCATTCGCTTTCGGGTCGCTGCCATCCGTTGTATAAAGGATATCCGCTCCGCTTGTCGAAGTCGACAATGTCACGTCTACGCTTCCAACGAATGTGCCGCTGCCCGGTGTTGCGATAACCGGCTGAAGAATCGAAGCATCCGCTACGATATCCGCTTCAGAACGGGGAATTACCTGATAGTCATTGTCGAACTGCTGAACGATCCCAGTGATCGAGTCATAGCTCATGCCGACTTCAAGGCCAAGCGAATTGCTCTCGTCACGGACGAGGAAATCAACTGTTCCATCGTTCGCTGTAAAGTTTTCCCAGCCGCCACCATCCTGGACGCTGACCAATTGGAGATTTTCAATCTTGACAAGCTCGGATTCTGTTTCTTCGCCAACTTCCGCTCCAGTCACAATCTGAGCTGCAGGTTCGCCAGCGTTTTCACCTTTTTTGACAACAGTCGCGCCATCAAGCTGAAGCAATCCGCGATAATCTGCGAGTGTCCCAGTCAATGTCACTTCTTCACCGATCGCGAGGCCTAGGCTTGTCGGACGTACTGCGATTCCCCCAGTCTCATCCTGAACGGAAATCGTGTTCTTTAAGTTCGCCGCTACGACGCCTTTGATCGTGACCACTTGTCCGATTTCAGCGTTACGTGCGTCTCCGATCGAAATGATATCACCTGGCTCATCCGGATTTCCTGGATCAGGATCAGGGTCACCCGGGGCAGATCCATCCATTAGATGCGTTCCGAGGTGGTCGAAAGTGTTTCGTGGGTACACGGTCCATTCTTTAGCAGGATCGAATGCATCATCGATCACTGTATCGCCTGTTGTGATGTTGGCGTTACGGACCAGTGTAACGTCTGCTTTATTATTAACGCGTGCGCCTGCTTGGCCGATGGAATCAATGATGGTTCCACCTTTACGCAAAACGACCGGGTCATCTCCGTTAAAATTGATGACAGTAGAGTTCGCCAAATCACCCACCGCTTTGATCAGATCATCCGCATCGTTGTGGTAAGCGACAAAAGTATCACCAGGTGCCAATGTTCCTGACAAAGCGAGTTTCTGATTAGCTTCAGCTGCGCCATTTGAATGCAATTCCAATGTATATTGACTCAAATCGATGGCAGCATCCGTACCATTATAGAGTTCTATTGCTTTATTGAAGCTGGTTCCTTCAATATACTCTGAAATCAGCAAATCGGATGCGGCTGTTGCAGCATAAATAGGTGTCGGCATTACAGGCAATACAAGACTCGCTGCCAAGCCCAGGGATAATAGCGCATTAAATGGTTTTTTAAACTTATTTTTTGCCATTGCTTGTTTTTTCCTCCTCAAATTGGACAGAATAATAACCGGCAATGCATAGCTGTTTTTCCAGCGGAAAACTGCATTGCCGGTTTTTTAAATACTTAAGAAATAATATTTACTGGAAAATATCACCATCAACCACTACATCATTGAAAGTTGTATTACCTTCGAAGGCTGTAAGATCAAAATCTCCTCCAACTGTGATATTGTTCAATTCCAATGGGACACCAAGTGTACCGCCGGTGATTGTCAAAGTTCCTCTTACTGTTGCGTTTTCCAACGATGGAAGGTTTTCAATGTTGACTGTGACATCTCCATTAAAAATATTTCCGGGGAAATCACCTTCAGGAATAGTTCCACCTGGTAATTCTTCATCTGGATCTGGTTCGCTATTCCCAACTTATGCCGCTCTTCTCTTTTTGTCGCGGGTTTCGGCCTGGGCCTACACCGTACAGGCAACTTTCATCGCATACGGCGTTCCGTCAGTGGTATGTCTTTTTACTTATTCCCTACACCAACTTTACGTAATAAAAGTCTCCTAGTCAATGCATTTCGAATATACTTACAATTAATTTACACAACATTCATAATCGCTGATTTTTACAGCTTCACCTTAATGGAATCGCTTACATTAAGTAGGCGAATCTTTTCCCGAAATGGTATCTCTGATTAAAATTAGATAACATAACAAAAGCCACACACGAGAAAATCGTATGTGTAATGTAAGAATATATAATCCCTCAAGAGATTTTTCTATCTTGGGGGATTTGAGACAGATTGATAATATTAACTGGCAATGACGAAATTGAATGTATAAATGTTGTGAGTTGCTACCTCGCTGATAGGTACCGTGTTCTTAATTTTTATTCAATATTGCTGCATAAGAAAAACCCTGCCAGTTGGCAAGGTTTATTTTTTTATTCAGGTGATATTTACGTTTATTCCGTTTCTTCACTAGGTGTAAATTCAAAATCTAAAATAACGTTGTCATACCCTCGTGATTCGATAACAAATTGAAGAGATGAGACATTCTCATCAATTAACCCTTCTTCTACTATTTTTGCTAAAAGCAGTACGATTACATAATCTCCATCTATTTCCTCTTCCGTCCCTGGGTTAGGAAAAATAATATAATCAAACAGTTCTGATTCGGGTTCAATCACTAAGTCGTCTGTATAGAATCCTGTTAACTCAATTCCGTTTGCAGTAATTTTCGTAATGTTTTCAATCCATTCCTCTCCATCGTTAAACGTATAAACAGGAGCCCCGACTGCTGGGCCTAAATTTGTAAGGGATGGTGGAACATTACTGCTATTCCCGTCTTATACCGTTTCTCTCTGTCTGTCGGCTTTCGGGTCGGGCCTACACCACACAAGCGACTTTCGTCGCATACGGCGTGCCATCTGCGACTACATTTCTGAAACTTATTTCCCAACTCAATAATACTATTATAGGAATAAAAAATATATATAATTCTCACTTAAATTTTCAATTTTAAGTTATATAGTCCTTTCACAAATTAATATAGAGGAAATTAAAACAGGACAGCAAAAAGCCCTCTAACTCATTTAAGAGTTAAGGGACTCCTGCTTGGAAGTATTCAGCTTTCATTTCAGGTTTTTGATTGGCTGTTACCCGAAGTTAAGATTCACCCATATTAAAGATTAATTGGTGATACTTTCAAAAACTCTCCAGTTACTTCCCAAAGCTTAGTAGTTCCATTGAAAGTCAATGTAACCGGTACTATTGTACCGTCTTTAAAAGGAACATTAACTGTGATTGTATCTCCGGCAACTGCTTTATTGCTCGGGTATTTAAATGATAAGTGAGCTTGGGAGTTTACCCCTGTTGTATACGGCTTAGAAATTTCTATTAGTTTGTTTTCGGCACTTCGCTGTTTAAGCGTTGTTGTTATAGTATGCTCTTTCGAAAACTTAAGAATTACAGTTTGCTCTGTTTGTCTTACCAAGTTATAAGAAACAATATTTTTTACATAATCGTTAATCTTCGTTTCTTCAGCTTGGACTAAGTCTTGCAAAGCTGTTTTGATATCTCCGTTTGGCAATGAATTAACATTGCCTTTAGCAGATGTCAATCTGAGATTTGCTTGTTCGATTAGCGCATCACTCGAGAGATCTCCTGTAGCTTTTTGAAGAGCATTAACAAAACTTGCAGCAATCACAAGATCATTTGCTGCTTCCAGACCATTTACCAAATCTGTTTTCTTCGAACTTGATTTTACGCTTTGTAGCGAATTAGATGCTGGAGTGTAAGAAGCCGCAATTTCCTGGCGCTTGGCATCGTTTGTAACCAATTCTTTTACTTCATCTACAGTATCCACTTTTGAAACAAATGCTGTAACAAGTTCAATTGCTTTCGTTAATCCAGCAAGAGCTGATTTAGCAGAATCAACTTTCTTTTGTGAAGCATCTAAACGTACTTGCAAATCTGTTTTAACTGCATCTACTTCTGTTTCTGAAGGAAGTGCATTAACTAAAACCTGCGCGTTGCCAATTGCAGTTTGGGCCTCATCAATCTCAGCTTGTGTTGCTGTCCCATCCTGGGCAAGTCCATCTGCTAAATTTTCTGCAGTAATAACCGCTTGAGTTGCAACAGCATAAATTCTGTTTTGGGCTGCAGTTACTAACCCTTGAGCAACTGTTACACGAGCCTGCAAACCTAATTTAACTGGAGAAGCAGGAAGCGCGTTAACTTTGGCCTGTGCCTCGTTAACTGCATTTTGTGCCGCTGTAACTTGTGCTTGTGTAGATTGCGCATTTAGATTACCTGCTAATACTTCAGCAGTATCAACTGCTGCTTGTGCTGCCAATAAAGCTAATGCTGAATCGCTATTCCCGTCTTATACCGATTTTCTCTATATCTTTCGGCTTTCGTTTCGGGCCTTCACCGTACAGGCGACTTTCATCGCATACGGCGATCCGTCTGTTCTATATAAACTTATTTCCCTATGAAAATCATATCACTACTAGGTATTAAGTCAATATTATATTGAAATTATTTTACAATTTTTGATATATAAAATACTATTCCTATTAAATCACAAAAATTAGTATATATTTATCTCTTGTAGGTTTATTAATTATAAATATACTATTTCAACATTATGCGTTTCTTCTTCTTTACTTATTACTCGCTATTTAACAATTATTGTAGAACCCCAATAATATACTTAAAAAAAGATTCACAGCTCTTGGTGAGCCATGAATCCTTTTTCAATATTTTGAAGCCAAATTTTACTGGGCTTCTACAAGCCAATCACTTTCAATATCCCAGTTTCCATTTCCAAGGTTAGTAAACGTTACATCAATATTCTTAACGTTATCTCTGAAACGAAGATTGAGTGTAACCGTGTCTCCTGCAGCTGGAGGAAGTACCAATGAATTTTTAATATATCTTAGATATAACACATTGGCTTCTCCACCGCTTTGTACGTAAACTGGTTTATTGTCTTGTGTTCTTCCATTTGCTGTGTTAAAAATTGATGTCGATATGGAAAGCTTCAATGTTTCTAAGCTTGTTCCTTCTTCAAGGACGTCATAATAAACATATCGCGCTTCAATAGCTGCATCAAGATTTGCTTGAAGACCATTCAGTTCTGCCAAAAATTCTGTTTTGACATCACCGTTAGGCAATGCATTAGCTAGCGCAAATGCTTCATTCAATTTGTCTTGAACAGCATTTGCTTGCGCTCTAGAGAAATTACCTCGATTAAAGCTAGTATTCACTTGGCTAAGCGCTACTATAGATGCCGCTGTTTCTGTAATTGCTTCTTCAACTTCTGCAATTGCTTCTGCACTATTCCCGTCTTATACCAATTTTCTCTATATCTGCTGGATTTCGTTTCGGGCCTTCACCGGACAGGCGGCTTTCACCGCATACGGCGATCCGTCTATGTATATTACTTACTTCCCTTTAATAATTATATCATATTGCAAATAAATTACAATAATATTTAAAATATTTTACTTATTCTTTCAATTTTTTAACCATAAAAAGACCCGCCACAACAGTGACGGGTACAGGGTTTTATAAAATTGAAACATATTTTAGGGAAATAAGTTCCAGAAATTACCACAGACTGGGTTTCTTCGCTCCTGCCGGTTTTCTCCTCCTCATCCATTACTGAACAAGTACAATCGGCCGGCGATCAGCACTACTACAAACCCGCTGCCATCCTGCAGGCATCAATGGCGCTAACACGCCTCTTCAAGCAGGACTTCAAACGTTCCATTTGATTGATCCCTTGTTTTAATAACCTTAGGCTTCCACTATCCAGGCGCAAGAACGTCGGGTTTAACAGTTCAAATTAGGCCCTAACGCCGATTGGCATCTCAACTAATCAGATTTGATGTGAACTGCTAGCTTGGTTTCGCACATCAAACTACCTTGCCCTGCCTACATGGATTCGTCATCCTAGCCATAGTTATTTTTTAAAGAGCCCCGCCTCATTCCATGAGTACGACTTTACCTGACTTCGCCCTTTTGGATTGTTAGATCCGCACCGGACGCAGGAGGATTAGGCTGATGATCAATGAACTGTTCTCAACAATCGGAACTTCCCCGATTCATTCAATCAAATAGTTAGAACAAAAGCTCCCATGACAGGAGCTTTTATTCCACTCTTTTCACCTTGCGGCTTATAGAGTAACGTTTCGTTTAGTTTTATTGAGCAGTAGTTGGAATTACAACTTCGTTAGATCCGCGTAGTACAGAACCATCGTAAGAAACAAGATCTCTCTTAACGTTGATTACGTTGCTTACTCCGCTTAAAGCGCCAGCTGGCAATGTAATTACTACAGTTTCGTAGCCATTAGCTAAGTTATTATCAAGATCATATTTAGTAAATGATGTAGTAGCTGGTAGGTCTTTACCATTCAAAGTATAGTTTTCGATATCAGTTGCGTCATTTTCTCCAGTGAATTGAATTCCTTCAGTGAAGTCAATTACCACATATCCGCTTCCGTCAGTGTTAACTGTTGCTGAAGTAGCTTGGATTTCGAATGGTGTAGCATCCGGATTAACTACTGTTTTAGCAACTTTGAAAGCTTTAGTTGTCGTAGTTGCAGTATTTCCAACATCATCAGTCAATTGGCTAACTACGATAGTCCAGTCCTCGCTGTATCCAGCATCAACTAACGCTTGAAGATCTTGATTTGCAGCTACATAGAATGCTGAATCATTAGTGTCTGTGTAAGCACCAATGTTACCATTTACTGTAGCAGGTTTTCCGTCAGCATCAGTTCCAAGGAACTGAACTTTAGCTTCTGGAAGGGTGTTGCCAGTAGCAGCTTGTTGCTGGCTTAATGTAGATCCTGCATTGTCTTTACCAGCAAGTTTAATTGGCTCACTTGCAGTTACGATGAATGAATCAGCAGCTGCGTTAGTAGCTTCAATGCTTGTGATAGATGGACTAACAGTATCTGGTGTAGTCAAAGCAGAACCTGCTGCACTTAAATCTACTACAAAACGGTCATTTGTTAAGCCATTATCTGTATTTACTAAAGCTCCTTTAGTAAATACTAAACGGTACTTATCGTTATAATAGTTTTTGTTTGTATTAGAAGTGTTATAAATTACAGTCCAGTCTTGAGTCAACTCAATAACCGCTTCAGTACTTGTTGGATGTTGAACAGCTAATGGAACATTAGTTGCCGCTACCCAAGTATCATTAGCTTCGTCATAACGTTGCATTTCAAAATCGCCATTTGTTACAGCATCAACCGGTGTGTTGAAAGTAACACGGAATTGCTCAGGTGATTGAACAACCGCAGTAGCTGTTGGTGTAGTTGTGTTAGCAGCTACAGTAAAGTTCAAGTTTTGAGTTGCTCCTACGTTTCCAGCAAAATCAGTTGGAGATGAAACTTCAACTTTGTGCTGTCCAGCAGTTAAGTAAGCAGCAGTTGTGATATAAGCCATATCACGAGTATCTTCCAAAGTTCTAACATCAAATTCACCGTAGCGAACTGCGCCTGCTAGAGGAGAAGTAGCATCTACTTTGAAAGTAGCAAAATCGATAGCTTCAGAGAATTTAACCGCAACGGTTTTCATGCCTTGATTAGTAACTGCCGTAGCTTCTGGAGTACGTGCATCAGTCAAAGTGAAAGAAGTTGAAGAATTAGAAACTCTTCCGAAATCTGAAACATATCTAGCAGCAACGTTTACAGCTTTGTTGTTATCAAGATCATTAACTTTTTCGAAAATTACTTCAAGAGATTTGTTATCTCCAGCAACTGGTTTTAGTCCAAGGATAGTAATTGGAGTGTTTCCATCTTGTGTAAATGTCAATGCGCCCGCTTTAAGTGCGTGGCGAACATCTACTGCTGGAAGTCCAGCTACAGCTGCAGCAGTTACTGCTGGTCCCCATGTACCGTCTGATTGACGTGCTTGATATAGAAGAGCGCCTTCAGCATTTGTAGTTTGCACAAAATCAGAAAGTTCTACAGCTTTGTCAAAGTGAAGTGTTGCACGGTCAGCTTGATTAGATTCTGCACCTGTAAGGTTAAGAACTTCAGTTGTACCGTCGTTTACTACCAAGTTAAAGAATCCTGTTGCAGAAACTTTACCGATAAGGTCTTTATGGCCTTCTCCAGCTTCAACAACTGTTGCAGTAACTTTACCTTGAACAGCTTTGTTGCTTTGTTCAGAAGTCAATACTACTGTAGCAACTCCGTTTTGAACTGTTACAGTTTCGTTAGCGAAAGATCCGTAAGTTGCGTCAAGACCAAGAACAATGTCATCAGCAGTTGGATCAGCTTTGCCGTCAGCGCCAGTTACAGTGAAAGTAACAACTGTGTTGTCTTTACCGTCAGCAGCAAGTGTAGTTTTAGCGAATGAAATGTTCAAACCTTCTTCAATCACTTCTGGAACTTCAGGAGTTGGAACTTCTGGCACAGGATTTGCAAGTTCATAAGCGCGAACTAAGAAAGTTGCAAATTGTGCACGATTAGTATTTTCTTTCGGACGGAATGCAGATTCACTTGTAACACCGTTTTCAGACAAGATGTCGATATAACCACGGTATTGAGCGTTAGCTGAAGCGTTATCCGTTACTTTCGAAAGGTCTCCAGGAAGATCTTTAAGATCGAAAGCTTTTACAAGAACCTGAGACATTTGCTCACGAGTGATCAATTGTGATGCATTCAAGTTGTTGTTATCGCCTCTGAAGATACCAGCTTGTTTTACGATCAATGAGAATGTGTAAAGTTCCTGGTCTTTAACTGATGAAGGAACATCATTGAATGGTGTAACACCTGTAAGGTCGAATTCGCTTAGTTGTTTGCCGCTTGCAGCAACTACGTACTTACCAAGTGCTTTGACGACTTGGCCACGAGTCAATTTCAGGGTCGGTTTAAACGTATTATCCGCGTAACCAGTCATGATTTTGTAATCTAAAGCTTTGTAGATAAACGGAAAATGTGAGCTATCCGGGCTTACGTCCGAGTACGATACGTCAGCATTCGGTTTTACGTCTTGCGCTCCTGCGACTGGAGCTACTGCTGTTGCTACCATTGCAGCTGTTACCGCTCCAACCATGAACTTATTGCGTGTGTTTTTAGCCATAGAATAATTTCCTCCTTAAGTATCTTAAAAATAATTTGCCGGCCTGCGTCTTTTGACTTAATTTCAGCAGAACAGCAACTACATCCTCAGTATAGATAGCCAAGAAGAATATGTCAATAATATTACAGGAGTTTTTAGAAAAGAACAAAAAATAACTATAATAGGCAAAAACTTGAAATTATTTTAAAATAACAACAAATTGTTCACCCTTACATTACATACTTATCTGAATTTGAAAGAGAAATGACACATTTTCAGGAAAATAATTCATGTTTTTGGGTAAATAAAAAAAAACACCGGAATCCGGTGTTTTCTTCAATCGTCTCGCTCAACTATAACTATATAATGAAACGAGAAAATTATTCTATATCTAACATACTAGTGAAAAGATTTAGATTATGCAAGAATTATCTTTTATTTTTTCAGTCGCTGCGGTCTTTATACTAGAAGCCGTCATCCCAATCCTCGCAAGAACTTTCAGTAAAGTCGGCATTACAGCAGGGATTTCGGGTCCCCGCCCTTTTCAATCAGTTTTTTTGCAAACTCATTTTTAAACAATAACAGGATTGCAAAATAAATTACAGCCCCAATTGAACTAAGGATTGCAATGTGCAGGATTGAAGGCAATGTGCTGATTGCCGTCTGCCATTCAATGACCACCAATACTCCAAGCATAGCGGCTGTTGCCAGCACAATTTGGAACGTATTCTTCAACAGATATTTGGCTTCCATGCCGTCGATCAATTTCCACAGCATCGTGAATGTCACTGCAGAATAGAACATCCCTACAAGAGATGCAGACAAGGCGATACCCGGTGCACCGAATAATTGGGAAAAGATATAGTTCGAAACGACGTTCAGCAGAATCGAGCCCAGACCGATGCGCATCATCAGATGGCCTTTTTCCAATGTATAGAATCCTTTGGCGACTACCGCCTGGATGCTATAGAAGAATGTCGAACCGATATAAAGGATGGCATAGGACGCAGTCAATGCAGTCGCTTCCGGTGAGAAAGCACCGCGTTCATAGACTGCTTCCACAAGTGGTTCCATCAAGAGCCACATTCCCGCCAAGGTCGGCGTGATGAACATCAGCATGTAAAGAATGCCCTTTTCGATGCCTTTACGGAAAAATGCCATATCATGCAGCACTTTAGCCCGGGCGATGATTGGAAATGCAATTGTTGCGATCGTCACTCCGAAAATCGCCTGCGGAATATTGACCAGGCGGAACGCGTAGTTCAGATTTGCGACGACCCCTTCTTCGTTTAAGCCCGCCGCATAGAATGTGTTGACCATGAGGTTGATCTGGCCGACTGCGATCGTCAGGCCTACAGGCCAGAAAATCGCATAGAATTGTTTCACTTCTTCTTTATCGAGCGGCTGCTTCCACTTTATGAACTTCTTAGGAGTTCGGTATAGGATCTTTAATACCAATGAAAAGATCGTTCCGACGAAATAGCCGATCGGTACAGCGATGATCCCTAATTGATCGTGGAAAAGCAAAGCGAATGCGATCGTCATCAAAACGACGCTTGTTTGCGAGAATACGGAGAAAGAGAATTTGCGCTGGGCGTCAAAATAACCTTCATAAACCGCATTGATGCCGACGAAGACAAGTGATGCAAAGTAGATGACGATCGTCCATGTGGCGATGAAGAAGCCATCTTCATACTGCCCGAAGCTCGGATAGATGACCCGGACGATCGGTGCCGCAAGAATCACCCCGATTATTGAAAGAATCAGGGAAATCCACATCGTGCCTTTGGCGATATTCGTCAGATGCTCTTCCCCTTTGCCAATCGCATCGAATTTATAATAACTCGGCAGGAAGGCATCTTTCATCCCCGTCAGCATGAATAAAACGAGTGCATTCGGGATGGTCATGGCGGCTATGTAAGCATCTGCGCGATAAGAATCGCCAAAAAGACCTGCTATGACCAGGTCCCGCAGCATGCTGGAAAATTTTAAGATGAAGGTGGAAAGCAAAAATAGGATGGAAGCAATTTTCAGCTTGGACATATCAGGAACCTTCTATCTTTTTTCGCTCATTTATAACCGCGAGCAAAAACTTTGGTAAGGCGAGTTGTCGTTTCCACCTGAACGGCTCCCTTATCAAACGATATAACCATTCCAGACCAAATTTACGGAAAATCGCAGGGGCGCGTTTCACATTACCCGCGAACACATCAAATGATCCTCCGACTCCTTGGTAGACGAACGGTTTTAAATTATGCATCTCACGGATGATGAATTGCTCCTGTTTCGGACTCCCCATCGCTACAAATAGAATCGATGCGCCTGATCCATCAATCTTGTTTCGGATCAGTGCCGCATCCTTTTCGTAACCATCAATTATCCCGGCAATATGAAGAGCGGGATATTTGTTTTGCAGTGTCGCCGCTGCAGCTTCTGCCACTCCCGGCTTGCCGCCGTAAAGGAAGACGGATTCACCTTTTTCTGCAGCAGTCCTGCAAAGGTTCTCCATCATATCGATCCCCGTTACACGCTGGCGAATTTCGCCTTTGCGGAGTTTTGAAGCCAGCAGGACCCCTACACCGTCCGGAATCTGAAAATCAGCTGTCTGCAAAATCGAGCGCAGCTGATCATCCTTCCGGGATGCCATAAGTTTTTCAGGATTGATGGCAACGATAAACGACTTTTCCCCTTGACGGATCCGGCCGAAGATCTTGCTCATCAATTCTTCATAACCTTCTGTATTGACTTCTATTCCAAAAAAACGTTCTTTCATAAGGGAATCACCTGATTTGAGTTCTCACTCGGATTATTTTAAAAATGTGTCCAGCTGTCCAACTCAAAGAAGTTGAACGAATTCCGGCACTTTATTATTTACTGTTTCCTAGAAGATAAGACGCAAAGCCAGCGTCCATCCATTTCGTGCGGTCGAGACAGTTCTTTGTATCATAGACAGTCTTGCTGCGCATCAGATCCGAAATCCCTTTTGGATCCATCGCAGTAAACTCATCATGGTTCGTCAAGATAATTAGAAGATCGGCGTCACGAAGCGCCTCTTCCATTCCCTGCACTTGCGTATGGTGCAGATTCTCTTTGATATGAGGGTCGTATGAAATGACATCCATACCCAACTTCTGAAGCTCATCGATCACATCAGTGGATGGGCTTTCCCTCATATCATCCACATTCCCTTTAAAGGCCAATCCGAAAACAGCAATTTTCTTGCCCGCTGAGTTCTGTTCAGTCAAAATTCGCTGCACCTGTGAAGCCACATAAGCCGGCATGCCATCATTCGTATTGCGTGACAGGTGGATCAGTTTCGCTGTTTCCGGCTGTAATTCGACCAGGAACCACGGATCTACGGCGATACAATGCCCGCCGACACCCGGCCCCGGGAAATGAACATTGACGCGTGGGTGGTAATTGGCGAATTTGATCGCTTCCCAAACGTTCACATCCAAACGGTCCGCCATTTTGGCAAGTTCGTTTGCGAATGCGATGTTCACATCACGGTACGTGTTTTCCATGACTTTTACAAGTTCTGCAGTCGTTGCGTCGGTCAAATGGATCTGGCCTTTGACGAAGATTTCGTATAATTCTTTTGTTTTCAATGAAGATTCTTCATTGATCCCGCCGACGATGCGGTCATTATTGATCAATTCTTCAAAGATCTTACCAGGAATAACGCGCTCTGGTGAGTGGGAAACGAGAATATCCGTCCCGATTTCAAGCCCTGATTTAATCAATTCCGGCAGCATGACATCTTCCACCGTTTTCGGAGGAACAGTCGATTCCAGAATGACCAGGTTGCCTTTTTCAAGGAAAGGCACAATGGATGCTGTAGCTTTCCGTACATATTCAAGGTTTGCCGTGTTATCGCTGTTGATCGGCGAAGGCACTGCCACGATGAAAACATCGGCTTTTTCAGGTTGAGTACCGACTGTCAGAAAGCCTTCATCTATCGCTTTCTCCATCCTTTCCTGCAACCCGTTCTCTTCTATATGAAGCTGTTTATTCTGGATCATTTTTACCGCTTTTTCGTTTATATCGACTCCGTGCACATGGAGTTGGTGATTAGCGAACATAACTGCTGTCGGCAATCCAATATAACCAAGTCCGACAACACATAAATTTTTAAACATTCCGTAACTTCCTTTCGATTGCAACAGCCGTCATCTAACGGACATCATGCCTCTTAATACATTGATTTATTATAACACAAAATTTTTAACGCGCCAGCCTGATTGTGAACGGCCCTTTGTTAAAGTTTTATGTGAATTCACGTCACCTTTAATTACTAGTGCGAAAGAACTTTTTCTTGGCTTTTTGTTTTATTCGGCGGAAAGAATTATTCCATAAAAACAATAGAACCCTTCCGCCATCAGGCGAAAGGGTCCGCAGATTATCCAGTTAATCCCTGTCTTCTCCCCAACATTCCGTATTTTTCAAGCCCGGTATGTCTTTTGCATAGAATTCCGGATTTTTTCCGGCTTTCCGCTGTCTCGTGTAATCGTCCAGCACTTTGAAGGCGGTGCCTCCGAGCAGCGCGATGACGACGAGGTTGATCACAGCCATCAGACCCATGAACAGGTCGGCCATATTCCAGACCAGGCTTACTTTCGCCATTGCACCGAACATGACCATCGCAAGTACACCAAAACGGTAAGCGGTCAACCAGCCGCTGTGTGCATTGATGAATTCGATGTTCGTTTCACCATAATAATAATTCCCGATGATCGAGCTGAAGGCAAAGAACAGAATCGCAATCGCCAGGAAGTACGGCGCCCAATCGCCGACATGTACGTTAAGTGAAGCCTGTGTCAGCAAGATTCCTTCCTGTTCGCCCGTATTATAAAGATCGGCCAGGATGATGATGAAAGCTGTTGCTGAACAGATGATGATCGTATCGAAGAATACCCCAAGGCTTTGTACAAGCCCCTGTTTCGCCGGATGCGAAACGTTTGCTGATGCTGCGGCGTTCGGAACAGAACCCATACCGGCTTCGTTCGAGAACAAACCGCGGCGCACACCTTGCATGATGGCTGCACCGATACCGCCGCCGACCACCTCTTCAAGGCCGAATGCACTTTGGACGATCAGCGTGAAGACAGCGGGAATTTCTGTGAAGTTCATGATGACGATATACAATGCCACCAGTATATAGAGGGTTGCCATCACCGGCACAACCACCTGCGTGACATTGGCGATCCGTTTGACTCCGCCGAAAATGATAACGGCCGCAAGGAGCACAAGGCCGAGCCCGACAACCCAATCCGGCAGGCTGAAGACATCACCGAATGATTGAGCGATTGTATTCGACTGAACAGAGTTGAAGATAAATCCAAATGCCAATGTCAATAGAATCGCGAAGACGATCCCCAATTTCCGGTTGCCCAGCGCTTTTTCCATGTAATAGGCCGGCCCGCCGCGGAATTGCTCGCCGTCGCGCACTTTATAGACCTGCGCTAATGTACTTTCGATGAACGCCGTGGCCATCCCGATAATTGCGACGATCCACATCCAGAAGACCGCTCCCGGTCCACCGATAGCTATCGCCAGCGCTACACCGGTGATATTACCCGTGCCCACACGCGATGCGGTCGAAATGGTGAAGGCCTGGAAAGCGGAAACACCTTTTTCTCCGTCCTTCTTTTCGCTGATGACGCGGAACATCTCTCCAAACAAACGAACCTGCACAAATTTTGTGCGGATCGTGAAATAGACGCCGAGCCCCAACAGTAAAGCAATCAGTATGTATGTCCATAATAAGTTGTTGCCTTCGTCGACGATCCACGTCAACGCGTTATAAATTGCATCCATCTCAAATTCCTCCCTTTACTTGAAACTTATTAACTATACCCTTATCGCATTTGGAAAAAACCTGGTGCCTGGGAAGCCATAAGTAAAAAAGGAGCACTCTTTTATAAGAGTACTCCACTCGCACTATTCACCATATCACATGAAATTTATCCGTGTCAGTGTCATTAGCATTAATTTAGCAGATTATTTCCCAGGAAATGCTGTCAGGCATTTCTCACTATTTCCGCAAGTACACGTGCCCCGATATCAAGAGCCTCCTGGTCAAACGCCATATCCGGATGGTGAAGCCCGTGCGTAAGATCCGCTCCTATGCCAATCATCGCTGCTTTCAATCCTGGATTTTCGATCGTATAGAAATGAAAATCGTCAGCACCCGGCGTATGCAGCGGTTCAGCTGTATTCTCTTCTCCTATAATGTTACGGATCGCTGTTTTCGCGATGTCCATCGCTTCAGCTGAAACCTCCGCTGCCGGCGTGAAATCGGTCCATTCCCAGTCCATTTCGACATTATACAGATTGGCAATATGTGCGAATCCCTCATCGATCCGGCTTTTCATTTCTTCCATCACGGAGTTCGACTGGGAACGGACGTCAAGCGCAAACGCAGCGCTGCCAGGGATGATATTGAGGCTGTCGCCTCCCATCCGCACATTCGTCAGTTTCGCCGAATAGGATTCAAATGGTGAAAAGTAAACCGTTTTGACGAATTGATGGATTGCCGCTATGACGTCCATGGCATTTCTTCCCTGCTGCGGACGTGCTCCGTGCGCATCTTCACCGATGATCTTCCCTCTAAGGAAAATGCCCGATCCATGATACAGCGCAGGTGACACTTTTCCAAGCGGCAATTCTTCCGCCGGCCTTAAATGGACGCCGAACAGATGGCTGACGCCTTCAACCGCTCCACGTTCGATCATCGACAGCGAGCCATTCCCCTGTTCTTCCGCTGGCTGAAAGATAAAACGCACACGTTTCGTCAGAGTTTCTTCTTTTAAATAGAGCAAGGCTCCCAATACCATCGCCATATTGGCATCATGGCCGCATGAATGGTTTGCCTGCTCGATCCCGTCGACTTCCTGCCACAATGCGTCGATGTCTGCCCGCACCGCCACTATTTTCTCGCCTTCGCCAATTTCAGCGACCAATCCGGTGACGTCATCGAATGCATGATGCTTCACTTCGAGCGTTTCCATTATTTCCTTCAACTTGTTCGTTGTTTCGAATTCCTTCCAGCTCACTTCCGGATTCGCATGGAAATGGTTGAAGTATTCTTCAATCCGCTGTTTGATGTCCATCGGTTTATCGGCCTCCTTCAACTATCGCGGTTTGGGTGGTCAGCTTATCCAATTGCTTCTGGTCGACTTCGATCCCGAGCCCCGGCTTGCCGCTGAGTTTGACATAAGGCGGCCGGTAATAGAGATCGCCAACCTCTTCCGCAAATAAAATCGGACCGGTCAGCTCGGCTGTTTCAATATTTTTCCGGGACATGACCGCATGGTATCCTGCCGCCGATCCAATCGATGATTCAACCATCGAGCCGATCTGCGCGATGATGCCAGCCGCTTCTGCCGCTTTTGCCATCTGCACAGCCGGAAAGATCCCGCCGCTTTTCATCAATTTGATATTGATGTAATCGGCTGATTCCAAGCGGATGATTTCGAGCACATCCTGCATCGAATGCACCGATTCATCCGCCATGACCGGTGTAGACACTTTGCCTCTCACTTCCGAAAGGCCCCGGATGTCCCCCATTTTAATCGGCTGCTCGATCCATGCCAGGTTCGCGTCTTCCAGGCGATTGATCGTCTGAACAGCCAGTCCGGCCGTTTTCCACCCCTGATTCACATCGATGCGGATCGGCATGTCTTTTCCGACCGCTTCCCGGACTGCATAAATCCGTTCGATATCTACAGCTGCATCATCCTTGCCCACTTTCAATTTCAGACTGGAGAATCCCTGCGCCTGCGCGCGTTTCGCTTTTTCTGCCATAATCCCTGGCGCTTCGATGCTCAGCACTTTCGGATACTGCAGATTGTCATGTGCGCGCCCGCCGATCAGATTATAGACCGGCTGACCCGCCGCTTTCCCCATCAAGTCATAGCACGCAATATCGACCGCAGCTTTGGCCGCGGGATTGCGGGCGATGGCGGAATCCATCACATGATGGATCTGTTCGATGTCGAATGGGCTGCGGCCGAGAATCCGCGGAATCAGCACATTCCGCAATACTTCAAATGCCCCGTCCACATTCTCCCCTGTCACATGCTCATCCGGCACCGCTTCTCCGTAACCTGCAAGTCCGTCGTCCGTCTCAAGCTTGAGGATGAGCGCCGGCATATCATCAAAGCTGGCATATGAAATGATGAACGGCTCTTTTAATGGAAAATAAACTTTGTGGATTGTAGCTTTTATGATTTTCATGTAGGCAGGCTCCTTTTGAGATGGATTGATCAGTTAGCTTATTCAGTTAGCTTATATTGTAGCTTTCTTGGGTGGGGGTGGCTAGGGGAATCAGGGCGTGGAGTGGATATCTTATGATTTTGCTTTTTTATCTTACAGTTTCCGCATCTTATCAAACGATTCGATTTTTGATCATAAATTTCGTCATAGAAAAACTGCACTTCCATTGATGATCGTGTCTAACAATGGAGGTGCAGTTTACAATAGAATGCTTTTATAAATGCTATCTTTATTTTCTCACCTGTTCAATGACTTCATTTTTTTCACTGGTCAGTACTTTTTTGGATACGAAGAAAGTGGCAGGAATCGTGATTCCCTGCGCGATCAAAGGTGAAATATTCTCGTTGAAATTCAACAGGTCCACCAGCAGGAATAAAGCTGTACTTGAAACGGAAATATTCACCACATAAGTTAACGGGAATTGCAAAAATTTCCTTAAAGTCGGTTTCACTTTATAAGTGAAATAAGAATTAAAATAGAAGGAACCTACCATGCTGATGAAAAATGCCGATAAATGCGCCCCCATATAAGGCAGGGTTAATATATGCATGAAAAAAAGATATAGAATGTAATAGTTAGCCGTGTTCAGGAAACCGACCAATACAAAACGGAACATCTGCCCCGTCAACTCTTTATTTTTGATGTTTCTCAGAATCGGTACGGTCCATATTTGTTTCAAGGACAAGATAATGCGGTCGTTTTTTTGTTTCATAATAGATCCTTCCTATATATTCTCCAATGAGGCCGAGGAAAGTCAATTGGACCCCTCCCACCAGGAGAATCGCTGAAATGAGCGTAAAATAACCGGGTACATCGACGCCGCGGAAAATAATTTGGATAAGCATAACAATTACATACAGAACTGAAACTGCAGTCAGCGTAGTGCCAATATAGATGGATGCCCGAAGAGGTTTATTGTTAAAAGACAGCAGTCCATCAAAAGCATAATTCAGCAGCTGAGGCAGGGTCCATGAGCTTTTACCATCTTCCCGCGTAACATTTTCGTAATCGATGATATATTCCTTAAAACCAATCCAAGCAAAAAGCCCTTTGGAAAAGCGATTATATTCATTCATTGATAATAAGGAATTTACCGCCCTTCTGCTAAGCAAACGGAAGTCACCGACGCCATTTTCCAGTTCAACTTCAACGAACCAGTTAATCAGGCGGTAATATAATGAAGAAAGTCCGGAACGCATCAGCGAATCCCCTTTACGGTTCCGCTTCGCAATCACCTGGTCGTATCCTTCTTCGAATTTGCCGATCATCTGTGGAATCAGCGAAGGCGGATGCTGCAAGTCTCCATCCATGATGATCACGGCATCGCCTTTGGCAAATTCGAGTCCGGCAAGCATCGCCGCTTCTTTTCCGAAATTTCGGCTCAGTGATATATAGTAAAGTTTGTCGTCCTTTTTAGCTAGTTCCCGCAAAATGTTTTCTGTATTATCCTGACTTCCATCATTTACAAAAATCAGCTCATAGGAAAATGACTGGTCAATGACCTGCTGCATTTCCAGCTGAAATTTGTGGATATTATTTTCTTCATTGTAACACGGTATGATAATGGAAATTTGCAACGCAGTCAATCCTTCCTGTTGAACTCTGATTTCTCATAGTACTTTACCCCAATATAATTAGCAAAATGTCATTTTTAATAAATAATTTTATTGCAGGATATCTTACCGTTTTATGGATTCACTTACGATTTAAGGCAGCACTCTTACAGTTTTGTACTTTTATCTTACGGTTTGCGAGTTGTATCTCAATTTTTCAAAAATATTCGTTCGAAAGTAGTCCGATCAAGCCTTGGGTTGTGGGTTGAATCGCTTGGGGGGAGGTTTATCTCACGGATAGCAGAGTTTGTCTCACAGATAGGCTCGTTTGTTTAACACATAGCGTGATGTACTTAACGGATAACCGGTTTTATCTTACGCCTCCTATTTATCTCACGCCCCCAAATATCTTCACCGCCCTTTCACCACCAAAAAAAGCCCCCTCACAGGCGGCTTTTCACAGGTATGCTCAAGATCATTTCTTCCAGCAGCGCGGGCATCTGCTCGAACGCGTTCCGGATGTGGAGGCGTTCGGTGCGTTTGTGGGCGTCTTTGCCGAATTGGCCGATGTTGAGCACCGGCGCAGTTAATTGTTTCATGGACTGGAACGGGATGCTGTAGGAATCGCCGTAGATCGGCGTGTTGTTTTCATATGTGATCCAGCCGTCTTCCTGGTCGCCGTAATTGACGTAGCTGAGATCGGAAATGCCGTTGAAATAATGGATTTGATTGAGCTTATGCCCGAATTTGGCTTCCGCATTTTCGGTGATTTGAGCGACGCAGCGTTTGACGAGTTCGTCTTCCGATGAATTGACCGCCGGATAATAAGGCGGTGCGAACATGAGGACGATCGCCGGCGTCAGCTCCTGGCAATTCAGCAGCAGGATGTCGGTGATATGCATCGATTTTTCGCGGACATCCCATTCCGGGTGCATGAGTGTGTCACGGATCAAATCGTTGAAATAATCGAGCCCGAATTTTTCAAGTGCGTATTCCATCAGCTGCTGATAGCGCATGACGCGGATCTCGCCTACCGGTTCAATGTTTTCACTGCGGCACATCGCGAGGTAATCTTCCATGCAATGCGCAGCGGCGTCTTTTGCCACTCCTTCAAACAAGTCAAAAACTTCATCAGCGCTGTGCTCCATCGTGAAGACGTTGTACATCGCGAACGTGCGGTACGGGGTCTGCGCCGAATAGGAATTCTTGATATCACGCTGCGTCAGGGTCACCGGCAGCGGCGTCGTTTCGCCGTACACCGTTTCCTTGAACGCCGGATTCCATTCCATCCGGTGGGTCAGGTATGTTGAGATATAGCTCGACGTGATGCCGGACAACGGTTCGCCGACATGCGTCTCTTTGCCGTAGAACATGGCGGATGGCATGATTTTGCCGATCGAGCCTGTATAGATGTAGTGATCCTGGTCACCCGGTTTCTGTGCAAACGAAGGTTCACCATTAAGGAATAAAATATATTCCAGCCCGAATTCGCGTTCAAGATCCAGCAATTTACTCACGCTGTAGCGCATTCCGGCAGAATTGACTTCCTCGTCCGGAACTGTCAACAACAGCAGATTGACCGGCCATTCATTGGCTGCAGCTTTTTCAAGCATCGCCATATGCATCGCAAGCCCCGCTTTCATGTCCATGACGCCGCGACCGAACAGGTAGTCACCGGAATCCAGGTCCGCACGTGCAAATTCGTCCAGCTCGTCGCGGAAATCCTTCAACGCTTCCGTCAGTTCCAAAGGCTTATGGGCAAGCGGTTCGAGATCGCCGTATTCTTCCGTCTCGACCGTATCAAAATGGCTCATCAATACGATCGTGTCGGTTGCTTCCGGATGTTTATAGAGAGCCGTGACGTATTGGCGGTCCCAATTCACTTCACCGAGATGAATTTTTTCTGGATTCTTTTGGAAATAAGGGATCAATTCAAGCTTCTCTTTCAGCTTGAAAGCGAATTCCACTTCCCCTTCAGACAGCGTAATACTTTTCCAGCCTACCATTTCACAAAGCAGATCCTGCAACTTTTCCGGTGTATTCCACAGCAGTTCCATACGTCATCCCCTCTCTATCTTCTTCATTGTCGCCAGCCATTCGGCCAGCCGTTCCATCGCCTGCTCCAAAGTCGGCATCGCATAGGCATACGAAATCCGGAGGAAGCCTTCACCATATGCAGTGAATGCCGAACCAGGCACAGCCGCTACTCCCCCTTCTTTCAACAGGCGCGTTGCAAATTCGAACGACGACAGGCCAAATTTCTCGATTGAGGGGAATATGTAAAATGCGCCGGTCGGTTTGACGACATCAAATCCCATATCCAGCAGCTTGCCGTAAACGTAATCACGGCGTATTTTATAGGCATCGTTCATTTCTTCCGGCACTGACCGGTTATTGCGCAGCGCCTCGATTGCCGCATGCTGGCTCGGCAGCGAAGCACAAACCGTATTGTATTGGTGCACTTTGATCACATGATTCAAATATTCTTCCGGTCCGAGCAGGAATCCCATGCGCCAGCCGGTCATCGAATGCGATTTCGACAGGCCGTGCACCAGGAACGTCCGATTGTGGATGTCAGGATAGCACGCGAATGAAACATGCTGACCCTCGAAGACGTTCTCGGAATAGATTTCATCTGAAATGATGAAGATTTCGTGTTTTTTCAATACCTCGACCAACGCGTCTGTCTGTGCTTTCGTCAAACTGACACCGGTCGGATTTGAGGGGAAATTGAACAGCACCGCTTTTGTTTTATCGGTGATGGCGGCTTCAAGGCGTTCAGGATCCGGCACCAGGCCCGTATCGGATGTATCGAAAAGAACCGCTTTCCCGCCGTTCAGCTCAACCAGCGGCACATAGCCGGTATAGCATGGCGCCGGGATGATGACTTCGTCGCCTTCTTCCAGAATCGTGCGCAGCAGCGAATCCAGCGCTTCGCTGGCGCCATTCGTGATGATGATTTCTGTTTGGGGATTGTATGTCAGCTTATACGTGTCGCTGAAAAACGACGCCACTTCCTGGCGCAGCTCGATCAGCCCCGCATTATGGGAATAGCTGGTTTTATTCGCTTCAATCGCAGCCATGCCTGCTTGTTTCACCGCTTCCGGCGTCGGGAAATCAGGTTGGCCGATCGTCAAATTGATGGCATCGGGATAATCCACCAGCTGGTTGAAAAACTGGCGGATCCCGGAAATTCTGAGCGCTTCCGCCCGCGGGTTAAGGGATAATGTCATAATAATCTCCGTTCCATTCGTTAGTTTCTTCTATTATATTCAGATCACCGCGAATAATGACAGGGCGGATTTTCAAGATCATTCAGGAGTCCATCTCATATCTCCCTTTGTCCTCATCATAAATAATAACGGGCTTAAGAACAAGACATAGCGGTCAGGTTTTGGAGATAAATCAGAGCATTTAGTAAAATTCGGCTGCTAAGAACACCATAAAAAATGGCTCAGCCTCCGCTGAACCGTTTTCTTCTTTTAGCCAACAGGTCTTCTGCGGCACCTGAGCCGAATAGGACACCGATCACGATGAGGACGAATCCGCCAAGATGCCCGGGCAGAATGGTTTCATTTAAAATGATGGACGCTGCAACCAGTGAGAACAGCGTATTGAGGTTCATGAAAATCGCCGCTTTGGTCGGTCCCGCCTGGCCGATCGAGTAATTATAGAGCATGTGGCCGACCGAAGTGCCGAACACAGCGGAGAAGACGAAGGCATACCAGAAAATCGGCGGCACATCGCCGAATGCTGCCATCCCCCCCGGCTCCTGGATGAGGGAGATGATGAACAGCACAACAGATCCGGTGATGAACATATAGCCGGTCATCAGCCGCGGATCCAGATTTTTCGCTGCATTGGCGATGACGATATAACTGAAGACCTGCGCCAGGATCGAGATGAAGACGAGCAGATCGCCGAAATTCATGCCGTTCGCCGGACCGCTGCCGACGCGTACCGTGATGATGACGCCGGCCAGGCCGATCACCACACCGAGCCATTGCAGGCGCGACGGGTAATTGCGCATGATGAGCGACACGAGCACGGCCGTCAGCATCGGACCTGTGCCGAGGATGAGTCCGGCATTCGTGCCGGTGGTCATCGTCAGCGCGTTCGACAGGAAATAATGATGTGCCACGACATTCAGCAAGGCGCCGAGCAGGATGAATTTCCAATCGAACCAGGACGGCCAGCTGAGCAGCCGGAAAAAAGCCAATATGATGAAAACCGAAACTCCGGCCAACAGAATCCGGAACGCCGTCAACGTGACCGGTTCGACGAATTCAATCATGTATTTAACTGTGGCGAGATTAAATCCCCAGATGAGCATGACGCCCGTCAGGATCAGGTAAATTTTCCATGGTTTCAATCCGGTCATGCCTTCTTTCGGTTTTTATTGGCTGCTAAAGTGAATCGCTATGCTTCATAACTGTACGCTTTCCGGTCAATCAGCAGACTGAAGGCGATGAATGCCAGGAGCGACAGCATCACTGGAAACGTCACTGTGTGGACGCCGAGCAGGTTGCCATATTCCTGATTGTAGAAATGCAGCGCGATATACGTGGTGATACCTGTGATCATCGATGCGATCGCCCCGTATTTATTGCCCCATTTCCAGTAAAGCCCGAGGACGACCGGCCAGATGAAGGCCGCTTCCAAACCGCCGAACGCGAATAAATTCAGGAAGATCAATAAATCCGGCGGGTCCAGTGCCAATAGGAAGACACCTGCGCCAAGCGCACCCGTCACACCGAAAGAAATGCGTTTGATGGTTTTTAAATCCGCTTCCGGCTTTATATAATTCAAATAGACATCCCGGACAATCGAGGAACTGACGATCAACAGGAGCGAATCGACTGTCGACATGATCGCCGCCATCGGAGCTGCCAGGACGATTCCCGCAAGCCACGGCGGCAAGGTTTCGAGCGCGATTAACGGAATGACTGTGTCTCCGACCTCGATGCCCGGCAGGATCGGGCGCGCAAAGACGCCGATCAGGTGCATATTCAGCATGATGATGCCGGTGACGAGCGTACCGATAATCAGTGCACGGTGCATCGAACGCGAGTTTTTATAAGACATCGCCCGAACCGCAATCTGCGGCAGGCCGACAACACCGACGCCGACCAGGATCCAGAACGACGACACATATGCAGCCGTCAAATCGCCTTCCGCTCCGTAGGGTGTCACGAGATTCGGGTTTTCATTGAATAGATCCTGCACGATATTCGGGATGCCGCCACCGGTGATGATCACCGCGACGAGCAGAATTGCCGTGCCGGCGAGCATGACCGCCCCCTGCACAGCATCCGTCAGTGCCACGGCGCGGAAACCGCCGATCGTGACGTAGATGAGCACACTTACCGCAAACAGGAACAGCGCCGAATTATACGACAGCCCGGTGAGCGACTCGATCAGCCGCGCCCCTCCGATCCACTGCGCCGCCATCGCTGAGAAAAGGAAAATGATGATGCTGAGCGCAGACAATAAAACGACGGTTTTGCTGTTGTTGTAGCGGGCTTTCAAGAAATCGATCATCGTCACCGCTTTATAGCGGCGCGACATGATGGCGAATTTCTTGCCGAGGATCATCAGCACGAAATAACCGGTGACCACCTGTGACATCGCGAGCAGCACCCAGCCGAAGCCCATCGTGTATGCAGTCCCTGGACCGCCGAGGAAACTCGAAGCGCTGCCGTATGTCGCGACCATCGTCATCGCCAGCACAAAACCGCCAAGCTCCCGGCCCCCGAGGAAGTAATCGCTGACAAAATTCGAAGACGACGCCAGCTTGCGGCTCGACCAGTAGCCGATGAAAAAGATGAGGATCAAAAAGATGATCATCGGGATCAAAACGGAATAATTCATCTTTTCTCCTCCTCTTCCTCATCAAACGGCACTTCTACAAAGAAGAACTTCACGATGACGATGACGAGTACCGCGATCAGCAGAAATCCCACGACGCAGCTGTAAAAAAACCAGGCCGGCAACCCGAACACATATGTATATTCTTCGACTGGCCCCGAACCCATGCCATACGCAAAGCCGAACCACCACACAAAATTGAACAGCGCCAGCCCTATACCGATCAGCGCTTCCCGGTGGGCAATCTTAAACCGCCAATCCGTTCCGTTCATCATTCCCACTCCATTTCTGTAACTACCATTTCCTTATGGTACCATTTTTTGCAATAAAGAATAATGGCTCTTATAAAAAATCCGGCAGTTGTGAGATTAATCTGCTTATCCATGGAATAAAATCCACTGGCCATCCAGAGAAACCGATCGAAAATGCCATATTTGAGATTAAACGCGCTATCCGTGAAATAAACCATGCTATCTGTGAGACAAATACGCTGATCCGTTAAACAAACTCGTCCATCCATCAAACAAATCCAGCTATCCGTGACATAACCCCCACACCACATCTTTCCCCCACCAATACCCCAAACAAAAAACCCGCAAGCAGCCGCTCACGGGTCTCTCCATTATCTTGCCAAAAGATATTCAATATAATTGCGCCAGTTGACGGTCTTGGCATATTCCACATCCGGCTTGGTGCCCGGGAACGGCAGGAATGCACGCGGCCCCTTCGCAAACCGGTGGCGGTCATGCTCGATGGCCGTGGCCCCCGGCTGCACGCCGCTGTTCAGGACGGCTTTCCCGTCCAGGTCGAATGCGATGTCGACTGCCACGGCTTCTGTCCGGCCGAAGCGGTTCAGGATGTATGTTTTCGCGGATCCGTCGTAGCGGTCATAGAGCCACGCTTCTTTCAGGGCGACTGCGTCGGATGCTTCATTGATGATGATCGAGGCATTGGCGGTCTTGCCGTAAGGAACGGTGTCTGTGATCGGCTCATCCGTGATGATGAGGACTTCGTAAATCGCGATCGGATTATGCTGATCCACTGGATCCAGTGCACGATAAGCTTCCAGCCATTTGGAATCCTGGGCCGGCAGCTGTGATACGCTCAGGACGGTCGCAGACATCGCCTGGGCGAGGCCGTCGATCTGGACGAATACGCGGTCTTCCGGACTTACATCCATCCATTCCTCTTCGATGACGTAGGTTCTGATTAATTTTTCTGTGGAATAAATCTCAACGCTCATCGGCTGTGAATCTGTATCGATGTCCCCCACAATCCCTTCGATCGGGCTGATAAGTGCGGGATTCGCCATGCTTTGATCCAATTGCGCGCTGATGACGGCCAATTGTGTTTCAATAGCCGCGATGCGCTGATCGGCTTCTGCAATTCCGGCGGCATAAGAACCGTCCTGCGGAATTTCGACTTCCATCGAGACTGACAGATCGAGTTCAACGGTATTGCCGTCTTCATTCGTTACCGTATCCCGGTCTGACGAAGAATTGGTGGTTGGGCGCGTTTGGCGCGGACGTTCCGATTCCAGCGCCCTCTTCGTGTTTTGGATTTCGCTCAGCTCTGATTCAAGCGCTGATTGCTGCGCTTCCCAAATCGCGCGCTGTTCTTCGCTTTCCGATTCGTTCAGCATCGCCAGTTGGGATCCAGCCTGGACATAATCGCCTTCGTTGATGATCCATTGTTCGACGGCTTCGCTGTCCTGGATGAAAACTTCCGTGACTCCCAGCGGTGCTGTCACTGCTTCTTTCGGCAATCTTTCGGTATACGTGCTTGTATAGGTGCGTTCGTATTCACTGATATAGACTTTTTTATCCACGAGGCTTTTATCACTGAACAAAAGAATCGCGTTGCTGGCGATAAAGGCAGTGACGGCAATCGATAATCCGATCATAAAGAATTTATTCAACTGAACCGCCTCCTTCCGTAAAGCCAGCCAGTATGTCCGCAATCGGCACAAAGCTGAGCGCGCCGATGAAAATCGCAACCAGGATATGGAGCAGGATCAATCCGAATAAAAGGAGCTGCGGAGTGAACTTCACATAATTGCGGAGGAAACGATACTGGATCGCGATGATAAGGGATGTAAAGATGGTCAATTGGTTAAACGTCAAAATGATGAACGGATGATCGAAAATCAGCGAAGCGAGCGGGCCGAAGGAAAATACGGACAACGAGGTCGCATAGCCAAGCAAAGCGAAAATGAAAAACAGCAATGCCTTTTCGATAAGGAGGATGGCCGTTACATATGTCTGCATGACCAATGCCTGACGCCACGGCACATCCAAAAGGCTGTTGAGCAGGAATGCCACTCCGTATGTATGGAACGACAGGTAGATCCCGGCCCAGATCAATGTGCCTGCAAGCGAAACCCAGCGGGCAAGCGTATAGGCATCAATATCGCCTTCGACCAGATATGGCGTCAATGTCGCCGTGTTCATCCCCCAGATTTCACGCAGCGCAAACAGCAGCAGGCCCAGACTGAAAAGCCAGGCAAGACGCTTATTGAAATTACGCATTTCCGAGTTGTCGAGATTATGTATGAGCTGGCCCTGTCTGACGAAATAATGCCAAAACTTGAAATCAAATATCATATGTAATATCCCCTTTTATGGCGATTCAAAATCTTCTTATTTCATTCTACCTTACTTTACCAAAAACCGATGAAGATTGAAACGCATAATAAGGCACATTTTGTAAAAGAAATCATGAAAAGCTGTAAAAACAAAAGCCCAAAGAAAAAACCCCTGCGGCTGACAGGAGTTTTGGCTGAATTATTCGACTGGTGTATATTTCTTATGTGAGATCACGGTCATGTTGGAAGCTGCGCCGATTTCCTTTGCATCTTCCGGTGAAATTTCAACGATCACCGAGTTGTCCATGATTTTAAAAATAGTTCCTGATACCTCGACGTTATTGCGTGAGAATGTGATCCATTCTCCGATGCGCCGGGCCGCTACGAATTCCGATACTTCTTTTTCATGTGGTTGAAATGCCATTGCTATCCACGCCTCTCTTTAAGAAACAGTATCTGTTTATTATATCATAAAAGCGGAGAATTATCATTAATGAAACACTTGAGTGTAAGTATAAACAGAGATTTCTCAAGATATAGAGCAGACCAATGCCGACCAGGGAGAAGACGAGTGGTCTTCCGGCTTATTACCGGAGCTTTGTCCAGAGTGCCGAAGCAATGTATATCTAAATTTTTTAGTTCTGCTTGTATAAAATTTATTGTTCGTATAAATGGCACGCGACAAAGTGCCCCGGCTCCTGCTCCTGCCATACCGGAACCTTTTCCGCACAGACGGCCATCGCATGCGGGCAGCGGGTACGGAAGACACAGCCGCTCGGCGGATTGATCGGGCTTGGCAACTCCCCTTCCAGAATGACACGTTCACGCGCTTCTTCGATATCCGGATCCGGGATCGGGATGGCGGATAAAAGTGCCGAGGTATAAGGGTGAAGCGGATTTTCATAAAGACGGTCAGATGTCGTGAGTTCGACCATATGCCCCAGATACATGACGGCGATGCGGTCGGAGATGTATTTGACCATGCTGAGATCGTGGGCGATGAACAGATATGTCAGCCCTTTTTCCTTCTGCAATTTCTGCAGCAGCATAACGACCTGCGCCTGTACCGAGACATCCAGTGCCGAAATCGGCTCATCTGCAATGATGAAATCCGGATCCAGTGCCAAAGCTCGTGCGATGCCGATGCGCTGGCGCTGGCCTCCCGAAAATTCATGCGGATAGCGGTTCGCGTGATCCCGGTTCAGGCCGACGTCTTCAAGCAATTGATGGACGCGTGCCTGCAAGGATTTTTTATCCTTATGGAGGCCATGGACCTGCATGGGCTCCGCAATGATTTCGAATACGGTCGAACGCGGATTAAGCGACGCATAGGGATCCTGGAAAATCATCTGCATATTGCGCAGATAATCGAAACGTTCTTTTTCCGACATTTTATGGATATCGACTCCATCATATTCGACGGAGCCGTCGGTGTTGCTGTAAAGCCCCATGATCGTGCGTCCGGCGGTCGATTTGCCGCAGCCCGATTCGCCGACAAGCCCAAACGTTTCACCCCGTTTAATATCAAACGAAATGCCATCGACCGCTTTCAGCGTACTTCCTTTGCCAAGATCAAAATGGCGCTTCAGGTCTTTTACGGATAATAGAGTCTCAGTTGTCATGGTTGTATTCCTCCTGTATGAACCTGCGCACCGCACACAATTCCTTTTCATGGACCGTGCCGGCCAGCTCGATGATTTCAATGGCTTTTCCGGGAGTCGGGGAATGGATCATCTGCCCATTGCCGTAATAGATGCCGACATGATGGATCCTTCCTTTACCTTCTTCGTATGCGAAAAACAAAAGATCTCCGATGTGCCAATCCTCTTGATTGTCCTTATCGATCCCGTCGCCTGCCGCTGCCTGGTCATGGGCATCCCGCGGGATGATGATGCCGTTCGCCTTCAGCATATTATAGCTGAGGCCGGAACAATCATAGCCGTAGCTCGACATGCCTCCCCAGAAATACTGCAGATCAAGAAAATCCTCTGCCAGCTGCGCAATGTTATGGCCGCTGCCTGCTGGAATCCTGTCGATCGAAGGAATAAACTGCACCGCTTCCGCTTTGATGAAAGCTTCGCCTTGCGGAGTCTGAACACAGATCGACTCCCCCTTTTGTTTGACAGGCAGAATCGTATTGAACGGCACGACCAGAAGCGGTTTCGAGCGGTTTGACCATAATTGCGCTTTCGGCACCGTTACCCGAACATAGCCCATTTCATCCATTACCGTCGTTTCTTTCAGCTGATGCAAAGGCACCCACCCTGGATACCCGCGCTCATCTTTGCTGCTCGGCTGCCAGACGGCAACGATTTTCGCCCAGCCGTCCAGCACTTCCCCCAAAACCACCGGTTCCCCGTACAGCAATTGCGTCTGGATGCGGCCGCTATGGGTCAAATCATGATTTTCCAGTTCATTCATCGTTTCAATCCATTTATTGATCCTGACGGTTTCCCCAGTGCCGTGGGCGTCGACTTCCCGGACGCTTTCCGGACTCGTCCAGACAGTCGCCACTGGTACACTGCAGACCCACACTGTCGATTCGGTCTGGTACATTTTCATCCACTCCGTCCTTTTAGTCGTTTAAGAAATAAATCGCTGTCGATGCCGAGTCCCGATTTTTCAGGAAAACGGATCGTCTTCCCTTCATATTCGATGCCGCCCGGCAACAGATCTTCCTTCAGCATCAGTGGCGGATCGAAATCGAAGCGGGTGATGTTCGGCTGGCTGGCCGCAAAATGCGCCGCTGCCCCGACCCCCAATTTCGTTTCGATCATACTGCCGGTCATGCAATTGACTCCGTAAGCTTCCGCCAGCGCATTGATCTTCAGCGCCTGATGGATTCCGCCCGCTTTCATCAATTTGATATTGATCAGGTCCGCGGCACGCAGCTGCAGCACCCGCAGCGCATCTTTCGGCGAAAAGATGCTTTCATCCGCCATGATATCGGTCATCGTGTTATCGGTGACGAACTTCAGGCCTTCAATGTCTTTGGCATGAACCGGCTGTTCGATCAATTCGATCGAAAGTCCCGCGTCTTCCATCCGGCGGATAGCGCGCACAGCTGACTTCGCTTCCCAGCCCTGATTTGCATCAAGCCGGAGCAGCACATCATACCCCACTTTTTCCCGGATCGCTTTGATCCGTTTGATATCTTCTTCGACTGACCCGATGCCCACTTTGATCTTCAGCACATCGAACCCTTCTGTTATGTATTGTCCGGCATCATCCGCCATTTCCTGCGGTGAATTGACCGATACCGTAAAATCCGTTTCCAATTCATGGCGGTAACCGCCGAGGAAATCAACGAGTGGCATATCCGCCGCCTGTGCCATCAAATCATAGAGGGCGGTATCAATCGCAGCTTTAGCGCTTGTATTGCCGATCATCGATGCATGCAATTTTTGAAAAACCTTTTCACGCCGGCGGATATCCATGCCAATCAAGGCGGCGCCGATCAACTCGACAGCGAATTCGATGCTGTCGAGTGAATCACCCGTGATGACGTGGGTCGGCGGAGCTTCACCAAACCCGCTCCGGCCGTCTTCCGTCAAAATATGAACGACTACAGCTTCCGCAACAGTCACTGTGCGCAGCGCCGTTTTGAAGGGTTTCTTCAACGGCACGGCAGTCCGGTAACTTGTAATGGATTTTATCGCAGCCATATCATTCCACTCCCGGTAAAATCGTCAATGATCTATTATCCGCATCGAGACGTGCCTTAACGCCGAGCGGCACTGAGAAATGCGGTTCGCAGTGGCCGATCTTGAAGCCCTTGACGACCGGCACTTGCAGGCCACTGAAATAATTTTCAAAAACCTGATCCAGCGTCAATGATTTCTCCCGCTTTTTCGGCTCAGCGTTTTTAAAGTCGCCGATGACAATGCCCGCCGCTTCATCGAATTTGCGGGCCATGCGGAGCTGGTTGAGCATTTCATCCACCTGGTACGGTTCTTCGTCGATATCCTCTATCAAAAGGATCTTGCCTTTGACGTCCAATTCGAATTTCGTGCCGATCGAACTGCGAATCAACGACAGGTTGCCGCCGACCAATTCACCTTCCGCCGCACCGCCGCTAAGCGCCGTCAGCTCTGAAACTTCTTCGGAATAAAACAGTTCGAATGGGCTGAACAGCTGGCCGAACATGCGGCGGCTCCGTTCATGGAACGTATCCTTCCCGACATCTGAAGCAAGCATCGGACCGTGGAATGTCACCAAATCCGAGTATTGTCCGATCGCCGTATGCAAGAAGGTGATATCGGAATAGCCCCAGAACACTTTCGGATTCTCTTTGATCATCGCGTAGTCGATGCGGTCCGCATAACGCGCAGCGCCGTATCCGCCTCCCGCGCAAATGATTCCCGCCACTTCCGGATCTTCGAACATGTCGTGCAAATCGGCAAGGCGCGCATCGTCGTCGCCTGCCAGATAGCCATATTTCTCACGTACAGATTTCCCCATCTTCACTTTCAATCCAAGCTCTTCCAAAAAAGGCAGCGCCTTTTCCAGGTTTTCCGGATTTGGCGGACTCGACGGTGAAATCACCCCGACCGTATCCCCTTTTTTCAATCGTTTCGGCAAATTCCGCATACGCAAACACTCCTCTTTTTCTGTTCTTCATTCAACAGACAGTATATCCCTGTTCAATGAAAAACAGAAACGCCCGGCGCTCGGCCGAGCGTTTCTTCTTTGTTTCTATTTCTCGCTCACTAGAAGATTATGTCTTGATTCTACTAATTAATCGCTTCGGCGCTATGGACCAGGTTCCCACAATAAGCCGAGAAGAACACTCGTCTTATTGCTCCGGTCGGCATTCGCCTGCTCCAGAGCCACGCTGGCGCTGAGAGAAGTCTCTCAGATGAATAAGCGCAAGGCAGCGAAGTGCAAACATGTGCTCCTCCGCCGCTTCGCCGGCTTTGTCGCAAAGACTTGACCTCGCCTGCTTCGGCCAATGTCTTTCCTGCAGGATTAAGAGCGTGTCCTGAGACCCCGCAGGTAGCGAAGCGAGCGAGGAGGCTCAGCCCGCTCCCTGCGGAAAGCGTCTGCCTGGAGCGATTTCATCGGTTATAAAAGATTTTATTGCTATCCAGCTGCAACGGGCAACTCCTCGGGTCATAAGCCACTCCGTCTGTGCGGCTGAAAACACGCCGCTCCGCCGGACCGTCTTAGGCCTGTCGGAGCTGAACGCCCGTTTCCGCTTTTAGTTCTTATCCGCATACTTCAGATCCATATAGCCGACCGGGTGGCGCAAAATGCCTTCCACGCCCTCCTTTTCAAGCTGCACCTGATTGTAGAAATGGATCGGGAAGATCGGCATTTCGTCCATCAGGATTTTCTCGGCTTCGATCAGCATCTGCCAGCGTGCTTCTGAATCCGTTTCCGTTTTTGCATCCGCGATCAATTGATCGAATTCCGGATTCGACCACTGCGTGCGGTTCATTGAAGAACCAGTGATGAAGCTCTCCAATGCGTTCACAGGGTCCGCATAATCGGACAGGAATGAAGAACGTGACAACTGGTATTTGAATTCTTTTTGATCTGCAGCAAATACAGAGCTTTCCACGTTTTGCAATTTAACATCGATGTCCAATGTTTGTTTGAACTGATCCTGCAATGTCTCAGCAATGATTTGGTGTGACGGGCTTGTTGAATAGGTGATTGTGATTTCCGGCAGAGTTTCCCAGCCTTCTTCCGCCATTCCTTCTTCCAGCAATTGCTTCGCTTTTTCAGCGTCGAATTTCACAATGTCGCCGGCAGCGTCACGGAAATCCGTGCCGTCCGGACCTTCAAAACCGTAGGAAGTGAAGCCATAAGCCGGTTTCTCGCCATTTTTCGTTACGTATTGAACAATGTCATCCTGGTTGACAGCAAATGCCAACGCCTGACGCACTTTTTTATTGTTGAAAGGTTCCATCTCTACGTTATAACGGTAGAAATACGTACCCGCCTGATCAAGTGTCACGAGGTCCGGTGAATCCATCAGCTGTTCCGAAAGCTCAGAAGGAACATTCGAAACGTCCAGGTCGCCTGCTTCATACATTTGATATTCCGTGTTTTCATCGTTTACCATTTCCCACTCGACACCGTCCAATTTAACCGCTTCGGCATCCCAGTATTCTTCGTTCTTTTCAAATGTGAAACTTTCATCGTGGCTCCATGATGCCAATTTGAATGGCCCGTTGCCGACGAATGATTCCGCTTCCGTGTGCCACTGCGGGTTTTCGGCTGCCGTCGCTTCATGGATCGGGAAGAAGCTCGGATTCGTGATGATGTTCAGGAATGCTTCCGTTGGTGCAGTCAGCGTCACGACCAATGTTTTATCGTCTTCCGCCACGACCGCTACATCTTCAGCAGACCCTTCTCCGCTGTTAAATGCTTCCGCCCCTTCGATGAAGTAAGCAAGGAACGCAGCAGGTGAAGCCGTTTCCGGGTCCAGCATATGGCGCCAAGCGAATACGAAATCTCCGGCTGTCACCGGTTCGCCGTTCGACCAGTTTGCCTCTTCACGGATTGTGAATGTGTAAGTCAATCCATCTTCCGAAATATCGATGGCTTCAGCCGTCGCTTCAACCGGCTGTGAACTTTCATCCAGACGCGTCAATCCTTCCATCAGGTTGTTGAGCGCTGACCAGGACACCGCATCGAATCCGATCGATGGATCGAATGATGTCGGCTCTGCTCCGTTGTTCAGCAACAGGATCTTGTCCCCACCGGATTCGGTTGTCCCTTCCGTACTTTCTCCGCCTTCATCCGGTGTTTCTTCGCCCGCATCTTCGCTTGCCGTACATGCTGCAAGAACGAACACGAACATTGCCATCAGAAATAAAACCAGCCATTTTTTCATCGTAAAGCCCCCTTTGTTTGATATCTTGCTATGTGAATGCGCGAATGGCGCTTTCAGCCAAATGGATCAGCGGGCGAATGCCCCTTCGTCGATCAATTTTTGTGCCCGGCTGTCCTGCAGCCAGCAGTCGACCCGGTGTGTTTCCGATTTTTCGGTCGTATCCGGATAAACGGCCTGACACACTTCCATCGCAAACGGGCACCGCGCTGCAAATGGGCAGCCTGAAGGCGGTGAAAAGAGATCGGGCGGCGTGCCGTCGATCGGCTTTAATTCTCCCCCGGTCAGATCGAGACGCGGCACCGAATTCAATAAGCCTCTAGTATATGGATGCTGCGGGGTATAGAAAATTTCACGCTTCGTGCCGGTTTCGATGATCTTGCCGGCATACATGACTGCGATGCGATCGGCAATCTTCGCAACTACCCCGAGATCGTGCGTGATCAGGATGATGGAAACGCCCGTCTTGATCTGGATTTCTTCAAAAAGTTCCAGAATCTGCGCCTGGATGGTCACATCGAGCGCCGTTGTCGGTTCATCCGCAATCAGCAGTTCCGGTTCACAGATCAGGGCAATCGCAATAACGATGCGCTGCCGCATACCGCCTGAAAATTGGTGCGCATATTGTTTCATCCGCTCATCGGGATTCGGGATTCCGACAAGCGCCAGCATCTCGATGGCACGTTGCTTCGCTTCCGCATTGCTCAATTTCTTATGCTGTTTGACGCCTTCCGTCAATTGTTCCCCGATCGTAAGGGTCGGATTGAGCGCCGTCATCGGATCCTGGAAAATCATCGAAATATCTACACCCTGGATTTTGCGCATCTCTTTTTTGGACAGTTTCGCCAGGTTTTTTGATTTGAAGTAAACGCCTTTGGAAGTGATCTTGCCGGGCGGCTGTTCAACGAGGCCCATGATGGCGTTCGAAGTCACGGATTTTCCGCAGCCCGATTCGCCGACGATCGCCAGCGTTTCCCCCTTATATAGATCGAATGTGACGCCGCGCACTGCCTGGACCGTTCCTCCGTACGTACTGAATGTGACGTGGAGATCCTCCACTTCCAGGATCTTTTCAGATGAAATTGTCCGTTTCTTTTTCGGTGAAACGATTTTTCCCCGTTTGCCTTCATGCTCTATTGGATCTGCTTCCGCTCCGTCTTCAAGTCGGGAACGTGAGAGTTCATCTGCTATCTGTTTGCCAGTCATGCTGTCACCCCCTCATTTTCGGATCGAGCGCATCCTGCAGCCCGTCACCCAATACGTTAAATGCAAACATCGTCAAAGAAATGAACAATGCCGGGAAGAATAATCTCCACCAGTCACCGGAAATGATGACCGGCAAGGCATCATTCGCCATTACGCCCCAACTCGCGAACGGGGCTTGGATCCCGAGCCCCAAGAAACTCAGGAACGCTTCAGCGAAAATCGCACTCGGCACCGTCAATGTCATTTGAACAATGATCGGGCCCATGGCGTTCGGAATCAGATTTTTTCGGATGATCCGTGACGTTTTCGCGCCAAACGATTTCGACGCCGTCACAAATTCATAGTTTTTCACCTGCAGCACCTGTCCCCGCACAATCCGGGCCATGCCGACCCAGCCGGTGATGGTCAAGGCGATGATGATCGTAGTCAGACTCGGACCCATAACGACAAGCAATAAAATCACCACGAGCAAATACGGCAAGCCGTAAAGGATCTCGACAATGCGCATCATGAGCGTATCGGTTCTGCCGCCTTTATATCCGGCGATGCCCCCGTAGATGATGCCGATCGTAAAATCGATCAAGGCAGCCATCAATCCCACAAACAGAGAAATCCGTGCACCATACCAGGTTCTCGTAAAGACATCGCGTCCGGCTTCATCCGTGCCGAACCAATGTGTACCGCTCGGCGGCTGGTTTTGATTCGGAAGATCCTGCGTCGTCACCGAGTGAGGCGACAGAATCGGGCCGAATATCGCCATGACTGCCAAGAAGATCAGAAAGCCCAGTCCGACCATTGCCAATTTATTTTTCTTCAGCCGCCGCCATGCATCTTTCCAATAGGATAAAGATGGGCGGACGACTTGCTCTTTTTCATCTCCGTCTTTTTCGAGTGGACGGAACCACTCATCACGGACCTGTGTCATCACACATCACCTTCTTTTTTGTGGAGCTTGATGCGCGGATCTAGAAGTCCATAAACGATGTCCACGAGGAACAGCATGAAGATCAAGAATGCGCTGTAAAATACGGTTGTTCCCATAATAACGGGATAATCCCGATTGTTGATCGAATCGACGAAATATTTACCCATTCCCGGTATCGCGAAAATCTTTTCAATGACGAATGTACCGGTCAGAATACCGGCAAGCAGCGTCCCCATGATGGTGACTACCGGCATCAATGCGTTTCTGAGCGCATGGCGCAATACGATCCGAATCGGTTTGATGCCTTTGGCACGCGCCATTTTTATGTAATCCTGTGTCAGAACTTCAAGCATGCTCGAGCGCGTCAGACGGGCGATGATCGCCATCGGACCGGTCGCAAGCGCCAAAACTGGCAGCACCATATGCATCGGGCTTTTCCAGGTGGCCGGCGGAAAGATTCCCCAGGTTACGGCCAATTGCTGGATCAGCAGCGTCGCGAGCACGAAGTTCGGTATCGAAATCCCGATGACCGCAAATGCCATCGCCGCGTAATCGATCATTTTATTGTGCCGCAGCGCCGCCATCGTGCCCAGCAGGATCCCTGATATGACAGCGACGAGAATCGTGATGATACCGAGTTCAAAGGAAATCGGGAAACCGCGTTCAAGCAATTCATTGACTGTCCGGTTCGGGTCTTTGATCGATGGTCCGAAGTCGAAAGTCGCGATGGATTTCATATAATCGAAATACTGGATGTGCAATGGCTGATCCAGTTTATAGAACTTCTCCAGATTCGCCTGGATCGTTTCGTTCGTCGTACGTTCCGCTTCGAGCGGTGAGCCCGGAACGGCGTGCATCAGGAAGAATGTCAGCGTCGCAATGATGAAGATCGTCGCGAGCATCATCCAAAAACGTTTGAATATGTATAATGCCATTTTTTCAGACCCTCCTTTTAATTGAACTGAGACTGCGCCGCCAGTTCAACCATGACAAGCATCGCCCGGTAAGCTTCCAATATGTCTTCGGCTTCGAAACGGACAATCGTCGTCCCTTCTTCAATCGTGCAGCCCGGCATCATTGCGGCGAGCTCCGCCTGCCCATAATTCGTAAATTCGATTTTCAGCACCGGTTTTTCAGGCGGCGTAAGCGGTTTCACATTAGAGCGGTTTTCGATGGCTTCCACTGTTTTGTCCCGCAGCAATTGCTGCGCTTTTTTCGGATGCAGCGTTTTGACGGCTGAACGTGTCAATGATTCCTTCACAGCGGCCGTGATGATATTCGGAATCAGCGCTTCCGCTTCCCGGCAGGCGCAGTCATCTCCCGCAACCATCAGGACCGGCACCCCGAAATGGCCAGCGACATATGCATTGAGCCCAAGTTCCCCGATTTCCACTTCGTTGATCCACATCGACCGCACGCCAAAAATCATCGCATGGGACATGACACCTTTTTGACCGGCTCTTGCGTGATATCCGGCAAAAAAAGCACCATCAAAAGAGGCATCCAGCCCCTCCACCATGGAATAGGCTTTCACGCCGCCTGTGATGAGTTCAGCGTCTTCATGTAAATCTTCTGCTATCAGATTATTCATTTTCGAATGGCTGTCATTGACCAGAAATTTTTCTGCACCACCCTGAAAAGCGCCGGTGATGACCGCATTTGCATCCTGCGTCATCAACCTGCGTCCCCGTTCGTAATTATGTTCCTTCGAATCCACATATGTATAATCCGGTAAAGCTGTGACACCTTCCATATCCATCGATAAGTAAAATTTCATGATGTGCAAGCTCCTCTGTGTAGTCGGTTTCCTATTTTTTGAAAATTCTTTTATTAAATATACCAGTCTATTTTGAATATTTCAATATAATATTTGATAATAATGTAACTTCAGTAGTAAAAAGCCTATTCACGCGTAGTTTTTTTATTATTTAGAATTTTTAGTAATAAAGTAACATGACAAATTTTTGATAATTGAATACAATCAATTTAAGTTATAAATCCAGCTGGATTCTATGGCTTGCACGCAAGATCTTCTATAACTAACTTAGAACACACAGAAGGAGTGGATTGGGATGAATTTCGAAAAAGTGCTTGAACTTGGATGGGAAGATCTTGCTTTGGGAATCGGGGGCTCAGCGGCCGTAATGCTGATCGTCAACTTTTTCACAATGATGTAGAGGTGGATCATGTATATTCATAAACCATAAAACCCCTTTTCCGCATTTACAGGAAAAGGGTTTTAGCATTTAAAAAAGGGCAAACGAAAGCGCCTTCCCTTTTCTATTCCGGGCAGGCGCAGTCAGTCAGATATGAAATTGGCAAGGGATGGTTCAAGCTTCACTTGGCAGACCTCCATTTAGCTGTTGTAATGCGATAAGTTCGTTGAACATCACTTCGTCTCTTGACTCAAGTGCGTAATCGATCATCCGCTCGAAATTTTCGTGTTCCAGTTCCTCGATCACTTCCATAGCTTCTGTTTTGGCCTGATCCGGAATTTCAGCGATGCCCGCACTTTCACCTTGCAAAATAGACTGGAGATGCATATGGATATCGGATACCAGCAGCAGCTGATAGAGCGGCAATCGGATAAAGCGGTTCCCTTTTTGGAAAACGAATACATCAGACAAATTTTCAACCTGGAAAGTATTCGTATTGACTACGATCTCTTTTCCTTCAACCGGGATGAAATGAAATAATTCATCATCTTTCATAATGGAGAGGTATTGATAGGCAAAGACGAATTTCACCAGATGATTTTCTTTCTTTGTATAGAATGGTTTCATCATTTTGACGTGCAACATGACGGTTCCCCCCCTCTCTGAATTTAGAATATTCTGTTTAGTTAATCATACCATATATTCCCCATTCCGTAACTAAAAAAACACAAGAATCAGCTTCTTGTGTTCAATCTTTTAACGCTCTTCACCGGCGGCGTAGTCAGGAACTGGATCCTGTCCTTCTCAATTCTTACAAACAGCTGGGTGAGCATATAAAATAGAAATTTTTCAAATTCCTTGCCCGATGCCGCCCCTTTCCTGAACTTCACTTTATTATCCTCAAAATCGATTTGCACAGTGTCGAGCGGTCCATTGCATGTGCCGATATCATTAAACGTGTAGCAGCCTTCATCGCCTGTCACCTGAAAATGGATTTTCTCATATCGTTTTTCATGGTTCAATAAAAAAAGTTCCCATACAGCAATATCTTCCTGATTTAATACGAATTGTAAATCAGGGATCCCCAGCACATACAAATGGCCCAAAGTCATTCTCCTGTCTAATTTTATTAGGTAAATTGAATTACTTTTTATCCAGTATAATCTATACTGTATCAAAAAAGAACCTTATTGAAAAATATATTTACAACAACGATAAGTGCCGAACTTTCCTTCTGCATTTACGGGCAAGGCGGAAAGCAGTATAATAGAAGGAAAGTTTTATTTTGGGGCGATGCAAATGGCTACGGTTCAATCCCTGGCACAACAATATGAAGAAATAATCCACAATTATATGGCTGCTATCGAGAAGTCCCTCAATCCTGCGCGTGCGCTGGATGAGGAAATGGTTCGAAAAGCAGTTTTTTTAGTGCGCCATGATGGTGTGCAAATCCAGTCTTTCAATGAAGAACGGCTGCTGCTGGAAGCGATAGTGAAAGACGCCCATTCAGTAAAAGTCGTCATGAACTTCGATAAACTGACGGCTGTCTGTGCATGTCCGCAGGAAGAGCTTTGCCGTCACAGGCTTGCTGTCATCTTCGCACTCTATCAAAAAATCGGTTCTTTATCCGCCTGGGTTGCCGACTGGCGAGACCAGCAAAAAGAACAGCTCTCTACAATCGGCAATAAGCGTTCGCCGCAGCAATGGACCAAAGTGATCCGCAGCGTCTGGCGCGATCCGATCCCGGATTATACGACAAGAAATTACTTTTACTTTGAACAGATGTATGAAGGCCGATTGAAAAATGCTTTGTCCTTTGTCCCGCTCGAACGCGAGTGGAAAACACTGTTCCGGGCATATGCCCACTTCATTTCATTGGCTGAAGTCTGGCCGACGTATATATCAGGTACGAATGATGTCCATCATTCGTTTTTCAAAACCTGGTTCGAAGACGAATTGCAGGATCTCCGCGATTTGCTCGACCAATTGCATAACCAGCACCGGACATTCGAATCGGACGCTTTCTTTGATGGGCTCCAGGAGATGGTGCGTTCGTTTGCTGCCATCAAAGACGGTTCGTCTTCACAGCGCTTGACCGTTTACCAATTGTTCTGGACCAATCTGTTCACCAATGACAAATTGCGTAAACAGGAACTGGCAGCTTTCCCGCGGCCTGATGAACGCATCAATATCTTTTTCGCCATTCTGCTGAAAGAAGAGGTGGAACCGAAAAAGATAACAGCCAATGATGCCCATGACTGGATCCAGCTGGCCATCCTGGCGGAAACGGAACAGCATCTTCAAGCGCTTCAAGTGATTCTGACCGCTGTCCGCCCGCATGTGAAAACGTTCCTTTTTGAAGGCTTATATACACAGTATCGCCATCAGTATGTCCGAACACTCAGCCGCCTGTTCTCACTCATCAATCTGGATGAAGCGGAGTGGGAAGACTTGTTCCGCCAATTCGGCCACTACGGGCTGCCTGCCTATTCCACTTATCTGATCGAAAAAGGATTGTTCAAGCAATGGGCAGAATTACACCATATGCATAGCTCCCCTTTGTATTTCGCTGAAGAATGCGGACTCAGGGAAGTGCAGGAAGCGGCACCGGATTACGTCCTGCCGCTCTACCACCGCTACGCGATGTCACATTTGGACGAACGCAGCCGCAGCAGCTATAAACAGGCCGTGCGGATCTGGAAGAAAATGAAAGCCGCTTGCAAAAAGAGCGATCAAATGGAATTCTGGAAATCCTATATGAAAGAAATCCGGACACAGAATAAACGTCTCCGTGCACTGCAGGAAGAGATTGAGAAAGGAAATCTGGTATGACTCAATTCCAAACAGAAGGAAGCCGCATCTATTATTTAAAAGTCATCAAGGGAAACAGCTTCCGCATCCAGGCCATCAACGAAAATGGAAATCGGATCCCCCCGGAAATATGGACTCCTTTTTTATATTTCATGGATAAGGACAGCTTTTTCGGCTTGAAGTCGGAAATGGATGGCCTTGACCTCGTACTGTCGCCTGCCGATTTTGTCAGGCTGTTTTCTGCCGAAGAGCATCATTACGTATCGTTCATCGGGCAGACTGAAGAAGATGCCGCCTGGCTGGATATTGCCGGTAAAGTATCAAACTCACTGAACGATCCCCACCTTTGGGAGCATGTAACAGTTGAGGGCGAAGATATCCTTATCGACAGCAAATACGGCGATGCGGATATTCAGGCATTTCTGAGTGACACCATCTCTCAGCAGCTCCGCCAAAAAGGTTTATCGACTGCCCAGCTTCCTTATATCCAGCATTTTATCCAGCAGGCTGGCTGGGATGGACTGGAACCTGCGGATGATTATGTAATGGCCGTGCAACTCAGCGAACCGGACGAAACACCGGATTGGTCATTCAAAGTCGTACTCCGTTCAAAACGCGGCAGTGTATATTGGACGCCATCAAAACGCCGTATGAATGAACCGCTCGAGAAAGTGCTGCCGGAGAAATGGCGCAGCCGCCACGCTGAAATCGCGGAGAAACAGGCATTGGTTCTGAGTCTGTGCCCGTCCGTCGACAGCTTTGATGAAACGATTCTTTACCACAGCGAATGGTCCGATGCGCAAGTGCTCCAATTCCTCCGGGATGATACGGAAATCCTCCAGGCTTTCGGCATTGAAGTATCGATTCCATCCTGGCTGCAGGCTGTCCAGGAATCGAAAGTGCGCGTGAAAGCGAATGTCCACTCCCCTGCCAAAAAAGCATCGGTTGTCGGACTTGATCAGATTATCCGTTTTGACTGGCAGTTTTCATTGAATGGCCACGAACTCAGCATGCAGGATTTTGAACGCCTCGTTTCCGAAAACAAGGAATTCATCCGCATCGGCAATGAATGGGTGCGCGTCGATTCCAATTTGCTGATGCAGCTTCGTAAAATGATCGATGAAGCGGAAGATGCGGATTGGACCATCAAAGACATGCTGTTCCAGAACGTGCCGGAAATTATGCTGGAAGAAGCGGTTGAAGAAGATGATCCGCTTGTCGAATTCAATCTGAACAAATCATTAAAAGTCCTGCTGGATAAACTGCTGGATAAACGCGATCTGCCGGCCACTGAAATTCCTGAAAACCTGCTGACGGATTTGCGTCCTTATCAGAAAACCGGTTTTGACTATCTCGTCTTCATGCGGGAAGAAGGATTCGGCCTGTGCCTTGCAGATGATATGGGCCTCGGCAAAACGGTTCAGCTGATCGCCTATCTGCTCCACGTCCATAAGGAAAAACAAGCGCAGCCGTCCCTCATCATCTGTCCGACTTCCGTACTCGGGAACTGGCAAAAAGAACTCGAACGGTTTGCCCCGGACCTGAAAGTGTATATGCATTACGGTCCCGTTCGCCCGAAAGACGAAGAGTTTGCACGTTTCCTTGAACAGGAGCAGCCGGATGTCGTGCTGTCGACATACGGCATCGCTTCATCCGATGCAGAAGAGATGCAGGACCTGCCATGGACCAGCATCACTCTCGACGAAGCACAGAACATTAAGAATATGTATACGAAACAATCGCGCACCATCCGCCGTTTCAAAGGACAGCATCACATCGCGCTGACTGGTACGCCGATTGAAAACCGTTTGTCTGAGCTGTGGTCGATTTTCGACTTTATCAATAAAGGCTATTTATACCGCATCAAACAATTCCAGGAAACGTTCATGATTCCGATTGAACGCGACGATTCTGAAGAAGCGAAGGAAAAATTGCGTCAGCGCATCCAGCCGTTCCTGCTGCGCCGTACGAAAAAAGATCCTGACCTGCAGCTGAACCTTCCTGAAAAACAGGAACAGCTTGAATACTGTCCGCTGACTCCGGAACAGGCCGCTCTTTATGAAGGGCTTGTACAGGACACGGTCGAAAAAATGGAGACATTGAGCGGCTTCGAGAAAAAAGGGCTTGTACTGAAAATGCTCAGCAAGCTGAAACAATTATGCAATCACCCGGCTTTGTATTTAAAAGAGCCTTATACATCGGCGGAAGAAATCCTTCCGCGCTCCCAAAAACTTGAACGGATCGTCACCCTTGCCGGAGAAATTGCCGAACGCGGTGAACAATGCCTCATCTTCACGCAATATATCGGGATGGGCCATCTTCTGCAGCAGGCGATCAACGAACTATACGGCCATGAAGTTCCGTTCTTGACGGGCAATATGCCGAAAAACCAGCGGGATTCTCTGGTAAATGCTTTCCAGCAAGGAAAATTCCCGATTTTCATCCTGTCATTGAAAGCTGGCGGCACTGGATTGAACCTGACTGCCGCAACACACGTATTGCATGCTGACAGATGGTGGAACCCAGCTGTTGAAAACCAGGCGACGGACCGTGCTTACCGAATCGGACAGACGCAATTTGTGCATGTGCATAAATTTGTGACGATCGGTACGATAGAAGAGAAAATCGATTCATTGCTCACGCAAAAACAGGAAATGTCTGAGCAATTCATCCAGTCAAGCCAGTGGATGACCGAGCTTTCTGATAATGAGCTGAAGGAACTATTCACTTATTCGCTATAGTAGCCGATATTCCGCAAAACAGCTCCGCTTTCCTGGTGGCTTGCACTGAGCTAACTCGGACTCGTTCTACTTCGTCCGAGTGGATCTCAGCACTTCGCTGATCACCATGGAGTCTTCGCTATTTTGCTCCATATCTTAGAAATGTTTCTAGTGCTAAAGTGGTTTCGTGGTTTGCATAAGCTAACTCGGGCATTCGTCCGAGTGGATGTCAGCACTTCGCTGATCACCATGAAGTCTTCGCTATTTTGCTCCATATCTTAGAAATGTTTCTAGTGCTAAAGTGGTTTCGTGGTTTCCATAAGCTAACTCGGACATTCGTCCGAGTGGGTGCTCAACGCCACGCCGAACTTAAAGAAGTCTATACTCCTTCACTTGATATCCAGAAGTAGAACTAAGCTAAGGCGCGGCTCCGGAGCAGGCGAATGCCGACCGGAGCAATAAGACGAGTGCTCTTCTCGGCTTATTGCGGGAGGCTTGTCCATAGCGCCGAAGCGGTTTAAAATGGGAATTTTCTTTGCATAATTTATATAATTTATAATTCCAAAATGAGCATGGCCGGGTCCCCACCCCTCCATGCTCTGCTGAACTTATGAGTGAAATTTCAAACCTTGGTGACGGAACGGAAATTTTCCTTCAGTTCACTTAGCTCCCGCTCCGCCTCCGCCAATCGTCGATGGAGCAGAGCTGTTAGGCGGATCAGTTGCTCCATGTGCACTTCTAATTGCTGTTGAACGTCTTTTGGCATGGCTAAGTGCCTCCCATCAAATTTAAATACTTATGCGTTGATCGTTGCCGCTTCCGGCGAAGGGAAATCAAAATCTTCTACAGATTCCGGTTCCTTCTGCAAGGGAGCGGTTTCTTCTTGTGTTTTTCTTCTGTCCAGAAAACGAATCTGGTCCCCTAAGACCTCGGTGACGTAAATCCTGGTACCGTCTTCTTTGTCATAATGCCGGGACTGCAGCCTTCCCGATACTGCGACCAGCGAACCTTTTACACAGAACTTCGCCACATTGACGGCTGGCCTTCCCCAAGTGGAACAAAGCATAAAATCGCTTTCGATTTCCCCTTTCTGGTTTTTAAAGTTTCTGGAAACGGCGACAATGAACGTAGTATGTACACGCCCTTCGCTCAGTGTCCGTGACGTCGGATTTTTGGTCAATCTGCCAACCAGCCCCACTTGATTCATCTATTTTCACCTCCTTCCGGTAAAGTCAGCATACTAAATAAACTGAATTTTATGCAAAAGGTGAAATCTGATTTTTGATGCTTTTCGGCGGTTCAAATCTCTATTTTGATTTGGAATAAAAAAAGTTTTTTATTCTTTTCCTTTGGGATCTGCATGGTTCCTGAACTTTTTGAGGAAATGCAAATCAGGATTTTCCAAGCTTTCGATTTGTTTTCTTCGGCGCCTAAAAAAAGCCGGCTATGCTATACTGGAAAAAAAGATTGGTTTGAGGAGGCAGAAAGATGAAGACCTTTAAGATGCTGTCCATGGGACTTGTCGAGAATGATGATGTCACCAAATTCCCATTGGAAGACGGGATTATCATAAATCAGGAAAATAGCCACCGTTCCTGGGTCCTTGAGATGCTGATGGATGTCGCTTATGAAGAGAAATTCAGAAGTTTGATGGAATCCGGCAAAATCTACGATGTCAAAGTCGTCATTTCCTATCCTGAAAACGAGCCCGCCACTTTTGAAGTCGGCATTTATGCAGTGAAGCAAATCGGTGATCATATTTCTGTCCTGATGAAAGGGACATTGAAACGCGCACGCCGCAAATATGCGGAGACACTCCTATCCGAACTGCTGGAGGATGGATTGGAAGGCGAAGAATTGCTGGAGCGTTTTGAAAGCGACATGCGGTCACGGCCAGTGCTCCGTAAAGACGAAAAAGCAAACGGATAAATAAAAAGACTTGATGAGGGATCTTTTCCTCATCAAGTCTTTTTCAATCTATTTATTCCATTTGTTCAGGATATATGCCGCTTCTGCTTTGCACGAATAATCTTCAGCAATATTTTTTTCTTTTTGGAGTGCTTCCAGCTTTTCAACTTGCTCAGCTGATGGCGGCTCCGACAGCATTTTTGAGATTGTCTGATTCATCTTCTCCGCCAGATCTGCATGGAACTCACTGCTCGATTTTACTTCATCTGAAAGTTCATCGTACCATTTTGCATTTTCGAGTATGTATCTTCTCCATACCTTCAGGAAGTTTTCAATATCAAAGCGTTCTTCTTTCCATTCAATCCCTGCCATATACTGCTCGAACTGTTTGGAAATCGAGCGGGTTATACTGCTTTTTACTGAAGTCGGTAATGTCTTATACATAAGATGCCCCCCATATTCGATCAAAAAACTAATCGCAGGAATTATCGTTTAATTTTTTGGTTTTATTGCTCCCTGTGCAGCTGCTGTTATCCTTCAGTAGATGCGACCGGCCCCAATGCGAAAAGGATGTCGCATTCACAAGCGATTTCCCCATCCACTGTCGCAATGGCATGGCCTTTGCCCATTGGTCCTCTCAGTTTCGTAAGTTCCACTTCCAGCCTTAGCTGGTCTCCTGGAACCACCTGCCGTTTGAAACGGCAATTATCAATGCCGGTAAAGAATGCGAGGCGCCCTTCGTTGCCTTCCATCTTCAGGACTGCAGTAGCACCGACCTGTGCCAGAGCTTCCACTATCAGCACACCGGGCATTACAGGATAACCTGGAAAATGGCCATTGAAGAATTCCTCGTTTGCCGATACATTTTTCAGGCCAACTGCCCTTTTTCCGGGTTCCAGCTCCAACATCCGATCCACCATCAAAAATGGATAACGGTGCGGCAGGATCGCTTTGATCTGTTCTGTCGTCAACAAGATGCCAACCCCCTATTATGAAATGGATACAAAAAGTATCCCTGTTATTTCTTACCGCTAATGATATCAATAATATGTTGCCATGTCTCCCATTTCAGTACATCTCTTGGTTCTCCGTCTCCGATTACCCCGTAACCGACCATCGCCCCCAGAGCCGCTGCCAAAACGATTAAAACAAGGACCAATATGATGCGCAGCCAGATGGGGAATAAGCGAATCTGCACCCACCATGTTTTTTTCTGTTTTTTCCCGTCATTCGCATCTCCCTTTTTATGTTCTTTGCGGGAAGAAACTTTTTTAGTCGGCTCTGTCATTTACGTCGTCAACCTTTCCAATGATGCTGACTCAATGCCTTAAGTCTTAGCATCCACAATTCTGAACTGCCTTAAACAAGTTACGTTCACATGTTGCCATTATACTAAAAATTCGTGGTTTCTGCATATATAATTGAGATTGTTCTATTTAAGGTTTTGATTTCCGGGAAAGGGAAGCAAGCATGATTCCTGTACCGTTCGCAACACAGTTCATCGGATCTTCAGAAATGAAAACAGGAACTTTCAATTCTTCGGCCAATAATTGATCGATGCCGTGCAGCATGGCACCGCCGCCAGTCAGGATGACGCCTCTGTCGATAATGTCCGCAGACAACTCAGGCGGCGTTTTCTCGAGAACATTTTTAGCCGATGCTACGATCAGATTCACAGATTCACGTAAAGCCAGTTCGATTTCCTCCGAATGGATGGTGAGGACCCGCGGCAAACCTGAAACCATATCACGTCCGCGGATTTGCATCTCTTCTTTACGGCTGCCTTTAAAGACAGTTCCGATTTCAATCTTGATATTCTCGGCTGTGCGTTCACCGATCAGTAATTTATATTGCTTCTTCACGTATTGAAGAATGTCATTATCGAACACATCACCTGCGACTTTAATCGACTCACTCGTTACGATATCGCCCATCGATAATACTGCCACATCAGTAGTCCCGCCGCCGACATCCACAATCATATTGCCCGATGGCTGATAGATATCCATACCGGCACCAATCGCTGCAACTTTGGGCTCTTCTTCAAGATAGACTTTTTTGCCTCCTGATTTTTCAGCCGCTTCGCGGATCGCTTTCTGTTCAACACTCGTAACATTTGTCGGACAGCAAATAAGGATGCGCGGTTTGTTCATGAAGCCTCTCACCTTCAACTGATCGATGAAATACTTGAGCATGATTTCCGTTACGTCAAAATCTGCAATCACACCTTCTTTTAAAGGCCTCACAGCGATGATATTCTCTGGCGTCCGGCCGATCATCTTTCTCGCTTCTGCTCCGACAGCTATCACCTGATGCGTTTTTCGGTCCAGCGCAACGACTGAGGGCTCATTAAGTATTACGCCTTTCCCTTTAACATAGATAAGAACGTTCGCCGTCCCTAAATCAATTCCTATATCTTTTGAAAACAACATACCTGCTTCCCCTTCCGGTAAAAGTACTACTTATTATATTTCTCTCTGTAAAGACTCTCCTAACTGAGTATTTTATCACAAAGCCTCTCCCTCCTGCATAATATTTCTAAAAATATTTGTTATTTTAGAAAAGCAGTAGTAATAAGAAAATATCGTCCTTCACCATGTAGCACATCATCTGATTATTTCCCGGGAAATTTTTCATTTATTCCATATAAAAACCCGCCGGCAATTTTGCCAGCGGGTTCGGATATGATTATGAATGAAAGTATCAGACCGTCTGTTCTTCCGTGACAGTTGAATTTTCTGTGTTGACGCGTTCGATATCTGCACCGAGGGCCGCCAATTTTCCATGGAAATTTACGTATCCGCGATCCAAATGCTGCAATTCATTGACACGGGTAATTCCTTCAGCAGCAAGGCCTGCCAATATCAGGGCAGCTGCCGCACGCAAATCCGTAGCCGACACTTCCGCCCCCTGTAATTTCGAAGGCCCTTCCATAATAACAGAGCGTCCTTCAATCTTCACTGAAGCGTTCATGCGGCGGAATTCTTCCACGTGCATAAAGCGGTTCTCAAATACCGTTTCAGTCAGGATGCCGTTGCCTTTGGCAGTAAGCATCAATGACATCATCTGAGACTGCATATCCGTCGGGAATCCAGGATGCGGCATCGTCTTGATGTCGATCGAACGAAGCGGACGAGTTGCCCGGACACGAAGGCCTTCAGGTGTTTCATCTACGCGTACACCCATTTCGCCAAGTTTTGAGATCAATGCTGCCATATGTTCAGGAACTGCATTTTCAATCGTGACATCGCCTTCAGTGATGGCTGCTGCCACCATGAAAGTTCCGGCTTCTACACGGTCAGGAATGATATAATGCTCTGCACCCTGTAATGCTTCAACGCCTTCGATACGGATCGTATCGGTACCTGCACCATAGACTTTGCCGCCCATTTCGTTGATGAAAGTAGCCAAATCAACAATCTCAGGCTCTTTCGCTGCGTTTTCGATAATCGTCACACCTTCTGCAAGCGATGCAGCGGTCATGATATTTTCAGTAGCTCCGACACTTGGGAAATCCAAGTAGATTCGTGCTCCGCGTAATCTTCCATTTACATCCGCTTCTACAAAACCGTTGCCGAACGTAATTTTCGCGCCCATCGCCTCAAAACCTTTTAAGTGAAGTTCGATTGGACGCGAGCCGATTGCACAGCCTCCTGGAAGCGCCACACGAGCAAATCCATTTCGAGCAAGAAGCGGTCCCATAACCAGAATCGAAGCTCTCATTTTTCTTACATATTCAAATTGAGCTTCACTTGATAAAGTTTGTGAAGAATCGATATGCATTTCGTTCTTTTCCGGGAAGTATTCGATGTTTACATTCAGGCTTTTCAACACTTCCTGAATCGTATACACATCCGCCAAATGCGGAACTTCTTTGATGATGCTTTTTCCTGAACCAGCAAGTAAAGCTCCCGCCAGGACAGGAAGAACTGCATTCTTGGCACCTTCCACTTTCACTTTACCGATTAACCTACTGCCGCCTCTTACGATGATCTGTTCCACTGCAACGCCCTCCAAGTATAAAATAATCTGTAAAAAATCTGTCGTTTTCAATATAATAATATATAAAAGTCCAATGTTATTTTTAAAAAACAAAACCTTTACTATGATACATGTATTTTATTAAAATAACAAGTATCCGGCAGATCATTTAAAAGCATCTAATATGTTCCTATTCATATGGTTCGTCATAACATTTCGCTTTCTGTCCGTCGGGACGCATTTAATATTACAATTTGATTACAATGAATATTTTCCCCCTCTATAGGAGAATAAACATAGATATTTGATTTATTTCCTGTAGAAAAACTATAATTTGGCAATTGGGCCTACCCCTGAAAAACAGATTCAGGCCGAATTGCCAACTCTTAGAAGAGATAAGGCAATTGCCGTGACCATGATGAAACATTCAAAAAGAACGTTGAAACTGCTGTACCCAATGCGATACTAAGGAATATATATAATATTTGTGCCTGTAATACATTATGCTTACGGATCCATTTTTCGAACATGACAGCCCGGAGCGCATAAAATGAGACACCTGTAAAAAAGATATGGCTAAAGATGGATATTAATGCCTGCTGCCCTATCATGATTTCCATTCGATCACTCCTTCGGAGATAAAGTTATAAAAAAGCGGACAAAAGTTGATATCACTTTTGCCCGCTTTTTTTACTGTGTCTAGATTTCAGCTGCCAACTCTGAGGAAAAAGCTGCTCCTGCATCGCTGCGCTGCTCCGTCGCAAAAGATTGCCCAAACGATTATGGGCAATCTCTTGCTGTCGCTTTTCTTCTTTATATATTACCCTCATAAACGTTGATACGATTCATCGCACGCTTCAAAGCAAGCTCAGCCCGCTTGAAGTCGACTTCATCTTTCTTCGCCTGAAGCAATGATTCTGCGCGTTTGGCAGATTCACGAGCACGAGCAACATCAATGTCAGTCGCGCGCTCTGCTGATTGAGCAAGAATTGTTACTTTTTCAGGACGAATTTCAAGGAATCCGCCACTTACAGCTACCAATTCCGTCGAGTTGTCTTTCTTTAACCGGACTGCGCCGATTCCAAGAGGTGCTACTGTCGGGATGTGTCCAGGCAGGACGCCCATCTCACCGGATGCTGTAACCGCAATTACCATGGAAACATCTGAATCGTATACCGGGCCGTCGGGAGTGACAATATTGACTGTAATGGTCTTCATTTTTTTCCCTCCTGGTCCCTGATTTTAGACTTCTACGCCCATGCTTTTGGCTTTAGCGATAACTTCTTCAATGCGTCCAACCAAACGGAAAGCATCTTCAGGCAAGTGATCGTATTTACCGGCAAGGATTTCCTGGAATCCTTTGATCGTTTCCTGAACAGGTACGTAAGAACCTTTTTGGCCTGTAAACTGCTCAGCAACGTGGAAGTTCTGGGACAGGAAGTTTTGAACGCGGCGAGCACGGTTAACCGTTAACTTGTCTTCATCGCTCAACTCATCCATACCAAGGATCGCAATGATATCCTGAAGTTCGCGGTAACGCTGAAGCGTTTCCTGAACCTGACGGGACACTGCGTAATGCTCTTCTCCAACGATTTCAGGCGACAATGCGCGTGAAGTTGAAGCAAGTGGATCCACCGCAGGGTAGATACCCATCTCGGAAAGTTTACGCTCAAGGTTGGTTGTCGCATCCAAGTGGGCGAAAGTTGTAGCCGGAGCCGGATCCGTATAGTCATCGGCTGGTACATAGATCGCTTGAATTGAAGTAACAGAACCAGTGCTTGTCGTCGTAATACGTTCCTGTAATTGACCCATTTCTGTAGCAAGTGTCGGCTGGTAACCAACGGCAGATGGCATACGGCCAAGTAACGCGGAAACCTCAGATCCTGCTTGTGTGAAACGGAAAATGTTATCGATGAACAATAGTACGTCCGCGCCTTGTTCGTCACGGAAATATTCAGCCATTGTCAAACCGGACAGGGCAACACGCATACGTGCACCAGGCGGCTCGTTCATTTGACCGAAGACCATTGCTGTTTTCTTGATAACGCCGGAATCGCTCATCTCGTGGAATAAGTCGTTTCCTTCACGTGTACGCTCACCAACACCGGCAAATACTGAAAGACCGCCGTGCTCTTGAGCGATGTTATTGATCAATTCCTGGATAAGAACTGTTTTACCTACACCGGCACCACCGAAGAGACCGATTTTACCACCTTTAATGTAAGGGGCAAGCAAGTCAACAACTTTGATACCTGTTTCAAGAATTTGAACTTCTGTTGAAAGATGTTCGAATGTTGGTGCAGAACGGTGAATCGGATCGCGGCGTTCTGATGCCGGGATTTCTTCACCCAAATCGATAACTTCACCAAGTACGTTAAATACCCGGCCTAATGTCGCTTCTCCAACTGGAACAGTAATTGCGCTGCCCATATCGGTTACGACTGAACCGCGCTGCAATCCATCAGTGGATTCCATCGCAATTGTGCGAACTGAATCGTCGCCAAGGTGCAAAGCCACTTCAAGTGTCAAAACGACTTGTGCCTGACCGGGACGATCAATATTTACAGTTAGGGCGTTGTAGATTTCTGGAAGATGTCCATCAGCAAACTTTACGTCTACAACCGGACCCATAACTTGAAGAACGTGTCCTGTGTTCATGCAATTCCCTCCTGTCTTACTTTTATTGAATCAAATTCATAAGCGCGGACGCCTAAAAAGGGCGTCGTTGCTTTAATGTTTGTTTTCTCGTTAGTGTCCAGACTCCAGCTGCCCAGCTCTTCGGGTCATAAACCAGCCTAACTGCGCAGTCAGGACCGCTACGTTATTCTGTCTTATGCCTGTCAGAGCGTAACGGGCGCTGTCGCTTTTCGCGTGTCCAGACTCCAGCTGCCCAGCTCTTCGGGTCATAAACCAGCCTAACTGCGCAGTCAGGACCGCTACGTTATTCTGTCTTATGCCTGTCAGAGCTTAACAGGCGCTGTCGCTTTTCGAGTGTCCAGACTCCCGCTGCCCAGCTCTTCGGGTCATAAGCCAGCCTACCTGCGCGGCCAAGGCCACTTCGTTGTCCTGTCTTATACCTGTCAGAGCTTAACGGGCGCTGTCGCTTTTCGTGTGTCTAGACTCCCGCTGCCCCGCTCTTCGGGTCATAAGCCAGCCTAACTGCGCGGCCAAGGCCACTTCGTTGTCCTGTCTTATGCCTGTCAGCGCTTAACGGGCGCTGTCGCTTTTCGTTATTCTAAAGCCGCTGCCCCGCCGACGATCTCAGTGATTTCCTGTGTGATCGCAGCTTGACGCGCACGGTTATATGAAAGTGTTAATCCGTCGATCAATTCAGACGCATTATCGGTCGCGCTCTTCATCGCTGTCATTGAAGCCGCATGTTCACTTGCTTTGCCGTCAAGAACGGCACCAAAAATCAGGCTTTCCGCGTATTGTGGAAGAAGAACTTCCAGGATCGCTCCAGCTGATGGATCGAATTCATAAGTAGAAGTCGCTCCGGTCGGCTTGATATCCGTCAATGGCAGTACCTTCGTTTCAGTGACTTCCTGCTGAATTGCTGAGACAAAGTGATTATAGTACATATAAACTTCATCATATGCACCTTCTGAGAACATACCAACAGCTTTGCGCGTAACTTCTTTGATATCCGCGAATGAAGGATGGTCCGGAAGTGCGATAGCACTGTCCAGGATGGTCATGCCTTGTTTCGCAAAGAAATCCCGACCTTTACGGCCAATGCACAGGATAACAAATTCATCTTTAGACGCATGGCGTTCACGGATCTTGTTGCTCACAGTACGCAGAATGTTACTGTTGTATCCGCCAACCAACCCACGGTCGGATGTGATTACAAGATATGCAGTTTTCTTCACAGGACGAGTGATCATCATCGGATGGCTTGCGTCATTCGATCCGGCAGCTATCGAAGCTACGACGTCCTGAATTTTCGCCATGTATGGAACGAACGCTTTCGCATTCATTTCAGCACGGTTCAATTTAGAAGCTGAAACCATTTGCATGGCTCTTGTAATCTGACTTGTTTTCTTTGTTGACGTAATTCGGTTTTTTATATCGCGTAAAGATGCCACTGGTATTTCACCACCTTATAATTTTTTCTTCTGATCCAGCTGAAACGTTTACTCTGATTTTGCGAATGTGCGTTTGAAATCATTGATTGCCGCGCCAAATGCTTCGTCAGAAGGCAAACCTTTCGTTGTACGGATCGTTTCCAAAATTTCTGTGTGGTTCGAATCCAACCAGCTTGTAAGTTCTGCTTCGAAACGAGAAATATCTTTAATCGCGATGTCATCAAGGAAACCTTGAGTCAATGCATAGAAGATAACAACTTGCTTCTCAACTTTGATCGGGTTGTTCAAGTCCTGTTTAAGAACTTCAACAGTCCGTTTACCGCGCTCCAGCTTAGCAGCTGTCGCAGCATCAAGGTCTGAACCGAATTGGGAGAATGATTCAAGTTCACGGAATGCAGCCAGGTCAAGACGCAGCGTACCCGCAACTTTCTTCATCGCTTTGATCTGAGCTGAACCACCTACACGTGATACAGAAAGACCGGCGTTGATCGCTGGGCGTACACCCGAGAAGAATAGATCCGACTGAAGGAAGATTTGTCCGTCAGTGATCGAAATTACGTTTGTTGGAATATAAGCAGAGATATCGCCAGCTTGCGTTTCAACGAACGGCAATGCTGTAATCGAACCTGCGCCAAGAGTTTCGTTCAACTTCGCTGCACGCTCAAGAAGGCGTGAGTGCAAGTAGAAAACGTCACCAGGGTAAGCTTCACGGCCTGGAGGACGACGAAGCAATAGCGAAAGTTCGCGGTATGCTGATGCTTGTTTTGTCAAATCATCATAGACGATAAGAACGTGTTTGCCTTCGAACATGAATTCTTCGGCCATAGTGATACCCGCGTAAGGTGCAAGGTACAACAATGGTGCCGGCTGAGAAGCAGATGCCGTCACGACGATTGTGTAGTCCAACGCGCCATTTTTACGGAAAGTTTCAACTACGTTACGTACTGTCGATTCTTTTTGTCCGATTGCAACATAGATACAGATCATGTCCTGGTCAGCCTGGTTCAAAATTGTATCGATCGCTACAGATGTTTTACCAGTCTGGCGGTCACCGATGATCAATTCGCGTTGTCCGCGGCCGATCGGCACTAATGCGTCAATCGCTTTGATACCAGTTTGAAGTGGTTCATGAACTGATTTACGTGCCATAACCCCTTGTGCAGGGCTTTCGATTGGACGGGATTTCGTTGTGTTGATCGGGCCTAGGCCGTCAACTGGCTGTCCAAGCGGATTTACTACACGTCCGATAAGTTCTTCTCCTACCGGTACTTCCATAATGCGGCCTGTACGACGCACTTCATCGCCTTCTTTGATGTCTGCGAATGGCCCAAGGATGATGATACCAACGTTGTTGGCTTCCAAGTTTTGTGCCATACCCAATACACCAGTAGAGAACTCAACAAGTTCTCCAGCCATGATGTTGTCGAGGCCATGAGCGCGAGCGATACCATCACCAACTGTGATTACTGTACCGACGTCGTCAACTTTCATCTCTGATTGGTAATTTTCAATCTGCTGCTTGATCAGACTGCTGATTTCTTCAGCTTTGATGCTCATGTATGTCACCCTCTCATAATTTCATTAATTAACCGATCAATTGACGCTGCAGGCGAGCCATTTTCGTGCTGACGCTGCTGTCATAAATACGGTTTCCGATTTGAAGACGCAATCCACCGATCAACGATGGATCGATGATGTTTTCAATTCGCAATGATTGTTTCCCTACTTTTTGTGCAAACACAGAAGAAATTGATGCGCGTTCCTCTTCCGTCAATGGACGTGTCGAGTATACTTTTGCATCCTGGATTCCCTGTGCATCGTTGGAGAGGCTGATGTAAGCATCGACCAGGTTTCCAACTTCATTCAGACGTCCGCGCTCAGCGATCAATTGGATCGTGTTGATCACATATTGATTGCCTTGCTTGAACAATTCATTGATGAGATTGACTCTCTTTTCAGCTGATAGCTTCGGTGACACCATCAACTCATAAAGTTCAGGAGTTCCTGCGAAAACTTTTTTCACTTCACGCAGATCCTGTTCAACTTCACTGGTTACCTGATGTTTCTGTGCCGTTTGGAACAATGCTAATGCATAGCGTTCTGCAGCTAGACTCATTGCACTTCGCCTGCCTTCGCAATCGTTTCATTAATCAACTGGCGGTTGTCTTCCTCAGAGATTTCTTTTTCAAGCACTTTAGTAGCTGCAAGCAATGACAATGCCACAACTTCTTCACGTACTGCAGAAATCGCTTTGTCTCTTTCGTTCGCAATTTCAAGAACTGCTGCGTCTTTCATGCGCCCAGCTTCAGCACGTGCCGTCGTGATAATTTCCTCACGCGAAACTTCGCCTTGCTTTTTGGCATTCTCTACGATTTCCTGTGCTTGTGTACGCGCTTCTTTCAGAAGGCTGCGCTGTTCATCAAGCATTTTTTGGGATTCAAGACGGCTGTTTTCAGCTGCTTCGATTTCACTTACGATCAAATCTTCACGCTGCTGCATAACGCCCATCAAAGGTCCCCATGCGAATTTTTTCAATAGCAACATCAATACGATAAACACCACTAATGTTGATAGGATATCTCCAGCATTCAAAAATTCCCCGGTTGCACCGAGTACGAGGTGATCAAAAAACACGATTGTTTCACTCCCTTCAAGAGCCTAAATATACGTTTCTTCTATAGTAAGATCTTTTAAGATGTTTTTTCAGTCGTAAAATGATGCATACAAGCGTAAATGGCGATAATATGCCGAAGCATTCTCGCCATTTAGCTTTCGTGTCTGGGTTATGATGCTGTCCAGACTCCAGCGGCCCATCTCTTCGGGTCATAAGCCAGCCCAGCTGCGCAGCTGATCGCCACTTCGCTGGTCTGTCTTATGCCTGTCAGAGCTGAACGCGCGCTTCCGCTTTTCTCTACTATTGGTTCATAACGATGAACGCGATAACTACTGCGATGATAGGAAGTGCCTCTACCAAAGCAACACCGATGAACATAACTGTTTGAAGTGCGCCACGAGCTTCTGGCTGGCGAGCGATACCTTCAACTGTTTTTGAAACGATAAGACCGTTACCAATACCTGCGCCTAGTGCTGCTAAACCTACTGCGATTGCTGCTGCTAATAAACCTAATGAACCTGTCATTGTAATGTGTCCTCCTCAGGATAGTTGTTTTTTTGTGTTATGCCCGACAAAGGCATTTTTATACTTAATGGTCTTCGCTAGTTTTATGCGATATATAAACCATCGTCAACATAACGAAAATAAATGCTTGGATTGCACCGATAAAGATCGAGAACCCTTGCCATGCCATTGTTGGCAGGAATGCCATTGAAAAGCCGAAAATACTTGCTCCACCTAAACCTGCGAGTAAGCCCAAAAGGATTTCCCCGGCAAAGATGTTCCCGTAAAGACGCAGACCAAGTGTCAGCGTATTCGCAAATTCCTCGATGATTTTCAACGGGAATAGGAATGGCATCGGTTTCAGATAATCTGCACCATAGCCCTTGAGACCTTTTTGCTTAATACCGTAATAATGACTCAAAATGATGATTGTTGCTGCAAGCGTCATCGTTACTGTCGGATCAGCTGTCGGTGATTTCCACCAAAGATCTCCTTCAATAATGATGTTGAACGGCAGTCCCAGCATATTCGAGACAAAAATGAACATGAGCAGCGTAATTCCGAGTACATGGAATCGCCCGCCGTCTTTCCAGTCCATATTGCTCTTGATAATGCCCTTCACGAAATCCATGATCCATTCCATGAAGTTCTGCATCCCGCTCGGTTTGAGTTTCAAGTTCCGTGTCGAAATGAACGCAATAAGGAACACGACAACCGCAGCTACGATAAGCATCATAACGTTGGATAAGTTGAACCACAGACCGAACAGCGGATCTTGCCACATTGGAGCTCCATGATCCACGATAGTTTCACCTCTCTTTCCACATTCTTAATGGTGTTTCACGTGGTAGATGATCCGTTCTGCCAAAAGCAGGACATAAGGGATCATCAACCCAATTACCGTACTGACCAAGTGAATGTGCTCTGCGAATAATATCGCTATCGCAACAGCTGCAACACCTGATGCAAACCGTAATGCCGTTCCAAGGGAACGAACCTTCGAGCCTTCAGCCACCGCCCGGTCAAATTTGTCCATCCGCCGAACCAGTATCCACATATTATAAATGCCGAATAAAGTTCCGATGATCAGACCCGCGAAGATGTCCTGGTATGAGGTGAATCCCCAGCCAAGTACGAACACAGCGAGGATAATATAAATTATCCTTTTTTGTCTTGCGAAAATCTCTCTGAGTCCATCCATGTTCACTTGTCTCCTGATTCGAATTTTTGGACGGTCTTTAGCATTGCCCAGACGCCTGTGGTAATGCCTGCGAAAAGGCAGATGATAAGAAAGAGCGGGGCGGTTCCGGACTGTCGATCGAGCCACATACCTGTGAACGCACCGATGAGTACGGACCCGACAAGTTGTGAGAGGATGGCGCTGTAAAGTGCCATCGCTTGTAAGGGACTTTTTTTTGGGTGCATGATAAACCCCTCGAAATTCGTTGATTTGACATTTTACCCCTAAAAAAGAGCAGTCGCATCAGGCTTTTAGCATAAAATATTATGTAAAAAAACCTTCTCATGCATACCCTTTGTAAGCATACAATAGGGGTAAAATCATGTCAATTGATAGAAGTGAAAAACTTCACAAGCAAATCGCACCTGACATATTGTGGACAAAAATTCACAACTAATAAAATTAAGCGAAAATCTATGGTTGCCAATATTCCGCAAAACAGCTCCGAAGACTTTACCTAAGCTTTGGCATAGCCACTGCTCCTGCATCGCTGAGCTGCTTCGTCGCAAAGATTTGCCCTCGCAGGCGTCGGTCAACTCTTCGCTGTTTTGCTCCATATCTCTAAAGACTTCTCTAGCACAGGCGCGCCTATGGACTGAGCGGTATATCAAGGATACTTTTTCTTTTTAAATGTATCGTTTATTTCTTATTGAAATACTCATGAAGCGCTTCCACTATTCGTGCAGACGCCTTGCCGTCACCATAAGGATTTGAGGCATGGGCCATTGCCTTGTAAGCCGCTTCATCTGTCAATAGCTCTTTCGCCAAACCATAAATCGTTTCTTCATCCGTCCCCGCAAGCTTCAATGTGCCTGCGTCGATGCCTTCCGGACGTTCAGTCGTGTCACGCAGCACCAATACCGGTTTACCCAGTGACGGCGCTTCTTCCTGAATACCGCCGGAATCCGTCAATATAATGAAGGAACGTGCCGCGAAATTATGGAAATCCAATACTTCAAGCGGTTCGATCAGATGGATTCTCGGGTCACGGCCAAGCACTTCGTCCGCCACTTCACGAACTGCCGGATTCATATGCACCGGGTAGACGACCTGGATATCCTCATGCTCTTCGATCAGGCGTTTGATCGCACGGAACATATTGCGCATCGGTTCCCCGAGATTCTCACGGCGGTGTGCCGTCAGCAGGATCATGCGATCAGAACCGATTTTCTCGAGAATTGGATGTGAATAGCTTTCTTTCACCGTTGTCTGCAATGCGTCGATTGCCGTATTGCCGGTGATATAAATCGCTTCTTCCTTTTTATTCTCTGTCCGCAGGTTTTGCGCTGATTTTTCAGTCGGCGCAAAATGCAGATCCGCGATGACGCCGGTCAACTGCCGGTTCATCTCTTCCGGATAAGGCGAGAATTTATTATGCGTGCGAAGACCTGCCTCTACATGTCCTACCGCAATCTGGTTATAGAAAGCGGCCAGGCTGGCGACGAAAGTCGTCGACGTATCGCCGTGCACCAGAACGATATCCGGTTTCGCTTCCTTCATCACTTTATCCAGGCCTTCCAGCGCACGGGTCGTCACATCGATCAGCGTCTGGCGGTCTTTCATAATGTTCAAATCGAAATCCGGTGTGATCTTGAATGTCTCCAGTACCTGATCAAGCATTTCACGGTGCTGGGCAGTTACTGTCACAAGCGGTTCGATCGTGTTGGGATGTTTTTGAAGTTCCAGTACAAGCGGCGCCATTTTGATGGCTTCCGGACGTGTACCGAAGATCGTCATGACTTTCAATTTCTTGGTCAAGTGGATCAGCCTCACTTTATCATTTTCTAAACTCCAGCTGCTGCAGGATTAAAAGTTGCATCGCTGCACTGCTTCGTCGCAAAGAGATGGGCCCATAAACCTTGGGCCATCTCTTTGCCGTCGCTTTTCTATGTGTCCAGACTCCAACGGGCCAACTCCTCGAGTCGTAAGCCAGTCCAGCTGCCGTGGCAAAGGACGCCACTCTGCCGGACCGTCTTACGCTTGCCGGAGCTGAACGGCCGTTGTCGCTTTTCTTTGTCCAGACTCCGGCGACCCAGCCCCTCGAGTCGCTTCGGTCTTGCCAGTAATGGCAAAAGACGCCATTACTTTCAAGCTCTCCAGCGCTTGTCGGGGCTAAACGGGTGCCGTCGCTTTTCTATATTATTTTGTACCGAACAATCTGTCTCCGGCATCTCCAAGACCTGGAACGATATAGCCGTGGTCGTTCAATTTTTCATCAAGCGCTGCGATGTAGATGTCCACATCTGGATGCGCCTGCTGCAAAGCTTCGACGCCTTCCGGAGCTGCAATGATGCACATGAACCGGATTTTCACCGCTCCGCGTTTTTTCAATGAATTGACAGCTTCAATCGCTGAGCCTCCAGTTGCAAGCATTGGATCGACAACAATCAATTCCCGTTCCTGAACATCCGACGGCATTTTGAAATAATATTCGACCGGCATCAAGGTTTCTGGATCACGGTAAAGACCGATGTGCCCGACTTTTGCAGCAGGGATCAATTTTAAGATACCGTCCACCATGCCGATGCCAGCGCGCAGAATCGGAACAACGCCCAATTTCTTGCCAGCCAGAACATTAGACTTAGCGAGCTGCACTGGTGTTTCCACTTCGATTTCTTCCAGCGGCAGATCCCGGGTGATTTCAAAGGCCATCAACGTTGCGATTTCATCCACCAGTTCACGGAACTCTTTGGTTCCTGTCGATTTATTGCGGATGTATGTCAGTTTGTGCTGAATCAGCGGGTGATCAAAAACATGTACTTTTCCCACGGCGCATCTCTCCTTTTTCCACATTATCATTCAATAGTATAACAGAAATCATTAAGCTCTGAAGTCCTCAGCAAGCATTGTAATTTTTCTGACTTTTTTCCATTTAAATGTTCGGCAGGCCGACAGTTTTGTCCCGTTGCGAAATTTCACGATTCAAGCCAATAAAAAAAGGCTTCGCATCAGCGAAACCAATTTTATCCTATAGAATATTTGCATCATCCATCGGCATCGGGCGATAGAAATAATACCCTTGGCCGATGCGGCAGCCGAGCTTCAGCAATTGCTCCTTCTGCTCTTCCGTTTCTACGCCTTCAGCGACAGATGTGAGCCCCAGGTTTTCCGCCAGTTGAATGATGGTACGGACAATTGCCAGCGTATCCCGCTCATGCATTTTGGAGATGAACGAACGGTCGATCTTCACTTCGCTGACCGGCAGCTTCTGCAAATAGCTTAAAGAAGAGTAGCCGGTCCCAAAGTCGTCCACTGAACTTGTAAATCCATAATTCGTCAATTGTTTAAAGATCTTACGGGCTGCCTCGATATCTACAAACCCGATGCGCTCCGTAATTTCAAGTTGGATCAGTCTGCGGTCGATGCCGTATCTCTCTGTCATATCCACGAGGTTCGGAACAAATGAATGATGGAAGAAATGATCCGCTGAAATATTGATGGCCACCTGCATCAGTTCCTGGTCTTGCTGCTTCCGCTTTTGCAGCCATTCCAGCACCCGATTCAGGACATTTTGTTCCAGCATCCGGATCTTGCCGTTCTTTTCTGCCGCCGGAATGAAAACATCGGGTGCTATATTGCCGAGTTCCGGGGAATTCCAACGGGCGAGCGCTTCAAAGCTCAGGATCTTCCCCGTCTGCATATCCACTTTCGGCTGCAGATGAACTTTGATTTCATCACGTCTCAGCGCTGCTGACAACTCGTTCGCGATACGGAGATTGCGCATCATGTATTCATCATGTTCGTTCTCGTAATAACAGATCGAATCCCCTGCCAGCAATTTCGCTTTCGATAAGGCACTGTCTGCATGGCGGATCAACTCTTCCACATCCTGCTGCATCGCAGTAATGATGGAAACCCCGGTTTTCAGCGACAGGAACAATTCCATATCTCTGACTGTGATCGGTTCGGTCAATAATTTCGACAGCTCTTCCAGGTAATCCGGAATTTGATCCAGCGGCATCAGGCTGACCAGCGCTAATGTAGAATCGGAAAAACGGGCGATCAATGCTTCCCGTGAAGAAGTCGCCATACTGAAACGTTTGCCGATTTCCTGGATCAATTGATCTCCTGCACGGTGGCCATATTGATCCACCACTTTAAAGTATTCATCCACCGACAAGAAAGCGATCATGCCTTCCTTGTTCTCTTCAAGCAGTGAAGCCAGTTCGATCATGAAGTAATTGCGGTTGCGAAGTCCTGTCGCCCGGTCCATATAGGCAAGTTTCAGCATTTCCTCCTGTTGACGGGAATACTTTACAGTCAATGAAATAGTGGGTGCAATTCTTTCCAGGAAATTATAATCCTTCTCCTCAGGCTTTGTAATAGAAGGGAAATAAATGCCCAGTGTGCCGATGGCATTTCCGTCTTTATCCAGAAACGGAACAGACCAGCTTGATTTGAAACCATGCTCGATGACCAAATCGCGGTATTCTGTCCATAAGTCATCCTCCAGCATATTTTCAGCGATCACCGATTGGCCGCTGTGGAAAGCTGCTCCGCAAGATCCCGAGTTCGGTCTTGCTTCCTGGCCGTTAATGTGGTTACGGAATTTTTTAGGCATGGATTTCCCTGCCACGTCCCGGAACCTGTTTTTTTCATCGATGAACAGGATCGTGCATGTGGTGCCATCTTTGAAGAACGATTCGATGATCCTGCAGACATTCTCCAGCAGCGAATTGAGCATATAACCTTTTTCGATACCGGTATATGCTTCCTGCTGAAGCTGGATCAAAGCCTCTTCCCGTTTCCGGTCATCAATGTTTTTCATCAACATGAGTGTGTACCGGTGCTTGCCGCCTTCTACGCTGATCGGCTGAACCGTAATTTCATTCCAGAACGGTTTTTCGTCTTTTTGATAATTGACGATTTCAAAAGTCCCTGCCTTATCCGAAATCGAACTTTCCCGGATTTTTTCACTCACTATTTTGTCTGTTTTTTCACCATGTAAAAATCGGCCATTTTTTCCGAGCACTTCCTCTTCGGAATAACCGGTCATTTCATAAAATGCATTATTCGCATATAGAATCGGCTGATCTTCCTGTTCCGAATTGACAACGACAAATCCTGTCTGAAATTCGACACCGAGGCGACTGAGCCAATCAATAATTATATATTTTTCCTTTTCTATTTTATTGTTTGGCATCAGGAACCCCTGCTTTCGTAGTGAATTGAGAAAAAATGCAGCCAACTGCCTTATTTGACAGCTGCTGCATCCATCTTATTTGTATAGCGGGAAACTGGCAGTCAATTTAGCAGTGCGATCTGCCGCTTCCTTCTTCGCTTTTTCATCTTCAGGATTTTTCAGAAGCATTGCGATAATCGAAGCGATTTCCTTCATCTCAGGCTCTTTGAAGCCGCGTGACGTAACGGCCGGTGTCCCCAGGCGGATCCCTGATGTGACAAATGGGCTTTCCGGATCAAACGGAATCGTATTTTTATTCGTTGTAATTCCGACTTCATCCAAGACTTTTTCAGCCACTTTGCCTGTCAGATTGAGTGAACGCGTATCGATCAGCATCAGATGATTATCGGTTCCTTTTGAAACGATATCGACGCCTTCTGCCATCAAGCCTTCAGCCAGAGCTTTGGCATTCTTGACAACCTGTTCAATGTATTCCTTGAACTCGGGCTGCTGTGCTTCACCGAAAGCTACTGCTTTGGAAGCGATCACATGCATAAGCGGCCCGCCCTGGATTCCCGGAAAAATTGTTTTATCAATTTTCTTAGCGAATTCCGCTTTGCAGAGAATCAGTCCGCCGCGTGGACCGCGAAGGGTTTTATGAGTGGTGGAAGTGACGAAATGAGCATGCGGCACCGGGTTTGGATGGGCACCGGCAGCTACGAGGCCGGCGATATGCGCCATATCCACGAAAAGATAGGCACCCACTTCATCAGCGATTTCACGGAATTTCGCAAAATCGATTTTGCGCGAGTAAGCGCTTGCTCCAGCTACAATCATTTTAGGCTTATGTTCAAGTGCCGCTTCACGTACTTTTTCATAGTCGATCAAGTGTGTTTCTTCATCTACACCGTATTCCACGAAATTGTATTGCATGCCGCTGAAATTCACTTTGCTGCCGTGGGTCAAGTGGCCGCCGTGGTTGAGGTTCATCCCCAGAATCGTATCGCCTTTTTCAAGAACAGCAGTATACACGGCCATATTAGCCTGTGAACCTGAATGCGGCTGGACGTTTGCATGATCCGCTCCGAAGATTTCTTTCAGGCGATCTCTTGCAATGTTTTCCACTATATCCACATATTCACAGCCGCCGTAATAACGTTTGTCCGGGTAGCCTTCCGCATATTTATTGGTCAATACCGATCCCTGTGCATCCATAACAGCCTGCGAGACAAAGTTTTCTGATGCAATCAGTTCGATATTCGCTTCCTGGCGGTTTTTTTCCGCATTCATCGCTTCCCATACTGCCTGATCTTGCGCTTTAATCAATTCCATCTAGATTTCCCTCCTGTAATTGAACATACTCACGACTGTAACTGGCACGTTCGCCGCCGATCAATTTAGGGCGGGTGGTTGCGGTAGTAACAATCGCATCTCCTATCAGTTTAACAGATGTGCGTACCGGAACGGCCACTCTTTTTAAATGCATGCCGATCATCGTCTGTCCGATATCAATACCAGCGTGCGCCTGGATTTCTTCGACGACTACCGGATCATTCATCCGGCTGTATGCATAAGCACTCATCGAACCGCCGGCTTTTGCCACCGGTATGACAGATACCGGCTCCCACCCATATTTCTCAGCGGCGTGCCGTTCGACGGTCAGCGCGCGATTGATATGTTCACAACCTTGGAATGCTAAAAAAAGCTTATGGCGTTCTGCAAATTTCTGAAGCGGTTCATACAAACTTTCGGCAATGTCCATTCCGCCTCCGCTGCCGATTTTCTTTCCGATGACTTCCGAAGTGGAGCAGCCGACTACAAAGACCTGGCCTTTTCTGAAAATGATATCCTGTTCCAGTTCACCCAAAGTTTCTTCCAGCTGCAATTGCCATAAAGTTTGCATGTCCACCACCCCTTATTTTTCTAAGTTTGTGATTTTCTGAATGCGTTTATCGTGGCGGCCGCCTTCAAATTCCTCAGTCAGCCATGTTCTGGCAATTTCACGCGCAAGCCCGGGACCTACAACGCGTTCACCCATAGCGAGGACATTCGAGTCATTATGGCCTCTCGTCGCTTTTGCACTGAAAACGTCATGTACAAGGGCACAACGGATCCCTTTGACTTTATTGGCTGCGATCGACATGCCGATGCCGGTGCCGCAGATCAGGATCCCGCGATCCGCTTCTCCGTTCACCACTGCTTCTGCAACCGGAGTGGCGTAATCCGGATAATCCACTGAATCGTCTGTATGCGGGCCAAAATCTTTATATTCCATCCCCATCTCGTTTAAAAGATTGACGATTTCCTTGCGGAGATTGTTGCCGCCATGATCTGAAGAAATAGCGATTTTCATAATTAACCCTCTTTCCTTTTCTGTCAGCACAAAAGCTTTGGAGCTCTTGCACTTTGTTTTCATTTTAACACCTTTATGTGTAAAAGCCTATAAAGAGAACCTTCATTCACTGGGGACAGAGACAGGAGCACGTGTTTTGGAAAGCGCAGCTGTTTTGCGGAATATCGCCTTCTGTTTAATATTTAGCTCTGCTTAATAATAGTAGAAAAATAAAACCACCCGCATAAATGCCGGTGGCTGACTTTCGGATTTATTTGGCCATCAGCAATTTCTGCTCCAGCCTGTCGATCAATCCGCGCAATTCTTCATATGTTTTTTCGTATATGGAATAGGAACCCCCGTATGGATCGCTGACATCTTCGGCTGCACCTGAAACATATTCCTTCAATGTAAATAATCTGTCCGAAGCGCCCGGATGCTGCTGAAGTATCAATTGCTTATGCGACAAAGTCATCGTTAAGATGATATCCGCCCATTCGAGGTCTTCCGTCATCAACGGCCGCGAAGTATGATCGAATTCAATCCCCTGATTTTCAAGAACTGCTCCGGCATTCACGGAAATCGGTGCGCTGCCTGCGAAAACTCCAGCAGAACGAACTTCGATGCCCTTAAGTTTTTTTGACGCAAGAATCGCTTCGGCCATAGGGCTTCTGCAAGTATTTCCCGTGCAAACAAATACGATTTTCATCCTGTCACCCGCTTTCCATCATTCATTCAGCTGAACCATTTATGGTCTGCCGCTTTTTCCAGACGGTTCATCATGAAATCATTGTCGTCCCGGTCAGCCGGAACGCCCGCCAGGATCAAATCGGCATCGGTCATATCACATTTGCGGAGGCTGCTGTATAAAGTTTCTGCACTCAGAGGAAAATGGTAATCGGCCTCCGGATATTCTGTCGGGCTCAATACCGCCACTTTTTTGCCTTTGCCCTGTAAATGCCCGATAGCCATGGTGATTAATTTGTTGTCATCTTCAATCAGATAAACCGGTGCATCCGGCGCGTAATGCGTATATTTCATGCCCGGAGACTTCGGTGCATTGCCATGGATTTCAGCAGATAATCTGACAGTCCCGATGACGCCTTCAATCTGCTCTTTCGTCACATTTCCCGGACGCAGGATGACTGGAGGTTCGGCTGTCATATCGATGACTGTCGATTCGATGCCGATTTTTGTCGCCCCTCCATCAAGTATCAGTGGAATCTTGTCTTCCATGTCATGATAAACATGCTCCCCGAGTGTCGGGCTCGGCTTCCCGCTCGTATTGGCGCTTGGCGCTGCAATCGGCAATTGCACACGTTTCAGTAAATTCAGCGCCACCGGATGGTTCGGCACACGTATCCCTACCGTATCCAGGTCAGCAGTGACATTGGGTGCAAACAAGTCGGGTCTGGATTTCAGGATCAATGTCAACGCCCCTGGCCAAAACGCATCCATCAGCTGCAATGCCTTGTCCGAAACAGAGTCGGCACATTGGACAGCCGCTTCTTTCGAATCCACATGTACGATCAATGGATTATCTGATGGCCGCCCTTTAGCTTCGAATATTTTACTGACGGCTTCACCGTTCGTAGCGTCTGCCCCCAACCCATAGACAGTTTCAGTCGGAAACGCCACTACTCCGCCGCCGCGAATGATATCCACAGCTTGTGTATAAGTTTCTTCTTTATTCACATTCTTGTCCACAAGAATTACTTCCGTGTTCATCTCAGCAACTCCTATTTCCTTAGGTTCCCCTCTGATTGTCCACAAATGTGGGTAAGTCTGTCAAACTTATACCCATTTTGTGCACAAATCACCTGTTGATGCAGAAAACCATCCGGTCATTTTTGTTGATATCTTTCTTTACATAAATTTCAGCCTGTGGAAAAGCTTTTTTCATCATCGTTTTTACGGCTTCTCCCTGCAGATGTCCGATTTCCACTCCGACAATACCGGGTTTATTCAGCAGATCAGGAATGCCTTCCATCATCTTATGATACAGGGCCAAGCCATTTTCTTCAGCAAATAAAGCGGAATGCGGTTCGTAGTCCTTAACCGTATCTGCCATCCCATCTGCCTCTGAATGAGCGATATAAGGTGGATTCGACAGGATGACATCCCATTTCCGGCCTTTCAGCGGATCAAGCAAGTCACCCAGTTTGAAATTGATGTCCGCTTCCAGGGCCGCTGCATTCTGCCGGGCCACAGCCAGGGCTTCCGGGGAAATATCAGTCGCAGTGACTTCCGAAGACGGCAATTCCTTTTTCATCGTAATCGCGATGATCCCGCTGCCTGTCCCGATATCAGCGATTTTCGGCGATGGGACCCTGATATTGACGCGGATGGCTGCAAGTGTTTCTTCCACCAATTCTTCCGTTTCAGGACGGGGAATAAGCACATCCGGATTAACGGAAAATTCCCTGCCATAAAACATTTCATAGCCGGTCAGATGCTGAACAGGCGTGCCTTTTGCAAACTGCCTGACAAGGTTCCAGAATTGTTCACTATCCAGTTCACCAAGCTCATCCCGCAGAGAAGCCAGTAATCCCGCATGGCTGACGCCAAGCACATGCTGCAGAAGGATCCTTGCCGCCGCCTCTTCCCGCGCATTCTCCGATAAATAAGAAGAAGCCCAGTTAAGGGCCTCAAAAATTTGTTCTTTCTTATGCATTGTTGAGGCTTTCCATTCTTGCAGACTGCTCTTCCACGATCAATGCGTCAATCACTTCATCCATTTTCCCTTGAAGAATCTGATCCAATTTCTGGATCGTCAATCCGATACGGTGGTCCGTCACCCGGTTCTGTGGATAATTATATGTGCGGATACGTTCAGAACGGTCACCCGTTCCGACTGCTGATTTACGGACAGCATCATACTCCGCTTGTGCTTCCTGCTGGAATTTATCGTAGACGCGTGCACGAAGGACTTTCATGGCACTCGCCTTGTTCTTGATCTGTGATTTTTCATCCTGACACGTTACGACCGTATTTGTCGGAATATGCGTTAACCGGACCGCTGACATCGTCGTATTGACCGATTGTCCGCCGGCGCCTGATGACGCATATGTGTCTACACGGATGTCATTATCATGGATTTCGACTTCCACTTCTTCAACTTCCGGCAGACAAGCCACCGTTGCTGTCGACGTATGGATCCGTCCACCTGATTCCGTTTCCGGGACACGCTGCACGCGGTGAGCGCCGTTTTCGAATTTCAATTTGGAATAAGCGCCTTTTCCGGAAACCATGAAGACGATTTCCTTGAAACCGCCAAGACCTGTCGGAGAAGAATCCATAATCGACACTTTCCAGCCTTTCGATTCCGCAAAACGGCTGTACATGCGGTAAAGATCACCAGCAAACAGCGCAGCCTCATCTCCGCCCGCTGCTCCGCGGATTTCCATGATGACGTTCTTATCGTCATTCGGATCTTTCGGGATCAATAAAATATGGAGACGCGCTTCAATCTCCTCCACTTTATCTTCCAATTCATTTACTTCCTCTTTGACCATTTCACGCATATCGGCGTCCATTTTGTCATCGAACATCGCTTTAGCGTCAGCCAATTGCGACTGTATTTCTTTATATTCACGATAGGCTTCCACTGTTTCCTGCAGATCGGATTGCTCTTTCGAATATTCGCGCAGCTTATTTGTATCGCTGACAATATCGGGATCACTCAATAATTCATTCAAACGGTCGTATCGATCTTCTACAGACTGCAAACGATCAAACATCGCCGTCACCTCTTTTTCCTGTTGCGATTTTAAGTTCTTTCTATATTATATACTTTCTGCCCTTAGCGTAAAAGTACAGTGTCACTTTCTCTTTTGGCTTCACTTTTTCGGGTCCCAGCGTCAGCCAAGGAGTTGTCCCAAAAGGGATTTTGGGGCAACTCCTTTGCGACGAAGCAGCGCAGCGATGCAGGAGCAGCGAAACCATTTGCAGCTGTCACTGTGACACCAAAAAGCAGATAGGCTTCTATTTAGAAACGGTTACGCCTGCCGGCACTTCATGATGATGGCGGCATCTTGGCTCATATGCTTCTGAGGCACCGACCAGGATGATGGGATCATCCGACCCGGCAGGTTTTCCGTCAATCAGGCGCTGTGTCCGGCTCGCCGGTGAACCGCAGACCGTGCAGACTGCCTGCAGTTTTGTTACTTGTTCGGCAATTGCGAGCAATGCCGGCATCGGTCCGAATGGCGCACCCCTGAAATCCTGGTCGAGACCGGCTACAATCACCCGGTAACCGTGGTTCGCGAGCTTTTGAACGTTTTCAACGATGCCTTCGTCAAAAAATTGTGCTTCGTCGATGGCAATCACATCAAATTCGTCAGTGATATGCTCCCACATTTCTTCTGAATGGGTGATCGGCAATGCGATAACTGTTGTGCCATTATGTGATACGACCGCTTCTTTACTGTAGCGGTCATCAATTTTCGGTTTGAAGACGGCGATTTTCTGTTTGGCGAATTGCGAGCGGCGGACACGGCGGATCAATTCCTCCGATTTACCGGAAAACATGCTTCCGCAGATCACTTCCACCCAGCCTGTCTGTTTCATTACATACATTGTAGGGACCCCTTTCAAACGCTTGGTTATTCTTAATAATACCTAAATCCAGCGTCGTTTACTCTATTTTTTTAAGATTATGTAGGCATTTTTGTGATAAAAAGCAAAAAAAAATCCTGCCCGGCGTTTTCGCGCAAGGCAGGTATTTTTTCTGAAGTGTCCAGACTCAAGCGGCCCAGCTCTTCGGGTCATAAGCCAGCTCAGCTGCACGGCCAAGGCCACTTCGCTGATCCATCTTATGCCTGTCAGAGCTTAACGGGCGCTTTCGCTTTTCGTTTTTATTTTTCTTCGTTGTTGATTTCTTCTTTAAGACCGTATTTTTTGTTGAAACGGTCAACGCGGCCGTCAGCAGCTGCGAATTTTTGGCGGCCAGTGTAGAATGGATGACATTCCGAGCAAAGCTCAACTGTGATATCTTCTTTTACAGAACCTGTAGTGAAAGAGTTACCGCAAGAGCATGTTACTGTTGCCTGTTTGTATTCTGGGTGAATTCCTGTTTTCATTGTGTTTTTCTCCTCTCGCCCTGAACCATCCGGAACAGAGTTTAATCTATTTTACTATTGCCTTACACGGCTCTTTAGGCCGTATATGCAATAGCTTTGCTTTTGACTCATTGATACTATAATAACAAGTTTCGGTCATGATTGCAAGAAATTAAATCATCTTCTTGGATGTCCGGTGTGCTTTCATTTCTGTGGATAATTGCTCGAAAAACTCTTCGTTTGTTTCCGTCTGATTTAATTTCTTCAGGAAACGTTCTCCGAAATCATGTGAATCCGAAAACGTTTTGCGGATTTTCCACAGTTTATCAAGTTCTTCTTTTCCGATCAACAATTCTTCCTTCCGCGTCCCGGATCTGCGAATATCAAGTGCCGGGAAAATGCGGCGCTCGGCCAAGGAGCGATCTAGATGCAGCTCCATATTACCGGTCCCTTTAAATTCTTCATAAATGACTTCATCCATACGGGAGCCTGTTTCCACAAGCGCAGTCGCCAGAATCGTCAGGCTGCCGCCTTCTTCAATGTTGCGCGCAGCACCGAAGAAACGTTTTGGCCGGTGGAAAGCTGCAGGGTCGATCCCGCCCGACAAGGTACGGCCGCTCGGTGGAATCACCAGGTTGTATGCACGAGCCAATCTCGTTATCGAGTCCATGAGAATGATGACGTCACGTTTATGTTCGACAAGGCGCATCGCACGTTCCAGCACCAGTTCAGCCACTTTGACATGGTTTTCAGGAATCTCATCGAATGTCGAAGAGACGACGTCCGCATTCACTGAACGTTCGATATCTGTCACCTCTTCCGGACGCTCGTCGATCAACAGTACAATCAATTCGGCTTCAGGATGATTGGTTGTAATGGAGTTGGCGATTTCTTTCAGCAGCATCGTTTTGCCGGCTTTCGGCGGTGCCACGATCAAGCCGCGCTGGCCAAAACCGACTGGCGACACCAGATCCATGATGCGTGTAGACAAATGATGATGCGTTGTTTCGAGACGGATATGACGGTCAGGGTACAGTGGTGTCAGACCTGGGAAATGAACGCGTTCTTTTGCGACTTCCGGATCTTCGCCATTTACCGCTTCTACCTGAAGAAGCCCGAAATAGCGTTCATTTTCTTTTGGCGGACGAACTTTCCCTGAAACTTTATCTCCGTTCCGCAGATCAAAGCGGCGGATCTGGGATGCAGAAATATAAATATCCTGTGAGCTTGGTGAATAGTTGATCGGGCGCAGGAATCCGAAACCTTCGGATTGGATGATTTCAAGAACCCCTTCCATAAAGAAGAAGCCTTCCTGTTCAGCCCGGGTTTTTAAGATCGCGAAAATCAATTCTTTTTTTGAGAGCTTGCTGTAGTTAACCAGTTTGTACTCTTTTGCTAAATTATAAAGTTCTTTCAGGGTCATGTTTTCCAAAGCGGAAATTGTAATCATTGACATGTATGAGGACACCACTCTTATTCTAATTTTTTGTTTGGGTTTTGGGGTTATGGATTGGAAGATTGTAAAGAAGGAGCCCGGCAGTCAGCCGGACTCAAGTTGAAGTTCATTGATCAATCATTCATAACGAGATTCGGTTTTTTCTTCAGACTGTGGCGCCCTTCTACAAAGCGGACCGTCCCTGATTTCGCGCGCATGACCAAGGTATGGCTTTCTGCAAAGCCGCCTTTCAATTGAACGCCGCGCAGCAACTCACCATCAGTTACACCGGTAGCCGCAAAAATTGCGTCGTCGCCTTTGACAAGATCATCCATCATCAGAACTTTATCGATGTCGATCCCCATATCGATGCAGCGCTGTTTCTCTTCATCGTTCTGTGGGATCAGCTTGCCTTGGAGTTCTCCGCCCAGGCATTTCAGGCCTACAGCCGCAATAACCCCTTCAGGTGCTCCACCGATGCCGAACAGGATATCCACACCTGTTTGATCAAAAGCCGTATTGATGGCTCCGGCAACATCCCCGTCGTTGATGAGTTTGATGCGGGCTCCGGCATCGCGGATCTGCTGGATGACCCCGGCATGCCGTTCACGGTTCAAAACCGTAGCGACCACTTCTTCGATATCCTTGTTCTTGGCTTTCGCCACAGCACGAAGGTTATCGATGACCGGTGCATTGATATCAATTTTCCCTACAGCTTCAGGGCCGACCGCAATTTTATCCATATACATATCCGGTGCATTCAAAAGATTCCCCCGGTCAGCAATGGCTAAAACCGCCAGCGCATTCCAGCTTCCCGCCGCTACAATATTCGTTCCTTCCAGCGGGTCAACTGCAACGTCCACTTCCGGACCATTGCCTGTACCAAGCTCTTCTCCGATGTAAAGCATCGGCGCTTCGTCCATTTCACCTTCGCCGATTACGACGACGCCCCTCATCGGGATCGTATCAAATACGGTTCTCATAGCCGAAGTGGCCGCATCATCCGCTTCAATTTTCAGGCCGCGGCCCATCCATCTTGCGGAAGCGATTGCTGCCGCTTCAGTTACACGCACTAATTCCATTGATAAACTGCGTTCCATATCATCTGTTCCTCCCGTTCAGCTCACTATATATCCATCAAATTATAACATATATTGTAAAGCCAAATCCGAGTTAATTAGCGTCTGTACTAAGGTCAGACTTCACACTTGTCACCGGATCGATCGTCTCTCTCCGGATGTCTGCCCCCAGGCCGCGCAATTTCTCAATGATTTCAGCATAACCGCGTTCGATATGGTAGATTTCACGAATTTCCGTCTCACCTTCAGCAAGAAGTCCGGCAATCACTAACGCTGCACCTGCCCGAAGATCGGAAGCGACCACAGTGGCTGAAGTCAAAGGAGTCGGACCGGTGATGACCGCTGCCCGGCCTTCGACTCTGCCGCTCGCATTCATGCGGCGAAGTTCATCAATGTGTTTGAAACGGGCCGAATAGATGGTATCCGTTATCATCGACGAACCTTCCGCCTGCGTCATCAGCACTGAAAATGGTTGCTGAAGGTCTGTCGCAAAACCAGGGTATACCAGGGTTTTGACGTCTATCGCCTGCAATTTCTCAGGTTTCGGAATATAGATCGATTCTTCGCCTTCCTGTACTTCAACACCCATTTCACGTAATTTGGCAGTTAAAGCTTCCATATGGAAAGGAATCACGTTATCGATCGTAATGCCATCTCCCGCAGCTGCGGCCAGGATCATGAAAGTTCCCGCTTCGATGCGGTCAGGGATAATCGTATGGTTAGTGCCATGCAGCTCCTCCACCCCATCGATGCGGATGACATTCGTTCCGGCACCTTTGATCTTCGCACCCATATTTGTCAATAAAGTTGCGACATCAATGATTTCCGGTTCTTTCGCAGCATTTTCAATCGTCGTCTGGCCTTTCGCCAAAACGGCTGCCAGCATGATGTTGATCGTAGCGCCTACTGAAACGACGTCCAGATAAATTTTCGCGCCGCGCAGTTCATCAGCCCGCAGATAAATGGCACCATGCTCATTCGTCACTTTGGCGCCAAGCGCTTCAAAGCCTTTGATGTGCTGATCGATCGGGCGCGGCCCAAGGAAACAGCCGCCCGGCAAACCGATAGCCGCGTGTTTGAAACGGCCAAGCATCGCCCCCATCATATAATAGGAAGCCCGCAATTTTTTCACATTGCCGTTCGGCAACGGCATATCGATCATTTTTGTCGGATCGATGGTCATCGTGCCATTTTCAAAACTGACCTCGCCACCGATTTCCTCTAAGATGCTCTTCAGCGTCCACACGTCAGAAATACCGGGCAAGCCTTCAATCTGAACAGGTGAATTCGCTAGGATCGAAGCTGGAATCAGAGCTACGGCGCTGTTTTTTGCTCCATTGACTTTTATCGTACCGGAAAGGCGTTTGCCTCCTGTAATTTTATAAACGTCCATCATAATTCTCCTTTATCCTTCAGTCCGTTTTTCCCAGTCAGCCAAAAATGCTTCGATCCCTTTATCTGTCAACGGATGCTTGAACATCTGTTCCATAACTTTAATCGGCATAGTACCGATGTGTGCACCATTAAGCGCCGCTTCAGTAACGTGCTGCGGGTGGCGGATCGATGCAGCGATGATTTCAGAATCGATGTCGTGGATTGCGAATATCTCAGCGATCGTCGCAATCAGATCCATGCCGTTATGGCCGATATCATCAAGGCGTCCAAGGAATGGGGATACGTAAGCTGCGCCTGCGCGTGCTGCCAGCAATGCCTGATTCGCACTGAAGATCAATGTCACGTTGACTTTCTTGCCTTCTGCTGCAAGAACCGAGCAAGCTTTCAAGCCGTCCGGCGTCATCGGCAATTTAACTGTGATATTCGGTGCCAGGTCAGCCAGTTCGCGGCCTTCCTTGATCATGCCTTCTGCATCAAGTGCGATAACTTCCCCGCTGATCGAACCGTCGACAAGAGCCGCGATTTCCTTCAAACGATCGTGGAAAGATACGTTCTTCTCTTTCGCAACCAATGACGGGTTAGTCGTAACACCTGAAAGGATGCCCCATGAATGCGCTTCTTTAATCTCTTCAAAATTCGCTGTATCAATAAAAAATTTCATAATCAATTTTCCTCCTGTAGTACGGAAAAAAGAGAAGGCGATGATTTGGTCGCTTCTTCTCTCTTCCATCTATTTTAATTCAATCTATTACGCTTTGCCCGAACTTCCGAATTCGCGCATTTTTCCAATGACAGTCGCTTTGATCGCTTCACGGGCAGGACCCATGTACTTGCGCGGATCATAAACGATTTTGTCATTGTCCAATACTTCACGGACCGCTTTTGCAGACGCAATCTGGTTTTCCGTGTTGACGTTGATCTTCGCAGTCCCAAGCGATACAGAACGTTGAATATCTTTCACTGGAATCCCTGTACCACCGTGAAGAACAAGCGGCACGTCACATAGCTGTGAAATTTCTTCCATTTCCTTGAAGCCAAGATTCGGTTCACCTTTGTAAGGTCCATGGACAGAACCTAGAGCAGGCGCCAAGCAATCAATTCCAGTTTCTTCAACCAGCTGTTTGCATTCCTGAGGATCCGCATAAATGACGCCATCCGCGATGATGTCATCTTCCTGTCCGCCGACAGTGCCAAGTTCCGCTTCAACCGAAACGTTATGTTTATGTGCATATTCCACGACTTGTTTTGTAATTTCTATGTTTTCTTCAAAAGGATGGTGTGATGCGTCAATCATAACTGAGGTAAAACCGGCATCAATCGCTTCCTTGCACTTTTCGAAGCTTGAACCGTGATCCAGGTGGATTGCCACTGGCACAGTAATTTTATAATCATGGATCAGCCCTTTGACCATATTCACAACCGTTGTAAATCCACCCATATATCGGGCTGCTCCTTCAGAAACACCACAAATGACCGGAGAATTCTCCTCTTGTGCCGCCTGCAGGATCGCCTGTGTGAATTCCAGGTTGTTCAGGTTGAACTGACCGATCGCATATCCTTCTTCTTTACCTTTTATCATCATTTCTTTCATTGAAACTAATGCCATGCCAAATTTCCTCCTCAGCTGTCGAATAAAGCAAATACCTATCCCATCATAACAAAAACTGTATCACTACGCCACTTCCCAGTGTATCAGTCGTCTAACAAATTCTTTACAGTCTCGCGCAACTCGAAGACGTCGAACGGTTTTGTGAAATGGCAGACAGCTCCCCAGTTCTTCGCTTCTTCGATCAAATCCAGTTCTCCGTAAGCCGTCATCATCACGACCTGGGCGCCTTTGCATTCCCGTTTCATTCGCTTCAGGATTTCAATGCCATCCATTCCCGGAATTTTCATATCCAGCAGGACGAGCTCCGGCCGTTCATTCTTGAAAATATCGAGCGCTTCCTGACCGGTGCCCGCAGAAAGCGTCGTGAATCCTTCCGTTGAGAAAACCTCTTCCAAAAGCATCCGGATACCCAGCTGATCGTCCACAATCATAATCTTTTTCATTAGATTCCCTCCTGATCCTGCTTTCCGACTTTTTTCATCTGTTATAATTCTGCATGAGGTGATAGATTTGAAAATGCTGTCCACACAATTGACCGGTCTCTTCCAGCACATCGAAGGACATGAGGAAACAGTTGAAGATATCGCGCGTCTCCTTGCCCAGGCAGCTGTCAGCGAAGGCATAATTCACATTGCAGCCTTCGGTGAAATGAAAGCCGTCTTGGCCGCAGCAATCGACGGGGCCGAACCTCTCGCTGCTGCAAGGGCCTGGAAACCCGACAGCCTGGTGACAAGCACAGACCGTGTCTTTATTCTAGCAAAAAAAGACGAAGGGGATGAACTGGCAGGCAGACTGTCGGATGCTGCCATCCCATTTGCCATGCTGTGTGCAGAATCCTATAACAGTGACCTGCCCGAAGTCTTCCTGTCGCTCGGCATCGACAAAGGCATCAGGACAAGTGAAACCGGCGGCCGTCCCATCGTGCCTCATGCAATGGCGGCGCTGTATGTCTATCACAGCATTCAGTTGATGATCAAAGAGATGCTGGCAGAATAAACAAAAGCCTTTCCGAAAACATATTTCGGAAAGGCTTTTGTTTTGTCTTACACTTGTTTCTTATCCAAAGAAGCTTTGATGAATTCACGGAACAATGGTTGCGGGCGATTCGGGCGTGAGATGAATTCCGGGTGGAACTGGCTCGCCACGAACCATGGGTGATCGGCAAGCTCGATGATTTCGACAAGGCGGCCATCCGGGCTTGTGCCCGAGAATTTAAAGCCGGCTGCTTTAAACTGCTCGCGGTATTCGTTATTGAACTCATAACGGTGACGGTGGCGTTCGTAAACCAATGTTTCGCCGTAAGCTTCATGTGCTTTCGACCCTTCCTGCAATTTGGCAGGCTGAAGTCCAAGGCGAAGCGTGCCTCCGAGGTCTTCAACATCTTTTTGCTCCGGCAACAGATCGATGACCGGATACGGTGTTTTCGGATTCAATTCGGAAGAGTTGGCGTCATCCATGCCGAGGATGCTGCGGCCGAATTCAACAGAAGCCAGCTGCATGCCGAGGCAGATACCGAAGAACGGCACTTTGTTTTCACGCGCATATTTGATCGCAGCGATCTTGCCTTCAATACCGCGGTCGCCGAATCCGCCAGGAACAAGGATTCCGTCAGAGTCTTTCAGCAGTTCAGCCGCATTTTCAGCGGTGATGTGTTCGGCGTTGATCCAGTCCACTTCGATTTCAGCATCGAAAGCGAAACCGGCATGCTTCATTGCTTCCACTACAGAAATATAAGCATCCTGCAGCTCGACATATTTTCCGACCAGTCCGATGCGGACCGTCTTCTTCAAGGATTTCACTTTTTCAACAAGCTCTGACCATTCGCCCATTTCCGCTTCCGGCGCTTCGATGCCGAAATGATCCAGAACGATCTGGTCCATGTTTTGCTCTTTCAGGCGGAGAGGGATTTCATAAATCACATCGACATCGCGTGATTCGATTACTTCCTCCGCTTTGATATCGCAGAACAACGCAATTTTGTCTTTCATATCCTGCGGCACCGGATGCTCCGTACGGACAACGATCAGGTTAGGCTGGATACCCAGGCTGCGTAATTCCTTGACACTGTGCTGGGTCGGTTTCGTCTTCATTTCCTTTGCAGCCCCCAGGAACGGAATCAGCGTACAGTGGACATACATGACCTGCTCGCGTCCAAGATCCGATTTCATCTGGCGGATCGCTTCCAGGAACGGAAGGGATTCGATATCCCCGACTGTCCCGCCGATTTCCGTGATGACAACGTCAGCTTTCGCCGTTTTCGCAGCACGCAGGAGACGGTCTTTGATTTCATTCGTGATATGCGGAATCACTTGGACCGTTCCGCCAAGATAATCACCTCGGCGCTCTTTCTGGATGACGGTCGAGTAGACTTTCCCTGTCGTCACGTTCGAATACTGGTTGAGGTTGATGTCGATAAAACGCTCGTAGTGGCCAAGATCCAGGTCGGCTTCCGCGCCGTCGTCCGTCACGTAGACTTCCCCGTGCTGATAGGGGCTCATTGTGCCCGGATCGATATTGATATACGGATCGAATTTCTGGATCGTTACGTTCAACCCTCTGTTTTTCAATAAACGCCCCAGCGAAGCGGCTACGATTCCTTTGCCAAGCGACGATACTACGCCGCCGGTTACGAAAATATACTTTGTCATGTTTGTTTCCTCCTCGATTTTGAAAGAAGATGGTTTACTTAGCTTTATAAGCTGAATTAATAATTTTAAATAATCGATATTCCGCATAACTGCTTCGCTTTCCAAAACCCGTGCTCCTGCATCGCTGCGCTGCTTCGTCGCAAAGACTTGCCCTCGCAAGCTTCGGACAATGTCTTGGCTCCCGCCCAATCCTCCTCGTCCGCTTCGCTCCCTGCGGTGTATCGGTCGCGTCGCTAAGCCGCAGGAGTCTTCGCTGTTCTACTCCATATCTTCAGGAAGTTCACTGCAGAGAGGATCGGTTTATAAAATGCGATTGTGATAGAGCTCGCTCACTCGGGTATTCGCCCGAGTGTTTTACAGCTAGATACTTTTTCAAGAGTCCACTTATTTTCTCTTATATCCAGAAGTCGACTCCAGCGAAGGAGCGCGCCAGGACGGAGCGGAGCAATAAGACGAGTGGTTTTCTCGGCTTATTGCGGGAGCTTAGTCCAAAGCGACGAAGCGGTATATTTTTATTTTTTTATTCCAACTTATATGACCCGGGGAAAAATAAAAAGCGCCCCTCCTGCTGCGTGCAGAGGGAGCGCATAAACTGTTCCGAATCAATCTCCTATTTTAAGGAGCCCAGTAAAATCTTATCCGGACCAGCGGTTAAAGTCAAGGTAAAAAAAGTTCAGCTTACTTCAACTCGTCTTCTTCATCTTCATCGTCTTCATCTTCGTCAATGATGTTTCCGTCGATGTCTTCAACAAGTACGTCGACATCCTCTTCATCTTCGTCTTCATCCGGAACTGTATCAAAGTCGAGAACTTCCACTTCTTCACCAAGTTTCGGTGTGATGTCCTCATCGTCTTCATCTTCGTCGTCTTCATCGAAATCATCAAAATCGAGTTCGTCTTCCATCTCAAGGTCCATTTCGTCGAATTCCTCGTCATCCGCAACTTTAGCTTTCTTCTTGCGGGCTTTGACAGTCGGAGCCGATTCTTCTTCGATCTGCTCGACCGGATACCATTCGCGAAGGCCCCAGCGGTTTTCGCCAAGGATCAGGAAGCGTCCATCAATATTCATATCCGTATAGAATTGTACAAGGCGCGCTTTCATCTCTTCTTTCGAAAGTCCAAGCAAATTCTCAATTTCCTCAACGATTTCCGGGTATGTTTTTGTTTCATGAGTTTCTTCCAATAATGCATATGTTAAGTCGACAAACGACTCTTCGATCAGTTCTTCTCTGGATAATTCACGTAATTTCAATTAGTCCACGTCCCTTCTTCTCTCTTAACTTAATTCATTATATACAAAGTCTCTGCAGTCCGCTACCGTGACTTGTTTTTTCTTTTCCCCAATACTTTCCAGCCGTAATAGAACAAGTACAATGACAGGATGATAAACGGAATCGAACCCAATGCCCTATTGTACAGAAAAACGATCAAGATGATACAAAGAATAACGATAAGGTAATTTAAATATTTCGGCATGATTTAAAACATCCTTTATGTCCTGCTGACTAGTTCCTTCTATTATAACGAAGTTTCCTGAATATATCGAATCACTTTGCGGATACGGAAAGGGTGCCTGAGAAAATGCAGGAACTAAAACCCCGAACACCCGATTCCCACCATTTCGACATATGAAAAACCCGCCTGCACCTGGATGCAAACGGGTTTCCACTCCACTCTCTTACATATTCCGGCGATATTGCCCGCCGACTTCGTATAAGGCAGTCGTAATCTGGCCGAGACTCGCCACTTTGACAGTTTCCATCAATTCTTCGAAGATGTTGCCGCCGGTTTTAGCGACCTGCTTCAAGCGTTCAAGTGCTTCAGCCGAATCGTTGCGCTCCTGGAAAGCACGCAGATTCGCAATTTGCGTCTCTTTTTCTTCTTTTGTGGCACGGGCGATTTCCATCGAGTTGATGTCTTCATCCGATTGCGGATTCGGGTTCAAGTAAGTGTTGACTCCGATGATCGGCAATTCGCCTGTATGTTTCAGCATTTCGTAATGCATCGATTCTTCCTGGATCTTACCGCGCTGATATTGCGTTTCCATCGCGCCAAGAACGCCGCCGCGGTCGTTGATGCGGTCGAATTCCTGCATTACCGCTTCTTCCACCAGCTGCGTCAGTTCCTCGACAATGAATGCGCCTTGCAGCGGGTTTTCGTTTTTCGACAAGCCATGCTCTTTCGTGATGATCATCTGGATCGCCATTGCGCGGCGAACGGATTCTTCCGTCGGAGTCGTGATGGCTTCATCGTAAGCGTTGGTGTGAAGCGAGTTCGTGTTATCCTGCAATGCCATCAATGCCTGCAGCGTCGTGCGGATATCATTGAAATCGATTTCCTGCGCATGAAGGCTGCGACCTGAAGTCTGAACATGGTATTTCAGTTTCTGGCTGCGTTCATTGGCACCGTATTTGTCGCGCATGACGATTGCCCAGATGCGTCTAGCCACACGGCCGATCACCGTATATTCCGGATCCAGGCCGTTCGAGAAGAAGAACGACAGGTTCGGTGCAAAGTCATCGATATTCATGCCGCGGCTCAAATAATACTCCACGTACGTGAAACCATTCGATAATGTGAACGCAAGCTGTGAAATCGGGTTCGCTCCAGCTTCCGCAATATGGTAACCGGAAATCGACACCGAATAATAATTGCGCACTTTATGGTCGATGAAGTACTGCTGGATATCGCCCATCATCCGAAGCGCAAATTCAGTCGAGAAGATGCATGTGTTCTGACCTTGATCTTCTTTCAGGATATCGGCCTGAACCGTTCCGCGCACCACTTGCAGCGTCTTTTCACGGACTTCTGTAAATTCCTCCATCGTTAACGGACGGCCGAATTTCTCTTCATTCACCTTGACCTGCTGGTCGATTGCCGTGTTCATGAACATCGCCAGGATGATCGGGGCCGGGCCGTTGATCGTCATCGACACGGATGTCGACGGCGCACAAAGGTCAAAGCCGTCATATAATTTCTTCATATCGTCAAGTGTACAGATGGACACCCCTGATTCGCCGACTTTGCCGTAGATATCCGGACGGTGGTCTGGATCTTCGCCGTAAAGCGTTACAGAATCAAATGCCGTCGACAGACGTTTCGCGTCATCGTCTTTTGACAGATAATGGAATCTTCTGTTTGTACGTTCCGGTGTCCCTTCGCCTGCAAACTGGCGTTTCGGGTCTTCACCTGCACGTTTGAACGGGAACACCCCAGCCGTATAAGGGAATGAACCCGGTACGTTTTCAGCGTAAACCCAGCTCAGGATTTCACCATAATCCACGAATTTCGGAAGAGCGACACGCGGAATCTTCAAGCCTGATAAGCTTTCCGTGCGTAAAATCGTACGGATTTCCTTGTCACGCACCGTTGTCACAAATTCATCGCCTGTATAGGCTTCTTTCAGTGCATCCCAGTTTTCAAGGATGCGTTTTGATTCGTTGGTCAGCTCGGCTTTAACGCCTTCGGCCAATGATTCGAGTGATTTCACCAATGCATCATCCGGTGCGTTTTTCTTCACTTCATCGATCGCACCTTCCAATTGGAAGAGACGGCGCGCGAAGGCTGCCTGCTCATTCGCCTTCGCATGATAGCCGCGAACGGTATCCGTCAATTCCCGGAGGTAATAACGGCGCTCGTTCGGGATGATCAAATTCTCTTTTTGTGTTTTGACGAACTGCTCGTAATCCGTTGTCCAGTCTGTGCCGCATTTTTCATTGACGACAGCAACCAAAGCTGCGAATAACGAGTTCGTTCCTTTATCGTTGAACTGGCTCGCGATCGTACCGAATACCGGCATCGAATCCAAATCTTTATCCCATAACAGATGGCTGCGCTGGAATTGTTTCTGGACTTGGCGAAGCGCGTCCTCAGAACCTTTGCGCTCGAATTTATTGATGACAATCAAATCGGCATAATCGATCATGTCGATTTTTTCAAGTTGTGAAGGTGCACCGAATTCACTTGTCATGACGTACATCGATACGTCGGAGAAGTTGGCGATTTCCGCATCCCCTTGTCCGATGCCGCTTGTTTCAACAATGATCAGATCGAACCCTGCCGCTTTCACGACATCCAAAACGTCACCGATCGCGCCTGAAAGCTCTGAGCGCGAACCCCGTGTCGCAAGGCTTCTCATGAAAACACGGTTGTTGAAAATGGCGTTCATGCGGATACGGTCACCGAGAAGGGCGCCACCTGTTTTTTGTTTTGTCGGGTCAATCGACAGGATCGCAATTTTCTTATCCGGCAGTTCAGAGAGGAAACGGCGGATCAATTCATCCGTCAGCGAACTTTTCCCGGCGCCGCCTGTTCCAGTGATGCCTAGAACCGGGGTGTGTTTCGAACGGGCCCGAACCGCTTCCAGCAATTCGTCCGTATCGACTTCACGCGTATGCGCTTCTTCGGCAACCGTGATGAAATTTGCAAGTGCCACCGGGTTGTCCGCTGCTAACCCTTCGATTGGCTGATCTGGTTTAATCGTTGAAAAATCACATTCCTCGACGATCTCCATGATCATGCCCTGAAGGCCCTTTTTACGCCCGTCTTCCGGAGAGAAGATGCCGGCGATGCCGTATTCTTCAAGTTCCTGTATTTCACGCGGCAGGATTACACCACCGCCGCCGCCGTAGATGCGGATATGGCCGGCGCCTTTTTCCTGCAGCAGATCATACATATATTTGAAGTATTCGACATGGCCCCCTTGATAAGAGGAAATTGCGATTCCCTGCACGTCTTCCTGGATTGCGGCATTGACGACTTCTTCCACCGAACGGTTATGTCCGAGATGGATCACTTCCACTCCACTTGCCTGCAGAATGCGGCGCATGATGTTGATCGATGCGTCATGGCCATCGAAAAGACTCGAAGCCGTCACGAAACGGATGTGATTTTTCAGCTGATACGCTTTTGTTTCCTGGATTGTAGCCATTTATTAATAGCCCCCTGTTATCGTGGTTTTTTCCCCTGCCATCCCCTGCATAAGGAATTTCGTTTGCATACTGATGAATTCTTCTATGGTGAAATCGCGCAGGGCCCACCGGCGGAATGCCCACATCTGGCCCTGAACGAATAAATGATGAGACGCCAATACGATTTCTTTCGGTGTCAGATTCAATTGGCCGCGCTCGGCGCATTCCGTCAACAGGCGCTCGAAAAGGGAAACCATTTCGATTTCCTTTTTCAGCACATATTCCAGCGCATCCTTCGGCAATGATTTCGACTCCTGATACATGACCACGAATTCATCCTGCATTTCGTCGATCAAACCGTAATAATGTTCAAGCGCCGTTACAAGCACCTCGACTGAACCATTTTTCAGATCGACCGCACCTAGGCGTGAATGCACTTCGTCGTAGATCGAATCACAAACGAGATAAAGAACGTCTTCTTTTGTCCGGATGTATTCATATAAAGTGCCGATGCTGAAACCGGCGGCTTTGGCGATTTCCCGTGTCGTTGTCCGGTGAAAGCCCTTTTCCTTGAAAAGCGTGACAGCACCGCGGATCATCTGCGCCCGGCGCTTTTCGATCAGGCTTTCATCTTTAACGGAAGACTGTATTGCACGCTTTTCATTCATTGGCCTGCCTCCGATTATTTAGTGACCATACGGGAAATGACCAGACGCTGGATTTCCTGTGTGCCTTCATAGATTTGCGTGATTTTCGCATCGCGCATGAAGCGTTCAACCGGATAGTCTTTCGTATAGCCGTAACCACCGAATACCTGGACTGCTTCTACAGTAACTTTCATCGCTGTGTCGCCGGCCATCAATTTCGCCATCGCCGATTCTTTGCTGTATGAGTATTTATTCGACTCAAGCCATGCCGCCTGGTAAGTCAGCAGGCGTGAAGCTTCGATCGAAGTCGCCATATCCGCAAGTTTGAAGGAAATCCCCTGGTTTGCAGCGATCGGCTTGCCGAATTGCTCACGCTCTTTCGCGTAACCGACGGCAGCGTCCATTGCGCCCTGAGCGATTCCGACTGCCTGTGCAGCGATTCCGTTACGTCCGCCGTCAAGTGTCTGCATCGCGATTTTAAACCCTTGGCCAAGTTCGCCGAGCATGTTTTCTTTCGGTACGCGGCAGTTATCGAAAATGATTTCAGTTGTAGGGCTTGAGCGAATGCCGAGTTTGCGCTCTTTTTTGCCGACCGAGAAACCTTCGAAACCGCTTTCTACGATAAACGCAGTCGTCCCTTTATGTTTTGAAGTCGGATCAGTCACTGCGAAAACGATATAGATATCTGCGATGCCGCCGTTTGTGATGAAGATTTTCGAACCGTTCAGGATGTAGTGGTCGCCGTCTTCCTTAGCGGAAGTTTTCATGCCGCCAGCGTCAGAACCTGAAGCCGGTTCAGTCAAACCGTAAGCACCGATTTTCGTGCCTTCCGCCATCGGACGAAGGTATTTCTGTTTCTGCTCCTCTGTCCCGAATGTATATACCGGCCAGCCCGCAAGCGACGTATGCGCAGAAAGTGTTACGCCAGTTGAAGCACAGACGCGTGACAATTCTTCAACCGCGATGCAGTATGCCAGGTAATCGGAACCGATTCCGCCGTACTCTTCCGGCCACGGAATACCCGTAAGGCCCAGTTCCGCCATCTTATCGAAAATTTCACGGTCAAAACGTTCTTCTTCGTCACGTTCTTCTGCAGTCGGCGCCACTTCGTTCACTGCAAAGTCGCGCACCATTTTACGGATCATTTCATGTTCTTCGCTTAATTTGAAATTCATTGTCAATTTCCCCCTGCTATTTTAGTAGTTGTTTGCTGATGACGATACGTTGGATTTCACTCGTGCCTTCATAGATTTCCGTCACTTTGGCGTCGCGGAACAGTCGCTCCACCGGATAATCTTCTGTATAGCCATAGCCTCCGTATACCTGGACCGCTTCAATCGCGATATCCATGGCGGCTTTCGATGCATATAGTTTCGCCATCGACGCTTCTTTATTGCAATCCTTGCCTTCGGAATAAAGGCTGGCTGCATTGTAGACGAGCAATTTCGCCGCTTCGACCTGAGTTGCCATGTCCGCAAGTTTGAACGCGACGCCCTGCTGCTGGGCAATCGGCTTGCCGAATTGCTCACGCTCTTTGGCGTAGGCAACCGCGTACTCATATGCCGCTTCCGCAATGCCAAGCGCCTGGGCAGCGATGCCGATGCGACCGACGTTCAAATTTGCCATCGCGATGGAAAAGCCTTTGTTTTCCGTGCCCAACAGGTTTTCAGCCGGCACCCGCATATTGTCGAACGTCAATTGCACTGTACGGGAACCGTGAAGACCCATCTTCTTCTCATCTTTGCCGATGATCAGGCCCGGGTAATCTTTTTCGACGATGAATGCGGAGATGCCGCGAGATCCGGCTTCCGGTTTCGTCGAAGCGAAGACGATGTAAGTATCCGCCTCACCGCCGTTCGTGATGAACACTTTAGAACCGTTCAGCACGTATTCATCACCGTCAAGAACCGCTTTCGTCTTCAGGCTGCCGGCATCGGATCCGGCGCCTGGTTCAGTCAGGCAGAATGCGCCGAGGTATTCACCGCTCGCAAGTTTCGGCACGTATTTCGCAATCTGTTCTTCGGTTCCGAAATGCAGGATTGGATTCGTGCCGACGGAGGTATGCACCGAAAGGATGACTCCCACCACGCCGCTCACTTTCGATAATTCGTGGATGGCCGTGATATAGGAAGTGAAATCCATTTCCGATCCGCCGTATTTTTCAGGAGCTGTGATGCCCATGAGGCCCAGTCCCGCCATTTTCTTTACGATTTCCCTCGGGAATTCGCCTTCTTCCATCTTTTCAATGAAAGGGGCGATTTCTTCCTTTGCAAAATCACGCACCATATTGCGCATCATAATTTGTTCGTCTGTAAAATGTAAATCCATTGCGGGTTCCCCCCTCGATTAATTGTATTCGTAGAATCCGCGGCCAGTTTTCTTGCCAAGCCATCCGGCTTTCACATATTGACGCAGCAATGGGCTTGGGCGGTATTTGCTGTCGCCGAAGCCTTCATGAAGCACTTCCATGATGTACAGGCACGTATCCAGGCCAATAAAATCAGCCAGTTCAAGCGGTCCCATCGGATGGTTCATGCCCATTTTCATGATGCTGTCGATCGCTTCTTTCGTCGCGACGCCTTCCTGAAGCGTGAACACCGCTTCATTGATCATCGGCATCAGGATTCGGTTCGAAACAAATCCAGGAAAGTCGTTGCATTCCACCGGCGTCTTCGATAGTTTCAATGTCATTTCTTCTATTGTTTTATAAACTTCATCCGTTGTCGCAAGGCCGCGAATGATTTCAACCAATTTCATCACCGGCACCGGGTTCATGAAATGCATGCCGATCACCTGTTCCGGACGGTTCGTCACAGCTGCGATTTCCGTAATCGGAAGTGAAGATGTGTTCGTCGCAAGAATCGCGTGCTTCGGCGCCACTTCGTCAAGCGTCTTGAAAATGCTGTGTTTGATTTCCATATTCTCAACAGCGGCTTCGATGACGATGTCGACATCATGTGCGTCTTTTAAATCAAGCGAAGGGGTGATGCGGCCAAGAACCGCCATTTTCTCTTCTTCGGTCATGCGCTCTTTTTCAACGTTGCGGGAAAGGTTTTTCGTGATGCCTTCAATCCCGCGGTCATATGCTTCCTGTTTCATATCGTTCAATTTCACATTAAATCCTGCCTGTGCGCAAACCTGCGCGATGCCGGAACCCATTTGTCCGGCGCCAATCACCATCATGTTCTGAATTGCCATGCTTATTTTGCCTCCTTGGGAACTTCAATCATAATTGCATCACCTTGTCCGCCGCCTGAACAGATGGCAGCGATTCCGATGCCGCCTCCGCGGCGTCTCAACTCATATGCCAGCGTCAGGATGATGCGTGTGCCGCTTGCGCCGATCGGGTGGCCAAGTGCGACAGAGCCGCCGTTGACATTAACTTTTTCTGCATCCAGTCCTGCGATTTTCGAACTCGCCAGTGCAACTGCCGCGAATGCTTCGTTGATTTCAAAAAGGTCGATATCCTCCAATGATTTGCCTGTTTTCTTCAACAATTCATTGATGACAAGACCCGGCGTTTCCGGGAAACGATGCGGCTCCACTGCGACTTCTGTATGTGCCAGCACATAAGCAAGCGGCGTTTTGCCGTCTTTTTGCGCACGTTCTTCGCTCATCAATACGAGCGCCGCCGCTCCGTCATTGATGCCCGGTGCGTTGCCGGCTGTAATCGTGCCGTCTTTGCCGAATGCCGGCTTCAATTTCGCCAGCGCTTCAGCAGTCGTGCCTTTGCGCGGTGCTTCGTCCAGTTTTACTTGAAGCGGATCCCCTTTACGCTGTTTCACTTCGACCGGCGTGATTTCTTCAGCGAAAATGCCAGCCGATTTCAATGCCCGTTCATGTGAACGGACAGACCAGTCATCCTGCATTTCACGCGTCAGGCCATGCTCTTCGGCCGTCGAGTTTCCATAAGTGCCCATATGGACTTTATCGGGATGGAATGAACACGATAATCCGTCATGAACCATGCCATCGATCATTTGCGCATCACCCATGCGGAGACCCCAACGGGCTTTCGGCAAGTAGTAAGGTGCATTCGACATGGATTCCATGCCGCCTGCGACGATCACTTCCTCGTCTCCGAGGCGAATGATCTGATCGGCCATCGTCACTGAACGGAGACCCGAAGCACAGACTTTATTGATGGTTTCCGATTTAACGTTATATGGAATGCCCGCTTTATATGCAGCCTGTCTTGAGGGAATCTGTCCCTGGCCCGCCTGGAGCACGTTGCCCATGATGACTTCCTGTACATCTTCCGGCTGGATGCCTGCGCGGTTCATCGCTTCTTTGATCGCTGCTGCCCCGAGGTCGCTTGCTGTAACTGAACTCAGCCCACCACCGAATTTTCCGAATGCTGTACGTGCGCCATCAATGATAACTGTTTTTGCCATGATTATTTTCCTCCCTATCGTTGTAAACGTTTTCAAATGGAATGAAAAAATATTGGATGTGGCTTATTTCCTGGAATCGACGATAAATACCAGAATCGCTGATAAACTCTAAAAAATCGCTGATAAACGCCAAAAAATCGCTGATAAACCTCTGAAAACCGCTGATAAACTCTAAAAAACCGCTGATAAAATTCCAATGCCTTACTAGCTTCAAAGGGTTCCCCGCTTCTATAATTAGTGACAGGCAATACTTGCCTCGGCTTCGCCTCACTAGCTTCGTCACAAATCAAATCGCCTGATGACGTCCGGATTTTTGGGTGACCGAACGCTCGCTCGACAAGTTCTCGTGAAAAAAGGGAGCTTTTACACTCCCTCTTCTTATCTTTCATCTTATAGAATTCCGCAAGTTTTGGCAATATTTATTGAATCTTACTGAACAATCGTCTCTTCCGGCATCGGTGTTTCATTGCCGAAGATCGACATTTCCAGAAGTTCAGCAACATCGTATGTGCCTACTGTTTCTTCAACTTCTTTCGCTTTCGTTCCGTCTGACAGCATTGTCAGGCAGTACGGACAGCCGGAAGAAATCATCGTCGGATTGACTTCAAGTGCCTGTTCGGTACGCGCAACGTTGACGCGGTGACCGGCATCTTCTTCCATCCACATCAATCCGCCGCCTGCGCCACAGCACATGCCGTCCTGGCGGTTGCGGACCATCTCAACGAGTTCAACGCCTTCGATCGATTTCAGGATCTCACGCGGTGCGTCGTAGACATCGTTGTAGCGGCCGAGGTAGCAGGAATCATGGAAAGTAATCTTTTCATTGACTGCGTATTTCGGTTTCAGCTTGCCTTGCTGCAATAATTCGAACAGCATTTCAGTGTGGTGATAGACTTCAGCCTGGAAGCCGAAATCCGGATATTCGTTTTTGAAGATATTGTATGCATGCGGATCGATTGTAACGATTTTCTTGATCTCCGCTTTTTCAAACTCTTTGATGTTCGCTGTCGCCAGTTCCTGGAACAGGAATTCGTTTCCGAGACGACGCGGTGTATCACCGGAGTTCTTTTCTTTATTGCCGAGAATTGCGAATTTCACTCCCGCTTCGTTCATCAGGCGAGCAAATGACAAAGCGATTTTTTGAGAGCGGCTGTCGAATGAGCCCATTGAACCGACCCAGAACAGGAATTCGAATTCTTCGCCGGCTTTGTTCATTTCTTTGACAGTCGGGATATGAACGTCTTCACGTGCATCTCTCCAGTTTTCTTTGTCTTTACGGTTAAGACCCCAAGGATTCCCCTGCTTCTCGATGTTGGTCATCGCGCGTTGAGCATCCTTATCCATTTTTCCTTCCGTCATTACAAGGTAACGGCGAAGGTCGATGATTTTGTCGACGTGCTCGTTCATAACCGGACATTGGTCTTCACAGTTACGGCAAGTCGTGCATGCCCAGATTTCTTCTTCTGTGATTACATCGCCGATCAGGCTCGGGCTGTAAAGGTCATCGATTGTAACGCCTTCAGCGCCGGCAGCCATCGCGAGCTGATTCCCTTGTGTGTTGCTGAATGCCATTGCCGGCACCCACGGTTTTTTCTGGGTCATTACGGCACCTGTATTTGTCAGGTTATCGCGAAGTTTCGTGATCAGATCCATTGGCGACAGCATTTTCCCTGTGCCAGTTGCCGGACACATATTCGTGCATCGTCCACATTCCACACAAGCATAGAAGTCGATCATCTGCGCTTGTGTAAAGTCCGTGATTTTGCCGACACCGAATGAAGGCATGGCGTCCGGGTCGTCATCATCCGCTTCTTCCATCTCTTCAAAATTGATCGGCTTCAAGCGGCCGACATGGTCAACCCGGTGGAACCAGGTGTTGACCGGTCCGAAGATCAGGTGAGCGTGTTTAGATTGTGGTACATAAACAAGGAATGTCAACAGGAACAATAGATGTGCCCACCACATAACATAGAAGATCGTTGCGGCAACTGTCGTCGAAGCTGCACCGAAGACCATTGCGAATACAGATGCAACCGGCTCTGTCCAAGCTGCTTCGTGGCCCTGCCAGACCATGCCGGCGCCATTACCTACAAGAACGGTAACCATCAGGCCGCCGATGAAAATCAATACAAGACCTGATTTCCAGCCTCGTTTCAGACGTACCAGCTTTTCAATATAACGTCTGTAGAACGCCCATATTACGGCAACCAGGATTGTTAAAGTAACAATTTCCTGGAAAAATGTAAATGCCGGATAGAGCGGTCCAAGCGGTAAATGAGAACCTGGTGCCAAGCCTTTGATGATAAAGTCGATGGCACTGGCTTGAACAAGCAGGAAGCCATAGAAGAACATGACGTGGATGGTCCCACTTTTCTTATCCTTCATTAATTTTTTCTGGCCAAAAACGTTGACCATGACTTTGCGGATACGTTCGTTGAAATTATCTTCGAATTCCACTTTCTTACCAAGCTTGATGTAATCATAGCGTGATTTCAGCAGATAGATGAACAGATAAACTGCGTATGCCGTAACAGCCAAAAACAAGACCCAGTTAGCGATGAGCAATGGCTCCATTGGTACTCCCCCTTAAAAATATATTCCAAAAATCCTTATTCAAAGTTTACGTGAACTCCCATCGATTGTCGATGCTTAGTTCTATATTAAAATATGAATGAGCATTCAGTCAATAGTTCTATTGAAAGGGTTTTCATTTTTAATTTAAAACAGCAAAAACAAAAAAGCATCGCTCAAGGCGATGCTTCGTCATTCTATTTAAAGAATAAAGGATAAAAAGGTTCGCCAAGATACTCTTTTGCCGCTTCAACCTTCTCTTCGCGGATCCCGATCAGCACAGAAGCAGCGGGACCTCCGGAAGCCACGAGGTCGAGATCAGCCGTCACCGAAACAGCTTTGCCCATCATCAACTCCACTTCAGCCGCAATTCCTTTGGAACCGACTGGCCACAGCCTGCTGATCATTTTTTGTTGGACAGCCCCGTGAATTTTCTTCAAGTCAGCGATTTGATCAATATTTTTCAAAACTTCATCGCCTGCGAGCGGCATTCCGTATGCGAACCATTGCAAATCCGAATATCCGATATCTCGCACGCGTTTCCCCAGCATCGTGACGGCAATTCCTGACTGCAAAGTTTCCATATTCGTTTCTGAACTGCCGGTAATGGGGATGAGGTCCAAGCCAGCTTCCTCAAAAAGTTCTTCTATACCGGCAATATACCGGCCCCACTGGCTCGCACCGCTAAAGTTCTGAAGCAGCACTGCCTGCGGTTCGCTTCCTGCTGCCCATTGTTCCAGCAATGCTACACGAGCCGCGAATTTGGCGGTAATAAAAGCAGGAGCTTTTACTGCATCCAACGGTTTTTCACCGATTCCTGCTGAATTATCTGTAGTAATGATCCAGCCATCCAATTGCAATTCATGCCGCATCAAAATGCCCTCTCTCTGAATCTATTCATGTAGGGCATGACAATTCCCGCTGCTCCCGCATTAATGGCAGAAGCAATGATCAGACCTGGAACGGAGGCATAGAAAAATGCCGGCGATAATAGAAAATAAAAAGGGACAGCCGCCGCAATTCCGTTCAAGCCGATAAAGATGATCCATTTCCATTTATTCAAACCCGCTGCATGCATTTTGGCGAATACCCAAACGGCAATCCACATCTCAGCAGCGATGATTACATGAAAAGGACCGAGCGGAAAGCCGCCGAACAATGCTGAAACAATATGCCCGAAAGCCGCCACAACTCCCGCAAGCGGTGCCGATAAAAACAGTATAGCAATAATTGCCGGCATCGAGTCCAGCGCGATGGATGCGATGCCGAGCGGAATCTTCACCATTCCGCCGATTGCAGATAAGCTGATGAATAAAGCGGCCAGCGCGATCTTCTTCGTAGCCATATTAATTTTCCTTTTTTGCCTGGCCGACATTTTTGAACACTTTTGCACTTCGAACGTATTCGTTATCCCGCACACCGGCACGTGAATTGACAACACGAGACGCCGCGAATAAATAATCGGAAAGGCGGTTCAAATAGCGCTGGACCACCATCGGAAAATCTTCGCCTGATTTCATCAATGTAACGGTCTGTCGTTCTGCGCGCCGCGTAATTGTGCGTGCGATATGAAGCGTCGCCGCTGCAGGCGAACCACCCGGCAGGATAAAGCGTTCCAGTAAAGGCGGTTCTTCCACTAACTCATCGATGCGCTTTTCCAGAACTTCCACAGGTGTTTCCGTCATTTTATATTGCGGCTTGTTGCGGACATCCGCCAAATCGCCGCCGCAATCGAATAATTCATTTTGGATGGCTTCCAGATCCACCAACAAATCCGCATATTTTTCAGGTTCGAGTTCGGTCATCGCTTTGCCGATGAAAGAATTGACTTCGTCGATCGTGCCGTATGCTTCAATGCGCGGCGAATCTTTATCTGCCCGCGCACCGATTAAACCTGTCTGCCCTTTATCTCCTGTTTTTGTGTAAATTTTCATTTTGATCCGCCCCTTTAATTGTTTGTGGAATACCGTACCAAATGCGTGTAATTTGTTCCGCCTGTGCAAACAGATATTGATAGAGCCTGCCGATGACATCCCGCATTTCACGCTCCAGCGCAGTTGCCGGAACAATACCGCGGTTCATATCGGTCAAAACCCAAAAATGATCCTGCTGCATCTCAGCCACAGCTTTTTTCACTTGTACGAGGATCCGTTCTTCATTGACGCCTCGGCCAAGCTGCTCTTTTACCCAAAGTTCCAAACCAGCTATTACGATGAAGCCATTCCCATTTTCCGTTTCCGGCAGACGGCCTTCATGCCAGGAAACATCCATTCCAGCTAAACGCTCTTTTACGTATTGACGTTTGCCGTTAAAGGCGCCGCCGAATATGATGTGCATATTGCTCTCTCCTCAAACGCTTTCCGGCTGCTCCATACAAGTGTATGGCAATCACCATGCAACGCAATTTGCTCCTGAAACTCCTGTCCACGCGCACATGCCAGCATGTAACGGAGCGGTCCGCCGTGCATGATAATCGTAAATTCATTTCCTTCCGGAAGGCGTCCAAAAGCTTTATCGACCCGCTCCGCCAATTTACTGAAACTTTCGCCTCCCGGCGGGGAAAGCTTCCCCGGATTATCTATCCAGTTACGATAACGTTGTTCATTTTTCAGTTCTTCATAAGTTTTCATTTCCCAATCGCCGAAATGGCATTCGCGGAAATCCGGGTCAGCTGTGTAATTAGCATACGGAAACAGCTTTTCAGCTGTCTGCCGGCAGCGCTGCAAATCGCTGCCCCATACTTTCTTCGTTCTGAAATCCGCCACCGCTTCGAACGGCAAAACCGGTTCGTCGGTCCAACCGATATACTGTTTTTTCAAATTGCCAGCGGTTGGCGCGTGGCGAATCAAATGAATAATAAAAGCATCGTCCATAACAGCAGCTCCGTTCCTTCCACATAAGCGCCGAACAAATCGCCTGTGACGCCTCCGAAATTTTTCCGGCACCACTGCCGGTAAATAACAGAAAAAATTGCAGCAGCAATCAATAAAGCTCCAGTTATCTGCCACCCCATCAGGAAGACCATTGCCGTCGCAACAATCAAAAGCCAGATCGAAGCGGCTCCTGCAATTCGTTTTCTGTCAGCCGACTTTTGAAAATAAGCGGCAAGCCCTGTATTTTTTGCGGAAGCGGTTGAGCTGAAAAGCAGCATCAAACCGATTTTTGAAACAATCGGGATAAAAACGATGGTCCATAACGAAATGTTCATAGCCATTTCACTGATGACAATGACTTTACCGATCATAAAAAGAATCAACACCATTGTACCAAATGCGCCAATCCGCGGATCCCCCATGATTTCAAGGCGTTTTTCCCTGTCCTGATAGGAAAAATAAGCGTCTCCGACATCAGCCAGCCCATCCAAATGGAGGCCGCCGGTCAAAATGATGCTTCCTGCAACTATTACAAAAGCCATGAGCAGCGAACTGACATCTGTTGTTTCCCTGATTAACAGCGTTGCAGAAGCGAGCACACTGCCAAATAACAGTCCGAGCAATGGCAACACGGCATACATCGCCGTCAGCTGTGCTTTTTCCATCGGTAAATTTTTTTTAACGGGAATTACCGAGAAAAACTGCAATGCCAGCAACAAACCAACTGTTAAGTTCCTGCTCATCAGCTTTCCCCCAGTAACTGTTCGACTTTTTGCCAATCGATATGTTTTTTCACATGCTGCGCCCATCTATCAAAGCGATCATATTCGATTACTGAATCAGGAATCGGCAATCCCTTCGCAATCCGGATAGGCTCCAGAAAAGCTGAGCGGAACTCAGCTGAATCAAATAATCCGTGAAGATGCGTACCGAGTATCCGGTTGTGCAAATAGCCTTCATTGCCATCAGGGTATTCGATCAGCGGCCACTGTGAAGATTGAACGCGGGCGCTGTGGATCTCATAGCCGGTTACAGCCGTTTTCCGGCCAGTAAGCACAGTTTTACCGGTTCGTCGCTCTACCCATTTCTCTTCCGCAAACTCAATTCTCATTCCTGCAATCAATCCGAATCCGCTTTCTTCTTCTGCAATGGTTCCATCGTAACCTGATGGATCAGCCAGAGTTTCCGCCAGCATCTGAAAACCGCCGCATAAGCCGACAATCCAAATATTTCCTTTTAAAGATTCGAGCTTTTCCTGCAGACCCTGCTGTTTCCAGAAACGCAGGTCTGCAATGGTGCTTTTCGTTCCGGGTAAGATCAAAATATCGGGAACGCCGATGTCTTCTATTGAATCTGCCCAAATGATTGAGACATCCGGTTCCAGTAAAAACGGTTCGATATCCGTAAAATTTGATAAATAAGGATGTTTGCAGACGACAATCCGAATAGGGGCATCGTTTTTGATTTTTGCGAGTTCCCTGATCCCCAGCGAATCTTCCTGGCCGATTTCATGTTTTGACAGATAAGGGATAACTCCGAGCACCGGCAAACCCGTATAATTTTCCAGAAATTCAATGCCATTTTCAAATAAATCGATGTCGCCTCTGAATTTATTAATCAGAATGCCTTTGATCCGTTCAGGATTCGGAACCAAAGCCAGCGTCCCGATTATAGAAGCGAATACACCGCCGCGTTCGATATCAGCCACCAAAATAACCGGAACATCCGCCAATTCTGCAACTTTCATATTTACTAAATCCCGATCGTTCAAGTTAACTTCCGCCGGGCTTCCTGCCCCTTCGATGACAAGGTGGCTGTAGTTTTTCTCCAATTCAGCCAGGGCTTTTTCGATTGCGGCCAAGCCCTGCCCGTAAAATTCGTCCCGGTATTTCATGCCGTCCATCGCTTTCAGTTTTTTGCCGAACAACACGACTTGGGATTTCATGTCATTTTCCGGTTTTAAGAGAATCGGATTCATTTCCACCTTGGCGACTGTTCTTGCAGCCTCCGCTTGAATCCCTTGGGAACGGCCAATTTCTTCACCCAACACCGTTACATAGGAGTTATTTGACATGTTCTGTGATTTAAACGGTGCCACCGAATAGCCCTGATCCGACAATATTCGGCAGAAAGCTGTACAGATCATACTTTTCCCGACATCCGAAGACGTTCCTTGAATCATTACTCCTCGCATCTCTTCACTTCCTTCTGAACGCCATGCCGTTCTCCATTTCAAAAGCCTGGTCCGCTTGCTTCACAAGCCAGATATGGATACGTCCAAGCCAGCGCATGTACAGATCATCCCGGACAAAATCATCCAGCACTTCGTTCGAAACGACTGTCAAAAATTCAGCCGTGTCCAGAAGCTTCAGCAAAGTGTCCTGCAGCTGGATCCATTTCTGTTCCATGCATCCTGGAATTTCCGAACACATTTCATTGCGCTCCCAGCCTTCATATAATTCGTTCGCCAGCCAGGTGGTTACACAATCCCATAGCACCGCGTCTTTTTTTAGAATATACGGCAATACTTCTTCCATACGGACTGGCTGTTCGATTGTATGCCAGCCGTCCATTTCACGGTCTTTGCGGTGGCGCTCAATGCGCTCCGTCATTTCGGGATCGCCGGCGCGTCCACTCGCCAGATAGATTTTTCGCTGCGCGGAAAAATCGCGGACCAGCGATTCGGCATAGGCACTTTTTCCGCTGCGCACTCCGCCGCTGATGAAGATCAATTTTGCGCGAGCCATTCGGCCATCTCCTTTCGAAGACGCTGCATCGCTGTGTCCGCTTTCATGCCTATGCGGAACCAGCGTCCATCCATGCCCTTAAATGAATAGGTGTGACGCAAGACGATTCCTTTTTTCAGCATATCCTGAAAAAAAAGATCCGGATCTTTGCCTGCCGGCAAACAGAATGAAAGGAAATTGGCTCTGGAATCTGTGAAGCGGCAATTTTTTTCTGCCAGGAACTGCATCATGTTCCTTCGTTCTTCACTGGCAGCTTGCCTGATGGTTTCGCGATAATCTTTTAATGGAAAACAGCGGGATCCGATTGAAGCAGACAAAGCGTTGACATTCCAGTGGGCTGCGCCTTCGATTAATTCTTCTATAATTCGAGGTGCTGCCATTACATAGCCCAAGCGCAAACCGGCGATTGCGTACATCTTTGTCATTGAACGGACAATGATAACATGCGGGCAGGAAGACAAATGTTCAGTAAATGATGCTTCCTCATCGATAAAATCGACAAAAGCTTCATCTATGACCAATTCACACTTTGCGTCAGCGCAGTGATCCGCGATTTCTTTCAGTTTTTCTGCTGTCAATAAAAGCCCGGTAGGATTATGCGGATTGCAAATGTACAAAGCCTCGCAGCCGCTTAAGTGTGAATTGATTCCAGCAGCAGTCATTTGCCAGTCACTGTCGGAAGATAATTGAATTTCTCTGATGACTGCATTTTCTGCTTCCAAAGTTTTGCGGTACTCGGAAAACGCCGGTTCCAGGAGCGCCACTTGTTTTCCGCGATAGCGTCTGGCAAGCCAAGTGAACACTTCGGCAGCACCGTTTGCAGCAGCGAGCTGATTTTTCTCTATTTGATGGTAGACAGCTGCCGCGGTTCGGAACGGTTCAGCGTCCGGGTCAGGATATGTATTCAATAATGTATAAAATCCGGCCCAATTTTCTTCTATAAATGCAGGCGGACCAAATGGATGGATATTTTCACTGAAATCCAGGAAGTTTTCAGGTGGCTCAATCCCTGCCTGTTTATAAAGAATCAATGGATTGGCACCGTGATTAGGCAAACTCAATTATTATTCCCCCTATCGCAAATAAGATGAAAAATCCCCATGCCGCAATTTGCATATGGACCACCGTTTCTCTGATATGGTCTGCTTCAAGTTTATAAACCGGTGTGCCCATATATGCCCTGAAAGAAGAAACTCCTCCGTAGGAATTTTCGCCCCCCAGCTGAATCCCGAGTTGCACAGCAGTTGCCGCTTCCAGCCAGCCGCTGTTCGGGCTCGGATGCTTCGGGGCATATTGAATCCACTCTTTTATCCGTTCCAGCATCGTCAGTTTTCGTTTATTCACTGTCAGCAGCAAGATCAGCAATCCTGTGATCCGGCTCGGAATAAGATTCAGCACATCATCCAGGCGGGCAGATGCAAAGCCGAATTGCCGAAATTGCTCATTTTTATAACCTACTATCGAATCGCATGTATTGACCGCTTTATAGATCCATAATCCGGGAGCTCCCAGCAAAAACGCCCAGAATAACGGTGCCGTCACGCCATCACTGATATTTTCTGACACGGTTTCCACCACACCGCGAGTAATTTCACTTTCGTCCAGATGCTGCGTATCCCGGCCAACAATCCATGACAGCTTTTGACGTGCTTCTGGCAGATTTTTATCCAGCAGAGGTTTATAAACTTCTTCGGCAGCAATCTGCAAACTTTTTTGTGCCAAACCTGTGGCAATCAAAATTGCCTCTATTGCAACGCCGAAAACGGGATGGGTCGAATAGGCAAGGAATACGGCACCTGAAACGGCCACAAAAACAATGACGATCAGTGACCCTACTAACAGGAAGCCATTCCGAAAAGCATGAGGACCTTTATTTAATAATTGGGTCACTTTATAAATATAATTCCCGATCCAGCGAACAGGATGCGGCCAATGCGGCGGATCACCGATCAAACGATCCAGCAATAAACCAAGCGTAATCGCCAGTAAATGGAAAATCATGCCTTCTTTGCCTCCCGATAAAGTTTGATGCCCTCCACTGTACATTCAAATACGCCAAGGCCGATCAATTTACCGATTTCTGTTACAGGACCCGCATAAGGCAAATATTCACCCTGCTGTGTTGAGGCCACAAGACAACTGTCCGTTGAAGTTCCTGTTGCAATTGTACCAGTCAAAGGATCCAATACCTGCTCCTGTTGCAAAGCTTTTGTTTTTGCTTCAGTCGCTGTAATCATCGCCTGGATAAAAGCTTCATCAGACAAAGACCCATTCACCATGATCCAGGTATTGATCGTGCCGACATGCATAGCCCGCTCAACCGCTTTGGACACATCAACTCCATTGCCTACACCGGCTGTAACTGCAATGACGATGGTTCCAAAAGGACCTTCATATTCTTTCACAATGGCGTGCCGGGTTTGCACTGCTGTCATCATGCCTACTGTATCGGTTGATTTTAAACCATTTTTTTCAATAAATGCCTTCATTTCCTCAAGGCTGTTATCGATATTATAAGCAGCATCAACATGGCGGTTCATGAAATTTCGGAACCAGCCTGCGCCCGGATTCACTATTGCAGAAGAAACAGTTTTTAATGGAATGCTGCTTTTGAATAAAACCATTTCCGCAGAAACAGAAAATTCTTCTGCTCTGATTTGTGTCATGGAGATATTTCTTTTTACATTGGGCAGCAAAGTGATTTGCGGCTTCGGCAATTCCGGGTGCGGGTGATTGCTGACCCTGGTTTTGTACACAGTCTCCACGTAATGCTCTTTGACCACTTCATGCGGTTCCCCGATACGGAAGACTTTTCCTTTATCCAGCAGTAATAATTTATCACAGTACATGGAAGCCAGATTAATATCATGAAAAATCGAAACGATGGTTAAGTCTTTTTCAATAGCCTGCTTCTTGATGGTATCAAGTAATTCTTTTTGGTGATTGATATCCAAATGGTTCGTCGGTTCATCAAGCAATAAAATCGAAGCGTTTTGTGCAAGTGCCTGAGCTACAAAAACCCGTTGCTGTTCCCCGCCCGACAATTGATCAATTTGCGTCTTTTCGTAATGGCTGATATCCATCAGCTCCATCGCTTCAACAACTGCCCGTTCATCTTCTTCCGACCAGGAGGAAAACCAGCCGCTTTGATGGGGATATCTTCCAAGTGATACCGTTTCACGGACAGTATGCGAAAAAGCATGGACATGAAGCTGAGGGAGAACCGCCATTTTTCTGGCAAGCTCCTTCGGCGGGAAGTCAGTAATTTTTTTTCCATCAATCGATACTATTCCATTTTCAAAAGGCAATACCCCGCTCATGAGCTTCATCAGCGTCGATTTCCCGCTGCCATTTGGACCGAGTATTCCGAGTACTGTGCCTCTTTCCACTTCGAAAGAAACATCTTCAATAATTTTCTTCTCTCCATAACCGCCTGACAAATTCCTAATTTCAAGCATTTGCTGTTCCTCCCTTGCGTTGGCGGAAAAATATAAAGGCAAATACAGGGGCTCCTATAAATGCTGTAATTACCCCTATCGGCAATTCAGTCGGCGAAATAATCGTTCTCGCTACAAGATCACAGACGATTAATAACGCCGCCCCATTGATAAATGATAAAGGGAGTAAATGGCGATGATCAGACCCCCATACTAGTCGCGTCATATGCGGTACGACCAATCCGACGAATCCGATCGTACCGGACACCGCAACTGCTGCTCCGGTCAGCACCGAGCCGCCGATCAATATTGACCACTTTCTTTTTTTCACATCCACACCAAGATGCTGCGCACGTTCTTCACCGAAAAGCATAGCATTCAATTCCCGCCGGTTCAGCCACAGAACGAAAGAGCCGACGAGAATAAAAGGCAGAGCCATCTGAACATACGGCCATCCCCGCATCGAAACACTGCCGAGCAGCCAGCCGATAATCTGTCTTAATTCCTCTCCGGTTAAAGCAATCATCAGCGAAATGACAGATCCCAGAAACGAACTGAAGATGATGCCTGTTAAAATGACAGTCTCCATTTTCATCGACCGGTCAACCAATCGGGCAAAACCCATAACCAAAATCATGGTCAGTAACGCACCGATCATACTCATTACAGGAAGCGTGAAAGAACCGAGAAAAGGGATCGAAATGCCGAAAAAGAGTGTCATCACGGCGCCGACAGAGGCACCGGAAGACACTCCCAAAGTGTAAGGATCGGCCAACGGGTTTTTCAAAAGACCCTGGAATGCTGCTCCTGCTATTGCAAGAGCCGCACCGACAAGACCTGCCAGAACCACACGCGGCATCCGGATATTCCAAAGGATATTGGCTGCTGCTTCATCCGATGCCGGATTCCATAAAACGACAGGTGAAATCGAAACCGTGCCGATCGTTACACCCAGCACAATCGCTCCGCTTAAAAGCGACAGAGAAACGATATATGCCAGAACATTTTTACTCACTGAAGACCTCCGGGTAAACGGCGCGTGCCAATTCAAGCAAGCCCACTGTCAACCGTGGACCCGAGCGCGTTACTGCATCCGAATCGACACTGTAGACAGCATCTTCCTGAACCGCTGTAACTTCTGCAAACCCGCTTCGCGTTTTGATCAATTCTTCAGCATTCTCGATATAGCCGCCTTCAGTAGTCACAATCACATCAGGATTGGCTGCTACAACAGCTTCCGGATCCATGCTGACCCAGCCTTCCTGATCGCCTGCTATATTTTCAGCGTTGATGATTTGCAGCATTTCATCCATGAAAGTTCCTGAGCCAGTTGTAAAAATCTCAGGGTCGCTTCCAACTTCCACAAAAACAGCTTTGGTTTCTTCTACATTGCTTGCCTGTTCTGTGATTTCTTCAACCTGCACTTCCATTTGTTCCACCAGTGCATCCGCTTCATCAGTGGCTCCTGTAGCTTGGCCGATGACAGTGATTGTGTCATACACTTGATCGAAACTTTCTGCATTTTCGACAACGAATACTGTAAGTCCCGCGTCCGTGAGCTGTTCAAGCCCTTCTGTCCCCATTCCAAGACCGGATTCATGAGCAAATACAATATCCGGCTGTAAACTGATTATTTTTTCAACGTTGAATTCCTGGCCGCCGATTTTTTCCACATCCGCAGTTTCTTCAGGATAGTTGTCGAAATCGGATACACCCACGATTTTGTCGCCCAATCCCAGTTCATAGGCAATTTCTGTATTGGAAGGAATCATTGATACAATCGCTTCCGGTTCTTCTTCAATTACCACCTCTGTGCCCATAGCATCAGTCAATGTCACAGGAAACTCGGCTTCCGCCACTTCCGTCGGCGGTTCTGCCGGTGTTTCGATTTCCTGTTCTTCGGTTGCCGTGTTTTCTCCACCGCAGCCAGCCATCAATACTGCTGCCAAACTTGCACTTAACCCGAATTTCCAAAACTTCTTCATTATGTATTCCTCCAATTCCATATTTGCGGTTCAGCAATGATCCAGCGGAGGGGGTATCCGCCAGTCGCTGCTCAGATAAATAAAAAGACCCCCCACAATACTTGCGGGAGGTCTGAAAGGACGCCATAAAAAGACATGCGCATCCAGCCTGTCCTCGCAAGCTTATGGGTGTTCCATAAAGGCAGGTCTCCTGGCTCGTGATCATTGCATTCTGCACCTTCCCGGATTTTATTCCAGTGGCATTCGACAGACAGCTCACACTTACAGTGGCGGGACCGCGCCGGATTCGAACCGGCTTCCCTTTTAACTCATGTTCTTAGACATAAGCACCTTTATGATTGATATTCAATTTTATTATCCTATTTCATTATACAGAAAATTTTCTGAATGTCTCTTACATTTTTTCCGGTGCAGAAACACCGACAGTTTTGAGTGCGTTGGCAAGTGTCGTCTTCACTGCGGTGATCAACGCAAGACGTGCCCGGGTCATGTCTTCATTCGATGCATCCAAAACCTTATTGGCGTTATAGAAACTGTGGAACTGGGAAGCCAGTTCCTGGATGTAAGTCGTCACACGATGCGGCGCGCGCTGTTTCGCAGCGTCCGCGATGACCTGAGGGAAATCGCCGACTTTTTTCAGCACATCAATTTCTTTTTCAGTCGCCAATAATTCAAGGCGCTCTGTTGAAGCCGTGAATCCTTGCTCTTCTGCCTGACGCAGAATCGAAGCGATGCGGGCATGGCCGTATTGCGCATAATAAACCGGGTTTTCGTTTGATTGCGATACCGCCAGATCCAGGTCGAAATCCATATGCGAATCGCCTGAACGCATGGCGAAGAAATAACGGACAGCGTCAAGGCCAACCAGCTCAACCAATTCACGCATCGTCACCGCTTTACCGGTACGTTTGCTCATTTTCATCTTTTCGCCGTCTTTATACAATTGAACCATCTGTATAATGCTCACTTCAAGCGTGTCACGGTCATAGCCAAGCGCTTCGATCGCAGCTTTCATACGCGGGATATAGCCATGGTGATCGGCTCCCCACACGTTGATCAGTTTTTCGAAACCGCGTGAAATCTTATCTTCATGATAAGCGATATCCGGCATCAAGTATGTGTATGATCCGTCGTTCTTGATCAGCACGCGGTCTTTGTCGTCGCCGAATGTCGTCGAACGGAACCAGGTTGCTCCGCCTTCTTCGAAAATATGGCCATTGTCACGCAGTTTTTGCAATGCCACGTCAATCTTGCCATTTTCATATAAGGAAGTTTCCGAGAACCAGACATCGAATTCAACGCGGAAATCAGCCAAATCCTTCTGCAGTTTCGCAAGTTCCACTTTCAGACCGTGTTTGCGGAATTCTGCGTAACGCTCTTCGTGTGTCACGTTCAGGAATTTGTCCCCGTGCTCCGCAACGAGTGCTTTTGCGATATCAATGATATCCTGGCCACGGTAGCCGTCTTCCGGCATGCTGTCACCTTTTCCAAGCTCCTCAAAATAACGCGCTTCAATCGACAGCGCCAAGTTATTGATCTGATTGCCGGCATCGTTGATGTAATATTCACGGGACACATCATAACCCGCAAGATCAAGCACGTTACACAGCGAATCACCGACGGACGAACCGCGCGCGTGCCCCAGGTGAAGGTCTCCTGTCGGATTTGCGGAAACAAACTCGACCTGGATTTTCTCACCGGCGCCAGCATTCGTGCGGCCATATTCTTCTTTCTGTTCCAAAACTGTTTTCACAACGTCCAGCAGGTAATCTTTTTTGATCGTGATATTAATAAAACCAGGACCCGCGATTTCGATTTTCTCGATATTCGCTGATTCCTTGTCAATATTGGAAACGATCGCTTCAGCAATCAATTTCGGCGCTTTTTTTGCAACGCGCGTTAATTGCATAGCAATATTCGTCGCATAATCACCGTTCGCTTTATCTTTCGGTGATTCCAGATGGACTTCCACCGGATCCGCAGTCAATTCTGCTTTTTCTACCGCTTCCGCTATCGCCAATTTAATGGCATGCTCAACTTTCTCAACTGCATTCATTTTTTAGCCTCCATAAATTGAATTTCCATTTCATATTCGCCGACATGTTCAGCACCCAGTGCCATATCATAACGGACTTTAAAATGACTGCCGCTCACCGACAACTCGTGTGCGGTCGTTGTAAGCATGAACGACCCCTGCGCGTTTGTCAGGTTCCCCGTCTGTTCTTTATGCAATAAAAACGGCAGCCTCATCTGAAGCCCACCGCTTCTCATGATCACTGCTTCTTCTTCATTGAATTTCACAATAGTCCGGATTTCAAGTTCATCCTGCTGCTCCTGGTATTTAAGATAACGGCGATTATTTTTTTCCGTCAGCGTACCGCGGGATTGCAGCTTCATCACTTGCTCTTCCATATCCGGCTGGCGGATGGTTGTCGTCAGGCTAATATTCACTGATTTTTCCATAATTACCGCCTCCCCGTTTGTTGATAACCTTTATATTATAGCCTGAGTAATCGGCTTTTTTCAATTAAGTTTCAATTTCGACATAAATGAAAAGCAGCTAATCTCTTTTCTGGGGATAAGCTATTTGCGCCGGCGAAATGTTTATCGTCGATTCTGAAACATTTATCGTCGATTCTTTCCGGTTTATCATCGATTTTCAAGCGTTTATCGTCGATTCTTAACCGTTTATCGTCGATTCCAAATAAAACAGAAAAACAGCCGGCCGCGAATATGCCGGCCGGCTCGTAAATTGATTTGTGTTCGTGTCTAGATTTCGCTTTTCTTTATTTCACCCAACCCAGAATCATCTCACGGATCAGCTTGCTCGCCGTGTTCGCCGTCTGATCGGAATGGTCGTATACAGGTGCCAGCTCGACGAGGTCGAATCCGACCACATTTACACCCGATGCCGCGATGGCATGGATGGAAGCGAGCAGCTCACGCGATGTGATGCCGCCTGCATCGACTGTGCCTGTACCCGGTGCATGCGCCGGATCGAGAACGTCCATATCGATCGTCACGTAGACATTACGTCCCGCAAGCGTCGGCAAGATTTCCTTCAACGGCTCCAGCACTTCGAATTTCGAAATGTGCATGCCTTGCTCTTTTGCCCACGCGAATTCTTCTTTCATGCCGGAACGGATGCCGAATGAAAAGACATTCGCCGGTCCGATGTGATCCGCGATTTTGCGGATCGGCGTCGAATGCGAATATTCTTCGCCTTCATAATGCTCACGGAGATCCGTGTGGGCATCGAAATGGATGATCGCCAAATCGTCATATTTGCTGGCCACTGCTCTCATGACCGGAAGTGACACCAAATGCTCGCCGCCCATGCCCATCGGAATTTTTCCGTCGGCAAGCAGCGTATGCACATAGGTTTCAATCTCCAGCAAGGATTTTTCCGGATTGCCGAATGGCAGCGGAATGTCGCCTGCATCAAAGAATTTCACTTCATCCAGTTCGCGGTCAAGATACGGGCTGTATTCTTCCAGGCCGATCGACACTTCACGGATTTTATTCGGGCCGAAACGGGAACCCGGACGGTAGCTTACTGTCCAGTCCATCGGCATGCCGTATAAAACCGCCTTCGATTCTTCATAATTCGGATGGCTTCCAATAAACACTTTGCCTGAATACGTTTCGTCGAATCTCATCTTTATTCGCCTGCCATATCTTTCACGAATTTCGGCAAAACGAATGCCGCGTTATGCAATTCTTTCGTGTAGTATCTCGTATCGATCTCGTGGAACCGCTCAGCAGGCACAGTCAACGGATCGTATTTCTTCGAACCGATCGTGAATGCCCACAGTCCGCTTGGGTAAGTGGGGATGTTCGCCAAATACAATTTCGTAATCGGGAAAATTTCCCGGACATCTTTTTGCACCTGCTCGATCAAATCCGCTTTGAACCACGGGTTGTCAGATTGCGCAACGAAAATGCCATCTTCTTTCAGTGCTCTTGAAATCCCGGCATAGAAGCCTTTCGTGAATAAATTCACAGCAGGTCCAACCGGTTCAGTCGAATCGACCATGATCACATCGTATTTGTTTTCAGATTCAGCGATATGCATGAAACCGTCGCCGACGATCACTTCGACACGTGCATCTTCAAGGCCGGATGCGATCGATGGAAGGAATTTCTTCGAGTACTCGATCACTTTGCCGTCGATATCGACAAGCGTCGCTCGTTTGACAGAAGGGTGCTTCAGCACTTCACGGATGACGCCGCCGTCACCGCCACCTACCACCAGTACATTTTCAGGGTTCGGGTGTGTGAATAATGGAACGTGCGCAACCATTTCATGGTAGACGAATTCGTCTTTCTCAGAAGTCATGACCATGCCGTCAAGAAACAGCATATTGCCCCATTCAGCGGTTTCTGCCATCTCCAGGTATTGAAATTCCGTTTGTTCCGTGTGAAGGGTCTTATTGATTTTCATCGTAATCCCGAAATTCTCAGTCTGCTTTTCTGTATACCAGAATCCTGCCATCTATAATCAAACTCCTTTTTCTTCCATAGTAGTAATCACTTAAAAAAGTATAAGTGATTTCGCTGAAAGTGCAATAACATTTTTCAGACAGTTTTCTTTACCCGCCTGCCATTCTTTTATGCGGAAAATAAAAAGGCTTTCTGCACAGAGAATATTTCCCTGCACAGAAAACCTTTTTATTCCTGTTTAGCGTTGCAAGTGACATGAGGCATTGGGCTTGGGTTTGTTCACAATCGCTCACGCCACTTGCTCGCCGACAGGTGTCCTAGCTTTCTATTTAAAAGCTGTACCCCTAGTGTACTGCGTTTCCCCTGTAACTTCAACTGCCTGTTATACCCAAATTCAAAAGTCATAAATTGTACATACATGATTTAAAATTACCGTCATAAGCAAATTCCTATCATTCATTTCCTGAGATCGCATGACCGAATAACGAGGAAAGACATTATTTCAGACAAATATTTCTTCTCTAAAAAACTCCAGCCCTTTTCGGCTGGAGTTTTCTCTTCTTTATTATTTTCAAGCATCCAATTCGGTATGAAGCTGCTCTGCACTGTTCTTCCACATTTCAGGGTTGTGGCTGCGCAAGTATTCCGCAAGCACCCGCTTTGATGGTGCATCCATATTGTCGACCAGGATTCTGCGTTTCATCGATTTATCCATGCGGTTGACGTGATCCGCCAAAATCTTATAACCACGGCGTTTTTCGCGGTTGACGACCATTTCACAAGCCGTAACTCCAGCGTAATACGGGCCTTCCGGATTGAAATCGATGGTGATCCAGATCAGCCAGTAATCCTTGCCGCCTGCTGAGTCTTCAGGATTGGTCGTGAATTTGATGCCTCTTTCGACTTGGCTTCGTGCGTGCATGGCACCAATGTCGATGAAAGCTTCCTGTTCAGCCACATCGATGAACAGCGGCGAAACGTTTTCAAGAGACAGGGAGCCGATGCCGTAGCCTTTATGGCCATCGGTGGGATCGTCTTTTATGATGGTGAAACCCAGTTTTTGTTTTGGTTTTTCATTGTTCGACATGTGTACATTCCCTCCATTCTGCTATGATAAAGTGGAACCTAAAGAAAAGGAGCTGTGTCCATTATGCCATACGTAACCGTCAAAATGCTCGAAGGAAGAACGGAAGATCAAAAACGTGCGCTTGTCGAAAAAGTCACGGAAGCTGTTTCTGAAACAACCGGCGCCCCGGTCGAGAACGTTGTCGTATTCATCGAAGACATGAAGAAGTCTGATTACGGAACAAAGGGTAAGCTGTTTTCGGATCAATAAAGAAAAGCGACAACGGCCGTTCAGCTCCGAAAGTCATAAGACAGAACAGCGTAGCGGTCCCGACCGCGCAGCTGGGCTGGCTTATGAACCGAGGAGTTGGCCCGTTGGAGTCTGGACAATAGAAAAGCGACAACGGCTGTTCAGCTCCGACAGAGTTAAGATGAACTTCCAAAGCGGCGTTCTTTGCCGCACAGGAAGGACAGCTTAATTCCGAGGAGTTGGCCCGTTGGAGTCTGGACAAAAGAAAAGCGACAACGGCCGTTCAGCTCCGAAAGTCATAAGACAGAACAGCGTAGCGGTCCCGACCGCGCAGCTGGGCTGGCTTATGAACCGAGGAGTTGGCCCGTTGGAGTCTGGACAATAGAAAAGCGACAACGGCTGTTCAGCTCCGACAGAGTTAAGATGAACTTCCAAAGCGGCGTTCTTTGCCGCACAGGAAGGACAGCTTAATTCCGAGGAGTTGGCCCGTTGGAGTCTGGACAATAGAAAAGCGACAACGGCCGTTCAGCTCCGAAAGTCATAAGACAGAACAGCGTAGCGGTCCCGACCGCGCAGCTGGGCTGGCTTATGAACCGAGGAGTTGGCCCGTTGGAGTCTGGACAATAGAAAAGCGACAACGGCTGTTCAGCTCCGACAGAGTTAAGATGAACTTCCAAAGCGGCGTTCTTTGCCGCACAGGAAGGACAGCTTAATTCCGAGGAGTTGGCCCGTTGGAGTCTGGACAAAAGAAAAGCGACAACGGCCGTTCAGCTCCGAAAGTCATAAGACAGAACAGCGTAGCGGTCCCGACCGCGCAGCTGGGCTGGCTTATGAACCGAGGAGTTGGCCCGTTGGAGTCTGGACACCAAGAAAAGCACCACCACCCGAAAGCTTCCTCTCCGGAAGCTTTTTTCAATTCCTCAATTCTTCGATAAAAGCGTATGCCTCGTTGATTTCGTCCTGCGTGAAATTCAATTTGCCTTTGACGCTGTGCAGCTTTGCAATCTGTTCCGCCGGTGCCAGCTCATCGAAGAACAGCAGCGTTGCCGCCAGTTCCAGAAATCTAGCGCTTTTGCCGTTCAGCTTCGCAGCGTGCTCCGCGTTCTCCAGCACCGGTTTGCCCAGTGCGTTGCGGAACTCGAGCCCTTCATCCGTCACCGTATAGCGGTATTGCACATAGGAGCTTTTATCTTCTTTCTGTTCATGGATGAACCCCATATCACATAATTCTTCAATGCGTGCAGTCAATTCCTCTGAATACGGTCCGTAAATGTGGAATTCGTATTTCTCCTGAAACGGCACGCCGATTTTCTTCAGTATGTAAATCATCTTCTGCAATTTCTTCCGTCCGGTTACACCTTCCGCCGTGGAGATGAAATCCACTATTTTTGCGTGTTCCTGGAGCAATTAAACCCCTCCTTCTCTCAGCAGCTCAAGAATCTGCTGTTTGATTTCCTTCTTTTTTCCATCTATCAGTAATTCCGCCGGGAAATACAATTTATAATCGGTGCGGCGTTTGCCGGAAATGCCATCGACGATCTGCGACAAGCGCGACAATTCCTTGATGTCGCCGTTTGGCATGAGCAAGTGGATCGGCAGGCGCTCTTCCTCCTCGCCGGGCCGGTAAAAATCATAAGGCAGATCGGAAGTCGAATCGTCGATCAGATAATATTCCGGGTCGATGCCCGCTTTGTGGAATAATTGGGCGAGTTCACCCAGCTTCCTGTAATCTTTGCCCGGATCGAAATCGACATACTGGAACAGGCGGCGATTGACAAAACGGTCGCAGAGGTCCGACAGAATCGGATCGCGTTCGTCCATCCATAACTGGAAATACGTCATCAGCACGCCTTCATCCAGCGCCAGATATTCTTTCAATGTGAACGTCCTGTCGAAAAACGCCAGAAAATGTGTCGGCGGCTGCTCGAATTTATAACCGTGGCCGCTCAAATATTTGGCACGCTGCAGGATTTTCCGGAGGATCACTTCGGCACTGCGCGCAACCGGATGAAAATAAACCTGCCAGTACATCTGGTAGCGGCTCATAATATAGTCTTCCACCGCGTGCATGCCGCTCGATTTGATGACGACCTGGTCATCTACCGGACGCATGACGCGCAAAATCCGCTCCATATCAAAATGACCGTAAGACACACCTGTGTAATAGGCATCACGCTGCAGATAATCCATGCGGTCGGCATCGATCTGGCTCGATATCAATGAAACGACTTGTTTATTGGCATAGGTTTTGCCGATCACTTCCGCCACTTTCTTCGGAAAATCCGGCGCCACTTTCTGCAGGATACGGTTCACTTCCGTGTCGCCCTGCAGGATTTCACGGGTGAAATTTTCATGGTCGACATCGAATACTTTTTCAAATGAATGCGAAAATGGTCCATGTCCGAGGTCATGCAACAGCGCCGCACAAAGGACTACCAGACGTTCGCTTTCATCCCAATCAGGGCGGCTATGGAAGATATCATCCATAATACGGCGGACGATTTCATAAACGCCCAGTGAATGGTTGAAGCGGCTGTGCTCAGCTCCGTGAAACACCAGATAAGACGTACCGAGCTGCTTGATGCGCCGCAGCCGCTGAAATTCGCGGGCATTGATGAGGTCCCAGATGACCTGGTCGCGCACATGGATATATCGGTGAACCGGATCTTTGAACACTTTTTCTTCCGCTAATTTCTGTTTTGCATAGTCCACAGGCGCACCTCCAGAATTTTACTATTGTATGTCAGTTTACATCAGACCGCTTCAGCCTATCAAGTTGCGCGAAGCATTTTTGCATTGCGCTCCACGACCCGTTCCAAATAATAGCCATAACGTTCGGCTTCCTCAGGCTGCAGCGGCTTCAATTGCGGATTGTCGAGCAGATTATACAGATCGATGACCACTTCCGCGACAGTGATTTCTTTTTCAAGCAGTTCACTGAGGGATGCCATCGTCTCCGGTTTTATCGTCGGATAGGAGAATTTTGTTTCTTCATTCTGCAAGCCTGTTTCGTAAAAATCGCGGATCAGTTCGGCACGTTCCGAACCGCTGCCTTCGACGCATAAATAGACCTGCACGGCAATGCCTTTTCGGATGCGACGCTGTGATATGCCGGCGAATTTGCGCCCCCCGATGCTGAGGTCATAGGAACCCGGACAATAGGAGCCGACGATTTCGTAAGCATCGATCTCCGCTTCCGGAAACAGATTGCGCACCAGCTCCAGCATCATTTCATAGCCTTCCGGAATATCGATCGCACTTTCCTCTTCGGACACGACAACGGAAATGTTCAGGACGCCAGCATCGAGAACAACGGCGAGTCCACCGGAATTCCGGACGATCGGCGTGAAGCCTCTTTCTTTCAACAATTGATTCGCTTCGTCGATATGCGGCAGCCGGTGATCCTGGATGCCAAGCACTACCGTTTCGTCATGCACCCATGTGCGGATGGTGGGAATGCTTGCTCCGGAGCCAACCAACTCACACAGTAAATCGTCCGCCGCAAATGATTCCAGCGCGGATTTATTTTTGGCGCTGAGGGACTGGTCCCAGAAACGCCACTCATTCTGTTCGGTAAATAACGGCATGTTTTCTTCTCCTCTTCAAAGCGTTCGCTTGCTTTTCATTTTACCTTACGGCGTACTTCCTGAAAAGGAACGATGGTCATGGCAAATTGGTGACAGCCACCTCTTTTGAAGGAAGTTGGCGGGTGGGTATGATAAACTGGGTTATGAGAGATTTTCATTAGAAGGAGTGTTTATTAGATGAATGAAGCTGCAATTACATTAGATGGCTGGTACGTCCTCCACGATTTCCGTTCGATGGACTGGGTGTCCTGGAAAATGCTGACGGACGAAGAGCGCCAATTCGCAATCGACGAATATCAGGCATTCATGGACAAAGTCAACCAGGCCGATGAAAATAAAACCGGCGCACATGCCTTGTATTCAATCGTTGGCCAAAAAGCCGACTTGATGCTGATGTTGCTGCGCGAAACGATGGATGAGCTGAACGAGCTTGAAACGGAATACAATAAACTGACTTTAGTCGCTTACACGGTCCCGACTTACTCTTACGTTTCCGTAGTGGAACTTTCCAACTACCTGTCCGGCAAATCGGACGAAGATCCGTACCAGAACCCGCATGTGCGTGCACGTCTGTATCCGGAACTTCAGCGTTCGCAGTATATCTGCTTCTACCCGATGGACAAACGCCGCGACGGCGATGACAACTGGTATATGCTGCCGATGGACGAGCGCAAAGATCTGATGCTGTCACATGGTAAAATCGGCCGCAGCTACGCAGGCAAAGTGAAACAGATCATTTCCGGCTCTGTCGGTTTTGATGATTACGAGTGGGGCGTGACATTGTTCGCAGATGACGTTCTTCAGTTCAAGAAATTGATCTACGAAATGCGTTTTGACGAAGTCAGCGCGCGTTATGCAGAATTCGGGTCGTTTTATGTGGGCACACGCCTGGATAAAGAACGAATCGTCAAGTTCTTGGAAGTTTAATAGCCAATTCGATGAAAGCCGCCTTTTGGGCGGCTTTTCTTATTTGTGGGAGTTGAGAGGCGTCATTTTTAGTGGAAATATTATACATATAAAATTATCAGCACTTAGCTGTTTTACGACCGCAACTAAATTGCCGATTTCCGCAACAAACAGTGCAAACTCCGCAACAGAATTTATGCGATAAAAATTTCATCCATTTACCATCAATAACTTTCATCCTTCTTCTCCTGTCCAAACCCTTTTAATGCCTGCAGTCTGCTTCCGCAAACTGCTGGGTCCGTGAGCGGCTGGCCGCGCACGGACCACTGTTTTTTTTTACCAGTAATTTTTTCATTCATTCTATTCTCTTTCTTTTTAGGGACAGATTTTCCTGACCGCACCCCGCGAGGCGATTTCCGCACCTCAGCATCCATTTTCCGCACCTCAAACACAAATTTCCGCACCCAGTTTCTCCGGTGAATTATTTTGGATTTTATTCCCATGAACTCAGCCCTTATTAAATTTCCATCTGTGCTTTTTTCGCCATATTCAATTCACTATCTTCTGACAACTGGAGGGTATACTAAAAGAAAAACGGGGTGTTTGTATGCTTGTGATGCGACAGACAAATTATGCGAAATGGGCACTGGCTTTACTGTTCCTGGTGTTAATGAGCAATTTCCTGCTTTACCATTCCCCTTTATCCGCCATCGCCATACCTGAAGAAACATATTTCGTCGTCACCGGATCGCTTCTGGATCTGGCGCTGGTTGCGCCTTTGCTTGTTCTCGCCGCTTTCCGCCTGACGCTCAAACAATTCATCGGTTTTATAGCAGCCGGGTTCATCTTAGCGCGCCTGTTGATCCCTTCGCTTTACTTTGAGCCATTCGAAGTCTTTTTCTATGTAGGGCTTGGTCTGGAAGCTTTGATTTTATTCGCGGAAATTGCCTTGATTGGCCTGCTGGCCTGGCACGTCCCGAAAATCCGCCGGTCGATGAAACAGCAAGCAGGCAGTCCATTGTTTACGCTGATGCCGGCGGTTTATGAACGGGTCAGGCCGAATCCGATCATTACCGTCATTTTATCGGAGGCGCTGGCTTTCTATTACGCTTTTTTCACCTGGAAAAAGAAGCCTGAGGACAATGCTGAATCGATAAGCCTTCATAAAGAAACGAGTATTATCGCCTTCCATATCATGCTGATCCATGCCATCGTCATTGAGACGATTGGCATTCACTGGTGGCTCCACGATCAGTCGCCGGCACTGTCGGTTATCTTGTTGATCCTGAACATCTACTCTGTCATTTATTTCATCGGCGAAATGCAGGCCATCCGCTTGAACCCGCTGACAATAAAAGACGGCGTACTGAAGGTCTCGCTCGGATTAGGGAAAAGAATCAGAGTGCCTGTCGAGACAATCGAAGCTGTCCGCTGGGGCGAAAAAGCCGAAAAAGATGCCATTGAATTCGTGGCCAAAGATATTGAAAATCATGAACCTCAGCTTGTCATCGATTTCAAAACGCCACAGCTCGCGACATTGTTCTTCGGCAGAACCAAATCATTTTCGCAGATGGCATTGAAAGTCGATGACCCAGCAAAATTAAAGGGTTTGCTGGAAGCGAACGGTGTCTCATCCTGATTTTTCTCCAAGCAAAAGAAAGCTGTCCGCATCTCCTGCGGACAGCTTTCTTTATTTCTTACAATGCTTTCGCTGCAGCGATGATCAGCATGACCCAGCCTGCGATGAACGCGACCCCGCCGATTGGCGTGATGGCGCCGAGTATGCTGATGCCTGTCAGGCTCAACACATACAGGCTGCCGGAGAAAATGATGATGCCGGCAAGCATCAGGTAGCCGGCCCAGCTGAGTGATCCGAGTGAGCCAATCAGCGTCGAGCTCATCAGAATTCCCACAATGATCAGCCCGATGGAATGAAACATCTGGTACTGGACGGCCGTTTGCCATGTGTCCAGGTATTTATCAGCAACGCGCCCTTCAAGCATATGCGCGCCGAATGCACCGAACGCTACGCTGAGTAACGCGTTGACAGCTCCGGCAATCAAGAAAAATTGCATGGTCTATTCCTCATTCCCATTAAAATTCGAAAAGCGAATCGCCGTTTGCTCCGTCTTCTTCCAGTTTCTTTTCTGAAAGTACAGGCTGCGGCGCGGGGGATGCTGACAGCGGAATCGCGCGAGGCGCCCGGGCGCCCGGCTGCTGTTCACCTTCCAGCACCAAATCACACAATGCCCGGATGGCAGCCAGTGATTCGCGCATTTTCGCCGAATCTCCCATACGCGCCTGGCGAGCATGCTTTTCGATTTCAGCAATCACCCGTTCATGTCCAACAGTCATCAAAATTCCCCCTTTCGTTTACATCTCGTCCTATAGTTTAACATGCCTTCACAGGCACCGTCAGTCCAAACAGAAATCAATCGGCGCTTCTCCGCGCTTCTGTAACAGGCTGTTCACTTTTGAATAAGGCCTGCTGCCGAAAAATCCGCGGCTCGCGCTCAGCGGACTCGGATGCGGCGCTTCAATGACATCATGCCGATCCAGATCAATCAATCCTTTTTTCAACTGGGCCGGCTTGCCCCATAGTACAAAAATGACGGGTTCCTGCCGCGCAGAAAGCTTTCGTATGACTTCGTCCGTGAATGTTTCCCAGCCCTTGCCCCGGTGTGAATTCGCTTCTCCCTGCCGCACAGTCAATACAGTATTCAGCATCATGACGCCCTGGTCCGCCCATTTGGTCAATGTGCCGTTACCCGGTATTTCACAGCCGATATCTTCTTTCATTTCCTTGAACATATTGCGCAGGCTCGGCGGAATCTTTACACCGGGCTTGACGGAAAAGCTCAGGCCGTGCGCCTGCCCCGGTCCGTGATAGGGATCCTGACCGAGAATGACGACTTTTACGTCATTGTAAGCGGTATGTTCGAAAGCGGACCAGATTTCATCTTTCGGCGGATACACCGTCTCTGTCTCATATTGTTCTTTCAGAAACTCACGCAGCTCCAAATAATAAGGTTTTCCAAATTCTTCGCCGACCACTTCCTGCCAGTCGTTGGAGAAAATCTTCTTAGCCATTGCGCCCACTCCTTATTCTTCAAACTCTACCGTTACATCATAGTCGACCAGCTGGAACATTTCCTCCACAGAGCGTGCCGCGTTTCTTTCCGCCAGCTCCAGCACGCCCTGGCCACGGGTCTCTTCCAGCATCATCTGCTTCGCTTCTTCCGCCAGTTCATAGGCTTCCGGGAAATCCCGGCCACCGGCGAGCAATCCTTCATTATTGTAAATTTCGACTTTATCCATGAACAATTCCGGACCTCCGAGGAAATCGGCTTTCGGCAACGTCAGCGTAGCGGTTCTCGCTTCATCATTCACTTCGATATCATCTTCCGTGATTTCCGAAAAATCGATGCCTGCACGGACCGCGCCTGGAACCACGACCAGCAGCTCCCGTTTCGTGCCCGGCAGATCAATGCCGATTTCCTTGCCGAAGATTTTATTATCTTCACGTTTGATGATGACTTTTGAATAGGCTTCCGCCGTCGATAATTCGTTTAGATCCTGTATGCGCTCGAGGAAAGCACTTTTGCTTTCGGTCGCTGTGCTGCCCTGCTGGATCATCCACCATGTTCCAAGCGGCAGGGCCACGAGCAGCAGGAGGACGAGAAGGATCAAGACAAGAAAGGAGTTGCGGAATACGCCCATCATCACTTTTAATGATTTCCAGAATCCTGATTCCTCTGTCCCTTTTTTGCCTTTCATTTCTTCCAATAAGCGTTCTATTTCAGTCAGTTTCGGGTCCTTCGCCAAATGACATCCCTCTTTCTGTTTTTTTCATTTGATAGTCGTGGTACGATATTTCTATATAAGGAGCGATGTCCATGGCTGACTGGCTTGATAAAATCAAAACCGTTTCAAAGACGAAAGGCGACAGTGCTCCTGAAAGTGCGAAAAGCGCCGGAATTGGCTGTCTGGGTGCAATTATTGTAATTGCTACCATTTTAACATTTCTTATCGCATTTGGTCTTTTCAGAAGCGGCCATTGGGTAATGGGAAGCTCCGCCCTGCTGTTCGCAGTAATCGGCACCCTCACGTCAGCACTCCTCTTATGGCCCCAAAAGTCCAATGGATTGTAAATACAGTACGTTTTGATAAAATAAAACATAGTAAACATTCTTTCTATATAAAGGAGATTAATCCATGTCACTCAAAAAAACCTTAACTATAGCAGGATCCGATACTTCCGGCGGTGCCGGCATTCAAGCCGATCTGAAAACGTTCCAGGAACACGGCACATACGGCATGAACGCGCTGACGGTAATCGTCACGATGGATCCGGACAATAATTGGAGCCACGGCGTCCACCCGATTCCGGTCGATACTGTAAAAACGCAGATGACTACCGCTTTTTCCACTGGCGTTGATGCCTTGAAAACAGGCATGCTGCCGACAGCTGAAATCATCCAGGCGGCCGGTGAAGCAATTGCCGCTTCCGGCATCAAAGATGTCGTCATCGACCCGGTCATGGCCTGCAAAGGCGAAGCAGAAGTCATGTTCCCGGAAAACGTCGATGCAATGATCAAGTATTTATTGCCTCACGCAAAAATTGTAACGCCGAACCTTGTGGAAGCTGGAGAGCTGTCGCGCCTCGGCCGCATCTATACGGTGGAAGAGATGCAGGCAGCTGCCGAAAAAATCCACGCAAGCGGTGCCCAATTTGTCGTCATCAAAGGCGGCAAGCAATTGAAGCACGAAAAAGCGGCGGATCTTCTGTATGACGGCGAAAAGCATTATCTGCTGACTACAACAAAAACTGATACTGATTACAACCACGGTGCGGGCTGCACATTTGCCGCTGCCATCACTGCTAACATCGCTAATGGCCAGTCCGTGAAAGACGCTGTACTGAATGCGAAAATTTTCGTATCGGCTGCCATCGAGCACGGCTGGAAGCTGAACGAATTCGTCGGCCCTGTCATGCACGGCGCCGCCAATAAATTCCCGAAAAAAGAAGTTGAGGTAGTGGAGCTGTAAGCCTCCTCACTTCAAACTCACTTTACCCTTACACCAAAAATAGTATGCCACCCAGAAGTCCGGCAGAATTTGTTGGGCTTCTTTTTTATACGCAGCTGTTTCGCTTTTTGTTTCAGGATGTTTTTATCAAAAACTGAAGTTTAAGAAACTTTTTATTCATTGACCCGTAAAAATCAGATAAGTTTTAGATTCTTATTTCAAGGAGGGATACTTTTGCAGAAAGAGCGCCACTACAATACTCAAAGGACCTGCGGTGTCTGGCTGATTTACATAGGTTTGATCATCATCGCTTCCGCTCTGACCGGAGGAGAGTTCTTCATTCAGCCTGCTGTTTTGGGAATCGGTTTCTTCATCGGGTATATCCTTATTTTTGCTTTTCCTTTTGTTAATCGTAAACTGGCTTACGGACAAAACACGAAATTCCAGGACAGAATGGATAATCTGTCCATGCTGCTGAATGTTATCTTATGTACGCTATGCGGATTGCTTATCGGTTTTGAACATCCGAGAGTGGTATGGCTGGCAATCCTCATCGCTGTCGGCATCCATTTTATTGGGTTTTATTTTTCGCAGGGCAAACTGATGATTCTGCTGGCAGTCCTTACAATCATCAACGGCGCATTGGGGCTGGTTTTAACGACTGTTCCTTTTCTGGTTTTTGCGGTAATCGATGGCAGTATCAAGATCATAATCGGCATAAGAATGCTGAGTCTGAAATACGCAATGGAAGAAAGTGCGGAAACCAGGCTTGTTGATTAACAGAAAACCAGTGCAGTTTTTTCACTGCACTGGTTTTTCATTTTAATCGAATCAGAATTTATTTCAGTTTTTTCTTCATGAACACCTGCGCTATATTTTTCTCGAAGCCAAATTTCTTCAACGTATCATAAGTCAGCGCATTGCTTTCCACCGGCACATTGACCGCCGTCCGGCCGATGCCATCTTCGAAATTTCCGAAGACCTCATTCAGCAGAAGCGCTGTAATTCCTTCCCGCTCCGCTGCATCCGGTGCCGTTTCCAGTTGATACAATAAAGTCCGGGAAGGTTTGCCGTGTTCATCGTTCAATTTCCGGAACAATGCATAGCCGGCCGCTTTACCTTTTTCATTAAACGCGATCAGAGCCTGTCCATCCCGGACGCTTTGCCACAGCGTCTGCCAGGGGAAGTCGCCCCGGTAGAACGGCAATTTGCCTATCTCTTCAGGTGAAGCCTGACTGACTTTAACCGCTTCTGAGACGGCCGGCCCTTTTTGATCGACAGTACCGTTTAAATTCATGAAATGCAATTCATCCACGATGTCATAGCCAAGTTTCTCATATAACCCAATCGCCTGATCATTTCCTTTAATCGCTTCCAGCGTCGCCACGTCGACTTGCTGACTTTCCAATATTCGCAACGCCTCTTCCATCAGCTGGATGCCGACGCCTTTTTTGCGCCAGGCTGCCGCAACGCCGGTGCCCCCGTTCCAGCCGATTTTACTGTCTCCGGATTGCCTGATTCCGTTCAGCACAAGGCCCACCGGTTCCTCACCGTCAAACGCCACCACGGATAATTCTTTTGAAAGCCCTTCCTGATCCATTCTCTTCTTGAAGGCGTCGGGTGTTGTCGTCATGTCGAAATGATAGCCTTCAAACCCCTTGTTCCATGCCACTACTGCTTGTTCGATCGTGCATTCGGCCAGCCTCCTGATTTCAACCATCCTTCATCCCCCCTTTGCTTTAAATAGATCTAATTAAATTTATTCGCTTCCTGCACAGGAAACTCCTGCTGAAACACCACACTAACTTGTTTAACAAAGTAGTTGACCTGTATTTTTGAATATGCTATATTGTATTACAACGTAGCTTGATCACACCTTAGTATCTTGTTATGCCACTTAGTAGAAAGAGGTGACCTTATGTCATCAAGCCAAATGCTCAAAGGAATCTTGGATGGCTGTCTGCTGGCAATCATTCATAGACGTGAAACCTACGGCTATGAAATGATTGAAAAGCTGGAGCTTTATGGGTTCCGGATGGTCAGTGAAGGCAGCATCTATCCTGTCCTGCTGCGCCTGCAAAAAGAAGGCTTTGTAAAATCGGTCATGAAAGAATCGCCAAGCGGCCCAAAGAGGAAGTATTATACGCTGACTTCTGAAGGAGAACAGGAATACCTGGAATTCAAGGAACGCTGGGACAATCTATCGCAGTCGGTCAACCGGCTCGTAAAGGAGGAAAAATAATGGTTTTGTCAAAAGACAGTCAGGAATTCATAGCCAATTTGAAATTGTATCTGATGACATCCGGAAAAAAAGACAGTGAGATCAAGGAAATTGCTGAAGAACTGCGGGGGCATCTTGAAGATGCAGAAAGCCGCGGCAAAAACCTGGATACAGTTACAGGTGGTTCCCCCGAAGCTTATATGAAGAATATCAGCAGTGAAATGACAACGGATTTCTACGGCCTCATCAAGCTCATGCCGATGTTCATCCTGCTATTGATCGCCTATTTCATGACAGGTTCGGCCGTCAGGGGCGACTTGAGTTTTTCATTGCTGAAATTGATCTCTTTTCCAATAATCGGCGCGGCAGGCATCGGTGCATATATATTGGCGTTCCGAAAAATGGCATCGAAGAAATGGTCGAGGAAAAAGGAATTCACCATATTGCTATGCATCCAGCTGATAACAGTCGGCCTGTTGTCTGCGGTATTGTTCGCTGATATCTTCTACTTCGAACCTTTCTATATTCCGTCCAGAGAGGTGATGTGGGTCATTGCCGCAATAGGGGTCATCATTTTCATCATCGGCGCAATCTGGTCAAAAACATGGATCACAATCATTATCCCTTTGTTTTTAATCGCTCCTGATTTCATCATGACTTTCATGGATATTGACGAAACGACTGGGCTCTACGTAAATATGGGGACTTTCGTCGGCGGTTTCCTGCTATTCATGGCGTATTTATTGATACAAAACAAAAAGCAGAACCCCCACCATGCGTGAGAGTTCTGCTTTTCGGCTTATTGAGAATGAAGAAAATGTAAGCAATTGATATTCCGCAAAACAGCTTCGCTTTCCTTGGGGCTTGCGCTGAGCTAACTCGGGCTCGTTTCACTCCGCCCGAGTGGATCTCAGCACTTCGCGCGAAACGGAGTTGGAGAGCCAACTCCGTTTCTGTTCCTCTGGGAGTCTGCGCTGTTTTGCTGCATATCTCAGCTTCGCTTCCTATAAAAGAATAAATCTAAGAAATGGTTTCATTGAAAAAGAAAATGTTCTGTTTTCCCCAAAGTCAGAATACAGTAACAGGTGGCGAAATTATCGAAGTAAATGATGCTTTTCATTTTTCCGGAGATCTTTCTTTCAGTTTAACCATCGCTTCGCGCAGCTGCTCCCGGTTCCATTCAACGACAGGATCTTTCACTGCAGCTTTCCGCCGCTTTTTGGCTGTCGGATTTTTGGAGCGCAAATAGCCTTCCATCATCAGGGACACTGCGAAAATCGTTAACGCAATAAACAGGACCGGTGCAAGCGGAAGCCACGGAGCCCCCTGCAAATACCTGAAAGTCGACCCGAACAGCCCCGCCCATTCATAGGAAATCGACATCGGCGGATCGCCGAACATCGGATCGTAGCTGATTTTGGTGCCTCCGAGGAACAGGTTGAGCAGACCGAGGTGCGCAAAAACGATAAATGTTTCCATCACCTGCTGGCCGTACAGAACCGCAATCTTTTCACGCATCTGCGGATACAGATGCTTGCGGATGATACGGAATCGTCCGGCACCAAGCGTCTTGGCAGCCAGGATGTATTCCTTGTCACGCAATAAGGCAGCTTCATTGGCGATCAAGATCGCCACGATTGGAACCGTGAGCAGCGCCATGATCACCACCTGCACGCCGATCCGTTCCCAGATGGTGGTTGTAAAGCCTTCCTGCGGCATCCACAGGACTGGCGTCAGCACAAATGCCGCAAATAATGTAAGCGGGATATAATGCATCGAATCGGCAAGACTTGAAATCCATTTCCGGTGCTTATCAAGATACGTGCCGAGGATATAGCCAAGCGGCACGGCAATCAGCATGCGGAGCGCCCCCACTGCCAGCGCTGCCAGGATCGTATATTTTGCCCCGAGCATCAATTTGCCCAGCATGTCGTAACCGTACTGATCTGAACCGAGCGGGAATTGCCAATTCGGTGAAATCGGCGCACCTTCCACAGCCCGACCTCCTTCCATTATGTAATAAACCTGACGGGGAATATTCCCCCAGATCCATTCATAAACAAAACTGCCGATGAGGAAAAAGGCGATAATGCTGAAGCCGATGACAAAATAAGGCTGTTTCCACATTTACACCGCCTCCTTTCCGCGCAGACGGCGCACAAAATACCATTCCCCGAAACTATAGAGGAAGAACATGGGCAGGAAAAAGCTGAAAACAGCGACTAAAAATCCGAGCGGATACATGTTATCACTGAGGAACAGCATGATTCCCGGCAGATTGAACATCAGTTCCAGCACAAAGAGATTCGACAGCAAGAACCACATCGTCTTTTTGGATTGGAAGAAAACAGAGATGATGGCATTGCGGAACATATGGACAAGTATGATATATACTTTCGAAAATCCAAGAGCACGTGCCAGGTCCACGTACATCTGGCGTTCTTCTTCCTGAAACGTCAGCATGGCCAGCCGGTAAAGCTGGATGGTCGGCAAAATCGCCAAACACAGCACAGGCAGCCAATAAATGCGGTCATCGCCGATCGCTGCGATCTTCGAGATTAAAAATCCTGTCTGTTTATAAACAAGGACCACCGTCAGCTGAGCCAGCATGATGATCAGCAGATCCGGAATTGATTCGAGAAAATACAAGGCCATTTTCACCCGTTCCCGCGCCTTTTCCGACAGCAGCATCGTAATGACTGTCAGAATCAGTGACACGGTAACTGCTGCGACTAATGCCAGGAACAGGATTTCAAGCGAATAAACGATGTATTCGAAGATATTGGGGAACAGCGGGACAGGCTGTTGGATCCGGTTATTGAAAAATGCGATGTCCCCCAGCGGCCACAACTCCTGCAACGTTGAGCTGATCGAGTCGAAATAGGCCCGCCATCTCCACTCCCCCACCAGCCATCCGGTAATCAGGAGAGGCAGGCTGCTCGCAAGGATGATTCCAGCAATTGCTGTAAAAAACTTCAGTATTAGCTTCATATGCTCCATCCTCTTTGTTGGAAAATTCATTCTTTTGTTATTCTACCATTATTTCGGAACCCGTAGAGCTAACTAATCGCATTCTCAGTATTTTTTCCATATACTTAAAAGATACGGATTGTTTGAGGAGGGTTTTATCGTGGAATTAGTTGAAGTCAAGAAATTGCAGGTCCAGTTGGATGCGTTCGCCGGGAAAGATGTATATCTTCACCTGGAAACCACGAATGGATCCTACGCCAGCCATTTTAATGAAGCGTTTTTCAATGCGGGCGCTTTTATCCGCAATGTAGTGATCAATTATGAACTGGGTAAAGTGGTCGGCGACAGCCCGCACCGTGTCGGCTTGAAGCTGCCGCATGGCTGGGTTTATGCACAAGGCATCACCCATTATGAAATGGATGACCAGGGACGCCTGCTGCTGGCAGGCCATGACGGAACAGGAAAACTGGCGGTGGCGCTGCAGATCAGCGAAACACCATTCAGTTATTAAGGGGGCAATAAAATGACGATTCCAACAGAACGGCATGTATTGGTCGTATTTCCGCATCCCGACGACGAAGCGTTCGGTGTATCCGGAACAATGACCACTCATATAAAACAAGGGACGCCGGTCACATACGCCTGTCTGACACTCGGTGAAATGGGCAGAAACCTGGGTAACCCGCCATTTGCAACACGCGAATCACTTCCGGAAATCCGCAAGAAGGAATTGGCGGCATCCGCTGAAGCGATCGGCCTGACAGATCTCCGCATGATGGGGCTCCGTGATAAGACGATTGAGTTTGAAGACGATGAAAAGATGGTCGGCATGATGACAGAACTGATCGAAGAATTGAATCCTTCACTGATCATTACGTTCTATCCGAAATTCGCCGTACATCCGGATCACGAAGCGACAGCGCGTGCCGTAGTCCGTGCAGTGCGCCGCATGGAAGATCGTCCGAAGCTGCACTGCGTGGCTTTTGCCAATAATACGCTTGAAGTTCTTGGAGCACCGGATATCGTCCATGACGTAACACCTGTGAGAGACCACAAGATGGCTTCCATGCAAGCCCATATTTCGCAGACGGCCTGGATGCTGAAAGAGATGGAGCATAAACTGGCTGAAGGCGATCCGGAAACGGAAAACTGGCTGACGCAGGAACGTTTCTACAAGTACCGCTGGGAAGATGATTTCGAAGTTTCGTTCTGATACGCAACACCCTTATTTTCTTTATTGAAAATAAGGGTGTTTTTTCTATAGATTTCAGATAATATAAACTATATTATTGACAGTATTCTTTGGGGGAAGATGCTGTATAATAAGTAATTAGAATGTGTATTTATGCACAATGAAAAGGGGATTCTCAATGAAGAAAAAGTTTTCTGCATCAACCTGGCTCTTATTTTTAATTCCATCATTGCTCGGTATCTTACTGTTCCTGACTCCGATTCCTATAACGAATGCTGACGGCGACACGGAATGGATGGTCACAGTTGCTGTCCTGGCAAACTGGATGGCGGATAATATCGCATCAGTTGTGCCCTGGATCATGCTTGTCGTCCTTTCCGTTGCAGCAATCGGCTCATTGTTGTTCATAGCCAAAAAACCGAATACGGATGAAAATGTCCCGTTCTTCGATAAACTTTTCAACGTCAGCCTGTTCTGGACTATTACACGCATCATAGCTGCAGTATTTGCCTTCATGGTCTTGTTCCAAGTAGGACCTGAAGCAGTTTGGAGCGACGCTACCGGCGGACTGCTGCTTGACGGCGAAGACGGACTTCTGTCGTTCCTGTTCACGATTTTCCTGTTCGCCGGGCTTCTTTTGCCGCTATTGATGAACTTCGGACTTCTTGAATTCTTCAGTTCCATGATGATGAAAATCATGCGTCCGCTGTTCCGGCTGCCTGGCCGTTCTTCCATTGATGCCCTTGCTTCATGGGTAGGCGACGGAACAATCGGCGTCCTTCTGACAAGCAAGCAATACGAAGACAATAAATATACACAGCGCGAAGCGGCAATCATCGGAACAACGTTTTCGGTGGTATCCATCACTTTCGCAATTGTTGTCATCGGTGAAATCGGCCTTTCAAGCTACTTCCTTCCATACTATGGGACAGTCATTCTTGCAGGACTCATTCTAGCTTTGATCATGCCGCGCATTTATCCGTTGACACGCAAACCAACGACTTATATCGATGGTTCCGATCAGGAATCCCAAACGGAAGATGTCCCGAAAGGATATAATGCCGCCTCTCACGGCCTTGAACTGGCACTGCAAAAAGCCAACCGTAACCGTTCAGTAACCGGATTCTTCAAAGATGGATTCAAAAACGTTCTGGATATGTGGATCGGCGTTGCGCCGGTTGTTATGGCATTCGGGACAATTGCTTTGATCCTTGCTGAAAACACAAGTCTTTTTTCTATACTCGGCACACCATTTGTACCGTATCTGAATTTACTTGGCATTCCGGAAGCGGCTGAAGCGGCACAATTGATGGTTGTCGGCTTTGCTGATATGTTCCTGCCGGCCATTCTAGGCCAAGGCATCGAATCTGAAATGACGCGTTTCGTCGTAGCGACGATGTCCGTCACACAGCTGATCTACCTTTCTGAAGTCGGCGGCATCCTCCTTGGATCGAAAATTCCAGTCAACATCTTTGACCTGATCGTCATTTTCCTTCTTCGCACAATCATCGCTCTTCCGATTGTGGCAGGCGTTGCACACCTTCTATTCTAATAAAAATGAAAATGCCATCCGCGGTTGCGGATGGCATTTACTATTCCGCGAAGAAATATCATCTATTTCAATCATTCCGTTTCAGCTGTACGCTTTCCGCAGGGAGCTGCCTGAGCCTCCTCGTCGCTTCGCTCCTGTGAGGTCTCAGGACTCGCTCTGTATCCTGCAGGAGTCGCCAGCTTTCACTCCATTTTGATTCTTTCAGGAAATGAGACGATTGGTTTCCATTCCATACATTACTTAAAGTTTTGAAAGCGACTTTGAGATTGGGAGTAAAACAGCGGAGACTCCATCTCTTAAATAACACAGTTCCAAGAACCGTGCTCCACCAGTGCTGCGCACTTCGTCACAAACATCCGTCCTCGCGGTCGTCGGCCAGATTATCGGCGCTGTTTTTGGAATATCGAATACTTACTTACCTTTTTTCATTCTCGACTAAACACAAAAATGCCATCTGCGTCGGCGGATGGCATTTTTTCTTTTTGTGTCTGGACTCCAGTAGCCCGGCTCTTCGGGTCATTAACCAGCCTGGCTACATGGTCAGGGCCACTTCGCTATTCTGTCTGATAGCTTTCAGCGCTTAACGGGCCCTGTCGCTTTTCCTGCTACGCTTTTTGCAGTTTGACTTTCAATTTTTCAAGCATGTCCGCCGTCATGGCATCGAGATCATAGCTTGCTTTAAAGCCCCACTCTTTGACCGCAGCCGATGCGTCAATGCTGTCCGGCCAGCTGTCAGCGATCGACTGGCGAACCTGATCCACATCATATTCCATTTTGAAATCCGGAATGAATTTGCGGATGGAAGCTGCAATCTGTTCAGGCTCAAAGCTCATCGCCGTTACGTTGAAGGCATTGCGGTGTTCAAGTTTTGAAGGATCCGCTTCCATCAGGTCGATGATCGCCTGGATCGCATCCGGCATATACATCATATCCATATACGTCCCTTTATCGATAAAGGAAGAATAGCTTCCCTGTTCCAGTGCTTTGTAATAGATATCCACTGCATAATCCGTCGTGCCGCCGCCCGGTTGTGCCACATATGAGATCAATCCCGGGAAACGGACGCCTCGAGTATCAACGCCGAATTTGTGGAAATAATAGTCACACAGCAATTCGCCGGAGACTTTATTGACACCGTACATGGTCGTTGGTCGCTGCAGCGTGTCTTGTGGTGTATCCACTTTAGGAGTCGATGGCCCGAATGCGCCGATCGAGCTCGGCGTAAAGAATTGCATGCCAAGTTCCCGGGATGCTTCAAGCGCATTGACCAAACCTCCCATATTCAAATTCCAGGCAAGCAATGGTTTTTCTTCTGCAGTGGCAGATAATAAGGCAGCCATATGCATCATCGTGTCGGCACCGAAATCTTTTGCCAGGTCATGCATTCTCTGCGCATCGGTCACATCCAGAATTTCAAATGGTCCGCTCTTATCTTCCGATGGGCGGATATCGGTCGCCAAGACATTGTCCGCACCGTAAATCTCCCGCAGTTTTCCGGTCAATTCGGAACCGATCTGCCCCAGTGCACCAGTGATCATAATTCGTTTCATATAAAAGCTCCTCTCGACTAAAACATATGTCCTCTGTATAAAAACAATAACATCGGTAAATTTGTTGTTGTGACAGCTTTTGCTATAACGCCATTATAAATTGTTCTCTTTAAAAACACAACGACTTTCAAAATTCCTGGTCTTGAACATATTTGATATACTGATATAAAGCTTCAAAGACGAAAAGAGTTTCCTCTATTAGAAAAGAATCTTTTGTTGGAGGTGAACCATGAGATCCCTGCGCCTATTACCATTGTTCTGCATCGGCATGGCTTTGACAGCTTTGTTATTATCCTACGGCCTCTCCAGGTGGCTTGTATTTACGATCGTGATCGGTTTATACCTGATTGCAATGGTATTGCCAGGGGTTTATGCCGTCTATTTTTCCAATTCGATTCCACGGATCGGACGCTATATCAAACGGAATCGATTCAAACCTATTTTCGCTTTTCCCTATGCACTCGGCAATGGAAGTGACCAGGATGTTGAAGCGGCCATCGAACAGGTGCTGAAGAAGCACAAACAGCCTGAACTGCAATCCATTTACCGTACCCTTTTAGCACTCCACCGCGGACAGGCCGCTGTGGCAGTGCAGCATGCCGAAACGATCGAGCCTGAACCGCTGCGCAGTTATTATCTGGCTCAGGCGGCAGTCGCATCAGGTGATTTGCAGCGTGCCCAAAATCTGAGCAATGAAATCAGCGAGTCTTGGATGAAACATTCCATCGAGGCTTTGATCGCGCGCGAAACGAATGAGGCGGAATTCCTCCAATTGGCCGAGAAGAGCGTCCAGGAAGCTCGCGGTGTGCAGAAATATACATTGCAAAAGAATTTTGAACGAGTGAAATAGACTGGATCAAAAATTTAAAAATCGCCCTGCCGGCAGTTAGCCGCAGGGCGATTCTCTTTTTTAATTAATAACTCCAAGCTCTTTGCCGACTTTTTCATAAATCGCAATTGCCTGATCCAGCATTTCTTTCGTATGGGCAGCCGTCGGCATATTCCGTACGCGGCCTGTTCCTTTTGGTACGGTCGGGAAAACGATCGATTTCGCATAGACGCCTTCTTCGAAGAGGCGTTTCGAGAATTCCTGTGCCGCTTTTTCTTCGCCGATGATGCAAGGCGTGATTGGCGTTGCAGAGTCACCGATATCAAAGCCCAATTCTTTCAGGCCTTTTTTCAGGTAATCTCCGTTTTCCCACAGTTTGTCATGAAGTTCTGTCGAATCCATGATCATCTGTATCGCAGCTGTAATTGCCGCCACATCTCCAGGCGTTACTGCAGTGGAGAACAGGAACGGACGTGAACGGACTTTCAGCCAGTCGATCAGGTTCTGTTTACCGGCTACATAGCCCCCGACCACTCCGACTGCTTTTGAAAGAGTCCCCATTTGCATATCGACTTCTTTTTCAAGACCGAAATGTTTCACTGTGCCTTTGCCTTTGCCGGTAACGCCTGAACCGTGAGCATCATCGACATACGTGATCAAGTCGAATTCTTTTGCAATTTCCACGATTTCAGGAAGTTTCGCGATATCGCCGTCCATCGAGAAGACGCCATCTGTGATGACCATGATTTTATTGTATTGGCCGGATTCCGTCGCTTCTTTCGCTTTTGCACGAAGATCTTCCATATCCGAGTGTTTGTAAGCGATGATTTTCGCTTTCGACAGACGGCAGCCGTCGATGATGGACGCATGGTTCAGCTGATCCGAAAGAATCGCATCATTTTTGTCCATGACAGCAGAAATGGCTGCCATATTGCAGTTAAAGCCGGATTGGTATGAAATTGCCGCTTCTGTGCCTTTGAATTCAGCCAATTTTTCCTCCAATTTCACATGAAGGTCAAGCGTACCATTGATCGTACGGACCGCACCTGCGCCGACTCCGTATTTATCGATCGCTTCTTTGGCGATCCTCTTCAGGTCTTCGTTTGTCGCAAGACCCAGATAGTTGTTGGAAGACAAGTTGATCAGGTCTTTACCGCGCACCTGGATGATCGGTCCGTTCGGTCCTTCAACAGGATCGATTTCGTTATATAAACCCTGCTCTTTAAGTTCATTCAGGTTATCATTCAGGAAAGCATCTAGTTTTTTTGACAATGGAATCTCCCTTTCATCTACATGATTGTTCTACTTCCTTATCATAACGCAATTAGGCACAAAAAGAAAAAGCGGGCCTCGGCCCGCTTTTCAATCAGTTCTTATTATTGCCTTTACCTTTATTTTTGCCTTTGCCCTTATTCGGGTTGTCTTTTTTATAGATTACTTCATAAGTGAATTCCTGTGCTGATTTCTGGCCTTCCGGAGCTGCGTAGGAAGTGATCATTTTCACATTGCCTTCACGGAGCACTTGCTGAAGATCCAGCGCGTCTTTATCCGTCACATTGAACGGATCGACATGGAATACGCGCTGTTTGCCATTTTTCTTTGTTTGGATGAAAGTAGTCGTGAAGTCGACATATTCCCCTTTCAATTGACCAAGGGATTGGAATGCTTCGGTAGTAGAACCGTCATTTGAGAAATCACCCAATTGAACATTTTTGATGAACCAGCCTGTATTGTTTGAGCCCCAGTCCGTCAGGTTACGGAATGACACCAATACTTCTTGTCCAGCATAAGCGGAAAGATCAAATGTTTCTGTAGCCCAGTCACCATTCGTGCCAGTGAACCCTGGAACATTTTCCTTAATCGTCGGGTAGCCTTCTTCGACTACATCTGACCGTGTGTTGTCATTTTCAAGTGAAGTCCACGTTTCGCCGTTGTCCGTTGAAACCTGCACCATACCAAAATCCCATTGCTCTTCAATGTCATAATAATGATCGAAAGTCAGCGCTGCATCATCAGCCGGCACCGTTGCGCCGAAGATCAATGCCTGATCCGCTTCGTCACCGTTGTTTGCATGAAGCACCTGCTGACCAGAACCTTTAGGATCTGCAACTGCGCTCCACTGAAGCGGAAGGAAATCAACGCCGTCAAATTCAAGGCCGCGTACATCTTTTCCTAAGTTGAATTCCTTAAAGTCGCCGCCCCATGCCGGTACGCCTTCTTTTTCAAATGTCTTCGCTTTTTCAAAGTCTACCGTCTTGCCTCTTACGCCGTCTCCGACAGGCATATTGCGCAGATCGATGCTGTCGATGTTATAATCACTGCTCACTTCAGAGTTATCCAAAGTGATCGCCGTCATGAAGTTCTGGTAAACTTCTGTGAATGTCTTATCCGTGCCGTAATCCTTCAGGGTTTTGTCGACGCTTGACATTCCCTGGTTGTCGCCGTCCGTAGCCAATTCACGGATGAACTCCTGGCCGAATTTATCGTACATATAAAGCGTGAACAGGTAAACCTGCCCATAATCCGCGATCGTTTCAGGACCCGTAGCGGCTGAGCCATGCTCATCCCAGTTTACAAGTGAGTTTTCCGGGTGATCCAGGTAGAAATTGATCGATCCTTCACCGTGGCCGTAGCCCCCAAGAAACTCAGAGAATGTTGACATCCCTTCGTTCAGCCAAGTTTCTTCAGCTCCGTCGTTATCAGCTTGAATCAAATGCTGAAGCTCATGGATCGTCGTTCCAAAGAATGTGCTTTCAAGGCGTGTTTCCCATGAATTCGTATCAATTGTAATGATGTTGCGGTCTGTATAATTTTCAAGCGTCTGCCAGAAGAAACCGGCAACGAAGAATGGGTAGGTAGGATCGTTCCATCCCTCATCCTGGACATTGTCAACCAGCATGATGATTTTATCCGACCCTTCATAATATCCTTCCGGCAAACCGACCATTCCCGGAAGCGGGGAATTCGAGCCATTCAATGAATCCGGCGTTCCAAAGAAATCCGTGGCTACCGGATAAATATTGCTGTCGAATTCGTCGCGCAATGTATCGACCTGTTCCTGTGTTACGACATCCGCCGGCTTCGGATTATCCGGTCCGTAAGCCAGGTCATTCGCTACCCAGATCTCGACATTGTCCCCGATGCTGCGCAGGGTGAATTCTTTGAATGCCAGATTGCGGTCAAGGAACAGTTTTGTGCCGTGATCTTCAGTAAAAGAGCTTTGTGCCGAAGCATTACTGGAACCGGCAGCTGCGTTATCCAGACTGCCTGCCTGTGCTTTAATTTTCTTATCCGCTTCTTTCAGGAAGTTGGCATCCTGTGATAATTCATTGAGGCTTTGATCGATATCGATTCTGTCGCCGTAGCGTTCCGTGTTCCAGTCTTTCACAGACGGCAATATTTCTGCCGGAGCCGCCATTGCAGCTGGCGCCATTAATGATAAAGTTAACGCGCTTGCTGATAAAATTGAAATCCATTTGCTCTTGATCATTTGATGTGTTCCCCTTCCAACTTATCAGAATTTTTTAATCTTTTACGAGCTTAACATATCTGATAATTCAGAAGTATAGTGTATAATGTTTATTTCGAAATTCGAAGTAATAGGAAAATGGTATTGGTGTAATTGGCTATTTGGCCTAAATATTTCTTGTATATTCAAAAAAACATCTGCGCAGAAATTCTGCACAGATGTTTTTGATCTTTTAGTGGTCATTCCATATTGCCGAATAGATCCTGCAGAATATAATAGGATTGCTTCAGCCGTTCCTCTGACTGCGGCAGCTGCCACGTTTCCCAGTCGTATAACTTACTGTCGCCTTCTAAGCCCAGCATCTCTTCGCCGCCTGATGCCCGTTCAAGGATTGCCGCCACTCCGATGCCTTCAACCGTGCTGCTCGCTTCAATACCGTCTTTTTGCAAATCACCGGTGAATTCTTTTTTCCCCGGAGCTTTGGCATTGAGCATCATCCATGGAACGCGGATTTCCAAAATCCCTGTCTCTTCCGAATAATAATAGTCATTCAGTGAATCGTAGTCTTCATGCTCCGGATTTGCCATACCGAAACGCATCAAGCCCGTTTCATAGGCTTCAAATGGAATTTCTTCTCCTGTGTCAGGACGCGTGAATGCTTTATTCAGCGCCAGTCTTATGGGATGGAAATTTTCTTCGATTGCCGGTTCTTCCGGAATCATTTCAAGGCGGTTGTGATAGTCATAATAGAAGGTATCATAATCCCCTGCCACCCGGAGCGCAGCGTCTTCGCCTTCGATGCTCAATTCGAAATCGGCCAGGAATCCATCTTCCACAGCAATTCCTTCGTCTTCACGGACACTGAAGTAAAAGTGCAGCTTGTCTTTAGCAAACCACTCTTCATCCGGCTCAAATTGGGCTTTTACATACACATAGCGTTCATCCGAATCCACTGACAGTGAACGGATTGCGCCTTCACTTTTTTCGTAAAGCACCATTTCCTCCTGCCAATCATCTTCTCCGTCCACTTTGATCTTATGGCGATCAAAACTCAGCAGACCGAATTGCTGTTCATTGGTCTGGGCATTGGACCAAAACGGCCGTTCATCGGGATTATCATATTCCATGGTATTCCATGTCCGCTTGAACCATTCATCCTGCCAGGTAAAGACCAGGCCGCCGAGCATTTCCTCTTCCAGAATATCTTCATACAGCCGGCTGACAATCTCTCCCTGCTCCCGTTCCGAAATAAATCCTTGATTCCAGCCAAACGGATTTCTATGCGTCATGCCGCGAGAGGCCGGAATGCCAAATTCAGCAATCAGGATCGGCATTTCATGCGATTCGTTCAAGTCACGCAGATATCCCGCATAATTATTTTTTTCGCCTCGATGATCGATGAATTCCGTGTATTTTTCATCCAGATTTAAAAAATCAGGATAATAAGGATAGACATGATAGGAAGCGAAAATACCGGGTTCGGCCAACTCACCTTTCGTTTCGATATGATTGGGGTCAACTGTCGCCAGGTCTTCCTGTTCGCTCGGTTCTGCCGGCTGGTCGATATTATCCGTCGTCACCCAATTTGTAAAGCTTAGCGGACGCATACTGTCGTAATTTTCATGTTCGTAGACAGCCAGCACATCCAGCTGCTGCGCAACCCAATGTTCCATCGGATTGGCATCCTCCGTTTTGATGAATGTGCCATCGTACTCTCCGAGATCTTTATATTTCATCCCCATTTCCTGGACCATGTGCGGATGCCACTCGATACCGGCCATCCAGCCGATAACATAATCCGAAATGTCCGCCTTATACTTCCCATAGGTATGGCCTGGTTGCTGTTCGACTTCTGCATTTCCATGGACGGCATCCACAATCGTTTTCATCTCCTGCTGGAACCTTTCTGTAATTTCAGGAGTGAAAGCATCTTTTGTCTCTTCGAGGGGCTCTTCATCAATCCATACACCGTGGAATAAATACAATGGTGTATCCGCTTTTTTATTGTATTGTTCCAGTGCTTCATAAAAATCCGGCGGGTGCAGTGTGTAGACACGGATCGAGTTGGCATTCATCTCGCCGATCGCCTCGAACCAGCGATCATACTCTTCCCGTGTAATCCCTGCCTCTCCCGGAAATGTGCCGGGTTTAGCCATGCCGAGATTGACCCCTTTTATAGTCACTTCCCGCCATTCGCCATCTTCAAAAACTTCGAATTGCTCTCCTGCTATGCGGGCAGAATACGAAATACCATCTTTTTCTGTTCCAACCTGGACTTCGGGTTGGTTGAAGATCGTGAACTCAACAGGTTTATCTGCCTGTATCCACCAGACTCCCAACAGCACCAAAAGTAAACCAATTGCAGCTATGATAACTTTTTTCATTCTCGTCCTGCTTTCATATTGAAGTATCTTTTTCGCACCATTATATATCGTATAAAACTTAAATCATAGGAAATATTGTATATTCATATTTTTATTTTCCTAAATAATCCTTTTTTTAAACAATATAAAGCTGAAGCTGCTCGTATGAACGGGCCGCTTCAGCTTTATGATCCTACAGTCCAATGGGAAGAACCGCCTTTATATTTTTTAGCTCAATGCCTGTTCCAGATCCTCAATGAGATCTTCGACATCTTCAATACCGACGGAAATCCGTACAAGGCCCTCAACAATGCCAAGCTCGCCGCGACGCTCGACCGGAATCGATGCATGCGTCATTTGAGCTGGCACTGAAATCAAACTTTCCACTGCGCCCAAACTTTCAGCAAGTGTGAAGTATTTCAGTTTCGCCAACAATTCGCCCGCTTTTTCTTTGCTGCCCACGTCAAATGAAATCATGCCGCCGAAACCGGTGGCTTGTTTCTTCATTAATTCGTGGCCGGTATGTTCTGGAAGACCTGGGTAGATAACTGTATCAACTGCATCATGGTTTTTCAGGAATTCAGCGATTTTCTGGGCGTTCGCGCCTGTTTCTTCCATACGGATGCCAAGTGTTTTCAATCCGCGCATCAACAGCCATGAATCCTGCGGCCCTAAGATAGCACCGACAGAGTTCTGGACGAAATGAAGATCCGTTGCCAGTTCTTCTGAATTGACAACGACCAGACCGGCAACAACGTCACTGTGTCCGCCGATGTATTTCGTCGCAGAATGAAGAACGATGTCTGCCCCCAATTTGATCGGGCTTTGCAGGTAAGGCGTCATGAATGTGTTATCGACAATTGTCAGAAGGCCTTTCGATTTGGCGAATGCTGAAACAGCTTCGATGTCTGTCACTTTAAGCAACGGATTCGTAGGTGTTTCAATGAAAATCGCTTTCGTGTTTTCTTTCACTGCCGCTTCCACTTCTTCAAGATTGCCTGTATCAACAAACGTGAATTCCAGACCGAAGCGGTTCAGGACTTTATTCATGACACGGTAAGTTCCGCCGTAAACGTCGTCAGTGAGTATGACGTGATCACCCGCTGAAAATAGCATCATGACGGATGAAATGGCTGCCATTCCAGAACCGAATGCAAATCCGGCATGACCGAATTCGACGTCTGCGATCAATTCTTCGAGCGCGTGGCGCGTCGGGTTACCGGTGCGTGAATATTCGTAGCCTTTGAATTTGCCGACCGCTTCCTGTTTATACGTGCTTACCTGATAAATCGGCGTGGAAACTGCGCCTGTCGCTTCGTCTCCGACAATGCCGCCGTGGATCAATCTTGTTTTGGCTCTCATCATTTTTCCTCCTCGAACGTTCTGTTATAAATATCCTGGCTCATATACCGCTCACTTGAATCCGCAAATACCGTGACGATATGGCTGCCCGGTTTTGCCGTCTCCGCTTCGCGCAATGCAGCAACGTACGCTGCCCCGGAAGAACTGCCGACCAGCAGGCCTTCGCGTTTCGCCAATTCCTTCAGCGCCGCAAAAGCCTCTTTATCGGTAATCGTGTGGACCGCTTCAAAATATGCACGGTCCATATAATCCGGCATAAACTCCATGCCGATGCCTTCCGTCAGATGCGGACCGGACTCGCCACCGTTCAGAATCGAGCCTTCCGGTTCCACAATGACCGTTTTGATGTCCTCTTTTTGCGATTTCAAATAACGGGATGTTCCCATGAATGTTCCACCCGATCCTGCTCCTGCGACAAATATATCAATATTGCCGTCAAGCGCTTCCCATAATTCAGGTCCCAAGGTATGGACGTAGGTTTCCGGATTGGCCGGATTCGAAAATTGCGAAGGCGAAAACGCCTGCTCCGCTTCTGCGAGCTCCTGCGCTTTCGCAATCGCGCCTTTCATGCCTTTTTCAGTCGGCGTGTTGATGACTTCCGCACCAAGTGCGCGCATCAGTCCCTGTTTTTCCTGGCTGAATTTCTCCGGTACCACGAATTTCACCCGATAGCCTTTGCCGATGGCGGCAATAGCTAAGCCGATGCCAGTGTTTCCGGCAGTCGGCTCGATCATTGTGCCGCCGGGCTTTAATAATCCGCGGCGTTCAGCATCTTCTATTAATGAGACACCCAGACGGTCTTTGACGCTGCCGCCCGGGTTGAAATATTCAAGTTTGGCGAAAATCCGGCACTTGTTCGGAATGTCCATTTGCGTCAATTCCAACAGCGGTGTGTTTCCGATCAATTGTTGAATGCCTGTGGCAAATTTCATATCCATTCTCCTCAGACAGTTTCTTCCGCGAACACCTGGTGCCACTCGTCTTTTTTCGCCAGCATTTCACGTGCCAATTCTTTCGCGCCCTCTAAGCTGTGGCTTGCTGCCCAACCGCATTGCACTTCATTGCAGGCTGGCACTTCATCTGCTTCAATGACATCCTTCAATGTATTTTCGATGATGCGAAGTACATCATCGTAATCGTCGTGGTTGATCAATGACAGATAATAGCCTGTCTGGCAGCCCATCGGCCCGATGTCGATGATCTGGTCTGAATGGTTGCGGCTGTGTTCCGCCATCATATGCTCCAGTGAATGAAGCCCCGGCATTTCCATATGCTCTTTATTCGGCTGTTTAAAACGGATATCGTATTTACGGATCGTGTCCCCGTTTGCCCCTGTTTTCTCACCAGCAAGTCTTACGTAAGGTGCTACCACTTTCGTATGGTCAAGGTTGAAACTTTCAACGTTCATCTTTTTCAATTGGATCGTCTCCTTCTAATTTCAATAATTTTTAGTGTCCAGACTCGAGCGGCCGTTTCCGCTTTTCTTGCTCGCATCGATCAGCCAGACATAATTGTTGAGCTGCGTGAATTCCACCGTGAATCCGGCCTGTTCGATCAGCTCTTTCATAATTGGCAGAGTTGTATAATATTCACGGTTTAAATCTTCTACAAGGTTATCATGACCGCGTGATTTTTCAAAGTCAACCAGTTCATTGCGGGCTTCCGCCGACTTGAACATCGTGTCCGCGAATACCACTTTTCCGCCTGCCGGAAGCAGTTCTGCATAGAGTTTGAATGCATCCGCTTTTTCAGCGTCCGTCAGATGGTGGAAGGCGTAGGAGCTGACAAACGAATTCGGTTTTAGCTGTGTTTCAAACTCCAGGAAATCGCCGTCGATGATTGACACATCTTTCAGTTTTTCCTGTGTCACTCCTCTCATCGCCCCGTTCGGCTCAATACCCGCCACCTGGAGTCCGCGGCCGATCAATTTCTGCGTCAGATTCCCTGTCCCGACACCGAACTCGATTACCGGGCCTGTTGCCGCATCCGCTACTGCCTGCAGAATTTCTTCATATCTTAAAAATACATCTCTGTATTCTGCGTCTTTTCCGCTTACTGAATCGTCATATGTGTGAACCCATTCATCAAATATAGTTACGAACTCGCGTCCCATGATATTCTCCTCCAGGTTTCATTTACTATAAAACCAATAGTTTTACTCGGCTTTATTTATATCATAAAAAAGCACCGGTTTCAAACTTTCAAAACCGGCGGCAGTTCATCTTTTTTTACAATGATTTTTTTCAATAAAGCCTCAGCTTGCGGCAAGGTGAACTGAACGATCCTGCCGGTCAACAGAGCGACCGCTATCGTGCCGATCCCTACCGGTCCTCCGAGCGCCCAGCCTAGAAGTGCTGCTGACAGCTCAATTCCGCCACGCACAATCGTGATGCTTAAACCTGTTTTCTGCATCAGCACCAGCATCAGGCTGTCGCGGGGACCTGCTCCGATTTTCGGCGAAACATAAATGCCAACCCCGAAGCCGGAAACGATGATGCCGCCGATCAGCATCATGATCTGTCCTGCCATCGAAGGGATATCCGGAATCAGGAAGTAATAGATGTCGATGAAAATGCCGACCAGGATCATATTGAGGAAAGTGCCGATTTGCGGCAGCCTCCGCTGCGAGATGGTGGAAATGATGATCAGGACAAAAGCGACCAGAATCGACCAGGTGCCGATGGTCAATCCGAATTTGAGGAATAACCCGACATGCAGCACATCCCATGGGCCTATGCCGAGCCTGTCCGCTTTAATGATCATCGTAAAACCGAGTGCCAAGATTATTAACCCACTGAGAAAGAACAGCCAGCGGTAAAACGTCGTTCTCATCAAACAGCCCTTCTTTCACTGAATGGTCTCCCATATTGTCTTACGAAAAATCCACCCATTGGAAACAATGGGTGGAAATCAGGATCAATCGTTGTACACTGTCAATCCCGCATACTGCCCGTTGGTGACTTCCAGTAATTTACGGGGATCCAGTTTAATCTGCATGCCGATTTTTCCGGCGGAGACGATGATTTCCGGCTGCATTTCCGCCTGCTGTGCGACATAAGTGGGGAACGGCTTCTTCATGCCGACCGGCGAACAGCCACCGCGTATGTATCCGGTGAGCTGGAAGATGTCCTTGACAGGTGCCATTTCAATCTTTTTCTCACCGGCGGCTTTGGCAGCCGCCTTCAAATCGAGTTCTTCCGCAACCGGAATGACGAATACATAATGCTGTTTTGAAGATCCGGCTGCGACAAGCGTTTTGTAGACCTGTTCTTCCGGATGGCCTATTTTGGCAGCCACTGAAACGCCGTCCACTAAACCGTCTCCAGTCTCATACTGAATAATCTCATAGGGAACCTTTTCTTTATCCAGAATCCTAGCTGCATTGGTTTTGGTCATCTTCTTTCCCATAGCGGCGCTCCTTACCTGTAAACTGTCGTTATAAAATCAGCTTACCACCATTGTCGCACTATTTCTAATCGTTTTGACCAAGCAATTTTTTCAGCGCTTCGGCCATTGCCGTGTTTTGCGGCGGCTCGTCCTGCTGCTTCAGGTATTGATTGACGTCTTTTTTCGTCGCCTTCGACTGGCCGGATTTCTTCCGTTTTTCAAACGCCGACAGCTTCTCGCGGTGTCCGCATTTGCAGACAAAAATCTTACCGTCACCTTCGCCCTGCATTTCCAGTTTCTTGTGGCAGTTCGGGCAGCGCGCATTCGTCAGCATCGCCACTTGTTTTTTGTAGCCGCATTCGCGGTCCTGGCAGACGTTCATCTTGCCGCGTTTACCGTTCACTTCAAGTAGCGGCTTGCCGCAATCCGGGCACATTTTGCCGGTGACATTGTCGTGCTTGAATTTCCGGTCGCTCTTCTTGATGTCGGAAACCGATTTCTCCGCGAATAAAACCATTTCCTTCATGAATGTTTCTTTCTTCATCTGGCCTTTGGCGATTTTCGTCAATTGCTGTTCCCAGTCGGCTGTCAGTTTCGGTGATTTCAAATCTTCCGGAACGAGCTCAAGAAGCTGGCGCCCTTTCGAAGTAATCGTCAGGTCCTTACCTTTCTTCTCGATCAGGAACGTATTGAACAGCTTATCGATGACGTCCGCGCGGGTCGCTACCGTCCCGAGTCCGCCTGTTTCGCCAAGTGTCTTGATCAATTCCTTCGATTCACCCGCCATGAACTGCGCCGGATTCTCCATCGCACTGAGCAGCGTTCCTTCATTGAAGAAAGCGGGCGGCTTCGTTTTGCCTTCGGTGAGGGAGATGCCTTTGATCTTCAGCGTCTGCCCTTTTTCGAATGGCGGCAGCGTCGTGTCGCCGTCTGCTTCGTCATCTTTGTAGATGCGTTTCCAGCCTTCATTTCTTACCGTATTGCCCTTGGCCTGGAACGTTTCATCGCCGGCAGTGAGCTTGACCGTCGTTTGGTCGTATTCATACTGCGGATAGAAAACCGCGAGGAAACGCGTGACGATCATGTCATATAATTTATGCTCGTTCGCCGATAGCTCATGCAGCGGTGGGTTTTCCTCCGTCGGAATGATGGCGTGGTGGTCGGATACTTTCGCATCGTCGATTACGCCTTTCTGCGGTGCAACCGGTGATTTCAGGATCGTTGCGGCAAGCGGGCGGTATGGCCCCGTCTGCACCGCTTTGATGCGGTCTTTCAGCGTGTCTTTCATATCCGACGTCAGATGCTTCGAATCCGTCCGCGGATACGTCACGATTTTATAGCGCTCGTACAGGTTCTGCAGCGTGTTCAGCGTCTCTTTCGCCGACCAGCCGTAACGTTTATACGCTTCTTTCTGCAATTCGGTCAAGTCGAATAAAGGCGGCGCCGGCTGCTTTTTCGGCGTGATTTTGATATCCGTCACGGTGCCTTCATGCGTATTGTCGAGCTTCTGGAATAAACGGTCGATCTTCTCTTTATCGAACGACTGTGTCGAATTGCCGTCTGTCCACGTGAATGCCGCTTCGTTTGTAATCGCCTGCATGCCGTAATACGGTTTCGGCTGGAAGTTGCGGATCTGCTTCTCGCGTTCCGCAATCATTGCAAGCGTCGGCGTCTGCACGCGGCCTGTTGATAATTGCGCATTGTATTTCACTGTTAACGCGCGCGTCGCGTTGATGCCGACGACCCAGTCAGCTTCCGCTCTTGCGACTGCCGCCTGGTAGAGATTTTCATAGGCTTTGCCGTCTTTCAGATTATTGAAGCCGTCTTTGATCGCCTTATCGGTGACCGACGAAATCCACAGGCGTTTGACCGGTTTGCGCGTATTCGTTTTCTCGAGGATCCAGCGCGCGACCAGTTCCCCTTCACGCCCGGCATCCGTCGCGATGATGACGTCTTTCACGTCGCCGCGGCTGAGCTGCGCTTTTACTGCGTTATATTGTTTCATCGATTGTTTGATTGGCACGAGCTTGAACGGCTTCGGCAGGATCGGCAGATTTTCCATCTTCCATTCCTTGAAGTCGTTGTTGTATTGCTCCGGCTGCGCATGTGTCACCAGGTGGCCAAGCGCCCACGTCACGATATACTGCTTCCCTTCCAGGAAACCGTTGCCTTTTTGGTTGCATCCGAGCACGCGCGCGATGTCGCGGGCTACGGATGGCTTTTCCGCTAATACTATAGATTTCATAATAGTTTCACCCTCATTTCTCATTTTATAATTATAGCATTTTTGGCTGTTGAAGACAGTTGAGGTGTTTATTATCATCAAACAGAATTTTCTTTCTTCTTCTCTTAAAAAGAGGTATTCTTTAGTTAATAAAGAAAGGAGTTGACCCGTTGATCCTGAAAAAGCGTTCTGAACCGCCGGAAATTTTCCAGCTCGAAAGTTTGATCCAGCGTTTTCCACTCGTCCATCCCCTATTTCCCCACTGGACGGAAAAACTCCGACGCATATCCGCCGGCTTCCACGGCGAACAGCGCGTTGACAACTTATGGAGTGAAATCCTTTTTAATCTTCCTCATTACTTAATCCATGACCTGTATATCCAAAAGGCGACATCCTCCCATCAGATCGATACCGTCTTAGTCACCAACCGTTTCGTTCTTCTATTGGAAATCAAAAGCATTTCCGGCCAACTGCATTTCGACCCGCAGCTGCGCCAATTTTCCCGTACCAATAAAGACGGCAGCATCGATGGCATGCGCAATCCCGACGACCAGGTGCGGCGGCACGAAGGCTTTGTCCGGAATTTTTTAAAGGAGAAAAAAATCCCGCTCCCTGTGGTCGGTATTATCGTATTCACTTATCCCTCGTCCATCGTGAGCAGCCGGCCGGGTAATCGCATCGTCATCCAGTCATCCGGCCTGCCCTATCTGCTCGATCAGCTGGCGGCCAAATATCCTGATGACCTACTGAATACGCGCCAGACCCGGCGCCTTGCAGATCAGCTTCTGCAATTGCATATGGATCCACCGTTGCGGGAGTTGAATGTGCCAGCGGATTTGCGGAAAGGTGTGTTGTGCGGAAAAGATTGTGGAGGAGAGATGGAATATTACTGGCGGAAGTGGACTTGTAAGAAATGTTCGCGGGTTGATCGTTCTGCCCATTTCCAGACTTTGTTACAATATAGATCTTTAATCAACCAAACGATTACCAATAAAGAGTTTCGTCATTTCACTGGAATTGAATCGACCACTACTGCTTCCAAATTATTAAAAATGGCCAATATGCCTTATACAGGCAGTTATAAAGACCGGATCTATCAAATTCCAGAAGAGATTATTCAAATAGAAAGTATTTCGGCTGATTTAGAAAGTATTTAAGTCAAAATGGAAAGTATTTCGGCTATTTTGGAAAGTATTTTAAGGGTTTTGGAAAGTAAGCTCTTTTACTGGAAATCACAATTTAATAAATGTAAATAAAATCCAGTAAAAACCCTTTTTCAAAGCTATTTCCTACAATTTTAGATAGATTTTAACCAATACTCCCGATTATCAATCAACACCCTGACTTCAAACAACCAAATAAACACCAAATCACCAGAATCTCAACCAAAAAACCAACCCCAACCCCTAATTTGAAAAAATCTTCGCTTTCGCGAAGATTTCCTAAAAGAAGGACGCTTTTCGCATGGGCTTCGGCGAAAAGCATCCATTCAGCCCTTGAACTTGATCTTAAACATGCTTCTCCCACACAAAACAAAAAACCTCCCGCGGGAGGTTTTTCTCTAAATATATATAAAGCAACGGTTGCTTTTTGTGTCCAGACTACAGTGGCCCAGGTCTTCGGGATATAAGTCAAACCAGCTGCGTGGCAAAGGACGCCACTACGCCGGTTCGCCTTATACCTGTCAGAGCTGAACGGGCACTGTCGCTTTTCTTATCTTAATGATTGTCCAATGTCTCTTTCGACAAATGCTTGCTCATCTCGGCGTACTGCACGAAAACGCGTGCCAGTTCACGAAGGCGGTCGTGGACGTCTTCATTGATGATATTGTTGTCAGCGTCGAAATGGCTCGTATGCGTATAGACATAGTTCGGTGTCACAAGCGACCGGAAATAATCGAGAATCGGCTTCAGCTGATTTTCGATGACCAGGTGGTGCTGGTAAGTGCCGCCATTTGCGACAATCGATACTGGTTTATAGCGCATCGTACGCGGGTGGAGCAAATCGAATGTGTTTTTCAGGACACCTGGAATCGAGCCTTGGAAGATCGGCGTCGCGATGATGTAGCCGTCTGCATCGTTGAAACGGCGAGCGATTTCCTGCATGCTCTCGTTGTATTCACCAAGCGGACGCCCATCCACGAATTGATGCTCGTAATCGGCCAGGCTCAGGATCACCAATTCCATCTCCGGCTGGAATTCCTGGATATACATTTTCACCTGCTCCAAAATCGCGCCGGTCTTTCTCCCGACGATTGTGCCATCCACTAATAAAACCTTCATAAAACTGTTCCTCCTCAAGTCCTTCTATACTGGGCAGCAGGCTGCCTCTTGTTGATTGCTTATGCGGATCCGGCCAGTAAAAAACCAGCGGAACCGACTTTCTTCCATCATAACAAACAGCATAGGCAGAGCTGTATCGAAAAACCTTATGAAATCAAGATTTCATTCTTTAGGCGGAGAAGACCCGTTTCTTGCACGCTTGTTTTCCAGACGTTCCTGCGTCCGATCGGATTGACGGACAGGCGATGTAAAGCTGACGATCGTGTCGCCGGTTTTCGGCTCCGGGAAGCTGCCGCTTGTATAGAACTCGATTTTCCCCTGCTCCCGTTCAATGAACAGGAGGATCGTATCGGCGCTCCATTTTTTCTTGTAATCTTCATAATTGTATTGTTCCGTCAATTGCGTTTTACGGATGGTGTAGCCTTCATCGGCTTTCCTGTTCAGCTCGTGGATATTCCATTCATTGCCGAACAGTGTCCGCCCTTTCAAAGAAGCATTCAATTCAGCCGGATTCCCTTGATGAATGGACGTTTTATACATATTCTCACGGCCGAAATCAGGCACAAAATTGTTGATGACGAGGGCATTATACGAATCCAGTTCACTTGCCATTATCATCGTATCGTAGGAAGTCAATTCCAGTTCATACTGTGTATGCTCGGACAGGATTTCACCTGTGTATGTGTTCAATCCGGCAAGACGTGCAGCCTGCAGCCTGCCCCACGAAAGATCCATCAGGAGCACGTTCTTATTTTTTTCAGCAAGGGCTTCAGCCAGTTTCAACATAAAACTTCCCGCTCCGACAATAAGGATGCCGGGCTGATCGCCGGAAGACAGGCCCAGCTTACGTCCGAGCCAGCCGATGGTAAAGCCGTGCGCGACAACTGTCGAAAACACGAGGGCGAATGTCAGCGCAGTCAACAATTCGGCGTCTTCAAAGCCCGCGTCCAATAGAACGCCTGCAAAATAACCGGAAACGGTCAGCGCGACAATTCCCCGCGGCGCAATCCAGCCGATGAGCGTCTTCTCCTGAAGAGAGAGCCCCGTCCCGATTGTCGAGAGCCAGATGGAAAGAGGCCTTACCACGAATAATGTCGCCAGGACAAAGGCGATGATCCGCCAATTGAAGATTTCAATCAGCACATCCAGACTGAGCGATGCGGTCAGCATCACAAAAATACTGGAAATCAGGAGAACCGAGATATTCTCCTTGAAATGGCGCATGTCGTTGATGGAGGCGATATGCATATTGGCCATCGTCATGCCCATTGCCGTGACGGCCAGTAACCCTGTTTCGTGCATGACGATGTCGGATAAAACGAAAGTCAGCAGCACGACGCCGAAGACAAGCGGCGCTTTCAGGAATTCAGGCACCTGCCCCTTCTCGATCATTCGCCCGAGCAAAAAACCTGCTCCCGCCCCGAGTGCAGCAGCAAACAACGATGCAAGGAAGAACAGACCGAAAGCGCCGGCCGTTTCATCACCATTCGCAAACAGTACAAACTGGAACGCAAACAATGCCAGCAATGCGCCGAACGGATCGACGACAATTCCTTCCCATTTTAAAATTGCGGCCGGCCTTGGTTTTAATTTGGCTTGGCGCAGCAGCGGAAGGATGACCGTGGGCCCGGTAACGATGAACAGGCCGCCGATCACAAATGCCACTGCCCAGGACAGGCCGGCGATGTAATGCGCAGCAAATGATCCGCAGATCCAGGCGATAAATGCGCCGAGCGTCACAATCCGCAGAACCGGTTTATTGAATCCCCGGATTTCCTTAAAATTCAAATTCAAGCTTCCTTCAAAAAGGATGATGGCAACAGCCAACGAGATGAAAGGCTTGAATAACTCACCAAAACTCTCTTCAGGATGAATGATTCCGAGAATGGGTCCGACAGTCAAACCGGCAATTGACATGAGCACAATCGCCGGCAAGCGGAAGCGCCAGGCCAACCATTGGGAAATTACCCCAAGAAAAATTATTAACATGAGATCGAATAACAGCGTATCGATCGGCCTTCGCCTCCTTTTGGATATTCTCAAAACATTATACGTGTTTTATTCCCTCAATTAAAAGCGGTATGCCAGTCGAAATGATTTTAATCTCATGGATTTATGCTATAATGAAGGAAAAATGCGGGTGATCATGTGAACAGGCAGGAAATTGAATATCAGATTGCAGAATTGAAAATGGATTATGTGCGCCACCAGGGCGACATCGAGAAATTGGAAACGACCGGACACGCCAAAATGGTGGAGAAAGCGGAACAGCGTCTTGAACGGATGGAACAGCAATTAGCGGAATTAAACCAAAAACTCGCGGATTTGTAGCCGCGGTTTTTTTTTGAGTGTTTTCCCGGATGCCCCGCCAGATACGCATTCGGAATTGATACAGGATTACGGATTACCGATTAGTAAGGACAGTCTGATAGGAACGGACTTTCCAGCTATATAATGGAGGAATTATTTAATGAGTTTATTGACAGTAGAAAATCTAAGCCATACATTCGGAGACCGCACATTGTTCAGCGATGTGTCGTTCCGTCTGGTTGAAGGCGAACATGTCGGACTTGTCGGCGCAAACGGTGTCGGCAAATCGACAATGATGAATATTTTGACGGGCAAACTGATCCACGACGCCGGCCGGGTCGAGTGGCAGCCGAAAACGCATTACGGCTACCTGGATCAGCATACGCAGCTGACACCGGGACGCACAATCCGTGAAACGCTGCAGGATGCTTTCCTGCCCCTGTATAAAAAAGAAGAAGAATTAAATGAAATCGCCATGAAAATGGGCGATCCGGACGCAGATCTTGAGGCGCTGATGGAAGATATGGCAGAAGCCCAGGATGCACTTGATGCCGGTGATTTCTATACGCTCGATGTGAAAATCGAAGAGATCGCACGCGGCCTTGGCCTGGATGCCATCGGGCTGGAGCGTCCGGTTGAAGCGTTATCCGGCGGACAGCGCACAAAACTGCTCTTGGCGAAACTGCTGCTGGAGAAACCGAAAGTGCTCCTGCTGGATGAGCCGACCAACTATCTGGATGAAGAGCATATTCAGTGGCTCGTAAACTATCTGAAAAATTATCCGCATGCTTTCCTGCTGATTTCGCATGATACGGAATTCATGAGTTCGGTGACGGATGTCATTTTCCACCTGGAATTCTCACGTCTGTCACGTTATACGGCCACGTACGAGAAATTCGTGGAACTTGCGGAGCTTGCAAAACAGCAGCACCTCGATGCTTATGAAAAGCAGGCGGAAATGATCAAGAAAACCGAAACGTTCATTGCCAAAAACAAAGCACGCGCCTCGACGACAGGACGCGCGAAGTCACGCCAGAAACTGCTCGACCGGATGGACCGCATCGATAAGCCTGAAGTGGCTGCGAAACCGCAATTCGGTTTCAAGGAAACACGCAGTCCGAGCCGCTATGTAGTGGAAGCGGAATCCCTTTCGATCGGTTACGATAAGCCATTGATGCCGCCGTTGTCATTCATGATTGAACGCGGCGAGAAAATCGCGCTTGTCGGCATGAACGGCGTCGGTAAATCGACCCTGTTGAAAACGATGCTCGGCAAGATCAAACCGCTCGACGGCGAAGTCATCCGCGGTGAATATTTGACGCCAAGTTATTTTGAACAGGAAGTCAAAGCACCCTCACATACCCCTTTAGATGAAATCTGGTCCGCCTATCCAAGCATGGATCAAGGACAGGTGCGCGGGGCATTAGCGCGCACGGGCTTGAAAAACGAACACATTTCCCGTTCAATGAGCCAATTGAGCGGTGGCGAACAGGCGAAAGTCCGTTTGTGCAAACTGATGCTTGAAGAAAGCAATTGGCTCTTGTTCGATGAGCCGACAAACCATTTGGATATTGATGCGAAAGCGGAATTGAAACGTGCGATGCAGGCTTACAAAGGAACGATTGTCCTTGTCAGCCATGAACCTGAATTTTACGAAGGACTTGCAACAAAAGTATGGAACGTTGAAAAATGGATTTCTGCCGGCCAGACGCCGCAGATTAAATAAGACGCAAAAGGTCTCTTCCCGAAAAACGGGTAGAGACCTTTTTTCCTTTAATAGGTAGTCAACTTAAATATTTTCTGGAAACCATAGATCCCCCGCTGCCAAAAACTGAATGTATCCTGATAAGCATCGGTTTCCAGTGTGTACAGGGCATCTTCGTTATTCCAGATCCGATCAAAATAAGCATCCATGTCACTGACAAGTTCACTGTCATTCGGTGCTATAATGCGGATATTGTTTTCCAGGTTATAATTTTGGAAGGCACGTTCCGTGTAATTCGCAGCGCCTCCTGAAATATAGCTTTCTTCAGCGGTTTTGATCATGATGGATTTGGTATGGAACTGGCCGACTACAGTGTTATACCAGCGGACATCGATTTTTCCGCCAGAGTTCTCAAGCATCTCATTGACAACCGGACGGTTCGGCAAGCCCGTCTTTTCATTCCCGAAGGCATTTTGGTTCGGGTCGAGCACCATCTTGACATTTACTCCACGGTTGGCGGCATCGGTAAGGGCATCGACGATATCACTATCCGCGACATAGAACATCGCCAAATAGATGTCGTCGCCTTTCTCCGTTTCAGCAATATCAGCTAGCAGCGTATCAAGCACTTTCTTTTCGGTTACATATTGAACCTGATATTTCCCGTTCTGCTCTTCCACTTCAACCCGCGGCAATTCCGGACCGCCGGAAAACGCCGACACGGCTTCCTCCGATTCCAGCATATCGTTCAGCACCGGCCCGCTCACTTTAAAGGCCATATTGCCGTGCAGACCGCTGGCATTATGCGGATTGGCGGAACTGATGATCGCCTCTTTATCCGTAATGACCGCTTTCCGGTGATTCGCTTTGATGTTCATCATCTTCAAATAAGACGACAAAGTGAGTTTCGGGGCATCACTCGACATGCCATTCGGCAGCCAGCCTTTGCCGCCAGCATCAAACCACTGGAACACGACGCGGTACAGGCCTGAATACAGCGGCGTTGAGTCCCGCAGCTTATCAAGGTCCGTCACGATCACTTCGATCCCTTCATCTTCCATGGAGCCGAGCAGCTGGTTTTCATAGGAACCATAACCCAAATTCAATGGATCTGTTATGAAATAAATCGGAAAATCAGGATCTTCCTTTTTCTTTTCCAATAATTTATCCGTCAGTGTTTCTGCCACCGCCGGAAAATCCGTGTCCTGATCGTTGTAATTGTCAAAGAGGAATAAATCAAGGACCACAAATTCCTCCGCTTCTTCGATCATCGTATAGATTTCATCGAAAATACGCAGCTCATGCTTCAGGTTTGTCCCTTTCTGGTTTTGTGCATAGGACAAATCGTAAATCATTTCGACCGTCTCCACCTCGTGAAGCTCGCCGGCGTAGTCGAGACCCGCAGGCAACGGTTTAAAGGTGTGCCAAACGATGACACCGATATAAAGTATGGCAAACACGCCAATAATTCCCATGATGATCCTTTTTCGCTTACTCCAATTGCTCACTCGTCTTTTCATCCAGAATTCTCCCCCGTCCCTTCTCATCTTACTGCAGATGAAGAATTATTTCTTTAAAAATTATCCATAAATTTTTTCCTGTAATAAATATGGAGATTAATGAATATCATCAAAAAGCATGCCGGAGTTCCGGCATGCTTTGTATCGTATTATATAGAAGAAAAATTTCCGGATTATGCCGGCAGCACATATTCCCGCGTCTGCACATCTTCCAGCAACAGGTCTTTCAAACGCTGTTTGCCGCGGAACAGGCGGGATTTGACTGTGCCGATCGACACTTTCATCGCTTCCGAAATTTCGATCAATGACAATTGGTGGACATAGAAATAAACGATCGTCGTCCGGTAGATCGAATCCAGCTGTGAAATTTTGTTCTGCAGCAGTTCTGAAACATCCTGCTGCTCCAGCAGTTCAGGCGCACCTGCATTATCTGATGGGATCAAATCGAGAAGGGAAATATCCAGTCCTTCCGGCTGCTGTTGTACATGCTTGCTGCGTCTCACATTTTTCCGGTACCGGTCACGGAAAGTATTCATACAAATTGTCGTCAGCCACGCTTTCACATGATCCACATCTTTGATGGAAGACTCATAGCGCACCACTTTTAACCAAACTTCCTGCATAAGGTCTTCCGCTTCCACTTTATTGCGTGTCAGCTTCAAGCATAGATGATAGATGTAACGATTGTACTCTGTATATAAACTTTCCATGAAGGGTTCCTCCGTCCGCTTTTCTTGTTACCCTTATTGTGCCCGAAAAGAACCTTTCACTCTATCGCTCCCGCTTTCATTTAGCTTACATTGTTGTAATGTATAGAAAAGCGACGGCACCCGTTAAGCTCTGACAGGCGTAAGACGGAATAGCAGAGTGGCGCTCTTTGCCACGGCAGCTGGACCGGCTTATGACCCGAGGGGCTGGGTCGCCGGAGCCGGCCGGTTGGAGTCTGGACACCGAAAAGCGACGGCACCCGTTAAGCTCTGACAGGCGTAAGACGGCATAGCAGAGTGGCGCTCTTTGCCACGGCAGCTGGACCGGCTTATGACCCGAGGGGCTGGGTCGCCGGAGCTGGCCGGTTGGAGTCTGGACACCGAAATGCGACGGCACCCGTTCAGCCCCGACAGGCAAGAGATCGATTAAATGCAATTTGCGTCATCTCTTTGCGACGAGCGCAGCGGTGGAGCATAATCTTTGCACTGTCCATAGCACCGAAGTGATATTTCTGTTATTTCTTTAGCTCAACTTATATAGGCACAGAAACAAAAAACCTGCCAAATGGCAGGTTTTAAGCAAACACTTCCTCATCTTTTTTCGTTATCGTCAGACGCACAATCCGGTTGCGATCCATTTCGTTCACTACAACGTGAAGATTTTCGTAAGTGAATTGTTCGCCTTCATCCGGCACATGGCCAAGCTGCTGCATAACAAAGCCCGCAATGGTATCGTGGTCGTTCGGGACTTCCACTTCGAACATTTCATTGACGTCTTCGATTTCCAGACGGCCATGGCACGACAATGTATTTCCAGTTATTTCAAATACTAGTTCGTCGTCTTCCTCGTCTGTTTCATCTTCGATATCCTGCCCGATCATTTCTTCGATGATATCCTCATGGGTCACGATTCCAAGCGTTCCGCCGTATTCATCCAAAATGACGGCCATATGTTTCTTCTTGGCCATCATCAGCTTGAAAACTTTTTCGACAGAGACCGACTGCACGACGAATAATGGGTTATTATCCATTAATTCCTTTAACGTCAGATTCGGGTTCATGGACCATTCGATCAGTTTTTTCGAATAAAACAGCCCGACGACATTATCCATACTTTCTTCATAGACCGGGTACCGCGTATACGATGAATCCAGGATCAAGTCGCGCACTTCTTCATAAGTCGAATCGAGAGCAATACCGACGACATCCGTACGGTGTGTCGACATGACGTCCGAAACGTCCTTATGCGGAAAATCCAGGACTCCCTTGATGCGTTCCGATTCATCTTCCTCAAAAGTACCTTCAGTCGAAGCAATATCAACCATGGTCCGCAATTCTTCCTTGGTCATCGTCGCTTCCTTGACGCTGCCTTTGGAAATGATGCGGATGAAGATATTGGTGAACTGTGCAAGCAGCCATGTAAGGGGCTGGAGCACAAAGACAAGCACCCTGATGACAGGCGCCACAATATAGGCGATTTTATCAGCAAAAGTTGCCGCAATCGTTTTCGGCAGCACTTCACCGAATATAATGAGGACAATCGTCAAAATGGCCGTAGCAAGACCGACTTCCCAACCTTTGTCGATGGCGATCATCGTGACAAGCGTCGGAAGCATGATGTTGGCAATATTATTTCCGATTAATATGGTAGTGATCATACGGTCCGGCTTCGCAATCAATTTTTGCAGGTTCTGCGACTTTACATCGCCCTGCTCCGCGCGAAGATGGACCTTCATCCTGTTAACCGCCGTCAATGCCGTTTCGCTTCCCGATAAGAAGAACGACATCATCAAGAATAATGCTAACGCTATAAACAAATTTATTTCCTCCAGTGTCTGATGCACAAAATTTTTACGAGCTATTTCCGTACCAATAATTATATCATAGCGATTTTCCATCTGTCGAAAACCAGAACTTCATTGTGGTATACTTTTTTCATTATCAGAAACTTTATGAAAAGAGGTTTTCAAAATGGATGCACAAAAAATTGAACGTTATTTTCAAGACCGGCGCGGAGATCATTTGCAAGAACTGGAATCCTTCCTTCGGATCCCTTCCGTCAGTTCATTATCTGAGCATAAAGAAGATATGCAGACAGCAGCTGAATGGCTGGTAAAAGCTTTCGAGAAGGCAGGCCTCGAAAACGTGAAAATTGATGAAACCGGCGGCCACCCTCTGGTGTATGCAGACTGGCTTCACGCAGAAGGCAAACCGACTGTCCTCGTCTACGGCCATTACGATGTCCAGCCGGTAGACCCGCTGCACCTATGGGAATCGCCGCCTTTTGAGCCGCAGGTCCGCGACAATAAATTATATGCACGCGGGGCGAGCGACGATAAAGGGCAGACATTCATGCACATCAAAGCGGCTGAGGCTTTACTCCAGCTGAACGGTGAACTTCCGGTCAATATGAAATTCATCATTGAAGGAGAAGAAGAAATCGGCAGTCCGAGTCTTCCGGCATATGTCGAAAAAAATAAAGAGGCATTGTCGGCAGACCTTATCGTCATTTCCGATACTGGCATGCAGGGGCCGGGACGTCCGGCAGTCTGCTATGGCCTGCGCGGCCTTGCCGGCATCCAGATCGATGTAAAGGGGCCGAAAGGGGATCTTCACTCCGGCCTATACGGCGGCGCTGTGCAAAATCCGCTGCATGCAATCGTTGAAATCCTGGAAAGTTTCCGCGACAAGGAAGGCGTCATCCAAGTCGAAGGGTTCTACGATGATGTGCTTCCAGTCTCTGACGCGGAACGTGCAGAATTCGCGTCACTCGAATTCGATCTGGAAAATGAAAAGAAAGAACTCGGCATCACTGAAGATTTCGGCGAGCAGGGTTATTCGTTTGTGGAACGCACATGGATCCGTCCGACGCTTGAGCTCAATGGCATCACCGGCGGCTTTTCCGGCGAGGGCATCAAAACGGTTCTGCCGGCAGAAGCCAGCAGCAAAATCACGTGCCGCCTCGTACCAGACCAGGATCCGGATGATATCGTAGCGAAATTGAAAGCGCATGTCGAAGCCCATAAACCGGCTGGCGTGACAGTAGAAATCTCTGAATTCGATAAAGGCAAACCATTCCTGACGCCATTCGACCATCCGGCAATTCAGGCTGCCGGCCGTTCATATGAAAAAGTATACGGTGTGCCGACTGCATTCACCCGGATGGGCGGTTCGATTCCAATCGTTGCCGCATTCGATGAAATTCTGGAACTGCCGGTCGTCCTGATGGGATTCGGCCTGGCATCCGAAAACTTCCATGCACCGAACGAGCATTTCCATCTGGAAAACTTCGACAAAGGATTGCGCGTCATCAGCGATTACCTTTTCGAGGCAGCTGCATTGAAATAATGGACGATCCCACCTTCCCGCTCCTATAAGCGGGAAGGTTTTTTTCATCGGCTTATTCCCTTCTTCTTTCAAAACTGCTTTACTATTAGTAATGGCGGGCTGGGAAGAAAATAAATATAGATTAATAATCAAAAGGCCGCTCCTTCACTGGGGTCGCCTTCTGTAGAGAACGTGAAGCACCAGCTGCCTGCTCAAATTTTAATGGCATCTTGAGCAGCCACTCGGACGGAATGTCCGAGTGACCTTTGGGGTCCACTTCTGGAAAGAAAGTAAATTCAGATTAATAGTTGAAATGCCGCTCCGTCGCTTAGGACCAACTTTCCACAATAAGCCGGGAAGAACACTCGTCTTATTGCTCCAGCCGGTCCAGAGGCGCTCCTACGCTGGGGCGCCTTCTGCAGAGAACGTGAAGCACCAGCTGCCTGCTCAAATTTTAATGTCGTCTTGAGCATCCACTCGGACGAAATGTCCGAGTGGGCTTCTTTAACGTCTATTGCATTTATAGAAGGATTCCCGCGGTATGGAGCAAAACCGCGCAGACTCCCAGGCGACCCGGCGAAGGGCTGAAATCCACCCGGGTGAAGCGGAGCGAGACCGGGTTAGCTCAGCGCAAGCAGCCAGGCGCGGCCAGATTTTTTCGGCCTNAATTCAGATTAATAGTTGAAATGCCGCTCCGTCGCTTAGGACCAACTTTCCACAATAAGCCGGGAAGAACACTCGTCTTATTGCTCCAGCCGGTCCAGAGGCGCTCCTACGCTGGGGCGCCTTCTGCAGAGAATGTGAAGCACCAGCTGCCTGCTCAAATTTTAATGTCGTCTTGAGCATCCACTCGGACGAAATGTCCGAGTGGGCTTCTTTAACGTCTATTGCATTTATAGAAGGATTCCCGCGGTATGGAGCAAAACCGCGCAGACTCCCAGGCGACCCGGCGAAGGGCTGAAATCCACCCGGGTGAAGCGGAGCGAGACCGGGTTAGCTCAGCGCAAGCAGCCAGGCGCGGCCAGATTTTTTCGGCCTGCGCTTTGCGACGAAGCTAGCGTTAGCGATACAAATACAGGAGCACGGTTTTTGGAAAGCAAGCGGTTTTGCGGAATTAAGCGGTTATAAAAATAGCACTTCAATTCAGTTCGTCAGAAAAAGATACATCCAACGGAGGCCGAAACATGTTTATTTATTTTCTTTTTTCTTATTTAATCGGCAACATTTTGACCGCCTGGCTTGTCGGCAAATGGAAAGGCGTCGACCTGACCAAGGAACGGAGCGGCAACCTGGGGGCCCGCAACGCAGGCGCCGTTATCGGAAAGCTCGCGTTCATCCTCACTTTCCTTGGAGACGCAGGTAAAGGGGCTGCCCTTGTTTTTATCGGATTTTATTTTGATTTTCCATTATGGGCGATTGCCTTTTCGGGTTTATTGGCTGTCATCGGCCACATATTCCCTTTCTGGCTGCGCGGTCGCGGCGGCAAGGGCATCGCTGTGTTCATCGGTGTCACCTTCTTTTTAACACCTGAACTTTTTCTGGCCATGTTTGTCTTGTTCATCGCATTTTATCCATTATTCAGAAGCGCCACCCTATGTATGTTGAGCGCATTTACCGCATTTATCGTTATGGCAGCTGTCCTGCAGGTCATGCCGGTGGTGTGGCCGCTGATTGCAGCAATAATTATTATCGTGATTAAGCACCGTTTTGATATTGAAGAATCCTATGTTAGACGCTTCAGCAAGAGTTGACGCAAAAACTTGAAGAAACCCCTGAAAATAAGCCGAGACCCTATCCGCATAAAATTATTCATGGTATAGTTTTATTATTCGAAAAATTAAAAAGATAGGATGTTGGATAATGAAAAAGCCGATAGCATGGGTAATCGATACCACTGGTTTCGTAACCGAGGAAATGAAAGCGCATCCAGACGTCTATGTGGTGCCATTGAATATCCATTTTGGTTCCGAAGAATTTATTGACGGCGTCGACCTGACACAGGCCCAACTTTACGAGCGCATCAAAGCAGCACCTGAATTCCCGAAAACTTCCCAGCCTTCCGCCGGCAAATTTGCCGAGCTCTATGAAAAATTGAAAGAAGAATACGACTGTGCCATCGCAGTCCACGCTTCTGCGAAAATGAGCGGCACCATCGCCTCCTCCACTGCCGGCGCTGACATGTCCGGCTTCAAAGTATATGCAGTCGATTCATATGCGCTGTCTTATGGATTGACCGGTTTAATGGAACGCGGCATGGAACTTGAAGCACAAGGGCTTGCTGCTGAAGAGATCGCTAAAAAACTGGAACAGGAAACGGTCAATTTCCGCAATTACATCCTGATCGGCAATCTTACCCAATTGTATAAAGGCGGCCGCATGAGCGGAGCGCAATACTACATCGGCAGTCTTCTGCAGGTCAAACCGATCGTCCAGATCTCACCGGAAGGCGAATTAAAACCGATCGATAAAGTCCGTTCCCATAAGAAAGCGGTGAAATACCTGATTGACCATGCCGCAGAAGATTATCAGGAATTCGGGATAGACCAATTCCAGATCATGCATGCAAATTCACCTGAAGAAGCGGAAAGCTTAAAACGCGAAGTGCTGAAAGTCATACCCGACGCACAGGTTCTGATCGGCGATTTGAGTTCATCTCTGGCCGTTCATGCCGGTGAAGGCACGCTTGCCCTGATGTGGAGAAGAAGCTCGCAGGAATAAGCGGAACCCGGGATTGCCAAAAGAGATATCCCCCGTTTCTTCTGCTACAATAGAAGCAGAATGACGGTGAGGTGGAGTTTAATGCAACATGTTGAACGTGAAATCCATAAAAAAGTGGAACTGTGTGATGCAAAAGGCCAATTGAATCCGGAAGCCATCGGTTTCGCGCGCAAGCCGCTTATAGTAAGCAACCTTAAGGGAAATTTCATGCGCAAGAAAAAATGGAATTATTGGTGTGTATTTGGAGAGGAAATCATGTTTTCCGCCACCATCAGCCACTTGGATTATGCAACCGTATGTTTTGTTTATTTCCTGAATTACGAAACCCAGCGATTTTATGAAAAGACCGTTGTCGTTCCCATTCCTAGAAAAAATGGGATGGCCGACGATTCGATGGACACGTGCAGATTCAATCACCCTGACATGGATATCGAATTTTTACATGACCGGAAATCCACACGGATCAATGTCCAGGTTGATGATTTTGACGGTGAAAAATTGAGTGCCGAACTGGATATCACCCATCCCGAAAATCACGATTCCCTGAATGTGGTCATCCCTTGGAACCGGAAGACATTCCAATTTACCGGGAAACACCTTTCCCTCCCCGCTTCAGGCAGCGTGAAGATCGGTCCGCAGCATTACACATTTGAACCGGTGGAAAGTTTCGCCGTCCTGGATACAGGCCGCGGTGTCTGGCCGCGCGAATCCACCTGGAACTGGGGTATGGCGTCGCAGCGTTCTGATGATCAAACGATCGGATTGAATTTCGGCGGTAAATGGACGGATGGCACCGGCATGACGGAGAATGCTTTTTTCGTGGACGGTAAAATGCATAAAATCCACGAAGATGTGCTGTTTCAGTATAACGATCAAGACTTTAAAGAGCCCTGGCAGATCACCACTAAATTTTCTGATGATGTGAAGTTGGAATTCATCCCTTTTTTCGAACGCGTTTCCAAAAGCGATTTGAAATTAGTGAAATCGGAAGTACATCAGCTTTTCGGCTATTATAACGGCTATGTGCGTTACGCTGACGGCAAAAAACTGAAAATCTCCCAGTTGCTCGGGTCGATCGAAGAACATTATGCGAAATGGTAATAGAAAAGTGCAAGCGTCCATCTAACCTGGACAAAAGAAAGACGCCGGCGGACGCCGGCGGACGCCGGCGTCTTTTTCTCATGTTTTATTGATCCGATCCACTTTTCAATTCTGCCAGCATTCTTTCCGGGAAATCCGTGAAAATGCCGTGTATGCCAATCTGCTGCAATTGGCGGACATAGTCAAGTTCGTTTACCGTATAGACGTAGACGATGGCGCCTTTGCGGAGCGCATCGGTCGCCATCCTGCGAAATGCTGCAGGCAATGACATATGGATTCGGTTCGTGCCGACCACTCGCGCATAATCATAGACGTCGACATAGACATCCAAAGTCAAAATGGCAGCTTCCACTGTTTTTTTGTGGCTGACAGCCTGTACATCTTCATGATTAAAAGAAGAAATAAGAATCCGATCTGATAATCCCCGTTTTTCCGCTTTAGCGAGCACTTTGTCGACCAGTCCTTCATAAGGGAAAATATCCGTTTTCAACTCGATATTCAGCCGGTGATCCGTGTCCTGGAAGATATCGAATACTTCATCCAATGTCGGAATCTGTTCTCCCGCAAATTTTTCCGAAAACCAGGAGCCTGCGTCCAGTTTCCTGATTTCGCTTAATGTCATATCCTTCACATAGCCCGTTCCATCCGTTGTGCGATCGACTTTCTCATCATGAATGACCACGGCTTCTCCGTCTTTCGTCAGATGAACATCAAATTCGACTCCCGTTACCGGCAATTCCGCCGCAGCTTTCAAAGCTGCCAGCGTGTTTTCCGGATACGTGCCTGAACAGCCCCTGTGTGCATAAATCCGCATTTGACCCCTCCTAAATTTCTGTCCGTATTTCCCAAAGTTCCGGGAAGAAATATTGATCAAGCACTTTTTTCAAATAATGGACTCCTGAAGAGCCGCCTGTCCCCTGCTTGAAACCGATGATGCGTTCCACCGTTTTCATATGGCGGAAACGCCACTGCTGGAGCCAATCTTCGATATCAACCAACTTTTCCGCGAGTTGATACAATTCCCAGTGCGTATCCACATCCCGGTAAACGGCTTTCCATGCTTCCTTAACGCTGTCATGCGGTTCATAAACGGTGGTAAGATCGCGTTCGAGCACTTCTTTATCTATCGCAAATCCGCTCCGCGCCAATTTTTGGATGGCTGCATCATAAAGGCCCGGTGCTTCGAAAGCAGCCGTCAATTCTTCCAGCAACTCCTGATCTTTTTCATAGATCTTCAGCACATGCTTCGTTTTATAACCCAAAGCGAATTCAATCATACGGTATTGATAGGATTGGAAACCGCTCGCATTGCCCAGGTCCCCACGGAATTCCATATACTCCGCAGGCGTCATCGTGGCCAGCACATCCCAGCCGTTGATGATTTGGGATTGTATTTTTGATACCCGGGCCATCTGCTTGAATGCAGGCTGCAGATCATCCGCATCAATACTGCGGATCGCGGCACGCAATTCATGGAGGATCAGTTTCATCCATAATTCCGAAACCTGGTGGATGATGATAAACAGGGTTTCGTCATGATGGCCGCTGACGCCATCTTGCGCTGTCAACAATTGATCCAGATGCAAGTAATCCCCATATGTCATACTTTCCTTGAAATCCGTTCGGATATTCTTTTCTGAAGCTGCTGCGATATTCTGGCCATTTTCGTATTTATTCACATTAAAGACTCCTTTGGGCTCTGCTTTGCCTCGTCTCGACTTGCACTAATATTTCATCATCGAAGTTTTTCGGTTCGAAAAGCTTATGTCTTTGAAAATCGGGAATGATGATTATAGACGGATTTACGAAAGGATGAGAGCTATGATATTCAAAAAAACGCCGGTTGCAACTGGGATCCTTTTTTCTTCCATGCTTCTCTTGAGTGCCTGCGGCAATGAGGACGAAGTGACCGAACCCATTACAGACGAAACTTCCCAACCTGCTGACGGGGTGGAAGATGCCAATCCCAGCGGCAGCCTTTCCCAAGGTGACGTCGGAGGCGAGGTCTTCGGCTTTGTGGACTTTGACCTGGATGTCGATCTTCCTGACCAGGATGATGCACTGCAGGTTTCATATGATGAAGACCGCGACAAAGTCGAAGCTGAATATGAAAACAAGTCCACGAATGAAAACCTACAAGGAAACGACGCTTTCGATAAAATCGAACCGTTATTGGCTGAACTTCAGCTGACTGCTGATATGGCAGATGATGAAGTCATCAATAAAGCCATCGAAGTATTCAGTATCGAAGATGGTTATAAATCCATCGATATCGAAGTGACTTATCCGGATGGCACTGAGAAGGATTACGAAGCACGCGGCAACTGATCAATTCTGAAACCATCCGGAAACGGATGGTTTTTTAATCTTGCTCGTCTTCCGGCTTTTTCCAGTACTCTACTGTATGGACAGGCATAAAACCTGCTTTTTTATAGACTTCTACAGCATTATTATCAGTTTCCACTTCAAGGAGGACATTATCTATCCCCTCTTTCCCGGCATAATATCGGCACCATGACAGGAATGCTTTTCCATAGCCTTTGCCCTGCATAGCCGGATCTACCGCTAGAGCTGTGATCCAAAGAGCTCCTTCTTCTTTTAATAATGTTGCACTTCCAACGAGAGTTTCCTCGTGCTTCATTATAAAGACATTTCTTTCTTCTCTTTCTATATTATAGTGGACAACAGGAAGCATTTCCTCATCAAAAGCGGCAGCCATCACATTTTCAAGCGCTTCGAGTTCCCCGTTATACGGGTTAACAGTCACGGATTCAGGAAGTGAAAACTCAGCCAGCGGTGCTGCAGCAAGTTCAATTTCCTGGAAGTTCGGCCGGTAGCCGAGACTTCCCATGAATTTTTCGGCGACTTCGCCTTTGATGAATGCCGCTAACTCTTCCTCGGCACCACGCTGTTCCAACCCATAAGTGATCCCGCCAGCGAGCGCCGAGCCGATTGTCAGACGCCGGTAGTCCGGACGCACGAAAGCAGACCATTCGTATGAATCCAATCCGATGATATCCAACGCGGCAGCAAAGCCGAGCAATTCATTATCATCTGTATAAGCAAGAACTGCAAATCCTTTTGCGTCCGCCTGCTGCCAGCTGTATTGGAAAAGCGGCTTGCTGTAATCCAGCTCAGCCTTTTCCAATAATGTCTGCATGTCCTCCGCCGTTTCCGAGTCTACGGGGAAAGATGCTATCGAGAGAGAAATATCCATTATGGCACCACCCTTTTTTATGTTTATCGTACCATAATCCGAAAAGCGAGAACGCCCGTTTAGCTCTGATAGGCATAAGACAGAACAGCGAAGTGGCGTTCTTTGCCACATAGCTGGACTGGCTTATGACCGAAGAGCTGGGCCGTTCGAGTCTAGACAATGAGAAAAGCGAGAACGCCCGTTTAGCTCTGATAGGCATCAGACAGAACAGCGAAGTGGCGTTCTTTGCCACATAGCTGGCCTGGCTTATGACCGAAGAGCTGGGCCGTTCGAGTCTAGACAATGAGAAAAGCGAGAACGCCCGTTTAGCTCTGATAGGCATCAGACAGAACAGCGAAGTGGCGTTCTTTGCCACATCGCTGGACTGGCTTATGACCGAAGAGCTGGGCCGTTCGAGTCTAGACAATAAGAAAAGCGAGAACGCCCGTTTAGCTCTGACAGGCAAGAGAGGGACCAAATTCCAATTGGTCCCCCTCTTTGCGACGAAGCTAGCGCAGAGTTGCAGGAGCAATAAGGCCTTTGACAGAACAGCGAAGTAGCGTTCTTTGCCGCATAGCCGGACTGGCTTATGACCGAAGCGCTGGGCCGTTCGAGTCTAGACAATCAGAAAAGCGAGAACGCCCGTTTAGCTCTGACAGGCAAGAGAGGGACCAAATTCCAATTGGTCCCTCTCTTTGCGACGAAGCTAGCGCATAGTTGCAGGAGCAATAAGGACTTTGACAGAACAGCGAAGTAGCGTTCTTTGCCGCATAGCTGGACTGGCTTATGACCGAAGAGCTGGGTCGTCGGAGTCTGGACAATAAGAAAAGCGACGACACCCGTTTAGTTCCGACAAGCGCGGGAGGGCTTAGTGGAAATGGCGCTCTCTGCCATTGCAGCTAAGACCGAAGCGACTCGCGGAACTGGGTCGTCGGAGTCTGGACAATAAGAAAAGCGAGAACGCCCGTAAAAAATCCCGCCGAAAATATCTTCCGGCGGGATTTCCATTATAATTTCGCATCTGCCAGCATGGTTGCGTACATGCCTTCTTTTTCGATCAGTTCTTCCTGGGTACCCGCTTCTACGAGTTTCCCCATTTCCATGACGAAAACCAGGTCCGCCTGGCGCACCGTGTTCAATCGGTGCGCAATGACGAAACTTGTTCTTCCCGCCATCAGCCGTTCGAGTGCTTCCTGAATCTTTAATTCGGTTACAGTATCGATGCTGCTTGTCGCTTCATCGAGCAGCAGGATGACGGGATCTGCGATCAATGCCCGCGCAATCGACAGCAATTGCTTCTGCCCCTGCGAAATCATCGAACCGTCCCCTTCAAGGATGGTGTCATAGCCGTGCGGCAGTTTAAGGATAAAGTCATGCGCATTCGCTTTTTTCGCTGCTTCGATGATTTCTTCTTCTGTCGCATCCAATTTCCCATAGCGGATATTATCGTACACAGATGTCTCGAACAGGAATGGATCCTGTAGCACAAAGGCGATCTGCTTGCGAAGCGTTTCGCGCGGCATTGAAGAAATCGGCGTCCCGTCTATCCGGATCTCGCCTTCATTGGCATCATAGAAGCGCGCCAGCAATTGCATGATCGTGGTTTTCCCGGCACCCGTCGCGCCGACAAGTGCCGCTGTTTGACCGACATCCACCGTAAAGCTGACATTGCGGATCGTCCAATCCTCTTCAGCACCTTCATATTTGAAGGAAACATCATCAAATTCGACCCGTCCCGTAAATTCTTTGTCCGCGTTGGCCACCAGATCGTCTTTCTCTTCCGTTTCGTCCATGATCGCGAAAACGCGTTCGGCCCCCGCAATGGCCGACAGAACCGTATTGAACTGGTTTGCCAGATCATTCAGCGGTCTCGTAAATTGGCGGGAATACTCAGTGAATATCACAATGACACCAATTGATACTGCACCATTCAAAGCCAGGATACCGCCGACTCCAGCCACAATCGCAAAACTGCCGTTGTTCAAAAAGTTCATGACTTTCGGAATGAATCCGGCATATGTCCATGCCCAGAAACCGGCACGTTTGAGCCTTTCGCTTTTCACAAGAAACTCATCCATCACCCGGGGTTCCTGCGAAAAGGCCTTGATGATCTTTTGGCCGGAAATGGTTTCTTCAATCATTCCGTTAAGATCGCCGACAGCCCGCTGCTGTTCTTTATACAAACGGCCGGTCCGCTTCGTAATCCAACGCACTGAAATGTACATGAGCGGAATGATGATGAATGTCAGTAAGGTAAGCAAGGGACTGAGCAGGAACATGACAACCGCCGTACCTGTCAGCGTCAGAATACTGGAAAACACCTGGATGAATGAAGTGTTCAAAGTCGCCGAAACATTCTCCACATCATTCGTCATCCGGCTCATCAGTTCACCGTGCTGCCGTTTGTCAAAGAACGACACCGGCAGCCGCTGGAAATGGCTGAAAAGTCCAGTCCGCATACGGTAAATGACCTGCTGGGCGATTCCCACCATCCAATAGTTCTGCAGATAGAGCGATACGGAATGCCCGATATAGATGAAGATGAGCCAAATGATGACAATGCCCATCCCGCCGAATTGTTCCGGAATGATGTATTGGTCGATCAGCACCCGTCCGACCAGATAAGGGCCGAGAAGGGCCAGCGCCGAACTGACGAATACAAGGGCAAGAACGACAATCAGCAAGAAACGCTGTTCATCAACCAGCTTCCAGATTCTCAACAACGTGGATTTCCAGTTATCGGCGCGTTCCGTTTTTTTATCGGGGTCTTTCTTCAAATCTTCTTTTTTGATGATCGGTTCATAACCGAAAGGGCGACGAATGGCATCAAACATATTCGTCCACCTCCTCTTCCTGTTGCGACAGCGCAATCTTTCTGTAAAGTTCAGAGTGCTCCAGCAGTTCTTCATGCGTTCCGTATGCTGAAATTTCCCCTTCTTCCAGGAGCAGGATATGATCTGCACGCATCGCTGTGCGAATCTTTTGGGTTACGACCAGCATCGTCGCTTTTTCCTGGTCCAATTCCTGCCACAAGGCCGCTTCTGTCTTGACATCGAGGGCACTCGTGCTGTCATCCAATATCAGGATGGATGGTTTCCGGACAAGTGCACGTGCGATGGACAGGCGCTGTTTCTGGCCACCGGAAAGGTTGACCCCTTTTTGGCCCACGCGGGTGAAATAGCCTTTCGGAAAACGTTCCACCGTATCGTGGATCTGCGCTTTCGATGCCGCATCCGACAGCTCTTCCTGATGGGCTTCTTCTTTGCCCCATGATAAGTTGTCCGAAATCGTCCCGGTGAACAGCAATGATTGCTGCGGCACCACGCCGATTGTTTTCCGGAGCGCACTCAATGACCACTCCCTGACATCTCTGCCGTGGATCAGCACCCTGCCGCCGGTAACATCATAAAAACGGGGAATCAACTGCAGCAGTGACGATTTACCGGATCCCGTGGCACCCATGATCGCCAGTTTTTCATTGGGTTTGATATGGAAAGAAAGGTTTTTAAGAACCGGTATATTCGTTCCGGGGTAAGAGAAGGACACATCGTCGAATAAAATATCGCCGCGGCGTATAATTTTTTCAGCGCCTTTTTCATCTTTTTCACGGACATCATCCGCCAAAAGAATTTCTTCTATCCGCTCAGATGAAGCTTTCGACCGGGCAAACGCCATGATGATGAAAGAGAACATCGAGAATGCACCTGTCATTCTCATCGCGTAATTGACAATCGCGACCAATTCACCGATCTGTGCATCGCCGCTCCGGATTTCGAAAGCACCGAACCATAGCACAGCCAACAGGGATAAGTTCATTCCGAATAAGAGGATCGGCAGAATGATTTCCATGATCCGGAACGCTTTCACCGTATCGGTTTTCAAGGAACCCGCCACTTCAGAAAAGCGGTTGGCTTCATATTTGCCCCGCAGATAAGCTTTGATCAGACGGACAGCCTGAAGGTTCTCCTGTACCATCCGGTTCACCCGATCAAGCCGCTGCTGCACGAAACTGAAATAAGTAACTCCTTTTTTGACCATAATATAGAGGAAAGCCAGCAATACAGGGAATACAACAACCAGATAAATCGCCAGTTTCGGATTGACGATAAACGCCATGATCATGCTTCCGATGACCAGCAGCGGTGCACGGAGCATAATCCGTAAACTCATGAACAGGATTTGCTGGACGAGCGTAACATCACTCGTAAGCCTTGTAATCAGGCCGGAAGCAGGGAATTTATTGAACATCGCAAGCGAAAACGACTGGATCCGTCCATAAACCGCCTTCCGGAGATCAAACGAAAAACTTTGCGACACATGGGCTGCAAAATAGGAATTGGCGACACCTGAAGCAAATGCGACCAGTGACAGCACCATCAGCAAGATGCCCAGCTGGATGATCACTTCACGGTCACCGGCAACAATCCCGTTATCGATGATGCCGGCAATGACAAGCGGCTGGATCAATTCCACAAACAATTCGAGAAGCATGAGTATTAAAGCGATGACTATATAGAACGAATAGGGTTTAGCGTAGGAAAAAACAGTTTTCAACAGAATTGCCTCCTGAACATTTCGAAACTCGAATCTTTTTATGAAGCCTATTATTACATAATATTTTGATAACGGGTAGTCATTTAATCGGAATCACCAAAAAAAGACCCGCAAGAAATTAGAGATACTGGCAGCCATTTCGCTACTCCTACATAATTTCCCAAGATTTTACTTGTTTTAGTTGGCTTTTAATTCATTATTGCCATAAAATAAAAAATGAATGTTTTGAAAAGGATGACGACAAGCATGTTCTCACCTATAATAATACTAGACCCAGGAAAAGGAGCGTTGCTGAATGAGTGAATTGCAAGAATTATTGGCTGATAACCTCGTTTTCAACCATATCCCTTTTCCCATAATCATAATGAACGAAAACGGCCAAACCGTTTGGTGCAGCCGCCATGCTGAAAGAGTTTTCAATATAGAATCAGAGGCCGTTAAGGGCCAGGTAAGCCCTTATATGAACCCTGAAAAAGCTGCTCGCTATAAATGTTCATGGGAAAAGATGGTTAACAGCAAAGAACCGGTTCGCCTTGAAGAGGTAGAAGTTGAACTGGGTGACGGCACATTGGCTTATACGACTGTCGTCAATAAAGTTTTCATATCCGGAAAAGAGAAATTCGTTCTAACCATTTTTGAGATGGATGAAGCGCAGCAGGCTGATTCCCCTTCGCGTGAGCTTGAGAGTTTGCGGAGTGGACTGGACGATTCCTTTATGATGCTGTATTTTGATGAAGAATTTCTCATTACATATGCTAACCCGCTGTTTTTGAAGTTGAGCAAGTGGACGCCAAAACGCATTCTGGGGAAACCGATCTGGCAAATGTTCAGAGATTCTGAAGAAGACCATAAAATGATCGAAGCTATGATGGACACGCTGCAAAAAGGCGAGGTCTGGAACGGCGAAGCTAAAAAAGTGAAAAAAGACGGTGAAATTTACTGGGTGGATCTCACTGCCATCCCGATTATACTGGCCGGTGCTGAAACCTATTATATATTCCTTGAGAAAGATATCACCGAAGCAAAAGCCACCCAGCACCACTTGGAGGAAATCGCTTTTATCGATTCGGTTACAGGTTTGGAAAACCGCCATCGCCTGGAGCTCGTAGTCAATGAGTTCATCAAGGAACGCAAGCATTTTTCATTTGTTTTCTTTGATATCGACCACTTCTATACTTTGCGTGATGTCTCGAACACCGATACGGAAAAAGAATTGCTGATCGAATTCACGAAACGGCTGCGAAGATACTTTTCCGATTCGCTTATCACGAGAACCGGTTTGCATGAATTTGCACTGGTCACTCCACTGAGCCAGTGGTTCATCGAAGGCTTCCTGTCGTATCTGCAGCAGCACCCGATCTATATTCAAGGTGCAGCCATTCCGTTGACTGTCAGCGGAGCAGTGACCCGGTATCCTGAAGATCAGCAAACTTTCATCCATCTGATGAAGGCTTCACACGCTACGATCAAAAAGGTGAAAGAACGCGGAGGCAGTGCCATTTCTGCACTGACAGCCGATGACCATGAACGGCTTAACCGGAAAGCGCTTATCGAGCGCCGATTGATCCATGCGCTTGATAAAAAGAATTTGGAAGTTCTGTATCAGCCGCAGATCAACCTGAAAACCGGTGAGGTCGAGCGTGTTGAGGCGCTTGTTCGCTGGCAGGATGAAGAAGCTGGAATCGTATCGCCTGATGAATTGATCCCGATCGCCGAAGAAAACGGCATGATCCATGAAATCGGAAAGTTTGTCGTCGAGACGGTCTGCCGCCAGCTGAAAGACTGGGGTTCCCGCAACATCCCGATGAACGTAAGCATCAATTCTTCCATCCGTGAATTCCGCGACAAAGATATGTCACGCCAGCTCATGGAGCAATTGACCCTGCATGGCTGTGACGCCAATCGCCTGACCATAGAAATCACCGAGAAATTTGCGCTTGAAGCGGAAGCGGAGCATTCCATCGTCCGTCAGATGAAGCAATTGAACCAAAAAGGGATTTCATTTTCACTGGACGATTTCGGTACCGGCTATGCCTCTTTCCGTTATATGCTGCTCTTGCCGATCTCCAGCCTGAAAATCGACAAAGATATTATCCAGTCGATTACCCAGCAGGAGAAAATGCAGAAGCTCATCAATGGGATGATCCAATTTGGTAAATCACTTGATCTTCAGGTAGTTGCTGAAGGGGTAGAGACGAAAGAACAGCTCGAGCTGCTGAGAGCCATGCAATGTGACAGCATTCAAGGCTATATCACAGGACATCCGATGGCTGCCACTGAACTTGAAAGCTGGCTGAAACAAGCCTGAAAATTATAAAATAAAAATCGGTATGCCACAGATGCTAGTTCTGTGTCATACCGATTTTCTTTTGGATCCTTTTTGCTTGCCGCTTGAAAACCATCTGCATGAGAACTTCCGCAAACACCAGCCCCATTGCAATGGCGCCGGATACCATCAAAGCATCTGCAGCAAATGCCATGGCCTCCAGGTAATTATTTTCCACAATATTGCGCATCGCGTTATAGGCTTTACTCCCTGGAACTAGCGGGATGATGCCTGCAACACTGAATACAATCATAGGCATCTTGAACTTTTTCGCGAGGATGTGGGCGACCAGCGCCACTGCGAATGCACCGGCAAAAGTTGCCTGGACCGAATCATCAAACGCCAGGAAATATGCGCGGTAAATCAGCCAGCCGCTCATGCCGACCAACCCACAGCTGATGAGTGTCCGGCGCGGTGCATTAAAAACGACACCGAATGCACCGGCCGCCAAAAAACTAAGAAAGGCTTCCAATGGCCAATTCATCCAATTCCCCCTTTAAAATGACAGTACAAGTGCGATGCCCGCCCCAATGGCAAAAGCCGTCAGAAAAGCTTCTGCACCTTTGGATAATCCGGAAACGAAGTGGCCGGCCATCAGGTCCCTTACCGCATTCGTGATCAGCAAGCCCGGCACAAGCGGCATTACGGACCCGATCATGATCGTATCCAGATCCTGTCCAAGACCGGCATAAATGACAAGTGATGCTGAGGCCCCGATAGCCAGGGCCCCGATGAATTCAGCAAAAAATTTCACCCTGGTCTTTTCCAGGATCATTTCCACAATATAAAATGCAGTGCCTCCGATCAGAAAAGCGAAAGGAAGGTCTGCCCAGCCTCCGCCCAGCAGAATCAGGAAACAGCCGCTTGCCATGGCAGCCGCCAACACCTGAAGCTGCAACGGAAACATGTAATCGTTTTGATCGATCCTCTGCATTTCTTCATATGCCTGCTGCAGCGTCAACTCGCCAGCAACCAGCTTTCTGGATACGGCATTTACAAGTGCCACTTGCTCCAGATCCGTGCGGCGGTTGTTGATGCGGACAAATCTTGTCGCCAATTCATCACTCGGAGAGAACATGATGCCTGTAGGCGTTATAAAACAATGGCAATCCATCATTTTCTGGGAAGCAGCCATCCGGATCATCGTATCTTCAATCCGGTAAGTCTCTGCGCCGCTTTCCATCATGATTTTTCCTGCCAGAAGAAAGCAATCCAGTGCCAATTCCCTCCTGGTTTCAACAATCTGAGTCACTTTACCCCCCCTCTCCACTTGCCCTAATCATACAGCACCCGGACAAAAATTAAAACGCTCCGCCTGGGCGGAGCGTTCCTCAGATTATCAATAAACATCATCTGCTTCAATCATTCCGTCTCAGTTGGACGCTTTGCGCAGGGAGCGGCCTGAGCCTCCTCGTCGCTTCGCTCCTGCGGGGTCTCAGGACACGCTCTGTTTCCTGCAGGAGTCGCCAACTGCTACTCCATTCTGATTCTTTAGGCAGGCTGGATACCTTTTTTCAACGGACCCATTTTCTTGAATTTCTTCTTTATAGAAGATAATTATGAGATATGAAGCAAAACAGCGAAGACTCCCAGATGAGCAGAAACGGAGTTGGAAAGCCAACTCCGTTTCGAGCGAAGTGCTGAGATCCACTAGGGCGAAGTCGAACGAGCACGAGTTAGCTCAGCGCAAGCCACCAGGAAAGCGAAGCTGTTTTGCGGAATATCGTTTACCTGTCTTTACTTCTTTCTCAGCAAGCTATAAAACGCTCCGCCCAGGCGGAGCGTTCCTGTTTCAGCTGATTAAGTTGTAAATCACGGTTTCAATACGACTTTCGTACATTCATCCACGTGATCATTGAAAATTTGGTAAGCGTCACTTGCTTTCTCCATTGGCATGATATGTGAAATGATTTCTCGCGGATCGAATTCACCGTTATCGATCATCTCGAAGAGTTTCGGCATAAGGTGGACGACCGGCGCCTGCCCCATTTTCATCGTCACGTTCCGCTCGAAGATATTGCCGAGCGGGAACATATTATAAGTTAACCCATAAACACCCGTCAATTGGATGATACCGAATTTGCTGACCGCGTCTTTCGCTATATCGATGGCACTCAATGTACCGCCCTGTAATTTAAGTTTTTGCTGCGCCGCTTCCATCGGTGACTTCTTGCCATCCATTCCGACACAGTCGATGACGATGCGTGCACCGCCGTTTGTCAGATCGTGGATGAAGGCTCCTGTATTATCATGCTGGCTGAAATCGACAATTTCCACATTGTTCATACGTTTCGCACGTTCCATGCGGTAAGGCAGTTCATCAACTGCGATGACACGCGCTGCACCTTTCATCCAGGCGAATTTCTGCGTCATCAGTCCAATCGGTCCACAGCCAAGGACAACAACGGTATCACCTTGCTTCACTCCCGCATTTTCAACACTCCAATAGGCTGTCGGCAATACATCGGAAAGGAATAAGACAGATTCATCTTCAAGCTCTGAAGATTCCGGAATGACGAACGGCATGAAATTTCCGTAAGGCACGCGCAAGTATTCCGCCTGTCCCCCTGGATAATTGCCGTAGCGCTCCGTGAAGCCGAAATAGCCGCCTGTATCGAAATGCGGATTGCTGTTCGAATTATCACACTGGCTCTCCATATCGTGGTCACAGAAGAAACATTGGCCGCAGCTGATATTAAAAGGAATGACCACACGGTCCCCTTTTTTCACTTTGGTCACTTCAGACCCAACTTCTTCTACGATTCCCATCGGTTCATGGCCGATCACATAGTCTTTATGCGTCGGTAAAGCTCCTTGGTAGATATGCAAATCGGATCCGCAAATCGCGGTGGAAGTAATTTTGATGATGATATCGTCTTTCTTTTCGATTTCCGGGTCTTTGACATTTTTTACTTGGATATCTTTTGCCCCTTGGAACGTAACTGCCTTCATCTACTATCCCTCCAGTGTTTTTTCAGAATACTCTTATTCTTCCCTTTTCTGTCAAAAAAAAAACGTGCCAGGATAAATTTCCTGACACGCATTTGTACAATCTTACTATTCAATTGCATCCTGGATCTCGAAGGTATTCAGATCATAACTCTTGATCTCGCTGTTAGCGATCGTAAAGAGTGTTTCATCGATATAAATGATTCGCTGGATCATACTTTCCCAGTCTTCATACTGTCCTGACCCTTCCTTCAGAAGATTCGCCGTCTGGCTTATCCCTTCCGGCGTGATGGTGTAGATCATCGCGCCCTGCCCTTCAAATTCGATGAAGTCCCCTGCTGTTTCCCGGTAAATATTGATCGGGAAACCATACAGGTTTTTTTCCTGATGGGTGAATAAAGCCTTGTGGTCGTACTGAAGGGCTGAACTCGTCCCTTGGCCTCCGATGATTTCCGTATCTTTTTCAAGCGGATTCTCAAAATCACTTACATCGAACAAGGATATCTTCATACCGCCTGTAACCACTCGTGCCTCCCCTTCTTTTGATGGGACCAGATGGGTATCGGAACCGAAGCCGATCAGATGGTCATCACCGAGGGGATGCAAATAATTGGAGAACCCTGGAATTTTCAGCTCACCAAGAACTGCCGGCGCTGATGGAGTTGAGACATCGATGACAAACAAGGGATCCGTTTCTTTGAATGTCACCATATAAGCTTTATCGCCCAGGAAGCGTGCCGAGTAGATTCTTTCGCCTTGAGCCAGATCTTCCACCGAGCCTACTTGTTCCATCCCGCCATTCAAGATGAACAGATGATTTTTCGAAGGGGCCGCTTCATCCCAGGCAAAGCCTTCGGTTGTAACGATGCGGAAATAACCATTGTATTCATCCATCGAGAACTGATTCAGCAGCGTCCCTTTCACTTGACTGGATGCAACAAATTCTACCGCGGTGCCTTCCAAAGCGAATTTAAAGATTTCCGTATTGGCCAATTGCGGAATCCAGATATCCATCGAGACGTTATCTTCTGTCTCCATTTCATCCATCGGCACATAGGCTGCCGCCGTCAGATACAAGCTTTCCTTTGTCATGTAAAGCTGCTCACTGCCGCCTAGAAAACCGTCAGTCGACAGTTCGTTTTTCTGCGGATCAGCAAGATCGATCGCTGAAACGATGCTGTAGCTGCCTTCCATCGTGCCCGGGAGAATGGAAATCCTATCAAAAGGAAGTACTGACAATTCTTCGCCATCCTTCGAATCGAATGTTCTCGGCCGCAGTTCGATATCTTCCTGTTCCTCCATCATCCAGATCTGCGGATACACATTCGTTACATAATAGAGGATGCCGTCCGTAAGACGGGCTCCATTCAAATTGCCTTCTGTACCGATCTTCCGAAGAAGCTGTGGAGATGAAGGGTCACGGATATCATACAGATACAGGCTGGTCATGGAGATATGCTGCATTTCCTCCTCCTGCGTCCCTTCATCCATGAAATTGTATTCACTGCCCATCACGACCAATGTGTTATCCGACAGGAACAATTGCTGTGGATACATTTCAGGGTCAAACGACAGATCAGCAGCAATTTTCAGATCCGACGGGTTTCGGGCATCCGTCACAAGCACCCGCGAGTCACTGATGGAATAAATATAGGAGCCATCCGTCTTCACAAGATCCGCTTCATCGACGCCTTCCACCTGGTTATTCGTCGAAGAATAATTGCCTCCATCGCCGGATCCTGCCGAATCACTGGATACGGATTCCTCCGTCTCCATTCCTCCTCCTTCACCAAATGCACCGTAGCGTTCATTGTTTTTCTGCAATTCCAGCAATTGCCTGAAATAGGCTTCCAGCTCATCTTCAGTCGAAAGAGCTGTAATCTTTTCCTGCACCGAAAACGCAATTTCATCGGTCGGCAGGCTTTTCAGGTATTTCCCTTTAATAGCCGATTTTTTGATATGAAGAATATAGCTGCCTGTTGAAATTTGCGGAATCTCCAATGTCTTTCCATTTTCAAGCAGCACCATTTCCGTTTCCACCGGTTCATTTTCCGCGTCAGTCAAATAGATATTCCCTTTTGTAATTGCGTCTGAATGGAGTGCTGAAGAAAAATTGGCTCTCCATCCCTGCTCTGCCAAAGCGACGGATGATGCACTTATTGAAACTTTATCGATCATAAACGCAAATCCGATTCCTATAGCTGCAATAAGCACAGCCGCAACGAGCCATAAACTTCTTTTCTTCATGTTCCATCCACTCCTTCTCAGCCAGCTTTTACTGATTAGACAGTAATATTACAAAAAAGTTACAGCAATTATGTAATATCTTTTATCAGGCTTCGGAAAGCAGTTATATATATATCCAGGTCCGCCGCCGACAGGCCGCCAGCCTGAGCGAATTCTTCATTCCCGCCGGCATTTCCAGCAGCAGCTTCCATCATCTTACGGAAAACTTCCGTCATATTTCCCGGAGTATCCTTGCCTTTCGCACCCACGAGGCGGAGCGTTTCAGATTCCGGAACTGCGAACAGTACATAAGATGAAGGATTCTTTTTGACAGCCAGCCTTGCCAATTGCTGGACATCTTTGAAAGGCCGCCCTTCAATTTCTTTGATGATCAGGTTACCTTCCGAAGGAAGGCTCCCAGCCTCCATTTCGATTAGCTCCGCAGTCAATTTCTTCAATTGCTTTTCTTTTTCTTTCCGGTCAGCCAGCACGGCCACTGCTGCATCCGGCAATTCTGCCGCCGGTGCATTCAAGGTGCGGGTCAGCTGATCCGTAACCAATTGAAGCAGATTGAAATGCTCCATTGCGCGGTGACCGCACAGGAAATAAACGCGGGTTCCTGATTTGGATTTCTCCGCTTGGATTATTTTAAGCAATCCCAGTTCGGCCGTATTTTGCAGATGGGTACCGCCGCAAGCGTTCAGATCGATCCCTTCTATTTCAACCAAACGGACTTCGCCTTCAACAGCGGGCGGTTTCCGCAAAGGCAGCTCCAGCGCTTCTTGACGGGACACCCAATGTGTTTGAACCGGAAGCTGGCTGCAGATCAATTCATTGACCCGCAGCTCTATAGCCTTCAGCTGATCGGCTGATATCTTTGGAAAGTCCAAATCGATCGTGACCCTTTCCTCTCCCAGATGGAAGCTGGTGGTCACCATGCCAAAATCATCTTCCGCCACGGCACTCAGCAAATGCTGGCCCGTGTGCTGCTGCATATGGTCGAAACGCCGCTCCCAATGGATCGACGCTGTGAATCTCCCTTTCTTCAGAAGCTGTGGCGTATAATGCCGGATTTCTCCTTCGGTCACCTGGACGTCCAGGACTTCCATCTCTCCGATGGTTCCCGTGTCTGCCGGCTGACCGCCCCCTTCCGGATAAAAGCAGCTCCGGTCCAGGATGACATAATGCCCGTTGGCGTCTGTGCCAGCAGCCATCACTTCTGCTTCGAATGTGTGGACTGAAACATCTTGATAATATATTTTTTCTGTCATCATTCTGCCTGCCTTTCACATAAGCTGTCTGATTTGTTTACAGAAAAGCTTAAAGTGGAATTATAAGAATAAGATCGTTTTAAGGAGGTTTCACCGTGCCGAAATTCAAGCGTTCAGTTTTATTGTATAACGGACAGGCAGGGGCGTCCACGTCAGACTCGGTTATAGCGCTGGCAGCTCCAGCACTGGCGGCGGCTTCAGAGAAACTGGAGCTTGTGCAGACAAACAGCCCCGAAGAATTTGCAGCAGCATGTAAAGGAGCGATCGCTGACGTGGACGCATTATTCGTGGCAGGCGGGGACGGCACAGTTCACGATGCGGTCCAGGCTTTGTCTGATGTACCGGTTCCTCCGCCACTTGGCATCATTCCGAGCGGCACGTGCAATGACTTCGCCCGGACTTTGGATATTCCAATGGATTTGATGCTTGCTTCGGAAGCGTTGTCAGAAGGCGTCATAAAAGATATCGACGCCGCAAGCATCAATGGCCATTCCTTTTTGAATTTTGCAGGCATCGGAATCATCACGGACGCCTCGACGAATATCGACCCCCAATTGAAGGAGCGCTACGGCAAGATCAGTTATTTCATGAGCGGCCTGCAGTCCATGCGCCAGACCGAACCTTTCCGGATCGAGTTGACGATAGATGATGTGAAATATGAAGAAAGCGGCGTACTTGCGCTTGTGATGAACGGCAAGTCGATTGGAACCCATGCGTTTCCAATGGACTCCATTGATCCGTCCGATGGTCTGCTGGACGTTTTCATCATCCAGAACTCTTCGATCGCCGCAATCATGGAATGGTTTTCGCTATCCAAACCGGATCTGGCAGTTGAGGAACTTGCCCATATCAAGCATTATCAGGGCCAGCGTATCCGCATTGCCACAGATGAACCCATGGATATAGATACGGATGGGGAAATCTATTTAAAGACCCCGGTGGATATCGAAATTCTTCCAAAAAAATTAAAAATGTTCGTGCCCAGACAGGAAGAGGCAACCTTTTGAGCACCTATGAATTTATTCCAAAAAAATAAAGACGCGAAGAATGTCATTTTCTTCGCGCCTTTATGAGGTTTAACGGCAGGTTATTCTTCGAACGGCCATTTTGGAAGCATCTTATTCAGGCTTTTATCTTCCCGCATTCCAAGGACGTATTCAGCCTGCATGATGGTATGGATTTCCCGCGTTCCTTCATATATTACCGGTGCCTTAGAATTTCTTAAGAACCGGGCAACCGGGTATTCATCCGAATAGCCATATGCGCCGTGGATCTGCACAGCGTCGTCCGCTGCCTGGTTGGCGAAATCACATGCCTGCCATTTTGCGAGTGATGTCTCCCTGGTATTTCGGACGCCTGCATTTTTCAGCTCACCGGCCCGGTATACGAGCAGACGGCTCATCTGATAACCGGCTTCCATGCGGGCAATCATCTGCTGGACCAATTGATGTTCTCCGATCATTTTACCGAATGTCTGGCGGGTTTGGGCATAGCGCACGCTTTCTTCCAGGCATGCGCTGATCAAGCCGCAGGCACCCGCGGCTACTGTGAAGCGGCCGTTATCCAGAGAAGCCATCGCTATTTTAAAACCTTCCCCTTCTTCACCCAGCCTGTTTTCCGCAGGAATCCGGACGTCTTCGAAGAACAATTCCCCCGTATTGCCCGCGCGGATGCCATATTTCCCTTTGATCGCTTTGGAAGAAAATCCTTCACGGTCGCGTTCGACGATAAAGGCGCTGATGCCTTGATGTTTTTTCTCTTTATCGGTATACGCAAAAACGATGAAATGATCAGCTGCATCACATAGCGAAATCCATGTCTTCTGGCCATTTAGAATATATTCATCGCCATCGCGGACAGCTGTACTTGAAAGTGCCGCGACATCCGAACCTGCTCCCGGTTCGGTCAATCCGAATGCGCCAATTTTCTCGCCTTTTGCCTGAGGGATTAAAAACCGCTGTTTTTGATCTTCCGTCCCCCATTGCAGCAGGGTCATCGAATTCAAGCCTGTATGAACCGAAACTGCTGTCCGAAAAGTGGTGTCGCCTCTTTCCAGTTCTTCGCAGACAATCGCAAGTGAATTATAATCCATGCCGCTGCCCCCGTATTTTTCAGGAATGCAGACTCCCATGAGCCCGAGTTCAGCGAGACGGTCCCATATTTTCGGATCAAAACCGCCTTTGCTGTCCCATTCACTGATATGGGAAATAATTTCATTGTCCACAAATTGCCTCACAGTTTTTCTCAGCAGTGTCTGTTCATCTGAAAAGTCGAAGTTCATCCTCTATAACCTCCCGGTGCAGAAATTCTATTGCTGAAGTGCCGTCCCTTTTACTGTCTCAACGATATCTACGCCACGCTTCGCCATTTCTTTGATATATTCATCTCCCGGCACGATCAGCTCCGGCGGATATGAGCCCCGTTTATCGATTACGCCGCTGCCGATCATCTGTGCAACTGTCGAAATCGTATACGCTGTGGCACGTGCCATCGCCGTCACTCCGGACTGCCGGTCTTTGCGCGTCACCATATCATAGGAGAAAGTAATTTCTTCACTATCTTTCGTCCCCGTTACACTCACCCGCAATACGACTGCATCCTCTTTTTCACCAAGTTCAGTGATCGGCGTCAGCACTTCTCTCAAGACGTCCCGAAGTTTGATTGGCTGGCCATCGATATTGACTGTTTTCTCGCGGTCAGTCAATCCAAGGTCAACAAGCAGCTTGAATTTTTCTGCATGCCCTTTATAACGGAGTGTTTTATATTCCAGGTTTTGGATATCGCTGAATGTATCCGTTAAGGTGGAAGTGCCGCCAGACGTGTGGAAGGCTTCCAATTCGCCGAAATCTTCGAATTCCACATGTTCAATTTCCGACAATGAAGCGACTTCCAGTAATTTACCGTCTCTCAGAACGTGGGAAGGATCCGTGTAATGATCAAAAACCCCGTCCAACGAAAATACATGATTGTATTCGAGCGGCGGTTCGGGATGGACCGGAATGCCGCCGACCAAAATTTTGATATCACTGACACGGTCCAGTTTTCCTGCACCATAACCGCTTAGAATGTTAATCATGCCTGGTGCCACACCAAGATCCGGTATGAGTGTCACCCCTTTTTCCATCGCTTGGTCATGCAGTTCCAGCACCGCATCCGTTGCTCCACCGATATGTCCTCCAAGGTCGACCGAATGGATGCCGCATTTCAGTGCAATTTCTGCCACTTTCACATTGAATGTGTAAAAAAGTGCGTTGATCACGACATCCGCCTTTGAGATGACCGATTCCATCGATCCTTCGTCATTGGCATCAAGATAGACGATCTCCAGCTTGTCGCTGTTCATGTTCCGCTTGAACTCTTCAGCTTTCTTCGTATCGACATCAGCCAGATAGATCCGTTCGACCCCTTCGCTCCGAATGAGATCCCCTGCCGCCTGCATCCCCATTAATCCTGCTCCGAGTACTGCTACTTTCATCTCGATCCTCCCCTTTCAAATCAAATATCGTTATCGATTTGCGCACGCTGCAACTTTCCGCTGAAGTCGACATAGACCGACTTCCATTCTGTAAATACATCAAGAGCTGCAACACCGGAATCCCGATGGCCGTTGCCTGTCCCTTTGGTTCCCCCGAACGGCAAATGAATTTCCGCCCCCGTCGTCCCGGCATTGATATAGACGATTCCCGTATCCAAATCACGCTGGGCTTTAAATACCCTGTTCACGTCCTGCGTATAAATCGAACTGGAGAGTCCGTAAATGACCCCATTATTCACTTCAATTGCCGCTTCAAAACTGTCGACTTCGATGATTGAAACCACCGGTCCGAATATTTCTTCCTGGGCGATCCGCATGGAAGCGTCTACGTCGGTAAACAATGTCGGTGCGTAATAGTTTCCTTTATCATAATGGCCGCCTGTCAGGATTTCACCGCCGGCAAGAAGGGTTGCGCCTTCTTCCTGACCGATCCCGATGTAGGAATGGATCTTTTCAAGTGCCTTCTTATTGATGACCGGACCGATTTTAACGTTTTCATCCAAACCATCTCCAATCGTCAGACCTTCCATTTTCGAAAGCAGCCTGTTTTGGAGATCTTCTTTTACATCTTTGTGGACAATGACGCGGCTGCATGCCGTACAGCGCTGGCCGGCAGTTCCGAAAGCGCTCCATAAAATGCCTTCAACAGCCAAATCCAGATCCGCATCATCCATGACGATAACGGCATTTTTTCCGCCCATCTCGAGTGAGACCTTCTTGAGGTTGCGCCCCCCTGCTTCAGCCACTTTCCTGCCTGTATCCGTTGAGCCTGTAAAGGAAATGACCCGGATATCCGGATGGTCGATCATTGCTGTACCGACTTCAGACCCGGCACCGAATACAATATTGGCTACTCCTTCCGGCAATCCCGCTTCCTCGAATATCCTGCCCATTTCATAAGCCATCATCGGCGTTTCCGTGGCAGGTTTCCACAAGAACGTATTGCCTGCTACAATTGCCGGAAACGATTTCCATGTAGCGATCGCCACCGGGAAATTCCACGGTGTGATCAATCCGACTACACCAATAGGCGCCCGCACGCTCATCGCAAATTTATCCGCCAGTTCAGAAGGTGTCGTTTCACCGAATAAGCGTCTTCCTTCGCCTGCCATATAAAAAGCCATATCGATGCCTTCCTGGACTTCTCCCCGTCCTTCTTCAATCACTTTGCCCATTTCTTTCGTCAACACTTGCGCCAGATGCTCTTTCCGTTCCTTCATGATCCGACCGATTTCATATAAGTACGACGCCCGCTTCGGCGCCGGAACTTTCGCCCATAATTTCTGCGCCGCTTTTGCTGCTGCCGCCGCTCTATCCACATCTTCCCTTGAAGACATCTGGACCTGTGCCAGTTCCTGGCCTGTTGCCGGATTGGTCACAGCCGTGAATTTCGCATCAGCCGCTTCCTGCCATTCCCCATTTACATAATTCGTTAATTTCATCTTCTCTTTCTCCCTTCATTCAAAGCTATTTATCCAAATTAAAGAAAGCGCTTTCATATCCATTATTTCACATCCTGCTGGAGATTCCCAGCCCTTCTTCAGAATAATTTAACTTTTCGGTCTTTAATGTTCAGAAACTATATAGGTTGAACTAGAGAAATAACAGAAATATCGCTTCGGCGCTATGGACCAGGTTCCCACAATAAGCCGAGAAGAACACTCGTCTTATTGCTTCACCCAGTCCTGAGCCGCGCCTCAGCTTAGGTCCACTTCTGGATATCGAGTGAAGCATTAAAGACTCCTTACATTGTCAGCACAGCGTTGAGCACACACTCGGACGAAGGTCCGAGTTCGCTTGTGAAAACGGCTTAGGCAAAAGAAGGATTTCTAAGATATGGAGCAAAACAGCGAAGACTCCCAGGCGACCCGGCGAAGTGCTGAGATCCACTCGGGCGAAGTGTAACGAGCACGAGTTAGCTCAGCGCAAGCAGCCCGGAAAGCGGAGCTGTTTTGCGGAATATCGATTATTGAAGATTATCAGTTCAACTTATATATCCCCTTTTTTGCTTTTGCGTGCTGAAAGTAACATTTTTAAAAACTCTCCCGAAAAGTATTGACACTTACGGAACGTCATAGTCTAATCAAAGGGAAGAGGTGATCAGTATGTATAAAGTACAGGAAGTGGCAACGATAGCAGGAGTCAGTGTCCGCACTCTCCATCATTACGACAGCATCGGTTTGATGAAACCTTCGAATATCGGTTCGAACCGCTACCGCTATTATAATGACGATGATTTGAAACTGCTCCAGCACATCTTATTTTTCAAAGAATTAGGTTTTTCACTCAAGAAGATACAGGAACTGGTGGCAGAAGGATTCGACGCTGCATATGCGCTTTCACAGCATGCAGAACTTTTGCGCCAAAAGAAAGAGCGCATTGAAAAGCTGATAGAGAATGCCGAAATGACTCAGCTGGAATATGCTGACGCCAGGGAAGTATCCAATGTAGAGCGTTTTGCAGCGTTCGGCATTAAACAGACGGATGACAATATTAAAATGTATCTGGATGTTCCGGAGCAATCGGCTGCAGGCGACGAAGAAGCTTATGAAGATTTCTCGGAGCCGGATGAAGTTCTGGAGGAAGTCAATTTTACAGAACCGGAACCAGAGGCTGAACAGGAAATTCCTGTAAATGACGGAGCTGCATCTGCGAAACCTGAGAAAGAAGAAGAGGATCTGGAAGAGATCAACCGCGAAGGCGAACGGATATACAATGCCGTTTCCAATTTGATGCATCTCCCTCCTGCTTCCCCGGAAGTCCAGGTGGAGATGAAAGCTTATTACACATTGCTGGACCGTTTCTATAATTGTTCGCCGAAGATGTTCCGCGGGCTCGGGGATCTGTATGCCACAGACAGTCGATTCGCCAAGAACATTGACCGCCACGGAGCCGGATTATCGGAATACCTGAAGGATGCCATGTACATATTCGCTGACGGTTTAGCCGATGCTTGAATTGGTCGGCACATGCGCCAGCTGCGGTAAGGAAGTTTATTGCCGGGATGGTTTTCTTGATGGTGCCTATGTAAACAGTGAACTTCTTTGTTCAGAATGTGCGGAAGAAGCGGAAGAAAAATGAGCAAACAAAAAAGCTGCCCGCATTGGGCAGCTTTTTCTTTTGCTTCTCTTTATAAATTATACTTCTGCTGTTTCTTTTAGTGCATCCAGTCTTGCCTGAACTTCAGCCCCGGTCAAGCCATGCTCGAAAGCGTAGCGGTTCCGCGGATGTTCGCGGCACTCATCAGAGCATGAACGCATGTATTTATGTTCATTTTCTTCAGAAGCCAGGATTTTTTTATTGCATTCAGGATTTGCGCAGTTCACGTAGCGCTCACAAGGTTCACCAGTGAAATGATCTTTTCCGACAATCACATGCTCCACCTGGTTGACCGGTACGGCAATGCGCTCATCGAAGACATACATCTGTCCATCCCATAGCTGTCCTTTGACTTCCGGGTCTTTGCCGTAAGTTGCGATGCCGCCGTGTAATTGCGCTACATCTTCAAACCCTTCCCGCTTCAGCCAGCCGGAGAATTTCTCACAGCGGATACCGCCTGTGCAATACGTCAGGATTTTCTTGCCTTCGAACATTTCTTTGTTTTCTTTGACCCATTCCGGTAAATCGCGGAAGTTTTCGATATCCGGGCGTATAGCGCCGCGGAAATGGCCAAGATCATATTCATAATCATTGCGTGCATCCAGAACGATCGTGTCCTGATCCTGCATGCGTTTATAGAATTCAGCCGGCTCCAGGTAAGTTCCCGTCAGTTCGTTCGGATTGATATCCTCTTCGAGACCCAGGTGAACGATTTCCTTTTTCGCGCGGACGTGCATTTTTTTGAATGCATGGCCTTCAGCCGCATCAATTTTAAAGACGATATCCGAAAAACGTTCATCATTTTTCAGCATTTCCATATAAGCTTCCGTTTGTTCAACAGTGCCTGAACATGTACCGTTGATGCCTTCGTGGGACACCAGGATACGGCCTTTCAATTCGAGCTCCTTGCACGCCGCCAAATGTTCAGCCGCAAAAGTTTCAGGATCCTCGAGAGGTGTATATAGGTAATAAAGTAAAACGTTGTGTGTATGATTTTGCATGAATCATACCCCCTATTCTTTCAATTTGCTTTTTCAGTCAAAGAGACTTCGAAAACCTCAACCATTTTACAATAAAACACAGTAATTATCAACTTTATAAGTTGAACTAAAAACTCTGCAGAAGTCGATATTCCGCAAAACAGCTCGCTTTCCTGGCTGCTTGCACTGAGCTAACTCGTACTCGTTTCACTTCGCCCGAGTGGAGCAGAAGACGCGTGTTCTTCTCGGCTTATTGAAGGAGCTTGGTCCATAGCGCCGAAGCGAAATATAAATATTGTTTCTTTAATTCAACTTATCCAATGTTCAATATAAAAAACAGCTGCAGATGCAGCTGCTCTTAGCAAACTCTATTCTTAATGGACTGCCCGCCGAGACATGAGCCGATCGCTTCTGCATTCAGCTGCATCATTTTCATTCTCGTCCGGATGCCTGCGCTGCCGATATGCGGAAGCACCGTCAGGTTATCGAGTTCAAGCAGTTTCGAATCGAGCGGCAACGGTTCCTTTTCAAAGACATCGAACCCCGCTCCCCAAATCGTTTTCGATTTCAACGCTTCATATAAAGCATCTTCATCCACAATTCCGCCTCTGGCGACGTTGATGAGGCAGGCGGTTTCTTTCATCAGGGCCAATTCGCGCTCCCCGATCATCCCTTTGGTTTCTTCTGTCAACGGAGTAAGGATCACCACGAAATCGGATTTCGCCAATAACTCATCAAGTTCAGCATACTCCACATTTTCCAGGCTTCTGCGCGACCGGTTATGATACATCACTTTCATATCAAAGCCGCTCGCTCTCCGGCAGACCCCTTCACCGATCCGGCCCATGCCGACGATGCCCAAAGTCGCACCGAACACATCCTGACCGGTCATGCCCATCGGAGTCCATGATTTCCAGTCTCCTGAACGAACCGTCTTTTCCGCTTCGACCAATCTTCTGGCCGTAGCCAACAGTAAGGCAAATGTCAGATCCGCAGTTGTTTCAGTCAAGACATCCGGTGTGTTGGTGACCGCAATGCCGCGGTCTCTTGCTGCATCCAGATCGATATTATTATAGCCTACCGCCAAATTGGCAATGATTTTCAGGTTTTCAGCTGCCTCGATTAATTCCCGGTCGATTTGATCAGAAAGCATCGTCCACAAAGCTGATGCCTTTCTGGCTTCTTCCAACAGGGTTTCACGCGGCACCGGTTGTTCTTCCTCCTGCCACATCCTCACCTCGTAGGCATCTTCCAGTCCCTTCACTGCCTCATCGGGCAATTTCCGGGTGATGTAAACAATCGGCTTCATAAACAACATCCTCCAATCTTATTATGGAACTATTATAACAATTAAAAAAAATCGCGGCAATGAATGCACTGTCCCCGCTCTTTAAGCTTCCCGCTTTTTCCTGAGGAAATACCAGATTCCAGCTATCGCTCCCATGATGAGCACTGCATAGACGAGATTCGAATAGATTTCCAATTGCCTCATGATAACATCCCTGTTCTCACCTACTGCCGCTCCCACAATGACCAGGATGGTATTCCAGATGAGCGTCCCTGCCACCGTGAACAGCAGGAACCATTTCAGCTTCATCCCGGACATCCCCGCCGGAATCGAGATCAGGCTGCGGACCACAGGAATCAGCCTGCCGAAAAATACGGTCCACATACCGTACCGGTCAAACCATGCATCCGCCTTATGTAAGTCCTTACTAGTCAGCCTCAGCCATTTCCCATATTTCCCGACTATGCTTTCCAAACGTTCCACACTTAGAAACCTGCCGATATAGTAGAGGATGACCGCCCCCGCAACTGATCCCGCTGTTGAAGCTGCTATCACGCCAAAAAGGCTGAGACCCGTCGTTGTCGTCATAAAACCGCCAATAGTCAATACGATTTCAGAAGGAATCGGCGGAAAGATATTCTCCAGTAAAATCAGAAGAAATATCCCCGCATATCCGTAACTTTCCATCACTGACGTTATCCATGCTTCCATTCCGTTCACTCTTTCACTCAGTTATTTCCATACTTTATACGAACCATCCATAATTCCGATCGGCTGCCGATCCGGATGGGAGGCCCCCAAAATCCGAATCCGGATGAGACCAGGAAATGTGTATCCCCGTTCTGCCGATGACCATAATCCAGATCAAAGACTTTTTTGGTAATGAAGCGGTTCGGCCACATCTGCCCTTTATGCGTATGACCCGAAATATGCAGGTCCACCCCCAGCTGCACCGGTGTTTTCAAATCAGTCGGTGTATGGTCCATGACGATCCATGGCAGTCCGCCTTCAGGTTTCAGGTTTTCCAGTGAATGCCTCCTGCCGTTTGTGGGGTCCTCTCTTCCTGTCAGATGAAATTTCCCTTCTATATTAACTGTGTCATCACGCAAGATTTGAACGCCTGACGCTTCCATGACACGGACGAGCAAGGGGATTTTCTTGCCATAATATTCATGATTGCCCAATACACCGAAGACGCCGTATTTCGCCGTCAGCTCCTTCATGACTTCGGACATCCCGTACCGCACATACCAGATGGGATCGTCATCGACGAGGTCGCCTGCAAGCAGGACCAAATCAGGTTTCAGCCGATTGCTCATCGTCACGAACCGCTTCAGATGACGCTTCCCTGAAAGAACACCGAGATGGAAATCGGAAGCGATGACGACAGTCAGATCTTCGCCGTTCCCTTTTATATTAATTTCCTTATTCCGCACTGCAGGACTGTACGCAAGAAACGTGCCAACCAGAAAAAGCGACAGGAAAATAAGAGCAGTGACCGAACCGGTGATTTGAACATCCCTAGGATGATCGATCAATAGAACCAATAAAGCTGCGAGCGGGAACAGTAAAAGCGCATATTGGAAAAAGCCGAGCCAATAGGAACCCGCAATCGTAAAGCCAAGCCATTTATGCCCCAATCTGCCGATAAAGAAGCTGAATGCCCAAACTGTCCATAAAAATGCGAAGAACCAGCCGTTCAACGGCAGCGAAAGACTTTGCAGCCAAACGAAAACAGTCCATCCTGTATATCCTGCGAGACCGCTGTAAATCATCAATGCGATGATTCCGGCAATTACTTGCTTCATAGTGAACGCACCTCTTTCAAACCAACTTTTACACTATACCCCCAACAAGCGCTCAGCTAACTGCCCGGTGCCTCCTAAGCCTCAGGTCTGAGTAAAAGATGCAGTAGCAGACCGTGTTGCCTTTTTTCTCTGCTTGATAAGATGGAGTTACAAATTGAGAGGAGGAAACAAATTGAACAAATTTTGGATGACAATCATCGGCATCATCGCCGGAATAATCGCCCTTTCGAATCTGGGTCCTATGATCGGCCTCGCTTTTTCCGGGCTCATCATTTACATCGGGGTTAAATATTACCTGACAGCCGGTTCAACCGGTGCAAAAATCTGGTGGGGATTCGTAGCAGCGGCAGGCGCCATATCAGCAGTTTCCAATGTACCAGCCATCTTCGGAGTCCTGGCACTCGCGGTATTATGGTATGTCTATAAAAATTGGAACGAAGAAAAATTTTCAGCACCAGTAAAAAACGATCCCTTTACAAACTTTGAAAAAGAATGGAACAAGCTTACAAAATAAGGAGGAAAACAAAAATGACAACATTATGGCAGCGTTTAAAATTCGCAGTGGCAACAGACGTGGATGCAATACTTGAGAAGAAAGAGGAAAAGAACCCGCTCGGCCTATTGAATAAATACATCCAGGAAGCCGAGAAGGAAACGGAGATGGCCGGCAAATGGCTTGAACGCCAAACCACTCTTGGAAGTAAACTGGAAAAAGAGCTCCAGGAAGCGGAAAGTTTTCTTGACAAGCGTAAAGAACAAGCTAAACTGGCATTGGCGGCAGGTGAAAGCGATCTGTCTGCATTTGCCGAACAGGAAGTAGCCGCGTATCAATTCCGGGTTGATGAACTGAGCAAGACAATCGCGGAGAATACGGCAGAAAATGTGGCATTGGAACAGCGCTACGAAGAGATGAAACATAAAGTGAAAGACATGAAAGTCCGTCAGCTTCAATTGATGGGTAAAGAAAATGCGACCCGCGCCCATCATCAGATGGATAAAGTGTTAAGTCCGGAACTTGTGGCAGAGCGCATGGGTTCATATGATGACATGGCTAATTACATCAAATCGCTCGGCACGAAGGTCGAAGAGCGCCATGAACGTTCTACAATGGAGCGCAGACTGGAAATGCTTGAAAAAAACAGCGCGAAAAATGAAGAAATTGTGTAAGCTTGAGTAAGAGGGATTCTTCCCCTCTTACTTTTCTGCTGCAAAGAAGGAGGCAAAAACTGCGATGAATATTTTCTCGACCAACAGACAGGCATTTTTTGCCTTGAGTGCTTTATTCCTCATATTCGTGGAAGCTGCGTTTCTCGGAAACGGCAGTGTATTTTTGGTTCTTCTTGGCATCGGACTCATTTATTACAGCAATAAAAGCAGCCCTAAAAGCCGGAAATCCTATTTCTGGTCGGGCTTTATCCTGATCGGCATCTCCATTTTATCGATGTGGACGCTCCGCCTGTTCATCATGGCGGCCGCGATCTATCTGCTTGTCCGTCTTTGGAAAGGTGAAGAATGGCAGCAGCAGGTGCCGTTGAAAGGCGCAGTTGATAAAGGCCTGATCCAGAATAAATTCTTTTCGGCACAGGCTACCCCCATCGAATCCTATGAATGGAAAGATATCCATGTTCAGGGATTTGTCGGCGATTTACTTATAGATGCGACTCAGACCGTTTTGCCGAAAAAAACGTCGCTGATTTCGATTCGCCAGGGCTTCGGCCGGGTGAAACTGATTTTACCTTACGAAGTGCCCGTGCGTGTTTATTATTCGACGGTATTCGGGGATGCAAGATTTTTCAATGGCGAAAAACAGCGGATCTGGTACGGCTCTGTCCATGCGCAGGACGGCTATGAACAAACTGAAGACATCAAAACGGAACTGATCGTCACGGTCACCACTTGGATGGGAGATGTCGAGGTGATCCGCCGATGAAAAGGATCCTGCCCCGCAGCTTATTTTTCATGTCGTTATTCGCGGCCATCATCTTCAGTATCCTTATCGCCCTGCTCGGCTTGCCAACGGTAGAGACCTGGTCGGTCCTGTGGGAAGATTTTGTGGCCGGTCTGCCGTTCGGTGTCTGGCTGTTCGTTTTGCTGGTTACGCTGTCTGCCGGAATTTCCTGGTGGACCGAATCGCTGTCCCGCTCTAAAGTACAGGACATCGAGGAAATTTTCGAAGCATTGCTGCGCAACGAAGATCAGACCGTCATTGAAGCGGCACATATGCAGACCTTGCCGCCAAAACTCTCCGGTTCGATTATAAAACTCCAAAAATTACTCGAGTCACAGCGGAAAAGCCTCGCACGGATCGCCAACGAACGGGCCGAAACGCAAGATCAGCTGATACAGGAACGCCTGGTCATGGAGCGGCAGCGCTTGGCAAGGGAATTGCATGATTCCGTTTCCCAGCAATTATTCGCCGCTTCCATGCTGCTGTCTTCCATGACTGAAGGAAAAGAAGCCTCCCCCGGTTTATTGCAGACCGAGAAGATGGTACAGCAGGCACAGCTTGAAATGCGCGCGCTGCTCCTCCATCTGCGGCCGGCTGCCCTGCATGATAAAAGTCTGCGGCAGGGATTATTTGAACTGGTATCCGAATTGAAGGAAAAAGTCTATTTTACGATTGAACATAAACTGGAGGAAGTGCCTTTGCAAAAAGGGGCTGAAGACCATCTGTTCCGCATAGCGCAGGAAACGCTGTCGAATACACTCCGTCATTCCAAAGCGACCGAAGTCCACATCCTATTCATCGAACGTGATAATTTTGCCATTTTACGCATACAGGACAACGGTGTCGGTTTTGAAAGCGAGCAGTCGAAATCAGCTTCCTACGGATTGAAGCATATCGAAGAACGCGCCATTGAAATAGGCGCAACAAGTAAAATCGTGTCGGTTCCATCTGAAGGAACCATTGTAGAAGTGAAAGTACCCATCGAAAGGAGGATTCCGGATGATACGAATTCTGTTAGTGGATGATCATGAAATGGTCCGAATCGGCGTTTCTGCCTATCTGCAGGCCCAGGATGATATGGAAGTGGCCGGTGAAGCAGCAAATGGTGAAGATGCTGTCAAGATGGCACTGGAACTGCGGCCTGACGTCATCCTGATGGATATGGTCATGCCGGTCATGAACGGGGCTGAGGCAACGAAAGCCATCATCGAAGAATGGCCGGAAGCAAAGATCATGATCGTCACGAGCTTCCTTGATGACGATAAAGTGTATCCTGCGCTGAAAGCCGGTGCAGTCAGCTATATCCTGAAAACCTCTAAAGCTTCACGCATCGCCGATTCTATCCGAGAAACGATGAACGGCACTCCGGTGCTGGAGCCTGAAGTGATGAGCAAAATGATGAAACAGATGCGCCATGAACGCGTGCTCCATGAAGAGCTGACCGAACGGGAAATGGAGATTCTGCTGCTGCTTGCCCACGGCTATACGAATCAGGAAATTGCGGATGAACTTTTCATCGCATTAAAAACAGTGAAATCCCATGTCAGCAATCTGCTGTCAAAGCTCGAAGTGCATGACCGGACGCAGGCAGTGATTTATGCATTCCAGCATAAGCTCGTCGCTCCCCCAGAATAACATTACACACAAAAAGGCGGCCGCGGCCGCCTTTTTGTGTGCTTATTATTTATCGTTGAACGGATCGTCCATATTGCGGCTGTGCCCATTCCAATTGTCATGTGCATCTTTATTGAAATTCTTCGGCAGCTCGTTTGGGGTGTTCCGGTTCGATGTGTCTGTCGGCCCTTCAAACGGATGTCTTTCATCAGGCGAAGTTTTTTCCACGATCGGATCGACAGCCGCTTTCGCTTCTTTTTCAAGCCCGACTTTCTGGGCTTCCGCCTCACGCTTCTTCTCTTCCCATTCCTCTTTATCCACTTCCGTGTCTTTCAGGCTCGTTTCCATGCGATCCAAATAACGAGCAGCATGTTCTTTGCCGCCCAGACCGAACGCCAGGCCGAATGCCAGTGCCGCTCCACCCAGGATCAGGATGAAGGCCGAGTTGATGATCGAAGCTGCGATGCCCAGCTGATCAAGTGCCATAAAGAAGGCGAATGCCAGAATCGCATATTTTGCTACGTAGCGGAGAACGTGCGGTCCGCCGGAAGATTTCTTAAAGACACTGCCGATAAAGTCTTCGGCTAAATTTGCCAGCCAGAAACCGACAGCGAGGATGACCAATGCTGCGATGACTGCCGGGATGTAAGCGAAAATTCCGGTAGCCAATGAAACCATGAATGCCAGACCGAGTAATTGCAATGCTTCGACAGTGAATAACAGAACGATCACTGTTTGAGCAACTACGCCGGCAATTTTGGCGACTGAATAAGCCGATGGTTCCGTATCGGGGTCTGCTGTGCTGTTCATGCCCATTTTTTCAGTGATGGAGTCTGCTCCAAGATTTTTCATCAATTGGACAACGAAATCCTTGATCCAGCGTCCGATGACGATCCCCGCAAGAACCAGCAGAATCGCTACAATGATATTCGGGATCATCGCCATGATGTCATTCAGCATCGCGATTGCCGGACCCGAAATTCCGCGAAGTGCCAGAACCTCCAGTGCCGCAATCGTCACAGGCAGCATGATCAGTACAAATGCGATGATGCCGATAACGTTGGAGACACTTGTCCCGTTAAAAAATTGGGAGATTTTCAGTTTGGCCGCCAACCGGTCCGTGCCAATCGACTCCAGGAATTTGGAAAGAACTTTCCGGACGATCGTCGCTGCCAGCCAGCCGATTGCAAAGATGATGGCTGCCCCGACTAATTTCGGAATGAAATTCAAGACGCTTGCCAGCATATCCGCGAATGGTTCACTCAAGCCCTGAATATTCAAAGCGCTGAGAACCGCCGGCAGGAACAATAACAGGATCAGGTAAAATGCAATGTTTGCCGCTGTTTCTGTCCATTTCACTGTATCGTCTTTAGAAACACCTGTCTTTTTGGTCACCTTGCCGAAATCGAACTTTCTTCCGGCCATCAAAATCAGGCGCTTCACGACCGTGGCCAGTACCCATGCCAACAGGAGTATCAGGCCGGCTTTCAGAATGCCGAGGAATGCTGCTGACAGATTGTCGAAGATACCCATGAACGGCGCTCCGATTGCCCCCAGGTTCAGGATATTGAAGAATATTGCCAGCGCAAACAATAGGATCAGTACGAATACAACTTTACTGATCATTTTGGACAGGCTGTATTTCTGTTGCTTCATGCCCGCCTTTTCATCCAGCTTCGATTTATCCAATAATTTATAAACAGCTTTCTCTACTGCCTTGGCTACAATATAACCGATGATAAGTACAAGAATCGCCAGGAGTATTTCAGGTAGCCCGCTCATGAAATTATTGAAATAAAGTCTTGTGTCCATTTTTTCAGCCTCCATTCATATTAATGTTGTCATTACTCATATCCCCTAGATGTTCTCTTTCAAAACACGGACCGAAAAGCGACGGCGCCCGTTCAGCTCTGAAAGGCATAAGACGAACCGGCAGAGTGGCGCTCTTTGCCACGGCAGCTGGGCTGGCTTATGACCCGAAGAGCTGGGCCGCTGGAGTCTGGACACGAGAAAAGCGACAGCGCCCGTTCAGCTCTGACAGGCATAAGGCAGACCAGCGAAGTGGCGCTCTTTGCCACGGCCGCTGGGCTGGCTTATGACCCGAAGAGCTGGGCCGCTGGAGTCTGGACACCGAGACACTCTTTCCGAAAACAAAACGGCTGCTCCCATTTGGGAGCAGCCGCTTTAAACTTTCTATGCACTTGGAAGTGACACGGTGACTTTAAACAAGTCGCCGTCCACCGCTATATTCATCATACCGCCGTGCAGATCGACTATCGACTGTGCGATTGCAAGACCGAGCCCTGAGCCTTCCGTCTGGCGGGCAACATCCCCCCGCTTGAAACGCTCGAATAACTCATCGGTATTTTCCCCCAATTCATAGCGGGTGACATTCTTCATCACAAACTCCGTTTGGCCTTCAGTATTTTTCAGCGTCACAAAAACCCGCGTTCCGGGCATAGCATATTTGATGGCGTTTAAAATCAGGTTATCCATTACGCGCCACCATTTTTGACCGTCCGCCATGATATAAACCGGCTCTTCCGGTGTTGAAATACGGAAATCAAGCCCTGATGTCGAAATCTCTTCTGCGTGTTCCGCAAATGCCTGGGTCATCAATTGCGTAAAGTCAACACGCTGACGATGCAGCTCCATATTGCCGCTGGCCATTTTGGATACTTCGAATAAATCTTCAATAAGTGTTTTCAGCCTTTGCGATTTGCGGTCCAGGATCTCGGCATAGGCCAAGCGGTCATCCACCGACAGATCCGGCGTCTTCATAAGATCCGTGTAGGTGATGATGGATGTCAGCGGTGTCCGGAGGTCATGGCTGACATTGGTGATCAATTCCGTTTTCAGCCTTTCACTTTTTGCCTGCTCCGACATCGACTCACGAACCCCTTCTTTCAGGAGGTTCAACTGGATCGCATGCTGTGCGAGCGGTGATCTGCCCCTGACTGGAACCTGTTCATTCAAACTGCCTGCCGCAATCGCCTCTGTTCTGTTCATCAGCACATTCAAATAACCGAAGCGGCTCAGCCAGAACAGGAGAACCGGCAAGCCGATGAATAAAGTGGCGGGAACCCATAAAATGATCCCCTGCGGCACCATGAACAGCAGCGCCGTGCCAAATCCCCAGAAAAAGATCACGACCAGCAGAAGCAGCATCTGCACGCCGATTCTTTTCTTCAAAAATGCATTGCCAGCCATCCACAAGGCATTATACAAATAGCTGTTCTTGAAATTCACCAGAAGCAAATCATTGTTTCTATAATAGGAATAAAACCAGATTCCCTGCAGAATCGCCAAAACCATGAATACCAGCGTCAGAAGGAAATTTTTCCCACTTTCCAGGATGGTGGTGCCGATATCACCGTAATAGACCAATTCCAATACGCCCAAGGCATTGACCAAGCCATATGGCAACGCAAACAGCACTGCTAAAATCAGGAGGCCAGCTTTGACTTCCAATGGCCAGCCTTTCCATTTTTCATAGAATGGCATGTTCAGGTAATGTTTTTGCTCAAAGCGCAGCTTTGTAAATAACAAGACAATTCCCGCTATGCTCAATGCACCCAGGATATACAGGAAGTTCTGGATCAACTGATGCCGCACGATACTTGAACCATTATCACTTGCCGCAAGGAGCGCACGGTCAATCTGGACGACTCCCGTGAATTCTGAATTCGATGGAGCAATCCGCATATTCGTGCCGTTATAGTTTGTGTAGTAAAGTTCATCGTTAGTTGAGCGCAGCGGCATGGAATCCGTGTATTCTTTCTTGAAATATGCGCGGTTGCTCAAGTCGCCTTTCGAAAAGGTCTCCCCCGTTTCCTTGTTTGTCAGCTCGTAGACATAATAAGGATAGAGGTTGTTAAAACTGCCTTCGTTGTTTTTCAGCCCATTGATGGCCACCTGTGCCGCCCGCTGTTTTTCTTCCCGGACTTTTTGCCTGACAATCTCATCATCTGCGAAATTATCCCGGATCGCATCCATTTTGCCATCGCGCTCTTCCGTCAGAATTTCAACGAGGCTGTCGTTGCCATTCGCCTGCGCCTCTTCGATATCGGGATTGTATTGTTCCTGTATACTTTGGATCTGCTGGGCGAGTGTTCCGTAACGCGTCCGGTATTCTTCTATTTCGTCATCTGTCACGGTGAATTCTGTTTCCTCTTTTGGCGGATCCAATTCCAAAGCAATCAGCCGGTTGGTAAAGTCATCATATTCCTGCTTAAAATCTGCGGTATCGAGATAGGATTTACCGAAATATTTCGGACCCAGCTCCATGACGCTGAAGATACCGATTAGAACAATTGAGATTGTTGTAAGCCATAGCCATTTTTTCATGATTATAGATCCCCTCTGGACATCGACCGGAGCGATGCCAATAAATCTGCCGCAGGACTTTTAAAGACAACGTCAGCAAAAAACGACAGGCAATAAAGGAGACTGAACAAAGCGATACCGATCGCAATAAGTGACCATATATCATTTTTCAATTTTGTAGCCAATGCCCCACACCACCTTTAAATATCTGGGATTTTTCGGATCCGCCTCGATTTTTTCACGTATTTTGCGTATATGGACAGCCACAATATTTTCTGCGTTATACGCCGGTTCATTCCAGACCCGTTCATAGATGTCGCGGATTGAAAATACACGTCCTGCGTTTACCATCAGCAGTTCAGTGATCTTGAATTCGATGGGGGTCAGTTTCACTGATTCCCCGTGGAGCAGCACTTCTTTCGAATCCGCTTCCAATACAAGGCCGTCGATTTCTATGCGCTGCGATTTGTCCTGGTAAGTCCCAAGACTGACGTAGCGTCTGAGTTGTGATTTCACTCTGGCCACCAATTCCATCGGGTGAAACGGTTTTGTTACGTAATCATCCGCTCCCACTGACAAGCCGTGGATTTTATCCGAGTCTTCAGCTTTGGCACTGAGCATGATGATCGGAATGTTCCGCTGTTCCCTTATTTTGAAAGTGGCAGATATGCCATCAAGTGTCGGCATCATAATATCCAGAATGATGACATGAACTTCATTGGTTTCCAGCAACTCAATCGCCTGGAGTCCATTTTCAGCTTTCAGTACGCGATAGCCTTCATTCTTCAAATAGATTTCAATTCCGTCGCGGATATCCTGATCGTCGTCGGTCACCAATACAGTAAATTGCGTCATTCCTTCACCTTCTTTCTCCTTACTCCATATAATAAAGATGAAATCTTAAGTTGATGCTAGGATAAATATGAAGAAATTCTTAAGAAGTCTCAATTACTTCTTCAGCTTTCCTTTGTTTCCCTAAAGTCAGGACCAGGATACCGCCCAGCAATAGGACGATCCCTGTCCATGACAGGCCACTCAGCGTTTCCCCGACAATCAGCACTCCCAGAACAGCCGCTGTAAGAGGCTCCGCCAGTGATAATGTGACAGCGGATGAAGACGGGATCTTTTTCAACCCTTTTGAAAATAGTATATAAGCAAGGCTTGTAGTTGCAACTCCCAGATAGAGGATAATTCCTGCATCAGCCGGAACCAGCATATAGGAGAGATCAAAAAAGAACAGGAATGGCATCAGTAGCACCGCAGCGATTGAAAAAATAAGGGCTACTGCTGGGACGGCTTCCATCGTAGCAAGCACTGTCTTGCTCGCGATCGCATAAAGAGCGAAAGCCAGCCCAGCTCCGAGCGCCATCGCAACACCCAGCGGATCGACATCCGCTCCGCCTTTATTGGCGAACAGCAAGATGCATCCCATGATGGCCATGAGTGTGGCTGCAAACCAAACACTGTCGGGGCGCTTTTTCAAAAACAGCCATTCGATCAGACCGGCGAGCACGGGAGCACTGCCGATCGCCACCACTGTTCCGATTGCAATACCGGTCAATTGGACGGAAGAAAAGAATAGCGGCTGAAACAATGCCATGCTGACCGCAGACAAGACCGTGGATCTCCACAGGATGCCGCGGAACATGATGCTTTTTGTAAGCAGTACAAAAAGCATCAGCGAAAATCCGCCGATCATCAGACGGAAAGCACCGATTGTCAGCGGATGTGCTTCACCGGATATGAAATTTTGAGCGGTGCCTGTCGTCCCCCAAAGAATGGCGGCCAACAGCACCAGTATGTATGGAATGCCGTTCATGTCCCTGCACCTCTGATTTCGTTTGTCCCGTACCTGTTGACGGTCCGTAAAATTCTATTGAATCGAGTTTCCCTCTATCATTTAACATACCACTATTCCAATCGTTTGAGATACTGCTCCCGAGCAATTATAATAAAAGAAAATGAGGAGGCGATCTTATGTATATGACTGTCCCGGAAACTGCTGCTTTTTTGTCGATGCCGCAAGAACAAGTCACCAGATATATACTGGAAGGGCGTATCAAAGCAGTGCACGATGGAGAACAATACATGGTCAATACTTCTCAGTTCGACACGCACTTCCAACAATTGGAACTGGTTAAACAGGAGCTGGAAGAATGGAAAGCGACCCCTATTCCGGATGATGTGGATATTAAGGACGAAGATTGAAACGAAATGCGAAAACATCGGTTAAGCCTGATGGTTTATCGTCGGTTTTTGAGGGTTTATCGTCGATTCCCGCAAAACCATGAGAAAAGCATCCCCATGTGGGATGCTTTTTCTCATCGAATAGCTTCAATCTGCTTTTTTTCCTGCAAAAACTGCCGGATAAAACCTCCCCATTTTTCAAACTCCACCAGAAAGCCGTCATGCCCAAAATCCGTCTCCACGATTTTCCAGGCTGCACGAGGCTGCCGCTCCAGCCAAGGGATCATTTCTTCCGCCGGATACAGCAGATCATGAGTATATAGAAGAGAAAAAATCGGCACCTTTAAGGGCCGCTCCCCCAAATCGTGGCTGTTCATGGCTTTCAATAAAATCAGATAGCTGTTTGCATCAAAACGCTGAGCCAGCTTTTCCCCTTGATAATCCAGGTACGATTCAACTTCGAAACTGCTGTTGTTTTCGGCACGCCCAAAACGTCCATTGAACATTCTTCCGCTCCGGTAACTGATCATGCCTGCCATTCTTGCCAGTTGCAATCCCCGGAAATCGGAAGTACCGGTATATTGTCCATTCTGGAAATCGGGATCTCCTTCAATCGCCTGGATGCCGATATGGTTAAATGCGAGCGCATAACTGCTGAAAGAAGGCGTTATCGCAAGCGGTACTATCGAGCGTGTGAACTCCGGATACAGCGCGCCCCATTCGAGAGCCTTCATCCCGCCGAGTGACCCGCCGATCACAGCTTCCACTCCGTGAACGCCAAGTTCCACCAGCGCTTTGTACTCCGCACGCACCATATCCCTTATCGTCAATAGCGGAAAATCCGAGCGATAGGGAGCGCCGGTTGCCGGGTTCACAGACAGCGGCCCTGTCGAACCGCTGCAGCCCCCCAGCACATTAAAGTTAATCACCTGGAAACATTCGGTATCGATAACTTTGCCAGGACCAGCGAGACCGCTCCACCAGCCAGGACGCTCAGTGCTGCCGACAGCATATTGATCCCCCGTCAGGGCATGGCAAATCAGAATTGCCGGGCCGTCCGGATTGCCGGATCGCTCATATGCCAGTTCCACCTGCCGCAGCACTGTTCCGGATTCCAGCTCCAAATCACCGATGGCCACTGTCTGCATGTCCTTCCCCTCCTAAACTTCCTGAACCGCTGCCGCTTTTATCGCCTGCTCCAAATCGGCAATCAGATCTTCCGGATTTTCAAGTCCGACAGACAGCCGGATCAATTCTTCCGTAACTCCAGATCCTTTCAGCTCTTCAGCACTTAATTGCTGGTGGGTTGTCGATGCCGGATGGATGATCAGCGACTTCGCATCGCCGACGTTCGCCACATGCGACCATAAAGTTGCATTGTCGATGACTTTCCGCCCAGCTTCCCTGCCGCCCTTGATGCCAAAATTCACGATGGAGCCGAATGTATCCTTCAAATATTTCTTTGCAAGGGCGTGGGATGGATGATCTTCGAATCCGATCCAATTGACCCATTCGACCTGCGGATGATCCTTCAGATATTTTGCAATAATTGCCGCATTGCTGCCGTGTCTCGGCAAACGCAGATGCAGGGTCTCCAAGCCTTGAAGAAATACGTGTGCACTGTCAGGGCTGAGTGATGGACCGAAATCACGCAATAACTGTACACGCAGTTTCGTTGCGAAAGATGCACCTTTTGCGTCTAGACCATAGCGGATACCGTGATAGCTCGCATCCGGCTCCGTGTAATTCGGGAACCGTTCATGATTCCAATTGAATTTGCCGCCGTCGACTGCAATCCCGCCGATCGCAGTCCCGTGGCCGCCAATCCATTTGGTCGCAGAATGAATTACCACATCTGCACCGAAAGCAATCGGGTTGCTCCCAAAAGGAGAGGAGAAAGTATTGTCGATCAACAAAGGAATATTATAGTCATGGGCAATCGCTGCCACAGCTTCAATATCAAAAACGTTCAAACTTGGATTGCCGATCGTTTCTCCGAAGAACGCTTTTGTCTGACCCGTTACAGCGGCACGGAAATTTTCAGGATCTGTGCCATCCACGAATTTCACCGTGATGCCGTAGCGCGGCAATGTATTCGCAAAAAGATTATAAGTGCCACCGTAAAGGTTGCTGTCAGCAATCACTTCATCCCCCGCTTCTGCGATATTGAGAATGGAAAACGCGATGGCTGCCATGCCCGATGATAATGCCACCGCTGCCGATCCGCCTTCAAGCAGAGCCACGCGCTGTTCAAACACATCGACTGTCGGATTCATGATGCGTGAGTAGATGTTTCCCGCCTCTTTTAAGCCGAACAGATTTTGCGCGTGCTCCGTGTCACGGAATACATAGGAAGTTGTTTTATGGATCGGCACAGCTCTTGAACCTGTCACCGGATCCGGCTGCTGTCCTCCGTGAAGTAATAATGTCTCTGCTTTGAAATTCGTCATTTTTCATTCCTCCAAGTTTGTTTTAGATGGATAAAAAGGGTGATGAGGGAATAGAAAAAAGCCCCCTTCATAAAGAAGAGGGCCGTAAGTTACGGAGTTTCCTCCTCTCATCTGCCAGACCGTCGATCCAGTCTGTAGGAATTAGCACCTTTCCAAGCCGGATAGCTTGGTGGTTGCCGGGCATCATAGGGCCTAGTCCCTCCGCCACTCTTGATAAGAGTATTCAGATTCAGTTTTCCATCTTGTTGAAGAGTATAAATAATGATAGACTATTTTGTCAAGGATACTGTCTAATAATTTCGATTTTTTGCTTTATCCCTGGTTTCATCCATGCAGGAAAGGCAGGACATATTATGATTCTATGGATTTTTTCAGCACTCATTTCAGGTTATCTGATCGGCAGCCTGCACGGTTCACTTGTGGCACAACTGATTTCCGGCATTAATATCAAATCGGCAGGTGTCAAAAATTCCGGAGCTTCAAATGCCGCTATCGTCCTTGGCTGGAAATACGGCGCGCTTGTCGCTTTCATCGATATCTTTAAAGGCTTTGCAGCTGTAATGGCCATGCGCTTGCTGCTCGGCAGCAGCAGCCTGTCGGGAGAAACCGTCTGGGCGATTCTTTTCCTGATTACCGCCGGTGTGGTGATCGGCCATAATTTCCCCTTCTATATGAAATTCAATGGCGGCAAAGGAACTGCGGCAGTCATCGGGGTGATGATCGCACTCGACTGGAAGCTCGGCCTGCTGGGACTTGCGCTGATGGTCATCATCGCTATCACCACCGACTATCTCGTCATCGGGGTGCTCGCTCTGTACGCCGTATTCATCCTTATCGCTTTCTGGCCCGCTGACGGCATCTCACCATACATCATTGCATTTGCTTTAGTAGCAATGGCTTTGTGGAAGCATCTCGAAAATATCCAACGAATAAAGAATGGCACCGAGACAAAAGTATCTGCTGTTTTTCGTAAGAAAAGCGCAAGCGCCCGATAAGCTCTGAAAGGCATAAGACAGAAAAGCGGAATGGCCTTGGCCATGCAGCTGAGCTGGCTTATGACCCGAAGAGCTGGGCCGCTGGAGTCTGGACCAGAAAAGCGCAAGCGCCCGATAAGCTCTGAAAGGCATAAGACAGAAAAGCGGAAAGGCAGCGTTCGGCTTTTTATAGAAATTCAATGCAATTCAGCCATTCGTGCTAAAATAAGAGCATTACATACTTCAGGAGGTCTTTATCCATGATCGAAACTTTAATCGAACGTTTGACCCGCTATGCAAAAATCGATACACAATCGAATTTTGAAAATCACGAAACGCCATCCACTCCCGGCCAATGGGATTTGCTGCGTGAATTAGAAAAAGAAATGAAGGAAATCGGCCTCGAGGAAGTCGAAATGGATGGCCATGGCTACCTTTTCGGAACACTTCCCTCAAATTCGGAAAAAGAACTTCCGGTAATCGGCTTTTTGGCCCACGTCGATACAGCGACCGACTTCACAGGCAAAAACGTCAATCCCCAACGCGTCGATAATTACGATGGAAACGATCTTCCATTGAATGATGCCGTGACGATGACTGTGGCAGATTTCCCAGACCTCAAAAAGTATATCGGCCACACACTCATCACAACCGATGGCACGACGCTGCTCGGTGCAGACAATAAAGCCGGGATCGCTGAAATCATGACAGCCATGGAATACCTTATCCAAAATCCCGCTATCGAACACGGGAAAATCCGGGTCGCTTTCACACCTGATGAAGAAATCGGGCGTGGCCCCCATAAATTCGATGTTGAACGTTTCGGTGCAGCTTATGCCTATACGATGGACGGCGGGCCGCTCGGTGAACTGCAATACGAAAGCTTTAATGCCGCGGCAGGCAAATTGACTGTCCAAGGCGTGAGCGTCCACCCCGGCTCGTCTAAAAACAAGATGGTGAACGCTTCTGCCATCGCCATTCAATTCCATAACGCGATGCCGGCGGATGAAGTTCCGGAAAAAACAGAAGGCTATGAAGGTTTCATTCACCTGAACAGTTTTACAGGTGATGTTGAACGAGCCGTCCTAAGCTACATTATCCGTGATTTTGACAAAGATTCGTTTGAAGCGAAAAAAGCCCACATGCAACAGACTGCACAAAAACTCCAGGAGCAGCACGGAGCGGATGCAGTCAAACTGGAACTGGAAGATCAGTATTATAATATGAGAGAAAAAATCGAACCAGTGATGGAAATCGTCGATGCGGCGGAGCAGGCCATGAAAACGCTCGGCATCGAACCGAACATCGTCCCAGTCCGGGGCGGGACAGACGGCTCGCAGCTTTCGTACATGGGCATGCCGACACCGAATATCTTTACGGGTGGGGAAAATTACCATGGCAAATACGAGTTCATCTCCGCTGACAATATGGAAAAAGCAACCGAACTGATTGTCGAGATTGCCAAAACCGTAAAATAACGAAAAGCGCCTTGAATTCACTTCAAGGCGCTTTTTTTAAAGGATGCTGCGCCCTTTTTGGGCAAGTGCAAAATGGATGCCATGCTGCAGAGTCTGGAAGCAATTGAATCCTGATATATCGATGCCGCTTTCTGTAATGACCATACTCATTTTCGGGGAAATACCCACTAATACTGTTTCAGTTCCGATCATGCGGGCTGTCGCTCCCAACTTTTCAATCAGCGAAGCCGCCTGTTGTGTAAAGTTATTATTCAAACCGGTCAGATCAAGCACTAAGTATTCCGCCTTATATTTCGGCAGGTTCTGAAGCGTCTTGATCATCAGCTCATCGGCCCGCTCTTCATCATATGTACCAAGCAGCGGCACTACCACGATCCCTTCGAGAACAGGAATGATCGGTGAAGAAATTTCTTTGACGAGCATCTTCAGCTCAACCGTTTTTTCCTCCACCAGATTTTCAAGCTGCCGGATCTGTCTTGCTTCATTGAGACGCGCCAGCCTGTGAATGTTTTCTTCAATCGTTTCATCCGACGGGAAATAGCGGATGATGCTTTCCTCAAAACCTTCGATCTGATATTGCTCCACTTTATACCAGATGTTTCTTCCAAAAAGCTTCGTGAAGATCCCGGCGTAATGGGCAGGCAGGAATAGGCCTCCCTTTTTCTTATTTTGCGCGACATTGATCTTATATTCCCAGCTGTTTTTCAGATGGACTTCCAGTGTGGCGTTTTCTTCATCCAAGTTATGTATTTGAGCCAAGCCCCAACCGGCGGATGCATATGTATTGGCAATCCGTTCGGCCGCTCCGGCTATATCGACATTATCCATCCCCGAAAAATACTCGCCCACGACGACACCTTGCCGGTAACCTGTCGTTTCCATCACAACGCCTGTTGCATCTTCACCTGCTATTTCCTCGATCGTATCAAAGAACATCCTCATTGCTGAGGCTGTCCAAAAAAGGATTGAATCCCGGCCTTCGAACAGAAACTTCCCTTGTTCAAGGTCCCACTCAAAATTTAAACCGCCGACATTTATGGATTGGTGAATAGTCATGTGAAAACTCCTTCCGTTCTGCGCATCCATTTTACCATATATTCAAACATTCTCTTGAAGGATACGTATTTTTTTTGCAGTCAGTAAATCAGGTTGGATCACAGAAACCCTGTTGTCATGTTTCGAAATGACGGATTGAAGGAATAGAAAGTTAAGACAAATCGAAAGAGGTGTTTCAACATGTCGGATAAAAAACATTTTACGGAAGGCGACCGTGAAGAAAGAAAAGGCGCTTCGATGGATAATCCTGAACAATCCAAGACGGATAAAGAATCCCTGACTGAAATGCATGAGGAAGAAATGAATGTGGATACGATTCCATTGGAAGATTTAAAACAGGAACAGCAGGAAGAGAAAAATCCGCGTGACACGAAAAGTAATTCTTCAAGCGAAGAGAAATATTCCGATTCTTAGAACTTTAGCTTTTACGAACTGTTTGACTCTGTCAAACAGTTCTTTTTTGTTATGATGGATAATGGAAACGGAAGTGAAGAATTTGCAAACCTGGATTTACCCTGTAATGGTCGTCATTGGAGCGGCCAGTTATGGAATTCTCTCGACAATCATCAAAGTCGCCATGGGCAATGGCTTTACGGCAGCAGAAGCTGTGACAAGTCAGTACTATATCGGTTTCATCCTGGCGGTATTGATCTATTTTGTCTCCCATAGAACCTTCCCGAAACTCAGAGGCTGGAAGGTTTTAATGTTGTCCGGCGCATTTACGGCCGCGACTGGAATGGTTTACGCCCATTCACTCAATTATTTGCCGGCGTCACTCGCTGTCGTCTTATTGTTCCAATTTACCTGGATCGGCATGTTCCTCGATTGCATCGCCAACCGCAGATGGCTGAAACGCATCGAAGTGATTTCCCTTGTGCTCCTATTCGGCGGAACAATTTTGGCAGCCGGTGTCATTGACGCTGACCTCAGCAACATCCCTTGGCAAGGATGGGCCTGGGGGCTCGCTGCCGCGTTCTGCTTCTCCGCTTTTATGTTTGTCAACGGCAAACAAGTGGAAGGCATCGATACGTCAACGCGCCTTGTCTATGTTTCACTTTTTGCGGCAATCGTCATCACGGTATTTCAGACACCTGAAATTGTCTGGAATGGCCGGATGTTTGCGGAAGGCTTATGGGTCTATGGATTGCTGCTCGGTATTTTCGGTATCGTGATGCCGATCTACCTTTTCTCATTGGCTGTGCCGCGCGTCGGCTCCGGTCTGGCATCCATCCTGAGTGCCATGGAGCTGCCTGTTGCGATTCTCGCATCCGTCATCATCCTACATGAAAAGTTGACCATCCTGCAAATTGCAGGAATCGGGGTCGTCCTTTTCGGGATGATGCTGCCGAGCTTTTTCAACCGTACGCCAAAAGTTGTGGAAAAACTGGAAGACCCGCTCCTGTAGCGGGTCTTCTTTTATGTTTAGAGGAAGTTTAAAGAGGAATAACAGGAAGAAAAGGAGTGATCACATGAATCAGGAGGAATTGAAAAACGCCGCTCTTGAGATAATGGAAAACAGCTATGTCGGTGTCCTTGCCACAATTACCGAACACAGGCCGCATTCACGCTACATGACTTTTTTCCATAAGGATTTCACGCTTTATACAGCTACCAGCAAAAAAACACAAAAAGTGGATGAAATCGAAAAAAACCCGCATGCCCACGTCCTTTTCGGCTATGAAGGCGAAGGCGTCGGTGACACGTTCCTGGAAATCGAAGGCGAAATGTCCGAGCATGAAGACCGGAGTTTACTCGAAGAGTTATGGAATGATCACCTGTCCGGCTGGTTCAGCGGACCGGACGATCCCAACCTCGTCTTTATCGCCATCAAGCCGACCCGCATGCGCCTGATGAACAAAAAAGGGGAAGAGCCACAGAATATTGAACTGAAATAAAAAGGAGCGGCTCGATTTTCTGAGCCGCTTTTTATAATGGCTGCAGGATTTCACGCAGCCCTTCTTTATTGAACAGAAGATCTTCGAGTGTATAGCCGTCCAGAACGGTGAGATAGGCGTGAAGCGCTTTGCCGAGCACTCCGCGGAGTCCGCAGACCGGGGCAATCGGGCAGCGGTTGTGTTCCATGTCGAAGCATTCGACGAGATGGAAATCGTCCTCCATCTTTCGGACGACCGTGCCAATGTTGATGTTTTCCGGCAGATCAGCCAGACGGATTCCGCCTCCCCGTCCTCTGACCGTATGAATGAAACCTGCTTTGCCAAGTTCAAAAGTCACTTTCATCAAATGATTCTTCGATATATTATAAGCATCCGAAATTTCCTGGATCGTCGCCAGTTTCCCTTGTTCTTTGGTGCCCAGATAAATAAGCACGCGTAAAGAAAAATCTGTATACATAGTCAATCTCATCTGTTTCACCTTCCCTGCCCGTTTATTATACCCATTGACAGGATTTCTAGAAAGCGATTGGATTCGGTCCACCCTTTCCCATAGCGCGCCATCCTCCAGCCGATAGGTGGATAAGGATTATGTGACTGTTCTGTGAATCCAAATGTGTCCAAATTTTAAAGATGTATTTTAAATATATCTTTAACTCGATAAAGGGAATATAGTCAAAGTATAGAAAACAAAAGGAGAGATTGACCATGTTATCACCTGAAACAAAAACAATCATTAAATCCACTGTCCCTGTACTCGAAGAACACGGTACTGCAATCACGACTGTCTTCTACAAGAACTTATTTGAAGCGCACCCTGAATTATTGAATATATTCAACCACGCCAATCAGAAAAAAGGACGTCAGCAGGCAGCGCTGGCGAATACAGTTTACGCCGCTGCAGTTCACATCGACAACCTGGAGGCAATTCTTCCAGCTGTTGTACAAATCGCCAATAAGCATGTAAGTCTCGGGATCAAGCCGGAACATTATCCGATCGTCGGCGAATATCTGCTGAAAGCGATCAAAGAAGTATTGGGTGATGCGGCAACCGACGAAATCATCGGGGCATGGGGCGAAGCATATGGGGTTATTGCAGATGCATTCATCGGAGTCGAACAAGGCATGTATGAGAAGATGGAAAGCCAGGAAAACGGCTGGAAGTTCTTCAAGGATTTCACCGTTGCCAGAAAAGAAAAAGAAAGCGGCAATATCACGTCCTTCTATCTGAAGCCGGCAGACGGTTCGAATGTTCCAACCTATGAACCTGGCCAGTATATTTCCATACGTCTGTCCATCCCAGGGGAACAGTATTTGTTCAACCGCCAGTATAGCCTTTCACAAGCAGCAAGACCGGATGAATTCCGAATTTCCGTTAAACGCGAAAGTGATAATGATCCGAACGGACAGGTTTCCGTTTATCTTCACGATCATGTGAATGCAGGCGATGTCATTGAAGTAAGCGCGCCAGCCGGGGAATTCGTTTTGGATACTGCAAAAAAATCGCCAGTCGCATTTGTCAGCGGCGGTGTCGGCATCACACCGATGATGAGTATGTTCGAAACAGTGGCGACTGCCACTCCTGAGCGCCCGACTGCTTTCCTGCATGCGGCACGCAATGAAAGTCTGCATGCGTTCGATGAAGATATCCGGAAATATGCAGCTGCTATGGATCATGCAAAATACAGAACGCTGTACTCTGACCAACCGGAAGGGTTCATTACACGTGAAGTTCTTGCGGAAATGGTCGATGTGACCGGCGAAGTTTATGTATGCGGACCAGTTCCATTCATGGAAAGCATGATTACTGAACTGAGAGCCCTCGGCATGACAGACGAGCAGATCCATTTCGAATTCTTCGGACCTGCTATGGCCTTGCAGACATCTTAAAAAGCTGAAAAGACCTGCCAATTGGCAGGTCTTTTTCTACATTATTGCAGCAAACAGCCGCTTTATTTTAAAAATTCCAGCCGGTTGCCGAAAGGATCGAAAACAAAAAAACGGTCCACACCCGGGATGCTGGTATCGGCAGTGACTGTAATGCCGTTTTTCTCCAAGTGTCTCTGGAGCGCTTCGTAGCCGGATACTTTGAAGGCTGGATGCGCTTTTTTAGCCGGAACGAACGGCTCGTCGATGCCGACATGCAGCTGGAAATCATCAAATCCAAACCAGACGCCTCCCCTGGATTTCAGCGGCTCCGGCTTTTGAATTTCCTTCATGCCGAGCGCATCGCCGTAAAAGCGCCTGGCATCCGCTTCGCCCCCTTTTGGTGCAGCGACTTGAACGTGATCGATTTTTCCGATAGAAAATTCCATTACCCCCACCCCTTTCAACTCCAGATTACCCGACCGGCTCATGAAATAAAAGATGGTAATGGTTATCGATCGTCATCACTGTTTCTTATGACTTTGCATTTTCGCCCAGCTTTCAGTAGCATTAAAAGAAAAAAGGAGGCCGGCTGCCCATGGCTTTTCCAAACCAATTGAAAATCAGGATGGCTTCACAGGCGGTGGCTGTTGACCGCATAGCTTCAAACGCCCTTTCCCGCAATATCGAACTGCGCATCGAAGAAATGAAAAGCTGGAGCGGTACAGAGAACAGCGGAGTCGCCGTTTCTTATTTCTTCAGGCAATATGCTTTATTCGTATCCGCCCAATTTGAGCTGCTTACGTATCATAACGGTTATTTTCACTGCGCCGGTGAAGAACTGGATTTTAACCGCGTCCAAAATTACGGCTTCAATCTGTTGGAGGCCCACGTTTCCTCTGTTTATTTCAAGGAAATTTCCCCAAATGAACGATTTGAAGCCTTCCATCATATTCTGCACCGCCAAACCGCAGAGCTGATGGATTCTTTCCGGCAGCACGTGAAAATATCCCCCCTCATCTTGTGGGACAATGTGCTGGGTTCCCTTCTTTGGTTCTATGCCGGCCTGGAGCAACGGAATCCGAGGCGGGCCGCGGAAGATTTGGAATGGCTGTTGGATGCCGGTAACTGGGTGCCCATGAAAAAATCCCACGCAGCGCGTCTCCTTGGCGACGCTTCTCTCAGACAGGCGGTGTCTTCTCCTCTACGGAAAACCTGCTGCCTGTATAAGGAACTTCCGCATTTCGATACATGCACATTTTGTCCGCAGCCGTAAGTTGGACAACAGAATGTGGCCAGCCCACTTGGGTCGAACCGATGCTGGATCTGGATTTCATCACCGGTTTTCATAAAAGCAGCAAAAAGCCCCAGCCGCAAACGGCCGGGGCTTTCTGTCATTTCTCGAATACTTCGTGCAAAATGGTTGCAGGTGAGCTGTTGATCAGATTTTTGAATACGCAGCTTTCAGGTTTCTTCTGCAAAACTTTCGAGAACGATTTGGCATGTTCCGCTTCGCCGACGATGTGAATTTCATCCCAGTGCCGGTCTTTCTTCAATTTTTCAATCTTGCTTCCCATGTCTTTATAGAATCGCTCCAGGTTCTCTTTCATGCGGAACTGGAAATCGTCTGTCGCACTTCCGGAATTCCCTCCAACGTGGCTGGCACCGCCAAAGGATCCGGTATTACTGCCGGATGTATGATTTGCTGAATGGACACCTTTTTGTTCCACCCAGAAGTCCAAGCCTGGATCAAACTCATAGAAAATCTCTTCATTGATGATACCCATTGAAGTGTCCAGGATCCGGATGCCTTTGAAGCTCGGTAGAATGACACCGGCATACGGATAAGCTTTGTACATATATCTCAGTTCGTCGAGAGCGGGCTCCGTTTCCCAGTGGAAACTGGTTTTCACCGGTACTTGCACATAATGGACGGACCACAGATCCTTATGTGGAGATGCAAAAATAACGACACCCTTTTGGAGGTCGTCCTGATTGTCGTTTATTTCCCGTTCCACTTTTTTCTTCAATGACTTATAATTCGAAATTTCTTTTTCATCATCAGATGCTTCCAGATATTCTTCGATCCTTTTAAGGCCATTCTTCAGATGAATCCGCCAAGCGCCATTTTGTGCATTTAAATCTGCAGGGTTCGTGTTCAAATAGACACTCAAAACACAGCGGTCTTCACATTTGAAATTCTTTAACTCCTGGATCTCATCGTATAATGTCATGCATTCATCATCCTCCCTATTTCCTTACTTAATACCTCAATACCCCAACACTTCCATTTTAAACTGAAGATATTTTTTAATACAGAATTTTCAAAAGTTTAGCTTTCTCTGCAGGTGGTAAACAGGGATTAGCAATAAAAAATTTAAGGAGTGTGGAAAATGGAGAACGTAAATAAAAAAGTTGATGAAAAACTGAAGAATTTCGATGATGAGAAAAAAGAGGACATTTTAGCGAATTTCAATCAGTTTAAACAATATTTAAGCGACAAAGTTGAAATCGGTGAAAAAATGGGTCTCAGTGAAGAACGCCTCGCTCAGATCACTGAAAAAGTAGCAGACTATCTGGCGAAGAATGAGGAGCCGAAAAACCGCGAAGAGCAGGTTCTTCAGGAGCTTTGGAAAGTCGGCGAAAAAGAGGAAAGACATATGCTCGCCCACATGCTGCTGCGTATGGTACAAAAAGAATAGCATCAAGGAACTTAAGATCAAAGGGCGCCGGATGAAAATCTCCGGCGCCCTTTTTCAATTTATATTATACTTCTGCACTTTGCCGTTTTTCAAAAGCACGGAACATCAGGAGATAAACGCCGCCGCTCAGCATGGCGACGATCCCTAAAATACCGAAAGTCCAATTGAATCCAAACCAGGCTGTCATTGGAATCGCCACTGGCGCAATCATCCGCCCGATAGTATAGCGCATGCTGGCGGCGGCAAAATACTGCCCGCGCATATCTTCAGGGGCAAGCTTTGAAATGAAGCTCTGCTGGATGCCGACAACCATTAATTCCGCCAGAGTGAAAATCCCCATCGCAATGACAAACATCCAAAAGAAAGAAGTGGCCGGGAACAGCAGCATCGCTGCGCCATACAGAATCGCTGACAGGAAAAACACCCATTTCTCCGGGTATCTCGTCATCCACCGCGTGATGAATACCGTAAATAAAGCGACCAGCAGACCATTTTCCGCAAGCAGGATACCGAATGATGTTTCACCGGTCACTTTCCATTCATTGCCGAAAAATGCAGCAATCGTCTGGCTGTCGATCGTTTCCTTGAGATAGACAGGGATCAGCAGGTCGAGCTGCATGAACGTCTGTGCGCCCAGTACACCTGCGATGACAAACAAGAGAAAGACCCGGTCTTTGAAAATGATGCCGTATTCCTTGAATTGCTTGGAAACAGCTCCGACCCAGCCGGCCGCTTCTTCTGTCGCCCATTTGTCCACCATTTTCTGCGACAGCGTTTCATCTGTAAACAACCGGAGCACCAGACCAAGCAGCATCGAAATGACTGCCACAATGAGCAATAATTCAAATCTGTAGGAAAAGAATAAGACAGCACCGATCAGAGGGCCGACCACAACCGCGATATTCAATGTCGTATAGAAAATCGCGAAAACGTCGCTCCGGTATTTCTCCGGGATTACATCTGCGATCATCGCCTGACTTGCCGGCCAATAGAGCGAACCGCCCATTCCCGCCAGCGTAAAGGCTACAAAACCGAGTTCAGGGGATTGCAGCCACGGTGAATTGGCCAACGCAAAGAGCAGGAACGCAAAGCCCTGGCCAACCGATGCGATGATCAGCATCCGTCGTCTGCCGTAGCGGTCAGCGAGATAACCGCCGACCAGATTCGCCGCCACTGAAAACACCTGCGAAATGACGAGCAGCAGACCCGCCATCCCTTTTCCGAACTCTTCAGCAAAATAGATGGCGAGAAACGGAAATACCATCCAATAACTCGTATTCATAAAAAATTCGCCCACTAAGCGCACTTTCAGACTTCTGTTCCAATCTTTGATCTTCATCTTCGTTTCCCCGCGTTCTCTAGTCTCTTACGTCACACTTCCATCTTTATCATCCGCTGACCAGCTCCAGCAATTTATAGCTGAGGCAGATATCGATCATCAGATCCTTTCGTTCTTTGGCGAACTGGATCGAGATGCGTTCATGGTCACGGTCTACAATTTCCCCGATGCCGAAAACACGGTGCCGCACTTTCGCCCCTTCAATCAGGAATTCCTGATCATCCACAGCATTCGGATTATCAGGCACCTTCACTTTCACCGGCGTGCTTGCAATTGTCCGCTTAGGTGCCGTCCGCGTTTTTTCAGCCAGGATGATTTCATTCACTTCGTCTATAAAACGGGAGCCGCTGCCGTAGCTGATCAGCTCCAGATGGGATTTCGCACGTGTCATGCCCACGTAAAACAGGCGGCGCGCCTCTTCAAGTGTGCCAGGTTTTTCGGCGTCTTCTTCTGTTGGAATGACTCCTTCCACAAGGTCGATCATATAGACCCGTTCGAATTCGAGGCCTTTCGCGCTGTGGAAAGTCGACAGCGTCAGCATCTCATCCGTCTTTTCAGTTTTCGCCTGCTGCGTCACCGTTTCAAGTTCCTTCAGGCGTTTTGCAAATTCGATCATCGTTGTCAGCGGCTCGGCGATTTGTTCAAGTGTCACAAGAATCTGCGAGAGGTATTTCAAACGCATGCCGAATTTTTCCGCCCGGCTTGCAAGCATCTGGTCATATCCCAGCTCCGCCCTGATGGTCCGGATGACTTTCAGCGGCTTCATTGTACGCATCGCTTCAAACCACTTTTTCTGTTCGCCGACAATTTTCAGCTGATAATCCTTCATCGTAACGTGTCTCGGAATTTCATCCAGCGCGTGTGTACTCTCCGCTTTCATCCGGCTCATGAAGCGCAATTGGCTCCCAGACCAGTATGCATTTGTTTTAGAAGCAATCTTAGAATAAATATCAACGCGTTCAGGCTTTAAGCTGAAGCGCATGAAGTTCAACATATCTTCGACTATCCAGTGAGAGAAGAAACGATTATCCGCATCTTTCATATAGAATGGAATGCCGAGACGATCGAGTTCGCTCATCAATAATGTTGATGACGAGTTATTCCGGTATAAAATTGCCACATCCCCAAAATGATCTAATTCCGTCAATTGCTTCATCAGGTATTTCAATTGCGCGTCGTCGGATGCCAATCGTTTCAATACGATGGGCGGACCTGCCGGCTGTTTAGTGAACATGTTTTTATCATGCCGCTTTTTATTGGCTTTGATGAACAGGTTCGACGCACTGACAATCGTGCCGGATGAGCGGTAATTGCGCTCCATCTTCATGATATAAGCGTCGGGGTATACGTCTTTGAATTTCAGCAGATAAGTCGGTTCCGCCGCCCGCCATGTGTAGATGGACTGGTCATCGTCCGCCACCACACATAAATTCTGATGGCGCGCCACCAGCTTTTCCACAATCGAATGCTGGACCATGGAAGTATCCTGGCTTTCATCGGTCATGATGTAATCCCATTTGCTCTGGTATTTTGCCAGCAATGCCCGGTCATTTTCCAGCGCTTCATTGGCCAGTGTCAGCATATCATCGAAATCGACCAGCCGTGTGTCGTGATTTTCCTTGAATGCCTCATAAGTCTTCAGGATTTCCGCCGCTCCGGAAAATGGCTCCTTTAAACTGGACCAGCGTTCTCTCGGCAGCATCTTGTTTTTGACAAAACTGATGAACGACATCAGTTCATCCAACTGGTCTTCTGTTGCAGGTTCATCCATTTCCGTCTGATACATTTCCTTCAGCAAGCGCTTTTTATGAAGGCCGTTCGTTTCATTGCCTTCGATCATCATATAACTTGAATCCGCCAGATACTCACGGGTGATGCGGAACGCAAGGCTGTGGATGGTGGAGAAATCCACTGGCGGCAGTTCAGGAAAAAAGCGCGTAAAGCGTTCGCGCATATCGACAGCCGAAGCTTTACTGAAAGTGATCGCCTTGATCCGGTATGGCGCAACTCCCTTCTCTTCAATCAGGTAGCCGGTGCGCATGATCATGGTCGTCGTCTTGCCTGAACCTGGACATGCCAATAGAAGCAGCGGCCCTTCCGTCCGTTCCACCGCTTTCCGCTGAATCTTATTCAATTCCACGCCGAGCTGCTGTTTTTTGCGTTCAAAAAAGTCAGTCATATCTTGTTCCTCCGAGTTTTTCAATACTGTTATTCTAACACAGAGGAAAAGCGGAAGTGCCTGTTCAGCTCCGACAGATTTAAGACAGATCATCAAAGTTGCGCTACCTCCCGAAAAGCCGGGCACTGGAATCTCAATAAAAAAAGGACCCACGGAACTGGGTCCTTTTACGCTATTTCACATCAAACTTCAGTCATCCGAATTTTTACCGCCCTGCACAGGTCCCGGACTACCGCCGTCATATTTATCATCATCCAGTGTGACGGCTTCTTCCTCTCCAATTCGGGACGGAGTAATATTTTCAGACTGCTTTTTTCTGTTCTGCAGTTCTGTTTTATCTTTTTCACCAAGCTTGAACGAATCTCCGCCGGCTTCTCTGAAACGGGCTTCGTAATCTTTATTGACATAAAGCAGCAGCTTTCCTGCTTTCACTTCCCTATAATATCTTTCTTCTTCCTGACGGCTCAGCTGCATCGAGCGAAACGCGGTTTCCATCTGTTTATCTCCTGTCAAAAAAGAAGTGAAGCGGTCCATCCAATTGCCCTGTTCGGCATAATTATCCACATTCGTCTTCCCTTGAATCATTGACAGCTGATCATCGTTCCGGGTCATGATGTACATATCGCTTTCCGAATACCCTTCATCTTTCAGCTGCTCAATTTGCCTCAAAGCTTCCTCTTCCGTGTCGTACGTTTCGATAAAATTCCTCTCCACATCATCACTCCTCAAAGCTTTCCTTTACTTTACCCTTGGCTGAAGAGCAGAAAACATGGGAGCTGGATGAGGTGCAATAAATTCAGCATAAATATCCGCAGGCTTTAGAGGATGTCACAGACACGCCCGACCTGTCCGTCTTCCAGGCGCACTTTGATGCCGTGCGGATGAGTCGCGGAATTGGTTAACAGATCTTTGACAATGCCCTCTGTTTTCTTCCCGCTGCGCTGATCCTGCTTGAGGATTACGTTAACGGCCATGCCCGGTTTAATATCGCTTCTTTTCTTTCCGTCCAAACTAATCACGCCTTTCTTTCCTCTATCATACCTCTTTATCGTGAAAATGAAAAAAGGCGGGGTGCCCCGCCTTTCCTATACCTTATTCTTTGCCGTCATCCCGGCGTGTCCGGTCCGCTGCATTCTGCGACAGATGTTCCGGTGATTCCCTTACGCTCCGGTCCGCATCCGGCACATCATTGATTGCCGGATCTTCCGGAATATCCGATTTAGCCTGATCATTCGCGGGGACCCCTTCCCTGGATACATCGATGCTGGCAAGATCATCCGTCACGGAAGAGGTGGTGCGTACGTTTTCTCTTCCGCTGTCTGTATTTGCGGGCCCTGCGTCTGCTGCATTCGGATCATTCGCAGGCACTTCTTCCATTTGACGGTCCATCAGCGGCACATTTCCGCGGTTCCGTCCTGTATGTGCGATATCAGATAAACTGTCATTCGGCGAAGCCATGTCAGCTGCATCATTTCCTGTATAGATGCCCGTTCCTGTTTCGCCGCTGTCTCCTGTCCTCACATTTCCATCCGCATCCCTTTCGAACGGACTGTCTTTGCCGCTTCCCAATTCAGCGGCATCCGGTTTTTTGTGAGTTCCGTCTTTTGGATCACCATAGGCAGCTGTCGAATTAAACCCTTTTTCCTGCGCATTGTTATCGGTATTCTTTTTTTCAGTCATCTGCAGGTCCTCCCTCCATGTCGAAAATCCCAAAATTCTGCACCATCTTTTCATCCACCGTGCCGTTTCAGTGCAATCAAAGAAAAAGGCGGAAATTTTCCGCCTTTCTCTCTTTATTCCCTTAGAAACGATCGCGGTTATCGCGGTCTTTGCTTCTGTCAGTCAAATTTGTGTCTTCATCAATATCCGCTTTTTCACGGCGGACCGTGTCGCGTACGGTCTCGACATCTTCAACTTTGCGTTTGCCGACGACAATCTCTTCGCTGACCACGTCATTCTTAGTCACATTGACGCGCTCTTCCGAAACCGGGATATTGATGTTTTCATTTTCATTGAAGCCCGTATCCGCCGCATCCGTCGTCGTTTCATCTACCGGACGCCGTTCAACATACACTTCTTCATGTTCTACAGGCACTTCAATCGATTGTTCTTCTTCCACTACATGTTTGCCGACATTCACTTCACCTGTTTTAACCTGCTCTTTATCGACATGCAGCCGCTCTTCATGAAGGCGTAATTTCTCTTCTTCCGTATGGTCGCTGCCTGTCGTCGAATCAGTGAAACCGGCGCCGGTGCGGTCGCTGTCGGTATCTGCATATTCGGTCCCTTTCGTAGGCGAACCCAGGCCGAATCCCGTGCCGCTGTCATGGCTGACTCCGGCAGTTTCATCGTCTGCCACTTTCTGGTCATACGACTCACCTTCTGTAAGAGCGCCATCTCTTCTATTATAATAAACATCATTTTGATCATTTGTATCGACTGTCATGCCGTCTTTCGCCACGACACCTGTATCCACATATCCTGGAGTTGTCGGATCAGTCATGTTTGAACTTGCTGCTGCATCCGTATTGCCATAGGTTTGATTGTCGTATGGCGCATTGCCTTCATAGGAAGCTCCGAACTCCCGGTCTACGAACAACAGGATCTTGCCATTTTGGACTTCATTGTAATAACGGTCCGATTCGTCTTTATCGAGTCCCATACCGGAGAACGCTTCACGGGTGGAATCGTCTCCCGACAGGAAGCCCATGAATTTATCCATCCAATTTCCTTCAGATGATTTGTAATCGACGTCCGTACGTCCGCGGACCATTGAAATCTGATCTTTGTCACGTGCCATAACATACATATCTTCTTCTCTGGAACCCGTGGATTTCAGTTCTTCGATCTTCCGTAAAACTTCGGTTTCCGTGTCAAAAGTACCCATAAATTTATTGTTGGCCATTTGCAATTCCTCCAATTTTTATGTTTCTGATGTATATGGTGTGTCTACTCTAAGATTTACCCGAACAGTCTATCCATAAACATAAGGGAACTTCAACACGACTTTCAGACCATCTTTCTAACAGATTTTATATAACACGTTTCCAGTGACGGTGTTCACGGATGGCTTCCAGAAATTCGTCTGTGAATTGTTCAGGATCATCACCGGCAATGACGCCCGGTTGCTCTTTCATCTCAGAGTTCTGAAGCCATTTCTTTCCTTCATGAGTAGCGCCGACCGGCTTATAGTGATCAAATGCTTCTGCAATATACCGGGCCCCTTCTTTTGCAAATTTCTTGGTGATGACCGGCCCGCCAACCGCATATATGGCATCATATAACACCGGGTCTGAAGTGGAGAAGGTATGATCCACTTTCTTTGTAATCCCGTCGGAGCCAACCAGCAAGCCTTGCATTTCACTGATAATCTCAAACTGGACACCTTTTTCTTTGAAATCATCCAGCACTTTCTCCAGATCTTTACCGTTGAAATCCGGCGCCAATAGAATCCCCACTTTTCGGGTAAGAGCTGTTTTAATCGTGTTTTCCTGGCTTAATGCCGGTGAAGTTTTGCCTGGCAGGGATGCTCCGCTTTTCGGCGGTTCGACGCCGATATTCTTCGCAATTTCCTGGCTCATTTTCAGGTCTACATTTGAAAACATATCGACTGTTTGCTTTCGGATCGTCAATTCCTTACATTTTCCGAGTTCAAAGCTGAATGCTTCGATGATATGTTTCTTTTCGGGCTCGGACATGCTGTTCCAGAACAATGCGGCCTGAGAAAAATGATCATCAAAGCTTTCACTGCGTGCCCTGACTTTACGCCCTTCCACTTTTTCCTGGTAATGGCCATATCCGCCTTCTGCCTCACTTACCGGACCAGGGGTATTATTCGCCAGGGAGTTTTTATGATAGGCAACCTGTCCTTTATTGATTGTCATGCGGTTGTACCCGTCCCGCTGATTGTTGTGGAAAGGGCATACTGGCCGATTGATCGGCAATTCATGGAAATTCGGCCCGCCAAGACGGATCAATTGCGTATCGGTATAGGAGAACAGACGTCCCTGCAGTAATGGATCGTTGGAGAAATCAATGCCCGGCACCACATGACCCGGATGAAATGCGACCTGCTCATTTTCGGCAAAGACATTGTCGACATTACGGTTCAAGGTCATTTTGCCGATCATCTGCATCGGCACTTCTTCCTGCGGCCAGATTTTAGTGGCATCCAGAACATCAAAATCAAATTTATGTTCATCTTCTTCCGCGATGATTTGCACCCCAAGTTCGTATTCAGGGTAATCTCCGTTTTCGATTGCTTCATATAAATCTTTCCTGTTGAAATCAGGATCTTTACCCGCTATTTTCTGTGCTTCATCCCAGACAAGCGAGTGAACCCCGAGCGTCGGTTTCCAATTGAATTTGACGAAATGCGCTTTGCCTTCTTCGTTGATAAACCGGAATGCATGCACGCCGAAACCATCCATCATACGGAAACTGCGTGGCACAGCGCGGTCAGACATCAGCCACATCACCATATGGGCAGATTCCTGATTATTGGCAATAAAATCCCAGAACGTATCATGCGCACCTGAAGCCTGCGGCATTTCATTGTGCGGCTCCGGTTTCAGGGAATGGACCAAATCCGGAAATTTGATGGCATCCTGGATGAAGAACACCGGCATATTATTTGCCACCAAATCATAATTTCCTTCTTCCGTATAAAATTTTGTCGCAAAGCCGCGGCCATCCCGGACTGTTTCAGGAGACCCCTTTGAGCCCTGGACGGTGGAAAACCTGACGAATACCGGCGTCTTTTTGCCTTTTTCAGAAAGAAACTTCGCCTTTGTCAAATGGGCCATCGACTCATAAGTTTCAAATACACCGTGGGCAGAGTAACCTCTTGCATGGACGACACGCTCCGGTATGCGCTCATGATCGAAATGCGTCATTTTTTCCCGGAAGTGAAAATCCTCCATTAGTGTGGGCCCTCTTACACCAGCTTTAAGTGAATGCTCATCGTCCGACACTTTCAGTCCCTGATTTGTCGTCAAAGCTTTACCCGAATCGTCTGTCCTGAAATTTTCCAGCTGCTCATTTTTGCTGTTTTCATTGATATCCGTTTTTTTCGCCATCTTTACACTCCTTTTGTGAATTTTCACCGTTTTTATTACCCTACCCGCTGGAGCTTCAAGAAAACTGAAATTGACAAACAAATCATATATTTATAAGAAAAACCTCCAGCTGCTTTAGCTGAAGGTTTCGGATTAAAATATGCTGAGGTCCCATTCTTTCGAAATCTGGCGCAGCATCATCGTGCCGGCCGCGCTGTTGCCTTGGATATCAATCGCCGGCCCATAGACGCCGATGCCAGCGCCTGCCTTGAATTCATACGTTTGGGAGTGCAGCTTCGGCGGCACTGCCCCTAAAATGCCTCCGGAAACGCCACTTTTCGCGGGAATCCCGACATGCGCCGCGAAGTTGCCGGATGAATTGTACATGCCGCATGTCACCATCAGGACTTTCGCTACCTGGGCGATTTCATCTGAGAAGTGCTTCACTTTCGTTATCGGGTTATAACCGTCATACGCTATAATCAGGCCGATTAATGCCAGATCTTTTGTGGTGACTTTGATGGAACACTGGCGGATGTAGATATCCAGTGCTTCTTCCACTTCAATTTCAAGGAAGTTGGCTTCCTTCAGGTAATACGCAAGCGCCCGGTTGCGGTGTGATGCTTTCCATTCGGAATCATAGACGGCCCGGTCCATTTCAAGCGGACGGCCGACAAGCTCCTCAAGGAACTTCAATAGGTATTCATATTTTTTCTGGCTGGTCTGCCCTGGCAGCAACGCGGAAATCGTGATGGCGCCCGCATTGATGAAGGGATTGAAAGGTTTATTCGGCCGGTGGATTTCAAATGGGATAATCGAGTTGAATGCTTCACCGGTAGGCTCCACATCCACACGCTCCAAAACGAAATCCAATCCGTAATGGCAGCTGAGCGCAATGAAGGTCAAAGCCTTTGAAATACTTTGCAGCGTAAATTCCACATCAGTGTCACCCGCACAATAGTAATTCCCTTCTTCGTCAAGCATACAAATCCCTAATTTCGCCGGATCGGCTTTGCCAAGTTCAGGTATATACTGGGCTGTCGTGCCGAGTATGACGTGGCCCCTGTTTTCTTCGACCCAATGTTCGAGCTGTTCCTGAATTTTCGGATTGTTTTGCACACGATCCCCTCCTACTGATTATGTATTGATTCCATTGTGCTTGAAAAAGAACTGAAAAGCGAAAGAAAAGCGTAAGCGCCCGTTAAGCCCTGACAGGCATAAGACAGATCAGCGAAGTGGCCTTGGCCGCTGAATTCCGGACAAAAAAACCCTCCTGCGCCCTGCAGGAGGATAGTTTCCCTAAATTTTGCCGTACCAAACTTTGGCTGCTTCCACTTCCGGCATCGTAAGCTGATGTCCGTGATTTTCCCAGTGCAGATTGACGTCTGCTCCTGCACCTTCGAGAAAGTCTTTGAGATCTTCCGATTCCTGTGCCGGGCAGATCGGATCGTTCGTTCCAGCTGCGATGAATACGGGTACACCGGCCAAGGCAGGCAATTCCGTATGACGGTTCGGCACCATCGGATGATGCAGAATCGCCGCTTTCAACGCATCACTGTAAGTGAACAGCAGGTTTGCTGCAATATTCGCCCCGTTCGAATAGCCTACAGCGACGACATTGGAACGGTCAAAATCATAAGTTATCGCTGACTCAGCGATAAAATTATAGAGCTCTTCTGTGCGGAATTCCAAATCTTCCATATCAAACACGCCTTCTGCCAGCCGTTTGAAAAAGCGCGGCATGCCATTTTCCGATACATTGCCGCGGACACTTAAAACGGATGCTTCCGGGTCGATGTGCGCAGCGAGCGGCATCAGGTCATTTTCGTTTCCGCCTGTTCCGTGAAGCAGCAGCAGTACCGGTTTCTCCGGATCTTTTCCGGCTTTAAAAATATGTTTCATCAATAGCCCTCCAGACATTTTCTTCTGTTTTCCACGTTCCCTCCTTAAGCGTAAACGAAACTTATCTCGAATTCAAAATATTTGTTCCAATAAAGAAACACCCTCGGATTTCCAGCGGGTGCTTCTTTGAGTGATTAAGTCTGTGCCAATAGATCTTCCAGGTTTTCTTTGGAGAAATGATATTTTTCATTGCAGAAATGGCATTCCGCTTCTGCCTGGCCGTCTGTTTCGATCATATCCATGATCTCTGTCGGTCCGAGGCTTACGATTGCGTTTGTAATGCGGTCACGTGAACATTCACATGTGAAGGTTACGGGCATTTCATCGAGAATTTTCACATTCTCTTTACCAAGCACTTCGTGAAGGATATCTTCCGGCGTCATTCCTTCACTGATCATTTTGGAAATTGTCGGAATGGATGCCAGACGTTCTTCGATAGCGACGATGATTTCTTCAGGTGTTCCAGGCATCAATTGGATGATGAACCCGCCTGAAGCAAGAATGGTGTTGTCCGGATTGACGATGACACCGACACCGACAGATGAAGGCACCTGTTCTGAAGTCACGATATAATGCGTAAAATCTTCTCCGATTTCTCCCGATACGATCGGAACCTGTCCGACGAACGGCTGCATCAGGCCGATGTCTTTGGATACCGTCAAGAGGCCGTCTGTGCCGACCGCTCTCCTTACATCGAGTTTGCCGATTTCATTCAGATCAAAATGAGTCTGGGGTTTTGAAACATACCCTCTCACTTCACCTTTTGCATTGGCGTCGACAAGGATATTGCCGATTGGTCCGCCGCCGTTGATGCGGATCGTCAATTTTTCCTCGCCTTTCATCATGGCGCCCATCATGACACTGGCAGTCATCGAACGGCCCAGTGCCGCTGAAGCGGTCGGCCATGTGTAATGCCGGCGTTGCGCTTCACTCACTGTTTCGGTTGTTTTTGTAGCATATGCGCGAACCTGGCCATCAAAAGCCAGAGCTTTTATTAAATAATCTCTCAATTTCTTTCTTCCTTTCACTGCAAGCATCCAGCAATTCGTTCCATCGGATACTTGTCGTTTATTGAACCCATCAAAAGCAATGTACAGCTTTATACAGATTAAGACGTAAGACAATAAAAGTAAATAAATCTGCTTATAGGAAAAGCGACGGCACCCGTCAAGCAGGGACAGGCATAAGACAGAATAACGTAGCGGTCCTGACCGCGCAGTTAGGCTGGCTTATGACCCGAAGAGCTGGGTCGCGACAACGAAATGATTTTATGACATCAAAAACCCCATCCACAATTCGCGGATAGGGTTCCTTTCAGAAAAAGCTTGTCAGTGCGCCGTATGCCAGCGCCAACAGGATGACGTAGGCCGGATGCCATTTCCGGATTTCAAGCAGCCAGTAGCTGACGGCGATCAAGGCGATTGTCTGGATGCTTCCGGACACTTCATAGGATGTCATGAAGAATTGCAGCGTCATCGCCCCCAGAAGTACCGCAATGACCGGGCGGATCATCTTCGTGATGTTCTTCACTTTCGGAGAATCCTTATATTTCAGCAGCGTGACCATCAGCGCGATCATGAGGACGAGTGACGGAGCTACAGAAGCGAAGAGTGCAATGACCGATCCAAGTATGCCGCCTTCCATATAGCCGATATAACCTGCCATCTTCGTCGCTACCGGTCCTGGCAAAGCATTGCCGAGCGCCAGCACTTCGCCGAATTCCTGCGTCGTCATCCAGCCGTATCGGTCGACGACTTCCTTCTCCACTAATGGTATGGAAGCCGGACCGCCACCGTATCCTAAAATTCCGGGAATAAAGAAGGCCAGAAAAATATGCCAATAAATGATCATTTAGCGCCACCTTCCTTTTTCACCGGAAGGAATACAAGCACCAGAATGGCGACGATCAGAAATGCAGGATGGACCTCGAGCACCTCCATCAGTATGATGGAAATCACCGTGTAGATCACAGCACGCAGCCAGCCGAGCGAATCGCCGGATTTTTTCAGGAAGTCGAGCGTGAGGATGGCGAGCATGACGCCGACGACCGGGACGACTGCATCTGACATGCCATTGACCCAGGCGACATCTTTGTATTGCTGCAATACCCCCAGCAAAATGATCATCAACAGAACGGTCGGTACAACAGAAGCAAAAATCGCGATGAGACATCCCGGAAGGCCGTTCACCCGCCAGCCGATATACCCCGCCATTTTTGTCGCAAGCGGCCCGGGCATCGTATTCGCCAAAGCCAGCGTGTCCCCAAATTCATCACTCGTCATCCATTTATATTTTTTGACCGCTTCCTGTTCAAATAAGGGAATAGCGGAAGGCCCTCCACCAAATCCGAGCATGCCGACGCGGAAAAAAGCGGCAAACAAATCGGTATACTTACTCACATATGGCCCCCCTTTTTCTTTTTCAACTAGTTATCACCAGGCAGCGATCGCTCCGTCAGTACGCGATTCCGTCCCGCCCGACAGGACGCCGGTATCCGGATTGCGCCAAATGATCTGGCCGCGTCCGAAATTGCCGCCGTCTGTGGCAACTTGAATGGCGTGCCCTTTCCTCGCAAGCGCCTGCGCCAGGTAATTCGGAAATTCAGGTTCCACCAGCACCGTTTTGCCTTCAATCCACTGCCATCTCGGGGCGTCGAGTGCCGCCTGCGGATTCATCAGATAATCGATGGTGTTCGTCACCACTTGGAAATGCCCCTGCGGCTGCATATAACCGCCCATGACGCCGAACGGCCCGACCGCTTTCCCGTCTTTCGTCAGGAAACCCGGTATGATCGTGTGATATGTCCGTTTGCCGCCCTGCAGGAAATTCGGATGATCCGGTTCCAATGAAAAATCCGCTCCGCGGTTCTGCATGCTGATGCCGGTTCCGGGAATGACGATCCCTGAACCGAAGCCCATGTAATTGCTCTGGATATATGAAATCATATTGCCTTCTTCATCCGCAGCAGCAAGATACACCGTCCCGCCTTTCGGCAATTCATATGGAACCGGATCCGATGCCTGATCGCCAATCGTTTCGGCACGTTTCCCAGCGTATTCAGCTGACAATAAATGAGCAGCTTCGACCGGCATCGCCTGCGGTTCCGTGACAAACTCCTTGCCATCAGTGAAAGCGAGCTTCATGGCTTCGATCTGCTCATGAAGCGTTTCCGCAGTCTGCCACGCGGGCTGTTTCATTTTACTGAAGATATTCAGGGCCATGAGCGCCACAATGCCCTGGCCATTCGGCGGAATTTCCCATACATCGTACCCTTTATAATGCGTGGAAATCGGTTCCACCCATTCTGGCTTGTAGGCAGTCAGGTCTTCTTTCGTCAGGAAACCGCCATGCTGTTTCATATATGTATCGATTTTCTCCGCAATCGGCCCTTCGTAAAATGAACGTGCGTCCGTTTCGCCAATGTCCTTCAATGTAGCGGCATGGCCGGGAGAAGCCCACATCTCTCCGATTTCCGGCGCTTTTCCGTTCGGCGCAAACAGATCGAACCACGCCTGATATTCTTCCGAAGTGAAATTCTGCTTGAATTTATTATAGGCCAATTTCCAATACTTTCCGAGAATTGGCGATAGCGGATAACCTTCTTCCGCATAGCGGATGGCCGGTTTCAGCGTTTCAGCCAAAGACAGCTTCCCGAACTTCTTCGATAATTCCGCCCATGCTGCCGGGACACCCGGAACGGTAATCGGAATCATGCCGTGAACAGGCATCTTATCATGTCCGCGTTTTTTTACGGCTTCAGCAGAAATACTCTGCGGTGCTGGCCCTGAACTGTTCAGGCCATGCAGTTTATCTTTTATCCACACTAAAGCGAATGCATCTCCACCGATGCCATTCGAAGTCGGTTCAACAACAGTCAATGCAGCGGCTGTCGCAATCGCGGCATCAATCGCATTGCCGCCTTTTTGCATAATTTCCAGTCCTGCCTGGGCTGCCAGCGGCTGAGAGGTTGCCACCATCCCTTTCTTTGAAAATACAGTATGCCGTCTAGATGCAAAAGGGTGATTCAAATAATCCATCTGAAATTCCTCCGTCTCTGAATTTGATCGTTTTTTCTCCAGCAGCGTACAAAATATATCCGGTGCCACTTCAAAATCGTCCGTTTCGATAAACCCGAAATTTTTATAGAGATTTAGGGCCGGCAGATTCGCCTTGCCTGTGCTGACTGTAAAATCCATATCTTTGAAAGTCTCCATTATGAATGTCATCAGCCTGCGGGCAATTCCTTTACGGAAATGATCCGGATCCACCACGAGCCGGTGGATATCGAGTACGCCACGCTCTTTCTTATAAGAAATGAATCCCAGGAGCATCTCTTCCTCGTAATAGCCACAAAAAACTTCATCACAGCCCTGCAGTTCCTGCAGGGTTTCTGTCAATTGCGGGATGCCATCGAAACCCATCATTGCAGCTTCGATCATATAAGCAGGCTGTTGAATCCGCTGTATCGCTTTTGCTGCCTCTTCATTTCTGTGATTGATGTTCTTGAGCATTCGGCGTCACCTCATTCCAATAGTAGCACAATTCCAAAAACTCGAAAGTGCATTTTATTGGCCTGTTTCCCATCAGCCTCTCTGCAAAACGGATCAGACAAGTTTTTTCATGAGCTCCGGATAATTGTTTTTCGGTGAATTTACGGCAGCGGATACTTCGTAGGCTTCCATCGCTGCGTCATCAAACGGCTGCAGCAATCCTTGCAGGAATTCCACGTCTTCCACTTTTGGATCCAGCCAGATGGATTCCGCCTCTTTTGGTAAAATGACCGGCATACGGTCGTGGATAGATGCCATTAACCGGTTCGGGGCAGTCGTCAGAATCGTACAGCTGTGAACCGTTTCACCGTTTTCCGACTTCCAGGATTCCCATAATCCTGCAAAAGCAAACGGTTCACCCGACTTCATCTTGATCAGCATGGGCGTTTTCTCTTTCCCTTCTTTTCTCCATTCATAGAATGCATCCGCCACAATGAGGCAGCGCTTCTTTTTGAAGGCATTTCTAAAGCTCGGTTTTTCTGAAGCTGTTTCCGCGCGGGCGTTGATCATTTTATAGCCGATTTTCGCTTCTTTTGCCCATGGCGGGATTAATCCCCATTTTAGCGTGCCAAGCCTGTTTTTCGCCCCATCGTTCACTACGGCCAGAATCTGCTGTGACGGAGCGACATTATAATTCGGGATAACGTCTTCTGCATCGGCAGCCGATGCTGCTATATCGAAACGTTCCAGCAGAATACTGTAATCTGTAAATAACGAATATCTTCCACACATAATCCGTCTCCTCCTTCAAGTTCTCATTATCATCTAATGTATCAGATTATTACTTTTTTCAGTTTAAAAAGGGCTGCATAAGCGACCCGATGATGAAATTCCTTTCATTCTCCCCTTATTTTTCGACATTCCTTCTATAAGAGGGGGGTTCTGAACCCTTTCCTAACGAAAGAGTGTTATAATGGAGATACAATGATTTCTGTAAGGAGGAATAATATGGCTACTGCACGAGAAATGAGTCTGGTCAATAAAGATTTTTTGGTGGAAGAACTCGGGCTGAAGCAACAGGGCAATTCGGCTGTTTTTACAAATGAGGATACATTTGTGCTGTCTCCATCCGTCCAGCGTTACGAAAAGGGTTTCGATGTTAGTGATTTTACTTTGGCAAAATACAATCCGGAAAAACATCAAGGATTTTTAATCGTCCGTTATATGGACACCTTCCTGATGGCTAAACTTGAAAGTTTCATCGATAAAATGATGCCTCCTGAACTTAAAATCACGAAAAAAAATACAAAGCCCCACTGGAAATTTACAGTTGCCGAAAATCCTGCTTACCATATTGTCAATACACAAAACAAAGAATTGCGTTACCGTCTGCAGGAACCTTCGAAAAAGCAGATTGCTTCGTTTTTCAAAAAATTATAATTCCCCTTCCGTGATTCGGCTGAATCCCGGATTTTCTTTATTCAGAAACAGGCAGCTCCCGTGAATACGGGAGCTGCCTGTTTCTATTCATCCGAGTTTTCACGGATCGGCGTCTGTTCGTCACCGACACCTGTATTGCTGTGGGGCCCTGTTTGCCGGAGCTCAGCTCCTGCCTTCTCGTCCGCATTTTTGCCTCCGAAACTGCCGTGCTTCTGGCCGCCTCTTCTTGTGCTGTTCGTCTCCTGTTCATGGTCGGAAAATTCCTCTTTGCTCAAAAGATCCCTCCTAGGAAGATGTGATACTTATCCTCTTCCCCGATTCGCCCAGAGCAAACACTTAAAAGTAAGAATCTTTACGTCTGTCGAAAAACCTGCTGATTAAGAATGAAAACCGAATGCATACATACCGAAATAGACCGTCAGTAAAGATAGAATGGCAAAAACGGCATATTCTGCCTTGCCACCCGTTCTCGCAGTAATCGGAAAGCGGACCGTGACTTTGAATGGAAAGAATAATTTGATGCCGTTTTTAGTTGCCATGTCCAACAGGAGATGACTTGCCATTCCTACGACTAACCCTGATGCAATGGCTTCATTTGGAAGAAAAGCGTTGAACAGGAACACTGCCAGCAATAAAAAGACAAGGCTGTGGGTGAATGTCCGGTGGCCGAAAAGCGTGTTCACGATTTTCGATATCACCGGAAATGTCCGGCCGATTTTGCTGCCTCCGTGGCAGATATCCGGGATTAAGGCGCCTACCGCTCCCGCTCCCAAAAGGAGCACCGCTTCATAATTTGTGATTTGTGCGAATGCAAGACCTGCTGTAATGCCGCCGATGATGTGTGTTTTTCCCGTCATGCTGATTCCCCTTCTCTTCGATACTCTTACGATCTGTAAGTCTCCCGCTCTTTATTATACGAAAAATAGGGTATGGTGGAGGTATAGAAAATAGAAAAAGGAGTTTTAGCTATGGGAATTCACACATTTTTTACCGCTTTAAACGATTTGGAGCGGATTATCCGGGCACCCGGCAGATTTAAATTCGAGGAACATAATGTCGCTGCCCATTCCTGGAAGGTCAGCCAATACGCCATGTTCTTTGCAACAATCGAAGAACGTGCCGGACGCACCATCGACTGGAAATCCCTTTACGAAAAAACGATCAATCATGACTTTGCCGAAGTGTTTATCGGAGATATCAAAACTCCGGTCAAGCATTCATCTCCCGAACTGAAGGAAATGATTGCGAAAGTTGAAGAAGGGATGATGGAAAAATTCATCATCCGGGAAATTCCCGAAGAATTTCAGCAGGTGTTCTTCGACCGCATGAAAGAAGGGAAAGATGAGACGATTGAAGGCCGTCTGCTTGAACTGGCCGACAAGCTCGATCAATTCTATGAATCTTTCAACGAAATGAAACGCGGCAACGGAGATCCTGAATTCGCCAAAATGTATCGCATCGCGCTGACAAAATTACTCAATATCCCTCTCGATGCCAGTGTAGGTTACTTCAAGAATGTCCTTCTTGAAGATGTGATCAACGAAGAGAGCGTCATCGACGTTAAAGGGATTACGCTCCAGGTGCTCGAACGCCACAAGCATTCGCCATATATTTCGTAAACCCCTTATGGTAAATTAGAGATAGAAAAGCGACGGCGCCCGTTCAGCTCTGACAGGCATAAGATGGAACAGCAGAGTGGCGCTTTTTGCCACGGCAGCTGGGTCGGCTTATGACCCGAAGAGCTGGGCCGCCGGAGTCTGGACACAGAAAAGCGACGGCGCCCGTTCAGCTCTGACAGGCATAAGATGGAACAGCAGAGTGGCGCTTTTTGCCACGGCAGCTGGGTCGGCTTATGACCCGAAGAGCTGGGCCGCCGGAGCCTGGACACAGAAAAGCGACGGCGCCCGTTCAGCTGGGCCGCCGGAGCCTGGACACAGAAAAGCGACGGCGCCCGTTCAGCTGGGCCGCCGGAGTCTCGACAGTGAAAAGCAATGAAGCCATTTTTAATTTATTGCACAAAATAAACCCGGAGGTGAATCCCTTATTTAAGGGAATTTATTGGACCCCATACTTTTAGCGAATTTAGCATTATTCATTTTACTGATTTTATTTACCGCCATTTTTGTCGGCGCGGAATTTGCCGTAGTGAAAGTCCGCATGTCCCGCATCGAGCAATTGATCGAAGAAGGCAGTAAGCGGGCAGGAATTTCAAAAAAAATTCTCGACAATCTCGATTATTATCTGTCGGCCTGCCAACTGGGAATCACCATGGCTGCACTTGGACTCGGCTGGCTCGGCAGACCTCTTGTCGAACAGTTCATCCTCCCGCTGTTCAAGGATTTCGGATTGCCACCTTCGTCAGCAATGGTCATTTCCTTCCTATTGGCTTTTTCGCTGGCGACTTTTTTCCATGTGGTCATCGGTGAAATGATGCCGAAATCATTGGCGCTGCACTCGGCCGAACGGATGGCCCTCACTTTAGCTCCAGTGCTTTATGTTTTCGGAAAAATCACGTCCCCCTTCATCTATTTGATGACAGCTGCTTCGAGCCTGTTGCTGCGGATCTTCGGACTCCAGCCGGCGAAGGCTGACCAGGGACATTCAGAAGAAGAATTGAAAATCATCATGGCACAGAGCTTCCAGAGCGGAGAGATTAACCAGACGGAGTTATCCTATATGCAAAACATCTTCGCTTTTGATGAACGCAGTGCAAAAGACGTCATGGTGCCACGGACGCAAATGATCGCATTTTCTGACACGCTGACTCCCGAGGAGTTATTGGAAGAAATTCGTGAGCACCGATTCACAAGATATCCGATAGCCCGGGACGGCGACAAAGACGACCTCATCGGATTCATCAATGCCAAGGAGATCCTTACCCATTATGCTGTCAACGGTTCATTCCGTTTACAGGAGCTGATCCACAAACTGCCTTATTTCCATGAGACGACTCCTTTGCAGACCGCTCTGGTGAAAATGCAGAAAGACCGCACCCACATCGCATTGGTGATTGATGAGTACGGCGGAACCTCGGGACTTATAACAATGGAAGACATTCTGGAGGAAATCGTCGGGGAAATCCGCGATGAATTTGATGAAGATGAAGAAGCGGACATTATCAAAGAAAATGAATATCGCTATTTACTGAATGGCAGGGTGCTGCTGAAAGATCTTGAAGAGCGCTTCGGCTATGAATTTGATGACAGTGAAGATATCGATACGATCGCCGGCTGGATCCAGCATCAGCTGATCGAGGCTGAAACCGGCAGCGCGGTTGAAAAAAATGGCTGCCGCTGGTCCATCCTCGAAATGGAATATCATCATATTCTGAAGATCTCACTGGATATAGTGGCTGACTAATTGATGAAACCGTCTGAAAGACAGGAAAAAGGCTAGCCTTTTTCCTGTCTTTTTTTATGGCGATTGCAGTTTTCACACCCTTTTATCGCTCTTTAGGGTTAATGCCTGATCGGAGCGGGCATACAAATGATAAAGGATGTTAATATTGGAGGTTGAGCAAATGGCAAATGCCAAGTCTTATGTAAAAGAATTCGGAGCGAAGTTCAAGGAAGATAACGCGTCAACTCTCGCTGCAGCACAGGCCTATTATTATTTACTCGCAATTGTACCTTTATTGATCCTGTTGCTCTCGATACTACCTTATCTTCAAATCGATCCCCAGCGCGTCATGGAATTTATAGGCACCATCCTGCCGGGTGAAGTCGCAACAACTTTTGAAGAAAATATCGTCAGCGTTGTCACGACCCCTTCCGGCGGACTGTTGACATTCGGTATCCTGGGTACGCTTTGGTCGGCTTCGAACGCCGTGAGTGCCTTCATCACTGCGACGAACGAAGCATATGATGTCGAAGAAACAAGATCTTTCATCGTACAGAAAGGCCTTGCCATCCTATTGACGGTGTTCATGCTGATTGCAGTCATCGTCGCGTTGGTGCTGCCGATTTTTGGCGGCGCCATCATCGATTCGATCAGTTCATTCCTGAACCTGCCGTCTCAGACGGAAATTCTGTTCCAGGTGCTTCGCTGGGTGATTTCCATCGCCGTGATGAGCATCGTGCTGGGATTCATGTACAAATTTGCGCCCAATAAGCACTTTCCATTCAAAGAAGTGTTGATCGGTGCATTAACAGCAACTATCTTGTGGCAATTGGTATCTCTTGGCTTCTCGTTCTATGTAGCGAATTTTGGAAGCTATAATGCCACATACGGAAGTCTCGGCGGTTTGATCGTGCTGATCCTGTGGTTCTTCCTGACCGGACTTATCCTGGTGATCGGCGCTGAGCTCAACGCCATCATCCACAAACGGAAAAATACCAAAAATGCGCCAGCCAAAGTCTACGAATAATTGACGAAAAAATCCCCCTTTCACCTCAAGCGTAAGCTGTTTGAGGCAAAGGGGGATTTTTCTGATAGATAAAGGGATTTAACCTTCCCAGGCAATTTCGGTTGTATATATCTGGGTGTCCCCGACAAAAATCCGGCATTGTGTTTGGAGACAGCCGAGTCCGAGCGACACTTTGATCTCCTCGAATCCGCCGTCCTCACTTCTCAGATTGCCGAATAGCCTGGCGCTGCCTGCAAAGCCTGGCTGATCATCCTGAAGGACCCCGTCCACCCACAATTTCTTCTGGTTCCAGGTGCTTTCCACTCGAATACGATGCGAAGAATGCTTTATTTCCCATATATCGTTCATCGTAACGCCTCCGTTTCATCCTGATAAGGACAGTATAGCAAACATTCAGAATCATTTCTGCAACAGAAGAACCTGAACGCCAAAGTCCTTTACCAAAAGAAAGCAGCCCATTATTTCAAGGGCTGCTTCCTGTTATTTCATTCGCCTAAATCGACATTATGATAAACCTGCTGAACATCTTCAAGGTCTTCTATCGCATCAATCATCTTTTCAAATTGTGCCTGCGCATCTTCCGGCAATTCAACATCATTCTGCGCCATCATCGTCAGCTCGGCTACGGTGAATTCAGTGATGCCCGCTTGTTTGAATGCTTCCTGCACCAGATGGAATTGGTCAGCTTCCGCATAAACGATAATCGAGCCATCCTCTTCTTCGACGTCCCGGACATCGATATCCGCTTCCATCATCATTTCAAGCACTTCATCCGCAGTTTTCTGGCCTTCGATGCCAATAACTGCGACAAAATCGAACATGTAAGCTACAGATCCACTGACACCCATGTTGCCGCCGTTTTTGCCGAAGGCTGCGCGCACATCGGATGCTGTCCGGTTCACATTATTTGTAAGCGTGTCCACGATGACCATGGAGCCGGTCGGGCCGAAACCTTCATAGCGCAGTTCATCATAGCTTTCTTCAGAACCGCCTTTGGCTTTTTCGATCGCGCGGTCGATGATCGCTTTTGGCACACTGTATGTTTTAGCGCGTTCCAGTACAACTTTCAATGCCTGATTCGACTCGGGATCCGGCTCGCCCTGTTTGGCGGCTACATAGATCTCGCGACCAAATTTAGCGTAAATCCGGCTTGTATTGGCGTCTTTTGAAGCTTTTTTTTCTTTGATATTATTCCACTTGCGTCCCATTTTGTTTCCCACTTTCTTTCAACTTTGAATGTGAAGAACGTTCACTCTCTCTATTATATAATAAAACAGCCGATTTATTCGAGCAGGAGACCGGCAGAACAAAAAAAGTTCATCCTGCTTATGAGTGATAAGGCGGCTTCTGATAAAAGTAATTGGGTTTGACGACATCGTTCTTATAGGGCTTATGGAAAATGTGCGTGGTTGCCGGGGACATCGGCGGGATCAGCCATGCCCAGTTGCCCGTGACTGCACGGCCGGCAGTTTCTTCCTTTTTCTCGAAACTCTTGAATTGCTTGGCCGCTGTATGATGATCGACAATCGTCACCCCCGCCTCGGCGAATGACTCCAGTACTGCAATATTCAGTTCAACGAGAGCCTTATCTTTCCATAAGGATCGATTGGACTTCGTATCAAGCCCCATTTTTTCTGCAACAGCCGGCAGCAGGTCATAGCGGTCTTCATCCGCAAGATTGCGCGCACCGATTTCAGTCCCCATATACCAGCCGTTGAATGGTGCCAGCTGATATTGGATGCCTCCAATCTCCATCTTCATATCGGAAATAATCGGCACGGCATACCATTTGGCTCCCAGCTCGGCAAAACCATCAATTTCCGGATGCCGTATGTCCACTTCCAGAACAGCTTGTTCCGGAAGTTCAAAAACTTTTACACCTTTGCCCTCTTCCTCAATGACAATCGGCAGCAGATCAAAATCAGTGCCCTTTCCCTGCCAGCCGAGTTCCATGCATTTTTCCGTGAATTCGACTGAAGTAGAATCTCCTGTAACCGCACCATTCTTCTCATAGCCGGCATAGCGAAGCAATTGATGATTCCAGATGCGCAACCTGCTCTTCCCATCCTGTTCAGCTGGAAACACCGTGATTGCCGGTCTGATCTTCCCGCCATTGGATGCATAGTCCAGGTGCTCGAGTAATGCTTCAAATGCTTCTTCCGCCGTTTGCCGGTTCCTTGCATCAAAAACGGTGAGCGTCTGCCAGAACAGCCGGCCGATGCAGCGGTTATTATTCCGCCAGGCCATACGTGCCCCGTGTTCGAGTTCTTCGAAAGTATGTGTATAACTGCCCGTTTCTTCCACTTCTTCTATAATTTCACCGATCCTGGTTTTGATGGCTGTTTCATCTTTCCCGAGCTCATTGTAGCAATTTTGAATGAAATATCCTGCTTCCTCAATTAAAATGCGGTTTGACAAGGTGGTTTCCATAAACTTCACTCCCTCTTCCAACATGATAGCATCTTAAAAATGCCTCCTTGGATGAAGTTGTGACCAGTTTATGTAATCTGGATTGCGAAAAAAAAAAACCCGCCCTCAAATTGAGGAGCGGGTTTCGTCTGTATTTGCTTATGCCAGACCGAAATCGTTCACCAGCGCAGCCAGGCCGCCCTGATAGCCTGAACCGATGGCATTGAATTTCCATTCACCGGCGTGGCGGTATAATTCCCCGACCACTAGAGCTGTTTCAATGGAGAAATCCTCACCCAGGTCATAACGCAGAATTTCTTCGTTATTGCTTTCATTCATGATCCGGATAAATGCGTTTGATACCTGTCCAAAGTTTTGGGCACGGCTTTCAGCATCATGGATGGTAACAGTGAATACCACTTTATGGATTGCTGAAGGAACATTCGGCAAGTCGACGATCACTTGCTCATCGTCCCCTTCCCCTTCACCTGTCAGGTTATCTCCTGTGTGCGTAACAGAACCATCGCCGCCGACGAGGTTGTTGTAGAAGATGAAATCTTCCGGTCCGCGGGATTTGCCATTTTCGCCTACAAGAAATACCGAAGCATCAAGGTCGAAATCTCCGCCTCCGCTGTATTTATTGGTATCCCAGCCCAGTCCTACCGTCACTTTTGTAAGTCCTGGATTCGTTTTTGTTAAATCGATTTTCTGGCCTTTTGATAAGTTGATTGATGACATGAATACTCTCCTCCGATAAGTTTATTTTATAAGAAAGCATAACTTTTTCAGCTTTAGATGGCTTCGAAAGAAACGTTCCTTTGTCCAGCCTCTCGGGTCATGAGCCAGACCAGCTATGCGGCAAAGAACGCCGCTCCGCTGTTCCGCCTTATGCCTGTCGAGACTGAACGGGCGCTTCCGCTTTTCTTACTTTCTTTGGGTATCTTCATATTTCTTTTGCAATTCTTCGATGCGCAAGCGCCCTTCTTCGCGCATTTTGCGGTTTTCATCTTCAATTGCGCGGGTATCATTCATCCCCTGCATAATAGTTTCCCATGTCTGCTCGATCGTTTCAATCTTGATGCTCGGCTGGCCGGACATCCGGGCGATATCCACGGATTGACGGGAGATGTCGTTTGCATTATTCAACAGCATTTCGTTCGTGCGGCGATCCAGTTCGCTCATCGATTCTGCCACCAAATTCTGGCGTTTCGCCGCGATGGCGTTGATCAGGCCGGTTTTGAAAATCGGAATCGTTGTAACGAACGCTGAGTTGATCTTCCCGATCAGCTTCGTGTTACCGCGCTGCAGCATGCGGATCTGAGGAGCTGACTGATAGGAAACCTGTTTCGCCATCTCCAGATCGTAAACGCGCTGTTCCAGCAGTTCGATGGCATTCTGCAATGAATTCAATTCCATCAGCGCCATCTGATCGCCGGATTCCGCTTTCTTGCGTACTTCAGGTTCTTTTGCTTTCAGTTCTTCGACTTTGATGTCACCTGCTGCAATGTATTTCTCCAATTCCATGAAATACTGGAAATTCTGGTCATACAATTCCTCAAGTGTCGTCGTCGATTTCTTCATTTCAGCTTCGTATTTTGTGATTTCCACATATACTTTATCAATTTCAGTACCCATCGTCTGGTATTTATTGAAAAGCTGCTCGATCATCTTATTGCCTTTATTGAAGATTTTGTTGAGGAACCCTTTTTTCTCGACAAAATCCTTTTTATCGAATTTATCCATGATTTTTCCGAGCTGTTTTAAAAGTTCGCTCGATTCTTCCATGCTGTTGGCCTGCACCGAATTCAAGACTTTCCCGGTAAATGCGGAAATTTCATTTGCAGGCTCACGTCCGAATTCCAATAGCGCTATCTGGTTTTTCGGATCGATTTTAGAAGCCAATTGCAAAACTTCCGGATCTTTTTTCAATTGCATTTTCAGCTGATTTTCATCCTTCATCACGAGTTCCTGCTGTTCGATCTGATCTGGCATCGTGTTCATCATTAATCCCTCCTTATTAATTATAGAAATCTTCCAAGAAATTTTCGCACTACAGACGGTTCCTGGAACGGTTCGTTGAAACTCCGTTCATCCAGCCAGTGTACATCATAGGCCTCTGTATCCAGCCAGCGCTCGATATCCTGATGGCCCTGAGGATTGATGATGATGTTATCAAGGCCGAAGGAATGGGTCAGCGCAATCGCATTGGCGTCTGCACGGCTCAGTTCCCCGTCTTTCTCTTCATTATAAAACAAAAGCGTCGGTACAAACTGTGGATAATCGAATAATTGAATCAATTGGATGACCGGATCCGGCAAAGTCATTGATTGGGAAAAAGCATAGAGCTGCAATTCTTCAAACGACTCCCCGTTTTGCGGCAACAGGATCGGTTTCTCCACATGCCTCGCGATGGCAGCTCCGATTGCTGTCTGGACACCATCCGGCAGTTTACCGTAGCGCCACCAATTGGATTTCTTCATCTTTTCGGGATCCAGCTTCCCCTTATTGTCCATGGCTGCACGGTAATGGAATTGCTGGTTGCCTTTCCGTTCTTCGATGAATGGAAAACTCCGGAACAATTTTGTATCTTCACGCTCAGTCAGTTTATGGATATTATCCCAGAAACGCTTCCGGTCTTTTTCTATCCCCATCACTTTGGCAAATACAACGGGAATATGGACGACGCCCCGTTCGACCGCAAATGCCGGCCGCACCATGGCACGTTCTTTCGCCAGCATGAATGCCTCATCGATTGTCGTTTTCAAACGGATTGAATGCGTCACATAGGATTTGAATTGAAACGGCTTATAAAGACCTGAATCATCGTGGTGCAAAAGCCTGTCCACTTCCTGTGTAGCACGGAAAGCCACTGTTCCGACACGCTTCGGCTTTTCTTCGGGGAATTGTGGAATCGCTTCAATATTCACTTGAAAGCTGTGGGTGTGGATGTTCTCTTCCCCGACCATCTTCCCAAACCACTTCTCACCCCCAGGATCAAAGACGACAAGATGGAAACCATAGGCAGCCGCAAGCTTCAGGAACCATTTTTCACTTTCCGAAGATTCCCCGTACCAAAGAAAAGCCGGCAATCCTTTTTCCAGATTTAATGACTCCAGCTCCGGTTCAATATGGTTGAACGTCCACTTCACGAGATCGGTGGCAACTCTCCTGAATGACGATTGGACGGTACTGCCGCCTGACTGTTCCTGAAACGCCTTCAGCACATCGATCATGACCAGGCGGAGCCGGCGGTTCAAACCGGCATCTTTCAGGCGGGGCAATAAACCTTTGCCGTCCAGAAACGCTACAATCCGGTTGGCGGATAAACCATTTTCTTTTCGGTTCATTTCAAAAAGATCCTGAAGCGCTTTCAACCGGTCCTGGTCGATATGTTTATTCATTTTATCGGATAAGCGGATCAGCCGCCCGCCTGACTGTTCCATCGATTCATAAATAGAAGCAAAATAATCATCTGCATCCAGCGGCATCCCCGTAAACTCACCAAGCAGCTGCGGATAAGTGATGGCATCTTCTTCCACTTTCGTTTCTGTATGATTGACAATCGGCTTAGCCAGCCATTCGCCAAATTTTTCCGGATCCCATGTTCTCACACGGACCGGATGCAATTGAACCATGGGTCTCCCCCCTTGCTATTTGCTTTGCATCGAAATGTCAGCAACTTTTGCCAAAATTTCTTCTCCTGCCTTAATGCCTTTTTCTTCCGTGACAATAATGTGATCTGAAACTTCCGCATCCGATCTGACTGCTTCGCCGTGTGCGGCAAGCAATCCCGCATCTGCACTTTCCAACAGATCCAGATCCAGCAGGGAATCACCGGCAGCTATGACGTAATCCGCATTGATGCGGTCCCGCACATATTCCATCGCTGCCGCTTTTGTAATGCTTTCAGGCATCAGATAAAGCTTTCTGCCCTGGAGTGACAGGCTCCATCCGATTTCACGGAAGATGTCGGTATAAAAACCGATCTTTTCTTCCGGAAAACGGGCACGGTCGACTACGAGATAAACGAACCAGTCTTCTGCCTGTCTGACGCGCAATACCCAGTCTTCATTGAAATGCTGATGAACGACAGGCATCAATTCCTCGATGATGGTTTTTCTGCTGACGCACTGGCGGCGGATATCTGTCGACCATTCTTTGATCGGCTCGCCGTTTTCCAGAATGACCGCACCGTTTGAAATGATGGCGAATTGCGGCGGTTCGTTTCCTTCGTATATGCCCGTGACCCGCTCATATTGTTCACGGGTCCTTGTTGTCACCGGTACAAATACCGTATCCGGCTCCAACTCCCATAAAGCGGTCTGGCTCTGTTCAGTCATATAGGACTGAGGTTTTCCTTCATAACGTTCGACTTCTATCAGGTCTTCCGGCTTCACTTCGCTGCCCATGGATCTCCGCGAATAAATCAGTGTCTGGTCCAGGTCGCTCGCAAATAATACCGTCATATTTCTTTCCCCGATTTAATAAGTCCGATTGACCGGTAGAATAAGTCGGGAACGATTTCCACCGGCACATCTTTTTCTTCTGCCAGAATCAGGATGTGCTTCACATCCGGGTGCCCGGCATCGCGGACCAGCACTTTCCAGGGATTTCTCCGAAGCAGCACGCGTGTAGTTTCGCCGACACCGGGTTTTACCAGATGGTAATCCGTTTCGGTATACATCTGCTGCCCGATATCTTCGACTTCTTTCATGCCTTCCCATGTACAAGGGGCAGTCACCGGCGTGCTGAATGCTTCTTCTTCCGAAGCTTTGCTGGTGTCGGCAAAGCAGGCTGTGACTTTATCAACAAAATCGTTGGACAGGTCTTCTTCCATTAATTCGCCGTAAAATTTCGCCCCGTGGTAATCATCCGCTCCGATATAACGGTCATTCAAAATTGTCCGGCTGACCAGACCCGAAACCGTGGAATTGAGGCAGGCGCTCGGAATCAGGAAATCTTCCCTTGTCCCGAACAGGACGGCACAGGCCCCGGGATCAGCCAAGACGGCCATATCATCCTTGAGGTCCGTCCCGTGCTCACGGTTAAAAGCGGCCAGTGATTTCGTCAATTCTTTTTGGATGGCACCTTTTCCTGTCCAGCCATCCACAAATTGGATCCGGCTGCCGGGATGTGATTTCAGAATCGTACGGAGCGCATTCTCATCGATTCCTTTATCGCGCAGAATCGATATGCTGTAATGCGGCCAGTCCATCCCCAGCATCTGTTTTGCATAGCGTTTAAGCAGAATTCCGATCGGGCTTCCTGCACGCGCCAGTGATACCAGCACGATATCTTCAGTACCGGCGTTCAGCTGGATTCTTCTGGCCGTAACGCCGACAAGATGACTCAATTGTTCCTTCGTCTGTTCTACAGATGCATGATAGAGTTTCGTATATTCTTCGGAAGGACGGTATTCAACCGGCAACCGTTCAGCATAATGCCCCCCAGTCTGGACCGCTTTTTCCCGTTCTTCCAGCGAACTTTCCTCAAAGTCATCAGTGACGTCTTTCAAAAGAAACGTAATATCCTCGTCCGGATAGCTTGTTTTCACTAAACCAGCAGTAATCATCAGGCCACCCCTTTTTTATAGTTTGTCTGTCAGTGACAGCCACTCGACCGGAGCTTTTTTCTCCAGATAGGAAATTAAAGGCTGCCAGCTCTCTTCCTCAACTACCGACTCGGCCAGCAGATAGATCCTGTCGGTATCGACTTTACTTATATTATAGAGGAAATGGTTTACATCTTCTGCATCCGGCAGCTTGAACAGGACCTTCTCTTTTATCGGGTATCCTTCTTCCTCAGCTGCAAAAATAGGGCTTCTGGTCGCTGTCTGCACTTTTACATCGCCGCCAAGCGCCAGCCCGAAACGGAGAGGAAGATACATATTCTCTCCTATCCCTATCACCAGCGGCTTGTCAGCGGCTTTCACCATTTTGGCTGTTTGCTCGGCCCATTGCCCGATTTCCAGATGGCGGCGGCTTGTCAGACCGAAGCGTCCCGTAAACGGGAGATACCGCTGCCCTCCAGCAGAAGCATAAGCAACCGGCGGGATTTGGGCTGAACGGTTTGGTGCCGCCGAACCTGTCTCTCGAAGAAGAGGCACGTCTCCTTCCTCAGGTGAGTCACTGTGATATAAGGTGAATTCACCGGCAAGCAATGACAGCACTTCGATAGCCAGATTTCTTGTTTCAGCCAGCTTTGCGAGTTTCTGCTTTTGACTTTTATTCCGCCAATCTAGAATGGATAGGGATATGTACTTTTTCCCAGGGAACTGGGCATCCAGGGCAGTGATCAAGTTCACCAATGTATTGCCGGTTGAAATTTCATCGTCTATCAATACGATCGTCCCGGCATCTTCCAGCATTCCTGCCGGTGCATACACTCTATGTGAAGTCGCATGGGAATGTTCTTCTTCAAACACAAAAGTGGGAGAGACACCGATAATTTCTTCCCGGGTCGTATGGATATAGGATGCCTCATCAAAATGGTGGAAAACAGCATGGCCCAGACCTGTTGCAGTTTCCGCCATGCCGATGAAGACCGTTCGTTCCGGTAAAGCCGCACGATATGCAAGCGCCTGTCTGCTTGTTTCAAGGCAGACTTCCCCCGATTCGATCATTTCCGCAATTTGCTGCGCTTGTGGAATCGGCGGAATACCTGACTTCTCCATCAATAAGGAAGCAAGTAAACTTCCTGTGCCCAGTGCGAGCGCCGGGTGGACCGCTAAATGTTTGGCGATCAGCTTGCTGACAAAAAGAAATTGCCGCTTTTTATTCACGCGGAGCGCCATGGAAAATAAGGATTCCATCGGTAAGTTGGCGTAGCTTTCGCAAGCTGACACCTCAATATCCATTTTATCCCAATACTTATATCTGTTTTGCAAGTTGTTTTGCCCGTATGTGATTAAGGACGTCGATTGGTTTGTAATATTCATTCAGCACCCCGTATATCTCCGCTTGAGCGGCTACTTTTTTCGCCCAGCTCAGGTGCGGTTTCACTTCATTCATCTTATTGCGCTGCGGACTTTGCAGAATTCCATTGAACGTATCGCTTTTCGACAGAATGAGCATTGCATCTTCATAGGTTTCATGCGAAATGATGTAGCCGGCGTTCACGATCGCTATTTGGGATGGATGGATGCAGGTTTTCCCTTTGAATCCATTCAATAAATCCAATTGCACTTCTTCCCACAGCACTTTTTCAGGTTCCGTCGAAAGCCAGGGGTTCGTATCGGATGAAAAATACTCATAAACCGGACCGGAAACGATAAAACCGTCTTCGGCTTTTGTGAATTTATTGAGCACCGAAACCAGGCATTCCCGGATTACATGTACATCATAAATGGTCCGCTCAACCGGACGGCGCAGGCCATAGAGACTGGAAAAATCCGTCGCACCGACTCGGATCGTCAAAATCCGGTCTTTTTCCTGGCGCAATTTTGCATAGATTTCCGTCAGCGCCTGTTCTCGCGTTTCGGCAAAAAGCACTTCTTCTGTTTCGAGAAGAGGCAGCGCATACAGCATTCTTCCCGCTTTTTCGCTGGCACGGTCCAGGGCCTGGAAAAAATCATCCAGGTGGGATGCCTGAACTTTAGGCAGCACAATCCCCGTCAATACGCCGAGGGCACTTCCTGCCAAGTTTGTCAGTTTATCCAATTGCTGCGGGTTACGAATCCGTAAAAACAGCAATGGACTTTCTTCGGTATTCGTTTCGGAAACACGTTCAATTTCTTTCAATTGCGAAACGACATTCGCTTCAGCCGATTCAAGATCAGCATCAGCCACTGCGTCTTCCAGGCAAATCATCAATGTTGCCAAGCCGGAAAATGTGTTCCGCCGATAATTTCCGGCTATAATCTTATCTGCGAAATCAGGTCTTGATCCAGGGGTGTAGAGTGCTGCACCCAGCGCCAACCCAAGTATTTCCCGTTCCGTATCTCGATTAAATTCTGCCGGGGTATATTTAAAAAACGTTTTTAACTCAGAATTATCCAATACGTTGAAATGTCTCATTTATGAAACCCTCCCGGCACAATTAATTAAAACTATATTAGTTGAAATAATAAAATAGCATATATAATCCGCTTCGGCGCTATGGACAAGCCTCCCACAATAAGCCGAGAAGAACACTCGTCGTATTGCTCCGGCCAGTCCTGAGCCGCGCCTTTGCTTAGGTCCACTTCTGGAGTTGAAGTGAAGCAGCAAAGACTCCCTACAGTCTCAGCGTAGCATTGAGCACCCACTCGGACGAAGGTCCGAGTTCGCTTATGGAAACCTCTTCAGCACGAGAAGGGTTTCTAAGATATGGAGCAAAATAGCGAAGAAAACCGTACTGCTCCTGCAGCGCTTTGCGCTTCGTCGCAAAAGCTCGACCGAATGTTGTTCGGTCAAACTTTTCCTGCGGCTTAGCGACACGACCGATACACCGCAGGGAGCGCAGCGGACGAGGAGGATTGCGCGGGAGCCCGCTGGAAAGCAAAGCTGTTTTGCGGAATATCGACTACAAATAATATTTAATTCAACTTAAATAATCATTCATTTCCATCCCAATTGAGAAAAAAAGCAAGGAGCCCAGCCCCTTGCTTTTTCAACTTGCCGGATCAGCTGTCGAGTCCGAAATCCTTGACGAGCGATCCAAGGCCGCCCTGGTAGCCGCTTCCGATTGCATTAAATTTCCATTCGCCTCCGTGGCGGTATAATTCGCCAACGACGATGGCTGTTTCAATTGAAAAGTCTTCTCCCAGGTCGTAGCGGATCAATTCTTCATTCGTATCTTCGTTCAGAATGCGCACATAAGAATTGCTCACCTGGCCAAAATTCTGCGACCTTGCTTCACCATCATGGATGGTGATGGCGAAAGTCACTTTTTCAATAGCAGCAGGAATAGCGGAAAGGTTCACTTTCACCTGCTCGTCATCGCCTTCTCCTTCACCAGTGCGGTTATCGCCTGTGTGTTCAACAGCACCACCAGCACCAATCGTATTATTATAGAAAACGAAATCAGCTTCTGATGACGCTTTGCCGCTTGAATTCAAGAGGAAGACGGATGAATCCAGATCGAAGTCCTGTCCGCCGTCATATTTATTGGTGTCCCAGCCAAGTCCAACAACTACTTTTGATAAACCGGGATTGCTTTTCGTTAAATCCACTTTTTGACCTTTAGACAAATTGATTGCCATATCAAATCACTCCTTAAACGTATTTATTGGCGATAGAGCCAATATCAGAATCTGTGGTACCTTCACCAACTGCTGAGAATTTCCATTCACTGCCCTGACGATATAATTCGCCGGTGATCAACGAAGTTTTGCCTGAATAGTTTTCAGTCAGGTTATAATGCACCAATTCTTCTTTTGACTGATTGTCGACCAAACGGATAAAGGCATTTTCAATCATACCGAAATCCTGTTTCTTCTGTTTCGCATTGTAGATGTTCACAACGAAGATCAAACGGTGAATGGATGGTGAAATGCGCTTAAGGTCGATATTGATGGTTTCATCATCGCCTTCCCCTTCGCCGGTCAGGTTATCACCTGAATGCACGACGCTGCCGTCACGGCTTTGTTTGTTGCCGAAATAAATCAGGTTCTCTTTGCCCTTAAGCTTGCCGTTTTCATCAAGCATGATGACAGATGCGTCACAGTCGATATCCGCTCCGCCTCCGCCGCCTCCAAGAAGCGAGCTTAAGAAGCCACCGCTTTTCTTTGTTTCAATAGGATCCCATCCAAGACCGACCATTATGCTGGATAGAGAATCACGCCCTTTTGTCAAATCGATTTTCTGACCTTTTACTAAATTGATAGCCACCTTCAACACTCCTTCATCTTTACGTACTCTATTGTTAATACTATTTGTATATGGGGGAAATTTCAATTCTGAGGGTTGAGACAGCGCGAAAAGACACACTCTCTCCAAGCTTAAAGCTAGCATTTACCAAATTTCGTGTCAATGCGTTTAAGCGGAATTTTCTGAAAAATTTTCATTCAGGTGCCCTTCTTCCTCCATTCCCTTCTATTATACGTACAGATTCAGATAAAGTTTCATCTTCCTGGGGCCAAATGAGAGCTGTTTGGTTAATTTCATCTGCTTCTGTACACATATTTCCTCAGGATAAAGGGTATATATCCCAGAGTGATTCCATTTTCACACTGAAGGGAGAAGAGTCCATTCATGAAGCTTACCCATGTGACCGGCTGGACACGCACTGAAATAAATACCTCTTCCCTCTATGACTATGCAGAAGCTTAAATTATTGAATACCGAATTCACCCGCTTCCTCGTCGTCGGCGTCATCAATACAGTGAGCTATTATTCCATCTACCTGCTGCTGCATAACCTTTTTTCATTTCCATATCTGCTGGCGCATATCACCGGCTTCCTCATCAGCCTGAATGTGTCGTTTTTCCTGAACACCTACATTACATATAAAGTGAAACCCACTTTGAAGAAATACCTGTTCTTCCCTTTGACTCAAGTGGTCAATATGTCGGTATCCACCATTCTGATTTTCATATTCGTGGAATACCTGAATTTCAACAGCAATATCGCGCCATTTGCGGCAGTGATCTTCACTGTGCCCATCACTTTCATCATTTCAAGCAAAATCATGAAAGATCCCGTGCGCCAGAAATAAATGAAAAGACGGTGAACCCATGTTAACGAAATACCCCTTGCGCTTCCTTCTGCTGTACAGCTTCGTGCTGGCTATTTTAACCCACGGTGTTTTTCTCTACCAGTGGACACAAGGGCAGTATATGACCGGCATAAATGACGGCTTATCGCAGATGACTCCTTTCAAGCACCTTCTGTATGAGCAATACATCAGCGGGGAATTTTTCTATTCCTTCGATTTCGGGTTGGGAGCCGGCACTTTCAGTGAGCTGGCGTATTATTTTTCCACATCCATCGTTTTTCTGATCACCATCCCTTTTGTCTGGCTTATGGAAGTTACCGGCCTCATTCCGCAGTCCAGCGTTCTCTTTTGGGCCAATCTCGCTGTTTTTATCAGTGTCATCCGCCTGACATTTGTGCTGTTCATCACGGCACGCCTGTTCATGTATATGAAATTGGCTTATTGGCCATCGCTTCTCGGCGCTGCCGTTTACGGCGCGTCCGGCATGTATTTCCGCCACGCGGTCTACTGGGAATTCTTTGCCGATGCATTTCTGTGGCTCCCGCTGCTCATTCTTGGCATTGAAAAAATCTTCAGGGAACAAAAACCAGGCTGGTTTCTGGTCGCAGTCTCCATTTCATTTTTCGATAATTTCTATTTTGCCTACATCAATTTCCTGCTTGCCGGGATCTACATCCTGTTCAGGCTGTTCATCCCGCTTTCTGCCGGTGAACAGCACCGCAGAAAAAAGTTGAAAGACATGCTCATCAGTGGCATCATCGCTTTCGGCATCGGTGCAATTGCGTTCGTCCCTGCAGTTTACGCATATCTGAACAATCATCGCCCGGCATACGAGCAGGCCATTCCGATTTTCGGGCCGATCGATAATATTCTTTACACCAGCCGCTACATCCTTTTGCCGGCCTTATTCATGCTGTTCCTATTCATCTTCCGTTTTTACGGCAATAAAACATTTCGTCTTTTCGCCTTATTGGGAACAGCCGGTATCATCATGCATCTCAGTCCGTTCGTCAGCAGCGCCTTCAACGGTTTCTCTGCCCCCCAGTACCGCTGGGAATATTTCATTTCTTTCGCTGCCGGTGGCGCAATTGCAAGCGGACTCAGCATGCTCCGGAAAATTTCGCGCAGAAACCTCCTGGCCGCAGCAGGATTGACTATTGTCGTCTATTTAATCTATGCGCTCCTGGATCCGGCTTTGGAATTTGCGCTGCCTGATACCGGCATCATCCTTGGAGGCTTAGGACTGACGCTTGCTTTAGTATTTGCAGTTGTTTATACACGGAAACCGGTCGCCTTAAGATTACTGATTGCCGCATTGTTCTTATGGGTCATCGTCTACGCGAATTTCTATCAGCATGAAAAAATCCTGAAGATGGGTGATGTGTATCAAGTCTCTGAAGAATTGATGACAGGGGCAGAATACGATGACCGTGAAATCCGCGAGCTGCTGGAACAAATCCATGCCCGGGAAGACGGCGGGATGTATCGCATCGAATGGATGGAAGGCGTCCGCAATAACACACCTATCGTCCAGGATTTCCAGGGCTTGAGTGCATATTCGAGCATCTTGAACCAGAATCTCCTGTATTTCTATCTCTATGATATGGAAATCGATATGGAACGTGAAAGCGTCAGCCGTTATGCAACTCTCGGCAACCGTGCGAACCTGTTCAGCCTGGTGCGGGGCAAATACATTATCCGGCCTGCGGATGATACCAACACTCCCTTCGGTTTCAAGGAAATACTCTCTTCCGGGAATTACCTTGTTTACGAAAATGAAAACGTACTCCCTTTTGCCAGAGGTGCGACAAATGTATACCAGGAAACGGTATTGGATATGCATCCCCCTCTTGTCAGAGAACATGCGATATTGAATGGCATCGTACTGGACACGGAAGAAACCGGAAGCCCGGTGCAGCTGACAGGCGATATCACCTCGAAATTCAGCATCGAAGGAGTGCAGGCCGATTATGAAGATGGCATTTTGGAGGTGACCGGCGAAACGGGGGGCATCGACCTGATCTGGGAAGAGCCTTCAGAAACAGTCGAAGATCTCTATGTTTCATTCAAACTGATAAATACTGCAGAAAGCAGCGGATTTGACCTGACTGTCAACAATTACACGACATCCAGGAAAGCAAACGATTCAATTTACAAAACCTTTGTGGATGATCTGACCATCCGTGTACCCGCTGAGGAAAAGACCCGTATCAGAGTACCGGAAGGAAGGTATTATTTAACGGAGCTGCAGATGTTCAGTGAAAACTACGAAATTCTCCAAAGGGAAGCCGCTGAAACTTCCGGCGTCAAGGAATTGGAAATTGACGGCAGCCGTGTTGAGATCCTCTATGACAATACTGCAGGCGACGATTATCTATCAGCTGTCATCCCGTATGAAATCGGCTGGAGCGCTGAGGTGAACGGAGAAAAAACAGACGTGCTGAAAGCAAACTATGCGTTTGTCGGGGTACCGATCGAAGAAGGTGAAAACCGGATCATCTTTACGTATCGCCCGCCGTTCTTCATTCCTTCGCTGATAGTCAGTCTGCTGTCGATTTTAATCGGTGCCATCTGGATTTTCAGGTATCGCCGGCGTGTTTAGCGCAAAAACTAACGGGAATAGGAAAGTCATGAGATCAACTATTAGGAGGAATAAAAATGGCTAAAGATAAATACGAAAAAATCGATGATGCTATCGATCCGCAGGAACAGGGCAGACAGCCCGGATTCGAAGAAAATATGGCTCCCGAACCGATTTACGATGATAAAGACTATAAAGGTGCCGATAAACTGAAAGGCAAAACAGCTCTGATCACCGGCGGAGACAGCGGCATCGGCCGCGCCGTAGCGGTGGCATTCGCCAAAGAAGGTGCGAATGTGGCAATCGCTTATCTGGATGAACACGAAGATGCTGATGAAACGGTGAAAGCCGTGGAATCATACGGGGGGAAATGCCTTAAATTCGCCACCGACCTCAGCAAAGTTGAAAATTGCAATCAGCTGATCGTCGATGTGATCGGTGAATTCGGCCAATTGAATATCCTGGTGAACAATGCCGGAAAACAATTCCCGCAGGATGATTTCCTGAATATCTCCCAGGATCAGTTGATCGAAACATTTGAAACGAATATTTTCTCCATGTTCTATCTGACGCAGGCTGCAGTCCCTCACCTGCAAAAAGGCGATTCCATCATCAATACGTCTTCAGTCACTGCTTATCGGGGTTCACCGTCGCTCATCGATTATTCTGCGACAAAAGGCGCCATTACGGCCTTCACACGGTCATTGTCCGAAAATCTCATTGAATCGGGAATCCGTGTCAATTCCGTAGCCCCAGGCCCGATATGGACACCTTTGATCCCGTCCACTTTCGATGCAGAAAAAGTCGGGAAGCACGGCGGGGATACTCCGATGGAACGACGCGGCCAGCCTGCTGAATTGGCACCTGCATACGTATATCTGGCGTCGAAGGATTCGACATACGTCACCGGCCAGGCGATCCATGTAAATGGTGGAGACTTTATCACGTCATAATATCAATGCCCCTTCTTTATCAGAGGGGGCTTTTTTTGCTGCCAGCTGATTCATTTGCCTGAAAATAGGTATACTGCAACTAATAAAAATTTTCTGGAGGTGATTCAGATGAAGTATATGGAGGCATTGCTTATTAAATTTGCCATGATTTTCTCAGTCCTTTTCATCATTCTCGGGCTTGTATACGGCGTCGGTGTCTTCGACTTATTTATCCTGAGCCTGATCACTACCATTGTTGGATTTGCGGGAGACCTGACCATCTATCCGAAAACATCCAACCGGGTCGCAACCGGCGGAGATTTTGTGGCAGTGTTCCTATTAGTATGGCTGCTCGGCATGTGGCTGATTGAAAACCCCGATTTCTCACTCATCACAGCTGCTCTTATAACAGCTGCCCTTGTGGCAGTGGGTGAATGGTTCTTCCATATCTATCTGACAAAACGTGTATGGGAACAAAAGGAAACTTCTCATACGCCGGAGACCGATGAGCCAAGGAGAATGTAAAAGTATGATGTGAACCCCCCGGAGCATTTGCTTCGGGGGGTTCATGTTTCTGGAACCGGTGCAAAAAATCGCACTTTCTTCATCTCGCTATAATGGGCAATCGGCTTTTGCCCCCTGAAATCCACTCCGAGATACGGAGCCATTGTATTGCCTGTAATCTCCCCTTTTACGTATTTGAGATTCCAGGGATCGTGGGCAATATCCACCCGCAACAGCCGTTTGCCTGGTTTTGTCCAAAGGCAATAACGTTCTGTCAGCCACTTTTCAAGTGGTGATGAAACCACAGGATAAGGAATAATTCTATAGTTCATAGAGATTTTTTCTTTCGGAACCTCTTTCTCGGTAAGGCGGCTTTCAAAGAAGATTCCGTTGCTTTTTTTCTTAAGTGACATAGCAGCATGCCGGTAAGGCAGGAATCCACTGAATGACGCAAGTTCTACAGCGGATTTACTGTTTGCATCCAAACTGAAAAAATAAACGCCGGATCTTCCTTTACAGCGCACATAAGTCCTGACGTTTATTTCCAGAAAATTCGCAGGTCCTGGTATCGGCGGCAAAAAACGCAGCCTTGTTTCCTCTGCTCTGAACGGAACAATGCCGATCCACGCTTGATTGTCATAAAGGTCCAGTTCCAGCCCGTCTGGAATATACCGCCGGATTTTTCCCGGATCAGCCGGCCAGTGAAGAAAAAGCAAGTCCCGCCATGCCTGCGTCATGACCCATGGTTCAGCTGCCATAAAATCATCCTCCATTAGAAAAGAGCCCCTTTCGAGAGAAAGAGGCCCGGTCTACTTTTATTCATTTTCACCCGGCAATGTATTATGTGCTTCAGGAGGTGCCGGTTTTAATACCGGAACTCCGCCTGCCGGTTTGGTTTCGCCCACTGTGAACGGGTGGCCGTCCGGTGCAGGATTTTTCAGGAAATCAAGCTGTGATGCCGTGCTGTCTGCATTCGGATAATAAACATGCGAGAACTCTGACGCTTCCCATTCAGGCGGCACTGTTGAAGGAACAATGACGCCTTCCTTCGCTTCCATCTCTGCGATGGCTGCCAACCACTGATTTTGGTGCATGGTGTCCCGTGCAATCAGGAATGAGAACATATCTTTGACGCCGCGGTCATCCGTCATGCTGTAGAGGCGTGCTACCTGTAGACGCCCCTGGGACTCTGCGTTGACGTTCGCACGGAAATCGGCCAATAAGTTACCGCTGGCAACAATATATCCGGCATTCCAAGGGACGCCGTTGCTGTCTTTTGGAGATGCTCCCAAACCATGGACGATCGCATGCTGCGGATTCATACCGCCCATGATAGCGCCGACGATTGGATCTTTTGCCGCTTTCTCCTGTTCATAAACAGGTGCACCTTCAAGCAATCTGGCCACTAATGTAGCAAGCATTTCGATATGTCCAAGTTCCTGGGTTCCCGTATCCATCAATAAGTCTTTGTATTTTTCATTGCCGCGCGTACCCCAGCCCTGGAATAAATACTGCATCGCTACACTCATTTCACCGAATTGCCCACCGATCAGTTCCTGCACCTGTTTCGCAAAAACCGGATCTGCAGCTTCCGGTTTAGCATGATATTGAAGTTCTTTACTGTGGAAAAACATTAGCATACACTCCTGTCAGAATTAGCTGTTATCGGAATCGATTTTTCCTTTACTGCTACCTGTACTGTCTGACGGATGGCCTCCGTCGTAATCGGAGTCATTGCCGCCTTGATTGAATGAAGCCGTATCAATTTCGTCTTTGCCATGCTGCCGTCTGGCATATTCTTCACCATGTTTATCATGGCTCTCACTGTCTGACGGATGTCCACCGTCATAGTCGGAATCATTTCCTCCGGCATTCGCATCTTGCCCGCCGGATGATTCGTTGTCTACGTTTTGTTCCACCCTCTCTGGATCGAGGTTGCGGTCATCTTTTTTCTCCGTCATTACAGCCTCCTCCTTCAAAAACTTTACATACACCTTTTGATTACCCCGATGACAAAAATAAAAACATAGATATCTGATTATATAATGGGAACCTGATACTTATTTGATTGCCTGCCGTCTTCCCCTTCCCTTCACTTTACAAGGACAGTGTTTCAGTATCCCGGTGAAGGGTAAATGAACAAATAGACAATTTAAAAGTTGAGGAGGAAGGAACTATGGCAAAAGTGCTGGCTGTTTTGTCCGGCGGATATACGGATGAAGAAAACAATTACGTTACGGGATGGTGGGCGGAGGAGTTATTCGCTCCTGCCATGGAACTCGAAAAAGAAGGACATACGGTGGGATTGGCTTCTTTGCTTGGCGGTAAACCCGTTGTTGACCCGCTCAGCATCTCAAAAGATTATGACCCGGAAGGAAAATACAAGAAACTGTACGAATCCGGGATCGCTGATAAAACCACTCCGCTGGTGGATGTTAAAGCTAGCGACTACGATGCGATTTTCATCGTCGGTGGCCACGGTGCGATGTTCGACCTTGCAAAAAACGCAGATCTTCATAATATGATCAATATCGTTTACGAACTTGGCGGCATCATATCTGCCGTCTGTCATGGCCCTGCCCCGCTTGTTTTCACAAAGACGAAAGAAGGCCGTCCGCTGCTTGAAGGACTGGATGTGACGGGTTACCCGAATGATCAGGAACCTGAAGAAGTGCGGGGGCTGCTGCCTTTCAGTCTGGAAGATGAACTTTCGAAAGTCGGAAATTATTCCAAATCAGAAGATCAGGATCAATTCGTCGTATGGGCGAACGAGAGAATCCTGACGGGCCGCGATCCCCAATCATCCGAACTGTTCGGCAAGGAGCTGGCTAAAGCTTTGACCCGCCGCGAACTGGAACAGGAAGAAAAGTATTTTGATTAATCAGCTCTTCAACGGGTATAGAAGGAGTAAAGATGACGAAGAGGAGGGGTAACTTATGAACGATAAAGATAAAAACACAAACGAGCCACAGGAACGCGAAGATTATATGAGGAAAAGCACTGACAATCTGGGCAGTCCCCCTGAAAGAAAAGAAGGACTCCAGGAACCGCGAGTAAAGGAAATGAATAAAATCAAAGTCGGTGTAGCCGTCTTCGTTGTCATCGTTCTGATTATTCTGGTACTCGGTATCGCATTCGACCTATTCGGATTGATGAACTGACAATAGATTCACTCAAGCTTCATGAAGAAAAAAAGAACTCCCGGTGGGGAGTTCTTTTTTTCTGTTCAAATTCGATTTTACAAGCCTTCTGCAAGTACCACTTGTGCTTCCATCAATTCAGATTCCCGGTAATATTTAATCGTGATCGTATCGCCGACTTCCGCTTTGGTATACAGGTATTGGCGCAGTTCGAGAACGGATGTGATGTCATCTTCTCCCATGCCGACAATAACGTCAGCCCGCTGAAGACCCGCAGTTTCTGCGCCAGAGCCTTCAGCGACAGAAGATACGATAACCCCTTCCTTCACTTCGGCCGGCAAGTTCAATTCGTTTTGCTGGATCTGGACGGGTACACTCTGCAGATCCATAATGGATACTCCCAGTGTCGGCCGTTCAACTTCACCTTTTGCTTCTAAATCCTCAATGATCGGAATCGCGGAATTGATCGGAATCGCCAAACCGATTCCCTCAACCGAATCCCGGGCAATCTTCATCGAGTTGATGCCGATCAACTGGCCGGCGCTGTTAATGAGAGCGCCCCCACTGTTGCCGGGGTTGATGGCTGCATCCGTCTGCAGGACTTCTGCCTGCCAATCTTCCGTGCCATCGTTATTGATATCAATTGGGATTGACCGTTCTGTTCCCGAAATGACACCCGTTGTCACCGATCCCGAAAATTGCAGGCCTAGTGGATTCCCGATGGCAATGACCGGCTCTCCCGCTTTCAAAACGGAGGAATCTCCGAATTCAGCCACTGCTTCAATCCCGGATGAAGCTGTTTTCAAAACAGCCAAATCGGTCCAGACATCTGTCCCCAATACCTCCGCATCCAGTTCGGTGCCGTCCGTCAGTGTGACGGCCACTTGATCGGCCCCTTCCACAACGTGGTTATTCGTGACGATATACGCTGAATCTCCATCGATCTTATAGACGACGCCAGAACCTGCACCTGCTTCCTGCGGCTCGCCGCTTGTACTTTGGCTGAACGGATTTTGCCGCGCCGCCTGCAGATTGGATACGCCGACCACTGCTTCTGAAGTTGCGTCGACGATGTCCGTTACATCAGTAGTGGTTACAGTAGATACGTTTTTCACGCTACTGACATTTTCAACCTGCCGCGTTTCAATTGCGGACTCTTCTTCTGTGTCAGTAAATCCCGGCAGCACCACTCCAGCCAGCAAGGCACCGGCAAGCACCCCCGCGAACCCTGAAACGAAATTCCCTTTGCTCTTCTTCTTTGGTTCGGATGAATTATAATAGCCCATATTTTATTCCTCCCGGATTTTGTTTTAGCATACTGTTAACATGAGGCAGGAAAAGCATTTTCCCTTACCGATACCTAAACAATACCAGGCAAATATGAACAAATTATGACCAGTGCTTTACCGAATGAAGAACTTTTCAAAAAAAAACAACGGCGGATAAATTCGCCGTTGCTTCATTGTTCGACAGGGAATCGGATAGTGAACGCAGTCCCTTTTCCTTTCTCGCTTTCCACTTCTATATCGCCGCCATGAAGTTCGACCAATTGTTTGACGATCGACAGGCCGAGGCCGAACTGGCCGCTTCCTCTGGACACATCGGATTTGAAAAATCTGCGCCAGATCAAATCGATTTCCTCCACATCAATGCCGGATCCCGTGTCTTCCACCCGGATCACCGAATAGCCAGCTTCTGTATAAGCCGACAAGCGGATCTCTCCGTTCTCCGTGAATTGGATACTGTTTTTGACGATATTCGTCAGCACCTGGATCATTCGGTCCATGTCCACATGGACTTGCTGCCTCGGCTCTGCAGTGATGTGGATCACATTGCCTTTTTCGGCAGCCTGGAAATCCATCTGTTCCTTGATGATTTCCAGCAGTTCCTGCGTTTCCACCGTCTCCTTCAGTAAAGTCACCTGATTCGACCGGATTTTTTCATAATCCAAATTTTCATTGACCAGCCGCATCAGCCTTTTTGTTTCCTCACTTACAAGGTTCATGCCTCTTTCGCGCTGCTCCTCTTCGATCATATTGGTCCGGAGCCCTTCAATCACCCCGGCGATCGCCGTCAATGGCGTCCTCATCTCATGAGATACATCGGCCATGAATTGCCGGCGCCGATTTTCAAGCCGCTCAATTTCTTCATTGGACTTATGCAGTTTCGTCGTCATATTGTTAAAGTCCCTGGCCAGGTCGCCGAATTCATCCCTGCCGGATTCAGGCAGTTTCACATCGTAATTCCCTTCGCTGACCATGGCTGTCGCCTTGCGCATCCTCTGCAGCCGGCTGACATGCAGCTTCGACAGCAGATAGCTGAGTAGAAGCGCAATCAAAAGAGCAGCCAGCATAGCTGTCAGCAAGGTCCGGTTCAATTCGGAGATCATTTCACTTGTTCCGCTGACAGGAGACGCGAGCAATACTCCCCCAGCGAGACGGTTGTCTGCAACATAAGGCAGCGCCACGAATGTGACCGTGTCTTCAAAACGCTCCACATCCCGGTTGACCACCAGCGTTTCGCCCCGTTCGATCACGTGCCACTCTTCCCGTGTCAACGCGACCGGCGGAAACGCTTCCGATATTGGATAAAGGATACGGCTTTGCTGGTCGAAGACGATGAAATTGATATTCTGCGCCTGCAGGATCGAAACATATTGCTCCAGATTGGCTGCCGGCCGTGGACCTTCCAGCTCGGTAAGGATCTGCTGCCCGTAACTTTCCAGCTCCTGAACTTTATCTTCATATGCGAAATCCTGGACAAAACGGACAAACAGCAAACTGAGGATCAAAAAAGAAATCAGAAGAATGCTGAGGTGGCTGCCCATCAATTGATAAAAATAATTAATCCGCCTGTTCTTCAAATTTATAGCCAACTCCCCAAACCGTATGGAAGTACTTTTCACCGCCGGTTATTTTCTTTCGGATCCGCTTGATATGGACATCTACCGTCCGTTCGTCCCCGTAAAACTGATAGCCCCAAACCCTTTCAAGCAATTGCTCGCGGCTGAATACCTGTTTGGGATGCTGGAGAAGAAAAAGAAGCAGATCATATTCTTTCGGGGTAAGATTAGTGACGGGTGCACCATCTTTTTGAACTTCCCTCGTCGTTTTGTTTATCGTGAAATGGGCTGTCTGGATTTCGTCCTCATTCCTCTCCTCTTTCCGGGACCGCCTCGTGACTGCTTTGATCCGCGCCATCAGCGTCAGCGGACTGAAAGGCTTCGTGACATAATCATCTGCCCCCATCTCAAAGCCGATTACTTGGTCGGAATCGGTGTCTTTTGCGGTCAGCATGATAATCGGCACCTGATCCCCCTGTTCACGTATTTTCCGGCAAAGCGCTATTCCGTCCATCCCCGGCAGCATCCAATCGAGGATCAGCAGATCATAGCTGTTTTGCTGATATTTATCGAATCCTTCATTGCCGTCATAAGCAAAATCACCCGTGATTCCTTCTTTCGAAAAAAATAACTCCAGCATCGTACTAACACTTGGATTGTCCTCGACAACTAGAATATGCATCTCCTGCCTCCTCTCCTGATGGCTGTGACGCAAAAAGCCGCTCAAGGGTGAGCGGCTTGGATTGTCAGGCCTTCGTCGCCTTTTGCTTATATTTATTGAATAGGTCACCGATCAGGTCATAATCGATGGCAATATCGTTTTCGTAAGAATATTTCACCCCATAGCCGAGTGCCACGGTCATCGCTGTCGCAACAGTTCCACCGATAATGGACCCTGCACCGGGAATGAACTTCAGTGCCTGCCTGTAAATGGTATGCCCCACTGTCTGCGTAGCCGTGATGACGATCATGTCTTTCGCCGCTTTTTTGGTCAACGGTTTATCGTAGAGCTTCGAAAGTTTGATGATCAGACCTACCTGGAGGGACGTCAGCGGCACAACATCGGATCCCGGGATCGGGGAGGCTCCGATGATGCCGGCGGAAACTCCCGCACCGACGATCCATCTGGTGGCAGCGGCCGACTTCTCTTTCATGCTTTTAGCGAAAAGCAGGTCTTTACCCTTTTTTTCAAGGATCACCAGGATTTCGCGCTTCAAATCTTCCAGGTTTTCGCCTGTTTTTGAAGAAATCGGGATCACTTTGTATTTATGGTTGGTATGGCTCTTCACGAATTGGATCAAAGAAGGGATATTTTCTGCAGCGTCTATTTTGTTCAAGACGATCAGAATGTCTTTGTTGTTCTTTTCGATAGCAGAGAATTTCTCTTTTTCGCTGTCAGAAAATACGGTCCCTGCCGCATTCAGGAAGAATAGCACAACATCTGATTTCTGCACGAATTCCAGCGTCTTTTTCGGATTCTCGTCATTGGGGTCATTCAGACCCGGCGTGTCCATAAATTTGATGTTCTCCAGCCCGCGCATATTATACGGATCGACACTGACAGTTTCACCCGGCATCGGGTTCGTGCTGGCAATATCTTCGCCAATGATTCTGTTCACTGTAGATGATTTACCGGCATTCACTTCACCGATCAGGGAAATCAGCAATTCTTTCTCAAGAGTATCGTTCACTTTTTTCATTTCATCCTCGAACATTTTGTTCATCGCCTGCATAATTTCGTCTTCGAACTTTTTCACCAAATCCAGTCGCCCCCTTAGAGAATATCTGCTTCCATTATAATCAATTCCCGTCTTTCTAACTATTCTAACGCTATGAATAAAATATAACATACAGGGAATAACAGGGATGAACCGAAAAAAAGGAGTGTTCGTATGCAGAATTTGAAAGCTTTATTTCTTAATGCCTCGTTAAAAAGCACTTCAGACCCTTCCCATACGGAAGGGTTCATGGAAGATGTAAAGTTCCACTATAATCAGCTTGGTGTGGAATCCGAAATTATCAGGCTGGCGGATTACAAGATCGCCCATGGTGTGCAGGAAGACATGGGCGATGGCGACGAATGGCCGCAGATTTTAGAAAAGGTGATGGCAGCTGACATCCTGATCATCGGCACCCCGATCTGGCTCGGTGAAAAGAGTTCGCTTTGCACGCAGGCAATCGAGCGGTTATATGGCAGCAGCAGCGTCACCAATGACAAAGGACAGGCCGTTTTCTACAATAAGGTCGGCGGAGCTGTCGTGACCGGCAATGAAGACGGCGCCAAGCATTCTGCCTCAGAAATCCTTTACAGCCTTTCGCATATCGGCTTCACCGTCCCCCCGAATGTTGATGCATATTGGGTGGGTGAAGCAGGTCCGGGTGACTCCTACATGGACGCCGGCAGGGACAATGACTTTACGAAGTCCACCATTGAACGGCTGGCTTATAACACATACCATTTCGCAGGGCTGCTGAAAAACAACCCGATTCCTGCCGAAGGCAATACATTGGAATAGAAAAAAGCCCGGAACGCAGGTTCCGGGCTCATTTTCATTTCCACATTCTTTTTATTGAAGCCTCTTCGCCTTCAATCACCAGAACATAGACGTCGGGATTCGATAACGCCTTCCATTCTTCAAAGCCGTAAGCTTCCTCGAATTTCTTCAGCAATAACCCCATCATATTCCCATGGGTCACCAGCACCGCATGATCAGGGGCTTCATCCAAAACCGCCGCGCCTCTTTTCGCTGCTTCCCTGGCCGACTCTCCACCTTCAAATTTCAAATCGAAATCATTGAAGGATTGCTCCAGCTTTTCCATCCAATCCGGCAAGTCTTCTGTACTGAGCACCCGCTCTGCCAGCCTGTCATCGATCTGGACCGGCAACTCACGTGAGGCGGACAGCGGCTCAATGGACTGGATGGCGCGTGTAAAAGGACTGCTGATGATATGGCTGATTTCGATTTCTTTGAAAAAAGCAGTCAGCGTTTCAGCCTGTTGCCTGCCTTCCGCTGTCAATTCAGCGTCAGGAGCCTGGCCCGCCGCTTTGCAATGCCTGATCAAATAGAGTGTTTTCTGCATAAATCCATCTCCTTCTATTGAATAAACTTGATTTTTTTCGATAATTTGTCCATTCCATAGTAGCATAGAAGAAGACACCTGTTTATCGCCAAAAGAGGAGGAGCAGAAATGGGGCATACCGTAAATGTCAAAGGCATCGAAGTGGATCCAGAAACGCGCTGCCGCCATTACCATTCGGAAATCGACCGGATTGCCATCAAATTTTATTGCTGCGGAGAATATTTCCCATGTTTCGAATGTCACCAGGCTGCCGGCTGCGGCAACCATCAGGTTTGGCCGACAGCATCTTTTAATCAGAAAGCTGTGCTCTGCGGGTCATGCGGCTACGAACTTACTGTAGAAGAGTATTTGAGCTGCAAATCCTCATGCCCCAATTGCTCAGCTGCTTTCAACCCCGGCTGCAGCATTCACAAACACCTTTATTTCGCATAAAAAATAGCACAGGGCACTGTCGCCCCGTGCTATTTTTCTATTCTCATGCACATGACGATCTGTTCACCGCTAGTGCGCATGAATCGTCTGCCTGTATCTTCAAATCCAACTTTTTCAAACAGCCGCTTTGCCGGTTTATTCCTTGCATTCACCCCGAGGACGACTTCATCAAAATCCGGGAATTCGCGTCGGATAAAATCCTGCAGGGCATAAATGGAGCCGGTCGCAATTCCCCGGCCCTGGTATTTCGGATTTACTGAAAACCCTCTGAGCAGAAGGGCAGCCGGATTATTGGAATACCTCTCCCGATCATCCGACTCATCGAGCTCCAGGAAACCGGCGACTTCATTGCGCACATTAATGATGACGAAATGCTTCAGCGGATTTTCCCGATCACGTTTAATGATGTCTTGCGGCAATCCTGAAAATTCCAGCTGTTCCCTTGGCAATTCATATTGCACTGAAATTTTCGGGTTATATAAACTCAGGGAAATTTCATTTTTGTTGATCACACCGTTCCCCCCATGAAAAAATTTTTTATTCCTTCACTAACGTCACCGATACAATTTCCGGCCGATTCAGAATCCTCAGCGGGAATCCGCTGTTTCCAAGACCTCGGCTGACGACAAGCTGTGTATTTTCTTCTTTGAAAACACCTTTCGTCATTTCAGGGAACCATCCTTGGCCCGGCGCAAAAACCCCACCGATTCCCGGAATACGGACCTGTCCCCCATGGGCATGCCCAGAGAAAACGACATCGATTCCATTTTCCACATAGACATCGAATTGCTCCGGCCGATGGGCAAGGAGCAAAGTAAAGTCATCCGACAGCGCACTCTCCGCTATAGCGCCTCTCGTGTATTCTTCTTCTCCCCTGTAATTGCTCATCAAAGGATCATGGATACCCGCAATCTGCACCGTTTCTCCTTCCATTGTCCAGTCCACAGCTTCGTTTTCCAGATAAATGACCCCTCGATCGGTAAGTGCCTGCCTGATTTCATCCAATCGGTTTATCGAAATTTCATGATTGCCTGTAACGAAATAAACATCGGCAATTTCAACCAGCGCGTCGACCAGTGTCAAAGCAGGTTCAAGGTCGTATCGATTGCTGTCTATCAAATCCCCCGTGATGAATATGACGTCCGGCTGTTCTTTCTGCACCTTTTCAATCAGCGGCTTCTGCCGATCGCCAAATGTCGCATTGTGCAGATCGGATACCTGCATGATTTTCTTGCCGTCAAAAGCAGCTGGCAGTTCTTCAGAGGAAACGGTATATTCAGTTGTTTGGATCCAATTATTGCTTCCCCATATAAAAATCCAGACCACCGCTGCAAATAGGGCAAGACCTAACAATTTTTTCATCTTCATCAACCTACTATTCTATTCGGATCAAATCTATCGGTGTAATAATCCCTGTTAAATTTTCGTCTTTCCTGCCGGTCCGCGTAATGAGCAATGCTTCCAGCTTACGGCCGGATGCCACCGAATCCCTGAAAATCTCCTCCGCTTCATATACAGGTGTATTTGACGCTATAAAACGGTATGTGTTCCCGTTTTTCTCATATTCCATGATATCTCGCATCGTTGTTATTTCCCGGGAAATATGATCATCTTCAGCTGTGGACGCCAGCCATCTCATTATACCATTCGCTGTAAGGAGACCTGAAAATTCTGCCCCGTCATAGATCGGGATGTGCTTGAAATTCCTGTCCCTCACCATACGTAATACTTCTTTCAATGTATCTTCCAAACGAACCGTATGTACTTCCCGTGCGAATAAAGTCCCTACAGTAACAGGTGTGGATAAAAGTTTCTCTATCTGCTCGATCAATTCCACAATTTCCGGATGCGGTTCAGCAATGACGTATTCCGTTTCCGTACGATGATGGACAATCGCATTGCGGAGATCTCCGAATTCACGGAGTTCGTCTTCAAACTTCCGGATAGTGGCGTGTTCTTTTTTCGACAGATCGATGGCCTTAAAAAAGCTGACATGATCTTTCCGGTCGATGAGGCTTTTCATTTTTTTTTCAATTTTATTGAATGCCGATAAAAAACGCTCTGAATTTTGCCTATCCATTGTATCCACCACCTTCAGATACTGCAATCTCGATTTTTAACCGATCAGGATCTTCCATGAAAACAGCATATGTTTCTTCGCCTCCGGCATAAGGATGGCGATCTTCATAAAGTATCTTCACATTCGATTGTCGCATCTGCTGTGTAATCATGTCCACTTCGGCGGTCGATGATGCGTGGAACGCCAGGTGGTTCAAACCCACAGCTTTCCTGTGATAGCCGGCTTCGAGAAATTCGGGCACAGTCTGGACAAAAACAAGATATTGTTTTTCTTTTCTGTAACTGAAACCTTCCGACCAGTCCTGAAACAATCTGTAGCCGAGCAGTGGAAATAATTGATCGTAGAACTGTCTGGAAACGTTCAGGTCCGATACATTCAATTCGATATGATGGATCATTTGCTCATCTCTCCTTTTTCATTTCAGGACTTACCGGAACTTGGATCAGACTTTCGTTGACGCCGCCTTTTTCGCAGAAAAGTAAATCCCCAGTGCCACCAGCCCGATGATCAATAGAACCGATATCCCTGCCGACCACCAAAAGTCCGAGGCAACAGGTCCGCCGCCGAACCAGGCAGCAGCATAAGCCGGCAATTTCAACGGGGAGACCGTCCAATATGTACCCAGCAGCCCATCGACAATCTGGCTGACGAAAAGCACTGCAAGCGACGCCGCTGCAGCTGCTCCGGCATTCGGCGAAACAGCGCTGGCAGCCAGAACGACCGAAACCACCACGATTATCCAAAGGCTGTATGTTGCAATGAACTGAACGAAATTCAATAAATCTATGCTGACGAAAAGCAGATATGTATAATAATAGCCAGCCAGCAATCCCAGCCATACACTGAGCAGGGCAATAATTGATGCCATGGCCCATTTACTCAGGAAATACGCGCGGAATGATAATGGACGTGCATATAGAAGCGTCGCAGTTCCATTCCGCCGCTCTCCGGCGATGGTCCCCATATAGGCCAACGTCAGGATCAGCAATCCGATCAGCTGATATTGCCCGATAACTGCAGACAGGATCTGCTCCGGTTCAGGCACCGGAAATTCCAGCACCGTACCTTCCGGAAGATTCCCCATTGAATCAAGGATCTGCGGCAGAAAATAATTACTGACCGGTTCCATGATGCCAAACAGGATAAAAACTGCCGGTATCCAGAATAATTTATAATTCCTCAGATTTTCGCGCCATTCTTTTTTCATCAATATCCCGAATTGATTCATCGTTCGCCCGCCACCTTCAGGAAAATTTCTTCCAATGAAGCATTTTGCTTTTCAACCCCAGCGATTCCGGTATCATTATCTGCCAGGACAGCCAGCACCTGCTGCATGGTCGGACCCGCGTCCGTAAACGGGATCTGGATGATGTTCCTGTCTCTATCCATTTGCCACAGCTGGCGCTTTTCAAATATTGCCGCAGCCTCTTCCGTATCGAAACGCAGTTTGATCCGCGGTTCCGCATGACGGCTTTTGACTTCCGGAAGTGAGCCGTATTCGACCAGTTTGCCTTGTTTCAGAAATAATAATTGGTCTGTCATTTCTTCTGCATCATTCAATATATGGGTCGAGTACAGTATTGTCGTATCCTGCTGCAAAGATTTCAGCAGGTTCATGATTTCCCGTCTGCCTGTGGGATCCAGTGCAGAAACCGGTTCATCCAGTAATAATAACTTGGGCTGGTGCACAATGGCCTGCGCCAGTCCGAGCCGCTGTTTCATACCGCCGGAAAATGTGCCCGCCTTCTTATTCATGGCAGCTGACAATCCTACAAATTCAAGCGTTTTGATGGATTGCTTCCGCGCCTTCTTATTGTCGACCCCACTGATCTGCGCAGCCATTTCTGTAAATTCCAAAGCAGTCATCCACGGAAAAAATTGCGGATATTGCGGCAGAAAACCGACGCCTGACTGAAAATCCCTGCTGATCGACCCTTCCGTTTCCTTCAGCAGTCCCGCGATCATCGACAACGTCGTCGTTTTACCGGATCCGTTCGGCCCGATCAAGGCCGTAGCCGTCCCTTCTTGAAGGGAAAAGGAAACATGGTCGACCGCCAATGTGCCATCATAGGATTTCGTTAATTCTTTTACACTTAATAAGCTCAATAATTCCGCCTCCCGATGACAAAGTATAGAATCGGGCCGATGATATTCACAAAAATGATGACTGCGCCCCACATCCATTTTGGCCCATTGGTGTGCTTCGCTTTTATCAAGTCTATCATTGCAAAAATCATCAATCCCAATTGGATGAATAAAATCGGCAATAACAGCATGATCAATCTGGAAGTCTCCATTACAAATCCCCCTTTTGGTTTTTCTTTTTTCTGTATCTCTTTCTTACTACCAGTATATCGGATTTGCGGAAGTTAGATGGCCGCAATTTGAGCTTCTGAACAAATGATGACAAAAAAAAGTCCGTCCGGGTTTGCCGGCGGACTTTTGGGTTTATCACCATTTGATCGATGCGAGTTTTGTCAGCAGAATTTCTTTATTCTCTTCCGCAATATCCCAGGCAGCGATTTCGTCTTTCAGCAGCCGCAATTTTCCGTAGCCTTTGACAAAACCGTTCAGCCTCGCAGCAAATGTGGAATCGACGAGATGCTCCGGTTTTGGCAGGAGGTCCTGCAGCTGTTCCAGAGTATGCGGATAGCGCTTCAAATAATATTTCTGATGCCTGGCATCTGCCAATGTGAAATCCTCAAACGCTGCGATGTCCGTCTCAATGGCCTCTCCCAGGCCTTTCTCCATCTCTTTCTTCACCTTATTAATGGCCGCCCGCTGCTCCTGCCCCCGGTAACGAATGAGGGATATATACTGGCGCCCTTTATAGTTGCCGCGATTCGGATAATGGTTTTGCCAAAACGTCCGCAGCAATTCTTCGTAAAGGATGACGGCCGGATCAAAATCAATCTCGACTGCCTCCGTATGGTCGCCCATATGACGGTATGTCGGTTTAGGGGACGTGCCTCCTGCAAATCCGACTCTCGTCCTTAAAACGCCGGGAATACTTCCGAACATCGATTCCGGCCCCCAGAAACAGCCCATGCCGAAAGTGGCCGTTTCCACTGTTTCCGCTTTCGGATTGAAATTATTGATCACTTCTTCGACAGTTTGATAACCCTGAAACATCTTCACCACTCCTTATCTGTTTTATTCCCCATCTGGCGCGGTTTATGCCATTTTTTTCAGAGAGTCCGTGAAAGAGTGAATAGAGGACAGCCCAAACAGTTCTTCCTATAATGAAGATAAAGATCTTTCATCGGAAAATTCACTGCCAATCAAAAGAAAGCGGGTGGCGATTTTGAAACAGAAGGGACAGTTGATCAAGGACTATTTCCGCAAGATGGACAGAAGTTTTTTCATGGATCGTTATAAACACATGGCTGCTTTTGACGAAGCGGTGCCGATCGGACATGAGCAGACCATTTCCCAGCCTTCGCTTGTGCTTGAGATGACGTTGGCACTGGATGTCGAAAAGGATTCGAAAATATTGGAAATCGGAACAGGTTCCGGATTTCAAACAGCGTTATTGGCCGAATTCGGCGGACAGGTTTATACAGTCGAGCGCATTGAAGCGCTGCATAAGCGTGCGAAGGAAAGATTGGATGAAATGGGATTCGGGAATATTTCCTTCAAGCTTGCGGACGGCAGTGCAGGATGGGCTGAGCATGCCCCGTATGACCGGATCATGGTCACCGCAGCCGCTTCTGAAATCCCGGAGGAACTCATCGCTCAGATGGCTGCCGGCGGAAAAATGATTCTCCCGGTTGGAGCTTCCTGGAGCCAGGAACTGCGGCTGATCGAAAAAGATGCGGAAGGCAATCTCCATTCCACCATTTTGAACCAGGTGCGCTTTGTGCCGTTGAAGGGGAAATATGAATAGGAAAAGCGACAACGGCCGTTTAACTCCTGCGACAAGGAAACCAAAAAAAGCTGCCTCCGTACCTAATCAAAGGAACCGGAGCGCAGCTTTTAAAAACTTGTGGATGGACTCTATTATTTACGGTGGTTCTCTTTGCTTGTCTGAACAACGAGGAACAGCCCGGTCAAGAGAAACGCAGTTCCGCCTGCAAGCCAGGTTATATCATAGGGCAGCAGATCATCGACTTGGCGGATTTGGTGCATCTTTAAAAGTTTATGGATCACAATGCCATCAAATAGAAGATAGATCCCGGCGCCCATCATAGCTGCCCCTGTCCATCTTCTGGGCCACAGCGCTTTCCGCTTTTGGAGGCTGATGAGGAGTGCCAGACCGGCTATCGCACAAGTCCAGGCAAGCATATTCAGAATTCCATCTGAAAAGATGCCCGTTTCTTTATCGGAAAGATCGTAGAAATGATGCCATTCCAATAATTGATGAAAGGCGGTTACGGTTGCAAAAGACATAAACCCAAGTCCAAACAGCAGGCCTGACCAAAAATTACGTGCAGCAAACACTGCACGATTTTTCAAGTTTCCATGAGCAATCGTCTTATCTGAACTTGGCCCCATTCCATCCTCCTCCAAAAATCGCAATGTGCATGATTATAGGATAAAATACCCTGTAAATGTAATGGTCAAACAAATAAACACAAAAATGCCCTATTATTACCATTCAGAGAGAAAGAGATGCACCTTTGCAATAGGAACAGAAGTAAAAACCCTTTTCACTTTCCAGTTTGATAATGTATTCTTCCGAGTCGGTGAATTCCCGTTCTTTAACAGGTGTATCCAGGAATCCGCATTTATCGCCGGCATATCTCTGAGAATGTATCTTTTTGTTTTTATGATCCACAAAATACGTAATGTCCAGCATCCCCTTCTTCTCCCAAAATAGAAAAAGCCGAAAAGCCCCCATCACATGGGTTCTTTTCGGCTCTGTATCCAGCACTATCGTCTGCAACATTTGACCAATGATTTGTAGTTGAATTCAAAAAAACTCATTGCTTTCAAAATCGGATGTTAATGGGAATACCAGTTGTTTCCCACTCAGCTTCATTCTACTAAAGCCGGATGTTCCCGTAAAGCGGTAAACGCTCTAAAGAATATGAAAACCTTCGACTTGAATCCTTTTGATGATCTGCTCTTCGGAAATTTGATTTTCATCAAAATTGATTTTGACTTCCCCATTTTCCACATCCACCAGCGCCCGTTCAATTTCTGGAACTTCCGCCAACAGGTCTTCCAGTGACTGGACCGGTTTTTCTTCCGTTGCGCCTTTTACAAAAATGGTCATCGTTTCCATCAAATCATCCTTTCGGTATTGGGTGATATTACAGCCGTTTTTCCTCAAGCCTCTTCAAATCATTGCGGTGGCCCATCACGACGAGAACATCCCCCTCATTGACGACATCATCCGCATGCGGGGCGATATTGACATCTTCCCCTCTTTTCAGCGCCAAAATAATACAATTGAATTTGACGCGGATCTCCAGCTGAATCAACGATTTGCCTGCAATTTTTTCAGTCGCCGCCATTTCGACGATACTGTAGTCTTTTGAAAGATCGATATAATCGACGATGTTTTCTGAATCGATATGGTGCGCCACCCGGATGCCCATTTCATATTCCGGCTGGATGACACGGTCGGCTCCGACTTTCTCCAGTATTTTCTTATGTTGCAGATCCCGCGCCTTCACCCACACGCTCGACAGTCCGATCTCCTTCAGCATCAGTGTGCACAGCACACTCGCCTGCAGGTCATCTCCAATAGCGACAATGGCCTGATCAAAATTTCTGACACCAAGATTATTCAGCTGCGTTTTATCTGTAGCGTCTGCAACCGATGCTTGCGAAGAATATCCAATAAGGGGCTCAACATTTTCTGCATCCTTATCAATTGCCATCACTTCATGGCCGAGTTTGTATAATTCCCTGCATACACTGCTGCCAAACCTGCCGAGCCCAATCACCACTATCTGTTTTTTCTTCATGGCCATCCCCCATTCCCCATTAAACTAATACTAAAACTCCATTTTCAGTTTGCCATCCTCCAGAATGAGTCTGGCATTGAACTTTTTGCCGTTTTTCGAGACAAAGCCTTTCATCACCGGCGTTTTTCCCCGTGTACATAGATACTCGACCGTTTTGGCAGTCAGCCTCTTCTTCAGGAAAATACCCGGGAAAGATTGCTTGCAGCCATTGGCATGTTCCGTGCAGCTGAAAGACCCCCTGACGGCCACGATGCTTCCTTTTTTGCACCGCGGACACAAAGCGATGGCATTTTTACTGTTATCCATTTCGAAACGCTCGGGCAGTCCGTTTGTCTGCAATTGTGCCGGAACTTCCGCCAACAGTTTTTCGATGAATTTCCCGATGGTCGACAGGAATACTTCCGGCGACCCTTCCCCCCGTCCGATTTTCTTCAGGTAACTCTCCCATTTGGCGGTCATGGACGGGCTGGACAATAAATTCCCTTCAATCGCCTGGCAGAGAATCCGTCCTTTTTCCGTGACTGATACGATATTTTTATTGATCTGGATATATTCGTGCCGCTTGATCGTCTCAATGATGCCGCTCCGCGTCGCTTCAGTGCCAAGCCCTTCCACTTCTTTCAGGATTTCGCTGTCCTCCGCATCCTCCGCAAACTTCCCGCATGTTTTCATCATGGCGATCAATTGCCCTTCCGTATAGGGCTTTGGAGGAGTGGTCATGCCTTCTTTGATTGCTACTTTTGCTGCAACCTGTTCCTGTTCGCGCAGTTCCGGAAGCGCCGGTTCCGCTTTGGTGTCTTTAGCAGCCGGAAATAATTCCTTCCAGCCTTTATCGATTTCCGTTTTGCCGGTCGTGAAAAAGTGGAGCCCTTTGACGTCGGTCGTCACTTTTGTTTCAGCATAGCGATAATCCCGGTGGAACATCGCAAGCGTGGTGCGCAGCACTTCTTCATATAAATTGCGTTCGTCAGTCGCCAATCCTTCCACTTTTCGGGCCGTCGGAATGCTTTTCGTCGGGATGATGGCATAATGCTCCTGCACTTTTGCATTATCGACAAAGCGCTTCCTCGGCGTCCTTGAAGCAATCGGAAATTCCGTGCCGATCAATTTCTGATAGGATGCCACCTGCCCCGCCAAATAGCTGAATTCCGCCTGGGTGATATGCTGGGCATCCGTCCGCGGATAGCTGACCAATTTCTTTTCGTAAAGTTTCTGCATGACCGACAGCACTTTCGCCGGACTGTATTTCCATTTCCGGTTGGCTGTGGCCTGAAGGGTCGACAGCGAATGGAGCTGTGGTGCCGGTTGGCGTTTTTCCGCCGTCTTGACCTGCAGCACCGTGCCGCTTTCTTTCGGATCGATGGCATGTTTTTGGAGCAGCTCTTCCGCTGCTTGCCGTTCTTTCGCCTTGATCTTCGCTTTCCCTTTATATTTTCCACGTTCCGCCTGGAAGTCCCCTTCGACTTCATAGAAAGGTTCCGGCACAAAAGCTTCAATCTCTTTTTCACGCTGGTAGATCAGGTAGACGGTCGGCGTCTGCACACGGCCGATGGCGAACACTTCGCGGATGCCTTTTTCCTGCAGCAGCAGCGAATACAAGCGTGAACCGTTCATGCCGACCAGCCAGTCGCTGATCTGCCGTGCCCGTGCTTCCTGATACAGCAGCAAATCCTTTTTATTGTCCTGCAGCTGCTGGAAACCTTTGCGCACTTCGTCGGCTTCCAGCGAATTGATCCATAAGCGCTTGATCGTCTTGCCTTTTGCGCCGGTATGATAATAAATGCTGTAGAAAATATTCGAACCTTCCCGGTCGACGTCGCAGGCGTTGATGACGGTATCGGTTTGCTGAATCAGTTTTTTAATGATATTGAATTGCGGTCCTTTGCCCCTTGCTACCTGGAATTGGTAATTTACAGGCAGAATCGGAAGAGCTGTGAGCGACCATTTATTCCATTTCGGATCATAGGCTTTCGGCTCCTTCAATTCCACCAGATGGCCGATTCCCCAGGTGATGTACGCGCCTTCAGGGAATATGGCGTCTGGCATGATTTCTAAAAATCCGTCCCTTTTCGCCGTCTTGAATGCGTCGGCATAAGCTTTCGCCTGGCTGGGCTTTTCAGCCACTATCACTGGTTTCATCGATTTCTCCCTTTCCCTTGCTGACTTTCCTTTATCCCGTATTAGCGGTCAGTATGACTTCCACTCCTTCAAGCGGAAGATCGACTGACCCTAAAAACCCGATTGGATCAATTAACATTCGCCGGGGATACAGAACAATCCCCAGTAAATGAAGTTTCTCTTTATTGTACCCTGCCGGTCAGGATTTCAACTATAGTAATGTACTGGTCCGATGTGTAAAACTTTTTTCTAAGAGGTATACTGAATAAAAAGAGGAGGCAACCCTATGACTGCAAAATCCGCATTGATCGCAGGCGCCACCGGCCTTACAGGAAGCGAACTGGTGAAGGTGCTGCTGGAAGACCCTGCCTATGATAAAGTGAAAGTTTTGACACGGCGGCCGTTAGATTTGGAGCATCCGAAATTGGAGCAGGTTAAAGCCGACTTTTTCCGCCTGGACCAATACGGCGAGCATTTCAAAGTCGATGATGTCTTTTGTTGCCTCGGCACCACCATCAGAAAAGCCGGCTCACAAAAAGCGTTCCGCCGCGTCGATTATGATTACCCTGTGAAAATCGCCGAGCTTGCAAAAGCAAATGGCGCAACAAAATTCCTGGTGATTTCAGCGATGGGCGCTGATGCCAAGTCGAACGTCTTCTATAGCCGGGTCAAAGGACAAATGGAAGAAGCCCTGAAGAGAATGGATTTTTCCTCCCTTCACATTTTCCGCCCCTCCCTGCTGCTCGGCAAACGGGATGAATTCCGCCTCGGCGAAAAAGCAGCGAGTCTGTTGGCTCCCGCTTTCAGCCCCATACTCCGCGGCGGCATGAAAAAATACAAGCCGATCGAAGCAGAGCATGTCGCGATGGCTATGTGCGCAGCGGCCCAAAGCGATGATAAAGGTGTTCTGGTCCATTCTTCGGACAAAATCGGTGAACTGGCTGAAAAATAAAACTTATTTACAAAAAGCGGCGCCAATCGGCAACGCTTTTCCTTTTGTATTCGCTCTTTCCGCTGATTTCGAATTCCCATTTTCCAAATAAAGGATTTACTGTCCACTAAACTTCGAATACTGTCCACTGGAGTCGAAATACTGTCCGTATTGAAAATACGCAAAAACCGTCAGCGGCAAAACAGCTGACGGTTCCCCTTTTAGTTCGCGGCAGAAATATCCGCTTCCAGTTCAACTTCTACGTTGCCTTTGATGGCACGCGTGATCATGCAGGAGCTTTCCGCTTTCTCCGCCAGTTTTTGTGCCATCGCAAAGTCCTTTTCAGTAGCATCTTTTTTCAGCACCAGCTTCGGTCGGTGGATGATTTTTTTATAAGTGATGTTACCATTCGTCACATCGACAAGCCCTTCCGATTCCATCGTCAGCGCTTCCTTGTCGATTTTACTCCGCTCAAGCATTGCCGCGAATGTGATGATATAACAAGTTGCTGCAGCAGCCAGCAGCATTTCATCCGGATTCGTTCCAATGCCGGGACCATCCATTTCAGGCGGAATCGAAACCTCCGTCTTCAAATTCCCCGTTTCGATTGTGCCGACGTCGTTGCGCAACCCCGGCCAATCGGCTTTTACATGAAAACTGTGAACAGCCATTTTATCTCCTCCATTATATGCATTCTCTATCTGATTCTGTCATTTATTGCGCAGCTTCGCAATAAAGAGAAACTTCATTCAGTGAGGGAGTTCCTCATCCCTCACTGAATGTTAGTTGATCCATTCGGGTTTTTACGGTCAGTTGAACTCACACTTGGAAAAGTGGGAGTCATACTGACCGTTAATACGGGATTAAACCGGTGTGGACATCGCTGCGCAAACTGTATAAGATTTGGGGTAGATGCGCAAAAAATTAGAAAATGAGGGAATGCCAAATGGAATTTTCAAAACGACTCCAGCTATTGCCGGAGCAGTTCTTCTCTTCGCTTGCCGCTCAAACAGCGAAAGCCATGGCGGAAGGGCGCGATGTCATCAATTTGGGGCAGGGCAATCCTGATCAGCCGACGCCTCCCCATATCGTCGAAGCGATGCAAAAAGCCGTCGCTGATCCGAAAAACCATAAATATTCGCCGTTTCGCGGGGTAATGGAAATGCGGCAGGCAGCTGCAGATTTCTATAAACGCGAGTATGGTGTCGAGATTGATCCAAATCTTGAAGTCGCCTTGCTTGCCGGCACAAAAATCGGATTCGTGGAAATGCCGCTCGCATTTCTCGATCCCGGTGAATCGCTGCTGCTGCCGGATCCTGGATATCCGGATTATATGTCCGGCGCACCGCTCGCCGGTATCGATATGGACCTCATGGCATTAAAGCCTGAAAACAATTACCTTCCCGATTACAGCGAATTGGAACAGAGGGTGCTGGACCGGGCTTCGATGATGTATTTGAATTACCCGAACAACCCGACAGGCGCCGTCGCCACCAAAGAATTTTTCGATGACACCGTCCAGTTTGCAAAAGCGAACAATATTGCCGTCGTCCATGATTTTGCGTATGGTGCCATCGGTTATGAAGGCGTAAAACCGCCGAGCTTCCTGCAATCCGAAGGTGCCAAAGAGATTGGAATCGAAATGTACACCTTATCGAAGTCGTATAATATGGCCGGATGGAGAGTCGGCTTTGCTGTCGGTAATTCAAAGATGATTGAAGCGCTAAATCTTATCCAGGATCATTTATTCGCCGGCCTGCCGACTGCTGTGCAGTTTGCTGCGGCCGAAGCACTGTCCGGCGACCAGACTTGCGTCACCGAACTCGTTGATACCTATGAAAAACGGCGGCAGGTACTGATCGATGAATGCGCAAGAATCGGCTGGAAAATCAAAGCGCCAAAAGGCTCTTTCTTTGCATGGCTGCCAGTACCCGAAGGATTTACAAGCATGGAATTCGTCAACTACCTTTTGAAGCATGCCGATATTTCTGTTGCTGCAGGCAGCGGATTTGGCAAAAGCGGCGAAGGATTTGTCCGCGTCGGCCTGTTGGTTGATGAAGAACGTATTGCGGAAGCTATTGGACGGATTGAAAAATTAAATTTATTCTAGGTATGCCTTTACGTCTGAATTGGAAAACCCCTTACCTCCTTAGTAAAAAGGATGGCAGGGGTTTTTGGTTTGTTTATGGGTACTTCCGATAAGGTATCATATGTTAACTATAAAACTATATTTAATTATCCAAAGTCTTCCAACCTCTGTTTGACTTTAGCCTAATACAAAACTATGCCCCCAAGGTTAAAGAAAATTCAACTTTTGGGAGGCACTTTCCATGTATGACGATTAATTATCGTGTTAAATAGCTCTATTACTTAGTTTTAGTGTCATCGCATTGATAGCCACGATAACCGTGGACACGGACATCAGAACTGCTCCTGCTGCAGGAGCCAACGTAATCCCAATGGAGGCTAGAACACCCGCCGCTATGGGAATGGCAATAAAGTTATACCCGGCTCCCCATATGAGGTTCTGCTTCATTTTACTGGTTGTTTTATTAGCCAATTCGATAAAGGATTCTATATCTCCCGGATCTGACTGAGTCAAAATCACATCAGCAGAATCGATCGCGACTTGAGTTCCCGCACCGACTGCAATACCCACGTCTGCTATTGCAAGGGATGGTGCATCGTTTACGCCGTCGCCGACCATGATGACCGTTTGTCCATTATTTTTCAATGATTCCACTAAATCATATTTATCTTGCGGCGATTGATTGGCTCTGTATTCAATGCCCAGTTCCTCTGCTACTCCTTGGGCAGCCGTTTCATTGTCGCCTGTAGCCATGATCGGTTTTATATTGTAATGCTTCAATGCCTGTATCAGCGTTCTGCTCGTTTCTTTCAATTCATCGCCTAATGCGACCGTACCGATCGGATTCCCGTCCTCAACCAGTATACTTAATGTTGCCCCTTTGGGAACATCCACCGCTACATCTCTTCCAAATGCCTTTTGGCTGATCAATTCGTATTTGCGGCCATTGGCGTTTCCTTCTATACCCGCACCCGACACAACATCAATCGAATCAAAGTGGACAGGCTGAATCCCTTGTTTCTCAGCGTATTGGACTATTGACTGGGCGATTGGGTGGCTGGATCCACCTTCAATCCCTGCCATTAACGCCGCGATTTCGGCTTCGGTATGTTGACCATCCAGTGTTTCCATGTTCAAAACTTTAAATTCGCCAGTAGTCAACGTACCCGTTTTATCCAGTATCATTACATCAGCCTTAGTTGCCAGCTCCAATGCTTCGCGGTCTTTTACCAACAGCCCGCGGCTTGCACCTAAACTGGTGCTTCGTGCAATAACCAGCGGAATGGCAAGGCCGAGAGCGTGTGGACATGCAATGACTAATGTCGTAACCGTAAAAAGAACAGCAGTTTGAATGTCAGCAATGTACAGCCAAACGACAAAAGCGATGAAAGCCGCCGCAATGGCGATATAAAACAGCCAGCCGGCTACTTTTTGAGCCAGGTTTTCAGCTCTTGAAGGTTGATCCTGCGCCTGGCTTATCAGGGTTTGAACTTGAGAAATGAACGATTGGTCGCCGGTTTCCTGTACTTCAAGATATAAGATGCCTGCACCGTTCGTGGAACCGCCGATTACTTTGTCTCCGGCTCCTTTTTCAATGGGTTTAGATTCCCCCGTCAGCAAAGCTTCATTGATCCGGGAGGTGCCTCTTTTGATGATGCCATCGGCAGGGACGTTTTCTCCGGCCTGAACCCGTACAAGATCTCCGACTTTCAGCTCATTTACGGGACGCGTCTCGATCGACTCGTCTTCCAGTACCACATGCGCATCTTTCGGCACTAATTCAGCGAGTGATTGTTGCGCATCCCCGGCTTCTCCGACCGCTTTCATTTCAATCCAGTGGCCAAGCAGCATGATCAAGAGCAAGGACGCAAATTCAAAGAAGAAATCCATGATGTGTTCACCGGTCACGTAACGAGCCAGCACTGCGTAAATACTATACAGATAGGAAACGGATATTCCTAAAGAAATAAGGGCCATCATGCCCGGCGCTTTTTGCCTGAATTCTTCTATCGCCCCCTGAAAGAAAGGTTTCCCCCCATAAACCAATAAGATGGTTGCTAATCCTGCGACCACAATATCCGAGTATGGAAAAGTGAATTGAAAGGGAAGCCGAATGTCCATCATCGGCGACAATAACAGAATGATGATGCCAACCGGCAGCGACTTCAAGAAAATCTCTTTAAAATTACCGTGGTGATGATGGCCGTGATCATGCCCGCTGTGATCGGAATGGTCATGATGTTCATGGTTCTGGGAGGGATTGCTGTGGTCATGAATGCCCTCTTCCACTTGCGCTTCATGATACGCATGCCCAACATGTTCGGAATGATCCATCTTACTGTGATCGACCTGTTCGTTATGATGGTGGTGATGGTCTTTGTCATTTTTAGCCATTCAGTACGCCTCCTTCAAAATAGTGCTTCTTCTTCTATTTAACCTTATTTAAATTCTTAACAGCCTCAAAGTTCTCCCCCTACATACGACCCAGGGGTATATTTCTTTTAAAAGTAAAGAGTGCTGTGAAAGCACTCTTATACGACGTTATATCCTTGTTCTTCAATCGCTTCCTGGATTTCGTTTAACGATGTCTTGCCAGAATCATAGTCTACTGCCACTTCACCTTTTTTAAGATCAACTGCCACAGACGAAACCCCTCCGAGTTCACCGACACCCGTTTTAACCGAGTTTACACAGTGGCCACAAGACATACCTTGTACTTTTAATGTTTCAATCATTATTATTCCTCCTAAAGTGGTATTTCCTTAAACTTAACATACCCCATAAGGGTATATCAAGTTTCCAATTTCATTTTTACCTTGTCTTCTTGATGCCCAAGGAATTTACTGGGACCAAAAAGAAAAACCCACCCTATTGATTTGATATTCGATTACTTTTCTATAGACGGCCAACAATGGACCATCACCCGATAAGCTTTCTGTTTTTTTTCGGAAGGTGTTTGCTGTTTCGCCAATAAATTTGTGCAGTTTCTATGGAGTTTCGGTATTTCCGTTTAGTCTGGAAAGTAGAGGGAAACTCAGTAAATGAAGCAAGAATAAAAAAATGGAGGTTTTAACATGGCTCATGAACAACATCAGGAATTGATTCAGGCATTGCACGATTGTGCGGCGGAATGTAACCATTGTTTTGATGCTTGTCTGCAGGAAGAAGATGTGAAGATGATGGCCCAATGTATTCGATTAGACCGTGAATGTGCAGACATTTGCGCATTTCTGGAACATGCAATTACCCGCAATTCGCCGTTCGTTTCCGAACTGGCAGCCGTTTGCGCAACCATTTGTGAAGCATGCGCAGATGAATGCGAGAAGCACGCCGACCATCACGACCATTGCAAACGCTGTGCGGAAGCTTGCCGCAGATGTGCAGAAGCTTGCCGTAACGTTGCGTAATTTACCCGAAAAGGCTCATTGGAGATATTTTCCGATGAGCCTTTTATCTTTATCTAGTATTATTCCATTTCATTGATCCATTTGTAGCCGATTCCCCAAACGGTGAGGAAATGTTCATCGACTGGAAAACCGGACTGGCGGATTTTTTCCCGGACATTTCGCACATGGGAATCGATGGTCCGCCCTTCCGTCTCCGAGTTGAATCCCCAGATCAACTGGATCAGCTGCTCTCTCGTAAACACCTTATCGGCATTCTTCATCAGGTGGCCCACCATCAGAAATTCTTTTGGCGTCAATTTGATGATCTGTTTGCCGTACGTGAGTTCAAACCGGTCTTCGTCCCACACCAAACCATCCACTTCAATGGTGTTTTTCGGAGTTCTTCTGCGAAGCAAAGCCCCCATCCGGGCCAGCAACTCATCTTCATTAAACGGCTTTGTGATGTAATCGTCCGCCCCAAGATTCAATCCCTTAACAATATCCTCCTGTTGTTCCCGCGCCGTCAGCATAATGATTGGCACATCCGAAAATTTCCGGATTTCGCGGCACAGTTCCCAACCATCCATTTCCGGCATCATGATATCCAGTAAGACGAGATCGAAAGGTTCCGATTCCAAATAGTCGAGGGCTTCACGGGCTCCCAGTGCTTTTTTACAGAGGTACTGATGCGGCTTCAAATACAAAGCCACTAAATCCAGCATTCGTTTTTCATCATCAACCAACAGGACTTTCTGCAAGCGAATCCCCCTTTTCCAATTCGATCCGGACGGTAGTCCCATGTCCGTACTCACTTTGAAGCGTCATGAGGCCACCGTGTGATTCGACGATCTCTTTCGCAATCGCCAAGCCGAGACCGCTTCCTCCGTACTGTCTGGATCGGGATTTATCGACCCGATACAATCGTTCAAAGACAAAAGGAAGATCTTTTTCCGGTATGCCTTCTCCTTCATCACGGATACTTATGGTGATGGTATCTTTATCTTGGACTCCCTGTAACACTACTTGTGTTCCTTCAGGAGAATGCTTGCGGGCGTTGTCCAAGACATTCAGCAATACCTGCTGAAAACGTTCGGGATCAATGAAGGCGACAATCTCATGTTCACAATGGACAGCCAATGAAATCTGTTTCTCGTCAAAAGCTGGCCGAACCAAGGCAACGACGGATGCAAAAAGCATCTCCAGTGAAAATCCCTCTTTTTGAATGGCGAACTGGTTATGATCCATCTGAGCCAGCTCAAACAGCTGCCGGATCAATTCCGTCAAATGGGCCGTCTCTTCCCGGATGATGCCAATGTATTCCTTTTTCTCTTCCTCGGATGCATCCGGCCGGCTCGCGATATCGGCATATCCTTTGATATAGGTCAACGGCGTCCGCAACTCGTGCGAAATACTCGCCAAAAATTCATTCCGCTCATTTTTTAAATGTTCCAAGTCACTGGATAGGGCAGTGATGGCGTTCGCCAGCTCTCCCAACTCATCGTTTCGGCCAATATTCAGGCTGACCTCGTGGTGCCCTTCGCTTAACTGTTCCATCGCTTCTTTCATCCGAATCAACGGCAACGTAATCAATCGGGATAGCAGAAAAATTGTGATGACGGTCAACCCGACAGCAATCAGGCCAACAATCAGGAATTGGTTTCGCAAATGACTGACCATCCCTTTGATATGATTGGTTTCCGCAAACATGAACACGTGGCCTCTATGTTCTCCTTCAATGGTGATTGGGCTGTCCGTCGCAATAAACTCTTTTTTGTCCCATCGCTCTTCCACGACCTTCCCTCCCTGTAGAACCTCATCAAAATCGGTGTGTTCCAACACTTCCCTCATTTCAGGTTCAATCAGATCGGAATGGGTCAATTCGTTGCCATCTGCATCCGTGATGATGACGATGAAATCGGAGGCCGATTCCATCAACGCCACATGGTTCAATGTCGCCGGTTCAAAACTGTCTTCCAATACTTCGCTGTGGGTGTTCCCTCTTGCAAGCAGGTTGGTCATGACTTCATCCACCCGTTCATTGACAAAAGTAACGTACAGGGTTAGAAACAAAACCGATTCAATGATGATAATAAACACAAAAAACAGCAAACCTATTTTCAATGCAAGCCTGTTTAACATGGCATCCCTCTTTAAGTCGATTGGTTAGCAGCAATCAAGACAAAGACTGATGCCGAATGCCGTTGGATTTGGTTCGTCTTTCAAACGGCTAGCTGGTTTCTACTTGGTTTTTCCCTCTTTCAGCAGCGTTTCCCAGGTCTGTAATCCGTCTTCCGACAAGTAGCCATTGCCTTCAAATGTGTAGATTGCCAGTTCCATTTCATCCATCGGGTTATGTGCAATAAAAGCGATGGCATCTTGTGGAAGATCCGGTGTATCCACCGGCTCGAGTTCTTCATTTTCCATAGTATACTTCACCAGAGCCGCCGCTGTCCCGTAGCTTCCGAAATACAACTGGTCTTCGGTGAAATGCACCGCTGTGCCTGTTTCACTTCCGTTTGTAATGGCTTTAAAAGTTTCTCCGGCATCCCGCGAGAAATAAATCCCTGCCCCCGTAGCTGCAGCGACAAAGTTCGAATCCGTCGGGTGAAGGGCGAGTGCAGCTACTTCCCCTTCCAGTCCTTCAGCTTTCACAGGTTCCCATGATTCGCCTTCATCACCGCTTTTATATACGCCGGCTTCCAGTAGGGAATTCTTGGCCGGATTGATCAGGAAAATGTCGTTACTGCTGTATCCCACCGCCATGGCATGAAAATCCGTTTCTCCCTGAAACGCAATCTCCTCAATGGATTCACCGCTGTCGATACTGCGCTGGATTCCCAGCGGATTGGGCAACTCCGAATCTGCACTTGGGTGACCCGACGTAATAAATCCTTCATCTGTTGCATTAAAGCCCATATAATCATGAAAATTATCCGTCGTTTCGAACCAGCCCTCTTCCCGGTAAATTTTCAGCCCGATATGCGAGGCAAAATACAGTCCGTTCTCATTTCCTGCATAACCCATCCCATGAACATGATCCATTTTGCCTTCAAACGGCACTTCGAATGATTCTGCTGTATCGGTGCTGCAGCCTGCCACTAAAAGCAAAGCCGACAGCATACTTGTCAATATTCTCTTTTTTGTCATTTGATTATTCCTCCAAATTGTTTTTTCTAAAAATCATTGTACTCCTCCAGTTTAGCGAAAAAATCTCGATTTTTTGTGCAGTTTCTTCTATATAAATGAGAACTTATCCGGCGGTTCACGGACTTGCCACAATCGGGCGGCTATTTCCACCAAATAGAAAATGTCATGATTCCTGCACACAATATGCAAAGTTAAGGGGTAAAGTAACTACAGACAAATGCAGAAAGAAGGAGATTGAAATGCCGAAAAACAGATGGATGATGGGGATGCTGTCGCTTGTGGCAGCCATCACATTAAGCGCCTGCAATACAGATAGCGGGACGAGTGAAGAACCGATGGACATGGACAACGCAACCGAAGAAAATATGAGTGGGATTCCGAACACATGAACATGGACCATTCCGGTTCAGGTGAAGTGCCGGATGATTTGCAAGAAGCCCAAAATCCAACATTTGAAGTCGGAAGCCAGGCCATTATTGAAACGGATCACATGGAAGGCATGAAAGGTGCTGAAGCAACAATTGTCGGAGCTTACGATACAACCGCTTATGCCTTGACCTACACGCCTGAGACTGGCGGCGAACCGGTGGAAAACCACAAATGGGTGATTCATGAAGAACTGGAAAACCCGGGAGATGAACCACTGGAAGCAGGCGATGAAGCGACCATTTCCGCCGACCATATGGAAGGAATGGACGGTGCAACGGCTACGATTGATTCTGCCGAACAGACGACCGTCTATATGGTTGATTTCGTCCCTACTACTGGAGGAGAGGAAGTCACCAATCATAAGTGGGTGACTGAAGATGAATTATCAGCGGAGTAATTTTTGAAATGACAGTACCATAGTTCTTCCATGTATTGATAAAATCGATGAATAGGCAGTTCAAAGAAAGGCCGCTAATTCCCCTATAAATTAGCGGTTTTTTTCGTACTTTGAGCATAAGCCGGCTTAAAAGAGCAGCGGGGGAGTTTTTTGAACCCTTTCTCCCATAGTATTTTGTGCATTTTCTATGGAGTTTATTCAATACTTCAAATGGTATACAGATAAGGAAGGCATTCATTCCAACTAGACAAAAATCGTTGATAACGTTAATTAAAATGATATAAGGAGAGGATTCTGTGAACAACTATGTGAAATTCGGAGTCATGATTGCAACTTCTACATTCCTGATGTATTGGCTGATGTTTTTAAATGTTTTTCAATTCGAACATATCACACTCAGTGAAACAAGAATCTACATGGCTTTGATCATGGGTTCTGTGATGGCCATTGTCATGATGTTATTCATGTGGCCGATGTATAAAAACAAAAAGGCAAATTCTTTTATTTTAGCCGGCAGTGCTGTGGTATTCGCGCTTTCGCTATGGCTTGTGCGCAGCCAGGTATTAATAGAAGACACCGGATGGATGAAAGCGATGATTCCCCACCATTCCATCGCCATCCTGACCAGCGAACGGGCAGACATTTCAGATCCGCGAGCGAGAGAGCTGGCTGATGCGATCATCAAGACGCAGCGTGAAGAAATTGCCGAGATGAAAAGATTGATAGAAAAATTGGAGAACGAGGAATAACCGACTCAAAAGAGGAAGGCCAAGCGGCGAATAGATTTCGCTTTTGGGCTTCCTTTTTTTCTGGCGATAGATGTTGACCTCATCAATCTTCTTCCGATAAATTCATGATATGTAAACCAAATTTAACCGAAATTATAGCAATCCATTAAAGAGTATAAAATGTAAGAATCAAAAGATCTGAAAGTTTATAAATCCTCTTAGAGCATCTTTGTTCTTACTTTGGATTCTCCATTATTCTCCTTTATCGTAAAATCAACTTGTTAATAAAAAACAAGCAAAATAGAAAATTATTGAAAAATGACAGAAAACATATTCTATTTTAAAAATAACAAATAGTAATTTACTGAAAATATCAAATTATCAATGGCGAAAAAATCCAAGTAGAATAGCCTTTTAGCTAAAAATTTGATTATTTTCAGAAAATAAAGATACCTGCTTATTATGACTTTTTTTAAATTGGGTCTTAAGTCTTGTTTTAATATACCTAAATTAATTCTATGATACTTGTTGAGTAAAATAATAAGACATTTGCATTCATTATAATGCTTGAAAGGATATTCAAGACGTTCATCTTTAAGCGAAAGCCTTCTTTGTCTGAGGTAGACCTGGAAAATTTGAAAAAGTTCGTTGGAAAAACAATTGAAGTTATGCTTGCAACCAAAGAAGAAACGATCCATGTCATGGAAAGTGATAATTTGGTGCTGATGTTTTCTTGGAGCAGTCAGTATATCGAAGGCTCCATCTATCAATTGTCGAGCTTTCAACTGTCAAAAAATGGATTGAACAGTGTCATCAACCTGCCCTTATATACCGAGTTGCATTACTTTAATAAAAAGATAGATTCCGTCGAATACATAGACGACAACAAAATTAAAAAGATGTCCCGTTCACAACTCCTCCTGTTTTATAGTATGTGTGAGTTGATCAGAACATTTGAAATAGAAGTCAACTCTGCTAACGAATATATCTGTAAGTGGGAATAAAGATTTTTCACTATACTTAAAAAATGAATTTCCGTTCTACCAGCAGTTATTAGTAAAAAAAATTTACTTTAAAATTATTTCAGAATAGTTAATTTATTATAAGAAAAGGACGTGTACTTATTGGAAAAGAACGACAGGCAAATTCAGGAATGGATTAATACAATCGATGAATTTCTGATTGCCGTTGATGATGACGGAAAGATTATCGGAGTGAATCAAGCATGGATGGACTTTTGCAGCGAACATGATGTAAGGGGTTCCTTATGGAAACCGGGATCCGACTATTTCGAGCAATTGGAGCAACATGGGAAAATAAGCGAACTTCACTCGATCCAAAAAGTCATGACGAACGAGATAATCGAACACAAACAAATGTACCCGTTTCTGCTGGGGAATGGCGAAACGCAATGGCTGCAGGTAAGAGTACGGGGAATTCAATATGCTTTCGGGGAGAATCGAGTAGGAGGGAGCGATTAACTCCCGACCTCTCACACCACCGTACATACCGTTCGGTATACGGCGGTTCAATTAAGATATATGACGCAAAGTTTCATAACGTGCTATCAGACTTTTGAGCCCTTGGGAACTCCAGTAGGAGTTTCCGAGGGCTCTATGCAATACAGGACTCTTTGAAATTCGCCAGTAACTCTTTCGCGAGTTGCCCCATTCATAAGCCTTCCCTTTCGGGATGCTCATTCCGATGAGTTTTCTCACTTTCGTGCTCGGCTTCTTCCAATCTTTCCACATGCACATGCGGAGCCTTCTTCGAATCCACGATTCTAGGTCTTTGAATACGCTTGGCGTATCCGCCAACGCAAAATAACCGCACCACCCCGTCAGGTACTGGTTCAGCTTTTCAATTCGCTTTTCCATCGAATACGGTTTGCTTCGTGAGGTGATGTCCCGAACTTTGTCTTTCATCCGGTTTATGCTCGCTTTCGCAATCCGCACCTTCGGTTCTTTATGGGAAGTAAAGCTGAAGCCAAGGAATTTCCGCTTCCATGGTCGGTCTACAGCTGATTTGCTGGTATTCACTTTCAACTTCAGCTTTCCTTCTATAAATGAAGTCACCGACTTCATGACCCGGTTGCCTGCTTTCGGTGTTTTCACGTAGATGTTGCAGTCATCGGCGTAGCGGACAAACGAGTGACCACGCTTTTCGAGCTCCTTGTCCAGTTCATCCAGGACAATGTTCGAGAGCAGCGGGCTGAGAGGACCTCCTTGCGGAGTGCCTTCCTCACTGTTCATCACGACTCCGTTTATCATGATGCCGGTCTTCAGATATTTGTGGATGAGCTGAAGCAGACGCTTATCCTCGATTCGCTTCGCCAGTTGCCCCATGAGCTTGTCATGATTCACCCGGTCGAAGAATTTCTTCAAGTCGATATCGATCACCCAGCGATTGGCTTCTGTGATAAACCTTTTCGCTTTCTTTACTGCGTCATGAGCGCTCCGTTTTGGTCGGAACCCATAGCTATGATCAGAAAACGTTGGGTCATAAATAGAAGACAAAACCTGGGCAATCGCCTGTTGAATGAACCGATCAATCACGGTTGGGATGCCAAGCAGGCGCACGCCGCCATCAGGTTTCGGGATTTCGACCCTGCGGACCGGCTGCGGCTGATAGGTTCCCGACAGAAGTTCCATTTTCATGGTGTCCCAGTGTTCGATGACATGCGCTCGCAGGTTTTGTACGGGCATTTCGTCGACACCGTGGCTTCCTTTATTCCGAACCACTCGGTTCAGGGCACGTATTAAATTTTCCCGTGAGAGAATCTGTTCCATTAACATTCATTATGCCTCTTTCCGTGAACAACGGTTCTT